>NC_018013.1:275000-3080000 GCF_000265385.1 Aequorivita sublithincola DSM 14238
TGTTTTCTCTTCCTCCGGGTACTTAGATGTTTCAGTTCCCCGGGTTTGCCTCCTTGCGGATAATACATCTTCAATGTACTGGGTTGCCCCATTCGGATACCTGCGGATCAATTTGTATGTGCCAATCCCCGCAGCTTTTCGCAGCTTATCACGTCCTTCTTCGCCTCTGAGAGCCTAGGCATTCCCCATACGCCCTTATTTTGCTTATTGTACTTTTTGCTCTTTTAATGAGTTATTCAAATTTTCAGTATTCAGTATTCAGTGGTCAGTATTCAGTTTAAAAACTGCGTACTAATTACTTCGTACTGCGTACTTCTTTAATTATTACTTTTCTCGTATTCTTTGTTTCCAATATGTCAATGAACTGTCTGGACCTCCGCAATATTCACCGCAAGTATTATGAAATAACTCTTTGGTACTCGTATGTTGGATTCTGTCCGTGGTGGAGAATATCGGAGTCGAACCGATGACCTCCTGCGTGCAAGGCAGGCGCTCTAGCCAGCTGAGCTAATCCCCCATTTCTTTAGTTATGAGTTATTAGTTATGAGTTATGAGTATTTAAACTCGCAACAAACCCAACTTCTAAAATTTCCTTCAATATGTATTTAATGAACGTGTTTTGAATGTTTAAAGTGTAATGATTAATGTATAATACTGCTATTATTCATTCGACATTATTCCTTATTCATTCTTTTGTAGTCCCAGGCAGACTCGAACTGCCGACCTCTACATTATCAGTGTAGCGCTCTAACCAGCTGAGCTATGGGACTCTGTGAAAGTCTCCAATGTTCAGTGTTCAGTAATCAGTTTTGATATACCGAAGACTTAACCTGTTGACCATAATATTATAAAATTGACAGCTAAACCAAGCAAGACTCCTTTAATCCTTTATAAGAGTCTTCTCTTTGTTGAATATTCGGTCGTCTTTCTCTAGAAAGGAGGTGTTCCAGCCGCACCTTCCGGTACGGCTACCTTGTTACGACTTAGCCCTAGTTACCAGCTTCACCCTAGGCCGCTCCTTGCGGTGACGGACTTCAGGTGCTTCCAGCTTCCATGGCTTGACGGGCGGTGTGTACAAGGCCCGGGAACGTATTCACCGGATCATGGCTGATATCCGATTACTAGCGATTCCAGCTTCACGGAGTCGAGTTGCAGACTCCGATCCGAACTGAGACAGGTTTTGTGGATTCGCTCCTGCTCACGCAGTGGCTGCCCATTGTACCTGCCATTGTAGCACGTGTGTGGCCCAGGACGTAAGGGCCGTGATGATTTGACGTCATCCCCACCTTCCTCACAGTTTGCACTGGCAGTCTTGTTAGAGTTCCCGACATGACTCGCTGGCAACTAACAACAGGGGTTGCGCTCGTTATAGGACTTAACCTGACACCTCACGGCACGAGCTGACGACAACCATGCAGCACCTTGTAATCTGTCCGAAGAAAAGACTGTTTCCAATCCTGTCAGACTACATTTAAGCCCTGGTAAGGTTCCTCGCGTATCATCGAATTAAACCACATGCTCCACCGCTTGTGCGGGCCCCCGTCAATTCCTTTGAGTTTCATTCTTGCGAACGTACTCCCCAGGTGGGATACTTATCACTTTCGCTTGGCCACCCAGCACACCAATGTGTGCCGGACAGCTAGTATCCATCGTTTACGGCGTGGACTACCAGGGTATCTAATCCTGTTCGCTCCCCACGCTTTCGTCCATCAGCGTCAATACGTTGTTAGTGACCTGCCTTCGCAATCGGTATTCTATGTGATATCTAAGCATTTCACCGCTACACCACATATTCTAGCCACTTCACAACGATTCAAGACGACCAGTATCAATGGCAGTTCTACAGTTGAGCTGCAGAATTTCACCACTGACTTAGACGTCCGCCTACGGACCCTTTAAACCCAATGATTCCGGATAACGCTTGGATCCTCCGTATTACCGCGGCTGCTGGCACGGAGTTAGCCGATCCTTATTCGTACGGTACCGTCAAGCCGCTACACGTAGCGGTGTTTCTTCCCGTAAAAAAGCAGTTTACAACCCATAGGGCAGTCTTCCTGCACGCGGCATGGCTGGATCAGGCTCTCGCCCATTGTCCAATATTCCTCACTGCTGCCTCCCGTAGGAGTCTGGTCCGTGTCTCAGTACCAGTGTGGGGGATCCCCCTCTCAGGGCCCCTAACCATCGTTGCCTTGGTGTGCCGTTACCACACCAACTAGCTAATGGTACGCATGCTCATCTTATACCGATAAATCTTTACTATATATCAAATGCTCTCAATATAGACTATGGGGCATTAATCCAAGTTTCCCTGGGCTATTCCCCTGTATAAGGTAGATTGCATACGCGTTACTCACCCGTGCGCCGGTCTCAAAAGTGCAAGCACTTTCTACCCCTCGACTTGCATGTGTTAGGCCTGCCGCTAGCGTTCATCCTGAGCCAGGATCAAACTCTTCATCGTATAATCTTCAATAATATTGCGACCATACTTCAGTAAGAGCTCGACTCCCTCAAAAAAATCTCAGAAAATCTTACTTAGTTTAGTTTCTTTGTTGATCAACATTCTTTCGAATGTTAATCTACGCTGTCAATTTCAATATCTCAATGAACTTTTCCCTATACTAATACAGAGAGTCAATTTGTCGGTGCTACGGACTCGAACCGCTTCTATCACTACCATTTCACCATTTTTATGAACGCGCCTATCGCTAAGCGGGTGCAAATATAAAACTCTTTTTTAATCCCACAATACTTTTTGTGAAAATAATTGAAAATAATTTTAAAAGAACTTTTTCGCTTCCCTACAAACCATAGCTCGTATTCTAAGCGGGTGCAAATATAGAACCCTTTTCTATTCCAACAAACTTAATTTGAAGTTTTTTTGAAATAAATTTTGCACATTTTACTAACCCTTTGTTATTGCATTATTTAACCTGAAAAATAAATTTATATTTAAGTATACCTTAATATATAGGCTATTTTCAAGATTGTGACCGCGTTAAGGATTGAACGGCATGTTTGAGCTCTCCCAATGCGCTGAAAAAGCGCATTGGGAAGCGAGTAGTGAAAGCCTGACCAATAACCATTTTCGGTTATTGGGAACGCCCAAAAAATCATGATAATCCATTATCTGATTATTGCAAACTGCCGAAACTAATAGTATCTTTGCACCCTAAAATTTTTCAGTATATGATAGCCATTACCTTACCAGATGGAAGTGTAAAGCATTTTGATGCAGGAGTTACGCCTATGGATGTAGCCAAGAATATTAGCGAAGGTTTTGCTAGAAATGTAATTTCAGCATCCTTTAACGATACAACTATTGAATCTACCACCCCATTAATGGAAGACGGAAGTCTTGTACTATATACATGGAACAACGAGGAAGGTAAAAAAGCATTTTGGCATTCTTCCGCACATATTCTAGCCCAGGCTTTAGAGCAGTTATATCCTGGTATTAAATTGACCATTGGTCCAGCCATTGAAAACGGTTTTTATTATGATGTAGATTTCGGCGACAAGACTATCGCAGAAAAAGACTTAAAAGAGATTGAAGATAAAATGCTTGAGATTGCGCGAGGAAAGTTTGAATTTTCTTTGCGTGAATCTTCAAAAGCAGATGCTTTGGATTATTATAAAAAACAAGGCAACGAATATAAAGTAGAGCTGATTGAAAATCTAGAAGATGGAACAATCACTTTCTGCGATCATGATACGTTTACAGATTTATGTCGTGGCGGACATATTCCAAATACTGGAATTGTGAAAGCAATTAAGTTAATGAGCATTGCAGGTGCATATTGGCGCGGTGACGAAAAAAACAAGCAACTTACTCGTATCTACGGAATCAGCTTTCCCAAGCAAAAAGACCTAACCGAATATCTTGAATTATTAGAGCAAGCTAAACAACGTGACCATAGAAAACTTGGAAAGGAGCTAGAGCTTTTTACCTTTTCGCAGAAAGTTGGACAAGGCTTACCTCTTTGGCTACCAAAAGGAGCTGCTTTACGTGAAAGACTTGAAAATTTCCTAAAGAAAGCCCAGAAAAAAGCGGGTTATGAAATGGTAATTACGCCTCATATTGGTCAAAAAGAACTTTATGTTACTTCTGGCCACTATGCAAAATACGGAGCTGACAGTTTTCAAGCTATAAAAACTCCTAATGAAGGTGAAGAGTTTATGCTGAAACCAATGAACTGTCCACACCACTGCGAAATTTACAACAGCAAACCTTGGTCTTACAAAGATTTACCAAAGCGTTTTGCAGAATTTGGTACAGTTTACCGATACGAGCAAAGTGGCGAATTACACGGTTTGACTCGTGTTCGTGGATTTACTCAGGATGATGCACATATTTTTTGTACTCCAGATCAATTGGATGACGAATTTAAAAAAGTAATTGATCTTGTTTTATATGTTTTCGGATCTTTAGGTTTCGAAAATTTCTACACTCAAGTTTCATTACGTGATCCAGAAAAGCCTGAAAAGTATATAGGAAGTCTTGAAAACTGGGAAAAAGCCGAAAAAGCTATCATTAATGCCGCAGAATCAAAAGGACTCGACTATAAAATTGAATACGGTGAAGCCGCGTTCTATGGTCCAAAACTGGATTTTATGGTGAAAGATGCTCTTGGAAGAAGCTGGCAATTGGGAACAATTCAAGTAGATTACAACCTTCCTGAACGTTTCGAATTGGAGTACAAAGGGAGTGATAACGAGATGCACAGACCCGTTATGATTCACCGTGCGCCATTTGGTAGTATGGAACGTTTTGTGGCTATATTATTAGAACACACTGGCGGAAACTTTCCGCTTTGGTTGATGCCCGAACAAGTGAGTATCTTATCATTAAGTGAAAAATATGAAAAATACTCCCAAAAAGTTTTAGATTTGCTTGAAAATGACGAAATTCGCGCCCTTGTTGACAACAGGAATGAGACAATTGGCAAGAAAATTAGGGAGGCTGAAATGAACAAAATCCCATATATGCTGATTGTAGGAGAACAAGAAGAAAAAGATGGAACGGTTTCTGTACGTAAACACGGGGAAGGGGATTTAGGCACAATGACACTAAAAGCTTTTTCAGAATTGATTCAACAAGCAGTAAAAGCAGAATCAAAAGAATTTAATGTTTAATTAAAATATACTAGTCATAGCAATACGAAGAAAAAGAAGTAGAGGTCCCGCAAGGATAATTAAGGAAGATCAACACAGAATCAATGGAAAGATTCGTGTTGAAGAGGTACGCCTTGTAGGAGACAATGTTGAAATCGGGGTTTATCCCTTAAAAAGAGCACGTGAAATTGCTGAAGAGCAAGAACTCGATCTTGTTGAAATTTCACCAAATGCCAGCCCACCAGTTTGTAAAGTAATAGACTATAAAAAGTTTGTTTACGAACAGAAAAAACGTGAAAAAGTCCTAAAGGCTAAAGCAACCAAGGTTACCATTAAAGAAATCAGGTTCGGCCCAAATACAGATGATCACGATTACGAGTTTAAAAAGAAACACGGAGAAAAGTTTTTGCAGGAAGGTTCAAAATTGAAGGCATACGTTTTCTTTAAAGGACGTTCAATCATTTACAAAGACCAAGGTGAAATTTTACTCTTACGTCTTGCCCGAGATCTTGAAGAATTCGGAAAAGTGGAACAAATGCCAAAATTGGAAGGTAAGCGAATGATTATGTTCATTGCGCCTAAAAAAAAGTAGGCAGTAGCAGTGGTCAGTAGGCTCGGCGATTTATCGCGTGCCGTTCAGTAATCAAAATTGATTCAGATAAAAATACTTCAGATTTTAATTGAATTTGAAGTTTACAATAAAGCGAAATAATAAATAAAAAGTAGGAAACATGCCGAAACAAAAAACAAAATCTAGTGCCAAAAAGCGTTTTAAGCTTACAGGTACTGGAAAGATCAAAAGAAAGCATGCGTTTAAAAGCCACATCTTAACAAAGAAGAGCAAAAAACGTAAGCTAAAATTAACTCACGACGGTTTGGTACACCAAGCAGACGAGAGCAATGTGAAACAAATGCTTCGATTGAAGTAATTTCTTCACCGGTTAAAACAATTATTTAAACCCTGGAGTAGAGCCCAAAAAAAGTATTCAGTACTCAGTGATTAGTAATCAGTGTTTACGAATCGCCTGCTACAAAAAACAATTAAAATTATGCCAAGATCAGTAAATTCAGTTGCGAAGAGAGCCCGCAGAAAAAAGGTTCTTAAACAAGCCAAAGGTTACTTTGGAAGACGTAAAAACGTATGGACAGTTGCTAAAAACGCTGTGGATAAAGCAATGCTTTACTCATACCGTGACCGTCGTGCAAAAAAGAGAAATTTCAGATCCTTATGGATTACTCGTATCAACGCGGGTGCAAGACAGCATGGAATGTCTTATTCACAATTTATGGGAAGTTTAAAAGGTAGTGGAATCGAACTTAACCGAAAGGTTTTGGCAGATTTGGCTATGAACCACCCAGAGGCTTTTGCCGCAGTTGTAAAACAAGTAAAATAAGACACTAACAATATTATTTCGCCTAAAAACCGCTTCAGCAATGAGGCGGTTTTTTTATGTGAAAACTTCAAATAAAGTAGAATCAGTATCTTCGTTAAAAATAGAATGAATGTTCCGTTATAGTTTTCTTCTTTTAATAGTCTTTTCAATTTGGGGAAATTTCATTTTTGCTCAAAAAGGAACAGGGAAATTATATAGAGTTGATAGGTATGAATCTATCTATCTTCCCTTGGGGAAAATTTCATTTGCAGATTCATTAGTTGAATTCAAAGTTGGTTCACCTGCCTCAATTAAGAAGTACAGAGATAGCTTTCAATGTCTTCACGAACCGAATTATAAAAATTACCAAACCCCAAATTTTGTTTCGTTGGGTTGTGGGGGCTCTTTAACGGTGAAATTTATAGACAACGGTTTTATGAATCTTCCTGGTGACGACTTATACATTTTTGAAGTTGGACCATCACGAGAAGCTGCTAAAGTAGAAATTTCTCAAAACGGAACGGATTGGGTTTATGCCGGAAAAATAGCAGGCGGAAAATCGTCTATTGAACTTAGTAAAGCTGGAGTTGATGACGAAACAGTGTTCTATTTCCTTCGTATAACTGACATGAAAGAACTTTGCCGAAGCATTAGTGCGGGCGCAGATATTGATGCCATCGGCGCAATAAACAGCGTAATAAAATTAACTATAAGTGCAGACGTTCTTTTTGATGTTGCAAAATATGGTTTAAAGGAAACCGCCAAACAAACTCTAGATTCCTTGGTGAAAACCATCCAAAAAGTTGATAATGCAACTATTTTAATTGAAGGCCATACCGATAGCGATGGTGATGAAGCATCGAATATTCTACTTTCCCAAAACAGATGTGATTCAGTAAAAGATCGATTGATAGCAATTTTTGGAGCGTCTTCTCTATATGATTTTGAAACTAGAGCTTTGGGAGAAAGTAAACCAAGAGTTCCGAATGATAGTGATGCGAACAAACAATTGAACAGACGGGTGGAAATTACCGTTTTACCGCCAAAAGCTTATTACGAAAGTTTAAAGAACAATTAAGTTCTTTGCTTTTTCTTTTTTGCCGCAGGAAATAAAACGTTGTTCAAAATTAGTCGATATCCAGGAGATTTTGGATGTAAAGCCAATTCCGTTGGAGCGTCCCCTACTCTATGTTGGTAATCTTCCGGATCGTGACCACCGTAGAAAGTAAAGAATCCTTTTCCTTTAATTCCGTGAATGTAGCGAGCTTCTCCATTGGTTTTGTTTTCACCCATTACCAAAACATTGGCTTTAATTTCATCGGAATCAAAAGCTGTGGTTTGCCCCATAAAACCTTTTACTAATGAAGTATGGTTTTGGCAAAGCATTGTTGGTATTGGATCCCACTTGGCAGAATAATCCATTAATGTGAAATAATCAGATTCTTTAGAAACCTTTCGCTTTTCAGTCATATCAATGCTGGAAAACTCATAAACCATCGGGCTTCGTTCTAGAATGAAATCTTTAAAAGCAAAAGTTTTATTGTAATCTATTTTGCTTTGGTAGTTCGGTTCACTTGGATCGCCGTCAAACATGGGTTCGCAAATATCAAGTCCTGCAGCAGAAAGAGCTATGTCAAAACTATCCGTTGCGCTACACATTGCAAACATAAATCCTCCGCCAATTACGTAATCGCGAATCTTTTCGGCAACCGCCAGTTTTTCATCGGAAACTTTGTTGAAGCCTAATTTTGTTGCAAGAGCTTCAGCCTTATTTTTTTCTTCAATATACCAAGGCGCGGAACGATATGCACGGTAAAATTTTCCGTATTGACCAGTAAAATCTTCGTGGTGCAAGTGAAGCCAATCGTAAAGAATCAATTGATCGCCCAAAACTTCTTCATCATAAATAACGGTGTAGGGAATTTCGGCATAGGTCAAAACCATTGTAACTGCATCATCCCACGGAAGGTTTCCTTTTGGAGAATACACTGCAACTTTTGGTGCTTTTTCAAGAACTACAGCATCCATGTTTTTGGAAGGACTGCTAATATCGGTAAGAATCTGTTCCGTTTTGCTATCGGAAATTACTTCAAATGAAACTCCGCGAATCTGACATTCTTTTTGGATTTCGGGAGAATCTGGCATCAAAAAAGAACCACCACGATAGTTGAGCAACCATTTCACTTTTTGTTGCTTCTCTAGCACCCAATACGTAATTCCGTAGGCTTTTAGATGTTCCTTTTGGCTTTCAGCATCCATCGGGATTAGGATGTAAGAAGCAGAAGCTTTTATTGAAAAAAGAAGTAAGAATATGATTATAATAAAACGTGTCATGGTACGAATATAACGACAATTTTTAAGCCAAAGTACTTACAGATTATTAAAACGGCACATCATTATCCTCTTCCACGGAAAAATCATCATTCATAGAACTTCCGAAGGCTTCGTTGGGAGAAGGTAGATTCTTAGTTTTAAAAGTATCGTCATTTGCTGCATCGTTCATTCTTGAATGAATTTCTGTTGGCATATTATCGTAATCTGCAAGGCTTTCGAATTTACCTAGATGACCGATGAACTTCAACCGTATTTCATCCAAACCACCATTACGGTGCTTGGCCACTATGAATTCTGCTTGTCCAGCGGTTGGAGTGTGTTCCTCATCATCCCACTCGTCAATTTTGTAGTATTCGGGACGATAAATAAACGAAACAATATCTGCATCCTGCTCAATTGCTCCAGATTCACGAAGATCTGAAAGCAACGGTCGTTTGCTACCACCACGAGTTTCCACGGCACGTGAAAGTTGGGAAAGTGCAATTACTGGAATGCTCAATTCTTTAGCAAGCGCTTTCAAATTTCTGGAAATGGTAGAAATTTCTTGTTCACGGTTCCCTCCTTTTGAGCTTCCGCCGGCAGTCATCAATTGCAAATAATCTACAATTATAAGTTTAATACCGTGTTGTGAAGAAAGTCTTCTCGCTTTTGCTCGTAAATCGAATATTGATAATGAGGGAGAATCATCTATAAATAAAGGTGCTTTTTCTAATCCTTTTACTTTTACGTTTAGCTGTTCCCATTCGTGTTTTTCAAGATTCCCAGTTCTTAGTTTTTCTGAACTCAACTGGGTTTCTGATGAAATTAAACGCGTTATAAGTTGTACTGAGGACATTTCCAAAGAGAAAAACGCCACGGGAATATTATGTTCCACTGCAATATTTCGCGCCATTGAAAGCGTCAAGGCAGTTTTACCCATACCTGGACGAGCTGCGATAATTATTAAATCACTTGGCTGCCATCCAGAAGTTAGCTTATCTACTTTTGCGAATCCTGAAGGAATTCCTGAAAGTCCTTCTTTGTTCGCTATTTCTTCAATTCTTTTCTTTGCTTGAATTACAAGGTTCTGAGCAGTTTCAGAGGAACGCTTAATGTTTCCTTGCGTTACTTCATATAGTTTTGACTCCGCATTGTCCAAAAGGTCGAAAACATCTGTACTTTCATTATAGGAATCTTCAATTATTTCGTTTGAAATCTTTATCAAACTTCTTTGAATGTATTTCTGAAGAATGATGCGTGCATGGAACTCAATATGTGCTGAAGAAGACACTTTTTGGGTCAATTGTATCAAATAAAACTCACCTCCAACTAATTCTATTTTGCCTTGTTTCTTAAGTTGAGCAGAAACGGTTAATAAGTCCACTGGTTGACTGTCCTCAAACAGTTTATGAATGGCTTCAAAGATGTGTTGATGGGCTTGTTTGTAGAAAACTTCAGGATGTAGGATATCTATTACTTCATCTACTCCCTTCTTATCAATCATCAAAGCACCGAGAACAACTTCCTCTAAATCAATGGCTTGCGGTGGTATTTTACCTTTTTCAAGCGATATGACCGGCGTAGAGCGAGTTGAAAAACTGGTTTGAGATTTAATTTTTTCCATTAAGCGAAAATATATAAAATGTTAAGAGGAAGAGTTGGTTTTGTGAGTTGCGATGTTAACCAGTCATCAACAATTGAACTGTTAATAACTCCAAAATATTGTTGATAACCGCTAAAAAAATCCGAGGCTCCCACCTCGGATTTTTCTAAAGATAAGCTATGGTTAGTTTTAACTTTTAAACTCGCCCATTTCTAAATATTTTTCCATCCTCTTTTTTACAAGATCGGTTGGGGATAACATTTTTAATTCCTTATAAGTCTTTTCAATTGCGCCTGCAACGGTTGTAAAAGTTTTCTCACGATTGCTATGTGCTCCGCCCAAAGGTTCTTTTACTATTTCGTCTATCAAGGTTAATTTTTTCATATCCTTGGCTGTAAGTTTTAAGGCTTCGGCAGCTTGTTCTTTAAATTCCCAGCTTCGCCATAAAATTGAAGAACAGCTTTCTGGAGAAATTACCGAATACCAAGTATTTTCAAGCATCAATACTTTATCGCCAACGCCTATTCCTAATGCGCCGCCACTTGCACCTTCACCAATAATGATTACAATAATTGGCACTTTTAGGCGTGTCATTTCAAGAATGTTTCGGGCAATGGCTTCACCTTGTCCGCGCTCTTCAGCTTCTAACCCTGGGAATGCCCCAGGAGTATCTACGAAGCAAACTACGGGCACATTGAATTTTTCCGCAGATTTCATCAAGCGCAATGCTTTTCTATATCCTTCAGGATTTGCCATCCCGAAGTTTCTAAACTGGCGTGTTTTAGTGTTGTAACCCTTCTGTTGGCCTACGAACATATAACTTTGATTGCCGATTTTTCCGAGGCCACCAACCATTGCTTTGTCGTCTTTAAACCCGCGATCACCGTGAAGTTCAAGGAAAGATTCGCCACAAATAGCGTTAATATAATCCATGGTGTATGGACGGTCTGGATGACGGGAAAGTTGCACGCGCTGCCAAGGAGTAAGGTTTTTATATATATCCTTTTTGGTGTCGTTTAGTTTCTTTTCTAGCTGTTTGCAGGTGTTTGATACGTCTACATCGCTTTCAGTACCAATGAGACAGGCTTTTTCAAATTGCTCCTGCAATTCTTTTATAGGGAGTTCAAAATCAAGATATTCCATAATAATTTCCTTCGTTTTATAAAGGTTGGTTTACAAAGATAAAATTTTGTTTTAGGTGTTGGTCAATCTTCTGCGTTTTCTTTCTTGTGTAATTTTAATAATTCCGTTTGCAATTACAGTTGCAAGAATAATCAAAGCACCATAATAAAATTGTGGGCTCATATTTTCAGAATCTCCTAAAATAATGAGCGCCAAAATGATACCATAAACCGGTTCCATATTTATAGTAAGCATTACTGTGTAAGGACTTATCCATTTCATAACATGGATGGAAGCTATAAACGCATAGGCCGTGCAAGCCGAAGCCAAAATAGCAAGATATATCCAATCGTGTGCAGAAACCGTGAAAAATTCTGTTGTGAATTTTCCTGCAAAAGCTAAATAAATACTTATTCCAATTACACCGAACATCAATTCATAAAAGGAAATAGCCGAAGCTTTGTGCTTCAAAACAAACTTTCCGTTGATTACTGAAAAAAGCGCACTCAAAAATGCTGAAATAAGTGCTAAAATAATTCCTATTGAGTTTGAAGAATCCACATCAAAAATAACGTAAAGTCCTGCTATTACTACTAATCCGAATAACACTTCGTATAAAATTATTTTTCTTCCGTAAAGAAGTGGTTCCAAAAGTGAAGCGAAAAATGCTCCTGTGGAAAGCACGGCGAGTGTTACTGATACATTTGAAGCCTTTATTGCTCCAAAAAACGTAAGCCAATGCAGTGCGATTATTATTCCCGCCAAGGCGAAACCGCTCAAAGTTTTTAATGAAAACTTCAATTTCTCCTTTCTAAACTTCAGAAAAACAAAAATTATGATTGTTGCCAAAAGCATTCTATACCAAACCAGCGGAATGGCTTCCAAGGAAATCAACGCACCCAAAACGGCAGTAAACCCCCAGATGAAAACTATAAAATGTAGATGTAAGTAATTTAGGAGCTTATCGTTTCGCATTTCGTAAAAGATAGATTGCTAAAATTGCGAACACGAAATTAGGGAACCAAGTGGCTATAAAAGGTGAAAAATCACTTTGCTCGGCCATAGTTCCAAAAATTTTATCGAAAAATATAAAAACCATTCCAATACTTATACCAATGGCTAGGTTTACCCCCATTCCGCCGCGTCGTTTTACGGAGGAAACCGCAACAGCAATAATGGTTAAAATATATGCCGAAACCGGTAAGCTCCAGCGTTTGTAACGCACCACTTCATACCTATTAATATAAGAAGAACCGCGCGCCTTTTCCTTTTTGATAAAATCGTTTAATTCCGAGAAATTCAACGTTTCCGCAATGTAAGTTACGGGCGTTAGATCTTCCATCGTAAAACCGAAAACGGTGTCTAGTTTGTTCTTGGTTTCAAGTATATCTGCGGTTTCGCCAATTTTTCGTTTGTTATAATTGGTTAATGTATAGGTGCTGTCTTCATCGTTGTATTTTATTTGTCCAGCGGAAATTTTATAGGTCATTTTGTTTCCTTCAAAATGTTCCAAAGTGAAGTTGCTACCTATTTTTTCTTGTACATTAAAATAACTCACATAAATGTAATCGTTGTCGTTTATCTGTGTATAAACGTTGCTTTGGTCCCTATCCTGCTTTCCTTTCTTAAGATAATCGTAAGCAAATTCATTGAAACCTTTGCTGGCTTTTGGCGCCAAATACATACTGAAAATAAGTGCCGAAATGCAGACAATAGTTGCTCCAATAAGGTATGGCCGAAGAAAACGGTAATACGAAACGCCAGAACTCAAAAAAGCAATTACCTCAGTATTATTAGCCAATTTTGAAGTAAACCAAATAACTGAAAGAAAAAGAAACAACGGAAAAAGTAGGTTCGCAAAGTAGATTGTGAAATTATAGAGATAAATCATTACCTCTGAAAAAGGAACTTCGTTATCTAAAATTTTGTCAATCTTTTCTGCTAGGTGAACGGTAATTCCAATAGGTATGAACAGCAATAACAGGAGCGAAAAAGTGCCCAAATATTTCTTTAATATGTATCTGTCCAGTATGCTGAGCATCGTTATAATCTTTGATCTAGTTTTTTAACCATGCCGTTTTTCCATTGGGCAAAATCACCCGTTAAGATATGTTTTCTGGCTTCACGAACCAACCATAAATAGAACCCTAAGTTGTGAATTGTAGCTATTTGCCTTCCCAACATTTCGTTCACGGTAAATAAATGACGAAGATAGGCCTTGTTATAATCTGTATCTACCCAAGTAATTCCCATTGGGTCAATAGCTGAAAGATCTGCTTCCCACTTTTTGTTTTTGATATTGATAATTCCTTCGGAAGTAAAAAGCATTCCATTTCTACCATTTCGAGTTGGCATTACGCAGTCGAACATATCAATCCCCAGAGCGATGTTTTCCAGAATATTTATTGGAGTACCAACACCCATTAAATAGCGCGGCTTTTCTTTTGGAAGAATAGCAGTTACTATTTCAGTCATTTCATACATTTCCTCAGCTGGTTCGCCAACTGAAAGTCCGCCAATGGCGTTTCCTTCTGCGCCAACGGAAGCAATGTATTCTGCAGATTGTTTCCGAAGATCTTTATAAGTGCTTCCTTGAACAATCGGGAAAAAAGTTTGGTCATAACCATACTTCAAAGGCGTTTTTTCCAAATGTTTTATGCAGCGATCCAACCAACGATGCGTCATATGCATCGAGCGTTTTGCGTAATTGTATTCGCACGGATATGGCGCACATTCGTCAAAAGCCATAATAATGTCTGCACCAATGGTGCGTTGGATTTCCATTACATTTTCAGGTGTGAAAAAGTGATAACTACCGTCAATATGACTTTTGAATTTAACACCTTCCTCCTTAATCTTCCTATTTGCCGAAAGCGAATACACTTGATAACCGCCACTATCCGTCAAAATATTACGATCCCAATTCATAAATTTATGAAGTCCGCCGGCTTTTTCAAGCACCGCCATTTGTGGTCGCAGATATAAATGATAAGTATTTCCAAGAATTACATCTGGGTTAATGTCTTCTTTCAATTCGCGCTGATGCACTCCTTTTACGGTGCCAACGGTACCAACAGGCATAAATATTGGAGTTTCAATCACTCCGTGATCTGTAGTTATTGTTCCAGCACGAGCATTGCTTTGTAAATCTGTTGCTTCTAATTTAAACTGCATTCAGCATTTTTTATTGAGGGGGCAAAGATAACAGTTATTAAATTCCAAATCCCAAATTCCAAATGACAAAATTTCATTACGGGTGCTCGATGACGGATGACGGATGAAAACTTCCATCATCCGTCATCAATCATCCAGCTCCTATGTTAACAAAACATTGAAATCGTTAATAAAAGCAAACGCTTCAGCTTTGTAAGGCTCATTGAATACCTTACTTTTGACACTGAAAATTAAAACACATTATGGCAGATTACAAAGCACTCGAAAATTTGGTAATTCAAGTCCGAAGAGATATTTTAAGACAAGTACATAAAGTAAATTCTGGGCATCCCGGAGGTTCTTTGGGTTGTACCGAATTTTTTGTTGCATTATACAATGAATTGATGGAACGCAACGAAAATTTCACAATGGATGGCAAAGATGAAGACCTCTTTTTCCTTTCCAACGGACATATCTCTCCTGTATTTTATAGTGTTTTGGCACGAGCAGGCTATTTTCCAGTGGAAGAATTGAATACTTTCCGCCTTTTAAATTCACGTTTGCAAGGACATCCAACAACTCACGAAGGTTTGCCTGGCATTCGCATTGCGTCGGGTTCTTTGGGGCAGGGTATTTCAGCTTCAATTGGAGCGGCTCTTGCTAAAAAACTGAACAAAGACAAGCACATTATTTACACACTTTGTGGCGATGGCGAATTGCAAGAAGGCCAAAACTGGGAAGCAATTATGTATGCCGCTGGAAATAATGTGGACAATTTGATTGTTACCATAGATCTAAACGGTCAGCAAATTGACGGTTCTACAAAGAATGTACTTCCTTTAGGAAATGTAAAAGCGAAATTTGAAGCTTTTGGCTGGGATGTGATGGATATTGAAAAAGGAAACGATTTAAAAGCCATTATTGCTGGAATGAAGAAAGCCAAGGAAAAAACTGGCAACGGAAAACCAGTTTGTGTTTTGCTTCATACGGTAATGGGTAACGGCGTAGATTTTATGATGCACACGCACGACTGGCACGGAAAAGCTCCGAATGACCAACAGTTGGAAGAAGCACTTTCACAAAATCCTGTAACCTTGGGAGATTATTAAAATTGAAAACATTTCAGATGAAAAAATATACAGATACAGGCAAAAAAGATACACGTTCAGGTTTCGGCGACGGACTTACCGAACTTGGAAAGAAAAATAAAAATGTAGTTGCTCTCTGCGCAGATTTAACTGGCTCGCTTAAAATGGACGATTTCAAAGAAAATTATCCAGAGCGATTCTTTCAAATTGGTATTGCAGAAGCGAATATGATTGGTATTGCAGCCGGAATGACCATTGGCGGAAAAATTCCATTTACGGGAACTTTCGCAAACTTTTCCACCGGAAGGGTTTATGACCAAATTCGTCAAAGTGTTGCTTACAGTGGGAAAAACGTAAAAATTTGCGCATCCCACGCTGGTATTACCTTAGGTGAAGATGGTGCAACACATCAAATTCTTGAAGATCTTGGGTTGATGAAAATGCTACCAGGAATGACGGTAATCAATACTTGCGATTACAATCAAACCAAAGCAGCAACCATTGCCATCGCAGATTTTGAAGGTCCAGTTTATCTTCGCTTTGGAAGACCGAAAGTGGCAAACTTCACTCCTGCCGACCAAAATTTTCAAATAGGAAAAGCGGTTCAATTGCAAGAAGGAACTGACGTTACAATAATCGCCACTGGCCATCTAGTTTGGGAAGCGTTGCAAGCTGCAGAAACTTTAAACGAAAACGGAATCACCGCAGATGTAATAAACATTCACACCATAAAACCTTTGGATGATGAAGCAATCTTGAAAAGCGTTAAAAAAACAGGTTGTGTCGTTACCGCTGAAGAACACAATTTCCTTGGTGGTTTAGGTGAAAGTGTAGCACGTGTTCTTTCTACCCAACATCCTGCTCCGCAAGAATTCATAGCCACACAAGACACTTTTGGCGAATCTGGAACTCCAGAACAATTGATGGATAAATATGGCTTGAACGCTGCAGCTATTGTGAATGCTGCTAAAAAAGTAATTGCAAGAAAATAAAAAGCTGAATTAAAAATTCTTTATAAATTGAAAAGCCCCGTTCAGATTGAACGGGGCTTTCTTTATATTGCAAAATTGTATTTTCTAAATTGTTGGATCTAAATAATCTGGAGTGCCGTTTCCGTTTTTATCTGGATAATTAACCACACCGTTTATTATTTCAATCTCGTCTTTTGTAAGTCTTCCATCTCCGTCATCATCAGTATCTAAATAATTAGGAACACCATTGCCGTCTGTATCATCGTCAAACAAATAACCATTTCCGTTTAGGTCTTCAAGGTAGGAATCTATTCCATCGTCGTCGTGATCTGCAACTTCTACACCGAATAATTCAAAAGAAAAAACAAGTTGTTCATAAGCTTTCAAATTACCAACAGGTGGATATTGAAAATACGCCAATCCCGAAGGTACAAATACGGCTCCAATACCATAGTTTTCAAAAGTCAAAGTACCGTCAGGGTTAGACATCACATTAGTTGCTCCTCTAAATTGAATCATAGCTTGCTGCAAACCTCGAATTATACCTGCACTCATATTTGAATCTACTAAATTGAAACGAACAGGGGTTACGGCACTATCAAACAAATCAAGGTTTAAAAGTCTTCCATCATAGGTATTTGTTGTGTAATCTGAAAAATGAGGTTTCTCTCCTCCTCCTTCACGAACTACTAAATAGTAAAGCGTATATTCAACAGATTTGTCAACTAAATCTGTCACCTTTAAAAAATCAACCTGATCCATTAAAGGGATAATGTCTGTATTACCTTTAGGAATAGTATCAAACCTCAATTTAAAGTTTTCTGGGTCGTTTTCAAATTCAGTATAATTATAAAAGTGTGTAGCCAGAAAATCTTCAATCTCAGTTTGTGCTATTGCGGCTTCTTCTCCACGATCGTGAGGTGGAGGTCCAACCGGACCATCGTTATCATCCTTTTTACACGAAACCGTAACAATAAGCAATGTTACTAATAAAGCTACTCCGTATTTAATTTTTATCATCATCAATTTTTTGTGGGCGCAAGATACAATTTTCAGTTATTTTTGTATTATACATTAACGTAGTTTTTAGGATAATTGTATGAGGATTGATAAATATTTGTGGTGCATTCGGTATCAAAAAACCAGAAATATCGCGACCCAGACCTGTAAAAAAGGTTCGGTGCGTATAAATGGGGACATAGTGAAACCTTCCCGAGATGTTTATCCTGGTGATGTTATCACACTTCGGAAGGAACAGATAAATTATCAAATAGAAGTTTTAGATATACCCCCGAGCCGCGTTGGGGCCAAGCTTGTTGATCTTTACCGAAAAGACAAAACTCCTAAAGAAGCGTTTGAAACAAATGAATTGCTTCAATATTCCAAAACATATTACAGGAAAAAAGGCGTAGGCAGACCCACCAAAAAAGACCGAAGAGATATTGACGATTTTAAGGAATCTCCAGAAGATGAAAACGAAGGTTAATAACTATATTTGAAAAAAAAGCAGCAGATGCAGGAAATAAACACAGTTATTCTAGACAAAACACAGATAGCTCACAAGATAAAACGGATTGCCTACCAAATTTACGAAACCAATGTAGATGAAAAGGAGGTTGTGATTGCAGGAATTGTGAACAATGGTTTTCTCTTTGCTAAAAAGCTAAAAACTGAGTTGGAAAAAATTTCGCCTATTAAAGCAGTGCTTTGCGAAGTAATCGTCGACAAAAAAGATCCAACCAATCCGATCACAACTTCTTTGAAAAAAGAAGATTATACCAATAAATCCCTTCTGTTAGTAGATGACGTGCTTCATTCTGGAACTACATTAATTTATGGCGTCAAACATTTTCTTGAAGTTCCGCTAAAACAGTTTAAAACCGCCGTACTTGTAGATAGAAACCATAAAAAATTTCCAATAAAGGCGGACTTTAAAGGAATTTCTCTTTCCACGTCACTTAATGAAAATGTTACTGTGATTTTTGAAAAGAATAATGATAGAGCGGTTTTAGAATAGTTTCAAAAGAATTTTCTCAACAGTTTTCACAATTTTTTCAGAGCCAACATCAATTATCATTTCTGATTGATTATAATAGAATCCTCTTTCGAAAAGATGTTTTCTTATAAAATCATTTAGGTCTTCTTCCGTTTTAAGATGTGTTAGTAAAGGCCTATTTTCCTTTTCTGAAAATAAGCGCATTGTTAAAACCTCCAATGGTGTTTTTAAATATACAGTTACCACATCGTCCTGTTCTAATATAAAATCCATCGAATCTCCGTAACACGGCGTACCTCCGCCAGTTGCCAAAACAAAGGCTTCTGATTGTGTTAGTATTTTTTTTAAAACTCTATTTTCCACTTTTCTGAAATAGATCTCTCCCTTTTCAGAAAAAATCTTGGAGATCGAAATGCCTTCATTCTTCTCAATTTCGGCATCCATATCTTTAAATGGAATCTTCAAAACTTCAGCAAGCTTATTTCCTACTGAAGATTTTCCACTTCCCATATATCCTATTAAGACGATTTTCATAATTCAAAGTACAGATTTTTAATCTGAAGGAGCAAGTTGCTTGTTGAATTTTAAAGAATTTATATGCAAAATCACATTTTAAAACAAAAAATGCATCTGTGAACCCCTGTCTGTCAATAGGTTTGAATTTTTATCAAATTTATTTGATTTTCGTTTTGAAAAATAAATATAATGATAGTATATTTGCACCCGCCTACCGATAAGGCGGGCAAGCATTAATACGGAAGACCTGGTAGCTCAGTTGGTAGAGCACCTCCCTTTTAAGGAGGTGGTCCTGGGTTCGAGCCCCAGCCAGGTCACAAAAAAAAAGTTAAGCCCACGGTTTAACTTTTTTTTATTTAAGGCAAATTTTTATAAATCGCTTCAAATAAATAAGTATCCACCCGGGTGCTGGAATTGGTAGACAGGCATGGTTGAGGGCCATGTGTCCTCAGGACGTGTGGGTTCAAGTCCCATTCCGGGTACAGAGTTTGTCTTTCAAGTAATAGGTTATAAAATTGTTTAGAGAATAAGTATTTCTTTTAAACAGTTTTTACTTCTTTTTTAGTACTTTAACCCAATATTTTTAAAACATTTCTTCGTGGTTAAAACACATTTTGGAATTAAGGATCTTGAAAACCTATCTAACGTTAAGGCTCATACCATACGTATTTGGGAGAAACGCTACAATCTTCTTGAGCCAGATAGAACCGACACTAACATTAGAAAATACGATTTAGATAACTTAAAAAAGTTATTGAACATCACGTATTTATATAACGCCGGTCATAAAATTTCTAAACTTGCGAGCCTAGATTCAACACAAATTCAGCAGTTGATTAGAGAAAATATCACTGATTTAGATTCTGAATACATGCTAAATGTGTTTAAATCTGCGATGTTCGAATTTGATGGAAAGCTTTTTGACAACACTCTTGAAAAAATGTTGGAAAAAAAATCATTGCGAGAAGTTTTTTCAGAAGTATTTGTACCATTGCTCAATGAAATGGGCATTTTATGGCATTCTGGCACCCTTGATCCCTCGCACGAACATTTCATTTCAGAAAAAATAAAACACTCAATAATTCAACAGACTAATTTTCTTGAAAAATCGAACAAAAAGAATATTTCAAAAAATTATGTATTGTATCTTCCATTTGAAGAAGTTCATGAAATCGGGTTGTTGTTCGCAAATTACGAACTTCTCGCTTCGGGCTTCAATACAATATATCTAGGCCCAAATATTCCGCAAGAAAGCCTGACTAATATACTCCAAACCAAAAGCGAAGTCGTTTTTATTACCTTTTTTACGGTAAGACCGGAGCATGACAAATTGGAGAATTATCTAATCGATTTTGAGAATAATATGTGTTCAAAAGCTCCTTGTGAATTATGGATTTTAGGACGTAGAGCTGAAAAAAGCACCAAACACTTCAAAAACATCAAATTCTTCAATGATTTGCAAATGTTTACAAATCAAATTGAAAAACTATCGGAAGATTAATTATTTAAAGGGTTGCGATAAACATTGTTATCTTTTTAAAATCCTTCACAATAATTGAAATTATAAAAATTCGCTTGGAAGAATAAAATAATTGCACAGTATATTCTATTTTGTTTAAATAAATTGTAATTTTGTTAAACAGTATGAAAAAAAACATTGCGATTATTGGTTCAGGTTTTTCGTCACTTGCAGCTTCTTGTTATTTGGCTCAAGCGGGACATTTGGTTACTATTTACGAAAAAAACCAGACCATTGGCGGTAGAGCTAGGCAATTCAAAAAAGATGGATTCACATTTGATATGGGCCCAACTTGGTATTGGATGCCTGATGTTTTTGAACGTTTTTTTGCAGACTTCGGAAAAGATCCTTCTGACTATTACGAGCTGAAGAAACTGAATCCAGCATATCGTGTTTATTTTGGAACTAATGATTATATAACTATTGAAGACACGCTCGAAAAAATTAGCGTCGCCTTTGAAAAGGAGGAACCTGGGAGTTCCGCAAAACTTAAAGAATTTATGGCGCAAGCTATGGATAATTATAATATTGCCATTAAAGATTTGGTTTATAGACCAGGCGTGTCACCTTTGGAACTGGTTTCAATCAAAACAATGGGAAAAATCGGGCAGTTTTTTAGCACCGTAAGTAAGGACGTTCGGAGGGAATTTAAAAACCAAAAACTTATATCCATTCTTGAATTTCCTGTTTTGTTTTTGGGTGCAAAACCTTCCAAAACACCTGCTTTTTATAGTTTTATGAATTTTGCAGATTTTGGTCTTGGAACATTTCACCCAAAAAAAGGAATGTATTCCGTAATTGATGGAATGAAAGAGCTTGCGGAGGAATTGGGCGTGACCATCAAAACCAATGAAAACATTGAGAAAATTGTTGTTGAGAATGGGAGGGCTTCAGCACTTATTATAAATGGTGAAAAAACAACCACAGATGTTGTTTTAAGCGGTGCGGATTATCATCACACTGAAACTCTGCTAGATCAAAAATTCCGTCAATATTCTGAAAGTTATTGGCAAAAGAAAACCTTCGCCCCTTCTGCCCTACTTTTTTATGTGGGTTTTGATAAAAAAATTGAAAATGTAGATCATCATACATTATTCTTTGATGTAGATTTTGAGAAACATTCCGAAGAAATTTATGACATTCCTCAATGGCCAGAAGAACCCTTGTTTTATGCAAGCTTTCCTTCAAAAACAGATGAGAACGTTTCACCTAATGGCAAAGAAGCAGGGATTTTCTTAATTCCATTAGCACCAGGTTTGGATGACATTCCCGAAATACGCGAAGAATATTTTGAGAAAATTATGAATCGTTTTGAGAAAATCACCAACCAAGAAGTCAAAAAATACGTTATATTTAAAGAATCATTTTGTATAAACGATTTCGTTTCAGACTACAATAGTTATAAAGGAAATGCTTACGGATTGGCAAATACCTTGATGCAAACTGCTTTCTTAAGACCAAAACTGAAAAGCGGAAAAGTAGAAAATCTATTTTTTACAGGACAGCTCACTGTTCCTGGCCCAGGAGTACCTCCAGCATTAATTTCAGGAAAATTAGTCGCCGGTTTAATCGAAAAAGAAAACAAAATTTGAAAGAACTTTTTGACATAGTATCTGAAGCTTGCAGCAAAAAAGTGACTGAAACATACAGCACTTCCTTTTCGCTAGCAACGCGCATGCTGGGCCCCACAATCCGTCAGGATATTTATAACATATATGGGTTTGTGCGGTTTGCAGACGAAATAGTAGATTCTTTTCACGATTATAATAAAGAGCTCCTTTTCAACAGATTTCAAAATGCTTTGGAAGAAGCTTTGCAGGATCACATTAGCCTAAACCCAATCCTAAATTCGTTTCAAGCTACAGTTTATAAATACAATATTGACAAGAAATTGATTGATACATTTATGGACAGTATGCGATTGGATTTAACCAAAAGCACCTATTCCACAACCGAAGAATTCAACGACTATATCTACGGATCAGCCGATGTAGTGGGTTTGATGTGCCTTAAGGTTTTTGTTAAAGGCGATTCCGAAAAATATAACGAGCTAAAAGACTCTGCAATGAATCTTGGCTCAGCTTTTCAAAAAGTGAATTTTCTACGTGATTTAAAAGAAGACTATGAAAATTTGAGCAGAACCTATTTTCCGAACACTAATTTGGAATCCCTCGATGAAATTTCAAAACAAAAAATAATAGCCGAGATTGAAGCAAATTTCAGTAAAGGATATAATGGAATTCTACTTTTACCACACGAAGCAAAGCTCGGTGTTTTTATTGCATACAGGTATTACAAACGACTCTTAAAAAAATTGCAACAAACCCCTGCAATTGAAATAAAAAATGCTCGAATCCGAGTTCCAAATATTGAAAAAATTGGACTTTTAACGAGGAGCTATGTCAAATATCAGCTAAATTTGGTCAAATGAAGGAAGACGGATGCTCGGTGACCGATGATGGAGACTAGATTAAATGATGAATCCATTTTAACAAATCCTGAATCACCAATTAACGATTAACAAATAAAAATGACAACAGTTCTTTGGATATTAATTTTCATAACCACTTTTTGCATTATGGAATTTATGGCGTGGTTTACGCATAAATATATTATGCATGGTTTCCTGTGGAAACTTCACAAAGACCATCACCACAAAGATCACGGCAGTTGGTGGGAACGCAACGATTACTTTTTTATTTTTTATGCATTGGTTAGTATCAGTTGTTTTGTAGGCTGGAGTTATTACAGCTTCTGGGCTGGATTACCTATAGGTTTGGGAATTTTTGCATATGGATTGGCCTATTTTTTTGTGCACGACATATTTATACATCAGCGTTTTAAAATGTTCCGAAATGCTAATAATTGGTATGCCAAAGGAATTAGACGAGCACATAAAATGCATCATAAACACTTAGGAAAAGACGAAGGCGAATGTTTCGGAATGCTCTTTCCTCCTCTAAAATACTTCAAAAAATAAGTTATGTGGCATCTGTATTTTTTGCTGGATATAGCTTCACTTAGCGTTCCTTTCCTATTCAGTTTTCATCCAAAATTGAAGTTTTACAAACTGTGGAAATATTTTTTCCCAGCTACATTTATAATGATGGCTTTTTTTATTCCTTGGGACATTATTTTTACGCAACAGGGATTCTGGGGCTTCAATGATAAATATCTTTCAGGAATAAAACTAGCAAACCTTCCTTTGGAAGAATGGCTTTTCTTTATCTGTATTCCCTACGCGTGTCTTTTCACGATTTATGCTTTTAAAAATTTACTTCCAAAGTTTTCCTTTTCAAATAAAATTACAGCCATAGTTTACTTCTCGTTACAAACAATTTTGATAGTAACGCTTTTATATTCTTACGATCGTTGGTACACAGCAATCAATTTCGGATATGCAATCGTGCTTCTGGCATTGGTCTATAACTATAAACGCGACGCATTAAACGTTTTCTTTCCTGTATTTCTAATTCTTTTAGTTCCCTTTTTTATCGTTAACGGTTTCCTTACAGGCAGCTGGATTCACGAACAGGTGGTATGGTATAATGATGCTGAAAACTTAGGAATCAGAATTGGAACAGTTCCCATTGAGGACAGTATTTACGCCCTCACGATGCTACTTACAATTTTTGTTTTGATGGAAAAATTCAAAGAGAGAAATCAAGTTTCCAGCTAAATTTATTCCGTACATTTATAGTGATATTATTACATTAAATGAACATTTATATGGATTTAACACAAATAAAACTTGTATTAGAAATTGTCGGAATAATTGTAACCATTCTTGGTGTACCCGTTGCAATCTATGTGTTTTTGGCTGAAAAGAAACGAGAACGTTTAGATCGTGAAAATGGTACTTATTCAACTCTTGACGATAGATATATCGAATTCTTAAAAATTTGTTTAGATCACAGTGAATTGAACATTTACGAAATGGATCAAAAGAAACCAAAGAATTTTACAGATGATCAAATTTCCCAAAGAAAAATAATAATTGAAATCCTAATTTGTCTTTTTGAGCGTGCATATTTAATGTATTCCGACCAGGAAGATGCTATTAAAAAGAGGCAATGGTCTGGATGGAATACCTATATGCAGAATTGGATGGAAAATAAACAATTTAGAGTTTTATGGATAAATTATTTCAACACACAATATGACAGCCAGTTTCTAGCACATATGAATAAATTATATCATAATTCTCAAGGTGGAATAAGTTAAAACAAAACTCAAATCCTTTTAGAATAATTGAAATAGTATTTAATAAAATTGTTATTCTTTAAGCAGCTCATCTAAAAGCTTATGCATTTTTTCACTGTTCCAATCTGCCGCACCCTCTTCATTTATAATTATTTCTCCAGTCTTTGAAATTAAATAAGTAGTTGGAAGTGCTTGCGAATGAAGCGCTTCGGGAGCATCAAAAATTTGTCTAAAAACTGGCAAGGTGTAATCTTGTTTCTCCATAAAAGATTGAATCTTCTCAGCTTTCTCAGAAGTTACAAAATAGAAATCTACTTTGTCACCGTAAGAATCATATAGTTTTTGAAAAGAAGGCATTTCAGCAACACACGGCGGACACCAAGTAGCCCAAAAGTTTACAATGGTTACCTTTCCTTCAGATTGTGAAAAACTTACTTCTTCGGAATTTAATTTCAGTAAACTCCAATTGTAATCTTTTAAAGATTCACGATTAGTTTCCGCAGTTTCTGAAGGCGAAAAGGAAACCAATCGTTGCACAAAAACCTGAATTGGCATTCGGGTTTGCGGGAAAATAAGCAAAGCTATAAAGGCAAAAAATAGAATGTTGCTCCAATGTTTCTTTAAAAAATTCATTGTTTTTTTTGGTATAAAAAAACCTAACAGGTTAGATTGCTTCATTCTTCGCAATCACACCTGTTAGGTTTAAACATTTTTTCAATTAGAATTAAGCGTTCTGCTTCTTAATCAAATTTAAAGCCGAACCTTCATGATACCACTTTATTTGCGCATCATTATAGGTATGGTTTGTTTTGATAATGTCTTTGCTTCCGTCTGCGTGAACTACTTCAAGAGTCAACGGTTTGTTTTCAGCAAAGTCAGCAATATCTACAAAGTTGAAGGTATCGTCTTCCTGAATCAAATCGTAATCTGCTTCGTTTGCAAACGTTAATCCTAACATTCCTTGTTTTTTAAGGTTTGTTTCGTGGATTCTAGCGAATGATTTCACCAAAACTGCTGCTACACCCAAGAATCTTGGTTGCATTGCTGCGTGTTCACGAGAAGAACCTTCACCGTAATTATGGTCGCCCACAACTATTGTTTTTATCCCTTTGGCTTTGTATTCGCGTTGTACATCTGGCACTCCGCCGTATTCACCTGTAAATTGATTTTTTACGAAGTTTGTCTTCTTGTTGAAAGCATTAATAGCTCCAATTAAAGTATTGTTTGAAATATTGTCTAAATGCCCACGGTAACGTAACCAAGGTCCAGCCATTGAAATATGGTCTGTGGTACATTTTCCGAAAGCTTTTATCAATAATTTTACACCTTGCAATTCAGAATCCTTTATTGGAAGAAAAGGCTCCAATAATTCAAGACGTTCGCTGTCATTAGCAACTTTAACATCTACAGAACTGCCGTCTTCTTTTGGTGCTAAATAACCATTGTCATCAACTTCAAAACCTTTTGGGGGTAATTCCAATCCAACTGGCTCGTCGAGCTTTACTTCAACTCCGTCTTCGTTTATTAGAGTGTCATTCATCGGATCGAAATCTAAACGGCCCGAAATTGCGATTGCGGCAACCATTTCTGGAGAGCCTACAAAAGCGTGTGTATTTGGGTTTCCATCAGCGCGCTTTGAAAAGTTTCTGTTGAAAGAATGCACAATTGTGTTCTTTTCGTCACCTTTTCTATCACTTCGGTCCCACTGACCAATACAAGGTCCGCAAGCATTTGTGAATATTGTAGCGCCAAGGTTTTCAAAAACATTCAACAATCCATCACGTTGTGCCGTAAAACGAATTTGTTCTGAACCAGGGTTTATTCCAAAGTCACTTTTAGGAACCAATTTTTTATCGATTGCCTGTTGGGCTATTGAAGCGGCCCTCGTTAAATCTTCATAAGAAGAGTTTGTACAGCTTCCAATCAAGCCCCAATCTACTTTTATTGGCCAATCATTTTTCTTAGCTTTTTCACCTAACTCACCAACTGGAGTTGCTAAATCTGGAGTGAAAGGACCGTTTAAATGTGGACGAAGCGTATTCAAATCTATTTCTATAACTTGATCGAAATACTTTTCTGGGTTTTCATAAACTTCATCATCGCCTGTTAAATACGGTCTAATTTTATTTGCCTCATCTGCAATGTCTTCACGATCTGTAGCCCTTAGGAAACGTTCCATTGAATCGTCATACCCAAAAGTTGAAGTTGTCGCGCCAATTTCGGCACCCATGTTACAAATAGTTCCTTTTCCTGTACAAGAAAGGTTTTTTGCACCAGGTCCAAAATATTCTACAATAGCTCCTGTTCCACCTTTTACGGTTAGAATTCCAGCTACTTTCAAAATAACATCTTTTGAAGCGGTCCAGCCGTTTAATTCACCTGTTAATTTCACACCGATTAGCTTTGGAAACTTTAATTCCCAAGCCATTCCGGCCATCACATCAACAGCATCCGCACCACCAACTCCAATTGCAACCATTCCCAAACCACCTGCGTTTACAGTGTGACTATCGGTCCCAATCATCATTCCACCTGGGAAAGCATAGTTTTCTAAAACAACTTGGTGGATAATTCCCGCTCCTGGTCTCCAAAAGCCGATTCCGTATTTGTTTGAAACAGATTCTAAGAAATCAAAAACTTCGTTGCTTGTTTCATTAGCGCGTTTCAAATCTGGAACGGCGCCTTGTTTTGCTTGAATTAAGTGATCACAATGCACAGTTGTAGGCACTGCAACGGTTTTCTTACCAGCTTGCATAAATTGAAGTAAGGCCATCTGTGCTGTTGCATCTTGGCAAGCAATTCTATCTGGAGCAAAATCCACATAATCTTTTCCGCGTTGGAAAGCTTTGTTGGGATTGCCATCCCAAAGGTGGGAGTATAATATTTTTTCGGAAAGTGTAAGTGGTTTTCCAGTGATTTCACGTGCTTTATCAACACGTTCTGTCATCTGGGCGTAAACCTTTTTAATCATATCAATATCAAATGCCATAGTTGTATTTTTTGTAGTTGCGAAATTACAAAAAATATACAATAACTAAAAAATATATAATGGAATTGCTTATTTAATGAATATACTTCATTAAATATTAAATAGCATTGACTATAATTGCCGATACTGCAATATTAGATAGATAATATTAAGAATTTCTAATTATTAGAATTCGAATATCTTTAGAATTTGAAAAGAAAGAGTAAATTATTTAGTACAAGCCTTTGATTATATCCTCTATACTCAAGCCTTCAGCTTCGGCTTTGTAGTTTTTAATCATTCGGTGTCTGAGTATTCCGATTGCTGCTTTTTGAACATCTTCAATATCTGGAGAAAATTTCCCGTGAAGCGCGGCATTCGTTTTTGCCGCCAAAATTAAGTTCTGAGAAGCTCTTGGTCCTGCACCCCAATCAATATAATTTTTCACAATATCTGTGGCAGTAGAACTATTGGGTCGTGTTTTTCCAACTAAAGTAACAGCGAATTCCACAACGTTATCTGCTACAGGAATTCTTCTTATTAATTGTTGAAAATCAATAATTTCTTGAGAAGTAAACAGCGCGTTTACCTTTTGGGTTTCGCATGCAGTAGTTTGTTTTACTACTTCCACTTCTTCCGCAAATGAAGGATATTCTAAATTGATGGCGAACATGAAACGATCCAACTGTGCTTCTGGCAAAGGATAAGTTCCCTCCTGCTCAATTGGGTTTTGAGTAGCTAGTACAAAATAGGGTAAATCTAATTTGTAATTGTGTCCAGCAACGGTTACAGAGCGTTCTTGCATCGCTTCTAAAAGTGCGGCTTGCGTTTTTGGTGGCGTACGGTTTATCTCATCTGCAAGAATTATATTGGCGAAGATTGGGCCTTTTATGAATTTGAACTCTCGGTCTTTATCCAGAATTTCAGAGCCTAAAATATCACTCGGCATCAAATCTGGCGTAAACTGAATTCTTTTAAATTTTAAGCCAAGTGCTTCCGCAACAGTATTTACCAACAGGGTTTTTGCAAGGCCGGGAACACCAATCAGCAAAGCGTGACCTCCAGAAAAGATGGCAAGTAAAACTTGCTCCACCACTTCATCTTGACCTACTATTACTTTTTTTATTTCCTGCCTAAGGGCATTGTATTTTGAAACCAGTTGTGTTACCGCTGCTACGTCTGACATATTTTATTCACTATTATTTTTTCATCCAATTTCCAGCAAAATCACAACCTTGATAATCTTGATTTATACTAATATAAGTGTCTTTTATTTTATCGTTCTGCCATTTGTTAATAGTCTTAAACTGCTTTTCGCGAAGCGCCAATTGTTTAATACGTTCGTAATCTTTGGTATAATCTGCTTTGTGTTCTTCATACTTTTTGGTAACTGTAAGTATTTTTAAACTGCTTTTTCCGGTACGGTCACGGTCTGTAAATACTTTTGAAACTTCGCTTTCGTTCAAATTGTAAACTTGCGCACTAAGGGTTGGATCCATTTTAGTAAGATCGAATTTAGTATCGAAAGAAATCGGGTTTATCAATTGTCCACCATTATTTCGGGTTTCTTTGTCGTCTGAATTTTTTCTGGCAGCTTCTGCAAAAGTTATTTCTCCTGCTTCAATTTTAGCTTTTAAATCATCAATCTTTTTCTGAGCGGCATCTATTGATTGCTGTGAAACTTCTGGAAACATTAGAATGTGGCGCACGTCTACTTCTTGTCCGCGTATTTTTTCAACATAAAGAATATGATACCCAAATTCAGTTTCAAAAGGTTCGCTTATTTCGCCTTCCAAAAGTGAAAACGCTTGATCCTTAAATTCTTTAGCCCAAGGGGAATCTCTCTTCACACCGAGATAAAGCCCTCCTTTGGAATTCGAACCAGGATCTTTGGAATATAAAACCGCTTTGGTGGCAAAACTGGCGCCGTTGTCAATAATATCTGCGCGCATTGCGTTAAGTTTTGCAACAACCTCATCTTTTGCTTGCTGGGTAATTTCTGGATCCACCACTATTTGAGCGATTTCAATTTCAGCTCCAAAAACGGGGCGCTCCTCTTCTGGAATGGAGAAGAAAAATGTTCTTACCTCTTCTGGAGTAACTTCTACTTTTTCAATTACTTTCTGCTGCATCAAATTTGCCAGCTTTATGCTTTTGTTGACTTCAAAAAGCTCAGTTCTAAGTTGCGCCATATTGTCTTTTCTATAATATGCCGCTACTTTTTCTTCGCTTCCTAGTTCGCTAATCATATACTGCATTTGCTGGTCTATCATTCCGTTGATTTCAGCATCTGGAACCATAAGACTATCCTGTTTTGCTTGATGGGCGTAGAGTTTATCTTCCATCAATTTACCCATCAACTGGCAACGGGTTATATCTTCAATAGATATTCCTTGTGATTGCATTTCAACATAGGCCTTGTCTATATCACTGTCAAGAATTACGTATTCTCCCACCACTGCGCTTACGCCTTCGGCCTTGTATCTTTTGAAAGGTTTCAAAGTGTCGCGCTTCATTACTTGTTGTACTACTAAGGAATCATTGCTTTTTACAACGCCTGTACTGTCTGGCTCCAACACAACTTGGGCCTGCATTATTGCAGTGGAAAATAATAATACCAATAAAAACTTATTCATTTTTATAGATTTCAAAATTGTTTGTTTCAATAGCATCTTTTGTAATATCTGTTTCTAATTTTTTTATGAGTTCAAGCTTTCTTTTGTTCAAAATGATTTGTTTCAAAGTAGGCTTGACGTATGAAAACGGTGCTGTATCATTGGGATTGAGCACGTTTTCAATTTTGACCAAATATACTCCTAATGAATCTTGCAACTGTGCAAAATTGGATTTTTTTAACACTTGCTCGTTACTGCCTTTTAATACTGGCAGTGCATTGAGCAAAACATCTTTTTTAACCCAAACGGAATCATTAAAATTTGAAGAAATAAATTGATAGTTCTGACTGTTCAGCGATTTTCTATCTTTTTCGTTATATCTGTTCAGTTTTTCTTTTAAAGGTGAAAGTCCTTCATAATTTAGAGGAATCTGGACATAACGAAGCTTAACAAGTAAATCCCGCTGCTTGAAGTTTTCTTTGTTATCGTTGTAATAGGTTTGATATTCCTGATCTGAAATAACGCTGTCAATCTGTTTACCTACAATTACGTTTTTATAGGCATCGGTAAGCAGATCCGTTTTATATTCCTGAACTAGTTTATCAAATTGTTCTAACTTATCAGGAGTTAGATTTATTTTTGCCTGATCTATGAGCAATTGCTGGGTTGCCCAACGGTTTATGTAATTGTTTACAATGAGCGTGCTGTCTTCAGGCGAAGTGTTTTCAGAAATCAATTTTGCAATGTCCGAAGTATATAAATAGTTATTATTTACACGGGCAATTGCGTCTTGAGTGGTTTCCTGCTTAAAATAATCACAGGAAATAAAAACGCTACAGCATACTATTATATATAGAAAATACTTTATCACTTAAGTTGTTTCTTGACGTGTTTTAAGGTTTTTTTGTTAACCTCTACGTCGTATTTTTTATGAAGGCTTTCCATCCACGATTTTTCAAGATCGTTTTGGTAGTTACTCAATACTTTTCCTTTTACATCTTCCAACGATTTTGGTCCAGGCGCAATTATTTCGTTTACGTTCACCACTACAAATGAGTCGTGGCTTGGGTAAATTTTTGAAACTCCTTTCTTAATTTCAAAATTCTCTGGCAGCTCGCGTTGGTCAATTTCAAAAACGCCGGGAGTGATTATTACATTTACTTTAGCATCTGAATTTAAAGTCGTTTTAATCTCTTCTGAAGTTTTTCCTTCGCCCAACATTTTAAGAACTTGTTGCGCAAGTGCTTCTGAAGTAGCTGCATAAATATCTGCATCTACACGTTGTTTCCATTGATAGTCTTGTTTGGACTTATTGTAATATTCCTGAATGCCAATAGAATCATTTTTGCCTTTTTGCCAAATGTTTTTGTCCATTACATCAAAAATCAAAAGACCATCACGGTATTCGTTAAGGATTGCAGCATAGTCTTCATTTTCAAACTCAAGTCTTTCTTTGAAATAATCCTTTAGTTCATTAGTTTCAAACTCATCATAAAAATCAACTAAAAGCGATTCCTTCAATTTGTATGGTCGTGTGCTTTTTTGACGTTCTGTAATATATTTTGCGAAATCTGAATAGGTTGCTTTTTTATCACCTATAGTAAAAAGAACTTTATCATCATTAGATGATATTGGAGTCATTTCCCACTTTCTTTTTAAGATATCATCACCAAGATAAGTATCAAAAAAAGGCAAGTAGCTAGCTTCTTTTTTAAAGCCATATTTTTCCTTTATTTTTTTATTTGTAGCGCTCGTTACTATTTTGGAACGTTCGCCTTCGTTTACTTTTTTCTCCAACTCTTCTCTTTGCTGGTCAAAAGATTCCATCGGCAATTTTTCATCCAAACGAATAATATGCCAGCCAAAATCTGTCTTTACAGGTTTGCTTATATCTCCTATATTTTTAAGATTATAAGCAGCATCTTCAAATTCTGGGGCACGAAGGTCTCCTTTTGTAAAAGGCTTCAATTTACCTCCCAATACTGCAGAATTTTTATCGTCAGAAAATTGTTTGGCAAGGCTTTCAAAGTTCTCTCCTTGTTTTAGCATTGCAGCTATTTCATTGATTCGCTCTTCTGGGTTGAAGTCACGCGCTCCTTTTTTATCAGATATCATAATATGCGATACTTCTACTTTTGGTTGACGAGCTCTTTTGTCGTTAACCTTTATTATATGGTATCCAAAACTGGTGCGTACTATTGGAGAGATTTCGCCCACTTTCGTTTTATAAGCAGCGCTTTCAAACGGATAAACCATAGAAAACACTGAAAAATAACCTAGATCACCACCTCGTTCTTTAGCGCCTGGCTCTTCCGAATATAATTTTGCAAGCTTTGAGAAATCTTCACCTTTCAGTGCTCTTTCACGAATACCCTTTATTTTATTGTAGGCTGCCAATGTATCTTGCGGCAACGCTTCATAATCTGCACGAATCAAAATATGGGAAGCATCTATATCTTCCTTACCTCGTTCGTAAGCTTCTTTGGCAAGTTCTTCAGCAACCTTATCTTCAAAAAGATAGTTTCTTGAAAGCTGGTCTCTGTATTTTGAAAACTCTTTTGTATAATCGGCAGTTTTGTCTAAACCTTGTTCTTTGGCTTCTGCTATTTTCAACTTATAATCAATAAAAAGTTGGAGGTAGCCATCAATATCTTTTTGAGATTCATCTTGAACCAAATCAAGGTTTTTACTGTAAACCCGCTCAAATTCATTTGCATAAACGGGCTTCCCGTCTATGGTCATTAATACTTCTTTTTTATTTTGCGCAAAAACAGTTGTGGCGCTCAAAAAGGCCAAAAGGCATAGGGAAAGAAAATTTTTCATCTTAATTGAATATTTATTTTTAATGAAGCGTGGCAAAAATAACAAAAAGCTTCGGGAACTAACGTCCGAAAGGCAAACGAATTTAATATAAATATAGTGTTTGGAGTTTTTTAAAATATTCTTAAATCTTGTAACTTGCCGAAACTTCCAAAAACACTGAAAATAATCACTTTTTAAAATGAAATCATTACCCTCACAATTATACATAAATGACTGAAAGAATAAAACTTATCTGGGACTTCCGCGGGCCAAATGCAAAGCACATTGCAAAACATCACACTAAACATTTAGATGAATTTGCACAGGCAGAAAATTTAAAAGACAGCTTCACAGGCCAAGAAGAAATGACACCAATGCACCATATTGCCTTTATGGTGGTTGAAAAAGCTTTGATGAATACCTTAAGAGAAAGATTGAAACCAACTCGTGGCCAAATTTACGACGAAGTATGAACATAATTTTTATGAACACAACAAATAACTGGTCTAATATTTGCAATATTTATAGTAATATTGCGCTCTGAATATTTAAAAACACACAAAATGAAATTTTTAAAAATCGCGATTTTCTTTATTGGTCTTTCAACCTTCGCCCAAGGAAAAGTTGGCGCAGTGGACATTGACTATATTCTTTCCAATATGCCAGAACTAACTTCTGTTCAAAAGGAATTGGACACTTACGGAAAACAATTGGACACAGACCTTAATAAAAAAGTCACCGAATACAAAAGACTTGCTGAGGAATATAAAACAGGCGAAGCCACTTTTACCGCAGAGCAGAAAAAAGCAAAGCAAACCGCATTGCTTACTTTGGAAAACGACATTCAGAAGTTCCAGCAAAACGGTTCACAACTGATGGAAATTAAAAAGCAAGAAGCTTTAAAACCACTTTATCAAAAAATTGGAGTGGCTTTGGAAACAGTAGCGAAAGCACAAAACTATACCCAAGTGATGCAAACATCACAGGATATGGTTTATTTAGACCCAAATTATGATCTTACAGTCCCAATTATACAGGAACTTGGAATTACTATAACTCCAGAAATGGAAGGAAAATAAATTAGTTATTTCTTTTGAAAACGATAAAACGTGGAGCATTTTGCTTCACGTTTTTTTTGTTCCCTACATTTTGAAATAAATTATATTTGATAAATTTCAGAATTTTTGAACACAGATATTATTCATTAAAAAAATTAAAATTATAAATGTCTGAAAAAATTATTGAACTTATTCTACAGAATCCATCAGGCTTTGAAACTGAAAAAATCATAATCAATAATCGTAATTATGAAGTTTCCTATGAATGGAAAAGAAGAATAAATATAGAAATAAAACCAGCGCAACAGTTATTTCAAGATATTGCCATTAGTGAAATTGAAAAAAATAATTTTATGATTTTTATTACCCGTTCTCCCAGCTATAGTTTGCGCGGAACAAGAACAGCACTTACCGAAAATTTACTTTCCAATAAATACACGCCAGCCCTCCTAAGTTTTCCAGCTTCAAAAATTAGTTGTGAAAATAATCAAGTTTCTTATACTGCGAAGCTGAGAAAAAAGAATAGTGACCAACTGATAAAAATCGTAAACTACTTTGAAGCTTTAATTAGAACGCTATAAAGAATCACAAACTTCTTCAAAATAAAAAAAGCATTAGAAAAATTCCAGTGCTTTTTAAACGTTCAAACAAAATTATACTGTTATCTACTATAATTCGGCGATTCGTTTGTAATGGTAACATCGTGCGGATGACTCTCATTAATACCTGATGCTGTTATTTTTACAAACTGGCCAGTTTCTTTTAAGGTTTCAATATCCTTGGCGCCACAATAGCCCATTCCCGCGCGAAGTCCGCCGATAAATTGAGTCATACTTTCAACCAATTCACCTTTGTACGGTACGCGACCCACGATTCCTTCGGGAACCAATTTTTTAATGTCGTCTTCAACATCCTGAAAATAACGATCTTTAGAACCTTCCTTCATAGCTTCAACCGAGCCCATTCCTCTGTAAGATTTATATTTTCTTCCTTCATAAATAATAGTGTGTCCAGGAGATTCCTTAGTTCCAGCCAATAATGAACCGAGCATAACACAATCCGCTCCAGCTGCAATTGCTTTTGGGATGTCGCCAGTGTAACGAATTCCACCATCAGCAATAACGGGAACTCCGCTTCCTTTTAAGGCAGCTGCAACTTCCAACACCGCTGAAAATTGTGGAAAACCAACGCCTGCAACTACTCGGGTGGTACAGATGGAACCTGGTCCAATACCCACTTTTACTGCATCGGCTCCAGCTTCAACTAAATAAATTGCGGCAGCGGCAGTGGCTATATTTCCAACAATTACGTCAAGGTTTGGAAATTTTTCTTTCACTTTTTTCAAAACATCTACAACGCCTTTTGTGTGGCCGTGGGCTGTGTCAATAATCACTGCATCAACCTGCGCGTTTACCAAAGCTTCCGCTCTTTCTAATGCATCCGGAGTTACTCCAAGTGCTGCGGCTACGCAAAGTCTTCCATATTTATCTTTATTGGCAATGGGTTTCTGCGTTAGTTTTGTAATATCTCTAAAGGTAATAAGGCCAAGAAGTTTTCCTTGGTCGCTTACTACGGGTAGTTTTTCAATTTTATTTTTCTGAAGAATTATTTCGGCCTCCTTTAAAGAGGTGCCTTGCGCTACGGTAACTAAATTTTCTGAAGTCATTACTTCGCTCAAAGGACGTTTTAAATCTTTTTCAAAACGAAGATCGCGGTTGGTAACAATTCCTATTAGCTTTCCATTATTATCTGTGATTGGGATTCCACCTATACTGTATTCGCGCATTGTTTTTTGTGCGTCACCAACGGTATTTTCCTTATGAAGCGTAATTGGATCTATAATCATTCCGCTTTCGGCACGTTTTACTTTTCGCACTTCGGCAGCCTGCTGCTCAATGCTCATGTTTTTATGAAGCACGCCAATACCGCCTTCGCGAGCAATGGCAATAGCCATAGCACTTTCGGTAACGGTATCCATTGCTGCGGAAACAATAGGAACGTTCAATGTAATATTTCGTGAAAATTTGGTGGCGATAGAAACTTCGCGTGGTAAAACTTCGGAATAGGCGGGTACTAAAAGTACGTCGTCGTAAGTAAGGCCCTCTCCTAGAATTTTGTTGTCGTGTGCGGTCATTGCAATTAAATTAACTTCCGAAAGAATTGCGAAAGTGGTTATGGATTAATTGCGTGCAAATGTACTATAAAATCTTTAGTTATTTTTTCTAAAGCCGTTAAACTTACATCGAACAAAAACTTTATCTTGAAGAAACCTCCAACTGATGCTTATATTGAAGTCTAACCAGTCCTGCCCATTGAAGTAGCAATTTCCTATCGTCTTCAGAAATATTGCCGTGAACAAAGGCGTAAGATCTTAGTGGCATTTCTTCATTTTCTACCATTTCAACTAGTTCTTCAAGCTTGTGTTCTTTCTTTTTAACGGTGTACTCTGACCAAGCGGAAACATTAAAATGTTTTTTTCCATCTATAATATGATCATTAAGCCAAAGTGAGAATGGCGCTAATTCGGCATACCAAGGATAACGGGTTTGATTGCTATGACAATCGTAACAGCTTTCCTTTAAAATTGATGCTACTTGTTCAGAAGGTTTGGTTTCAGCTTCAAAAGCAGCAACACTTTTATAACCATCGTTATTTTTTTCCGGACGTATAAACTGAATGGCCACTAATGCAGCCAGTCCCAAAACAAGTAAAATCTTTACACCTTTTTTAATCATCATTATTTTTTCAGCGAATTTAAATAGAAAATGATTGCTTTCCGAATATCTGAAGCAGTTTCAGATTCTTTTGGTGTATAAATTTTGATAATATCTTTATTTTCAGGCGTTAGAAATGGGATGTCTAATCCTTTAAGCAAAAAGTCACTGATTGCTATGGAATACTTTCTGTTATCCAATATTATATTTCCATTGGTAGACCAAGATCCATCAGAATCCTGAGAAAAGTTGAAACGTTGTAAATATGCTCCAGTTCCACTCTGATTATTTCCGTAATTGAGAATTTCAGTTAGCAGCCTCCCTTTTAAATCCATTCTCAAAACAGTCCCACCAAAGGGTAATACTCTAAAAATATCCGTACTAGTTATATCGCCCACCAATCTGTCATCTATTCTTATCGATCCACCATTCACAATAGCCCCATCTATCTTATCATTATATGAATAAGCCATAGAACGAGCTATTATTTCGCCTAAATTGGTTTGCTTGCTACGGTTTGCTTTATCTGTGCCATCCAAAGGAGTGCTCGCGTGATAAATAACTTCATTGGGATTTTCAACTACTTCTTTTAGTTTTTGGTCCAATAGCTCTGTCCATTTATTGACAACGCGCTCTACTTTAGCTGAAGAGGCAATTTTATCAGTAACCATCATTAATTCAGAATTAATATGAAGGTACTTGGTGCGCAAATTATAGATAAGAGTATGTACATAGATACTTTTTGCATTAGCATCTGCTTTGGCGATAATAGTTCTACCTTCTTTTTCTAGCATGTTATAATGCTCGTGGCCTCCCATTATTAATGGAAGAGAACGATTTTGTCTTGCTATTTCCATGTCCTCTTCAACAGCGACGTGTGTTAATCCTACAACAAAATCTGATTTTTGAATAGCCAAATCATATGCGCGTTTAGCATTCTCGTATATATCGCCATAATACACGTAATCTTTTGGGTTAGAAGGTAAGGTAACACCAAATACCCCAAATTTCATTTTATTACCATCTGCATCAATAGCATTAAAAGTGGAGAAATCTGAAGTGGGAACGTTGGAATAATCCCATTTTGTACTAAAAGGTAAAATCCCTTTTTCTGTTACGTGACGCACATTTGCAGTAGTCCAAGTAAAATTTGATTCGTTCAACCTATTTTGTAACTCCTTTTCACTCAGGTCAAACTCATGATTTCCGAATGTAACAAGATCTATTTGCATAGCGTTTAACACTTCAATCATTTGCTTACCGTTGATCCGTTCCCCATCTACTTTCAGTGTACCTAGCAAGGAAGGGTTTAAAAAATCTCCAGCCATAAACAAATAGGTGTTTGGAAACTTTTCCTTAATAGAATCACGGATATGTGCCACGCGTGCGAGCCCACCGTATTCTCCGCCATTTAAAGACGCTATTTCATAAACATCGTTCATTTGAACAAACTTAAGTGTCACTGCACCTGCCCCTTTTATTGGGTCTTCGGGAGCGAATTGAAGTATTTCGCAACTGGAAAAAAAACATCCCGCAATAGCTAAAAGTAAAAATTTTCTCATCTAATGATATTTGGTAAAGATTTTTGTTGCTTCGTTGTGCGCGCTTTCAAAAGACATTGGGTTAATGTTGCACGAAATTTTTTCAGCAGTAAAATAGCTAAGCATTTTTTCGGTGGGCATATTTCCAGTTAATTCGTCTTTTGCCATTGGGCAACCTCCAAAACCTTGTATAGCACCATCGAATCTTCGGCAGCCCGCTTTATAGGCCGCATCTACTTTTTCGTGCCAAGCATTTGGAGTGGTGTGCAAATGCGCACCAAACTCTATGTGGGGATATTTGGGTATCAAGTTACTAAATAAATATGAAATAATATCAGGGGTCGACGAACCTACAGTATCGCTCAAGGAAAGAATCTTTACTCCCATTGCAGAAAGTTTCTCCGTCCACTCACCTACTATTTCCACATTCCACGGGTCACCGTATGGATTCCCGAAGCCCATGGAAAGATACGCAACTACTTCTTTATTATTTTTATGAGCTAAATTTAAAATTTCCTGAAGCAATACTAAAGACTCTGCAATGGTTTTGTGCGTGTTCCGCATTTGGAAGTTTTCTGAAATTGAAAACGGGTAGCCTAAATAATCAATTTCTGGATGTTTTACAGCATCTTCCGCACCGCGAAGGTTTGCAATAATAGCAAGCAATTTACTATTTGTAGCGGAAAGATCCAGTTTTGAAAGTACTTCTGCGGTGTCCTGCATTTGTGGAATTGCTTTTGGCGAGACGAAACTTCCAAAATCAATTGTGTCAAAACCACAGCGCAAAAGTGACTGCAAATACTGCACTTTTTGCTCGGTGGGAATCCATTCTTTGATGCCTTGCATAGCATCGCGCGGACATTCTATTATTTTTACTTGCTGCATTGCTTCAAATATATGAATTCCTACGCAGGCAGGAATCTTTCAGTTTTAAAAAATTTAAAAATTAGGGTAGTAAAATAAAGACCGCAATCCCCACAAAAACCAATATCTGCAACCATTTTAGAACAGCACCCATACTTTTCCATTCCAGAAGTAAGCCTGAAATTCTACCAGCAGCCATTGCAATTATACTAAAGATTATAAAAGAAAGTATCATAAAAGTTATTCCCAAAATATAGAATTGGGCAACAGTATTTCCATCCTTATCCCAAAGAAAACCTGGAAAAAACGCCAAAAAGAAAATCATCACTTTTGGATTTAGCAAGTTCATTATAACTCCTGTTTTAAAAAGCTCTGAGTATGATTTTTTCGGAGCATTTTCAGTTAATGAAATGTGTTCATCACTTTTATAAACTTTGTAAGCTAAGTAAAGTAAATAACAAGCGCCCAAAACTTTAATTCCGTAGAAAATTTCTTCAGAAGCGGTAATTATCGCAGAAACACCAAAAGCCAAAAGTGTGGTGTGGACAATGCAACCACTTATAAGTCCCGCCGTTGTGGCGATTCCACTTTTAGTGCCATTTACTAACGATTGCGTTAACACATAAATATTGTCTGGTCCCGGAAAAATAGCAAGGGCTAAAGTGGCGATTGAAAAAGAAAATAGGGTTTCAATCATAAAAAAAGACGTAAGACCGCTGCGCTATAAGACTTAAGATATAAGACTCTCAATTTATTGAATTTAGGGTATATAGTTAATGTCATTTTTAGTTCTAAAAATTGTACTATGTCTTAGGTCTTAACGTCCTATGTCTCTTCAATATCGCTTTGTTAATATCCTTTATCAAACCCGGGCCTTCATAAATAAAACCTGTATAAAGTTGTACCAAACTTGCGCCAGCGTCCAGTTTTTCTAGAGCGTCTTCTGCAGAATGGATTCCACCAACACCGATTATTGGAAACGCTTTGTTGCTTTTTTCAGAAAGAAAACGAATTACTTCAGTGGTTCTTTTATTTAAAGGTTTTCCACTTAATCCGCCTGTTTCCTTTTTGTTTTCAGAAGTAATTCCTTCACGAGAAATAGTTGTGTTGGTTGCTATTACGCCGTCAATCTTTGTAGTGCCAACGATTTCAATAATATCTAAAAGTTGTTCATCCGTTAAATCTGGAGCAATTTTTAGTAGAATTGGTTTGCGCTTTTCTTTTGAATTATTTAAATTTTGAAGGGTTTGCAATAAATCCGTCAAAGGCTTTTTTTCCTGCAAATCACGTAAATTTGGTGTGTTGGGAGAACTTACATTAACCACAAAATAATCTACATAATCAAACAGTGCTTCAAAACAAATTACATAATCTTTTACAGCTTCTTCATTTGGAGTTACTTTGTTTTTGCCGATGTTTCCGCCGATTAAAACCCTTCGACTGCGCTCAGAGTGACAATTTGCTTTCAACCTTTCAACGGCCTCTTCTACTCCGCCATTATTAAAACCCATTCGGTTTATAATTGCAGAATCTTCCTTCAAACGAAACAATCGTGGTTTTTCGTTACCAGCTTGTGGTTTTGGGGTAACGGTTCCTATTTCAATGAAGCCAAATCCAAAATTTGAAAGCTCTTTGTAAAGCTTCGCATCTTTATCAAAACCTGCTGCAATCCCCACTGAATTTGGAAATTTCAATCCAAAAAATTCGCGCTCTAGTTTAGAGTTTTCCACTTTGTAGATACTTCGAAAAATACTTCCGAAACCCATTTTATGAAAAAAACGAATCATTGAAAAAGTAAAGTGATGAATTTTCTCAGGGTCAAAACTGAAAAAGATAGGACGAATGATGGTTTTGTACATGGGTGAAAAATGTTTGGCAAAAATACCACTAAAGGCATAATTATCTAATAAATAGCATCAAATATTATCTATTCCCAAAATACAGAGAGCTTAAAATATTTAGTAACTTTGAACCAAGAATAAATGATGAATCCTGTTCTAAATACATATAAAAAAATATTGCAGAAATTTGCAAATCTCTTCGTATAAAGCGAATGTATATGTTTGGCTCTATGGCAAAAAACACATACACTAACGACAGCGACATTGATTTGCTAATCTCTTTTGAAGACAATATTTCCGCAGAGGAGTATTCTGAAAACTATTTTTCATTACACCATAAACTCCGAGAATTGCTTAAAAGAGAAATAGAAATTGTTACTGAAAGAAGCCTTTCTAACCCTTATTTTATCAAAAAAGTCAATAATGAAAAACTATTGATTTATGAAAGATGAAATAAAAAAGTCTCTGCTAGATATTAAAATATCCATTGAATCGATTTTTGAATATATTCAAGACGTTGACACATTAGAAAAATATCAGAACAACAAATTAATAAGAAGAGCTGTTGAAAGAGAAATTGAAATTATTGGCGAAGCAACAAATAGAATTTTTTAAAAAAACCCGATTTCAAAATTGAAAATGCCCGCTAAATTGTAGATATACGAAACTGGGTAATCCACGTTTATGACAATGTGGACGAAATAATTATTTGGGGAGTACTGACAACCCATTTACCAAAATTGCAAAAAGAAATAGAAAAATTATTAAAAGAGTTATGATTGAAAAACAACACATTATTGACCGCTTTAAAAGTTACGTAATCATAGACACGGAAAGTGACCCAAACAGCGATGCAACACCGAGTACCGAAAAACAATGGAATCTTGCCAATAAACTTGCAGAAGAACTGAAGCAAATTGGAATGGAAGATGTAACCCTTGACGAAAACGCCTATATTATGGCCACTTTGCCTTCCAACGTTTCACATCCTGTTCCTGTAATTGGCTTTGTTTCACATTTTGATACTTCCCCAGATTTTACGGGAGCGAATGTAAAACCACAGATTTTCGAAAATTACGATGGAAAGGATATAGTTCTAAACAAGGAACAGAACATCATTCTTTCGCCAGATTACTTTGAAGATTTGTTGCTTTATAAAGGCCAAACCATAATCACAACCGATGGAAAAACGCTTTTGGGTGCCGATGACAAAGCTGGAATTACTGAAATAGTTTCCGCAATGGAATACCTTATAAATCATCCTGAAATTAAACACGGAAAAATTCGAGTAGGTTTTACACCCGATGAAGAAATTGGGCGTGGTGCGCACAAATTTGATGTAAAGAAATTTGGAGCGGAATGGGCATATACTATGGACGGCAGCCAAGTTGGCGAACTGGAATACGAAAACTTCAACGCAGCGGGCGCAGTCGTTACCGTTAAAGGAAAAATTGTACATCCCGGTTCTGCAAAAGGAAAAATGATTAACAGTATGTATATTGCTACAGACTACATAAATTCATTACCAAGACTTGAAACGCCAGAACATACTGAAGGTCGCGAAGGATTTTTTCACCTACACGGTTTTAAAGGCTCCGTTGATGAAACTAAACTTCAATACATAATCCGCGATCACGATAAAAAGCATTTTGAGGCGCGAAAAGCTATGATGCAAAGATTGGCAGATGATCTTAACGAACAACAAGAAATGGAGGTTGTAACCGTTGAAATAAAAGACCAATATTTCAACATGCGCGAAAAAATTGAACCAGTAATGCATATTGTAAAAATTGCAAAACAAGCAATGGAAGAAGCAGGAATAGAGGCAATCATAAAACCAATTCGAGGTGGAACTGATGGTTCGCAGTTAAGCTTTATGGGACTTCCCTGCCCAAATATTTTTGCAGGAGGCCACAATTTCCATGGAAGATATGAATTTGTTCCGGTTGAAAGTATGCAGAAGGCTGTAGAAGTAATCGTTAATATTGCAAAAATTACTGCTTTGGATATTTCTAAGTTTAAGAAAGAAGAAGAATAAGAAAAAAAATATCAAAAAAAAGAAGCACCAAATTCCAAAATAAAACTCCCTCAACTATAATAATAGTGAGGGAGTTCTTATTTAAAAAAGGAACAATTTATTTATTTCTTTTCAATTAAAGGAGCATTAAGTTTTGCTGTTCTTTCCATTGAAATGGCAGATCTTTCAAACTTTATTTTTCCGGCACCGCATTCAATAATACATGTACCATCATCGTTAAGCTCCAATACTCTACCGTGCAATCCGCCATTAGTAATCACTTTATCGCCTTTTTTTAGTTGAGCGGTAAACTGTTTTTCCTGTTTGGCTTTCTTCATTTGCGGACGTATCAAGAATAGATACATCACCGCAACTAGTAATAATATAGGTAAAAAACTTTGTATTTGTTCCATAGCAATTTTTAGAAATCCAATTAATTATTTGGATATTGATTTTTTTTATTGAACTGCTGCACCACCTGCTTTAGGAGTTACGAAAGCTTTTATAGTTAAAGTTTCTGTACCTTCTTTTGTATTGGTTGTAAGTGTAACAGTCTTACTAACTTGGTTTTGACCACTACCGTTGAATTTTACTAACATATCACCTGTAGCTCCTGGAGCAACTGGTTCTTTAGTGTATTCTGGAATAGTACAACCGCAGCTACTTTTAGCATTTACGATCATCAAAGGCGCATCGCCAGTGTTTTTGAATTTAAAAACGTGCTCAACATTTGTTCCTTGGTCGATAGTTCCAAAATCGAACTGACTTTCTTCAAAAGTGATTGCGGCGAATTTTCCGGATTCTGCGTCACGTGCTTCCGCAGTGGCAACGTTTTCTTCATTTACTTTGTCTGCTGCATTGTCTTTACAAGAAGAAAAGGCAAAAACAGATAGTATTGCTACTATTAAAACTGATTTTTTCATGATGTTTAAATTTTTATGTTTTTAGCACGGCAAAAATAGGGATTTTTTTGCTTCTATTGAAGTCCTCGTCCAATTTTATTAAGCTTGCCTCCTTCTTCAAATTCTTTGACAATTTTATCTAAAATACCATTAACGAAAATGCTACTTTTAGGGGTTGAATATTCTTTGGAAACTTCCAAATATTCATTAATAGTTGCGCGAACTGGTATTGATGGAAAATATAAAAACTCGGCAATTCCCATCTTTAGGATTATTAAATCTACATCGGCAATACGATCTTGATCCCAGTTTGGAGTTTTTCCTTCTATTTGTGCGTTTAGTTTATCTTCATTCAGAATAACCTTTCTAAAAAGTTGAAGCGCATATTCGCGATCTTCATCATTTTTATAAAGATTAGGAACCAAAAGTGAAGATGCATTTTTTTCTGAAAGTTTTCCCAGCATTTTCATAATAGCGGTATTCACTATCGGAAAATCATCAACCCACGTTAGGCGTTTGTCTTCAATGTATTCATAGAGTTTGTCATTGGGAGCAATAACTTCTTTGAAGGTTTTCAGAATAAAATCTTGATCTTCTTTAAAAGTCGTTTCTATTTTTGAAAGATAGGTTTCGTACCATTCCGTTTTGCGTAATTCGTTGAAAATGATGTTAACATATTCGCCATCCAACTGCCAGTAATTGAGTTTTTTCTTTTCTATAATTTCAGAAAAAGTGGAATTAGTAGCTATTACTTGAAGTAACTTGTTTTCAATAAAAGTACGTGATGGATTTTTTTCAATGGCCGTGGCTAAATGCTTCTTTTGGGACTTTGTAAGAAAACTCTCCGCTTGTTCTTGTATAGCTAAAAGCAACTGTATTAGTACTAAATACAAATCCTGCATTTGGTCAATACTGTGGTGCAAAAATTTTTCCTGCACATCAATACTTGGGTTCTCACTTTGATTGTATGCGTAAACGGACTGCAAAACTTTTACTCGGATATGTCTTCTTGTAAGCATATATTTTTGAAAGAACGGTTTTTAAAGAAACAACGCACAAGAAAATTCTTGTGCGTTGCAAAGATAGTATTTTAAGAAAAAGATAATCTATTTTTCGTTTTTTCTTGCATCAATTCTAGCTTGAGCAATATTGAACGCAGCTTGATAGGTTGTAATATTGTCCGTATCAGCTTTTTTCAAAATCTCTAAGGTGGTGTTGTAAATGTTTTCTGTCTTGCGAATTATCTCCTTACGGTCATAGTTTTCAAGTTCTGCGTAAACATTTATAATTCCGCCAGCATTTATTAAAAAGTCTGGAGCGTAAACAATTCCTTTATCCCGCAGCATTTGTCCGTGCTTCTTCTCTTCAGCCAATTGGTTATTCGCCGCACCAGCTATTATTTTTGCATTCAATTGTTTTATGGTAATATCATTGATGGTAGCACCCAAAGCGCAAGGCGCATAGATATCCATTTTTTCTGCGTAAAGATTGCTTCCGCCATAAATTTCTACGCCGTATTTGTCGCGTACTTCTTCCAAACGCTCTTGGTTGATGTCTGAAATATAAACTTTGGCGCCTTCGTTACTAAGATTTTCAACCAAAGCTTCACCTACGTTTCCAATTCCTTGAACGTAAATCACTTTATCTTCAAGAATATCGCTTCCAAATTTATATTTTGCAGCTGCCTTCATTCCCATAAAAACACCATAAGCTGTAATTGGAGAAGGATTTCCTGCACCACCTTTAGATTCTGAAATTCCAGTAACATAAGGAGTAACCGTTCTTACCAAATCCATATCTGAAGTTGCCATTCCAACATCTTCAGCGGTTATATATTTTCCGTTTAAGGAGTGAACAAACTCGCCAAACTTCAACATAAGCTCAGGAGTTTTTTGAGTTTTGGCATCACCAATTAAAACAGCTTTACCGCCGCCAAGGTTCAAACCTGTTATTGCGCTCTTGTAGGTCATTCCGCGTGAAAGACGCAGTACATCATTCAGGGCTTCCCATTCGCTGGTGTAATTCCACATTCTGGTACCGCCCAAAGCTGGTCCCAAAACGGTATTGTGAATACCAATTATTGCTTTTAAACCAGTATCTTTGTCGTTGCAAAACACAATTTGCTCGTGATCGTCAAAGGACATTTGCCCAAAAACGGGGTCCATTTTATGTAGTTCGTTTGTATTGATTACCTCAGTTACCATAGCTTTAATAATTATTTTGTTCATCTTCTAAAAAGACGATGCAAAAGTAATTGATTGTTATTGATTTTGCAATACAAGGGGTGTTAATTCAAGAATTGTTGAAAAAAACATAGCGCTTTGACTATTTTTAAATTCGACCTTTGTGATTATAAAATTTTTTAATGCCAAATGCGTTTCAATAAAATTTTGAAGATTTAACTTTATATAAGGATGCGCAATAAATCGCGAGCCTACCATTGATTTCTTAAAAATGAAAGAATTAAAATACCTCAATAAATATTTTCTAAAATACAAAGGCCGCCTCTTATTAGGTGTTTTTATAACCATAATTGCTACCGCCTTTAAGCTGGTAGTACCAATGAAAGTTGGTGATTCTGTTACAGCAGTGAAACAATATCTGAACGGACAAATAACAGATATTGCCATTGTGAAGCACGAACTTCTCATTAATATTCTTTTACTTTTAGGAGCAGCTTTGCTTTCCGCATTGTTCACTTTTATGATGCGGCAAACCTTTATTGTGGTTTCTCGCTATGTGGAATACGACCTTAAAAACGAAATTTTTCAGCATTACGAAAAACTATCACTCGGTTTCTATAAACAAAACCGAACAGGCGATTTGATGAACCGTATTAGCGAAGATGTTTCCAAAGTGCGGATGTACGTTGGGCCAGCGTTAATGTACAGCATTACAACCGTTACGCTTTTTATTGTGGTTGTGAGCTATATGTTTTACAAAGCTCCTACGCTCACTTTATATGCAATTGCGCCGCTGCCAATTCTTTCATTAGCTATTTATAAATTGAGTGTTCTCATAAACCAACGCACCACGATTGTGCAGCAATATCTTTCAAAACTTACCACTTTTACACAGGAAAGTTTTAGCGGAATAGCAGTAATAAAAGCCTACGGAATTGAACCCAGAACCAATGCAAATTTTGAAGAACTAGCCGAAGGCAGCAAAGTTAAAAACATCGATTTGGCTAAAGTCCAAGCCTTGTTTTTTCCGCTAATGATGCTGCTGATTGGTGTGAGCAACATCCTTGTTATTTACATTGGCGGCACACGATACATAAGTGGTGAAATTGCAGAATTTGGAACCATTGTAGAATTTTTGATTTATGTAAATATGCTCACTTGGCCTGTTGCCGTAGTGGGTTGGGTAACTTCTATGGTTCAACAAGCCGAAGCTTCACAGAAACGTATTAACGAGTTTTTAAAAACGGAACCTTCCATCCAGAATTTAGTGGAGGTTAGTACTCCTGTTCAAGGAAACATCGAATTCAACAACCTAACATTTACCTATCCAGATACAGGAATCACGGCACTTAAAGATGTTTCATTCACTGTAAAACCAGGCGAAACTTTGGCTATTGTTGGAAATACAGGTTCTGGAAAATCTACGATTCTTGAATTAATCGGCAGACTTTATGACGTTGAAGAAGGAATGTTAACAATTGATGAAACCCCAATAAGAAATCTAAACCTGGAAGATTTACGCCACAGCATTGGTTATGTACCGCAGGATGCCTTTCTTTTCAGCGATTCCCTTCGAAATAATATTCGTTTTGGAAAAGAAGACGCTTCGGAAGAAGAAGTGATTGAAGCTGCAAAAAACGCAGCAGTTCACAAAAACATTATCGGGTTTACGAATGGTTATGACACTATATTGGGCGAACGCGGAATTACTTTGAGCGGCGGACAAAAACAACGGGTTTCCATTGCAAGAGCAATTATTAAAGACCCAAAAATACTTCTTTTTGATGATTGTCTTTCCGCAGTAGATACTGAAACGGAAGAGGAAATACTTCAGAATCTCAGCAAAATTTCAAAAGAAAAAACCACGATAATTGTGAGTCACAGGATTTCTTCAGCAAAGAATGCAACTAAGATTATCGTTCTGAATGAAGGAAAAATAATCCAGCAAGGTTCTCACAATGAATTAGTAAATGCCGAAGGTTATTATAAGGAACTATACGCAAAGCAACTTTTAGAAAAAGAAATGTAAATTTACTTTGGTTGGTTTGGATTTTTTTTAGATTTTTGGCTACACCTAAGCAAAAAACAGGAATTATGAGTGATAATTATACGATGGAGCAAGAAGAAATTTTTTCAAAAGTAATGCGTGCTGGAAGACGCACATACTTTTTTGATGTAAGGTCTACAAAAGCAGGAGATTTTTACCTTACCATTACGGAGAGCAAAAAATTTACGAATGATGATGGTTCCTACCATTACAAAAAGCACAAAATCTACCTTTATAAAGAAGACTTCAGTGAATTCAAAGATACTTTGGATGAAATGATAAACTATGTAATCGACGAAAAAGGCGAAGAAGTAATAAGCGAACGCCACCAAAAAGATTACAAAAAAGAAAGCGATGAAATGCCAATGGCAGCAGAGCCAACTTCAGAAAACGTAACAACAGATACAAGCAGTTTTACTGATATAGAGTTTGACGATATATAGGTGACAAGTGTTTGATGACGGATGACAGATGTTTGAAATTCGTCAACTTTACAAAAAAGTTTCTTTTAAAATTTTACCGGCGCAGTAGCAACTGTTGCCGGTTTTTTATTTTCCGAAACAACAGAAGCTCAAATACTTTGCTTATTTTCAATCCCTGAAATCCACAACTACAAATTCTTTCAATGGTAAAAAAATTATACCAACCTTATAAGCCAAATTTAGACTTTTCAGGATTGGACCATATTGTGATTGGTAGTGGAATGGGTGGCCTTACCGTCGCCACTTGGCTTGCAAAGGCTGGAAAAAAGGTTGCTATTTTTGAACGTCATTTCGTTCCTGGTGGATTTACTCATAGTTTTAGACGGAAAGACGGTTTTCAATGGGACGTTGGCGTTCACTATGTTGGTAATATGGCGGAGGACTCATCGCTTCGTGATTTTTTCAACTTTTTGACTGATGGAAAACTGGAATGGGAGTCTATGGGCGAAGTGTATGATGTTGCAAATATTGATGGTGAAGAATATGTTTTTAAAGCTGGAAAGGAAAATTTCAGAAAGCAAATGATTGTCTATTTTCCAGAGGAAGAAAAAGCAATTGATGCCTATTTAAAACTGCTTACGAAAACCAGCAAACGCGCCAGTGCTTTCTATTTTGAAAAAGTTTTTGAACCTTGGTTTAGTAAGTCCGTTGGATGGATTTTTAGAAAAAGATATTCGAAGTTTTCACAAAGAACAACTTATGAAGTTTTAAGTGAAATAACCCAAAACAAACGATTGATTTCTGTGTTGTGCGCACAATGCGGCAACTACGGGCTTTCCCCTAAAAACAGCAGTTTCGGTGCTCACGCGATGGTTATTGGCCACTTTTTGGAAGGTGGTTATTACCCAATTGGCGGTGCCGACAAAATTTGCGAAAAAACGCTTGAAGTTTTTACAGCAAACGGCGGGAAGATTTATATAAACGCCGATGTTACTAAAATTGTAACTGAAAACAATCGCGTTCAAGGAATTCAAATAGACGAAAAATTCATCCCTTGTAAAAGTGTGATAAGCAACATTGGAGTAAATAATACTTTCAATCATTTACTTTCGGAAGCAGATAGAAATAGGTGCGATTTCAGTTTAAAAAATGTGAAACCTGCAAGCGCGCATATCTGTTTATATCTCGGTTTGAATAAATCCAGTGAAACATTAAATCTTCCGAAGCATAATTTTTGGTATTACAAACATGAAAATATAGATGAAATTTTTGACGAAGCTACTTTGGAAAATGCTCCAGAAAATTTCGCTTATATCTCCTTCCCTTCCGCAAAAGATCCAAACTGGGAAATTAAAAATCCTGGAACGGCTACAATTCAGGCCATTTCCGTGGCAAATATGGAATGGTTTGAAGACTTTAAAGATTCAAACTGGATGAAACGCGGTAATGAATATTTATTCCTTAAAAAGAATTTCGAAACTGAAATGCTAAAGGTTTTATACAAATTCTACCCACAGATTGAAGGAACTATCATTGCTTCCGAAGTTTCAACTCCACTTTCCACCGAAAATTTCACCAATTATAAAAGTGGCGAAATTTACGGGTTGGCACATTCCCCAGAACGTTTTACACTTCCTTTTTTAAGACCAAAAACGAAAATAAAAGGACTGTTTTTAGCAGGACAAGACATAACTCTTGTAGGCGTTGCAGGAGCTATGCTTTCAGGTTTGCTTTGTGCAACAGCCATTTTGAAAATGGGCTCGTGGAAAATTTTCAAAGAAATACGCAACCAATAAAAAATAGATTGATTTCATATTTCAGAAATTTGACAAGTTTATTTTCGAAATAGCAAAAACAAAAAATTCTACAACCGAAACTATATTTTCCTATCTTTCAACGCTAATACGCTTTTAGGAAACCTTTAATAAAAGCAATTATTTTATGGATAATCATTCTGAAAATTTAAAGGCACTAAATGAAAAACTGGAGCTGCTGCTTAAAAAACAGGAGCTTTTTTCAAGGGAAATTTGGGATATCAAGGAGCAACTTCAAAACTTAAACGTGAAAGCTAGCAAAGCGATTCAGCAGCCAATTGAGCAACCACGTAAGCCTGAAAATGAAATTATAATTAAGAAAGTTGATTCCGTAGAGCAAGTGACGGAATTACCAGAATACATTTTGGAGGAAGCTGTCATTCCGCCTTTAACTTCGACTTCAACTTCATATTCATCTTCAACTTCGACTTCGACCCCAACGCCACGCTTCACCAAAAAAAAGAAGTCAGATCTCGAAAAATTTATTGGTGAAAACCTTATCAATAAAATTGGAATCCTCATCACGATTATTGGTGTTACCATTGGCGCAAAATACACCATTGAAAATGATCTTATAAGCCCGTTAACACGAATTATTCTAGGTTATTTAGTTGGCTTGGGCTTGCTGGGTTTCGGAATAAAGCTGAAAGCAAAGTACAAAAGTTTCAGCGCAGTTTTAGTTAGCGGCGCGATGGTGATTATGTATTCTATTACGTTTTCGGCCTATTCTTTTTATGAACTGATTCCGCAAACCTTTGCTTTTTTACTGATGCTGGTTTTTACAGTTTTCACAGTCGTTGCAGCTTTAAATTACAACCATTCCATCATTGCACATTTAGGTTTAGTGGGCGCTTACGCGGTTCCGTTTTTATTGAGCAACGATTCTGGCAGGGTGGAAATTTTGTTCAGTTACATAGCGATTATAAATATTGGGATCCTTATAATTTCCTTTAAAAAATATTGGAAATCAATATATTACTCTGCCTTTTTCTTCACTTGGGCTATTTATTTATCTTGGTACCTTTTTTCTTATGAATCTGAAAATTTCACGCTTGCATTTCTATTTTTCACAATTTTCTTTGTCATTTTTTATTGCACCTTTCTAGCCTATAAATTAATCAAAAAAGAGAAATTTAATATTGGTGATATCATTTTGCTGTTGGCAAATTCCTTCATTTTTTATGGTGTGGGTTATTCGCTGCTTTCAGATTATAAAAATGGCGAAGAACTTCTAGGACTTTTCACCTTATCAAATGCAATTATCCATTTTGCCGTAAGCGTTTATATCTACAAGCAAAAACTGGCAGATAGAAACTTCTTCAACCTTATTGCCGGCTTGGTTTTGGTTTTTATAACATTGGCTGTTCCAGTGCAATTGGATGGCAATTGGGTAACAATAGTTTGGGCTGGAGAAGCTACTTTATTGTTTTGGATTGGAAGAACAAAAGCAGTTCCCGTTTACGAAAAACTTTCATACATTTTAATGGTACTCGCCTTAATCAGCTTGGCTCAAGATTGGATGGATTATTCACCTTATAACGCTTTAGGCGAAGAAAGTGCGTTTACCCCAATTTTCAATCTTAGGTTTTTAACGGGTGTTTTGTTTCTCGCGGCTTTCGGATTTATTAATTATCTTTTGATGAATACGAAGTTTCCTTCACCGTTTAAAAAAGGAGGATTCTTCCAAATGCTGATTTCCATTATTATTCCGACAATATTCATTTTAGTACTTTACAATTGCTTTTGTCTTGAAATTGCGGACTATTGGAACACAAAATACAGCGCTTCCTATTTAGAAATAAATGGCGCCAATGATTCGTACCCCAACTATTTCCAAAACGAGGATTACCACAATTTTAAGGTTGTCTGGATTTACATTTATTCGTTATTATTTATAGCAGCTCTTTCCATTTTCAATATTAAAAAACTAAAAAATAAGATTCTTGGTTATGCGCTAGTCGTGGTAAGTGCCTTCGCTTTTTTGCTGTTTTTTACCGAAGGAATTTTTGCTCTTAGCGATTTAAGAGAAACCTATATTGACAACACAGCATCAGAATATTACACTCACGGGATTTTCAATATATTGATCCGTTACATTGCAATACTTAGCGCGCTGGCCTTGGTTTTTGCAGGTTGGCTTTCAGTGAGAACTGGTGTTTTGAAAAACGGACTTCAAACCCCATTCACTATTTTGACGCATATAATTTTTCTTGCAATTTTGAGTAGCGAACTCATTGCTTGGATGGATCTTGCAGGCTCAACACAATCCTATAAACTAGGCTTGAGCATTCTTTGGGGATTGTATGCTTTACTGCTCATTATCATTGGTATTTGGAAGTGCAAACCATCGCTGCGCATTATGGCTATTGTACTATTTGGGTTTACGTTACTAAAACTTTTCCTTTACGATATTTCAGATATGTCAACGATTTCGAAAACAATTGTTTTCGTTATTTTAGGCGTGCTGCTTTTGATAATTTCATTTTTATATAATAAGTTTAAAACTAAAATTACCAATGATGTGGAAGAATAAATCCTTACTTTTTATATTTCTTTTTATTGCCGAAATTTCTTTCGCGCAGCTAAACACCTATAATTATTCCAGAGAAATAAAAGGAGTTTCAGAAACTTGGCATTCCATAGAATTGCCTGATGAAGTTTTTGGAAAAGTTTCTAATGATTTGAATGATTTCAGAATCTATGGAATTACAGAAAAAGACACCATTGAAGTCCCGTATTTACTAAAGATAGCTTCGGAAAAGCAAACGGAGAAAAATATAGCCTTCAAGTTGCTGAATTCTTCAAAAAAAGAAAACACCTATTTCTTCACTTTTGAAATTTCTTCGGAAAAAACCATCAACGAGATTCAACTGAATTTTAAACAAGAAAATTTCAACTGGTTGGTCAATTTAGAAGGAAGTCAGGATAATTCTGAATGGTTTTCAATTGTTGAAGATTACAGAATTCTCTCCATAAAAAATGAGCAGACGGACTATCAATTTACGAATGTAAAATTTCCGCCAGCTAAATATAAGTACTTAAGATTTCAAATTAAAGCAGCTGAGAAACCTGAGCTACTAACGGCACAGACAAGTTTAAGCAACTTTGATTTGCCAAATTATAAAACATATTCCGTTGAAAATTTTTCAGTTTCAGAGGATAAAAATTTAAAAAAGACAATTTTAGATATCAATTTTTCAGAAGGCTTGCCGTTGAGTTTAATCTCGCTAAAAATTAAAGAATCGGTTGACTATTACCGTCCTGTAACCATAAAATACTTGGCAGACAGCATTAAAACTGAAAAGGGTTGGCGGTGTAATTATACTACTTTGGAGACAAGCGTACTCAGTTCTTTAGAGAATAATGATCTCTATTTTTACAGTACAATTACAAAAAAGCTGCGGATAGAAATTGAGAATTTTGACAATCGACCCTTAAAAATTGAAGGCGTAACCGCAAAAGGTTACGAACATACATTGATTGCCCGTTTTACGGAGCCAGCAATTTATTATTTGGTTTATGGAAATCCCAGAGCCAACAAGCCGAATTATGATATATCAAAATTTACTGAAAACATTCCGCCAAACATTTCCGCAGTAAATCTTTCTGAAGAAAAAATAATCGACAAAAACGAACTTCCGAAACGTTCCCCGCTTTTTGAAAATAAACTTTGGTTGTGGCTAATTATGGGAGTTATCATCGCGCTTTTGGGTTGGTTTACTATTAAAATGATGAAGAAAAGTTAGGCTTCGGTACTAATTTCTATTTCCGCTATTCGCGGATTAGAAATTCACTCAGCCACCTTTATGACCATCGATCGATTAATATTTTGGATTTGGAATTTGTTTTTTAGAATTTTTGTTCCAATTTCAAAACCTATTTAGTCTTACATCTTATGTCCTATAGCGAAGCGATCTTAAGCCCCTGCCTGCTGGCAGGCAGGTTTCAGCAAAGCGGTCTTGACTCTATTTTGAAAACCCTATCTTTGCCGCCTTTAAAAAAACAAAATGCTCGCAAAATATCTATTATCCTTCACGCAAAACCCTAAAAATGATATACTTTCTGGGCTCACCGTAGCTTTGGCGTTAGTACCAGAAGCAGTTGCCTTTGCTTTCGTTGCAGGTATTGATCCATTGGTTGGATTGTACGGTGCCTTCATTATGGGGATTGTAACTGCTTTGTTTGGTGGTCGCCCAGGAATGATTTCTGGTGCAACTGGAGCAATGGCGGTGGTAATGGTGCATTTAATTCAACAAGGTAACGAAGTTGGATTGGCTCTGGCAGAACCCGTTAAATATCTTGGCTTACAATGGCTTTTTATAACGCTTCTGTTTGTTGGCGCCATTCAAATTATGGCTGGCGTTCTTAAACTTGGAAAATTTGTTAGGCTTATTCCGCATCCAGTAATGATGGGCTTTGTGAATGGTTTGGCAATCGTAATTTTCCTTTCTCAATTAGGATTATTTAAAGAAAGCCGCGGTACAGTTCCGCAGTGGCTCACAGGTCTTGACCTTTGGGTTATGCTTGCTTTAGTAGGATTAACAATGGGTATTATGTTTGGATTGCCAAAACTTACCAAAAAAATTCCAGCGGCATTAATCGCCATTATAGTAGTAGCGGGAATAACCATTTTCGGAAATCTTGATGTTAGCACTGTTGGTTCTTTTATCCGTGATGGTGGTGGAAAGGGATTGGAAGGTTCGCTTCCTGTATTCCAAACCCAGATTTTTGGGTTTTTAGATACATTGAATGGCCATTGGGATTTAATACTTTCAACAGCATTTTTATTGGCTGCCGTTGGTTTAATTGAATCTTTAATGACCCTAAATTTAATAGATGAAATGACCGAAACGCGCGGAAGCGGAAATAGAGAATGTGTAGCGCAAGGTGGCGCAAATATTTTGAACGGTTTATTTGGAGGAATGGGCGGTTGCGCAATGATTGGACAATCCATCATTAACGTAAGTTCTGGCGGTCGTGGAAGACTTTCTGGTGCAACGGCAGCAATTGCATTGTTGTGTTTCGTTTTGTTCGGTGCTCCTTTAATTGAACAAATACCGATTGCGGCGCTTGTTGGCGTAATGTTTATGGTAGTTATCGGTACTTTTGCTTGGAGTAGCTTTAGGATTCTTCATAAAATACCTTTGGCAGATGCCATTGTTTTGATTACAGTTTCCGCAGTTACCGTTTGGCAGGATTTAGCAATTGCAGTGTTTGTAGGAGTTATTATGAGCGCCTTGGTTTTTGCTTGGAAAAGTGCTACAAAAATTCGTGCAAGAAAAAGAATTAAAGAAGACGGAACAAAGGTTTATGAAATTTGGGGACCGCTTTTCTTTGGTTCAACTACTACTTTTAATAGTAAATTTGATGTTTCAACTGATCCAAATTCAATAGAAATTGATTTTATAGAATCAAAAATCTCAGACCATTCTGGAGTTGAAGCGGTTCGAAATATCGCCAATAAATATCTTGATAGCGGTAAACAAATTAAGCTAACTCACCTCAGCCCAGATTGTAAATTGCTTCTACTAAAATGGAACCCTGAATTTGAAACTATTATTGAAGATTCTATTGAAGATCCGCGCTATTATGTGGTTACGGATACTTTGGATGCGGAGGCATAATTATCAATTTTTTCTAGAGAATGTGAAATCAACTTTTTTTGCTTCACCAGCTACGTTTCCTTCAATCCAGGCGTGAAGTGAATCCTTTACTGGATTTGTATAAATAATTCTTTGGGGGAAATCGTGATTTTTGTTTTCAAAGGTAAATTGTCCTTTTTCCGAAGAAATCAATTTAAAAGTAACTGGTTTTGAATCTTCTTGATTTGCGGTTGCAGCGGTTAATTGCAAATCATCTGCTTTTTGTTCCAAAGCCATAGTTTCAGCGAAAACAACTTCGCCGTTTGCTTCTACAAAACTATAAGCGGTATAAGTACTGTCATTTTCTTTGGACCAAGTTTCTTGTGAAAAGGATTCTTCAGATTCATTAGTCCACGTTCCTAATAACCACTGAAGTTGGTCTATTTTTTCGAAATTTTTAGTTGAGATTTCTGTTTCAACTTTTTCTGCTTCGGAATTGTTTTTACAGGAATTCAACAATAAAGAAAGAATTATTAAAAGAAAATACTTTTTCATAAAGATTAGGCTTTGGAATACGAAGGTATCAAAAAAAGGTTTTGACAATAATAGTTCTTTATTGATTCAGTTGAATTTGGAAAGAAATAAATTTTTCCTCTGTGATCCCGATAGCTATTGGGACTGTGGAATAGCTATAATACAGAGGTTCACAGAGGAAACACAGAAAACCACAACGTTTATGGGTTATAAAATTCTCAGACCATTCTGAACTTCTTTTCCAGGTTGCAAGAGTGTTACGTTTTTTCCTTCCACAGCACCCAAAACAAGACATTCACTCATAAAATTAGCGATTTGTTTCTTTGGAAAATTTACAACAGCAACAACTTGTTTACCTACTAATTCTTCTTTCGAATAAAGTAAAGTGATCTGAGCCGAAGTTTTGCGCTGCCCTGTGTCACTTCCAAAATCTATTAGAAGTTGGTAAGAAGGATTTCTGGCTTCGGGAAAATCGTTGACTTCAATAATAGTTCCCACTCGCATTTCGACCTTTTCAAAATCAGACCAAGAAAGATCATTCGTCATGGTGTAATTTCAATTTTTGAATCATTTCTGGAGAGATCTCGCCTTGATCGGCGCCGTAAGCATCAACTAGTAAACCCTTTTTTCCATCTTGGGTTTCAATTAAATAAAGAATAGTATTATCGCCAGGATTTGTCATTCCTTCAAAACGATAAAACTTTACAACTTCTAACTCGCCCGCTTTCCATTGTTTTTTAAGGTTTTTTGATTCTATGCCTTCTGCCACAAGATTGAAATCTTCGATAAAGCCTTCTTTTTGTAAATCTGCAATTGCTATTGAAAGTGATGAATATGAGTTTTTCATAATAGTTGGTTTTGTTTTTAAAGTTAATGGAGATATTGTTTACTGACAAAATTTTTAAAAAAGTTTAAGAGTTGAGGAGTTTAAAAGTTTTTAAGTCTCCGTATCAATACCTCAATAACCATTCGAAAATCGTAACTTTAGACCATTATTTACAACAAATATAGAAAAGAAGAAAAATGGCCGACACAGAATCTACAATGCTTTCATTAGGAACCAAAGCACCCGATTTTACACTAATTGACGCAGTTACCAATAATGCTGTTTCGCTAAAAGATGTCCGTGGTAAAAAAGGAACTGTGGTTATGTTTATCTGCAATCATTGTCCTTTTGTAAAACATGTTAATGATGAAATTGTTCGTCTTTGTAATGATTACAGAGTAATTGGTTTTGGTTTTGTAGCCATAAATAGTAATAATGCTATAAAATATCCAGAAGATTCTCCCGCTGAAATGTGGCGAACAGCTCAAAAGCTCAGCTATCCTTTTCCATATTTACATGATGAAACCCAAGAGGTAGCAAAAGCTTATGATGCAGCCTGCACCCCAGATTTCTATCTTTTTGATGATGAACTTAAATTAGTTTATCGCGGACAATTAGACGATAGCCGTCCTGGAAATAGAATTCCCGTAAATGGCCGTGATCTTCGTGAAGCTCTGGATAATATTCTAAACAATAACCCTCAGCGGAAAGATCAAAAACCTAGTCTTGGGTGTGGTATTAAGTGGAAAGAGTGAGTTTGTGAATTCGTTAATTTGGGATTCGTTAATTCGAAGTAACGAATCCCAAATTAACGAACTACTTCCACCCTTCTCTTTTCATCAAATTCTCAATGTGTGCATAATGGTGGTTGCTGTGCCAAGCATAACTTCCTATTGTTTCTTGAAGGGTATAATTTCGTTCTCTTGGTGGATGATGAAATTCTTTCAACAGTTGCTCTTCTGATAATCCCTTCAATAAATAAACCCATTTTGCGTGAAAAGCGCTTATTGCAGCTAAAGACAATTCAATTGGTGCATTTTTAGCGTCAGCCGTTTCTGCCCACGCTTTTTCATCATACACTTTTATTACTGGTGTTTCTTCCGTCAAAGCCCATTTAAAACGTGTATAGGCGTTATGATGGCTATCATATATGTGATGAATTGTTTGCCGCACCGTCCAACCTTCTGGTCTATAAGGTGTATTCAATTGCACTTCGGAAAGGTTGCTCACCAAATTATTTAATCTATTTGGAAAATATTTCAAAATAGAAATCCAAGCTTCCAGAATTTCAGCAGTAATGTTTGAAGGACAATCGAATTTACCGATTGGGTACTTAAGTTTTTCTATATTCATTTAATTTTTGGGGATTCGTTAATTCGGGATTCGGTATTCGAATTAACAAATCCCGAATAACTAATAACTATAATGTATTGCTTAATCCCTTATTTTACGTCCATCAATTCAACATCAAAAATCAAAGTAGCATTTGGAGGAATAACGCCACCAGCGCCACGCTCGCCATACCCTAGATGACTCGGAATCACAAAACGAGCCTTATCACCTACTTGCAATAACGCTACACCTTCGTCCCAACCCGAAATTACTTGCCCAACGCCCAATTGAAAATCGATTGGCTCTTTTCTTTTGTAAGATGAATCAAACTCAGTTCCATCTGTTAATGCACCTTTGTAGTGTACAGAAACAGTCTTTCCTTTTTCAGCTTTTTTACCGCTTCCTTTTTGGATTATTTTATAAAGAAGTCCGCTATCGGTTCTATCAAAACCTTCTGAAACTTTCTTTAATTCTGCTTCCTGCGCTTCCTTCATTTTTGAAATGCGCTGTTCTCTTTCACCAGTAAAACTTCTGAAAGCTTCAACAGCGTTCCAATTTTTAGCTTCTTCGCCTACACGAATAATTTCAACCTTTTTCATTGTATCGCCTTGCGCGACGCTATCAACAACATCTTGTCCTTCAACAACATTTCCAAAAACGGTGTGTTTATTGTCCAACCAAGGTGTAGCAACGTGAGTAATAAAAAACTGACTTCCGTTACTCGCTGGACCAGAGTTTGCCATAGAAAGCACACCCGGGGTATCGTGACGAAGGTCTTGATGAAACTCATCTTCAAAATCATAACCCGGTCCGCCAGAACCTGTTCCTTTTGGATCGCCGCCTTGAATCATAAAATCTGGAAGCACTCGGTGAAATTTCAAACCGTCGTAATAAGGCGTTCCTTGTGGTTTTGCTTTATTTTCTAAATTTCCTTCAGCCAAAGCAACAAAGTTTCCAACCGTTCCAGGAGTTTTGTCGTGTGTAAGTTTTATAAGGATTTCTCCCTTTTCAGTAGTTATTTTCGCGTAAATTCCGTCTTGCATTGTGTGTGTTTTTAAATTGAAGTGCAAAGGTAATAAAATACGAAGTATGAAGTGGGAAATACGAAGTTGGAAGTTTTAAAATTGGAGCCAAGAATCAAGAGCTAATAGGGACGAACGATGAGATATTTGCGATGAGGGGTTTGAAAGGGGTAAATTTGTATATTTGAAGTTAAGGATATAATTTGAATAAATGCAACAGTTGTATTTATCCGCATGTTATGCCCAAGCTAACGAAAACTCTAACAAACCAGAAACACTATTTAATTTTCAATGAAAAATAATTATGGACAACATGGATGGAAAGAATTTCATCGCAACCGAAAAGACATTCTAGAAGAGTTTGATAAAATACTTGAACTAATCGAAAACCGTCCTGTTAAAGTTGCTCATGGAATTGGTGTAGAAGCATCTTTAAGAAAATGGTTAGCTGAATTTCTTCCAAAAAAATTCGGCGTAACATCGGGCTATATAATACCAAATTTATACGATGATAGTGGTAAAATATATCATTACGATATAATCATTTATAATAAACTAGACTCACCTATACTTTGGGTTGAGGGGAATCAAGATGATAGCGAACAAGGAAAATATAGAGCAATTCCTGCAAAATACATTTTAGCGGTATATGAGGTAAAATCAAGATTAAACAAGGAAAATGTAACTGATTCAATTAATAAATTAAATCAAACATCTAATTTCAAGGAGCAATTAAACCCTTTGTACCATTGCGGTATGATTTTCATTGACCTTAAATTAAAACACAACAATGATGAACTGATTATTAAAAAGCTATTTAAAGGGAATGAAATTTTTGGATTTACTGGAGGCACTGTGTTAAGATTTGAAGGAGACGAAACTTGTACTGGCTTAATAGATTTACATCAATTGGATCCAAAGGAAAAACCTGATAGTACAGAAATAAAAGTAAAACTCAAGCCATTAGCAAAACCAATTGATGAGTTAGGAATTTATTACAACGAAGAAGATAATTTAACCTTAGATGAGCAATTTGCAGGTATTAAATTAGTAAAAACCAGTGAAAACACTTGGTCTTTTACAAAAACTTATGGGACAATGTATGGAACAGATATCCTATCTATAAACTTGTCATGGTCAAGAAGTCATTTTGCTGATTTTTGCATTAAGCTTTTGAGTTCTTTAGAAGGTATTGCTTTTAATGACAAAAATCGTCCAAGTTTTGGACAAATATTTGATACTGCCTAAAGAAAGAAAACCAAGTTACAAAGTGCGAAAAAAGAAAAAGGAAAACCCTTTTTAAAAATTAAAGCTTATGATGGAGATGAAAAGGACAAACAATTAAAATTGTCGCAAGAGGGAAAAACTGGAATAATTTCATTCTGGCTTAGAACGGAAAATCCAGGAGATTATGACGTGATAATTTCTGATGATTATTTTAAAAATAAATTAACATTACCCAAAGGGAAATATGCCATGAAGGAAGTTTCATTTAGGTTAGAATTAAAAAATGAAAAAGTGAAGCTTGAAAACTTCATTAAGAAAAAGTTTACAATACCATATCGTTTAGTTTACTATATCGAAAGTAAGGATGATTCTATAAAAGATTTTATAGCTATAGAACAGGAAGCGGAATTTAAAGATGGTAAATTCATATTTAAGAATTAAAAGCCAGGGCATAACAACGTTGTAGAGCATTAAAAAACTTCCAGAAGTGATTGAATTTTTAATTGGATTAAGGCAATATACAGTTTACCTAATTTTTGGATTGTTTGTGATTGGTTTTATTTCCATTGGTCTTTTATTTAAACCTAGATACAGAAAAAAAGGACTAATCGGAATAGGACTTCTTTTCATCACAGGTTTTTCAATTCTTGGAATGAACTTTATTATAGCAAGTGCTATACGCTTTGAAATAGAGGAAAGAGCAGAAAGTGCTATGAAGACTAATTCAAAAATATTTATCAATGGTCAAGAAACGAATGTGGACTCTGAGCAATTTTTAACTGATTTGTCAAAGATAAATGGTTGGTATTTCACCAAAAAATCTCATCCCGAAACGAAGTACGTGATTAATGTTATTTCGGAAATAGACACCTTGGACATCGTTCTAAAAAGGGACTCCAAAAATGCGGAGGAATACTGGACCTATTTGCCAAAATATAAATACGAGCTAGAATTGGACTTGCTAGAAACTAAAGTGTTAAACGGAATATCTGGAGAAAAATAACACTCTACAACAAAACCTATAAGTAATATGGACTTAGGTTCCTATCTGAAGGGTCTGAGCGTATTTATGAACACCGCCAAATCTTTTGGATTTGGCTTTTGCCGAAAATGATAAAGCAAAACAAAAAGATTTGGCTAATCGCGTGGGGGAAATATAACGGCGCGTTTGCCACGCACTACTCATAGCTAAACCGTTCTAATGCATTAAAGAAAAATATTGAAAGAAAAATAAAACGGACACTATTCTAATAGTAACAATAAAGATAAAACGGAATAAAACGTAAAATTGAAAATATGAAACCAATAAATAATTCCGCTCCAGTTAAAGCCGAAAAATCGATTATTATAAATTCAGACATTGACAAAGTATGGCAAATATTGACCGATATCGACAATTGGTCTAATTGGAATTCTGACATTTCTAAATCAAAAATTAATGGCGAAATCCGAAAAGCTCAAACGTTTGATTGGAAAACGGGAGGCACAAAACTTCACTCTGAAATCCATACTTATAATCCGAAAAATAAATTTGGTTGGACAGGAAAAGTTTTAGGTGTTTATGCTATTCACAATTGGAATTTAACTGAAACAGAAAATGGAACTACGGTTTTGGTAGCAGAAAGTATGGAGGGATTTTTAGCCAAATTATTTAGGAAATCATTTCAAAAAACACTTGAAAACGGAATGACCAATTGGCTTGAATTAATGAAAAAAGAATGTGAGAAATAATGCACCTCATCAAAGTAATGTGGTAAAAACCAACTTAGGCCGTATATAAAACAGTTACTATTTATTTTAAATAATTTCCCCATCCCTAGTCGCTCTTCGCTAATCCCTTTCAAAAATTTGTAACAAACCCCCAACCCATTCGTCATACAAACAACCTCCCGAAGCTATCGGGACCAAAACCAATCTCGTGGAAAACATTCTCACAATAAACAATCTTACCAAGAAATTTGGCTCGCTAACAGCCGTGGATAATCTTTCCTTTTCAATTGAAAGAGGCAACGTTTACGGTATTCTCGGACCGAATGGAAGTGGAAAAAGCACAACTTTAGGAATCGTTCTAAATGTAGTAAACAAAACTGCTGGCAACTTTCAGTGGTTTAATGGCAACATTGACACCCACAACGCTTTAAAGAAAGTAGGCGCCATCATTGAACGCCCCAACTTTTACCCGTATATGACGGCGTTTCAAAACCTGCAATTGGTTTGTAAAATAAAAGAAGTTTCCGAAGTAAAAATTACTGAAAAGTTACAGCTCGTTGGTTTGATTGACCGAAAGGATAGTAAATTCAGCACCTTTTCATTAGGTATGAAACAACGTTTGGCAATCGCTTCGGCATTGCTCAACGATCCTGAAATATTGATACTTGACGAACCTACAAACGGTTTGGACCCACAAGGAATTCATCAAATTCGAGAAATTATTAAAACCATTGCTTCAAAAGGAACAACCATTTTACTGGCTTCGCATTTGTTAGATGAAGTTGAAAAAGTGTGTACGCACGTAGTTATTCTTCGGAAAGGAGTTAGTCTTTATTCTGGCAGCGTGGACGGGATGAACGCCAGTCACGGTTTCCTCACGATGCAGAGTAATAATATGGACTTGCTTCAAAATGCTGTGGAAGGAAATTCCACTTTTGGAACGGTAAAACGAGAAGGTGATTATTTAATAGCCTACCTCAACATACCAATGGATGCTTCAGAAGTAAACAAACTTCTTTTTGAAAAAGGCATTACCCTTTCGCACCTTGTGAAACGCAAGGAAAGCCTTGAAGAACAATTCCTTGAACTAACCAAACAAAACTAATCACGATGCTACGATTATTAAATATAGAACTGCAAAAGCTGCGTTATAACCGTTCGGCAAAGGTTATTTCAATCATTTATTTCGTGCTTATTACCTTCATCGCACTTATCGCTTCCATAGAATTTAACTTTGGAAATATTCACTTTCGCGTGGCGGATCAAGGGATTTTCAACTTTCCGTATATCTGGCATTTTACCACTTATATGGCGGCCATTTTAAAATTATTTTTGGCCATCGTGATTGTGTCAATGATGAGTAATGAATACAGTTACCGCACCTTAAAACAAAACCTAATTGACGGCTTAAGCAAGCGGGAATTTGTGCTTTCAAAGTTTCTCACTGTACTACTTTTTGCCTCTATTTCAACGATATTCATATTTTTAGTATCACTGATTTTAGGTTTAAGTTTTTCAGATTATAATGAAATCAGCATCATTTTTAGCGATATGGAATACATTGGCGCCTATTTCATAAAACTCGTTGCATTTTTCTCTTTCTGCCTTTTTCTTGGCGTTTTGGTGAAGCGTTCTGCCTTTGCCCTCGGCTTTCTATTTGTTTGGCAGATAGTGGAATGGCTTCTTTATGGCTTGATGAAATGGCAGTTTTTTAAAGGTACAGAAATCGCGGATAATGTTGCTCAGTTCTTTCCTTTAAATGCAATGGCAAACCTCATCAAAGAACCTTTAAGCCGCTTGGGAGCTATTCAATCTGCCGCAAACCAGTTGGGAGAAAATTTCACAAAAGACTATCACGTTACTTGGCTTAATGTTTTGATTGTTTTAGTCTGGACGGCTCTTTTTGTCTACTGGGCCTACGCCATTCTTAAGAAAAGAGACCTTTAAAAAGCAAATCTTCTCTTCATATTTTTTCTCTGCGATACCCATAGCTATCGGGACTGCGACTCTCTGTGTGACTCTGCGTAATAACTATAACGCAGAGTTGCGCTGAGGAAACACAGGGATACACAGAGATACACAGAGAACTTAGTTTTATAAAAACCTATCTTCTTAAAACAATAGAGCGTCATTTTTAAGTATATTTAGCGAACAATCAACTATTGGTTTTTCTTTTGAAGCATTCAATTTTCATACTTTTTCTGTTCTTTTCCTCTGTGGTTTTTTCACAGGATATTGCGCTGTACAAACAATTCAACGGGCATTACGACTATCTCGCTTTCGGAAACACCTTAAATACTGAAGAAAACGGACAAGGCGGTCAATGTTTCATTCTTACCAGCAGTAGCGCCAATTTTCAGTTACAATCTAATCAACAAGTAGTTGCGGCTTATCTTTATTGGGCAGGTTCTGGTCCTGGAGATTTTGATGTAACTTTTAATCAAGTTCCTATAACTGCCGAACGCACTTTCAATGTTATTTATAATAGTGGTCAGGATTATATATATTTTTCCGCCTTTGCAGATATTACCCAACAAATCAAAAACACTGGAAATGGCAACTATACACTTTCAGATTTAGACCTCACGCAAGTTATTCCTGAATATTGCAGTCCGCCGGGTTCGGGGACAAATTTTGGCGGTTGGGCAGTCACCGTGGTTTATGAAGATGCAACCCTTCCCAGTAACCAAGTGAATGTTTTTGACGGTCTGGAAAGCGTTAACCGAAACAACCAAACCTTAGATATTACCTTGAACAATCTTATGGTTTTAGACACTCAAGGCGCCAAAATCGGTTTCCTTGCTTGGGAAGGCGATCGCGGCATTTCAGTAAATGAAACGCTTCGTATTAATGGCAATATTCTTAGCAATCCACCCTTAAATCCTGCGGATAATGCCTTCAATGGCACCAATAGTTTTACGGGAAGTGATGTGCTTTACAATATGGATATTGACGTGTATCCTATTTCAAATTATATAAACACGGGCGATACTTCAGCTACCATTCAACTTACCAGCGGACAGGATTTCGTGATGGTAAACAACATCATCACCGTTCTAAACACTGAATTGCCCGATGCAACCATTTCCATAGATAAAGTAATTGGCGACACAGAATGCGGCAATCGAGAACTTACGGTAGATTACACGGTTTATAATTTGAATAGCACAGATATTTTACCTGCAAAAACGCCCATCGCTTTTTATGCAAATGAAACTTTAGTAGCCCAAATTGAAACAGTTGCTGCTATAGCTATTGATGGGCAGGAAAGCGGAAGTATTACGTTCACAATTCCCACTAATATTGAAGCAGATTTTATTCTGAAAGTCGTAGTTGACGATACCGGCAACGGAACCGGAATTGTTAACGAAACAAACGAAGAAAACAACGAAGCCGAAACCTCAATTCATTTACTTGTAAACCCTATCATCAAAGGACTTCACAATCTGGAAACCTGCGACATTATTGGGGAAGAGATTTTTGATTTAACCGAGGCTACTTCACAAATAGAGCCGATTTACACATTGAGTTTTCATCTTTCAGAAGTAGAAGCTCAGAACAATTTAAACCCAATTCTCAACCCTGAAACCTTTAAAAATACTGAAAATCCACAGACTATTTTCATCCGCGTTTCAAACCCAGATTGTTTTTTGATAGCTAGTTTTACGGTGGAAGTTCTCCCTTGCCCTTTGCCTGATGCCACGATTGTAATTCCTGAAATTTCCGCTTGCCGCGACCGGGTTTTATTGCTTCCGTTTACGGTTTATAACTTGGAAGCCACCGCTCCGCTTCCTGCAAATACTTCGATAGCTTTTTATGCGGAAGGAGTTTTAATTGGTCTTTCAAAAACACAAAACAGTATTCCAATCGGCGAAAGTGAAATTGGTGAAATAGCACTGCTTTTATCTGAAAGTCTACCCGATACTTTTTCAATAACCGTTGTGGTGGATGATGACGGCAACGGCATTGGTTCTGTAGAAGAATTGCTTGAAGACAACAATACATTTACGCAAATCATTTCATTTGAAAGCATCCCTCCCATTCCCAATTTGCCAAATCTTTTGGAGTGCGAAAAAGGTTTTGAAAAAGCTATTTTCGACTTAACGGTACAAGACGATTTAATTCGCACTGCGCAGGATGATGTAGTGCAATATTTCACAACTTCGGAAGATGCTTTACAAAATACCAACCCAATCTCCAATCCTTCAGAATTCGAAAACGACACAAATCCTCAGACGATTTATGTGCGACTGGAAAACGAAATCTGCTTTACCACAGCTTCTTTTCAATTGACTACGGAAAAGTGCGCGCCCTTTATTCCACAAGGTTTTTCACCGAACAATGATGGCATCAACGATACTTTTGAAATTAGCAACCTGCTAAACATTTACGAAAACTTCGAACTAAGCATCTACTCCCGCAACGGGAATCTAATCCATACCGCCCACAACGCCGATGGTTTTTGGAACGGCGTAGCAACAAAAGGACTTCTCTTTAGAGGTGAAACCGTGCCGGTAGGAACGTATTATTATGTTTTGGCACTTAACGACCCTAAATATCCAGAGCCTTTTATTGGGTGGGTTTATGTGAATTATTAAGGAGGAATTATAGTTCAATAAGAGAATTGTAAAAACATAAATTCCGCAAGCAGATAGTTCATAGCTTTTTTAGAATAGCTTTATCTTTGAATTAAAAAATTATGATTTATGGCTTCTGTACTCATAACTCACAACTCCGAACTCATAACCAGAAATGCCCAGACCCCAACCAAAATCGATCACCGATAAAGAAAAGAAAACCAGCGTCAAGGATTCTTTTAAAGCCTTAAAAACCATCCCGCGTTTTTTTAGGGAAATATACCGTAGCAGCCCAAAACTGTTTTTACTAAACGCTTTCAGTAGGCTTATCAATGCTTTCACGCCTGTAGTAATCCTTTGGGTAGGAAAAATGATTATTGATGAAATAATCCTTCAAGTTTCGCTGCCAAACAAAGATTTCACCACGCTTTGGAATTACGTTATCATCGAATTTTCCGTCGCCGTACTTTCAGATTTGTTGGGAAGATTAATAAACTTAACCGACGGACTTTTGGGCGATTTATACTCCAATATGTCTTCGGAAAAAATAATTCGGAAAACCGCCGAACTGACAATTGCGCAATTGGAAGACCCAGAGTTTTACGACAAACTGGAACGCGCCCGAACCCAAACCAATAGTCGTGTAGATTTAATGAGTAACGCTTTGGGACAGGCAGAAAGCCTTATTTCGATGATTTCCCTGATTGCAGGATTGGTTTATTTTGAACCTATTCTGATACTAATTCTTATCGTCAGTATCATTCCTTCTTTTATAAATGAAGCCAAATTCAGCAGTACGCGCTATTCGTTGGCTCGTAGTTGGACTGCCGAACGCCGCGAGCTGGATTACCTCCGCTTCATTGGCGCCAACAACCAAACCGCCAAGGAAATAAAGCTTTTCGGCCTGACCGATTTTATTGCGGAACGCTTTAAAAATCTATCAACTGATTATTACCTCATCAACAAAAAACTGTCGCTCAAGCAGAGTTTTTATGGTTCGCTATTTAATATTTTGGGCGTGCTTAGTTATTACGGCGCCTACGTTTATATAATTCTAAGGGTGCTTACCGGATTTATTACTATTGGAGAACTAACTTTTCTTTCTGGTTCGTTTAATCGCTTGCGTGCCAACTTGCAGGGTTTCTTTTCGCGCTTCACCCGTATTTCCGAGAGCGCGCTTTATCTGAAAGATTATTTCGATTTTATAGATTTAACTGTCGAGCAGACTTCCGAAGCAAAAACCCCTATGCCCAAAACCATAACCCAAGGTTTTCAGGTTAACGATCTGCATTTTGCTTATGCCGGCAGCGAAACCGAAGTTCTAAAAGGTGTAACCTTCAAACTAGACGCTGGCGAAAAAATGGCTTTCGTAGGACAAAACGGCGCGGGCAAGACCACGCTTATAAAACTCTTCCTCCGTTTTTACGAACCCACGCAGGGCGAAATCCTGTTGGACGGCATCAACATAGACAAATTTGATGTGGACGCCTACCGAAAACGTTTTGGCGTAATCTTTCAGGACTTTTTTAAATACGAGTTTACCCTGCGCGAAAACATAGCCGTGGGCAATATAGACGAAGTACAAAACGACGAAGTAATAAGCTACGCCGCCAGTAAAAGTCTTGCCGAACAGGTAGTGAACGAAATGGCATACGGCCTAGAACAACGCTTAGGCAGAAGGTTTTACAAAGGCACCGAATTGAGCGGCGGTCAATGGCAAAAAGTCGCACTGGCACGCGCCTATATGAAGGATGCAGACATTATGGTGCTGGACGAACCCACCAGCGCGCTGGATGCCCAAGCAGAGTTTGATGTTTTTGAACGCTTTATAGCCCTCACCAAAGGCAAGACCAGCATTATTATTAGCCACCGCTTTAGCACCGTACGTATGGCAGACCGTATTTTGGTATTGCAAAACGGTCAAGTGCTGGAGCTGGGCACGCACGAACAGTTAATGAAAAACCCAAAATTGTATGCGGATTTGTTTAAGTTGCAGGCGGCGGGGTATCAGTAGGATTTTTCTTTGTGAAGAATAAAGTTGCATATTTGTAATTATTTAATAAAAGGAATTATATATGGGACTATTTAAAAGAAAATGGAATATGTTTTTCCATAATTTGAAAGAATATTCCCTATTTATCTCCATAATATTTCCAATAGGTCTAGCTCTCTTAATTTGGGGTTATACTACCGAAGAAAATTATTCGAGTACCTTAGTTTTAATTGGCTATATCCTTATGATTTTTTCAATAATTATAACTCTATATAAATCTTGGCCAGAGAAAAAAATTGAAACTAAAAAAATATTAGGGGATACTATAACATTAGAAACTTTAAACTTTTTAATTCCATCTGTTTCCAAAATTGGTATCGTAGGTCCTTCTAGTGTTGGAAAAACTACATTAACAGAAAATATTACACAATCCTCATATTCAAAGGTTAGAACTCAAATTACGGCTGCTATTATATGTAGCACAAGAAAATACCCAATCAAATATTTTGCATTAATTGATGGTCCAGGTAATAATACACCCGAACAATTTAATATTATAAAAAATTCAGAAATATTAATAATATTAATGGATCACAATAGTTCAGATGATTCTAAAGAATTTCAACAAAATCGACTACAAGAAATTTCTAATTTAAATAATCAATTCAGAAATTTACTTAATCAAGAGAAACTTAAATTAAAACAAGTTCACTTACTTTTGAACAAAAGAGATCTCTGGGTTAATGAGAAAGAAGAAAAAAGAGAAATTTTAAATAATTGGTTTATTGAGGAAGTTAATCGTTGGAATACGGGTAGTTTTGCGAATTATGTTACCTCTGATTGTTATTCTAATCGAATTAATAGCGATTTAAATGAATTAATAAAAAATTTAAAAATATGAAATTACCAATAATAATAGAATCACCAAATTTTCAATTTGCTATAGTTGGCCCTACAGGTATTAATGAAGGTGTAATTGTGAAAAGCAATCAATCTAATAATGATTTAATAGGTTATGCGAATTTGATTTATACAAACAATGAAATTGCTGGCCAAAGATTTAATTATGGTAATAGTGGTTATTATCATTGTTGGAGTGATTATATTTCATTCTATTTCGATAAGTCTCAAGTTAATGTAGAAAATCGTCAATTTAAAGTTTTAACCGTTTGGAGTGAAAAAAATTCTTATTCTAATATAAATTCAGAAATTGAAAAATTAATTAATAGAATAATTTTTGATATATATAAACTTGCTTTTGATGAAAACCTTACTTCTGAAACAAAAATAAACAATATTAGTTGGTTAATTTCTCCAATAATATTTTTAGGTTCACAGTCTAATAGATAGAATTAAATGTGACTTAATTCACTAAAAACATTTTTATGAATTTTGAAAGATATTTATTGCCTTCAATACGCTAACGCACTTTTGTATAGCGTGTCCATAAAAATGAAGAAGAAACTGTAAGTTTCAGTAAATCAATTATACTATTATATTCAGCATTATAAGTGTTGAATTTAAGCTTATATACAATGAGTATATTATGAAAGATAACAAAGACATAATTTTGGAGTTCCTCTCAAAAAATAGAAATCAAGAATACAATCAAAGAGGTCTAAAAGAAGAACTATTCCCCGCATTAAATGAAGATATCGTAAAGGATTTGTTATATCAAATAATTAAATATAAATCCAATTTACTTAATGTCTTTAACGAAACTAATCTTGGAGTTTTATTTGTGCAATATACGGGTTTGGTTGACAGCTTTCTTTTAAATGGCGGTTTTACTAAAATAGAAACAGATTTAAAAATTGAAGGCGGTATTCTACAGCAAAAAGAGAGTTTAGAAATTGAAAATTTAGAGTTGGAAAATGCCAATATGAAATATCAAGAATCTATTAGGGAAAAAGAAGAACAGATTCGTAATCTAAATAAAGATAATCTAAGATTAAATAATTGGGATATTCGATTTCGTTGGTTCATTGCTATAATAACATTTATAATTGGATTCATAATAAATTTTATATTGAACAGATAAAATTCCCCCCGCTAGCGCGAGCGTCCCGCTCGTGAATATATTTAATTATTTACAACACCAATCTTGAAAGAACCAATAATTCAAATTAAACAAAAAAGACTTCCTCGATAGCCCACGTTTACAAAGTGTACCCACAAACCTGCTCAACAGACTATAAATCTCGCCAAATTCAAAGTACACATTGCAAACAAGCACAAGCAAAAAAACTACACGGTAAAATAGCTAATTACTATATAGAATAAATTTTTGGCTTGTTGTTTCTGAAATTAAAATTCAATCTTTACAGAAATAATAAATTCAAAAAGATATGCGAATTGGAATAATGAGCGCGATGAATGAAGAAATTCAATCTTTGATAGACTCTGTTGAATCCCCAAAAGTTAAAACCCTTGGAAATAGGAAATATTATCATGGAAAGCTATGGAACCACGAAACTGTGTTGGTGTTCTCGCGTTGGGGCAAAGTGGCATCTGCCTCAACAGCTGCAACATTAATACTAAAATACAATGTAGATTTAATACTTTTTACGGGCGTTGCCGGCGCAATAGACAAATCGTTAAATATTGGAGATATTGTTGTGGGAGATCATTTTTACCAACACGATATGGACGCAAGACCATTTTTTGAGAAGTTTGAAATCCCCCTTATCGGAAGCTCCTTTTTCTCTTCGAACAAAGAAGTAAATATAAAACTGAAAGCAGCTGCAGAATCCTTTTTGGCTTCTAACGAAATAAGCAATGAGATTAAAACCAAGTTTGATATTAAAGCACCCAAAGTGATTATAGGCACTATTGCCAGCGGCGATAAATTTGTTTCAAGCACTGCGGAATCCAATGCCATCAAAACCGCGCTACCGAAGGTTATGTGCGTAGAAATGGAAGGAGCAGCAGTTGCTCAGGTTTGTTCAGAATATGAGATTCCTTATGGTATAATCCGTACAATCTCAGACAGTGCAAACCATACTGCCGATATTGATTTCTTACTGTTTACAAAGGAAATAGCCAATAAATATTCCATAGGCATTATAAAAAATTTTCTTACCCTCAAATAGTTAAGACTTCTATGAAAATTACGAATTTCCATAGGTATGGAAACTTATAGACTTTATTTTCAGTATATAATTATTAAATTAGTAGCTTAACCGGACAACAACTCAAAACTGTTTACAAAATTAGTGAGAATGACAAATTCAATAGAAAAAATAATAAGTCAATTAGAATTGCAGCCACATCCCGAAGGTGGTTACTTTAAAGAAACCTACAGAAGTAACGGAGAAATTAAAAAAGATAGTTTAGACAAGGCATACAATGGTACAAGAAGTTACTCAACTTGCATCTATTTTCTGTTGACCTCAGCTAATTTTTCAGCTTTTCACAGGGTAAAACAAGATGAAATTTGGCATTTTTATGATGGTTCGCCCATACGTTTACATATTATTTCAGAAGCTGGCCTCCACACTAAGCATCTTATTGGTCGCGATTTCAACAATGGCGAAACCCCTCAACTTATTGTTCCAGGCGGCTGTTGGTTTGCTGCTGAAGTAATAAATGAAGACGCCTATTCATTAGTTGGCTGTACGGTAGCTCCCGGATTTAGTTTTGAGGACTTTGAGCTTAAATCCAAAAAAGATCTCGTTGCCCTATTTCCTGATAATGAAGAAATAATTTCAAGATTAACACATCATTGAAATAACATCGGTAACAAACTGACCGATAAATAGCAATCTTTGGCACGAGCATTCTGCTATTTTTCTAGCCAATGTCTAGCACTAAAAAAGTTTACAGTTATGGAAACTTCACTATCTTTGTAATGGTTTAAATTGAATCTTCTGAAAATGATAAAACGTTATGAAACAATATTATTAGAAGAAGCATTTGAATTTATCCAAAAACAGAATTCAAAATCCAGAAATAAAATTCTTCAAAATATAAGAAGAGCCGAGCAACATTCAGACCCTAAATTCTTCAAAAAATTAAACGACAATATTTGGGAATTTAGAACTCTATATGCTGGTATTCAATTTAGATTATTAGCTTTTTGGGATAAAGAAAATAAAAGCAATACCCTTGTTATTGCAACTCACGGAATTATAAAGAAAACCAGCAAAATGGATAAAAAAGAAATTGAAAAAGCAGAAAATATTAGAACAAGCTATTTTAAAAATAAGAAGTAATGAAAAACTATAAATTAAGCGAAGCCGAAGACATTTTAATAGGAGAAAAAGGCACAAAAGAACGGGACGAATATGAGTTTGAATTAAAGCTTGAACTCATTGGCGATATGATAAAAACCGCCCGAAAAAAAAGAAACCTAACCCAAGAACAGTTGGGTGAATTGGTAGGCGTAAAGAAAGCCCAAATCTCAAGGCTTGAAAACAGCACCGGCAATGTAACTTTTGAAACCGTTATGAAAATCCTCGATGCCCTCGGAGCTAAATTAAATTTTAAGCTTCAACTTCAATAAAACTGAAGTTGAAGTTGAAAACTTGAGAATAAAATGTAAATTGAAGTCAAAAAGCACTATCTAAACTAGCAATTACCCACTTCAACAAAACAATGGACAAGTATCAAGAAACATTCAATACGTGGAATAAAATAGCAGAAGCCTACCAAGATAGGTTTATGAATTTAGACCTGTATAATGAAACCTACGACGCATTTCTTGATTTACTGAATAAAAAAAACGCCACGGTTTTGGATTTGGGTTGCGGCCCCGGAAACATCACCAAATACCTTTTATCAAAGAATGCAGCTTTAAAAATAAAAGGAATAGACATTTCAGAAAACATGGTTGAACTGGCTAGAAAAAACAACCCATTAGCTGCTTTTGAAGTGTTGGACAGCCGTGAAATAGATAGTTTAACTGAAAAATTCGACGCTATTGTTTGTGGGTTTTGTATTCCTTATTTGTCGCAATCCGATTGTGTAAAACTGATTGCCGACTGCAAAAATTCACTTAACAAAGCTGGAGTATTATATTTAAGTTTTGTTGCGGGAGATTATAAAAATTCTGGGTTTATATCTGGATCCAGCGGAGATAAAGTCTATTTTCAGTATCATAATTTAGATAATTTGAAAAAAGAACTAAAAGCCAACTCATTTGAAACAAAAGAAATATTTTTAAAAAAATATACAAAAGCTGACGGTGTTGAAGAAAAGCACACAATTATACTATTGAAAAAACAATGAGCAAACTAAGGGTACTTTCAATCTAAGTTTCGCGATTTTCAACGGAAGCTTTTCAAAATCCCAAAACAAAACTCCTTTTTAAAACTTATATTTGAAATCAATTTTAAAAAAGGGATGGAAGTAAACGCATTAACAATTACAGCAATCGTTTCGTGCGTTATTAGTGTTCTCCTTGCTGTATTTTTACTATCCGTAAAGTCTAAAAATAGTATTAGTAATAAGCTTTTCGCAACCTTTTTAATTTTAAGCGCTATAGATTTAAGCGGTTGGTTTCAATACTTATACCTCCCCGGATTGTCCAGCTTTGGAATGGCGAAAAGTTTGCTTTCATTTCTACAAATGCCCTTTTTTTACTTTTATGTCTTGTCTGTCTGTTATTCAGATTTTAAGTTAAAACCAAAACATTTACTACACGCAATTCCTTTCGTAATTGCGAATTTAGTTATGACTCCAAGGTTTTATGCGTTAGACAGAGATAGTAAATACGCGCTTTTTGAAAATTACAATCGTATTTGGGAAATTATTTATATCCATATTTCTATTGAATTACAATTCATCATTTACATTGCTTTAGTTTTTGTTATTCTAAACAGATATAAAAAAGTATACCAGCAAAATTTTTCCGAAGCAAGCTCAAAAGCATTTGACTGGCTATTTCAATTTACTTTGGCCTCTGCAATAATTCATAGCGTTGTTCTTTTAAAAAATATTTTAAAATACACCGATGCAGAAAAAACATTTGATTCCGTTCAGCTTTTGGTAAGTGTTTTGGCGTTAATTATAATCTGTTGGTACGTTTTCAAAGCCTTAAAATATCCAGAATTGTTTAATGGTATAAATTCCAAAACGGAATTAGTTCCAGTTTCTATTACTAAAGAAGTCTCTGTAAATCCCAAGGAAATTGAGCTATTAACTTCTTATATGCAAACAAAAAAGCCATATTTAAATCCGTCACTTTCCATCCGGAATTTAGCGGAAGAACTAAAAATGAATCCTAGAGATTTATCTATTCTGATCAATCAAAGGTTGAATCAGCATTTCTTCGACTTTGTAAATGAATATCGCATAAAAGAAGCAATGGATATTTTGAGCGACTCGAGTAAAAAGGAGTTTACCATCTTGGAAATTTTATATGAAGTGGGTTTTAATTCTAAATCTTCCTTCAATACTGCCTTTAAAAAGCACACCGGAAAAACACCCACTGAATTTAGAAAAGACACTTAAAACCAATGTGTTAACGTAAAGTCGAACGCTGGTAAAATAAAGTCGAACTCATTTTTTAATTATAAATGAGTTCGACTTTACGTTTTCGGTCGTGTAAAATCTATTGCTATCGGACTTTTGTTTCATCAAAAAAATACTAAAGATGAAAACAAAAATGAAAACAATCGCCTTTTTAATCCTACTGCTAATTCCAACAATATTTTATGCGCAAACAATCACAGGAAAAGTGATGGATAACGCAGCTACAGTTCCTTTTGCAAATATTACCGTTACAAATAATGACGAAATAATTACAGGTACAATAACAGACGACAATGGTTTATTTACCCTGAAAATAGTTCCGGGAAACTATATATTAACAATCAGTTTTATTGGCTATACAAATGTGGAAAAAGCGATTTCAGTAGAAAAAGACATTGATTTAGGTACAATTATTTTACAGGAAGATGCCGAATCTTTAAACGAAATTGTTCTTAAAGTTGAAAAGAGAAGTATAGAGCGCAAGATTGACAGATTGGTTTTTAATGTGGAACAAAGTATTGCGGCAACCGGAGGAAATGGATTGGATGTTCTAAAAATTACGCCTGGCGTTCAGGTGCAAAATGGAGTTGTAGAAATTCTTGGCAAAGGTGCGACTCAAATATTGATTAATGGTAGAATTTCTCCATTGCAAGGTGATGAACTGGCTAGTTTTTTAAGTGGAATTTCAGCAAGCGACATTCAAAAAATAGAGGTAATTACAAATCCGTCAGCAAAATATGAAGCTTCCGGCAATGGCGGGTTGATCAATATAATTCTCAAAAAAGGAGTTCAGGATTCTTGGAAAAATTCTACAACAATTTCCTATAATCAAAACCGATATAATTTTACAACCATCAGCAATAATTTCTTCTATAATAAGAGAGATATTTCTTTTTCGGGAAGTTTAAACGCTACCAAAGGAAGTTTTGAAAATGCAGAAGGTATTTTAATAGATTACCCCACGAACAATTGGGATATTGATGTGGATTCTGAAATAGGAAAAGACCAGTTTTCTGGACATTTTTTAGTTGATTATGCCCTTTCTCCAAAAACCACTTTCGGTTTGCAATACTTAGGAAACTTGACAAAGCCGACAATAGAGGGAACAACGACTTCCAAAATCTTTGATAATGATAATAATTTACAAAAAACACTTATAAATCAGGGCGATAATATTGTGGATAATAAAAACCATAGCTTAAATTTTCACGCAATTACGCAATTGGATTCCATAGGGAAAAGCATTTCTTTTGACGTAGATTATTTTACCTTCAATTCAGAAAATAGTCGCGATTATTTCACGGAAGAATTTGATGTTTTCGATGTTTCGCAAGGCATTAACGATGCCGCCTTAAATATCGCGAATCAAGAAATAGAGAATTTCAGTTCGAAAATTGATGTAGATTTTATGCTTGGAAAAATCAATCTATCTTATGGAATAAAGGCAAGTTTCACCAACACTAAAAGTGATGTATTGTATTATAAAACGCTTTCTGGATCGGCAATCTTAGATCAAAACAGATCGAATGAATTCAAATATGCTGAAAATGTTTTAGCTGGATATATTTCTGGAAATGCCAATATTAGCGAAAAATTAAAAGTTCAGTTTGGTTTGCGTTTGGAAGACACAAAAACGAAAGGAATCAATGCAGAAATGGATCAAGAAACCATAAATAAATACACGAAGCTCTTCCCCACCCTTTATTTTGCGTATGCTCAAAATGATGACAGTAATTTCAGGTTTTCGTACGGAAAAAGAATTAGCAGACCAAATTTTAGAAACTTAAACCCGTTTCGTTTTTATATAAACACGAATAGCTACAGTGTTGGAAATCCGTTTTTACAGCCTTCATTTTCAGATAATTTTGAATTTTCACATTTATACAAAAAGAAGTTGAATTCGAGCATTTTCCTAAATATTACAAAAGATGGCTCGGGAACGGTTTTCACTTCCGATGCAGAAAATCAAAATCAAATAATTACCCGAGAAAACTATTACAATCAATACAATTATGGTATTACAGAAAGTTTTTCCTTCAATAAATTGAAATGGTTTAAAAGTGAAAACAGCATCAACGTTTTAGGTTATTACACAAAATTCACCAAAAATTTTGGCACAACTCCAAAAAATGGACTTCAGCTTTATGTTACTTCAAATAACACATTTTCTTTAAGTGAAAAAACCAAATTACAGCTAAATTCATATTACAGTTCACAACATAATAGAGGACTATTTAGTGTTGGCGAAATGTTCGATTTGTCTTTTGGAGTACAACATAACTTTAAAGAAAACTTGAAAATGTCTTTACTATTTAGTGATATTTTTAATACTGCAAGTTTAAAAGATTATATATCTACAGTAAACGGAATTGAGCAAAATTACAGCCAGGATCTAAGTTCTAGAAATTTAAGAATTTCCCTTTCTTACGATTTTGGAAACAAAAAAGTAAACGTGAAAAATAGAAATTTCGGAAATGACGATGAACAAAAAAGAAGTAATTAGTGAAACAAGTTTTTAATATTTTTGTGAATCTCAATCCTCCAAAATCCCAATATTTAAAACCTGTAAATCCATTAATCGTCCAAAAAGCTTCCCTATTTTTGCAAACTTAAAGTTAGACGCAAATGGCACTATCAGATTTTATACTCAATTCCAACGAAGCGACTATTGGCTTGGATGAAATCCATTTTAGCGAAGTGAACAAAAATGCTCTAAACCAATTGCTGAAGGAGTTTAAGCACCTCACCATTTTAAACCAATACAAACTTCCTGTTGACAATAAAATTTTCCTATTTGGCCACACAGGTTGCGGAAAAACGACCACTGCCAAAGCCATTGCACAGGCTTTAAACAAAAAGATAATTATTCTATATCTAGGAAATATCGTTTCTTCTCGTTTGGGTGAAACCGCCAAAAACATCACCGAAGTCTTTAAAAAAGCAATGCGAGAAAACGCAGTTTTGCTTTTAGATGAATTTGATTCCATCGGAAAACTTCGGGACCACGACGATAAAGATTCCGCCGAGATGAAACGCTTGGTAAACACGGTAATCCAATTGATTGATGAACTTCACAATGACACGCTTTTGATTGCCGCCACAAACCATTCCAGCGTTATTGATACTGCTTTATTAAGAAGATTTCAATTGAAATTAAAGTTTGAATTGCCAAACCAAAAGCAATTGGATGGTTATTATAATTCACTTTTAGAGCAATTTCCAGAAGAATTCAGCAATGTAGAACGGGTTTATAATATTTCGTATGCCGAAGCAAAGGACATCACATTTAGAGCGGTAAAAAATGCTATAATTTCAATTGAAGAAACCAAAACACAGCCTAAAGTTCACGAAAATTTGGAACAATAACTTAAAACTGGAAAGACTCTTGCTGATTAAAGTATCTTTACGTTCCTAAAAACAACTCGTGCATCCAAAAAACCCCTTCAACAAAGACTATAATTTCGACAATCTTATAGCCGCACATCCGCCGCTAAAAACCTTCGTTTTTGAAAATGAACACGGTAATAAAACCGTAAAGTTCGCCAATCACGAAGCCGTAAAAGCGTTGAACACTGCCTTGCTACGAGCACATTACGGAATAACCTATTGGAACATTCCCGAAGACAATCTCTGTCCACCAATTCCTGGAAGGTTGGATTATTTGTTGCACATCGCAGATTTAACAAACAAAACCGAAATTCATTTGTTAGATGTCGGTACGGGTGCAAACCTCATCTACCCTATCTTGGCAAACCGTCATTTCAACTGGAAATGCACCGCTACCGAAGTAAATTTAGATTCGCTAAGCAATGCAAAGGAAATAATCGATAAAAACCCAGATTTAAAGGATATTGAATTACGACATCAACAATTCAAAAGTCATATTTTGGAACACATCATTCAACCAACAGATGTTTTTAATGTGGTTGTTTGCAATCCGCCATTCTTCAAAAACCGCACCGATGCTGAGCAAAGCAACCGCCGAAAATTCAAAAATTTAGAATTAAGTGAAGAAAGCACCAAGAATTTCGGAGGCTTGAGCAACGAGCTTTGGTACAAAGGTGGCGAAGTAGCATTCATCCAAAAGATGGCTGAAGAAAGCGTCCAATTTAAAGACCAAGCGCAATGGTTTACGGCTATCGTTTCACAAAATGACAACCTAAAAAAACTTAAAAGGGCAATAAATAAAACAAAACCCACTGAAGTAAGAATAGTTGAAATGGAACAGGGTAATAAGCAAAGCAGGTTTATTGCCTGGACTTTTCAATAAATCCACGTCTATCCTCTACCAACTAACTACTTTCTCTTCCTAAAAATATAACTCATCCAAACGGGATCATTATCATCAGAAACCACAGATTGGCGGTCCAAAAACTCCCAATCGTGAGCGTTCATATAATTGAGCAAGGTGGAAGTTTCTTCAATATCCTCAATTTCATCAATGGAAATGTTTTCTCCTTTTAAAGAAGCTTGTTCCTCCACTTTTATACGCTTCACCTTCCCGCGATTGTTGGCTTTTTGAACTACAATGATTTCAAGAAAATTGTACTTGGTTATTTCTTGGCAATAGCCTTCCACAGCAAACAAAAAGCAAAGAATAACTACTGAAAATGTGATACGTTTTTTCATGTTTTTAAATTTTAATGAAAAATACAATTATAATTTCGGGTAGCAAAAGGAGTTTTCGTAAACAAACCTGCTTCAACAAAAATCCTTTAATTTTGAGTTTTCATCAATATGCAATCAAAGGCAACAACTTTATTACAATATTTCAAAAATTCACCCGATTTAAAAATTAATTCGGAAGCATATCCTTTTGAAAATTTTAAGTTTTCAGATGAAAAAATTACTGAAAGTGAATTTGTTTTTCCGAAGAATTCAGTCCTCGGAATGCAAGCCGAAGCATGTTTTGAAGCATATTTAAAACAATCGAAAAACTATGAATTGTTGGCTGCAAATATTCAGATTAATGGTGAAATAGAAACTTTGGGCGAACTGGATTATATAGTTCGAAATCTCAAAACCGAAGAAATTGTTCACATAGAATTGGCCTGCAAGTTCTATTTATACGAGCAAAACGCCGACACTTCCGAAGAAGAAAAATGGATTGGCCCCAATAGAAAAGACACGCTATTTGACAAGTTGGAAAAGCTTAAGTTGAAACAATTTCCGTTGCTTTATAAAGACGAAACAATCCAAAAGTTGCAAACGCTCCACATCGAAATTCCAACTTCACAGCAATTATGTTTGAAAACCTTTTTATTTCTTCCGAAGAAAATGTCTGCTGAAAAATTTCCAAAGGCTTTTCACGATTGTATCGTTGGCTATTACATAAACTCAAGCCATTTTGAAAAAGATGAAACTGCTCTCTACGCAATTCCAAACAAAAAAGAATGGCTTCTACCAATTGATGAAATGAACAATTGGCACACTTTTTCAGAAACAAAACAATTGATTGAAACACAACTAAAAATAAAAAAGTCCCCTTTAATCTATAAAAAAACGCCCCATAACATAGAGCGTTTCTTTATAATTTGGTGGTAAACAATTCTAAATTCAGAATTCAGAATTATTTAAAATTGAAGAAAACGAATTATAGTATTAACGTCAAACTGCTATTGCCAACTGCTACTGAACCCTGATAACTCATTTCACCCCGTGCATATCTATTAAATACATCAAGCTGGCCATAGTTGCAGCTCCAAGTTCCAACTCGCGCTTGTTTACTTGATCGAACGTATCATTTTCTGAATGGTGAATGTCAAAATAGCGTTGTGAATCTGGTTGCAATCCAGCGAGAACAGTAATATTTTCTTTCATCGGACGAATATCTGCACCGCTATAACCTTCATCAAATAAATGAATTAAGTAAGGTCTAAAAAGTGGTTCCCAAGAGCGGATTTGTTGAGCGTTTGCAGCGTCGGTTTCAAGAGAGAATCCACGAGGTGTATAGCCGCCACTATCACTTTCTAAAGCGAAAACGTGTTTTTCATTTTTTCGTTTGGCTTCTTCGGCATATTTTAATCCGCCGCGAAGGCCGTTTTCTTCATTCATAAATAATACAACGCGAATGGTGTTTTTTGGCTTGTAGTTTAGCTTCTTGAATAGTCTTAAAACTTCCATACTTTGCACGCAGCCTGCGCCATCGTCTTGTGCGCCATCTGCTAAATCCCAACTGTCCAAATGGCCGCCAACTACCATAAATTTATTTGGGAATTGGCTTCCAGTAATTTCGCCAATAACATTGTAAGAAGCTACATCGTCCCAAGTTTTACAGTTTTGTTTAAAATAAAACTTAAGATTTGGCTTCAACTTTAAAAGCGTGCTAAGATATTCAGCGCCGTTGGTACTAATGGCCGCTGCAGGAATTCGTTGGTTGGCTGGAGCGTCGCCATAACTCATTGCGCCAGTATGTGGCGAATCGTCCATTTTGAGAGACAACGAACGCACCAAAACGCCTATCGCACCATATTTAGCAGCTTGTTCCGCCCCAGAATAACGCTGATTTGAAGCGCCTCCGTAGGCAGAACCTGTATGAATTAAATCTGCTTGCATTGGTCTGTTGAAGAAAACAATTTTTCCTTCAATTTTTTCTTTGCCTAATTTTTCCAATTCTTCAAAATTCTGAACTTCCACAACTTCAGCTTTGATGCCCAAGTTTGGAGTTGGCACCGAACCACCAAGTGCGCAAATGTTTGCTATCGTTTTTTCGCCTGCATCTCCTTCTATATATGCATATTCCTTAAAACCACGAGTCCATTTTGGAACCATTACGGGCTGTAGCCAAACTTTATCTAAACCAAGTTCTTTTAGTTCTGCTTCGGTATATTTTACGGCACTTTCGGCTTCAAAAGAACCCGAAAGTCTGCCGCCAATTTCGTTTGAAAGATAATCTAACCAATCATACGCTTTTCCATCGGTCAAGGCTGAATTATAAATCTTTTTCAGCATAATGGAATCCTGAACGGCGTTTTGTGAAATGCTTATAGTTGAAAAAAGCAGAAAGAAAATTAAGGTAGGGATTGGAAAGTTTTTCATTGAACTATTTTTAAAATGAATTGGTAATGAATGGATTCGCGAGGACTAAATTAATCATTTTTAAGTCGTTCGCGATATTCTGAAATCTTGGCTTTTATATCGTCATCCAATTCTGGTTCTTTAATGTCTTTGTATTTTTTGAGTTCTTGCAGCATAATTTCTGCGACAATAACACGAGCCGTTCTTTTATCGTCTGAAGGTATAAGATACCAAGGAGCGTTTGGTTTTGAAGTATGGTTTATCGCGTCTTCGTAACACTTTTGGTATTCGCTCCAAAGTTCGCGCTCGTCCAAATCTCCTGGAGAAAATTTCCAGTTTTTATCCGGTTTGTCCAAACGACGGAGTTGACGGTGCTTTTGTTCGTCTTTACTTAAGTTTAAAAAGAATTTGAAGATAATGGTTCCATTCTGCTGAATTGTCCTCTCAAAATCATTGATTTGTTGAAAACGTTTGTTCCAAAATTCATCGTCAATGTCTTCTAAACTGTTTACATCTGGCAAGTTTTCACCTAAAATATAATTTGGATGAACCCTTGTTACCAGTACGTTTTCATAATGCGTTCTATTGAAAACTCCAAATTTTCCGCGTTCGGGAAGTGCAATGTAATGTCTCCAAAGATAGTCGTGTCTTTTTTCTAAAGCTGTGGGAGTTTTGAAACTATGAACCACCACGCCACGCGCGTTAAAATCCTTAAAAACTTCACGAATTAAACTATCTTTTCCTGCAGTATCCATTCCTTGAAGGCATACCAAAACAGCATATTTGCCGTGGGCGTATAGTGTGTCTTGAAGTTTACCCAGCTTTTTGCGGGTGTCTTCTAATTGGTCCTCAAGTTCGTCTTTTGATGCATCTAGATCCCAAGTGGTTTTTGTACCATCTATTTTCAAGTTTTCAGAAACTTTGAAATCTTCTATTTTAACTTCTTTCATAATACTAATGCTAGTTTTTAAAATTAATTACGAAGCTTTTTAAGTCTGTCGAACTACTGAATACTGCCACTGAATAGTGATCACTTTATTTACTGGCAAATAATTTTACGTCTTCCACGCTAATTTCTTTTCCTCCAAGAATAATCATTCGTTCTACTACATTTCGCAATTCGCGGATGTTTCCCGTCCAATCGTATTCTTGTAATAATTTTATTGCTTTGTCTGAAAAATTCTTCTTTGCTGTTCCGTGTTCGCTGGAAATTTTTTCTGAAAAATATTCTACCAACAACGGTATATCATCACGACGGTCGTTTAATGACGGTACTTTTATAAGAATTACTGCCAGTCGATGGTACAAATCCTCCCGAAAACGACCTTCTTCTATTTCCTTTTTCAAGTTTTTATTGGTAGCGGTTATTACACGTACATCAACTTTTATGTCTTTGTCGCTCCCCACGCGTTGTACTTTGTTTTCCTGTAATGCTCGAAGTACTTTAGCTTGTGCGGAAAGGCTCATATCGCCCACTTCATCTAGAAAAATAGTTCCACCGTTTGCGGCTTCAAACTTACCCGCGCGATCTTTAATTGCTGAAGTAAACGCACCTTTTACGTGACCAAAAAGTTCGCTTTCAATCAACTCGCTTGGTATTGCGGCGCAGTTTACTTCTATCATTGGGCCGTTGCTGCGCTCGCTTTTTTGATGAAGCCAATGTGCCACTAATTCTTTTCCAGTTCCGTTGGGACCCGTAATCAAAACGCGGGCTTCGGTGGGCGCCACTTTTTCAATCATATCTTTTATCTTCTCTATTTCCAAAGACTCGCCTACCATTTCGTAGTTTTTGGAAACCTTCTTTTTAAGACGTGTGTTTTCAACAACCAACTCTTTCCGGTCTAAAGCAATACGGACGGTATTGAGTAAACGATTTAAATCTGGCGGTTTTGAAATATAATCAAAAGCGCCCATACGCATTGTGTTTACTGCAGTATCAAGATCTCCGTGGCCAGAAATCATAACCATTGGTATTTCAGGTTTTATCTTTTTTGTGGCTTCCAAAACTTCCACACCGTCCATTTTTGGCATTTTGATATCACAAAGCACAAGATCGAAATCTTCGTTTTTTATTATCTCCATACCAGCAAGACCGTCTTCAGCTTCAAAAACTTCGTAACCTTGGTTTTCTTCGGTAAGAATTTTTACCAAAACCCTTCTAATGGCTGCTTCGTCTTCTATAATAAGTATTCTATACATTTAATATTTGAATTTTAATCCTGCTCTAAAATAAGGCGAATTTTCGGTATTTATCTTATAAACCTTGTTACCATCGCCATCTTCCAAACGAAAATCTGTATAAACAGAATGTGCGGCATAACCATAAAACAACAAATGTTTGGTGAAAAAATGTTCGTAACCAAGACCCACCAACCCTAAAGTCATTTGGATGCTTTCTGCTACAGTACCATCTTCACCTTGATCTATAAGAGGCACAAAGTTTTGATGCAAGTTTGCATAAATATTGTCCAACGTGGCAAAAGCTTGAATTGCATCTTTATGCCCATCATTTAAATAATGCCTAATATTTGTTTTTGGAACCCCAAGGGTATACGTCCAATTGGGATGAAATTCTTTATAATAATTTATAAGCGGCAATGGGTAATTTCTTCCTGGAGTAGTGGAATAAGTAAGTCCCACAATTAAGCGATATGGTTTTTTGCCTTCTTCAGGATCTTTCTTTTTATCTTTAATGGCGTATGCTCCTACTTCATAAATATAATCATCGGTCTCTAAACTGCCATCAAAATCACTTTGAATTTTAATACCTGCCTTACCGCCAAAACGCCAGTCTTCAGTTTGCATCCACGTGTAGCCAACGTAAGCATCCATTTGCTGTGTTGAAGTTACCAAATTATTACCAAAAGAAATTACATCTAAATCATCCTTAATACTGATATCCACATAGCGATATTCAAAACCTACTACAAAGAAATTTTTCTTCTCTTTATTAATAGGAATAGGTGCCTGCACCAAGGCACGATAGCGATTTATAGAGTTGTCCGATTTTGAAAACGGAAGATTGAGATATTCTATACGCGCCAAATCTGTAGTTTGCGCAGACATGCCTAATGCAAAAAGCAAAAGTAACGATGTTAAAAAAACACTTCTTTTCATATTTTTCATTTTTTTTTAGATGTAATAAGCCGAATTCATAGCTTTAATCGGCATTGCAATTCCTTTAATATTTAAGCCATTTAAAAATTTCCTTATAGGTTGGTTTTTTGCCGTACATTAATATTCCTACGCGATAGATTTTGGCAGCAAACCACACCATTCCTATAAAAGTTCCAAAGAGAATTACTACCGAAACAATCTGTTGCCATATAGGTACACCAAAAGGAATACGCATTAACATTACAACAGGCGAAGTAAATGGAATATACGAGAATACCTGTGAAACGGTTCCGTGCGGATTATCCATAACTGTAAAAAAGCCTACATAAACTGCTAGAATGAGTGGCGTTAAAATAGGCATCATAAATTGTTGCGTGTCTGTTTCGCTATCAACGGCGGCGCCAACTGAAGCGTATAAAGATGCGTACAGCAAATAACCACCGACAAAGAAAAGGATAAACATTATAATTAAATTTGCGATTGGTAGATTGTTTATTTCCAACATAACATCTTGTAAAAGCTGTTGTGTGCCGCCATCTATACTATTTTCTATAACCTGCTGTGATGGAGAAGCCGCGGCGGGATCAATCCCAAAAATGGTGGTCACGGTGGTCATCAAAACCAATATTAAAACTATCCAAACCAAAACCTGTGAAATCCCTGCCAAAGTGGTTCCGAATATTTTCCCCAAAAGCAAAACTCGCGGTTTTACCGATGAAATGATAACTTCAATAACTCTGCTAGTTTTTTCTTCAATCACACTTCGCATTATCATATTGCCATAAATAATGATAAACATAAAAAGCAAATAACCCGCTGCAGCTCCAAATACAAGTTTCAGACCAGAACCTAATTTTGAGGTTTCCTTTCCTTTAAATGTTTCTTGATTGGCACTTATGTTTATGTGAAGGTTCTTAATTGTTTCAGAATCTATTCCAGCTTCTTTCAGCTTTAATGTATTCACTCTACTTTCCAACATTCTATTGATGTCACTCATCATTGAAAGCGATGGTGAATCTTCGGAATAAAAAGTAATTTTCTTTGAAAGATCTTCTAAATTTTCCGTTTTCGGAATGTATAATAATCCATAAAACTCATTGGTTTCCGCTTCCTTTTTTGCCTCATCCAAAGAAACATTTTGCAACATTTTGTACTGCGTATGTGGGGAACTTTTGAATTGATCTGCAAACAATCCACTTTCGTCCATTACCGAAATTGCACGAACCGTATCGCTATTCAAGCTTGATAAGTAAGCCACTAGCGCAAAAATTCCTGCAAAAATAAAGGGTGTTAAAAACGTCATTATAATGAACGACTTGTTGCGGACTTTAGTAAGGTATTCCCTTTTTATGATAAGCGGAAGATGGTTCATCGTGATTTAATTTTTTTGGATGGTTTCAATAAATATGTCGCTTGCAGATGGAATTACCTCCACAAAATGAGTTAGCTGCCCTTGCGAGGTCAAATAGCTTACAAAGTCGTTCGTTGAAACAGAATCTGGTACTTTTACTTTATACTGAAGTTCGTCGTTTATACTTTTGAAGGTTGCCGGAAAAATTTCAAACTGCTCCTTCAATAAAGCAGAGGTTGCCGCATGATTTGGCGTTATCAAACCAATTTCGAACATATTGCTTCGGTATTGGCGTTTTATATCTATCAATTTTCCGTCCAATATTTTGTTGGATTTATGAATTAGCGCAATGTGGTCGCACATTTCCTCTACAGATTCCATTCTATGAGTTGAGAAAATAACCGTTGCACCTTCATCACGAAGTTTTAGAATTTCATCTTTTATAAGGTTGGCGTTTATAGGATCAAAACCGCTGAAGGGTTCATCAAAAATTAGCAATTTTGGATTGTGAAGCACAGTAACCACAAACTGAATTTTCTGCGCCATCCCTTTAGAAAGCTCCTGAATTTTCTTGTCCCACCAATCTCCAATTTCCAAACGGTCAAACCAATATTTAAGCCGCGCTTTTGCTTCTTGTTTTGTAAGACCTTTTAGTTGCGCCAAGTAAAGTGCCTGCTCTCCTACTTTCATAGTTTTGTAGAGTCCGCGTTCTTCGGGTAAATATCCTATATATTGAATGTGATGCGGCTGAAGCGGTTCGCCATCCAAAATAATCGAGCCAGAATCGGGCATTGTTATTTGATTGATGATTCGGATTAAGGTCGTTTTTCCAGCGCCATTTGGCCCCAATAGTCCAAAAATGCTTCCTTTTTCTACTTCTATGGAAACGTTATTAAGCGCTGTATAATCACCGTAGACTTTGGAAACATTGTTAACCACTAAAAGTTTTTCCATAAATTTTGTTTGAAGTATGTAAATATATTGATTTGATAGGCGTGCTAGTGGAAAGAGGGCAAGATTTATGATTTTTTTAGAGAAAAGAAGAAAGAGGAAAGAAAAAAGACGGATGACGGGTGATGGATGATAGAAGACAGAAATCGTTGACAGTTGATAAAACAAAAAAAACTTTGAAAACTGGTGCGTATTCCCCCTTTGGGTTTAGGGATAAAAGCAAAACCCACCCAAGAAATTAATCTTGGGTGGGAAAAAAAATTGCTATGAAAAAGAAAAATTACCGCTTCTAAAGCGAAGCGACAATTCAAATATATGCATAATAATTAATTTAACGTTTGCTTAAGAGAACATATCTTTAACTTTTTCAAAAAATGACTTGTCTTCTTTTTCAGGTTTCGGCTGAAAGTGGTCGTCGTCACTCATTTTTTCGAAAAATTCTCTCTGTTCTTTTGAAAGGGATTTAGGAGTCCAAACATTTACATGAACCAGCAAATCACCATTTCCATACCCATTAATGCTAGGAATTCCTTTGTTGCGAAGTCTTAAAATTTTTCCGCTTTGAGCGCCATTTTCAATTTTAATGCGAACTTTTCCTGTAACAGTTTCTATTTCCTTCGAAGTTCCTAGCACCGCTTCAGATATGCTTATGTATAAATCATAATGAAGATTATCGCCTTCACGCTGAAGTGTTTCGTGTGGTTTCTCTTCAATGGCTACCAAGAGATCTCCAGGAATTCCGTTGCCTGGCGCATCGTTTCCTTTTCCAGAAACTTTAAGCTGCATACCATCCACAACGCCCGCTGGAATTTTGATTGAAACGGTTTCTTCGCTAACCAACATTCCTTCAGCATCTGCGTTTGCAGGTTTTGAATCTACAATCTGACCCAATCCACCACACGCACTACACGTGGCCGAAGTTTGCATACGCCCTAAAATTGTATTCTGAATTCGGGTTACTTGTCCGTGTCCATTACAAGTAGAACAGGTTTTATAAGTAGTTCCTTGGGCAAGTTTTTTACGTTTTACTTTTATCTTTTTATCTACGCCATTGGCTATTTCTTCCAAAGAAAGTTGCACGCGAATACGCAAGTTGCTTCCCTTTACAGTTCTGCGTCCTCCGCCTCCACCGAAGCCTCCTCCGCCAAAGCCGCCACCAAAAGCACCTCCAAAAATATCTCCAAACTGGCTGAAAATGTCGTCCATGTTCATTCCGCCGCCGCCGCCAAAACCACCGCCACCATCAAAAGCACGATGACCAAATTGGTCATAACGAGAACGTTTATTTGGGTCGCTGAGCACTTCATAAGCCTCCGCCGCCTTTTTAAACATCCCTTCAGCTTCGTGGTCGCCCGGGTTTTTATCTGGGTGATATTGAATCGCCTTTTTTCGGTATGCCTTTTTTATTTCGGCTGCCGAAGCGCTTTTAGAGATTTCTAAAATTTCGTAATAATCTTCCTTCATATTTTATTGTCCTATAACCACTTTTGGATAGCGGATTATTTTGTCGCCTAGAGTATATCCTTTTTCAACAACGTCTATAATTTTACCTTTTAGTTTCTTCTCAGGAGCTGGAATTTGTGTGATGGCTTCGTGCGAATCTGCATCAAAAGTATCACCAGGTTTAACCTCCATTAATTGCAATCCCTTTGCTTTAAGGGTTTCGCGTAATTTATTATTGATTAGCTCCACTCCTTTAAAGTGATTGTCGCCTTCCATTTTATCAATTTCCTTCAAGGCGCGTTCAAAATCGTCCAGAATTGGTAACATGGAAACCACGACATCTTCTCCAGCGGTTTTAAACATTTCCATGCGCTCGCGAGAAGTACGTTTTTTATAGTTTTCAAATTCAGCGAAAAGACGCAAATAGCGATCTTTTTCGCGTTCAAATTCGTTTTGCAATTCAGAAAGGGCGTCGGTTACGTTTTCTTCAGCAATTTCTTGTTCGTTTATTTCTGCATTTTCAAAGCCTTCATCTTGGAAGTTTTCTTCGAATTTATCGTTTTTGCTCATAATAGCGTTTCTTTCAATTTTTTCTGAAGGGAGCAAAAGTACTGCCATTTGTGCTAAATTGTCAAAATGTCACAGGGTTTAATTTAATAATTCTTTAAGAGTATTTATTTTGTTAACGCCTATGTTTGCACCTCGAAACAAAAACCAAAATTTATGAAATTTACATTTTTAAAAATTACTTTAATGGCTTTTATTACAGTAGGTACTTTTTCTTGCAAAAACACAGAAAAAGAAGCCGAAATGACTGCAGAAGAAGCTGCCGAAGCAACTGAAATGGCTACAGAATATACTGTAGATACTGCTGCATCGCAAATCATGTGGGAAGGCGCTAAACCAACAGGTAAGCATAACGGAACCATTAAACTTGCTTCTGGAACTATTCATCTTAACGAAGGGAAGGCTGAAGCTGGAAACTTTGTGATTGACATGAACACTATCAACGATGAAGATCTTGAAGGTGAGGATAAAGCAAATTTGGAAGCACATCTTAAAGGTACTGTTGAAGGAAAGGAAGGCGATTTTTTCCACGTTAAAGAATTTCCAACTGCAAAATTTGAAATGACAAGCATTGAGAACAACGTGGTAAAAGGAAACTTGACCATAAAAGATAAAACGAATGCTATTGAATTTCCTGCAACCGTAACTATGGAAGGCGACAAAATGATGATGAAAAGTGAAGCTTTTGAAATTGACAGAACCAAATGGGGCGTGAATTACGGATCAAAATCTGTATTCCCAAGCTTGGGTGATAAATTTATCAATGACATTATGATAATCACTGTTTCTTTGGTTGCTAACAAAGCGTAACTAAGAATAATATTATTTAGATAGGGAGGCAAATTTGCCTCCCTATTTTGTTTACAGTAAGTCCTGCAAAGCGTTTTCCAAGTTGTAAAACTTGAATTGATAACCTAATTGCTCAATTTTTTGGGAACTGACCAATTGTCCTTCCAAGACCAAAACGGACATTTCTCCCAACAAAAGTTTTAATGCGAAAGCTGGAATATTTGGCATCCATAGCGGATTGTCAAATTTAGCTGCAATCATCTTCGTCATCTTTTTATTTTGAACAGGGTTAGGAGCAACTGCGTTGTATTTTCCTTCTAATTGATTTTTAAGAAGAAAAAGGTAAATCCCTGCAATATCCTGAATGTGAATCCAAGATTGCCATTGTTCGCCGCTTCCTAATGGTGCTCCGACTCCAAGTTTGATGGGTTTTACTAATTTTGGTAAAGCGCCTTCTTCTTTCGCCAAAACAACACCAGTACGTACTTTACTAACTTCCATACCAGAATTTTTAAATTTTGCAGCTGCAGCTTCCCAAGCGACTACAACTTCTGCCAAAAAAGTATCGTCCACCTCGGTATCTTCTTCAGTGTAGAGTTTTGTTTTAGAGTTTGGATAAATACTCACACCGCTTGCAGTAATAAAATGTACAATGTTGTGATCTATATTTTGAAGAGTTTCATATAATAGATTTATAGTTTTTACTCTGCTATTAAGAATGACTTTTTTATATTTTTTTGTCCAGTGTTTGGATATGGAGGCACCTACCAAATTAACAATTGCGGTAACGTCCTTAAAAGCATTTAAATCTATTTCACCCTTCTTCGGATTCCAATAAAATCCTTTATAATTTTCTGAAGTTTCAATTTTTTCTTTGCTGGTTGTGAGGTAATTAACCGCAATTCCTTCACCATGACATTGCTTTATCAACTCACTCCCAATAAGCCCTGTAGCTCCTGTTATCAACACTTTCTTAATCATAAACCTAAATTTAGAACTTCAAAAGTGAACGGCAAAGGGTGTTAACGGAAGATTGTGAATTCGGTAATTCGGGATTCGGTTATTCGGGATTGGTGAATTCGGGATTGGTTGCGAGACCAGAAGAATTGTTATTTAGAAATTTTGAACATTAAACCTCGTTTTACTGTGATTGTGAACTGCGACTGCCAACTGTAACTGTGACTGCTAACTCTTTTTAGTCGCTCTCATCATTTCCTTTTTTCCGGGAGGGCCAGGAAGACGTTCTACAGTAAAACCTACGGCTTGCATTGCTCGGCGTGCGTTTCCGTTGGCGGCATAGGTTACCAAAACTCCATTGGGTTTTAAGGAATTGTACATTTTTTGAAATATCTCTTCGGTCCAAAGTTCGGGCTGTACACGAATTCCGAAGGCGTCAAAATAGATTAGATTGAAACTATTTTCAGCGTTTATTTCTGAAAAAAGCTGCTGGTTTTTTGTCAGTCGTAAATTTTCTGAAATGGAGTGGTTTTCTTCCCAAGTACTATTGTGAAGCTGTAAAAAAATTTCTTCAGATGCATTTAAAAGTGAAGCGTAATTAAGTGATTGAATTTCATCTAAACCTAATGGATATGCCTCTACGCCAGTATAGTTAATTATGAAATTACTTTTTTCAGCTTCTAAAAAAGTGAGAAAAGCATTCAAACCTGTTCCAAAACCAATTTCCATTATCGCAATTTCAGTGGATTCATTTTTTGCAACCCAATAATGAAGTCCTTCCTTTATAAAAACGTGAAGAGCTTCGGCTATTGCGCCGTGCTTGGAATGATATTGTTCATCCCATTCAGCAATATGCAAGGTATAAGAACCGTCGCCAGTTTTTAATAAAGTGCGTTTCAAAAAAAATTATTGTTTTTCTATTTCAGGAATAAGTACGCCATCGGCTTCAAAAGCAAGGGTACGCTTTGGCTCGGTGATAGCGGCTATTTCTTCTGCAGTTTTCCCACCATCTTCTGCGTAGTGGCGCTGGTCTTCAACGCTCATTTCTTCAACATAAGCCTTTCCGTTTACAATGATTTCTTGACCTGCAATATCTTTCGGCATAAAGAAACCGTAATCTTTAAAACGTACCATTGCTTCGTCATCGCCCATACCTACTTTCATCCAACAACCTTTTTTTTGGCAAACCTCTTTTACGTTCGTTGCAAATTTTAAATTTACAGTATCTCCAGGTTTAAGCGATTTGTATTTTTCTACAATTTCTTCTTTAGACAAAACGTTTTCATCAGTAATTTCGTCACCAAAAGTTTGATAGTTTATAGCGATTTCTTCAGCTTCCACAACAGTCTTTTCATCGGATTTTTCGTTTTTACAACTGAAAATGATTATTGAAAGTGCAAGTATGTAGAGAATATTTTTCATCTTAAAAAAATTTAATAAATTATTGATTAATACGTGATTGCAAGTTTAATAATTTTTTGAATTTTATATGGTCTAAATTTTCCCTATTTTTACAAAATAAACACTTAATTTAATGAATACTTCAGCCACGCAAAAAATGGATATACAAAAAGTTGAATCTTCCAGAATTGGACAAGTAGATTTTGACAATCTTACTTTTGGAAGCACCTTTAGCGACCATATGTTTGAGTGTGATTATAAAGATGGCGCTTGGCAAAACCCAACAATTAGGCCTTATGGAAATTTATCAATTTCTCCTGGAGCAAAAGTTTTTCATTATGGTCAAGCCGTTTTTGAAGGAATGAAAGCCTACAAGGACGACCAAGGGAAAATTTGGTTGTTTAGACCTGAAGAAAATTTTGAAAGAATAAATAAGTCTTCAAAAAGAATGGCGATTCCAGAATTTCCGCATGATCTTTTCTTTGAAGCTTTGACAACGTTGGTTAAAATGGACAAGGAATGGGTTAAATCTGGACTTGGCAATTCACTTTACATTCGTCCATTTGTAATGGCTACTCAAGTTGGTGTTTCTGCATCACCATCTACAGATTATAAGTTTATGATTTTGACGGCCCCTGCACAGGCCTATTATACAGGCGATGTGAAAGTTATTGTTGCAGATCATTACAGTCGTTCTGCCAACGGTGGCGTGGGTGCTGCAAAAGCCGCAGGAAACTATGGCGCACAGTTTTACCCAACCAATTTGGCACGCGAAAAAGGATTTCAACAAGTAATCTGGACAGACGATAGCGAGCACAAATATTTGGAAGAAGCTGGCACGATGAATGTGTTTTTCAGAATAAATGATACTTTACTAACCGCTCCTGTAAGCGATAGAATTTTGGACGGCGTAACACGAAAAAGTGTAATAGACTTAGCCAAACATAATAATATAGACGTTGACGTACGCCCAGTTTTAGTTTCAGAATTAGTTGAAGCCGCTAAAAACGGAAGTCTAAAAGAAATTTTCGGAGCTGGAACAGCCGCCGTAATTAGTCCTGTAAGTGCATTTAGCCATAAAGACGTGGTTTATGAACTTACCAAACCAGAAGACAGTTTTTCTACTCGTTTTAAGAAAGAACTAATGGATATTCAGCATAACATTGGTGAAGATCCATACGGGTGGAGGTTTGAAGTTTTGTGAAAAACAAAACTTAAATCCCAAAAACTACAAGAATCAAATTCCAAATAAAAAACAAATTCCAAATTCCAAAAGGTCTGACTTTTGGAGTTTTATTTCTCAAGTATCTCTTTAATTTTCGGTTTAAAATAATTTGGTCCTTTTAAAACCTTTCCGTCTTCTCGGTAAATTGGTTTTCCATCCTCACCTAATTTACTCATATTGCTTCGCTGAATTTCGTTGAAAACTTCTTCAATTTTATGCTGCATTCCGTGTTCAATTATGGTTCCGCAGAGAATGTAGAGCATATCGCCTAAGGCATCGGCAACCTCAACCAAGTCTTCGTTGTTGGCGGCTTCTAGGTATTCTTCATTTTCTTCGCGCATTAATTCATAACGCAAAAGGTTTTTATTGATTCCAAGTTTGGCAGTTGGGGTTTCATTCATTCCAAGACCAAAAGCTTTGTGAAATTCAGAAACTGCGGCGATTTTATTTTTCATAACAATTTTTTTTTACTAGACTTAAGGGAGGCAAGAACCAAGAATCAAGACAGTTTTGGGTGAATTTTAGGAATTGTTGTGTTTCATTTAAGTCTCGTTTCCTGTTTAATCTCTATTTTTACAGCCATAAAATTACAAAATTATGTTCACTACCGGCCAGTTGGTTTTTGCTATTATTGTTTTTGTTGCCTTCATCATTCTTATGGTTTTTAGTTATATGGGTGATAAGAAACTTCACAAAAAACAGTATAAAGGCAGTATTTGGGTATTGATTGGTTTTATAATTTTTGTGGGATTATTATTGGCTTTAAAATCTTATTTAAAGCATTAATTATTTCTTTGTTCTTAATTGAACATCAAACAAATAATAGGTTCTCTAAAATCTTCTCTTTAAATTAGAACAATTAAAGTGTTTTAGAAATAGTAAACATACCTCCTATTGGATGGGTTTTATTTTAAATATTTTGAAGATTTTCATTCACTGTACCAACAACCAAAACTAAAAACTTATGAAAAAATTAATCTCACTCTTTACACACTATTAATCGTAGTACTATTCCAAAGCTGTTATACTTCTCCCGAAATAAGTTGTGACGATTGCCAGAAAATATAACATACACAAATACCATCCCAAAATAGACCCGAGGATATAGTTTGAGTTTTTAATTCGTTTGAATGTAAGGTAAATGAGACTAGTGGCTCGCAATTTAAAATTAAGCCCGATATTTCAAAACGAATATGGTTTTTAATTAATAACAAGGAAATATTATTAGAAATATTACAATCTGGAACCAGCGATAGGCTTGTGATTAATCCTGCTCTAAAATCAATTGAATTATAGAAAGATAGTCTTTCAAATTATTTAAAAAATACAATCCAAAAGAAAGTTTTTACTCAATATATATTTACGATAAAAATTATTCAAAAGATGAAGCTGAAATTAAAAAGTAATAAATGATGATTTAAGCCAGTATGATTTCACGAATAATTATGATGAATGTCTCGATAGAATTGAAGAAGAAATACTTTAAAATCTAATCATACTTTTAAATTATCTCTGTGAGAACTCTCCATTAGAAGAGGTACTAAACGCTATAAAGGCCGTCGCAGAAGACAATACAATTTTCGACACTGCGATAGACCTTTCGTTTTTGGATGCGGATTCCCAATCTTCGGAGAAAAAACCAATTTTGTATAAAAGCGAGCGGGAAATATTGGAAATACATTGGCCAAGGAAAATCCACTAGCGAGATTGCTCAATTGCGCTTCACGGCAGTTTCCACCGCGGAAAAGCACCGAAAGAATATAATACACAAACTAGGACTTTCAAGTAAGGGAGAATTGTTTCGGTATGCTGTGGATAGAAAGTATAAATTTTAGATAATCTGCTTACAAACAAATTTTAAAAATACCCCCCAAAGGGTATTTTTTTTACTCAATCCCCACCCTATTTTTGTTTAGAACAATATTTGAGGAGGTCTTGTTCTCAAAAAAGGGCACAATTTCATTATTGTAGCCCTTTTTTATAATTACTTGATTTTCAAAAAATACCTAATAGCGGGTATTTTGAAAACTTCTACTAAAGGCTATGTTTACAATTAATAAAAACATTTAACCTTGAAAATAGCTTTTTACAAGTTGATACTGCAATATTTTAACTTAACCATAGATCAATTTCAGAAATACTATAAATTTAATTATGAATAATTTAATATACTTTTTAAATATCATTGACTCTAAATTTTCAGATGGTTCTAAACTGAAATATGAAGAAGCAATCAAAGTTATTAATGCAATACTTAGTGTTACTGAAGAAAAAACTTTGAAAAAAGAAACGGCTGACTTAGACAACCATGCTGAGAATACAAGATATAAGGAAGTATTATCCAAAAGAGAAATGCAAGTATTTGGATTAGTGGGAAGAGGGTTTACCACTTCAGTAATCGCTCACCAATTAAATATAAGTAATGCCACAGTTAGTACACACCGCAAAAATATCATAAAAAAATTATCTTTAAAAGGACAAGGAAAATTACAAACAGTTGCTTTCCTGTATGTAAAAAACGAAATACGCAAGGCCTAAAAATACCCACTAAAGGGTATTTCACATTCTAACTAGCTTTTCTAGTTTTGGCTAAACTTTAACAATTAACCGCACTTATGAAAAAAATCAACACATTTTTATCAATTGCTTTACTATGCACTAGTCTAGGTTTTGCACAAAATTTCGAAAGTCCAGACTCGGGTCCTAACCCACTAGACTCAAACAATAAAGAGCATGTTTATGACGTGCCTCAAGAAAAAGTGAAAACCTTCACAGAATATTCCATTGGAGTAATGTTTATGCCTATACCTCTTTATATAAACGAAATAAATGTAACCCAAAATGGAAAAACACAAGAACTCACTACCGGAGATAATATAGTAAATATGGGTTATGGCTTGGCATTTAACGCCGATTTTAATAGTTCTGGTTTCGGACCTGGCTTCTTTGCTTACGGGGCTATTATTGATGGTGATAATGTTCAGGCTTTTGACGTTTTCGGAGCTTTGAAGTGGGATTTTCCTTTGGGAAATAGACTTTCTACGAACTTTGAGTTTTCTCCAACGGCGGGAATTGGAAACATAGATTTGCAACAAAAAGAAAGTAAACTTAATTACGGAAGCTCGCTATACTTTTCAGGAGGGGCACGATTAACTTGGCGATTGAGTAATAGATTTTTTATTGGAGGTGACATATTACTCTCTCCTATCTTTTTTAATTCAGAAAAATTGCTTGGTCTAGAAGATGAAGATCCAAGCGTAGAGGAAGTTAAAATAAAATACAAATCGCCAGTAACAGTAAATTTTTCTGTACGAGTAAACCTAAACTAAGACTTAAAAATAGATAACCATGAAAAAATTATATATATTATTTTTCGCAATAAGCGCTTCATTATTTCTTAACTCCTGCGTGGAATCTGAGATTTCTTTCTTAGAATCTGCCGAAGAATTAGGGTTTACAGGTTCTACTGCTGATATTAAAAAATTCCTATCAGATGAAGCCTATAACAGTATCCTAGATTTAGGAATTCCGATAAATACGGGAGCCAATCCACCAGACGTTGAAGGAGCTTTCTTAATGAGCCCATATATTCTGGAGAAAACAAATATTGAAGACGATTTTGATATTGGCTATCGTTTCGCAGACAAGAAATGTTATTTTTCAAATCAAGATCTTGAAGAACTATCCATCGATTTTTTCAGTGAAACAATTAATGCAGATGGCGAAATTTTGAGTACAGAAACTGGATTGGAATCCTTCATTTCAGGATCTGGCAATAATTTTACCATTATAATAAAAATAAAAGGTAAAAGTCAAGGAAGTTCTGGTCCCGTTAATTTTATAAATGGATTAGCAATTTCAGGCACATTGACATCTGGAGGTATCAAAAACATGGAAAACGCATTTGTTGTAATTGAGAAAACCGGCGATATTGATGATGAATTTATAGACGTTGGTGAAGGCAGACTTATTGTAGATGGAGATAACTTTTCAGACAGACGATAAAAAACAGTTCCCATGAAATTAATCAACACAACACTTTTATTGTTTTTATTTAGCCTTAACCTGTGCTTCGCCCAACAGCAAGGCACAGGTTTGCTTTTTGATGAAGCAGGCTATGAAAGTATTCCAAAAAAAGCAAACAATGTATCATTTTTTGACGACTTGGCAGATATTCGTAGCGCTTCATTAAAACAGTATGTACCAACGGTAAAAAATCAAGGAGGATACAGCACTTGTTTGGGATGGTCTTCTGCGTATTATGGAAGGACAATTCTAGAAGCAAGACAACAAAATATAACCAACACTGCTGAAATTGATGAATTAGCCTTTTCGCCAATTTTCACGTACTTAATTGCAAAAGTTGAAGACGACAACTACAACTGTAATAAAGGAGCCTTTATACACAAAGGAGCGCAATCTCTAGTAGATGACGGCGCTCCCTATTTTAAAGAATATGCCGAAGCAGAATTGTGTGATGATGCAATTCCTGATAACGTTACACAAACCGCTTCACATAACAAAATCAAAGACTTCAGACGTTTAATTACGTTTGATGCACCAAGCCACGAAATTATAGACAACGTAAAACGCGCTTTGCACAACGGCAATCCTGTTATTGGTGGCTTTAAGGTTGAAAACGCATTGTTTGTAGCTAAGAATGTATATGTTCCAGACAACATTCCTACCAACAGCGGTCACGCTATGTGCGTTATTGGTTTTGATGATGAAAAATACGGAGGAGCCTTTGAAATTGTAAACAGTTGGGGAACCAATTGGGGCAATAACGGCTACATCTGGATGAAATATGACGACTTCGTAAACCTTTGCCAATACGCAGTAGAATTGATACCAAACCCAAAACCAGTAGATCAATTTAAAACATTGGCTGGCGAACTGCGGATTGAACTTAAAGGAGGAATGCCCATGGCAGTTGCAAAAGGCGATGGTACATTTAAAAAGAGCGTACTTGGTTGGCAAGATGTGGTAGAAGAAGAAGAAACAGACACAAAAACCATTGGGGATTACAAAACCGTCACTGCCTACCCAAAAGAAACTCGTTATAGAATGTATGCAAAAGTAGATCAACCTGCATATGTATATGTTTTTGGAGCAGACAGTAGTGGCGAGAATGGGGTTTTATTTCCTTTTGAAGAAAACATAAGCACCTACATAGACCACGAAGGTTCTGAGCTGGTTGTTCCTGGTGAAAAATATTTTTTCAGACTGAATAAGGATGTGGAATCAGATTATACCATAGTCATCTTTTCATTAGAAAAAATTGATTATAACGAAGTTTTACAAAAACTAAACACCTTAGAAGGAGAACTCACAGATAAGCTATATGTAATTTTCAATGATAAATTAATCCCGAAAGAAACCATGACACTTTCAGGAAATCAAATGAAATTTGATTCAAAATTCACAGAAGGGTCAGTGGCTATGTTGGTGTTAGATATTAAGCGTTCTTAATGAAAATAATTGTTGTTATAAGCATATTCACACTTCAACTCTTCTTGAGTTGCAAAACCGCAGATCTTGCAGCACAAGATTTGCCAGTAGGCCAGCAAGATGTAGTAAAAGAAGATGAAGAACCTAAGCAACAAAGTTTAATTTCAATTGAAGAATTAATAGGCAGTATAGATTTTAATGTTTTGGAACATTCAGACACTATGAAAGTGTCTAATATTAAATCTGTAGTAATTGAAGGAACTGAAGTCGAGTTTGGCAGAAAGCTAGAGCTAATTAAAGATTTTAAATTTGAAGATGACCAATTGTTAAACAATATTCTAAACAATGAAAATTATATTGAAGTTAAAGATGCAAATTTTCCATTCAACCCTACGCTTCAATTTCAATTAAACCATGAGGATCAACAACTATTGCTATTACTGGATGAAGAAACCGGTACTATAAGTTTTACGTCTGTTCAAGGTCAGACCGTATTAAAGATTGCTGAAACTTTAAAAGAGGAACTTATTGAATTAGCGAACTAAAATTAATATTATGATTAAAAAAGTACTCATTATTCTTTTTTGCCTTGCCACACCATTTGCGGGATTTACACAAAATTTCCAAGATATAGTGCAAGAAGCAGAATCTGAAGAAGAACTGGATGAAATCTGCAAATCTGCCTCTTTGGGCTTTATGAATACACCTCGAGATATTGAAGATGCCGTAAATGCAATTTTAAAAACTGCTGCCGGAATAAAAGATATAAGCAACGCATCATTTGTTTTAAAGGATTGTAGCCAGATAAATAATGCAATCGCCAAGATTCTAAAAGACAAAAACGGAAACGACGTGCGCTACATTTTGTATGATCCCAATTTAATACAGGATATTATAAATAGAACCAACAACTCCTGGTCTGCAAAATTTGTTTTAGCTCATGAAATTGGCCACCACCTTTTGGGTCACAGTCTCAATAATGGTTCTAGTTCCCATGAGTATGAACTGAGTGCTGACTATTGGGCGGGAAGAGCCTTAAGTTTACTTGGAGCCACCGAGGAAGAAACTATTTCGGCCACCGCAATTCTGCCAGAAAGAGCATCCGCATCACACCCAGCAAGAGTAGACAGAATTGACAAAGCCAAAGAAGGATGGAATTCGGTAGAAAAAACACGTATAATTAAAGTCAGCGATAAAGATATTGATGAAGTTGGTAAAACAATGGTTAATGAAGTCAATACTCTATTGAAAGAAAGTTACAACTCTTTAACTCCAGATGATTTTAGCAATAACCTTCAAGCCTTGGACTATGCTAGAACTAAATACTACAAAGCATACACAGAAGATATACGTTATCTTGAGGCAATTTGTCTTACAGGAATGAAAGAGCAGGAAAGAGCTGAAAGTGCCTATATTAATTATTTAAGTATTGAGAATCTTAGTGACAACGGTAGGATAAAACAGATAGTTTCCTTATATATAGATACTGGTACAACCAAGTCTGCTTTCTTCCAAAATCCAGAGGTTTTATTTCAGATGAGTAAAGAATGTTATGCTAAAAATAAATATGACAAAGCAATAATTTTTGGAAATCAATTTCAGCAATTCAATATTTCAGACAAAAATGATAGCCGAATTTCTGAAGTGAACAAGTTAATTGGAATGAGTGAATACAAAAGAATCATGAATCAAAAAGAGATTGATGATCGTATACAGGAAGAAGAACTTCGAAAAAAAGAAGAATTACGAAAAAAGGAAGCAGATAAAAAAAGAGAAGCTTTAGAAGAAAAAATATCCAAAGAGAATGAAGCGGCTGAAAGAAAAGCGAGAGCAGAAGAAAGAAGAATAACTGAAGAAAAAGCAAGAAGAGAAGCTGCAAAAATCAACCATATTTCTGAAGGCGATAATTACTTCTTCAAAGATAATTTCCCTGAAGCTTTTGAGCACTACATTATAGCAGCCAGAGAAGGAAATGCCTACGCACAGGAAAAAGTTGCTTGGATGCTATTCAAAGGAAAAGGAATAAGCAAAAATAAGAGCCTCGCCTTAGATTGGTGGAGAAAAGCCGCTAAACAAGGCAATATAGACGCTATAAATATCCTAACCCGTTTAGGCGAATGGTAACTTTCTGAAGATAAACAACCAATATAAGTGAGTAGATTAAAAGAAATGATAATCAATATTAATTCTACTTGGGGTAGAAGGTTTGATATATTTATTCAGATTTTAATACTACTTTCTTTAATAAGTCTCTTTTTTGAAACACTACCAAATTTAGATTCACGGGCAAATCAATTTCTAATTTATTTTGAGCGGTTTTGCATCATAGTTTTTACTATTGAATACATTCTTAGAGTACTTTATGCAGAAAATAAACTTAAATATATTTATAGCTTTTACGGAATCATTGATCTTTTAGCAATCTTTCCTTTTTATATTTCCTTAGGGGCAGATTTAAGAAGCGTTCGGGTTTTCAGGATTTTTCGTCTATTTAGAATATTTAAACTGGTTCGCTACAATTCAGCACTTAATCACTTTAAAAAAGCAGCCACCGAAGCACGGGAAGAAATTCTACTTTTCTTAATGATTACTGCTATCTTATTATACTTAGCTGCAACCGGCATCTATTTCTTTGAACACGAAGCCCAGCCGGAAAAATTCTCTTCAGTTTTTGAAAGTCTTTGGTGGGCAATTTCCACATTAACAACTGTAGGCTATGGAGATGTTTATCCCATTACAATTGGAGGTAAAATATTTACATTCTGCATCCTCATTGTAGGACTAGGAATTGTTACAATTCCAGCAGGCATAGTGGCCTCAGCGCTTTCAAGAACTGCAAACAAGAAGAAGTCTGAGAAAAATGAAGACTAAAAAACAATTACTTTTTCGCGATGCTTTTCTCTGTTTAGTAATGGCGTTGTTCTTTATTTCTGCAATTTCATATATGGTTTTAAACCTTTCCATTTTTAATCCATTTACAGGAGCCTTCAAAGATTTTAGTTTTTTAGATTTATATTATTCTGAAAAAATGGCACCTTTAAAACCTACCAACAATATCATTTTGGTAAACGTGGAACATGCGGACCGCTTTCAAATTCAAGAATTATTGGTCAAAATTCAAGAACAAAAGCCGAAGGTGATTGGAATGGATATTATTTTTAAAGAACAAAAAGATTCGTTTGTAGATTCATTGTTGCAGGAACAACTAACCAAACCCAATGTAATCACAGCAAAAGCTTATTTAGATGATACTTGGGATTACAATTTTTTTAACCGCCAAAAAGTTGAAAAATCAGGCTACACTAATCTAAACTTTAATTCCACCGAAAATGTAATCCGTAAATTTCAAGGATATAAATCTATAAACGACACACTACAAGCTTCTTTGGCAACCACTTTAGTAAGCTTTTACAAAGGAAGTTCTTGGCCTTCTGAAAAAATTCGTAAAAAACTAAAAGATGAAAACACCATAAATTTTGTGGGAAACATGGATTCTTTTATGACCCTTTCATTAGAGGAATGTATGATGGCTGAAGAAATTCCAGGAATGAAAGATAAAATAGTTCTCCTCGGATATTTGGGAAATCCTCACGGAAGTGCAACGGATATAGAAGACAAATTTTTCACACCTCTTAATGCTAAAAGCGCAGGCAAGAGTCCGCCAGATATGTTTGGTGTTGTGATTCATGCAAATATTATACAGATGATGCTGACTGACACTTATTTTACTGCTGTTCCCAAATGGGTAAGTATTATATGCGCTATTATTTTAGCCTATTTCGGCCTTGTTTTTTTTATGTGGTATAACCGAAAGAGCTCTGCCAGTTATACCTTAATTAAAAAAATATCCCAGCTTGCAATTACAGTAATGCTCTTATGGTTTTCGTTATGGCTATATAAAAACAAAGTTGTTTTTTCACCAGAAATTGTAATTGCGTTTTTAATAATAAGTGTAGAATTTATTGGATTATACATATTAATTTCAAAAAAACTAAATACTAAATATAAATGGAAAAGTTTCTTCTTTTACGATTAGCTTGTATTCTTTTATTACTGCCTTCAATGGTGAACGCCCAAGAATATGCAGTTTTTAAAACTACGGGGACCCCTAACCTTTCCGAGGGTTCTAATACGTTGCCCATTTCAAAAGGTATTCTTTTAAAAACTGGAAAAGTGGAACTTAAAAATGATGATACCTTAATTCTGATTAACAATTTTGGTGAAGTCTTTGAAATAGATTCTCCTGGAAGTTATGCAGTTATTGATTTTGAAAATCACAAAAAGGAAAGCTCAAAAGAAAATTTTTCAAGTCAATATTTTTCCTACGTCTGGAAACAGATAAATAAAAAGGAAGCTACTCAAAATCATACAGGAAATGTATATCGAGACGCATTAATTGATGTGCTAGTAACGCCGTTAGATAGCACTTCAATATTCAAAAATGATGTGACTTTTTCATGGCAATCTAATAAAAAAGATGAGCAATATTATTTCTTCTTGAAAAACAACGAAACCAATACAGTTTCAAAAATAAAAGTAGGTTGCAATAGCTTAACGCTCTATGTGGGAAGTAATTTACTTGAAAAAGGCAACACCTACTATTGGGGTGTCGCCACCACGGAATATCCAGACTTTACAAGAATCAAAATGAATCAGTTGAATTACTTAAATAGTGAGCAATTTGAAACTAAAAAAGAAGAATTTAATGAACTGACGGAGTCTTTAACAGAAATTGGTTTGACTAAAACAGAAATTTCAGAACAGCTATGTCAGTACAATAAGTTTTGTCTCAATTAAAACTAGATAGCAAATTTTTCACATAAAAAAAGCCCCAGAATAAACTGGAGCTTTTCTATTAAAAATACTTAAAGCTTAATTCACCGCAGGCAAATTGCTATAATTTTTAGAATAAAACATCATCTGTTCCGCAAACGTTTTTGGTTGCTCAATTGTGAAACTTTCAATCTCATTATTGTCGTCCATTTTAGGAACTAATACAGGATTCACAAAACCACTATAAGGTGGTGAAGTAAACTGCTTGTTGCGTTCCAAGATTTCTTTGTGAAGGTTTTGATCTACTTTTACGCCGTAGGTTTCAACTAAATGTTCAACTGCTGCGTAATCGCCTTCGCTCTTGATTCGTTGCGTTTCACGAAGAAGTTGACCGAAAAGATCGTGCAATTTTTCATAATCGTTGATGTTGTAATACGTCTTTCCGTCGCGTGTAATTTTTTCAATTACGTTGTCTTTTTTGCCGTGCTCATAAACCCAAGCAGAAACCCATTGACGGTTTCGCATGTGTGCTTCTTCAACGTCATCACCAATGTTTAAGCGAATCAATTGTGTCATTAAACCGTTACGGATGTAGCCGTCATAGGCCGCCATTCCTACTTTTTTCCAATCATCAACCAAACCAAGTTCCTGTAGTTTTGGATTGTATAAATAGTAAAGACCAACCAAATCCGCGCGGCCTTCTTCTAAAGTAGAAGCATAGTTTTTCAAAGTTTCTTTAGTTTCGCCAACGCCAGGATTTAATTGTCCAGAAGCGTGACCAATCACCTCGTGAAGCGCCGTGTGAAGTTTATCTGCAACCTGACCATACTTTTCTTCTAGTTCTTCTTCTTCAGGATCGTTTACAAACTCTTTCAATCTACCTGTATTTCCAGCATTATTATATGCTTCAATAATATTTCCAAGGGAAACAGATTTACTACCCACAGAGGCACGAATCCAGTTTGCATTTGGAAGGTTTACACCAATTGGTGTACTTGGGGAAGAATCGCCAGCTTCACCAGCAACGTTTACAACTTTATAAGTTACACCAACAACATTTTTCTTTTTGTGCTCTGGCATTAAAGGTGAATTATCCTCAAACCACTGTGCGTTTTCTGAAAGCACCGCCATTTTTTCGGACATATCAAAATCGTTTATTTGAATTACAGATTCATAAGAACCTCTGTAACCCAATGGATCATTATAAACTTCAATAAAACTGTTTATATAGTCTATATTTCCTGCAGTTGCGCCAGTCCAAGCTACGTTGTAGTCATCCCAAGTTTGAAGATCGCCTGTTTTGTAGTATTGAATCAAGAGACCAAGGGCATCACCTTGAGCCTGATTTTCAGCAGCGCCTTGTGCTTTTTCAAGCCATTCTATTATTTTATCAATTGCAGCTCCATAAAGTCCGCCAGATTTGTAAACTCTTTCCGTAAGAACTCCATTTTCTTTAACCAGTTGCGAGTTTAAACCATATGAAAGTGGTTTTTTAGGATCTGGAGAATTCTTTTTTGAATAGAAATTTTCAACATCTTTATTGGTAACATCAGGACCGTAAAAGTTAACGGCACTTTCCAAAACATTGTCAACGCCCTTAGCTTGGTTTACCTTTTTAGAATCTTTATCGTTGAAAAGCACATCAAAAGCTTCGCCTTCCAAAGTAGTATTGGTATCGGTTAGAAGTTGTTTTAAATAGTCCGAAGAAAAATCCGGCTTCATTTTATCGTTGGAATAATGATGGTGAATACCATTGCTAAACCAAACTCTTTTCAAATAAGTTTCAAAATTTTTCCAGTCTTCAGTAGTTTTATCACCTTCATAATTGGTGTAAACGTTTTCCAAAGCCTTTCTTATCGTTAGGTTATAACGGTAATTTTGGTCCCACATAATGTCTCTACCCGCCAAACCAGCTTGGGTAAGATAGTACACAAGTTTTTGTTCTTTCAGAGTAAGTTTTTCCCAACCTGGAATTTGATAACGCAAAACTTTTATGTCGCTAAACTGCTCCACATTATAATCAAATTCAGTGGATTGTAATGTTTCCACTTGTGCCACATCTTTGTCCTCCTTGTTTTCCTTACAAGAAAAAAACAACAAACCGCACATTGCCATCGCAATAAAAAAGGTGTTCTTCATTTTAAAAAAAGTTTATGATTTCCGCAAATGTACTAAAATAATTTCCGCTATATTATAATGAATAATTCTGCAATAATTTTGTAGGACTTGGATTTCAATAGCATCCATGAAATTTCATTACCTTAGCAACGCCAATTAACACCACTTAAACTGATGAAAATTTTAAAATACTTACTTTTTCTTATTCTTCTAATAATAATAGGTAGCGCCATATATTTCGGAACAAAAGACGGAACGTATGATGTTCAGGATTCTATAACAATTATGGCTCCACCAGAAGTTGTTTTCAACAAAGTGAATGATTATAAAAGCTGGGAAACTTGGGGTCCTTGGAAAAAAGAAGATCCTTCTATTACTTTTACTTATGCCGAAAAAACTTCAGGCGAAGGTGCCTCTTACTCTTGGGATGGCGATATGAGCGGGTCAATGACAACTACTAAAGTAATTCCGAATAAAGAAATAGAACAAGATTTAACCCTAGTCACTCCCGCTGGTGAAAGACACCCAAAAGTGTATTGGAACTTTGAAGAAGTAGATGGCGGAACAAAAGTAACTTGGGGAATGAAGGGCGAACATACATTGATTGATAAAGCATATTATTCTTTCAGCGGAATGGATTTTAACGCCCAAATGCACAAAATGAACAAAGAAGGCCTTGAAGGAATTGCTCTAGAAGTGGCCGAAGATATGAAACAGTACTCCATAAACGTAGATGGCGTTACCCAATATGGCGGCGGTTATTATATGTACACAACTTCTGTTGCAAAACAGGAAGAAGTGGACCAGAAAACGGAACCAATGATGAATATGGTTATAGATTTTGTTAAGACTAACAATCTAAATATGGCAGGCAAACCGTTTACGCTTTATAATTCAATAGACAATGCCAACAACACCGTTATCTTTTCAACTGGTGTTCCTGTAAAAGAAAAAGTGGTTACACCAGAAGGCAGTCCTGTGGTTTGCGGATTTATGGAACCTGTTTCCGCAGTGAAAATTTCATTAAAAGGAAATTACAAACACATTTCTGAAGCCTATTCTAAAGGTGAAAAGTATATAGTTCAAAACAGCCTACAAAAAGATCCTGAGGGAAAAATGTTTGAAGTATATATTACCGATCCTGAAGCAACTCCAAATCCAGCAGATTGGTTAACGGAGATTTATATACCAATAATCACTTCACCAGAACCAGTTGAAGAAGGAATTTAAATGAAACAGTTAGTATTAGTATTTATTGGCGGTGGTTTTGGGAGTACTTTAAGATACCTCCTTTCCAGCTATCTAAATGATTATGAAAATGGCGTGCCTTATGGAACACTTGCTGCGAATGTATTAGGAAGTTTATTAATTGGAATTATTCTCGGCCTAGCATTAAAAAACGAAACACTTTCCCAAAATACGGTCTTGTTTTTAGCTACAGGTTTTTGTGGTGGCTTTACCACTTTCTCGACTTTTGCTTATGAAAATCATCTTTTTTTAAGAGCAGGAGATTTTATGTCGTTCGCACTTTATACGTTTGGAAGTTTCGTGCTTGGTTTTGCAATGGTTTTTTTCGGAATGTGGTTGGTGAAGTTTTTTTAATGCTTTCCAAAATCTTTTACACCCGCTTCAATTCTAATTAAAAGATCGTTTTCTTTTGGCGGAATTGGACACGAAAATCGCGGACTATAAGCGCAATACGGATTATATGCTTTGTTGAAATCAATAACTAAAGTATCATCTTCAGGAATGCGTTGATCCAAAAATCTGCCGCCGCCATAGGAACCATCTCCACTCGTTAAATCTGTAAAAGGAAGAAATAGGTAATCTTCATATCCTGGCTCGTCATAAGGTTCGGTGCTTTTAAAAATATTCAAAACAAAATCCTTTCCTTCTAAACTGAAATGCGCTTCGCCATATTTCACATATTCGGGCGTTCTGGATGTTGTGGTTGGCATTAAAAACGGCTTTTCGTTTGGAGTGAGAACAAGGTTAGCTTTCACAATAAATTTTTCATCAAATGGATAAAACTCCAAACCTTTGAAGTTTTTGAAATCGGCTGGTTCCAAAATCGTAGTCTCGGGATTGCTGAATTCTTCGTTTAATTCAATTTGAGCTGCTTCGCTATCGGAAACCAACGTTTCATCTTGAGCAAAAATTGAATAAGAAAATAATAGTATTGAGAAAAGAAGTAGCGTCTTCATATAATGGTTTTCAGTAAAAGTAGAAAACAATTTCAAACTTCACATTTATTTCTATTTTTGAAAAAAAATAAATTATGACGAAATTTCTCCTCTATACACTTTTTATTTGTCTTACTGCGTCTTCTCTTTTTGCACAACATATTAAGTTGGACAAAAAAGAAATGGCTTTTTTAGCAACTCAAGAAAAAGTAAATGTAGTTTTCACTTATGAAGGCCTTCGTTTCAATGCAGATACTCTTACTGAGCCTCAATTCGTGAATTATATAAAAGAAAAGATTGAAAACAAGCTTGATGCTAAGGAAGCTTTGGATTGGGAGAAACGTTATTTCAACGCAAAAGACTCCATTTATCCTAAGATTTTTGCTACGGCTTTAAATAACCGCATAAAAAATTATGATCACCCAATTGAATTTGTTGTTGATGACGACTCGGTATTTTACACAATGAAAGTGCAAACAGACTGGATGTATTTTGGATATGATGTGGGAATTGCAAAACAACCTGCCAAAGCAAACTTGAAAATCACTTTTTTTGAAACTTCAAACCCAGAAAATATTATTGCAAAAATTGATGTTGACAGAGCTGAAGGATTTAATGTTGTTGGGAACTTATCTTTTAACACCGAAGTTCCGTTAAGTACAACTGGTATTTCATCAACAAATTGGCTTAAAAAATTTTTAGAAGCCAATGAAGATTATCCAAGACCAAGCCTCCTTAGAATGGGAAATATGTACGACAAAGCTGCCGTAAGATTTGGGATGACTTTAAAAAGAGTAATAGATTAGCAACTAAAAAAATTATTCAACAATCTTTTTTTACTACATTTGATTTCAAATTAAACAAAAAATGAAAAATAGATCATACATCTATCAATCCATCCAGATTGTTTATAGAACGAAATGGCCGCGATGTATGTATTGATAATATAGATATAAATTTATTCAATATAAAAACGTCCCGGCTGTAACCGGGACGTTTTACTTTTAAGGATAACTAACAATGAAAAAAATATACACCAACTACATAGCAAACTTTCGGGGACTCTCTCGGGAAATCTGGCTATTGGCGTTGGTGACCTTCATAAATCGGGCTGGGGCGATGGTTATTCCATTCCTTTCATTATACCTTATTAATGTTGAAGGATTTACGTTGCCACAAGTAGGTTGGATTATGTCTTGCTTTGGATTAGGTTCTTTAGTTGGAACTTATATTGGCGGCAAATTAACTGATACAATCGGTTTTTATAAAGTGATTTTAGCAAGTCTATTTATGGGTGGAGTTGGGTTTGTTTTACTTCAGTTTATTGATACATTTTATGGATTTTGCATCGGTATCTTTATCCTTACTTTAATGGCAGATGCCGCCAGACCTGCAATCTATGTTGCGGCAGATACTTATAGCAAGCCTGGAAATACCACACGTAGCATCACGCTGATCCGTCTGGCAATAAATCTGGGTTTCTCTATTGGACCATTGGTGGGCGGATTAATTATTGCGCATATTAATTACACCTCACTTTTTTGGATTGATGGAATGACCTGCATAGCGGCATCGCTCGGAGTTTTCCTGCTTTTGAAACCGAAAAAACAAAAAGATACTAAGGCCGAAAAAGAAATAATTATAAAAGAAGGAGTTCCGCCCTATCTCAACAAACTTTACATCATGTTCTTTCTGATTATGGTTGCAAACAGTTTAGCGTTTGTTCAATATTTTTCGGTGATGCCTGTGTATTATGAAAAAGCGCATTTCCTTTCAGAAGACCTTATTGGCTGGCTAATGTTTATAAACGGCGCAACGATAGTCGTTTTTGAAATGCCGCTTATTGCTTGGTTGGACCGAAAGAAAATTTCGAAAACAATGGCAACTTTTTGGGGTATTTTCTTTTTGGGAATTAGTTTTATGGTTTTGAATTTCACCAGTTGGAGCGGTGTTTTAGTAATTGCAATGTTTTTAATGACTTTAGGCGAGATGATAGGTTTCCCATTTTCAAACTCCCTTGCATTAGAGATGGCTCCAAAAGGAAGAAAGGGTAGTTATATGGCTTTTTACAGTATGAGTTTCAGCATAGCGCATTTAATTGGGCATAATGGCGGGATGAATATGGTAAACAATTTTGGCTATTTCAATACTTGGAATGTTATTACCATTTTCCTTTTGGTTGTAGCTTGCTTTACCATTTGGCTATATTTCCTATTGAAAAAATCTGAAAGCCAAAAAAAAGTGACCTAACCTTTAGATTCGGAGTTTTTCTTAATTCTTCGGTTTTTCCGGCTAACTATAACTGCGTCTAAACAAGAAATCATAAGTCCGATTCCGGCAAATAGACAAATAAGTCTAACAAAAAAAGCTCCTGGAAAATCCAAACCAGTAAAACCTAGGATTCCAGAAACAAGAGTAACGATTAAAAAATGAATAGTATATTTTTTCATATAGTTCTAAATAAATTGATTCTTTTAAAAATACTTCGAAAGAAGTATTACTATTCATAAAAATAATCCAATTATCACTTTTTTAACATGTAGTTTTATTTCAACTGTTTCAAAGCATTATTTTTAACCACGTGCGAAAGCACGATTTGGGTTTTTGTTTCGCCATAAATAATAAGTTGGTCTATAAAAGCTTCTAAATGTTTTTGATTTTTCAACACTACTTCCATCACAATGTTTTCGTTTCCGGTGATGCGGTAGCAATTCAAAACCTCATCGTAGGTTTTCACAATTTCAAGGAAAGGTTTCAACTTTCCCATAAAAGCACGAAGCGTAATTATGGCTTTAAATTGATAACCTGCCTCAAAAGGTGAAACAACCGAAAAGTAACCATTGATAATCCCAGAATCTTCCATCTTTTTGATGCGTTCTGAAACCGCTGGCGAACTAACTCCAACCTGTCTGCCTATTTCCGTATTGGCTTGGCGAGCATTTTTTTGAAGGCAATTTAGGATTTTCCAATTTAAAGAGTCTATACTCATATTAAAGAATAAATGATAAATTAACTTATTGTTTAAAGCAAATATACAGATTTGCTTTAATATCAATTGTGAAAAATCAATACTTGTAACTAAATTTGAAACACTCAAAAAAAAAGAAATGTCATCCTATTTGTTTGAAAACAATCCTCATTCTGCTATTTATAAAAAATCCTTAGAGATTTTCTCTTTAAGTAGAAATATTACGAGCTATCTGAGCCATGATCTTTCAAACCTTCAAAATAATGGAAAGGAAGATCCAAATATTTATTTTAGTGGTGATATTGTGCAACAATCAGTTTCATTAGGTCCGCAAATACTGAAGGCAGAAAGCCAGCTCTTTTCTGAAGAAAAACACAAGTATGCAGCTTCCGTAATGCGTCTTTCAAACTTACTCTACAAAAATTGTGAACGCTTGGAAAGAGTGAACAGCAATGGCAAAGACTTTCTTCCGTTACTTCGTAAAGAACTGAAAAAGTTTAGAAAACTTCAACACACTTGGAGGTTGACTCTCTAATTTTCATTTTTTTTTTCGTTTCTTTAATTAAAGTTCAATTACTACATTTGTGATATAACTTAGCACAAAATATATGTTTGATGACGAAGAAAATTTCGACCCAATGAAGCGTTACAATCGCATTCGCCAGATGCCCATCTTTTTAAAGGCTGAAGAAATTGCAGAGTTAGTACGTCATCTTGTGAAATCTGTTGAAAATACAGATATAAAATTTAAGCGAAAAGGCGAAAAAGAAATGTTGGAGCACAACCTAAATTATTTGATGGAAAATTCTATGATTATTACAGCTAAAATAGCAGGTGCAGAAGGCGTAGAAATCTATGATCTCAAAATGGAAAATGCTGCCATAATTCGGAAAGCAGCACGTGAACTTATTACGGATGCACGCGGCATTCAAATGCACGGTTTTAAAGACACTGAATATCTAGATTTGCTAAGGAAAGAAGTGGAAGAATTCCGAATTCTTTTTGCCGAATGGGTAAAAACATTTGATCCGTGGGATTATATCATTGACCGCTGGGGGCTTTTCAACCCGCCAGGTGTAAACTATGACGATCACGACCCTGAGGACGATATTCCCTTCTATCCAAATGATCTTCCAGATAAATTTTTTGGAGATCTAGATGATGATGATTTTGAAGAAGATTGGGAGGATTTTATGGAAGATGACGATTCAGAAGAATAGTTAACGTAACAATCTTGGATCAAAATCCATTTTTCCAGTCCTAATAATTTTCAATTTTGCAAAGTCTTTATGTGAAGGGTTTACCAAAATATTATTGTCTTGATGCATCACGGCAGAAGGAACCTTCATTGCCAAGCTCTCCTTCTTCTTTAACCAACTAGATCCCAAAGTTTGTAATTTATTAACGGCTTCTTCCGAACTCCATTTAGATTCAATAAAATCAATAGATTGTATAATTTTTATGGTTGAATCGGGAATTTCGACTTCAATAAAAGAATAATCCAAAGGAATTCCTGCATAATCTACGTGTACAATAATTTCTAGTAAACATAAAGAAAGATTCTCAGCGAAGTAAACCACTGCATCTCCAACCCTATTCCATCTTCCACCATATAACCTAGCTCCTTCGCCTGACAGATCATCTATATATTGTGTTCTTGTTATTCGGTATATTCTCACAACTATGAAGGAATTCCGTGAGCTATACGGCCAATAATATTATTGACATACTGAATACCAAATCTTGTATCTAAAAAATCTAAAGGAGCTTGACCATTAAAGATATAGGGTGTAGAATGTATCCATTTCCTAAAATTTTCAAGTGTTCCAAAAACGTCAATACCATTTGAAACCACTTCTGCAATCTCAAAAAGCTGCTCGGTGCTTGATACGGTTAAAAGATCATCATCTGCTTTACGTTGCAGAGTACGATGAGAGATATGCAAAAGATCACTCAATCTGTCCATGGAAATATCCAGTACTTCACAGACGGAATAAGCCACACTTTTGGGTAAACCTTTTCTGGTAATAGTTATAAGATCTATATCGCTATTTACTACTTGACCAACTTGACCAACACCTCCTAAGACACCAACAATTCTGTCAAAAGGATTATCTATTAGATAAAAAACTTCTGGTTCTGTAACTAAATTTACATCTGTATGGGTTTTATTATTTTTCATCATCACGACATTTGACACAAAAATACGTATTTTTGTCGTGTCTTAAAAACATTTCCCCACATTTTTACATATTTCGTCTATATTGACCCCCAACTTCGAACAGGGCTTCAGTTATTTGGCCCAATGAGCACACTTTTGTGGCTTCCATTAGTTCTTCAAATATGTTTTCATTGTGTATGGCTGCTGCTTTCACTTTTTCAATAGAAGCATTGGAGCTATCACTAAACATTTTATGAAGATTTTGAAGCGTTTGGATCTGCACTTGTTTTTCTTCTTCGGTTGCGCGTATTACTTCTGCCGGTAGCACTGTTGGCGAACCTTTGCTACTTAAAAAAGTATTCACCCCAATAATTGGAAATTCTCCATTGTGCTTCAACGTTTCATAATAAAGACTTTCTTCTTGAATTTTACTACGTTGATACATTGTTTCCATCGCTCCCAAAACGCCTCCACGTTCCGTAATGCTATCAAATTCCTTTAGAACCGCTTCTTCTACAAGATCCGTCAATTCTTCAATAATGAAAGATCCTTGAATTGGATTCTCGTTTTTGGCAAGGCCAAGTTCTTTATTTATAATTAACTGAATTGCCATAGCACGACGCACGCTTTCTTCAGTAGGCGTAGTAATCGCTTCATCATACGCATTGGTATGCAGCGAATTACAATTATCGTAAATAGCGTACAAAGCCTGAAGCGTGGTTCGAATATCATTAAAATCAATCTCTTGGGCGTGTAAAGAACGTCCTGAAGTCTGAATATGATATTTCAACATTTGCGCTCTTGGGTTTGCACCATACTTTTCTTTCATTGCCTTCGCCCAAATTTTACGGGCAACTCTTCCAATTACAGCATATTCAGGATCTATACCATTGCTGAAAAAGAAAGAAAGATTCGGGCCAAACTCGTTAATGTCCATTCCGCGACTTAAATAGTATTCTACATAAGTGAAACCATTGGAAAGTGTAAACGCCAATTGCGTTATTGGATTCGCGCCAGCTTCTGCAATATGATAACCACTAATTGAAACCGAATAAAAATTTCTAACTTTTTTCTCAATAAAAAATTCCTGAACATCGCCCATTAGCCGCAGTGCAAATTCTGTTGAAAATATACAGGTGTTCTGAGCTTGATCCTCTTTCAAAATATCCGCTTGAACTGTTCCGCGAACTTGTTGCAAGGTTTCGTATTTAATTTTGTTGTAAACATCCGCATCCAAAACTTGATCGCCAGTTACTCCTAGAAGCATCAAACCTAGGCCATTATTGCTTTCAGGTAATTCTCCGTGATACCTTGGACGTTCAATACCATTCTTTTTATAGATTTCGGCAATTCGTTTTTCGATTTCATTTTCGATTTCGTTTTCAATAATATACTTTTCACAGTTTTGATCGATTGCTGTGTTCATAAAGAAACCCAAAAGCATTGGCGCGGGTCCGTTGATAGTCATGCTAACTGAAGTCATCGGGTGGCTTAAATCAAAACCAGAATAAAGTTTTTTGGCATCGTCCAAACAACAGATGGAAACTCCTGCATTTCCAATTTTTCCGTAGATATCGGGTCGAAGATCTGGATCATTTCCGTATAAAGTAACACTATCAAAAGCAGTGGAAAGGCGTTTTGCCGGTAAACCCATACTTACATAATGAAAACGACGATTGGTGCGTTCTGGTCCACCTTCGCCAGCAAACATTCTAGCAGGATCTTCTCCTGTTCTTTTAAAAGGATAAAGCCCTGAAGTATATGGAAATTCCCCCGGAACGTTTTCTTGTAAAGTCCATTTCAAAATATCGCCCCAGGCTTGATATTTGGGTAAAGAAACCTTTGGAATCTGCGAATGTGAAAGCGATTCGGTATGTGTGTCAATATTTATTTCCTTTCCACGAACTTTAAAACTGTAAACTGGATTTTTGTATTTGTTTACTTTTTCGTCCCAACCTGTAATTATTTCCCAGTTATATGGATCTAGATTTAACTTTTCACGGTCAAACTCAGCAAGCAACAATTTCAATAAATCTTTATTTTTCTCTGAATTGACAATCGATTCAGAAACAAGTCCCGCTTTATCAAGTTCTGGTTTCTTCCCAGAAATAGATTCCATTGCCTTAAAAAATCCATAAAGTTTCTGCGCAACTTCGGCTTGGTCTAAAGCCCGTTTGTCATAACCTCTATTATTTTCTGAAATTTCTGAAAGATAGCGTGTACGTGAAGGTGGAATTACAAAAATCTTTTCCTCCATTTCTTGAACATGAAAATCACTCTTAAGTTCAATATCTGTCTTTTCATTGATTTTTTCCATCACAGCCCTGTAGAGCTTGTTCATTCCAGGATCATTGAATTGCGACGCAATTGTACCATAAACCGGCAGTTCGTCTTGAGGGGTTTCCCACAAATGATGATTGCGTACGTATTGTTTTTTCACGTCGCGAAGGGCATCTAAGGATCCGCGTTTGTCAAATTTGTTTATTGCTACCAAATCTGCAAAATCAAGCATGTCAATTTTTTCAAGCTGAGTTGCCGCACCAAATTCTGGAGTCATAACATATAGTGATACATCGCTATGCTCTAAAATTTCGGTGTCGCTCTGCCCTATTCCAGAAGTTTCAAGAATTATAATATCGTATGCTGCAGCTTTTAAAACCTGAACGGCTTCTGCCACGTATTTTGAAAGCGCAAGATTACTTTGGCGTGTGGCCAAACTTCGCATATAAACTCTTGGCGAGTTGATAGCATTCATCCTAATACGATCACCCAATAATGCACCTCCAGTCTTTCTTTTTGAAGGATCTACGGAAACAATTCCAATGGTTTTTTCAGGAAAATCTATTAAAAATCTTCGTACCAGTTCATCTACCAAAGAAGATTTTCCCGACCCGCCAGTTCCAGTTATTCCTAGAACAGGTGTGGTGTTCTTTTTATTTTTAATGTGAATTTGATCGAGTGTTTCTTTAGCAACCTCTGGGAAGTTTTCCGCGGAAGAAATAATTCGAGCGATAGCTCCATTCTCCTTATTTGAAAGTTTTTCAAGTTCGCCATTCAACTTATCGCCGATTGCAAAGTCCGATTGTTCAACCAAATCATTTATCATTCCTTGAAGTCCTAGTGATCTTCCGTCATCCGGTGCGTAAATACGAGTAATACCATAATCCATCAAATCTTTTATCTCCGATGGAAGAATCACGCCGCCGCCGCCGCCAAATATTTTTATATGGCCGGCACCTTTTTCCTGCAGCAAATCATACATATATTTAAAATACTCATTATGCCCACCTTGATAGGAAGTCATTGCTATAGCATTTGCATCTTCCTGAATAGCCGTATTAACAACCTCTTCCACGCTTCTGTCGTGACCTAAGTGAATCACTTCTACACCAGTTGATTGTATAATACGGCGCATAATATTTATTGCAGCATCGTGCCCATCAAAAAGGGAGGCTGCGGTTACAATGCGTACTTTATGTTTTGGCTTATAAGGAGTTATCTGTTGCATAATATGACCTAGAGATTAGTTTTAAGTGCAAATTTACTTAAAAGGTAACGAACACAACACTTTCGAACAATAATGATGGAATAAATATTTTCAAAAAATGTTGCATTGATTTAATATTTTCGTATCTTGCATCATCAATATTAAACAATTAAAAATATAACATTATGAAAAAAATTTACTTTTTAGCACTTGCTCTAGGTGCATTTAGCTTTTCGTCTTACGCTCAACAAGAGTTAACAGACGATTTTGAATCTTACACTTTAGACCCTATATCGGCTCAATCTCCTCATTGGAGAGACTGGTCTGGTGTTGACGGTGGTGGTGACGACGGTAACGTTGTTGATGATGAAGCAAATTCTGGCTTACAATCTGTAAGAATTACAGGAAATGGTCTTACTGATTTAATTTTATTGGTTCCTTCTGCTCCAATCAACGGTGTTTACACAATTCAATTTCAAGCGTTTATTCCTGCTGGAAAATCAGGTTACTTTAACATGCAAGCTGCTCTTACTCCAGAAGGAACAGAGTGGGTACAAGCATTGATGGGTGGTAACGTTTACTTTAACTGTGATGGTTCTACTCCAGGTCTTGGTGGTGTTACTGGCGTTATTGATTGTTCCGCTTTTAATCAGCAATTTACTTTTCCAGAGGACCAGTGGTTTAAAGTTGACTGTGTTTATGATATCGACGCTCAAGCTTGGGATATGTACATAGATGATGTTCAGTTCGTTTTTGCTGAGCCATTTGCTTTTGGTGCACAAGTATTTATTGAATTGGCTGGTTTAGATTTTTACTCTGCAAGCCCTAACAATGATATGTTTATTGACGATGTGGTTCTTTACAAAGGAACAATTGGTACTGAAGACTTTACTGCTAACAAATTCTCAGTATATCCAAACCCAGTAAAAGATATGTTGAACATCAAATCTACTACTGCTGTTGATAACGTAACTGTTTATGATATCTTAGGAAAAGTTGTTCTTCAGGAAAATCCTGGAAAGATTTCTCCAGCTATCAACATGAGCGGTCTTGCTTCTGGTTCTTACTTAGTTAAAGTAACTATCGGAAACTCTTCTAAAACTGTAAAAGTTCTTAAATAAGACTTTATAAAATCTTTTTACTAAAAGGTCCTTCAAATTTGAAGGACCTTTTTTTTATATCACATTTGGGTTATTAAAACAAAACACAACCCTAGGTTCATCTCCTGACGCATAGCTTTTTATAGAATACTAGATTATTAATTAAATCAAAATATAGCTCACATATTGATCAAGCCTATTTAGTTAATTATTTATTTTTTTATAAAAAGCAATTAGTTGGCGCAATAACTTTGTATATTGCGGCACAAATAAAAAATAATTAAAAATTTACATTATGAAAAAAACTTACGTTTTAGCACTCCTTTTAGTTGCATTTACTTTTTCGTCTTACGCCCAAGTTGAATTAACTGATGATTTTGAATCTTATACTTTAGATCCAATTTCTGCTCAAGCTCCACAATGGAGACCATGGTCCGGTGTTGATGGCGGCGCTGATGATGCTAACGTTGTTGATGACGAAGCTAATTCTGGATTACAATCTGTGTTAATTCCAGGAAACGTCCTTACTGACCTTATTTTATTAGTTCCATCTGCTCCAACTAGCGGTATGTACACAATACAATTTCAAGCTTTTATTCCAACAGGAAAATCAGGTTACTTTAATATGCAAGCTGCATTAACCCCAGAAGGAACTGCTTGGAACCAAGCTTTGATGGGTGGTAACGTTTTCTTTAACTGTGACGGTGCTTCAGGTGGTTTAGGTACTATCGATGAAAGTCCAGCAGGACAAGAATGTACTATTTCTGCAGCAAGCTTTGCTTATCCAGAAGATCAGTGGTTTAAAGTTGACTGTGTTTATGACCTAGACGCACAGACTTGGGATATGTACATTGATGATATCCAATTCTTTTTTGCACAGCCTTTTGCCTTTAACACACAAGTGTTTATTGAATTAGCTGGTCTTGATTTCTACTCAGCAAGTGCAAACAACCAAATGTTTATTGACGATGTAGTTATGGGTCCAAATATTACTGCAGGTACAAATGATGTTGAAGCAAACAAATTTTCAGTATATCCAAACCCAGTAAAAGATATGTTGAACATTAAATCTGTTAGCGCAATTGATAACGTTACTGTTTATGATATCTTAGGAAAAGTTGTTCTTCAAGAAAATCCTGGAAAAATTTCTCCAGCTATCAACATGAGCGGTCTTGCTTCTGGTTCTTACTTAGTTAAAGTAACTATTGGAAACACTTCTAAAACAGTTAAGGTTCTTAAATAAAACACTTAAAAAATCTCTATTACCAAAAAGGCTCTTCAAAACTGAAGAGCCTTTTTTTATTTAATGGATAGCTCTATTTCTTCTGCTGAATCATAAATTCAACAAATGCTTAAACAAAATATGACTAGAATAATGTATTATTAACAAAGTTAAATTGAAGTAATATTTTTCGTATCTTAATATCTCAATATTAAACAATTAAAAATTGAATGTTATGATAAAAAAATACCTTATCGCACTTCTTTTAGGTGTATTCACCTTTTCATCTTACGCTCAATATGAACTTTTTGATGATTTTGAATTTTACAATATAGGCCCAATTTCTGTACAAGCTCCCCATTGGAGAGCTTGGTCTGGCGATAATGGTGGCTTAGATGATGCTATTGTTCTAGATGTGGAATATTTTTCCGGTTTACAGTCTCTTTATATAGAAGGTTTAACCGACATATTATTATTAATTCAATCTACACCAACATCTAATGTTTACGCAGTTCAATTTAATCTATTGATTCCTGGAGGAAAATCTGGGTATTTTAATATGCAAGCTGCCAGCACTAAAGATGGAATTCCATGGAACGGATCATTGATGGGTGGCAATGTTTTCTTTAACTGCGACGGTGCTAGCCCAGGTTTCGGTATTGTTTCAGGAGTAAATGACTGTACTGCTTTTGACCAATCATTTTCGTTTCCAGAAGACCAATGGTTTAAAGTTGATTGTATTTATAACCTAGATGCCCAAACTTGGGATATGTATATTGATGATATCAAAGTTATAATTAATCAGCCTTTCGCTTTTGGGTCTCAAGTATTTGTTGAATTAGCAGCGATTGAGTTCGCCTCAATAAGTGTTAATAATCAAATGTATATTGATGATGTAGTACTGGGTAATCCCCAAATAGGAGTGGATGATTTTACTGCGAACAAATTCTCTGTATATCCAAACCCAGTAAAAGACATGTTGAGCATTAAATCTGCCAATGCTGTTGACAATGTAACTGTTTATGATATCTTAGGAAAAGTAGTTCTTCAGGAAAATCCTGAGAAAATTTCTCCAGCTATCAACATGAGCGGTCTTGCTTCTGGTTCTTACTTAGTTAAAGTAACTATAGGGAACAACTCAAAAACAGTGAAGATTCTTAAATAATGAATTTTAAAAATCTTTTTTACTAAAAGGCTCTTCAATATCGAGGAGCCTTTTTTATATTTGGAAAAACAAAAATCCAAAACCTATGTGGGTCAAAAAAATATTCCTAATCTGTTCAATATTTACTTTAATTTCTTGCGCTGAACTTCAGCAAGTAGTAAATACACTTCCCACACAAACTGGAGTTGGTATCGGTATGGATCCAACTATGATCGCAAGTGGATTACGCCAAGCCTTAGATTTAGGTATAGACAAACAAGTAACCAAGCTTACTCAAAGGGATGGTTTTTATGGTAATCAATTAGTGAAAATTTTGTTACCCCAAGAATTACAGAAAGTAGATCAGACCCTTCGTGACATTGGTTTGGGTAGTTTGGCTGATGAAGGTATTAAAGCTCTGAATAGAGCAGCTGAAGACGCCGTAAAACAAGCTACGCCTATATTTGTAAGCGCAGTAAAAGATATAACCTTTAACGATGCAAAAACCATACTTTTAGGTCCAGACAACGCAGCTACAAATTATTTGCAACAACGAACTAACACCGCCCTATATTCGAAATTTAATCCCGTTATTAAAAAATCTTTTTCAAAAGTTGGTGCTGATCAAATTTGGAGCAATATAATTACTAAATATAATTCAGTGCCGTTTGTTACCAAGGTAAATACAGATCTTACGGATTACGTTACCAATGAAGCATTAAGCGGTGTATATAAAATGATTAGTGTTGAAGAAAAAGACATCCGAAATAATATCTCGTCGCGAACTACCTCATTGCTAAGACAAGTTTTCGCACTTCAGGATTAAGAAATACTATGAATATTAACATAAGACTCGTGAATTTCATAAGTTTTATGATAGCCTTAACCAAGCATTAATACAACCTTTCCTTTTCCAAAGGTATCTTTGTCCTACAGATAACAGTAGAAAAATGATAAGTTGGTTTAGAAGAAAATCCAAGGTTGAAATACTTAAAGAAAAGTATACCTCTTTAATGAGACGTTCTTTTGAAATGTCTATAAAGGATTCCGCAAAAAGCGAAAGATTACATAGCCAAGCCGACAAACTTTTCAGAGAAATCCAATATCTTTCACTTAGACATATTGAAAATTAATTTCTCAGTGAATTGTTTTAAAATAGTCGAAAGCATTTATTAAACGAGTTCCATACCAACTGAAATATTCTCCATCTACCAATTTCACCTCAACATCAATTTTGTTTCGTATTTCTGAAATATGCTCCTCTTTGAATGGATAAGGTTCGGATGATAATAATACTACTTCCACACTTTTCAAATCTTCCCAATTCACCTCGGGATAACGAGAATTTTCTTCAGAAATAAAGTTTTCAAAATTATTTAGCGTTAAAAGCGAATCAATAAATGTATCTTTTCCCGCAGCCATAAACGGGCTTTTCCAGATTAGATAAAGAACTCTTTTCGATGGGAAATCATTCATATACATTTTGAAATCGGCTAATTCCAAATGAATTTTTGAAATTATTTGTGAAGCTTTTTCGGTAATTTCAAAAATAATCCCAAGCTTTTCAATCATTTCCAGACAATCTGGAATCGTTGAAATATCACTCACCCAAACAGGGGCGATTTCTTCTAACTGAAGCACCATTTCTTCTGTATTCTCTTCTTTATTGCAAACTATAAAGTCTGGATTAAGCGCTCTTATTTTATTGAAATTGACTTTTTTGGTTCCTCCAACAATGGTCTTTTCCTTTCGCAAATCTGTTGGATTAATGCAGAATTTAGTAATCCCCACAATACTATCTCTCAAGCCAAGATCAACCAACAATTCCGTTTGAGACGGAACTAGCGAGACTATTCGTGAAGGAATTTTGGTAAGGTTTATTTTTCTATTAAGTTGATCAATGAACTCCATCGAGAATAGCTTTCATTTCAAACTGAATCTTTTTCGCTTCACCAGCTGCAGCTTCTGCAAAATCATCGTTCTTGGAAGCATAAATAATTCCTCGTGAAGAATTCACAAGCAAGCCAATATTGGAATTCAACCCATATTTACAAACATCTCTCAAATTTCCGCCTTGCGCTCCAATTCCAGGAACCAATAAAAAACTATCAGGAATTATTTTACGAATATCCGTAAAGTATTCAGCTTTAGTAGCTCCAACAACATACATTAAATTTTCACTATTTTTCCACTGTTTTGAAGTTTCTAAAACCTGTTTATAAAGTTCTTGTTCGCCAACTTTTTTAGTTTGAAAATCATAAGCACCTTCATTAGAGGTTAACGCCAACAAAATGGTATGTTTATTTTCGAAGGCAAGAAAAGGTTCAATAGAATCCTTCCCCATATAAGGCGCAACGGTTATAGAATCAAACCCCAAATCTTCAAAAAAGGCTTTTGCGTAGCGCGAAGAAGTGTTCCCAATATCGCCTCGTTTTGCATCAGCAATGGTGAAAATTTCAGGATAGTTTTCGTTTAAATAGTTTATGGTTTTTTCTAAGGACTTCCACCCTTTTATTCCGTAGGCTTCATAAAAAGCCGTATTGGGTTTATAGGCAACTGCAAATTGATGGGTTGCATCAATAATCGCCTTATTAAAAGAAAAAATTGGATCTTCTTCTTTCAAAAAAAATGCTGGAATTTTTTCAAGATCAACGTCGAGTCCAACGCAAAGAAAGGAATTCTTTTTTCTAATTTCTGAAATTAGTTGATTGGTTGTCATGATAAATTCAATTTAATTCTGTCTGAAGTTTTATAAAACGTAAGACTGTAAGACATAAGACGTAGGACTATTTCTGCTCACTAAAAGTATTACAATTTAATTATCATTTTGTCCTACGTCCTAAGTCCCACCGTCCTAAATCATTACTTAAAACGTTTCGCCTGTTTCCTTTAACTTTTCAGTATTACTAACCAATTGCAACTCATCTATTATTTCCTGAACATCGCCATTCATAATATTTCCTAAGTTGTAAAGCGTAAAGTTAATTCGGTGATCCGTAACACGTCCTTGTGAATAATTGTAGGTTCTAATCTTTGCGCTACGGTCTCCACTGGTTACCATAGAGCCACGTTTTAGGGCATCTTCAGCCTGTTTTTTCGCCAGCTCCATATCATATAAACGAGAACGAAGCACTTTAAATGCCTTCTCTTTGTTCTTATGCTGCGATTTTTGATCTTGACACTGCGCCACCAATCCAGTAGGCACGTGCGTAAGTCGCACCGCAGAATAGGTAGTGTTCACAGACTGTCCTCCAGGTCCTGAAGAACAAAAGAAATCCACACGAACATCTTTTGGATTAATTTCAATATCAAAATCCTCGGCTTCTGGAAAAACCATCACGGTTGCAGCGCTGGTATGCACTCGCCCTTGCGTTTCAGTTTGCGGAACCCTTTGCACACGGTGAACGCCTGCTTCAAATTTTAAAGTTCCATAAACGTCGTCTCCTTCAATTTCAAATTGAATTTCTTTAAAGCCGCCGCTAGTTCCTTCATTTAAATCTATTACGTTGGTTTTCCAACCCCTACCTTCACAGTATTTTGTATACATTCTAAAAAGGTCACCTGCAAAAATACTGGCTTCATCACCACCTGTTCCTGCTCTAATCTCCATAACGGCATTCTTAGCATCTTCGGGATCTTTGGGAACTAAAAGAAATTTTATTTCATCTTCTAAAATTGGCAAACGGGTATTTGCTTCATCTTGCTGTAGCTTTGCCATTTCAACCATTTCGGCATCGCTTCCGTCAGAAATCAGTTCTTCGGCCTCAGTAATATTATCCGTAAGTTCTAGATATTCTGCACGCTTGTCCATCAAAATTCTTAAATCTTTGTACTCTTTATTCAACTGAATATAGCGCTTTTGGTCGCTCATAATATCTGGTTGAATTATAAGGTCGCTCACCTCGTCAAAACGTTGTTTTATTATTTGAAGCCTTTCTAACATATAGATTTTATAATGGGTGCAAATTTACAATTTTTTAAAGGAACTATTTTTGACTGTAAAGAGATATTCAGTTAATAAATGAACTCTCCATAAGCCGACCTAATTGTAAGCTTCTTTTTATCAGAAGCTTCCACCCTACCAACAATTTGCGCATCAACCTCAAAAAATTTAGAAATTTCAATAATGGTTGCCGCAATTTCCTCAGGAACATAAAGTTCCATTCTATGACCCATATTGAATACTTGATACATTTCCTTCCAATCTGTTTTGCTTTCAGATTGAATCAGTTTGAAAAGTGGCGGAACTTCAAAAAGATTGTCTTTTATGATATGGAGGTTTTCAACAAAATGAAGAACTTTTGTCTGAGCACCACCACTGCAGTGTACCATTCCGTGAATTTCTTTATTGCTGAATTGCAACAAGATTTCCTTAATGATAGGCGCATACGTCCGAGTAGGCGAAAGCACGAGTTTTCCAGCATTCAAAGGACTATCTTCAACAGAATCCTGCAGTTTTTTTGAACCTGAATAAACCAATTCTTCTGGAACCGAGGCATCAAAACTTTCAGGATATTTTTTGGCGAGTCGCTTTTCAAAAACATCGTGTCTTGCGGAGGTCAATCCATTGCTGCCCATACCACCGTTATATTCCTTTTCGTAAGTAGCTTGGCCAAAAGATGCTAAACCAACTATAACATCACCAGGCTTTATATTTGCGTTGTCAATAACTTCACTGCGTTTCATTCTGGCTGTTACGGTGGAATCTACTATGATGGTTCTAACAAGATCACCTACATCTGCGGTTTCACCACCTGTGGAATGGATTGTAACGCCAAAACTTTTAAGTTCGGCTATAAGTTCTTCCGAACCATTTATAATTGCTGAAATAACTTCGCCAGGAATACGATTTTTGTTTCGTCCAATGGTGGAGGAAAGCATAATATTGTCTACCGCTCCCACGCAAAGAAGGTCGTCAATGTTCATTATTAGTGCATCTTGAGCAATACCTTTCCAAACAGATAGGTCTCCTGTTTCTTTCCAGTATGTGTAAGCCAGTGAAGATTTCGTGCCCGCTCCATCGGCGTGCATTATCAAGCAATAGTCATCATTACCGGTTAAATGATCGGGAACAATTTTGCAGAATGCCTTCGGAAAAAGACCCTTATCAACATTCTTGATAGCGTTGTGCACATCTTCCTTACCTGCCGATACGCCTCGTTGTGCGTATCGTTTTGAAATCTCTTTACTCATTAGATATTGTTAAGCCGCAAAAGTACGGATTAAAAAAAAGCCCACAAAGGTGGGCTTTTAAGGTTTTCAATATTTTTTGCTTATTCCCAATCGGGCATAAAGGCATTTGTAAATAATAGCCGATCATTTTGCGTTTGACCAAAAGTATAGGAATAAATATCAGGAATGGCATTGGTATTACTCTTTACTCTTGTAAATATCACCCCACCTTCTGAAGGAGAAAATCTTGCGTCTAAATCATTTTCACCCAATATAACATCAGTTTCTAACTGCGCTGGTGGATTTCCGCTTCCTATGGTGTAATAAAAAATGCGGCTCTCAGAAATTCTATAGGAGGAATTTTGGTCTCCACTTAAATCATGTGTATAGATTACATTAATCCCATTTGAAGAAATATCAATTCCACCCGCTGCTCCATTTACATTTTCAAGGATTATTGTCTCTTCTGAGTCTGGATTAAGTCGTGCGGTATATATACGCACTCCATATCCATTTGGGTTATTTGTTTTTAATAAAACTAAATCGTCATCAAACTCTGGAACAGCAACTTCTGAGATAAAAGCACCATCGCTTGTTGTGTACTCCAATTTAAACCCACTACCATCAGAATTTATTGAATACAATTTGTCAAAATAGGGATAATAAAGTTTGCTGTCATTTTGCGCCCAAGTAAAATCCAATTCTTCAGTTCGGAAACCTGCCAATGGTCTTTGCGAAGTAATTTGTTTTACATCGGTTCCGTCATATTTCATTGTAAAAATATTCGTATTGCCTCCAGAGTTCCGCAAAAAAGCTATCCGTTTTAGAAGGTTACTCTTTCGAGGCCTAAAACTATTTGTATTATCACTTGTAAGTTGTAGCACATTAAAATCTGGGTCTGGTTGCTGTCCGTTCCCCGGATCCATATCTTCGGCTCCAGAATATATAACCAAATTATCATTTTTTTTCTTAACAAAAAGAAATGGGTTGTCAGGTAGCGTAAGTGTCTTAAATTCACTAATAATTGAACTTACAGGGTCGTTATTATTGTCCGAAACTGTTACCTGCCAAAAATATTTAGTTGCCAACTGAAGATTACTAACCGTATAGGTGGTGTCCTTACCCACTTCAAAAATTTGCATCTCGTTAGTCGATCCATTTCTTAAATCTAAAGTGCAAGTAAGTTCATCTCCTTCGGGATCAGAAGATTCCCAAGTGAATATTACTTCAAGTGGTAACTCCTCTGCTCCGTCTTCTGGTGTTACTAACGTAGGTGCTAAAGGTGGAAGGTTTTTAGTAGTTGTGACACTCAGCTCAAATGACACCTTCGACAAGACACCCTCAATAACGGCAGTAGATTCAAATCCAGCTGTATATCCAGCCAGCTCAGCTTGAACAGAATAGTCGTCAACTAATATATCATTCATCCTGAAGTTACCCAAACTATCAGAAAATACGGTTGTAGATGCTGGACTGGTTGTGATTTTTACATTTTCCAAAGCTTTACCCGTAAGTTTATCGGTAACCTTTCCCGAAATATTTCCTGTGAGCACCACATCTATAGTATCTTCGCTACACCCAAAGTTGATTAGGAAGAAACTCGCAAAAACTAAGTATATATATTTTTTCATCTGATCTATATTGAATTATAGTTTAAAATAATAATTGAGGCCCAGTCCAAAATTATAATAAAAATCGTTTCGTTTTCCCTGAACAGCTTTTTCAAGTTTATCAGTGAAAACAAGGTTGTGCTCCCCAAACAGTTTTACTCCTATTTTTTTTGAAATATAATATTCCAGACCTACCCCATACTGTACTTTAAAAAAGGGCTCACCAGTATCGAAAACATTCTCATTTCTAGGATCTAAAAGAGCTATTATAACCCCAGAACCGGCATAAATAAATGGTGTAAACTTGTCATTGGGTAATAATGCAAACTCACCATTTATATCGGCGCTTGCAAACACATTTCTATATTGCCTGCCATTATCAATCCTGAAAACAGATGCTTTTAAATTTGCATTGAAAAAGCGTCCAAAACGCCTTTGGTATTCCAGACGTGCCAAAAATCCTACATCCTGCGTGCTATAATCATTATCGGGTAAATTGCCTCCCAATGATATTGACAGTGCATTTTGCGCTTCCCGCCCCACTTGCAATCTATCAAAGAGTAATGTGGATTCATCTTTTTCCTTTTCCGCAAGATAGTCTGTCACTAATTGATCATTTACTTCTTTTCCACCTTGCGAGCTCCAAAACTGTTTTTGAATACCTTCGATTATAAGATCACGCACCGCTTTTTCTATGGCATCTTTCATAGCTATTTGAACAGGCTCATTTTGTGTGACACCAGTCTCCGCTTCCAATAATTTTTGAAATTTAACAAAGCGAAAAAAACTGGCATCAATTGCTTGCGAAAGAATTGTTTTTGAAACATATACCGTTTTCAAAATTTCTCCATTGCTGGTTGAAACCGCCCGCAAATAAACGGTTATTCTATCCTGTCTATATTTTGCTGATCCTCCCACACCAAAATAACGCGCTCCTATCCCACCAGTAATAATGTTAGTATCGTAAGAGATTACACCACCCTCCAAAATTAGCCCAGCATATAAAAGTGGTGGTAGTGGCGGCTCATCAGGGTTTAAGTTTTTTATATATTCCTTCTTAGTGTTGCGAATAATATTACGCTCAGTAGATAGGTTGCTCAAATTTTCCCGTTCAATGGGAATAAACCATCCCGAATCTTCCAAGGCTTTTATTAACATTGTTGTTCCTCCTTGAGAAATAGCCGTGCTGAAGGTACTGCCGCTTTCAACAGCTTTATACTGCCCTGTTTGGTCACTAAAATTATAGACTGCGACTTCCAAAGGCTGAGCCGCTTGTGGCAGATCCAAAAGGGGTTGGGTAGATTTAGAAAATTCTCCAGTGCGGGAAGCCTCTTGATACAATGGTGGATTAAAAAAGGCTCCACAGGAAGAAAATAATAAGACTCCAATCAAGGAAATTGTTCTGAAAAATATCTTCATGAAATAAATTTAATTTGGGATTATAACTTGTGTTTCCTCGCCAGTGGAGATATCTAATATATTTATTACCAATCCTTCATCAGATTGAAAAATTTCAATATTTAAGCTGCCAAAAGTATAAGTTCCTTCTTGACTAAAATCAATTCCACCAAATTGTTGCTGGAGTAGTCCCCTCGAAATTTGACTCAACAATTGCTTATTCAGTTGGTCTCCAAACTTTTCCAGTTCAGAACGCTGATCCCTTTGATTGGCGGGGGCGGTAAAGCTATTTTGGGAAGTGGCTGAACTTAGTAGCCAGTTATAATTGAAGGTATCTCCTCCAAAAGCAGGGTTCAACGGTTTATAAGAAAACTGTTGAGCGAAACCCGCAGTTCCAATAAATAACAATACAGTTATAGAAAGTAGTTTAAATATCTTCATCTCAATATTGGGTTAAGGTGTTATCTTTTTGTTTTTGAAGTTGTTGAAGATACGCAATGCATCTGTCTAATGCCGTCTTAGCCATACTCTGTAAATAAGATTTTTTAGGTTGCGAAAAAAATTGCCACAATAATTGGTCGTCTATTTTTACAGAAATCCTTGTGCTTCGCATCCTTCCTGGAACTTCATCAATCACTATGTTTTTTATTGTCTGTATTCCACGATTATAATATTCTGAATAAAAATATTTATAAAAATCACGTCCCGCTTTGGTCAAGGCATTTTCCACCACCAGACCATTCATTATATAACCATCTTGAGGAGCTGCCTGATCCTGACTTATAGCCTCTTCTTGAGGAGAAAGTTTGTCTTTAATTATTTCCTGATATCCCTTTTCTGAACTTAACTCAATACGGTCCTGCCCTACGGGTTTGTCGTCACTGTCATATAACATGAGCACCAGCGTAATTTTTCCTTCAGTATTGTAATTTACGGTTACTGTGGAGAGCACTTTTTTTTCATTCCCCTTCAAAAAGAAAAGATCAGATTGGTTGCTTCTAGTAACGTTATTGTTGGCATCCGTTTGATAAAGACTGAAATCATATTTAAGATCAATATCCGTCGGGGTAATGTTTTCCGCGGACGCGGCAAAGGTGAAGAATTCACTGTTCTTTTTTACAAGAATCTTACTAACATACTCTTTATTGTAGAATTGCGCATTCACACCGAAGGTTATGAAAAGCGTAATTACGGCTAAGAGATAATTTTTTATTTTATCAATATGTGTTTGAAAACGGTTCATTTAGTAAAAACTTCTCACTATTATTGTAGGCGAGGCTTCCGTTTGTCTAAATTTTAACGATTTGGTAAGCTCGTTTACACCTTCGCGCTCAAAGTTTAGATTACTCCCGTTCTGAATAAGATCCAAGGAAATATCGGCATCTGGATTGTTTACAAAATCCCTAATACGGTTGTTATTACCATTTTGTATAAGATCTGTCACAGCTGTATTAGCGGTATAATCTAAATTAGTATTGTTATAATCTCCATTTTGGAGAAGATTTATTTCGCTAGCATTAGTATTGGTTACAATTCTAGAAGTATTGAAATCACCTATTTGGCGAACATATACGGAATTCCCCTGAATAAGTGCATTTTTAGGGTTGGGCGCAGTTATAATCCCCAAGTTTGTCAGCATTTCGGGTGAAACATTTTCACCTTGTATAATATTTTTGTCGCCATTGGTATTATTGTCCTCTGGTTTGTAGGTTTGGCCAGAAATCGTCGGTATAAAAAAGGCCGAGAGCAAGATACCAAATATTACATTTTTTATTGTTGTCTTCATCATTTGCATTTTTAAGTTACCTCTACGCAAGTCTGGATGCTGTAAAAATCTCTTTCTAAAAGTATCCTTGCCTGTGCCGCTAAAACAAAATTATTACTAATAGCGGTTTTACACATGCTTGCTCTAAAGATATTAATTTTTATTAGAAAGGAGGGCATAAACTGCCCTCCTTTTTCATTTTAAATAAGTGTATTAAACTTAGAGTGGCTTAGCAACCCTGACATGGAGCTCCTATTACAACATCTGGTAATGAAGGAGGACACTCTAATTGAACTGGATCTGGGAAGAAACAGTGTTCAGCATCAGCAGCCCAATCACCACCTGGACCTAATTGTAATACATCTGCCATGTTACCATTACCATTTTGGTAAATACCAGCAGTATGACCTAAACCTCCTTGAGATTTTTGAACTAACAACGCTTGGTTAGCATTACCATCTTGTGAGATAACACCATAATTGTCATCATCTTGGTAGCTAGCAGCTAAGTTTCCATTTCCAGAAAATTGTCCCAAGTACATAGTATTGTTGTCACCAATTTGTCTTGAATAACCCTTACCATTAGTTCCATACTGTCCAAAAGAAACATAGTTATCATCTCCTGTTTGATCAATACGTCCGTAGTTATCAGCACCGGTCTGAGCTTTAAAGATCTCATTGCGATCTCCATTTTGGTTATCTTCTGAATAGTTACTATCTCCAGTTTGGTAAACAAGATTATTTATGTTACCGTTTCCAATTTGTATTTGTAAAGCTTCACCATTGGTTCCAGATTGATTTAAATTAGCAGTGTTACCATCTCCAAGTTGGGATTGTTCTGCTATATTTTCAGAACCTGATTGTGTAGCGGACAAGGTGTTGTTATTACCATCTTGTTCTGCCGTACTGCAGTTTTCTTCACCTGTTTGGTTGATATTAGCAACATTATTAACAGCGTTATAATTAAGAAGACTTTGCAGCACTAACGATTTGTTTTCACTACCATCTTGAGTAATGTTTACTGTACCATCTGTACCATCTTGATGTGTACGAGCTTCGTTTTCATCTCCATCTTGCGTTAATGTAGCAACACTATTTGAACCTCCGTGTTGTTCTACTCTTGCTTTATTGTCTTCACTAGCGGTATTGTTTGTACCTTGGTAGATAAAAGATGATGCATTAGTTGGAGGCGTGAATTGAGCTTGATCTACATAAGCCTGGTTGTTAGTACCTAGCTGATCAATAGTAGAAGAATTATCGTCTCCTCGTTGATATACCATAGCACGGTGTGAGCCATCGCCACCACCATTAGCTTGATCAATAGTAGAGATCAACCTCTGACCTGCTTGTCTAACATACACTCTCTGGTCGTCGCCAGTTTGCGTAGAATTCGAGGTGTTTTGTGCAAATGCAAAACCACCAATCATTAGCGCTACAGCGCCTAAAATTACTTTTTTCATAATGTAAAGATTTAAAGATTAATATTTGGTTAAAAAAAATTCAGTTTTGAACAAGGAATTGCATCCTTGGATAATGAATAAACCATATTAAAATGATCTATTGATATTAAGGGGATATGTTTTAAAATGTATTTAAAATACATTATAGATAAAAGGGATACTTTTAAGACGAACCAGATTGATTAAAAACCAAAAGATTCTTTTACTAAGGGGATAGATTTGTTTTTTAACACTTCTTGAGGAGATGTGCTTATGATATTGCTATCACAATTACAATTCAAAGATGCAACAAAATATCTTAACACACAACTCGTTAGCAGGCCAATGCACTAAAAAGGGGGAAATCCCCCTTTTAAAAAAGGGTTTTCCCTAACAGTCAAACTTGATTTATCAGACAAAAAACTAAAAAATATCGATGAAATGCATAAAAATTGACTTTAACATAATATGTTAAATTTTTGTTAAAAAAATTTATGTTTCAATGATAATAAAATTTTGCGATGTTAAAACTTGGAGTATCTGTTCTTTAGAAACATTTCAGATTTACATTTATCTTTCTAGCACAACTAATGAATAAAAAAAGTATGGGGCGTTTTTAAAAATGCCCCACACTTTTTTTACTTAAAGGAACTGTTCCTTGTATTACTTATAAAATACTTAGTTCTGGGTTGCCTAAATACACAAAAAGCCGTCCAAATATAATTTGGACGGCTCAATTATCTGAAAGATTAAAAATATTTTAATATTTATTTCGTGAAAAGCAGCTCACGATACTTAGTTAGTGGCCAAAGTTCATCGTCCACAAGCAATTCTAACTTATCACAGTGATAACGAATTACTTGGAAAAATGGTTTCACTTCATCGCAATATGAAAACGCACGTTTTTCTCCATCTTCAATCTTATTTGCTTTTTTGCGGGCGTCAATCATATCTGTAATTCCTTTATTGATTTTTGCTATGTGCTCGCTAATCTCCTCTATTAAATGCATCTGTTCGGTAGAGAATTTTTTAAAATCAGCTCCATAGATGTTTTTTAAGCCTTGAACGTTTTCAATTAAAATATTTTGGTAACGTATCGCCGTAGGAATTACATGATTGCGAGCAATATCGCCCAATATACGTCCCTCAATCTGAATTCGCAGTGCGTAGTCCTCCACTTCTATTTCGTGACGCGCCTCCAGCTCAACCTTGCTCATAATGCCAAGGCCTTCAAAAAGGGCGATGGTTTTCTTTGAAACTTTAGCCTTTAAAGCCTCTGGAGTTGTTTTATGATTGCTTAAGCCACGCTTTTTAGCTTCCTTTTCCCAAGCTTCACCATAGCCATCACCTTCAAAACGAATTCTTTTGGAATCCTTTATATATTCCTTTAAAACATTGAAGATGGCATCATCCTTCTTCATCTTCTTCTCTTTAATAAGAGCGTCCACTTCAGTTTTAAAATCAATAAGCTGTCTTGCCACAATGGCGTTTAGCACAGTCATCGGGTTTGCACAGTTGGCGGTAGAACCCACAGCGCGAAACTCAAACTTATTTCCTGTAAAGGCAAAAGGCGAAGTACGATTGCGGTCTGTATTGTCCAATAAAATTTCCGGAATTTTACCTACAACATTAAGTTTTAGATCAGTTTTTTCTTGTGGAGATAGTTTGCCGCTGGTAACTTTTTCAAGTTCATCCAATACACTTGTAAGCTGGGAACCAATAAATGCTGAGATAATTGCTGGTGGAGCTTCGTTGGCGCCCAAACGGTGATCGTTACTTGCACTGGCAATAGAAGCGCGAAGCAATTCTTCATGATCGTTGACTGCCTTTAAGGTATTTATGAAAAAAGTCAAAAACTGAAGGTTCTTCATTGGGGTGCTTCCAGGACCTAATAGATTTACACCAGTATTTGTAGCCAAAGACCAATTGTTATGCTTTCCGCTTCCGTTTACGTTTGCAAAAGGCTTCTCGTGGAATAGCACTTTAAAGTTATGCTTTTGTGCAATTTTGTGCATTAAGTCCATTAATAAGGAGTTGTGATCCACGGCCAAATTTGTTTCTTCAAAAATAGGAGCCAATTCAAATTGGTTCGGCGCTACTTCGTTGTGGCGTGTTTTCACAGGAATTCCTAAAAGCATGCATTCTGTTTCAAGATGGCGCATAAAATTTAGCACTCGCGCTGGTATGGAACCAAAGTAATGGTCATCCAATTGTTGTCCTTTTGCTGAAGAATGCCCCAATAGTGTTCTTCCCGCCAAGGAAATATCTGGCCGTGATGCTGCCAAAGCGCTGTCAACCAAAAAGTATTCTTGCTCCCAGCCCAAGGTTGCAATCACTTTTGTAACGTTTTTATCAAAATATTTTGCCACAGCAGTTGCTGCACTGTCAACGCTTTGAAGTGCTCGCAATAAAGGAGTTTTATAATCTAGCGCTTCTCCAGTATAAGCAACAAAGACGGTTGGAATACAGAGGGTGGTTCCATAAATAAATGCTGGGGAAGTTGGATCCCAAGCAGTGTAGCCACGTGCCTCAAAGGTGTTTCGAATTCCACCATTTGGAAAACTAGACGCGTCAGATTCTTGTTGCACTAATTGTTCACCGCCAAATTTTTCGATTGCGTGCCCATTTTCCATTGTTTCAAAAAAGGCATCGTGCTTTTCTGCAGTTGCTCCCGTTAATGGCTGAAACCAGTGCGTATAATGCGTCGCACCTTTTGCAATTGCCCATTCCTTCATTCCTGTAGAGATATGGTCTGCAATATGACGTTCAATTTTAGAGCCATTTTCCACAGCATCCATTACACTCTTAAAAGAATCTTTGGTAAGATACTGCCGCATAGCAGCTTCATTAAAAACGTTTTTTCCGAAGATCTCGGAACGTCTTTCTGGTTCAGTAACAGGAATAGGAACTCTATTATAGGTTTCCTTAATTGCATGAAATCTTAGCGTTGGCATAATATGTTTTTAGGGTTTGACAGCGCAAAAGTATAAAAAACATAATCACACCCCCTAAATTTCATATTAAATTTATACAAATAATGAATTAAGTTATAAACACCCCCTAAATATTAGGGGATAAAAGAATAAACTAGCTATTTATGGTAAGTGCAATAAAAATAGCATAGGCAATAAATAGAAATATTCCTCTCTTTCTGCCCAATTCAAATTTCTTGGGAAGAAATGCTAATGGAACTAAGATAGCGGCAAAACCAATCATCCAAAAAATATCATTTGTCAACACTTCAGGGCTTTTTACTGCAATGGGTTGGATAATTGCAGTAATACCCAATACTGAAGAAATATTAAATATGTTTGAACCTATTAGATTTCCAAGTGAAATTGCCTTTTCCTTTTTGAGCGCGGCGATTACCGAAGCAGCCAACTCTGGAACACTAGTACCCACAGCAATCATAGTTACGGCAATTACGCGTTCGCTAATGCCAAAGCCTTCCGCTAAGGACACGGCACCGCTTACTAAGAGTTCGCTACCTCCATAAAGGGCAAGACCGCCGATTAACAACCAAACAATTATTTTGAAATTAGAAGTTTTCGACAATCCTTCATCAATACTGTCGTCAACAGGCTCGCTACCTCTTTGGTTTTTGGCCCTCTTAATCAATATGTATAAATAAACAGCCAATACAAGTAACAATGCCACTCCTTCTGAACGGGAAATTTGCAGGCCGCTCTTCAAAATAAAATAGAGCCCTACGGAAAGCAACATCATTACGGGCCAATTAAGCTTATAAAAATCTTTATCAATAGCCAAGGGAGAAATTATTGCTGTAATACCTAGCACCAAACCTATATTTGCAATGTTTGAGCCTATTACGTTGCCGAGGGAGATATCAGAAAAGCCGTTAAGCGCAGCCTGTAAACTAACCAAAAGCTCTGGTGCCGAAGTGGCAAATGACACAACGGTAAGCCCAATTACCATTTTTGAAAGATGGAGTTTAAATGAAAGCGCTACGGAAGAACGAACCAAGAACTCTCCCCCAACCACCAACAAAACCAAACCTAAAAAAAGCAGTAAATAATCCATTGAAATATAATTGCCCGCGAAGATACTAAATGCCAAAAGGAAATAATCGTATATTTGTTACTATCCCCAAAATTTTAATCTATTAAAACTACAATCCTTTTTTGGACTAATGTTTGATTTAAAGTATTTATAAAAACCAATATTATGGGAACACTCAAACAACTTTCACTTTTTTGTATTCTGATTTTTAGCGCCTTCGGGCTTTCTTCCTTTACATCGAAGAATTTAGTAGTGAAAATTTTAGAAACCGATTTGATGATAGAAAAACAAATTACGGTGACGATTACCAAAAACACGACGCTGGAAGAACTTGAAAAAATCAAAAAACAAATGGTAGATGAAGGATTGCAGTTTAATTATTCAGATGTAAATTACAATGAGAATAATGAAATTATTTCTATTTCTATTTATTATAAGGACGCAAATAACAACTCGGGAAACTATAGCGTAAGCAGCAAAAACCCTATAAATGATATTGCAATAATTTCTGAAGGAGGCAGGATTTCCGTTACAAGTGTTGGCAGCTCAAACCAATCTTTTATAAGCCAAGGAAGTGGGGTAGAAAATTCTAAAAATGCTGAAAAGTCCTATGAAGAACACAAACAGCGTATGAAGGAAAGAAGCGACCAAATGGAAATGGAAATGGAAGAACGGATGCAGGCAATGAAGGAAAGACAAGCTGAAATGAGAAATAATATGCAACAACGAAGGGATAGTATTAGGATGTTGCAACAGCACCAAATTAAAAGCGCTACCGCTTTTAATGGAAATTCGAACCTGATCACCAAAAGCAGTACCGATTTAGAATTAGTGGAACTTCAAAAAATTTACAAAGCTGAAAACATTTCCTTTTCGTACAACGATTTAAAACGTAATGACAATAACGAAATAACGCATATTTCCATAACCATAGACAACCAGAACGGTTCAGTCTCTACTTCAACATTTGGAAATGAGGAAGAAACCATTAAGAATATTTCAATTGCAGTAGATAAACAGCATACGATTATGAGAAGTGTGGAATAGGTTTTAACTTCTTTTTAAAAAATATTAATTTCAAAAAAGTTAACCTCAACAGTAAATTATAATTAGATGAAAAAGAAATTCTTTCAGTTTCTGGCGAAGACTAACAAGAAAATTTTGCCAAGCTTCTCAAAAGAAGGAGTTGATTTAGCAAAGGCCTCAAAATTTCAGTTGGCACTGTTTGCATATAAATTATGGGTAACAAAAAATTCTTTGGACTAATATTTCAGCAATGATTTTACTGGGTGATTTTGCAATTTCTTAATTCCGTTCAAAAACTCAAGTTCAATTAAAAAATTACATTGGACAATCTCGCCTCCCAATTTTTCTATTAAATTGCAAGCTGCCCTTGCCGTACCGCCTGTAGCCAGAACGTCGTCGTGCAGCAGTACCCGCTCTCTTTTTTTAATGGCATCTTCATGAATTTCGAGCGCGTCCATACCATATTCTAATTGATACGGTTCCTTTAAGGTGCTGTATGGAAGTTTTCCTGGCTTGCGGATTGGCACAAAACCTGCGTTCAATTTTTGTGCAAGTAGTGTTCCGAAGAAAAACCCTCTAGATTCAATACCTACAACTTTATCAATTTTTGAATCTCCAACCATTGCAACCAATTGCTGCAAGCAAAAACTGACGGCATCCTTGTTTGCCAACAAGGGTGTAATGTCTTTAAAATGAACCCCTTCTTTTGGAAAATTTTCAACATTTCGAATATATTCAGATAAATTCATTTTTTAAGGTTTTAATTTGTCTTGCAATTTAAAAAGAAATATATTTGCAACCGCTAAAAGCGAAATTAAATTGGCCTTGTGGCGCAACTGAATAGCGCACCTGATTACGGCTCAGGAGGTTCCAAGTTTGAATCTTGGCAAGGTCACATAGAAAAAACCACGTTGTAAAAAAACGTGGTTTTTTTATGCCCGAAAGTTCGCCGCAATCGCTTTTTTTGACTAATTTGGATTCTTAAAATAAAGAGAATGACCAAGATCGTAAAAGACGCAGATAACAAAAAAGAAAAAGATTATATCCTTCAAGACAATAAAAAAACCCGCTTTGGTGCAGGTTTTATAATTGCTGTGTTAATATTATTAATTGTCGGAGTAATTATTTCCGGACTATATTTTGAATGGTTTTAGACTATTTCTGCACTCAATCCAGCTTCTAACAGCATAGAGCATCGGGGTTTTAATTCGTCAAAATCACCTGTTTTTACAGTGCATTTTCCTTTATAATGAACAATGATGGAACACTGCTCAGCCTGTTCTGGCGTATGTTCGCAAGCGAAGATTAGGCTATTTATTACGTGGTCAAACGTGTTTACATCGTCATTGTAAAGCACGATTTCATTTTGGTTGCTTTCCTTTTCTACGACCGATACATCTTCTTGAATTTTTTCCTTGGTACTCAAAACGTGTTATTGTTAATTCGTTAATTTGGGATTTGTTTATTTGGCAATCGTAAATACTAAATTACAAATTTTGCTGCAACCCATCTATTTTTCTCTTTGTTTTCAACGAAAGTGAAACCTAAATTATTGCAAGTTTCTGTGATTGTTGGCAGATCTTCAATGTAAAAACCGCTCAAATAAAGCTCTCCGCCATCATTTAAACTATTTCTATAGGTTTCCATATCATTCAAAAGAATGTTTCTGTTGATGTTCGCAATAATCACATTATATTTTCGGCCTGAAAGCAAGGATGCATCACCCAGAAAAACGGAAATATCCTCACAATTATTTCTCTGAATGTTTTCCAATGAATTTTCAACACACCAATCGTCAATATCAATAGCGTCCAATTTTGAAGCGCCGCGCATTTCAGCTAAAATAGCTAAGACGGCAGTTCCACAGCCAATATCTAATACAGTTTTTCCTTCAAAATCATTTTCCAAAATAAATTGGAGCATCATAAAAGTGGTTTCATGATGACCTGTTCCGAAGGACATTTTGGGTTCTATTACGATTTCATATTCGAAATTCCTCTTTGGGTGAAATGGCGCACGAACGGTACATTTTCCATCAACTTCAATTGGGTCAAAATTCTTCTCCCATTCCTCATTCCAATTCACTTGTTCTATTTCAGAAGAAGTATATTTAATCTTAAACTCTTCAGAATCAAGAATATTGACATCTTCCAAAATAGTTTCGTTCCATTCGTCCTTTTGAATATAAGCGGTGACGCCTACTTCCGTTTCTACAAAACTTTCAAAACCTGCGTAACCCAATTCAGCAATCAGAATTTCAGTTCCTGGTTGGAGTGGGGTCACTTTAAAATCGTATTCTATATAAATATGCGACATAATAATTTAATTATTAGACCCAAAACTTAAGCGAAACAAGATGTTTGCTTTATCCTGTATCCCTTTAGTCCTGTTTCTTTTTTAAAAAGAATTTACAATATTCATAAAACTTTCCACCTTTAGCGCAGCTCCTCCAATAAGGCCTCCGTCAACGTCAGCTTGTCCGAAAATTTCAGTCGCATTATCTGGCTTTACACTTCCGCCGTAAAGGATTGAAACGTTAATGGCAATATTCTTTGAATAGTTTTCCGCAATAGTTTTCCGGATGAATTTGTGCATTTCCTGCGCTTGCTCGGGGGTTGCTGTTTCGCCGGTTCCAATTGCCCAAACTGGCTCATAAGCAATAACTAAGTTTTCCCAAGATTTATCTGATACGTGGAAAAGTCCTTCCATTAGTTGCTTTTTTATTAGTTCAAAATGGTTTCCGTTTTTTCTATCATAAATCTCTTCACCTATGCAGAAAATAACGGTCATCTCATTTTCGAGTGCGGTATTCACTTTTTCTGCAAGAACAGCGCTATCTTCATTAAAAAAAGCGCGGCGTTCACTATGGCCTACAATAACGGTTTCGACTCCAACACTTTTTAGCATTTTAGCAGAAATCTCTCCTGTAAAAGCACCTTCCTTGCTTTGGTGCATATTTTGAGCTACAACCGTTACTGGATGCTCATGTAACGATTTGAATGCCTGATTTAAACTGGTAAATGGCGGCGCAATCATTACGATTACATTTTCTGGGAAAACCTGCTTTTTCAGTTCGACCAGAAATAGCTCGGTTTCGGCCAAATCATTGTTCATTTTCCAGTTTCCTGCTACTATTTTTTTTCTCATTTCAATTCTTTTAAAAGATTTTCATCATTTGTTTCAATGGCTTTGTAAAGGCTTATTTCTCCTTCAGGATTTACCACCATATATCTGGGAATCCAATCTAAATCTATCGAAGAACAGAACGCACCTTTCCAACCCGAAGGTATAAAATAATTTTCGCCAACAACGCCGTATTTTTCAATTCCGTGCTTCCAACTTTCCATTTCCTTATCTAACGACAAAAACAAAAATACAACTTCAGAATTTTCTTCGCGAAGCTTTTGCACCTTTGGCATTCCGGCGATACAATCTTTACACCAGCTCGCCCAAATGTCTATGAAAACCGTTTTGCCTTTGTATTGCCGAAGTACTTCGGAAAGGGTTATTTCTTTGTTGTTTTCTGATAGAAAAACATCGTTTAAAGCGGCTTCAGTAAAGGTTTTTTGCTGTGCTTGGGCGAAGGTGATGGATAAGAAGAGGAAGACGAATATTGTTTTCATAAAATTTTATTTTTAAACAGCTTGAGATACTTAATATCTGGTTATCGCACTTGATAATTCACATCTTGTGCAGCACGCGATATTTACATTTAGTTATGGCGCGCGATAAATCGCGCGCCAACTTTAAACTGAACACTGCTACTGCCTACTAATTTTCGGGTCTAGCCAACCGTAAATAATATCTACAAAAATATTGATTATTATAAACAATGTGGCGATTACTATTACCGCTCCCATAATTATTGGTAAATCCAATGTATTTAAGGCGTTTACAATTTCTTTGCCCAAACCATTCCAGCCAAAAATAAATTCTACGAAAACTGCTCCAGCGAGCATGCTAGCAAACCATCCTGAAATTGCTGTAACAACAGGGTTTAGTGAATTTTTCAGAGCGTGTCTTTTTATAATTTGATAAAAAGACAACCCTTTTGCTTTTGCGGTACGAATGTAATCTTGGTTTAAAACCTCAAGCAACGAATTTCGCATTAACTGGCTAACGACAGCCAATGGTCGAATTCCTAAAACTATGGCTGGAAGTATCAAATTTTTCCACTGAATATATTTTCCGTTGCCAAAATCATCTACTTCATATAAGCTTCCCGTCATATTCAAATTGGTGTATTTGTGAAGCATAAAACCGAAAATCCAGGCAAAAATAATGGCGCTAAAAAACGAAGGAACACTCATTCCCAAAGTGCTTACCAATTGTATCATTTTATCAACAAAACCATCTTTGAATAGTACTGAAATAATTCCCAAGAAAACACCGATAAAAATTGCAATTACAATCGCCGAAACTGCCAGTATAACCGTGTTTGGAAGAGTTTCTGCAATTACTTCACTCACTTCTTTTCCATTCTTTTGAAATGATTCACGCAAATAAGGCGTTTTTAAAACTAGAGTAGTGTTTCCTACTGAAAACAAATCTGTTGCATTGTATTTTCCCTGCCTGCCGGCAGGCACGGCTTCAGCAAGAAACGTGTAATCGTCTGGGTTTTTACTGTGGAAGGAAACTGGAGACAAATCATTCAAATATCTTAAATATTGCACGTAAACTGGCTGATCAAAACCATATTTCTTTTTTACTACGGCAAGCTGCTCTGCAGTTTCATTTTGACCGAGCATCATTCGTGCTGGATCGCCTGGAAGTATCGTAAACAAAAGAAAAATCACAGTTACAACCCCAAACAGCGTTAACAACGCATAACCCAATTTTTGAAGGATGTAAATTGCCACGTTTCTTAGTTTATTTGGTCCATTATGCGCGTTTCATAAACAAAATCTTTTCCGAAAAGAATTTTTGCATAATCTTCAACTGTTTCTTCAAAACCTGCGTCTTTTCTTCTTTGATTGACGGTTTCGGGATTGTCTATTGGCCAAATGAAAGAACCTCTAGCATCGTCATAACTCATTCCCTGAGTGCCGTAAATTTGCGGTTTTCCTTCCATCATCAAATAGCGATCTTCCATCATTGCGGCTGAAGTTTTTGGAATTTCACCAGCTTCAGCAGCTTTCTTCACCAAGGGTAAATAAAGTGGTATTTTATCTGGATTGTGCTGCAAAACATTCCAAGCAACGAGACTGGATTCTTCGCCAACAACGGACTTGCCAGGATATCCATTCTGAAGAAAATACCTCTCAACAAAAACCATATTTACACTGTCCAAAACACGTTGCATTTGCGAAAGATCTCCGCTGTACTCAGCTTCCGAAAGACCCATACTTTCACCCAGTTTTTTTCTTTCCTCTAAAGATTGAGTCTGCATCAACATTCGGTATTTTTGATCTAAAGCTCCAATACTATCTAAACGTTGCTTTATTGAAAGATCCAGTTTCGGCTTTGCATTTTCAACCGCTGGAAGCTCTAATTTACTGGCATCATTCCAGTGAAGTTTTTGTTTGATGGTTCCATTATCAAGCTCCAAAATTCCTGGATTGCTACGAACGATGGTTTTCAAAGTAGTTTCGTCACAGAAATAAAACTTGAAATTCAACTTGTATTCCTCCGTCAAAGCTTCGGTCATTTCTTGAGAAGAAGCCGAAAGACCAATCACATTATAACCATTTTTCAAAGCTTTATCGGTAATTTCCTTAATAGGAATGTAACCGTCCTTCTCAGTATTACCTAGACTATAAGCAATTATAACAACTAAATTTTCTTCATCTAAAAATTGTGCTGTGTAATCTTCGCCATCCCTTTCCATCGTAAAATCGTGAATTGGTGGTTCGTAGCCAGCTTGAATCATTTCGGTTTCAGTGCTTATTAATTCACCGTCAACCTTCGGATAATCGCCGTTTGTGGTTATTACTTTTTCTTCGCCATTTATATTGAATTTCCACTTATATTCATAAATCGGGCTTGGAGCGCCTTCGGGAACGGTCATTCCATCTTTGATGTTTGCACCAATTTTATACGGACGGAAATCGATTATTGGAAGATGGATCAATACAAAATAGGTTATCCCAAGGCAAGCCACAAAAGATGCGAAAATGATAATGCTGCGCGTTCCTTTTGTGAAAAAAGGCTGGATATATTTACTTCCAAAGAAAAGAATCAATATTAAAACCAGCAACACAATATCCTTGCTAAAAGATTCCCAAGGGGTTAGTTTTATAGCATCTCCAAAGCATCCACAATCAGTCACTTTGTTGAAAAATGCTGAATAAAAAGTCAAGAATGTGAAAAAGATAATCATCAACAACAAAGCCCAAAGTGTCGCTTTTTTTAGATAACCTAACAACAACGCTACACCAACTAAGACTTCAAAAATCACTAAGAATATAGCGATTAATAAAGCATAAGGAACCAAAAACCAGAGGTCCAAAACTTCTGGCGCGAAGTAATCTTTCAGCTTAAACGAAAACCCCACTGGGTCGTTCAACTTAATCAATCCGCTGATTATGAAAAGTACGCCAACAATTATTCGAGATATTCCAACTAGTAATTTCATCATTCTATGTTCTAAATTCTTTATTCTATACTCTTTTTATCTTCCTTTCTTTCTTCCAAATGAATAAGTGCAAAAACCGCATAATTAATTATATCCTGATAATTCGCATCAATTCCTTCTGAAACCAGTGTTTTACCACTGTTGTTTTCAATTTGCTTTACGCGCAGTAGCTTTTGAAGAATCAAATCTGTTAAAGAGCTAACCCGCATATCTCGCCACGCCTCACCATAATCGTGGTTTTTATCCATCATTAATTGCTTGGTTTTGGCAACGTGCTCATCGTAAAGTTGGGTCGCAACCTCCAAAGAAAGGTCTGGTTGCTCTACGACTCCTTTTTCAATTTGAATTAAAGCCATCACAGAATAATTTACAATGCCGATAAATTCGCTCGTTTCATCTTCGGCAATTTTTTGTTCAGCATTTTTCTGCAAACCGCGAATGCGTTGTGCTTTTATGAAAATTTGGTCGGTCAATGACGGAAGTCGAAGTATTCGCCACGCACTTCCATAATCATGCATTTTATTGATAAACAGCTCTCTGCATTTTTCAATCTGGTCATTATATTGATTTGAAGTGTCTGCCATTAGCGATTTGTAAGATTTTGCGTAAATTTCGGGTAAATATATCAATTTAAAAAATTGCAGACCCTTAATTGCCGCGGCAACCTTATAGACCTTTCTGTCCCAAAAGTGATGGGCATTATTAATGTTACGTCCGATTCATTTTATGACGGTGGAAAAACTTTTTCTGATAAAAATATTTTGAAGCAAGCTGAAGAAATGCTTTCCGAGGGCGCTACATTTCTAGATATTGGCGGTTATAGCACAAGACCGAATGCTGATGAAATTTCTGAAAGTGAAGAAATTAGAAGAGTTGTTGAAGCCGTAGAAATTATTTTGAAGAATTTTCCCGAAGCATTAATTTCTGTGGACACCTTTAGAAGTGAAGTTGCAAAAAAAGCTGTGGAAGCTGGCGCTGCGATGGTAAACGATGTTTCGGGCGGAATTCTAGATTCTGAAATGTTCAAAACCGTTGCAAAACTTAAAGTCCCGTACATTTTGATGCATACGCGAGGAACTCCCAAAACAATGACGAAACTCACCGATTACAAAAACGTAACGATGGAAGTTTTAAAGGATTTAGCTGAAAAAATCGCACTCGCCAGAGCAGAAGGAATCAACAATATTATTGCAGATCCAGGTTTTGGTTTTGCAAAAACACGCGAACAAAGTTTTCAACTTTTGAGTAATCTTGAACTTTTTCAAAGTCTGGATGTACCTATTTTAGCTGGCGTTTCGCGAAAATCCTTTATTTATAAAACATTGGAAACTTCAGTAGGAAATGCTTTGAATGGCACCACTTCACTTAACACAATTGCTCTTTTGAAAGGTGCTTCAATTTTAAGAGTTCACGACGTTAAGGAAGCCGTGGAATGTGTAAAACTATGGTGTGAGATTAGCGGAATTAGGGATTAGGAGTCCGCAAATATTTTAGAATTTGAGATTTCAAAATTTAAAGATTGAGCCTTTAATTTTGAATTTTGAATTTTGAACCTTGAATTTTTAAACTACTTTTACAAAAAACGCACACCCTTGGATTTTCTCGACATTCGAATTTTAGATATAGTAGATATAGTGCTGGTTGCATTCCTCCTCTATTATCTCTATAATTTGGTAAAAGGCACTGTGGCAATAAATATTTTGATTGGTATTATTATTGTTTACGGCATTTACGTCGTTACTCAGCTTCTTGAAATGGAACTGTTAAGCAAAATTCTTGGTGGATTTTTGGGCGTTGGTATGTTTGCGTTAGTCGTAGTTTTTCAGCCTGAAATTCGAAAATTTCTTTTGATGTTAGGCTCTACAAATTTCAACGCGCGGCGTAGATTTTTGAAGCAATTTAAATTTTCTGGAAACGATTCTGGTCTTAAAACCAATCTTGAAGGAATAATGGCAGCTTGCAAGAAAATGGCAAGTACAAATACAGGAGCCCTTATTGTACTGCAACGCAACAATAGCCTTGATTTTGTTAAAAACACTGGAGATGAAATGAATCTTGAAGTAAACCAGCCTATTATTGAAAGCGTCTTCTTTAAAAACAGTCCGCTGCACGATGGTGCAATGATTATTGAGGAAAATAGAATTACCGCTACTCGTGTTATTTTACCAGTTTCAAATGACAAAAAAATACCGCTACGCTTCGGATTAAGACATCGCGCTGCCGCTGGAATTACTGAAAAAACTGATGCTATTTGCTTAGTGGTCTCCGAAGAAAACGGCCAAATTTCTTATTTTAAAGATGGTGATTTTGTGCTTTATGAAAACACTGATGAATTATTTAAAATGTTGAAAAAAGATTTGAGTTAAAAATTAAATCGCTTCTTCCTCCATAAATTGAACTTCGTAAAGATTTCTGTAAAAACCGTTTTCAAGCTTCAGCAATTCTTTGTGCGTTCCTTCTTCCACAATTTTTCCAGCATCCATCACAATAATTTTATCAGCTTTTTTTATAGTTGCCAAACGGTGAGCTATAACTATGGACGTTCGGTCTTTGGTAATCTTATCTGTAGCTAATTGTATCAATTCTTCAGAATAAGTATCTACGGAAGAAGTTGCTTCATCCAAAACCAAAATACTCGGTTTGCTTACATACGCACGCAAAAATGAAATGAGTTGCCGCTGCCCAGAAGACAGCATACTGCCGCGTTCTTTTACATTATAATGATAACCTTCAGGAAGTGATTTAATAAATTTATGAACCCCAATTTCTTTAGCTGCCGCAATAACTTCTTCTTCGGAAATGTTAGGATTGTTAAGTGTTATATTATTCAAAATGGAATCTGCGAAGAGGAAAACATCCTGCAAAACCACTGCGATTTGACTTCTAATTGAAGCCAATTTATAATCTTTTAGAGAAATTCCATCAATCAGAATATCACCGCTGTTTATTTCGTAAAAACGGTTCAACAGATTGATGATTGTACTTTTCCCTGCTCCAGTTGCTCCTACAATCGCAACGGTTTCGCCTGGATTTGCTTTAAATGAAATCCCACGAATTACCTCTTCATTCTCATTATAACCAAAATGAACGTTTTTGAATTCAATTTCGCCTTTCGTACTAGCATAATCAACAGTTCCCGTATCCGGAATGTGCGATTTAGTATCTAGAATTCCAAAAACACGATTTGCCGCAACCATTCCCATTTGGAGGGTATTGAACTTATCTGCAATCTGCCGTAATGGCCTAAAAAGCATTTCGGCATATTGAATAAAAGCCGTGATAATACCAAGAGTAACCAGACCACCACCAATTACGTTCAAACCACCATACCAAACAACCAAACCTGTGGCTACGGCTCCCGTAGTTTCTGCAATTGGGAAGAAAATAGAGTTATACCAAACTGTTTTTATCCAAGCCTTTCTATGGTCTTTGTTTATTTCTTGAAAACGTTCATATTCAGTTTTTTCGCGAGTGAAAATCTGAACTATTTTCATTCCTGTTATTCGTTCTTGAACAAAGGTATTTAGGTTGGCTACTTGGTTCCGAACGTCTTCAAAAGCGACTTTCATTGCCTTTTGAAAAACTCGAGTAGCATATAATATGAAAGGTAAAACGATGAAAACTATTAAAGACAACTTCCAACTTTGATAAAGCATAAACCCAGCAATTACTAGCATTTTTAGTAAATCGCTAATAATCATAAAAAGTCCTTCGCTAAAAATACTGGAAATGGTTTCCACGTCGTTCACCGCTCTGGTTGTTAATCTACCAACAGCGCTTTTATCAAAATACTTCATTTTGAAACTCATCATCAATCTGAAGAGTTGTTGGCGCATATCGCGGATTACACTTTGGCCTAGCCAATTGGTGTAAAAAATAAAGGCAAATTGAAAAATAACTTCCAAAAAAAGCACGACCACCATCAAGATGATGTATTTCATAAACCCATCACCATCCTTAGGAACCATAGAATTGTCTATGGCCAATTGCAAAAGATAAGGCCGCAAGACAGCAAGCCCAGACATTATGATTGCTGCAAAAGCTACAAAATAAAAGATGCCACGATATGGCTTTGTGAAAGCTAATAATCGCTTAAAAAGCTTAAAATCGAATGCGTTACCTGAGGTTTCTGACACTGTTATTTGTTAATCGTTAATTCGTTAATTGGTGATTCGTTAATTCGAGATTTGTTCATACTGTCATTGAGAGCGCAGCGAAACTATCTAATCAAGCTATCCCTACTCTTCTAAAAATATACTTTTTGGATAAAAAACTTTCGTCAAATACAATCCGTGGGCAGGTGCCGATGCTCCTGCTGCTTCCCTGCTTTTACCCTTTAATATTTCTTTGAAATCTTCCAAAGAAGTTTTCTCGTAACCCACATTTAAAAGCGTTCCAACAATTGCACGAACCATATTTCGCAAAAATCGGTCAGCGGCGATTGTAAAAATAAGGGTATTATTTTTGGTTTCCCAATGTGCTTTCACGATTGTACAATTGTACGTTTTTACATCGGTTTTTGAGCGTGAAAAGCATTGAAAATCTTTATGATGCAATAGCATTTCTGCTGCCTGATTCATCAATTCTACATTTGGCGGATTGTGAATTTGAAAAGCAAAATCTTCTGAAAAAGGATCTTTTCCGAGTGAAATAATATATTCATATTCTCTTTCCACAGCATGAAAACGAGCGTGCGCATCTTCCTTTACATTAAAAATATTTTTTACTGAAATATCTTTCGGAAGAAAAGAATTTATTCTGAAAATAAGTGCTTCTTTGTTTTCAATTTCTTCAAAATCAAAGTGTGCAAAAAGTTGTTTGGCGTGCACGCCTGTATCGGTTCTTCCAGCTCCAGTGAGTTTTATTTCCTTCCGAAATAAGGTTGAAAGCGTTTCTTCCAAAACCTGTTGTACGCTCAATTGCTCTGGCTGGCGTTGCCATCCAAAGTAGTTTTTGCCGTTGTAGGCTATTTCAATAAAATATCGCAATTTGTTTTTTTTCGGAATCGACAAAATTACAATTTACTTTAAAGAGTTTAGAAGTTTAGGAGTTTAAAAATTTAGGAGCCTGACGCAGAGTTGCCTTTTTATTGAGACAAAACCAAAATATTAAATAACTTCGCTGCACAGTAAAATAATCTATTTTGAAAAAAATTCTGCTCTTAAGCGACACGCATAGTTATATAGACGAAAAAATCCTGAAATACGTCAAAGAAGCTGACGAAGTGTGGCATGCTGGCGATATTGGCGATCTTGCAGTAACAGATACCATCAAAAAGCTAAAACCTTTGCGGGCGGTTTATGGAAATATTGACAACACGGAAGCTAGGATGGAATTTCCGCTTCACAACCGTTTTATGTGTGAAAACGTTGACGTTTGGATAACACACATTGGCGGCTATCCTGGAAAGTACAATCCTTCAATTCGAAAAGAAATTTATGCTAATCCTCCGAAAATTTTCATTTGTGGCCATTCACATATTTTAAAAGTAATGCCAGATAAAACCACGGGATTACTTCATATGAACCCTGGCGCAGTTGGAAAACATGGTTTTCAGAAAGTGCGAACGATGCTAAGATTTGAGATTGATGGCGAAAAAATTCAGAATCTGGAAGTTATTGAATTTGGGAATCGCTGATTTGGGATTCGTTGATTTGTTAATTCGTTAATTCGTTAATTCGAGATTAGGGATTAGGGATTAGGGATTCGGTAATTTGGAGTTTTGAAAATTGGAATTTGGGGATTTGTTTGGTCCCGATAGCTATCGGGCTGTTTTTTGAAAATTGAAATTTTGGGGTTTTTTGTTTTGGAACAAAACCAAAAAACCCCCGAAGTTGGCATACTCCGAGGGTCTTGCACTAATATACCAAGATCGGTTTATCGTAAACGATCAACAGATTTTACGAGGTCCTCATCCCTTTTTATGGCCTTATTTGCCAGCACTAAAAACACGATAGAAATGATGGGAAAAAGCACCCCAATACCCTTCTCTGAAACAATTGTTTCTCCGGATAAAGTTAGCAACCTGTAAACGAAAACTCCCAGTAATACAAAGTTTGATATGATGTTTAAACGGTTAAGCACAAACTGTAACTGCCGTTTTTTGAAACTTAAAATTGAAATAATAGCCAACGCAATGGAAACAAATATCAACCCAAAGATTAAAGGTTCATTGCGATCCATTATTATGGAACCATCTTTACCTAAAACATTGGGAAACCACATAAATAAAGATCCCATTATTAAAACGGAAATAAACAAATAGATGGTTTGAATGCGTTGAATCATATTGTAAAAACTCAATTGAGCTGCAAAAATACGCTATCTTTTTAAAAAAAATAACAGTACTTTTTAATTTATTATTGTATCATTGCAGTATCTATTCGTAACCAACTCAATCAAGGTTACTTAGTCTTCTAATAAATTTTTCAACGTACTTACCTTCTCGAAAGGAACTAATAGTATCAACTTAAACTACAGTATTTTCTACATGTTTGAAATTTCAGATTTAAAAAACAAAAAGCTGCCTGAACTTCAGGATATTGCAAAAGAACTTAATGTGCCTAAATATCGCACACAAAAAAAATTGGACTTGGTCTATCAAATTCTTGACTACCAAGCCGCAAATCCTAAAGCCGTAAAAGCTGTTCTAAAGGCAGAAGAAACTTCTTCTGAAGCAAAAAAACCAGAAACTCCTACTGCTGCAAAAGCTACTACGTCTTCAAAAGACAGTAAGGATAAGGATGAAAAGCCACGTCCGCCAAGGAATGAAAATCGGAACAAAAAGCCACAACCACCAAAACCGAATCGTCCTAAAAAAGATGATGACGACAAAAAAGGGAGTGACGATAAAGATTCTAAAGACGACAAACGTTCTAACGATAAAAGAGACGATAAAAAACCTCAGCATTCCAAGTCTAATTCCAATGATTCGGATAACAGACAGAAAAACCAACGCAACGACAATCACAATTCTGACAACCGCCAAAAGCACCAAAATAGCAAGCAGAAAGATGGTAACGTGCAAGAAAACAGAACTCAGGACAACAGAAATAACGGTAATAAAGACTCCCGCAATCGATACAGAGAACCAGATTATGAGTTTGATGGCATAATTGAAAGCGAAGGCGTTTTAGACATTATGCAAGATGGCTACGGCTTTTTGCGTTCTAGTGACTACAACTATCTTTCTTCTCCTGATGATATTTATGTTTCTCAATCACAAATTCGTCTTTTCGGTTTAAAAACTGGAGACACTGTATTAGGTGAAGTACGCCCACCAAAAGAAGGTGAAAAATATTTCCCATTAATTAAGGTGAATAAAATAAACGGTCTAAACCCAAATGTGGTTCGCGATCGTATTTCATTCGAACACTTAACGCCGCTTTTCCCGCAAGAAAAATTCAACCTTGCTGATAAGCAGAGTACTATTTCTACGAGAATAATGGATCTTTTTACTCCTATTGGAAAAGGACAACGTGGAATGATTGTGTCTCAACCTAAAACGGGTAAGACCATGTTGCTGAAGGATATTGCAAACGCAATAGCCGCAAACCATCCAGAAGTTTATCAAATAGTTCTTTTAATTGATGAACGCCCTGAAGAAGTTACCGATATGCAACGTAATGTACGTGGCGAAGTAGTTGCTTCAACTTTTGATAAAGAAGCTACGGAACACGTTCGTGTTGCAAATCTTGTTATTGACAAAGCAAAAAGATTGGTAGAATGTGGTCACGATGTGGTTATTCTTCTAGATTCCATAACCCGTTTGGCACGTGCTTACAACACTGTTCAGCCTGCCAGTGGTAAAATATTGAGTGGTGGTGTGGATGCGAATGCGCTTCACAAACCAAAACGTTTCTTTGGTGCTGCCCGTAATATTGAAAACGGTGGGTCATTGACTATCATTGCTACCGCACTTACAGAAACTGGCTCTAAAATGGACGAAGTTATTTTTGAAGAATTTAAAGGAACTGGAAACATGGAGCTTCAATTGGATAGAAAAATTTCTAATAGAAGAATTTTCCCAGCTATTGACCTTACTTCTTCAAGTACTCGTAGAGACGACTTATTACTTGATGAAACTACACTTCAACGTATGTGGGTGCTGCGAAAATACCTTGCAGACATGAATCCTGTAGAAGCAATGGAGTTCATTAACGATCGTATTAAACAGACTAAAAACAACGAAGAGTTTTTGATTTCGATGAACGGATAAAAATTCTTTAATATTTAAAAAAATCCCCGGAAGCTCTGGTTTTCGGGGATTTTTATTTAATGCCCAAAGCCGAATGCACATCGTTCTTATAACTTCTGCCAATAGGTAATCGTTTTCCACGTATTTCAATTTCTTGCGCATCCACAAGGTCTATTTTCGGTTTTGCTACGATATAGGAACGATGAATGCGAAGAAATGAATCAGGCAACTGTTTTTCTAGCTCACTGATTGCTATTCGCGTTTGAATAACATTGGATTCGGTCACGATTTTTACATTTTCTCGTTGACTTTCAATATATATAATTGACTGAAAAGCAATGCGCGCCTTCTTTTTATTTACCGTAAAGAATAATCCGTCGTTTATAATTTCTACTGTTGGAAGAATTTCTTTATTTGTTTGATTTGCAGATTTTTGAACAGCAACCATAAAACGACAAAATTCAATGGGTTTTAACAAATAATCCAATACATTATAATCATAACTTTTAAGCGCAAATTCTTGATAAGCCGTAGTAATGATAACCATTGGCGGGTTTTTCAATGTGCTCAAAAATTCCAAACCTTTCAATTTTGGTAGATGGATATCAAGAAAAATTAAATCGATCTTCTTTTCGTTTAAAATCTTCATTGCTGCAAGAGCATCGGTACAAGTTTTTTCCAATTTTAAAAAAGGAACTTGGCTGATAAAATCGACCATTATATCCATTGCCAATGGCTCATCTTCAACTACAATACATTTAATTATCATACTTTTTGAATTAAATTGAGTGAAAGTTCAGCAATGAATTTTTGGTTTTCCTTTTTCGTTTGAAGCGTAAAATCTTGATACATCAACTCCAATTGACGATTTAAATTTTTTAAACCAATTCCTTCTTCTTCATCATTAATAACGCTGGGCTCGAATGAGTTTTCAACTTTAAAATACAATTCATTTTTAACGAGTTTCAATTCAATAAATATGAAAGAATTGGTCGTAGATTGGCTTGCGCCATGTTTAAAAGCATTTTCAACAAAAGGAGTTAAAATGTTTGGCATTATTTGCGCGTTCAAATCGTCCAATTCGTGTTTAAAATCAATTTTAAGTCTTTCATCGTAGCGTATTTTATGCAACTCAATATAATCTTTTAAAAAATCCAATTCTTTTTCAATAGTTATGGATTGATGTTTCGTTTCATACATCACAAACCTTAGAAGTTTTGAAAGTTTAATCACAACTTCGGGAGTTTTATCAGACTTTTTTCGCGCTAAAGAATAGATATTATTCAATGTATTAAATAGAAAATGTGGGTTGATTTGAGATTTCAGCAGACTTAATTCGGTTTTCAGTTTTTCCTTTACTAACAATTGTTCTCTTTCGCGAAGTCTTTGACCGTTGGACATCTGTTTTAGCGCAATGGCCAGACAGGCAATAAAAACCTTATCCATAAAAGAATTTACGATTCCCTGATAGCCAAATATTTCAACAATATCTAAGCCTTTATAAAGAGTTGTTAAAAACAGATAAACCACTATGAGTTGCGCCAGAATACTGAACAAAATAAGTGTTGTACTAAGCGAAAAAATCAATTTATATCGATTGGGTTTTTCAACGGAATATTTTGAAAGAAAATGAAACATCACATAAACCATCGGCAACTTGATTGCCAAAAGGATTATAGTTTCGGTTAAAAAGGAAATTTTGAAAGCTTCCCAAACCGAAAGTTGGTATTGATTTAACATCCATAAAAAGTCTGTATAGACTTCAAATGAATGATACGCCAACCAAAAGAAAACGTGTCTTACCCATCTTTTTTGCATCGCATAAAAATACGGTTTTGGCATTAATTTTTAAGGAATTGCTACAAACAACCTGTTTTTGTACACCAATGACATTTTTCGATACTCTTTGGCAATTAATGACAATTCGTAAACTTACAAATGTTATTCATTGATGATGGTGATATGTCTGCAACGGCTTGAAATTAGAGCCTTTCAAATGAATTAATTTTAGTCGAATTCTAAACCAAATCATTATGAAAAAACTTCTAACATTTTCCGTATTTCTTTTACTCGCAGCACCAAATTTAATCGCCCAATGGAGCGCAGGTGCCGATATTCCTGAACGAATACGCGCTGGGCAAACCATAGGTTATAGTAATGCTGGCGATGGCTATCTTTTTATGGTTTCTGGACGAAATCAAGCAGGTATTATTACGCCGATTACGCAACGTTATCAATTGAGTTCAAACACTTGGTCTAATGTTTCGCCACCACCTACTCAGCTTTTGGGTGGTTCTATTGCGATTTTGAAGGACACGATTTACACTATTGGCGGACTTTTGACTACTCCTGGGAATGCTATTAAAAAGGTACGTAAATATAATATAGCTTCAAATTCTTGGTCCGATGCCGCAGATTTTCCCAAAACCATTGTTGATGCGAGAGCCGTTGCTTATCAGGATAGTTTGATATATGTAGTTGGCGGCTACCAAAATAAAACTTATTTATATAATAGTAATTACAACCGCTGGCGTGAAGCTACGCCAATCTTGCCTCTAGGCAGCAGTTTAGCCTGGGGCGGTTTTGCGATTCACAGTAACAAACTGGTTTATATAGGTGGCAGCGATGCGTTTATGTCTAACAATTATTGGAATACAGTTCGCGTTGGAACCATTGATGCAAACGACCGTTCCATAATTACTTGGGAAGAAAAAACACCATTTCCAGGTCAAACCCGAACTTTTTTTGAAGCACAAACCTGGCGCGATGGTGTAATTATGACGGGCGGTAGCACCGACAATACTTTTAATACTTTTTCTGATGAAACCTATTTTTACAATCCAGACACTAATGTTTGGACACAATTATCATCAAAACCAACAGCCTGGGTAACGGGAAATAGTGCTTCGGTTTTTATTGGTAATATTTCAAAATTGATTTGTGCTTCTGGGTTTCAAACAGAATATCTTTTCGAAACAGAGATTTTTTCACAGGAGGGGAGCCTCTCTATAAACGATTATTCGACAAATGAATGTGGGTTGGAAAATTTTAAAATTTCAAAAAAAGACACAATAACACTTAGCTTTTGTCTTAACGAAGATGGCTCTTTAAATATAGAAATTAGAGATATCCAAGGCCGAATTATAAAGAAAACAGAACCGAATATAAACACTGCGGGCAAATATTCAATTTCTTTGGAAGGATTAAATGTTGCAAATGGAACTTATTTCTGCACAATTTCGCAGAATGGAAATTCTAAAACGAAAAGGATGTTGGTTTCAAATTAGTGAAAAAGTCTCTTTGTTTGATTTAGTGCGCTACAATTTAGCGCACTATTTTTTTATAGACATTTCGTTTACATTTAAAAATAGAGATTTATATATCTTTGATAAAAACTATTTTATGAAGCAAGTTTTAGCAATTCTCTGTTGGTCATTTTTTTTATTTACAACTGTGGCAACCTCTCAAAAAAACAACGATTTAATCATAACTTTTGAATCTTCAAAAGGTTTAAAAACGGCAACTTATGAAGAAGTCATTTCATATTATTTGGCTTTGGAAAAGAAATTTTCCTCAATAGCTGTTTATGAAGTTGGACAGACAGATAGTGGCTTTCCATTACATTTGATAGTTTTTGACCCTAGTAATACGAAGCGGGAGATTTCAAAAGAAACCTTCTCAAAAAACGGAAAAAATCTATTACTCATAAACAACGGAATCCATCCTGGTGAGCCAGACGGAATAGATGCATCAATGCTACTTTTTCGTGATTTTGCCGAAAAGAAAATACCATCTCCAAAAAACACAATTATTGCTACAATTCCAGTTTATAATATTGGTGGAGCGTTAAATAGAAATAGTACAAGCCGTACGAATCAAAACGGACCTGAAGAATACGGTTTCCGAGGAAACGCAAGAAATTATGATTTGAACCGTGATTTTATAAAAAACGACACTAAAAACGCCAGAGCTTTTGCTGAAATTTTTCATTGGCTGAATCCTGATTTGTTTATAGACAATCATGTTAGCAATGGCGCGGACTATCAATATATTCTTACCCATCTTTTTACGCAGCACAACAAATTAGGAGGCGAATTAGGGAAGTATCTACATACTTCATTTATGCCACAGATTGAAGATTCGCTTCATCAAAAAAACTGGGATATTACTCCTTACGTAAACGTTTTCAACCGAGTGCCAGAAAAAGGTTTTTCGCAGTTTATGGATTCGCCACGTTACGCAAGCGGTTACACAACATTGTTCAATACATTGGGATTAACAGTTGAAACCCATATGCTAAAACCCTATAAGCAAAGAGTTCAAGGCACATATAAACTAATGAAAACCTTTATAAATATCGCCGATGCGGATGCTTCAAAAATTAAAACGCTACGCAAAAATTCGTTTGAAAAATACAAAGTATGTAGCTACTACCCTCTCTCTTGGGAAGTAGATTCGTCAAAAACTTCAATACTTAATTTTAAAGGTTTTGAAGGGAAAATGATACCGAGCAAAATTACCGGAGCCGAACGCTTAAAGTATTATCGAGATAAGCCTTTCACAAAAGATGTTACTTATTACAATTATTTTAAAGCGATGGATTCTGTCTCAGTTCCTTCCGCTTATATTGTTCCAAAAGGATATTGGAACATTATTGACCTTTTGAAATTTAATAAAATTGAATTCGCAGAAATTCAAAAAGACACAATAATTGCTGCGGAAGTTTACAGAATAAAAAGTTTTGAAACCGTGAAGAATCCGTTTGAAGGCCACTATCTTCATTATAAAACTGAAGTAACAACAAACAAAGAAAATGTTTCAGTAAAAAAAGGAGATATTTTAGTAAAAACCCAACAACAAGGAGTCCGTTATCTATTGGAAACATTGGAACCATCCGCTCCTGATTCTTTTTTCAATTGGAACTTTTTCGACGCAATTCTTCAACAAAAAGAAGGTTTCTCACCTTACATTTGGGAAGATATGGCTGAAAAATTTCTAAATGAGAATCCTGAAATCAAAAAAGAATTTGAAACCAAAAAGCAAAATGAGCCTAATTTTGCAAAAAACTGGTATTTACAGTTGGACTGGATTCACAAACAATCGCCTAATTACGAAAAATCACACCTCCGTTATCCTATCGTTCGGGTGGGTGGTTAGATATTCCTTTGGGAAAAGTAGTTTTATGTTTTCGTAAGAGTCTTGTAGCGCCGTCTGCGATTTTTCAAAATTCTTCCACTTCACTTTTTTAATTCCTTCTTGTGCTTCAGGGATCAACGGACCGTCATAGTCGCTGAACATTTCGTACCAATAAGTTATTTTCAATCGGAACTTATCGTTCCTTTTAAAAACGTGATACGTTTTCATAATGAAATCACGAATTTCAAGGTCCTTCACGCCAGTTTCTTCAACAACTTCACGAATGGCGGCTTCTTGGTAGGTTTCTCCTTTTTCAACTTTTCCTTTTGGAAGGTCCCATTTTTTGTTTCTTCGAATAAAAAGAATCTCCTTTTTACTGTTGTAAACCAGTCCGCCAGCGGCTTCAACTACTTTTATTTTCTTCCGAAGAAAACGTTCCAATTTTTCTGCATTTTTGTGATATAAGTTCACGTAAAGCAGTTCGCCGTTGTTTATTTTCTTTACCAATTTCTTAAAACGAGCCTGTTTTAAAGGAATGGTAGTGTAGTGCTCCCCAATATTTTCTTCAGTAGAAAGAATTATAGGAATATCTTTTACAAAAACTTTATACATTTGTACAATGATATTAAACAAAGAAACGGCGCAAAAAACCGCTGCCTTGCTATTGCAAATTAATGCAATTAAATTGCAACCACAAAACCCTTTTACTTGGGCATCGGGATGGAAATCTCCCATTTACTGTGATAATCGCGTTACGCTTTCCTATCCAACCATACGAAATTACATTCGTGAAAACCTCTCAAAACAAATTGAAGAAATCTACGGAAAGCCCGAAATGATTGCGGGTGTGGCTACAGGAGCCATTGGTATTGGGGCATTAGTGGCAGACTATTTGAACGTTCCTTTTTGCTATGTGCGCCCAGAAGCAAAAGGACACGGACGCCAAAATAAAATTGAAGGACATTTAGAAAAAAATACCAACGTAATTGTTGTTGAAGACCTCATAAGTACAGGTAAAAGTAGCCTGATGGCTGTTGAATCAATAAAAGAAGCAAATGCGAATGTGAAGGGAATGGTAGCTATTTTCAGTTACGGTTTTAATACTGCGGAAGAAAATTTTAAGAATGCAAATGTTACTTTGAACACGTTAAGCAATTATGAAATGTTGCTAGAGGAGGCGGAAAAATCTAAATATATTAATGCTGAAGAAGCCACGTTGCTTTCTGAATGGCAAGAGAATCCTGCAATATGGGGGCAATAAGTGTTCAGTCTCAGTGTTCAGTCTCAGTAAACTAAACTCATCGACTTCTCAACTCATAAACTCATCAACTTTTAAACTTTTAAACTTTTAAACCCATAAACTTTTCAAATGAAACTAAACAGCAAAAAAGTAACCGTTCAAAAATCACCCGCAGACCTTTGTGATTATTTGGCAGATGTAAAGAATTTTGAAACCTTAATGCCTGAGAACATCAGCAAATTTGAGGTTATTAGAGAAAACGCTTTTGTTTTCGCATTGAAAGGAATGCCAGAAATTGCCTTGGAAGTAAAAGAAGTTGTAAAACCAAATAAGGTAGTTTTAGGAGCAATAAGCGACAAAATTCCATTCTCATTAACGGGAAATATTGAGGAAGTTTCTGAAAATACTTCAACCGTAGAATTACTTTTTGAAGGTGAATTCAACACTATGATGGCGATGATGGTGAAAGGACCGATTTCAAAATTTATTGAAACGCTGGCGTCAAATTTGGAGCAGGTTTAAGGTTTTCGATTTCACTTTCAATTTCAATATACCATTTTCACTTCCTTCAGCTGAAACTGCTGCAGCAAACCATTTTCAGTTTCAACCAAAAGCGCTCCTATTTCGGAAACGCCTTTTATAATTCCGTTGAAATTTAATCCTTGCGGAGTCTCAAAAACTGAAATCAATTCCTTTCGGAATAAGTTGTCTTCATAAATCGCTTTAATTTCAATGAAATCATCTATCGAAAGATTTTGCAAATTTTTAAAAACAATTTCTAAAACTGAATGAAACACTTCGTCTAACTGAAAAGTTCTTCCTGTTTCAAGTTTCATAGAACTTGCTTGTGGTAAATTTGGAAAATTGGTTTCATTCACATTGAGACCAATTCCAATAACTGAATACTTTACAAGACTGCCTTCCAGCACGTTTTCAATTAAAATCCCGCCAATTTTCTTATTGTCTGACAATATGTCGTTAGGCCATTTTATTGAAACATCAGGAATATTAAGGCTTTTTAGCGCTTCTGAAATAGCCAAAGAAACCGCCATAGAGATCATAAATTGTTTATCAATCTCAACCGCTTCAAACCTCTTAAATATACTGAAGGTAAGGCTTTGCCCTTCCCTAGACAACCATCCGTTACCCATTTGTCCACGACCAGAAAGTTGGTGGTTTGTATGTACCACAGTTTCATCAGGCAGTTCCGTTTCCTTCACCAACCGTTTTAAGTAGGTATTGGTGGAATCAGTGGCACTAAGTTTGATTATCTTCAAAACAGAAAATTAAGTTTAGTATTACGTTATTAAAGGCTTCAAGAAACAAAAAAGTAATAACTTTGCGGCCAAAGAAAAGAAAAATAATTAATGCAGAAAAAACAAGCAGGAACAGATCAACTTATTGCCGAAATAATAAGAGGAATTGAAGATGTAAAAGGGCAGGATATAGAAATTCTAGACCTTCGAGAAATAGAAAATACAGTTTGCGACTATTTTATAATATGCAATGGTACTAGTAACACACAAGTAAACGCCATTGTGAACTCCGTTAGAAGATCCGTAAGTAAAGCTTTAAAAGAAAATCCGTGGCACGTTGAAGGCAGCGACAACTCGGAGTGGATTCTTATGGACTACGTGCACGTAGTTGTTCACGTTTTTCAAAAGCATATTCGCGAGTTTTATGATATTGAAGGACTTTGGGGCGATGCAAAATCGGTTAAAATAGAAACAACAAACTAAAAAGAAAACAGCCACATGGCCGAAGAAAATAAAAGTAAAAAGAAGAACGAATCAAAGAAGCCTAAACCAACTTACTATTGGATTTATGGAGCAATAATTTTATTGTTTTTAGGGCTTCAGATTTTTGGCGGTGGCAGTTGGTCACAACCTGCAAAGACCAATCAAGCTAAGTTTGAGGAGTTTCTGAAATCTGGCGACGTAGAGAAAGTAGATATAATCAACAAAAAGATTGCAAAGGTTTACTTAACTCCAGACGCTAAAAAGAAAACGATTCACGCTAAAAAAGATAAGCTTCCATCCTTTATGGAAGCAGGTCCTAATGATCCTGATTATCAATTCGAATTTGGTGATCTTCAACTTTTTCAAAAGGATTTTCAAGAAATAAAAGCAGAAAACAATTTACCAGCAACCTTAAACTTTGACACAGAGAACAACGTTTGGGGCGATATATTGATGGGCATCTTGCCTTTCGTAATCATTATTGGTATCTGGATTTTTATAATGCGGAAAATGTCTTCAGGCGCCGGTGGCGGTCCAGGTGGGCAACTTTTCAACATAGGAAAATCTAAAGCAAAACTTTTTGACGAAAAAACTGATGTAAAGACTTCTTTTAAAGATGTCGCAGGTTTAGAAGGTGCAAAAGAAGAAGTTCAGGAAATTGTAGATTTCTTGAAACAACCTGAAAAATATACTGCTTTGGGTGGTAAAATACCTAAGGGAGCATTACTTGTAGGCCCTCCTGGAACAGGTAAAACTCTTTTAGCAAAAGCTGTTGCGGGTGAAGCTAAAGTTCCATTCTTCTCTCTTTCGGGTTCAGATTTTGTTGAAATGTTTGTGGGTGTGGGAGCTTCTCGTGTTCGTGACCTTTTCAAACAAGCGAAAGACAAATCACCAGCAATTATTTTTATTGATGAAATTGACGCTATTGGTCGTGCCCGTGGGAAAAACAATTTCTCTGGAAGTAATGATGAACGTGAAAATACCTTAAACCAACTTCTTACCGAGATGGACGGTTTCGGCACCAATACAAACGTAATTGTAATTGCCGCAACTAACCGAGCAGATGTTCTTGATAAAGCTTTGATGCGTGCCGGTCGTTTTGACAGACAGATATATGTAGATCTTCCAGACGTTCGCGAACGTAAAGAAATATTTGAAGTGCATTTGCGCCCAATTAAAAAAGATGAAGGTTTAGACACCGATTTTCTTGCAAAACAAACCCCAGGGTTTTCTGGAGCAGATATTGCAAATGTCTGTAATGAAGCAGCATTGATTGCGGCTCGTTTTGGAAAAAAATCAGTTGGTAAGCAAGATTTCCTAGATGCTGTTGATAGAATTGTTGGTGGTCTTGAAAAGAAAAACAAAATAATGACCGTAGCCGAAAAACGCGCCATTGCTTTCCACGAAGCAGGTCACGCTACTGTAAGCTGGATGCTTGAGCACGCTGCGCCACTAGTGAAAGTCACTATTGTACCTCGTGGACAGTCTTTAGGTGCCGCTTGGTATTTGCCAGAAGAACGTCTTATTATCCATCCAGAACAAATGCTGGACGAAATGTGTGCAGCCCTTGGTGGTCGTGCCGCAGAAAAGGTAATATTTAACCGTATTTCTACAGGAGCATTGAGCGATTTAGAAAAAGTGACCAAACAAGCTCGTGCTATGGTTACCATTTATGGATTAAACGATAAAATTGGAAACCTTACGTATTACGACAGCAGCGGACAGTCTGAATACAATTTCAGCAAGCCTTACAGTGAAAAAACGGCTGAACTAATAGACAAGGAAATCTCTGCGCTTATTGAAAGTCAATACGATCGTGCTGTTAAGCTTTTGGAAGACAACAAAGATAAATTGACCGAGTTGGCGAACGTGCTTTTAGAAAAAGAAGTGATTTTTAAGGATAACCTCCAAAAAATATTTGGTGATCGTCCTTTCGCAATACCAGAAGAAGTATCAAGAGAGGCGACAACATAAAGTTGCCTCTTTGAATTTCGATTTGAAACTTTGTTTTTTTGCTAACATAACTTAAATATAGATTTTATATATTTGAAGTTTAACGCAAATATGAACTCCTCAATTCATTATTAATGAGTCTACTTAAAAGACTTTTAAATCCTAACTACAAGTCGGACGAAAAGGCCAAACAAGCCGATAAAGCCGACCGAAGCAGTTATTTCCCAGAACAGAAACTCCCTATAGACGAAAAATTCACCTTTAATTTCAAAAATAACGGTGGTAAATTTATTTATTGTGAAGATTGGGAGGACATCTCTGAGGCGTTTGATAATATAATGCTCGAAAACGATTGGTATGAACAGAATGTGTTTTGTGTGAACGAAATGCTAACTAAGAAATTTGATGGCTTCAATCTTAACTTCACAAAAAATACAGATTCAAAATTCTTTTTCTCAACTTGTGAATCCTTGGTTTCAACCAATGGTTCCATTTTATTGTCTTCAAACCAAATAAAGGAAAAAAAGTTAAGCGAACTTCCTTCAAACTTTATCATTTTTGCCACCACAAGTCAAATTGTAGAAACTATTAGCGAAGGTTTGCGCAAGATAAAAAATCAAAGCACTGGTTACATTCCTAGCAACATTACTACCATTCAAGACTTTGAAACCGAAAAAGAAAAGGATTTTATGAGTTATGGAAGTAGCGCAAAAAACCTATATTTGTTGCTACTGGAAGACTTATAATATGAAGGAAATTCTCGTACGAACCCTCTCGGGCGTATTATACATTTCGATCATCATTTTTGCAATGTTCACCTCGCGCGAGTGGTTTATGGGGCTCTTCTTTGTACTCGCTATTATTACTCTTAGCGAATTTCTAAAACTTGTACATCTCACCAGTTATATAGCTTATTTCCTGCTTGCCGCTTCCTTTTATTTTTTGAGTTACGAAGTATTTGCAACTAATGCAGTTTATCTCCTATTGATTCTAAGTGGTTTTGTAAACCTATTTCTATTGAAAGATGTGCTTTGGACAAGCAAAATCCCGATGTTTGAAAAGAAGAAATACATCACCGTTATGTTCTACATCATTAGCGGCTTCGTATTTCTAACCTTAATACCTGTTATGAATATTGATGGCAGATTTATGCCAGAAATAATAGTTGCGGTTTTCGTGTTAATTTGGAGCAACGATACCTTTGCCTACCTCATCGGTTCCAAATTTGGAAAACATAAATTGTTAGAACGAATTTCACCCAAAAAGACCATAGAAGGTTTTGTTGGTGGTTTGTTGGGTGCTCTTTTGGCGGGATTTGTTATCTTTAAAGTTTTAGAAAATTATAGCCCATTGGATGCCGAAAAGTATCCGCTATGGGTTTGGATTGTGATGGCTATAATCGTTGCTATTTTTGGAACAATTGGCGATTTGATTCAATCAAAGTTTAAAAGACAGGCTGGAGTTAAAGACAGTGGTATCATTATGCCCGGACACGGAGGATTGTATGACCGACTGGATAGTATTATTTACGCTAGTCCTTTTGTATATGCATTTTTATTAATTGTTGACAATGTTTCATAAAGAAGGTTTCAAAATTATTTTTATAGCGCTGGTCATTGTTATCGGGCTTAGTCTTTTAGCAAATGTATTTGTTGAAAACCCTACTATTCGCGGCGGTGTTATTATTTCACTTATAATACTTTTGCTCTTGGTTTTGCAGTTCTTTAGAAATCCGAAGCGCAACTTTTTAGTGAGTCCAGAACAAGTGCTTTCCTCTGTTGATGGAAAAGTTGTGGTTATTGAAGAAGTTTTTGAAAAGGAATATTTCAACGAAAAAAGATTACAGGTTTCCGTTTTTATGAGCCCGATAAACGTACACATAACTCGATATCCAGTAGCCGGAAAAGTAGTTTATAGCAAATACCACCCAGGAAAATTCTTGGTGGCTTGGCATCCAAAATCTTCTGAAGAAAACGAACGTACAACTGTTGTAGTTAAAAATGAAGCTTTTGGAGACGTATTGTTTAGACAGATTGCTGGAGCTTTGGCGAAGCGAATTGTGAATTATGCTGAAGTGAACCAAGAAGTAGAACAAGCCTCAGATAGCGGATTCATTAAATTTGGGTCGCGAGTAGATATTTACCTTCCATTAGATGCCAAAGTAAAAGTGACACTCAACCAAAAAGTAAAAGGAGGAATTTCAATTATAGCTGAAAAATAATGACTTCAGAAGAGCTTGATATAGCCTTTCAAAATGCCGTGAAAAGCATAAACGAACACACGGAACCCTTTCCTGCTGATGTTTTGTTGCGCTTATATGCTTATTTCAAGAGAGCTACAAATGCAGACCACACACGGGCTGGCGGAAAGCCGCATATTTCTGCTTTCAAAACCAACGCACTTTTTCAAACACGCGGACTTACTAGCGATGAGGCTAAACAACTCTACATTGAGTCAGTAACCCAATACTTTTTATATCGAAAATAATTAGGCCTGTTGTGCCTTGTTAAATTTTATTTCGTATTCCTCAATAGCTTCTCTAATTTTATCAACGTTTTCTGAAGCCCTTTCATGAGCGGCTTCCATAGCTTCTTCTAAATCCTTATCTGGATACTGAAAAAGATCTGTGATTACGTGATTAATCTTGTCAATAATACTTTTTTGACTGTTCTTAATATCTTCTAGTTTATGAAGCATCGCTTCCATCTCATTATACTTTCCTTGATCCATGATTATTTTGTTTTGGAACAAGATACTGGCAAAAGAGCTTCAGAAATTAGAAATTAACCTTGCTTTAAAACTAATTTAAGATAGTTTTATAAAATCAGAGGTTGAAAGTTTCAAATGTTTATAGAAAGAAGATTTATTAGTCTAAGAATATTTCAATGGTTTGCTTTTTTTCTGGTGGCGTTTTTATTCGAATTTGAATTTTCTTATAGCTCCAAGCATCATTTATAAGATTGGCAACAATATCTATCATCGCTTTTCCTTTAGATCCAACAACACGAATTGACGAGTTAAACGTTGTATTGTTATTAGAATACACTACTTGTCCCTCTACAATCGCAAGTTTATCAATTGGTTGAATCTCTCCTATCAATTCCAAAACTCGTTGATCTGCATTCGCCTTTTCAATTGCATTTTTGTAAAGTTCTGGATCCGCATAGGCCTGAACTAAATCTGCACTAATTCCATCCATTCCTGAAGAAAAGAAAATTCCAATGGAAATCAATAGTATTCCGCTCGCAATTATAAACCATTTCCAATTCCGTTGCCACAAACTTTTTTGTTCAATCAGTTCGTTATTCATGGAGCTAAAGTTTATGATTAATAGAAATGGTTTTAAAGATTTATTTCAATCCAGCCAAACTCGCCTTTAAAGTTTCGATTTTAGCCAAAGCATCCGCTTCCTTCTGTTTTTCCAATGCTACAACTTGTTCTGGCGCACCGCTTACGAAACGTTCGTTTTTCAATTTTCCTTGAACACTTCTTAAGAAACCTTCAGTGTATTTTAGTTCTTCGGAAAGCTTTGCTATTTCTTCTTCAACGTTTATGGCGCCAGCAATTGGGATAAAATATTCGTTGCTTTTTACGCGGAAAGTAAGTGCACCATCAAGCTTTTCAGTAATGTAATTCAATTCTGAAACATTGCCTAATTTAGAGATTACCGCATCAAATTCTTTTGAAGCCTTGTCGTTATTAAGCACAGAAAGTTCGATTGTATCTTTAAAAGAAATGTTCTTCTCTTTACGAATAGTTCTAATTCCAGAAATTACTTCGGAAGCAAATTCAAAATCTTTAATAATTTTTTCATCATACGCCTCAGGTTTTGGCCATTCAGAAATTATTAAAGCTTCTGAAATATCGCGCTGCGTGATGTGTTGCCAGATTTCTTCAGAAATAAAAGGCACGAAAGGATGCAATACTTTTAAGTTATCTTCTAAAACTGAAATAACTTCGAGACAAGTTTTTTCGGAAATCTTTTCGCCGAAGGGTGGTTTTACCATTTCCAGCAACCAAGAACAAAAATCGTCCCAAACCAATTTATAGGTCGACATTAAAGCGTCGCTGATTCGATACTTGCTGTAATGATCTTCTATTTCGGCAAGCGTCTTTTGGAATTTACTTTTGTACCATTGAAGCGCGATGATATCACTTTGAGATTGTTCTTTTTCAGTATCAACTTCCCAGCCATCAATCAAACGATAGGCATTCCAAATTTTATTTACGAAACCACTTCCTTGTTTGCAAAGGTCTTCATCAAACATTAAATCATTTCCTGCGGGCGAGCTTAATAACATACCAACTCGCACGCCATCTGCGCCGTAAACGTCCATTAAATCTATAGGATCTGGAGAATTCCCCAATGATTTACTCATCTTTCTGCGTTGCTTGTCGCGAACGATTCCTGTTAAGTACACATTGGTAAATGGTTTTTCGTTTCTGTATTCGTAACCCGCTATAATCATTCTTGCTACCCAGAAAAATAATATTTCGGGAGCTGTAACAAGGTCGTTTGTTGGATAGTAATAATTTATTTCTTTATTGTCCGGCTCCAAAATTCCGTTGAAAACGCTGATTGGCCATAACCACGAGGAGAACCAAGTGTCTAGTGCGTCTGGGTCTTGTTTTAAGTCGGTGGTCTGTAGTTGGTAGTTGGTAGTTTTTTCTTTTGCCAACTTTAATGCTTCTTCAATATTCTCGGCAACTACGAAATCTTCCTTTCCATCGCCATAGAAATAAGCTGGAATTTGCTGTCCCCACCACAGTTGACGGGAGATGTTCCAGTCACGCACATTTTCCATCCAGTGGCGGTAGGTGTTTACGAACTTTTCAGGAACTAGGTTTACATCTTTTTCCAGAACGGCATCCAAAGCTGGCTGGGCAAGATCCTTCATTTTAAGAAACCATTGATCGCTCAATTTTGGTTCTATAACCGCTCCAGTTCTTTCACTTGTCCCAACCTTGTGCATATGGGTTTCAATTTTTGAAACCACTCCCATTTCTTCAAGTTCTTTCACAATTTCCTTACGGACTACGAAACGATCTTTTCCTTCGTAATGAAGACCGAAACTATTTAAAGTTCCGTCATCATTCAAAATATCTATAATTTCAAGATTGTGTTTGTCGCCAAGTGCTTTGTCGTTTTCATCGTGAGCGGGCGTTACTTTTAAACAACCTGTTCCGAATTCAATATCTACATATTCGTCTTCAATGATAGGAATAACGCGATTGCAAACAGGAACGATTGCTTTTTTGCCACGAAGATGAACAAAGCGTTCATCATTTGGGTTTATACATATTGCAGTATCGCCAAGAATAGTTTCAGGCCGTGTGGTGGCAATGGTTAAAGTATCATTGCTACCTTCAATTTTATAGTTTAAATAATAAAGATTGCCTTGTTTTTCTTCGTGAATCACTTCTTCATCAGAAAGCGTGGTCTGGGCTTGTGGATCCCAGTTTACCATTCGGTAGCCGCGATAGATGTTTCCTTTTTTATATAAATCCACAAAAACTTTTATCACGGAGGCAGACATTTCATCATCCATCGTGAATTTGGTGCGTTCCCAATCGCAGGAAGCCCCAAGTTTCTTCAGCTGTTCTAAAATTATCCCACCGTGTTTGTGAGTCCATTCCCAAGCGTGTTCTAGAAATTCTTCACGTGAGAGCTTTGTTTTATCAATACCATCGGCTTTCAACTTTGCAACAACTTTTGCTTCGGTAGCAATAGAAGCGTGATCGGTTCCAGGAACCCAGCAAGCATTGAAACCCTGCAATCGTGCACGACGAATCAAAACATCTTGCAATGTATTGTTCAGCATATGCCCCATATGTAGCACTCCAGTAACGTTGGGCGGTGGAATGACGATGGTGTATGGCGTCCGTTCATCCACTTCAGAATGGAAATATTTATTCTCCATCCAGTAGCTATACCACTTGTTTTCAATCTGTTTCGTGTTATATTTTGCCTCTAAAGCCATACTTTGGTCTGGTATTTGTACAATGAGTTGCAAAAGTAAATATATCTACAGGATAATGAAAGGAATAAGTTATTTTGCAGAATGTTTAAAAGTTCAATATCTTTACAATTATTAAAAAAACAAAATCATGAAAAAACTAGCTCTTATAGCTCTTGTTGCCTTTATCGGTTTTTCCGCTAATGCACAGCAAGCAAAAATTAGTTTCAAAACAGATACCGTGGATTACGGCTCTATCGCAAAAGGTAGTGACGGCGTTCGTGTATTTGAGTTCACTAACACTGGAGATGCTCCCCTTATTATTAGCGATGTAAAATCCAGCTGTGGTTGTACTGTACCAAAAAAACCAGACGGTCCTATTGCTCCTGGAGCAACCAGCTCCATCGAGGTTAAGTATGATACCAATCGTGTTGGTCCAATCAGAAAAACTGTAACTGTTTATTCTAACGCTAGCGAACCTATGGTAGCCTTAAAAATTAAAGGTGAAGTAATGAGTGACTCTAGCAGTGTTTTAGAAAAAAGCTAAAAACTTTACTTCTTAAAAAATCCGGCTGAAGCTATTGTTTCAGACGGATTTTTTTTAGAAAACATTTTTAAGATAGAATTTTACTCTATTCTTAAACTCTCCTCTTTTAACTTCCATCGAAATTCTTTTACCTTCATCAGTTGAGAATATTTCAACTAATTGATACAGCTTATATTGATAACAAGGTTTTCCGTTAATGCTGAGTATTTCATCGTCTTTCTCAATTCCCGCCAAAGCCGCTGGTGAACCTTCGCGAACATCAGCCACAACATATTTTGGAACCAAGGAAAAATGAACTTCCGTAGTTATGGACACGCTATTCCTAATAAAACTATCATATTCATTAGATTTATTAGAATTCACAGCTGCCTGACTCTCCTTTTTCACCAGTTCCATTCCTTGGTGCTCAATGGTTAATCCACTCATATTATAGTTGAAAGGATCATTGAATTTATTGTTCTTCTTAAAACGGACTAATTTGTTTCCATAATCAAACGTAACGGTAAATCTGCTTAAAAAACCACCGCCCACGCTACCGTCCCGATCTTGATAATAACGCGCTTTTAAAATCGCATCTTCTTCTGGAAAAGAAGTATTCACATCTTTCAAATGATAATTACCCAAAATTACATCTGGAATTCGGGTTCGTTTGCCGAAAATATTTCCGCTAAGACCAAGACCCAAAAAATCTTTAAAATAATTTTTAGGAGCTTCTTTAATAAAATCGAAATCATCAAAAAGCCAAATCACATCGCTAGAACCTGAATCTACAAGTAGTTTCACTTCTTCTCGTCTTTCTTCAGAAACAACCTTTAAAGAAATATAAGGTTTGCTTCCCACAAAATTGAGTGGTAAATCTTCACATTTTCTACAAGGTTTTAGCGGATATTTTTTAGGATCATAAACAGTAATGACTTTTGAAGAATAATTAATTTTTACAATGAAGTTTTGAAAAAATTCATTCCCTAAAATACCGTGAATCGGAATGCCCATTCGTGGTGAAAAATTAAGCGAACTATCAAAAATTATGTAGAGATCATGATCCCTATCAAAGACATCGCCAACTCGTATAGTATTGTTTAAACTTTTTAATGCTTCAACAGTTCCTCCTGCACCCAAACCTTGCAATTGTACTGGAGAAGTATTCCGAAGTTGAACACTGTCCGCAGCTTCCAAACTGAAAAGAATAGTAGATTTTACACCCGTATCAAGAATAAACGAAAGCGGTGTACCGTTAACATCAACTTCAATAATCGGCAAATTGTTCACCAACTGAAAAGGAATGCGATCCTTCTTTCTATTGTTTTGCAATAAAAAGCTAGACTGCGCCATCAATGAAGCAGAAAAGCCTAAAAGTAATAACAAAACGAGGGATTTATACAAAGTTTAAAGGTCTATTTTAAAAACACTTGAAGTTATAAAAAAAAGTTGAATGTTTGTCTGGGCACTATGGAATTATAAATATATTTTGCAACTTTGCTACAAACAAATTCACTATGCCAACAGTTTCAAACAAAGGGAAAAACATGCCGGAATCACCAATCCGCAAACTGGTTCCCTACGCCGAAAAAGCCTATAAAGCTAACAAAACCGTTTATCACTTAAACATTGGTCAACCCGATATTAAATCGCCAGAAATAGCAATGGAAGCTGTGGCACACCATAATTTGGAGATTCTTGCTTATACTCGTTCTGAAGGTTCGCTGGAATACCGTGAAAAAATTGCAAAATATTATCACCAAAACAACATTCCAGTTGAAGCAAATGATATAATCGTAACCACTGGTGGAAGTGAAGCACTTCTTTTTGCTATGGGAAGTATTGCAGACGTTGACGATGAAATAATTATTCCCGAACCATTTTATGCAAACTACAACGGTTTTGCAACCGCTTCTGGCGTAAAAATTGTTCCCGTTATTTCCAATATTGAAGACAATTTTGCCTTGCCTCCTATTTCAGAATTTGAAAAGCTTATTACTCCAAAAACTAAGGCTATTCTTATCTGTAACCCTGGAAATCCAACTGGTTATCTTTACTCCAAAGAAGAAATACAGACTTTAGCGGAAATTGTAAAAAAGCATGATTTGTTTTTGGTTGCAGATGAAGTTTACAGAGAATTTACTTATGATGGCTATAAACATTACTCAATTCTTGAAGAAGAAAGTATGGCTGAAAACGGAATCATAATCGATTCTGTTTCAAAAAGATACAGTATGTGTGGCGCGCGAATTGGTTGTTTGGTTTCAAAAAATAAACAAGTTATTAAAACCGCATTAAAATTTGCACAAGCTCGCTTGAGTCCGCCAACTTTTGCGCAGATAGCTAGTGAGGCAGCTTTGCAAACCCCGCAAAGTTATTTTGACGAAGTAATCACCGAATATCAAGACAGAAGAAACACTTTGGTTGCTGCTTTAAAGGCCATTCCTGGCGTAAAAGTGGGCGAGCCAAAAGGTGCTTTTTATTGCATTGTGGAACTTCCTGTTAAAAACAGTGATGCTTTTGCACAGTGGCTTTTGGAAGACTTTGACGACAATGGCGAAACCATTATGGTTGCTCCTGCTGCAGGTTTCTATTCTAGCTCTGGTGTTGGGTTGAACCAAGTTCGAATTGCCTATGTTTTGAAAAAAGAAAGCCTTGTTCGGGCAGTAGAAATCCTAAAAATTGCGCTTCAAAAATACAAGGATTAATGCTTGTTGAAGAAAACAAATCGCTTAAAAACTACAATACTTTTGGAATAGATTGCAACGCGCGCTATTTTGTTTCAGTTGAAACAATAGCAGAATTAAAGCAAGGGCTTTTTAAAAAACCTTCCGAAGCACTTTTCATCCTTGGTGGCGGTAGCAATATGTTGCTTACAGGAAATTTGGACGCGTTTGTGCTTCATATAAATTTAAAAGGAATTGAAATCTTAAAAGAAACCGAAACCGAAGTTTTTGTAAAAGCAATGGCTGGCGAAAATTGGCATGACTTTGTTCAATATTGCATACTGAATGATTTTGGTGGTTTAGAAAATCTTTCGTTAATCCCCGGAAATGTTGGTACAGCGCCAATTCAAAACATTGGTGCTTATGGTGTCGAGTTAAAAGATACTTTCGAAAGTTGCAATACCGTTGAAATCGAAACTTTAAACGAAAGAGCATTCACAAAAGACGAATGTGCTTTTGAGTACCGAAATTCAATCTTCAAAAATGAAGCGAAGGGAAAATACATTATTACAAGTGTAATCTTCAAACTGACAAAAAAAGATCACAAAACCAGTATTTCTTACGGTGATATTCAGAAGAATTTAGCTGAAAGAAATATTCAAAATCCAACAATAAAAGATATTTCTGAGGCAGTAATTGCCATCCGACAGGCAAAACTTCCAGACCCGAAAGTGTTGGGAAATAGCGGCAGTTTCTTCAAAAACCCGGTAGTAGATTCTGAAACTTTTCAAGAGTTTAGAAGGAATTTTCCCGAAGCACCATTTTATGAACTTTCACCTACAGGATTTAAAATTCCAGCAGGTTGGTTGATTGAAAAAGCAGGATTTAAAGGCCAACGTTTTGGTGATGCAGGCGTACATAAAAACCAAGCCTTAGTTTTGGTCAATTACGGAAACGCAACAGGAGCAGAAATTTGGCAACTAGCCATGACCGTGCAAAAAAAGGTCAGAGAAATGACTGGAATTTTTATTGAACCTGAAGTAAACGTTTTTTAGTTCGCGTTAAACACGCTATCAACAATGTAAACTACTCCGTTGGAACCTTCAACACTACCTTTTATAATTTTTGCAGTAACGCCTTCTCCATCAGAAACAATAATATCATCACCAGATTTTGTGGCGATTAAGGTAATACCAGCTAAGGTTTTCAGTTTTGCTTTTCCACTTTTGTTGATGGTTTGCAAAAGTGTTGCTCTATCCAATTTTCCTGTGACAATGTGAGATTTCAACAATTCTTCAAGTTTTGCTATGTTCTCAGGGTTTGAAAGAAAGGTTTTCTTTTCAGTAGTTAAAGATGCTAGCGCCGCAGTTGTAGGCCCAAAAACTGTAAATGGTCCTTCTTCCTTAGAAAGCTGATTCGCCAAATCTGCCGTTACAAGATAACTTGCAAACTTTTTTAATTGTGGTTCGTTCATTATGCGAGCCATTGCGCTTGTCAACATTGCAATATCTTCAGATGTTAAATCCTTTTTAGGTGCGCGTTTCACTGGCGGCTTCTGAATAGTATCTATTACCGCACTGTCAGCTTCTATTTTTTTAGCTTCTTGTGTCTCGTTTTTACATGAAAACGTGAGTAAAGTAAACATTGAAAGAAATAGAAAAATGAATAGTTTTTGCATTGTTAATATATTTAAAATGGAGGCTAAAAATACTTAAATTCCGAGCGAAACAAGTAGAAAGATTGTATTTTTGTAGTCAAATTTAAACAGATGAAACTTTTACTTATCACCCTAGCATTATTATTACTTGCAGTAGCAGGAATCGCAATAAAACTTTGGGCAAAGAAGGACGGAAAATTTGCTGGAACCTGTGCTAGTCAAAGCCCTTTTTTAAACAAAGAAGGAGCGTCTTGTGGCTTCTGCGGAAAAACTCCAGACCAGTTTGAAAATTGCGCAGAAGACAGTCACAAACTGGAAGCGTCCAACAGCAAATAAATTCCAAAATCCATCCCGATAGCTATCGGGACTACAATCGTAAATATTTATGGTGCTACTTTACGTTTTCGGCGCTGTTGCGTTGATTAACTGCATTTATTTCCTCTTCTTCTCGAAACTTGCTTTTTTAAAAACTGCAGAAAAAAGTTCTTCAGAAAAATATCCAGTTTCCCTTATAGTTTGTGCCAAAAATGAAGCTGAAAATCTTCAAAAAAACATTCCACTTTGGCAACAACAAGATTATCCAAACTTTGAAATCATACTCATAAACGATGCTTCAATTGACGAAACATTGAAAGTGATGAAAGGTTTTGCTGAAAATGATCCACGCATCCAGATTGTTGATGTAAAAAACAACGAGGCATTTTGGGCAAACAAAAAATATGCACTGACTTTAGGTATTAAACGCGCAAAAAATTCACGCCTCGTTTTTACAGATGCCGATTGTTACCCAGCTTCTTCAGAATGGTTGGCAACAATGTCCGCTAAATTCTCCGATGAAAAACAATTAGTTTTGGGTTATGGAGCTTATGAAAAAAGTCCCGGATTTTTAAACAAAATGATCCGTTTTGAAACTTTGATGACAGCGGTTCAGTATTTTTCTTATGCTAAAACTGGAAACCCTTATATGGGTGTTGGTCGTAATTTGGCCTATACAAGCAATCTTTATTATGAAAATAAAGGTTTTATGAGCCATATAAAAATTCCTTCTGGCGATGATGATCTTTTTGTAAATGAAGCCGCAACTTCTCAAAACGTTGAAATTTGTGTGGAACCAGAAGCTTTCACCTATTCATTTCCGAAGAAAAAGAAGAAGAAATGGCTCATTCAGAAAAAAAGACATTATTCTACCGCAAAACTTTATAAGCCAAAACATCGGTTTCTTTTGGCGGTCTATTACGGTTGTAATTTTTTGTTTTGGTTGTTGGCACCCATAAGTTTACTAACAAATTTTTGGGCTTTTGGCTTAGGAATTATTATAATTAGAATTGCTTTTCAGTACATTATTATTGGCAATGCCGCTAAAAAACTTAAGGAAAATGACTTGGTTCCACTCATTCCTTTTTATGAATTGTTTTTAGTTTTCACTCAATTAAGTATCTTTATTTCCAACAAAGGCGAAAAAAACTCGCGATGGAAATAACTTCAGAAGAAATATACCACCAGATAGAAAAAGCAAAAAAAGGAAAGCAGGAAGCTTTTAAATTTCTGTTGGACTTTTATTGGAATGAAGTCTTTGGTTTTCAACTGAAAAGAGTTCGCAATGAATACGAAGCAGAAGATATTACTATTGAAACTTTCGCCAAAGCCTTCGACAAAATTGAAACTTTTGACGAAAATTATACTTTCTCTACTTGGCTTGTTACTATTTCAAAAAACATTCAAATAGACAAAACGCGTAAAAAAAATGCATCTATTTATTCCAACACAACAGACACTTCTAACGAGCAAGTTCAGAAAATACCAGACCACTCGCCCACTCCTGAAGATAAGCTGATTAAAGAGCAGAATCTGGCAGAATTGTTGCGATACATAAAGCAGCTCAAACCTCATTATCAAGAAGTAATAAACCTTCGTTTTTTCCATGAAATGAGCTATAACGAAATTTCGGAAACGTTGGAAGAGCCTTTGAACAACGTAAAAGTGAGATTGCTTCGGGCCCGCAAACTTCTCGCTGAAATTATTATAAAGAAGGAATAAAACCTAAAAAACAAACTCCAAATTCCAAAGAGCCAAAGAATAAGTTTCATCTATTTCTTCTTTTTTCTTTCTTCTCTTTTCTTTACTCAATTATAGCGCTTCATTTTTGTACTTTTGTTAACCTTATGAGCATAGAAACTTTGGAAATTCAAAAACCCGCACCAAAACCGAAATGGTTACGTGTAAAACTACCCACCGGAAAAAAATACACAGAACTTCGTGGTTTGGTAGATAAATATAAACTGAATACGATTTGCACTTCTGGAAGTTGCCCAAATATGGGCGAATGTTGGGGCGAAGGCACAGCAACTTTTATGATTCTTGGCAATATTTGTACCCGTTCCTGCGGTTTTTGCGGTGTAAAAACTGGAAGACCAGAAACAGTAGCTTGGGACGAACCCGAAAAAGTGGCGCGCTCCATAAAAATCATGAACATTAAACACGCGGTTGTAACTTCCGTAGATCGAGACGATTTAAAGGATATGGGCTCCATAATGTGGGCAGAAACCGTAAAAGCAATCCGAAGAATGAATCCCGAAACTACTTTGGAAACCTTGATTCCAGATTTTCAAGGAAACACGCGAAATATAGATCGAATAATCGCGGTAAAGCCTGAAGTGATTAGTCACAATATGGAAACCGTAAAAAGGTTAACACGTGAAGTTCGGATTCAAGCGAAGTATGAAAGAAGTTTGGAAGTTTTAAATTATTTAAAACAGTCTGGCGTACAACGTACAAAAACTGGGATTATGCTCGGTTTGGGCGAAAGAGAAGATGAAGTTTTGCAAACGATGCAGGATTTAAAAAATGTTGGACTGAATATTTTAACCATCGGTCAATATTTGCAACCTTCAAAAAAGCACTTACCAGTTAAGGAATTTATTACTCCAGAACAATTCAAAAAATATGAAACAATCGGTTTAGATCTTGGTTTTCGTCACGTGGAAAGCGGTGCTTTGGTACGTTCTTCATACAAGGCTCAAAAACATCTTACCTTATAAATACTACTAAAATGGAAGGCAAAACAACTGTTGGCATTAATGGTTTTGGTCGCATTGGCCGTAATCTTTTCAGGTTATTAATTAACCATCCTTCCATAGAAGTTGTTGCTGTAAATGATTTAGCAGATGCAAAAACATTAAGTCATCTTTTAAAGTATGACAGTATTCACGGGGTTTTAAAAGAAGAAATATCACATTCAGAAAATGAAATTACCGTTGCTGGAAAAAAGGTAAAATTTTCTTCGGAAAAAAATATTGAAGACATCCGTTGGGGAAATATTGACCTAGTTATTGAATGCACAGGCAAATTCAAAAGTAAAAAGCAACTAGAAAACCATTTAAAAAACGGAGCCAAAAAAGTAATTCTATCAGTTCCGCCTTTGGATGATGATATAAAAACGGTTGTTCTTGGGGTGAACGATTCAATTCTAGAATCAACGGATTTAATTATTTCCAATGCTTCTTGTACCACGAACAATGCCGCACCAATGCTGAAAATAATCAATGAACTTTGCGGTATTGAACAGGCTTACATCACAACAATTCATTCCTACACCACAGATCAAAGCCTTCACGATCAGCCACACCGCGACTTACGCCGTGCCCGTGCTGCTGGCCAATCCATCGTTCCCACGACCACAGGTGCAGCAAAAGCTTTAACCAAAATATTTCCGGAACTTTCCAATGTTATTGGCGGTTGTGGCATCCGTGTACCGGTTCCGAACGGCTCGTTGACAGACGTTACCCTTAATGTAAAGAAGGAGGTTTCGATTGAAGAAATAAATAATGCTTTCAAAAAAGCTTCCGAAACTTCCCTAAAAGGAATACTTGAATACATCGAAGACCCTATAGTCTCCATAGATATTGTGGGCAACCCACATTCTTGTATTTTTGATGCGGAAATGACTTCAGTAATTGGTAAAATGGTAAAAATAATTGGGTGGTATGACAATGAAATAGGCTATTCATCTAGAATTATCAATTTAATTGAAAGAATTTCGGCTAAATAGCTATATTTATTATCTTTCTTAAACATACCTCATGAATTCAGACATTTCGAAATTCAGATTTCTCGTGCCGTTGTTCTTGTGCATACTGTTTTCGAATAATTCTTATTCAATCCAAGTTCATGACACAATTGTCTTAATAAAACAGTTGCAATATAGGGCTACGAAAGCACTGGAAAAAGAAGATTTCATTGAAGCTGTAAAAAGTTTGAATGACGCACATAAGCTAACCATTCTCCCCAGATACAAAACCTATAAACCCGATGTTGAACTCAGCACTGCTAAACTTTATTACAATTTGGAATATTATGACAAAGCAGAGATACAGGTTCAAGAGGCCATTAAAAACGCAAAAATCTATCGAAATCAATACAAAATTGCTGAGGGTTATAATCTTTATGCCATAATACTTATAGCATCTAGGGAATACTCAAAATCGAACTTATATTTATCCAAAGCAGATTCAATATCTGCAATACTCGGTGATAAAAATATTAAAACAAACACGAACTTCGGCCACGGTCTTCTATCGCTTCATACTGGCAAGTATGCTGATGCTATAGAAGATTTAAAATCTGCTGCAAAATACTTTAAAGAACAGTCCTTAAGCTACCAAGAAACAGCTGCATATAGCAATCTGGCTGATGCACTTTCGCTAATAAGTCCAAAAGACTATCCAAAACCAATCGCTGAAGCCAAACAATTTTTAAGTTTAGCTATAGAAACTGCATCTTCACAAGGTTTCTCAAAATTTTTGATTGAAAAGCACCGCATTAATTCACAAATTTTAATTGCTGAAAAGAAAGAAAAATTGGCTGAAGATGAGCTAAATTATTATTTCAGTCAAAAAGATTCACTGCACCAAAATCATTTAAAAGCAATTGAAAGCGGCATTCAGTCTGAATCGGCAATTGGAGATTTAAAAGGAACAATTGCCAGTCAGGAGCAAAATATTAAAAAACAAGAAAAATCAATTTTTTTAGGAAAACTTATAGGCTGGCTAAGTATTGCTTTGATATTAATACTATCATTATTAACGCTTTCACTATACAAGAACAATAAATTACGGGCTAATGCAAACGCACTTTTAAAAGAAAAAAATACAGAACTACAGGAAGCAAAGGAAAAAGCGGAAAAAGCATCACGTGCCAAAGCGCAATTTCTTTCAACAATAACTCATGAGCTACGAACACCTATATATACAGTCACTGGATTAACCCATTTGCTTTTGATGGAAGACCCAAAACCCGAACAAAATGAACATCTCAGTTCTCTTAAATTTTCGGGAGAATATTTACTTTCACTTATCAACAATATTCTTGACCTTAACAAGCTTGAAGCTAGCAAGGTAGAAATTGAAAAAATCCCCTTTCTTTTAAAAAGGCGAATTGATAGTGTGCTTATTGCGCTGAAAGAATCGATTGAATTAAAAAACAACACCATACATTATGAATATGACAATACCTTACCAGATAAAGTAATAGGTGATTCGCTAAAATTAACCCAAGTTCTTATTAACCTTATAAGCAATTCAATCAAATTTACGGATAACGGAGATATTTCTGTTCGTGTAAAAACCGTTGAAAAAAGAGCAAGACAGATAGAAATTCGTTTTGAAATTGAAGATAACGGTATTGGAATTTCCATGAAAAAGCAGAAATCCATTTTTGAATCCTTTACACAAGGTTCACTTCAAATTAATCGAAAATATGGCGGAACAGGCCTTGGTTTATCGATTGTTAAAAATCTTTTGGAACTTATGGGTAGCGAAATATTCCTAGAAAGTGAACTAGGCAAAGGTTCTAAGTTTTGGTTCAATATAAGTTATGAAATTTCAGAAAACGAGGAAAAACAAAAAGAAATAAATGAAATAGAAGTAATTATTGAGAACGATATATTTGAGAATAAATCTGTCCTAATAGTAGAGGATAACAAGATTAATCAAATGATAACCAAAAAAATCCTTGAGAGAAAAAAAATGATTTGTACAGTGGTAGATAACGGCGCCGAAGCAATAAAACAGGTTCAACAAGGAGACTTTAGTGTAATATTAATGGACATTTATATGCCAGGAATAAGTGGTATTGAGGCCACTAAAAAAATTCGAGAGTTCAATAATATTGTACCTATTATCGCCTTATCTGCCGTTACAATTGAAGAAAATTTAGCAGATTTTTACAAGGCTGGTTTTAATGAATTCATCCCAAAACCTTTCAACACAGAAGAGTTTTTCAAGAAAATACAAAACGTACTGAACAGTAATTAACAATAGTTGAAATAATTAATCTTTTAATTTTACTCCTCGTAATATTCTATTTTTGAAGTCTTCCTCTCCATCCTTCAAAATTTCTGTTCTAATAGGTAAATAATAAATTTCCACTGAATTGGTAATACTTTGCAACCTCATAAAATCTTTTTCAGTTGTTAGAATCAATTGATGGTTCTTAAGTTTCTCTATTTCTGAAGTTGTGAAATTATGATGATCTGGAAAAGACTTTTCTTCAAATTTCAATCCTTTTTTCTTCAAAAAAGAAACCAATGGTTTTGGATTTGCAATTCCTGTAACTAAAAGAAATTCTTTATCCATCAAATAATCAAGTGATTTTACTTCCTTAGCATTCATAATCTCAGCGCTGTAACCAATCTTCGAAAAATAAATTTGTTGATGTGGTTTCGGATTCAACTTTTGTTTTATCGCTTCAATTTTTGATTCATCAATATTTTCAGGACATTTTGTAACCACAATTATGTTTGCTCGTTTTGCGCCGAACTTAGGCTCACGAAGGTTCCCCGCTGGAAGCATACAATCATTGCAATACAAACTATCAAAAGAAGTGAGTAAAATATTCAATGAAGCCTTTACCTTTCTATGTTGAAAAGCATCGTCTAGCAAAATAACATCTACCATATTTTTGAGCTTTTCAATTCCCGTTTGACGTTCCTCGCAAACGGCTACAGTGATATTAGGATATTTCTTTTTAAACTGAAGAGGTTCGTCGCCTACTTTTTCAACTGAACTATTTGCTAAAACCTCTAAAAAACCTGTTGTTTTCCTCTTGTAACCACGACTCAAAACGGCAATTTTGTGATCTTCTTTCAGAAAAGAAACCAGAAACTCAATCATTGGCGATTTTCCGGTTCCGCCAGTGGAGAGATTTCCAACGCAAATTACTGGAAGATCATAAGACTTGCTTTTTAGCCAACCTTTGTTGTACATCACATTGCGAAGCGCCGTAATGCCGCCATACAGCAATGAAAAAGGAAATAATAACTTCCGCAGAAAATTCATCTAACGAAAGTACTAATTCCGCTGAAAACTGTTATTACTTTAAACTGAAAATAGAAGTCCGTAAAAATTCAGCAAACTGTTATCTTTACTGAAAATGTAAAAAAATGAAGGTAAAAGAAGTCATTTCGCTACTTGAAGAACTAGCTCCACTCGCCTATTCCGAAGATTTTGATAATACAGGATTGCTAGTTGGCGATGCAAATGCAACTGTTTCGGGAATATTGGTAACGTTAGATACTTTGGAAAATGTTGTAGATGAAGCCATTGAAAATAATTGCAACCTCATTGTGAGTTTTCATCCTATTGTATTTTCGGGACTGAAGAAAATCACTGGAAAAACCTACGTTGAGCGTGTAGTCCAAAAAGCAATAAAGCACGACATAGCCATATTTTCAAACCACACGGCGCTTGATAATTCGTGGAATGGCGTGAATGCTATGATTTGTGAAAAACTGGGCCTTAAGAATCGTAAAGTATTAATTCCTCAAAACGAAACCATAAAAAAACTCATCACTTTTGTTCCTTCAAAAGATGCTGAAAACGTTCAGAACGCACTTTTTGCCGCTGGCGCTGGAAACATTGGCAATTATGAAAATTGCAGCTTTAACATTGAAGGTAAAGGTAGTTTTAAAGGAAATGACGCTTCAAGTCCGGTAATAGGAAAAAAAGGAGAAATTCATTTTGAAGAAGAAACTCAGATTGGGATTACGTTTGCGAAACATCTTCAAAATAACATTCTGAAAGCACTATTTGAATCTCATCCCTATGAAGAAGTTGCTTATGAAATTACCACACTCGAAAACCAAAACCAACATTTGGGGATGGGAATGATTGGCGAATTTGATAAAGCTATAGATGAAAAAGAGTTTTTACAATTTCTAAAAAGAACGATGAAAACCGATTGCGTTCGTCATTCAGCATTGCTAGAAAAGCCAATAAAAAAAGTTGCAGTGCTTGGCGGAAGCGGAAGTTTTGCCATTGAAGTCGCAAAAAACGCGAGTGCAGATGCTTTTATTTCGGCAGATTTTAAGTATCACGACTTCTTCAAGGCAGAAAACACGGTGCTTCTGGCGGATATTGGTCATTATGAAAGTGAACAATTCACAAAAGAGCTTTTACATTCTTTCCTTAAGAAAAAAATCACTAATTTTGCAGTCCTTTTATCACAAACAAATACCAATCCTATTAGCTATTTATAATTTATGGCAACAAAAACAGAAATTACTGTTGAAGAGAAGTTAAGAGCCCTTTACGATCTACAACTTATTGACTCAAGAATTGATGAAATTAGAAACGTTCGTGGCGAACTTCCATTGGAAGTTGAAGATCTTGAAGACGAAGTGGCAGGAATGAATACCCGTCTTGAAAAACTGAAAGCAGATCTTGAAGTTATTGAAGACCAAATCAAGGAAAAAAAGAACAGTATTGAAGAGTCTAAAACACTCATCAAAAAATACACAACACAACAGGATAACGTTCGCAATAACCGCGAATACAATTCTTTAAGCAAAGAAGTTGAATTCCAAGAACTTGAAATACAGCTTGCTGAAAAGAATATCAAAGAATTCCGTGCGCAAATAGAGCAAAAAACGCAAGTTATAGAAGACACTAAAGGTCGTTTTGATGAACGTTCCGAGCACTTGAAACACAAACAAAGCGAGCTTAATGAAATCTTGAAAGAAACCGAAAAGGAAGAGCAAACCCTTATTAAGGAATCTGAAAAATTTGAAACTCAAATTGAAGCGCGTCTTATAAAAGCATATAAAAGAATCCGAACCAATGTAAAAAATGGTTTAGCGGTTGTAGCTGTAGAGCGTGGCGCTTCTGGTGGATCTTTCTTTACCATTCCACCACAAGTGCAGATGGAAATTGCAAGTCGCAAAAAAATAATTACTGACGAGCACAGCGGTCGTATTTTGGTAGATCCAGATCTTGCAAACGAAGAACGTGAGAAGATGGAATCTATGTTTACGAAGCTTAAGTAAACAAATAAACCCAATTATAACAAAGCCTTCACATAAAGTGAGGGCTTTTTTTTATATTGATTGCAAGGTTTTGACTTTATTTAAGACCAACTCTACAAAAAATAATCAAAATGAAAAAGATCGCAATTTTAGTATGTAGCATTTTCCTTCTCTCACTTCAAGGAGCGTGCAAACCTTCAAACGAAACAAATAAAGAAGCCGAAGCAATAGCTCAAAAAGAGCAAGCACCCGTTCAAACCGAAGCTATAAATGGATTGAAAAAAGCATATTTTGCTAGTGGTTGTTTTTGGTGTTTGGAAGCTGTTTACGAAAGCGTAGAAGGTGTTAAAGAAGCAATTTCTGGCTATAGCGGTGGAAAAGAGCAAAACCCAACGTACGAAAATCACGGAGATCACGCTGAAGCTCTAGAAGTAATTTACGATCCAGAAGTTATAAGTTTTAAACAATTGGTGGATGTGTATTTCGGTTCACAAAACATAACTCAAGTAAACGGTCAAGGACCAGATCGTGGCACTTCATACCGTTCTATTATTTTTTATCAAAACGATGAGGAAAAGAAAATTATTGATGAAAAAGTCGCGGCTTTAAACAAACAACTAGATGGAGAAGTAGTTGCTGCGCAAATCATGCCCTTTCAAAAATTTTGGGACGCGGAAAACTATCATCAGAATTATGAAAAAAAACATCCAGAAAACCCTTATATCCAGAATGTTTCCATTCCGAGAATAAATAAGTTTAAACAAAAATTTCCTGAGTTGTTGAAGAAAAACCAAGAACACTAATTACTACTTCCCCAATTATAAACCTAACAGCGTCATTGCGATCCCGATAGCAATCGGGATCGCAATGACGCTGTTAGGTTTTTTTAGTGGCTTTCACTTCAAAAATCAAAGGGTATAATTTGCTTTGCAGTTCAAACATTCCATCCGCCGTCTTTAACAGTTCTGGAAAAATATAATAAGGCGAAGCATCATATTCCCTAAGATATTCAATATGAAGCCCAGCTTCAGAAAGCGCCGTTATCACTTCCCCTAAACTGTGATTCCAACCATATTCTTTGCTTATCATTTTCGAATCCTTATTGGCATAAGTTCCGTCATATTCTTCATAAATAGCCTCTTCTTGAGCATAGCCATATTTCATAACGGGTGGTGAAACAGTATAATCAAACATCCAAGCTATAGGATGAAATTCAACAATATAAAAGAATCCACCTGGCTTCAATCTTTCTGAAATCATCTTTGCCCAAGGCTTTAAATTTGGCAACCAACCAATGGTTCCATAGCTTGTGAACACAATATCAAACTTTTCTGAAATAAACTGTGAAGTATCTAGAACATTACAACAAACAAATTTCGCGTCAAGATTTAATTCACCGTTCAACTGTGTCGCAAGTTTTATTCCTTCATCAGAAATATCTACTCCTGTGCATTTAGCTCCCAGACGACTAAAACTAAAAGTATCTTGCCCAAAATGGCATTGAAGATGAAGTAAACTTTTCCCAGAAACATCTCCCAGTGCTTTTAGTTCATACGAATTCAATGAAGATTTCCCTTTTTTGAAAGTAGCCAAATCATAGAATTCACTGTCTGCGTGAATTGCCACTTTAGCATTCCAAGTCTCTCGATTTGTGTCAAACTCATTATTAAATTTCATAAATTATCATTTAGATAAAAATAAAAAAATTAGCTCTAAAGCCACAATCTCTAACAATTTTGATTATTTGTAATCAAATCGTTTGAAATGATTGAAACATTAACACTTTTGTTGTAAATTTAAAAAATACTAACTTCAAAAATTATTACTTTATGGGCGACATTATTTGGTTAATCGTAGTTCTCCTTATTATAGGATGGCTCGTAGGTTATTTCGGTTTCGGTGAAGCCGTTGGTAGTCTAATTCACATTTTATTGGTTTTGGCTATTATTGGTATTCTGTACCGATTGGCAACTGGCCGTAGACCATAATTATTTTAAACTAAATTAACACTAAACAACAAATCAAGATGAAAAAAGTATTTCTAATTTTATTTGCTGCCGGTTTAATGAGTACTGGCTTTACAAGTTGTCGCGAAAAGAAAACTGTGGGCGACAAAATAGAAGATGTTGCAGACGACATTGAAGATGCAGTAGATTAATTTTAATTTCCAAAATTTATTAAAAGCCCTTTCAATTTTTTTGAAAGGGCTTTTCAGTTGTTATTTTTCTGCAAGTATAGATTTCCATTCAGGGTGTTTGTCTATATAACTTTTTATGAAAGAACACTTGGGTATTACTTTCAAACCGCGAAGTTCGATCTCCAATAAAGCTTTTTCGGTCATTTCGCCCGCCACTCCTTGCCCTGCAAGCTCTTTGGGAACCTCGGTATGATTTAATGATAAAATACCTGGCAAAACAGAGTATTCAATAATTGCTTTATGACCATCAATTGTGGTCTCGAATCTGTTTTGTTCTTTGTTATCAATTATTCGCATGCTAATAAGGATTTTTGAGGTTAAAGACTTATAAAACTACAAATAATAATTGAGCTGTCTTTTCATAATTACCATTTACAAATTTATTACCGCAGTTCTTCTTTATTTTGAAATAACTATTCCCAAGAATGTTGTTTATGTGCTCCGTCACAAAATGGTTTTTTGGCACTATCGCCACAACGACAAAATGCTGTGACTTTTGATTTTTGCTCTTCATAACCATGGTCATAAGTTACCGAAAGGGTGCTATAAACCATTAAAGGACCATTTTTAACAATCTCAACTTTAGTATTTTCAGCGCTATTTTCTGAAGGGTTTTCAACATTCCCAGTAGCATTCATAAAATAACTTAAGGCGCCACTATGGCAATTGCCAACAGTTTTAATGATTTTTTCAGTTGAAGAATTTTCAGTTTGTATCCATGGTTTTTCTTTAGGTTTAAAAACTTCAGGTAAACCATGCACGCAGTTTGCGGAATGTATGGAAAGAGTAGGTTTCCAAACTGCTGTAAGTTCGCCGTTCGTGTATTTTATCGCTTTTTCCATATTATAAATTTACAAAAAATATGAAAGCACTGTTGGTTTGAGTATTTTTACTTAAAATAATTAAATTATGAAAAGAATATTTTACATCTCCCTTATTGCAATTACATTAATTTCCTGTAACAATAAAAATTCTAAAAAAACTGAAATTGAACCTTTAATTTCCGAAGAAAAATTAACAACCGCTGAAAAAATAGCCAACGCCAACGGTAATGAAAACTGGAAAGACGTTTCAGAAATAGCGTTCACTTTCAACGTAGATCGTGGTGAAAATCATTTTGATCGATCTTGGATTTGGAAGCCTAAAACGGGAGATATCTCATCAATTTCTTCTGAAGGTATCTCTGAAAATTACAACCGCTCAACAATGGACAGCTTAACTAAGCAAACCGATGCCGGATTTATTAACGACAAATACTGGCTATTGGCTCCTTTTCAGCTTGTTTGGGATGCAGGCACCACTTTTTCAGAAAAAGAAAATGTTGAAGCTCCAATTTCAAAGGAAACATTAAATCAACTTACCATTGTCTATAAAAATGAAGGAGGCTATACTCCTGGCGATGCTTATGATTTTTTCTACGATAAAAACTTCAAAATAAAAGAGTGGATTTATAGAAAAGGAAACGCCGAAGAACCTTCAATGATAACAACTTGGGAAGATTATGAAAACTTCAACGGACTTGAAATAGCCAAAACGCATAAAGACAGTACGGGTAATTTCAAATTGTATTTTACAAATATTTCAGTTAAAAAAGAAGCTAAAAATTAATTGCTATTTTTGTGAAAAGCTGAAAAAACACAACCTACACGAATGTTCCAAAACAATATAGAATACGCTAGAAAACAAGATGCCGAGGATTCCTTAGCTTCATTCAGAAATAAATTTCACATTCCAAAAAACGATTTTGGGGAAGAAATGGTTTATCTCTGCGGAAATTCCCTCGGATTACAACCAAAAATTACTTCAGAATATATTCAGGAAGTCTTAAATGATTGGGCAAAGTTTGGAGTTGAAGGTCACACCGAAGCAAAAAATGCTTGGCTTCCGTACCACGAATTTTTAGCCGAAAATATGGCGAAAATCGTTGGCGCGAAACCTTCGGAAGTTGTTGTGATGAACACTTTAACTACCAATCTTCATTTAATGATGGTTTCGTTTTACCAACCCACAAAAACGAAATATAAAATTGTGGTGGAAAGTGATGCTTTCCCGAGTGATAAATACGCTGTGGAAAGTCAGTTGAAGTTTCACGGAGTAGATATAAAAGATGCTCTAATTCTCTGGAAACCCAGAAAGGGCGAAGAACTCTGCCGTTTTGAAGATTTAGAAGAAATAATGAAACAACACGGAAACGAGATTGCTTTATTAATGATTGGAAGCACCAATTATTACACAGGCCAATCTTTTCCGCTGAAAAAAATTACCGAACTCGGTCATAAATATAAGTGTATGGTTGGTTTTGATTTGGCGCACGGCGCAGGAAATATTCAACCAAATCTTCACGAAACCGGAGCCGATTTCGCCGTTTGGTGCACCTATAAGTATTTAAACAGCGGCCCTGGAAGTTTGGGCGGATGTTTTGTTCACGAACGCCACGCCAACAACGAAAAATTAAACCGTTTTGCAGGTTGGTGGGGACATAACAAAAAAACGCGTTTCAATATGCGAAAAGATTTTGATGCGCTTCCTGGTGCTGAAGGCTGGCAATTAAGCAATCCACCAATACTTTCAATGGCTGCAATTAGAGCTTCTTTAGACACTTTTGCAGAAGCTGGTTTCGAAAACATTCGGAAGAAATCTGAAAAACTTACAGGTTATTTAGAGTTTCTATTGGACGAAATGAAAAACGAAGCCATCAACGTAATTACACCTAGAAACCCTGAGGAACGCGGTTGTCAGCTTTCAATACAAGTGAAAAATGCTGACAAAAGATTACATACAAAACTAACCGAAGCTGGCGTAATCAGCGATTGGCGCGAGCCAGACGTAATTCGTATTGCTCCTGCCCCACTTTATAATAGTTTTGAAGATGTTTTTAAGTTTTCTGAAAAGCTGAAAGAAGTATTGAAAAAATGACATAAGACTCATTCACATAGGATGTAGGACTAATAATCTGCAATATTTGTCCTACGTCCTAAATCCTACCGTCTTATGTCCAAAAAAATAAAATATGAGTAAAAACCAAAATATCCTAATCATCGGCGCTGGCCTCTGCGGAAGCCTTCTTGCTTTACGAATGGCACAACGCGGCTTTCAAGTAACTTTGGTTGAAAAACGACCCGATTTACGAAAAATCATACAAGACGCTGGACGTTCTATAAATCTAGCTTTAAGTGATCGCGGTTTACGCGGCTTACGTATAGCAGGCGTTGAAGAAGCTGCAAAAAAACTCTGCATCCCAATGAACGGGCGAATGATTCACGATAAGGCTGGTAACACTTTTCTAAGTCCTTATAGCGGTAGAAAAAATGAATATATAAACTCAGTTTCTCGTCCTGGTTTGAACATGCTTTTGTTAGACGAAGCAGAAAAAATGCCTAACGTAAAAATCATTTTCAACCATGCTTGCGAAAATGTGGATTTGGAAAATGCTTCAGCTGTTTTTAAAGAATTTAATTCCGATAAGGAGATAACCATTTCTGCAGATGTAATTTTTGGAACCGACGGCGCAGGCTCTGCGGTTCGTAAAAATATGTATGAAAACCACAAATTTCTCTTTAGCTTTTCGCAACAATGGCTTGGTCACGGCTATAAAGAACTCGAAATTCCAGCTGCTGAAAATAACGGTTACAGAACTTATAAAAACGCTTTACATATTTGGCCTCGAGGTGAAGATATGTTGATTGCACTACCAAATTTGGACGGAAGTTTTACCGTAACACTTTTTCTACCTTATGAAAACAACGACTATTGTTTCGCCAATTTGACAACGCCAGAAATGGTTCACGAATATTTCAACAAAGAATATCCAGATGTGGTCGAAATGATTCCAAACCTTTCAGAAGAATTTTTCAACAACCCAATCGGCCCGCTCGGAACCGTAAAATGTTCCCCTTGGAATAGCTTCGGAAAAGTGCTATTGCTGGGCGATGCCGCACACGCAATAGTTCCTTTTTATGGGCAAGGAATGAACGCTTCCTTTGAAGACGTTGTGGTTTTTGATGAAATTCTCGAGAAATATGCTTCGGAAGAAAACATTAATTGGAACACAATTTTAAAGGAATACGAGTCGAAGCGAATAAATGACACAGACGCAATTGCAGATTTAGCGGTAGATAATTTCCACGAAATGAAAGAGCACACCGCTATGGAAATCTTTCAAAATAAAAGAAAGCTAGAAACCGCTTTTGAAGCCGAATTTCCTGAAGAATATTACAGCAAATATTCTTTGGTTACCTTTAAAGAATCAATAAGTTACTCCGAAGCAATGAAACGCGGAAGAGCTCAGGACAAAGCAATTTTGAATCTTTTGGATGATGGGAAACTCACAGAAGAAATGTCTTTAAAAGAAAAACTAGAGCTAGTAAAAAAAGAAACCCAAGCCATTCTTCACGATGATGAAGTGGCGTTTGGATAAAACATAAAATTATGAGTAACAAAAGCAGATTAGTAGAAGGAAAAGCTACGCCAAGAGGCGCATATCCGCACATTAAGCGTGCAGGAGATTTTTTATTTGTTAGTGGAACGAGTTCACGTTTGCCCGACAATACTATTGCGGGCGTGAATAAAATTGACGAAATGGGCACAATGCATTTCGATATTAAGGAACAAACGCGAGCCGTTCTAGAAAACATAAAAGATTACCTAGCCACTGAAGGCGCTACGATGGCAGATATTGTGGACGTAACCAGCTTTTTGGTAAATATGAATGATTTTGGAGGTTACAACCAAGTGTATTCAGAATATTTTAATAAGGAAACGGGTCCAGCTAGAACTACTGTTGCAGTGCATCAATTGCCACATCCGCAGTTGATAGTTGAGATTAAGGCGATGGCTTATTTTCCAGTTAAGGGAAATAAGTAACAGTTGGCAATAACAGTAATCAGTAAAAATAAGACCTAACAGGTTCTTAAAACCTGTTAGGTCTGAAACAAAATTTATATTGAAAATCCTAAACTACATAAACGGCGAATACGTTGAACCACTTTCAAAAAAATGGTTGGATAACTATAATCCGTCCAACGGCGAAGTGTATTCCCAAATAGCTAATTCAAATCAAGAAGATATTGAAAGTGCATACCAAGCCGCAAAAGAGGCTTTCCCAAAATGGAGTAATACAACCATCGACGAACGGAGCCGCATTCTTCTGAAAATCGCAGATTTAATCGAAGAAAAGTTAGTCGATTTGGCTGAAGCAGAAACAAAAGACAACGGCAAACCACTTAGTTTAGCATTGTCCGTTGACATTCCGAGAGCATCTTCAAACTTTCGGTTTTTTGGAAATGCAATCACCCAATTTTCAAGTGAAGCTCACGAAAGTATAGGTTTAAATACTATGAATTTTACCTTGCGCCAACCTATTGGGGTTGTGGGCTGTATTTCACCTTGGAATCTTCCACTTTATTTATTTTCTTGGAAAATCGCTCCAGCAATCGCCGCCGGAAACTGCGTTATTGCAAAACCCAGCGAAGTTACTCCAATGACCGCTTTTCTTTTAGGCGAAATCTGCACCGAAGCAGGTTTGCCAAAAGGTGTTTTGAATATTGTTCACGGCACGGGACCTTCTGCCGGCCAATCTATTGTTGCACATAAAAACATTAAAGCAATTTCCTTTACCGGCGGAACAAAAACCGGCGAACACATTGCTCGAACTGCCGCTCCAATGTTCAAAAAACTATCGTTGGAACTAGGTGGAAAAAACCCAAACCTCATCTTCGCAGATTGCGATTATGATAAAATGCTCGCAGTTACGGTTCGTTCTTCCTTCGCAAACCAAGGCCAAATCTGCCTTTGCGGAAGTAGAATTTTTGTTGAAAAACCGATTTTCGAAAAATTCAAAAAAGATTTTGTTGAAAAGGTAAAGCAACTGAAAATCGGAAATCCGTTTGATGCTGAAACGAATATTGGAGCTTTAGTTTCCAAACCTCATCTCGAAAAAGTAGAATCATATATTAAAATTGCCGAAAAGGAAGGTGGTAAAATACTGTACGGAGGAAATCGAGTAACAGTAAAAGATTTAGAAAACGGTTATTATTTAGAGCCAACAATTATCGAAGTTTTTGACGATCAATGTCGTGTAAATCAAGAAGAAATTTTCGGCCCAGTTGTTACAATTATGTCTTTTGAAACTGAAGAAGAAGTATTGCAAATGGCTAATTCGGTTAAATATGGCTTATCTTCCACACTTTGGACAACCGATTTAAACCGCACAATGAGAATTTCAAAAGAAATTGAAGCGGGAATAGTTTGGGTAAACACTTGGCTAAACCGTGATTTACGAACTCCCTTCGGCGGAATGAAAGACAGCGGCGTGGGTCGTGAAGGCGGATTTGAAGCACTTCGGTTTTTTACTGAGACGAAGAATGTGTGTATAAAATACGATTGAAAACGAAACTCAAATCGAAAACGAATACTGAATACTGAATACTGAATACTGAATACTGAATACTGAATACTAAAAAATATGAATTTAGACTTAACAGATAAAAACGCCCTAGTCTGCGGCAGTACCGCAGGAATTGGAAAAGCAACTGCAATTAAACTTGCCAAACTTGGAGCAACCATAACTTTGGTGGCTCGCGATCAAGAAAAGTTGAAGGAAACATTAATAGAACTTCCTCACGACAAAGGCCAAAAACACAACTATTTTGTAGCAGATTTCACCAATCCACAACAGTTAAAGGACAAAGTGGAAGTCGCGGTTTCCAACAAAATTTTTCACATTTTGGTGAATAATACAGGTGGTCCAAAAGGCGGCCCGATCTTTTCAGCAGGAACTGACGAATTTGAAAAAGCATTTTCAATGCACGTAGTTTGCAACCAAATTTTGGCACAAGCCGTAGTTCCTGGAATGAAGGAGGCTGATTACGGAAGGATAATAAATATAATATCAACTTCAGTAAAACAACCAATTGACGGACTTGGTGTAAGCAACACCATTCGTGGGGCAGTTGCCAGTTGGAGCAAAACAATGGCTAATGAATTGGGACAGTATGGAATTACCGTAAACAACGTATTGCCAGGTTTTACAGCGACAGATAGATTGGAAGATATTGTTGGCAACGCTGCAAAACGGATGGATAAAACCGAAAAAGAAGCTAGCGATTTTATGAAAAACTTAGTTCCCGCAAAACGCTTTGCGCAACCTGGCGAAATTGCAAATGCTGTGGCATTTTTGGCTAGTGAAGCTGCAAGCTACATCAACGGAATTAATCTTCCAGTTGATGGTGGTCGCACCAAAAGCCTTTAATTAACTCTTCCAGCGTTTGAAACGCTGGAAGAGTTGAATCCTGACCTACAAGGTTTTTCCAACCTTGTAGGTCTAAACCCTAGAAGTTTGTAACTTTAGCTTCCGAAAAATTATTAATTAAACGAGACCCCTGCCGAAGTTTATCCTGAGCGAAGTCGATGGGCAAATAAAGAATATGAAACGAAAACTACGCATTAACGGCCATTCGCACCTACTTCCTTATCCTGAGGAAATACCTCAGTTTATGCAGGACAAAGAAATTTTCTGGGTAGATAAAGACCGAAAATTTATGCTTCAAAAAGATTGGAGCCGTCCGGTTACGGATTCTAGTTTTTTTTTGGATGAAAAGTTGGAATGGATGGAGCGTTTCAAAATAGATCACGCCGTGGTTTTGAACCTTTCACAATTATACGGAAACGGTTTACGTGTTGAAGAAATGAAGCAGGCGTTGCGTTTTCAAAATGATTTTAACGCAAAAGTGCAACACGAAAACCCTTCAAAATTTACTTGTGGGTTTGTGGTGCATCCAGGATTTGTAAGAGGAGCGGTTTGGGAAATGGAACGTTGTGTAGAAGAATTAGGTCTTCAATTATTGTGTTTACCAACACATTATATGGATACGATTGGAACGTGGCGTTGTATTTTTGATGAAGAAAATGAGCCTATTTTTGAGTTGGCTTCAAAATATAATCTGGCAGTTGAAATCCATCCTTACGATGGAGAAAAATTCATCAAACTTGAAAATACAGCTTGGCGCTTTCATCTAATCTGGATGTTGGCGCAATGTGCAGATGCCTATCACTTCTTAACATTGAACGGTTACGCAGATAAATATCCAAATATGCGAACCTGTTTTGCACACGGCGGACAATTGGCACAAATAAATTTAGGAAGAAGAATACAAGGTTTTGATGGCCGTCCAGATCTTTTTGAAGGGAAAACACATCCTAGAAAATCCGTTGGACATAAAAATATCTTTTTCGATACGCTACTCCACGATACTGGCGGACTGGAATTATTGGTAAGAAATCAAGGATCCAAACAAATACTTATGGGCTTGGATGATCCATATCCACTTGGTGAAATGGAAAGTGCAGTGCAATCTTCCTATCCTGGGAAAATTCTGGATCTGGCTGTGGAACGAAAAATTTTAACTCCAGATCAGTGTGATGCTATTTGGGATGATAACGTAATTCAATGGCTTTGTGGCGATGACCAAGATGCCAAAGACAAATTAGTTAAAAGAATCCTCGGCGAATAATGACTGAAGTAGCCAAGTTTTATATCCTTTCGCACATTTGTATCGCCTTTCTTGGTGGCGTTTTGCTGCTTGCACTTTGGTTTAACATTCGGGCTCGTTTCAGCCAACTTTTAGAGGAGGACGATTCGCAGAAAAGAGTTGATAAAGGTCTTCTTTATCTAAGTTTCGCAATGTTTATTTGGGTGCTCTCGGGTTGCTGGATTTATGGCGGAACTGTGTTTAATTACACTGAAACGCAAGGCTATCATATTGCTGTAAATCTTTTCTCCATTGTAAATAATATGTTTTTGTTGTTGGCGCTGTTCTACTTTTATTATGCACCAGGTTTTATTTATCACAATAAAAAAAACATCAAGAAAATAGTTGTTGTAATTGTTTGCACTTCAATTTTGACCTTTGTATTACCCATCATTTTAAAAGAAAATAATGTGGTAAATGGTGTACGCATTAGCAGTATTCCAGATTTAGTGCTCTCTGCTTTTCTTTGCTATTTATTGGGTGTTTCCTTCTACAGAACCTTTGTTTATAGAGGCTTAAAGATTATTGGTTATATTTCGGTTTTGGTTATACTATTGATTTTCGTTTCTCAGATTTCTGAAGTATTTTTAACTTTCGGAGATGATTTCAGTAATAATTTTATTAAAATAATCGCCAAAACATCATTGATTTCTATCTTTTTGGTTTTGGCTACAACTTGGGTTATTAAACTTGCAAGCACCCCAAAACCTAATGAAATTACTATTCAATTTATAGATTGGAGTGTTTTAAAACTGAATATTCCCACCAAAAATATCTACGATCAAACTATTGATTTTGGTTCAAAAACGACGCAATATAAAAATCTGTTGAAATTTGCCATCCGCAGAAAATTTGCTGAAGGTGATTCTCAAACAATTCCTGTAAGTCTTGGTGGCGAAATAAAAAATCAAACCTATCTCACTCGAATTATTGAAAACATAAATGATATTCTTCAGCTAGATGATTCGCAAAAACTGGACAGACGCGATCTTTTTACCTTTATTGGTGAAAGTAAATACAGATTAAGAATAGTTCCAAACAACATTTCCATAGATAAAATTCTATTAGAAGAATTCTCCGAAAGCGCTGAAAACAAAGATTACAAAGCATTTTTGTAATTCCTTGTAACCACATTCACAATTACCCACATTCCACTATTTTTTAATATAATTTAAAACAGATAATTTTTCAGTTTGTAATCTGTTTTACATTGCTCCAAATTAAAAAATCTAACTATGAGCAATGTAATTTCCGAGGTAGATCAACCTCAACTTTTCGGTCACCCAAAAGGACTTCTTTATCTATTTTTCGCCGAATTATGGGAACGTTTTTCCTTTTATGGAATGCGTGCTCTTTTGGTGCTTTATATGACCAAACACCTTTTATATGATGACGATATCGCGTTTGGCGTTTACGCAGCTTATATGTCTCTGGTTTACGTTACGCCGATGATTGGTGGCATTCTAGCCGATAAAATTTTGGGTTATCGAAAAGCAATTATTCTTGGTGGAATTTTAATGGTTTTCGGGCATTTTTTCCTTTCTATTGAAATGCCAGTTTTCTTTTATGGATCACTGGGTTTGATAATTGTGGGTAACGGATTTTTTAAACCAAACATTTCTTCTTTTGTTGGTGAATTATATGCTCAAGGTGATTCAAGACGGGATTCGGGGTTTACTATTTTTTACTTAGGAATAAATCTAGGCGCCGCTATTGCGCCGCTTTTTTGCGCTTGGGTCGCGATTAAATACGGCTGGCATTACGGTTTTGTTTTGGCAGGAATTGGAATGGTCGCCGGTCTTCTGGTTTTTAGAAGTGGTTTGAAAAATAATGTCTTCGGAAATAAAGGCCACGTACCAAATCAGCAGGTTTACGACACTAAATCATTTGGGTTAAATCGAGGAAAATTGATCGTTTTGGTTGCAATCGCTTCCGTTGCAGTTTTTGCGACACTTGTTCGCTTTAATGAATTTGAAGGATATTTAGTTTGGATTGTCTCCGGATTCTTGGTTTTTTACATTGGTTATATTCTTTCAAAAGTCACTTCAAAAGAAAGGAAACGATTGCTGGTTGCAGTTTATTTTACAATTCTATACACACTTTTCGCAGCAATTTTTGAGCAGGCAGGAAGTTCCTTGACTCTTTTTGCAGATAGAAATGTGAATCTGGTTGGAATGGATGCTGCAGGAACCAATAGTATAAACGCAGGTTTTATCATACTCTTCGCCATTCCATTTTCAATGCTTTGGACTTATTTAAGTAGAAGAAAAATCAATCCGAATTCCGCTGTAAAATTTGGTCTCGGATTGCTATTTCTTGGTTTAGGATTTATCGTTTTCGCGCTTTCTGCACACAGCGTTGATGATTTTGCAAAAACTTCTATGAGCTATTTGGTAATCGGTTATATGGTTTTGACCGTTGGAGAATTGTTCCTCTCTCCCATCGGACTTTCAAAAATGACGGAGCTTTCGCCTTTAAAATATGTTGCCTTTATAATGGGCGTTTGGTTTTCAGCTAATTTCTACGGACATTTTTTCGCTGGAAAAATTGCAAAACTAACTACAGTTTCAGACGGAAGTACAAATATTTTCTCTGAAGGAATCTTCGGAAAAATCACGGAATACATCACAGGATTAACGCCACAAATAGCTTCTGAGCAGAGCGATAGTTTTCAGCAACTGTTTTCCTATGTTTCGGTGTATGCAAGTTTTGGGGTAATTAGTGTGATTGTGGGTATATTTGCAATACTTATTTCACCAATCATTAAAAAGATGATGGTCGGAATTCACTAAAAATTTTACAATGGATTTTCTTCCTGAAAAATTAAACGATTACGTTGAAAAAAATTCGCAGCCTGAGCCAGAATTACTTCAAAAACTAAACCGTGAAACTTGGCAAAAAATGATTGCTCCAAGAATGTTGAGCGGACATTTACAGGGACGGGTTTTGAGTATGCTTTCAAAATTGATTCAGCCAAAAAACATTTTGGAAATTGGAACTTACACAGGATATTCTGCATTGTGTTTAGCCGAAGGAATGCAAGAAAACAGTGAACTTCATACAATAGATATCAACGAAGAATTGTTCGATTTCCAACGGAAATATTTTGATGAATCTCCTTTTGGAAAGCAGATTTTTCAGCATTTAGGGAATGCTTTAGAAATCATTCCGAAGCTAGAAAAAACCTTCGATTTGGTTTTTATTGATGCAGATAAAAGTAACTATCCAAACTATCTGGAAATCATTCTTCCGAAGTTAAAAAAAGGTTCTGTAATCTTAAGCGACAATGTGCTATGGAGCGGAAAAGTTGTTGAAAAATTGAAAGAAGACGATTTGGATACAAAAGCACTTCTAAAATATAACGAGGCTTTGAATAATCATCCTAAACTGGAAACGGTTCTGCTTCCTATTCGCGATGGACTAACTATTTCGAGGGTTCGGTAAACTGGTTTTTTCCAAAGTTTTACGGCAAAAATAGTAAAGGATGAAAGCGAAGACCGTTCCCACCAAAGCTCCAACAAAAATATCACTTGGATAATGCACGCCTACGTAAATTCGGCTCATTACAAAAATTAGCGGCCAGAGGTATGCTAAATAAATCCATTTTGTGAATTTCCGGAGCGCCAAAACCATAAATGTTGTCACAGAAAAGCTTGAAGAAGCGTGGCCAGAAAAGAAACTATAATTGGAAGGTTTTTGAAGAATCCGGATTAGTTCTGCAAAAGCTTCCACATTATTAGGTCGCAAACGCGCCACATAATCTTTCACAATGGAAGTAAACAAAAAAGTTACGGCGAACGTTACAATTAAAAAAAAACATACAATGACGGCTTTTCTACCTCTGTAATAATAAAATATAAGAAGAAAGAAAAAAATGAAGAGTGGCGTCCAACTATCAATTTTTGTGACGTAAAGCCAAAAGCCATCGAAGCGTTCAATACCCAAACTGTTTAGGTAAACAAAAAGTTCCCTATCCCAGTGTTTTAGGGTTTCTAGCATTTAGAATTTTCGTTTTATGGGGCCTGTAACCTCATCTACGTTTTCTTTTACTTTGTCAATTTGTTTACGAACGTCTTTGGTAATATCAATATCAATTCCTTGCTTTTCGGCACCTTTGGTTATTTCAGATTTAATATCGTTGGTGGCGTCTTTTACTTGTCGCATAGCCTTCCCCAAACCTCTAGCAATATCTGGCACTTTGTCTGCACCAAAAACTAATAGCACGATGAACATTATGAAACCTATTTCGGCTCCGCTAATGAATAGAAAAATTGCTTGTGAAATCATTGTGCAAATATACTTTCTATAATTCGGAATTTGGAATTCAGAATTCAGAATTTATTAAATGTTATATCAATCTTAACTAAAAAGTCTTTCAACACTATTTGAAGAAAGACTTTTCAAGTTTATTTATGAATTAATTTTTATTAGTTTTCTCCTTAAACTTCTCAAAAGCCCCTAATTGTTTACGTTTTGGCCAGCTGTTGTTTGAAGTGTCAATATCTGCGGTTTCTTCATCTGGATCTAGTTGTATTTTAGTAATTTCCATTTCTGAGGCAACTACTTTTCCAACTGATTGGTCATTTTTTCGCCACACTTCGGCGGGATAGGTTACTTTTTCTGAACTTCCGTCGCTATAAGTATACTGAACGATTATCGGCATTGGAATACCTCCTGGTTTATCAAAAGTAACTTTGTAGAAAAAGTTTGGACGTTTCATCTTCGATCTTTCTTCCGCAGGAATGTTGTCCATAATATATTCATTCAGTGTTTTAACGTCTTCTAGTTTTGCGTTGCGCATGCTTTCTTCAAAATCTTCGCTATCTTCTTCAACTAAATATACCATTGGCGGCAAATCACTTTCCGAAATTCCGCGGGCAGCAATCATTTCTTTCACTTCCTTGTTCATTTTTGAAGTAACATAGAACTTTTTAACATCCTTCACCCCAATATCAACATAGTCTGTGGTGTAAAACCATTCTCTCCAATACCAATCCAAATCTACTGCCGAGGCATCTTCCATCGTTCTGAAAAAATCTTCTGGCGTTGGGTGCTTGAACATCCAGCGGTGTGCGTAGGTTTTAAAAGCGAAGTCGAAAAGTTCACGCCCCATAATGGTTTCACGAAGAATATTTAAAGCTGTCGCGGGTTTTGCGTATGCATTGGCTCCAAAATTATAGGTGTTTAGACCTTTCGTCATAATTGGTGCCAACTGACCTTGATCGCCAGCCATATAATCCACAATGTTTTTTGCAGGACCGCGGCGGGAAGGATATTGTTTGTTTGGCGCGATTGCATCTGGGTGTTCTTCAGCAAAATCCTGCTCGGCAACATATTGTGTAAACGTATTTAAACCTTCATCCATCCAGGTCCATTGGCGTTCGTCGCTATTTACAATCATTGGGAAATAGTTGTGACCCACTTCGTGAATAATCACGCTAATCATCCCAAATTTTGTGCGGTCGCTAATAGTTCCATCCTTATCCGGACGCCCGTGATTCCAGCAAATCATTGGGTATTCCATTCCTTGATTTTTCGCACTTACTGAAATTGCTTTTGGGTACGGATAATCAAAAGTCATTCTAGAATAGGTTTTTAAAGTACTCGCGACGGCTCTTGTAGACCAATCTTCCCAAAGCGGATTAGATTCTGGTGGATAAAGTGAAACTGCCATTACAGAACCACTGCCCATTTTTACAGCCATCATATCCCAAATATATTTACGTGAAGTAGCGAAGGCGTAATCACGCACGTTTTCTGCTTTAAATTTCCAGGTTCTTTTTGCTGTTGAAAAGTTCTTTGAAGCAGCTTCGGCTTCAGCTTGAGTTACAATTACAACAGGTTTAACGAAAGATTTTTGAGCGGCTTCGTAACGGCTCATCATATCTTTAGTAAAAATTTCTTTTCTATTTTGAAGACTTCCAGTTGCATCCATTATATGATCTGCCGGAACAGTAATATTCACTTCAAAATTTCCGAATGGAAGCGCAAACTCATCACGACCCCAAAACTGACTGTTTTGCCATCCTTCCACATCATTATAAACCGCCATTCTTGGGTAGAATTGTGCAATTACATAACCGCGATTTCCGTCTTCAAAAGTTTCATATCCGCTACGAGCGCGATCTACCACGTGATCGTTTATGTTGTACCACCATTTAATGGAGAAGACAAATTTTTCACCTGGCTTTAAAGTCTTCGGCATATCTACACGCATCATGGTTTGGTTGATTGTGTGTTTTAGCGGACTGCCATTGGCATCTTTCACTTCCATAATTTTGAAACCACCATCAAAACCAGCGTCCATATAATTTTGGGCAAAACTGCCAGCCATATCTGCCGGAGCAATATTTGAAGGCTCAATCAATGGCGATTTAGAATCTTTTGCTCTTTTGTTTTGATCCAATTGCACCCAAAGGTATTCTAGTGGATCGGGCGAATTGTTGCTATATGTAATGGTTTCATTACCAGTAATCTTCTTGTTAGTATCATCCAACTCAATGTCCATTTTATAATCCGCTTGTTGCTGGTAATAGCTTGGACCTGGCGCGCCACTTGCCGTACGAAACATGTTTGGTGTTGAAAATTCTTCGTACAGTTGCTTAAAACGGTTGGTATTATAGTGTCCAGGATCGCGTTTTGTGGTTTCTTCTTGAGCTGAAACTGATACAGATACAAGGAATAGCGTGGTTAGGAATAGGGAGTTGAGTAATCGCATAATGATTAAGAAGTTTTTAAAATAATTAGGTTTGGCAAGATATTAATTAAAATCCAATTTGCCTTTAGGTTCGTCTTTGTCAAGTATTAAACTTCGGCGATTTTTTGGAGTTTTTAGGTGAATTATATTCTGTTGTTCAGGAAATAAATCCATCAGCACTTTATTTTCAATTTCAATGGTTTTTATATCTTTTACGTTTTTTACTTCAATATAAGCCACTACCATATCTGTGTCATATTCCTTACCTATATAATTTAATTGAACAGGTTTTCCGTTTACTTTAATATTTATTTTTTGAAGGATGTACTTTTTTAAATCTTCATCGGCAGCTTCAGTTTCCTTTTTGGTGTCGAGTGAAATTGAAGGGTCAAAACGCTGTTGAAGCGCATCTTCAATATCATCAATAAAAATTTTGGTGATTATTTGAAGTGAACTCTTCTCCTTAACGTATTCAATCTTTGTGATGCTTACATAAAACTTATGCGCCGGAGTAGCTGAAACCATTGGAATAAGCAGCAAGAAAAGAAAAATTCTAAAAATTTTCATTGTTAAAATATTAATTAATGAAGTATTTGGTCGAGACTGTAAAGAAGTCTTACAAATATCTATTCTTTAAACTCTTCGGCAATACGTTCTGCGTAAATCTTCGCCTTTTCATCCAATATAAATAATACGCTTCCGTAGTGTTCCATTTTGAAATCACTTTCAATGGTAGTGGTTTCGGCACAAAAAAGAAGAAAATCATATACCCGATTTTCGGGAATATTGAATGTTGAAATGAAAAATGGAAGGGTATAATAGTCTAGCATTTGGGCTATGTTATTATTTTCATATTCCCACTTACGACGGGTTTTTAGTTCTTTGTAATAGCCTGAAAGATGTTTATATAAGGCTTCTATATCAATGGAAACAGGTGTTATTGTGAAATATAAGGGTACAATTTTTTCCCTAGGAACTCCTTTAAAACCTGGAATGCCCACGTCATCAAAATTGATTGGTTTTTCGGTTTTTATTTTTTTAAGGTCTACGGAAATATTCCCTGAAAGATTTGGTTTTATAAAAACGTCGTCCAACTCATTTACCATTTCCGAGAGATTTACGGTAATTACGCCTTTTTCAAAAACAGCTTCGGTAACCACTATTTTTTCGGGCATATATTTTATGGAGGAAAAAAGCAAGGTGTCCAAAGGATTCGCCTTTATGCTGAAATGGCCGTTTTCGTTGGTAATTGTGCTGAAACGTGAAGAAATATTTAATACGTGAATACCTTCAATATCAACTTCGTTCGTAATTTTTCCTTGTAATGATTTTTCCTGTGCCGAAAGTTGGACTATTCCGAAGAAGCAAAAAAGTAAAATATAGAAGTTGATTTTACTCACCCCGTTCTTTATATTCCTTACTTTTTTTCATAAGAAATTCCATCAACTGCATTTCGTTTTTGGGTTTTAGTAAATCTTGATCCATGCCATTTTCTTGGGCGAAGAAAAGGAAATCTACAGCTTTATCTTCGGGAATGTCAAAATTCGCAGTAATGAATTCTTGACTAAAACGCTCTTGAATATTATTACTTAATAGACTCTGATTTTGCTGCTTTTCAACTATTGTAATTTTCTTTCCTTGGGGGAAAAGTAATTGGCCCACGCCACCCAAAACCGCTAAAAAATCTACTCCATTCCTCAATGAATTGCCATGAAGTGCTTCTTCTGCAGCATTACCAGAAACCGCGGTTATTTCGTCTGGCTCAAATTGATAACCATATTCTAGGTTGTAATAGCCAAGATCCCAATCTTTTGTAATATTATAAGTAGGAATTTTTTTAACGTCTACAGTTATATTTCCCGAAAGATCGTAAGGTCTAACTACTACTTCCTCCAATTGATTAATGGCAGGATTTAAGAAAATATTCATCAGCTTTCGAGTAATAACGGCTTTGTCCACGACCACGGTAAAGGATTGATATTGAAGGGCGGTTATTTGAATGCGATCGTTTTCGGCTATTTCAATTTCAAAAGCACCATCGGCATTGGTGATGGTTCCTTTTTGTGAGGAAATATTATAAACGGAAATGCCTTCGGCATCCTCATCTTGCGGAACATAAATTTTTCCAGCAACTTTGGTTCGGTCAACGTCCTGCGCAAAAAGTGCGGGGGAAGCGGCGATAAATAGTAGAAGAAGTAGTTTTTTTGTCATTCACTAAAAATACGGATTTGTTTTGTTAGGGAAAAGGTAAAGTTTTAAAAGAAACACGTTAAAGTTAAAATCTACTCTTTAAGTATTTTTATTGTGAAAATATTATTTAGTGTTTGCAGCTTTAAGAAATAAATACCATTTGAAAAATTGCTTAAATCTATATTTGTTACCGCTCCCTTCTCGCGTAAAACTTGCCTCCCCAAGGCATCATATAAATAAATGCTATCTAGCAGAATATCTCTTTTTGGGGTAATAGTTAAAATATCTTTTACAGGATTGGGGTAAACGGAAAAGCTTTCAGAATAATTTTCTTGGGTGCTCAAAATAGTCAAGTTTTTATACCAAGCTATTTTATCATCTGTGATTGAAGCTGAAATAACGTCTAAATCAGTATCTCCATCCAAATCTGCAATAAAAACCCAAACGGGACCATCCGCATTTACAGTGATAATTTTCTCGGAGCTAAAGTTACCTAGACCATCAATATTTTCAAACCAACCTATAGTGTTGTTGCCTGGTATTGCAGCAGTAATATCTAAATCTCCGTCTTTATCAATATCACCAACTTGTACAAGACGTACGGTAGGAGAAAGAGTAGTAACAATTTTTTCAATCCCAAAATTTCCCAATCCATCCATATTTTCATACCAAACTATTTTACCATCACCAAAAATGGCCGCAATCACATCCTTATCGCCATCACCATCAATATCTGCTGCCCTTACGGAAATTACACCATTAGCATTGTTATTAATTACTTTTAGCGGTCCAAAACTTCCCAATCCGTCCAAATTTTCAAACCAAATCACACGGTCGTCGGCTGTAGACGCAGCAATCACATCCATATCGCCATCACCATCAAGGTCTTCTGCATACACATCGCGGGTGCTCAAGGCACTATTGGTAAGTAATTTTTGTGGGCCAAAGACCCCAAGACCATCCGTATTTTCATACCAAGCTATTTTATTGTCAAGAAAAGATGCCGAAAGTATATCAAAATCTCCGTCTCCATCAATATCTGAAGCGTGAAGACCAATGGCTCCATCAGCTGCGGATGTTATGAGACGCTGCGTACCGAATGTACCCAATCCATCAAGATTCTCGAACCATACCACTTTATCTTGTGGGCCTGAAACTGCAACTACATCCATGTCTCCATCACCATCAATATCTACCGCAATTACCGTTGTTGTTTCCTGTAAATTTGATGTTATTATTCTTTGGGAACCAAAATTTCCTAGTCCATCTTCATTTTGATACCAAGCTATTTTATTCTCTCCTGAAATAGCACACACAATATCTTTACGGTCATCGCCATCTATATCTGTTGAATAAATACTCCAAGGATTACCATTTATTACATCAATTATTTGTTGTGAGCCAAATTGGCCATAGCAAAAAATATTCGCTGAAAGAAATATGAAAATTAGAAGCTTCATAGTTTGTTATTGCCGTTTAAATTAATTTCCCTCTTTGAAAATTACTGTCTCTTCGTTAGTGCCATCTTGATAATTTTCCTCGATTTTATACAAACCATTGGGCATTTTTCAATTAAATTTGGGTTGTTATATTTCTTTGGAATCTGCAGGAATTAAGAGTATTTGTATATTAGATAAAATAATTTCTAGGTAAGATAATTTAAAATATCCTAATTCTCTTACTAAATTTACGATTCATAAAATCCACTTTTAATGAAAAACCTAATAATAGCAAGCACCAGCACCGTTTACGGAGGCGAATATCTAGACTATCTAACCGAAGAAATGTCCGAACTTTTTAAGGACACTGAAGAAGTCATCTTTATCCCCTACGCGCGTCCCGGCGGCATCAGCCACGATGAATACACTGCAAAAGCCTCAAAAGCTTTCGATAAAATTGGTAAAAAATTAGTTGGATTGCACACTTTCAACAATCCTGTAGAAGCTTTAAAAAACGCCAAAGGAGCGTTTACTGGTGGTGGAAATACTTTTGTTTTAGTAAACTCTCTTTACCGTTTGGAACTTATGCAACCGCTTCGTGAAGCTATTTTTAACGGTTTGCCCTATATGGGAACTAGTGCCGGCAGCAATATTTGCGGTGTCTCTATGCAGACGACTAATGATATGCCTATTATTTATCCACCTTCGTTTAAAACTTTGGGTGTAATTCCTTTCAACCTCAACCCACACTATTTGGATCCTGAACCCAACAGTAAACATATGGGTGAAACCCGTGAAACCCGTATTGCGGAATTTCATACGCTGAACACGGTTCCAGTTGTTGGGCTACGTGAAGGAAGTTGGCTACGAGTAAAAGGTGATGAAATTATTCTGAAAGGTGAATTGAAAGCCCGTGTTTTTGAACAAGGAAAAAATCCTTATGAAGTTGAAACGGGTACGGAATTTTCAAATTTCTGAAAATTTAGTCTCATGTATTTAAGTGAGGCGATTTTATGTCTTTTTTAAAGTTCTTTTACAAAATGATACCCCTTCGCCACAAAACCCTGATTATAAAAAAATTTGTGTGACGGAAAGTTATGTACATAACTATTTAGCTCAACCCAATTACAGGATTTTTTCTTGGCGTAATCACTTACAAATTCGACCATCATTTTACCAATTCCGTGGCTTCTGTATTCATCACTAATAATAACGTGATCCATTTCTACACTTTTCCCTGCATAATGTCGGGTCTGGAACCAGAGCCCGCAAATACCTATTAATTTTTCAGCATCAAAAACACCCAAACATTCGTAGTGTTGTTGGACCATTTCAAGTAAACGCTCTTTTATAAGTTCTTCGGAAACGGTATAATTCCCAAGTTTTTGCAACATTGGAATAATACTCAAGATTTCCGAAGAAGGAATGATTTTAATAACAATTTTATTTTCCGACGTCATTATTCAACCACAATCATTTTAAGGGTTTTGGACGTTCCATTAACCGTCAGTTTGCAAAAATAGCTTCCTTCTGCAAGATTCATTTCGTCTATATTCATTGGAATTATATACTTTCCGTAACCTTTGGTTTCATTATTCATCACAGTATAAACCTTTCTTCCTTGAACATCAAATAGATCAATGCTCACCTGAGATTCTTCATGAAGCTTAAAGGAAACATAGCTTAAATCACTAGCTGGATTTGGGTATTGCATTACGTTCTCAACTTGCGCAGCACCATTTCCAGCAAATAGAATTGGCGATGGAGTTACATCTGTCCAAACACTTAACTGACTTCCGCTAAGCCTAGTCCAGATTGGTCTAACTACGTTGTTATGAACTGTTATATTCGTGTAATCTCCAAAGAAAACTCCTGAATTTGGAGTAAACGGAGATTCGCTAATTCGTTTGTTGGTTATTGTAGTTCCACCGTCTTCTGAATAGGCAAGGTAAACGTCGGTTTTATTGTCTGTATATTCTCTTCTATCATAAAACACAAAAAACAGATTGCCGTTAGTTTGGTCTATATCCATCCACGTGAAAAATTGTTGCTTTCCTGCGGGGTCGTCGTTTACTCGTGTTGGCGCGCTCCAAGTATTTCCACCATCGGTAGATTTACTCATAAAAACATCGGTATCGTTTGCGCCATTTCGTTGATCGCTCCAGTTTACATAAATAGTTCCGTGATTTGGACCGCCACTAAGATCACATTTTGTTATTGGTAAACCGTTAGCGCGGCTAATTCCAGGAATTCCATAGTCCCATCCTGTTGGCATTGGATCAATCTTAATTTCTTCAGATAACCAAGTGTCTCCTTGATCTAAGGATTTATTGAAAACAAGACCGTTTGGACCTGCCCAAGCCACATAAATCTCACCATTTGGACCAACTGCTGGTACAGCTCCTTCAGTGGTATCGTCTTCATCTACGCAATTTCCGTCAACGCTATTAATCTTTTTTGGAGCGGACCAGGTTTGACCTCTATCGGTCGATTTTGAAAATAGAATAATTGATTTATCATTGGGATTGCTACTTCCGTAATCGTCAAACTGCGTCCAGGTTACATATATATTGTTATTATTTCTGTCAACAACGCTCCATTGCTTGTCTTGCGCCTTGGTACCGTTCAGACCAGTAAAAGTACCGCTGCTCCAATTATTGCCGTTGTCTGTAGATTTTTGGCAAACAATCCTGTCAATCCAGTTGCCGCTTGAAGGATTTGAAAGATGGAAATAGTAAAAATTACCGTCCGTATCCACATCAAACGAAGGATCTCCCCACACGCCATAACTAGAAGTCATTGTCTGTTCACTCCATGTGAGGCCGCCATCGCTACTGTTATAGACATTATTCAAGTTTGCACCTGCAACAAGAATGTCCGTATTTAACGGATTCATTAATATTGAGGGTTCGTTCGGGGAATGATTGTTGGTAATCATAACGTTTTGGGCAGTTACGGGAGTAACAGCCATCCCGATAGCTATTGGGATAGAAAACAACAAAATTGTTGATAGGTTCTTGGTTATCATACTATTTCATATTTAAAAAAGATTAGTAAATGTATAAAATAGTTTGGTTTTCTTCGGAAGAAAAATGCTTTGAATTCCTAAAATTGAATTAAAAAAGAAAGCAGAAACCAACTACTAAATTATTTTTGACGAATTTAGTAAACTCTAAACAATAGTATTTTCAAAATAAATGAAACGCAACGAATTCATCAAAATATCAAGTATTACAGGATTAAGTTTAGCAATATTTCCGCAGTTATCTTTTAAAAATTTCTCTGAGGAATTCACCCGAAACCAATTAATAGGAAAGGGAAACCCAGATATTGTGGGCGATAGCTACACTTCAAAAATGCACAAAACCGCAAAGGCCGCATTCAATAAAATGAAATCCGCTGCCGCCAAAGAAAATATAAATATTGAAGTGGTTTCCGCCTACCGAAGCTTTCAGCGGCAAAAAGAAATTTTTGAAGGGAAATACAAACGTTTCACTTCCGAAGGACTTTCACCAGAAAAAGCAATCAAAAAAATCATAGAATATTCCACTATTCCCGGTACTTCGCGCCATCATTGGGGAACGGATTTAGACATTATTGACGCAAACGCGCCACGTCCAGCAAACGTTTTGATGCCTGAAAATTTTCACGGCACCGGCGTATTTTGCAAACTGAAAACTTGGTTGAATGAAAATGCTTCAAAATTCGACTTTTACGAAGTTTACACAGACAACGGCAACCGCAAAGGTTTTAAATATGAGCCGTGGCATTTCAGCTACGCACCAGTTTCAATCCCGATGCTGAAAGAATACAAAGAAAGGATCAATGTAAAAAAGATGCTTTCCGAAGAAAAAATTATGGGCAACGAACATTTTTCTGAAGCATTCGTTTCAAAATATGTGAAGGAAAATATTTTAGATATTAATCCGAAGTTGCTTTAAATGATTTAAGGTTTAAGGTTTAAAATTGTGGATTCCTTAAATTCAAACTCATCAACTTTTAAACTCTTAAACTTAAAGTCCAACAACCCTTTGTATCTTTGTATAACCTTGAATTTTGAATCTTAAATTTTGAATCCTCCAATGAACAAGAAAGTCCTTTTAATGATCCTAGATGGCTGGGGAGTTACGCAAGATCCTTCCGTTTCCGCCGTTGCACAGGCAGATACGCCTTTTATAGATTCACTTTATAAAAAATATCCGCACGCGCAATTGCTCACTCACGGAATGAACGTTGGGCTTCCCGAAGGTCAAATGGGCAACAGCGAAGTGGGACATATGAATTTGGGAGCTGGCAGAATTGTATATCAAGATCTAGCAAAAATTAATATGGCTGTTGAAAATGGTACGTTGCGCAACGAACCAGAACTACAAAAAGCTTTCGATTACGCAAAAAGTCACAATAAAAACGTACACTTTTTAGGCCTTGTTTCCAATGGTGGCGTGCATTCTCATATTGAGCATTTAAAAGGTTTAATTACCGCTGCTGACGAAAGTGGTTTGAAAAATATATTCGTTCACGCTTTTACAGATGGTCGCGATGTAGACCCACATTCTGGGAAGGGTTTTATTGAAGATTTGCAAAATTCTTTGGAGAAAACAGGCGGAAAACTAGCTTCAATCATTGGTCGATATTATGCAATGGATCGTGATAGACGTTGGGAACGCGTAAAAAAAGCGTATGATTTATTAGTATTCGGAAAAGGGAAACCCTCTAAAAATGCATTACAAAGTATTGAAGAAAGTTACGCCGAAGGAATTACCGACGAATTCATCGAACCGATTGTAATGACAACTACTAAAGGCAAACCAGTTGCAACCATTGAAAAAGATGACGTTGTGATTTTCTTCAACTTTAGAACCGATCGTGGCAGACAAATTACTGAAGTTTTAACTCAAAAAAATCACGAAACTTTTGAGATGAAAACGCTTCCGTTATATTTCGTGACACTTACGAACTATGACGATTCCTTTGAAAACATCCACGTAATCTACAATAAAGAAAATCTACACGATACTTTAGGCGAAATTTTAGAAAAGAACGGAAAAAAGCAAATCCGCATTGCTGAAACTGAAAAATATCCGCACGTAACTTTCTTCTTTTCTGGAGGAAGAGAAGTTCCTTTTGAGGGGGAAAAACGAATTCTTTGCCCATCGCCCACAGTCGCCACTTATGATCTTAAACCTGAAATGAGCGCTTACGATCTTCGGGATATGATTCTTCCAGAAATTGAAAATGAAACTGCTGATTTCATTTGCCTAAATTTCGCAAACCCAGATATGGTAGGACATACAGGTGTTTTTAAAGCAGCTGTTATTGCTTGCGAAACGGTAGATAATTGTGCTCAAGCCATTGTTGAACAAGCCTTAGAAAGTCATTATGTAACAATTATAATTGCAGACCATGGTAATAGTGAAAAAATGATAAACCCTGACGGTTCGCCAAACACGGCTCACACGATCAATCCTGTTCCAATAATAATAGTTGACAACGAAATTAAAACAGTTAAAAACGGAATATTGGGCGATATTGCTCCAACTATTCTTGCTATTTTAGGCGTTGAGAAGCCTGAGATAATGACACAACATTCCTTAATTTAATCATATGAAAAAAATAATCCTAATACTTTCAATAATCGCTTTATCAGCCTGCAATTCTTCAAAAGAAAAAAATAAAGTTGAAAAGAAAACTTCCACAGAAATGATATCCGAAAACTCAAAAGAAAAAATAAACGACACCGTTCCCTACGAAGATTCTGTAATGCTTCTAGGAAAAGCTAACCGAAAAGGTCTCCAAATGGACGCTTTCAAAAGCTGGTTCAACCCAGGCTATCAAGATTATAGCGTAGATTCTGTAACACTCGAAAAACTGAAACCATTTTTGAAAGATGTTACTATCACAGTCTTTATGGGTACTTGGTGCGAAGATAGCCAACGCGAAACGCCACATCTCTATAAAATTTTAGATGACGCAAAGTTTGATGAATCTAAACTAACTTTAATAACCACTTCAGACGAAAAAACCACTCCTCAAAGTTTTGAAAAAGGAAAAAACATAACCAACGTTCCCACCATAATCTTCTACAAAAACGATAAGGAATTGGGCAGAATCGTGGAATACCCTATTGAAAGCCTTGAAAAAGACATGCTCGCTATTTTAAGTGGAAAAGAATACAAACACGCTTACGCAGAATAAAACTTTAGCATCGGTATAATTCTTTGTAATTTTGCGGTTTGAAAATTTAAAATGATTAGAGAAACCCTAACTATTGCTGTAGATTTTGATGGAACCATCGTTGAAGATGAATATCCGAGCATTGGCCGTCCCATTATTTTTGCTTTTGAAACAATAAAAAAACTGCAGGACGAAGGTCATAGACTCATTCTATGGACCTACCGAAAAGGTCGTGCCTTGGAAGAAGCTGTAAAATTCTGCAATGAAAATGGAATTGTTTTTTATGCGGTAAATAAAAGTTTTCCTGAGGAAGAATTTGACGGTTCGTATAGCCGAAAAATAAATGCCGACGTTTTTATAGACGATCGTAATATTGGAGGTCTTAAAAGTTGGGGCGAAATCTATCAACAATTAATAGGCGAACTTACTCCCACAAAAACCAAAACACAGAAAAAAGGATTTTTCTCCTTTTTAAAATAGCAGTATGATAATCCCAAAAACAAGAGAAGAAATTGAATTGATGCGCGAAAGTGCTTTGGTGGTATCCCGTACTTTAGGAATGCTCGCTAAAGAAATGAAACCAGGTGCTACGACCAATCAGCTAAATAAAATGGCGGAAGATTACATTCGTAGTCAAGACGCAATTCCAGGATTTCTTGGACTTTATGGTTGCCCTTCCACCCTATTAACGAGTGTAAATGAAGCGGTTGTTCACGGTTTGCCAACTGATGTTCCTTTGAAGGAAGGCGATATTGTTGCAATAGATTGTGGTGCCATCAAAAATAGTTTTTATGGCGATCACGCTTATACTTTTGAAGTTGGCGAAGTTTCTGCTGAAACTAAAAAGCTTTTGAAAATTACGAAAGAGTCACTTTACATAGGTATCCGAGAATTTAAAGCTGGGAACCGCGTTGGCGATGTTGGGTTTGCAATTCAAAACTATTGCGAAGCGCAAGGTTATGGCGTGGTTCGCGAACTTGTTGGCCACGGTTTAGGTAGAAAAATGCACGAAGATCCCGAAATGCCAAACTATGGCCGCCGCGGTCGCGGCAAGAAATTTGTTGAAGGAATGACCATTGCATTGGAACCAATGATAAATTTGGGAACCTACAAAGTGAAACAATTGAGCGACGGCTGGACCATCGTAACTCAAGACGGGCAACCCAGTGCACACTATGAGCACAACATAGCTTTAGTAAACGGAAAACCGGAATTGCTTTCTACGTTTGATTATGTTTATGAAGCGTTGGGGATTGTGAGTGATGAAGAGAAAGAATTCAGAAATATATAAACTTTGCGACCTTTACGCCTTTGCGGTGAAATATTTAACGCAGAGTCGCAGAGAACGCAGAGTTCAATCCATAAACTTTGTTCAAAAAAATCCTAAATACCATCCCACGTCCCTTACTCATAAGATTGAGTATTATTAGCAGACCCATACTCGCTTTTTTTCTGAAGGGAAATAAATACACAGACCCAATTGATGGGAAATCTTATAAAAAATTTCTTCCGTATGGTTATGAGGTGGTTCGTGAAAATGTGCTTTCGCCGGGAACGCTTTCTTTGGAAAGACACAGATTGTTTTGGCTTTATCTTCAAAATGAAACAGGCTTCTTCACAGAAAATCTGAAAGTACTGCACTTTGCTCCTGAGCAAGCGTTTTATAAGAAATTCAGGAAAATGAAAAATCTGGATTACACTACAACCGACCTGAATTCGCCAATTGCAGATGTGAAGGCAGATATTTGCAAGCTTCCTTTTAACGGCAATGAATTCGACTTTATAATCTGTAACCACGTTCTGGAACACATTCCAGATGATACCAAGGCAATGCAAGAAATTTATCGTGTTTTGGCTCCTGGCGGTACGGCAATCCTACAAGTTCCCTACAAAGCAGATTTAGAAAAAACGTTTGAAGACAACTCTATCACCGACCCAAAAGAACGCGCAAAAATCTTCGGACAGTACGATCATGTTCGGGTTTATGGAATGGATTATTTCAGCAAACTGGAAAGCATCGGGTTTACCGTTGATGCCGCTGATTATACAAAAATACTTTCTTCGGAAGAAGTTGAGAAATACAGATTACCAAAAGGTGAATTAATTCCTGTTTGTAAAAAATTAGTTTCCTAAACGCTTCTTAAAACCGTCCGTCACAAAGACTTGATGATTGTTTAAAGAATCGTTGAAGGTTAAATAAGCTTCTACATCTGGAAGATTTTTCAATAATTCTTTTGATTTTTCCAATCCCAAAGCCATAAACGAAGTTGCATAGGCATCAGCCACACCGCAAGTTGGAGCTATAACGGTAGAACTTGTAACATCGCTCATTTCTGCGGAACCAGTTAGAGGATTCAATGTATGAACATATTTTTTGCCAGAAGCAGAATCAATTCTAAACTTTCGGTAATTACCTGAAGAAGCCATCCCAACATTTTTTAGCTTTACGGTTGCTTCAAAACTTCTATCTTCCAATTCAGAATCTACAGTTTCAACTCCAACTACCCAATCTTGGTTTTTAACGAGGTTTTCACCTTTGGTAAGAATTTCACCACCCAATTCAATTAAATAATTTGTTACACCTTTAGATTCTAGATAACGACCTAGACAATCTATTCCGAAGCCTTTTGCAACGGCATTAAAGTCGAAATAGATCTGTGGATATTCTTTGGAAATAGTTCCGTCGCTGTTAATTTTCACTTTATGAAAACCTACAAATTGCATTAAAGAATCTAAGGTTTTTTCATCAATTTCTTTCAGTGGTTTTACATCGCCAAAACCGTAGGCATTGCGCAATATGCCTATTGTTGGGTCAAAATACCCGTTTGTTTTTTTGTTTACTTCTTCAGAAATTTTAAATACTTCCCTAAAAATTGAATCAACAACTATGGTGGAATCGCCTCTATTCACTTTTGAAATATCACTTTCAGGAATATACGTGCTCACGGAATGGTTTACGACATCAATAACGGAATCCAACCCTTTTTTGAAATCAATGTTCTTTTCTGAATAAAACTGAATGTTATAAGTTGTGCCGAAAGCTTCGCCTTGAAGATATATTGGTTCGGGTTTATTGTTTCCACATGAAAATAAAAGAAACAGAAAAGAGAAAGCAAGGCATTTCAGAAATTCAGTCATAGGATTATATTTAACCGCAACGGTAGCAATCCTGATAGCTATCGGGATTCGCAAAGTTCACGAAGGAATAATTATAAAATAACAATTTTCAGGTCTTAAAGAATTTCTTGTAAGCCTTTATAAACTAAAGTGTAATCTTCGTCTTTTAAAACTGGTTTGCCGTAGTCACTTCCGTGGCCCAAACCAACGCCAGCGTAATAGGTTTTGGCTTCAAACTTATCTGCGTGTTCTTTAATTACATTCATCAGAACAGGATCGTAAGCTTGTGCATCTTGCGGATAGGAAACAGCGCGCACAATTACAAAGTGAAGCACTTTACTCTTCAAAGCCACGAACTGCGGATCTGTTTTCAATTTTGAATTGACTCCCAGAAATTCATAACCATCGGCTTCCAATTGTTTTCCAACGATATTCATCGCAAGGTTGTGGAGTTCCTGTTTGGTTAATTTTTCGCCCATAAGTGATTTCAAAATTACAAATATTTTTAACCAGATGTAAAAAACCGCTTCAAAAAATTATGAAGCGGTTTTTACAACGTATCCTATAAAAATCTATCCCCCAAAATCATCAAAACGAATATTTTCGTCAGGAATTCCGAAGTCTTCGCCCATCTTTTGAACGGCTTGATTCATTAATGGTGGGCCACAGAAATATAATTCTATATCTTCAGGTGTGTCGTGAAGATTTAAGTAGTTATCAATCACAACTTGGTGAATGAAGCCTACAAAGCCATCACCAGCTTCATCGTTTATGTCTTTTTTCACTTTCCAATTGTCTTCTTCCGCAGGCTCACTTAAGGCCAAATAGAATTTGAAGTTTGGAAATTCACGTTCTAGTTCATTAAAGTGTTCCAAATAGAACAATTCTCTTTTTGAACGACCACCATACCAATAAGTTACTTTTCTACCAGTTTTTAAGGTTTTGAAAAGATGGTACAAGTGAGAACGCATCGGTGCCATTCCGGCTCCACCACCAACGTAAAGCATTTCTGCTTCGGAAGGGTTTATGAAGAATTCACCATAGGGACCAGAGATAACAACTTTATCACCTTTCTTACAGTTGAAAATATATGAAGAAGCGATTCCCGGATTAACAGTCATCCATCCTCCTTTTGCACGATCAAATGGTGGCGTAGCAATACGCACGTTTAGCATAATCTCGCGTCCTTCTGCTGGATAAGAAGCCATAGAGTAGGCTCTTTCTGCAGTTTCATTGTTTTTCATTACCAATGGCCAAAGTTTGAATTTGTCCCACTCTTCTTGAAATTTGTCTGGTCTTTCGTGTTCTTCAGGATGGGCAGTGATGTCCATATCTTCGAACTTTACTTCGCAAGGTGGGATTTCAATTTGAATATATCCACCAGCTTTGTAGTTCATATCCTCAGGGATTTCAACAACGAATTCTTTAATAAACGATGCAACGTTGTAGTTTCTAACTACGGTCGCGTCCCATTTTTTAATTCCGAAGACTTCCTCCGGAATGTGGATGTTCATATCCTGCTTCACTTTTACTTGGCAGGAAAGACGAACACCATCTTTTAATTCCTTACGTGTGAAGTGTGGCGTTTCAGTTGGCAATGCTTCACCACCACCAGAAATAACGTGACATTCACATTGAATACAAGTTCCACCACCACCACAGGCAGATGGAAGGAATATTTTTTCGGCGCTTAAAGTAGAAAGCAAGGAGCCGCCAGATGGAACTTCAATAACTTTCTCTTCATTGATCGTAATTTTCACAGGGCCAGATGGAGCCAATTTTTCTTTGGTAAACAACAATAGTGCAACCAATAAAAGTGTCAAAATCAAAAGGGCGATGACTGTTACTGTTATAACTCCAAGAGTGCTTATTTCTAAAAACATATTATTGCTTCGTTAAAGTTGAAACTTCTGATAGCGAAACCGCAGGAGCAGTTTCTTCTGTATTTTCTTGTTGGATCTGTTCTGTTTTCGCTCCAATATTTGATGGATCTGAATCTAATGCTGGTTTCTTTTCGTCACCTCCTGTTAGCATTCCTCCAAAACTCATAAAACCTATCGCCATTAAGCCTGTGATGATAAAAGTAATTCCTAAACCACGTAAAGGTGCGGGAACGTTTGAATATCGTATTTTTTCGCGAATGGCAGCAATGGCCAAAATAGCTAAGAACCATCCAATACCTGAACTAAAACCATAATTAAGAGCCAAGCCTAAGGTTGGAATATCTCTAGACTGCATAAATAACGATCCTCCCAAAATTGCACAGTTTACGGCAATAAGTGGAAGAAAGATACCTAGTGAATTGTAAAGTGATGGTGAAAATTTTTCAACCACTATCTCTACCAACTGCACCATTGTTGCGATGGTTGCGATGAAAAGAATAAAGGAAAGAAATCCTAAATTATAATCTGCATATTCTGGTCCTAACCATACCAAAGCACCATCTTTCAAAAGATATTGATCCAAAAGCCAGTTGATTGGTACGGTTACCGTCAATACGAAGATTACGGCAGCACCAAGGCCAACAGCGGTTGTAACTTTTTTGGAAACAGCAAGATAAGAGCACATTCCAAGGAAAGTGGCAAATATCATATTGTCTATAAAGATCGATTTAAAAAATAACTCTATGTGTTCCATTTTTTATAAGTATTCAGTAAACAATGGCAATTTTCAGTATGCTGATTGCCTACTGATATTGCAAACTGCGACTATTTTTTATTCTTCTATTAAAGTCTTATTTCTTGAACGTTGTACCCAAATGATAATTCCAATAACAATCAGAGCCATTGGCGAAAGCAACATAAATCCGTTATTTTCATATCCAAAAGCATAAAGACCAGTTTTAGCGATAGGGTCTCCCAAAACTTTGAAACCCAAAAGTGTTCCAGAACCTAAAAGCTCACGGAAGAAACCTACGATTATCAAAATAAGGCCATACCCTGCGGCATTTCCAATTCCGTCAAGAAAAGAACGCCAAGGTTTGTTTGCTAAGGCGAATGCTTCAAAACGCCCCATAATGATACAGTTTGTAATGATTAGACCAATGAAAACTGAAAGTTGTTTGCTCAATTCATAAGCAAAAGCTTTTAGCACTTGATCTACAATAATTACCAATGCGGCTACAATAATTAGTTGTGCTATAATCCTGATTTTTCCTGGAATAACATTTCGTAAAAGCGAAATAACAACGTTTCCTACTCCTAATACAACCATTACTGAAAGCGCCATCACAATGGAAGCTTTTAATTGCGCAGTAATTGCCAACGCAGAACAAATACCCAAAACTTGAATGGTAATAGGGTTATTGTCTGCTAAAGGATCTAGAATTAATCTGCTGTCTTTTTTTGAAAGTAAAGCCATTTTTCTTAAATTTTTTATGTTATAAAAACAACTGTCTTATATTATTGAATTGAATCAGAAACTTCGATTGTATCCGTTGTTTCAATCTTTTCTGCTCCTTTTAATTTCTCCAAGTATGGAATGTAACGAGCTATGTCTTTTCTAATCATATCTGTTACTCCATTTCCGGTAATTGTTGCCCCCGCAAGAGCATCTACTTTTTGATCGTCCTTTCTTTCGTTCAAAGGATCGTTATTTCCTTTTGCTACGGTTATACCTACAAAAGCATCGCCGTTCATAATTTGTTCGCCTTGAAAATCATCCATAAAGAAACGTTCCTTAATATTGGCTCCAAGACCAGGAGTTTCTCCTTTGTGATCAAAGAACACACCTTCAACAACGAAATCCTTATCAAGAGAAACAAAGCCCCAAATTGCATCCCAAAGACCTTTTCCGCGCATTGGAATTATATAATAGGTTTTACCATCTTTTTCGCCAATAAACAAAGGAAGACGTCGTTTATAATTTTGGTCGTCGTTTGCGTGTGTCTCTTCCTTTTTAATATCAATCAAATAAGCATTTTCATCTTCAGTGGCTTCATCGCCTTGAATAACCAATTGCTTTTTTATATATTTATGAAAAGCAGCTTCAACTTCTTTTGTAGGAATAAATGTTACACTTCCAGTTCCTTCATTATCGTCAACACCCATTGCATAAAGAATGTTCTGTTGTTTTTCGAAGCGTTCGTTTTCTGAAATCTTTCCGCGCAATCCTTGTGCAATCCCGGCTAAAAGACTTCCTACCACTAATACCATTATTACTGCAAACAGTATTGTATATGAATTTTTATCAGTAAACTTTGCCATTATTACGCTGCTTTAACTTTTAAACGTTTCATCCTCTTCTTAATATTTCCTTGAATCACATAATGATCTATCGTGGGTGCAAATACATTCAACAATAATATTGAAAGCATAAATCCTTCGGGATATGCAGGGTTGAAAACCCGTATCATAATACCCATGAACCCAATTAGGAAACCGTAAATCCATTTCCCTTTATTGGTCTGCGAAGCAGTTACCGGATCTGTTGCCATATAAACAATTGCAAAAGCGGCGCTTCCTATTATTAAATGCTGCCAAAAGGGTTCACTCATTAATCCATAGAATTTGCTACCATCCTCTATCCAGCCCTGATCCACAATACCGTTAAATATCAATCCCATAGCAAGCGCTCCTAAAACTGCGGAAAGCATGATCCGCCAGCTACCAATTTTTGTGAATATTAAAAACAAAGCTCCAATAATTATTAGGAATGTTGAGGTTTCGCCAACGGAACCTGGTATAAAGCCCCAGAACATATCCCAAACACTGTAAACGGGATGACTGTTGGCTGCTAAAGTTCCTAAAATGGTCTCTCCGGAAATTGCATCAGGCTGTCCTGCCATTGCTTGTGCTCCTTCCACCCAAACCTTATCCCCACTCATCCAAGTTGGATAGGCGAAGAATAAAAAGGCACGAATAGTAAGTGCAGGATTTAATATATTCATTCCAGTACCACCAAAAACTTCTTTCCCGATAATAACTCCGAAGATTACCGCAACAGTAAGCATCCAAAGTGGAATATCAATAGGAACAATAAGTGGCACAAGCATTCCCGTTACCAAATATCCTTCTTCTACTTCGTGTTTTTTAATGATGGCGAAAATAAATTCTACCCCAAGACCAACTCCGTATGAAATAATTACCAACGGCAAAACCTTCCATGCCCCCAAGATAAAGTTATCCCAAGTGAAGAAATTTCCTAAAGGATCTAACCTTAAAGCATTGTCTATAGCTGCATAATGCTGATAACCTGCATTGAATATTCCAAAAATTAAACAAGGAATAAGCGCCATGATTACCGTGTTCATCGTACGCTTCAAATCATCTACAACACGAACGTGCGCGCCAGAATGCGTCGTTTCATTCGGCGTATATAAAAAGGTGTGAAGTGCGTTGAACGCAGGAGCCATTTTGGTGCCTTTGTACTTTTCCTTTAGCTTATGTAAATTCTGTTTCAATCCCATAGCGACTATCCTATTTCTTTATACATTAAATCAAGACCGTTCCTGATAATTTGTTGGTGTGGCTGCTTGCTCACGCAAATAAATTCGGTAAGCGAAAAATCTTCTGGAGCCACTTCATACATTCCCAAAGCTTCCATTTGATCCAAGTCTTGGACCATACACGCTTTTAGAATTTGCATTGGATATATATCTAGCGGAAATACTTCTTCATAGCTACCCGTTACCACAAAATTACGGTGTTCACCATTGGTATTGGTGTCCAAATCGTATTTTTTGTTTGGCGTTAACCACGAAAATGTAAGTGCTCTTGAAGTTGAAATTTTATTGAAAACTGGCTTGTTCCAGCCAAATAATTCATAATCATCACCCTCAGGAATCACGGTCACTGTGTTGTTATAATAACCCAAATGTCCTTTTGGAGAAATCTTTTTCCCTGTAAGCACATCGCCACTAATCACGCGAACGTTTTCGTCTTTAAGACCAGAATCATACAAAAACGTTGAAGCCTCTGCCCCGATTCTAGTTTTATAATATTTTGGAGTTTTTATTTCAGAACCAGAAAGTGCGATAATGCGTTCTGGATTAAATTTTCCTGTTAGTAGCAATTCACCAATAATAACAAGATCCTGTGGCGCAATGGTCCAAACAATCTCGTTTTTATTTACAGGTGCTATTTTGTTTATCTGTGTCCCCACATTTCCAGCCGGGTGTGGTCCAGAAATAGTGTGAAGCGAAATATCTCTTAAACCTTTAAAAGGTGAACTTCCGCTTTTGCCAACCCCAACGTGAACCTGCCCTTTGGTAAGTTTGCTAAGTGCGGTTATAGCAGCTTGTAGTTCTTTTTCTTTTCCGTGAAGCGAAAAATCATAATCGTTTGCCAATGGCGCACTGCTAAAAGCAGAAATAAAAATATCTCTTGGCTCTTGATCCGTATAAGCAATCACCGCATAAGGGCGTTGCATAATGAACGGCCAGCATCCAGACTCCAATAAGCGAGCTTTTATAGCCTCAGCACTTGAAGAATCTGGGCTTAAAATGCCAAAATCCTTAAAGGTGTCTTGTGGATCTGCTTCAATGATAATTTCTTTGATTACACGTTTTGCGCCACGTTCAATTGTGGTAAGTGTGCCGCTAACAGGTGAAACAAACTTTAGCAGTTCGTCACTTTTCGAGTAGAAAATGGTATCACCAGCTTGAACTTTTCCACCTTCCCGAACCACCATTTTTGGGGTAATAAGATGAAAGTCGGAAGGTCTAATTGCGAAGGTTCTGGATCGAGGAGCGCTAGATAGCGTTTTCTCGGCTTCACCCTGTAATTTAATGGTAAGACCTTTTTTAATTTTAATGTCTTTGGACATAAATATGGATATTAATAATGCCTTTTTTACACCCTATTGCCCCTCAAAACAAATGCGGGGGGAATAAGGGCGTGCAAATTTATAAATTAAATACACCATTGCACAACAAAAGGGTATAATTTTCTGTGTTAAAAAGGAATGGCTGTGTATTTTAAAACGTTTATAAATTACGGGGTTGATTATTTTGAAAAATCTTGCTTTGGAGTTTTGAATAAAAGTGTTAATCTTGTTGAACTAAAGTCAACAAAGAACTCTTCACAACTCATATTATCCTCTGAAACTTAAAACAGTAAAATACATAGCCATCATTTTTATAGTAGCATTTGTATTAAATGTTATTGGCGGTATCGGTCTAAACATCTGGGGGCTTTCATCTATTTTTGAAGCTAACAACAGTTCTACTCTAACTGAAATAGAGCGCTTACATTACCAAAAAGAAAAAATGCTTCGCGATTATTACAACCCACTTGTGGATAGTCTTCTTGACGCAAACCCAAAAGTTGCAATAGCCTATATAGACAGTGTTTTAATTAGATATCCATACGAATATCAAATGGCTCTAAAAAAAGGTGTGGGATATTATAGAATTGATTCTATAGAAAAAGCTATCTTCTTTTTTGAGAAAGCAATGGAAATGCGCGATGAAGAATATCCACAGGCACTTCAATATAAAGCTTGGGCATTGTCTGATCTTAAAAAATATGACGAGGCAATTATTCAATTTGAAAAAGCTTCAAAACTATCAAACGGTTACGAAAACGAACTGTATATCGCAGAAACCTATGAGTTAAAAGAAAACACCAAAGAAGCTATCAAATACTACAAACTCTTCCTTTCAAATCTTGAATCCTTAAATTCAAACCTTCAATATTGGGAGAAAATTAGAGACGTTAAAAAGAAAATCGCTGCATTAGAACTACTGAAAAAATAACGAAAACTAATTTTAAAACAGATTACCAACACTTCACTTCCTAAATGTTTACTCTATATATCCTTTACAAATCCACCACTAACGCCAAAGCTTTGGTTCATATAACACAAACCAACATCACATTTCTAAACCCACTATCTCAAAAGGCACAAAATTTGTTATCTTAGCTTTTTAAACCAACATCATGTTAAAAACACTTTCTGCAACCCTTCTTTTATTGCTAACCTCCTTCCCTATCTTCTCCCAAATCGTGGAAAAAATAGAACCTTCATATATAAGCACCATACAATTTCGTGGCGCTACAGACCAAAGCCAATTGCCTATTATCAATTTAGGCAACCGTGTTCAGCTATCTTTTGATGCGCTCAATGGCGAAGAAGAAGATTACTATTACACCATAACCCACTACAATTTTGATTGGTCACCAAGTGATCTTTCCAAAAGTGAATACTTGGATGGTTTTGATGAAGTTCGGATTCAGAACTACCAAAACTCCTTGAATACACTCCAAATTTTTTCGCATTATGAGCTTACTATCCCAAACCGTGACACTCGCGCAATAGAAAAAAGCGGTAACTACCTGCTCAGTATCTTTAATAGCGATAATGAACTTGTATTTACCAGAAAATTTTTGGTTGTTGAAAACATTGCCAGCGTTGCTGTAGAAATAAAACGAGCCCGAAACTTGAAAGTGATTAATGAAAAGCAAGTGGTTCAGTTTAGCATAAATTCGCCAAACTTATTGTTAATAAACCCAAAGCAAACGGTGAAAACTCTCGTGCTCCAAAATAGCAACCTAAAAGCTGCAATCACAGATTTGGTTCCGCAATATACAATGGGCAACGAGCTGATCTACAAATACGATACTGAAGCCTATTTTGGTGGTGGTAATGAATTTCTTGCTTTTGACAATAAAGACGAACGTTCTGCCACCAACGGCGTTCGCTACATTGAACTTACGGATGTTTATGAAAACTTTCTCTACACAAACATTCCGAGGTATGACAGACCTTATACATACAACCCAGACATAAACGGAAATTTTGTGGTTCGTAATGTTGATGCCCAAAATCAAGACATTGAAGCGGAATATGTGCGCATGCACTTTAATCTACAATATTATAACGATTTAGGCGATAAGGAACTTCACATTTATGGCAATTTCAACAATTGGACCATAGATGGGAGCACTTATATGAAATACGACGAAAAAAGTGATACTTTCCGAAACTCCCGTCTTTTTAAACAAGGATATTACAACTATAAATATGTAGTAGTAAACCGTGATGGAAGCATAGACGAAGGCGCAGTAGGCGGTGATTTTTGGCAAACGGAAAACGATTATACAGTAGTGGTTTATTTTCGTGATTTAGGCGCTAGATACGATCGTATTATAGGCATAGGCGGCGCGAACTCTACGAATATCACCAATAATTAATCTCTTCTATCTGACTAGAAACTGAAATAATCTTCAAGTATTTTAATGGTACGGAAAAGTAAAAAAAGCAAAATCTCCAGCAGCAGAAAATCACTGCAATATCGTGGAACCAAATGCTTGAACTGTGAACATCCGCTTGATAAAAGCGATTTATATTGCCCAAATTGTTCTCAACTTAATAGTGACAAACAACTTTCAGCCAAAGATTTTTTCGGAGAATTTTTAAGCAGCATCTTCGTTTACGATTCTCGATTGCGAAAAACGCTGAATAATCTTCTATTCCGTCCAGGAAAAATTACAAGAAATTACGTAGATGGACAAAGATTAAAATATGCCAACCCTTTTCGGTTCTTTTTGAGTGTGTCTATCATCTATTTTTTAGCAACTGGATTGATTAATTTTTTCACTCCAAATGAAGAAATTGTTAGTAGAAACTCTGAACCAATAAGCGGATTTAATGCAATGATGGATTCTATTTCTGCAAATACATCAAGAACAATTAAGTACGCAGATTCCATCGGAAAGGAAAAGTCTAAGGAACCTTTGAAGTATTATTCAGATAAAGAGCTAGACGCTATGTCTTTCACGGAAAGTTATAACGAACGGTTTTCGCTATACAATGATTTTTATGAAAAGTACAAAATAAAAAACCCTGTAATTGCCTTGGACAGTTTACATCACAGAAATACGGCACTCAATAGATGGGTTTATTCCAAAAACTCAACTGTGGAAAAGATTAGTGAAAATCCTACGGAATTCGCGCAATTTTTACTCACCAAAATACCTTTTTTTCTTTTCTTCTTTGCACCACTATTTGCCCTGTTTTTTTGGTTGATTTACTCTTGGAAAAAATATACCTATATGGAGCATATGGTTTTCATCTTTCATATATTTAGTTTCATATTTTTAGCTTTGCTCATAGCTATAATACCGGACACACTAATTGGGAATAAGTTTTTCATCAGTTGCTTCTTTCTTTTTATTGGTCCATTTTATTTCTATAAAGCTTTGCGAAATTTTTATCATCAAAGCAGGGCGCTAACTTTATTAAAATTTGTATTTTTAAGCACTGTATTCGTAATAGGATTAACTTTTGCCGCAACAATTTTTGTGGTAGCAAGTGTAGCAATTTATTAAAATGGTTCAACAAGTAACACAAGGAATTAAAATTTCGGTAAAAACCGAATTTGATGGCACGTTTTACAAAAATCGTAAAATGCAGTATGCCTTTGCCTACAACATTACTATTGAAAACCAAAGCAAAGACACGGTGCAGCTAACTTCTCGTAGCTGGAAAATAAAAGATTCTCTCAACAATACTGAAATTGTAGAAGGCGAAGGCGTAATAGGCCAAAAACCGATACTGCTACCAGGAGAAAAACATAGTTACACCAGTGGCTGTCTTTTATTCTCTCCTTTTGGAGCAATGAAAGGTCATTATAATATGGTAAACTTTGCGACTACCCGAAAGTTTAGGGTTTCAATTCCGCTTTTTAATTTGAGTGCGCCTTTTTCAATGAATTAAAAACCTCTAACCCGTCCTCGTGGGTAATTTCAAACTCCTTTATATTTATTATTGACAGATTATAATTATCAATAATCTAGCGCGCGATGAATCGCGTGCCTACCTTAATACAGAATTACTAATCACTTGCTTCTGCAAATCTTCATAACGCATTTCAACAATTTCTTTCTTTCTAACAATTTGGGTAATGCTTTTGGTTTTTATAAAACCTCGGTCCATTATTAAGTTACTGTTCAAATCACCTTCGCCAGCTGTTTTATGAAATTGAAGTAATTCTTCTTGGGAAGGTTTTATAGTTTCAAACAAGAATTTAGAAAACCATTTTTCACGCTTTTCCTTAATATTGGTTGGGTACAATGGTGAAGAAGACCAGATTTGCGGCGCCAAAGGTTCTTCAGAAAAATGATAGTCCGAACCATCCCAAACCAATTGAAACAATTGTACTTCAGATTTCCATTCAACTAAAATTGCTGTAAAAGGTTCTATTCCGTTGAAATCGTAGTTTTTAACTTCACTTTTTAAATCCATACATTTCAGCAAATCTTTTACAACTAGCCCTCTACTTTTTCGATAAAAAGGTTTTCGCTCGTGAGCAACAAAACCGCCATTCATTAAAGTTACCGCTCTTTTCATTTCGCTAACACCAATCCAAGTTCCTCCTGCAACGCCATCCTTCGGATAAGGCAATTGCACGCCATCTTCTTCATATATTTTCGGTGGAAAAGTTTCGCGTCCCGGAGCTTCATCTCGGTTTGAAGTCAGTATAAAATCGTTATTTGATTTTGGAATAAACGTTACGGTACACATTTTTAAAAAAGTATTCAGTGTTCAGTGTTCAGTAAAACTAGGAAATAAAGTGAGTTCTTGTTATAAAAAACAAACAGATATTAATTTTTCTATTCCCAAAACTGCCTACTGCTACTGAACACTGATCACTAAAAAAATTGTACCTTTGCAATCTTCATAAATATAAAAATAAAACAGTTATGGGAAATGGATTTTTTGAAGTGCCAATCGCCGTAAATGAGCCTATTAAAAGCTACGCGCCAGGCTCTCCGGAACGCGAAGAAGTACTTAATACTTACAGAGAAATGTACAAGGCAAAAATAGAAGTGCCTTTATTTATTAATGGAAAAGAGGTTAAAACTAAAGAAACCGCTACTATGTCTCCGCCGCACGACCATAAACACGTGTTGGGAACTTACTATAAAGCTACCAAAAAAAATGTAGAGGAAGCAATTTCGACTGCATTGGAAGCCAGAAAAAAATGGTCTGTAATGCCTTGGGAACAACGTGCTGGAATTTTTCTTCGTGCTGCGGAATTACTTGCAGGTCCATATAGAGCAAAAATAAACGCGGCTACAATGCTTGGCCAGTCTAAAAATATTTATCAAGCCGAAATTGATTCAGCTTGTGAACTTATTGATTTCTTAAGATTCAACGTTCAGTATATGACCGAAATATATGCAGAGCAGCCAAAATCTACTTCTGCAGCTTGGAACCGCATTGAATACAGACCTTTGGAAGGATTTATTTATGCAATTACACCTTTCAACTTTACAGCTATCGCCGGAAACCTTCCTGCAAGTGCTGCGATGATGGGCAACGTAGTTGTTTGGAAACCAAGTAATACGCAAGTTTATTCCGCAAAAGTAATTATGGATGTTTTCCGTGAAGCGGGCGTTCCTGCTGGCGTTATCAATATGGTAATGGGAGATGCTGCTATGATTTCTGACACGCTTATGGCGAGTCCAGATTTTAGTGGCGTTCACTTTACTGGTTCAACAGGAGTTTTTCAAGGAATTTGGAAGAAAATTGGCGACAATATTACAAACTATAAAACCTACCCACGTATCGTAGGTGAAACTGGTGGGAAAGATTTTATTGTTGCGCACAAAACCTCAAACCCAAAACAAGTTGCCACTGCAATGGCGCGTGGCGCTTTTGAATTTCAAGGACAAAAATGTAGCGCGGCCAGCCGTTGCTATATTTCAAAAAGTATCTGGGAGGAAGTAAAAACAAATCTAGTTGACGATATCCGTTCCTTTAAAATGGGAACTCCAGAAGATATGGGCAACTTTATTACTGCAGTTATTAGCGAAAGTTCTTTTGACAAACTAGCAAAATATATTGATGCTGCCAAAAAAGATAAAAACGTTGAAATTATTGCTGGTGGAAATTATGACAAGAGCAAAGGGTACTTTATTGAACCTACTGTAATCGTGGTGAAAGATCCTAAATACACAACGATGTGTGATGAACTTTTTGGCCCTGTATTGACCGTCTATGTTTATGACGATAAAAAGTGGGAAGAAACTTTGCAACTAGTTGATGAAACTAGCGAATACGCTTTAACTGGAGCTGTTTTTAGTGAAGACAGATATGCTTTGGAAGAAGCCGTAAAAGCGCTTGAAAACGCAGCAGGTAACTTCTACATTAACGACAAACCAACTGGAGCCGTTGTAGGCCAACAACCTTTTGGAGGGGCTCGTGCAAGTGGAACTAATGACAAAGCAGGAAGCAAGCAAAACCTATACCGATGGATTTCTCCTAGAATGGTGAAGGAAACTTTTGTTTCACCTACAGATTATAGATATCCGTTCTTAGGATAATCTTTTGATTGAAATCATAAAAAAACCCATTCTGAATTATTTCAGAATGGGTTTTTAAGTTTTAGTAAACCTGTATATTAATAATACGTTTTATTTTCTCCTATCACAGCATGCTGCGAATTCTTCGCCGTATCGTCTGCTTTTACAACCATAACCACAAAACTTAGGTTTGCAGCGTTGTATTCAGCTGGAATTGCAAAAGTATAGGTCTTTTTATATTCTTCATAAGCCGTCGTTTGTGGAATATTATCTCCAAAAAGTCCAGAAAGTGAATTACGCAATGCATCATTGTGAACAAAATCTTTAATTGGATCTCCCTTTCCAAAATAAGGACTCTTAGGGTTTTTCGTGAAATAATTGGCCTGATCTTGAATTATACCGCTTTCTAATAAATATACTACCAACTTATCTCCTGTTTCCGATCCATTTTTGTAAACTACTTTTGCATCTACAGTAAGAGTAGAACCAACAACGCGTGAATTTATAGCAATGGAAAGATCTGTTTCTAAACCAGCCATACTCGTTACAAGATCATAATCATAAATAAGTGTTGGAGAATTCCAAGGCGTAGTTCTATTTAGCTCAGTTTGCGGAAAAGCATCTGGCACATTAAATCTTGCTTGAAGATCATTAACTTGTGAAAAATTCATAATGTCAACAACAGATCCCGATTCATGAATTGCAAGTACCGAAACGTGATCGGTCAATGACTGAATAGAGTCCATTGCCACCAAAGCTTTTAAGCAGAAACCACACCATACACCTGTGTAATCTTCCAAAACTACATTTCTTTTCGGGATATATACGGTAAAGTTTTTCAAGGAAGTGGTAAGTGTTTCACCATTAACTATATATTCTGCATATACTTCGAAAGCTGCTTCTGTTGAAGAGGAATATGTAAATCCTGAAATTGGAGCTCCATTTACATAAAATGTAGCATCAGCTGCAGTGTTATTTCCATCGGAATCGAGCAAACCGAAAGTAATGGTTTGGTTATTCATAGCTCTTGTAACATCAATAGTAAGTGCGCGTTGAGACTCTGCTATAACTTCAAAGTTTAGAACGTTACTTGTAGCAGTACCATAAATAGCTTTTACGACAAAAGTTCCTACTTCTGAAAAAGTATAAGACGAGCCCAGTATTTCAGCATCGTTCACATATAATTTTGCATTTGAAGTATAGTCCGCTCCATCACTACCAGAAATTATAAAATTAACTTGTTCATTTACTGATAATACTTCTGTAGCATTGGTACCAGCATCACTCGCAAGAGTAATAGCAAGGGTTTCAGTTGGAGCCCCAAGTGGATCTTCTTTTTTGCTACAACCAACAATGGCTATAAAAGCAAAAAGAAATAAAATTTTGAAATAGGGATAAGTTCGCATAATAACAGATAGTTAAATAAAATTTATTGGCTAATATAACCCATTTATGAAAACAGGCACGGTTTTGGAATGTTAAATCCATAACTTTCAGCAATACAAAGTTAAGTATTTATTAAAAAAAACTTAATATTGCTATTCATTAATAAATAATAAAATTTTCTTGGATGAAAAAATTACTTCCCCTTTTGTTCGTATTGGTAGCTTTCAGCGCCATTTCTCAAAATGATTTACCAAAAATAGATATGACTACCTTGGATGGTCAACCAATCAATTCAAGTGAATTATCTACTGATGACAATGTAATTGTTGTATCCCTTTGGGCCACGTGGTGTGTTCCATGTATTAAAGAGTTAGATGCCATCAGCGAAATTTATCCAGATTGGCAGGCAGAAACCAATGTAAAACTATACGCTGTGTCTATTGATGATAGCCGTGGAGTGAAACGCGTAAAACCAATGGTAAACGGAAAAGGCTGGGAATACACAGTCCTTTTAGACACCAATAATGACTTTAAACGTGCCGTAGGTGCCGCTACAGTGCCACTTACACTTTTGGTTAAAAACAATCAGATTGTTTACAGACATTCAGGTTATAGCCCAGGTGCGGAATATGAACTTTATGAAAAAATAAAGGAATTCTCAGCAGCGAACTAAAAAATTTACCAACCAAACCTCTACCATGAAAAAACTTATTTTTGGAGCCTTTATGCTTATTGGCATCCTCTCCTATTCGCAAGACAACGGCTACTTTTTTGGTGGTCTTGAGTCAAACTCCCAATGGCTCGTTCCAGATGAAAACACAGATTTTGAAGCACCAGAAGATCGCTTTAGAGCTAATAATTATTTACAATTAAATTATTCCCTAGGAAAATTTACCGCAGGACTCCAATATGAATCATACCTTCCCTCTGTTTTATTGGGATATTCTCCTACTTGGGAAAACAAAAACGGAGTTGGCACCTATTATTTAAATTATAAAAATGAAACCCTTGATGTTACTGGAGGTTATTTTTATGAGCAATTTGGAAGTGGTTTAATTCTTAGAACTTGGGAAGATCGCCAGTTAGGGATTAATAATGCTATTAAGGGTCTTCGCGTTAAGTTTACACCTACTGAAAATCTTGGTCTTACTGGGATTTACGGGCAAATTAGAAATGGTTTTGACGTTTCAGAAGGTGTTATGCAAGGGCTTGATGCTAACGCAGATCTAAGCGGTCTTTTAAATTTTGACGCGGTGGATTTAAAACTTGGAGCAAGCTATGTAGGTCGCTATCAATCAAACGGTTCTAATGACTCAATACCCGCAAATATAAATGCGTATTCAGCAAGACTGGATTTTGTTGCAAATAATTTTTATGGAGGTATTGAAGCAATAACCAAAGATCCGGACGTATTAATAAATGAAGGTGAGGTAACTTCTCCGCAACTTTTTGATGGGACTGCACTTCAAGTAAATTTAGGGTATGCGCAAAAAGGACTGGGAATAAATACCACTTTTAGAAGATTGGAAAACTTCAGTTTTTATGCAGATCGTTATGCCGAAGGAAACGTTTACAATGAACAAATTGTAAACTACGTACCGGCGTTAACAAAACAACATGACTATTTATTGTCTAATATATATGTATACAGCGCCCAACCACGTTTGCTTTTTGATGATACCGAAGAAAGAGCTGGAGAAGTGGGTGGCCAAGCAGATGTTTATTATTCATTTCCTAAAGAATCAGCCTTGGGAAAAATTGGAACTAAAATAGCTGCAAATGCTTCTTATTGGGCAGGTTTGGAAGCTACCTTTAATGAAGTAGACCAAACATACGACCAAAAATTTATTGGTAAAGGCCCACGTTATTTCCGTGATTTAAACATTGAGGTAAAAAACCGCTGGTCTTCAAAATGGAGTTCAGTTGCTACATATCAAGATGTAATTATAGATAAAGGTGCTTCCGAAGGTGGTCCACTGGGAGTTCAAGGAGACATCAGAGCTCATATTGGAGTACTTGAAGGAACCCGTCGTTTTGAAAACGGAAAAGCATTGCGCATAGAACTGCAACATCTTTTCATAGATAAAGGCAGAAAGAATATTGATAGAGGAAATTGGGCGGCTGGCGTATTGGAGTACAACTTTAACTCAGCATTCACACTATATGCAGCAGACGCTTGGAACTATGAAGGTGAAGGAAAAATTCACTATTACAGCTTTGGAGGAAGTTATTCCAAAGGTCCAGCTCGTTTCGCAATGAACTATGGGCGCCAACGCGGAGGTTTAATTTGTGTGGGTGGTGTTTGTAGATATGTTCCTGAAAATACTGGCTTAACTGCTAATCTTGTAGTAACTTTCTAAAGAACACATTTTCCATAAAACATAAAAAATGCCCTGAAGAAAACTTCGGGGCATTTTTTATAAAAGGATTTATTTATTGTTATTGAACAATAATCTTTGTAGTCTGAATCGCTCCTTTTTCATTACTGAATTTTAGGATATAAGCTTGAGAACTTAGATCAGAAACGTTAACTGTTTGGCGACCTGCCTGAAAATTAGCTTGTTTAACAACGCGACCTTGCAAATCATAAACCAACATATTAACTGGTTCTTTCACGTCCAAAGCCAATTCATTGGAAACAACTGTAGAAAGAACAGTTAAGTTAACCTTGCTGTTTTCATTTACTCCCAAAGTTGGATTATAACGATAGATAAAAGTTAATGGAGTTCCTACTTCAGTTACTCCGTCAGCTTCATATTGGTGGAATGCAAATGTATAACTAATCACATCCACTCCATTACCTCCATCAATATTCAAAAAATGGTTTCCATAACCTGAATCTTCACCTACCGCAATAGGAAAAACTTCTGGTATAAATGGAACAGTTGAACCTGGTTGAAGATCAGTATAGCACTGTAGTGCATAACATAATTCGAAATCCAAACCGGAAGCATTTTCAACAGCAACATATTCAATTCTAGTATATATTGTTTCTGAAGGATTATCATTGGCAACAAAGAACTCATAGTTCGCTGATGTTCCATATCCATATTCTCCAAATTCCAGAACATCCCCATTATTAAGAACGTTTCCTAATATATCAGTTACTGTGTATTGCGCATTTGCAACTGTAATTGAGCCCATTAGGGCTAAAAAAAGTAATTTAAGTTTCATTTTTTGAGTTTTTTAGGGTTATTTTTATTTAAAGTGATTACTCAGTATTACAAAAGTAAATATATTTATTGCAATTTCTTGTATCTTTAAGTATTCTATTCCAGTAATTTAACACTTTTCGGGCGTTTACGCAAGAGTTAAGCACTAATAATAAGAAATCTATGCTTTCTAATTTATTATAAAACAATTTCTGATTGAATTTCTTCCTATTTGCAAGTTTTTATAAAAAATAGAAGTCTATATCTTGACTTGCTAATAATTTTTAACATTAGTTCAAAAAATAGTATTATCTCAGGGAATGATACTATATAATAATGGAGTAAATTCGCCTTCAGACTTAACTTATTAAAAATCAGAAAAATGATTAATAAATTATCCCTATTTGTATCTTTTCTTTTGTTGGTAGCTAACAGCTTTTCGCAAACAATTGTATCGACTTCCCCTCAAAATCAAAATGTAATTTTTGAGGAGTTTACTGGAATTCATTGTACATTTTGTCCATCAGGACACACCATTTCTCAGGCGCTTCAAGATGCTAATCCGGATAGAGTTTCCTTAATTTACATACATCAAGGCGGTTATGCCAACCCTGGAAACGGTGAGCCAGATTTTAGAACCCAATGGGGGAACGCAATCGTAAATCAAACCTACTCAGGGTCAGGTTTTGGATATCCATCAGCAACCGTTAACAGACACATTTTTCCGGGTCGCTCCATGGCTAGCGGAGGAGGAACCGCTATGGCCAGACCTTATTGGGTAATTTCAGCAAATGAAACTATGGCAAAAGTTTCTCCAGTTAACCTTGCCGTTGAAGCAAGTATTGACGTACAAACTAATGTAATGACTGTTCATGTAGAGGGTTATTATATTAGTGACAGTCCAGAAACCACTAATTTATTAAACGTTGCTTTATTACAAAATAATACTAAAGGGCCTCAAACAGGCGGTGGAGCAGGCAACAATTATATCCACATGCACCGCTTAGTCGAGATGATAACAGGTCAATGGGGCGAGCTAATTAACAATACAACCGCCAATACTTTTGTAGATCGAACCTTTACTTACACCATCCCAACCGCATATAATGATGTACCAACCGTATTGGAAGACATGGAAGTAGTAGCTTATATTTCAAACACCAATCAGGAAATTCCAACTGGTCATTCCACCTTACCTACATTTACGGGGCTTACTATTGCCTATGATGCGTCACTTTTAGAAATCCCAGAAATATTACCGACTTGCGTTGATGAGTTTGGGACTGATATTATTGTCAAAAACGTTGGAATAGAGCCACTAACCTCCATAGCTATTCAATATATTGTTAATGGGGATTCACACACTTATAACTGGGTTGGGAATATCCTTTCACTTAGAACCGAAGCTATAAGTTTGCCACCAGTAAACTATACCTTAAATATTGAAAATACTTTGGAAGTAGCACTGCCTGCAGATGATAACAATTCCAATAACTCAATATCGACCACTTTCGAAAAAGCCCCGCAAGGAACCGGACTGGTAAACCTGGAGCTTATTACAGATAATTGGGGATATCAGATGAGTTGGAAAATTTTAGATTCCAATGGAGACATTGTAGATAGTGGAGATTCTCCTTACAGTAATAGTACAATTAATATAGACTTATCTCTTGAGGCCGATTGTTATTCTATTATCCTTACAGACAGCGGCAATAACGGCGGAACAACGGTAACCCTAACAGATTCTCAAGGAACGCAGCTTTTTTTCGCAGAAGGAAATTGGGGCAGTAAAAGAAAGGGCAATTTTAGAAGCAATGGTGTTTTGGAAATAAATAGTTTTAATACTGATAAGATTAATCTTTATCCAAATCCTGCAACTACAATTTTAAATCTTAGAAATGCAGAAAATGCAAACATTCTAATTTATGATGTTCTTGGAAAATTAATTATTTCTCAAAAAAACGTTGCTATGGATTCCCTAATCAATGTTTCTAAATTACGAGACGGAACCTATTTTATGAAGATTTCAAAAGATAACCTTACAACGACCAAGCGCTTTTTGATTTCGAAATAATCAAATTCACATAATTTAAAAACCTCGATTTTTCGGGGTTTTTTTATACTACATACTTACCCCTTCTAGTGTTTAAAAACTCGGAATGTTTTTGATTTTTTATATTCTAAAGATAAAGTTTGATACTAACCAAAATCTCAAAAACAAACCCTTTCTAATTATCAAAAAGGTTGATTAATAAATCTGAAAGGTTTTAGAAATCAATAAAACCGAGAGATTTAAAGACGCGACGTTTGAAAGTTTAACAGTAAAAAACTGCCGTTGAAGTTGTTATAATTAATTAGATAACCTACTTTTACCAAGAATCTTATACTTAAAATAATAATAAATCTTAAAATCATGTGTAAAAAACTACCCCTCAGCTTGGTTATTGCTTTATTTGCTTTTGCCACGTATGGACAAACCATCGTATCAACCTCACCAGAAAACAAAAATGTTGTTCTTGAAGAATTTACAGGTATTCATTGTGTATTTTGCCCAGATGGACATGCTATTGCTAAAAGCATACAAGACGCAAATCCAGACCGCGTTTCTTTAGTAAACATTCATACTGGTGGTTATGCAAATCCAGGTGCTGGCGAACCAGATTTCAGAACTCCATACGGAGCTGCTATCGCCGCTCAAACAGGATTAACAGGCTACCCATCAGGAACCGTAAATCGTCATGTTTTTGTTGGAGGCAAAACTATCCTAGATAGAGGACAGTGGGCATCACGCGCCAACCAGACGATGGCAGCTGCGTCCAATGTAAATGTTGGTGTTGAAGCAAGTATCGACATAAACACTAGTGTATTGACTATTCACGTTCAAGGATATTATACAAGTAATAGCCCAGAATCAACAAACTTACTAAATGTAGCTTTGTTACAGAATAACACCAAAGGACCACAAACTGGTGGTGGACAAGGAAACAATTATAACCACATGCACCGTTTGGTTGATATGATAACAGGTCAATGGGGTGAAGAAATAACCACAACCACTACTGGAACTTTAGTAGATCGTACTTTTACATACCCTATTCCTGTTGACTTTAACGGAGTTCCAACTGAATTAGTAGATATGGAGGTTGTAGCTTTCATTACTGATACACATCAAGAAATTCCTAGTGGTAGCAGAGTATTGCCAGAATTTACTGGACTTGTAAATGCAAATGACGCAAGTATAAGATCAGTAACAGACTTTCCTAAATCTTGCGAAACTGAACTTACACCAGAAATTAGCATCCAAAATTTAGGTCAAAACCCAATTACTGCTTTGGCTATTGAGTACACTGTAAATGGTGAGGCACACACTTACAATTGGACTGGAAATCTTGGATCACTTCGTAGCGAGACTGTAGAACTTCCAACAGTTCCTTTTGTATTACAAGGGTTAAATACTGTTGTAGTAACACTACCAAGTGACGATAATAATTCAAACAACAGCGTAACCAAAACTTTCAACCAAGCTCCTGTTGGATCTGGAATTGTATATATGGAATTACAAGTTGATAACAACGGATCTCAAACAAGATGGTATGTTACTAATTCAAGTGGTACCGTACTTTATCACGGTGGACCATACCCAAATGGTAACCCACAGGTTATAAACGAAACATTCACATTAACTGCAGACTGTTATTCATTCCGCGTTTTGGATATTCCAAGCAACGGTGGTGGTGAAATAACGTTAACAGATCATCACAGTAACCAATTATACCATACTGATGGTAACTATGGCAATGGAGAAACTGCGCCATTTGGAAGCAACGGTGTTTTGGGTGTAACTCAAAATCAATTAGATAATGTTAGCTTATATCCAAACCCAGCATCTAAAACAATTAATGTGAAAAATGCTGAAAACGCAAATGTTCAAGTATTTGATGTACTTGGAAAATTGATTCTTTCACAGAGTAATATTTCTATGGATGCACAATTAAATGTATCTCAGCTTCAAGCTGGTACTTACTTTATGAAAATTTCTAAAGACAATCTTATTACAACCAAGAAGTTCTTAGTAGTAAACTAAAGTTCACTCATAAATATTTTGAAAAACCCCGACACGTTCGGGGTTTTTTATATCTTAACCCTTCCAGCAACTGAAATGCTGGAAGGGTTTTCATTTAATAAATTATCTAATATGAAATATTCCATCAGCGAAGAAAAAGTAGTTTTCCACGACCATTACAAAATAATAAAAGCTAAAGTAGCTTACGACACTTTTGAAGGAAAACAAATTAAAACCAACCGTCTAGCTTTTGAAAGAGGAGATTCCGTAGCAATTCTTTTGTATGAAAAGGAAACCAAAAGCGTGCTATTAACAAACCAGTTCCGTTATCCAACTTGTAAAAATAATGATGGCTGGCTCCTTGAAATACCCGCAGGTTCTATGGAAGAAAATGAAAACCCAAATGAATGTGTAACCCGAGAAGTGATGGAAGAATTAGGCTATAAAATCACCAACCCTAAACATATAAACACATTCTACTCTTCGCCTGGAGCTTCAACTGAGCGCATTTTTCTGTTCTTTTCTGAAGTTTCTAAAAATGACAAAACTGAAAAAGGTGGAGGTGCAGAAGATGAAAATGAAGACATTCAATTGATAAGACTACCTGCTTCAGAAATTACTTCCAAAATTTTAGAATTTAAAGATGCTAAGACTATTCTTGCGCTGCAATGGTTTCTTTTAGAATGTAGTCATTAGTTGGTAATGAGTAATTATTAAATTTTGAAAGTTTTAAAAAACAAAAAATCTTCTATATTATTTTTGAAAATCCAGAGCAAAACCAGAAACTTGAATATTGAATATTGAATATTGAATATTGAATATTGAATTTACCCTTTATACTTCATAGGTAAATAAACTACGCTTTTGGTTTCATAAAAATCTTCTTCAAAAAAGTCATTCAAAGGAAAAACAGAGGCATTTCTATAAACTTTTAATTCTTCTGAAAGATCGCCTCCTTTTAAATAAAGAATTCCATTCTTACGATCGTGAATACTTTTTTTAGCAATTTTATCATTAACCCAATGTACAAAAGTTTCCATTTGGGCTACGGCGCGGCTAACTATGAAGTCATATTTTCCAGAAACCTCCTCCACACGAGCATTGGTGGTTTTTACGTTTTCAAGTTGCAAGCCTTCAACTACTTCGTCAACGACCTTTATTTTTTTCCCAATACTATCCACAAGATGAAAATTTACTTCAGGATAGAGAATGGCCAGTGGAATTCCCGGAAAACCACCGCCAGTTCCTACATCTAAAATTTTTGAGCCAGGAAGGAAAGGCTGCACCTTCGCAATTCCTAGTGAATGCAAAACGTGACGTATATAAAGTTCATCAATATCCTTTCGGGAAACAACGTTAATTTTCAAGTTCCAGTCTTCGTATAACTCTTGCAACTTATGAAACTGATTTTTTTGAATATCAGTAAGTTGCGGAAAATATTTCAATATCAGATCCATAATTATATTTAGGAGACAAAAGTATGTTATCTTTGCGAAAATTATGATTTTGGAAACAAAGATTTCACTAAAAGATAGTTATTTTTGTGCGTTTCACGATTGTATCCCCCAATTAAACAATACATTTTGACATATAAAAATTTAAATTTCTCCAGAGTTGACAGTGCTAAATTTTTTAGGACTTTAAACAAACGCGTTAACGATTACTTTAAAGATAACAACATCTCCAGAACTGGTAATTGGAAACTGCATCTGAAAACAATCATTATGTTTTCAATCTATCTTACCCCCTATTTCCTTTTATTGACCCTAGATTTTCCAGGTTGGGTGCAAGTGTTATTCACCATAGTTATGGGTGTCGGGATGGCTGGTGTTGGTATGAATGTGATGCACGATGCAAACCACGGGGCGTATTCCTCAAAAAAATGGGTGAATAAAGTTATGGGAGGCAGCATGTATATTCTTGCAGGAAACGTTTATAACTGGCAAGTTCAGCACAATGTTTTGCACCACACCTATACAAATATTCACGGCCACGATGAAGATCTAGAAGCTGGAAGAATTCTTCGATTTTCACAACATTCCAAATGGCACAAACTTCATAGATTCCAGCAATGGTATAGCATTTTCTTCTATGGACTGCTAACATTTAACTGGGTACTTACCACAGATTTCTTTCAAACAAAAAGATACTTAGCTCGTAAACTTTCCTACGGCAAACTGCCAAAACCAGCAAAACAATGGAGTATTCTGGTTATCACCAAATTAATTTATGTCTCGCTTTGGATTGTTATCCCAATTTTGTTTTTCAACATCGTTTGGTGGAAAATATTAATAGGCTTTTTCATAATGCATTATGTTGCAGGACTAATTCTGAGTGTTGTTTTTCAACTTGCACACGTAGTTGAGGACACTGAAATTATGCTTCCAGATGAAAGTGGAACGATGAAAAATACCTGGGCAATTCATCAGTTATTCACAACGATGAATTTCGCTACAAATAGCACAATTATGAATTGGTACACAGGTGGCTTAAACCATCAAGTAGAGCATCATATTTTTCCAAATATCAGTCATATTCATTACAAGAATATTTCAGAAATAGTAAAAAGTACTACCCAAGAATTCAACTTACCTTATAAAGAATATAAAACCACACGTCTGGCTATTCTTGCACATTTCCGTCATTTAAAAGAAATGGGGATGAAGCCAGTTGTATCTGCATAATCATTATGGACAACAGACTTTCAAAACGAGTAAACGAGATGGCTATCTCGGCAACCTTGGCAATGGCTGCCAAAACAAGAGAATTAAAAGAACAAGGAATAGACATTATTGGCTTGAGTCTTGGAGAACCTGATTTTCCTATTCCAGAATTTGTGAAACAAGCTGCCATTCAAGCAATTGAAGACAATTATCACTCCTACACACCAGTAGATGGCTATGGTGATTTGAAGAAAGCCATCATCACCAAATTCAAAAGAGACAACAATCTTGAATATAAACCTTCTCAAATAGTTGTATCAACAGGTGCAAAGCAATCTTTGGCTAACCTAACGATGGTACTTTTAAATGAAGGCGATGAAGTGTTGTTACCAGCGCCATATTGGGTTAGTTATGCAGACCAATGTAAAGTTGCAGGCGGAATTCCTAAAGAAATTTCAACTTCTATTGAAACCGATTTTAAGATAACAGCCCAATCTTTGGAAGCTGCAATTACGCCAAAAACTAAAATGATTATTTACAGTTCACCTTGCAATCCAAGTGGTTCAGTTTATAGTAAAAAAGAACTCAGGAAGTTGGCAGATGTTTTGGTGAAATATCCAGAAATCATCGTAATTAGTGATGAAATTTACGAACATATCAACTTTAGTGGCAATCACACTTCCATGGCAGAATTTGAAGATATGTATGACCGTACTGTGGTTGTAAACGGAGTTTCAAAAGCCTTTTCAATGACCGGATGGCGCATTGGCTACATTGGCGGTCCAGAATGGATTGCCAAAGCCTGTACTAAAATGCAAGGACAGGTAACGAGTGGCGCAAACGCCATTGCTCAAAGAGCTACAATTACGGCTTTGGAAAACCCTCCAAGCAAGATACAATTTATGGTAGATGCTTTTAAAGAAAGAAGGGGCTTAATTCTTAACCTACTTTCAGAAATTGAAGGCTTTAAAACCAACAAACCAGAAGGTGCTTTCTATGTTTTTCCAGATATTTCCTATTTCTTCGGAAAAACACTTCGTGGAAAAAACATAAATACCGCTTCAGATTTTTCATTGTATCTTTTAGAAGAAGCAAAAGTGGCTACTGTTACAGGTGAAGCCTTTGGCGACCCTAACTGTATTCGTTTATCTTATGCAGCTTCAGAAGCAGAAATCAAAGAAGCAATGCGTCGTATTAAAGAAGCATTGGCCTAAAACTTAATATACATTAACTTATTTTGAACGAGATTGATTATAATTAATTAATCTCGTTTTCATTTTAGAAATTATCTGTATTTTAGACCCTTATAAAATTTTAATCAAAACAAACCTCCTATGAAAACAAAGTTTACACTATTTCTATTTTTCTTTGCTATACTTTTTCAAGTGCAAGCGCAAGAAAAAACTAAAGCAACATATGTTGGCACCGTGGGCTCCGTAGTTCACGTACCATCAATAGCTTCTCAAACTAATTTAGCTCCTGCAAGGGTTAAGGAAGCTGTTATGCAAGACCGAAGAGCTTCAAAAAATTTAATTATCCCTGGAAAAGATCCTCAGATTGAAGATGATTACTTCTCAAGAAATCCGGATAAAATGGAGCAGCTTCTTAGCGGAAAAGCGCCAACCTTGGTTTTTGATGCTGCATCTTCAAGTTCACAACCCACAGATCCATCCATTGGTGTTGGTCCAAACCACGCCGTTGTAGTATTCAATACTGGTTTCAGAATTTTTGACAAAAGTGGAAACCCGTTAACAGGTCAAGTTAGTCCAAATCCAACTATTTTTCCAAACGGAGGATGTTGTGATCTTACTATTTCTTATGATAACGCAGCAGATAGGTTTGTAATGACATTTTTAGGAAGTGGCGCACAAGTTGCCGTTTCCGATGGTCCAGACCCAGTAAACGACGGTTGGTATGTTTACAATATCCCCCAAATTAATGATTATCAAAAGCTTTCTGTATGGAGTGATGGTTATTATATGACAGACAATACCTCTGCCACTAACAGAGTTTACGCAATGGAACGTACCAAAATGCTTGCTGGAGATCCAGGCGCACAAATTATTGGTTTTCCACTTCCAGGAATCGCTACAAGCGGTTTTTATAGCCCTCAAGCTTTAAATGTGACCAACGATGACCTACCAGCTCCTGGAGGAATGCCAATAGTATATATGCAAGACGATGCATGGTCTGGAGTTACTGAGGATCATTTAAAAATTTGGACAATAGATGTTGACTGGGCAAGCCCAGGAAGTTCAACAATTTCTGCTCCACTTGAGTTAACTACCACTCCATTCATTGGAGTATTTGATGGAGGATCATTCTCAAACCTAGCTCAGCCTGGCGGGGGATCTATTGATGCGCTACAAGCTACAATTATGAACCAAGCTCAATTTAGAAAATTTAGCGGCCACAACTCTGCAGTTTTCAATTTTGTTGTTGATACGGATGCAACAGGTGGTGAACTTGCAGGAGTTCGTTGGTTTGAATTACGCCAAGCTGGCGACGGACAACCATGGTCAATATATCAAGAAGGTACTTACACTGCACCAGACGGAAAACACGCTTGGCACGCAAGTATGATGATGGACGTACAAGGAAACATTGGGATGGGTTACACCTCAATGGCCGGCCCTTCTACTCCAGATCCTACAACCAAAAGGGTTAGTTCTTACTATACTGGACGTTATGCCAGCGATCCTTTAAATACCATGACTATCGCGGAAGAGTTGATTGCCGCTGGTAATCAAAACATTCCAGGCAATCGTTATGGAGATTATAGCAAAATTGATTTAGACCCTTCAAACGGCAAAGAATTCTGGTTCATCAACGAATATATGAACAGTGGTAGAAAAGATGTAGTTGGTGTATTTCAAATTGCGCCAAACTTCAACAATGATATTGGAGTGGTGAGTATTGATTCTCCTTCTACTGGAACACTTTCAAATGCTGAGACAGTTACAGTAACTATTTTTAACTACGGTCAAAATAGTGCTTCAAACTTTCCAGTTACTTTTCAAGTAGATGGTGGCGCAGTGGTTTCAGAAACTTTTACAGGAACAATTGCTTCTGCCGCAACTGCTCAATACACGTTTACTGCAACAGCAAATATGGGAACAGTTGGACAAACATATTCCATTACAGCAAAAACCAATTTATCCGGTGATGAAGACAATACAAATGATGCCCGTACAAAATCAGTTACTTATTTGCAACCAAATGATATTGGTGTGAGCGCAATTACAGCTCCAAATTCAGGTACTGATCTAACAGGTGCTGAAGCTATTAAAGTTACGATTAACAACTTCGGTGGTGAATCTCAGTCAAATTTTGATGTGTCTTATGACTTAGACGGAACAATCATTACTGAAGAAGTTGCTGGTCCTTTGGCTGGAAACGCTTCAATGGCTTACACATTTACACAAACAGGAGATTTTTCTGCTTTGGGAAGCTATAACTTAAGAGCTTATACTTCTTTACCTGGTGATAGCGATCCTTCAAATGATTCAACTACTAAAATCATTATTAAACAAAACTGTCAACCAGTTGGCGATTGTTCTTTTGGTGATGGGTTTACGCTTGTTCAAGTAACAGATATAAACAACCCATCAGGTTGTGAGGGTTATGCAGATTTCTCAAATCTTGTTGCAGGAATGGAGCCAGATTCCACGAACGACCTTACCATAAAAACAGGTTATGGAGATCAGTTTATTCGTGTATGGATTGATTTTAATGACGATTTTGTATTCACAAATGACGAAACCGTGGTTAACAACATTGAAGTTGCAAATGGACAAGGAAGCGGAACATATACGCTAACCACAGATTTAGTTATCCCAGCAGGAGCTGCAATAGGTCAACACCTAATGCGTGCAAAATCTAACTGGAATGGCCCAGTACCAGATGACGCTTGTGAAGAAACAAGTTTTGGTGAAACTGAAGATTATTCAGCAATGATAGGAACTGTTGGTATTGGCGAAAATATTTTTGACGAAAACGGTCTCACCATTTTAACGCTTGAAAATAACAATTTCGATGTAAGCTTAAAAACTGTAAATTATTCAGATGCTATGAACCTTTCGGTTTACAATACTCTTGGACAAAGAATGTTATTCAAGAAATTGGAAAACAATGGCAACGGATACAATTATAAATTAGACATGAGCTATGTGGCTCAAGGAGTTTACCTAGTTCGCGTTGGTAATAAACAAGACGGAAGAGTTAAACGAATTATCGTTAAATAATCGATAAATTCTTTCATTATTGAAAACCCAAAGTACTTATTGTGCTTTGGGTTTTTTCATGAAATCAATAAGAGTATTTTTACAAAAAACATAAAATGGCAAAAATTTTATTATTTGGAAGCGGAGAGTTAGGCAAAGAATTCACAATCGCCGCAAAACGAATCGGGCAAACCGTAATAGCTGTTGATAGCTACCCAAATGCACCCGCAGCGCAATTAGCAGATTTTTCTGAAGTAATAAATATGCTAGACGGAAATGCAATGGATGCTATGATTGAAAAATACAAACCAGACTATATAGTTCCCGAAATTGAAGCCATTCGCACCGAACGTTTTTATGAATACGAAAAACAAGGTTATACAGTAATTCCTTCAGCCAGAGCAGCAAATTTCACAATGAACCGAAAAGCAATTCGTGATTTGGCTTCAAAAGAATTAGGCTTAAAAACTCCCGAATATCGTTATGCCACCTCAGCAGAAAGTTTGAAAAAAGCAGTTGAAGAAGTAGGAATGCCTTGCGTAGTAAAACCTTTAATGTCTTCCAGCGGAAAAGGCCAAAGCTCCATAAAAACCGCAGCAGATATTGAAAAAGCTTGGAACTATTCACAAGCAGGCTCTCGCGGCGATGTAGCCGAAGTGATTGTAGAAGCCTTTGTAAATTTCAACTATGAAATCACGCTGCTTACCGTAACCCAACGCAACGGAAAAACACTTTTCTGCCCACCAATCGGTCACCGCCAAGAACGTGGAGATTATATGGAAAGTTGGCAACCCGCACCAATGGAAAGTGCTATTTTAAAAAAAGCCCAGCAAATGGCCGAAAAAGTAACAACTGCCCTAACCGGCTTCGGAATTTGGGGTGTTGAATTTTTTATGGCAGATGACGGCGTTTATTTCTCAGAACTCTCTCCACGCCCACACGACACAGGAATGGTAACGCTCGCGAAAACTCAAAATTTCAATGAATTTGAATTGCATCTTCGCGCCATACTTGGACTTCCAATTCCAGAAATAACGCAGGAACGTATAGGTTGTAGCGCGGTAATCTTAGCTTCTGAAAATTCCGAAAACCCAACGTATGAAGGTTTGGAAATAGTAGCAGCTTCCTCAAAAACAGATTTCAGAATTTTCGGAAAACCTGCTTCCCGTCCTTATAGAAGAATGGGCGTAGTTTTAACCTATGATAATCTTGACGGAAATATTTTAGAAGTAATTGAAAGAGCAAAAAATTTGGCGAGCGAAGTAAAAGTAATTTCAGGTTAACACTTAAAAAAATCATAACTCAAATTACCTATTCCTCCAGAAAAAAGGCGTCAACAAAATAAGCACGGTAAATAATTCCAACCTACCAATAAGCATCAAGAAGCTGGACCACCATTTTGCGGCATCCGGTAAATATGCATAATTATCCACAGGACCAAGATCGCCAAGCGCAGGACCAACGTTTCCTAAGGTTGAGGCAGCACCTCCGAGAGCTGTTTTAAAATCCAAACCAAGCCACGAAAAAACCAAAGTACCAATTATAAAAGAAAGCATATAAAGAATAAAGAAACCAAGAATATTAAAAACAATTGGCTGCGGCACTGCTTTTTGATTGTAACGAACAGGTAAAATAGCGTGCGGATGTAGCGTTCTTTTGAATTCTAGCACACCGTTTTTAATCATAATTAAATGGCGCATTATTTTGATTCCACCTGCGGTTGATCCTGCACAACCACCTAAAAACATCATTCCGAAGAAGAAAATAGTTAAGAAAGGTGTCCACAAAGTATAATCTGCACTCACGAAACCTGTGGTTGTAATAATAGTAAGTACTTGGAAAAGCGAGTGACGTACTGCACTTTCAAAAGGACCCCAAACCATAGGATGCGCAATGCTTGACAGCGAAACATCTGCTTGAAAATATATCAATAAAGCTCCAACAATTGTTAGTCCAACGATCAATATTGAATACATTTTAAATTCTTCGTCATGTAATATTTTTTGAAACTTCCGCTTAAAAGCGAAATAGCTCAAAACAAAATTACTTCCCGCCAAAAACATAAACACGATGATAATATATTGCACCATCGGATTATCGTTCCAATAAGCAACGCTAGCATTTTTAGTTGAAAATCCGCCTGTACTAAGTGTTGCAAGAGAGTGGTTGATAGCATCAAAGAAACTCATTCCCGCAATTTTCAACAAAATGGTTTCAGCTAAAGTGTAACCTACATAAATTAACCAAAGTCTTTTCGCGGTGTCCGTAATTCGTGGATGTAGTTTGTCTCCACCAGGACCAGGTGCTTCGGCTGCAAAGAGTTGCATACCGCCAATGCCCAGTAAAGGCAAAATTGCAATTGCCAAAACGATGATACCCATACCACCGATCCAATGTGTAATGCTTCGCCAGAATAAAACACCTTTTGGAATGCTTTCAATATCGGTTAAAATGGAGGCTCCCGTAGTTGTATAGCCACTCATTGTTTCAAAAAAAGCATTGGTAAAACTGGGAATAGCTCCGGTGAAAATATAAGGTAGCGTACCAATGAGCGCCATAAAAATCCACCCAAAGGCAACAATTATGTATCCTTCTCTTTTTTGAATTTCTTTTCGGTGGTTTTTAGTCGAAACCATAACAATACCACCAACTCCCACTGCCACTGCCCCAGCCATAAGCATTTGCGCCAAAACACCATCTTTGTAGTACCAACTTACAACGGATGACAAAAGCATAAAACCACCATTCACCATTAGCAAAAGGCCCATTAAATGCGAAATGATTTTGTAGTTAAGTTTGGTCAGTGAACTCATTATATAAAGAGTTTTTCAACTTTTCCGATGGATTGCGGCAAACAGCAAATTACAACTCTATCGCCATTTTTTATTTCGAAATCGCCCAAGGCAATAATCCCTTCACCGTTTCTAACAACGCCACCAATTATAGCCGAAGCAGGAAAATCCAGGTCTTTTATCCTTTTGTTGCAAACTTTGGATTTTGACGAAACCATAAATTCCAAGAGTTCGGCATTCATGTTGTTGAGCTTCGTCATAGCAACCACTTCGCCTCTACGAACGTAGCGAAAAATGTTATTGGCAGCTAAAAGTTTTTTATTTATAAGCGTATCAATTCCGATGGAATGCGAAAGTTGAAAATAATCCATATTTTCCACCAAGGCAATTGTTTTTTTTACTCCCTTGGATTTTGCCATCAAACAAGACATAATATTAGTCTCGCTATTACCGGTTACGGCGATGAAAGCATCCATATCTTCAATAGATTCTTCAGTTAGCAAATCTACATTTCTACCATCACCATTAATTACAAGACAGCCAGGAATATCATCCGCAATTTCGAAAGCTTTGTCTTTACTGCTTTCTATAAGTTTAACGTTGAAATGGTTTTTACATAAATCCATTGCGGTTTTGTAACCAATTTTACTTCCGCCAAGAATCATCACGTTTTTAATTTCCTGTTTGCTTTTTCCGGAGAGTCGAAAAATTTGATCGTCCCCCTTTTCAACCGTTGTAAAATAAACCTGATCACCTTCTTTAAATTGCGTATTTCCGCGAGGGATAATGGTGTACTGAGTTCCATAGCGTTGAATCGCGATAGGTACAAACTGCAATTCGGGATAAATTTTCGCCATCTCCTTCACCGTTTTGCCAACAAAAGCAGAAGTACGGGAAAGATTGAGGCCAATCATTGTGAGCGCTCCGTTTTCAAATTCATAATTTTCGTTGAAAGCACTCTGTCCAAGTAACAATTCAATTTCATTGGAAGCTAAAGATTCAGGAGAAATCAATTCATCAATACCAAATTTGGTAAAACCTACTTCATCTTTCTTATCAATAAACTCTGTATTGGAAATACGTGCAATTGTTCGTTTGGCGCCCAACTGTTTTGCGAGAACGCAAACGGTTATATTCGTGGTTTCACTAGAAGTAACCGCAATAAGAAGGTCTGTTTCGGCTACGCGTGAATCCTTCAAAACTGCGATTGATGTACAATCTCCGCGCACGACGCGAATATCTAAATGCGTATCGGCGTGTGCCAAACATTCGCGATCGGTATCTATAAGTGTAATGTTTTGCGATTCAAAAGAAAGCAATTTAGCAAGGTGAAACCCTACTTCACCAGCGCCGGCAATGATGATTTTCATTGAATAATTATTTTTGTTTGAAAAATAAACAGGGACAAATATATAGAAATAAAAAGTAGAGAGGCACGGACGTGGGTCTTTATGATTTTGATTGTTAAGATGCAGGGTCGTGCGTGTTTATGATTTTGATTATGGGGACGTTATAATAGTCGAGACGTCCGATTATAATTATAGAGAAGCAAGTCGATGAATCTTTACGGTTTCAGTAAAAAACACTAGTTTTGCAAGCGCAATTTTATGGAAAAGAAAATAACACCTTATAAAAATTCTTCAGAAGGAAAAAAGAAGCAGGTTGAGCAGATGTTCGACACTATTTCTGAGGAATATGACGGCCTAAACCGAGTAATTTCATTAGGTTCAGATATTAAATGGCGGAAAAAAGTCATTAAAATGGTTGCTGAAAAAAATCCAAAAACCATACTTGACATTGCCACGGGAACCGGCGATCTTGCTATTCAGTTTGCTGAAAATTCTTCCGCAGAAAAAATTATTGGTTTGGATCTTTCTGAAGGTATGCTTTCGGTAGCTCGCAAAAAAGTTTCGGGAAAGCCCATTTCAGAAAAAATTGAATTTATTCAAGCAGATTCTGAAGCCTTGCCTTTTGAAGACAATAGCTTTGATGCTATCACGGTTTCCTTCGGTATCCGCAATTTTGAAAACCTTGAAAAAGGTCTTTCAGAAATTCTTCGGGTATTGAAAAAAGGAGGCATTTTCGTGATTTTGGAAACTTCTGTTCCTTCAAAATTTCCTTTTAAACAAGGTTATCATTTTTACTCAAAAAACGTTTTACCGCTTGTAGGCAAAGTGTTTTCGAAGGACAAAGTTGCTTACAAATATTTAAGCGAAAGTGCATCAGCATTTCCTCATGGTGAAAACCTCAACAATATTTTACGCAAAATTGGGTTTAATGAAGTGAAAAATATACCGCAAACCTTTGGCGTAGCAACCATATATAATGCTACTAAATAATTTATGAAGAAACTATTTTTTATACTGGCCGTTTTATTATTTGCAAACAGTGCGAGTGCACAATGGTTTTTCAATAATGAGCGTATTGCCAACTTAGAAAATTTTGACAAGAAACGCCTTTCTTGGGGTTACTTTTTGGGCTTCAACAATTACGATTTTAAATTTGACTACAAAGATGACTTAGGTAAGAATACGGATATTCAAGTAGATCGTTCTTCGGGCTTCAATGTTGGTTTGGTGGGCGATGTGCGTATAAATGAATATCTAAATTTACGTTTGGAACCAGGTTTATATTTTATGCAACGAAACCTTATTTTTCCTGGTTTTGAAGAGAAAAAAGATTTTTTGCGTGAAGTGAAATCTACTTACGTTCATGTGCCTCTTTTATTAAAAGTTTCAACTAAAAGGTTGAACAATATTAAACCATTTATCGTGGGTGGTCTCTCCACATCGCTCAATCTTTCTAGCAACGAGAAAAACCCTGAAGACAATGAGCAGGGAAGATTTCGGATGACAAAAAATACTAATTATTACGAACTTGGTTTTGGGATAGATTTTTATCTGTATTATTTCAAATTTACGCCTTCCATTCGTGGCATTTTTGCGCTGAATAATGAATTAGTTCCAGATGACGATCCCAACAGTCCATATACTGGAAACATTGAAAAAATGTCCAGTCGAGGCATTTTTGTAAACTTTACTTTTCAATAGTTCTTCTAAATTCACTTAAAAGAATAGCCGTTGCTGTTGCAACATTAAGGCTTTCGGTTTTTTGAATTTTTCCAAAACGAGGAATTGTTATTTTGTGGGTTATCTTCTGAATTATTTCTTCGGAAATACCATTCGCTTCATTGCCCATCACTATTATTCCGTTCTCGGGAAGTTTTTCAGAATAGATGTTTTTTCCATCCATAAATCCTCCGTAGATAGGTAATTTCGTTTTTTCCAAATATTCAGAAAACGATAAATAATGAACCTGCACTCGCGCCAAAGAACCCATCGTTGCTTGAACTACTTTGGGGTTAAAACAGTCTGCCGTGTCTTCGGAACAAAGTAATTGCTGCACTCCAAACCAATCGCAAAGCCGAATAATGGTTCCTAAATTTCCAGGATCGCGAACAGCGTCTAAGGCAACTATCAATCCTGAATCCTTCGTTGCTCTGGGTTTTGGAATTTCAAAAACCGCCAAAGAAGTGTTTGCAGTTTTTAGAAAACTAATTTTTTTGAGTTCAGCTTCGGTTATGTGAAAATGGTTTTCAGTAGAAACTTGAGCCACGTCTGTTGAGAAAAACCAGCGAAGTTTCATGTTTTCGCGGAGCAATTCGGCTATCACCTTTGGTCCTTCAGCCACAAAAAAACCAGTTTGGTCGCGGTACTTTTTCTGTTGAAGACTCGTTATTAATTTTGTTTGACTTTTGCTGACCAAAATATAGTATTTTTGAATTTGAATAAACACACACACTTGAAGCGCGACCTCACAAAAATATCACTATTTATAGTATTAGTCAGTTTATTTTTTTCCTGTAATGCAGTAAAACGTGTGCCCGAAGGAAAATTTTTGCTCACGGAAAACACAATTCTTGTTGATAGCGTAAAGATTAAAGACGAAGGTGTTTACAGTCAGTTGGCTCAAAAACCCAACCCATCCATCCCACTTATAGGCATTCCATTTGCTTTGCACATCTATAATCTTGCAGATCCGCAGCCAGATTCTACCTATTATAAATGGCTTTACAAAAACCCAAAACGAGAGGATCGATTAATTAGTTTTCTTTCAAAAAAACAAGTGGATCAAATAGATAGCAGCTATGTGGGTTTCAACAAGTGGCTGCAAAAATCTGGTGATGCGCCAGTAATAATCACCGATAGGAAAATTGAAAAATCACTAGAACGGCTAAAACGATGGTACGCAAGCTATGGTTATTTTAATGATGAAGTGGATTATAAAATAGTGCCTAGCGAAAAAAAGAATAAAAGAGCATCCATCAATTATTACGTAAAAAAGCACAAACCCTATATTATTGGCGATTCTATTGCTGAAAAGATAAGTTCGCCAGTTGTTGATTCACTTTTTCAAATTACAAAAAGGAATAAATTCATTGTTCCCGGAAAGCAATATGCGGCTAATGATTTTGTAAATGAACGTGACCGTCTTACTATATTATTAAGAAATTCTGGGCTTTATCATTTTGAACAAGATTATGTAGGTTTTGAGGCGGATACTGTAAATACAGACCATAAAGCTGATATAACCTATATTATTCCAAATAGAAAAATTACTCAGGGCGACAGCACATACACCACTCCTTTTAAAGTACACACCATTAATGAAGTTAGAATTGTTACGGATTTTAGTTATGAAAACCGCGACAAAAAATTTCAAGATTCCTTGAGTTATAATGGCTATAAGCTTTTCAGCTATGGTAAAATGCGGTTTAGGCCAAAAGCTATTGCCAGTGCTATTTCAATAACGCCAGGAAAAATCTATAAAGATATAGACCGAACGTTGACCTATACCCAAATAAGCGACCTGCGGATTTTTAAATATCCCAACATTAGTTATACAGAGGTTGAAGCAGACAGCACAGGAAGACTTTTAAATTCCACTATTTTGTTGAGTCCACGAGATCGCTTTAACTTGGGAGTAGATTTTGATGCTTATACTTCAACCATTCAACAGTTTGGGATTAGTTTCAGTGGAAATATGCTTTTCAGAAATATTTTTCGAGGCGCGGAAATCCTTGAAATTTCAGGACGTGGAAGTCTCGGTTCTTCTAAAGATGCTGCGGAAAGTGACAGTGGTTTTTTCAACATTTCAGAATTTGGAACCGACGTAAAACTCACCTTTCCACGAATTCTTTTTCCTATAAATACTGAAAAAGTTATTCCGAAATATATGTCGCCCTCCACCTCTGTTAGTTTTGGTTACAGTGTCCAAAATAATATTGGGCTGGATAGGCAAACTTCCAACGCGATCTATAATTATAGATGGAAACCTTCAAAAATACTTACCTATCAGGTAGATTTATTTAACCTTCAGTTTGTTAGAAACCTGAATACGGAGAATTATTTCAATGTTTACAAAAGTTCTTATAACAGGCTGAACGAAATAGCTGGTGATCTTAATTATGACTTCAACAATCCTTCGCCAGACCCAGCATTGGAAGTTCCAGAAGAGACAAATGAATTTATAGATAATGTTTTAAATGAAACAATAAGCGCTGATCCCCAAACCCTTCAAGAGGTGAAGAGTATTCGAGAACGCCAAAGACGTCTTAGTGAGAACAATCTTATTTTTGCAACAAACGTAACATTAACAAGGGATACAAGAGAAAATATAAACGATAATAATTTTTCACGTTTACGGATAAAACTGGAATCTGCAGGAAATTTACTTGCTGGAATTTCAAACCTTGCTGGACTTAACTCAAACAGTGATGGAAATTATGAAGCCTTAGGCGTTGTTTTTTCGCAATACGCAAAGGTGGAAGGCGAATACATAAAACATTGGGAAATAAATAGCAATAACGTGTTTGCTGTACGTGCTTTTGCTGGTATTGCAATTCCGTATGGCAATAGTAACAGCATTCCGTTTACAAGAAGTTATTTTGCAGGAGGAACTAATGACAATAGAGGTTGGAGAGCTTATGATTTAGGGCCAGGAAGCAGTGGTAGTTTGCTCGATTTTAATGATGCCAACTTTAAGCTCGCTTTCAATGCAGAGTACAGATTTACTATTCTCGGCGAGGTAAAGGGCGCACTATTTGTGGACGCTGGAAACATTTGGAATGTTCTGGACGATATCAAAAACCCCGCATTTCGATTTGAAGAAATTGCAGATTTAAAAGAAATTGCTGTGGCTTCAGGGTTTGGACTTCGCTATGATTTTGGTTTTTTCGTGTTTCGCTTTGATGTTGGGTTTAAAACCCACAACCCCGGAAGACCTGTTGGCGAACGCTGGTTTAAAGACTACAGCTTCTCAAAAGCTGTTTACAACATCGGTATCAACTATCCTTTTTAAACCATATAAATTTGTTATTTTTGTTTGCTGAATGAATTCAATATTTGGAATTTTATCAAGAAGCACCAATTAACTATAAACAATTAACTCTTTAACACAGCTATGGGTCACGGAATTAAACCAGGTGTAGCCACCGGCAAAGAAATTCAAAAAATACATCAATACGCAAAAGAAAAAGGTTTTGCGATGCCTGCCGTAAACGTTGTGGGATCAGACAGTGTGAATGCTGTTATGGAAACCGCTGCAGCACTAAAGGCTCCTGTGATTATTCAATTTTCAAACGGCGGTGCGCACTTTAATGCTGGAAAAGGACTTTCCAACGAAAATGAAAAAGCCGCAATTGCTGGAGGTGTAGCTGGTGCAAAACACATTCACGAACTTGCAAAAGTTTATGGAGCTACCGTAATTCTTCACACAGATCACTGCGCTAAAAAATTACTTCCTTGGATTGACGGGTTACTAGATGTAGGCGAAAAATTCTACAAAGAAACTGGAAAACCGCTCTATAGCTCACATATGATAGATCTTTCCGAAGAACCTATTGAAGAAAATATTGAAATCTGCAAACGCTATTTAGAGCGCATGAGCAAGATTGGGATGACCCTTGAAATTGAATTGGGAATCACAGGCGGCGAAGAAGACGGCGTTGATAATACAGATGTAGATTCTTCAAAATTATATACGCAGCCAGATGAAGTTGCTTATGCTTACGAAGAGCTTTCGAAAATAAGCGATCAATTTACCATTGCTGCTGCCTTCGGAAATGTTCACGGGGTTTATAAGCCTGGGAATGTAAAACTGACTCCTGTCATTTTGAAAAATTCTCAAGAATATGTTCAGAAAAAATTCAATACGGGTCCAAATCCAATAGACTTTGTGTTTCACGGTGGAAGCGGTTCTACGTTGGAAGAAATCCGCGAAGCAATTGGCTACGGCGTTATAAAGATGAATATTGACACCGATATGCAATTTGCTTTTACTGAAGGTGTTCGCGATTATATGGTTAACAATCTGGAATATTTAAAAACCCAAATAGGAAACCCAGACGGTCATGACCTTCCAAACAAAAAATATTACGATCCAAGAAAATGGCTTCGCGATGGCGAAATCACTTTCAAAAATAGGCTTACAAAAGCTTTTGAAGATTTAAATAACGTGAATACTTTATAAATCAGACCCCTAACCCCTAAAGGGGAGTAATAGTCCTGGCAAGTAAGTGCAATCCATATTTAAATTTCTATTTACTCAAATAATTATAAATAACCGAGAACTGAAAACTCATAACTCATAACTCCCAACTAAATTATGCCTTGGTTTAAAAGAACAAAAAAGGGAATTCAAACCCCAACCGAAGATAAAAAAGACGTCCCTAAAGGACTTTGGTATAAATCACCTACTGGAAAAATCGTAGATAGCGAAGAGCTTGAAAAGAATTTTTACGTAAGTCCGGAAGATGGTTACCACGTGCGAGTTGGTAGTAAAGAATATTTCGAAATTCTTTTTGACGACAACAAATTCAAAGAACTGGATAAAAATCTTACCTCTCAAGACACCTTAAAGTTTGAAGACAAGAAAAAATATACAGATAGACTGAAGGAAGCACAGGACAAAACTGGTCTTAAAGACGCAATTCGTTGCGCCGTTGGAAAATCTATGGGCGAAGATTTGGTTATTGCTTGTATGGATTTTAGTTTTATTGGTGGTTCTATGGGAAGCGTTGTAGGCGAAAAAATTGTTCGTGCCGCAGATTATTCCTTGAAGAAAAAAATTCCATTATTGATAATCTCAAAAAGTGGTGGAGCCCGAATGATGGAAGCCGCACTTTCATTGATGCAGCTTGCAAAAACAAGTGTAAAACTTGCTCAGTTAAGCGATGCCGGAATACCTTATATTTCGTTGAGCACCGACCCAACTACAGGTGGAACAACCGCATCTTTCGCTATGTTGGGCGATATAAACATTGGTGAGCCAGGCGCACTAATTGGTTTTGCTGGACCTCGCGTTGTTAGAGATACTACGGGGAAGGAATTGCCTGAAGGTTTCCAGACCGCAGAATTTGTTTTGGAACACGGTTTCCTCGATTTCATAACCCACCGTAGAGACTTAAAACGAAAAGTGAATCTCTATCTAGATTTGGTTCTAAACAGACCGCTTAGAGAAAAAGTTGAAAAATCGGCTTGATTTTCTAAAATTTAAAAAAAACTGGCTATAGAAGGCCGTATACTGATTACTTTTATTACTTTTGCAACCTTGATTATCAAAACGGTAATCGATACATAAAAATCATTTACACAAATATTAGCATGTATTTAGACATTAAAGAAAAAGAAGATATTTTCAAAAAACACGGAAAATCTGTAAAAGACACAGGTTCTGCAGAAGGACAAATTGCATTATTCACTTATAGAATAGAGCATTTAACTAAGCACCTTAAAGCAAACCACAAGGACTACAACACTGAGCGTTCTTTGGTAATGTTAGTAGGTAAAAGAAGAGCTCTTTTGGACTATTTAACCAAGAAAGACGTACTTCGTTACCGTGCTATCGTTAAAGAATTAGGATTACGTAAGTAATTTTTTTAAAGGGCTCTTTACGAGCCCTTTTTATTTTTATTGCTTATTATTTATTGACATTAACCTGCCATTCCGAACTTGTTTCGGAATCACTTCAAGTAAGTTTAAAGATTTATTAGAACACAGAAAAGCTACCCAAAGGTTTTTCATTGGTCAACCACAACAACACAACAACACTAAGTCTGAAAATCAGACTTTGACCAAAAGTAACTGCGCACAATCGCGTGCGCATAAATGAAAAACAAATGATACCTAAAGTATTTAGAGAGGTCATAGACCTAGGTGATGGAAGAGAAATTTCCATCGAAACCGGAAAATTGGCAAAACAGGCCCATGGTTCTGTTGTTGTACAATCCGGAAAATGTATGTTGCTTTGTACCGTAGTTTCCAACTACGAGCAAAAAGACTTAGATTTTCTACCATTAACAGTAGACTATCGCGAAAAATTCGCAGCTTCAGGTCGTTATCCTGGTGGTTTCTTCAAAAGAGAAGCAAGACCGAGCGACGGTGAAGTATTGACAATGCGTTTGGTGGATCGTGTATTGCGTCCCCTTTTCCCAAAAGATTATCACTCAGAAACACAAGTTATGATTCAATTAATGAGTCATGATGAAGATGTAATGCCAGATGCTATGGCAGGTTTAGCCGCTTCTGCAGCTATTCAACTTTCAGATTTTCCTTTTGAATGTGCTATTTCTGAAGCAAGAGTAGGACGTGTAAATGGCGAATTCGTAATCAACCCTTCAAGAGCACAGCTAGAAGAATCTGACATCGATATGATGATTGGTGCTTCTGCAGACAGCGTAATGATGGTAGAAGGCGAAATGAAGGAAATTTCTGAAGAAGAAATGACCGAAGCAATTAAATTTGCACACGAACATATTAAAGTACAATGTGCTGCGCAGATTAGATTGGCCGAAGCTTTTGGAAAAAAAGAAACTCGTGAGTATCCAGCAGAAAGAGAAGATGCAGACCTTGAGAAAAAGGTATACGATATGGCTTATGATAAAGTATATGCTATTGCACAAGCTGGTTCAGCTAAGCACGAAAGAAGTGCTGCTTTTTCTGAAATAAAAGATGCTATTAAAGCTACTTTTTCTGAAGAAGAATTAGAAGACTTTGGCGATCTAGTTTCAAAATACTACCGTAAAGCAGAAAAAGCTACAATTCGTGATTTAACATTAAACGAAGGTCTACGTTTAGATGGCCGTAAAACAGTTGACATTCGCCCAATTTGGTGTGAAGTTGATTATTTACCATCTGTTCACGGTTCAGCAATTTTCACTCGTGGAGAAACGCAAGCCTTGGCAACCGTAACTTTGGGAACTTCAAGAGAAGCAAACAAAATTGATATGCCATCTTACGAAGGAGAAGAAACTTTCTACCTTCACTATAACTTCCCACCTTTCTGTACAGGAGAAGCTAGACCAATTCGTGGAACATCTCGTCGTGAGGTAGGTCACGGTAACTTGGCACAACGTGCACTTAAAGGAATGGTACCAGCAGATTGCCCGTACACGGTACGTGTAGTTTCTGAAGTATTAGAATCTAACGGTTCATCATCTATGGCAACTGTTTGTGCAGGTACAATGGCAATGATGGATGCCGGTATCCAAATGAAAAAACCAGTTTCTGGTATCGCAATGGGATTAATTTCTGATGGTGATAGTGGAAAATATGCAGTACTATCTGATATTTTGGGTGATGAAGATCACTTAGGAGATATGGACTTTAAAGTAACCGGAACGGCAGATGGTATTACAGCTTGCCAGATGGATATTAAAGTGAAAGGATTGGGTTATGAGATTCTTGTAGCTGCATTAAACCAAGCGAGAGATGGTCGTTTACACATTCTTGATAAATTGACCGAAGCTATTGCTGCACCTCGTGAAGATGTGAAACCTTATGCACCTAAAATGGTGACTGTTCGTATTCCTAATGAATACATTGGCGCATTAATTGGACCAGGTGGAAAAGTTATTCAAGAACTTCAAAAAGTAACAGGATGTACTATCGTGATTAACGAAGACCCTGTAACTGAAGAAGGTATTGTTGAAATTTTAGGTACTGGACAAGAAGGAATTGATGCTGTTTTAGCAAAAATTGATTCCTTAACCTTTAAGCCAGAAGTTGGAAGCGTTTACGAAGTGAAAGTAATCAAGATGCTTGACTTTGGTGCTGTTGTTGAATATATGGATGCTCCAGGAAACGAGACTTTGCTACACGTTAGCGAACTTGCTTGGGAACGCACAGAAAACGTAACCGATGTTGTAAATATGGGTGATGTTTTTGATGTAAAATTCATAGGTTTCGACCCAAGAACGAAGAAAGATAAAGTTTCTAGAAAAGCGTTATTGCCAAAACCAGAAGGTTACAAAGAACGCCCACCACGTGACGATAGCCGAAGCGGTGGACGTGATAATCGTGGACGCGACAACCGTGGCCGTGATGATCGCAATAGTCGTGATAGAGATAGAAAGAGAGATTAAATTTAGTTATGAGTTATGAGTGCTGGGTTAAGATCTATAATTAACTCTAAACTCATAACTCTTAACTCTTAACTCTTAACTCTTAACTTAAAAAAAACGTCTTCATTCCTGAAACTTTGGAAGAAGGCGTTTTTTCATTATGGTTCATTTTTAATTACGCTTTCGGTTCCATTGAAGCACCAAGCCCACGGTGGCAATGCTTTCTACAGCATTAATGTTACCGCCCAATTTAAGACCCATGGAGTATCGTTCTCCCAATTTAAATTGCAATTTGGCGCCTATCGGAAAACCAATGGTACTTTCATCGATATCTCCCCTAGTTCGGGTAATTTCATCGGTTAAACCATAAGTGTTATAATGAAAGTAACCTGCGCCAATATAGACTTCTGTAAATATTTTTTCACCTAACGGAAAACTTCTTCCATATAAAAAATTTACTTCGGCAATATCGTCGCTGCTGCCTATAAAATTGCCTTCAGTCCCAAATCCACCAGCCAAACTAAAGATGCTTTTTCCGTAATCAAAACTAACATCGCCAGTTAAATAAGGTCCAGAATTTGAACCTACATAAACTCCTAATGGACTGACGGAAAAGGAACGATATGAAAAACTATTTGAACTGGTCTCATTTTGAGCCTGGGTAATGAAGGTGGTTAAAAAGCAAACCACACCAAAAAAGATAAACTTGTTTTTTAAAGATTTCATAATTAAGGATTTTAGAAGTTAAAGATTCTTACATTATTTTACGATTATATTTTGTTTTATGATAATACTGCAATAATAGTCCGCCTGTAAAAAGGGTTTTCTGGTTACTGATGGTCGCTTGCATTTCAAACCCAATTGCAAAACGGCTCGTTACCATTGGACTCAAATTTAGTTTTATTGGCACTGCAAAAAATGATTCGTTTTCAAGATCATATTTAGTACCGTTATAAGAATTATAATGGCGCGAGTATATACCAGCTCCGGTGTAGCCCGAAATATAGAACCGTTCGCCAAGTTTAAATTCTCTCCCATAAAGCAAATCAATTTCATAAAACCAATCATTATTATCTCCTAAAAGTTTCACTTTACTACCACCCAAAGCAGATAATCCGAATAAATTTTTAGCATCATTAAAATTGACTTGTGCAGAAAACGGATATACAAAACAGAATCAATCTTAACCAAGATTTGCTTTTAATTTGAAATATACTTGAAAACCATTAATCCCCATTTATATTATTAGGGAGTAGTATGTACGGTTTCTACAGTTGGTCGAGTTGATTAAAAGGTTTTCAATAGTATGGTTAAATGAAAACTTCTCTATTCATAAGGACTTCTACTTCTTCGCGTAAATTGAAGATGAATACCGCTTCCAAACAAGAACTTATCCTTATTTAGATTTACGTGGAATTGCAATCCCAAAGAAAATCCATTTTTTAGCATTAGCCTTGTTATAACAGTAACTGGAACCCCAATGGTTTTGTAGTCAACTTCAAATTCTTCATAAAAGCCCGTATTTCGGTCACTGATTGTTTCAATGGTATTCAACCTAAAATAACCTAAGCCTGAAAATACGTCAACAAAAAATCGATTCTTAATTTGGAACTCTCTTCCATACAAAAGGTTTAACTCATAATAGGAGTCATTGTGATCCAGAATATTTATTTCTCCACCACCTTCAGCTCCTATTCCCACTAAATTATTGCCAAGGGAGAATCGAACATCTCCGCTAAAACCAAGACCCGTATTTTTATTTTCAGAATAAACCTTTGCTGGGGAAAAACTAAAGGAATGATAAGCAAAAGTGTTTGGCACTTCATTATCTTGTGAATACACATTAAGAATACCGAAAAGTATAAATACGAATAACAACGCTTTTATTCTCATAACCTAGATATTATAAATCAAAGATGATAAAAATAATATTTGCAACGCAACCTTTCCAAAAATTTTAGACTATAGAGTAACACAAACAAAACAATTATGAAAAATCTTTGGTACCTACCTCTTATCCTGTTGCTCACGGTTTTCAATTCTTGCGAAGATGAACCTATAAGCAAAGCAGATCCTTCAAAAGTAATTATTGTAAATTCTGAATTATACAACCTTATCCAGAAAGCTTGTAGCAATGATTTTGAGAACCAAATTACCTGTATCGATTTCAATTATGCTTTTACATTAGTGGTTTATGATGAAAACATGGAAGTTTTCGCCTACCAAATTATAAATAGCGATATAGAATTCAGCGACTTTTTAGATGCGTTGGAAGAAGGAAAATCCATTGGGCTAAGTTACCCAATTAGCAGTGTTTTAAACAATGGCGAACCCTACGTTATCAATAACAACGACGAACTGAAAGATGCAATAAATAAATGTTTGCAGGCAGACACTATCACGACGTGCAACAATATTCTAACAGAAACTTCGTGCATGTGGAAAATTGACCATTTGGCTGGTCCCAATAGCGAATACGAGGGTTCTTATTTTGAAGTAACCAATTTTGGAAATGCAGGTTTGTATTTTCAAGATCATTCCTTCGGCGGAACTTGGATAACCTATTTTATTGAAGAAGAACTGCATCTCAACATTTTCCTAACTGGAGATGCTAACGTAATCGACGATTGGAATTTTGATTGGAAAGTAGTTAGTTTTGACGAAACACAAATGGAAATCACAAACGGAACAGACAGCTATCGTTTACTAAAAGATTGTTACGAACCTTGCCGAAAATTTCTTTTTGAAGAGTGCGAAACCGAGTCAAATTCCGGCAGCGCAATTTTTGATTTGGAAAGCTACTTTGATTGTTTCTTCCCATTAACAGGAATCCCTGATCCAGCAACCGTTGCTGCAAGCTATTATGAAACGTATGATGATATGCTAGCAGGCACCAATCCTATTGTTAATATAATGTATGAAAACACCGTAAACCCTCAAGTTATTTATATTAGGTTTGAAGATGTAAATACTGGAGAACCTGTTGCTTATTTACCCATAATTTTAAAAGCTATTAACTGTTAAAACTTAAAAACATGAAAACAAATTTTTATACAATTTTAATACTTTCCGTGCTAGTATGCTTCTCCTGTTCAAAAGATAACGATGAAAATGCAGTTGACCAACCACCGATTCAAAACGACTGTGGAGGTGGAATGGCAAAAACGTTATATACTGAATGTTGTGTAGAAGGCCCTATACAGGCAAAATCTGATCAAATAATTTCGCTTACATATACAAGCAATTTTGAAAGTGATATTTATGAATGGACAGTGCAAGGGAATTCAATTACGCTTGTAGAAGGGCAAAATGCTGCAACAGCAAAATTTAGAACCGCAAAGAATTTTGTAAAAGATTCTATATTAGGCTTTAGTATCTCACCAGAAGGAGTACCAGCATGCGGCAATATTATTGTAATAACAGCCTATTGAACCTTTTAAAAAATCAAAATATTTCTTTTGAATACGGAAGAACTAATAAAACAATGCATAAAAAAACCACCGCATAGCTCAAAACAAAATTTGCGAGAAACACATTGCCAAGATATTTTTCACCTCTTTGTCTGTTTGTTCAGATCTTATTGTAATAAAATCTAACTAAAAAATGATATGAAAACAAAACATCAAAAATTCTTAGCTCTATTATTGACTGCAACATTTTTACTAATTTCGTGTAGTAAAAATGATGATACCCCTAAAGAAAATTTAGTATTGGAAATTGGACAGGAATACCAAGGAGGAATCATTTTCTATCTAGATAATTCTGGCGAACACGGATTAATTGCATATCAATCCGATCTTGCAGACGCTCCTTGGGCTGTTTCACTCAACCAAACCCAGTACCTCCAACCGCTCCTATTGCCCAAAATGACGGCATCGGTTTTGGAGCGCAAAACACACTTGCCATCATCAACTTTTGCCACGAACCAGATAGTGCAGCGCGATTAGCTTATGATTTGGATGGAAATGGATATAATGATTGGTATTTGCCTTCAATTGATGAATTGGTATTAATCTATGAAAAAAGAAACTTGATTGGAGGTTTTCCTGATTTAAACAATGATGCAAATAATGGAAAATTTATTGTTTAAGCAAGTTCTTCAGAAGGATGGGGAACAAATGATGGTAACGGAGGCTTTTTATATTTGAATTATGAAGTGTATGATTTTTCAGTAACAACTGTTCTTCCAGATAATAGAGAACTATTTACTGGAAAAGACAGCAAAATGATTGTACGACCAATAAGATCATTTTAAAATCAAAATTCTATTTGAAAACAGAAGAACTAATAAATCAATGCATTAAAAACAACCGGACAGCTCAGAACGAACTGTTCCAGCAGTACAAAGACACCCTTTTTTTTACCTCTTTAAAGTATTGTAGAAATCAAGCCGACGCAGAAGACAACTTGCATGACACCTTCATAACTATATTTCAAAAAATAAAAACCTTTAAACACAAAGGTTCTTTTGAAGGCTGGATGAAACGAATTACTATATTTAAAGCCATAGATAAATACAAAGCACAAAAACCTGTGCCTATTGAAATAAACAACGACATTCTTGAAGAAACTGTTGAAACTGATGAAGAAACCGATATTTCAATAGACCAACTTTTAAAACTCATTCAAGAATTGCCAGACCAATATAGACTGGTTTTTAACCTCTTTCAAATGGACGGTTTTACACATAAAGAAATTGCTGAACTTATGAATATTTCCGAAGGAACTTCCAAATCAAACTACCATCGTGCAAAGTTGATTTTGCGTGACAAAGTTGAAGCAATAAACAACCCCAAATATTCAAAAATAAATTAAAATGGGACAGAAAAAAGACATAGGACAGCTATTTGAAAATAGACTGGCAAACAAAAAAAACAATCCCAGCAAGAATCTTTGGAAAAAGATAAACACTTCCTTAGACGAAGAGAAACGCAGAAAAAAAAGAATCCTTTTCTATTGGCTTGTGGGCAGTGGAATTTCTACTTTATTCATATTCTTTCTATTGTTTAGCAGCGAGAGTTTGTTGCAATCAAACATTGAAAAACCAGAAAATAACCCGTCTTCAACTGAGCAACCATTCTCTTCTTCAGAAAAAGAAAATAATGAAAATACTAATGAAATTGTAACTAAAAATTCAATAAACGTTACAAAGTTAAATTCCCAAAAACTTTCTCAAACTACACCAATTCAAGAGAATTCAATTTTGAGTGAAAAGGAAATTTCTTCGAAATCTAAAATCAACAATAAAATAACCACTTCAAAAAACAAAGCAATAGAAGAAACATACAATGTTTCCGAAAAATATTATTACTACAACAGTAAAGATGGCAAGCAGCTGATAACGACCAATAAAAACGAAATTGATAGTCTGGTGGCCGAACAATATAAAACATTAGATTCCGTAGCAAACAAAAAAGCTGACAATCCTGGACAATAAGCAGAAGATTCTATAGTTTGAAATGACATAGCTTTAAAAAGTTTATAACTTTTGTAACCTTTTACGCATCTATTACGTATAACTAAGTACACAAGTTTAAACCTTAATCTACAGGACATTTCTTAAATGAGACAACTTAAAATTACAAAGCAGGTAACCAACAGGGAAACTGCTTCATTAGACAAATACCTTCAGGAAATTGGTAAAGTTGACTTAATCACCGCAGACGAAGAAGTAGAATTGGCACAACGCATAAAAGCGGGTGACCTTCTTGCTTTGGAAAAATTGACCAAAGCAAACTTACGTTTCGTGGTTTCGGTGGCGAAGCAATACCAAAACCAAGGACTTACCCTTCCAGATCTTATTAATGAAGGAAACCTTGGCCTTATTAAAGCCGCACAACGTTTTGATGAAACGCGTGGTTTTAAATTTATTTCTTATGCCGTTTGGTGGATTCGTCAGTCTATTCTTCAAGCTTTGGCAGAGCAATCACGTATTGTTCGTTTGCCTTTGAACAAGATTGGAAGCATCAACAAAATCAACAAAATGTATGCTTATTTGGAACAAGCCAATGAGCGCCCACCTTCCGCAGAAGAAATTGCGAAGGAACTAGACATGACCATTAATGACGTAAAAGAGTCCATGAAAAACTCTGGCCGTCACGTATCAATGGACGCACCGCTTGTAGAAGGAGAAGATAGTAACCTTTACGACGTTTTGCGAAGTGGTGAAAGTCCAAACCCGGACCGCGCTTTGTTGCACGAATCGCTTAGAACAGAAATAGAACGTGCTTTGGAAACATTAACGCCACGGGAAGCAGACGTTATTCGTCTTTATTTTGGTCTTGGAGATCAACACCCAATGACTTTGGAAGAAATAGGTGAAACATTTGATCTTACACGTGAGCGCGTTCGCCAAATTAAAGAAAAGGCAATCCGAAGATTAAAGCATACTTCAAGAAGTAAAATATTAATGACATATTTGGGATAGCTTCGACTCCTCTCAGCTACGGTTTTCGGTCATCGAGCGTAGCCGAAGTGCCAAACACCCATAAAGTTAACTTACAGTATAATCCTGGTTTTAAATCAGGATGACAACTGTTCGTTTTTTGATTGATGAATGAACCCTCGGCTGATTACCGAGGGTTTTTCATTCAATACAAAATAGCGAACGCCATCCCGATAACTATCGGGACCAAATAAAATTAAAATTTCAAAAATATAATTCTTAATGGCGACTCGCGATTCACCACCACTAAACTCATTTAACTGGCGAGTCAGTAGTCGTATCTACCAAACTCATAAAAATTGAAACCCATAAACTCCCAACTTATCTTTACCTTTGCAAAAACTTTAAAAAATGAACGACATACTAATTGCACCTTCCGTCCTTGCCGCAGATTTCGCTTACCTTCAGCGCGACATCGAAATGATAAACAATAGCAAAGCAGATTGGTTTCACATAGATGTGATGGATGGGCTTTTTGTTCCAAATATTTCTTTCGGAATGCCCGTGATTAAAAGCATTGCGGCACATGCTAAAAAACCCTTGGACGTTCATTTGATGATAATAGATCCAGATCGCTACATAAAAGCATTTGCTGATTTAGGAACAAATATACTTTCAGTTCATTATGAAGCTTGCACGCATCTACATCGTTCTTTACAAGCCATAAAAGCTGAAGGAATGCAAGCTGGCGTAGCCATAAACCCACATACCAATGTTTCGCTTTTAGAAGACACTATAAACGATATTGATTTGGTCTGTATGATGAGTGTAAACCCAGGTTTTGGCGGCCAGAGTTTTATTGAAAACACTTATAAGAAAATAAAACAACTTAGAAAAATTATTGAAGCCAACGGCGCTTCCACTAAAATTGAAATTGATGGCGGGGTAACTAACGAAAACGCCAAACAACTTGTTGCTGCTGGCGCAGATGTTTTAGTTGCCGGAAGCTATGTTTTTGGGTCGACCGATCCTTCACAAACCATTCAAGATTTAAAGAAACTTACAAATAATTAAAAACTGCGCTGGAGTTCATAACATTCCATCGCACGGCTCAGAATGACTGACACGAAAGACGTTTTAATAATTGGCGCTGGCCCAATAGGTATTGCCTGTGCTTTGGAATGTAAAAAAAAAGGTCTTCAGTACATAGTTATTGAAAAAGGGACACTTATCAATTCAATTTATAATTATCCGCTAAATATGACCTTCTTTTCCACTTCGGAAAAATTGGAGCTTGATGGTATTCCCTTCATCAGTAACAACCCCAAACCTACTAGAAATGAGGCTTTGGAATATTATAGGCGTGTAGCTACTTCTAATAAACTTCTTATAAATTTATATGAAACGATTCTTTCGGTTGAAAAAACTGAAAGTCATTTCATCGTAGTTTCAGAAAAAAACACTTACAAAGCCAAGAATATTATTATAAGTACAGGTTTTTACGACATTCCAAAAATGCTGAACATTACAGGCGAATCATTACCGAAAGTGATGCACTATTACAAAGAAGCGCATCCATTCGTAATGCAAAAGGTAATTGTGGTTGGCGCAAGCAATTCCGCTGTAGATGCTGCTTTGGAAATATATCGGAAAGGTGGTGAGGTAACTATGATTGTCCGTGGACCAGAAATAGGTGAACGCGTTAAATATTGGGTAAAACCAGACATTGAAAACCGAATTAAAGAAGGAAGTATAAAAGCATATTTTAATTCTGAAATTGAAAAAATTACTGAAAGTGAAGTTTTCATAACCACCCCAAAAGGTAGAGAAATTTTAAAGAATGATTTCGTAATTGCACTCACTGGATATAGACCCCATTTTGATTTTCTGAAAAAGATAGGAGTCAAGTTTTCGGAAAATGAAAACCAATTCCCACTATACAATCCTGAAACAATGGAAAGCAATATTGACGGACTATACTTAGCAGGGGTAATTTGTGGCGGAACGGAAACCCATAAATGGTTTATTGAAAACTCGCGAATTCATTCTAAAATTATTGCTCAAAACATTTCAGAAAAAATCAATATCCAGCAAAATTAAAGTTCAGCAACTTTTTGGTATAATCATATAACTTCGGAAAAGCATCTTTAAAATCTTCTGGCGACTCAAAAAAGTATTCAGCAAGCACAGCCATAAATTCATATTGATTTCTAAAAGCGTAAGCTCTAAAAAATTTAGTTTCGTCTAGTTGGCGCCTAACCTCAGGATTTGCCACCGTTTTCATAATATTTTGAAATTGCTTAACGAAGCGAGCAGAATCCAAATCGTCACCACCTTTGGTCTCCAACTGCATGGCGTGCATAAATTCGTGAATGCCAACATTTAGATTGTCATTGCTTATTTGAAAACCTTCTTCAAAATCTTCCCAAGAAAGTACCAAGGCTCTTTGTCGAGGATTAAATTCGCCTTTGTGGTAATTATTGTTTGTGGTGCTGTAAAACTTAGAAGGATAGATAAGTATAACATCTATTAAAGTGTATGTATAATTTCTTCTACCAAAACTAAGCATACAAGCTATTGCAGCAATTAAAACTTCAATCCGCTCTGTAATTATCAAATTATCCCTTCCAATAAATTTTTTCTCAGAAATAAACTGAGCCACTCTATGGTTGAATTGTTTTTTGTGCTTCTCCGAAAGTTTATTATAAAAATCGAATTGATTTTTAAGTATGGTCTCTTTAGAAGCACTCACCTTCTTATAAACAAAATAATGCCTAAACAAGGGTCTATTAAAATAGGAAGCGTACCAACTTTCGAAAACACGAAAAAAATAAAACACAATACCAAACATTACGACACCGTAAGCATAAGGAGCAAGCTCAGGTGCGTAGGTTTCTACTTTTAAAGTTATATACAAATTTATCAAGAAAACTTTATTAGATGACTTAAATATAATGCTTTTGAAATTATATTGACAGTAGAATAATTTTGCCAAAAAATAAAAGCAAAAAAAATCCCCGGCCAAAAGCCAGGGATTTAATTAAATATTAGTTTTTAGGGAGCTTAAAATTAAAAGCCCCAAGTATTAGCATTTTTATCCCAGAAAAGCCTAGTTTCTGTTTTATCACCACCAATCGCGGCAGCTGCTTCAGCATACATATCAGGATTTAGGTTAATCTCAGATACTGGATAAGGATAACGCACAGGATATCCAGACTCAGCTTTTAATGGTTTAACCAAAACTGGGAAATCCAAACGTCTAAGTGAAAGCCAAGAAGCAAAAGTTCTGTTATACAGAGCTAAATAACCTTGAGTACCAATAGACTCTTTCCAAGCAGCAGGGTTGTAAGCCACCTCTGGTTTTGCAATATAAGCAACAGCACCATCAACACCCCAAAAATCAAAGGATGCAGTTATACCCGCGTTATAGTGACTTGCAGCATCGCCAACACCGTAACCTCTTGCAGCACCTTCGGCTAACAAAAATTCAGCTTCAGCATATTGTAGTAACCATCCTGGATAATCTGAACCAAGGATATCTGGTGTAACGTGACTGTAATCAGTGTAAACCGTTTGGTCTCCAATTACACCTCCAACAAAAGCACCATCTTTTTCAGTAAAATAAGCACCTCTTCTTGGGTCTTCCAATCCATTCATCAAATCAACCATAGTTTTACCTGCAACGTAATCGTTACGGTTACTAAGCACTAAGTTGTCATTTAAAGGATTTCCGTTTGGAGGAGAAGTATAAAGGTAACCAGCATCATCTGCGTTGCTTGTGAATACTCCAGAAGCAAAAGCAGATTCAACCGCAGCTTGAGCAGTAGCACCATCAACATCAGCTAATGTAATACCCATTCTCAACTTAAGCGTATTTCCAAACTTTTTCCATAAGGCAACATCACCACCATAAACTTTGTCAGAAGCATCTGTAAAACTTCCTTTTCCAGTATCCATAGAATTAATCGCTGCAGTTAAACGTACAATTAAATCTTTGTAAATAGTTAAGGCATCATCATACTTAGGAGTTAGATTCTCTATATCCAATGCTTCTGAATAAGGAACGTTACCGTAAGTTTCTACCAAGTCACTAAAAGTATACACATTCAGTATTTCAATGATAGCCAATTTGTTTGGTTTCAACTCGTTTGTAATGTCATTATCAGTTGCATCAATATTTATACTTGCCTGCTTAAGATCTCTCAATACGTCTCTATACATTTCTCTCCAGTGGTTATCTGGAATAGGACGTGTTGCTTGATCATAGTTACTTTCATCAGGATAAGTAGTCTCCTGCCAGTGTTGCGCCCACAACCTATGGTTGTTAAGGTTAACGTTTGGCGTAGTTATCTGATCAGCAAGCTGTTTTTGAGCAGAAGCGAACAAACTCTCACCGCTAACTGCTGTAGGGTCTTTTATATTTTTATTCAGATCCTCTAAACTATCTGAACAAGAAGCAGCAAAAATGGCCGCTGTTAAAATTAAAATCAGTTTCTTCATTTTTCTATGTATTAAAATTGTGCTTTAATGTTGAACCCATAATCTTGGGTAGTTGGCAATGAACCTGTAATATAACCTTGAGAGTTACCAGAGCTCAATCCAGATTCTGGATCTGCGTAAGGTGTGTTTTTATGAAGGATCCAAAGGTTTGAGCCAGAAAGCGTAAACTGAAGACCTGTCATAAAAGTATTCTCAAGAAACTTAGAAGGCATTGTGTAGCTAAGAGAAGCTTGACGTAGTTTTACATAGCTAGCGTCATACACAAACTCTGATTGTGGGTATGCGGCATAACCAAAAGCTCCTTGCTCAGAAGCATCAAGTCTCTTAGTGTTTGGAGTACCATCAGCAAGTACACCTGGATTAATGAAACCACCACCATTTTCGATTGTGTTTCTTACAGGGTTACCTAAATCATTTAGGTAAACTGTATCAGGATATAAACCTGTTGATTGACCGTAGTATTGATCTAATGAAAATACAGCTCCTCCTTGTTGAACGTCAATTAAGAAACTCATAGACCAAGCCTTATAGTTTAAAGTGTTGGTAACACCTAACAACCAGTCTGGGTTAGTATCTCCAATTACTTCGTTAGGTCCTGTTTTTGCATACTTACCGTTTGCGCCAACAATTTTATTCCCATTATCATCGTATTTGTAATCAGCACCGTAAATAACTCCGTAAGGCTGGTTAAGGGCAGCGTTAATTTTAACACCACCTTGGTAGCTAGCTAATTGAATTACTTTAGCGCCTTTAGGAAGCTCAAGTACTTCACTTTTGTTTTTGGTGAAGTTACTATTCAACATCCAGCTAAAGTTATCATTCTTTACTGGAGTAACATTTAAAGATACTTCAATACCCTTGTTTTCAATATTACCAGCATTCACAAGCTTTCTAGATGAACCAGTTGCTTCAGAAATTGGAACTTGTACAATTTGATTAATCGAGTTAGTCTTATAGTAAGCAAAGTCGAAACCAATTCTGTTATTCACAAATCTCATTTCAAGACCAGCTTCATACCCTTCGGTTCTTTCTGGTTCTAAAAAACGGTTGTTAGCAGTACTAGGTACAGAAGTTCCTATATCCGTATTGATATCATAACTACTTTCTAATCTATCAAAATCAGCACCATTTCCTACTTCAGCATAGTTAACTCTAAGCTTACCAAAAGAGATAGCATTTACGTTCAATAATTTACTGAACACAAAACTTGAAGAAATAGATGGATAATTGAAAGCAGCATCATCTTTAGGAAGTGTAGAGAATCTGTCTCTACGGAAAGTCCCGTCTATGTAAAGCACATTCCAAAAACCAAGAGAGGCACTAGCGTAAATACCATCTACACCAATTTTCTCAGCTCTTTCTTGAGAATTCGGAAGAGGCGATCTTGAATTTTGTAAAGAGTAAAGTCCTGGAACCACTAATCCACCAGCTGTAGATGAAGTTAATTGGTTAAACTCATTTCTTCTAATGTTAGTTCCTATTAGACCTGCAATACTAATGTCTTCTGTAATGTCACCATCAAAGTTAAACATTAAGTCATAGTTAGTTTCAGTAACTGTCAAATCTCTTCTTAAATATCCTGAATCAACGTTTCCACGAGTAATACCAAAAGAAGTTGGAACAGAACCCACAGCTCTACGCTCTTCTTGTTGCTCATTATAAGTATCAGTAGAAACTCTACCTGTAACATTTACCCAATCAGCAAGTTTGTAGTTTAAGTCAAAATTACCTAAGAAACGGCTTCTACCATCATTTTGGTAGTTTTCGTAACGTGTCCAGTATGGGTTATCCCAAAATATTGGGCTAGTTCCTGGAGCAGAATCACCTGGATTCCAACCAATGTTTCTTTTGGTGTTATAATAAATATCCCTTTGAGCTTGTAAATCTACGTTAGTTTGCCACCATTGTTTCATGTTACCAACTACGTTATCGTTATAACCAGTAGAGTTACGACCAACAGCATCTGTTTTAATAAAATTAGCAAAAGCTCCTGCTGTCAAATTTTCTGAAAGATCAAATGTCCCAGTAAAAATAAAGTTATGTCTATCTATTTGGCTATTTGGCATTAAACCAGACTGATCCAATTTGGTATAAGACATACGGTATGAACCATTCTCAAAACCATTTGAAATCGAAATAGAGTTTGTAAGAGTCAATGGAGTTTCAAAGAATGTAATAGGTCCGTTCTTCGCAGCTGTCCAAGGTGTTTTCTTAAGATAGTTTGGCGAAGCAGGGTCAAATGAATCCCACTGATAAATGAATAGATTAGGATCAAAAGCAGGTCCATAAGAAGCATCATCAATATAATTGACAACAACATCATTTATACCATCACCATTAATATCTTCAGAGGTAAAAGTCTCTCCACCGTACCCAGCACCATAGCTTGATTGATACTCAGCAAAAGTGCTCTTGTCGATAAAACCAACTTGCGCATTAGAGTTAATAGTAACTCCCATACCTTTAGATTTCTTACCTTTTTTGGTAGTAATAATGATTACACCACTAGCAGCACGAGAACCATAAAGTGCAGATGCCGCAGCACCTTTAAGCACGTTTACAGACTCAATATCGTCTGGATTGATATCAGCAGCAGCATTACCATAATCATAATAGTTACCAGCAGAAGAGTTCTTTTGGTTTGCACTGTTGGTGTTTCTGTTACTAATTGGCACACCATCCACAACAAATAATGCTTGGTTGTCACCAGTTAAAGAGGTAATACCTCTAATAACAACGTTGGTAGAACCACCAAAGTTATTGTTTCTTCTAATTTGTAGACCAGCAACCTTACCGGAAAGACCGTTTGTAAAGTTATTGGTTTTTACAGTAGCCAAATCTTCTCCAGCTACTTGCTGCGTAGAATAACCCAGAGATTGTTTCTCACGAGAAATACCAAGTGCAGTTACTACTACTTCGTCCAGAACAGCTCCGGCCGCCATAGTAACGTTCATCTTATTTGAGGCCCCAACAGCAATCTCTTGGGTCTCAAAACCTACATAGCTATAAATAAGTGTTTGTCCTACTGCAGCCTCAATGGAGTAATTACCATCAAAATCAGACTGTGTTCCGGTACTTGTACCTTTTATAATTATGTTAACTCCTGGAAGCGGTAGACCCGTGTCATCGGCCACTGTTCCGGAAATCGTTTTTTCCTGTGCAAAAGCGAGCTGCACAATCAACACTAGCAAAAGTGTTAAAATTCCACTAAACTTTGTTTTCATTTTTTTGTTTGTTTGAATTAGCACCCCAAAAGTGCCAATAAAATCTCACAATTCCAACTTTTAATGAAAGTAGATTATGAAAATTTTATCAAAAAGTTATTTTAAAATTAACGCTTGGGGCTAAATTTTATCATAATTTTTTGCAAAGCCTTGGTTTCCTTGGCTTTTCGGGAGTCACGCGAAGTTGATATTTGAAATAAAGTTTTCAAAAAAAAATAAAATTATTTTCAAACACTTTATGAACATTTGCTCTAACTTCACAAATAATGCTCGTTTTGGGTATTTTGAGGGAAATATTAGAAGATAGAAATTCCCTCCAAAGGATTCTTAAAGTTCAAAAAAACTAAAGTTACTACTTAATATATGTAGCTAAAATATTATTTGGAGGTACTTTCTCCCTTAAATTGCTGCGAATTGCTTTTAAAAAGCACGTTGAAAGTCGTCAAACTTCCATAACAGCGGGTTATATATTGTTGAAGATCTATTTTATCTTGTTCTGCAAGTTCTTTACTTGCATTAATTTTTTGCTCCATAACACGAAGCCTATCGCGCAACATAACTATTTTATGAAAGAAGGTATCAATAGGAATTTCTTTTGACGCCAAATTGTTATCAGAAGGTTTCAAAATCATGGTTCCTCCTTTCCACTTATCTGCGATTGGGACTATTTCACTGAAGCCGTTCCATTTCTTAAGAATGTCGCGAAGACTTTTTTCAACTTCGTAAAAGCTTACGGTGTCCACCTCATCTTCGGCGGCTTCAATAATTTCAAAGTCGTCGTCTGTAGCAATTGTTTCTAATCCGTTTTCAATAAAGGTTACCCAATACATTTTTGCGGTAACGTTAGTCACTACTCCTTTGCCGTGTTTTTGATGATTTATTCTCGAGCCTATTCCTAAAATTTGTTTCATAGTAATTTTTAATTTTGCTTGTAAAAATAAAAAATGATTGTTCTTTAAAAAGACAAATCTCAAATTTGTTAAATAAAAAAACCATCCAAATTTTAAATCTGGATGGTTTTCTGGGTCTTTCAAAAAAGACCAACCAAAAACTACTTCTTTTTAGGAGCAGCTTGTGGAGCCTTTTTGTTATCCTGTTTTTTGGCTTGCGCTTTTGCAGGTTCCGGCTTTTTGTTTTGCTTTTCTTGTGGCATGACAATTATTTTTTTTAATTAATAATATAAAGGTAGAATAGACCAATGTTAAATTACTCTCTTATTAGCTAAAATTTAACACACCAGTTTAAGCTGCATACGCTCTACATTCCGCTGCGCATTTTCTGCAGGCTTCAGCACAATCTTTACAGTGTTGCGCTTCGTGATTTCCACATTCTTCCGCACAAGTCTCACAAACTTTTGCACAGTAACTCACTAAATCTTTAACGTCCCTAAAATTTGTCGCCAAAAGTTGGTTAAGAGTACTGCACACTTCGGCACAAACTCTATCTGTACGGATACAGTTTACCATCATTTTTACATTTTCTTCATCTAAACATGCGTCTGCACAGTAGTTACAATGGTTTATGCAATTACCGAGGGCGTGAATTAATTTTTCGTTTTTCATAGCTTTAGTTTTTATTATCTCAATTTACAAACTAAGCTCATCACTCCGTATTAAAGAAAATATAAAAAATAAAAACTCATTGATCTATTTGTGGTCATCCACAACTTCTTGGTCGCGGTATTTACAGCAAGGGTCTATTGCATTATAAACTTCATCTGTAGCCTTTACTGCTTCGGTATCGTGACCACTATCTGCAATACTCTGCTGAATTGTAGCCAGATCTGTTTTCTTTTCATTATAGATTAGATCCAACTGGTGGGTATCTACATTCCAAGTTGCCATTTTCACACCTTTTGCTCCAATAGAAGCATTTTCTATGCGTTCTTTACACATTCCGCAAACGCCATCCACATCAATCGTGGCTTTTGCATTTTTGTTTTGGGCGAAACCAGTTGCGCCAATAAATGATAAGGTAATAATTAAGATTGCTTTTTTCATGTCTGTTGTATTTAAATTTAATTTAGTTTCTCATTAATCTCTGTGACCTCTGTGCCTCTGTGGTTTATTTTCACCACAAAGACACAGAGGACGCAAAGGGCTTTAGTTAAGTCTATATCTCAATCCCGCGTAATACGAACTTCCAAAAATTGGGCCATAAACGTAAGTTGTGTCAAAGGTTGTTCCAAATGGGTTATCGCTACCAACTATTGGATTTTGCTGTTTCACATTGGTAATATTCTCTCCTCCAACATAAAGCTCAAAACTACTATTAAAAACTTTAGTAATCTGCGCGTTTACCGTTGAAAGACTTGGTGAAAATTCTGAAAGCCCAATGGTGTTCAAATAAGTTTCGTTTGAAGCAAATCGCTGCTCTCCAACATAATTATAAGTAGCATCAAATTTCCAAACTCCGCCTTTCGTCGTCATTTTTGTTTCGTATGAAGCATTAGCAAAAAATCGATGATTTGGCGTTAATGGATTTTGTTTTCTTCCACTTAAATAATCGGTTTCTACATCGTAATATTTATAAGCAAGTCTCATATCAAAACGCTCAAAAACATTATAGTTGAATTCCGCCTGAAAATTATTAGAAAAACTCTCTCCCTCCAAATTATAAAAACTTATTTCTGAAGGATTTTCCCAGTCAACCACAATTTGGTTTACAAAATCTGTTCTATAAAAATCTACAGTTATATCTGCTTTTTTATTGAAAAGATTAAAACCTTGCATATAAGAAATACCATAATTCCAAGCAATTTCAGGATCTAGCCCGTAAATCTCACCACCATTCCCCAAAATATTTAAACTACGCGAAGTGGCAAATAGATTCTGATTTTCAGTAAAAATGTTTGCACTTCGTTTTCCTCTTCCAGCTGAAACACGAATGGCAGATTTGTCCCAAGGTGTATAACGTAAATGAAAACGAGGCGTTATGAATGCCCCCAATTTGTTATGTAAATCACCTCTTAATCCAAGGCTATAACTCAGATTATCTGAGTTATCGAAATTATATTCAAAAAACGCCCCAACAGAATTTTCAGTTCGGCTGTAATTTTCTGTATACGCCAATTCATCATAATCGTCATACGTTACATTTATTCCAGTTTTAATCTTGTTCCGAGAATCGCCAATAATTGAATTGTAATTTAACGAAGCAAATAAACTATTATGCTGAATATTATAATCGTTCAATCCAAAATACGATTCCTGGTCGTGATGACTAAACGCTACCTGAATTCCTCCGGTACGCCAAGGAATGTCTGGATTTACGAAGCCAAATTTTCCTGAAACATCAAAACGCTGGGTTTTTATTTCGCTACCCCAAGCATTCATTGTACCTCGATCTGTTTTAGGATCAAAAAGAATTTGTCCTGTCTGCTTTTCATCATTCAAATATCTCACATTAAAAAAGCCGACGTATCCATTATCTTGATCGATATATTGCCAACGGTTCATTACGTTTACTTGCTGCATTATTGGTGCATCTAGAAATGAATCGTCATTTTTATCAAATTCACTTTCACGCAAATTACCGTGAATGTATAATCCTGTGCTCCATCTGTCGGTCACTTTTGTATTTAAGTGTGTGTTCAATTCAAAACGACCGTCGCCAGATCCATAAGCATTCACAAAAACCTTGGCATCTGTTAAGGGTTTTTGCAATTCTGCATTGATTTGTCCAGCTATACTTTCATAGCCATTTGTAACACTTCCGGCGCCTTTTGTAATCTGAATACTTTCTACCCAAGTACCCGGAATAAAGCTCAAACCATACGCCTGCGATGCCCCACGAATACTCGGTACATTTTCGGTAGTAATTAAAATATACGGACTGTTCAATCCAAGCATTTTAATCTGTTTAGTTCCTGAAATAGCATCGGCAAAATTCACATCAATAGAAGGATTAGTTTCAAAACTCTCAGCAAGATTACAGCAAGCCGCTTTTAAAAGCTCGGCACTACTCACGTTTATTACGTTTTGTGTTTGCAGAAAAGAACGCGAACTGGCTTTTTGACGTGCTGTTACCGTAACCTCATCCAAGTTAGCCGTAGATTTTAATGAATGTGAAATCCTTTTTGGTGAATTAACCGTAATAGTATCGGTTTTATAACCCACAAAACTAATAACCATTTTTTTGTATTCGGGTTTGTAGTCAATTTCAAAATTACCGTCAAAATCTGTTACTGTTCCCACGGAAGTATTTAACCAATAAACATTCGCTCCACCAAGCGGAACTTCTTTGTTATCATAATCTTCAGAAATAGTTCCAGAAATTTTTTCTTGTGAAAAAACGCAAAAAGGAAGTATAAATAATGTGTATAATAAATTTTTCATTTTTTAATCAATTTAGCCGTTCGTAATCGAAGCGCGTTAGTAATTACAGAAACCGAACTGAAACTCATAGCCAGCGCAGCAATCATTGGTGATAATAATATTCCGAAAAACGGATAAAGCACTCCAGCGGCAATTGGCACACCGAGTGTATTGTAAATTAATGCGAAAAATAGGTTTTGCTTTATATTGCTCATTACTTTTTCACTTAAATGGAAAGCTTTCACAATTCCGTGCAGATCACCTTTTACTAAGGTTATTCCTGCACTCTCAATCGCAACATCGGTACCAGTCCCCATTGCGATACCTACATCACTTTTTGCCAAAGCAGGCGCGTCGTTTATACCGTCGCCAGCCATTGCAACTTTTTTTCCTTCGGCTTGCAATTTTTCAACTACTTCAAGTTTGTTCTGCGGAAGCATTTCGGCCTTAAAATCTGCTAAATTTAATTCTGAAGCTACAGCTTTCGCCGTGTCGTGATTATCGCCAGTAAGCATTATAACCTGTATTCCTTTTTCCTGAAGTTCGGCAATTGCTGTTTTGCTGTTTTCCTTTATTTTATCTGAAATAACAACGTAACCAACCACTTTTCCTTCAACCGAAAGCATTGGCACGGTTTTACCTTTTTTCTGTTCTTCTGAAATTTTCTCTTGAAGTGCTTCGGAAATGCTTGCACCAGCTTCTTCCATCATCTTTTCGTTCCCGAGTGTGGCTTTTTTTCCGTTGATAGTTCCAGTTACTCCTTTACCTGTAACCGAATTGAAATCTTTTATCTTTAAAACTTCAGAGTTCTTTTCCTTTCCATATTTTACGGTTGCATCAGCCAAAGGATGTTCGCTGTTTTGATTAAGAGAAACTATATATTGAAGCACTTCTTCTTCTGAAAAATCTTCCGAACCTACTTTTTCAACTGAAGGTTTTCCTTCGGTAATAGTTCCTGTTTTGTCAATAATTAAAACATCAATTTTGTTTAAAGTTTCCAGCGCTTCGGCATTTTTGATGAGCACGCCGTTTTGAGCGCCCTTCCCTACTCCAACCATTACAGACATTGGCGTGGCAAGACCCAAAGCACACGGGCAGGCGATTATTAAAACCGCAATGGCGTTGACCAAAGCATAAACGTAAGATGGTTCTGGCCCAAAAATGGCCCATATAATAAACGTGATAACCGAAATTAAAACCACAATCGGTACAAACCAACCCGAAATTCTATCTGCTAATTTCTGAATTGGCGCGCGACTTCTACTAGCCTTGTTTACCATTTCAATAATTTGTGAGAGCAAGGTATCGCTCCCAACTTTTTCGGCTTTCATTACAAAAGTTTGTTTGCCGTTTATTGTTCCGGAACTCACTTTATCGCCTTCTGCTTTTGAAACTGGAACAGGTTCACCCGTAATCATTGACTCATCCACCGAGCTTTCGCCTTCTAGAATTCTTCCGTCCACTGGGATTTTCTCTCCCGGTTTTACGCGAAGTTTGTCGCCTACTTCAATTTTATCAATTGCGATAGTTTCCTCTTTGCCATCTACAATTCGAATGGCTTTGTTCGGTGCTAATTTCAGCAATTCTTTTACTGCGGAACTTGTTCTATTATGTGCACGAGCCTCCAAAACTTGCCCCATTAAAACCAAGGTAAGAATCACTGCGGCAGCTTCAATATAAACGTGCACAGTTCCAGATTCCGTTTTAAATTGATCTGGGAAAAAGTCTGGAAACAGCATTCCAAAAACGCTGAAAAGCCACGCCACTCCCGCACCAATCCCGATGAGCGTAAACATATTGAGATTTCTCGTTTTTATAGATTTATAGGCGCGTTCAAAAAACATCCAAGTGGCATAAAAAACCACAGGTAATGAAAGACCAAGTTGAACCCAATTCCAATATTTCATTGGCATTAAATCGTACAATGGATTGTTTGGAATCATCTCTGACATCGCAATCAAAAAGATAGGAACCGTAAATGCAACGGCAATCCAAAACTTTTTCAGCAATGTTATATAGGTTTTATTCTCGGCAGATTCGTCTACTTCTTTTGGCACTAAATCCATTCCACAGATTGGGCAGGCACCGGGTTCATCTCGAATTATTTCCGGGTGCATTGGGCAAGTATATTCTGTGGCGGCGTTTGAAGTTTTTACTTCTTCCACCAAATCCATTCCGCAGACTGGGCAATCGCCTGGTTTGTCGTATGTTTTTTCGCCCTCGCAGTGCATTGGGCAATAGAAAGTTCCAGAACTATTTTGATTGGCTCGTTTTTCTTCCTTTTTAGTTTTGTGTTTTTGCGCTGCTTCAGCATCTTCGGGAAGAAAAATACTGTAACTTCCGCCATCATCTTCCAATGCTTTTTCAAAAACTTTCAGCGGAATATGCTTTTCCATTTCAATGATAGCTTCGGCTTTTTCAAGATTTACCGATGCATTGGAAACGCCTTTAATTCCATTTAAAGTTTGTTCCACATGATCTCTGCAACCGTTGCAGGTCATTCCGTGTATTTTATAGGTGTGTTTCATTTTTGATTTTTAAAATCTAAATTTCAGTGAATTGTGACCTAATTAAAATAAGTCACAACAAATTAACATATCAAATTAATGAAATGTAACTTCAGAAAAATTTAAAAATCAAATAAGGAATGTGTCGTACAGAATATTTAAATCCTGTTCGAGGGGTGGCGGATTATAATCCGCAAAGAAGGTTTTTTCTGTGGAAGTGATTTCAACTTCCTGAAGTACAAAAACAGAAATGAAAGTAGCAACAAAGGTTTTGTTCAATTTTAAATTGAACGAAGCTTTTGCAAAATTATCATCTGTATGTATTTTGGTAATATGATTTTTACAGCAATCGTGGGAGTCGTGTGTAGTAGTTTCACCTCCGCAATCCGAATCAAGTACATTTGTTTCCATACCACAGGAAAGAAGTTTCTCTCCCAACGTAATTTCAGACATCATTTCCAAGCCACCGCAAAAGTGTTGCGAATAGGCCATTCCTGAACTGCTTGCAAGCATCAGTATGGAAAGAAATATGGAAATTGCTTTTTTCATTGCTTTCGCAAAAGTACGAATATTATTTGAAAGTCGATGAGTCGATGAGTCGATGAGTCGATGAGTCGATGAGTCTAGATGTTTAGAAAGATTTGGAAATCAAATTAATTCTAAACATCTAAAGACTAGAGCTGGAAACTGCCACTGAAAACTGCTTACTTAATTTCAGCGTCAACACGGCCGCATTTCAGCATTTTATCACCGAAGTAAGGGTTTAAAATATCTCTGCTGCTGCTTATCCAGTATGCTCCTTTATTGTTGAAAGCCATTGGGCAGAATTGTTTGTAAAGCATTCCTTCTTTAAGAGTTCCTTGAAGCATTTTTTCAAGACCGAGACTTAATGGTTCAAAATTTTCACGCTGCATTTTAATGTCATTTGAACCAGCCATTGCAGTTGCTGCATTTTGCGAAGCTTCATCTGCATTCGCTTCCTTTAGAAGCAATTCAAGTTTTGAAGCTTCGGATGCGGTTGTGGTTGCGTCTGTATTTACTAAAGCTGCTTCCACAAGAAGATACTGTTCAAAAATAGCTTCAACCTTTGGGTCGTTGAACTCTGCTTCTTTTTGAGCCAATTCGTAAGTTTCAACAACATTCTCGGTGTTGTCCACAGTTACAACTTCTGGTTCGGTTTGTTTCGGATTGTCTTTGCACGATGAAACGGCAACGGCTAGTATAGCGCAGAAAATAAGGGTGAAATTTTTCATAATTATAAACAATTTTTTGAGATGCAAAGGTATAAAAATTTCATTGTGATTTGAACTTCTGAAAATAAAAGGCCGGAAGCAATAAAAGCAGAAACAAGGGTTGAATCAAAAATCTGCGCACATAGAACAAAACTAGATGGCTACCCGTTCCTTCCGCAGTAAAAATAATGAAGCTGAATACTAAAAAAAGAAGCACAAACAACAGACTGTAGAGAATACCAGAAAGTTTTATAAATTCTCTATCGCGAAAAACCAACCAAATAATGGCCAAAGAAATTATGGTGTTAAGCAAAAATCGAAGTGAAATATTGGTTTGAAGTTCAAAAGTGTCCATCTCCGGAAGTGGTAAGGTTTTGTAATCCATTTTGAAGAACTCCAAAAGCGGATCGTAGAATAACGAGTCTTCATAGGCTCTGATGAGCACTAAAAAAATGACAAGAATAACTATGGATACTATTCTGTATAGTCTTTTCATTTAACTGAATTTAGTTTCAGCATTCGCACCCAAATCATCCAAAGAATAAAAACCATGCTATATATTATTCCAGGAAAAATTACGGAATGTAAGATGTTTTCATACTGCGGATATCTATAAAGCGCAACCGTAAGAATTGCTATTCGAATAATATTTACAATATAAATCAGCACAGCTCCAGCAAAAATAAAAAGCAATGTTTTTTTAAATTTTTCTGAAAAAGCGACGATAAAAGCCACGAATAAAATAATAACACTCACGGAATTACAGCCTTCAACAACACTAACGGTGTATTTATTATCAATGGTCAGCAACATTCCCTGTTCCAATACATCTTTTCTTAAAACTGAATTATAACCAAAGCCATCAAGAACTGCGGCACTTTGCGTTGCAACAAGACTTGTAATATAATCTGGAAAGTACGTTCCATTTTCTGAAACGTTCAAATAAACCGAATACAAAATCCCAAGAATTAAATAGGTTCCTAAAAACAGCAGCAAAAACCGAATTACGGTTTTATATTTTATAAAAAGTTCTTTCAATGGACCTAGTTACTTTTTAACAAAAATACAGTATTTGTTATTGGCGAATATAACCGTTTTGAAATACTTTTACCGAAGTAATCAAGAACCAAAAAACTATGTCCTTTTCACATTTAAAGCCGAAAATCACCACCATTCTATCAAACGATCACGAAACCAGTGAACAAAGAATGAAAGAAGTCTGTGAACTTTTACAAACTTCTGTTGGATACTATGATTGGGTTGGTTTCTATTTTGCGAATGAGGCTGAGAAAACACTTCACCTAAAAGCTTTTGCCGGCGAACCTACAGACCATACGGTTATTCCTTTTGGGAAAGGAATTTGTGGGCAAGTGGCGATTAGCAACAAAAATTTTGTGGTGGCAGACGTGAAGGCTCAGGACAATTATATTGCTTGCAGCATTACGGTTAAAGCCGAAATAGTAATTCCACTTTTTAAAGACGGAAAGAACATTGGTCAAATAGACATAGACTCACACCTTGAAGACCCTTTTTCTGAGGTAGATGAACGTTTTTTGGAATGGGTAAACTCTGAAGTTGCGGAAATACTTTAGATAGTTGAAGAAATATTTAGTTACAACTTCTGAATAAATTCCAAATTACAAGCACCAAATTCCAAAACTTCTAGATTATCCGTTTGGAATGTGAAGTTTAAAATTTTGGAATTTATTTGGAATTTGGTGCTTGAGATTTGAGATTTGCACAGCTTTACATTCCTGTTCTTATCGCCTCCACAGGATCTAGTTTTGAAGCAGAAATTGCTGGAAGAATTCCAGAAATTAGTCCTATTGCTGCGCTGATAGCGGTTCCTAAAAACATATTCCACGGAGAGAGTACAAATTCAAAATCGCCTGTAAATTGCGATGCAAGAATGGAAACTATAAACACTAAAAATAAGCCAATCAATCCACCAATTACGGCAAGGATTACAGCTTCAAACAGAAATTGAAATAGGATAAATTTATTTTTAGCTCCCAATGATTTCTGAATTCCTATCAAATTGGTTCGTTCTTTTACGCTTACGAACATAATATTTGCAATTCCAAAACCACCAACGAGTAGCGAAAATCCACTAATAATAAGCCCGATCATATTCATGCTTCCTGTTATCTGGTCAATTAAATCTGCAAAACCTTGGAGTTGGTTGATGAAAAAATTACTTATTTCATCTGGTTTTAAGCCTCTTTTTTGTCTGAGTTTTTGATCTAATATGGCTTTAAATTCTGCCTGGTCAATATCTTTTTTAGGTTTTACAACTATCTGAGGAAAGGTTTGTTTGTTATTGTCACCAAAAATACGCCGTACAACATTTACAGGCATCCAAACGGAAGTATCTTTAGAATTCCCAAATAAGCCTGCTCCTTCTTTTTTCAAAACCCCAATTACATTGAATTTTCTCCCGTAAATCCGCACTTCTTTTCCAATAGCAGTTACGCCATCACCAAACAACTGATTGGCAATTTCATTACCTAAAACCACGACCATAGAGCCGCTATTTGATTCTGAACCGTTGAAAAACCTTCCTTCAGCAAGTTTCAGCGATTCAATATTATAATAACTATCTGTCACGGCGCCAATAGGCACGTTATCTACTTGTCTGTCTTCATATTTAATGCTTTCCGCAGGAACATTTAAGGTGAAAGTTGCCGCTTCAATATTTGGAGTGTTTCGTTCAATGTACTGATATTCATCATAAGTAACATCTGGGAACTGTTGCCATTTCCATCGCGGAATATCAGTTGGTCCAAAATTGAAGCGCATTACAATGATAGTGCTATTGTCCAAACCGCTGATACTGCCTTCAATTTCACGTTTTAAAGAATCAACCGCTGCTAAAACCGCGATTATGGAAAAAATACCAATCGTAACACCAACTAAGGAAAGAAAAGTTCGCAACTTATTATTTCGCAACGCACTAAGCGCAAAATTGAAACTTTCTTTTAAAACGCGAAGATAGATTAGCATTAATAATTTTTGATTAACGCTTAAAAATTCTGAATTCTGAATTCATAATTCTGAATTATTAAACGGTTGATAAATTTATAAAAAGTAAGACGTTTTCTCTCTGCTTATGTTACAAATTTACTATTCAATTATGTACTTTTGCACCTTAATTTTTCATAATGAACAATTCCAAAAAAATTACCTCTGCATTAATTTCAGTTTTTAGCAAAGATGGCTTAGGTCCAATCGTTAAAAAACTGAACGAACAGGGCGTAAAAATATACTCTACAGGCGGCACTAAAAAATTCATAAATGACCTTGGAATCGAGGTTATTGCGGTTGAAGATTTAACAGATTACCCTTCTATTTTGGGCGGTCGTGTAAAAACACTTCATCCAAAAGTTTTCGGTGGCATTTTAAACCGCCAGGATAACGAAAGTGATGTTGCCGAAATGGCACAATACAACATTCCGCAGCTTGATGCAGTAATTGTAGATTTATATCCTTTTGAAAAAACCGTTGCTTCAGGAGCATCCGAAGCAGATATTATTGAAAAAATTGACATTGGAGGCATTTCCTTGATTCGCGCCGCAGCTAAGAATTTTAAAGACACCATTTGCGTGTCTTCTGTTGATGATTATGCAGAGTTTTTGGAATTGATTTCAGTAAACAATGGCGAAGTTTCAATGAAAGACCGCAAACGTTTTGCTGCGAAATCTTTCAATGTTTCTTCAAATTATGATACTGCAATTTTTAATTATTTCAATTCAGAAGAAAAATTACCAGCTTACAAAATAAGTGAAACCAACGGACAGGAACTTCGTTACGGCGAAAACCCACATCAAAAAGGTTTTTTCTTTGGAAATTTTGATGAAATATTCACAAAAATCCACGGGAAGGAATTGAGCTACAACAACCTTCTAGACGTTGATGCCGCTGTAAATTTGATGAGCGAATTTAAAGGTGACGCTCCAACTTTCGCAATATTAAAACACAATAACGCCTGCGGAATTGCACAACGCGAAACCGTGCAACAAGCTTATATGGCTGCCTTGGCAGGTGACCCTGTTTCAGCTTTCGGAGGAATTTTAATCAGCAATGTTGAAATTGACGAAGCAACGGCAAACGAAATACACAATCTTTTCTGTGAAGTTGTAATTGCGCCTTCATTTTCAGCAAAAGCACAGGAAATTTTAGAAGGAAAAAAGAATCGAATTTTATTGATTCAGAAAGAAATTGCTTTACCTTCAACAACCGTACGCACCTGTTTAAACGGCGTTTTGGTTCAAGATAAAGATACTATTACAGATGATGCTGAAATTTTAACGCATGCAACAAACAATAATCCTAATTCCAAAGAGTTAGAAGACCTGTTGTTCGCATCTAAAATTTGTAAGCATACAAAAAGTAACACAATTGTTTTAGCAAAGGGAAAACAACTTTGCGCCAGTGGAACCGGTCAAACCAGCCGCGTAGATGCATTACGGCAAGCAATTGATAAAGCAAAAGCCTTTAATTTTAACCTTGAAGGTGCCGTGATGGCGAGTGATGCTTTTTTCCCGTTTCCCGATTGTGTGGAAATTGCAGACAACGCAGGAATAACCGCTGTAATTCAGCCTGGAGGTTCTATTAAGGATCAATTGAGCATCGATTATTGTAACGCGCACGAAATGGCAATGGTATTTACCGGAACACGCCATTTTAAGCATTAAATTTTATTACATTTGTTAAAACCAAACCTAACACGTTAACTCTCAATACCACGAACTATAAACTATGGGATTTTTTGACTTCCTAACTGAAGAAATAGCCATTGACCTTGGTACCGCAAATACCCTGATTATTCACAACGATAAAGTAGTTGTAGACGCTCCATCCATCGTTGCGCGCGACCGCACAACTGGAAAAATAATTGCTGTTGGCCGCGAAGCCGCGATGATGCAGGGAAAAACACACGAAAACATAAAAACCATCCGTCCGCTAAAAGATGGTGTAATTGCAGATTTTGATGCAAGTGAAAAGATGATAAACATGTTTATCAGCGATATTCCTGCGTTAAAAAAGAAGTGGCTGAAACCTTCCTTGCGAATGGTTATCTGTATTCCAAGCGGAATTACCGAAGTGGAAATGCGCGCAGTAAAAGAAAGTGCTGAACGTGTTAACGGAAAAGAAGTTTATTTGATACACGAACCAATGGCAGCTGCGATTGGTATTGGTGTTGACATAATGCAACCAAAAGGAAATATGGTTGTGGATATAGGAGGTGGAACTACTGAAATTGCCGTAATCGCTCTTGGTGGAATTGTTTGTGACAAATCCGTTAAAATTGCTGGTGACGTTTTCACGAATGATATTGTGTATTATATGCGGACTCAACACAACCTTTATGTGGGTGAGCGTACTGCTGAAAAAATTAAAATCCAAATTGGTGCGGCTACTGAAGATCTTGAACTTCCGCCAGACGAAATGGACGTTCAAGGACGAGATTTGCTTACTGGAAAACCGAAGCAGGTTCAGACTTCTTACAGAGAAATTGCAAAAGCTTTAGACAAATCTATCCTTCGAATTGAGGATGCGGTTATGGAAACCCTTTCACAAACGCCTCCAGAACTTGCCGCAGATATTTATAACACTGGTATTTATCTTGCTGGTGGTGGTTCGATGCTACGTGGTTTAGACAAAAGACTTTCGCAAAAAACGGATCTTCCGGTTTATATTGCCGAAGACCCGTTGCGTGCAGTTGTCCGTGGAACAGGAATTTGCTTGAAAAACCTTGCCAAATACAAGAGTGTGTTGATTAAATAATTTTTTAGAAGAAATTGTTTCCGCTAAAAAATTTAAAAAAGAATAATTGTCCATTTATGGCGTTGCTCCCATCAGAAAGCAGAATTTATTAATCCCACAAAGCAATGCAGCAGATTATATTTTTCTTCATTCGGAATAAAAATTTCCTGTTGTTTGCTGTGCTTTTTATTATTTCTGTTGGCTTAACAATTCAAACACACAATTACCACAACGATAAATACATTAGCTCCGCCAATTATATTACAGGCGGCGTTTATACCTTCAGAAATAATATAACCGATTATTTTTCATTGGCGAAAGAAAATGATCAGCTGCTTCAGGAAAATTTAATACTTCGGAAAAAACTGGATTTATTTAAGGAAACTGAAGTTTTTGGAAAATTAGATAGTACTATTCTTCAAAACAAGTACGAATATTTCACTGCGCGGGTAATCAACAATAATTATTCAAAAACGAAGAACCAACTTACGCTGGATAAGGGTAGGAATGACAGCATAACAATTGATTTGGGCGTCATTTCTTCAAAAGGAATTGTAGGTATTGTAAGTGATGTTTCAGAAAATTATTCGACTGTTCAATCCATTCTGAATACCAAAAGTAGAATTAATGCAAAACATAAAAAATCAGGGCATTTCGGCTCGCTTAAATGGAACACAGAAGATCCAAATGTAGTTCAGTTGGTGGATATTCCACGTCTTGCACCACTAAAAAAAGGTGATACAATTGTTACTGGCGGGCGTTCAACGATTTTTCCTGAAGGAATTTTAATCGGGACCGTAAAAGATTTTCACTTGGATAATGACGACAACTATTATTATGTAAACATTGATTTATTCAATAATATGACAAGTCTGGAGCACGTTTATTTAATAAAAAACTACGAAGCCGAAGAAATAAAGGAACTGGAGAAAGCTGTGGAAGATGAAGAATAATGATATTTTTATAAATATAGTTCGTTTCATCGTACTTGTTTTCCTTCAAGTACTGATGCTCAACAACATAAACCTTGCAGGCTATATAAATCCTTATTTATATATCTTCTTCATCTTGATGTATCCTTTGGATGGAAACAAAGGACTCCTAATTTTTCTGAGTTTTCTTTTAGGACTTTCCATTGATATATTTGAAGATTCTGGCGGTGTGCACGCTGCGGCTTGTGCTTTTATCGCCTACATTCGCCCAGTAGTTTTAAAATATTCTTTCGGAGTTAGTTATGAATATAATAGCGTCAAAATAAAAAAAGCAGATTTAGCAGAGAGATTCACATACATTGCTTCCTTGGTTTTTATTCATCATTTTGTTATGTTTTCTTTGGAAATATTTAGCATAAAGCATATACTTCTGTTATTAAAATCTACGTTGTTTTCAGGGATATTTACAATTATTCTAATAATGGGAACGATGATATTATTCAATAAAAAATCTACGTGAGAAAAGTAATCCTTATAGCCTTGGTTTTAACAAGTGGCGTTATTTTCGCCGCTAGACTTTTCTATTTACAAGTTTTAGATTCTTCCTCAGATTCGCTTTACCAGAACAGCGCCATTAAGGTAATGTACGATTATCCGCAACGCGGATATATGTTTGATCGTAACGACAAGCTTTTAGTATCTAACCAACCGTCTTATGACGTTATGGTTATACCTAGAGAAGTAAAAACCCTAGATACTCTTGAGTTTTGCAATCTTTTGAAAATTTCGAAAGAAGATTTCATAGAAATTATGAAAAAAGCAAAAAGGGAGTCACCACGATCTCCTTCTGTTGTAATTCCACAGTTTAATAAAGCCGATTACGCTTCCCTTTCGGAAAAAATGTACAAATACCAAGGGTTTTACATTCAGAGACGTTCGCTTCGTGAATATCAAGTAGATCATTCAGCAAACGTGATGGGTTATATTGCTGAAGTGAATAACGCCATCATTGAAAAAAACCCGTACTATCAAATGGGGGAACTCATTGGTACTGTTGGCGTTGAAAAGGAATATGAAGAAGTTTTACGCGGTGTGAAAGGTGTAAAGTATATTCAGAAAGATCGCTTTAACAGAGACATTGGGCCTTATAAAGAAGGCATATTTGATACCCTACCAGAACGCGGGAGCGATGTTCAATTAACAATTGATGCAGCGCTTCAAAAATACGGACAAGAGTTGATGGTTCATAAACGCGGCGGCATCGTGGCCATTGAACCCGCAACTGGCGAAATACTTGCCTTAATTACCGCACCAAGTTATGACCCTTCACTTTTGGTGGGTCGCGATCGTTCCAAAAATTTTACGAAATTATGGTATGACACCATTGGCAAACCTTTATATGATAGGGTTTTGATGGGAGAATATCCTCCAGGATCACCTTTTAAAACGCTTACAGCTTTAGTTGGACTACAAGAAAATGCCATAGGGGTAGATGATGTTGTTACATGTACAGGCGGCTATCATTTTGGAAGAAGGGTTTTGAGGTGCCACCACAGAGGTCCTGTTGCAATGATTTCTGGTATTGCTAATTCCTGTAATACATACTTCTGTACAGTTTATAAAAGAATGATGGACACATACCCAACGCCACAAGAAGGTATTGATGCCTGGCGAAAAGATCTTATGAGTTTTGGTCTTGGCGACTTTTTGGGTTACGATCTCCCTAGCGGTAAGAGAGGTAATATTCCTACTTCAAAATACTACAATAAAATTCACGATTTTCCAGTACACAATTGGTCTTCTTTGGCAACAATCTCTAATGCCATTGGTCAAGGCGAAGTGTTGCTTACACCAATTCAAATGGCGAATTTTACTGCCGCTATTGCTAACAGAGGCTACTATTATACACCTCACGTTATTAAAAATATAATTGGACCAGATACTATTCCTGCTAAATTTAAAGAAAAGCATCACACCACTGTTGACCCCAAATATTTTGAACCTGTAGTTGAGGGAATGTTTCAAGTTTATGAACGCGGTACCGCTGCTTCAATACGAGTTCCAGGAATTGAAGTTTGTGGGAAAACGGGAACTGCAGAAAATTATACTAAAATTGATGGCAAACGAGTACAACTTACAGACCACTCTATTTTTGTTGCGTTCGCACCAAAAGACAATCCAAAAATAGCCATCGCTGTTTTTGTTGAAAATGGGTATTGGGGCTCGCGTTGGGCGGGAAGAATTGCCGGACTTATGATTGAAAAATATCTAAAAGGCGAAATAACCCGAACCGATATGGAAAAATATGTGCTGGCAGGAAATCTTGAAGCGGAATATGCCAAACAATACAGCGGTCAACCCTTTTCAATAAACCACTAATGGCAGCAACTAGAAGTTACGTCCGTTTTGATTGGTTAATTATTTGTATATATATCGCCTTGGTTTCGATGGGATGGATAAATATTTATTCTGCCTCTCTAAGTGATGCCGCTCAAGGTTTTTTTGATTTTGACCAGATTTATGGCAAACAGATGATTTGGATTGGGCTAAGCATTATCCTAATTATTTTTGTTCTGGCTATTGAGTCTAAATTTTATGAAAACTACGCCAGTGTTATTTACATCGCGTCCTTACTTTCACTCCTTGGTTTATTCGTATTTGGAACTACCATTGCTGGAACTACGGCTTGGTATGACTTCGGCGGAACACGTTTACAACCAAGTGAATTTGCCAAAATTGCAACAGCGCTGGCCTTATCTAAATATGTGAGCGATATTCAGACAAATATGCAGAAATTAAAACACCAAATTGCAGCTTTTGTTATACTTGCGCTTCCAGTTATATTGATTATTATGCAACCAGATCCTGGTAGTGTTTTGGTGTACGCTGCTTTTGTTTTTCCTCTTTATAGAGAAGGCTTGCATGGGGTTTATCTGCTTTTGGCGCTTTTCGCAATAGTTCTTTTTGTATCTACACTCGCTTTTGGGACAATTTGGGTAGCCTTGGCAATTTTATTAATAGCTGGAGCCATCTTTTATAAAAATAGAAAAAGAAGACCGAATATCATAAAATACATTTTGATTGCTGTAAGTTGTATTGTCTTTGCATTTTCAGTAAGCTACATTTTCAACAATGTATTTAAACAACACCATCGCGATCGTTTTAATATTGTTTTAGGAAAGGAAGTTGATGCGCGCGGTATTGGTTATAACACAAATCAAAGTGAAATTGCCATCAGCAACGGCGGTTGGCTGGGCAAAGGTTGGACTCAAGGCACACAGACAAAAGGTAACTTCGTGCCCGAGCAACATACAGATTATATTTTCAGCACCGTAGGTGAAGAATGGGGGTTTTTGGGAAGTATGGTTGTGGTTTTATTATTTATAGCCTTAATAACACGAATTATTTTTAGAGCAGAAAAACAGAAAAACCAATTTGGAAGAGTTTATGGCTATAGCGTCGCAGCTATCCTCTTTCTTCATTTTTTTGTGAATATTGGGATGGTTTTGGGTATTTTCCCAACCGTAGGAATTCCGCTACCATTTTTTAGCTACGGTGGCTCGGCACTTTGGGGCTTCACTATTATGCTATTTATTTTTGTGAAACTGGATGGAGCAAATTCGCATTATGCGTAGCGAAATGAAATCGAAATCGAAGTTATGATTTTTTTACTGCTAACTGCCACTGAATACTATATACTTATTTCCTTCCCCACGCTTTTAAATCTAACATTGCCTCCATATCATCTTCAATAGGAAATGGCAAGTTTGGGAAAAAGTCAATTTTAGTAATTGCCTCTATTTCATCAATTGAAACTGCGTATTTATAAAAAGATTTATCGGAAGCTTTATTCGGAATTAGAAATGCAATGGCTTTATGTTTGCCATCGGTAACGTCTACCACGATCTTATAAAATTGGTTAGGAACCGAAACATTTTCATCGCCAATAGTATTCATATTTCCTTTTAAAACGCCGCCAGTTACAACGTAAACTCCATCATATTTTTGTGCCCAATAGCGAACTTTTTGTTCCAATCGATTCCAAATTCCAGCATTAAAATTGTGATTTTGTGGGCTTATATTACTGGTTAAAAATGTTTCGTTATACGCTTCAAAAGACATTTTTCTATCTCCCGCAGGACAAAGATGTCCGCGATCGTAGCCCGAATTTTTATAGTTTCGCCAATCTGCTGAAATTGTTTTCACCTTATTATCTATTTCAAAATAAGGTCGTTCAAATTCGTTTTTTGAAAGGTCAGATTTTTTCAATTCATAAGCAACCCATTCTGACTGCTCATTTTCTTCGGAATAAGAAAGTGTGAAAGCGTTGTGTTTAACAATGGCTCCGGTGGTTGATGCTGGAAGAAATGATTCGCCAAATTCTTCGGAATTGCGCTGTGTAGTGCTTGAAGTTTTCGAGGTAGATTTAGTATCGCTATCGATAAAATCATCGGCATAATATAATGCGACTGTAACGATGATAATTACTAAAGGGTATATGTATTTTCGGTTCATTGAATATTTTATTGACTATTCCTCACATCCATCGCATCCCTAAGTGCATTTCCTATCAACATAAAAGCAGTAACCAAACTCATAATTGCCAATCCAGGAATGAGCGCTAAATACGGTTTCCCCAAAATAATGTAGGCGTAGTGGTCTTTTATGATTCCGCCCCAACTTGGCATTGGCGGTTGAGCTCCGATTCCCAAAAATGAAAGTCCGCTTTCAATAAGAATAGCTCCCGCAAAATTGGCCGCGGAAATTATAATTACTGGCGCCATACTATTCGGCAAAATATGTTTTACAATTATCCTGAAATCATTAAAGCCCAAAGCTCGTGCAGCTGTAACGTATTGCATCTGTTTTACGCCCATAACCTGCCCGCGGACCACGCGCGCGACTTCCACCCACATTGTGAGCCCAACGGCGATAAAAACCTGCCAAAAACCTTTACCTAGCGCCAAAGTGATCGCAATTACCAAAAGTAAAGTTGGGATGGACCAAGTAACATTTATAAGCCACATAATTGCGGCATCTACTTTTCCTCCAAAATAGCCTGCTATGGCTCCCATCGTGATTCCAATAACCAAAGAAATAAAAACCGCTACAAAACCAATAGCTAATGAAATCCGAATTCCAATAAGCATTCTGCTCAATAGGTCCCGGCCGTATTTATCAGTACCAAGAAGGAATTTCTTTTCTGAAATGTATTTCTTCGGAATTTCCTTTACGGACGATGCATTTGGAAATAACGAAAGTGAATATTCCTTTTGAAGCCCTTCAGTTCCATCTGGGGTATATTCTGTGATTTCAATCGAGTTTTGATTTAAAGAAAATTTAGAAACAGGAATTTCTGTATCTGCATTCTTTTTTCCGAAGAAGAAAACTGATACTGAATTTTGCGCTTCAACAGCTACGGGAATGGTTAACATCTTAACCGAAAAACCGGGATTTTTGGAATGGATAGAAAGGTGCATTTGGTTTGCATTCTGCGAATTATCTGGTGCCAAAGCGTACGCAAAAATCGCAACCAAAACGCAGACCATTAAAAACCCCAAACTAAAAACGCCCCAAAAGTTTTTTTTGAACTTTTGGAGCGCTATTCTAGTTAATGAAGTTGAGTTTTTCACACTTCAAATTTAGTAAAAATATGCTTGTTTCATTCAGAAACAACCAATGGCTTTCACTACTTATCAGTTTTTAATATCAGCCACATTTTTAGCCTTAATAGTATTCAGTTTCAAATCCTCAAGAACGTGTACTGCTTCTTCAATATACATATCCTTTCCTAAGTTTTTGTGCCATCTTTTTCGTTTTTCAGAAAGTGTTGTGTCTTGTTTCATCAAAGCGATTTCATAAGGCAAGGACTTAAAATCTAAGTGATTATTATACGTGTCTAACGCTTTGTAGCGCTTCGCATCTTCTTTGCGTTTATCAATTTCGGCGCTGTAGTCATTATAATTCAGGTTTACTTCTTTTTCGTCTCTTCGAAGTTTTATCCATTTGGCGTTATCGTCAATTAATTGCAACTGTTCATTTTGAGCCATTCGCGCTTTACTCTTCTCAATGGTTTCGTCATAATCTAAATATCCATCCCAAACATTATATTTGGCAGCAACAATTTTATCGTATGGCAACGGATTTGGATAATCTCTTTCGCCAATATCAATATAGCTGTAACGGTCTGGCATTACCACATCACTCTTAACCCCTTCTAACTGTGTGGAACCTCCATTAACGCGATAGAATTTTTGAATTGTCATTTTAACCGCTCCCAAATCGCCCAAATCGCTATTTTGAACCCATTGGTTTAGGTCTACTATACTTTGAACTGTTCCTTTTCCGTAAGTTTGCTTGCTACCTATTATTATTGCGCGTTTGTAATCTTGCATTGCCGCTGCCAGAATTTCTGAGGCTGAAGCTGAAAGCTCATTCACTAAAATAACCAAGGGTCCATCCCAAGTTATCTCACTGTCTTTATCTTCTAAAACATCCGTTTTTTCTGTGGAAACAACCTGCACCACAGGCCCTTTTTTAATGAACAGGCCAGCAATGTCTACTGCAGTTCTTAGAGATCCACCGCCATTGCCGCGAAGATCTAAAACAAGACCTTCCATTCCTTCTTCTTTTAGACGAAGAATTTCTTTTTTCACATCTGTAGCTGCATTTCTTTCTTTGTAATTTTCCATATCAAAGTAGAACTGCGGAAGATTTATCAATCCAAATTTGCGTCCATCTTTTTCAACAAAAGATGATTTTGCGTATGTTTCTTCCAGTTCCACAACATCACGGGTTAAGGTCTTATCTGAAATAGTTCCATCTACATTTTTAATGGTCAGAGTAACTTTTGTTCCTTTTGGCCCTTTGATTAATTTTACGGCATCATCAATACGCATACCCACTATACTCACAGACTCATCTTCATTTTCCTGTTTCACTTTTAAAATAGCGTCACCTACTTCAATTTTTTCACTTCGCCAAGCTGGACCACCATTTATAATTTCAATGACAGTTATGTAATCATTTTTCTTTTGAAGCCTTGCGCCAATACCTTCCAATTTTCCTGACATTTGCAGATCAAACCGGTCTTTCTCCTGTGGGGCGAAATAGTTACTGTGCGGATCATACTCTTCAACAATAGTGTTTAAATAGATTGAAAAATAATCCTTACGCTCCAAATCTTTAGTGAAATCATAATATTCATCTAATGAAGATTTTGTGGTTTCGCGGGCCTTTTCTTCTAGTTCAGCCAAAGATTTTGGCTCGAAAGGCTCCTCAGCCTTGGTCTCAGACTTTTTTTCCTTTCCCGAAATATCTATAATATTTTCATCATCGATGGTTTCTTCAGTATCCGTTATAGTATCCCCGCTTTCTCTTTTCTTCTGCTCTTCAACCAAATCATAATAACCAGAAAGTGTAGTGAACTTCAATTGTTGTTTCCAGCGTTCCTTTAAAGCTTTTTTTGATTCGGCATAGGCCAAATTATCATAATCTACATCTATAATCTCTTTTTCATTAAAATCAAAAGATTTGCTTAAAACTTCTGGGTATATCTTTTTTACATCATCCATGCGCTCCTGAAAACGGCCATACACAAGGTCAAAGAACGAAAGATCCTTATTTTTAATTTGGTCGTCAATCTCAGTTTTGTATTTGCTGAATTCCTCAAGATCAGAAGCTAAGAAATATCTTTTCAATGGATCCAATCCTTTTATGAAGTTTTCATAGACATCTGCCGAAAACGCATCATCTATATCCTTAGGATCATAATGCCCTTTCTGAAGCACGTAAGATATTAAGTCTAGTAGCAGTTTGTCTTTATCAGGATCTTTAAACTCCTTGGTAGTAAAACTGCAAGAAGCAACAGAAACAAAAACAACAAGGAATAAAATTTTAAAATTCTTTTTCATTAAGTGCATAGTAGTAGTCTATTTTTAAGAGTGCCTAAATTATATAAAAAACCGTGCCATTAAAGGAATTAGGTACTAATTTTTTGTTAAACAGTTCCTTTCAATTCTGTCTTGAAACCTATCGGGATCAGAATTCTATATTCAGAATTAATAAATGTATTTTTGGTGCTTTAAAATTTTATAGAATATGTCCAAAAAACGACCGCTTATATTAGTAACGAATGATGATGGCATCAATGCCCCAGGCATCCGCACCTTGATTGAAGTGATGAACACCCTCGGCGATGTTTGCGTGGTTGCACCAGATTCACCTCAAAGCGGAATGGGTCACGCCATAACTATTAACGATGCTCTGTATTGCAATAGTATAAAGGTGATAAACGGCGAACCCCACACAGAACACAGTTGTAGCGGTACTCCCGTAGATTGTGTGAAAATAGCGGTAAACGAAATTTTAAAACGTAAACCAGATCTGTGCGTTAGCGGTATAAACCACGGAAGCAACTCATCCATCAACGTAATTTACAGCGGAACGATGAGCGCAGCGGTTGAAGCTGGAACGTTGGGCATTCCTTCCATTGGATTTTCACTTTTGGACTATTCTTTGGAAGCAGATTTTAAACCTTCTAAAAAGTTTATAAAATTAATTACGGAACAAGTTCTTAAAAACGGACTGCCAAAAGGAGTTGTTTTAAACGTGAACATTCCAAAATTAGATGCTTCTGAAATTAAAGGAATCAAAGTCTGCCGACAAGCAAACGCGCATTGGGAAGAAAAATTTGATAAGCGAACAAATCCTCTAGGGCGCGACTATTATTGGCTTACGGGTGAATTTGTGAATGAAGACAAAGGTGAAGACACAGATGAATGGGCCTTACACAATGGTTTTGTATCTGTAGTCCCTGTTCAATTTGACCTCAACGCCCATCACGCAATGAAGGAACTTAATACTTGGGATTTGTAAACTCGGACTGATGACTGATGCCAGGAGACGGATGCAAAAACTGAAAACCGACAACTGATAACGGAGAACTGATAAAATGAAACCACACGTAAAAGAAATATTGATTGGATTATTAATAGGATTGGCGGCAAATCTGGCTGGAACTTATTTATATATTTTCTTTTTTTCAAAACTTAGCTTGGAATCTACGTTGCAAGCAGCTTTGGAAAATGATTTTCTGGGAAGTTTGATTGCTTTGGGCGCAATTTTAAATCTGATTGTATTCTTTATTCTTTTGAAAAAGAACCAGTATTACAGAGCCAGAGGAGTAGTTTTGGCTACAGTAATCGCTGCAATAGCTATTCTAATTTCGAAATTTTACTAAAAAGTCATTACCTTAGTGGCTAATAAAGAATTTTTTCTTCTTTAAACGCACTTTAAGGATTGGGAAAACTTTAAACCACCAACTATAAACTACCAACTTTTATGAGACGCGCAGTTTTCCCTGGAACTTTTGATCCGATTACCCTTGGACACGTAGATATTATTAAACGTGCACTTCCACTTTTTGATGAATTGATAATTGCCATCGGCGTAAATGCAGACAAAAAGACACTATTTTCGTTGGAAGAAAGGATTCAATTTATTGAAAACACTTTTAAAGGAGAATCTAAAATAACCGTAAAGAGCTATTCTGGACTTACCGCAAAGTTTTGTATTTCTGAAAAAGCGCAGTTTATAGTCCGCGGTTTGCGAAACACTACAGATTTGAATTATGAGCAGCCAATCGCCCAAACCAATTATCAAATGGCGAAGGTTGAAAGTATTTTTCTGATTTGCTCACCAGAAGTTTCAAACATTTCCTCAACTATAGTTAGAGATGTTATGCGGAATGATGGGGATTATTCTGGGTTGGTTCCAACTTCGGTTAAAAAATAATAAGTCTAAAAAAATATTCAACAAAAAAACCCTTCCAGTTTCCTGAAAGGGTTTTCAAAATATTTTTAACACGAATTAAAGCGCAGCTACGTGCTTAGCCATATTCGATTTTAAATTGGAAGCCTTATTCGCGTGAATAACGTTTTTCTTAGCCAATTTGTCTATCATAGAAACAACAGTAGGAAACATAGTTTCAGCCTCTTTCTTGTCAGTAAGTTCTTGGAACCTCTTCATGGCGTTACGGGCAGTTTTGTGCTGGTAACGGTTACGCAAGCGCTTTGCCTCGTTGCTTCTTATTCTCTTTAATGCTGACTTGTGATTTGCCATTGTGTATTTATTTAATTCTATTTTTTGTAGTCCGTAGGGGAATCGAACCCCTGTTACCAGGATGAAAACCTGGCGTCCTAACCCCTAGACGAACGGACCATTATATTTCTCTAAATGCGGATGCAAAAATACAACTATTTTTGAATGGCGCAAATCCTAAATTACTTTTTTCGAAAAAAATTAATATGCTCTTGCAAAAAGTACTTTTCTAGAAGAAGGATTCCCTGTAACCATGCACTCTCCCCGCACAATCTCTCCGTCTAGAGGAATACATCTTATAGTTGCTTTTGTTTCGTTCTTTATTTTTTCTTCAGTTTCAGAAGTTCCGTCCCAATGCGCTAGAATAAAGCCACCTTTGGAGTCTAGAACATTCTTAAATTCTTCATATGTAGCAACTTCCGTAGTGTTTTCTGCTCTATGTGAAACAGCTTTCTTATAAAGATTAGCCTGAATTTCATTCATCAAGGAAACTACTTTTTCAACAACATTTTCATTGCTAACAAATTCTTTTTGAAGCGTATCTCTTCTAGCTAGCTCCACAGTTCCTTTTTCAACGTCTTTTGGACCGATAGCAATTCTTACCGGAACTCCTTTTAATTCATATTCATTAAATTTCCAACCTGGTTTTTGGGTATCGCGGTTGTCATATTTCACACGAATTCCTTTGGAACGTAGGTTTGTCATTAAATCTTTAGCCACCTTATCAACGGCCTCAAACTCTTCATCCTTTCTATAAATAGGAACAATCACAACTTGATCTGGGGCTAAATTTGGAGGTAAAACTAATCCATTGTCATCGCTATGCGTCATAACCAAAGCACCCATCAATCTTGTGGAAACACCCCAAGAGGTTGCCCAAACGTAATCCAAAACTCCTTCTTTAGAAGTAAACTTAACATCAAAAGCTTTTGCGAAATTCTGCCCTAAAAAGTGGGATGTTCCAGCTTGCAATGCCTTTCCATCCTGCATCAAAGCTTCAATACAGTAGGTCTCCAATGCTCCAGCAAAACGTTCGCTCTCGGTTTTTGTTCCTTTTATAACTGGAATAGCCATATAATTTTCAGCAAAATCTGAATATACATTCATCATTTGTTCTGCTTCTGCAATTGCTTCGTTTTCGGTCGCGTGCGCAGTGTGGCCTTCTTGCCACAAAAATTCAGTAGTACGTAAAAATAAACGTGTACGCATTTCCCAACGCACTACATTTGCCCATTGGTTTATTAAAAGCGGTAAATCTCGATAAGACTGAATCCACTTTCGGTAGGTATCCCAGATAATGGTTTCAGAAGTTGGTCTTACAATTAATTCTTCTTCTAACTTTGCATCTGGATCAACAATAACGCCACTTCCATCTTCGGCATTTTTCAATCTATAATGGGTAACCACAGCGCATTCTTTAGCAAAACCGTCAACATGGCTGGCTTCTTTACTAAAGTAAGATTTTGGAATAAAAAGCGGAAAATAGGCGTTCTGGTGACCAGTTTCTTTGAACATTCTGTCCAATTCGGCCTGCATGCGTTCCCAAATTGCATATCCGTAAGGTTTAATAACCATACATCCACGAACACCTGAGTTTTCAGCAAGATCTGCTTTGATTACCAGTTCATTATACCATTTGGAGTAATCTTCCTCTCTCGTTGTTAAATTCTTCGCCATAACTTGGTTTTTGGCACAAATGTTGTGTCTATGTTAAATGATTAGTAATTGTCCGCAAAACTACTTATTTTTATAATGTCCAACAATTAAATTACCATAGATATGTCCACTCAAAACTTTAAAATAAAACGTTTCATCCCCATAGCAATGGTGGGTATTCTCACACTTTTGCTTGCGTCCTGTGGAACATATAATAAAGGCTACAATGAAAATGATGGAATTTACTCTTCTGGCAACAATACAGCTGTAGAAGAAGGAAATAGCAATGATAATAATGCTTCTGATAAGTCAAATTATTACCAACAATATTTTCAATCGAAGTCTAATGCCTATTCAGATATGCCGGAGGAAGGAGCGATTTTTACCGATATTGACGCTTATTCCACCACAGAAAGTTTGGATGAGGAAGGAAATATAGTTATTGAAGATAATTATAGCGAAGAAGGCTACGGCGCTTGGGGAAGCAATCCAGAAAGCACTACGATAAACGTGTATAATTACGGTGGATCAGGTTATGGTTTTTACCACAGACCTTATTGGTACGGCGGTTATTGGAGCGGCTGGGGCTATCCTTACTATAACTATTACACACCTTATTGGGGTATGAGCTACGGTTATGGCAATCCATATTTCGGTTATGGATATGGTTACGGATACGGAAATCCTTATAATGGTTATGGTTATGGTTATGGTAATTACAACCCTTATTATAATGGCTCATACTACAACGGAGTATCCTACAATCGCGGAAGACGAAATACAGATTATAACAGAACTCAAGCTCGTGGAAGATCAAACGCAACATCTACAAGAAATTCATCTTATAGCCGTTCTGAAAATGCTCGTCGCATAAATAGAAACAATGTTCGCGCAAACACAACCCGCTCAACTCGTAACGAGTCAGTTCGTAATAACTCTTATAATACAGATCGCACAAATACGAGCCGTGTTATTAGAAACACACGTTCCAACACAACTAGAAGCGGAAGCACCACGCAACCTGTAAGAAGCAATACAACCAGAAGCAGCAATACCAGAAGTACGCGAAGCAGCAATTATTCTGCGCCTACACGTAGCAGTAGCTCTGGAACAATAAGAAGTTCAGGCGGTGGTGGAAGATCAAGTAGCGGAAGCAGTAGATCTAGCGGAGGCGGAAGAGGCCGTGGCTAAAATAAATTTTCAAAACTTACCTTTATAAGTACAGAAATATGATGCCCAATAACCATTTCAAATTATATCGAAATGATTTGGGCATTATTCTTTTCTATTTTCTAAATATTTTATTCATATGAAAAAATTAATATTTTTTATAATTATCGCCTTAAGCCTTAAAGTTACTCAAGCGCAAGACATTTCAGATGGTCTCCGCTATAGTACGGAACAAAATATAGGAACCGCTCGTTTTACTGCACTTAGTGGGGCAATGGGCGCCTTGGGCGGCGATTTCTCTGCAGTTAACGTAAATCCAGCCGGTGGCGCAGTTTTTCTGAATTCCAGCTTAGTGCTTTCCACATCGTTGCTTGATATTGAAAACAAAAGCAATTATTTCAATAACCGCGAAAATAGCTTTGCGAACGATGTTACTCTCAATCAAATAGGCGGAGTATTCGTTATAAATAATTCAAACGAAGAATCTTCATTCAAAAAGTTTACCATCGGAATAAATTATGATACCACTAAAAATTTCGAAAACGAGCTTTTCATTGCCGGTACTGGTAATAATTCCATAGGAAATTTCTTTTTGGAGCAAGCGCAAGGTATTTCTTTAAACCAACTACAATCAAGCTCCTATTCGAGACTAGGAGAAACATTAGGAGATTTTGCGCAAAACGCATTTTTGGGCTACCAAGCTTTTCTTTTTGATCCTGTTGAGCCGAATAATCCTTCGAATACTTCCTACGTTTCAAATATCGCAGACGGTAGTTTCAACCAAAAATATGCCTATCTTTCTCAAGGATACAATAGCAAATTCACAATAAATCTGGCTACTCAAATTACCGATAATTATTTTTTCGGAATTAATATAAATACACACACTATCAATTTTGACCAGAGTTCATTTTTACTTGAAACCAATAATAACGAAGGTTCCTTAGTGAATAGAGTCGGTTTTGAAAACAACTTGTCAGTTAATGGATCGGGAATTTCGGCTCAAATTGGAGCCATTGCGAAGGTTGCTAAAAACTTCCGTCTTGGATTAAGCTTGGATACCCCAACTTTGTATCAAATTTCCGAAGAAACGACCCAATCTCTTGAAAGCCGTCACCTTGTTAATGGACAAATAGTAAATGAGTTTATAAATCCGAATGTGATAAATGTTTACGAAGATTACAACCTTACAACTCCAGCAAAATTCACTGGGAGCGCCGCGTATATTTTTAATCAAAAAGGATTAATCAGTTTGGATTATTCCTATAAAGACTATTCTGCAGTAGAGTTTAGTCGTGTAGATAATTCTTTCAGCGCTGGTTTTGAAGATTTAAATCAAGCAATTAACAATACGCTAAAAGGTGCTTCAAGCTTTAATGCTGGTGCAGAATACAGAATCAATCAATTAAGTCTTCGAGGAGGTTTTCATTATGAAGAAAGTCCATACCAAAATACAGAAATAGTGGGCGACCTAACGGGATTCTCAGCTGGTGCGGGTTATAACTTTGGACGCTATACCGCAGATTTGGCATATTCAAGATCAGAACAAGAACGCAACCAGCAACTCTATTCCGTTGGTTTGACGGATTCTGCAAAAATTAATTCGATTTATAGCAATTTTGTATTGTCTTTGGGTTTCATCTTTTAAACGCCCCATTTAGCCATAATTTTTGTCAAAGTTTATTTCATCTGGACTAGCAAAACCTTAAAAATAACAACTTCTACCTTTTTAATACCACAATGCTATTGCGTATCTTTGCAGCCCTATATTAAAGATATTTTAATCAATGGATTTAGAAAAACACTTGAAAGAGATTGAAGCCATGGGCGACGACCACATAAGCGGTTCTACGGAAACACCTATGCGACCCGATGCATTTGAGCTTAGCGATATTGAAAAAATAGCAAGCATCAAAAAAGATGTCCAAAACATTATGCAAACTTTGGGCTTGGATCTTACTGACGACAGTCTGAAAGGCACCCCTAACCGTGTTGCAAAAATGTTTGTGCAAGAAATTTTTGGCGGTCTGCATCCAGATAGAAAACCAAAAGCTTCAACTTTCGAAAACAAATACAAGTATCAGGAAATGCTTGTAGAGAAGAACATAACCCTCTACTCTACTTGCGAGCACCATTTGCTTCCCATTGTTGGAAGAGCGCATATTGCCTATATTTCCAACGGCACCGTTGTTGGGCTTTCCAAGATGAATAGAATCGTAGATTATTACGCAAAACGTCCACAAGTTCAGGAGCGTTTAACAATGCAAATAGTGAAGGAACTGCAACAAGTTTTGAATACTGATGACGTTGCCTGCGTTATTGATGCCAAACACCTCTGCGTAAATTCCCGTGGAATTCGTGATATTGATAGCAGTACTGTAACTAGTGAATTTGGAGGGGCATTTAAAAATTCCGAAACCCGAAGAGAGTTTTTGGATTATATAAAGATGGATACGGAGTTTTAAAGATAAATTCCGAATTAAAAGTGCCAAATTCCAAAAAATTGAAATCCGCCGAATTGAAACCACAAGAACTTTACATATACAACTCGCTTTCAAAAAGCAAAGAAAAATTCACCCCCGTCCACGAAGGTGCAATAGGAATGTACGTTTGCGGACCAACTGTTTACAGCAATGTACATTTGGGAAACTGTAGAACCTTTCTTTCTTTCGATTTAGTTTTTAGATATTTGAAGCATTTAGGCTACAAAGTTCGCTATGTGCGGAACATTACTGATGCTGGCCATTTGGAAAACGATGGTGAAAGTGGCGACGATCCAATTCTTAAAAAAGCACGTCTTGAACAGTTGGAGCCTATGGAAGTTGTTCAAAAATACACGGTAGATTTCCACACTACAATGGCGAAATTCAACGCCTTGCCGCCAAGTATTGAACCTACCGCAACGGGACATATTATTGAACAAATTCATATTGTTGAAAAAATTATTAAAGAAGGTTTTGCTTACGAAAAAAATGGCTCAGTCTATTTTGATGTAGTAAAATTCAACGAAACCAATGAATACGGAAAACTAAGCGGCAGAAAGTTGGAAGATATGATTGCCAACACTCGCGAACTTTCCGCACAAACCGACAAGAAAAACCCACAGGATTTTGCTCTTTGGAAAAAAGCCGAACCACAGCATATTATGCGCTGGCCATCACCTTGGAGCGAGGGTTTTCCTGGTTGGCATTTGGAATGTACTGCGATGAGCACCAAATATTTGGGCAACAATTTCGATATTCATGGCGGCGGAATGGATCTAAAATTTCCCCATCACGAATGTGAGATTGCTCAAGCAGAAGCTTGCAACCATACGTCTCCAGTAAATTATTGGATGCACGCCAATATGCTTACGCTAAACGGTAAAAAAATGTCCAAATCCACTGGAAACTATATTCTTCCGAATGAAATGTTTACAGGCGAAAACGACGTTTTGAGCAAGGCCTTCTCCCCTGCTGTTACTAAATTTTTTATGTTTCAGGCGCATTACCGAAGTATTTTAGATTTCAGCAGCGATGCTTTGGAAGCTTCAGAAAAAGGATTTAATAAATTGATGGACGCTCATAGAACAATGTCTGAATTATCTACTTCAGAAAAAAGTAGTCTCGACATTGAAAGCTGGCGAAAATCTTGCTATGAGGCAATGAACGATGATTTCAACAGTCCGATTTTGATTGCAAATCTTTTTGAAGCGGTGCGATTCGTTAATTCCATAAAGGAAGAAAAAGAAACCATTTCTGCAAAAGACTTAGAATTGCTAAAGCAAACAATGAACGACTTCCTTTTTGAAGTTTTAGGCTTGCAAAACAACGATTCTGAAACTTCGCAAGATGGTGAAAAACTTGCTGCAGCTGTTGAACTTCTTATTCAATTAAGAAATCAAGCGCGTGCTAACAAAGATTTTGCAATGAGCGACAAGATTCGGGATGAACTCTCAACAAAGGGAATTCAGCTGAATGATGGAAAAGATGGAACTACTTTTCAAATTATGAATTAGGAGTTATGAGTTATGAGTTGAAAAAGATCATTGTCTATCCATTTGTACTGTTGATTCGGGGATACCAAACTTTTATTTCACCATTATTACCTTCCAGTTGCAGATATACACCAACTTGCTCACATTATGCCGTGGAAGCATTGCAAACACACGGTTTGTTGAAAGGCGGCTGGCTTGTGGCAAAACGAATAGCTACTTGTAATCCTTGGGGTGGCTCTGGCTACGACCCCGTTCCTCCAAAAAAAACTAACAATTAATTTTGAAATTATTTGTAACATTTTGAAGTAGAATTAATACTAAAGAATGTATAAAATTATGATTTTAGTCCTACCATTTAAGCCTTATCGTCCTATGTCATTCATTTAATAAAGAATTAAATATATGTTCCGCAATACTTTTCCGCTTTTGTTATCTTTACGCGGCGCAATAAAACCTCCACTATGCACTATTTAACTATTACTTGGAACCCTTCGGAAGGGATTGACCTTGGCTTTTTTATGATTCGTTATTACAGTTTGATGTTCGTTGTGGCATTTACGCTGGGTTGGATTTTGACTAAAAAGATTTTTGACAGAGAAGGGATTCCACAGGAAAAACTTGATAGTCTTTTTATATATATGGTTGTTGCCACTTTGCTTGGGGCGCGATTGGGCCACGTTATTTTTTATCAACCCGAATTATTTGTGGAAGATCCACTTTCGGTTTTTCTGCCAATACAAACAGTTCCCAACTTTGAATTTACAGGTTTCCAAGGTTTGGCCAGCCACGGAGCGGCAATTGCTTATGTTTTGGCAATGCTCTATTATAGTAAAAACGTAATTAAAAAACCTTTTTTCTGGGTAATGGACCGTATTGTTATTGCCGTAGCTGCTGGTGGAATTTTCGTTAGAATAGGGAATTTTCTTAATTCTGAAATCATCGGCAAACCTTCAGGAGACTTTCCACTTGGTGTACGTTTTGTTCACGAAGGCATCCGAAAGCAAGAAGCCGTAGCAGCAACGGGAATTAAAGAACCTAGCAAAGCTTATGATGCAATCGTTCACAATCCGCAATTTCTAGAATTACTGAATTCTGTTCCTTTTCGGCATGCAGCACAGCTTTATGAAGCGGCTGGTTATGTGATTGTGTTTTTAGTGTGCTGGTATTTATACTGGAAAACCGAACGCAGAAAACAGATTGGGTATATTTTCGGAGTATTCTTAATCCTACTTTTTACCGTTCGCTTTGTTGTGGAATTTGTAAAAGAAAGTCAAGGTGGTTTTGAATCTGCGCTTGGTTTACTTTCCACGGGACAATGGTTGAGTATTCCTTTTATAATCGCTGGAATCTACATAATGTGGAAAGCTTCAAAAAAACCGATTACCGAATAAAAAAACATCGTCACGAATTCACGAATGCCAATAGAAAAACATTGGTGAATTCGTAGTAAAAAATTTTCAAGAATGAAAAAAATATTTATTTCCGCTGCAATCGCAGCTTCTCTTTTCTCACTCTATAATTGTAAAGACACGCCAAAAGCTGAAAGTAAAAGTCTTACCAAAGAAATAACTTTCACTAAAGAAGGAGAACTTTCTTTATTGAAGGCTGAAAATGATTCAATAATTGCAACTCTAGACATTGAAATAGCTGATGATGAATACTCAACTCAAACTGGATTGATGTATCGTCATTCAATGGACGGAAACCAAGGAATGCTTTTCATTTTTGATGATTCACTACCACGTTCATTTTATATGAAGAATACTGAAATTCCTTTAGATATCATTTATTTCAATGCTAAAAAAGAAATAGTAAGTATCCAGAAAAACGCAAAGTCTTTTGATGAAACTTCACTTCCTTCCGAAGCCGCTTCACAATACGTTTTAGAAGTAAACGCTGGACTTTCCGACAGATGGAAACTTGGGAAAGGCGATAGAATTAAGTTTACTAAATATTGAATTGCTAATCACATAAAACAATAGGCGCGCGATGAATCGCACGCCAACAATTTAAAAATATATTTAAAACATAAAGCCCTTTCCAAAACGGAAAGGGCTTTATTATTTATATGAAGAAAGCGCTTATGCTTCCAAAGCTGCAGCAGCTTCGTCTTCTTCTTTTTTACCGATTAAATCTTCGATTTTCTTACGTTTAATTGTGTCATACATCAATGGTGTTGCTATGAACAATGATGAATAAGTACCTACAAAAATACCTACTATAATTGCAAACAACAGCCCTCTAATAGATTCTGCTCCGAAGAAGAACATACACAACAACACGATAAGTGTTGTAAATGAAGTGTTCAACGTTCTTCCAAGCGTACTGTTCAGTGCTACATCTATCACTCTATTCATTTTCCAAGCGGAATGTTCATTAAAGTACTCACGAATACGGTCAAACACAATAACGGTATCATTCAAGGAATAACCAACCACTGTCAGGATTGCCGCGATAAACGCTTGGTCAATCTCCATGCTGAAAGGCATAAACCTGTAAGTTAATGAGAACACACCAAGAACAATAACCACATCGTGGAAAATTGCCGCAACGGCACCCAAACCAAATTGCCATCTTCTGAAACGCAACAAGATATAAAGGAAAACTACCACTAGCGATCCAAATACAGCCCAGAATGAGTCTTTCTTAATATCATCTGCAATTGTTGGACTCACTTTGTAGTATTCCATTCTACCGATGGTTTTACCGGTTTGGTCACCAATAAACTGGTCGTAAGTCATATCTGCTGGCATTTCCTTTTTAACTGTTTCAAAAAGCATATGCTCTATTTCCTCATCAACATCAGTTCCGGTTTCATCTACTTTGTATTTGGTTGTAATCTTTAACTGATTGTCACCACCGTAGGTTTTCGCTTCGGCACTTCCAAAGGTTTTTATAAGGTCATTCTGAATTTCCTGAGAATTAACATCTTTCGCAAAACGAACGGTATAAGTTCGTCCACCCACAAAGTCAACCCCTTGGTTTAGACCTAGTGTAAACAATGAAGTAACACTTACCAAAATCATTATCGCTGAAAGAATATAAGCTGCTTTACGTTTTTTCAAGAACTGAATATTTACGTTTTTGAAAAGATCTTTAGTAACAGACGTAGAACAAGGAAGTGGCTTACCGTTTTTAGTATAACTGTCTATAAACAATCTTGTAATGAAAATTGCAGTAAACAATGAAGTTGCGATACCTATTAATAAGGTAGTAGCAAAACCTTGAATAGGACCAGTTCCGAAAACCAAAAGAATCAAACCTGTAAGACCAGTTGTAATGTTAGCATCAAGAATAGAAGACAACGCATTGTTAAAACCATCTTTAATAGCATCTTTCTGCGCCTTGCCTTTTGCAAGTTCTTCTTTAATCCTTTCAAAGATAAGTACGTTCGCATCCACAGACATACCTACCGTTAATACAATACCGGCAATACCAGGCAATGTAAGTACAGCACCTAGTCCAGCTAATATTCCGAAGATAAACAGAATGTTTACCATCAAAGCAATATCAGCAAAAGCACCCGCTTTTCCGTAGTAACCAATCATCCATAAAAGCACGATGAAAAGCGCAATAACGAAAGACATTACACCACTATTAATAGCTTCTTGACCCAATGTTGGCCCAACAACTTCTCCTTGAATAATTTCAGCAGAAGCTGGCAGCTTACCTGCACGCAATACGTTTGCTAAATCCTGCCCTTGTGGTACAGTAAAGTTTCCAGAAATCTGGCTACGACCTCCAGAAATTGGACCAGAAGTTACACCTGGTGCAGAGTAAACAATATCATCTAGAACAATAGCTATCTGGCTTTGGTTTTGATATGCATTACCCGTCATTTGTTCCCAAACTTTCGCACCTTGACCGTTCATTTGCATAGAAACAACTACACGACTTAAATTGTCATATTCCTGATCTGCACCTACAACTACGCTTCCTCCAAGTGGTGGAACGTTGTCTCTGTTTCCTTTTAAAGCATAAAGCGCTGTAGTTTCTTCACCATTCAATTGAAGGTTGGCTTCTGGTAAGCCCCAAACAAATTTGGCGTAACGCAATTCATTTGACAACAATGATTTTATTTGCGGATTGCGCAAGTAACCATTAACTACGGAAGTATCTTTCAATCTAAAAACAGCTATCACAGGACTTCCTTGGCTTCCTAAAGTAACCATTTTTGAAAGTATTGGATTGGCTTTACCATTATCAGCAAGTGAATCTTTCACATCCTGACCACCTAATAGTTTACTTACATCGTCTTCCTCTGTTTTTGTTGAATCAACAACAGTTTGTGAAGTGTCTGCAACTTTTGTAGTTTCTGTTTCAGTTGATGTTTTTGCCATTGCAATTTCACCAGCTTTTGCATCAGCAGCTTGTAAGAAACCTGCCATGTCTTCAAATTTATAAACATCCCAGAATTCAAGCTGAGCTGTACTTTGAAGCAGTTTCCGAACCCTGGCCACATCTTTAGCTCCTGGAAGCTCTACAAGTATTCTTGCAGATTTTCCTAAACGCTGAATGTTAGGTTGTGTAACCCCAAATTTGTCAATACGCTTACGCAATACTTCAAAAGCGGAAGTGATAGATTCATCAATTTTCTTCTCAATAACTGGTTTTACCTGTGCATTGGTCATTCCAACATTAATAACATCTTCAAGGTTTTTGTTGAAGAAAATATCTGGAGAAGCAAGATTGTTTTCACCTGGAAGCGCTTCAAAAGCCTTAAAGAAAGACTCTAAATAGGTATCCTGACTTTCTTTTTGTAGATCCGCAGCATTTTCCAACGCTTGGTTGAAGGCAGCATCTTTGGTGTTATTTGCCAATCCTTTCAAAATATCTTTTACAGACACTTCAAGAATTACGTTTATACCACCTTCAAGGTCAAGACCTTTATTAAGTTCCTTTTCTTTGGCGGTATTATAATCTATCCCTAAGAAAATTGGTTGAGCACCTACAGAATCTAGGTAACGCGCTTCTGCGCTATCACGTTCGTGTGGCTGATCTGCAGTAAATTTGTTGTTCGCAAATTCCTTAGCGCTGTCTTCCACATTATTTGCAATGTATGTGAATGAGAGCTGATAAATACTTACCAATCCAAAGAGGACGGCAAATACGGTAATTAATCCTTTGTTTTGCATGATTATGTTTTTTGGTCAGATTTTTTAAAACGCGCAAATATATGATTTGCTGTTATATCTGACAATTATCGTGGTTATTAAAAATTTAAATTTGATTGCTTCGGAATTTTAAAAAACGGAAGCTCCTATTCGAAAGTGAAAAATGGTCAATTTTATTTTGAATCATTTCACCTAAAATAATATGAAGAATATCTTTAAGTCAAAGGGCCAGCTCGTACTTCTGGAATTTTATATGAAGTAATATCTATTAAAAACGAAACCTTACGATAGTTTTTGAACGCAACATTTTCTGAAAATAATTTTAATTTGAAATCAATTTTTGTAGAACTAAGAGATAAAATCGGCTTTAAATAATTGTCCTTCGCAGATTTTACCACAACTGGCAAGCCCTGCAAGCCAATATTAGAACCATAATCCTTTTGGATTTTAATTACATCTAATTTATAGGTGTAGGAATCTTTACTAAAAGGAATTTTTGAAGAATCTTCCTTGTCATTAAAAGCCGTATCGCCAAGTTGAAGATTGTCTTGTTTATGAAACAGATTCTTTATTATCGAAACATCAATCGTGCTGTAATAGGTAACTTTTAGCTTTCCATCTTGCAGTTCAGATACTCGAACATCAGCAACCCCAATAGCTTTTAACTGATTTGTAATTTCAGCAACGGCGAGCTGAGCCTCGTCTGTACTTACAGAACTAGCATCAAATTGAACAACAATCTCCTGATTAGGAAGCGTTGATTGCTCCAAACTTACTCCAAAAAAAGCAAGGGCTATTAGTAATATAGGTAAATACCATTTCCAGTTCACGCGCCAAATATAGAGAAATAAGTTTAAAAAAAGACTTAGGACTTTAATACATAAGACTTAGACAAAACAATTTATAACAACCCACATAAATTTTATGAAAGAAATTCAATCGTATATTTTCATTTTGAATAACCTCAGCGCTTTAGTTAGTGGAAAAATCCGTTAGTTTTCAACTCAAAGTAAAGGCGGCCTATACTACTATTATAAAAAGTAAGCAACTAGATAAATTTTCAAAATTTGTTAACTTTTACTGTTAATAAATATTTATACCGCTGAACAACAATATATTAACAATCAATTCTTGACAACTTTCATTTTTAAGATTTGAATCGACCTGACTATTTCGCTATATTTACCTACTTTAAAATTTAGATTCCAAAACAATAAAATAGCCCAAAATATGTCTGTAAAAACCATCGTTCCCTCTGCACAAACCTACACTCAGGATGAAGCTTTTGAAGCTTCTGTAGCATATTTTAAAGGCGATGATCTTGCTGCCCGTGTTTGGGTAAATAAGTATGCGCTGAAAGATTCTGAAGGCAATATTTACGAGAAAACACCAGACCAAATGCACCGACGAATTGCAAAAGAAATTGCACGTGTGGAACAGCGTTATGCAAACCCAATGACGGAGGACGAGGTTTTTGAAGTCATTAAAGATTTTAAATACATCGTGCCCCAAGGCAGCCCGATGGCGGGAATCGGCAATCCGTACCAAATTGCTTCACTTTCCAATTGCTTCGTAATTGGCAACGAAGGTGATTCCGATTCTTATGGAGGAATTATGAAAATAGATCAAGAACAGGTTCAATTAATGAAACGTCGCGGCGGCGTGGGTCACGATCTTTCACACATTCGTCCAAAGGGTTCCCCAGTTAAAAATTCGGCTTTAACCTCAACTGGCATAGTTCCTTTTATGGAGCGTTATTCAAACTCTACTCGTGAAGTGGCGCAGGACGGCCGTCGAGGAGCTTTGATGCTTTCAGTTTCGATTAACCACCCAGATTCTGAAGATTTTATCGATGCCAAAATGGAACAAGGCAAAGTTACTGGCGCAAACGTTTCGGTGCGTATGGATGATGCTTTTATGCAAGCCGTAAAAGACGGAAAAAACTATACTCAGAAATACCCGATTTTTAGTGAAAACCCAAAAAATACCAAGGAAATTGAAGCTGAAAAACTTTGGAAAAAAATAGTTCACAACGCTTGGAAATCTGCCGAGCCTGGAATTCTTTTTTGGGATACTATTATTAAGGAGTCGGTTCCAGATTGTTACGCAGACCTGGGTTACAAAACGGTTTCTACCAATCCGTGTGGTGAAATTCCGCTTTGCCCTTACGATTCCTGTCGTTTGTTGGCGATAAATTTATTCTCTTATGTTGAAGAACCTTTCACTAAAAAAGCTGCTTTCAATTTTAAACTTTTCAAAAAACACATTGCTATCGCCCAACGAATTATGGACGATATCATCGATCTTGAACTTGAAAAAGTTGATGGTATCCTTGCCAAAATAGACGCCGATCCGCAAGCTGATGAAATAAAAGCTGTGGAAAGAAATCTTTGGAAAAATATTCAAACAAAAGCCGAAGAAGGCCGAAGAACTGGAATAGGAATCACCGCTGAAGGTGATATGCTTGCAGCTTTGGGTATTAAATACGGCAGCAAAGAAGGAACTGATTTTTCAGTTGAAATTCACAAAATGCTTGCTATTGAAGCCTATCGCGCTTCCGTTTATGCAGCAAAGGAAAGAGGTCCTTTCAAAATTTTTGATAGCGAAAGGGAGAAAAACAATCCATTTATTCTTCGTCTAAAAGATGCAGATGAAAAGCTGTATTATGATATGCTAGAATTTGGCCGAAGAAATATTGCGTTGCTAACCATTGCCCCAACGGGAACTACCAGCTTGATGACACAAACTTCCTCTGGAATTGAGCCAGTATTTATGCCTGTTTACAAGCGAAGAAGAAAAGTAAACCCGAACGACCAAAACGTTCGCATTGATTTTGTGGATGAAGTTGGTGATAGCTGGGAAGAATACGTGGTTTTCCACCACCGTTTCAAACAATGGATGGAAGTAAACGGCTTCGACACAGACAAAAATTACAGTCAAGAAGAATTGAATAAAATTGTGAAGAAATCGCCTTATCATAAAGCAACTTCAAACGATGTGGATTGGTTGAGCAAAGTGCGAATGCAGGGTGCAGTGCAAAAATGGGTGGATCATTCTATTTCCGTAACGATCAATTTACCCAAGGATGCTACCGAAGATTTGGTTGGTAAACTATATTTGGAAGCTTGGCAAGCAGGTTGTAAAGGTGTTACCGTTTATCGCGATGGCTCGCGTTCTGGCGTTTTAATTTCGAATGAAGAAAAGGAAGAAGATCAAGAAACTACCCTTACAGCTTTTCCTACAAAACGTCCAGAAATTTTGGAAGCAGACGTAGTTCGTTTTCAAAATAGCAAAGACAAATGGATTGCTTTCATCGGTCTTATTGATGGTAAACCTTATGAAATATTCACAGGTTTTGCCGATGACGAAGATGGAATTTTGATTCCACGTTGGGTAAATGAAGGCTTAATAATTAAAAACCGAAATGACGACGGAACTTCACGTTACGATTTTCAGTATAAAAACAAAAGAGGCTACAAAACCACTATTGAAGGGCTTTCGCACAAATTCAACCCAGAATTTTGGAACTACGCAAAATTGATTTCCAGCACCCTTCGCCACGGAATGCCTATTGAAAAAGCTGTGGAATTGATCAACAGTCTTCAATTAGACACCGAAAGCATCAATACTTGGAAAAACGGCGTTGCTCGTGCTTTGAAACGTTACGTTGCAGATGGAACTGAAGCTAGAAAACAGAAATGTGAAAACTGTAATAGTACGTCGCTAATTTACCAAGAAGGTTGCTTGACTTGCAAGGATTGTGGGTCTTCTAAGTGCGGGTAATTAGATGTGAAAGGTGAGACGTAAGCACGCTTTGCTTTGAGATTTTCATAAAGAAGACCTTTCAGATTTTGAAAACCTGAAAGTTCTAATTAATTTAAAATGAGTTTTTACTGTTAAATTGAATTTATGAAAAACAGATTTCTAATAATGTTTTTATTACTTAGCCTTGGAAGCTTTTCGCAGGAATTGACTTGCTTAGACTTTAAGAATGGTACATTTTATGTGCCTGCTGATAATGAAATACCAATTGATTTCAAAATTATTAGAGAAGGGAATAAACAAATCGAAATTGTTCAAGATCCAGAAAATAAATTAGGTGAAGATTTTGACAAAACTTCATAGGAAGTAATTGAATGGATAGATGATTGCACTTACAGGTTGAAATATGACGAAACAAAGAAAAATCTTTCTGAATTTCATCAATTTGTAAACGACAATAATGGTATATTGACTGAACTGATTAAGATTGAAGGAAAATGTTTCTATTACAAATCAACCTTAAGTTTTAATGGTGAGATACAAAGAATTGATGGCAGAATATGCATTGAGTAAAATTAATTTTGAGATAAGAATAGAGAAATAAAAAAAGCCAGCAGACGCTGGCTTTTTTTATTTAATATAAATCTTTATTAAAGCTCTAACAAATCATTAGTCTTACGAACCCCTTCAGCACTTTCTTTCATGTGTGCTTTTTCGGCATCGTTTAATTCTAGTTCAACGATTTTTTCGATACCGTTTCTTCCTAAAATAACTGGAGCACCGATACAAATATCTTTCAAACCGTATTCGCCATCAAGCATTACGGAGCAAGGAAACATTTTCTTTTGGTCGCAAGCAATTGCCTGTACCAGTCCAGAAACTGCTGCTCCTGGAGCATACCAAGCTGAAGTTCCTAATAATTTAGTAAGTGTAGCTCCACCAACTTTGGTGTCTTCCATTACTTGATCCATTCTTTCTTCAGAAATAAATTTACTTACAGGAACACTATTTCTTGTTGCCAAACGTGTTAATGGTACCATTCCAGTATCACTGTGACCGCCAATTACCATTCCGTCCACATCGCTAATTGGTGCGCCCAAAGCTTCTGCCAAACGATATTTGAAACGAGCGCTATCTAAAGCTCCACCCATTCCAATGATTTTACTTTTATCTAAACCTGATGTTTTATGAACCAAATAGGCCATTGTATCCATCGGGTTGCTCACTACGATTATAATAGTTTTAGGAGAATGTTTTACAAGGTTTGAAGAAACATCCTTCACGATTCCAGCGTTTATACCGATCAATTCTTCACGTGTCATTCCTGGTTTACGTGGAATTCCGCTTGTGATTACGCAAATATCGCTACCTGCTGTTTTAGAATAATCGTTTGTAACACCGTTTATTTTAGTGTCGAAACCGTTTAATGAAGCTGTTTGCATTAAATCCATAGCCTTACCTTCAGCAAAACCTTCTTTAATGTCTAACAAAACTACTTCGCTTGCAAAATTTTTGATGGCAATGTACTCAGCACAACTTGCGCCAACAGCACCTGCTCCTACAACTGTTACTTTCATGTTTTTATGTTTATTGTTTGTGATTTATTGTTATTCCGAAGAAAATCGGAGTGATTTTTTTCAGGATTCCAGAACGATTCTGAAACGCAGTGCAAAAGTACCAATATCTACTTAAAATAATGATAATAAAGGGTTAAAAACTAAAAAGCCCATTTCAGAATATCTCAGAAATGGGCTTTTCAAAATTATTGACATTGTTTACACATCAATATTCGCATAAATAGCATTCTTCTCGATAAATTCACGTCTTGGTGGTACCTCATCGCCCATTAACATTGAGAAAATTCTATCTGCTTCGGTTCCGTTATCTATGGTTACTTGGCGTAATGTACGGAATTCTGGATTCATTGTAGTGACCCAAAGTTGTTCGGCGTTCATTTCACCTAAACCTTTGTAGCGCTGTATTCCAGCACTTCCACCAAACTCCTCATTCAATCTATCACGCTCTTTATCGCTCCACGCATATTCTTTTTTAGCGCCTTTTTTCACCAAGTAAAGTGGTGGCGTGGCAATATATATATGCCCTCCTTCAACTAATTCGCGCATATAACGGAAAAAGAAAGTTAAAATTAACGTGGCAATGTGGCTACCATCCACATCCGCATCACACATAATCACTACTTTGTGGTAGCGCAGTTTTGTAAGATTTAAGGCTTTACTATCTTCTTCAGTTCCAATGGTTACACCTAAAGCAGTATAAATATTTCGAATTTCTTCGTTTTCAAAAACTTTGTGATGCATTGCTTTTTCAACATTCAGGATTTTACCTCTTAAAGGAAGAATAGCTTGAAAATTACGATCGCGACCTTGTTTTGCTGTTCCACCTGCCGAATCTCCCTCCACTAGGAATACTTCACATTTTTCGGGATCTTGCTCAGAACAATCTGAAAGTTTTCCTGGTAACCCGCCACCGCTCATCACGGTTTTACGTTGCACCATTTCACGAGCCTTACGGGCTGCGTGACGTGCTTGTGCAGCAAGAATTACTTTTTGAACAATGGTTTTCGCATCATTTGGATGTTCTTCCAAATAATTTTCGAGCATTTCGGAAACCGCTTGACTTACAGCAGCCATTACCTCTCTGTTACCCAATTTTGTTTTAGTCTGACCTTCAAACTGAGGCTCTTGTACTTTTACCGAAATAATAGCGGTCAATCCTTCACGGAAATCATCTCCGGCAATTTCAAACTTAAGCTTGTCTAGCATTCCTGAAGCATCCGCATATTTTTTCAACGTACGCGTTAATCCAGCACGAAAACCTGCGAGGTGGGTTCCACCTTCGTGGGTGTTGATATTATTTACATAGGAATGCAGATTTTCGTTGAATGATGTATTATAAACCATCGCAACTTCAACAGGAATGTCGTTCTTTTCGCCTTCCATTGAAATTACTTGAGCAATAATCGGCTCTCGGTTTCCATCTAAAAAGCGGATAAACTCTTTTAAACCTTCTTCACTGTGAAATTTTTCTGTTACGACTTCGCCTTTTTCATCTTTGTGACGCTTATCGGTTACATAAATAGTTAAACCTCTATTCAAAAATGAAAGCTCGCGCATTCTACTTGCTAGCGTATCGTAGTTATACTCTAGTGTTTGCTGAAATATATCCGCATCTGGTTTAAAAGTCACAATAGTTCCGCGGTAATCTGTTTCACCAATTGGTTTTACAGGATATAAGGCTTTACCGCGTTCGTATTCTTGTTGCCAAATTTTGCCATCACGATGAACAGTAGCAGTTAAATGTCCTGAAAGTGCATTCACTACAGAAACACCAACCCCGTGCAAACCACCGGAAACTTTATAGGAATCTTTATCAAATTTTCCACCAGCTCCAATTTTAGTCATTACAACTTGCAATGCAGAAACGCCTTCTTTTTTGTGAAGGTCTACAGGAATACCACGACCGTTATCCTTTACGGTTACGGAGTTATCTTCATTTATCCACATTTCAATAGTGTCGCAATAGCCACCCATTGCTTCATCTATTGAGTTATCTACTACCTCATAAACCAAATGATGTAAACCACGTGGGCCAACATCACCAATGTACATGGATGGGCGCATGCGCACATGTTCCATTCCCTCTAACGCTTGTATCTGGTCGGCGCCGTAGCTGCCTTTTTTCTGTTCTTCGCTCATATAATTATTTGAATGATTTTCAGTTTTTTTCGTAACGAACAAATATAACCAAATCCCCAATAAAATTAAGGGTTTACGCAACTTATAAGCCGTAAGTTATCAACAAATTTATGTGGAAAAACCAAGCTTTTAGAGCAGTTTGAAAATGATTTGGATTTTGGCGTAATAGTTGCGCACTATTTTCGACTTAATAATCGTTTTACGGTATTATTTCTATCGAATTATTTAATTTTGATTAAACTTTTCGTTGAAATAGTTGTCCTATCTTTAGGATTTTATACAAATTTTTAAAAAATATCTATTATGAAAAAAGCACTCCTCATTTTCTTTATTGTTTCTATCGGAATTTCACTCCAAAACCTACAAGCACAGAGTTTTCCTGAAATGGATGCCTCTCCAATGGATCTTGTAATGGCACGCCCCGACAAGAAAAGCCCTCCTTTTGCAAGAGTTATTTACAGCAGACCCCAAAAAAAGGGACGTGTTATTTATGGAGATATTGTGCCTTACGGAAAAGTTTGGCGTACTGGTGCCAACGAAGCTACAGAACTTGATGTTTACGTACCAATGACAGTGGGAAACACAACATTGAAGCCAGGAACATATACGCTTTACACCATTCCAGAAGAAGATAACTGGACAGTTATCATAAACAGTGACACTAACGTTTGGGGAGCTTATAGCTATAAAAAGGAAAAAGATGTTTTGCGTATTACTGTTCCTGTTAAAGATGCAGCAGCGCCAATTGAGTCCCTTTCAATGATCTTTAGAACAGATGACAAAGGAACGGTTTTGATGATTGGTTGGGATAATGAATATGTAGAAATTCCCTTTAAAAAAGTCTAACGACTTTTTTAAAGGGAATTTCAAAAAACAAATTTCAAACACCAAATTCCAAAGTCACCTGATTGGAATTTGGTGTTTTTTATTTGGAATTTAATTTTATGGGATATTCAAATATTTATGCGTCTGCAACGAAACTTTCCATTGCGGATTTTGCATAACGTAATCCACAATCAAAGGAACCATTTTATCGCGTTTGCTCCATTCGGGCTGTAGATATAGAATGCAGTTTTCATTAATCTTTGCCGCTTGTTCTTCCGCAAAACGAAAATCATCTTTATTAAAAATGATTACTTTCAATTCATTTGCTGCTTTATAAACTTCTTTAGTAGGCAGCTTCATCTTTTTGGGTGAAAGACAAACCCAGTCCCAAGTTCCAGTAAGTTTGTATGCTCCAGAAGTTTCAATATGTATCTGCATTCCTTGGCTTTTCAGCATTTCTGTTAGCGGATCCATATTCCAAGTAAGTGGTTCGCCACCTGTAATAACGATGGTTTTTGAATATTTTGCTGCATTTTCAACAATACTTTCTATTGCAGTTGGAGGATGCAGGTCTGCATTCCAACTTTCTTTTACATCGCACCAATGGCAGCCCACATCGCAACCGCCCACTCTTATAAAATATGCCGCCGTTCCTTTATGGAATCCCTCTCCTTGAATGGTGTAGAATTCTTCCATCAACGGAAGCATGACTCCTGCATTTACTAAATCTTGAACTTCTTTTTTCATTGGTGCAAAAGTACTTTAATTGCTGAAGAAAATTCCAAATTACAAGCTCCAAATTCCAAATAAAAAACAAATTTCGAACCACAATCAAATCTAATTTTGAATTTCAAATATTGAATTATGTTATTTATTTGGAATTTGGGATTTAAGTTTTGGTGCTTATATTTATTACATTTGAACAAAATTTAAAAAGATGGCAGACAAGCAGGCTTTTTTCGATTACATAAACAACGGCTATACTACTAAAGGCGACTTCCTAAATCTTGGTGCGGCAATGCTGGATGGCGAAACCGTGAAAGATGCTTATGTAAAAATTCCGTTGAAAACCTTAAACCGCCACGGACTTATAGCTGGCGCAACTGGAACAGGAAAAACAAAAACGCTTCAAATTATTGCTGAAAACCTTTCAGAAAAAGGAATCCCAGTGCTATTGATGGACGTAAAAGGCGACCTTAGCGGAATTGCAGAACCTGGAACCAACAATGCTAAAATTGAGGAACGCCACGCCTCCATTGGTTTTCCGTATGAAGCTAAAAAATTTCCCGCCGAAATACTTTCGCTTTCAGACCAAGAAGGTGTTCGTCTTCGTGCAACAGTGAGTGAGTTTGGACCGGTTTTGCTTGCAAGAATTTTAGATTTGAGCGATGTGCAATCGGGAATCGTTTCCGTAATTTTTAAATATTGTGATGACAACAAAATGCCATTGCTAGATTTAAAGGATTTCAAAAAAATATTGCAATACTCCACAGATGAAGGGAAAAAAGAGTTTGATGATGCTTATGGCCGCATTTCATCTTCTTCAACCGGAGCAATTCTTCGTAAAGTAGTAGAATTAGAACAACAAGGTGCCGATTTATTTTTTGGAGAAAAATCGTTTGACCCACAAGATCTACTTCGTATAAACGAAAACGGAATGGGTTATATCAACATTCTCCGATTGACAGATATTCAAGATCGTCCGAAGCTTTTTTCAACTTTTATGCTTAGTCTTTTGGCGGAAATCTATGCTACTTTTCCAGAACAAGGCGATAGCGGAAGACCGGAATTAGTGATTTTTGTTGACGAAGCACATTTAATTTTCAACGAAGCCAGCAGTGCACTTCTAAACCAAATTGAAAGTATTGTAAAATTGATACGTTCAAAAGGTGTTGGACTATACTTTGTAACCCAAAACCCAACGGATGTGCCAGACGCTGTTTTGAGCCAACTGGGTTTAAAAATTCAACACGCGCTTCGTGCATTTACTGCTAAAGACAGAAAGGCTATAAAATTAACTGCTGAAAATTATCCGCTATCAGATTACTATAAAACTGACGAAGTTTTAACTGCTTTAGGAATCGGGGAAGCTTTAGTAAGCGTTTTGAACGAAAAAGGTATTCCAACGCCCTTGGCGAGAACGATGCTACGCGCTCCAATGAGCCGAATGGACGTTTTAACGAATGATGAACTGAAAGGTTTATTGAAAACTTCTAAATTAATTCCGAAGTATAACGAAGTAACAGATCGTGAAAGCGCCTACGAAATGTTGAACGAAAAGATTGAAATTGCCAATAAAGAAGAAGTAAAAGAAAAAGCGGAGAAAGAAAAGGAAGCTGCAAGAAAAACTACTTCAAGCAGAAGTTCATCTAGTCGTAGAAGCACTTCAAATCCTTGGCTTAAAACACTTTCAAGTCCAACTGTAATTCGAAGCGTTCTTGGAATTTTGGGGAAGATGATGAAGTAGTCAGTAGTCAGTAGTCAGTAGTCAGTAGTCAGTAGTCAGTAGTCAGTAGTCAGTAGTCAGTAGTCAGTAGTCAGTAGTCAAAAAAACTAAACTTTTAAACCATTAAACATATCAACTTTTAAACAAAAAAATGAAAAAGACACTTTTAATAATAACGATAGTTTCACTTGCTTTTGTACAATGCGGAAAGGATAGTGATCCTTTTATGATTAAAAACGGATCCATCGGTAACTTGACCAACCAAATAAAAATAAAGCAGATTGATTCCATCTTTGCGACGGATTCAATTGTAAAAATAAACTCTTCACCTAATGCTTTGGAAACTCAAGGCGAAGTAGAAATTTATGAAAAAGGCGGAAAACAACTCCTTCTTCTTTCACCTGATGATGAAAACGATCCAAATTCAACAGTGAAAAACATTCAAGTTTTTGATTCGCGTTATAAAACCGAAAAAGGATTGAATTCTGCAAGTACTTGGAAAGATGTTAAAGCGAATTATACTATTGCCAACATTGAAACCACGATTAATGCAGTTGTAGTTTTTCTAAAGGAAACCGATGTCTATTTAACCATCGACAAAAAAAGTCTTCCTGAAGAACTTCGTTACAACATGGATTTAAAAGTTGAAGCTAGCCAGATTCCTGATGAAGCCACTTTTAAATATTTTATGATTGGTTGGGAATCTGCTGAAAAGTAATCAAGATTACTTTCTTAAAGACAATAACAATTTTCTACCTGCAAAGATTTTGTTAACATTTGTTGCCAAGTGAATGCTTTCCTTTAATTTTAATCCAATTAACCATCAAAAACAATTGAATTATGATAAAGATATTAGGATTTATTTTGACCATTGCGGGAGGTATTGCCTTAGTTATGGGAATACTTGGCGCATTTGGAAGCATGAATGTCGGAATGAGCCCTTGGGCATTGATAATATTAGGCATTGTATTTTTCTTTGCCGGCATTGGTCTTCTTAAAAACAGAAAAGATACAGACCAAACGTAAATAATGAATTTTAAAACCCTTTGCTTTTCAAAGGGTTTTATTTTTATAACCGACTAATATGCCAAATCCAAAAATCAAAAACGAAGCACAGTATGATGCACTGCGTGACAAAGGATACAGCCAAGAGAAATCTGCTCGTATCGCGAACACTCCAGACGCAGGAAAAAAAGGCGGAAAAGCTAAACCGTATGAAGATTGGACGAAAGAAGAGCTCTATTCCCAAGCAAAAAATGTTGGTATAAATGGTCGTTCGAAAATGAATAAAGAAGAATTAATAAACGCTTTACGAAATAACTAAATGAGCAATCACCTAAGACCATTCCATCTTGCAATTCCCGTGGACAATTTGGAAGAATGTAGAAAATTTTATAGCGATACACTAGAACTTTCCGAGGGACGCAGCAGCGATCATTGGGTAGATTTTGACTTTTTTGGGCATCAGCTTGTTATTCATTTAAAGGAAAAAATTGCTAAAGACACCCAAAGCAGTAACCCAGTTGATGGAAAAGACGTACCAATTCCACATTTTGGGGTTGTTCTAGATATGAAAACCTTTAAGATTTTTTCTGAAAAATTAATTCAAAAAAACATTACTTTCATCATTGCCCCATACATCCGTTTTGAAGGACAAGTGGGAGAACAAGCCACGATGTTTTTTAAAGACCCAGCTGGAAATGCACTGGAATTCAAGGCTTTCAACGATTTAACACAACTTTTCTCCAAATGATCAAAGAAATACCGCCTCAAATAATTAGACAAATATTTGTCATCTTGCTTATTTTATTAATTGGAAGCCTAATTTTTAGGGAAATGCTTCCTTATCTCACAGGAGTTCTGGGTGCTGTTACAATTTATGTATTGATGCGTAAATGGATGGCTAATTTAGTTAATAAAAGAAAATGGAATCCATCTCTAGCCGCTACATTCCTGATGCTGGCTTCCTTCTTCATAATTGTTATTCCTATTGCTGGTATTATTTTAATGCTTACTAATAAAATTGGAACCGCCGTAGAAAATTCAGGTGAAGTGGTGCATGCAGTAAAGGAGCAGTTAAGCAATATGGAAGACAAAGTGGGTTACGATCTTAGTTCGCAAATTGACCCATCTGCTATTGGCAGCTGGCTAACCGAGAACCTTCAAGGTTTGGTTGGCGGCACTTTTAATGCTTTCATCGCAATTGGTTTAATGTATTTCATGCTTTACTATATGTTTACAAATCGGAAGGATTTGAGAGATTCATTTAGAGATTACATTCCAATGAATCGTGAAAACCTTAAAGAAGTGGGTGTTGAAGTTCAAAAAATGGTTCGCTCCAACGCATTGGGAATCCCAATGGTAGGTCTCGCTCAAGGAATAATCGCACTTATTGGCTTTTTGATTTTTGGAACAGAAGATCCATTTTTCTGGTTTGTTATCGTAACAATATCTAGTATGATTCCTTTCGTGGGTACATTATTGGGTATTTTGCCCGTATTTATACTAACGCTATCATCTGGAGATACCTTCCAGGCTTGGGGAATTTTGATATATGGCTTTGTAGTTGTGGGTTCTACTGACAATATTATTCGTCTTTATGTTCTTAAAAAATTGGACGATGTTCATCCGCTTGTTACACTTATAGGTGTTATAGTGGGAGTTCCACTTTTTGGATTTATTGGTTTAATCTTCGGACCTTTATTAATCAGCCTTTTTATGGTTATTGTAAAAATATATCGAAAAGAATACGGCAAAGAGAATGCTGTTACTGGAGAAGAAAAACTATAGCTTCATTATATCTTAAAATTTTATTTATTCTTTTCTGAAATATTTATAACATAATTTTATAAGTATTCACTTTTCTGTTTCTTACTTTTAAATAAAAACTAAAATTATGCTTTTCGGAAAAAAGAAAGATAAAAAACCTTCAAAAATCGCCTTGATGGACGATAAAATAAACGAAGATTACGTTGAAGAAAAAGTAACAAAAATAAAAGACCAAGATGTTGAAATAGTAATGGCAAATGAAGAAGCTATTTCAGAAAAACTGAGCAATGCCAGTCCGTTACGAAAATATGCCGAGCTAGGAAAAATTATGTTCGCAATGCTTAAAGATGTAAAAAAAGGAAGTTATAAAACCGTGCCGTGGTTTACAATCGCTTCTATTGCCGTAGCACTTTTATATGTTTTAAACCCTTTTGATTTGGTTCCAGACTTTATTCCAGGAGTTGGGTATATTGATGATTTGGCCGTACTATCAATAAGTATGGGTTGGATAGAAACCGATCTTCATAAATATTTAGATTGGCGTCTCACTGAAACTGAAAAAAGTTAAACTTTCCGCTGTTCTCGAGCTAAAAGGGTGTTCTTAAGAAGCATTGCAATAGTCATTGGACCAACGCCTCCAGGAACAGGTGTTATATATGAAGCTTTTTTACTGACGTTTTCAAAGTCAACGTCGCCCGTAATTACATAACCTTTTGGATGGTTTGCATCTTCAACTCTTGTAATTCCAACGTCAATTATTACAACGTCATCTTTAACCATTTCAGCTTTCAAAAAGTTGGGAACTCCCAATGCCGAAATAATAATATCTGCCTGCGTAGTTATTTGCGCGATATTTTTAGTGTTGCTGTGCGTAAGTGTGACCGTACTATTTCCTGGCCAACCTTTACGGCTCATCAAAATACTCATTGGACGGCCAACAATATGACTTCTACCTATAACAACAGTATGTTTCCCTTTTGTATCAACATCATAACGCTGAAGTAATTCAAGAATTCCGAAAGGCGTAGCAGGAATAAACGTACTCATATCCAAAGCCATTTTTCCGAAGTTTTCTGGGTGAAAACCATCAACATCTTTCGAAGGATCTACAGTAAGCAATACCTTTTGAGTATCAATTTGCGGAGGTAATGGGAGCTGCACTATGAAACCGTCAATGTTGTCGTCTTCGTTAAGTTCTTTAATTTTCTTCAACAACTCTAGTTCGCTCGTGGTTTCGGGCATTTTTACTAATGTAGATTCAAAACCAACGCGCTCGCAAGCTCGCACTTTACTTCCAACGTAGGTGAGACTGGCACCGTCATTTCCCACTATAATCGCGGCAAGATGCGGTACTTTTTCACCAGCTGCTTTCATCTTATCGACTTCGGCTGCGATTTCGTTTTTAATATCGTTACTTACTTTCTTTCCGTCTAGAATTGTCATATTTTTAGTTTTCAGTAGTCAGTGGTCAGTGGTCAGTGGTCAGTGGTCAGTGGTCAGTGGTCAGTGGTCAGTGGTCAGTTAAAATAAATTCTATTCTGGTTTAACACCAAATTTTTGTGGATTTAAAATCATAAAATTGATCAATTTTTCTACTTCGTCAGTTGCATTTATTAATTCTTTATAGTTTTCATCATTTAATTATTTGCATCTCCAAGCATACTCCAACCACACTTCTTTCTCGGAATTCTCTGCGTCGCTATCGGAAAGCTTACTTGCATAATGTTTTGGATAAATTCTCTTTCTATAAGATTCTGCTATATTAGCTGAAACACTTCGCGAAGCTCTTCTTATTTGATCTGTTAATGAATATATTTCTTCTTTCGGAAATGTTTTTGATATTTCAAAAATATTCATCGCAGCATCAACAGATTTTTAATAAGCTAACAAATCTTGAAATTTCATATATAAAACAATTATAAATTATTCTATTTGAATAGCGCACGATAAATCGTTAGCCTACTGAACACTGAATACTGGTCACTAAACACTAAATTTTATCGCATCTTCCCCATTGCCTGCATCATCTTCTTTCCGCCGCCACCTTGCATCATCTTCATCATTTTGCTCATTTGGTCGAACTGTTTTAAAAGTTGATTTACTTGCTGAACACTTGTTCCACTACCAGAAGCGATTCGTTTTTTTCGACTTCCGTCAATTACTGCTGGTTGGGCTCTTTCCGTTGGAGTCATTGAGTGAATTATGGCTTCAATTCCTTTGAAGGCATCGTCATCAATATCTACATCTTTCAAGGCTTTTCCTGCTCCGGGAATCATTCCCACCAAGTCTTTCATGCTTCCCATTTTCTTAACCTGTTGAATTTGGCTAAGGAAATCATCAAAACCGAATTGATTTTTAGCAATTTTCTTCTGAATCTTTCTGGCTTCCTCTTCGTCAAACTGCTCCTGCGCTCTTTCAACAAGTGAAACAACATCACCCATTCCCAAAATACGGTCTGCCATACGGGCAGGATGGAACACATCAATTGCATCCATCTTTTCACCAGTACCGATAAATTTGATTGGTTTATCTACAACACTTTTAATAGAGATTGCTGCTCCACCACGAGTATCACCATCTAATTTGGTAAGTACAACTCCGTCAAAATTTAGCTTTTCGTTGAATGCTTTTGCAGTATTCACAGCATCTTGACCAGTCATTGCATCAACCACAAAAAGTGTTTCTTGTGGGTTGATGGCTTTGTGTACGTCTGCAATTTCAGCCATCATCGCTTCATCAATTGCAAGACGACCTGCGGTATCCACAATCACAACATTAAAGCCATTTTGTTTGGCGTGTGCAATAGCGTTCTGTGCAATCGCTACTGGGTTTTTATTTTCAGGTTCGCTGTAAACCTCAACGCCTATTTGGTCTCCAACAACGTGTAATTGGTTGATAGCAGCGGGACGGTAGATATCACAAGCAACTAAAAGTGGCTTTTTAGATTTTTTTGTTTTAAGGTAATTGGCAAGTTTTCCAGAGAAAGTAGTTTTACCACTACCTTGCAAACCAGACATTAAAATAACCGATGGCGTGCCGCTTAAATTAATACCAGCGGTTTCGCCGCCCATTAATTCGGTAAGTTCATCTTTTACCAATTTCACCATCAATTGGCCAGGTTGAAGCGAAGTCAATACGTTTTGACCTAATGCTTTTTCCTTTACGCTATTGGTAAATTCCTTGGCGGTTTTGAAGTTAACATCGGCATCCAAAAGGGCGCGACGCACTTCTTTTAATGTTTCGGCTACGTTTACTTCGGTGATGCTGCCATGACCTTTCAGTACGTGCAGCGCTTTGTCCAGCTTATCGCTTAAATTATCGAACATATTCTTGCTTTCTTTTAAGTATTAACCCCTTCGCCTAGGCTTCGGAGTTCGAGGGTGCAAAGATAAAAAAAACTAAGGAGTAATCGGTTTCTATTATTGGTCTTCCGTCCTTAAAAAAACTTCAACTTTCACAAATTTTTCTTAAATCAGATTTTGGAAGGTTTCTACAGCAAATAAAATTATAATGGTTTTGGTATATTGCCAACTCGAAAGATTTATATGATAAAAGAAAAATTACTCTCCCCTTTTCAAAAATTCGTCAACCTTCAAAGTTCCAGTGGAATTTTGCTACTGGCAACAACAATCATTGCTTTAGTATGGGCCAATTCAGCGCTTTCAGAAAGTTATGAATCTTTTTGGAATTATGAAATTGGTTTCGTTACAGATAGTTTTGAACTCGTAAAACCACTTATTTTATGGGTAAATGATGGATTGATGGCTATTTTCTTTTTCTTAATCGGTCTCGAAATAAAAAGAGAGTTTTTAATTGGCGAACTAAATTCTACAAAAAAAATTATGTTTCCGCTCTTTGGAGCGATTGGAGGTATCGCAATTCCGGTTCTTTTATATGTTGTTCTGAATCAAAATCCCGAAACGCTGAAAGGTTGGGGAATTCCGATGGCAACAGATATTGCCTTTTCGCTTGCCATCCTAAATGTATTGGGGAATAGAGTGCCTTTAAGTTTAAAGATTTTTCTAACTGCGTTTGCTATTGTAGATGATTTGGGTGCCGTTCTCGTAATTGCAATTTTTTATAGCGGTAGCTTGAATTTTGTATTATTAGGAGCTGCTTTGGTTCTTTTGGCTATTATCTATTTCTTGAGTTACAAAGGTTTGTATTTCGAATTTTTAACAATCATTGTCGGTTTTGTAGTTTGGCTATTATTTTTGAAAGCGGGATTACACCCTACCTTGGCAGGAATCCTAATGGCATTTGCAATTCCTGTTAGGCAAAAAATACACACTCATGAATTTACGAACCAACTAGAAAGTATTGTAGGTAATATAAAAGAAAGCACCATTCTTCAAAAACCAATGCTTTCTTCTGAACAACTAGAATTAATAGACGATTTGGAGGATTGGTCTGACAAATATCGTTCGCCCTTGCAACATTTGGAGCATAAATTACACAATTGGGTAGCCTATTTGGTAATTCCCGTTTTTGCGCTTGCCAATGCTGGGGTTGCAATTACCAGCACTGGTTTGGAAACCGCCTTGATTGTAAATATTGTTATCTGTTTAATACTAGGTAAAAGCATCGGAATTTCAGGGATAATCTTTTTGGCGCGGAAATTAAAGCTCATTGAAGTTCCTGGAGACATTACCAACAAGCAGATTATAGGTGTTTCATTTTTGGCGGGAATTGGTTTTACTATGGCCATTTTTATTGCCAGCCTTGCTTTTAATAGCAGTCCAGAATACATAGATTCTGCAAAGATTGGGATTCTAATTGGTTCCTTTATTTCGGCTATTATAGGGTTTACAATCTTAAGATTTAAGACTGTAAAAGGAGGGTTTGATCATTCTAAAAAATAAATTTTCAAAAGGAAAGTTTTTAAAACTGCTTTTTAAAATTTCATCAAAACCTAGGCTAGTAAATTGTTCGTCCGAATTTAATCCTTCGTAAACATTTTTACTTCTTGATAATTTAATCTGGCGCGCGATAAATCGAGCGCCTACCAAATTATTTGTTGTTTTCCATCACATAGTTCAAAACCTTCGTCATTAAATGTACGCGATCCTTGCCGCGAACGTTGTGTTCGTGCATTGGGTAGATGAAAAAATCCATTTGCTTTTCATTTTCTACAAAAGATTTTATTAATGACAAATCGTGCTGCATAACTACCACAGGATCTATCGAGCCGTGGATTGTTAAAAGTTTTCCTGTTAGATTTTGTGTTTTGTTTAGAAGACTTGAAGCTTCATAGCCTGCTGGGTTTTGTTCTGGTGTGTCCATATAGCGTTCGCCGTACATTATTTCATAATATTTCCAGTCCGTGACTGGTCCGCCAGCAACACCAGTTGTAAAAACACCTGGATTGCGCAACATCATTGAAACCGTCATAAAACCACCAAAACTCCAACCGTGGATTGCCAAACGATCTGCATCCACATACGGAAGCGATTTTAAATAATCTGCACCAACCAATTGATCTTTTAATTCTTCAGTACCCACTTGTCTGTGAATAACGCTTTCAAAAGCGAAACCTCGGTTTGCGGAACCTCTTCCATCTAAAGTGAAAACAAGATAACCTTGTTCCGCCATCCATTTCATCCAAAGTGACTCACCATCGTTCCAAGAGTTTGTAATTAATTGAGCGTGCGGACCGCCATAAACATAAACCAAAACAGGATATTTCTTTTTGGGGTCGAAATTGGAAGGTTTTATAAGACGTGTGTAAAGATCAAAGCCATCGTGAGACTTTAGTTTTCCAATTTCCGTAGTTCCAATTTTATAATCAGCCATTGGGTTTTCAGCTTTTATAAAAGTTTGAACGGTTTTGCCTTTGTTGTCCAATATCTGTGCAACGCCGGGTGTTTCGTGGTTTGAATATTGGTCAAAAATATATTTTCCATTGGAAGAAATACTGGCATTGTGCGTTCCGCTAGTTTCGGTTAAACAAGTTTGTTTTCCGTTAGAAATATTCACCGCATATAATTTTGTATCTAAAGGAGAATCTCCTGTTCCTGTGAAATAAATTTCCGTTCCTTTTGGGTTGTTGCCTACTATTTCTTCAGCAACCCATTTATTATTTGTCAATTGCTTCACAATTCCTTTTGAAGTATTGCACAAATAAAAATTCATAAATCCATCTTTTTCACTCATCCAAATAAAGTCTTCTGAAGAATCTGAATAAAAATAGGCAGGATGTTCTGGCTCGGCCCATTTGTCGTTTTTTTCTTCAAGAATTGTGCGAACCAATTTTCCTGTTGAAGCATCAAAAAGCTGCAGTTTTATGTGGTTTTGGTCGCGGTTTAATTCTGCGATAACAACATTCTTTTCATCTGGAGTCCAAGAAAGATTGGTCAAATAGTCATCTGCATTTCCAGTGGGAGAAATAAAAACAGTTTTTTGGGTTGCTAAATTATAGATTCCCACTTTTGGACGCTCGCTTTTCTGCCCCGCCATTGGGTATTTTATGGAATTCAATTCACCTGGAGTAGGATTGATGTTTAAAAGCGGATAATCTGCAACATCGGTTTCATCTTTTTGATAAAAGGCAAGCAAGTTTCCTTTTGGTGACCAAAAAATACCGTTGGTTATTCCAAATTCACTTCGCGCAATGGCTTGACCAGAAACGATGTTCTTATCAGTATTATTAGTAACAGCGACAGTCATACCATCCGTTTTTTGAATGTAAAGATTGTTATCAATGGTATAAGCTACGTTTCCAGTTTCATTTTGAAGTGTACTATTTTCTGCGGAATCGTTTAATTTTAAAACTAATTCACCCTTTTTCAAAATGTAATTATATAGAAAATAGGAATTGTTATCAACCAGATAAAAAGCCTCGCTATTTTTCCAAACCATTCCAGAAAACCGCTTTAAATCAGAATTTAAAGTTTGGTTTACTTCGGAAATTGAAAGTGTTTCTAACTGCTTCTTACTTTCAGCAGAACCTTTTTTCAGTATTGAACCTTTTTCAAGATAGGTGTAAGAATCTGTTTCAGGAATCCATTGAAAACCTTGTATGCGTTCGGGATAAAATTTTCCGTATTGCTCTAATACGGCATCCTTTAAGGTTAGTTCTTTTTGTTGCGCGGTAACATTTACAAAGAATAAAAGGGAGAAAAGCGCTGCGAAATAATTTTTCATTGAAGTAATTTTTAGAATTGAAAATACAAAATTTTCAAAATGAAGTTTAGGTTATATTGAAACGGAAAAGTTATTTACAAAGCTACATTTAGCATTGAAAAACAACTTTTTATTTACAGGGAACTAAGATAAAAAACCTTTAGTATCTTTAAAACCCAAGTTTGAATTATTTAAGAAACCACCAAGAAACATTATATTTCCTATGCTCACACTATTAAGAACCGCTTCCAACAACGAAGATTTCAAAACCCTCGTAAAACAATTGGACGCAGATCTTGCCATTCGCGATGCTGACGATCATCCGTTTTACGACCAATTCAATAAAATTGACACTATAAAATATGTCGTGGTTGCTTTTGACGAAAACGATTTGCCCGTTGGCTGCGGCGCCATCAAACAATTTGAACCAAAAGTGATGGAAGTGAAACGAATGTTTGATCCCATACAAGAACGCGGAAAAGGAATTGCAGGTCAAATTTTGAGAGAATTGGAAACTTGGGCAACGGAACTTAGCAACACAAAATGTATTCTGGAAACAGGCATTAAACAACCAGAGGCCATTTCGCTTTATAAAAAAAGTGGTTATAGATTCACGGAAAACTATGGGCAATATGCTGGCGTAGAAAAGAGTGTTTGTTTTGGAAAATTACTCAATAAGAATAATTAGATGAAGATAAAATCCAACGCTGCATCTGCCGAACTCACATCTCCTTTTTATAAAATAAACCAAGATTTTTGTAGCGAGTTTGAAAACTATATCGCTAGTAAAAACGGCAAAGTGAAAGGTAATTACAACGTTTGGTCCTATTTTATTCAAGGGAAAATAATGGCTCCAAAACCGTGGAATTTAATGTATAAGAAAGCCACCTATACTTCCACCGGAAACTTAATCCTTTCTTCAAAAAAACAAAATCTTCTCACTTTGGCAGAATGGTCAACCCCGATGGCGGGCTCTTTCAATTCTGAATTTTCTATCCACAAAAAGGAAGGTTTCGGGCTTATAAAAAAGCTATTTAATAATTCTAATTCCTTTCGTGGACTAAAAGAATATGTTATCAATGATCTTGATAAAAGCGAAGCACTTATAGAAAAACTTTACCAAGCGCTAGAGCCTCTTTTTAAGTCGGGTGAAATATATTCAATTATATTGGAAAAAGACATTCTAACTATTTCACTTCGAAGTGAAAAACATCATTTTGATATTTTTGAAGAATTATTCGAATTTTAGAGATACCTTTTCATACCTATTTCAGAAAAATAAATGAAAAAGAAAAAATCCAACGACTCAATACAACTAAAAGATGCCATCGCCATAGGAATCGGCGGAATGGTTGGCGGCGGGATTTTTGCAGTTTTGGGTTTGGCTGTTTCACTTGCAAAAGGTGGTACGCCGCTGGCGTTTCTTTTTGCGGGAATTATCGCCCTTTTTACGGCTTATAGTTATTCAAAACTTTCGCTTTCCTTTCCTGACAAAGGTGGAACGGTTCGCTTTGTGAATGAAGGCTTTGGCAAAGGTATTTTTAGTGGTGGCATTAACAACGTACTTTGGATAAGCTATATTATCATGCTCTCTTTGTACGCCACCGCATTTGGCTCCTATGCGCCAAACCTGATTTCGATAACGGGTTCCAAATCGGTTGATACACATATTTTTGTGAGCGGCGTTATTCTGATAGCTACGCTAATTAATTATTACAGTCTTAAAATTGTTGGCAAAATTGAAAGCATCGCTGTATTTATAAAGCTTTTTATACTAATTGCATTCGCAGGTTTAGGAATTTATGGACTTTTCGGAAATCCGAATGTTTCACAGCTCAATCCTTCAAACTGGGAAAACCCTTTTCTTCTGCTTACAGGCGGAATGGTAATTTTTGTTGCCTATGAAGGATTCGAACTGATTGCCAACGCGGTTCCAAATTTGAAAAACCCAAAGAAAAATGTTCCTAGAGCCTATTTCATTTCCGTGGGTTTTGTGGTCTTGCTTTACATTGTTATTGCAATGGTTACGGTGGGTTCACTTGGGTTTGATAAAATTGCGACAGCCAAGGATTATGTTTTGGCCGCCGCCGCTAAACCTATGATTGGCCAATTAGGATTTACTATTATGACCATTGCTGCTCTTATCTCAACATTTTCTGCCATCAATGCTACCGTTTACGGCGGAAGTCGTGTGAGCTACGAACTTGCTGAAGATGATGAACTGCCACATTCCTTTACAGACCAATTCTGGAACAAACCAATCGGACTCGTAATTACGGTAATTCTAACTTTATTAACAGCAAATCTTCTGAACCTAGAAAGCATCTCAACCTCGGGCAGCGCTGGGTTTTTATTAATTTTTGCAGTTGTAAACTATGTGGCCTATAAAAAAGCCAAGACTATAAATGCGTATAAAACCATAACACTTATAGGTGCTATTTTATGTGCTCTTGCTTTTATAGTTTTAATAGTGCAACAGTCTGGCAATAATCTTTTGGGCGTAGCTATTTCTTTGGGGATTATTTTAATCTGCTTTGTAATAGAATGGATTTTCAAAACATATACTTCAAAATCCAATAAATAAAAAAAACTTCAAAACTTCTTTTCAATTTAATTCTTTCATCGTAATATTGCAATATACAATTCAATCTAAAAATGGGAATCACAAAAACAGAAATATTTACCGAACAGCAAAACGAAATTGCAACCTTAGCAAAAGCCTTTGGTCATCCTGCTCGCGTTGCAATACTGCAACATCTTTTTAAAATAAACGCTTGTATTTGTGGTGATTTGGTGGAAGAAATTGGCTTGGCACAACCCACAATTTCACAACATTTAAAGGAGCTGAAAAATCTCGGATTGATTAAAGGAAGTATTGAAGGCACTAGTATTTGCTATTGTATAAACGCAGAAAACTGGACAAATATGAAAGCAGTAATGCTGCAGTTTTTAGACCAAGATATTTCAAAAGAAAAATGTTGCTAAGAAGATTTAACTGAAAATTCATTCTAAAAAATTATAAAAATGAAAAACGAACAAGAATTAAAAGACATCGTAAAAGATCGTTATGCCAAAATTGCGGAGCAAGGTAAAGCGGAAAACGCAGCTTCTTGCTGTGGTGCTACAACACCTTCAAACAAAGTCTATAATATTATGATGGACGACTATTCCGAAACTGGCGGTTATGTGGAAGATGCAGATTTGGGATTAGGCTGCGGACTTCCAACGCACTTCGCAAAAATTGAAAAAGGTGATACCGTAATTGACTTAGGTTCTGGAGCAGGAAACGATTGCTTCGTTGCAAGACACGAAACGGGTGCAGAAGGAAAAGTAATCGGAATTGATTTTACTCCGATTATGGTTCAAAAAGCACGAACTAACGCAGAAAAACTAGGTTACAATAACGTAGAGTTTAGGGAAGGAGATATTGACGCAATGCCCGTTAGTGATAATGTTGCAGACGTAATTGTTAGCAATTGCGTTTTAAACCTTGTGCCGAACAAACTGAAAGTTATAGGCGAAATCTACAGAACTTTAAAACCTGGAGGCCACTTCAGTATTTCAGATATTGTTTTGGTTGGCAATCTTCCGGATGCTTTAAAAGAAGACGCTGAAATGTATGCAGGTTGTGTTGCTGGTGCAATTCAGAAAGACGAATACCTTCAGTTTATAAAAGATGCTGGTTTCAACAATATTCAAATTCAAAAAGAAAAATCTATTGTCATTCCAGATGATATTCTTGAAAAATATCTTTCTTCAGAAGAAGTGAAAACCTTCAACAATGCCGGAACAGGGATTTTCAGTATTACGGTTTATGCAGAAAAAGCTGGAACAAAGCAGGAAAAGCCAAAGATGAAAATGGCTGATTTACAAGATGACTCCTCTTGTTGCGAACCAACTTCAGGTTGTTGTTAAAAAATTGAATTTTAAAATGGTATATACATCCTTAAAATAATAAGTTGAAATTCTACACCACACTACCAAAAGCTTTAAGCCCAAATTACAAATCCGAATTACTAAAATATAAAACGGAATTTGATTTAGGAAATTTAAAATCTGCTTGGAATCATTTAGAAGCAGCACACATTCTTGGCCAACAATATTCATACGCTCACACTTTCGTACATTGGAAAATGTTAAAATTCGGGTTTAAAATTAAAAGTGGAAAAGAGATTATGGGTCAGATTCCACGCCTAATTTTTGGAGGTGCGAAATCTTTTGTAGGCAAAGTTCCAACAGGAAATCCGGGCGGTGCAAATGTGCCGCCCTTAAAACCATTTCCTATAAATAGGAATTTACAAGATATTTTTGCAAAAGCAGGCGTTTCAAAACCTTGAAAACTGAACTTTAATTTGGCACGCAATTATCTTCTTCCTCCACCTCTATTTCCTTTCCCTTTAGAAGAAGAATTTCCTCTATTCCCAGAATTACGGTTACGACTATGATGGGCAGCTTTTTGGCGTTTCTTTTCTTCTTCATCAGCCTTTACATCAGCCATTGTTTCGGTAGGTTGAAAATCCTCAATGGTTTTGGGCACAAGACGCTCGCCAATCAGTTTTTCAATATCCTTTAAGTAACCAACCTCATCAAGACTTACTAATGAAAGTGCTTCACCACTGGCTCCTGCTCTTCCGGTACGGCCTATTCGGTGGACGTAATCTTCTGAAATATTTGGAAGTTCAAAGTTGATAACGTGCGGCAACAATGGAATATCTAAGCCACGAGCGGCAATATCTGTAGCTACCAAAACGCGAACTTTTCCTTCTTTAAATCCTGAAAGCGCTCTTGTTCTCGCTCCTTGACTTTTATTTCCGTGAATGGCTGCAGAAGTAATTTTCGCCTTTTCAAGCTTTTCACTTAAACGGTTTGCACCGTGCTTGGTTCTTGTAAAAACCAAAACTTGTTGCCAATTGCCTTCAGAAATAAGTTTTATAATTAAATCTGTCTTTTGAGCTTTATCAACTCTATAAACCGTTTGGTCTATTTTTTCAACAGTAGTATTTTCTGGCGTGGCTTCAACCAAAACAGGATGATGAAGAAACTCATTGGCCAGTTTCTTTATTTCTTTTGAAAAAGTTGCAGAAAATAAAAGATTCTGTCTTTTATTAGGCAACAAAGCAAGTATCTTTTTAATATCGCGAAGAAAGCCCATGTCCAGCATTCTATCTGCTTCATCTAAAACTAATATTTCAACTTTAGAAAGTGAAAGTGCATTTTGATTTTCCAAATCAAGCAATCGGCCTGGTGTTGCCACCAAAATATCCACGCCATTACGCAAGGCTTTTATTTGTGGATTGGCTCCTACTCCACCAAAAATAACGGTAGAACGTAGGTCTGTAAACTCGCTATATTCTCTAAACTCATCTTCTACTTGCGCGGCAAGTTCACGAGTTGGAGTAAGTATCAATGCGCGAACGGGACGTTTTCTAAATGCCGGTTCGCTGTTTAAAATTTGTAACATTGGTAAAGCAAAGCCTGCAGTTTTCCCACTTCCGGTTTGTGCGGAGGCAAGTACATCTTTTCGTTCTAAAATTAAAGGAATTGCTTTTTTTTGAATTGCTGAAGGCGTTTCATATCCTTTTTTGCTAATTGCTTGTAGCAGGGCATCGGACAGCCCAAGAGATTTAAATGACATATATAAATGTTTCTGGTTTCAGGTTCCAAGTTTCAAGTTTGTTGGCTCCGAATAGCATCGAAGAAACATTGTTTTTTTGTTTTGGAATCAGTATTTATTGTTTTTAGACCGCTGCGCTTGGAGATAGTATATCGCGGCGCTTTTAGAATTCGGTCCTTTGAAAAACCATTAAAACTAAGAAGACGGTTTTAATAAGCGGCGAAGATACGGCTAATTTTCTGCGTGGAGGTTTTTCAAGTGCAGATAAAATAAAACACTTTCGAAATTCAGAAATCTGATAGACTTCAATCAGGGGAAAAGAATTAATGGAAGACATTCAATATATATTTGTAGCCATAAACCTTAATTTAAAAAACATGCAGTTATTTACTAGTTCTATCAAAAATTTAATTTTCACTATTATAGCATTATTAGGAGCTTTTCTAATTTCGCAGGCACAAACCTTCGAGTACAAAGATTCTGGCACAGACTTTATTCTTTATGACCTTTCTATCCCCGAAGGTCAGAATTCAGTTGCGTATGCTGCCGGGTCTAAATTTACTTTTGATACTGAAGGAATTATCCTAAAATCTGAAGACGCTGGCGAAACCTGGGAAAAAATCTATCCGCTATCCGGCACTTCCCCAAGTTTTGAGAAAATTGAATTTGTTTCCACAGATAAAGGCTTCGTCGCTGGCTACAATCTTTTTATGAAGACAGAAGACGGCGGTGCTACTTGGACGCCAATGACCGTTGGTACGAATGTATATCTATACAACAACCTTTCTTTTTTCAACGAAAACATAGGTTTTGTTTCCGCACAGTTGGATAATGCCCCTTATTTCGCCATTTATTTAACAACCGATGGTGGTGACACTTGGACGCCAGCAACAGACGTAATGAACGCAGGTGGATTTGACGTTGCTTATGCAGATCAAAATACCCTATTTTCAGTTGGTGCAGATGAACGCATCGCAAAATCAACAGACGGCGGCGATACTTGGATACAGATATATTCGGGAATCATTCAAAATTATTTCCTATCGGCATATTTTAAAGATCAAAACAATGGCGTTATTGCTGGTGAAGATGGATTACTTAAAACAACACACGACGGCGGCGCCACTTGGTCTGATTTTGCCACAGGTTATCATCATTTTTATGCATTGGCATACAAAGGCGACCAATTATTAGCAGGCGGTACTGATACAGATATTTATATTTCTGATGATAACGGCGATAATTGGAGTCAGATTTTTATGGGCAACGATCAAAATCAGTTATATGAAATTGAATTTTTTGAAGATGGCTCAGGGCTTATTGTTGGTTCAGGAGGAATTGTGATCAAGTTTGAAGATGTTTTTCTTGGAACTGAAGACAATCAATTTTCGGAAAACGATCTAGTAAGTTTTTACAATTCAACTTCAAAAACGTTTAGTATTCAGTCTAAAACCGAAAAGATTGAAAAAGTAGCGATTTATAATATTACTGGGCAGCATGTTGGCTCTTTCACAAGCAATTCAAACACTTTTGATGCAAATGTTTCGGCTTATGCAAACGGTGTTTACTTGGTTACTGTTACTAGCAATAACCAAACAAGCAGCTTGAAATTTTTAAAGCAATAGTTTTAGTTTTATACTTATTAATCAAAGAGACCGAAGTAAATTTCGGTCTCTTTTTTATTGATGAAAATATAGAAAATAATATTTACAAGTTCTGAATTCGCTCCATAACTCCTTCAACCATTGCGTCACATTTATGATTGCCAAATTCGAAGATAGAAGCATCATGGGTTGTTTTGAAAAGTTCTTCCTTTAGTAAATTTTTGGCGCGATGTAAACGTACTTTCACATTACTATCCGTTAATTTCAAGCATTCCGCAATCTCTGGATTGGTTAAACCTTCCACCTGTTGAAGCACAAAAACTACCCTATATTTTTCAGGAAGTCGGTCTACGGCTTGTTCCACCATAGCGCGAGTTTCAGTTTTTATGGTTTGCTTTTCTGGATTCATAGTATTTGTATCTGGTAATTGAAAAACGTTTTCCAAGCTTTCTGTTTTTCCGTAATTAGTAACTAATCTTTTATTCTTTCGTATATGTTGCAAGGCTTCATTAATGGCTATTCTAGTAAGCCAAGTGGAAAAAGAAGACTGATTGTTGAATTGGTGCAGTTTAAGATATGACTTTACATAAGCATCCTGCATAATATCCCGAACATCATCTTCCGAATGGATATAACTTCTTATCACTCTAAAAAGACGTTGGTTATATCTTCTCAGTAAAATTTCGAATAACTCCTTTTCACCTTCTAAAACCCGCTCCACTACTTTGGAATCGGGCAATTTGGTTAAAGCAAATCTGTCTGGCTGGATTGCATTCATATTGTGTTTTTCTTTTTAGATGCCATAAGTTGTTTAAAGTTACAAATTTTGTAACTGCTGAGTTTTAAAAACATCTAAACCATAGAACTCAAAATCCAAAAACTATGACAACAGTAACAAACAGTGCCGAAATTAACAAACTACAAACCCTAATGAAGTACGTCTTCGTGATTGTACCCATCGTGGCCGGGCTGGACAAATTTTTCAATATTTTGGTGCAATGGGACACTTATCTTGCGCCTTCTACTTTAGACATGCTTCCGTTTAGCGGAGCAACATTCATGATGATTGTTGGAGTAATAGAAATTGTTGCAGGAGTCATCGTATTTGTAAAAACTCAGCTGGGCGCATATATAGTTTCAGCTTGGTTATTGCTAATTGCGCTTAGTCTTATCTTTACTTGGTGGCATCCAGATGTGGCGGTACGTGACATTGTGATGGCCATCTCTGCGTATGTTTTAGCTAGATTGAGCGCGCCTGAAATGAAAATTGCTTAATTCCCTAATTCTAATTTTCCTTTGTTTTTTAAAATCTTCTTTACCGTTCTAAGCCGCGGTAAGGAAGATTTTTTTTGAAAATTCTGAATTGTTTTTAATATAATAAAAGATGATTTTATACTTTTTAAAAAAAGAAAAAATAGTCAAATAATCACCCAGTTTCCGCCTTAAGAAAAAAATAGTCGTAAATTTAGAATCCACAAACAACCAATAACCAAATAATGAAACGACTATTACTCACCGTAGTATTAGCTTGCGTTTCGTGGAGCAGTATTCCCCGGACTCCTTCCCAGACACAAGAAGATGCGTCTAAAACTTCCGCTTCGGAATTAGTTCCGAACACAAAAGACACACTCCAAGAATACAAAAATTTCAAAAAAACCATTCAGCTTTCTCAAAAATCTAAAGATTTCAAAACTCTCGGAGAAGCTTATATCGGTTTGGCAAAATGGCATGAAGACCATACTGTTCTGGATTCTTCCATCGTTTATTTACAGAAGGCCATTTCAGTTTATGAAAAACAGAAAATGCCCAATCTTTTGGCAGACACCTATCTTTTGTTGGTAACAAATTACAGCGGTACTGCGGAATACGACAAAGGTTCCGAAGCTGTTTACAAAGCACTTGCTATTTATGAAAAAGAAGGAAATCAGCGTGGCATTGGGCAATGCTACACAAAAATAAGCGATCTTCTTTATTATTCAGACAGTTATGCCGAGGGTGCGGAATATTGCAAAAAAGCCATCGCCATTCAAGAAAAAAACGGTTATGATGATGATTTAGCTCTATCCTATCGGCGACTTGCAGAAAACCAATTGTTCTTAGGAAATCTTGATGAAAGTCTGCAAAACATGAACACCTCCATCAATCTTTATAAAAAAATAGGAGAATTGGGTCCACCGCTCCTCGCCTGTTACAATGGTCGAGGCAACATTTACAAATACATGGAACGTTATGACGAAGCCATAGCAGATTACAACCGTTGTTACGATGGTGCCGAAAAAATTGGCTTTACCCGATATATGATGCCACCCACCGCAAATATTGGTCACGTATATATTTTACAAGGAAAATATGCGGAAGCGCTACCCTACAATCTCAGAGCTATTGAAATCATGAAACGCATTGGCAACACCAAAAATCTTTGGGAAAACTATATGCACGTTTCCAATATTTACAGTGAATTGAGCGATTATAAAAATGCGCTTGAATATCATGAACTCTATGAACAAGGCCATACCGAATATCTTAACACCATCATAGCGCGAAAGGATAGCGAGTTGCAGGTAAAATATGAAACGGCAAAAAAAGATATTGAGATCTTAGACCAAGAGGCGAAAATTTCTCAACAGCGAAAAACACAAAGCCTATATATTGTCTTGGCAGGATTACTTGCAATTATTCTCTTCGGAATGATTTTTACCCTAAAAAACATTCGCAAAAAACGGAAAGCTCTTTCTGAATTAAATGTCACATTAGACGCGAAAAATAGACAGAATGAATTGCTTCTAAAAGAAATTCACCACCGCGTAAAGAACAACCTTGAAATGGTGAAAAGCCTCATCGCCCTTCAATCTGCAAAACTGGAAGACGGTGCTAGTAAAGAAGCTATGCTTGCCAGCCAAAATAGAGTACAAAGTATGGGTATAATTCACCAAAAGCTATATCAAGGAACCAATTTAGGCGCGATTGAAATGAAGGATTATTTTGTAAATCTTGGCGAAGGTATTTTAGACACTTTTAATGCAGACGATAAAGTGAAAATAGAATGTGCCATGGACGATCTAAACCTGGACGTGGACACCGCTGTACCGATTGGCCTTATTGTGAACGAACTTTTAACGAATGCCTTGAAATATGCATTTCCCGAAGGAACAAAAGGACAAATAAACATTAGTCTTACCCAAAAAGATAACGATCTTTTACTGAAAGTATCAGACAATGGAATTGGTAAAACGCAAGGCTCAAAACCACAGGGAACAGGTTTTGGAACACAATTAATTCAACTGCTTACGCAGCAATTAAACGGCACTATTTCCGAAGATCATAAAAATGGGACAGCTGTAGCTTTCAACTTTAAAAACTTCAAAATAGCTTGATGGAAAGAGCCGTAAAAATATTGATTATTGAAGATGAAATGGTCATTGCGGCAAATATTTCTTTACAATTAAGTGAATTAGGCTATGAAGTAACAGGCATCCTACCTCGCGGCGAAGAAGCTATTGCACATATTGAAATTGAAATGCCAGACATCGTCCTTCTGGATATTACGCTAAAAGGAGAAATGGACGGTATAGAAACCGCACAGGAAATTCAAAAACTATGCGAAATTCCTATTATTTATTTAACTGCAAACTCGGACGATGTCCATTTTAACCGTGCCAAGGAAACGCATCCGTACGCTTTTATCTCAAAACCATTCAAAAAACTAGATCTTCAAAGAGCTATAGAATTAACGGTTGAAAGAATTTCCACAGAAAAAAAATCAGAAAACAATTCCGACCTGTCCGCTCAGGAAGAAGAAAATGGCGTCTCCATAAATTCAATTTCAGAAAACGCTTCCGATTTCATTTTAAACGATCGCATCTTTATTCGCCATAATGAAAAGATGCTAAAAATAGATCTTAAGAACATTCTTTATGTTGAAGCGGACCGCAACTATTGCCGTATTTTTTCACAAGGAAAAGAACATCTTGTTGTAATGACCTTAAAGGATATAGACGAAAAACTTCCTCAAAAACATTTCCTCAGAATTCACCGTAGTTACATCATCAATCTTTCCCAAATAGAAGAAGTTGCAGGCACGCACGTGGTTATTGGCCAAAAAGCAATCCCGATGAGCAAGCAAATGCGATCGGAACTTCTTAAGCGGTTGCAAACAATCTAAAATCAGCAATCGTAATGATTGAATGAATTCATTTACTATCCAATTTCTATTTTTTAAATAGCTATTGAAAGTTTTCTCAATTTTTTCTTCGGAAAGAAAAAACACTCCTTCGGACAGTTTTAAAGGCTGTTCATCCTAAATGGTTTTCAAAACTCACTGATTAGCCGTTACTTAGATCCACTTCCCCACAACATTTGTTTCACAATTAAATCTTTCAATTATGAAAACGATATATCTATTGGGGTTAGTAGCAGCGCTTTCATTACCCACTTCCAATCAAAGTGAAAGCTTCATAAACACTTCACCAGAGACGGACACCTATATACCAGTAAATGGCGACTATTATTTAAAGGAAAAAATCCTGAAAGAGGTAGGTTTTTTGAATTTATTAAAATCACCCCAAATTTGAACTTCTTAAAAGAATCGTTAAAAATTAACCAAAACAACAAAATATTAACCAATATAATCACTCAAAATCATGAAAAAAATACTCTTTTTAGGACTTGCAATAGCCCTTTCATTTACCGCCTGCCAACAACAAGAAAAACGCTACACCCAGCAATCGCCGGAGATAGACACTTATAAAAAAGTTATTGAAGCTTATGATAAGCAAGATTGGGAAGCAATGGTTAGCCATTATGCAGATAACGCAAAAATAATGAATAACGTGGTTGAAGCGGAAGCTCAAACATTAGGAGAACTGGTTGATAGTGATAAAGCAGACGCCGCTCTCTTTTCAAGTTGGGGATATGTAAACGACCAATCTGAATATGAAATGACAGTAACTGACGAGGGTAAAACCTATACAAACTTTTGGGGCCTTTGGAAAGGAACTCTAATAGCCAATAATAAAACCTACACCATACCAACACACATTTCAGCCCAATTTATTGATGGCAAAATAGTAAAAGAATTTGGCTATTGGGATCTTTCAAAAATTATGCTGGATGTACAAGCAATGCAACAGCAAGATACATTAATGCCAGACAAAAAAGCATTACCGGAGTAATACTCCATAAGGCCCGACAGGCATTGTTCGTGAGGATACAATTAACCTGTTGGGTTTTTATTAAAACCTCCTTTAAATGAATTAAAAAGCCAACCGTCTTTACGGCAACATGGTATGAAAACAGTAGGAATAATAGGTGGTTCAGGCTTCATAGGAAGCCACACCACAAAGAAATTTTTAGAAGAAGGATACAACGTAAAAGTATCTGTTACCGATATTAAAATGAGTGAAAAATACGAACACCTTTTTAACCTTAAAAATGCAGACAACCTCAACATAAGTGCGTTAAAAGTAGAAGATTTTGAAACACTGAAAGCTTTTATCAGAGATTGCGAAATAGTTATTCACGGTGGCACACCATTTCAGCTAGACGTGGAAGACCCACGAAAAGAACTTTTTGATCCAACCATAAATGGGACAACGAATTTTCTAAAAGCCGTAAGTGAAACCCCTTCAATTGAAAAGGTTGTTTTAATCGCTTCGGTTGCAGCTTATAATACCAACTTTCCGTTGCCTTCCTATGGCAAAACAACTACTGATTCCTTTAATGAAACTGATAAGAAATACATCAGCGCCGAAAGTCATCCGTACGCTCAAGCCAAGTTTATGGCAAATCAAACAGTAGAAAAATTTATTGAAGAAAATCCAAAGCTTTCTTTTGAAATCACTTCAGTCTCACCAGTTGGAGTTATGGGAAAATCCTTAAGTAATAGGGAAGATTCCACATCAACTGGGTTACAATTTCTTTTTAAAAATAAAATTGCGCCCAATCCTTTTGTGCAAATGCTCTATGACACCAATGCAGAAATGGCCACAGTAGATGTTGAAGATGTTGCGCAAGCAATTTTCAAATCAGCCACAATTTCTGGCTTGCACGGTAAGAATTATTTACTAAGCAGCGAAACCTATCCGGTTAGCGATATGACTTTAATGCTGAACCATAAGGAACCCAAAAATAAAGCAAGCGTGATTTACCAAAACAGGTTGGCTATAAACGATTTGGAAATGAAATTCAGGCCTGTTCAAGAAACTTTAAACAGTTATTCAAAATAAAATAAAACAGAATATTAACCAAATAATTATATAAATAATGAAAACAACAATTCTATCGGTAATGATGCTAATTGCTTGCATTACCTATTCGCAAAAAAAGAACGGAACTATTTACAGGGAACATCCAGCCATTACCACAGTGGAGGCTATGACCCAGGCATTTGTTAGTGGAGACACAGACAAAGTAGCCGGTTATCTGGCAGATGATTTTATGGCCTATAATGGCACGAGCATCAACCCAAACGATAAAGGTCAGGACAAAGCTGCATTTTCTAATTCGGCCAAAGGTTGGAAAAACAACCTCGATTATTTTTCCATAAGTCGCTCCCCTGGAGCTTATCCTGATGCATTGGAATACAAGGACGATAACCAAAAGGATGTGATTTGGGTACAGACTTGGGAAGACATCAAAGGTGTTCAAAATAAAACAGGAGTTAAGGTAAACCAACCAATACACCGATTGTTTATAGTGAATAAAAACAATAAAATACAAACTATTATAACCTATGGCAACGACAATATTGGTTCAGAAATTCGCGAAAGTTATAGTGATAGGAAAAACGGTACCATCTACAACCATCACGAAAACATAAACACCGTTCGGAAAATGATTTATGCAATAGAGTTTAAGGATTGGGACAAAGCGTACAGTTTTTATGATAAAGATGCACAGTTCATAGATTCCAGTTCTCCAACATTAAAAAGCATTTCCTTAGACGAACAAAAAGCAATGGACAAGCAGATTTTAGAGAAGTATGATGTTGCCAGTATTGATATGGTAGGCTATCCAGATTATTTGGAATATGAAATGGGAAATCAGGGTTTAGTTCAGTCTTGGTGGAATATAAATTTTATTCGCAAATCTGATAAAAAAGCAATTGTACTGCCCATATTTTATATTATGGATTTCAATGATGAAGGAAAAATAACTTCAGAAACGGCTTATTACAACGCAAAATTAATGGATTAGTCAATCAAACTTTCCAAAATAAACTTCCCAGTTTATAAAGCTAATTAAATACTAACCCGTTTCCGCATAAAGCGGTGACACAAATTAAACATTATGAGAAAATTAATTTTTACCATGCTTTTGTTGCCTCTATTGGCAATATCGCAAAACAGTACCGAATACGGAGTATTTGAAACCGCAAATTTAATTCCAAACCCTACGCAAATAAACCAGTTTGAAAAGGGATTAGCAGAACACAACAAGAAGTACCATGGCGAGGGGCCGCACGGAGTAAGAGTTTACTGGATAACTAATGGACCCAACACAGGCAGTTATCATTGGAGCATGGGACCATTTCCTTGGAGTTCAATGGACAACGGGCCAGCGCAAAAGGAAGGTCATGATGCAGATTGGAATAAAAACGTTGCCGCGTACACGACAGCAGATAGTGGTGCCCAAAGCTACTGGCGCAGTCATACTGAACTTTCGCGTTTTCCAAAAGACTTTACAATTAAAAATATGTCAGTGGATTATTGGGACATAAAAAGAGGGAAATATGAAGATGCCATGAAACTCGTTGAAAAAGTCAATAAAGTGTACGCCGCTAAATCGCCCGATGAAATTTGGGGTATCTACACCAACGAATTTGGAAGCACCAAGGAAGGAAGGGACTTAGCAGTCATTTCATTTTTTGATAAATCTGCTTGGTTGGGCCAAGACAATAGCATAGCAAAAAAATATGACGAAATGAACGGTGCAGGAAGTTGGGCTCAATTTATAAAAGATTGGATAGACGTAACCAATGGTGGCGAAACCGAAATTTGGGTTTTTGCTCCAGAACTTAGCGGTATTAGTGGTGACGTAAAAGCAATTCCACAAGAGTAAACTTTTTTAAAAAAAATGTACGGTGTGGCGTTGCCGTGCCGTACATTTTTCAATTTAAAGAATTCATCTAAAAAAAATTATGAAAACTGACGAAACACAATGGAGCAAGGAAGAACTGAAAATTTACATTCTGATGCTCTGCGCAAAAGCAGATTCTGTGGAGGTCGAAGAAGAAATAGAGTTGATAAAAACAAAAACCACTGCTGAAACTTTCGAAAAAATGTCCCTTGAATTTAAGAGAGACAATGAAGATGAAAGCATCGAAAAAATTGAAGAAGCTTTAGAATGGCATCAATATTCTGAACTGGAACTGTGCCAACTTAAAAACGAAATCCATCAAATTTTTGCAGTAGACCGGAAGATACCCATGTCTGAAAGCAACTTAGGGAGAATTTTGGAAAATATTATTTATTGAGAACAGAGAACAGAGAAAAAAGAACAAAGAGAAAAGACGATAGATACTTATAAAAATTATATACGATGAAATCAAAAATATTATTACTTCTACTCTTTCTTTTTATGTGCGTATTTGCGGCACAGGCCCAAAACCAGGATCCGCATGGGAATGCCGAATCTGCAATTACGGGGGTGGTTTCTTCGGAAATAAACCTGACTTCTACTGCCGTGGAAAAATATAGATCAACTAAAGTATTGGTTTCAGATGAAACTCCATACTATTTTCTGCTTCGCCCAGAAGTTGAAAAAGCCCACGGCTATTCACACGCAGTAAAAATTGGAAACTCAATCAAAATCTCCGGTGCCGTAAGTATGGACAATGAAGGCAACCCAACAGCAATTGGCGATTTTGAAGAACAAATGAAAAACTGCTATTCAGATTTGGATAAAATCCTAAAACACTACGGTTGCACTTTTGACGATGTGGTTGTTGAAAATGTATTCACAACAGATATGCCCAAGTTTCTAGAATTTGCTGCCTATAGAGCAGAAATCTACAAAAAGCAATTTCCAACGGGTTCTTGGCTTGGCGTAAAAGAATTGGCACTTCCCGAATTTATGATCGAGATAGAATTGGAAGTACGTAAGACGAATAAACAAACTAAAATAAACAATTATGAAAAACAATCAAAAGATTCAAGTCATTGACAAACTCTACAATGCTTTTGCAACAGGCGATATACCAACAGTTCTTGGCGCAATGGATCCAAAAATAGTATGGAATGAAGCTGAAAGCAATTCCTTGGCTGAAGGCAATCCTTACATTGGGCCTGACGCCGTTTTAAATGGTGTATTTGCAAGGTTGGGAGCAGACAATGATTATTTCAAATTGGAAGACATTCAACTTCACGGAATGGACAATAACCAAGTATTGGCAACGCTGCGTTATGATGCCAAAGTAAAAAAAACAGGGAAAGAATATAATGCGCAAGTTGCACATTTATGGACTTTGAAGGATGGAAAAATCAGTGCCTTTCAGCAATATGTGGATACTAAGAAATTGGCTGAAGCAGAAAAAGAATAAAGCCGCTTCTAGAAAGTCAGCTTATAAATTTAAGCTGATTTTTTTATTTCTTAAAATAGATTAAATATCTTTAAAACAGCATTTTACCCATCCCTTTCCTTAAAACCAAAGTATAGATTTTTCAATAAACAAAATATGAAAACAATATTTAAAACCTTTATCACAGCATTCCTAATTATTGGATTCGCCGCAACCAGCCAAACACTACCGCAAGCACTTTCAAAAATCAACACCGAAGGCTTTCAAAAATCTGAAGTAATGAATTTAATTGGAGACTTATCAGATGTGTATGGCCCTCGATTAACGGGAACGGATCAATATTACACCGCTGCCGAATGGGCAAAAAAAACAATGGAAAATTGGGGAATGGATAAAGTATATTTCGAAAATTATTGTGACGATTGCATGGGTTGGGAAGTAAAATCCTTCAACGTAGAAATGATAGAACCTGCCTATATGAAGATACAAGCCTATCCGTATGCGTGGACAGAACCTTCAAATGGTGAGCAAATTGGCGATTTAATTTGGATTGAAAGCTATGATGATTTAGAAGCAGTAAAACAAAAATGGAGCGGAAAATTAAAAGGCAAGACCATTTTGATGGGCGCAGCACCAGAACAAAATATGTTATTTGAGCCACTTTCTAAACGATATACCAAAGATCAAATTGAAGACGCTAAAAAATCTATTACGCCTGTTGTCAAAAATCCTTTAGGTGCATCATCTGGGAATCTAGATTTGATTAAAGATTTTGATTTTCTTTTCGAAAAATTTGCAAAAAAAGACGATGCATTTTTTGCCTTCTTAAAAGCGGAAGGTGCAATAAGTGTTTTAGGAACTAAAGCTTCATTTCCTGGAATCATCCATCCTGGCGGCACTTATAATTTTAGAAAAAATGATGAGCGGCCAATCCCCTATTTTGCCATTTCGCCAGAAAATTTTGGAAAATTAAAGCGCTTAACCGTTAGAGGAATTACTCCTAAAATTAAATTCCATTTAGATTCTGAATTGTATTTAAAACCAGAAAACAACGTAAATATCATTGGGGAAATCACAGGATCAGACGCAAAATTAAAAGATGAAGTTGTAATGATTGGTGCTCACTTTGACTCTTGGCATTCGGCATCTGGCGCAACAGACAATGGTGCAGGTTCTGCAGTAATGATGGAAGTAATGCGGATTATAAAAGCATCAGGCTTAAAACCAAAACGTACCATAAGAATTGCACTTTGGGGTGGCGAAGAACAAGGGATTATTGGTTCAAGAGCGTATGCTGAAAATCATTTTGGAAAAATTAAAGAAACAACTAGAAAGAAAGAAGTCGAAAAAATTTCGGCCTATATTAATATGGATAATGGTGCAGGGCAAATGCGAGGAATTTATTTGCAAGGAAATGAAGCGGTAAAACTCATTTTTGAAGAGATGTTAAAGCCGTATGATTATTTAGATGTTAATAATCTAACCATTGAAAACACAAATTTTACAGACCATGAGGTCTTCGATTATTTCAAAATTCCCGGATTTCAAATCATTCAAGATCCGTTAAACTATAAGACAGTAACACACCACACAAATTTAGACGTGTTGGAATACGTGCCAGAACGCGATATGATGGTTAATGCCACTGTAATTGCAGCACTTGTATATCAAATTGCACAGTTGGATTCACGTTTGCCGAGGGAGAAGTAAAGATTGTTGGATAGAAATAATGCAACTCTAAAATGTATTCTTTGAAACATATTAAAAAATGATAAAACTCTTTAGAAACATCCGAAAAAACCTTCTCGCTCAAGGCAAAACCACCAAGTACCTAAAATACGCCATCGGCGAAATCATCCTCGTGGTTATTGGAATTTTGATTGCGTTGAGCATCAACAATTGGAATGATATACGCAAAAATCAAAAGTATGAACAAGATATCCTATTCTTAATTAATCAAAATTTAGATAACGATTCCATTCAGCTAACCGATAGATTGCTTAAAGCAAAGGAAGCCATTGAACTAACAAATAGATTAGTAGCGCAAGTTGCCACAGAAAATTATGGTGATAGTTTGAATTTCTGGATGGGGAAAATTATAACCTTCGAACGGTTTACATCACAATCAAGCGCCTTTGAAGTTTTAAAATCAAAAGGCATTGAAACTATTTCTGATAATGACCTCCAACTGGCATTAATATCCTATTATGATGAAGATTTATCCGGTGTTTATCAGGCGCTTAACGATGTAGAACAATCATTTAAAGTTGATTGGTTTCCCGTAATTAAAGCAGAATTTTCAGATTTTAAATGGCGTGCGTATTGCGTACCTACAGATTCAAAAGCATTTTTTCAGAAAGCTTCTACTCTAACCTTTTTTAACTTTTATAAAGATAATAGATATGGTTCTGTTCATAATATAGAATTAGCATTAGAAAAAATATCAAAAATTAAGAACCTTTCTAAAAAGAACTCAAGATGATTAAATTCTTCCGAAACATCCGCAAAAACCTTCTGAATAAAGGAAACAACAACCAAACAATTTAAAATCAATGATTTAATATAGAAAAAATGAAAACAAAATTACTTCTCATCAGTTTACTCGCAACGCTTCAACTAAGCGCACAGAACTATCAAAAAATTCACAACAAAGCCATTTTGGTTGATACCCACAACGATTTTCTTACCCAAACAATGGAAAAGAATTTCGTTTTTGACTCCAATTTAGAAGGCAGAACCCATAGTGACCTCAACAGGATGAAAGAAGGCGGCTTGGATGTTCAATTCTTCTCTGTTTGGAGCGATGGCGAACGGGTAAATCCATATGCTTTTGCTAACCGCCAAATAGATAGTTTGGATGCCGTAATAAAACGAAATCCTGATAAAATTGTGAAAGTCGCCAATTCAAAAGAACTTTTAAAAGCTGTTAAGCAGAAAAAGATTGCTGCGTTTATTGGTGTGGAAGGCGGCCATCAATTTGAAAACGATTTAGGCAAACTCGAAGCACTTTACAATCGTGGCGTTCGCTACATTACCTTAACTTGGAACAACTCTACACCTTGGGCTACAAGTGCTGCAGATGAAACCAATCCGAACGGAGCGAAAAATTCCGAAGGCAAAAAAGGGCTTACTGCCTTTGGCAAACAAGTAGTCCAAAAAATGAACAGTTTGGGAATGTTGGTGGATGTTTCGCACGTTGGCGAACAAACGTTTTACGATGTTATCGCCACAACTACAAAACCCGTTATCGCTTCACACAGTTCGGTTTATGCAATTTGTTCGCATCCTCGAAATCTGAAATACGATCAAATAAAAGCAATTGCAAAAAATGGAGGCGTAATTCAAATCAACTTCAATTCAGGCTTTATTGATCCAACTGTTGATAAACGCGAAAGTGCCTTTCTTGAAAAACATCAGTCTGAAATAGATTCACTGACACAAGCTGGGTTGAATCCATTTATCGCCCAAGAAAGTATCTACGTAAAATATGCAGATGAATCCCAACAACTTCGAGCACCTTTTGAAATGGTAATTCAACATATAGAATACGTCATTAATTTGGTGGGTGTGGATTACGTGGGCATCGGCTCCGATTTTGATGGAATCTTTCTGCCACCAAAACAGTTGGACGATGTTACCGATTATCCTTTGATTACAAAAGCTTTGGTTGAAAAAGGCTACAGCGAAAAAGATATTGATAAAATCCTTGGCGGAAATCTGCTTCGGGTTTTAAAAGCGAATGAATAAAAAGATTTAAATAATACCACAGAGACACAGAGAATACAAAGAAATCTCTGAAAACTCTGTGCCGCTGTGGTGAAAAATTCAACTAAAACCAACCAATTATGAAAAACGCAATTTACTTTTTAATCATTTCCGCAGCATTACTTTTAAGCTGTGCCGAAAAACAAGAATCTGCAAAAACCGAAACCGATAGCAAATCCACTTATTTTGACTATTCAAATAGCGATGACCAAAATACGGGTGGTATTAAAATGATTCCCATTACAACCCCAAAAGGCACTTTCAAAGTGTGGACAAAACGAATGGGCAACAATCCAAAAATGAAAGTTTTATTGCTTCACGGAGGTCCAGGTGGCACTCATGAGGCTTTTGAAAACTTTGATGGTTACCTTCCAAATGAAGAAATTGAATACATTTATTACGACCAGCTAGATAGTTATTATAGCGATAAACCAAACGACTCAACACTTTGGACTACCGAATATTTTGTAGAAGAAGTTGAACAGGTTCGCAAGGCGTTAAATTTAGATAAAGACAATTTTTATCTACTCGGCCAATCGTGGGGCGGAATTTTGGCGATGGAATATGCACTGAAATATCAAGACAATCTTAAAGGTTTAATAATTTCAAATATGATGGCAAGCGCGGCAGAATATCAAAAATATGCCGATGAAGTTTTAGGCCCTCAACTTCCGCCAGAGATTTATAAAGAAATAAAGGAAATGGAAGCCAAAGAAGATTTTGATAATCCAAGATATGCAGAGTTGGTTATGAATTATTACTACACAGAACACATCTTGAGAAAACCTGTGGCTGAATGGCCAGAGTTCATTAATCGCACCTTTTCACACATAAATCCAGCTATTTACATCTATATGCAAGGTCACAGCGAATTTGGAATGACGGGCAACGCAACTTTAAAAAACTGGGATGTTTCAAAAAGATTAAAGGAAATAAAAACACCAACCTTGATGATTGGCGGCAAATATGACACGATGGACCCAAAATATATGGAATGGATGAGTACTGAAGTTCAGAATGGAAGAAGTCTCACTGTAAATTCTGGACACATTTCTCAATATGACGACCCAGAAAATTATTTCTCTGGACTTATAAAATTTATTAAAGATGTGGATGATGGCTCTTTTTAAAAGTTTTCAAATATTAGAAAGCTGTTTTGAAATTTTCTTTGCAATTTTCAAATGTTGAATTGCCAAATCATAAGTGCTCCAAATTAAAATTGAGCAAAAATCGCTACCTTTAAAATATATATTCGTTTATTATGAGGTATCTATCGCTTTTTTTAGCCCTATTTATTATGTTTTCTTGTAAACAACAAGAAACAAAAAACAGTTTTCTGGGGGTTGTGGATATTTCCGTAAGTGGAAAAAAAAGTGCGCAACCACATTTTGAAAAAGGATTGCTCCTTCTCCATTCCTTTGAATATGAAGACGCCCGAGAAGCTTTTCAAAAAGCGCAAAACGAAGACCAAAAAATGCCAATGGCTTATTGGGGAGAGGCAATGACTTATAACCACAGTTTATGGCAGCAACAGAATTATGAAGCTGCAGCAACTGTTTTAGCAAAGCTTGACGGTCTTGACTTAGAAAAAAACACATCCGAAATTGAACAGGATTTAATAAAAGCAGCAAAAATACTCTACCAACCAAAAACTGAAAAAACTCAAAGAGATATTGCCTATTCTGAGTTTATGGAAGGTTTATACGAAAAATACCCAGCCAATCAGGAAGTAGCTGCGTTTTATGCGCTTTCCCTGCTAGGCTCTGTTCCAGAAGGAAGAGATGATATATTATATGGAAAGGGAGCAAAAATCGCAAAAGGCATTCTAAAGGAAAACCCAAACCATCCCGGTGCGCTTCATTATTTAATACATTCCTACGACGATCCAGAACATGCCCCGCTTGCTTTAGATGCGGCGAATATTTACGCAAAAGTTGCTCCAGATGCGGGCCACGCCTTACACATGCCTTCACATATTTATGTAGCAATGGGAATGTGGGATGAAGTAATTTCGTCGAATATTGATTCTTACCAAGCTAGCATTAACAGAATGGAGAAGAAAGAATTAGACAACGATGCGCGTGGTTATCACGCTTTTCATTGGTTGGAGTACGGCTATCTTCAAAAAGGAAATCACAAAGAAGCAAAAAAAATGGTACTCGATATGCAAAAATATGCTTCCGAAAAACCATCAAAAAAAGCAAGAGTTCATCTCGTATTTTTAAAAGGAACTTATTTAGTCGAAACGGATGATTGGAATGGTATAGTTGCAGATATACCAGTAGATATAACCGATTTGAACATTTCCATACGGTCACAATATCACTTTTTGGAAGGAATGAAAGCATACAAAGAAGGTAATTCGAAAAAGTTAGACAGTATTCTCACTACTATAGATCAAGATATAAATCGGGAAACCTTTATTGCTAAAGAAGGGAGTTCTAAGCTTTGTTCAAACGTTAGCCGCGATGAAGCCACCCAAATAGATTTAAAGGAAGCACAAATTCGGCAAAATCAACTTGGTGCGCTACAAGCAGAAATGAATAACAATTCAGCACTTGCCGAAGAACATTTATTAAAATCCATAGCCATTGAAAACAGTATAAGTTATAGTTATGGGCCACCTTCAATTCAAAAACCCACTCACGAACTTTATGCGGATTGGCTACTTTCCAAAGAAAGAAGTGAAGAAGCTAATCAACAGTATACACTTGCACAAAAGTTGGGGCCAAGTAGATTACGTGTTTTGGAAGGTTTAGAAAAAACTAATAGCTAATATAATACTCCAAGTTAATAACTAACAGAATATATTTTAAGTTTCTATTTTGCAAGCAAAACTGCTTTTACCGTACCTTTGTAATCTGAAAAAATCTTCACAAGAACCATGAATATAGAACAAATTTTCAAAAACAACGAGGTCTGGGTAAACGAAAAATTAGGAGTTGATTCGGAATACTTTAAAAATCTAGCTAGTGGCCAAAACCCAGATATTCTTTATATAGGTTGCAGTGACAGCCGAGTTACTGCAGAAGAGGTAATGGGTGTTAAACCAGGCGACGTTTTTGTGATGCGAAATATTTCGAACATGGTCTCCAATCTAGACCTAAGCGCGATGAGCGTTATTGATTATGCAGTAAGTGTTCTCCAAGTTAAAAACATTGTTATATGTGGCCATTACGGTTGTGGTGGCGTGAAAGCAGCTATGCAGTCGAAGGATTTAGGTATTTTGAATCCGTGGCTTCGAAATATTCGTGATGTGTACCGTTTGCACCGCGATGAACTAAATGATATTGAGGACGAAGAAGAAAAGTACAGAAGGCTGGTAGAACTAAACGTGCAAGAACAATGCGTTAACGTAATCAAAACTGCCGATGTTCAGATTGCTGTAAGAAAAGGTCAATTGGCCGTTCACGGATGGGTAATGGATATGGCAACAGGAAAACTGATAGATTTAAAAATAGATTTTGAAAAAGTACTAGAAGGGATTATGGAAATCTATCATTTGGATAAAGATGAAATTGATTCAAAATAAAAAATGCTGCAATCCTTATCGGAAAGCAGCATTTTTCTAATAAAGCACTCGTTTTTATAATTGGGGAAGAAGTACTTTATCTATAGCGTGAACAACTCCGTTCGAGGCTTGAACATTTACCACTATAATTTTGCTAACTCTTTCGTTCGGGTCTGTAAGCGTTGCATTAGTAGCATCTACAATTAAATCTGCACCTAAAGTACCAACAACACCATCCATCAAATTTTCTGCGCGAACATTTGCACCAGCAATTACATGAGTATTTAGAGCTGCTGTTAAAGTTGGCCCATCAATATCATTTAAATCACCTGCACCAAGTTCAACTAATAAGGCTCCAAAAGCATCGTTGGTTGGAGCAAAAACGGTGAAAGGTGCTGGCGAAGTTCCTCCAGGAGTTGAAAGTACGCCAACGAAATCTGGCTGATCAGGACGCGTTAATGCTGCCACTAAAGTAGCAAAAGTTGGATCAGCAGTTGCAAACGTAACAACTGTAGGTAAAGCTATAACAGTATCCACAGCATGAATAACTCCATTATCTGCCATAATATCAGCAGTAGTAACATTGGACATTCCATTTAATTTTACACCGGAAGAGGTATTTACATACATGCTTAAATTAGCGCCTGAAGAAACTTCAACAGCCAAAGTATTTACATAACCTGTGGCCAAATTCCCAGACACAACCTTTCCGCTTATAACATGATTTAAAAGTACATTGGTAAGCAATCCTGTAGGAACATCATCCAAACTAGCAAAACCGTTTGCAGTTAAAAATGCTGCAAAGGCATCGTTGTTAGGAGCAAAAACTGTAAAGTCTCCTTGTCCAGCAAGGGTTGCGGTTAATCCAGCTTTATCTAAAGCTGCTTTTAAAGAAGTGTAATCTTTGTTTGCGGCTACAAAATCAGCAATAGAATTTGTTTGTGGAATTGAATCATTATCGTCGTCATTACTACAGGAAATAATCCCAAAAGTAACAAACGTAATTAAGGCAATCTTAAATAAATTTTTCATTGTTTTAGAGTTTAATTGTTTATTGTTTTTAAATAAAGGTTAAACAAAAATAATAAAGCAATTAGCTTAGTGAAAGTATTTTAACTTTTGTTTATGTTTTTTAATAAGTTGTTAAACGGCAATAGTTTGCTTTAAAATCTTAAGCAATGAAAAACATCAGCTATCTTTATAACTTAACAAAATTCATCTCCATTTCTTATGAAATACTTTATCCTATTCTTTTCGCTGTTTTTAAGTTCACAAATAACATTTTCACAAACCGAAAAAGAAAAAGTTTCGGCAACGATTTCCAAAAATAAAATTGAAGGACACATCTATTTTCTTGCAGATGATTTACTAAAAGGTAGGCAAATTGCCTCTCCAGAAAATAAAATTGCAGCTTCCTATCTTGCTAATACACTTAGAGGATACGGTGTGCAACCCGTAAAAGAAAATAATGAAGACAAATCAAGTACCGAAAACTACTACCAAGAAGTGAAGTTGAATAAAGTGAGTCCTCCATCCGACTTAGCTTTGGAAATAGATGGAAAAAAACAAATGAATTCTGTGGTGTTAAAACCTAATAAAATAGACTTTACAGGAGATGCAATTTATCTGGGTTATGGTCTTAAAGAAGATTATATAGGAAACGATGTGTCTGGAAAAACTATAATTATAAAATCTGGCGGACCAAATGTTACGGATACTCGCGCTGCCTTCGGAATGACGGAACAAAAAGAAGAACTCGCCGAAGAACACGGAGCTATTGCAATTATAGAACTACTCGACACCAACGATAGAATTTGGGGGTTTATAGAACATCAATCAAATGGCGAACGAATAGAGATTGCAGATGAAAACGAAGCTCCAAAAAATATTACCTATTTATGGATTATGGATGAAAATAACCTTTACGCGAAAGCATTGGAATCCAAAAAAAATCACACAGTGAAATTGAAGATGGAAGGAGAGGTAAAAACTCCAATTCTCTCCCATAATGTAATTGGAATGGTTGAAGGAACGGACCCAAAGTTAAAAAACGAATTTATTATCTATTCCGCACATTACGATCACGTAGGCATTGGCGCAGCTGATGCAACTGGCGACACTATTTACAACGGCGCTAGAGATAATGCTGTGGGAACAACTACCGTTTTAAGCATAGCTGAAAACATTGCAAAGTATCCAACCAAACGCTCTGCATTATTTATTCTCTTTACAGGTGAAGAAAAAGGATTATTGGGAAGTAAATACTACGTTGAAAATCCAGTATTACCATTAAACAAAATGGTTTACTGTTTCAATAGCGATAATGCTGGTTATAATGACACTTCCGTAATAACTGTTATTGGCTTATCTAGAACTACCGCTGCTCAACATATTAAAGATGCCGCAACCGCCTTTGGCCTAACCGCCATTGATGATCCTGCGCCTGAGCAAAATCTATTTGATAGAAGTGACAATGTAATGTTCGCCCAAAAGGGAATCCCCGCGCCTACTTTTTCATTAGGGTTTAAATCTTTTGATGGCGATGTTACAAAATATTACCATCAAGCGGGTGATGAGGCAAACACCCTAGATTATGATTATCTAGTGAAGTTTTTTGAAAGCTATGTTCTGGCAGGTAGGCTAATTGCCAACGATCCGAAAACACCAGTTTGGATAAGCGATGATAAATATGCTCCTGCTGGAAAATCACTTTATAAAAATTAAAAGCGAAACAAAACCTACATCCGTTCTGGAACTTGAATTCCTAAGAGCGAAAAGGCATTTTTTATAACCTCAGCAACTGCCCCAGAAAGTTTTACGCGGAAGGCTTTTTCGGTTTCATTATCTGTAGCAAGAATTGGCACGTTTTGGTAAAAGCTGTTGAATTCCTTCACCAAATCGTAAGTATAATTTGCAATCAAGGCAGGACTTAAATTCTCCGCCGCCAACTGAATTGCTTCTGGATATTGCTGAATTATTTTTATAAGTTCTTTTTCTTTTGGGTGCATCTCCACAGATTTCAGATCGAAAGCATTAGAAACCGCCCCAGCTTTTCTCAAAATAGACTGAATACGAGCATACGTATATTGAATAAACGGCCCAGTATTTCCTTGAAAATCCACACTTTCTTCAGGATTGAAAAGAATTCGTTTTTTAGGATCTACTTTCAATATATAATATTTAAGAGCGCCCAAACCAATCATTTTGTATAATTCCTCTTTTTCTTCTTTCGAAAAATCGTCTATTTTACCAAGTTCTTCGGAAATTGTTCGTGCAGTTTCAGTCATTTGGGAGATTAAATCATCGGCATCGACAACCGTTCCTTCACGGCTTTTCATTTTCCCTGAAGGAAGATCTACCATTCCATAACTTAAATGAAATAGATTTTTAGCCCAACTATAACCCAATTTTTTCAGAATTAAAAAGAGTACTTTAAAATGGTAATCTTGCTCATTTCCAACGGTGTAAATCATTCCACCAACATCCGGGTGGTCCTTTACACGTTGTACGGCTGTACCCAAATCCTGGGTCATATAAACTGCGGTTCCATCACTTCGCAAAACGAGTTTTTCGTCTAGGCCATCTTCAGTAAGATCACACCAAACGGAGCCGTCCGGTTTTTGGATGAACACATTATTCTTAATACCCTCTTCAATAATATCCTTTCCTAATAAATAGGTATCACTTTCGTAATAATAAAAGTCGAAATCTACACCAATGGATTTATAAGTTTCCTCAAAACCTTTATAAACCCAGCCGTTCATTTTTTTCCAAAGTGAAACAATTTCTTCATCGCCAGCCTCCCATTTTCGTAGCATTTCTTGAGCCTCAAGAATAAGCGGCGCCTGTGCTTTTGCTTCTTCTTCGGTCTTTCCTTCAGACTTTAAAACTTCGATCTGCTTTTTGTATTCTTGGTCAAATTTTACGTAGTAATTCCCAACAAGCTTATCACCTTTTAAATCAGTAGAATCGGGTGTTTCACCATTTCCAAATCTATCCCACGCAAGCATACTTTTACAAATATGAATTCCGCGGTCGTTGATAATTTGGGTTTTATACACTTTTTTTCCAGCTGTCTTTTCGATTTCAGCAACTGAATAGCCCAGCAAAACATTCCGAACGTGACCTAAATGCAATGGCTTGTTTGTGTTTGGCGAAGAATATTCAACCATCATAGCTTCATTTCCCTGCGGAACTTTTCCGAAGGAAGAAAAATCGGCCACTGAATTAAAGAAATTCAAATAATAGGCATCACTCAAAACAATATTCAAAAAACCCTGAACCACATTAAATTTTTCAATCTCCGAAACATTTTCGACCAAATAATTTCCAATCGCGTCACCAATCTGCACCGGATTTCCTTTCACAACGCGAAGCATAGGAAAAACAACAGCAGTTATATCACCCTCAAAATCTTTACGAGTAGGCTGTAATTCTACTGTTTCCAAAGTAGCATTGTAAATTGTTGAAACTGCCTTCTTAATTTCGGATTCTATTTTTTGTTGAAAATTCATATTATGTCTGAGATGTACTATTATTTATGAAAGAATTAATCCTACTAACTCCCTAATAAAAATTAATTATTAGGCATTATTCATTCTAAGAAGGCAAAGATACACGTTTTTAAATTTTAAGTATTTCTGAATCTTGTATCTTTAAAGGAAAAAAATGCTAATTCAAGTTTCATACAACGACAAAGAAATAACTAGAAAAATAAATGAAGAACTTGGTAAACCTTTCAATATAAAAGAACGCTTCAAAATGCGCGGAATAGGTTCGCCAAAACTTATATTAACAGAAACCAGCATACAAATTAGCAATTTGATGAATTTAGACAACAACCGAAACGTCTGTAATATTGAGATGCGGCCCAAGGGAATTATTGTGGGTTTCCGAAGTAAATTAAATTCATATGCGCTTATAATTCCCTATTATAAATTGGTGGTTTATAAAGGGAAAGCTGAAGAATATTCAATTTATAAAGACGATTATTTTTTAAAAATTGAAGCGAAGGCAAAGGACAAATCTGTTCACAGTTTTGTAAAGAAAGTTATGGAAGCAAAAAATGCAGCTGCGCCGGACCGTTTGGAAGAACTTTAGCCAACCTATTTGTAACATTAAGATAACGTTTAAGTAATCTACAAATTCCAAAACCAAGCGTCCTTTGCCGAAAAAACTATGGACATTTTTTTATATGTTTTTGCGGCACTTTTTTCGGTGATAAACCCTTTGGGAACTGTGCCTGTATTTGTAGGTTTAACAAGTGATGAAAGCATTTCTGAAAGAAACAAAACTTCACTTTTAACCACAATAAATGTGATTGTTATTTTGATTATTTCCTTCTTCGCAGGAACTTATTTATTAAAATTTTTCGGGATAAGTTTGAACGCTTTGCGCATTGCAGGCGGAATGATAATCGTTACCTCAGGTTTTGCACTTTTAACGGGAACTTTTTCGAAACACAAAGGAATGAAGAACAAACGTGTTCAAAAAGATTTGGACAAACGCGAAAAATTTTCACTTACGCCACTCGCCATTCCAATGCTGGCCGGGCCTGGATCTATTTCATTACTAATTACCTTCAATCAGAAATACCAAACCACTACCTCAATAATTTATGTAATACTTGCTGTTTTGGCGGTTGGGCTTGCAACGTTTCTAATTTTGAGAAGTTCGCATTACATCAGCAAATTTTTGGGTGCTTCTGGCATCAACGCTATTTCGCGAATTGTGGGCTTTATTGTCATTTCAATAGGCGTGGAATATATCAGCGCGGCCGTAATCTCTATTCTTAAAACAATAAATGTTTAAGACTTAGCGACGGTTTTTAAGCAACGCGCCAGCTATCAGCGCCAAAACACCAATACCAATCATTCCCAAAGTTTGATTGCTTAAGCCTTCCTTCGCATTAACTTCCAGCGGCCCAATATCCAAAACTTGCTGGGGAACAAAGGCATTGTACAATCCAAAGACGATCAAAACAACGCCGACTATCATCAATACTATTTTTAAGATTTTCATAAACTTTGGTTTTTTAGGTTGAACATTTAAAGATAGTACTTTGAAAAATATGGCGCCTCATAACTTAACGGCTTTTTAACTTTGGTTTAATTATTATGATATATCTTTAAACAAAACTAAACAATTGAAAATATTACTCACAGGTGCCAATGGATATATAGGAATGCGGTTATTACCTGAACTACTTGCAAACGGCCACGATGTAATTTGTGCTGTGCGCGACAAAAACAGATTACCCTTAGATCCAGAAACTACAAAAAACGTAACTGTTGTGGAAGTGGATTTTGCTGAAGAAGTAAATCTCGAATCTTTCCCAAAAGACATCGACGCAGCTTACTACTTGATACACTCAATGAGTAGCGCGGATAAAAATTTTGATGAAATTGAGGCGAAGGCCGCTGAAAATTTCAATAAATATATGGCTGCGACTTCTGTAAAGCAGGTTATATATTTAAGCGGAATTGTAAATGAAGAACAGCTTTCAAAACATCTTGCTTCCAGAAAAAAAGTAGAAGATATTTTATTTAAAGGAAGCTATCATTTAACGGCTTTACGAGCCGGAATTGTTGTGGGTAGCGGAAGTTCTTCTTTTGAAATTATTAGAGATTTGTGTGAAAAGCTTCCTTTAATGGTTGCTCCAAAATGGTTGAAAACGAAAATCCAACCCATCGCCATTCGCGACGTGATCGCCTTTCTTTACGGTGTTTTGGACAATGAAAAATGTTTTGACCAATCTTTTGATATTGGTGGGCCCGATGTTTTGACTTACAAAGAAATGCTCTTGAAATATTCCAAAATACGTGGGCTTAAACTTTTGATAATTTCTGTGCCTATTATGTCTCCACGTTTGTCTTCTTATTGGCTTTATTTTGTTACCTCAACTTCCTATAAACTAGCAGTAAACCTCGTGGATAGTATGAAAATGGAAGTAGTTGCAAGGGATAATAAACTGCAAGAAATTTTAAATATTCAACCAATTACTTATGAAGAAGCCATTAAAAAAGCTTTTATTAAAATTGAACAAAACCTTGTAATTTCTAGTTGGAAAGATTCTCTTGTAGCTGGCAGAATTTCAAATTTGAAGGAATATATTCAAGTACCAAAGTTTGGTTGCTTAAAAGACCATAAGGTTTTGAAAGTGAAAGATCCCGAAAAAGCATTAAATAATATTTGGGCTATTGGCGGAAAACGAGGTTGGTATTATGCAAACTCGCTCTGGAAAATACGCGGATTTATGGATAAACTCTTTGGTGGCGTTGGGCTTCGTCGCGGACGAACACATCCCGATCAAATTTATACAGGCGATGCCTTGGATTTCTGGCGCGTACTTTATGCGGATAGAGAAAGCAAAAGATTACTGCTTTTTGCAGAAATGAAACTTCCTGGAGAAGCTTGGCTAGAATTCTGCATTAATGATAAAAATGAATTGATACAAACCGCCACTTTTCGTCCAAAAGGTATTTGGGGGAGATTATATTGGTACTTGATGCTTCCCTTCCATTATTTTATCTTTGGAGGAATGATCAAAAATATTGCTGAAGGAGAATACGTTTCCCACCCAAATTAGGCCTTAGGCAAAAACACCTCTGCCATCATACAGCGTGCGCTTCCACCACCACAGGTTTCTATTGTGGTAAGATCACTACTTAAAATTTCGCAATGTTTCTCAATTGAAGCAACTTGTTCTTTTGTTAAAACATCATGAGCAGCGGCACTCATTATTAAATATTTTTTTTCAGTTCCCTGAAGTTGAAGCATATTGCCTGCAAAACTGTGCATTTGTGCTTCGGTAATTGCAATAATTTCCTTTCCGTCCTTTTTTAAATGCTGAACAATATTTTTCTTTTCAGAAGGCTCATCAATCGTATCTAAACATATTACACAGAATTTTTCTGCAAGACACATCATTACGTTTGTATGGTATATTGGCAAACGTTTGCCGTCCACGGTTTGATTGGCGGTAAAAATTACTGGGAGATATTCAAAATCTTCGCAAAATTCAATCAACAATTCTTCATCTGCGCGTGCTGAAAGAGCACAATACGCCTTGTGATTTATACGGTCTAGTAAAAGACTACCTGTTCCTTCCAAAAATATTCCTTCTTCCTCGGCTTCGGTATAATCATAAACATTATTTATCAAAAACCCTTCGCTTTCCAAACGAATTAAAACCTCCTCACGTCTTTCGCGACGGCGGTTTTCAGCAAACATTGGATATAAACCTATATCACCATTTTCGTGAAAACTGATCCAATTGTTGGGGAAAATCGAGTCTGGTGTATCCGTTCGCAAATCATCATTTTCTACAATTACATTTACGCCAACTGCGCGAAGTTTTCGCACAAAAGCATCAAACTCTGCTTGTGCTTTGGTATTAATTTCAGCATTTTTAAGCGCAATGTCTTCCTGAAAAAAATTGTTTACTGCCGTTTGCTCGTTCATACGGAATGCAACGGGACGAATCATTAAAATTGTATCTGTAATTTGTTTTGCCAATTTGAAAAAGTTTTAGACTGCAAATTTAACTTTTTTTAAACTCGGAAAAATGGTTTATATGGGTAAATTACTTCCTAATTTCAACACTAAAGTTCTTAATAAACCAAAATTCGAAAGCTTATGGATACACTAAAAAACTTTAAAGACGAATTCACTGAAGAATATATCACCACTAAAAAATTTCTGAATAATTTTCCGAAGGATAAAAACGATTATGCTCCACACGAGAAGAGCATGAAAATGATGGCTTTAACCAACCATATCATAGACATTTTTGGTTGGCCAGAAATAATTTTAAATACAGATTGTTTAGACCTTTCCGCAGGTTATAATCCTGAAAAAATGAATGACAAAGCTGATTTAGAAGCCTATATTAAAAAACAATATACCGCAGGAATTAATGCTCTGGAAGCTGCAAAGGAAGAAGACTTAAAACCCAATTGGAGTATCCAGATGAATGGCCAAAAAATAATGGAATGGTCTAAATATGGCGCCATTCGCCATGGATTAAACCAAATTACACATCATCGCGCACAGTTGGGCGTTTACTATAGATTGCTGGATATTGAAGTTCCGGGAAGTTATGGCCCTTCAGCAGATGCCCCGAATGGGTAATTTTTAAAATTGAAACTAATTTCTTTCTAAAAACATATATCAGATTGAAACTTCGGCACTAAAGTTGAAACTTAACCGTTTTAAAGAATATTAAAATCCCAATGAAAAAAATTGTTTTATTATTTGCTGCAATCGTATTTTCAGCAACACTCTCTGCCCAAGAATGGCAAACTGATTTTGAAACTGCAAAACAAATTTCTTCCGAAGAAAATCACCCAATAATATTGGTTTTTCAAGGAAGCGATTGGTGCGCACCGTGTATAAAACTTGATCGGGAAATATGGAACACAGACGAATTCAAAAATTATTCAAAAGATCATTTTGTGATGCTGCAGGCAGATTTTCCAAGGAAAAAGATGAATGCCCTACCAGACGAGCAACAACAAAAAAATAATCAACTTGCCGAAAAATATAATAAACAAGGGTATTTTCCTTTTGTAGTAGTTCTTGACAAAGACGGTACTGTTTTGGGTGAAGCTGGCTATGAAAAAACATCACCCAAAGTATATATCGACAAATTGGAGGCATTCCTAAAATAATTTGAAAAAATCACTCCCCATATTTATAGCACTTCTTTGTGTGAATTTGACGTTCTCACAAAATATTTTTAAACGGACACTCAAACTAATGGGCAGCCGGTTTGAAATAACAGTAGTGGCAAATGATTCCACCGAAGCAAACAATTATATAGATCTAGCAGTTGGAGAAATTACTAGAATCGAAAAACTAATTTCCTCTTGGGATCCTGCTTCCCAAACTTCAGAAATAAATAGAAATGCGGGTATAAAACCTGTGAAAATTGATAAAGAACTCTACAATCTGATTGGACGTTGCTTTGAAATTTCAAAATTGACAGATGGTGCTTTTGATATCAGTTTTGCTTCTATGGATAAAATCTGGAAGTTTGATGGTAGTATGACGGAGATACCTTCCGAAGAGGCTACAAAACAATCCGTTACAAAGGTTGGGTATCAAAATACAATCCTCGACCCTGAAAATGTTACTGTTTTTCTGAAATTGGAAGGAATGAAAATTGGCTTTGGAGGCATTGGCAAAGGATATGCTGCTGATAAAGCCAAAAAACTTTTGATGGAAAAAGGGGTTATTTCAGGAATAATAAATGCTTCTGGCGATATGAACACTTGGGGAAAACAACCCAACGGAGAATTTTGGAAAGTAGCCATCACCAACCCGATGGACAAAAACAAAGCTTTTGCACTACTTCCGCTAAAAGATAACGCCGTGGTTACCTCTGGTAATTACGAGAAATACGTTACTTTTAATGACATCCGTTATACGCATATTATTGACCCACGCACGGGTTATCCCGCAACAGGAATTATCAGCGCCACTGTTTTCCCTCCAAAGGCTGAAATTGCTGATGCTTTGGCAACTTCAATTTTTGTAATGGGAAAAGATGTTGGAGTTGATTTTATAAACCAATTACCAAAAATAGAATGTATCGTTATAGACGAAAAAGGTGAAATTTTTACTTCAGAAAACATAGAAATTGAAACTCTTAAAAAGTAAGCAGCCACAGTTTGCAGTGGCAGTCAGAAAAACTATGAAAAACATAATAATTCTCTTCAGTATTATAATTCTGGGTTCGTTAAGTTCCTGCACAGTTGTAAAAGAATACGAAAAAGTAAAACTCAACGACCCCGATATGGCTTTGAGCGACAAAGCTGTTGATAGGTTTGAGATTAACGCACAGGCATATCGCGAAGCTGCTTCAGGTGCCAACGGAGGTAAAACTGGCGGCGGTTGCGGCTGTAATTAAAAAGATTTATGAAAAACATAATTAGTTTATTTGTAATTCTGTTTTCAGCAACAGTCTTTGCGCAAGATTCCACTTCCACCTATAAAAAACGTGTGCTTGAAGCGCCAGAAGTAGATTTTCTCGCAAGCTATTATAGCCAAGATGGAGACAACGCTGCAGTAAGCGGTGGTATAGGTACAGAAAAATTAACCGATATTACACCAACAATTGTTGTAGCAATCCCAGTAAACGACGACGATGTTTTAAAGATTGACGCAGGTATTTCTGCATACACCTCTGCCTCTTCAAGTAACATAGATCCTTTTGACAGTGGTAATCCCGCTGATCCTTTTGTAGCATCTTCCGGAGCTTCTTCAAGTGATATATGGTTTGGAGGAAATCTAAATTATTCTCATAGCAGTGATAGCAGAAATGATATAATAAGCGCCAAAGTTTCAGTATCTTCAGAATATGATTATTTCTCCATAGGTTTTGGTGGAACCTATACGAAGCTTTTCAATGAAAAGAATACTGAGGTTAGCATTCATGCAAATGCCTATTTAGATACTTGGAAATTATTATACCCAATTGAACTTCGCGAATCTTCAACTTTTAATGGATTGGACAAGAAAAATAGAAATTCATATTCGCTTGGTTTTGGATTTGCGCAAATACTTTCAAAAAGCATTCAAACTTCTTTTTCTTTGGATTTGGTTCAGCAACAAGGATTATTATCTACCCCTTTTCAAAGAGTTTATTTTAGTGATCTTCCTGATCGTTTTCGTGAAAATTTCCAATTGGCGGATGATGTTGAACGATTGCCTGACACACGTTTTAAAACGGCAATTGGCGGACGATTGAATTATTTTATTAATGAAATTTTTGTAGTGCGCATTTATTATCGTTACTATTTTGATAATTGGGGAATTACCTCACAAACGGCGAATGTTGAAATCCCTATAAAAATCACTGATAAGTTTACTCTTTATCCAAGTTATCGTTTTTACAATCAAACTGCCGCAGATTATTTTTACCCATACAATATAGCACTCTCTACATCTGAATTTTATACTTCAGATTATGACCTTTCTAAGTTTTCTGCAAACCAATATGGTTTTGGAGTAAGTTATACGGACATTTTTACAAAGTTAAAATTGATGAACTTTGGATTGAAGAGTGTAGATTTAAAATACGATTATTATAAACGTGATAGCGGTTTATACTATAGTCTTATTTCCGTTGGAATTAAATTTATAGGTAATTAATTTTAAGCGCTCAAATTATTCTTTTCATCCTTGCCGAAGTCTCCAAATTCACAAAGCAATTTTTTGTAGAAATTTTCTTGGAGATGACCTTCTTCCAAACAACCGTTTAAGGTTTCTTCTAAGTTAGTGTAGCAAACATTATCTGAAATAGCCTCATTTAAATCAAAAAGTCTCACGGGGTTTTTGGTCAATGGCTTAGAGTTCCAAATAGAAATTACATTATTTTCATAATCAATATTTAGATCGATTGAATTAAAGTAAAAATTGAAAAAAGACTGGTGAAATCTTTGAAATTCCTTGGAGGGTCGTTTATCAAATCTGCAGCTTGCAGTTATAAGTTCTGCTATTTTTATATATCTATTTTCTTCTCTATCTTCCATAATAAGCCTATTTACTTATATGAAGATACGAAGCCTTTTGAATTATAGATTCTCTTAAAAAGAACTTTGGCGTCAGTTTAACTAGAAGCGTTTCACTACGTTAAAATATTTAAGAAGAAAATTAGTTTTTGTCTTGAAATCCGTCTTCTACCCAATGAATATAGCCACCATTCATATCATAAATTTCTTTAAACCCAACATCTTTAAGGATCAAAGCTGCTTTTGCACTTCTTTTTCCGCTTCGGCAGTATAAATAAATTGGCTCGTCCAAGTTTAATTTTTCTGCCTGGGTTATAAAATCAGTTTCCAGAACATTAATGTTTTTGGCATTATCAAGATGCCCTTCAGCAAATTCTTCTGGTGTGCGTACATCAACCAATTGAACATCTTTTTTGGCGGTTACATCATGGTACTCCTGCCGACTCAAAAGATGTATTTCCTGTGCAACGCTACTGTCATTACAGGCTGTAAAAAAAAGAATTATGGTAAGTCCAAAAAGTATTGATAGCTTTTTCATTGTATAAATTTTTTAATTAATTGTTTCGCCTTTGTATTCCATAATCCCACCTTTTAGGTTGTAGGCATTTTTTACACCAACAGAATTAAGCAACATACAAGCCTGCCCACTTCTGCCACCAGAGCGACAATAAACATAATAATTTTTGTGTGGATCCAATTGTTTTGCACGTTGAAGAAATTCCGCGCCGTTAAAAATATCAATTTGAATTGCTCCAGGAATATACCCTTCCTCAAACTCTGCATCTGTGCGAACGTCCAGAATTACTGCATTATCATCCTTTTCACATTGTTCACACCACTGTTGTTGGGTCAAGTCTGCCATTTTATAAATTTTTTGGTAAAATTAAACAATATGAATGAAGCGAAACAAAATTTTAAAAAATTTTATCATAATGCTTTCTGATAAAAAAAACCTTTCTATATTTGAACTTCAAAATTATGAAAACAATTACAACAAATACTTGGTGGTGGAGCAACTTACGAAAAACAACGTGAGCGAAACACCTATAGTATAACATATACAAAAAGGCTTGTCAATCACGACAAGCCTTTTTTTTTTGCCCGTACCCTTTGGCTCCGCTCAGGGTACTTTAATGGGTCTTTGAGCGGAGCCGAAAAGAAAAAATTTAAAAATGAAATATAATTTAAAAACATATTCAAAAAAGCTCTTGGCAGACACCCTCACGCCTGTTTCGGTTTATTTGCGGTTGCGCGATAAATTTCCGAATAGTCTATTGCTAGAAAGTAGCGACTATCACGCCAACGACAATAGTTTTAGTTATATCTGCTTTAATCCAATTGCTACCATTAAAGTTGAAAACGAGACTATTTTTCAACAATTTCCCGATGGAAAAAGTTCAATTACTGAAATTTCAGAAAACATAAATGTCCCAAAAATTTTAGATGAATTTGCTGCTTCTTTTTCTTCCGAAGAAAATAACTTCAAGTTCATCAACAACGGTCTTTTCGGATATATGGCTTTTGATGCAGTTAAATATTTTGAAGATATTCAGCTTTCGAAAAAAGAGGAAAACCTGGGGATGCCAGATTTGTATTATGCAGTTTATCAAAATGTAATTGCGATAAACCATTTCAATAACGAAGCATACATTTTTGCACATACTTATGAAGCCGAAAACAACATTCCGCAGATTGAACAAATTATGAAGTCAAAGAGCTTTGCTGAATTTTCCTTTGAAAGAAATGGCGAACGAACCACCAACCTTAATGATGAAGATTTTAAAGCATTGGTTCGAAAATGCAAAGAACATTGCCAGCGTGGCGATGTGTTTCAAATTGTACCCAGCAAACGTTTTTCGCAGAAATTTACTGGTGATGAATTCAACGTTTATCGAGCATTGCGAAGTGTGAATCCTTCGCCTTATTTGTTTTATTTCGACTACGGAAATTTTAAAATTTTCGGAAGTTCGCCCGAAGCGCAGTTAATTGTAAAAGGAAATCGCGCAGAAATCCATCCAATTGCAGGAACTTTTAAGCGCACCGGAAACGACGAACAAGACGCTGAGCTCGCCAAAAAACTTTCCGAAGACAAAAAAGAAAACAGCGAACACGTAATGCTTGTAGATTTGGCACGAAACGATTTAAGCCGCCATGGCACAAATGTAAAAGTGGAAACATATCGAGAAGTTCAGTTTTTCTCGCACGTAATTCATTTGGTAAGCAAAGTTACTGCGACGAAAAATCCAAAAACATCAACCATGCAAATCGTTGCAGATACATTTCCTGCAGGAACATTGAGCGGCGCACCAAAACACAAAGCCTTGCAATTGCTAGAAAAATATGAAAATAGAAGTCGTGAGTTTTACGGTGGCGCCATAGGTTTTATGGACTTTAACGGAAATTTTAATCACGCCATTATCATCCGTTCCTTTGTGAGCAAAAACCATACATTACATTATCAAGCCGGCGCTGGCGTGGTTTCAGAAAGCAATGAAGAAAATGAATTGCAGGAAGTTTATAATAAATTGGGCGCACTAACGAAAGCGCTGGAATTAGCTGAAAGTATATAAATATGAAAATATTAGTAATAGACAATTACGACAGTTTTGTTTACAATCTGGTTCACTATTTAGAAGAATTAGATTGCGAAGTAACCGTAAGACGAAACGACAAATTTTACTTGGAAGAAGCAGAAGATTACGATAAAATCCTTCTCTCACCTGGCCCAGGAATTCCCGATGAAGCCGGTTTGCTGAAAGCAGTAATTCAAAAATATGCTGCGTCAAAACCAATTTTTGGTGTGTGTTTAGGCCAACAAGCAATAGGCGAAGTTTTTGGCGGAAAGCTAGAAAACTTGAGCAAGGTTTTTCACGGGGTTACCACAAAAGCAACAATCATTTCAGAAAACGAACAGCTTTTTAAAGGATTGGAAAAGGAAATAGAAATAGGCCGTTACCACAGTTGGGTAGTTTCAAAAGAAAATTTTCCAGCCATTTTGGAAATTACTTCGGTAGATGAAAACGGTCAGATTATGTCTCTTCGTCATAAAGTTTACGATGTTTGCGGCGTACAGTTTCACCCCGAAAGTGTGTTGACGCCAAAAGGAAAACAAATTATTAAAAATTGGATTGAAAGTTAAAATGAAACAAATTCTAAACAGATTAATAAATCACGAGCAACTCACCAAAAGTGAAGCAAGAACCGTTTTGGTGAATATTTCTGAAGGAAAATACAACCAAAACCAGATTGCAGCTTTTTTGACTGTTTATATGATGCGAAACGTAAGTTTGGAAGAATTAGAGGGATTTAGAGACGCATTGCTTGACTTGTGTTTGGCGGTCGATTTCGATAACTACAACACCATCGATCTATGCGGAACTGGTGGCGACGGAAAAAATACTTTTAACATTTCAACTTTAGCGTCTTTCGTTACGGCTGGTGCGGGCGTGAAAGTAACCAAACACGGTAATTACGGGGTTTCTTCAATTAGCGGAAGTAGCAATGTTATGGAAGCATTGGGTATAAAATTTAGCAATAAAAAAGATTTTTTGAAACGCTGTTTGGATAAAGCTGGAATTTGTGTTTTGCACGCTCCCCTATTCCACCCAGCAATGAAAAACGTTGCACCAATCCGCAAAGAATTAGGCGTAAAAACCTTTTTCAATATGTTGGGACCTATGGTGAACCCAGCTTTTCCGAAAAATCAGTTGGTTGGAGTTTATGATTTGGAATTAGCGCGTATGTACGGCTATCTTTATCAAAAAAGTGAAAAGAATTATGCGGTGCTTCACGCTATGGACGGTTATGATGAAATTTCTTTAACTGGACCAGTAAAAGTGATTACGAAAGCTTCAGAAAATATTTTAAATGCAGAAGATTTCGGCGTAAAACAGATTGAAGAATCCCAGATATTTGGAGGCGAAACAGTAAAATCTTCCGCAGAAATATTTTTGAATATTTTAAACGGGAAAGGCACCGAAGCCCAAAATAATGTAGTCTGTGCAAATGCCGGAATGGCTATTTCCGTAGTTGAAAACTGTACAATATTAGAAGGTTTTGAAAAGGCGAAACAGTCTTTACAATCTGGAAAAGCATTGGATTCATTAAAAAAATTACAACAATTATCTAACGATTAACGATTACGAAAATGACAATCTTAGAAAAAATAACAGCCTACAAACTAAAAGAAGTTGCCGCGAAAAGAGAAACAATTCCAACCCGTTTGTTGGAAAAATTTCCACTCTTTGCAAAAGAAACAAAATCTTTGGCGGAAGCGTTGCGAATTTCAACCACAGGAATTATTGCCGAACACAAGCGCCGTTCGCCCAGCAAATCGGTAATAAACGACAAAGTCTTGTTGCACGAAGTAGTTTCAGGCTACGAACTTGCTGGGGCAAAAGGGATTTCAGTTTTAACGGATTCTAACTTTTTTGGCGGCTCTTTGGACGATCTTTTGTTAGCTGAAAAAACAGTTTCAATCCCTATTCTGCGCAAGGAATTTATAGTTGATCCCTATCAAATATACGAAGCCAAAGCTTTCGGCGCAGATACTATTTTGCTGATTGCAGCTTGCCTTTCCGCGGAAGAATTAAAACAGTTTTCTCATTTGGCCAAAAGCTTAAGACTAGACGTTTTGCTCGAAGTTCACAATCTTGAAGAACTTCAAAAATCACTTTTACCAAATGTAGATATGATTGGTGTTAACAACAGAAATCTGAAAAATTTCAAAGTAAATATTGAAACCAGTAAAAAACTGTCAGCAGAGATTCCGCATGATTTTGTGAAAATTTCTGAAAGTGGAATCAGCGATGTAGAAACCATAAAAGATTTAAGAACTTATGGTTTTGAAGGATTTTTAATAGGTGAAAATTTCATGAAAACCGAAAATCCTGGTGAAACAGCTAAAGCATTTATAGAGAAATTGAGATGAAACCATTGTTAAAAATCTGCGGAATGAAAGATAACATAGCCGAAGTTGCCGCGCTTCAGCCAGATTATTTAGGCTTTATTTTTTACGATAAGAGTCCGAGGTTTTTTGATGGTGAAATTCCAACGCTACCAGACGGAGTTAAGAAAGTTGGCGTTTTTGTAGATGAAAAAATTTCAAAAGTTATTGAATTGACTAAAAAACACTCCTTAGATTATATTCAACTTCACGGTAACGAAAGCAAGGAGTATGTGCTGGATTTGCAATGGTATTTAGTTTTTTCAAACACATTAGTCTGGAAAGCTTTTGGTATTGATGATGACTTCGATTTTAGCCAATTATCAATTTTCGAAAACAAAGTAGACAAATTTCTTTTCGACACAAAAGGAAAAGATAAAGGTGGAAACGGCTTCACTTTCAATTGGGAGATTCTAAAGAAATACAAACTTAAAAAACCTTTCATTTTAAGTGGTGGTATTGGTTTGAATGAAGTTGATTCGTTAAAAGAGTTACTAAAAACCGACCTTCCAATTCACGCAATTGATGTAAACAGCAAGTTTGAAGATGAACCAGGTTTGAAAAATATTGAAGATTTAAAAAAATTCAAAAATGAATTATAACGTAAACGAAAAAGGCTATTACGGCGAGTTTGGTGGCGCATACATTCCAGAAATGTTGTATCCCAATGTGGAAGAACTTCGTCAGAATTATTTAAAAGTTATGGCTGAGGAATCTTTTCAAAAAGAATTTCAGCAATTGCTAAAAGAATATGTGGGTCGCCCTACTCCGCTCTATTTTGCGAAGCGGCTTTCAGAAAAATACAACACAAAAATCTATTTAAAACGTGAAGATCTTTGCCATACAGGTGCTCATAAAGTAAACAATACCATCGGCCAGATTTTAATGGCCCAACGTTTGGGCAAAACTCGCATTATTGCTGAAACTGGCGCAGGACAACACGGTGTTGCAACAGCCACAGTTTGCGCACTAATGGGTTTGGAGTGTATCGTTTTTATGGGAGAAGTTGATATTAAACGTCAAGCGCCCAATGTTGCTCGAATGAAAATGCTCGGCGCAAAAGTAGTTCCCGCAACAAGCGGAAGTAAAACTTTAAAAGACGCGACTAATGAAGCCATTCGCGATTGGATCAATAATCCTCTGGACACACATTATATTATAGGTAGCGTGGTTGGTCCGCATCCGTATCCAGATATGGTTGCGCGTTTTCAAAGTGTGATTTCTGAAGAAATAAAAATGCAACTCAAAGAAAAGTTAGGTCGTGAAAACCCAGATTTTGTTGTTGCCTGTGTTGGCGGAGGCAGTAATGCTGCAGGAGCTTTTTATCATTATTTAGACAAACCAGAAGTTGGAATTATCGCAGTGGAAGCTGCTGGAAAAGGAATTGATAGTGGCGAAAGCGCTGCAACTTCAGCCTTAGGAAAAGTTGGAATTATTCACGGTAGTAAAACCTTGTTGATGCAAACGAATGATGGGCAAATTACAGAACCTTACTCTATTTCCGCAGGTTTAGATTATCCTGGAGTTGGCCCAATGCACGCCAATCTTTTTGCTTCGGGTCGTGGGGAATTTATTTCAATAACCGATGTAGAAGCGATGAAAGCAGGTCTTGAACTTTGTAAATTGGAAGGAATTATTCCCGCCATTGAAAGCAGTCATGCGCTCGCCATTTTTGAGAATAGAAAATTCAAAAAAGACGATGTGGTTGTTGTGAATTTAAGCGGTCGTGGAGATAAAGATTTAGATACTTATATAAAATATTTCAATTTATAAACAAATTTAAACCTGACAGGTTTTAAAAACCTGTCAGGTTTAATCTTCTATATTATTATGAATAGAATTCAAGAAAAACTTTCAGAAAATAAAAAGCTTCTTTCCATTTACTTCACCGCTGGTTATCCAAAACTTGACGATACAGTTGAAATACTTCAGCAATTAGAAAAAAACGGCGTAGATATGGTTGAAATCGGTTTGCCGTTCAGTGATCCTTTGGCAGATGGACCCACTATTCAAGCAAGTTCGCAAGTGGCTTTGAAAAATGGGATGACTACAGAATTACTTTTTCAGCAATTGAAAGATGTTCGAAAAACGGTTTCAATCCCGCTAATAATCATGGGGTATTTCAATCCAGTGCTTCAGTTTGGGGTTGAAAATTTCTGTAAAAAATGTGCAGAAGTTGGTATTGACGGCTTGATTCTTCCAGATCTTCCATTGGCTGAATATGAAGAACATTATTCCGAAATCTTCAAAAAATATGGCTTAATGAATATCTTTTTAATCACGCCACAAACTTACGAAGAACGAATTCGGCAAATTGATAATGCTTCCGAAGGATTTATTTATATGGTTAGTAGCGCCAGTGTTACTGGAAGTTCATCAGGCTTTGGAAATGCACAAGAAGATTATTTTAAAAGAATTGCTACGCTTTCGCTTAAAAATCCTCAGATTGTTGGCTTCGGAATAAATAATTCTGAAACTTTTCAGCAAGCTACAAAACATGCAAAAGGAGCAATCATAGGTAGCGCATTTATAAAAATGCTTTCAGACAAAGGCTTGGGTGAAATTTCGAATTTCTTAAACGCGATCAGAAAGGTTTAACCATTATTTAGCAAGGGTTTAGCAGAATTTGTGATTTAGGTTTTATACTTTAGGAATTCAACAATAATTCAAAAGAAAAGAAACCATGGAAAAGAAATTTGAAAGAAAAACAGAGCAGACAAATCCTACAAACCCAACTGGAAATATCAACCAAAAAACCAATAAGGTTGACATTGATAAAAAGACTATCAAAAAACAACAAAATAAAAAGTAATGGGGAGAGGTGATAAAAAAACAAAGCGCGGAAAAATAAGTATTGGCTCTCACGGTAAATTACGACCAAAACGCAAAAAATTCAACGTCAGGCCGAAACCCGTGAAAGATGCACAGGAAAAAGAAGCTTAAAACACTTTTGATTTTCGTTTTAAGCTGAATGGAAAAGGTATTTAAAAACAATATTGTTTTTAAATACCTTTTTCTTTATTAAATGATTCTGAAGAAACTACATCGAAATACTATCTTTGCTATTAATTGATATATACATAAATGAACCAATCTGTTTCTGGATTTTCTAAGAAAACTAAAGCCGAAAAAATTGAATGGCTTGCAGAAAACTATCTGCAAAACAATCCAAATTCCATTCAAATTTTAAAAAATTACTGGAATGAAGACGCTTCGTTACAGCAACTTCACGACGATTTTATTGAAAATACGCTTTCAAACTATTATTTACCTTTTGGAATCGCACCCAACTTTTTGATTGATGGAGAGCTTTACGCTTTACCAATGGTTACAGAGGAAAGCTCGGTTGTTGCCGCTGCCAGCAATGCCGCCAAGTTTTGGTTTGAGCGCGGTGGGTTTAAGGCTGAAGTCATTTCAACAGAAAAAAATGGTCAAATACATTTCAATTTCTACGGAGATGAAAAAGAATTTGAAGCTTTTTTTGAAGAAACAAAACCGAAACTTCGCAACAGCATCCAATCCATCGAAAAAAACATGAAAGCCCGCGGCGGTGGACTTTTAGAACTTTCGCTAGTTGATAAATCACATATACTAGAAGGATATTTTTACATTCACGCAACCTTTGAAACTTTGGATGCTATGGGTGCCAATTTCATAAACAGTTGTTTGGAACAAATGGCACACACTTTTGAAGAGGAAGCCAGAAATTTTGGAACATTTCAGAAGAAAAAAACCTTTCCTGAAGTTGTGATGAGCATCCTCTCCAACTACGTTCCCGAATGTTTGGTTCGTGCCGAAGTGAGCTGTAAAGTTGAAGAATTAACTACAAAACATTACGAAGGAAAACATTTTGCAGAAAAATTTGTACGCGCCATAGATATAGCAAAAACCGAGACAAGACGAGCCGTGACGCATAATAAAGGAATTATGAACGGTGTGGACGCTGTTGTTTTGGCAACTGGAAATGATTTCCGCGCTGTTGAAGCGGGAGTTCACGCGTATGCAGCCAGAAATAGCTATTACGGAAGCTTAACACACGCTAAAATCGAAGACGATGTTTTCACCTTTTGGATTGAATTGCCGTTGGCTATTGGTACTGTTGGCGGTTTAACATCGCTTCATCCACTAACAAGATTGGCTTTTGAAATTCTTCAAAAACCAGATGCTAAGGAATTAATGAAAATTATAGCAGTTGCCGGTTTAGCCCAAAACTTTGCAGCAATTCGGTCTTTGGTTACAACCGGAATCCAAAAAGGACATATGAAAATGCACTTGATGAATATTTTAAACCAATTCAACGCTTCAAAGGAAGAAAAAAATGAGTCATTGGAATATTTTAAGGAGAATGCGGTTTCGCATAGTTCTGTGGTAGCTTTTTTGGAAAATATTAGGAAATAGGTATGCTTAAATTCCACAGCAACGGAAAATTATTGCTCACAGGTGAATATGTAGTGCTTGATGGCGCTACTGCATTGGCTATTCCCACTAAATTTGGACAGTTTTTGGAAGTTGACTCTTCAACAAAGAAAGAGATTAACTGGAAAAGTTTGGATGAAAAAGGAGTGGTTTGGTTTGAAGATTTCTTCACTTCGCATACTTTTCAAAGTAAAAATACTGAAAATACAATCTCAAAAACACTCTCAACAATTCTTCGTGAAGCAAAAAAACTAAATCAAAATTTCCTTTCCATAGAAGAAGGTATCATTGTAATCACTAAACTTGACTTTCCCCGAAATTGGGGCTTGGGCACTTCTTCAACTTTGATAAACAACATTGCACAATGGGCAGAAGTAGATGCTTTTGAACTTTTGAAAAATAGTTTTGGAGGAAGCGGATACGATATTGCAGCAGCGCAAAATGATTCTCCTATTTTATACGAATTGCAAAATGGAATTCCAAAATTTGAAAAAGTAAAACTCAATTGGAGCTTTACAGACCGTCTGTTTTTTGTTCACTTAAACCAAAAACAAGATAGTAAAGAAGGGATTTCGAGATACAGAAATGCATCGGTTGATAAAAAACTCATTCAACAAATTTCAAACATCAGTCATAATCTCTTGACTTGCAATTCACTTTCAGAATTTGAAAAGTTGATGAATTTACACGAGGAAATTATTTCGAAAATTATAGGTCTTCCAACTATTAAAGAGCAGTTTTTTAGTGATTATTCTGGAACAATCAAAAGTTTAGGCGCTTGGGGTGGGGATTTTGTATTAGCGACTGGAAATGTAATGAATCAGGAATATTTTAGAAGAAAAGGTTTTGGAACTATTATTTCATTTGAAGAAATGATTAAAATCTATAAATAATGAAATTTTTCATTCTATTTTTATTGACTTTTTTCTGCTTTCAAACATCAATATCCCAAGTTGAAGTATCTTCTGGAACTTCAAAATATAGTGGCGATATTATCTGTAATATCAAGGATGGCAACATTTATAACGAAAACTCGAACTATTCAGGAGATATTCTATGTAACATATCCGATAACAAAATCTACAAGAAAAATTCAAAATATTCTGGAGATATTCTTTTTTCGATATCAAATGGAAAGGTTTATCAGGGTAATTCTAATTACTCGGGAGATGTCTTAATGAACATTAAGGACGGAAAAGTCTATACTAAAAATTCTAATTATTCAGGAGATATAATAATGAATATAAGGGACGGGAAGGTTTACAACGGAAATTCAAATTATAGCGGCGACATTCTTTTTAATATAGATAATATGGTTTCTATTGAAGAATTTGTGGCTATTTATTATGTTTTTAAGTATGTCTATTAATAAAAACTTCAATTTCGTCTATTAGTCAGTCATTTATAAATGTAATTTCACATTTGTTTTCGCACCAAAAAACAAAAAACCCTGTAAGTCATAGACTTACAGGGAGTTCTTGTGGTGCCTCCAAGAATCGAACTAGGGACACATGGATTTTCAGTCCATTGCTCTACCAACTGAGCTAAGGCACCATTATTGAGACGGCAAATATAAAGCTATTTTCGTTTTTGCAAAACATTAATTAAAAAAATAAAAAGATATTCCACTTTTACTTTAATAACACCTTAACAATAAGTTGTTAACTCAAGTTGTATTTTTATCCCCTCAATAAAAAAAATGAATCTAGTAATAGATGTAGGAAACACACTCGTAAAGCTTGGAGTATTTGACTCTGGCAAGCTTGAGCTAAAAAAAACGTGCAATAAAAATGACTTTTTGCTTACTCTTGCTGAAATATCTGAAACTTTTCCAAATATTACAAAAACCATTGTTTCTTCAGTTGCAAATCTTTCGGAAGAGCAGCTTTCTAAGTTAAATCAACTATTTGATGTCTTCGTTTTAAACCACGAAACTAAAGTTCCATTTACTAATAAATACGGAACGCCAGAAACTTTGGGAATAGACCGGATTGCTTTAGTGAGCGCGGCTACCGAACACTATTCAAACAAAAATGTATTGATAATTGATGCAGGAACCTGCGTTACTTATGATTTTATAAATGAAGAAAACGAATATTTGGGCGGTGCGATTTCTCCTGGTATTTCACTTCGATATAAAGCGCTACATACGTTTACAGAAAAATTACCGTTACTTGAAACAAACCATCCCAATACATATATAGGAAACAATACTAATGACTCAATCCATTCGGGAGTCGTTAACGGTATTTTATTCGAATTAGACGGCTTTATAACTGAGTATAGAAAAAATTATAACAATTTAACAGTTATTTTAACAGGAGGAGACACACATTTTTTGCGAGATAGCATAAAAAATGACATCTTTGCCAACTCAAATTTTTTATTGGAGGGATTGAACCATATTTTAGAATATAACAAGCTTTGATGTTTAAAAAAATAGTAATTGGTTTATTTTTACTTATAACCAGTATCGCTCTTGCCCAGGAAGGAACCACCTCACCTTATTCATTTTACGGTATTGGGTCGCTAAAATTTCGCGGTACTGTAGAAAATAGAGCTATGGGAGGCTTAAGTGTTTTCTCTGATAGTATTCACCTAAATCTTCAGAATCCTGCTGGATATTCTGGATTGCGATTGATTAACTTTTCAATCGGGGCTAGTCATAAAGCAATTACTCAAAAAACCGCTACAGAAAGCCAAAACACTTCATCTACAACCTTGGATTATATGGCTATGGGAATACCAATGGGTAAATTCGGAATGGGTTTCGGATTGATCCCTTATTCTTCTGTAGGCTATGATTTTTATTCTGAAACAGACAAAAACATTACGCAATATGAAGGAATGGGTGGCTTAAACAAGGCCTTTCTTTCTCTTGGTTATCAAGTTACACCAGAACTAAGCATAGGTGCAGATGTAAATTATAACTTTGGTAAAATAGAGAATACCGCTGTTACACAAAAATTTGATGTTCAAAACGGAACTCGTGTGGTTAACAGATCTAATCTTTCTGGTTTCAACGTTAACATTGGAGCGATGTACAAAAGCATGGTAACGGAAGACCTTGAACTTACTGGATCGGTAACTTTTAGTCCTGGAACAAAATTCTCTTCAGAAAATTATAGAAAAACAGGAAGTGTTTCTATTCTACCTTCTGGAATATTCTCAGTTGATGAAAGAGAAGTTCCTGTGGCAGACACAGATTTTACTTTTCCTTCGCAAATCACACTTGGTTTAGGGATGAGCAAACCTAAAAATTGGGGTCTTGGATTGGAATACGTAAACCAAAAAACGAGTAATTTTACAAATCGTGCTTTCACCAATGAAAATGTAACCTATAACAACGCGTCCAAAGCTAAATTGGGAGGATTTTATATTCCTAACTATAATTCCTTCGGAAATTACTTAAATAGAGTTGTTTACAGAGCTGGAGTAAGAGTAGAACAGACAGGTTTAAACATAGACGGACACGACATAAATGAGTTTGGCATATCTTTTGGAGTTGGACTACCTATCGGAAAGTTATTCTCTAATATGAACTTAGGGTTTGAACTTGGAAAACGAGGAACAAACGATTTTGGTTTGATCCAAGAAAACTTTTTCAACACATTCTTAAGCTTCTCATTAAACGATCGCTGGTTCGAAAAAAGATTATATGACTAATACTACTAATAGCAATACCATGAAAACAAAATTCCTTTTATTAATTACCGTTGCACTACTTTCTGTTTCTGCAAAGTCGATCGCCCAGGCACCTGATGATTGTACCATTCTATTGTCTTATTTTACGGAACAAGCTAAGGTGAAAAATTACGAAGCAGCACTGCCTCATTATGAAAAACTGATAAAAGACTGTCCTAAAGCTAATATGGCTATTTACCAATACGCGGTAAAAATGTTTGACTATTTTATTGAAGAAAAAGGCGATAAAAGTAAAGTGAATGATCTTATTGAGGCATATCAATTAAGACTTCAAAACTTTCCAGAGCAAACCAAAGAAGGTGATGTACTTTCTACAATTGCTCAAATAAAATATGATAACAACATAGGAACTAAAGAAGAACAATTTAAAGCTTACGATGAAGCCTTCAAAAAATATCCTGCAGATTTCACCAGCGGAAAAAGTCTTTATACTTATTTCTCTCTTGCTGTAGATTTACAGAGCGAAGGAAAGAAAAGCCTTCAAGAAATTTTTGATCTTTATGACGTTGTAATCAGTAAAATTGATACTGAGAAAAATAGCCTTGCTTCAAAACTTACTCCTTTAATGGATAAGGAAGAAGCAGGAACTGCGTTAACTGATAAAGAACAACGTGCCAAAGATGTTTACGAAAACAACCTAGGCGTTTATGGAACTGTTGAAGGAAGCGTTAACGGAAAATTAGGCCAGTTAGCAGATTGTCCTAACCTTATTCCTCTTTACGAAAAGGATTATGAAGAGAAAAAGAACGATATTGATTGGTTGAAAAATGCAAGTAACAGACTTGATGCAAAAGATTGTGAAAGCCCGTTATCAAACAAATTGGCCGTTCGTCTTCACGAATTGGAACCAAGTTCAACTTCTGCATACTTATTAGGTAAGCAAGCTGAATCTGAAGGTAAAGCTTCTAAAGCTTTGGAATACTTTAACCAAGCAGCAGATCTTGAAAGCGACAATTCTAAAAAAGCACGTATTTATTATAGTATTGCAGAAAACTACCGCAAAAAAGGAAGTTATGGAACTGCAAGAAATTACTATAACAAAATGCTTGACGCAAAACCATCTGCTGGAATCGCTTATTTAAAAATCGCACAAATGATTGGTGATAGTTCAAATAGCTGTGGAAGCACAGTATTTGAAAAAAGAGCTATTAACTGGCTTGCTGCAGATATGGCGGCAAAAGCTGCTAGAGTAGACGGATCACTTGCTTCATCTGCAAATGCTGCTGCTAGTGCTTACAGACAACGTGCCCCTCAAGCAAGCGATATCTTCTCTGAAGGTATGGCAGGTAAAACAGTTAAATTTAACTGTTGGGTTGGCGGAAGCGTAAGGGTTCCTAACTTATAAGAATGTACACCTCAATAAATATGTTTAAAAGCGTGATGGTCTTGCTATTGACCATCACGCTTTTTGCTTGTGAAAGTAATTACAAAAATGTAAAAAGGTTGAGTCTTTCAGACGGTGCGCCGATTGCTGAAGGAAAAGGAATTAATTTTAAATATACAGATTCCGGGAAATTGGTCACAAATTTACTGGCTGATAAATTGCTAGATTATTCAAATCTAGAATTTCCGTATAAAGAATTTCCTAAAGGCATTGAAGTTCGTTTTTGGGACGAAGACGGTAAAAAAAACACAGTAACGGCAGACTATGCCATCCAGTTTGACAATACTGGCCTAGTAGATCTGCGAAGCAATGTTGTTGTCGTAACCGCGGACAGCGTGGTCCTAAAAGCGAACCAACTTTATTGGGACCAAAAAAATAAATGGATCTTTACAGACCAACCCTACCGAATAAAATTCAAGGACGGATCCTATAACGATGGCGCCGTTGGGTTTGACAGCAGTGAAGATTTCACTACCTTTCTATCCAGAAAAAATCAAGGAGTTCAACTAGTTGACAAAACAAAAACTGAAGATGTTAAGTAAATTATACCGCTTTTTTGAATACGCATACCTTATATTCGCAGCCTTTTTTATTTATGAAGCAATAAATAAATGGAGCACCGAACCAAATCAGGCTTATCTTTTTATCTTTATTGCAGTAGTCGCTGTCTTTATGTTTTTCTTCAAAAGAAATTTCAGAAAGAAAATTGAAGAACGGAATAAATAGTTTCAGGTTTCAAGTTGTCGAAACCCTAACTTTGAACCTCAAATCTTGAACCTTGAATCTATAAATGGATTACAGTATAATAATCATACTAACAATGCTTATCCTCTCCGCCTTTTTCTCGGGGATGGAAATCGCTTACGTTTCTTCCAACAAAATCCACATCGAGATTGAAAAGAAGCAGAACAACTTCCTAGCTGGAATTCTTAAAAAAATAACGAGACGTCCTTCAAAATTTATTGCTACCATGCTTGTTGGCAATAACATTGCCCTAGTTATCTACGGATTTTTTATGGGCGATCTTTTGATGGAATATATCCCCATTGCAGGGTTTAGCGGTTTGTTGATCCAGACCATTATTTCCACTTTAGTAATTTTAATGACTGCGGAATTTCTTCCGAAAGTTTTCTTCCAAATCTATGCGAATAGTTTAGTGAAAATCTTTGCCGTTCCTGCCTATTTCTTCTACATTCTTTTTTCTTTAATTTCTGAATTCATCATTTGGATTTCAGACTTGGTTCTAAAATTAATCTTTAAGTCTGAAGGTGATACCGTGCAACTAAGTTTCAGCAAACTGGAACTTGGTAATTATATTTCAGAACAAATGGACATCGCTGAAACCAAGGAAGAAATGGATTCAGAAATACAAATATTTCAGAACGCGCTAGATTTTTCTGAAGTAAAATCTCGCGAAGCAATGATTCCACGAACAGAAGTTATGGCGGTAGATATTGAAACATCACCAAAAGAACTGGCCAAACTTTTCACAGAAACAGGTCTTTCAAAAATTTTGATTTATAAAGAAAACATAGACGATATTTTAGGTTATGTGCATTCGTTTGAGCTTTTCAAAAAACCAGCAAACCTCAAGGAGGTATTGATGCCAGTGGTTTTTGTGCCAGAAACAATGCTTATTAAAGATGTTCTCGGCATTCTTAGTAAAAAACGAAAAAGTATAGCCGTGGTTATTGATGAATACGGCGGAACAAGTGGAATCATAACCGTTGAAGATATTATTGAAGAGCTTTTTGGCGACATTGAAGACGAACACGACAGCATTGCACTAATTGAAGAAGAACTTGGTGAAAATCACTACAAATTTTCTGCTCGTTTGGAAGTGGATTACCTAAACGAGAACTACAAATTTGACTTGGAAGAAAGCGAAAACTACGAAACCCTTGGCGGCCTTATCGTAAACCACACCGAAGAAATCCCAGAAAAAGGAGAGACCGTTGAAATTGACGATTTTATCTTCACGATCTTAGAAGTTTCCAACACAAAAATTGAACTCGTGGAACTTAAAGTTGTTCACGAAGATTAGATTTCAAACATTTCCTCAATTTTTTTGCTTTACTTTTTTATTAGTGATAGGAAAATGGTATTTTCGCCACCTGAATTATTTAAAAAACAAATCCTCTAAAACCTTGATTAACATTAAGAGATAAAAGGAAATCACAACCAAACCCCGCTCATTCGGCAAAACCGACGAAAAGGAATATAAATTTTGAACATCAAATGGCAATCTTAAACAGTATTAGAAAAAGAGGGATATTCCTTATCCTTATTATTGCATTGGCACTTTTTGCCTTTATTTTAAGTGATGTGTTAACCAAGGGTAACAGTGGTCCAAAAGGTCAGGACACCATCGCAACCATAAATGGAACGGACATTTCTAGACAAACTTTTATGGAAGAAGTGGAAGTCACACAACGTAACTTGGGACCAAATGGAAACACCGCACAAGCCATGAACATGGTTTGGGATCGGGAATTGCGCAGTGTTATCTTGGACGAGCAGATTGAAAAAGCTGGTATTACCGTCGAAAAAGCACAAATCGACAACGCACTAAAAACTTCTTTAGCTAATAACCCAACTTTCTTAAACGAAGCAGGACAAGTAGATGATGGCAAAATCCAAGAATATATTGCCAGCATCAAAGCTTCTTCTAAAGATATGTATGCACAATGGCTTAAGTTTGAAGAAAACACCGCCGATGGTGTGCTTCAAGCTACTTATTACAATATGATAAAAGGTGGATTACGTTCCACAGTTGCCGAAGGTGAACAAGAATATCACTTCCAAAATGACAACTTGAATTTTCAGTACGCAATGATTCCTTATACTAAAATTGCAGATGAAGACGTGAAGGTGTCTGATGACGAAATTAAAAATTACGTTGCGGCACATCCAAACGACTATCAAGTAGAGGCTCAAGCAGACATTCAATATGTATTCTTCGCTGAAAATCCATCTGAAAGTGATTCAGAAGAAGCTAAAACAGATGTTACTGCTTTGTTGAATGACAAAGTTGAGTTTAATAAAGACACTAAAGCAAACGATACGATTGCAGGGTTTAGACACACTAAAGATAACGAGGAATTTGTAAATGCTAATTCAGACCTTCCTTATTTTGACGGTTGGATGTTTAAAAAAGACCTTCCTGCAACTGTTGCAGATACACTTATCAATTTGAACAAAGGTGATGTTTATGGTCCTTATCAAGTTGAAAAGGCACTTTATCTTTCTAAAGTTATTGATACTAAAAAAATGCCGGATTCAGCTGAATCTAAGCACATCTTGATCCGTTACGTTGGTACAATGCGTGCTCCCGAAACCGTTACAAGAACTAAGGAAGAAGCACAAAAATTGGCTGATAGTATTTTGAGTGTTGTGAAAAAAGACAAATCGAAATTTGCTGCACTTGCTTTAGAATTTTCTGATGACAGTTCTAAAGATAAGGGTGGAGATTTAGGAAATTCAACTCCTGGAAGAATGGTTCCTCCTTTTGATAATTTTATCTTCAATAACCCAGTAGGAACAATTGGTCTAGTTGAAACCGACTTTGGTTTTCATGTTGTAGAAGTAGTTAAACAATCAGAACCGAAAAAAGGTGTTAAGCTTGCTACCGTTGTAAAAAACATTGAACCTTCAGATAAAACAATAAACCAAGTATTCTCAGATGCTTCAAAATTTGAAGTTGCTGTTCAGAAAGGAGATTTCGACGAACTAGCAAAAGCGCAGAATCTTGAAGTGAAACCCGTAAACAAAATGAACAATATGGACGGCAATATTCCTGGAATAGGTCAAAACCGAACCATTGTTAACTGGGCTTTCAATGAGGACTCAAATGTTGGAGACACTAAACGTTTCAGCGTTACAGATGGATATGTTATTGCACAACTTACACGCAAAAACGATAAAGGCCTTATGCCAACAGCAGATGCTTCTGCAACAGTAACGCCAATTTTGCGCAACCAGAAAAAAGCTGCAAAAATTCGCGAATCGCTTAAAGACAGTACTCTTGAAGAAATTGCCGCAAGCCAGAATATTGTGGTTCAAAGTGCAACAGGTATAAGTATGGCAAATCCAACTGTTGGCGCAAATAATGAGCCTAAAGTAGTTGGTGCCGCTTTCGGAACTAAACCTGGAGAATCTACTTCATTAATAGACGGTACAGCTGGGGTTTATAAAGTAAAAGTAACTGCTTTCAATCCAGCTCCTAAAATGGAATCATATGTAAATTTCGCCAACCAACTGAGCGCTAAAGCAGCTCCATTAGCGCAAGGTCAAGTTTACAACGCTCTTAAAAAGAAAGCCGACATCCAAGATAACCGCGCTAATTTTTATTAGTAACCGTTAAGCAAAAATTTAAAAAAGCCTTGTTAGAAGATTTCTAGCAAGGCTTTTTCTTTAAAAGTCATTTCAAAATACTTCAAATAATATAAAAATATCTGTTATTTTTAAGGAATTTTTTTATTCACAGAAACATTATGGACAACAACGATATTATAGAAGCAATAAAACAAAAATATATAGACCTTGGCGAAAATCCAGAAACCTATTTCAAAGGGTTATTACAGGCAAAACCTATAAATTATTGGGATTATATTCAAGTAGACACACTCCTTTCCCTTCAAAAAACGCGGACCGACTTTAAGGATGAAGAAATATTCGTAATGTATCATCAAGTTACGGAACTTACCTTAAAGATGATGATACACGAAATAAAACAACTTTCTGAAGGCGAAAACCTTCCTGAAGATGTTTGGATGACAAAATTAGACAGGCTAAAAAGGTACACCCGAATGCTCATCACTTCTTTCGACATAATGAAAGACGGGATGAACTATGACGATTACAACGTCTTTCGTTCTACGTTAACGCCGGCTAGTGGTTTCCAAAGTGCATCGTTTCGTTATTTAGAACTTTACTGCACCAAACTCGAAAATCTCATCAATAGCCAAGGCCAACTACGCTTACCAGAAAATCCTACCTTAGAAGATTACTTTGAAAACATCTACTGGAAAGACGCTGGATACAATAGGAAAACAGGCCAAAAGACTTTAACTTTACGTCAATTCATCGAGAAATACGAAGATGATTTTAAGGATTTAGCTGAAAAAACAAAAGGCAAAACGTTAGAAGAAAGGGTTGCACAAATGGAAAACCCTTCCGAAGAACTAAAAGATAAACTAAAACAGTTTGACCATTTTTACAACGTAGCTTGGCCGCTGGTTCATTTAGATACCGCCAATCATTATTTAACAAGCAAAGGCGTGACTAAAGCTGCAACTGGAGGTTCCGAATGGCAAAAATACCTTCACCCAAAATATCAGCAACGTAAGTTTTTTCCAGAATTATGGTCTGCGGAAGAAATTGCTACCTGGGGAGAATAGTTATTCGGGATTCGTTAATTCGTGATTCGTTAATTCGGAAAATGAGATTTGGGATTTGGGATTTGGGATTTGTTATTTGTTATTTGTTATTTGTTATTTTAAAAATATGGATATTCAAATTAAAAGGATTTATGAAGATGTCACCAAAATCGATGGTTTCAGAGTTTTGGTGGATAGAATTTGGCCACGTGGCGTAAGCAAAGAAGATGCTAAACTTGACGAATGGATGAAAGAAATTGCCCCTTCAACCGAGCTTCGAAAATGGTTTGACCATAAAGAAGAACGTTTTGATTCGTTCGTAAAAAAGTATAATGAAGAACTGAAAAATCATTCAGATTTAGTTGAAAAATTACTAGAAACAGCAAAAGATAAACGCCTTACTCTCCTCTACGGCGCAAAAGATGAAAAAAATAACCAAGCAGTGGTTCTCAAAACATATCTAGAAAACAACTGATATCTTCCTAGTAAAATCTTTTTATTATTTTTAATTCACTAACCAATCATTTGAAAATAGGATGAAATATATAGTTGTGCTTATAATTATCTGCTTCTCGCTTTCCGCGAAATCACAGATCCTCAATGCCGAATCACTTCGGAAAGTAACAGACACCTCAGGATTTTCAGGTTCTGCAAGCCTTGATTTTTCCTTAAAACGCGATGTAAATCAATCTCTTGAAGTGAGTTCTAGCTTTCACATTCAATATAAAATGAAGAAGCATTTAGTTTTGCTTAAAAACGATATAGAGTTTCAAAAAATAGAAGGCACTAAACTTGAAAATGCCGGCATAGCGCATCTTCGCTATAATTACCGTTTTCATCCGCGCATCGCTTTAGAAGCATTTACACAAGCACAATACAACAAGGTTTCAAAAATAGAATTCAGAGGTCTTGTTGGTGCTGGACCTAGATTTAAAGTAACCACTTCAGAGAAATTCAAAGTCTATTTAGGCACACATTTAATGTATGAATACGAAGAGTTGAGTGATGGCATAACCCCAATTCAACGAGATTTCAGAAGCACCTCCTATCTATCGTTTAGTTTTTATCCAACAAAAACCATGAGCCTCATTAGCACCACATATTATCAACCTAAACTAAAGGACTTTGGAGACTACCGCTTTTCTAACCAAAGCTCCCTATTGATTGATGTTTTTAAAAATTTTGCCTTTAAAACTTCCTACACTTTTATCTACGACGAAACTCCAGCGGTAGGAATTCCAAATTCACAATATAATCTAAAAACCGGGGTTGCATATACTTTTGATTAAACTCATAAAAAAATCGTAAGCAATCCTATTTTTGAAAGACTACTCCCTATATTTACCGTTATTGAAAAACCAAAATGGTTTCAATTTCGTAACTATAACTAAAATCAATCATGGCCTCCAATAACTATTATGACCCTGCCGATCTCCGTAAATTTGGAAACATCACCGAATGGAGTAAAGAACTAGGCGATAAATTTTTTGATTACTACGGAAAAGTTTTTGAAGAAGGCGCTCTAACCGCCCGTGAAAAAGCTTTAATTGCGCTAGCTGTTGCGCACACCGAACAATGCCCCTATTGCATTGACGCCTACACAAAAGATAATCTGCAAAAAGGCGTAACGAAAGAGGAAATGATGGAAGCCATACACGTAGGCGCAGCCATAAAAAGCGGCGCAACCTTAGTTCATGGAGTAATGATGATGAACAAAGTAAACAAATTGGAAATGTAGCCTCGCGATTAATCTCTCACCTACTTCAATAATTCATTCGAATAAAACTCATAAAAATTTTTATGCTTAAAGAAAAAAAGAAAAAACAACAATCCCTTCATAAACGCGATAGCGAATTTGCAGTAGCAAACAAGCAACTCGAAAAACTTTCTAACGGAATTTTTGCTAGCGGAGAGCTTCCTACTTTTTCTGAAAAAATTAAGGAAACAGGACAATTCCCGCTTCGCCCAAATAAATTGGAAATCCTTCAAATAAACGTTGGTTATATGTGCAACCAAGTTTGCGAGCATTGCCACGTAGATGCCGGCCCAGACCGAAAGGAAATCATGACGCGCGAAACCATGATGCAGTGCTTGGATGTTATAAAAAACACTGGTGCGCACACGTTGGATCTTACTGGTGGCGCTCCAGAAATGAACCCGGATTTCCGTTGGTTTGTGGATGAAGCAAGCAAAGCCGGAATTAAGAATTTCATCGTCAGAAGTAATTTGACAATTATTCGCGCCAATAAAAAATACTACGATTTACCAGATTTTTTCAAAAGTCACAATGTACATGTTGTAAGCAGCATGCCACACTGGACACGCGGAAAAACTGATAAACAAAGAGGTGAAGGTGTTTTTGACTTATCCATTAGAGCATTACAAGAACTAAACGCAGTTGGCTACGGAATGCCAGACAGCGATCTGCGTTTAGATCTAGTTTACAATCCAAGCGGCGCCTATTTACCCGGCGACCAGGCCAGTATGGAAAAAGACTTCAAAAAAGCTTTGCTCGAAGATTTTCGAATACATTTTCACAATCTTTTTGCTATCACAAATCTTCCAGTTGCTAGATTTTTGGATTATTTGATTGCTTCTGAAAACTATGAAGATTATATGTATCAATTAGTTGAAGCATACAATCCTGCTGCTGTTAAAAGCGTAATGTGCCGAAATACAATCTCAATAAGCTGGGATGGCTATTTGTACGATTGTGATTTCAACCAAATGCTAGAGTTGAAAGTTGCGAGTAAAATTCAGCATATTTCAGAATATAACGAAGATATTTTAAACGACAGAAAAATTATAATTTCTCAGCACTGTTACGGCTGCACTGCAGGAGCAGGAAGTAGCTGCCAAGGTGCAGTTGCGGAATAAAATGACCAATCAAAAAACCGCCATATTAATTTTTGCGAACTCAGCCCAACAAGAGGCTGTAAATAAACCGTTCCGCAAATCTTCGGCGATTTTTGACGTACTTAACAAACAGACTCTTCAAAAAGTAAAACGCAGTAAACTGCCTTACTTTCTAATTTCTGAAGAAGAACAAAAAGGTGAAACTTTTGGCGAAAGATATACGAATGCCATTCAGTTTGTGTACGATCAAGGTTTTGAAAATGTTATAACTGTTGGAAACGACACGCCTCAACTTCAAACTTCGCAATTAATTGAAACTGCTAAAAAACTTGAAGAAAATCCAATAATTCTAGGACCTTCAAAAGACGGCGGTTATTATATGATGGGATTGAATAAATCTCAATTTAACTTAGAGACTTTCCTAAACCTTCCTTGGCAGACTTCACAGTTAACAAAACATATTTCAAGATTACTTTCTGCAAGAAAAATAAAAATTGTTTTTCTAAAAATGCTTACGGATATTGATAATATCTCTGACGCTAAATCGGTTTTAAATGATTTCAGAAATATTAGTTCCGCACTTAGAAAAATTCTTCTTTCTCTATTTTCTTCAGAAAAAATTATAATTTCATACTCACCTTTTTTCTTTCAAAATTCTTCGGAAGAAATCAATTACAATAAAGGTTCTCCCCTATTGCTTCATATTTAATCGTGTTCAAGACATAATAGATTTTAAAAATCTGTTGGTCTAAAAAGTTAATTTTTCTAACTAATCACAATTTATGAAGCACATATACTTATGCGTATTGCTGTTATTTTCTATATACAGCTACGCCCAAACCACGGTTACCGGGACGGTAACTTCTGCGGTTGATGACACCACCATTCCATTTGTAACCATACAAGCGAGCAATGGCAAAGCAACAACCACTGATGAAAACGGAAACTTTTCTATTTCAGTTTCCGAAAATAATAAATTAAAATTTTCAACAATAGGCTATGCAACGCAAACAGTTTCTGTTGAAAATAGAACTAAAATAAACGTAGTTCTAGCCGAATCTACAACGAGTCTTGATGAAGTTGTGGTAACGGCACTCGGAGTAAAACGGGAAGCTCGCGAGTTGGGCTATACCGTTCAAGCCTTAAAATCTGAAGAAATTTCTGAAGTAAAATCGGTTAACTTTCTCGATAATCTTTCAGGAAAATTGGCTGGCGTCACCATCACCCAAGGCGCAACTGGCGTAGGTTCTTCATCAAAAATCACAATTCGCGGTGAAGCTTCTTTTTCAAATAACAATCCGCTTTTTGTAATTGACGGCACGCCAATTAACAACAATACCGTTTTTAATGTAACGAATGAAGCCGCAGCTGGTTTTCAGGAAATTGACTTTGGAAACGGAGCGATGGAAGTAAATCCAGACGACATAGAATCTGTAACTGTTTTAAAGGGTCCAACCGCCGCCGCGCTTTACGGAACGCGCGCTGCGAACGGTGTGATTGTTATTGAAACGAAAGACGGCAGCAAATCCAAAGGAATGGGAATAAGCATTAACACTTCTCTTTTCGTGGACACAGCTTTTAAATTACCAAAATTTCAAAACGAATACGGTCAAGGAAATTCGGGCAAATTCGAATATGTTGACGGACTTGGTGGTGGAACCAACGATTTAATAAGTTACTCTTGGGGACCACGCTTGGATGTGGGCAATTTTATTCCGCAGTATGACAGTCCCGTTTATTTACCTGACGGAAGTGTGGTTCGCGGCGGAGATACTGCGCTTTACAATGGATTGCCAATTACGGCAACACCTTTTGTTTCGCATCCAGATAATTTAAAGAATTTTTACAAAACTGGAATTACCACGATTAACAACGCTTCGGTTTCTGATAACTTCGGAAACGGAAATTATCGCCTTTCATTTACAGATGTAAGAAGCGAATCTATTATTCCAGGTGTAAATCTTGACCGACAAACAGTTGCGGCAAATCTCACTTTCCGTCCGTCAAACAAAACTGAAATTACAACTTCAATTAGTTACGTAAATTCAAATAGCGACAATCGTCCCAGTAACGGTTATGGAAGCGAAAACGTAAATTATGCTCTGGTAGCTTGGGGTCCGCGCTCTTTAAATATTAAAAATATGAAGCAATATTGGCAGCCAGGTTTGGAAAATGTGCAGCATTATTCTTTTAATTACACCTATTTTGATAACCCATATTTCACATTACTTGAAAATAGAAATTCCTTTAATCGCGATCGTGTTTTTGGAAATGTTTCAATTAGACAGCATCTTTCGGATCATTTAAGTTTTTCATTGCGAACAGGAATGGATTATTCTTCAGAAAATCGTGAATTCCGAAGAGCTTATAGCAGTAACCGTTTTAAAAATGGAGCTTATGCCGAAGACGATGTGCTTTACAGAGAAATAAATACTGACTTTTTAATCAACTACAACAATAGCTTAGGAAATTTCTCTTTTGATATTTCTGCCGGAGGAAATAGATTAGACCAAACCGCTTCCACTAAGCAATCGCAAGCACTGAATTTAGCGCAACCAGGAATTTTCAGTTTGAATAATGCCGCGTCGCCTATTCAAATTTTTCAATTTGAATCGCAAAAACGAATTAATTCTTTTTATGGAATTGCAAAATTTGGATTTAAAGATATTGCATATTTAGACTTAACTGCTCGAAACGATTGGTCTAGCGCTTTAGCAACACCTTTTTCGGTTGATGGCACTTCCTTCTTTTATCCTTCGGCTTCTTTGAGTTTTATACTTTCAAATGCGGCGAAACTTCCGAGTTTTATTTCATTCGCAAAACTTCGCGGAAGTATTGCTCAGGTTGGGAATGATACAAGTCCATACCAGACTTCGGGAGCCTTTGTATCGCAGATTCCGTATGCAGGTCAGCCAACTTTTAGCAATCAAAATTTCATTCCAAATGCTAATTTGAAACCAGAGCTGGTAACTTCCTACGAATTAGGTGCCGACGTTCGCTTTTTCAGGGATCGTTTGAATTTTGACTTCACTTATTACAACGCTTTAACCGAAGATCAGATTATTTCTTTACCAATAGGAATTTCATCTGGCTATAACCAACAAGTTGTAAACGGTGGAAAAGTTCGCTCGCAAGGCGTTGAATTGGTTGCGAATATAATTCCTATAAAAACAGGAAATTTCAGTTGGAATAGCACTTTCAATTTCAGTAAAAGTAAGGCTGTTGTAGAAAGTCTTCCGCAAACAGATGGGCGATTGACGCTGGCTTTCAGCAGAATTTATGACAGTGCAGATCAAACCGTTTGGTTTCAAGTAGAAGAAGGTGGCGAAATTGGCGATATCTACGGAACTGGTTATTTGAAAAACGAAAATGGCGATTTCATTCTTACTTCAGCAGGAAGATATATTGCTGATAATACCTTGAAAAAAATAGGAAACTACAATCCAGATTTTATTTTGGGATGGAACAATAGTTTCAACTATAAAAAATGGAATCTTGGCTTTCTGTTCGATTGGCGACAAGGTGGTGAATTGGTTTCACGAACTCGTGCTTTAGCAACCGTTGGCGGTCAACTTGCAGAAACTGGAGGCGATCGTGGCGATATTGTTCCGCAAGGCGTTGTGAATATTGGAACTCCTGAAAACCCAAATTACGTTCCAAATACAACTGCCGTTTCTGCGGAAAGTTATTACCGTCAATTTTACGATAGAAATCACGAAGAAAATAATACGTACGACGCTTCCTATTTAAAGCTTCGGCAGTTTTCCATCGGTTATAAATTCGAAATTCAAAAAGGTTTTGCAGGATTAAATGATGGCGCAACAATCAATTTTTCAATTATTGGACGAAACATTTTCGCCATTAGCGACATTCCACACTTTGATCCAGAACAAATCGCGGTTCAAGGCAATGGTTTTGTGAGCGGTGTTGAAGATATGAGTTATGCTTCAACGAGAAGTATTGGATTTAAAGCAGGTTTGACTTTTTAATAAACTCAAGATTTGAAAAACTAACAAAACATCCCACCCCAACCCTCCCTTCAAAGGGAGGGAGCCAAGTCCCCTCTTCGAAGATGGGATTTAGGGGAGATGTTTACCACTAACATTAAATAATATGAAAAATACACTATATATTTTCAGTCTAATTTGTCTGCTTGTAGCAAACGGATGTACCAAAGATTTCGAAGAAATAAATACAAACCCAAACGCGCCAAATAGCGTGCAACCAAGTCTTTTGTTGCGTCAAGTAATTTATGATTTTGGAGAACAAATGAGTTACGAAGGTTTTGTTGCGGGCGATTTGCTTTCGCAACACAGAACTGCAATTGACTTTAATCTCTTTGACCGACACGCTTTGAAATCGCCTCAATTAGGTGGAAATCCTTGGCCGGTTTTTTACGTAAACCTTCGCGATAATGAAATTTTACTGAACCAAGCTCGAACGGTTCAAACTTACTCAGTTTACGAAGGTCCAGCCTTAATTATGAAGGCATACATGGCTTCGGGATTGACGGATTTGTTCGGAGATGTTCCATATAGCGAAGCATTCAACGGCGTAAATGGAACTGTTACACCGAAGTACGATAAACAGGAAGATATCTATTTAGCAGATGGTGGAATTCTGGATAATCTTAACAAAGGAATTGCTGCCATCAACAATTACAACGATGTAATTCCGCTGGAAGGCGACATACTTTTCAACGGAAATTTGGACGGTTGGGTAAGGTTTGCGAATGCTTTAAAAATTAAAGCATTGCTACGCATTTCAGCCAAAGTTGATGTTTCAGCACAGTTGCAAACTATTTATAACGAAGGAAATTTTATTCAAAGTAATTCTGAAAACGCAATTTTCAACTTTACAAATACAGATCCAAACCGTTTCCGTTTAGCAAAACTTCGGGTGGGCGATTTCAACAATTTTGTGCTTTCCAAAACGATGGAAGATATAATGCTCAATTTGAATGATGACAGAATTGGCAAGCTTTTTCGTCCCTTTCAAAACTCAACAAACAATGAATTTAATGGATTGATAAACGGAATTGATGCTTCAAACACTTCTATTAACTTAGCAGATTATTCACTCGCAGGAACCGTTTTCCGCGATGATACATCTACGCTAGACGCCAATTTTTTAACTGCTTGGGAAACCTATTTAAACTTAGCAGAAGCCGCCCAAAAAGGTTTGATTACCGCAAACGCAAAAGATTTATACGAAACTGGCGTAACGCTAGCTTTTGAATATTGGAACACGCCAATGCCTTCAGATTATTTAACGGGTCCAGCTGCCTTTGATGCTTCCGGAACAACTCCAATTCAACAAATTATTACTCAAAAATGGATTGCAAACATCATCAACGGTTATGAAGGTTGGGTTGAATATCGCAGAACTGGTTTTCCAATATTGAAGCCAATTGCCGCAAGTTTAAATGACGGATTAATCCCTGTAAGAATGCCTTATCCCGCAGAAGAACAGGCGTTAAATGCGGACAATTACAATGAAGCAGCATCAAACACAAACGGAAACAGCATCAATTTCCCAGTTTGGTGGGATGAATAATTGTAATCTAAAATATTTCGAAATTAATGGAAACAGTTGAGCAACTTGAAACTTTAAACCTGAAACCCTTTTATGAACGTAGAAATCTGGCAATGGGCATTGATAATTGTATCTAGTTTGATACTTTTTTTCCTTTCGCCATTGGCCAAAACCACAGATCAATTCTTTAAAGCAACGCATCGCAAAAAAGCCCCGAGCGCTTTTATGCTTACTGGTAGCCTCATCATTTCGTGGATTTTTGCGAAAAGTATTACTAATGCTGCCAATCTCGGTCTCGATTTCGGGATTGTGGGTGGTGTTGCTTATGCTGGTTATTATTTATCTTTTGCCGTAGCGGGAATCATTATCTATTTTCTTCGAAAAAATGGCGGTTTTACGAGTATTCACCATTTTTTAACGAGCCGTTTTGGAAAAGGTGCAATGCGGGTTTTTTCAGTTTTGATTGCGATTCGTTTGTTCAACGAAGTTTGGAGTAATACGATGGTAATCGGCACTTATTTTGGCGAACAGGGAAGTTCAGGTTTTTATTGGGCAATTATTGTTTTCACCGTTTTAACATTGGCTTATGCGCTGAAAGGCGGGTTGAGCAGCTCCATTTTTACAGATTTAATTCAAATGGGGTTGTTTGCAGTTCTACTTTGTATTATTCTTTGGAAGATATTTTCGATGGAAGATTTTACGGTTTCTGAAGTTGCAAGTTCTGGGACTTGGAGTTTTGGCTTGGGCCTAAATTTATTTTTTGCGGCAATAATTCAATCGTTTAGCTATCCGTTCCACGATCCCGTTTTGACGGATCGCGCTTTTTTGAGTTCTCCAAAAACCACGCTTAAAAGTTTTTTGTGGGCCACACTGCTCGGAGCCCTAAGTATAATACTTTTTAGCGTAATCGGAGTTTACGCTAAAACGCAAGGTATGGAAGGTCAGGCCGCGGTTGAGGTTGGGAAAGCATTCGGTGTAATCATTCTTTTAGTGATAAACTTTATTATGATTACTTCAGCAGCTTCTACTTTAGATTCCACCTTTTCTTCCTTTTCGAAATTATTGTCAGTAGATTTGAAGCTGGGGAAAAACCTAACTTTTGGACGATTATCAATGGTAATTATTGCGATATTGGGAACCATTCCAGTATTTTTGAATGCCGAAATTCTTTCCGCAACAACTGTATCAGGAACGATGGTAATTGGGCTTACACCGGTGTTTTTATTTTGGAAAATGAAAGTCCCAAAAGTGAGTTTTTACGTAAGTGTATTTACAGGAATCGCTTTCGGCTTTATTTTAGTTTTTGAAATTTTTCCGAAAAAACTCATTTTCACTGAAGGAAAATACGCAGAGCTACTTTGGGTAAACATTTGGGGAATTGGCAGTTGCATACTTTTATATTTAATACCAACTTGGATAAAAAAATAGAACATATAAAAAATCTAAAAGGCAAAGTTTTGCTTTTTGGTGGCGTTTACAGCAATTTGCAAGCTTTGGAAAAGCTAAAAAGCATTGCTGAATCTGAAAATATTCCTCCAGAAAATTGTATTTGCACAGGAGATATTGTGGGCTATTGTGCCCAACCTGAAGAAACCGTTCAACTTTTTAAAATTTGGGGTGCCAAAAGTATTGTTGGAAATGTGGAAATTCAATTAAGCGAAGGTGCCGAAGATTGTGGCTGCGATTTTAAAGAAGGCGGCAGATGCGATGGTTTTTCGCAACTATGGTATCCGTTTGCGCAAAGCAAACTTTCAAAAAGCTCGTTGGATTTTATAAAAACCTTGCCCGATTTTCTTCAATTTGAATATGCGGGAAAGAAAGTTACCGTTGTTCACGGCTCCTATTTCAATGTTTCAGAATTTATTTTTAAATCTACTCCTTGGGAAACCAAACTTGAAGACCTTAAAGCAACTAAAAGCGATGTAATTATTGCAGGCCATTGTGGTTTGCCTTTTCATCATACTCAAGAAAACAAAATTTGGTTAAATCCAGGTGTTATTGGAATGCCCGCAAACGATGGAACACCCCAAGTTTGGTATATGATTCTAAATGATAAAAAAGACGAACTAACTTTTTCACACCACAGAATGGATTACAACTTTATGCTAACCAGTAAATTAATGCAAAACGGTTTGCTTCCACAGGAATATGCGAGAACGATAACTACCGGAATTTGGAACAATACTGAAATACTTCCTGCCATTGAGAGTGGTTGGCAAGGTTTTGGCATTCCATTATAAAATTTATGAAACAAAAAACAATCTTTTTTCTTTTACTATTAATCACAGCAAGCAGCTTCGCCCAGAAAAACGTAGAAGATTTGCTGCAAATTTATAATACTCGCAGTATTCCATACATCTCGGTAGAAGGATTACGAATGTTGCAAATGAACGATTCTGTCGTGATTCTTGATGCGCGCGAGCCACAAGAATTTAATGTCAGCCACATTGTTTCAGCTAAAAACATTGGCTTCAACAATTTTTCTTCCGAAGAAAAACAGCTGCAGCGATTAAAGAAAAACGCACCCATAATAGTATATTGTTCCGTGGGAATCCGTTCCGAACAAATTGGTGAAAAACTAAAAAAAGCGGGATTTACCAATGTGAAAAATCTTTACGGTGGTATCTTTGAATGGAAAAACAAGGAATATCCAGTGATTGATTCCACAGGAAGAGAAACAGAAAACGTACATACCTTTTCTAAAATGTGGAGTAAATATTTAAATGCCGGAAATCCGGTTTATTGATTTTAAATTGACGATTTTAAAAAATGGGCTTACTTTCTAAAAAAGACACAAGCGACGACAATGAAATGGCCTCCGATTTTCATTTTCCGACCTCAAAAAAAGCACTTATTATTTTCACTCGAAACCCTGAATTGGGGAAGGTGAAAACACGTTTGGCAAAAACAGTCGGCGATGAAAGTGCTTTAAAAATCTATAAATTTCTTCTGAAGCATACGGTTGAACTTACCAAAAACCTGAACGTCGATAAATATGTTTTTTATTCTGAAAACATCCATCGCGAAGATATTTGGGATGCAGATACTTTCAGAAAAAAGTTACAATCTGAAGGTGATCTAGGTGAAAAGATGAAGAATGCTTTTTCAGAAATCTTCGGAATGGGTTATGAAAAAGCAATCATTATTGGCAGTGATATGTTCGATTTGAATAAAAACGATTTAGAAGTTGCTTTTGATTCGTTACAAACTAACCAATTTACAATAGGTCCCGCAACGGATGGCGGCTATTACCTTTTAGGAATGAAAGAACTCAATTCAGAGATCTTTCAAAATAAAGAATGGGGTACAAGTAGCGTATTAGAAACTACTTTGAAGGATTTAAAAGACGAAAAATACGTTCTTCTAGAAGAGCGAAACGATATAGATTATTTCGAAGACATTAAAAACGTGGATGAATTTCAGCAATTTTTACCACCTTATTTGGATAACAATAAAAAAAATGACTTAAGACGGTAAGACTTAGGATGTAGGACAAAATAGTGTTGGTTCAAAAGCTAATTTTTGATTTTTTTTTGTCTTACGTCTTAAGTCCTTTCATCTTATGTCAATAAAAACACGATGATAAATTATGAGCATTACAAAATACATTGAAGGAGCAGCAGAATATCTTCAACAACGCGGATTTGAAAATCCTGAAGTAGGAATTATTTTAGGAACAGGTCTTGGAAAAATAATTGAAAACGTTGAAATTGAAGCTGAAGTAAGCTACAATCACATTCCAAATTTTCCAACCGCCACGGTAGAATTTCATAAAGGAAAACTGATTTATGGTACTTTGGAAGGAAAAAAAGTAATTGTAATGCAGGGCCGTTTTCACGTTTATGAAGGCTATTCGTTGCGTGATGTTACTTTTCCTGTGCGCGTTATGCACCTTTTAGGCATAAAAAAGTTGTTAGTGAGCAACGCTTCTGGAGCAATAAATCTCAACTTCAAAAAAGGAGAAATTATGCTTATTGACGACCACATTAATTTGCAAGGCGACTCTCCCCTAGCCTTCCGTGGCGTTGAAAAAATGGGTGAACGTTTTGTGGATATGAGCGCACCCTATGACGTTGAAATGAATAAAAAATTAATTCAAATTGCTTCCGATGAAAACATAACCCTTCATAAAGGAGTTTACGCTAGCGTTGTTGGTCCACAACTGGAAACCCGCGCAGAATATAGATATTTAAAAATAATTGGCGCAGATGCCGTTGGTATGAGCACCGTGCCAGAGGTTATTGTTGCAAACCATTTAAACCTTCCAGTTTCGGCAATTTCGGTATTAACTGATGAATGTGACCCAGAAAATTTGAAACCTGTGAATATTGCTGATATTATTGCTTCTGCTGAAAAAGCTGAACCTGCCATGATAACTTTGTTTACTGAGTTGATTAAACATTTGTAAACAATTCCGACTATTTACGACCAAAAAACCTTGGAGAAATACCTCGAAATATTTAAAAATTCCTACCACGGCTACTTCAATTATTTGTGGAGCGAAATAACCAGTTTCCATTGGGAAAACTATTTCTATGGGTTGATTATTCTATCTCTTCTGGTTTGGAGTTTGGAACTTTTGTTTCCGTGGCGAAAAAATCAAAAAGTCTTTAGAAAGGATTTTTGGTTGGATACTTTTTATATGTTTTTCAACTTCTTTCTGTTGAATTTAATTGTCCTGATTTTTCTATCTAATGCAACTGAGGCACTTTTCGATGATGCTTTGGCCTATATTGGTTTGTCTATTGAAAGTTTTCATTTGTTTGATTTAAATTCACTTCCATTTCGAATGGGACTTTTAATCTTTTTTTTGGTTACTGATTTTGTGCAGTGGAATACTCACCGTTTACTTCACCGCGTTCCCTTTCTTTGGAATTTCCACAAACTCCACCATTCCGTAAAGGAAATGGGCTTTGCCGCTCACCTTCGTTACCATTGGATGGAACCTATAGTTTACAAATCATTACTTTATATTCCTCTTGCAATAATTGGAGGTTTTGATGTAGAAGCTGTTGCAATCGTTCATTTTACGGCACTAGCTATCGGTCATTTAAATCATGCAAATATTGGTTGGGACTACGGAAGGTTTAAATATGTATTGAACAACCCAAAAATGCACATCTGGCATCACGCCAAAGTTTTGCCAAAAAACGCACAATACGGCGTTAATTTTGGGATTAGTTTAAGCCTTTGGGACTACCTTTTCAGAACCGATCATATCCCGCACGACGGCAGAGACATTGCCTTGGGCTTCGATGGAGATGAAAATTTTCCGAAAAATTTTGTAGGCCAAACACTTTATCCTGTCAAAACCAAACAACGAAATGTTTCGTAAGTATTGCAAACAGTAAAACACAAACAAAAATGAAAACCTTATTCAATATTGCCACAGTCCTTTTAGTGGCTTTTAGTACGCAAAGTTGCAACCTTCTTTCTGCCGCAGGCGTGAGCAGTCAAGGGCAACCTACAAAAGAAGTGAAAATGGAACTTACTTCTACAACCGCAAATTCCGCAGTAAATGTAGACCATTCTGAATGGAACTCTTTATTAAAAAAACACGTAAATAGTGAAGGTCTAGTTGACTATAAAGGGTTTAAAAAAGACCAAGCCAAACTGGATGGGTATCTAAAAATGCTTTCGGAAAAAAATCCTTCAAACGATTGGAGTGTGCAAGAATTATTAGCTTATTACATTAATATATACAATGCAGCAACGGTAAAATTGATCGTGGAGAATTATCCTGTAAAAAGCATCAAAGATATTGACGGTAATTGGACGAAAGGTCGCGTTTCTATTGGAAGCAAAGAATTGTCTTTAGGCGGAATTGAAAACGGAATCCTTCGAAAAATGAATGAACCGCGCATTCACTTCGCCATAAATTGTGCTTCAATTTCTTGTCCAAAAATATTGAATGAAGCTTTTACAGCAGCCAAAATTAACGAACAATTGGATCGCGCTACTAAGGAATTTATCAATAGTGATAAAAACGATATTTCTGCCAACAGCCCAAAGCTATCCTCAGTTTTTGATTGGTATCAAAAAGATTTTAAGATGAACGGAAAACAGGATGTAATTGGTTACATCAATCAATATTCCAAAACCAAAATCAATATGGGAGCTACAATTTCATACAAAGATTATAACTGGAATTTGAACGAACAGAAATAAGTTTTCAGTTTTCAGTAAAAGTAGGCTCGCGATTTATCGCGTGCCTTTTCTTTATAAATCTTATATTTGAAGCGTTTCTATAATTGAGCAAGAAACCTGAAACCAGAAATTATTTAATGCTAAGTATCATCATCCCGGTTTTAAACGAAGCCGAAACCATTGAAAAATTATTGAGTCATCTTTCTGAAAATCTTTCGGGAAAGAACAGTGCAGAAATTATTTTGGTGGATGGTGGAAGCACAGATAACACAAAGGAACTCATTACAGATTTTGCGAAAAGCGCATCTAGCCCCGTCAGGTTTTTAAAACCAGACAGGGCTTTTTCCATTCAAGTTATTTCTTCAGAAAAAGGACGCGCAAAACAGATGAATAAAGGTGCAACTGAAGCTTCTGGCGAAATACTTTACTTTTTACACGCAGATTCATTTCCTCCGAAAAATTTCGACAGCTATATTATTTCTGAAGTTGAAAAAGGAAACCCGGCGGGATGTTTTAGAATGAAATTTGACCATACTCATTGGTGGCTTCAACTTGCGGGATGGCTCACGCAATTTAGCTGGCGAGCTTCCCGTGGAGGCGACCAAAGTCAGTTTATTACGAAACAACTCTTCAACGAAATTGGCGGTTTTGATGAAACTTTCATCATTTATGAAGACAATATTTTAATCAACGAACTTTACGAACGAAAGAAGTTTGTAGTGATCCAACAGTGGCTTACAACTTCCGCAAGGCTTTATAAGCAAAAAGGAATTTGGACATTGCAATATCATTTTTTGATTATTTATGTAAAAAAGTGGTTCGGGGCAGATGCTGATGAACTTTACAATTACTATTTGAATCACATAAAAATTTCAAAAAAGGAAACCTCTCATAAAGTATCATCAAGAAAGGCTTTATCAGAAAAACAGGTTTAGTTATTTCTGTAAATAATACTTTTTCACAACCGCTTCCGCAGGTTTGTTTTGAGGTGTAAATTGATTATCATTTTCGCCACCAACATTTTCGTGAGATATAAACCATTTCCAAAGAAAGCCACCGGCAAACCAATCTTCTTCCCAAACAGATTGGTATAAACCTTCCAGTAAATTTGCTTGAGCTTCAAGATTTAATGAAGTCATTTCTCGATCGCTTCTCCAAGGTTCTTTTCCAGCGAAATCAACGCTTCTATAGCCGTATTCGGTAAAAAGAATCTTTTTGTTTTCCTTTTCTGAAAATGTTTTTATTTCATCTTTCCAGCGTTGCCAACCTTTTTTAGATTCTTCAACAGTTGGAGTTTTATTCTCTGAAATAGGAAAATAAGCATCGACCCCAATATAATCCAAGTCTTTCCAAAACGGCACGCGTTTGTATTCGTCCCAATTTGCTGCATAAGTAAGTTTTCCTTGGTAAACCATTCTGATTTTAACTATCAAATTTCGCCAATATTCCGGACGATGTTCTATAAATTTTTCAAGTTCGGTGCCGATGCAAAATAATTCTACATTTTCTGCTTCGGCTACTTTCGCAAAATCTAGTATAAAATTTCTATAGGAATTTTCAAGTTCAAGCCAATCATTTTCCGAAGCCATCTTCAAAAGCCCTGTAAATTCGCCATTCCAGACCCAAATTTGTGGTTTCATCATTACCTGAATATTATTTTTGTGAAGCATATTTATATATTGCTTCGCTCCTTGCTTCGTTTCGCCGAACCATTGCCGTTGTTGATTGTAAATAATTTCAGGATGTCCCAAGCTCTTTATGAAAGCGAAAGGCATAACAGCGGCGTAATTAGCGTGAATTTCTTTTAAAGGAAGAATATTTTGGGGCAGAATAGAATCTTTGGAAGCTACGAAACTAACGCCGTTTATCTTTAAAGTAATTGATTCTTCAATTGTATTTTCGTGTTTTTCAGAGGCTAATACCTTCGAAGAATCGCGCTTTTGGACACATCCTAAAAGTAAAGGAAATAGAAAAATACAGACTAAAGAATGGCGAATTAACTTCATTTTATTCATAAATAAGTGATGAATGTAGCACTTTATTTTAGAATTTATCGAAACTTTAATAGCCCTTTTAAATCTAACCGACTTGTAATTGCGTAAATTTATAAACGACTGAAAAGTAACTAAACCAAAATAACTTCCTAATTATGGAGCACATCGTCATTATTGGCAACGGAATTGCTGGCATTACTGCTGCAAGACACATCCGAAAACTTTCCGACAAAAAGATAACCATAATTTCCGCTGAAACAGATCATTTTTTCTCCCGAACCGCACTAATGTACATATATATGGGACATATGCGTTGGCGAGACATTGAACCTTACGAATCTTGGTTTTGGGAAAAAAACAGACTGGAACTGAAAAAAGGCTTTGTTGAAAGAGTTGATACGGATACTAAAACGCTTCATTTTAAAGAAGGTGGTTCTATTAATTACAACAAACTTATTATTGCCACGGGTTCCACCACCAATACTTTTGGCTGGGAAGGCCTAGAATTGAATGGCGTTCAAGGTCTGGTTTCTAAGCAGGATTTAGAAAATCTTGAAAAAAATGCTCCTAATAATAAAGAATGCCCACGAGCAGTAATTATTGGCGGCGGATTGATCGGCGTGGAAATGGCGGAAATGCTCCGAACCCGAAATATTGAAGTAACCATGCTCGTTCGCGAAGATGCTTTTTGGACCAATGCTTTACCTTATGGTGAAGCGGAAATGCTTTCACGACATATAAAATCTCACGGCGTTGATCTTCGTCATAATTCAGAACTCGATAAAATTTTAGGCGACGACAACGGAAATGTGAGAGCTGTTTTAACAAAAGACGGCGAAGAAATTCCGTGCTGTGTTGTGGGAATAACTACTGGCGTAAAGCCGAATATTTCCTTCTTGAAAAATTCAAAAATTGAAACCGATAAAGGTATTTTGGTAAACCGAAAGTTGGAAACCAATATTGAAAACGTTTATGCCATTGGCGATTGTGCACAACAGCACGAACCCATAGGCAATCGTCCGCCAATTGAAGCCGTTTGGTACACAGGGCGAATGATGGGCGAAGCCTTGGCGCAAACCATCTGCGGAAAATCTTTTGATTACAATCCAGGAAACTGGTTTAACAGTGCCAAGTTTTTTGATATTGAATATCAAACCTACGGTTGGGTTTTTTCTGAACAAAGACGTAAAGATTATGAAGAACAATTTCATTGGAAATGCAGCAGCGACCTGCGTTGTATTACAATTTCATACAATAAAATTTCAAATGAATTTCTGGGAATAAATACCTTCGGAATACGAATGAAACACGAAGTTTTTGATAGTTGGTTGGATGAAAAAAGAAGTGTGGATTATGTAATTCAAAACCTTAAACTAGCCAATTTTGATCCTGAGTTTTTTAAAAAATATGAAAAGGAGATTCTTTCAGCATATAACAGACAAAACGTAACTGTTTAAATAAAACAAACCAAATATATGAGCACCGTTCAACGAAATATGTCTCTTACTGGCGAGCCGCCAAAAACTATAAATACCCAACAAAAAATCGCTTCAGCTATTGGTTTGTTGGGTTTGGCTTTGCTTTTTTTAGCATTGTTCAATCTTGATTTTCCTAATAAAACCTTATGGCTCGGTTTGTCTTTAACGATGATTGCCGTTGATATTATTTGGTTTTCAACCGCTGCTTATTTAAACAAACACGAAGGGATTAAAAACGATGGCGTTTACTTTAAATCGCTTACTAGCCGTGGATTTTGGGCATGGATTTTAGGAATTACTCTAACGCTATTTTATGTGGTTTTGTATTGGTTTCCGCAGTATTTGGGCTTAGTGCAGGATGGAGATAATAAAGGAATTATTGCTCTTTTTGACCCTTTAAGCAAATTGCTAAGCGGTGGGCCAGCAAGCCAATGGTTTCTCTACGGAACACTTTATACGTTAGCGATTGTAGCTTTCGGAATAAAATTCATCTTAAAATATCGTCATAATAAATACGAAAAACTTAGAACGTTTTCGGTTATGTTTTTTCAGATGGGTTTCGCCTTTTTGATACCCGAACTTATGTCCCGATTGAATTCAGACAGTTTTAAATTACCTTACTACGACCTAAAAAATATTTGGCCACTCAACTATTACAATTTTGAGCAATACCGAATTGATGAATTTATTTCTGCAGGTGATGTTGGTTTAGGACTTCTTATTTTTGGAGTTCTATCAATCTTTGTAATTACACCAATTTTGACTTACAAATACGGTAAACGTTGGTATTGTTCTTGGGTTTGTGGTTGTGGTGGTTTAGCGGAAACTGCTGGAGATTCCTTTCGTCATTTAAGTGATAAAAGACAAGTTGCCTGGAAGGTGGAACGCTGGGTTATTCACAGTGTTTTGGTTTTTGTTGTATTAATGACAACTGCCGTAATTTATAGTTATTTAGGCGATGATTCTTCAAAATATTGGCTTACCAAAAATACTTTCTTAATTAGCGTGGCTGTCCTTTTAACTATTGTATTTGCCGGCGTTTGGATCTTTAAAAGAGAAGAGTTACAAAAAGATGCTCGTTTTGGAGCTATTGGTTATTTCATCATTATAATTTCACTTATAGGTTTTCATTACTTTTCAGGAAAAACATTATTCTTTTTTGAACCAGAAACGCTTCGAAAAAGCTATGGTTTCTTAATCGGTTCTGTTTTTAGCGGCGTAATAGGCGTTGGGTTCTATCCTATTTTTGGTAGCCGGGTTTGGTGCCGAATGGGTTGCCCTATGGCCGCAATTCTTGGATTTCAACAACGATTATTTTCACGTTTCAGAATAACTACAAACGGCGGACAATGCATCTCTTGCGGAAATTGTTCTACCTATTGCGAAATGGGTATCGACGTGCGTGCATACGCTCAAAAGGGTGAAAACATTGTACGTTCAAGCTGTGTAGGATGCGGAGTTTGTTCAGCAGTTTGTCCACGTGGGGTTTTAAAACTTGAAAATGGACCGCTTGAGAAGCGTATTAATTCCAACGAAGTTCTTTTGGGGAATGATTTGGATTTGATGAACTATGTAAATAAGTAGCAGTTGGCAGTTGCAGTTTGTAGCTTTTAGCGACTTCAATCATAAGAATTAAATCGTTCAATATCGCGATCCTTATAGTCATCTTCATCTGTCTAAAAACTACAAAAGCGAAGCGTTTCGTATTCTCTATTTCCTAGTGAATTAAAAGTTCAGTAATTCTTAAAATTAAAATTTCATAAGCTTATACCTTATGATAACAATCGAATTGACAGCACGTATTTGCTTTAATGGAATAGCTTGATAGCTCCCTTCGATTTCTAAAAAAGGTGGAAGTTGCTTTATAAATTGCTCATTAAATTTAAAGCCATTAGTGGCGAAACTTTACTAATGAAAAGCAATAATCTTCTATAATCAAAACCAGATTCTTTCACTAAAAAAACAGCACCAATGAGCGTAAACTCACGGTGCTGTTACATTTAATTAACAAAAAAAAAGAAACAACTATAGATTCGGTAATAGTACTTTATCAATCACATGAATAACCCCATTAGTAGCTTGAACGTCTGGAATAAACATATTTGCAGGTTCGCCATTTCCTACTCCGCCAACATTTAGTGTGCCATTGTTATAAGCTCCTAATGTTAGTGGATCGCCACCAAGTGGGCTTAACGTTCCAGCATTAAGTTCACTTGTAAATTTCCCTCCATTTGCTATTACATGATTTAACAATACGGTTGCCACAACTTGTTTTGGCAATTGTCTAATATCTTCTGGTTTGGTAAAAGTTAATCCTAAGGCTGTTCCTAAATCTTTAAAAGCCTGGTCTGTCGGTGCAAAAACCGTAAAGGATGGGCTACCATCTGAGGCGGTTAAAGCGCCAGCTAAATCTGCATATATAACAGCTTCAACAAGGAAAGTCAATTCTGGTTGTTTAAAAACCTTTGCCGTACTCAAAGCTATTGCAGATTGAACAATATCACCTCCTGTGGCAATCATAACCTTATCAATAACATGTACTGTTCCATTACTCGCGTTTATATCTGTAGCCAATATCTTGGATCCATTTATATAGGTGTCTGATCCACGTTGTATAATGCGTCTATTCACTCCTATAGCAGAACCGAAAGAGGCACCATCTGTGAGGGAACTACCCATAATATTTCCGTTGGAAGTATGATAAAGTAAGGTATTCGTTAAGAATGCTTGTTGAAGAACCCCTAAATTATTTTCATTCAACCCTAGACGTGCAAAAGCATCGTTATTGGGCGCAAATACTGTATAATCTCCAGATGAATGGTTTGGATTCTTATTGCTTAAAACTCCTGCTAAACCACCATAGGTTGCTGCAGCTTCTAAAGCACTAAAGTTTGGATTAGAAACTGCAATATAAGATATTGAAGGTTCTGAATCTTCAAAATTTGATTCGGTTTCACAAGAACTGAATGTGAAAACTAAGGCTAATGCCATTATTGATTTAAGATATATATTTTTCATTTTAGTGTATTTTAAGAAATTAATAATTTTTTAGAAAGAATAAACCAATCCGCCGTAAAACCCAGTGGATTTACCAAGATTACGTCCTGCAACATAACTGTTTGCGCCTGCAGTAACACCAATCCCTTCAAATAAAGGTGCATAGACACTAGCACCAACGCGTGTATAGTTTACGCGAGTTGCTGGAAAATATCCTGTAAATCCATTTCCAAGAATGTCCACTCCGTCCTTATCAGATAGTTGGTTTGCTACATACGCATCAACATAAAATTTTGATGCGGCGTACCCAACTTTCAGTTGGCTTAATAATGCATCTGGAACACCACTATCCTTAAAACTGTAGCCTATTTGTCCTGTAGTAAAAAACCCAGATTTGGTTTTGAAGTTTGCAAGACCGATTGCATTAAAACTGCTGGCGTGGTTACCAATGGCAATGATTGACTGAAGTCCTTCATCTGCCTTATAATCGCTAAGTGGCGTTTCAAGACCTACAGAACCTATAAAACTCAGTTGGTTCTCTCCAATATTAAAGGTGTGAAAGTTGTATTTTACATACAGACTTAAATCCTGAATACCTTTTCTTGTATTTTCAAATCCAAGATTGTCGAGGGTTGCTTCACTCGCATCTCCTTCAGACTTAATATAGGGCACATTGAAAACAACGTTTAAATCGTCTGTAATACCGTATTCTCCATAAACAGAAATACTGGTGTTTGTCACTTCATTAAATACAGGTATTCCATCCACTTCTTGTGGTACAAAAAAGACTTTGTCATATTTTTCCCAAGAATAGGAAATAACGGCAGCACCTTTATTGTTTTTTTTCATAAACCCAGTTACGGGACTTTGTGCAAGTATGAACGATGACGTTAACAAGCAAAGCATTGTGAATAATTTTGTTGGTAGTTTCATTTTAGATATTTTAATTTAAGATTATGCAACACTTACGGAGAAAAGTTAGAAGTGGTTTTTTTTAAAATTTAAAACCTCATTGTGTTTTTAATCGTAAATAAGATGACAGATAAATAATCTGAAAGAATTTGAGGTAACTTAAATGTCAGTATTCAGAAATTTCACGTCTTAATCATTAACTCTATTTTAAAATGCATCTCTACCTATTTATATTCTTAAGTTTTTTCACAAATATTGACTCGCCAAACAGTAAGCAATACATCAAAAACTACTACGAAAATGGAACTTTAAAATCTGAAGGTTGGATCACAAATAATTATAAAACGGACTATTGGTATTTTTATGACAAGAATGCCAACATCAAAAAAGAAGGACATTTTGTTAATGGAAGTGCCGAGAATTGGTGGATTTTTTACGAAATTGGCAGTCCTTACAAATCTAAAATACAATTCAAAAACAATAAAAAAAATGGTTTTGCCTTGTGTTATAAAAACAACGAATTGATAAGAGCCGAAAAATATAAAAACAACTTGAAAACGGGCTCTTGGACTTCACTTTTGGCCTTCAAGCTAGATAACCCTGACGTAAGTTTTTAATGAAACATATAGTAGTAATAATCCCCGCCTATAACGAAGAAAGCTCTGTTGGGAAAGTGATTTCGGAAGTTCCTGATATCGTTTCAGAAATAATTGTGGTGAACAATAACTCCACAGATAGAACTGCGGAAATGGCTAAAAAAGCAGGTGCAACCGTACTTTTTCAACCAAATGCAGGTTACGGAAATGCTTGTTTGAAAGGAATGGAATACATTTCAAAAGAAGAAACAAAACCAGATATTGTGGTTTTTCTTGATGGTGATTATAGCGATTATCCTTCGGAAATGACAAAAATTCTTAAACCGATTCTTGAAGATAATATAGACTTTGTAGTTGGTGCGAGAGTAAAAGAATTACGAGAAAATGGCTCTATGACCTTTCCGCAGCGCTTTGGCAACAAACTAGCAACAAAATTGATGAGCCTTTTTTTCAATTCAAAATTCACAGATCTTGGACCTTTTAGAGCCATTAAATATGAAAAGTTACTCGCCCTAAATATGGAAGACAAAACCTACGGTTGGACGGTAGAAATGCAACTAAAAGTCTTAAAAAAGAAATGTACTTATGTTGAAGTGCCAGTAAAATACAAAAACCGTATTGGCGTTTCAAAAGTTTCGGGTACGGTAAAAGGTGCTATCTTTGCTGGCATAAAAATTCTTACCTGGATTTTTAAATATAGCTTCAAAAAATGATTCTTGAATCCCTAATTATTGTTATTTATTCCGTTGCCCTACTCCTCATCTTTATGTATGCTTTGGCGCAGCTCAACTTGCTTTTTAACTATTTAAGCGCCAAAAAACATCATAAGAATTCACCAACTTTCAATTTTTCAAATGAAGAAGAGATTCCCTATGTAACCATTCAGCTTCCTGTTTATAATGAACTTTATGTGATGGAACGGTTGCTAACCAACATTGCCGAAATTGATTATCCCAAAGAAAAACTAGAAATACAAGTGCTTGATGATAGCACTGATGAATCTTTTGAAGAAACGGCGAAGCATATTCAACAACTTCAAAAAACAGGTTTAGACATTCAGCATGTTACTCGTGAAAACCGAGAAGGTTTTAAGGCTGGAGCATTAAAAGAAGGTTTAAAAACTGCCAAAGGCGAATACATTGCAATATTTGACGCAGATTTTCTTCCGAAGAAAAACTGGTTGAAAAATACAATTCCCTACTTTAAAGACCCTGAAATTGGCGTGGTGCAAACACGTTGGGGACATTTAAATCGTGACTATTCAATCCTAACACGCGTACAAGCTTTTGCACTTGATGCACATTTCACTTTAGAACAAGTTGGACGGAATAGTAAAGGACATTTCATAAATTTTAATGGAACGGCAGGTGTGTGGCGGAAGGAATGTATTCTGGATGCTGGAAATTGGGAAGGCGACACGCTAACCGAAGATTTAGACCTAAGCTATCGTGCGCAACTTAAAAACTGGAAATTCAAATATTTGGAAGAAGTGGAAACTCCGGCGGAACTTCCTATAATAATTAGTGCGGCGCGTTCGCAACAATTCCGTTGGAACAAAGGCGGCGCAGAGAATTTTCAGAAAATGGCTTGGCGGGTTTATTTAAGTAAGGATATTCCTTTCAAAACAAAAATTCACAGTTTTCTGCATTTGCTGAATAGTACTATGTTTTTGAATATTTTGATTGTCGCAATCCTAAGTATTCCAATGCTTTATATCAAAAACGAATACGAGCATTTAAAAATGTATTTTTATGTAATGAGCTTTTTTGTGATAAGCACCATCATCTTTTTTATCTGTTATTGGTTTACCTATAAAGCTATTTACGGCGGAGGATTTAAACGATTTTTGAAATATTCAGCAATGTTTTTCACCTTCTTTTCCGTGGCGATGGGTTTTTCATTGCATAATTCTATTGCGGTTTTGGAAGGGCATTTCGGGAAGAAAAGTGAATTTATTCGAACCCCAAAATTTAATATCAGCAGTTTAAAGGAAGGCTGGAAAGGAAATAAATATGTTACTAAAAACATTTCACCAAACGTGATTTTTGAAGGTATTTTGATGCTTTATTTTGCCTTTGGAATGTATAGCGCTTTTGTTGTTGGCGATCAGGGTGGCGATTTCGGACTCTTTCCGTTTCACTTGATGCTTTTCTTAGGGTTTGGGTTTGTGTTTTTTAAATCGTTGACTTCTAAAGCATAAATCTTTTTTAAGTACATTTATCTTCAATATCTTTCTGAAACTAAAAGCCCCTTCGGCCTAATCGCTAATTCCTAATCGCTTAGAAATGTATCCACCGCCACACCATCAATCGCATGACATTGAAAAAATGATTTCTGTAATCAAACATTTTCCTTTGGGAATGTTGGTTACAGCGAAGGATGGAAAACCTTTTGTTACACACATTCCTTTTATTTACAACGAAACTTCCGAACGATTAATAGCGCACCTAGACCGAAGCAATCCGCAGCTTGAAACATTGATTGATAATGCTGAAGTTACTGTAGTTTTTAAAGGACCAGACACCTATATTTCACCAAGCATATATACAACGCCACAATTACCAACGTGGAATTACATCATTGTTCACATAACTGGAAAGCTGAAACTATTGGACGATGCTGAAACTGTAAAACAAACAATGCTTGATATGACGGAATTTTTGGAAGGTGAAGCTCAAAAATTTATTCTGCAAAAAGACGACCCAAGAATGGAGCGCTTTTTAAATTATATTCAAGCTTTCGAGATTGAAGTAACCAATTGGGAAGGGAAGTTCAAGCTTTCGCAGGACAAAATTTCGCAGGATTTTGAGAATGCAATGGAGGAATTAATAGATAAATCTCGAAAGGACAAATCAGCGTTTATCAACAGTATTTTCGAATAAGCTATTCAGTGTAAGTTTCAGTAACAAGTAGAGGGTATTTATTAAAAAGTCTTTCTCGATCCTTTTCATATTCCTTTCTATTTACTGGCCTGAAGTTTTCTCCAAACTTCAGTTCAACCCTTTGGTCATTATATCTCAAATCCTGAATTGCTTGTTTCTGAGAAGCCAATAAGGTTATATATGATTGATAGGTATTACTATTATTGAAAACATAATTGAATTGCGTAGCACTATCTATGTGCTTTATGAAATATTCAACCAGTTCATTTTTTTTGATCTTTTTATTGCCAAACAAATATTCATTTTCCCCTAAATAAACTTGTATCGTTTTACTAATTAAACTATCCTTTTGTTCTGGAGGCAATGAGATTTTTGATACAGAATCTGGCGTATTTATAAAGTGAAGCTCCTTAACCAAACCTCTATTATCAAATCTACTCACAAGGTTTTCATCATTATTTTTTGTAATATATCTAATTAATCTATAGCCTAAACCTCTAAGCAAATTCTCAAGTCTGACTAAATTATCTACAGAAATATCTTCTGGCATCAAAAGGACAATACTGAATCTATTTCGATATAATAAATCAGCAATATCTTTTTCTAAAACATCTTCTAACTGACTAAAATTTTCAAGCTTTATTCCATCAAAATCAAAAAAGAGTTGATTTTTCTCTTCATATATTTTTAGTTTATTATTCGCAAAATTTGTATAGGCATCATCTACAAAATCTGAAACAGGTAAATCCACATAAGGATTTGAACTTAGCATAGAGGCTTCTACTTTTTTATAAGGAAAAATTGATGTTACAGCGAAACAAAAGCTGAATATGGATATTATAAAAAAATTGATCAACAAAGGCCTATAGGCCATTTTTTTGAAATATTTTATGATTGATTTCCAGCCTTCTAAAAAAATTACAATTGCTATAAAGATTAGGATAAACTTCACTTCAGAAATTCTTGTTTCAACAAACACAGAAATGAGCGCCACCATAAAGCCTAGCTTTAGAAAAAGATAAGAAAAATTGAATTGCAAAAAACGCTGATCATTTATTATAGCTAATCTTACATTACTTGGAACTGGATTGTTATCAGGTTTGCGAAAAAGATTCAACAAAAAAAGTGCATTTCCCAAAGCTAAAGATATAATCGCAAAATTGAAATTTTCCCAATAACGCTCAACAGGCTTCGTCACGAGTGCATAATTTGAAGTTCCAAAATCAAGCATTCCAAAAGAATAACGAATAAAACAGAGAAACGCATAAAAAGAAAATGAAGCTCCAATCCCTAATAGACAACTAAACCAAAAACGTTTTTTTGAAATGTTTAATTTATTCCTATTTCTTAAAAACCCTTTTTGAAGCATGTGATATTATTTTAAATACTCCTTCACTTCCTCAAAATCTAACCCTCCATAATTTCCACTACTCATTAAAAGCAAACAAGTATTTTCATAATCCTGTGAAAAAAGATAGGTTTTAAAGTCAGCTGGATTGGTGAAAACTACCAAATCCTTTCGCTCAAAAGCTTCTTCAATTTGTTCGCCTTTAATTTTTTCTAACTGCTTTATCATTACAGCGTGTGGTGAATAAAAAACTACGGCGCTATCCGCTGCATCTAATGTTCCTTTGTATTCCTTTAAAAATTCTGGGTTTAGGCTGCTATAGGTGTGAAGTTCCAAACAAGCAATCAATTTTCGGTTTGGATATTGATTTTTCACAGCTCCTGTTGTCGCCTTTACTTTGCTTGGCGAATGTGCATAATCTTTATAAGCTACTGCAGTTTTGGTTTCTGCAATTTTTTCGAGTCGTTTGCTGGCACCTTTAAATGTGGCGATGGCTTCGTAAAAATCATCTGCATCAACACCCATTAATTGACAGATCCATCTTGCGCCTTCTAGATTGTTTAAATTGTGTTTTCCGAAGATTTCAACAGGCATTGGCCCTTCGGGAGTTTCCAAAAGGGTAGTTCCGTCTTTAACGGTATATTCGGGCGTTTGGTACGGATATTTTTTTATGTGATTTGTTGAATTTTCTACAACTCGTTTTACCTCTGTATCTTCTTCGTTGTAAATAATTGCGCCACCGTTGGTAATTTCATTTAGAAAAATTTCAAACTGCTCCACGTAATTTTCATAAGTAGGAAAAACATTTATGTGATCCCAAGCAATACCGCTTAACAATGCAATATTAGGTTTATAAAGATGAAACTTTGGCCTTCTATCTATGGGTGAAGAGAGATATTCATCACCTTCAATAACCATAAAATCATTATGGTCGGTTATTTTTACCATAGTATCAAATCCTTCAAGCTGGGCGCCAACCATATAATCCACATCTTTTCCGTTGTAACTCATTACGTGCAAAATCATGGAAGTGATAGTTGTTTTTCCGTGCGAACCGCCAATAACCACGCGGGTTTTATTTTTGGATTGTTCGTAAAGAAATTCTGGGTAACTGTAGATTTTTAAACCGAGTTCTTTCGCTTTTAAAAGCTCAGGGTTATCTGCTTTGGCGTGCATTCCGAGGATTACGGCATCAATTTCTGAAGTTAATTTTTCTGGAAACCAGCCTTCTTTTTCGGGCAACAAACCTTTGTTGTTCAACCTCGTTTTTGAAGGTTCAAAAATTTCGTCATCGCTTCCGGTAACGTTTTCTCCTTTTTGATGTAATGCCAATGCAAGGTTGTGCATCGCGCTGCCGCCAATGGCTATGAAGTGGATTTTCATTTTTTAGTTGAAGAGTTTATGAGTTTATGAGTTTAGGCCTTCGATCCGATAGCTATCGGATACGCTCAGGGTGACATTTGTTGTGTAAATATACTTTTTCTAATTCTGAATTTTGATGAATTACAAAGCCAAGATGAGTGATTTTTCTTTTTGGGCTTCTTTGAAATCTGCTTTACCCAATAATGCCTTATTAATCCAAGTAAGGGCGATTTCCTTCTTTCCTAAATTTTTATAAATCTGTGCCATACGATAATACGCCCAATCTTTTTCTACTCCATCTTTGATGGAATAGTTGGCCAAATACTGGCTTAAACATTCAATACCGTATTCAGGTTCCAAATTATATTGCGCGGAAATTTTCCCGATTTGGTAGTTCAGCTGATTGCGTTTGTGCTTTTTTAAGGATGCTGAAGTTGTAACTATTGCTTCCTTTGGCTGATTGTTTTTTTCATACAGATTTGAAAGTTTTTCGTATGTATGTGCCGATCCGCCTACATCAATCGCCTTTTTGTAATAACGTTCGGCATCTTTTGGTCTATCTGTATATTCAGCAATATAGCCGTTGGCGAGATAGCCGTCCACTTCAGATATTTTTCCTAATTCATTTGCATATTGGACTGCTTTGTTTTCACTTCCACCAAAAATTCCTGGCAATTGAATGTAAAATTCCACCAAAGCCCAACGTGCTTCTATGTGTTTTGAATCTAATTTTGCGGCTTGTTCCAGTTCGTATTTTATATCGGCAATGTAAGTTACCGCCCGAATGCGGCTGATGGACATTGCTTTTAAACCCATTGCGCCACCGTATTTAAAATGGTAGTTGGCATTTGTTTTTTCATCTTTTACTAAACCTTCGTAATAGGAAATTGCAGTGTCCCAGTTTTTTCCATAACCAGCAATATCTCCCAAATATTCACGGGTTTTTTTGTCGTTAGGATGCTGTTTCAGGTAATTTTCAAAAATAGGTTTTGCCCTGCTGAAATTTTCTTGTTTAAAATATTCCTCCGCCTTTTCATAGCTGCTTTGAGCTATTATAAACATTGGAAATAGGAAAAAAAGAATTGTTATTTTTTTGAAATTTTCGATATGATTTAAGTTTTAATATATTGATGATGGATGAAAAGAATGAATTTTTCATCTTTTAAATAGTAAAATAGTAGAGGCTACTATGAGTCCTTATTGAAGTCGTAAACTCATAGAAAGTATTACATTTCTATGGGTTCTTTCTGTTTTACTTCAGCTTCAAAAAGAACGAGAAAATGCTTCAAAAGTTTTTCTTTCACTTCTTCCATAGAAACTTCAGCTTTTCCTAATTCAACATTTAGGGAAGTTACCGCTTTTCCTTTGATACCGCAGGGAATCATATTATCAAAATATCCTAGATCTGTGTTCACATTTAGTGCAAAACCGTGCATCGTTACCCAGCGACTTGCGCGAACGCCCATTGCACAAATTTTCCTAGCAAAAGGAGTACCTACATCCAACCAAACTCCGGTTTCACCTTTACTGCGTTCTGCTTTTAAACCGTATTCCGCCAAGGTGAGAATGATCATTTCTTCTAGTAAACGCAGGTATTTATACAAATCGGTAAAAAAGTTTTCTAAATCTAGGATTGGGTAGCCTACAACCTGTCCTGGACCGTGGTAAGTGATATCACCACCGCGGTTTATTTTGTAGAATTTGGCATTTATTGCTTTCAGTCTTTCTTCTTGAATAAGCAAATTTTCAATATTGCCACTCTTTCCGAGTGTGTAAACGTGTGGATGCTCCACGAATAAAAGATAATTAGTAGTTTCCAGTTCTAGGTTTTCTTTTCGGTTCGTACTTTTAATTTGTAGAATATTTTGAAAAAGAGATTCCTGAAAGTCCCAGGTTTCTTTGTAATCTTTTAAGCCTAAATCTAATAATTCCAAAGACTGATTCAATGTTGTTTATTTTTAAAATTGAGTGTAAAACTATACATAAAATGCTTTTTGAATATTCATATTTTGAATTTTATGATTCTTTTTGGCAAAAACCGAAAAGTTAGTTTCTTAAAAATTCTATAAATTCCGCAAAGACTATTATATTTACGGCTCTAAACATTCATAAAAATCACTACTACAATGAAAAAAAGTACCTTTAAACACATGCTGGTATTATCCCTGATGCTTTTCGGCCTTGGTATAACCGCCCAGAACAATGCGTTATGGACGAAGGCTTCGGCCAATGAAACGCAAAATCGACAAAAAGCCGAAAGAAATGCAATGCCACAGGAATACAACCTATTTGAGCTAAACACTTCTGCTTTTAAAAAAATATTGTCTCAAGCTCCGGCAAGAAATTCTGGGTCAAGCAATACAATTATATCGTTGCCTACCAATAATGGGGTGTTGCAAAATTTCCGAGTTTATGAGGCTTCCATTATGGAACAGGCTTTACAAGCAAAGCATACAGATATTAGATCTTATGTAGCGCAAGGAATTGAAGATCCTACTTCTGTTGCAAGATTTAGCGTATCTCCAATCGGTGTAAATGTGATGATTTCTTCTCCAAAGTTTTCAACTATATATGTTGATCCTTTTACTAAGGACAAGAATTATTATATTTCATACAACATTAATACAGTTCCTGCTTATAGCGAGAATTTTGTATGTCATACCGAAGATCATGAAATTATTGACCAGCCGTTAGAAACTAGAAATGCGAATGATGGAACGCTAAGAACTTTTAGACTTGCCTTGGCTTGTACTGGAGAATATGCACAACGTCACTTAACATTACAAGGTGTTCCACCTTCTGCAAGTGATGCAGTAAAAAAGGCTGCAGTACTTTCTGCAATGAATGTTTCTATGACTCGCGTAAATGGAATTTATGAAAGAGAGGTTGCCGTTACTATGGTTATAATAGCAAATAATGAAGATATTATTTTCCTAAATTCTGCGACAGATCCTTATACAAATAATAACGGGCAAGTAATGCTTGGGCAAAACCAAGTTACCGTAGACGGTGTTATTGGAGTTGCAAATTATGACATAGGCCACGTATTTAGTACAGGTGGTGGTGGTATTGCACGACTTCGTTCTCCTTGCGTTAATGGTAACAAAGCTCAAGGTGTAACTGGACTACCTACTCCAATTGGAGATAATTTTGATGTGGATTTTGTTGCTCACGAAATGGGTCACCAATATGGAGCTAACCACACATTCAACAACGCTTGCGGTGGTAACAGAAACGGATCTACTGCATTTGAAACAGGTAGTGGTACAACTATTATGGGGTATGCAGGAGTTTGTCCTCCTAACGTTCAACCACATAGTGATGACTACTTTCAAGCAATAAGCATTCAGGAAATATGGACAAATATTAAAAACGGCCAAGGTCAATGTGGTGCTCAAACTCCTACCAACAACTTGCCTCCAACGGCTGATGCTGGACCTGACTACAGAATTCCAAAAGGAACTCCATTTATCTTAAAAGGAATAGCTACTGATCCTGATAGTGGTAATGCACTTTCACACTGCTGGGAACAAATGGATAGTCAACCATCTACCCAACCACCGGTAAATACTTCAACAGTGGGACCTACTTTTAGATCTATTGATCCATTACCAGATCCAGAGCGTTATATGCCTGCTTTAACCACTGTATTAGCTGGAAATACTCAAACTACTTGGGAAGTTGTTCCAAAGGTAGGAAGAAGCATGAAATTTAGATATACCGTTCGAGATAATGCTGCTGCGGGTGGCTCAACGGCAAGTGATAATATGAATGTAACTGTTGATGGAGTAGCAGGACCATTTGTTGTATCTTCTCAAAATACAGCTACAACTTGGAACACAACAACTACTGAAACCGTTACTTGGGATGTTGCTGGAACTGATATAGCTCCAATTAGCAGCACGAATGTGGATATTATGTTCTCTACAGATGGTGGACAAACATACCCGCTAACAATTGCAACTGTACCAAACAACGGAAGTGCTGTAATTAACGTACCAAACCTTAACACTACCACTGGTAGATTAATGGTTAAATCATCAAATAATATATTTTATGACCTTAATGATGGCGTTATTACTGTAACAGGAGTTGTAGGAGTTGAAGAGTTTACTTTTGAAAACTTTGCGGTTTATCCAAACCCATCAAACGGAACTTTCAACCTAACTTTCACACCAGCTAATAATGACAATGTTGAAGTTTCTCTGTATGATTTGAGAGGAAGAGCCATCAGCCAATCTACTTTTGATGATGTTTCAGCTTCAAACACATTCACGAAACAATTGGATTACAACTATGTTGAAACTGGAATGTATTTCCTAGTTGTGAGAAATGGAAACAAAGTAACTACTAAGAAGGTTATTAAGAATTAATCGAGAAAATAGAATAAAGAAAAAAGAGAAAAGACAGGATGGTTCCTGTTCTTTTCTCTTTTTTTATTTAAACCTCTGAAAGGTGCTTTTAATCTCTCAACCCATTTTGAAAACCCATCGTCATTTTTTGCCACTCTGAAATTTTTGTTTCCAATGTTTCGGCATTAATATATTCTTTATGACGCGCAACTAAGAGTTGTATGCCCAATTCAAAAGAAGAGCCCAAAGAAATATCCAAATAATTGCTGAAAGCCTTATTAGTCCTGGCAGAACCTTCTGAAATATTACTTGGCAAAGAAACAGAACAACGACTCATTTGCGACGTAAGTCTAAATATTTCATGCTTTGGAAATTTTTCTATAATATCAAAAGTTATCTGTAAGCCTAACTTCTAAATGTTTAAATTTTTTTAATTATGCCTTTTTCTCATAAGGATATTCGTCTTTTTTGTTTATTCTTTTTTCTTTATTCCTTTTCTAAAGCTTAACCGCTTCTGCAATATGCGTAACCACTTGCGAAGTTTCGTTAACCTTAAATTTTAGATCAAAAATAACGCCTTGTCCGCTTTTTTCAACTAGAAGTTTTCCATCGGTTATTGGGTAATAACCTGCTTCACCTCTACAGAAACATTGTTTTCCATAAAGTAGTTTTACGTCGCTTAAGGAAGCGTTTTCTTTATTTAAACTTTCTGTGTTTGCCGGTATTTCAAACTGAATGGTTTCAGAATAATTACCGTCTGCCGTTCCTGCTGGACCTTCTTTTAAATAAGTATATTCCACAACAGTATTGGCGCCATCCAACAGTTGCGGATATAATGCTCCGGTGTCATCCTTCTGAATTTTCAAGGTCTTGTTTTTGTGAACTACCACGCTACATGCACCTTCTTCAGGGCAAGCTGTGGGTTTAGTATCCATTTGTTTTATAGTCGTGTTTTCTGAAGAAATTACAGTACCCGTCTGCGTTTGGCAGGCATTTACCATAAATAGGGGGATTAAAAAATAGAATGCTTTCATAATTTTATGTTTAGGGTTAATTTGTTAATTCGGGATTTGTTGATTCAGAAGTCATTAATTTCGGATTCGATTTTTTCCATTTCGGAACACAACTCCCGAATCCCGACTATCAATTCTCTATTTCTCCAACTCCACCTCTAAATCAAGCAGGTCTGGATTTTTAAAGTATTCAGTGAATGGAGCCTGAACGCTCAAAGTTTTTTTGTCTTCTGAAAAAGTAGCTTCCGGATTTGAAGTTTTCTTTATTTTCTTCGGAAAAGTATAATTCAACATATAATTAGAACTACCCATAAAAGCCTCGGCACTTTTCATGCTGTCTACTTGCTTTTGGTGCTCCTTTTCGTCCTTTATAAAAGCATCTCGTTTAAAGATACCGTTTTTGAATGAATAATTTACGCCAATCACTTCTGGACTGTCTTCTTCCTTCTTAATTTCAGTGTTGCCATCTTTGTTGGGCATTAAATTTTCTGCACGTTCAAGCGCGCTAAGCATATCGTTAGCTTCACTAATGTTTTTGAATTTGGTTGAAATATCGTAGGTCATCTCAGAGGTTTCAGAATTCATTTTCATATGAATATTGAAGTTTTCTAGCTTCTTTAATTTTTCTTGTTCGCTCTTGGAAAGCTTAGAAATACTGTCTTTCTTTTCTTCCAAATATTGTTTTATATAAATTATGGTATCTACTTTAACCACGCCAGAATCCATCATTGCTGCCCCGCCAAAAGCCATCATTTCGTTAAGGTTTACTTCTACGGACATCGTTCCACTTCCGTCCTCGTTCATAACCATTGTTTCGGTGAATTGGCAACTTGCGGTTATAAAAACCAAGGCCAATAGAAAGAATAATTTTTTCATAATTGATTTTATCTTTTAGGGTTGTTCAAAATAATAAGCGCAGCAATCACGCCAGGAATCCATCCACAAATAGTGAGTATTAAAACAATTAGTACAGAACCACAACCCTTACCAATTACGGCAAGCGGCGGAAAAAGAATAGCCAATAGAACTCTCCAGATACTCATAAAAAACAAATTTACAATTAATATTCAAGCTATGGGTCGAGCTATTTTTTCTTTTGTTACATGAATTTGATTTCTGAGAGTTTAGTACTTTAGTGGTTTATTTCAAAAATGAATTTCAAAAAAATCATTCCACTGGTCCTTTTCCTTATTGTCGCAACGGCCAGCAAAGCACAATATAAATTTTCTGGTTATGTAGATGCTGCATCCAGTGACGGCGCTATATATCTTTCAGCGGTGGATGATTACCGTAAAGTTTCTGGCGTATTTCCAGAGCAAATTCTAAACAAAACACTTCCTGATTCCACAGGATATTTTTCTTTTTCGGGCGATAATTTGCCTTCGGAAAATAAAATTTATAGAATTCATGTAGATACTTGTAGCGAAAACGATCAAAACATCACACATTTCCTAGGCCATTGTCCTAATAGTAAAGAAGTTATTTTTATTGCGAACAACCATGACACACTAACGTTACCTTTTTCTTTTGATGAAGAAATGTTCTGTCGCGTAGTTTCTAAAAACGAAAAAGCCAACGCTTTTTTGAAGATAGATTCCTTAAAACATGATATGAGTTTTGCTTTCGGTACCTACCGAAGTGAGGCAAATCGAAGAATCAATTCGAAAAAGTGGTTCAGTATTTTGCAACAATATGGCGAACAAATGCATGAACCCTTGGCTGAACTTTATAGCTACGCCTTTTTTTCAGACAGAACGCAGCCGCTCCACGCCTATTATCTGGAAGATTTAAAAACAAACCCGTATTACGACAATTTGTTAAATAGGCTAATAGAAAAATATCCAAAAAGCAATTACACCGAGCAATATAGAGAAGAATTGGCGTCCGATAAATATTTAGTAGCCACCATCAAACCAGACAGCTCTTCTTGGTGGATGTATGTTTTGGCAGCGATTGCAGTTTTGTCAATTATAGGAAACTTCATTTTTTACGGGAAGCTAAAAAAAATAAAAGGGTCTTTTACTCCCACCACACAATCCCTTTCCAAACAGGAAAAGAAGGTTTTAGAACTCATTTTAGAGAATAAAAGTAATAAAGAAATTGCTTCAGATATGTTCGTAAGCGTGAGCACAGTAAAATCACACATCAATAATCTCTACAAAAAGTTAAACGTAAGTTCTCGTGAAGATGTGAAAAACCTGTATTCCAGTTAAATTCAATCGGAGGGTCAAGGATTTGAACTTTCGCTATCCAGCTTCTAGCACTCAGCATCTTTTCTCTTTATTCTTTTTTCTTGCTTCTTTTTTTCGAAATTCATTTCCCTATCTTTGCAAACTTATTTTTATACAAAATTTATGCAACTTTCTGAACTGGAAATCATCCGAAGAGAAAAACTTCAACAACTACGAGACCGTGGAATAAACCCTTATCCCGCAGATTTATATCCTGTAACTGACACCTCAAAAAAGTTGAAGGACAATTTTGAGGAAGGAAAAAAGGTAGTCGTTGCAGGAAGGTTAATGTCTCGTAGAATTCAAGGTTCAGCTTCATTTGCGGAGCTTCAAGATGCCGATGGACGTATACAAGTATATTTTAACCGTGATGAAATCTGTACTGGCGAAGACAAAAGCCATTATAACGATGTTTATAAAAAACTCCTCGACATAGGCGATTTCATAGGAATTGAAGGCGAACTTTTCAATACCCAAGTTGGTGAAAAAACCATCATGGTTAAGAATTTTACCTTGCTAAGCAAAGCATTAAAACCCTTACCACAACCAAGAGTTGATGCTGATGGAAAAATTCACGATGCTTTTACGGACCCAGAACAACGCTATCGTCAGCGCTATGCAGATTTGGTGGTAAATCCGCACGTAAAGGAAATTTTCGTAAAGCGATCCAAACTTTTCAACGCTATGCGTACTTTCTTTAATGACCGCGGTTATTTTGAAGTAGAAACTCCAGTATTGCAACCAATTCCTGGCGGTGCTGCGGCGCGACCTTTTATAACACACCATAATTCCTTAGACATTCCGCTGTATATGCGAATTGCAAATGAATTATACTTGAAAAGATTGATTGTCGGTGGTTTTGACGGTGTTTATGAATTCTCCAAAAACTTTAGAAATGAAGGCATGGATCGCACCCACAATCCAGAATTTACCGCGATGGAAATTTATGTTTCCTACAAAGATTACAATTGGATGATGGATTTCTGCGAACAATTGCTGGAATACTGTGCCATCGAAGTAAACGGAACCTCAAAAACAACCTTCGGAAAACACGAAATAGATTTTAAAGCGCCTTATCCAAGAGTAACTATGGCGGAATCTATCGAACATTTTACAGGTTTTGACATTACGGGAAAAACCGAAGACGAAATCCGCAAAGCTGCTCAGGATATGAAAATATCTGTAGATGAAACAATGGGTAAAGGAAAACTGATTGATGAAATTTTCGGCGAAAAGTGCGAAGGCAACTACATTCAACCAACCTTCATTACAGATTACCCAAAGGAAATGAGTCCGCTTTGTAAAGAACACCGCGAAAATCCAGAACTTACGGAGCGTTTTGAACTAATGGTTTGTGGAAAGGAAATAGCAAACGCATATAGCGAATTAAACGACCCAATAGACCAACGCGAACGTTTTGAAGCGCAACTAAAACTAGCGGACAGAGGCGATGACGAAGCAACAGCATTTATAGATTACGATTTTCTACGCGCTTTAGAATATGGAATGCCGCCAACAAGCGGAATGGGCATCGGGATGGACCGTTTGATTATGTTTTTGACCAATAATCCTTCTATCCAAGAAGTACTTTTCTTCCCACAAATGCGCCCTGAAAAGAAAAAGGTTGAAATGACCGAAGACGAAAAAGCAGTTTACACAATTCTAAAAGCCAATTCACCAGTTGCTTTGGAAGAACTAAAAGCACAAAGTGGTTTGAGTAATAAGAAGTGGGATAAAGCTATGAAAGGTTTGACGGCTTCAAAAGTTGCGAAAGTTGAGAAAGTTGAGGAAAATTTGATGGTTACGGTACTTTAAAAATTACTGACACGCCAAACCGTAAAGAATAAGTACAGAAAGCAGGATGTTTAAATAAATAATTATTATTTCTGTTTATGGTTAGATTAGAAAGAGAAGACACAAATTTCATATTTGAAATCGTAGGTTGGCATAAACTTTTAACCTTTACAAATAGGCTAATCATTCCTATGTCCCACATTGTAAACGCCTACCCAAATGAGCAACCACTTGGTTTTATTCCTGGTCTTCGCTTGATGGGCACGGGTTTTCCTGGGCTTATTAGTGCTGGAACTTATATTTTACCAGATGGAATTATTTTTTGTGATGTCGTAAACCACGAAAATAGCATTGCCGTGGAACTTCGGAACGAATATTATAAAATGTTATTGATAGAGGTAGAAGAACCTTTGGAAGCCATTCATTTCTTAAACCAAAGGTAAATTTTCAAATCCCGAATTAACGAATCCCCAGTTAACGAATCCCTAATTAACGCATCCCAAATTCACCAATCCCCAATTATAATTTCGTAAATTTGCAACTTCGTTTTTTTACTTATTAAACCACCACTATGACTAATATAATTTTGTTTGGCCCTCCTGGTTCTGGAAAAGGTACACAAGCTACTTTTTTGAAAGAAAAATACAACTTGGTACACATCTCTACGGGCGATGTTTTTCGATATAACATTAAAAATGAAACCGATCTTGGCAATCTTGCTAAATCCTTTATGGCAAAAGGAAAGTTGGTGCCAGACGAAATAACCATCGATATGTTAAGCAACGAGGTTGATAAAAACTGTGATGCCAATGGTTTTATTTTTGACGGTTTCCCAAGAACACAAGCACAAGCAGAAGCTTTGGGGCATTTGATGGATGATAAAGACACCCAAATAGACGCTATGGTTGCTCTGGAAGTAGATGACGAAATACTGGTAGAGCGCCTTTTAGAAAGAGGAAAAACCAGCGGTAGAACAGACGATGCTGATGAAAAAATTATAAGAAACCGAATCAAGGTTTATTATAATGAAACCGCCATTCTAAAAGAGTATTACCAAAAACTCAACAAGTTTCACGGCGTTGATGGCGTAGGAAGCATTGAAGATATTACAGAAAGATTAAGCAAAGTAATAGATAGTTTATAGTTTAGAATTTGTGGTTTGGAGTTCCCAAACAATAAAAAATAAACAATAAACAATAAACAATAGATAGGTGACTGAAGGCAATTTTGTAGACTACGTAAAAGTCCATATAACCTCTGGAAAAGGAGGTCAAGGCAGCAAGCACATGAGGCGGGAAAAATATATTCCTAAAGGTGGGCCTGATGGCGGTGATGGTGGTCGTGGAGGTCACGTAATCGTGAAAGGGAACAAAAACCTTTGGACGCTTTACCATCTTAAATTTAAAAGACACTTTAAAGCCGAGCACGGTTCTAGCGGAAGCAAACAAACTAGCACCGGAGCCGATGGCGCCGATGTTTATATTGAAGTTCCACTAGGAACAGTTGTTCGTGATAAGGAAACGGAAGAAATATTATTTGAAATCACCGAAGACGGTGAAGAAAAAATAGTTGCAAAAGGTGGTCGCGGCGGACTTGGAAACGCACACTTTAAAACAGCCACCAATCAAACCCCACGCTATTCGCAGCCGGGGGAAGAAGGTCTGGAATTAGATGTCGTTCTGGAACTTAAAATACTTGCAGATGTAGGTCTTGTAGGTTTTCCAAATGCTGGAAAATCCACCTTACTTTCTGTTATTACGGCGGCCAAGCCGAAGATTGCCAATTATGAATTTACAACCCTAAAACCCAACTTAGGCATTGTGGAATACCGTGATTACAAAACTTTTGTAGTTGCAGATATTCCTGGAATTATTGAAGGTGCTGCTGAAGGAAAAGGTATTGGTCATCGTTTTCTTCGTCATATTGAACGAAATTCTACCTTGTTATTTTTAGTTCCAGCCGATGCGCCGGACATTAAGGAACAGTACGAAATTTTGGTAGATGAATTACGCCGTTACAACCCACAACTTTTAGACAAAGAACGTTTGGTAGCCATAAGCAAAAGCGACATGCTAGACGACGAACTGAAAGCAGAAATGAAAAAGGTTCTAGACAAGGAATTTAAAGGCATTCCGTATATGTTTATTTCGTCTGTTGCTCATCAAGGATTGACGGAGTTGAAGGATAAGCTTTGGACGATGCTTAATTAGTTGTCTGTGGTAAGTTGTCTGTCGATATTGTTACTTTTCTTAAAAATTTCTTAAATAAATTTTTATAGGTCGTTTTTTTCCTTTTTCTTGCCACTTCAAATGCACGATTATGAAAAAAGGATTACTCTTCGTTTTGTTATTGGTTATTTCTACGAATTTATTTAGTCAAATTGGGTTTCAAATTCACGATGTCGTTAGTGATAATAAAAACTCAATTTCAATAAATTCTGTTGCTACTGCTGATTTGGATGGCGATGGCGACTTAGATGTAGTTTATGCACAATCGAGTGGGGGACATGGCTTATATTGGTATGAAAATCTTGACGGACAAGGAATTTTTGGTAATCGTCATACAATAACTGCTACTGCTATTTTGGAAAAAGATGTTGAAATTGCAGATTTGGATGGCGATGGTGATCTTGATGTGATTTTAGCGTCAAGTAATGACAACACGGTTGCATGGTATAAAAATCTTGATGGAAATGGTAATTTTGGAACTGCCATAATAATTACTCAAATAGCGGTACGGGTTCAAACCATTCGAACTACAGATATTGATGGGGATGGTGATTTAGATATATTGTCAGCTTCCAGCAATGATGGAAAAATTGCGTGGTATGAAAATCTGGATGGATTAGGAAATTTTGGTGCTCAAAAAGTTATTGCAACTGAAACTTTCGCAAGTGGCCTATACTCCTCTGATATGGACGGCGATGGGGACATGGATGTTTTTTTTACTAAAAACGCCAACTATGGAAAGGTTTTTTGGTTAAAAAATTTAGATGGTGCTGGAATTTTCGGACCCAAACAAGAAATCGCCTCTTATACAAATTCAGGATTTGAGATAGTTTATACCGTTGACATAGATTCTGATGGCGATCAAGATGTTTTCTATTCATATGCCTCGACTGTAGCGTGGCGAGAAAATACCGATGGATTAGGTACATTGGGTACGGAACAATTAGTAACTGACCTTTCATTGTTTGTGACGGAAATAATTGCCGATGATATTGATAACGATGGAGATTTAGATATTATCGCAAGCTCTAGATACGACAATAAGGTGGCTTGGTATGAAAATGTAGATGGGTTGGGTCAATTCGGATCACAAAATATTATAACGAGATATGCGATGGATGTACGTTCAATTGTATCAGGCGATATAAATAATGATGGCACTTTAGATATAGTTTCAGGCTCCTATGATGATGGAAAATTAGCTTGGTATAAAAACCAAGATGGCGTTGGCACATTTGGACTACCTATTTCCATTGCAAAAAATGCTTATCTTATTTCTGGAATATATTACGAAGATTTAGATAATGATGGAGATTTGGATTTGCTTACAACATCAACAGGTGATAATGAAATTGCATGGTATCCAAATCTAGATGGCCAGGGAGATTTTAGTTATCAACATGTAATATCAAACAGCACACTTGGATCGGAATACACTTCAATAGTTGATTTGGACCAAGATGGATATAAAGATGTAGTTACTTTTGACGGTGAAATAGTGTGGTTTGAACATATTGATGGCTTGGGAAATTTTAACCCAAAACAGACCCTGATTCCTCAAATACAAGGTATGAACTCTTTTAATATGGTAGATATTGATGGAGATAACGATATGGACATTCTTGTTTTAAACGTGCAAAGCAATATTTTTTGGTTTGAAAACACAGATGGTTTGGGCTCTTTTAGTTCGCAAAGACCAATTGTAAATCCGGTTTCAAATGTTAGCCTAACTTATACAGCAGATTTGGATTCAGATGGGGATAAAGATTTGTTATATTGCAACAATGTGGGCATATTTTGGAGTAGAAATACAGATGGTTTGGGAAATTTTGAATATGTTGGTCCAGTAGCTACAACAAATCTCGACGAACCTGCCTTCATAACTACTGGTGATGTTGACAATGATGGAGACTTAGACATTTTTTGTGCGTCAAAAGAAAACGATTTGTTGTGCTGGTATGAAAACGAAAATGGTCTTGGTCAATTTGGTTCACAAAACATTATTAATGAAAGTATTTATTCAGCGTATGGAAATCTAGTTGAAGTGGGAGATATTGACAACGATGGGGATATAGATGTAGTTTTTGATGATAGTCCCGGACTTGTTTGGGCAGAAAATATAGATGGAATCGGAACATTTAGTTCCCCTCAGCCGATAGCTTCCTATACCTTTCCTTATAATGACAAGATCAAAATCGTTGATGTTAATAACGATGGTAATAATGATATAATTTCTTCCAATTTTAGTTTATTAAAATGGTGTGAAAATTTGGGCGTTTTAGGAAACTCTTTACAGGGAAAGTTAACTTTGGATGCAGATTCTAATGGATGCGGTGGGGCCGATGCTGGAATTTCATCTATTATGATTACAACAGATAATGGTGTTGATAGTTTTGCCACTTTCACAGACCCTAGTGGAAATTATTCTATGCAGGTAAACGAGGGAGATTTTATAACAACATCAAATGGTTTACCAAATTATTACAATACTATACCAGATTCACAAACAACCACATTTGTGGGTACTGGCAATACAGAAACGATAGATTTTTGTGCGGGATTTAATACGTCAGTAAATGACTTAAATATAAGTATTGTGCCTATCACACAAGCGCGCCCAGGATTTGAAGTGAGATATAGAATTATATACCAAAATATTGGAACAACATTATTGAACGGTGAAGTTATGCTGGAATTTGATGATTCAAAAATCAACTTTTTAAGCGCAAGTGAAAATGTTGACTCGCAAACTAATAACTCTCTAACATTTAATTATTCAAATTTAGACTTATTCGAAACAAGAATCATTGACTTGATTTTTAATGTTCCAACTAGTACTAATGTAGGTGATGAGCTTTTTTTTACTACTACTGTTAACCCAATTTCGGGGGATATTTCACCGGAAGACAATGTATTTTATTTTAAACAAAAGGTTGTTGGATCATACGACCCAAATGACATTACAGTATTAGAGGGAAGCGAGATTTATTTTGATGATATTGACAAGTATTTGCATTACGTAATTCGATTTAAAAATATTGGAACTGCAGAAGCCATTAACATTAAAGTTAAAAACATATTAGATGCAAATCTAGATTGGTCAACCTTACAGATAGAAAATGTAAGCCATGCAAACAGAATAGAAATAACAAACCAAAATAAAATAGATTTTATTTTCGATAATATTTACTTGCCCTCTAGTAGTATAGATGAACCAAATTCTCATGGATTTATTGCATATAAAATAAAACCTAAAAGCACACTGGAAGTTGGAAATATAGTGTTTAATAGCGCTAGTATATTTTTCGATTTTAATGCGCCCATCATCACTAATACAGTTTCAACAACAGTAGTGGAAAATCTTGGTGTTGAAGAATTTAGTTTGGATGGGATGGTTCATTTATACCCTAACCCAGTTTCATCAACCCTTCAAATAAAAATTTCAAAAACCATTTCCTTCGATAAAGCAATCATCTATTCAACATTAGGCAAACAGATCCTTGAAACTTCAGAAAAACAAATCAATCTCGAAGCCCTTTCCGCAGGAATCTATTTTGTGGAAGTGTTTACTGATATAGGAAGTATAACCAAGAAAATTGTTAAAGAATAACAAAGCCAAAACTAAAGGCAGCTTTTTTCCGTATTTTTAATGAAAAGAAAAACGCAATGAAGTTCCTCCCCATTTTAATACTCTCCATATTTCTTGCCTCCTGCGGCGCAACTGTAGCAGTAGATTACGACAAGCAAGTAGATTTTTCAAAATACAATTCCTATAATTATTTCCCAACAATAGACTCTGGTTTAAACCAACTAGACGATGGTCGGATTATGCAAATTACCGATAGTTTATTGCAACAGCGGGGTTTTGTGAAGAGCGAAACTCCTCAGTTTTATATCAACTTTTACGCTCGTGAAAGTATTTCAAATTCGCGAAACACCATTGGCATAGGTCTTGGTGGCGGTGGTGGAAATGTAGGTGTTGGTGTAAGCGGTGGTATTCCTATTGGTGGAAAAGTAATAAACCAACAATTTTCAATGGACTTTATTGATGTTGAAAAAGACAACTTAGTTTGGCAAGCAGTTGCCGATGGCGAAATGAAAGAAAAGTCAACTCCAAAGCAGAAAGAAGGGTATTATCTTTCAATGATTCAGAAGGTTTTGAGTAAGTATCCTCCGAAAAAATAAACTAGAAACTAAACCCAAAAACCCCCGTAACTCCAAATTTGCGAGCATCGGGATTGTCTAAATAATTCCCACGAAAATTGAAGTCCAATCTAAAGACTCTAAAGATATTTCCAACACCCACGCTCCATTCCCAGTAGATGTCTTCTGGAGCTTGATACACTATATTGGAAGCATTTAAGTCCTTGTTTTCTTGTGAGATTTCGCCATAAATTGCCCTAAAGGCAACAACTTCACGCAGATCTAATTTTCGCAACAAAGGAATTCGCGAGAAAATACGTCCTCCAAAATTGTGTTCTAAATGAAGCGATGCATAAGTATCACTCACAAACTCATAATAATCAAGTTGTGTAAAACTATTATAAAGACTGAAATAAGTCTGGTTTCCAGGAATTGGATTCAGCAAACTGAGCGGAACTGCACCAATTGTTGTTCCAACTTCAACTGTAGAAAATAAACGACCAATGCCGCCAATATTCCAAGGTTGCGAATAGAGTGCTTGTATTTTTTTATATTCAAAATCGCCACCCAATACATCTTTTAAACCATAACTATAACCAGCGTAAAAAGAAGGAAAATCACCACTATTTATTACCGTTTGTTCTACCCCATAGCCAGATGTTCTGCGTCCTGGAGCGTACAAAAAGCCTAACTGTATTTCTGCTTGTTTTAGTTCGCTTTTCACTTCGCCTGTAAAAACGCCATCTTCCATTACTTTATAATCAATACTGAAAGTTTCGGTTGCAGATTTAAGTGTTCGGTAAGAACCCGTGAGGCGTAAAACAAAATTCTTCCACGGTTCAATATCAAACCCAATAGTAGATAGATTTATTCGCGAAAGCCTGTCATTAGCTCCAACGGACAAAAGCGAGGACGAAGCAAGACTACGTCCTAGAACGTCGTTACTATTGGTAAGACTAGAACCAGTTTGTTCCACATCGCGCCGGTTTCCACCAAAAACGGTTAATCGCGACTTTCTATCTAAAAGCCACTTTCCTGAAATTCCATATTTAAATCGATCATCTTTAAAACCATAGGCTCCAAAGCCTTCAATACGCCACGGATCGTTCTGACCGAAATAGGTTCTTCCGCCCAAACGGATTCGCAAGCCTTCCGCTTCATTAAAACCAAAAATGGAAAATACGGGTCCAATATCAAAATTCTCCACTTCGTAATAACCGCTTGCTAGCGTTGCGCCAATATTGTATAACGCCTTAAAACGCCCAACGGTTTTTAGCGTGTCAAGCATTTTATAAACGCCCTTTTCATCATTGCTAAGCTTTTCCATCCGGTTTTTATCCCAAAAATCGTCTGGTCGATTATAAACTTCGTAATTGTATGGATCTACTTGTTTGTTGTAGAATTTTCTATCCTTAGGAATATCAAAAACATAATTATTATAAAGTGTAGATCGTTTGCCATAAACACCCTGAGCGGCTTCCTTTTTCCGAAAACTGAAATCGCTCAAAAAATAATCACGTGTTATTAGGAAAGTGGAATCGTTTAAAACATCAAATTCTTGTTCAATATACACATCGCGCACCCAGTTTAGGTTTGCACTTTTTGAAGCTTGCAGATTGATTTCCTTTATTGCCCAAGTAGTATCATTCACCCAAAAACTACCTTTAAAAGTCAGTTCGTTTTTTCGGCGTGGATAATACACAATGTTATAACACCATTTATTATCAATGTAAGCACTGTCTCTAAGCACATAGTTATAAACATCTATCCCTGTGCGCGAGAGTGGGCTCGTAAAGGCTTTGTCGAAGAATTTAAGATAATTGTCATAAACGTCATATTCGTTGTAAAGATCTTTTACGAAGGCTATGAGAGTTTGATTATTATCGAAACCAGAGTTTTTATTTCCTTGTAAAACTTCCTTTTCTTCATTCAATAAATTGTCGCCATATACTTTTGAAGAAGCTTCATTTATGAAAATGGGTAAGTATGTTTTTCCCGTTACATTTGAAGTATCAACTTGGTCAAAAACAAATTCCATTCCTTTGAAAACTTTGCTTTTTATGAGACCACTATCAATCGTGTTTAGATCAAATTCAAGTTTTTCGTATTTATCGTACTGATATTGTTTGAATTTTTTAACGCCATTTTCCCTTCGGTTTTCCCAAATTTTTCTAAGAATATCAATTGCTGGATTGTTCTTTTTTGAAGTTTTTCCGCTGTAAACGACAACTTCGGCTAAAGCATCGGCGCTTTCTTCCATTACCACTTCCATATTATAGGTGCTTCGAGTGGTGAGTTCAATATCTTTTGTGGTGTAGCCTATAAATGAAAAGATAACGGTTTTGTAGGTTTTATCGCTTTCCAAATAAAAGCGACCATTTTCATCCGAAATGGTTCCTTCCTGAGAATCCTTAAAGATAACATTGGCGAAGGAAACTGGATAGCCTGTGCCATCCTTAATAACGCCACTTACTTTGGTTTGGGAAAATACCGAAGCACTCAAAATTATTAGAGATAAAAGTATAAGGTGCTTCATAAAAAAGACATCTATTCTAAGAAATTTTAATGATTTACTATTTGTAAAGGTTATTACGCAGAGGCACTCAGAGAATTAACGCATTGACTACCGACTACCAACTATTTTCTATAAAGAACTTTCTTAACTGCCTTAATAACATCTTCACTATTTGGCAACCATTCTGCTAATAAATTAGGAGAATACGGAGCCGGAGTGTCAGCAGTATTAATCTTTACGATTGGAGCATCTAAATAATCGAAAATTTGATTTTGAACTTGATACGTTATTTCAGTAGAAACATTTCCGAAAGGCCATGCTTCTTCAAGAATCACTAAACGGTTTGTTTTCTTTACTGATTCAAAAATAGCTTCGTAATCTAGTGGTCTTACAGTTCTAAGGTCAATAATCTCGCACTCTATGCCTTCTTCAGCAAGAGTTTCTGCTGCATTATAGGCTTCTTTTATAATTTTTCCGAAGGAAACGATGGTTACATCAGTTCCTTTTCTCTTAATATCTGCAACTCCAATCGGAATTAAATATTCTCCTTCCGGCACTTCACCTTTGTCGCCATACATCTGCTCACTTTCCATAAATATTACTGGATCGTTATCGCGAATGGCACTTTTCAGCAAACCTTTTGCATCAGCTGGATTGCTTGGAACCACTACTTTCAAACCTGGGCAGTTTGCATACCAGCTTTCAAAAGACTGGCTGTGCGTTGCCGCAAGTTGTCCAGCAGAAGCCGTTGGCCCGCGAAAAACGATAGGAATATTAAACTGTCCGCCGCTCATTTGACGCATTTTGGCAGCGTTGTTTATAATTTGATCTATAGCAACTAGTGAGAAATTGAAGGTCATATACTCAACAATGGGTCTATTACCATTCATTGCTGAACCTACGGCAATTCCTGAAAAACCCATCTCGGCAATTGGAGTGTCAATAACGCGTTTTGCACCAAACTCTTCAAGCATTCCTTTACTGGCTTTGTAAGCTCCATTGTATTCGGCAACTTCCTCGCCCATTAAATATATAGTTTCGTCGCGGCGCATTTCTTCGCTCATCGCCTCTTGTATAGCCTCTCTGAATTGTAGTGTTTTCATCTGTTTAAATTGAAATGTAAATAATTGCAAATTTTAAAGGATAGCAAAAATACTATAAATACAATCTGTTTAAGTATTATTTTAAGGATTTAACCAAAATTTATTATGCACGCATAACAAAAAAAAGAAATATATCCGTAACTTCGCACTTGAGCAATTTCATCCTTATTTCGAAGCGTGATTTGCCAATTTTTTACAATCCAAAAACACCTCAAAAATGAAAATATTAGTCTGTATAAGTCACGTACCGGACACTACTTCAAAAATCAATTTTACCGACGGCGATACCAAATTTGACACCAATGGCGTTCAATTTGTAATCAATCCGAATGACGAATTCGGCCTTACTCGCGCTATGTGGTTTAAGGAAAAACAAGGCGCAACAGTCCATGTAATAAATGTAGGCGGCCCAGAAACGGAGCCAACTTTACGCAAAGCTTTGGCTATTGGTGCCGATGAAGCAATACGAATAAACACTCCGGCAACCGATGGTTTTTCAGTTGCTAAACAACTTGCAAACGTAGTGAAAGAAGGAGGTTACGATCTGGTAATTGGCGGAAGAGAATCCATCGATTATAACGGTGGAATGGTTCCCGGAATGCTTGCAAAACTTATTGGCGCAAATTTCGTAAATACCTGCATCGGTCTTGAAGTTGAAGGCGATAAAGCAACCGCAATCCGTGAAATAGACGGCGGAAAGGAAACTTTAAAAACCTCACTTCCATTAGTAATTGGCGGTCAAAAAGGTTTGGTTGAAGAAAGCGATCTACGCATTCCAAACATGCGCGGCATTATGCAAGCCCGTTCAAAACCGTTAAACGTTAAAGAACCAGTAACTTCAAATGCAGAAACAAATACTGTTTCCTTTGAAAAACCAGCACCGAAAGGAGCAGTTAAATTGGTTGACAACGTTGAAGAATTGATAAATCTTCTCCACAACGAAGCGAAGGTAATTTAATTGAAGCTCCAAATCTAAAAAGCACCAAATAACAAAAACCAAATTCCAAATAAATCTCAAAAACCAATAAAACAAAGAGCAAAATATTTTTGAATAAAACCACTTTGGTTTTTGGAATTTGAGAAATTGAAATTTATCTGTTATTTGGAACTTGAGATTTGGAATTTTTGAAAAGTAAATTCAAACTCCAAATCTTAAATATTAATTTCAAAATAATATCAAAATGATACTAGTTTATACCGAATCAGAAGAAGGAAAAATTAAGAAAATAGCTTTAGAAGCTGTTTCCTACGCAAAAGGAATTGCAGACCAGATGGGAACTACTGTTACCGCGGTTAGCATCAATGCAAATGACACTTCAGAATTAGGAAAATACGGCGCTTCAAAAGTGTTAGAAGTTTCCAGTGATAAATTAAATAAATTCAACGGTGAAGCTTATGCAGATGTAATTGGACAAGCTGCCAAAAGCGAAGGTGCAAAAGTGATTATTTTAACATCCAGCGCTAACAGTAAATTTTTGTCGCCAACTTTGGCGGTAAATATTGAAGCTGGTTTTGTTCCTAACGTAATTGGTCTTCCAGAAAGCACTTCACCTTTTAAGGTTAAACACAGCGTTTTCACCAATAAGGCTTTTGCTTCAACCGAAATTACAAGCGATATTAAATTAATCGGTTTAGGTAAAAATAGTTATGGTTTAAAGGAAAATGAAACTTCCGCAACAACCGAAGCTTTCACACCAAACCTTGACGCACACGATTTTGATATGGAAATTGTTTCCGTAGATAAAGCAACCGACAAAGTAACAATCGCAGATGCCGAAATTGTAGTTTCTGCTGGTCGCGGAATGAAAGGGCCTGAAAACTGGGGAATGATTGAAGATCTAGCCTCAACATTAGGCGCAGCAACCGCCTGCTCAAAACCAGTGAGCGATATGGGCTGGAGGCCTCACAGCGAACACGTTGGGCAAACTGGAAAACCAGTAGCTTCAAACCTTTACATTGCCATTGGTATTTCTGGAGCTATTCAGCATTTAGCTGGAATCAATGCTTCAAAAGTGAAAGTGGTAATTAACAACGATCCCGAAGCACCTTTCTTTAAGGCCGCAGATTACGGTATCGTGGGTGATGCTTTTGAAATTGTGCCAAAACTCACCGAAAAATTAAAAGAATTTAAAGCGCAGAACGCATAATTTTTTATTAATTTGTGCCTCGAAAAAGGCTGTTTAAATATGGAAACATCCAAATTTAAACAGCCTTTTTTTTATTGGTTTTTATTTTGTTATTTTTATAACCAATTGATTCACTGAACACTGATTACCGCATACTGACCACTGAAAACTGAAAATGAGCTTAGTAAAACTAACCATAAAAGGAATATCCTACAGCCAAACCCAAAACGGCGCGTATGCCCTTATTTTAAGCGAAGTTGACGGCGAGCGTAAACTACCAATAGTGATTGGCGCTTTTGAAGCACAATCCATTGCGATTGCGTTAGAAAAAGAAATCACACCTCCTCGCCCATTGACTCACGACCTTTTTAAGAACTTCGCAGATCGTTTCGAAATTATAGTAAAACAAGTAATAATCCACAAATTGGTGGATGGTGTTTTCTACTCCAGCATCATTTGCGAACGCGACAAAATTGAAGAAATAATAGATGCTAGAACTAGCGATGCCATTGCTTTGGCGCTTCGGTTTAAGGCTCCTATTTTCACCTATAAAAACATTTTAGATAAAGCTGGTATTTATCTAAAAACTTCCACTTCCAAAAAAGCGCTTTCCAAAAAAGAAGAAGCAGTTATAGAAAATTTAATTTTGGGAGAAGACAAAGAATCAATCAAACCTACGAGCCAAGATTATAGCAAGTTCAGTTTAACTGAGTTGAACAAAATGCTAGACGAAGCCGTAACCAACGAGAATTACGAAAAAGCGGCAAGCGTGCGCGATGAAATATCCAAACGACAGTAGGCTCGCGATTTATCGCGTGCTTCACAAATCGTTTTGAATTTTAGATTATTGTTAACCTGTCCCAAGAGTTATTGGGATATCGAAGGGTTGAATTTTGAACCTCGAATTTTAAATTTTTTATGCAGAAATATTTACTTGTAGCCATCGCGCTGTTTTTCTTCGGAAACATCTTTGGGCAGAGCATTGAAAAAACCTGGCAATTTTCAGAAGTTAAAGATCAAGATGGTCTTTCCATAATCAATATCAATCCTGAAAAAGATTATTTAAAACTCGAAAATGGTTCTTTTGAATATCAAATGGCGCCGAACGACAGCCTAAAATCTACTGGCGACTATATTTTTCAGAATAATTTATTAGTGCTTTTCTTCAACGAACCAAATGATAACATCAGAAGATTTCGCGTGGCTCAAGTTACGGATAGCACACTTTCACTTTCAGAAAACAATATTGAATATCAGCTAAAAGTACCGAGCGCTTCAGCTGTTGTATCACCCTTAACCGTAGTGAAATCTTCAGAAATAATACCAAGTCAAGGCTTTTCAATGCAAAGTTTCTGGCGTGGAATTTTAGGAATGATTTCCTTATTAGTAATCGCATTTCTTTTTAGCGCAAACCGAAAAGCCATCAATTGGAAAACCGTTGGCCTTGGCCTCGGTTTTCAGTTATTGATCGCTATTGGAGTTTTAAAAGTAGGTTTTATAAAAAGCGGTTTTGAAGCCGTTGGCCAACTATTTATCAACGTTTTGGAGTATACCAGAGCAGGAAGCGAATTCCTTTTTGGCGGAATGCTAGACATCAACTCATTCGGCTTTATTTTTGCTTTTCAGGTTTTACCTACGATTATATTTTTCTCCGCATTAACTTCGGTTCTATTTTACTTCGGAATAATTCAAATAGTAGTAAAAGGAATGGGTTGGTTATTAACAAAACTGCTGAACATTTCTGGCGCTGAAAGTTTGAGTGTCGCAGGAAATATCTTCCTAGGCCAAACAGAAGCACCACTACTTATAAAAGCGTATTTGGAAAAAATGAACAAGTCTGAAATGCTTTTGGTTATGGTGGGCGGTATGGCAACTGTTGCAGGAGCCGTACTCGCAGCATACATTGGCTTTTTAGGTGGCGACGACCCTGAATTACGTCTAACTTTTGCTAAGCATCTTTTAGCTGCCTCTGTTATGGCAGCTCCAGGCGCTATCGTTATTTCAAAAATATTGTATCCGCAAACGGAACCTATTGAGACGGACGTACACGTTTCCTCAGACAAAATTGGCTCAAATTTCCTAGACGCCATTGCAAACGGAACTACCGAAGGCTTAAGGCTTGCCGTAAACGTAGGTGCTATGCTCTTGGTTTTTGTTGCGTTTATTGCTATGTTTAATGGAATAATTGGAGCGCTAGCTAGCTTTGACGGTTTTACTATTGAAGCATTAAATTTTAACTGGCAGTTTATGTCCCTTAATGAATATATAGCTAATAAAACAGCATACGACGGACTATCACTTGAATTTATTTTAGGTACCGTTTTCGCTCCCTTAATGTGGCTTATAGGAGTAGCGAAAGAAGACATGACAATGATGGGACAGCTATTAGGAATAAAACTTGCCGCAAGTGAATTTGTAGGCTACATTCAGTTGACTGAGCTTAAAAACGTTTCAAACGAACTACACCTTAATTATGAAAAGAGCATTATTATGGCAACATATATGCTTTGCGGTTTTGCCAATTTTGCTTCTATCGGAATTCAGATTGGAGGAATTGGTTCTTTGGCACCTGGACAGCGTAAAACCCTTTCAAAATTTGGAATGAAGGCTTTAATTGGTGGAACTATCGCTTCGCTTATTTCTGCAACTATTGCGGGAATGATTATTGGGTAGTAATTTAAGATTCAAGGTTTCTAAGTTCAAAAATCCGCATCGTTGACAACTAGTAGTAAATGTTCTGCTTTTCAGTTTTAATAGTTGGTTCAATTATTTATATTTAATTCCTGATTAATTTTACTTTATAATGAAACAATACCACGACCTTCTTAAGCACGTAATCGAAAACGGAACCGAAAAACAAGACCGCACAGGCACTGGCACTAAAAGTGTTTTTGGTTACCAAATGCGCTTTGATCTTAGCGAAGGTTTCCCGATGGTTACGACTAAAAAACTTCACTTGAAATCTATCATTTACGAACTTCTATGGTTTTTGAAAGGAGATACAAATATTAAATATCTTCAAGAAAACGGAGTGAAAATCTGGAACGAATGGGCTGATGAAAATGGTAATCTTGGACCCGTTTACGGCCACCAATGGCGAAACTGGAATAGTGAAGAAATTGACCAAATTTCAGAAATTATCCAAACCCTAAAAACAAATCCAGACAGCCGCAGAATGCTGGTAAGCGCCTGGAATCCGAGCGTAATGCCAGATACTTCAAAACCTTTTTCTGAAAATGTTGCGAATGGAAAAGCGGCGCTTCCACCCTGTCACGCTTTCTTTCAATTTTATGTTGCGGATGGAAAATTATCGTGTCAGTTATACCAACGTAGTGCAGATAGCTTCTTGGGTGTTCCTTTCAATATTGCTTCGTATGCACTGTTTACAATGATGATGGCGCAGGTTTGTGGTTACGAACCAGGAGATTTTATACACACCTTTGGAGATGCCCATATTTACAGCAATCATTACGAACAAGTTGCGCTTCAATTGTCCCGTGAACCAAGACCTTTACCAAAAATGTTGCTCAATCCAAATGTAAAAGATATTTTTGGCTTCACTTTTGATGACTTTACACTAGTGGATTACAATCCACACCCGCACATTAAAGGTGCCGTTGCCATTTAAACTTAAATCAAATCCCCAAAATGAAAAACTTACTTATTGTAATTTGCCTACTTTTCTCTACCTCTATTTTTGCCCAACAAGAATGGGGCGATGTTAATAAAAACACCGTAACGCTTAAAGAAATTGGACCAATTTGGCCAGGATGTGAAGGAGGAAACGCAGCTGAACGTGACAACTGTTTCAATCAAAAATTAGCTGGACATATTTCTAAAAACTTTAAATTTCCTCCAGGATACCAGAAAAAGGAAAAAATAAGAATTCTTGTTGATTTTATAATCAATGAAAAAGGAATGGTTGAAGTAACCGGTGTTTCCGGTGGAACAAAGGAATTGCAGGATGAAGCCAAAAGAAATATTTCGTCAATCCCAAAAATGGCAAAACCCGGAATGATGGCCGGAAAACCTCGTACTATCAAAATGACGGTTCCTTTTACATTTTAAAACAGAAAATATAATGTTGAAAAGAATCCTAATAATCACTGCTATAATCGCCACTACTTCTTCTTTCGCTCAGGATGGAAATGTTATAGATGTTTCTGAATCTGAAATGAAGAACGGAGATGTTCCATTCGCAGTAATTGAAGTCGTCCCTGTATATCCTGGTTGCGATGAAACTAGTAATGTAGAATTGAAAAAATGCATGTCAGATAATATTGCAGCGTATGTAAACAAGAATTTTGACATGAAAAAGATTGACGCCTTAGATTTGCCTCCAAAAGTTTACAGAAGCGCTGTGCAATTTAAAATTAACAAAGAAGGTAATGTTGTGGACGTTCGCGCTCGTGCAGACATTCCGGAGATTGAAACCGAAGCGGTTCGTGTTATAAGCAATCTTCCCCAAATGAAACCTGGCAAACAAAAAGGCGAAGCAGTTGGAGTGTTGTATTCGCTTCCTATAATTTTTAAAGTTGAACCGCCGAGAAGAGGTCAAATCAAAAAGAATAAGCAAAAGTCAAAAAACTAAATAAATCAGTTTAACAACTGTTTAACGCTTACAGAACAGTCTTAAACAATTTTAATATTTATATTTAAAGTGTCATCAAAAAAAGATGACACTTTTTTTTATGATTGCAACTGAAACATTGGTTTCTCTTTTCCTTGAAACCCGCCAACATACTGAAAATATTTGCAAACCGTTAGAGATTGAAGACTACGTTGTTCAGCCGATTGTAGATGTTTCTCCTCCCAAATGGCATCTTGGTCATACCACTTGGTTTTTTGAAGAATTCATCTTAAAACCTCACAAACCTGGCTACCAATTGTTTCACGAAGATTTCGCTTTTGTTTTCAACAGTTATTACGAAAACGTTGGTAAACGTGTAATTAGAAATGACCGTGGAAACCTCTCTCGGCCAGGCGTAGCAAAGGTTTATGATTATAGACTTTATGTTACCAATGAATTAAAGGATTTCCTTTTTGAAGAAATTTCATCAGAACTGGAAGAAATTCTTTTAATAGGAATTCATCACGAAAAGCAACATCAAGAACTGCTCACTACAGATATAAAATACATTCTAGGCAACAACCCGCTGCTTCCAAAATACAACGATTCATTTTTAGAAAATCCTGTCCAGGAATTTAAACAGAAATGGATTTTAATGGTAGAAGGTATTTATGAAATTGGTCACCACAATCCCGAAGAATTCTGTTATGACAATGAATTAGGACGACACAAAGTATATCTTCAAGGTTACAAGATTTCAAACAAACTAGTTACCAACGCAGAATATCTTGAATTTATAAATGCTGGCGGCTATAAAGATTTCAATCTTTGGCACGCTGAAGGCTGGGATTGGGTAAAAACAAACAATATTTCAGCACCTATGTATTGGCACAATATTGATGGACAATGGTATCAATATACCATGCAAGGACTTCAAAAAATAAATCTAGATGCAGCCGTTTCACATATTTCCTATTACGAAGCATTTGCTTTTGCACAATGGAAAGATTGCCGTTTGCCAACTGAATTTGAATGGGAAGCCGCACAGAAAAACTTTGAATGGGGAAGCCGCTGGGAATGGACTGAAAGCGCGTACTTGCCATATCCCGATTACACTAAAGCACCCGGAGCCATCGGCGAATACAATGGGAAATTTATGGTAAACCAAAAAGTACTTCGGGGAGGCTCGGTTGCTACTTCACCAAAACACACACGACCTACTTACCGCAACTTTTTTCAAACTAATCTGCGCTGGCAATTTACTGGATTAAGGTTAGCAAAATAATTACGACTATCCATTTATGATAAAAACCAACCCAAATTTATTGAACACCTCCTTTAAGAAAGAAGTCTTTGAGGGACTCACTAGTTTTCCAAAACATCTTTCTTCAAAATATTTTTACGACAAAAAAGGCGACAAACTTTTTCAGGATATTATGGCGATGCCAGGATATTATTTAACGGATTGTGAATTTCAGATACTTTCCACACATACCGAAACCATCGGCGAACTTTTCCGTGATCGTGAAAATGGTTTGGATTTAATAGAATTGGGTGCTGGCGACGGTAAAAAGACAAAAGTTTTGTTGAAGTATATGGTTGAAAACAACTTCAACTTCACATATAAACCCATAGACATTAGTGAAAATGCAGTTGAAATGCTCTCTAGCAATCTCTCTGAAGAAATGCCCAGACTAACAGTAGATGCTGAAGTTGGTGAGTATTTTGAAGTTTTGGAAAGACTAAAAGGTTTCAACAAACGCAAAAAAGTAATTATGTTTCTGGGAAGCAACATTGGCAATCTAAAACATCCAAAAGCAATCGATTTTCTATCGAAATTAAAAGATGCCATGCTTCCGGAAGATCTACTTTTTATGGGTTTTGACCAAAAAAAGAATCCGCAAACTATTCTGAATGCTTATAACGATGAAACTGGAATTACAGCAGCTTTCAACAAAAATGTTTTGACAAGGATAAACCGTGAATTAGGTGGGAATTTTCAAGTTGAAAAATTTAAACACTGGGAAATGTACGACCCAGAAAACGGTACAGCAAAAAGTTTTCTCGTTGCTACTGAAGCTATGGAAGTAACGGTTGAAGCAATAAACCAAACCGTAAATTTTGACCAATGGGAAACCATCCACACCGAAATTTCACAAAAATATGACGATAAAATAGTGAGTTGGTTGGCAGCAGAATCTGGATTGGAAATTGAAACTTCCTTTACCGATGAAAAGGAATATTATAAGAATTATCTTTTTAGAAAGGCTTGATGTTTGGTGACGGATGACGTATGACGTATGACGGATGACGGAAGAAATTATGGAAATTAAACTTTTAAACTAATCGACTTCTAAACACATCGACTCAAAACCCCAATAAGTTTATCTATTTCTTCCTCAGTATTATAATAATGAAAACTCACCCGAATCCCACCACCTCTTGGAGAACAAATAATATCATACTCCTGAAGTTTTTTAAATAATTCTCTATCACCTTTAAGATTGAAAATTGAAGAATGCTTTTCGCGAAGTAGTGTGTCATTTTTCAACAACCCCATTTCAGTAAAATGCCCCTTCGCTTTGGCTGAAAGTGAAGCTATCTTTTGATAGATATTATCATTCCCTAACTTTTCCTGAAATAACATTGCCTGTTCTAAACTCCCATAATTTAAAGTGTCTTGGTGTCCAGGTTCAAAATGTTTCATAAAAGTGGTTTCCGTAGCCAAACTTTCAAATTTTTCTGCGGAATTAAAACCGATTGTTTTCGGAAAAATTCGTTCCCGAGCAGATTCTTTAACCATTATAAAACCGTTGCCATAACCCGCAGTTAGCCATTTATAGGCACTTGCTCCTAAAACGTCAATGGCGTTATCAGCAAAACTGAAATTTTCAGTTCCCAAATATTGAGTTCCATCTGCAATCAAAAGTAGGTTTGGGTGCTTGTCTTTTAACCCTTTCAGAAATTCAAAATCAATCTTTATTCCGCTGAGCCATTGCACGATGCTAAACATAAAAACATCAGGTTTATGTTTTGCGACCGCGGCTTCAATATTTTTTTCTAAATTTTCATCTATTTCGGCATAGCAAACGTCAAAATCACGCGTTTCCACTGGCCAATTTATTGAAGGATAATCATCTTTTAGAAGCAACACTTTTTGACCTTTTGGAAGTCCTTCCAATACAGTATTTATTGCGAAAGATACGTTTGGCACCAAGGCAATTTCATCTGGAGAAGCATCAAAAAAGTCAGCCACTTTTTGCCTAATTTGTTCAATATGAAGTTTGTGTTTATCACGAAAAACGCTGGCATGATTCATCAAATCTAAATCGTGTTGGCGGCGCCATTCAATCACCGGCTTTGGAATTACACCATTTGAAGCGGTATTCAGATAAATACAAGATTCTAAAGCGGGAAAGTGTTTTCTTAAATCTTCCATAAGTGGGTGTTCAAAACGATGAAAAATAGGTATTTTTACAAGACGCATAAAAGTAACTAACTATGTTTTCAAAAACTAAAAAAACCGACAGAATTGATCCCGAACAACGCGAACAATATGAATACGCTCGCCACAGAATAAAGCAGAAAAAGAGTTTGATGCGCCATTTTATTTTGTTTTTGGTGGGGTCTGTTTTACTTATTATTATCAATCCAGTTTTGGGTTATGGAAACGATTTCTTCATAAAAGATTGGTTTATTTGGGCTATTTTAATTTGGACATTTATATTTCTTGTTCATCTTTTCAATGTTTTTGTAATGAATAAATTCATGGACAAAGAATGGGAAGACCGCCAGCTTGAAAAACTGAAAGCCAAGCAAGCAACTCGTATTGCTGAACTTCAGAAAAAAGTTGATACCGAATTACAACTGCCAACAACACAGCCAGACACTCTAAAAAAAAATGAACTGAACAATCCCTTACCTCCAGACGTACAATGATTACAATGATAGCCGCCGCTGGCGAAAATAACGAACTTGGAAAAGACAACGGTTTAGTTTGGCATCTGCCAGACGATTTTAAACGGTTTAAACAATTAACCACTGGTCACAATATAATTATGGGCAGGAGGACTTTTGACTCTTTTGATAAACTGCTACGCAACAGAAAACACATCGTTATTACTCGCAATAAAGAGTATAAAAAAGAAGGAGCGGTAGTGGTTCATAGTATGGAAGAAGCGCTTAAATTGTGCAAAGATGACGCTGAACCTTTTATAATTGGTGGTGGTGAAATTTACACAACGGGACTTCCCTTCGCAGATAAAATTGAACTAACCCGAGTTCACGGAACTTTTAAAGATGCAGATACTTTTTTTCCAGAATTTTCAACGGATGAGTGGCAACTTGTTTCTGAAGTTGAGCACGGAACGGATGAGAAACACAAGTATTCATTTACTTATGAAACTTGGTTGAAAAGGTAACTTAACTGAAGTTAGCACCATTTCTATTTTTATAATTATCACACTTAGAATCTTGCAAAATGAATTCCATAAAAATTTTACTTGTCAGTATTTTTCTTTGTAATATTTCATTCGTAAAAGCACAAGAGCAAGAACGAGATTGGGTTCCGTTTTCACAAATTTTAGATTTGGAAGTGAAAAAGGATTTAGTTTTTGAATTGACCGCTTCAGTAAAAGTTGATGTTAAAGAACCCAATAGCCAAGCGGGACTGTGGGCTCGTGTAGACAATAAAGGTAAGACAATGGGCTTCTTTGATAATATGAGCGACAGGCCTATTAAAGATTCAACCTGGAAAACATATTCCATAAAAGGAATATTGGATTCAAAAGCAAAAAGACTTGTTTTTGGCGGACTCGTTTACGGAAATGGAAGTTTTTATTACGATGATTTTAAACTTTCCATTGAAAACCCAAAAACTGGAAAAATGGAAGAAGTTGCTATTGACAATTCAGGTTTTGAAGAAGTGGTTGCGAATAGCGAAATTCCAAAATGGTGGATTGGAATCAGCAAAGAGGCTTTTGAAAACACAGCTGGTTTTTCGATGAATAGTTCTGACGAAAGTTCTGAAGGGAATCATTCCCTTAAAATTGAAGGAAAAAACATCACTCGTACAGTCCAAAATTATATTGGTCCAATTGACGGATACAGTCCGCAAATCGGCACGTTAGTAACTATGCTTAACAACCTCAGCGAACGGGTGGAATATGCTGTGGGCAATATGTCTCAAGCCGAATTGGATTATCAACTTGATGAAAAATCTAACTCCGTTGGCGCTTTGATAATGCATTTGGCAGCAACAGAAACCTATTTCCAAGAAGCAACTTTTGGAGAGAGCAATCTTTCAGAAGCGGAACTGGAGGAGTTGAGAATCGCAATGGAATTAGGTGATGAAGGTCGTCAACACATTAAAGGACACGATGCCACCTATTATTTAGATATTTATAAAAAAGCCAGAAAAAGAACTTTAGAATTGCTGAAAGAGAAAGACGACGCTTGGCTTGCAGAAGTTCCTGAAGGCTCAACTGTGAATAACCATTTTTCTTGGTTTCACGTTATGGAACATCAATCCAGCCATTTAGGTCAAATACTTTTGCTTCAAAAGCGAATACCTGAAACCAAAACATTGGATCTGAAAAACGATAAAAAAGTTGATTAAAACATAAAATTACAAATATGAAAGCATATATATTCCCCGGACAAGGCGCCCAATTCACTGGAATGGGTAAAGATTTATACGAAAACTCATCAAAAGCTAAAGATTTATTTCATCAGGCAAATGAGGTTTTAGGCTTCGACATTACAAAAATAATGTTTGAAGGTACGGCCGATGAACTTAAGGAAACGAAAGTTACGCAGCCCGCAATATTTCTTCATTCCACTATTTTAGCAGAAGTAATGGGCGACAAATTTCAGCCAGATATGGTTGCGGGACATTCTTTAGGCGAAATTTCGGCTTTGGTTGCCAATAGAACACTTGCTTTTAGCGATGGATTAAGACTTGTTTATAAACGCGCTTTAGCAATGCAAAAGGCTTGTGAAGCAACTCCTTCAACAATGGCGGCGGTATTAGGTTTGGAAGATCATTTAGTTGAAGAAATCTGTGCCAATACACCTGGAATTGTAGTTGCAGCAAATTACAACTGTCCTGGTCAGCTAGTGATTTCAGGCGATGTAGATGCCGTGGGAAAAGCTTGCGAAAGTTTAAAAGAAGCTGGCGCACGTAGAGCTTTGATTTTACCAGTTGGTGGCGCATTTCATAGTCCTTTAATGGAACCTGCTCGCGAAGAACTAGCCGCTGCAATAGAAGCTACGCAATTTACAGCACCCGCCTGCCCAATTTATCAAAACGTTTCCACTTTCGCTGTTACAGATCCTTCAGAAATAAAGGAAAATTTAATCTTTCAGCTTACCGCTCCCGTAAAATGGACGCAGAGTATTCAGAATATGATAAAAGATGGCGCAACTAAATTTATTGAAGTTGGCCCCGGAAATGTTTTGCAAGGATTAGTTAAAAAGATTGATAGTTCTGCTGAAACTGAGAAATCGGAGATTTAATTCAAGGTTCAAGATTTAAAATTCAAGATTACAAAAACGCCGAAGATAATTTGTTCTTCGGCGTTTTTAGTTTGTGTTTTTTTCAAAATAATGTAAAGTTTATTTGAATCAATTTCAATTTCTTTTTAAAAAAAAGAGGGTAACAATTCTAAGAACTTTTGATATAAGGTTATAATGTTAAAACTTAGAAAAAATGAAAAATTTTAAAACTCTTTTTGGTTTCGTATTTATTGCGAGTATTTTATTTACGAATTGCTCAGATGATGACACAGTTACAGACGATGATCCAACTAATTTACCTTGCGCAAATTATAACAAGGAATTATTGACATTAACCACAGCTTTTGATGGTAACCCTAATGCGGTGATAGACTATAATTCGTTTATCATCAACAATCTTGATCCGCTACTTCCAAATTCCCAAGGAAGTTTTACTACAACTTCCAATCTTAGTTTCGAACTACCAACTAATGGCTCCATTTATAATGAGGCGAGCAATCTACATGGGATTTTGGTTTCGAGGGCGGGTAAATATTTCACTTTTAACACCAGTACGGGAGTAGGTCAGGAATCTGTAGTTCCTTCAGATATTGCTTCACCAGTATTAGTCGGTAATTTGGGTTATGTAATTGAAGTTTCAAATTTTGGCTATGGAACTTCTGGTGTAGCAGATCAATTCAAGGTAAGACCTTTTAATATAACTGACGGAACTCTTGGTGCTGCATTGCCAATTTCTGCAGCAAACACTACTTTTAACAATAATAGTTTCTTTACGGTAGAAACTATGAGTATGGCGACCGATGCTGTGGATAAGCTATTTTTTCTATCTGGAACTAATTTAGTAACGGTAAATAAGACAAGCAATATAGCTTCTCAAATAGATTTATATCCTTCATTTTCAATGTTGGATTATGTTCGTTTTTTTGGATTGGAATATTCTGAAAGTCTTGGATTGATCGCCATTATGGATATGGCGAGTACAAATACACGGGACTTGGTAAAAATAAATCCATCAACTAATACTGTTGTATCATTAATCTCTATTCCTGCAGATATTAATAACGAATTCTATTCTACTACCTATAGCGAATGCAAAAAAACTTATTATCTCACAACGTTGCAGAATGGATCTAGTCCGACGAAGACGCTTTATTTTGAATTCAATCTAACAACAAACACTATAAACAATTCACAAATCATAGCAGATTACGTTTTTGGAATAGATCTTATTCCTGGATAATATTTTAATCCCAAATTAAAAACAATAAACGTCGAAGTCTCATAAATTTTCGACGTTTATTTAAATCTATAAAGTAGAATGAGCCAAATTATTTATACCACGATTATAAAAAGTGTTCCGCTCCTCATCGGGAACTAAGTCTCCTCCCGTAGCCCAAACAATGTGAGTGGCGTTTTCCATTTTAAGTTTGTTTTTTGCAGCGTAATCTGTTTTGGCTAGCATTTGTGGACCAATCAATCCCGCAGTGGCGGAAGGTTCTAGAAATATTTTTTCTGTATCCATCAGTTGTGCCAAAAGCGTAAAAAGATGATTATCCTCAATGGTATAAATACCGCTAATTAAATGCCCACTTACTGTCGTGGCAAAATTAGAAGGACGGCCAACTGCTAATCCATCAGCTTCGGTTTTATTATCCACGCCAATATCCTGCACGCTTATATTACTCATTTCGCCAGTAACCAATCCTGTTAAAACCGCTGGGGAATGTGTGGGTTCCACAAAGAAACAATGCACATTATCTCCGTAAATTTGTTTCAAACCAAAAGCCGTTCCACCAGGAGAGCCGCCTACTCCACAAGGAGAATACACAAACAACGGATGTTCTGTATCAACTTTAATATTCGCTTCTTCCAATTGTTTCGCCAATCTGAGCGCGCCCACTGTGTAGCCTAAAAATAGTTCGTGAGAGTTTTCATCATCTACAAAATACGCCATTGGATCGGCATTTGTTTTCTGTCTTCCTGCAAGAATGGCTTCGCTGAAATCGCCAGCAAACTCAATTATTTGCACTCCTTTGGAACGCAACAAATCTTTTTTCCACTTTTTGGCATCAGATGAAACATAAACGGTTACTTGAAAACCGAGCTTCGCACTAATAATACCAATACTCAACCCAAGGTTTCCGGTAGAACCGACTCCAATTTTATATTTACTGAAGAACTCCTTGAATTTATCTGAAGTAAAAATGCTATAATCATCCCCATTTTTCAGAATACCTGCATTTATAGCCAAATCTTCGGCATAATGCAATACTTCAAAAAATCCGCCACGTGCTTTTATGGAACCTGCGATTGGAAGAGCATTGTCACATTTTAAAAAGAATTGTCCTTGAATTTTTGTGCTTTCTTGATTTAAAAGCGCCTTCATATTTTGAATTTCTTTTAAAGGAGATTCAAGAATACCTTTAGTTTCCGCCGTTTCGGGAAATGCTTTCACAAAAAATGGCGCAAACCGTTCCCATAATTTGGCGGCTGCTTCCATATCCTTCCTTTTAATTGGGAAAGAAGGCATTTCCGCTTTCGATTTTATGTTTGGATTAAGCCAAATCAATGGTTTTAAATCCATAATTTCCTTTAAAACAGGAGCTTGTTTTATGAAAGAATCTATTTTATTTTTTGAAAACATATTCAACTACTTTTAATTTGAACAATAAAACACGAAGAACCTAGATTTTTTCAGCAATTATGGCATACGCGGTCATGTGGTCCTCATATTTTTTGAAGATTTTCCGCATTTTCATAATTCGCCTTTTGGCATCTGGATGTGTAAGAATATTAAAACCTATTTTAATCGCTCTGAGAATTCCTTCATCTGCAATCATCCGTTTTAGTTTTAAAAGATGCATCGGCGATTCAAAAACTTCTTTAACTTTAAAGCCTTCATTTTCCAATAATCCGCACCATTCTTTTTGGGTTAATGGACGCGCATTTACACGAATTACCTGTGCCAACTTGCGTTGAATGCTACTTTTGAATTGGGGATCTAATTCATTTGGTGTTAAACCCAGCTCGTGAATGCCATAAAGCCCTCCTCTTTTAAGCACTCTATATGCTTCTCTGATTATTTCAGATTTACGATCGTCAACCTGCATGGTTAACATTGCTTCTCCCAAAACCTTATCTGCGCTAGAATCTTCCAAGCCAGTATGAGCCGCGGTGGTATTCACAATTGTTGCGGCCGGAGTTCCATTGATTTTGATTTTCAATCTGGCAGCTGCTTCTTCATTCAATTCAATTCCGATATATTTTTTTGGCTTTTTCTTCAAAATCATTGACGCTGTAAAACCCATTCCAGGCGCAAATTCAACTAATGCATCCTCGTGTTTAACATCCAAACCATTTACCAGCTTCAGTGTAAGTTCTTTACCACCAGGCCGTAAAACGCGTTTTCCCATATTGGCAAGAATCCAGTGACCCTGTTCGGTATTTATGGTTTTGTTACTCATTAGGAATTTTTCACAACATCCTCCACTCTTTTAGCAGAATCTGCTTTGTTAAGACTTAATCTTACTGTACTAGTTTCCATTGCTTTTAAATCGTGAGGAATTCCGCCTCCAAGTGCTATTAAATCACCTTTTTTCAGATTATAAATGTTTCCATTTACTCCAAAATCAATGGCGCCTTCAAAAATTTCGACAACAATAGAGAAAGGTGTTTTGTGCTCTTTCATAACTTGACCTTCCTTAAAGGCTATTCTGATCTCTTTTCCAGTTTCGGTTTCTAATAAAACTTGGACGGTTGGTCTGCTTTCGTTGTATTGAAGATCGTTTACTAATGATGCTAGTTTCATATTTATTTATTTTTTAAATTTCCTTATTTAGAATGGTTCAAAATTACAAAAAAAATACTTTATAGTCCGTAAATTATTCTATAAAGTTTCTGGCTATGATTTAACTCATAACCTATGAATATCAATTTGTTGAAATTTGTAGTGTAAATTATTAAGACTCAGAAAAGAATCCAAACCTGATTTGATTATATATGAAGAAACAAAACATAGTCTTAACGCCACTTATTGAAGAGCACGACGAAGTTATTCTCCTTTGTGAACGAATTAGAGAAGGACTGCAAAACAAAGTTGACGACAAACGAATTAAAAATTACATTGATTGGTTTAAGGAGCATTACTTAGATCTTCACTTCGAAATAGAGAAAAAGTATATTTTTCCTATTCTTGGGAATACTAATGTTCGGGTAAAAAGAGCTTTGGCAAACCATAGAAGACTAAACCGTTTGTTTGCAGAAACATCCAAACTTAACATCGTTTTAAACAAAATTGAAGAAGAATTGAGTAGTTATATTGGGTTTGAAGAACGTGTTTTATACAACGAAATCCGAGATATAGCAAGTGCCGAGCAATGGGAGGAAATTGAAAAAAGTCATCATCAATTAGAATTTAATGACGATGATTGGAAAGATCGATTTTGGGAAACGTCCATTGATTAAATTAGAAATTATACCAATAAAAAAACACCGAATGAAAATGAATCATTCGGTGTTTTCAATTCTGAATTCAGAATTATCTAAGCGCTTATCTTGCAATCTTCACAATCTTTCACTTCACCATAATAGGTTTCGCGGTATTTATGTAGGGTTTTAAAGGGTACACTTAAAAATGTTTTTTTAATGTAGATCACACTCGTGGTGAACATTCCCATTTTTTCTGTAAATCGTTTTTCTGTTTTTGTTCTTCGTTTCACTGAAACTAACTTCATCATTGTTTTTTTGACTCCCTTTTGTTCGTAACATCTTGTTTTTGAGGCAAAAGTAAAGAGTGCTATTCGGGTGCAAAGAAACAGTTCTCAATTGCCAATTCCAAACTATTAGCGTTAAACATGGGTTAAACCGAGTCTTGAGTTATGAGTTATGACAATTAGAAATAGTCCAAACTAATTACTGAATACTGACTACTGATTACTCATTACTGCATACCTCGTACTTTCTTCTCCCATTTCCAAGAAGACAACAAAGCATCTTCCATTGTTTCTTGGGCCTTCCAACCTAAAACATCATTTGCTTTCTTGGTATCTGCATATACTGAGATTACATCGCCAGGACGACGATCTACAATTTTATAATTCAATTTTTCGCCAGTTGTCTTTTCGAATGAATTCACCACTTCTAGAACAGAACTTCCTCTACCCGTTCCAAGATTGAAGACTTCATAATTTGAATTATTTGTCTTTGAAAGCAATCTTCCTAAGGCTATTACGTGTGCCTTAGCCAAATCTACAACGTGAATGTAATCGCGAATACAGCTGCCGTCCTCGGTAGGATAGTCGTCTCCATAAACAGATAATTCTTTTCGTAAACCAGCGGCGGTCTGTGTAATAAACGGAACTAAATTTTGTGGAACTCCAGCAGGAAGCTCGCCTATTTCAACAGTTTCGTGAGCGCCAATTGGATTAAAATAACGAAGCGCAATTGCTTTTAAAGTTGAAATAGAGCAAGTGTCTTTCAGTATTTCTTCACTAATTTGTTTGGTATTTCCATAAGGTGAAGTGGCTTCCTTTACAGCTGCATCTTCAGTTATAGGAAGCGAATCTGGTTCGCCATAAACCGTGCACGAAGAACTGAAAATAAAGGTTTCAATTCCGTAAGCATTACATTCCTGCAACAAATAAATTAGCGTATTTAGATTGTTTTCGTAATAAAGTAGCGGATTGGCAACACTTTCGCCAACAGCTTTACTGGCTGCAAAATGAATAATTCCTTCAATGTCTTGATTTCTTTTGAAAAATTCTGAAACATCCGCTTTATAACGAAGATCAAGCCTTTCAAAAGCTGGGGGAGTTTTGGATATATTGGTTATGCCTTCCAAAACATCCAAAGATGAATTTGAAAGATTATCAACTATGATAACCTGATAACCTGCATTTTGAAGTTCAACAACGGTATGACTTCCAATGTAGCCTAAACCGCCTGTAACGAGTATTTTTTTCATAATAATTCCACGCTTGTGGCAAATTTTATTTTTGAAGAAGTTAATTTACTTCCTCAATTGTATAGACTTTATATTCTATTCCTAATTGTTGCGCATAATCTTCTATTGTTGAATTAAGTCCAACAGTTTTACGAAGTTCATTTACATTTTCTGGATTCTTAATGGGCCATATAAGTTGGAAAAATTCTTTTTGTTTATTTTGATCATTAACGATGTGCAAATCTTTTCCTTGAGTTCCATAAATCTGAGGTTCGCCTTTGTGCATTAACATTCTATCCTCCATCATCGCAACTTTAGATCTTTTCAGTTCTACCTTTTCACTAGCTTTCTCAATTAATGGGAAATATTCTTCAATTTTATCTGAATGTTGAATTACAAACCAAGCTGCTTCATTTTCTGGCTCTCCAACCAATGATTTTTCAGGATAACCATATTCTTTTATTATTTTTTCAACTTCAACTAAATTTAGACTATCGTTTCGGTTAAAAAGCTTCATTTCATTTTCAGAAAAATCCTTTTCAGAAATTGAAAGTTCTTTTAAGAGTTCTTGCTTTCTTTCATCAGAAATCCCACCAATAAACAATTCACGAAATCCTTGGTCTTTCAATAAAATAAGCTTTAACTCATTTTTCAAATCAAGATTAATCTCTTGGCAGTATGAAACTGAGCTTAATGCAAAAGCAAAAAATAAAAGAAGGGATCTTATCATTTCTCAATAAAATCAATCACAGTTTTTGTTATAAAATCAATCTGCTCATCATCCAACTCCGTATGCATTGGCAACGAAATCACCTCTTTTACCAACTGATTTGTTACAGTAAAATCCGCTTCGTTATATCGTTCATCTTTATAAGCTTTTTGGAGATGTAATGGAATTGGGTAATACACACCGCAAGGAATTTCCTTTTCTGTTAAATGATTTACTAACGCATCGCGATCCACCCCAACAACTTTTAAAGTGTATTGATGAAAAACATGGCAATCGCAAACATCACAAATACTTTGAGTATTATCACAGAAGCCGGTAGGAGTAATTATATTTTCAATTTCCGCGAAAGCTAGACTGTATTTTCTAGCGGCATTACGGCGAGCAGCGTTGTAGGTATCCAAATACGGCAACTTAGCACGAAGCACTGCAGCCTGAATGGAATCTAACCTACTATTAACACCAACCACATCGTGGTGGTAGCGAACGTACATTCCGTGATTTACAATTCCGCGAATGGTGTGTGCCAAAGCATCATCATTCGTGAAAATCGCTCCACCATCACCATAGCATCCTAAATTTTTAGAAGGAAAAAACGAAGTGGAAGCCACGTGACCTATAGTTCCAGCCTTTTTCTTTGTACCATCCTTTGATGTGTAATCAGCGCCAATTGCTTGGGCGTTATCTTCAATTACATATAAATTGTGTTCTTTAGCAATGTCCATAATTTCGTCCATATTGGCCACAAGACCAAAAAGATGAACGGGAACAATTGCCTTCGTTTTTGGGGTGATTGCGCGTTTTATGGCATCAATGTCAATGTTGAAGTTTATCGGATCCACATCAACCAAAACTGGCGTTAGTCGTAAAAGCGCAATAACTTCAACAGTTGCAGCAAAGGTGAAATCTGCCGTAATAACCTCATCGCCTGGTTTTAAATCCAGCGCCATCATTGCAATTTGCAAAGCATCAGTACCGTTGGCGCAAGGAATTACGTGTTTTACGCCTAAATATTCCTCAAGTTCCTTTTGAAATTCGTGAACGTCTGGTCCATTGATGAATGCAGTAGTTTCAATCACATTCATTATAGAACTGTCCACGTGTTCCTTTATATCTTTATACTGACCCTTAAGGTCAACCATTTGTATTTTTTTCATCTGAAGGAAATATTTTTAAGATTCCGCAAAATTACGAAAATGAAATTTGTTATCTCGGGATTCGGGATTTGTTAATTCGGGATTCGAGATGAAACTGTTTGAATTGACTTCCTTAGTTTGGAATTTGGTACTCGAAATTTGGTATTTTTACCCCCGATGCACACAATCTATAACTTATTAATTCAATTTGCTTCCTTCGGTTTAAGGATTGTGGCGCTTTTCAGCAACAAGATGAAGCTTTTTGTTGACGGCAGAAAAGATGTTTTTGAAATTCTTCAGCAAAAAATTTCTTTAGAAGACAAAACCATTTGGTTCCATTGTGCATCTTTAGGTGAATTTGAACAAGGTGTTCCAATAATGGAGGCAATGAAAAAACTAAAACCAAACCATAAAATTGTGGTCAGCTTTTTCTCGCCTTCCGGTTTTGAGAATAAAAAAAATACTCCTTTGGCTGATGCCGTGGTCTATTTGCCGATGGACACCCAATTAAACGCGAAAAGGTTTATTGAAGCGATTCATCCATCTATCGCACTTTTTGTGAAATATGAATTCTGGCCTAATTATCTTTTTCTACTTCAAAAGAAAAATATTCCAACCCTCCTAGTTTCGGGAGTTTTTCGAGAAAACCAAATCTTCTTTAAAAGCTATGGTGGTTTTATGAGAAACGCACTTTCCACTTTTAAACACTTTTTTGTACAAGAAGAAAATTCTGAAATACTTTTAAAAAACATCGGTTTCAAAAATGTAACTGTTAGTGGCGACACTCGATTTGACAGGGTTTCGCATCAAATTGAAATGGACAATACGTTGAAATTTGCAGAAGATTTCAAAGGAAATTCGCTTTGCATTGTCTGCGGAAGCACTTGGCCAGAAGATGAAGTTCTGTTGGTAAATTACATAAATACTTCCCCAGAAAACGTTAAGTTCATCATTGCTCCGCATAAAATTGAAGCTGATAAGATTGAAGATTTCAGAAGAAAAATCAATAAGAAATCAATTCTTCATTCAGATAAAGATGAAGTGAATATTTCTGAATACGAAGTTTTAATTATTGACTGTATCGGTCTGTTGGGCAAACTTTATAGCTATGCAGATATCGCCTTTGTTGGTGGTGCGGCAGGAAAAACTGGGCTTCACAATATATTGGAGCCCGCCACTTTTGGAGTGCCAATTGTTATTGGAAAAAATTATGACGAATTTCCAGAAGCCATTCGTCTGCGAGATTTAGCTGGTCTGTATTCGGTGACAAACTCAGAAGAATGTAGCGCAATTTTGAATAAATTTATAACCAATGCCAACTTCAGAAATCAAACTGGAATGATCTGCGGCCACTTTGTTAACAAAAATACTGGGGCAACGCAAAAGGTTGTTGATTATATTTCAGTACACTTTGAATAAATTAAACATCTATTGTTTTAATTATTTGAAACATATTCACCCAAAAACCATTTAATTAATATAATTTTCACATTCTTTAATATTAAATTATCAATTTAACATTTTCAAATAGGTTAGATTTGTCCAAACCATTAAAACAATCTAGTTATGAAAAAATTATTTATAGTTATTGCCATTGCTTCTTTAGGTTTGGTTTCGTGTCGTGAGACGGAAACCAAAGAAGTTATAAGAGAAGTACAAGTTGAAACTCCAGTTAAAGTAGAAAAGGAAGAAAGAAAAAGCGTTCTTGAACGTACTGCTCAAGAAATAGACAAGGAGGTTAACGAAGAAATCGACAAAAAAATTGACGAAATCGGAAACGATTAATATGTTACAAACACTAACTTAAAACCCAAAACAATGAAAAAGCTAACAATGATTGCCCTATTTGCAGGATTTTTAACAATGTCTCTTTCTTCTTGTAGAGATCAAAAAACGCCTAAAGAAGAGATTATTGAAGACATGCAAGACCAAGGCGCAGACGTAAAAGTAAAAGACGGCGGCGACAAAATTAAAATGGAAACCGACGACCAAAAGGTTAAAATCAAAACCGACGACGACGGAAATGTAAAAATAAAGCAAGAAGATAAAGACTAACTTTTATCTTTTTTAAACCTCAGGAGAATTTCAAAATCCTACTGAAGTTTATTTATCCTAAATTCTAAAAAGGAACCAACAAATGGTTCCTTTTTTTATTATTAAAGTCTTAAGAAATCGACTTAACGAAAACTTTTCAAAAAGCTAAAACCTTAACTTTTCTTTGCATAATCTTAGCCTTAAAACCATTAATTTGCTTCAATACTATGGCTTCACTCTACAATTCAAAATTTTATCACCGCGATCTATCGTGGCTTCGTTTTAATCACCGCGTTTTGCAGGAAGCTGCAGACGCACGTAACCCACTTTACGAACGCATAAAATTTCTAGCCATATTTTCTTCAAACCTAGACGAGTTTTTTAGAGTTCGGGTTTCGGATATTCGGCAGATAAAAAAGATTGAAAAACCGCTTCGGAAAAAACTCATTACCAAACCAAATAAGGTTTTAAAAGAAATTAAGGAGCAGGTTGACATTCAGCAGCAGGAATTCGGGCGAGTTTTTACGGAAGAAATAATCCCAGAATTAGCTTCGGAAGGAATCCAACTTATTCGTCACGAAGATTTTTCTGAAGAACAAAAGAAAATCGCAACCGAATATTACGAAGAGAGCCTTAAAAAACTCACCGAAGTAGTTTGTAATTCCTGTTCTAGCAACGAAGAGGTTTTCGTGAAAAATGAAGCTATTTATCTTACCGCACAAACTGCGGAAGATGAATTTGTAATGGTTGAAATTCCCGAGACCGAACCTCGCTTTTTCGTCTTTCCTTCTGAAAATGAAACTTTTCACGTCACTTTTATTGATGAAATTCTAAAATACAACCTCATTAAGGAATTTTCGAAAGAAGCTGAAATAGTTTTTCATTCAATAAAGATTTCGCGCGACGCAGAACTTTATATTGAAGATGAATTTTCCGGTAATTTGATGGAAAAAATAAAGGCCGCATTGCCCAAACGCGATACAGGCCAAGCCACGAGAGTACTCATTGATCCAGAAATGCCAAAGGAGTTTCGTGAGATTTTGAAAAAAGCGTTGGACGTAACCCATACCGATGTGGTTTTGGGTGGCCGTTATCACAATTTCAAGGATTTTATGAACTTTCCAAATCCTACAGCGAAGAAATTATCCAATAAAAAATTACCGCCACTGCCCCATCCTGTTTTAAGTAACTGTAAATCATTTTTCTCTGAAATAGACAAAAAAGATCAGTTGCTTCATTATCCTTATCAAAGTTTTGACCCGGTAATAAAATTGATGGAAGAAGCTGCAAATGACCCGTTGGTGAAAACCATAAAAATTACCATTTACCGCGCAGCAGCAGATTCTCCGCTTAATGATGCAATTGCTCTAGCCGCCAAAAACGGAAAGGATGTAACCGTATTTATTGAAGTAAAAGCCCGTTTTGACGAGCATAATAATTTAAAATGGGGCGCAATTTTCAGAGAGCACGGCGCGCGTGTAATCTATAGTTATCCAGACATTAAAGTACATTCCAAAATACTATATATTGAAAGGGAAGTTGATGAAAAAATAAAACGTTACGCATACATAGCCACGGGTAATTTTAATGAAAATACTGCAAAACTCTATACAGATTTTGGGCTGATGACTGCCAATAAGAAAATTACAAAAGACCTTAAAAAAGTATTTATGGTGCTAGAGCGCGATATGATTGTGCCAAAAACCAAAGAACTTTTGGTTTCGCCTTTTACTACACGAGAACGTTTTACTGCTTTGGTTGAAAAAGAAATTGCGTTGGCAGTTGCGGGTAAACCAGCGTCCATTACCTTGAAAATGAACAGTCTTGAAGACCAAAGAATGATCAAGGAACTCTATAAAGCAAGCAATTCTGGGGTTCAAGTTAGGTTGCTGATTCGGGGAATGTGTTCGTTGATTCCTAGAATAAAAGGACAAAGCGAAAATATTTATGTAACCAGTATTATAGATCGCTTTCTGGAACACGGAAGGATTTACATGTTCGGAAACGGTGGCAACGAAAAGATTTATATTGGAAGCGCAGACTGGATGAACCGCAACCTTAGTCACCGAATTGAGGTAGTAGTGCCAATTTTGGATAAAGACCACAAAAAAATGGTTAGAGAAATTATTGATATTGAACTTGCAGACAATGTGAAGGCACGAATAATTGATGAAGCACAAAGCAATCAATACGTAAAAAACTCAGAAAAGCCAGTGCGTTCACAAATTGAAACGTATAAATATTTCGAAAGATTACTAGATAAAACCCATTGATTTTGCGTGTGCAATCGCTGCCTCACTATCCTTAACTAAAAGTACAGGCACGGTTTCATATTTTTCAAATAGTCCTTTTACGCGTATCATCTTCCTCTCGTGTTTTACGTTTCGAAGGTAGATTGCTAAAATTCTTTCGGGATGTGCTTCGGCAATTTCAATATAAATATCTGGATCGTGCTCGCCGCTGTCGCCAATTAATATGAAGGGCAGTTTTGGATAGGTCTTTAAAATATTGATGATTTCCTTTTGTTTCTGGGGCTTTTCGGGTTTATATTTTTTCGCAAACGGATTTACAAAATCACGAAGCAAGATTGGACCTTTCGGAAAATTATTCTTCTCTAGAAATACTTCTAAATACCGATACAGATTCCACGGGCCGTGACTTACATAGAATATTGGGTTGCATTCATTAGTAGTCTTTCCATTTTTGAGCATCTCATAGAATTCTGCAGCGCCTTTCAATGGCACTCTTTTTTCGGCTCGTTTGAAGATGGTGTTTTTAACTACTTGCCACTTAAATCGCGAAGTAAGTCCTGTGTGTAGTATGGTATCATCAACATCACTTATTACACCAAATTTTGCAGTTTTTGAAGATATAAAGACTTCACCTTTAAATTTATTATCACTCTGGATTCTTCTTTTTGAAAAAATTTCAGCAAAGGAGATTTCGTAGTGTAAGCAGCCGTTTTCATCAATTAAGGGAAGCAAATTATCAATAGATTGATCTATCAAAAAATAACCTTGGTTATCTGTTGTGATTTCAATTTTACGGCCATCAGAAAGCGTCAAAATAAGATTTTCATCTGTGATGAGATCTGTTTCAAAGCGCTTGTACGTATTCCAAAGCAAATTGAAGAAGCCCTTTTTTGAAAGATCAATATTTTCGTCTTCAAGCGCCCTACCTTTTACATATAAATGATTTGGCGTTCCGTAACTTCGGAAAGTGATGATTTGAATTGGGTCTTTTTTGAAAAGGCTCATAAGGAAACAAGGTAGTATAATTTGGGATAATTGAATGTTTGAGTCACGACTTTTTGAAACAGGACTTAAGGGAATCAGGACACAGAATTGTTTGAGACAAGACCGTTGGAATTATAGATGGAATATTTCAGATTGGTTTGAATTTAACTCTCTATTTTGGTGAAATGAATCGGCTTAGAAATGATAAATGACGACTTCTATCTTTTCAGCAGAATTAGTCCTGTTTCCTGTAGCGAAGCGGTCTTGGTTCTTGATTCCAATTTCGTGCTAAATAAAAAACCTGCCAAGTTTTAGAAGCCTGACAGGTTGGATTTTGGTATTTATTTTTCTTGGAATTTGTTTATTCCTTATCCTTAATTTTAATCTTCATTCCTTCAACATCTTTCAGTTGTGAACGAACTTCTTCTTCTGTTCCAGTGAAAGTTTTGGTTTCGGTTGTTTCAACACCATCTACAGTAGTTGTGATAGTAACATTTGCAGTTACTTGATCGTTGTTGTCGTTTTTCAACATTTCAACCATTGTTTTAGTCTTATTTCTAAGATTATCACCTTCAGTAATAGTACTTCCAGTTTCAATATATTGAATTTGTTTATCGGTAAGAATGGTTTTGTTACCATTAGCATCAATAAAATAAACTTCTTCCGAAGAGGTTTCATTTGCTACTACTTCACCAGTGTGTCCACCAAGAATTGGAGCAATTACAAGACCGATCAAACAAGTAAGTTTAATCAAAATGTTCATTGAAGGGCCCGAAGTATCTTTAAATGGATCACCAACAGTATCACCGGTTACGGCTGCTTTGTGAGCTTCGCTTCCTTTGTAAGTCATTTCGCCATTAATTACCACTCCTGCTTCAAAAGATTTTTTAGCGTTATCCCAAGCACCACCAGCGTTGTTTTGGAAAATAGCCCAAAGCACACCACTCACGGTAACTCCAGCCATATAACCACCCAACATTTCAGCGATTGCCATATTGTCCATTCCGAAAATCATTGGTACGAAAGCAATAACTAATGGAAAACCAATAGTCATAATCCCTGGTAACAACATTTCTCTTAATGAAGCTTTTGTGGAAATAGCAACACACTTATCATATTCTGGTTTGCCAGTACCTTCCATAATTCCTGGAATTTCACGGAACTGACGTCTCACTTCATTTACCATTTGCATCGCAGCTTTACCCACTGCATTCATCGCCAAGGCAGAGAATACAACTGGAATCATTCCACCTACAAAAAGCATTGCCAAAACTGGTGCTTTAAAGATGTTAATACCATCAATTCCTGTAAAAGTTACATAAGCAGCAAAAAGTGCTAATGAAGTTAAGGCAGCAGAAGCAATAGCAAAACCTTTTCCAGTTGCTGCAGTTGTATTACCTACAGAATCTAAAATATCAGTACGTTCACGAACAATTGGTTCTTGCTCGCTCATTTCGGCAATACCACCAGCGTTATCACTAATTGGTCCGAAAGCATCAATAGCCAGTTGCATAGCTGTTGTAGCCATCATTGCAGAAGCTGCAAGTGCAACTCCATAAAAACCTGCAAAAGCATACGATGCCCAAATAGCACCTGCGAAAAGTAATACTGAAGGGAAGGTAGAAATCATCCCTGTTGCTAAACCTGCAATAATGTTAGTTCCTGCTCCAGTTGAAGATTGTTGTACGATTTTAAGAATCGGTTTTTTACCTAAACCAGTGTAGTATTCAGTAACTGACGAAATACCAGCACCTACAACCAAACCAACCAAAGTAGCATAAAACACTCTCATTGAAGAAATCTCTTGAAGACCTTCGCCAAAGAAACTCATATTCATAGTTTCAGGAAGCATCCATTTTACAAGAGCAAAACAAGAAACAGCTACTAAAACTATTGAAACCCAGTTACCAATGTTCAAAGCGCCCATTACTTGAGATTCCTTTGCATCGTTATTTTTTATTTTTACAAGCATTGTACCTATTATCGAGATAATGATACCCACACCTGCAATTGCCATTGGTAATAAAATTGGACCAATACCGCCAAATGCATCGGTAATTGCACCACCCATATCTTTAATTACGTAGTTTCCTAAAACCATTGCTGCAAGCACTGTTGCTACATAACTACCAAATAAATCGGCACCCATACCTGCAACATCACCTACGTTATCACCTACGTTATCTGCGATTGTAGCAGGGTTACGAGGATCATCTTCTGGAATACCAGCTTCCACTTTACCAACTAAATCTGCTCCAACATCGGCAGCTTTTGTGTAGATACCACCACCTACTCTTGCGAACAAGGCGATTGATTCGGCTCCAAGAGAGAATCCAGCCAATGTTTCAAGGACGATTGTCATTAATTCTGTACCAGAAAACTCAACTCCATTTATAACTTGAGGAGCCCAAACACCATTCATAAAAAAGTGAAAGAAGAAAATAAAGAATGCTGTTAAACCTAATACTGCAAGACCTGCAACACCAAGACCCATTACGGTACCACCACCAAAAGATACTTTTAAAGCATCTGGCAGACTTGTTTTTGCAGCTTGTGTAGTACGAACGTTTGTTTTAGTTGCTATTTTCATCCCCATATTACCTGCAAGCGCAGAAAACACAGCACCGAAAATAAAAGCAACTACTATTAATATATGTGTTGTAGGAACAACGTATGAAACTATTGCCAAAGCAACACTCACAATAACAACAAAAACGGCAAGTAATCTGTACTCAGCGTTAAGGAAAGCTAAAGCACCTTCGTAAATGTGGTCGCTTATTTCTTTCATTTTACCATCGCCGGGATTTTGTTTCATTACCCAAGAACGTTTAACGGCCATAAAGATTAAGCCTAATATCGCCATTACTATCGGCGCGTAAATCATCATTGATTCCATAATATTTTTTTAATTAAGATTTGGTTGTCAAATTTTCGGTTGCAAAAATAGGGAAATGGTTTGGGATACGAAACACTTAAATGCAGGAAACCTAACAGGAGTCATTGCGAGGTACGAAGCAATCTCCCGTTAGGTTATCCAGAATAGTGATTATATGATTTTAAATACTAAATTGCCCATGAACTTCGGGCGTGTCTTTATAGCGCTTTACACAAAGATTATATATCTCCACGGCTTCCGCGGCATCTCCCCAACCGCCTACATCTACGCGCTTTTTCTCAAGATCTTTGTAAACTTGAAAGAAGTGTTCAATTTCTTTCAAAGTGTGTTGGTTCATATCGCTTAAATCATTTAAACGGCTCCAGATTGGGTCTGAAACAGGAACGCAAATTACTTTTTCATCGGGTCCTTTTTCGTCTGCCATGTGGAAAACACCTATTGGCTTAACCTCAACTACACACATGGGAAAGGTAGGTTCACCGCCCATTACCAAAACATCCAGCGGATCGCCATCTAACGCCAAAGTTTCAGGAATAAAACCATAATCCGCAGGATACATCATACTGCTGAAGAGCATACGGTCAAAACGAATTTTCTTTAGTTGAAAATCGTATTCGTATTTATTGCGGCTTCCTTTTGGTATTTCTATTAGTACGTCGAATGTCTTATTCATGATCTATTTTCTAAATAATTTTTAAGCGTGCAAAAGTACGATTTTTAGATCGAGTCCATTAACAAACTGTTCTAAAAGATTTTTCATTTAATGGAAAGTATTGCTTATTTTGGATCTTTTAATTCAATCCTAATCTATGAAAACAACTAACACATCATCATCATTATTTACTGCCGTGCTTCTAATGGGATTAATGGCTTTATCTTCCTGTGGCGCGGGAAAAACCCTTGCCTGTATTGATAAATCAAAAATAAGCGATGGCCCGTGCACTTTGCAATACGATCCTGTTTGCGGTTGCGATGGCAAAACGTATGGCAATGCCTGTATGGCTGAACACGCTGGGCTTACTTCTTGGGCTAGTGGGGAGTGTGCTAAGAAATAACATTTTAAACTTATTTAAGTTACAATCCATTCTTTGGTAATCCCACACGGTTGTTTACTTTTTTAGAATTGCTTTTTTTTGATTTTGAATTTGGAATTGTTGGCGGTTAAGGATGCTGGGGGGATGCGGGTTTTGGGGGTTGGGTGAATTACATTATCAACAAAAAAAATGTGAACAAAAATACCAAGATATAAATCATCTCTATAATATCTTTTATAACTTGTGCGATTGAACTATTTAGACACGATGAAAGAGAAAATTAAAATAGAAAATATTGACGGAAAGCTATTTGAAATAAAACTAGTTGAACCAGACAATTACAAACCTGCTTCTTTCACACATTACTTGCACAATAACAAAAACGGAATTTCTAAATTTTATAAAAAAGATGCTTTGGCACACGTCAAAGAAATTTTAGAAAAACAATATCCTTTAGAGAAAATTACAAACAAGTTTGCCGAAGAAGCATTACAATACTTGATTTTTGATTTTAAAAAAACGGTTCCATTTCCCGCAACTGAAAATCCAAGTTTTAAATTTATAGATCTTTTTGCAGGAATCGGTGGTTTCCGTTTGGCCTTCCAAAATCTTGGAGGAAAATGTGTTTTTACAAGTGAATGGGATAAATATTCTAAGCAAACCTATAAAGCAAACTTCGGAGAAATACCATTTGGAGATATTACAAAAGACAAAACAAAAAGTTATATCCCAGATGATTTCGATGTATTATGCGCAGGGTTTCCATGTCAGGCATTTTCAATTGCCGGCAGGCGAGGTGGTTTTGAAGACACTAGAGGCACTCTATTCTTTGACGTCGCAGAAATAATTAAAAAGAAACAACCAGAAGCAATCTTTTTAGAAAATGTAAAGGGCCTGCGAAATCATGATAAAGGGAAAACTTTAGCTATCATATTAAATGTGCTTCGTGAGGACTTGAATTACTATGTACCAGAACCTAAAATAATGAATGCAAAGGAATTTGGTGTTCCCCAGAATAGAGAGCGTATTTTTATTGTTGGGTTCCGAAAAGATTTGGGTATCAAAGAATTTCAATATCCTGAACCAACTGATAAATCTGCTATTTTGGAAGATATATTAGAAGAACAAGAAGTTTCAGTAAAATATTATCTTTCTACAACATATTTACAAACTTTAAAGAACCACCGAGCTCGCCATGAAAGTAAAGGTAACGGATTTGGTTATGAGATAATTCCACAAGACGGAATTGCCAACGCAGTAGTTTGCGGAGGAATGGGCAGAGAACGCAATTTAATATTTGATGATAAATTGACGAATTTTAACCCTATCACAAAAATTTCAGGAAAAGTTAATCGTGAAGGGATTCGGAAAATGACACCTCGGGAGTGGGCTAGACTGCAGGGTTTTCCTGATGATTTTAAAATAGTCGTTTCAGATGCTCAGGCTTATAAACAGTTTGGCAATTCTGTTGCAGTTCCAGCTATACAGGCTACGGCGGAGAAGATTATTGAACATTTGTATAATACCCATTCGGGAATTCAGCCGTTGCGGTAACCCAAGAAATATTTATATTATATTTATTCCGAATATCTCTAATAGTTCTCGTCCAATCTCTAATTCCTGATATTCCCTGTAAAACTGAAGGTGTAAATTTAACATTAGGAGATTGCTCAAACAATACTTTCAATCTTTGATAACCGCTAGATTCGCTAAAAACAAGCTTCATAACTTTAACATCAAAATCGTCTTTAAAAAAAGCCTTTTTTGCTAGATTACAATCATCACAAAGTGTCCATAAATTATCATCCAAATTGGAGCCTCCCCAGTCAATTGGTATTTTATGATCTACGTGTAACTTCATTCCATCATTTACTCCTTTACCACAAGATTGACATCGATGACCATCCCTATTCCGTATTTTATATTTGTCCTTTGAAGACAGTCCCGATCTTAATGTAGTCGATGTATAAGTATTTATGGCTTTTAAGTCATAAACCTTAGTTGTAGAATCATATTCAAAATCTATTATATTATCTTGTCGAAGTTGCCTTAATACTCTCGCCCACTCACTAATTGCCCCGACAGCGCGTAACTCATCTCCAGCATATTTACGTATTCCGTGTGTTTTAATATAATCGTATATGTTTTTTCTCGCACTCATTGAACATCTTTCATTAAGGATTCGAGTGTTATATTAAAAGCATTTGCAAACCGCTTAAGATTTTTCAAGGAAACGTTTCTTTCACCCCTCTCTATCATACCTATATAAGTACGATGAAATCCAGTTAAATCTGCCACTTTTTCTTGAGAAAGATTTGCTACTTTACGAAGAAGCCTAATTTTATTTCCAAAAGATTGCAAAACTGAATCATTCATTCATCAAATATACTTTTATGACAATAACTAGACTACATACAATAAGTATCAAATAAGCCTAAATATTATTAGATTTTATTATATTTGTATTGCTAGTGGCATTCAGGTTCAATCTTTTAATAAATAGTCAATGAATCCTTATATAGATGAAAAGAAAAAATTACAAGATCCATACTACAAACTAATGGAGCTGAATGGTGATCGACTGCAATTGGAATTGAATTCCTGGTCTCGTCTTGATTTAATTGGATGGCTATATTGGAATGATAGAAATGGTATTTACAAAGATGAAGATTCGTTAAGGGAATTTGACAATATTTTGAGCAAGGATGAGGCTATAAAAATAATAACAAAACAGATTACTGAAAGTTGAAAAGTAGTTTGTCCATTTAAAATACATTTACGTGATCAAATCTTGACAGCATTCGGACTCAGTGATTTTAAGAAAAAATCTTCTAATCGCGAAGGTGTTGCCGAAAACAAGGCTATAAATACTGAGATTCTTTTTATAGATTTAATAAAGTCAGAGGAGAATTTTTCTCCAACCACAATGTATAATGATTATGCCGTTAGTGAAACTCTTTTTCACTGGCAATCTCAAAATCAAACCCGTTCTGATCACGGAAAAGGTTTGACGTATATTAATCATATGAATTTAAAGAAGAATATTTTATTGTTTATAAGGGAAAAAGCAAAAGATGAATTTGGCAATACAATGGGCTACGTGTTTATTGGAGAAGGAAACATTCAAAATTATTATGGATCCAAACCAATGAGTATCAATTGGAATTTGAGCGAACCTATGCCACAATATCTTTGGAATGCATCTGCTAAAATGTCAATTGGATAATTTTACATATAAATATTTAAATTAGAAAAGCCCAACTTCACATTCCACTATCGTACTGGGACCGTTTTTTTCAAGATTTTGAACCTAATTCCCCAATTAAGAAATTACCAAATACTACTAATGTAAAGTATATAAGTTTTTAAATTTAAGTTTTTTATATCTTTGGCCTCTTAAGGCACCCCACACATATTCCAGTAAATGAAAAGTTTATTATCTACTATTTTTCTATTATGTATAGCTTTCACCGTCAACAGTCAGAATGAAAAAGCCCTCGCAGCTTTTGACAGTATTTACTATGATACTGCGGTAAATGTTTCGGCCACAAATCCTACCAAGGCGCTACACACAGCAGATTCACTCTATTTATATTCAGATATGGAGATTCAAAGACTCCGTTCCCTAATGCTTATAGCCGATCTTTTGGAAAAACAGGGCAAGCGGCAACTGTCCGTCGAGAATGCCCTTAAGGCACTAACAATAGCTGAAAATATTAAGGACTATCAATGGCAGGCCAAGATTTACGGGTTTCTCTCTACGCAATATAGAAATATAGGTTTTTTGGACCAGGGTAAAAAATACCTAAAAAAAGGAATAGCTATAAGTTCCAAGATCGAAAACAAGCAATTAGCGTCGCAGTTTCGGGGGATGACCTATCAGGAAATGGCCTATTACGCTTTTGAGGAGAATAAATTTAAGGAGGCTATTGAAAATGTACAATTGGCTTCCCTTTCCTTTGAAGGGGTTCAGAATGAACAGTTTAAAAACTTTTTAATTGGCAATAATGAGGAGATGTTTGGAAGAAGCTATACAGGTTTGGAGGAATATGAAATTGCAAAAGAACATTATTATAAATCTTTGGAATATCTGGAAAAGTCCGGAGCCATCAATACCCAATGGGGAGCGATGAGCTTCCAAGGTCTCGGAAATATTTTTTTAAAACAGAATAAATTGGACAGCGCAAAAATACATCTTCAAAGCGCACTTTCCATTGCAGAAAAAACGGACCACACCGCCCTGAAGGAAAACGTATACCGCAATATGGCATCTTATTATAAAGAGCGAAAGGAAATTGATAGTTTCTCGTTTTACGATAATAAATATAATACCATATTACAGGAGAATATTTCCAGAACCAAGAAATCGATCAACAGTGAATTCAACAGAATAAGCAATAAAAAGAAAGCAACTTCCAACCCTAACCTGTATGCTATATTGGCTGTCATCGTACTTGGGGTTTTGGCTCTTTTGTTTTATTTCAGAAGGAAGATTTGGAAATTGGAGTCGGTTGATACAAAGGAAAGTGACGAAAAAAAATCAACCAAAATTGTACTTCCTCAAAAAACGGAAGACGAGTTATTAGAAAAGCTTAATGAATTTGAAGCCTCTAAAGACTATCTTGACAATAAAATTTCTTTTTCCGTCTTGGTAGGGCAACTTAATACAAACGCCAAATATTTAAGCCACATCCTGAAAACATCCAAAAACAGGGATTATAATACTTACATAAACGAGCTTCGCATTCAATATATAGTTGAAAAGCTTAAAACAGATTCTGATTATTTAAATTATAAAATAAGTTATTTGGCAGAAGAAAGCGGTTTTTCCTCCCATAGTAAATTCTCTTCTAACTTTAAGCGATTTGTAAATCTTTCTCCATCTGAATATATTGAAAGTCTTCGGGATTAAAAATTACAAATATCCTTTAAATTCCTGGACCACTTTTCCTTTAAATTTATGAAGAACTTCTTTTAAAATTTCTAGGCCTTATAATAGGCAATCTCTTCTTTAACGATAAACGGTAAAAAATGTGGATAAATATTCGCTATCTGCCGTCAAATTGTCAAAAATCTTAACAAAAAGTTAAGTATTTTCCGAACAACCTGTAAATCAATTGCTTCCACACTATCTATTTTATGGAAAACAGCCGGATAACGCTTTTAAACCCTTCCATAAACACTCTAGTTTAGCACAAATTTTAAAAAGTGTGGGTAATTGCTTTTATCGTGATTTTCTCTCTACTCATTATTTTCAACCGCATATTAAAAATCTTTATTAAGTACACTAGTCAAATTTAAATCTTAAAAACGTTACAACAAGACCGAATCATTATGAAAAAATTATTACTATTCTTAATCACAACAGTTCTTTTGCTGAACCTGTATCAAGCCAATGCACAAGTAGGGATTGGTACCGATATGCCCAACCCATCCACACAACTAGAAATAAAGTCTGCCAACAGAGGTATTATGATACCTCAAGTTCCGCTTACAAGTGTAACGGATCAAACTACAATCACGGCGGGCAATTTGGAAAGCTTGTTGGTTTACAACATTAATACTTCCGCCTCACTTACTCCAGGATATTACTACTGGTATCAAGGAAGCTGGAACAGGTTGCTTACTGAAACAGATTTGCCGGACTATATTGTTTTTTGGGATGTTATAAATGGACAATTTACCTATATAGATGAAAACGGGGACATTCAAATTATTAATATCGCAGATCTTGAGACTCTTACATATCTGGGTCTAAATGCAGACGGCCATACCCTTGAATACACAGATGAAGATGGCGTTGTAACAAGCATAGATCTTGAAACTGTAATCAAAAATTTTGAGACTGTTACCACAATCGTTGATAATGGAGACGGAACTTTTACCTATACAGATGAAGATGGAAACACAACTACAATCGATGTTTCAAACCTGGAAACACTTACTTTCCTAGCATTAAATCCTGACGGGAAAACATTAGAATACACAGATGAAGATGGCGTTGTAACAAGCATAGATCTTGAAACAGTTATCAAAAACTTTGAGACCGTTACCACAATAGTTGATAACGGCGATGGTACTTTCACTTATACTGATGAAGACGGAAACACAACTACAATTGATGTTTCAAACTTGGAAACACTTACTTTCCTAGCATTAAATCCTGACGGAAAAACCCTTGAATACACAGATGAAGATGGCGTTGTTACCAGCATCGATCTTGAAACTGTAATCAAAAACTTTGAAACCGTTACCACAATAGTTGATAATGGCGATGGCACTTTCACTTATACAGATGAAGACGGAAACACAACTACAATCGATGTTTCAAACTTGGAAACACTGACTTTCCTTGCTCTAAATCCTGACGGAAAAACCCTTGAATATACAGATGAAGATGGTGTTGTAACCCAAATTGATTTGGCGCAGGTTATCAAAAATTTTGAGACTGTTACCACAATAGTTGATAATGGCGATGGTACTTTCACATATACAGATGAAGACGGAAACACAACTACAATTGATGTTTCAAACTTGGAAACTCTTACGTTCCTTGCTTTAAATCCGGACGGAAAAACCCTTGAATATACAGATGAAGATGGTGTTGTAACAAGCATAGATCTTGAAACTGTAATCAAAAATTTTGAGACCGTTACCACTATCATTGATAACGGCGATGGCACTTTCACCTATACAGATGAAGACGGAAACACAACTACAATTGATGTTTCAAACTTGGAAACTCTTACGTTCCTTGCTTTAAATCCTGACGGAAAAACCCTTGAATATACAGATGAAGATGGCGTTGTAACAAGCATAAATCTTGAAACAGTAATCAAAAATTTTGAAACCGTTACTACAATAGTTGATAATGGCGATGGCACTTTCACTTATACAGATGAAGACGGAAACACAACTACAATTGATGTTTCTGACCTGGAAACGCTTACTTTCCTTGCTCTAAATCCTGACGGAAAAACCCTTGAATATACAGATGAAGATGGTGTTGTAACAAGCATAGATCTTGAAACTGTAATCAAAAATTTTGAGACCGTTACCACTATCATTGATAACGGCGATGGCACTTTCACCTATACAGATGAAGACGGAAACACAACTACAATTGATGTTTCAAACTTGGAAACTCTTACGTTCCTTGCTTTAAATCCTGACGGAAAAACCCTTGAATATACAGATGAAGATGGCGTTGTAACAAGCATAAATCTTGAAACAGTAATCAAAAATTTTGAAACCGTTACTACAATAGTTGATAATGGCGATGGCACTTTCACTTATACAGATGAAGACGGAAACACAACTACAATTGATGTTTCTGACCTGGAAACGCTTACTTTCCTTGCTCTAAATCCTGACGGAAAAACCCTCGAATATACAGACGAAGATGGTGTTGTAACAAGCATTGATCTTGAAACTGTAATCAAAAACTTTGAGACCGTTACTACTATCGTTGATAACGGCGATGGAACTTTCACTTATACAGATGAAGACGGAAATACTACTGTAATTTCTGTAGGCGGAGCGGAAACCCTAACAACTATGGTTTTAAATGCTGATGGGAAAACCCTGGAATACAAAGACGAAAATGGTGATACAACCTCGATCGACCTTGAAGCTATAATCGACGCTTTTGAAACGGTAACAACAGTTGTTGTAAATGCTGATGGCACCTTCACTTATACTGATGAGGATGGCAACACCACAGATGTTGACATTCTTGGTTTCCTTGAAGTTAATAACGGATTGACCAAGACTAATAACACAATCCAATTGGGAGGTGCATTAATAAAACCTACTACTATTACTGCAGATGCTACCAATACTTTAGCAGTAGCCGGCTTACAAAGTGGTTCAATTACAGACAATCTAGTAGTTGCCGATCCGGCGACAGGAGTGTTAAAACAAGTGAATTCCGCAATACCAAAATTCTTTTATATGCCAGCAATTATTTTTGATACTTCGGTAAATGGAACTTTCACAAGAAACTTGCATGCTGAATATGCTGCACAATTTCAAGGAACGGGTAATCCATTATTGGTAAGTAGTACCGGGGCAGCGAGCAGCATCCCAACATTACCTGCTACGGAATTGGAATACCACATTACATATTATGATACTACCGTGTTTGCAAATCTTTCTATCGATGCAAACGGAGTATTGACCTATGATATTATCGGAAATGCAACAGAAGCTTCCTATATGACAATAGTATTTGTAGTGAAATAATAAATAAGGTGAGTGCTTCTGGGCAAGGCGCGCAGAAGCTAAAACTTTATGATATTCATTTCACAAAACTTAAAAATACGAATACGATGATAAAAAAATTAATATATATAATGCCAAAACCACACATTACCCTGCTCGTTTTGTGTTTGCTGCTACTCAGTGGAACAACGGCTTGGGCAGATGGTTCCAAAGATTTATACCCCTCCGGAAAAACTGGGCTACGTGCATACTTACGTGCACATAATGCGGCTACTGCCAACTGGCCATTTGCAAATTACGGAACTCACTACATATATGCGCAAGTTGGTGAAACCATTACCTTAGCATCCAGTGTGCAGGGAACTGGCGGCACCTCCAGAATAAGACTATATGATCCAAGTGGTACCGAAATTGTAAGCGATGTATCCAATGGTGTAATAAGTAATAGAACCGCAGAACTGGCGGGTCCACTTTTAGTTGGAGAACCAGCTGGTGGCAACAAATACCTGCCAATTTACTATACGGTAACCGTAGCTGGAATTTATCGGGTAGAGTTTGTGGCGAGAGCAACGGGAGATCCCTCCAACACATACCTTGCAAATGCAAATTGGACACAGCCCACAAACAATGCGGCAATCGTAGCTTGGGATATATCTGTTATCAATTCAGCTAACAATGGTTTTATAAAAGGACGTGTTTATACCAATGTTTTAAACCTTTCAAATGGAACTTCGAGTCCAAATACCCAAGGATTTGAAGGACTTATTTATGTGCTTACTAAAGATGGTTATACGTATCGAGTGGATAATAATGGTAATAATGGTATGTATTTTACCTTCTATGTAAACAATAATGGTTACGTAGATGGCCCTACGCAAGAGCCGCTTTATAAAAGTTTAAACAAATCCAGTAACTTCGGGAATCAGGCCCACGATCCGAATATTGCCGATACGGAAAGGCATATTACCCATAAGATGTTCTATACATTGCCTTCAGAAGATTTACCTACTTCTGCAACAGGAGCTGTACCAGGAGGAACCACTTGGTTAAAGAATGAAGTGATAGCACCAGAGGTTTCCAATGTGGAAATTGTTGGCGTAGATGGTACACCCGGCCAAGTAGGCAATAAAGGAGGCTATATTAAATTTCTGGCAGGTTCCCAGGGCCAATATACCATTATTATTGAAAGCTCGGACCTTCCACCTACTTTTGTAACCCGTACTCTAAACGGATCCTCCATAGCTGGACAAAATAGTATTTTATGGGATGGAAAGGACGGAAATGGCGATCCATTACCACTAGGAAATGTGCCTTCCAAAATTACAGTGCAGCTGCAAGGAGCAGAAGTCCATTTTCCTTTTATAGATATGGAATATAACAGAGATGGCACTATAGTAGAGCTTCTGGATCATGTTATATTAACCAACACTGGGAACGAGGTTGTAGAATCTGATATTGTTTACTGGAACGATATAGATATAACTTACGGTAGTAACGGAAGTATTCCAAATCCTATAAACAATAGTCACTTAACATCTACCTATGATGGAACGGTAACGGAAGGAAATGGAGATGGCCTAAGTAGTAACATTAATGGCCACATTTGGGGAATTGGTGGTACGGGTACAAGTGGACTTTTTGGAGATAATAAAGCGATTGATACTTGGACCTTCATAAAAGGTGAAGCGCAGACAATTGAAACGATAGTAGTCGTAAAAATTGCAGATTTAGAAGTGCCTTCCATTATCCCAAATAGAACGTATTTAACTGAAGTAGGTACTGAAGTTATCTACACCATAAAAGCGAGAAACAATGGCCCGAGCGATGTAGATGAAGCTCCTTTCAGTTTTATTATTCCGGTAGGGTTTGATCCAAACAATATAGCCTTTAATGGCAATGGCTGCGGAACAGAAAATTTAACCTTAACCTATAATGCTGTTACAAGAACCTACAATTCTACGCTAGACTTGCCAAGTGGTTGTGAAATTGAATATCAAATTACCTTAGTTGTAAATTCTGATATAACCGTAGATGACTATGAATTTACAGCAACAATTATGCGTCCAAATGACGTAACAGATCCTGATGCTACCAACCCAGATCCAAACATACCACCAACAGATCCATTTTACGAATGTGACAATAACGGAATGGGCGGCAATTGTAATAACATCAAGACCAGTTCTATTCCATTTACATTAACCTATTCCCTAGAAAAAGAGGGAGTATTTAATGATGAAAATGGTGACAATGTAGCACAACCTGGAGAAACAATTACCTATACATTGACAGTAAAAAATTTGGGTAGTATAGATATCTATGATGTTATTCTAGAAGATCCTAAGCTAGGCGGCGTAATTACTGTTTCGCCAAGCGGAGATATTAATAGTGACGGCATTTTGAATCCAAATGAAGAATGGGTCTATGCGGTAAATTATTCACTTACCCAACTTGATATAACCAATAAAGGCGTCTATAACCTAGCTTCAGTTGCGGGAAAAAATGATTTAGGTGAAGATTTAATTCCGCAGACTTCTGTAGATCCTACGCCACTGGATCCTAGCGATCCCAACTACGATCCTAACAGACCAGATCATACTTTTGTGCCGCTTAAAGGAGCTAGTCTATTGATTACAAACCCGAACATTTATCAAAAAGTAAAACGCAATTAAGAATGAAAAATACTTATTTATACATAAGCACCTTACTGCTACTTACTTTCAATATGTTGGCTCAAACCTCTAATGAAGGAATGTTATATGTGAGTGATGCAACAAAATTTTCAACAGTTGAAAATTTTGATAATCTTGAAACAGGATCGTTCTATAACGATGGTGAAGCTTTTATTTACAGCCACTTCAATAATGATGGCACGCTGGATTTTTATCAGAATACAGGAATTACCAGATTTATTGGAACGGCAGACCAAAATATATGCGGTAGCAATACAAGTTATCTTTATAATGCTTATTTCAAAAACAGTAGCAACACTGTTCCATTCCTTTTGTCAGGAACCCTTGAGATTAACGGGACGGCAGATTTTGAAGATGGGATAGTTGACAACGACAACTTTGGAGGAAATTTCACCTTTGATACTGATGCCAACCATATAAACACTTCAGACTATAGTCACGTGGACGGACCGGTAAATAAACTGGGCAATAAGCAATTCACTTTTCCTATTGGAGATGAGGGTTATTATCGCTTCGGAGGAATTTCTGCACCAGCAAATGTGGCAACTAATTTTGAAGGAAAGTTCTATTTTGAAAATTCAAATAATCTTTATTCACACAATTTAAGAGCAGGAGCAATCCAGGAAATAGACAATCAGGAATATTGGACTATTGAGGAAAAAACCGCGGGCAATGAAGATGTACTTATTACACTTTCTTATCGTGATGTTACTACTCCCGCCGGAATGATTACTGCAGCCCAACAGAATGCATTGACCATTGTACGATGGGATGAGGCAAGTAATATGTGGGTTGATGAAGGTGGCGCAATAGATTTGAGCAACCAGACCGTAACTACGGCAGTTGCCAAATACGGCGTATTTACATTCGGACGCTTAAAGGCGGATGCTGTTCTTCCTGGCGGACTTGTAGTTTATACGGCAGTAACTCCAAACGGTGATGGAAAAAATGACTACTTCTTTATTGATAATCAAAATCCAAATATTAAAAACCTCCACGTTGAAGTTTACAACCGTTGGGGCGTAAAGGTATTTGAAACCGATAATTATGGTGACAGTGGAAATGTTTTTGACGGCTTTTCAACTGGAAGATTGACCATTAAGGATTCCGAGCAACTTCCATCTGGAACCTATTATTATATTTTAGATTATCTATATGGTGAAGGCACAAACGAAAGACACAAACAAGCTGGGTTTTTATACCTAAGTGGAAACTAACACGAAAAGAATTCTCATGAATATTAAATTATCAAAACTATTTATTTTTATGCTACTGGGATGTATTTTTTCTGCGGTCCACGACGTGCAGGCGCAGCAGGATTCACAGTACACCCAATATATGTATAACACGGTTAGCGTAAATCCTGCATATGCCGGAACGCGCGGCTCCCTAAGTATGTTGGGAATTTACAGAAACCAATGGGTGGGCATTGACGGTGCCCCAGAAACCTTGAATTTCTCCGCAAACTCCCCAATTGGAGTGCAAGGCGTAGGTCTGGGTCTTGGTTTTACAAGCGATAAAATTGGACCATCTACGGAAAGTATAATTACCGCAGATTTTTCATATACCATTCCAATGTCTGAAAACACAAAGTTATCATTTGGAGTTAAAGGAGGTTTGTCCTTGTTAGATTTAGATCCAAACAAGTTGCTTATCTACAATCCCAATGACTACGACCTAACACAAAAAAGTTATAGCTCCCCTATTGTTGGTGCCGGTCTTTACTTACACGCAGACAATTGGTATTTGGGTCTCTCCTCGCCTAACCTATTGGAAACAGAACATTATGACGACGTGCAGGTTTCAACGGCAACGGAAAAAACTCATGTTTACTTAATTGGTGGTTATGTTTTTACCCTAAATCCTAGTTTTAAATTAAAACCTGCGGTCTTGGTCAAAGGTGTTATGGGCGCTCCCCTTGCCGTTGATGTTTCGGCAAACGCTCTAATTTACGACAGAGTAACCTTTGGCCTTGCCTACAGACTTGATGCTGCGGTGAGTGGAATGGCAGGTTTTCAAGTGACTGATAACATTATGATTGGCTATGGCTATGATTATGATACCACAGAACTGAGAAATTACAACAGTGGATCCCACGAAATCTTTTTAAGATTTGAACTCGGAACCAAATTAAGAGCGAAAGTAAACCCTCGTTTCTTCTAATTATTAAAAAAGTATTATCAACAGATGAAAAATAAAATTACTAAAGCGATACTGTTTTTATTGATCGTAGGTTTCTCGGGAGTTTCGGCTGTAAACGCCCAAGAAAAGAAACTCGCAAAAGCCAATGAAAACTACGAGCAATTGGATTATGTAGATGCCCAAAAAATATATTTGGCCGTCGCGGAAAAAGGATATGAATCTGAAGAGCTTTTCAGCAAATTGGGTAATAGTTACTATTTCAATGCGCAATATGACCAAGCTGTAAATTGGTATGGACGTTTGTTCACCCTTACACAAGAACCAGCGGACCCCATTACTTTTTTAAGATATTCACAATCGCTGAAAGCAACTGGCAACAATGAAAAGGCAAAGGAATATTACGACGCTTACATTGCAAAAACAGGAAGTAACCCAAGTGTGAAAACCGCGGTTGACTATATGGCTCTTATTCGGCAGAATTCTGGTAGGTATGAGTTAAAGCCGATTGAAGGTATTTATAACACAAACAAGATTTCTTTCGGGCACACCAAGATTGGTAATAAATTGATCTACGCCTCCACTAGCGAAACCGAAACTTTTCTCAACAAGAAAAGCGCTTGGGACGGACTTAGTTTTCTATCGCTTTATGAAATAGAACTTGACGATCAAAATGTTGCTATCGGAAAATCGAAGGAGTTGAAAGGTGCTTTGAACAGCAAGTTCCACGAGTCCTCCCCTGTTTTTACAAAGGACGGAAACACGATGTATTTCACACGAAGCAACATCACTTATAAAAATAAAAAAGACGATCAGAAGCTTAAAATCTACCGTTCCAAAATGGAGGATGGCAAATGGCAAGAAGCTGAGGAGCTAAATTTCAACAGCGATACCTTTTCTTCCGCGCATCCCGCTTTAAATGCGGATGAAACGAAATTGTATTTTTCCTCAGATAGACCCGGAGGTTTTGGCGAATCTGATTTGTATGTAGCAACTGTAAATGAAGATGGAAATATTGGGCAACCAACAAATCTTGGTGCTGAAATAAATACCGGTGGGAAGGAAACTTTTCCGTTTATCTCTTCTGAAAATGAACTTTACTTTTCTTCTGATGGGCATTTTGGCCTGGGAGGTTTGGATGTATTTTATGTGAAGATCAAGGATGATGGTTTTGGCAGTTTGCTGAATGTGGGCAAACCTGTAAATTCTTCCGCAGATGATTTCGCTTTCGGAATAAACGAAACCACTAAAAGAGGTTTTATAAGTTCAAACAGAACCGAAACAGAAGGCAAGTTTGTATACGATAATATTTATTCCTTTTTGGAAACTGCACAAATAATAGATATGTATTTGGCTAAAGTTGAAGGCTATGTAACCGATAAGCAAACTGGAAAACCATTGGAAAAAGCCAGCATCACTATAAAAGATTCCAAAGGAAATGTATTTGCACAATTGACTACAGATGAAAATGGATATTACCAAATTGAAATCAATAAGTTTGAATCCTATTTTATAAAAGCTGAAAAGGATGGTTATGATACCGATGAAAAGGTTTCAAAAGCCAATATGGATAAACAGCAAATTGATTTTCAATTGCAGCCAAACAAGGTTGTAATAACTGGTGGAACCGATTTAGCAAAGGTGTTGAATATTCCAATTATTTATTTCGATTTCGACAAATCCAATATTCGTCCAGATGCACAAGTAGAGCTTGAAAAAATATACGCTGCATTAACCGAATATCCACAATTAAAACTGAATATACGTTCGCATACTGACAGTCGTGGTAATGACACTTACAACAAAGCGCTTTCTGAACGACGTGCAAAATCAACGCTGGATTATCTAGTATCAAAAGGAATTGACAGCAAAAGATTAAAATCTGAAGGTTTAGGTGAAAGCGAATTGGTTAACAATTGTGGCAACAACATAAACTGTTCTGAAGAGGAGCATCAAAAAAACAGAAGGTCTGAATTTATTGTTTTAGAATAATGTACTTACGTGCGGACGGCACGTACTTAATTCCCCAAACTGAGTGAAACCGGAGATGCGTCTCCGGTTTTTTTATTTATTTGCGGGTTGCTTTTTATGAGATGATAAAATTTAGGCTATAGCAATGCTGCGGTGTGAGATGGTGGTAGGATTCGCATAACGAAAAAACTATTTTTATTTTCGATATTGCTTGATGAAATTGTCATAGTTTTAAACAATGCACAAAACCCTTACCTACCTCATATCTCCAATCTGCCTGCTGAATGGCATCTTGTGTAAAGTTCTTAGCCTCTTTTCTAAAAATCAATAAATTAGCAATGGCATTAACACCCCTACTCCAAATGGTCTATCAATTTATCAAAGGCAAGAATATCATCTCCCAATCCTATTTTTCTGCGGATGGCAGCTTTTTTTGATTCTACCTCTTCAGCAGTAATGCCCATTAGGGGCGCAATCTCCTGATTGGAAAGTTGGAGTTTTATCATACAACAGAAAGCCACATCATTATCAGATAAACTTGGAAACATTTCAGCAATTTGCAAGGCGAAAGCGGGGTGTACCTCTACAAATTTGCCTTTAAAATATTTCCAATAATTATTTTGGCCCAAGAGATCCTTTAAATTTGCTGCCAGTACTTGAGAATCCTCCGGGTTTTCCCGATTGTCTATCAATTCTAATATTCTGTTCTGTAGGTCAGCCATCCCTAGAGATACCTCTACCAACTCCCTTTCCTTATTAGCAAGTGTTCTTTCGCGTTCCAAGTGCAGTTCACCTTCCAAGGTGTTATTCTCCTCTAACACCTTTTTAGAATTTTCCAAACTGGCTACCAGTTCGCGCTGCAGTTTAAGACTCTTTCTATTAGAAATGTACAGAACCAGACCAATAGCAGATATGAGTATAAAAATAAGAATACTCAGCACTAGAATATTATCCTTCTTATTGTTGTTCTCCACCAAAAGTTCGTTGTTTTTCGTCAAGACCATATTTTTCTCCCGCTGCAAAGAATTTTGATAGGCTTCCTGAAGTTCCAATGACTTGGACTTATTTATGGCGGTGTTTAATGAATCCTTTAAAAAGTCCATTCTTTCAAAAGATTTCAATGAACTTTCCACCATCCCTTTTTGGGTATAGGTAGCAATCGTCTGTTTTAAAAAGTCTATTTCATTATTGGCGTTCATTTTTAGGCTGGGCGTTTTTGCGTTAGCCTTTACCTTTGCTATTACTTCCAGCGCCTCGTTGTATTGTTTATGGCTATTTAGAAACTCCAGATAGCGTACGCTTATTTCCAAAAAACGAGTTGAATTTAGCTGAAAAGATCCCTCGTATGCATTTTTGAAGGCTACTTGCGCTTCTTGGGTTCTGCCAGTAGCATCATAAACTTGTGCAAGATTGCTTACGCTTACCCACATATATTCTTTATTGTTCATATCCCGAAGGCCGCTTTCTGCTTCCTTTAAGGCTTCTTCAGCGCCCTTATAATTTTCTTCCAACTTAATGAGGCAATCAGCGTAGGTTAAAAGTGTGTAGTAATAATTTGCCCCTTTGTTTTTTGCGAAGATTGGCAGAACTTCTTCATATAAATCTCTGGCAAAAGTATAATCCTCATTGTTATAATAAAGGTTCGCCAATTTTTGCTTCACTATATACAGATCTCTCTTATTCGTAGTTTTACGAAGAATGGCAATGGATTTCTTGAAATTTTCCAGCGCCTTTTCGCTGTCCATCATATAGTTGTAGTTAGAACCCACCTCGCCATAAACTAAACCCTCTCCTTCTTTGTTTCCCGCCTCTTTATAAAATTTCATGGCATTCTCCAGTGCTTCCAAAGATTCCGGATAGCGAGAAACAATGCGGTAGTTGATGGCCAAATTGAGATACATCCTGGCATGTTCCAATGGATATTTTTCGGTATAATCCAGCGCTTTTTTCATGTAAAATTCCGCAGAATCCGGAACTGCCAATCTATTGTACTGTATGCCTATATTACTGTACGTTATGCCCACCACGGTATCGTGGAGTTTTGAAGCATGCTTTAAAAGACGAAACATATAGATTTTGGCAGAATCGGGATTTGACCGAATATTGTTTTCTATCTGTTTGTTAAGTTTATCTATCTGGGGAGTTTGTGCCTGTGTACTTGAGAAAATACAAAGCAATAGGACTAGAGGAATTAGTTTTTTCATAAATAGGTTTGCGAGCAAAAATATAGATTAATTACTATAAATATGATGCAGCCTTGGGGTTTGTGGCAAAATTAAAAACATTCAAAAGTAATGTCATGGAATATTAGTTGGGGATGTTACAAAAAATAACCCCCTTGTGTGGCACAAGGGGGTTTTAATTATAGTTAAGAAACAAGCTCTATTCCTTTAATAGACGCTTTGTTATCTGTCCTTCTTTTCCTTTAATGATCACTACGTAGGTAGCGGCAGCAAGGTTATCAACGTTTAAAGTCTTGGCCGTTGCCATTCCTTTTAAGCTGAAGGATTGTACAAGCCTTCCCGTTAGATCATAAATATTAGCGGTCTCAAGCTCTAGGTTTTGCGGATTGCCAATAGTTACATTACCCTTTGCTGGGTTAGGATATATAGCGATGCTTTCAAGGTTCTGGCTATTATTGCCAGTACCTAGAACACTCTCCACAGTAAGCTCAAACTCGCAAGTTCCTGTATTGCCATACTCGTCCGTTGCCGAAAGCGTAATTGTAAAGGTACCGTCCGCAAGCGCTGTGCCTGCTGCTGGGCTCTGCGTTAAAATAGTTACTGGATCTGTACAGTTGTCTACTGCTGTTGCCTGGCCAGTTGCAAAATAATCTGGCAAGATATAGAAAAGGTTGCCCTGTCCTGGATCCACCGTTTGATCTGCCGGACAACTCACCACAGGTGCAAGAAGATCTACCGCAGTTACTGTAGCAGTACAAGTGGCAAGGTTTCCATTGTTATCCTGGCTGAACACTTGAACCGTTATTGGAGTACCGATATCAGCACAGCTGAATTGGGTAATATCCACCGCTATAGTAAGGATGCCACAGGCATCTTCATTAGATGCAATCACATCATTTGGATCAAGAGTGGCTGTGCCATCAGCGCCAATTTCAATAGTGAAATCTTGGCATACTAGAACTGGGCTTGTATTGTCTTCTACTGTTACAGTTGCAGTGCAAGTTTCAGAATTTCCGTTTACATCGGTTACTGTAAGTACTACTGTATTATCACCAATATTAGAACAATCGAAAGTATCGATATCTAGGTTATAAGAGGCTATACCACAGGCATCGAAGCTTCCGTTGTCAATATCTGTTCCAGCTATGGTAACTGTGCCGGTTACAGGGTCAAGTTCTACTGTAATGCTCTGGCAAGACACTACCGGCGCGGTAACATCTTCCACTGTTACGATTGCAGTACACGTACTTGCGTTTCCATTTACATCAGTTACAGTTAGGATAACATTATTGTCGCCAACATTGCTACAATCGAACGTATCATTATCAATGGTAACTGAGGCAACACCACACTGATCGGTGCTACCACCGTCTACATCTGCTGCAATTATGCTGGCATTGCCATTGGCGTCGAGCTGTATTGTTATGTTTTGGCAAACTGCCACCGGCGCTTCGTTGTCAATCACTGTAATAGTGAAACTACAAGTATTAGAATTGCCATTTACGTCTGTAGCAGTAAACTCAATTGTATTCACGCCAACAGGGAATTGGCTACCACTTGGGTCACCCATTGTTTGAACGATTGTATCCACCCCACAATTATCAAAAGCTATTGGAGTAGTGAAGCTAACGGTTGCGAAACAGTTACCAGCGTCTGTGTTGGCGCTTGTGTTTGCAGGGCAAGCTATGGTTGGAACTTCATTGTCTTCAACAGTGATAACGGTCGTGCAAGTAGCCGTTTGGCCATTGCCGTCATCTACCGTCCAAATTACTGTAGTATCTCCTTTTGGAAGGATTTCGCCAGCTATAGTGGCCGTATTGTTTAGATCATTTGTAATGCTACCGCTGGTGCAATTGTCAGTAAAAGTAGCATCAAGCTCAGTGCCTACCACTGTATATTGGCATACACCGGCATCGGTATCACGGTTGGTATCGGCAACACAGTTGATTACCGGAGCTTCGTCGTCTTCAACATTAACGATAACATCAATTATTGTTTCATTCCCAGCAGCATCGGTTGCTGTTAATTGAATGGTATTACTTCCAATATTTGAACAGTCGAAAGCAGTCATACTTAGTGCCTGAGTTACAACACCACAATTATCGGTAGGCGTTAATCCAAAATCGGCAGCCGATATGGTCACGTTTCCTGACCCATCAAGTTGTACTGTTATTGAAGTACTTTCAATGCTGGGTGAAGGAGAAAAATCTCCTTTTACCCAAACACGATGAATAGTACTATAGCTGTTAATTGTATAATCATCAACTTCCCAACGATTTCCTAGACCTCTAATTCCCCAATGTGCCTGTCCATTTCTCCAAAAAGGAAAATTAGTCAAAGCAAAATCTCCTTCATTCGTAAAGAAGTCTGGAGCATTTTGTGGAATTGAAGCATTATGACTTGCGCCTAGCGTATAGTTTGAAGGATTATTTATTCCAGAAAAACTACCGTTCCCTGTTTTCACATATTCCAAAACTGCAGAATAGTCTGTAGTGAAATCAATTATATTATTTGGATCTCTTGAAGTTTGTGCAAAGAAACGTACTTCTTCAAAATCGATATCGGCAGCCAATACATTTCCGAAGTGACCCCAAGAAGGTGAAGCCGCTTCGCTAGTTCCCAATATGGATGCACCTAATAGCGGAAGATCTGTATTTCTAACCTGAAGGTTTGAGTTATCGCCTGCTTGATGCACATAGTTAAGGATCATTAACCATCCACCGCCATCGGTATCGTTATCTAATGCTCCCTGGAAAGTACTACCATTAAAATTGAAGTAATAAGTTCCAGTTGGCACACTTCCAACTATTTCTGGGAGCATGGAAGTAAAAGGATTAGCCAAAGTTCCATCTCCGTAAATATCTGTAAAAACAGGAGCTTCGTTATCATTTACGATAACATCGAAACTACATGAGGCTATGTTTCCACTTGCATCTGTTACTTCAAAGGTATTTGTTGTTGTTCCTGCTGGGAATGTGCTTCCGCTAGGTAATCCTGCCGTTTGGGTAATATTGATATTTTCAATAACGAAACTGATATCGTCCAGTGTTAAATTGAAATTCCCCAAATCATCTTGTTCAGAAAATCGTAGGCTAACCTGCTGTCCGCTTAAAGTTTGAAGCAAAGCGGTAAGGTCAAATTGTCTAAAATTAGGTCCAATTTGAGTGGTTGGGTCACCTGGATTTGTTGAAAAAACCTCTTGAATAACGCTCATAGATGCATCAACCAAGTCTACTCTAAATTCTTGATTTGGATCTGAAAAGACTCCCGCATTATTACGAATTCTATCATTCCAACTTACAATAGCATTTTGCACATCTGAAGGCACGATAAATGGTTGTGACAATAGGTGTAGTCCTGGACCACCTTGATCTGTAATCACATCAAAACTACCTGATATTGGCGCCAATGAACCCGCTCCGCTTGAGGGTGAAAAAGTACCGTCATTAATATAATAAGAGCCACTTCCGGTATCTACAACACTCCAACCGGAGAAGTCACCAGTTTCAAAACCACCATTTTGAATAAATTCTGTTGTAGACCCTCCGCTGCAATTGTCTGTTGCACTTATGTTATATGTAACAACCGCCCCACAGATTCCCAGATCATTATTTTGTGTAATATTGCCGGGGCAGGTAATTACAGGATCTTCCATATCATTTACAGTTACATCAAAACTACAAGTTACTGTATTGGCATCACTGTCCGTAACCTCAAAAGTATTTGTAGTAACGCCAACAGGAAATTCAGAGCCAGAAGGAAGGCCTGCTGTTTGTATTGGAGTTAAAGTTCCATCTTCAGGATCTGTAGCAGTAACAGTATAATTAACAACAGCGCCACAAATACCTGTGTCGTTAGAAACGGTAATGTCTCCAGGACAGGTAATTACTGGGGGAGCAGCTAATAAAGTAATTACTATTTGCCCATTGCCTGTGTTGGCCCCCGCAGTGTTTGTTTGATTGGTTCCCACATTATAGGAACCGCCACCAGATCCACCAGAATCAGCATCACCATTGCCGCCATCGCCACCTGTATAACCGCCACCGCCGCCGCCTCCATCTTGACCGGCTTCCCAGGAGCCGCCAGCACCACCACCAAAACCACCTCGGTTTTCGTTGCATGAACCATAATACCAGCCGCAGCCTCCTGTAGCGCCATTAAGAAAACCTGTGCCTCCAAAGCCCTGGCCACTAGTACCGTTGAATGATAGAGATCCTCCCCCGCCAGCACTATTTGTTGGGCCGAATACACCGGCCACGTCACCCATATTGTTTGCTAATCCATTTATTGCTCCGACACCGGTAAAAGTTGTACCACCACCACCACCAGCTACCAGCAGAGCATTCATTGAGGATTGGTTGTAAATAAAAGATCCGCCTCCGCCGCCCGCAGCCATACTGCCAGTACCAGAACCAAGTTGTCCCACAGCAATATTTATTACGTCTCCAGCCGTCAAGATAAATTCTCCTTTTATACTGGCTCCTAATCCACCAGGAAAACCAGAATAAGCACCTCCTTGGGCCCCTACGGCCTCAATGGAATAAGGACCCGTAACAGGAACTGTCCATTCTTGAATGCCTTGTGTATTTATAGCAACCTGACCATCTAATGTAGTAGCGACATAAGCTGCATCTACCTGACCTTGTGTAGGGCCATAGCTACCAGAAGCTCCGGCATTTGTAAAAGTGTAAATTTGTGCTTGCAATGGCAGAAAAACCAATGCAATAATCATCACAACAAGCGTGTGGGTAATTTTTTTCATGATTTGGGGTTTTTGTTAAAGGTGGCTAATGTATAAAATTATGTTAATTAATACGTACGTAGTAGTACATATTAATCAACATAATCTATCGAAGAATCTTATAAAAGGTTAACCATTAGCACTATGGTCTTAATAAAAATATCAAATCGTAGTTCTTATCTTACGATAAAATGCCAAAAACCAAGATTAAACGGTTTATGATTTCATAATTTTGATAAAATAGGGTTGGACTATTTCCATTTAACGGGAACTATTCCAAGATATTGAAAATTATTTTTCTACATTTGTTTTCCCAGCAAAAAAATAATGAAATCACAACTTTTCGCTATTATAGATGTAGAAACCACTGGCGGTGGTATTGCAGGCAATCGCATTACTGAAATTTGCATAGCACTTTTAAGAGATGGTGAAGTAATTGATAAATATTCTACGCTTGTAAACCCGGAGCGCGACATTCCGTATTACATTACAGCGCTTACTGGGATTGACAATGAAATGATTGCCAAAGCTCCCTTTTTTTTCGAGGTCGCAGAAAAGATTGAAGAATTTACAAAAGACGCAATTTTTGTAGCGCACAATGTAGGTTTTGATTACAATGTAATTCGTGGAGAGTTTCAGCTTTTGGGTCAGACCTACAATCGCAAAAAACTTTGTACAGTTCGACTTTCCCGAAAATTGATTCCAGGCATGCTTTCTTATAGTTTAGGAAGACTTTGCAGCACCCTAAATATACCACACCTTAACAGGCACCGTGCGGAGGGAGATGTAGATGCAACTGTCATTCTTTTTCAAAGATTACTTTCCTTAGACGTGAGTTTTACCATAATGAATTCATTTATGAACTCACGTTCCAAGCAAGCCACTCTACCGCCTCATTTGTCTGCGGAACAAATAACGGAGTTGCCAGAAGCCAGTGGAATATATCTTTTCAAAAATCAAAAACATAAGGTTATTTATGCGGGCAAGGCAAAAAATATAAAAAAACGCGTACTCTCTCATTTCTACGATAAAAAAAACAAGGAATATCATTTAGGTCAGGAAACCCATTTTATAGATTATGAAATTACAGGCAATGAATTACTGGCGCTATTGGTGGAATCTGAACATATTCGAAAACATTATCCCAAATTCAACCGAGCTCAAAAATGGCCAGCAACAACGCATCAAATTATAAGTTATATAAATCAGCGTGGTATTATTCAACTTGCTTTAGGCAAAACGAAAGTATTACAAGATTCTGTGGGCACTTTTTACAATAAAACGGAAGCCATTGAAAAGCTAGAGGAAATATGTGAAACTTTTAAGCTCTGTCCCCGTTTTTGCAGCTTGCAGAGCAATTCTGAAAAATGCTCTCACTACAGAATAAAAAACTGTGAGGGAATTTGTGAAGAAACCGAAACTGTGGAAGACTATAATCTGAAAGTTCAAGCTGCAATGCGAGCCTTAAAAGAAAATAACCAAAGCTTTGCCATACAGGGAAAAGGTAGAACAGAAGGCGAAATAGCGTTTGCACTAGTGGTTGAAGGACAATACAAAGGTTTTGGTTTTTTTGATAGAAGTGATGCTATTTGTAATATTGAAGACTACGAACCTTTTTTGAAACTGCAGCAAGCCAGTTACCATACGCACGCCATTATTCGGAGTCATCTTAAAAAGAATGGCGAGCGAAATGTGGTTTATTTTGAAGAAGCACCTACCCTTTCAAACCACAGAATTAAGACTTTGAAAAAGAGCGCTGTGAAAGCTAATTTAGAGGATGTTTTTAGTCATTGGGATTTGGGATAACAATTTACGGAATTCAACCAACGGATTTCTTCGTGCCTTGCCATGACGCCTGTTAGGTTTAAAGTTAGTTAGACAATTTTGAAAAAAGTATCTCCTCAAAATTTGTAATCACCCTATCCGCCTTGCTATAATCCTGATTAACGCTATGCGGACTTTTGAAACCTACACAATAAATATTTGCTGCTTTTGCAGCTGCAATTCCGTTAGTTGAATCTTCAATTACCATACAATTGTCACCGTGTTCTTCGGCAAGTTGAGCAGCTTTTATAAAAATTTCTGGATGTGGTTTTGAGGCTTTTAAATCGGCGCCACTTATTTTTGCTTTGAAATATTTATCGAGATCAAAACGTTCGAAAATTCGGTTTATGTTTGGCATTGAAGCAGAAGACGCTAAAATTAAAGTCAATCCATTATCATAATAATTTTTGATTAAATCGTGAACGCCGTTTAAAAGCGCAAGGTCATTATCATTTTCAAAAAGATATTTGAAGTGTTTTCTTTTGGTTGAAACTAAATATTCTGGTGTTTCAGCAAGATTGAAATGCTGGCAAAGTGTTCTGCAAATTGGTAAAGTTGCCTGTCCAGTGAAAGAATCATACATTGCTTCGCTCACTTCAATATTTACATCTTTAAACATTTTGAAGTAGGCTTTTCGGTGTAAAGGTTCTGTATCTACAATTACCCCATCCATATCAAAAAGTACCGCTTTTAGCATTTCTCTATTTTTTTGCGAAGGTACTCGCTCGTTCACTATTCTGAAACTTATTCACCCCTTTTCTAATAAATCAAACATATAAAAAAATCGCCCAACAAACTCCTTATCCAAATGGATTGTGAGTTTTGTTCGACGATTCTCATGAAATGAAACTAGGTTTATTCCACTATCAATTTCTTCACCTGAACAGATTTTTCATTTGAAAAACGCAATAAATAGGTTCCTTGAGGAAGATTCTTATTTACTTCTGTCGTTCCCGAAATTGTTTCGGAAGCTATTGATCTTCCAAGTAGGTCAAATATTTCAAGATTCAGGGAATCATTCGTTTGGACCGTAAATTTTCCATTTGAAGGGTTTGGATAAACAGCAATATTTATTGTGGAAACCGTGTTAATTCCAACCAAGGTATTTATGCCTTTTTCATAAAAAACTTCGCGTTCATCCCAACTTTGACCGTCGTCAAAACGTTTGTCATTCCAAGTAACGTGCAAATTCCCGTTATCGTCAAAACGACAATTTATTTCTTCAAGAACTGGATCTTCAGTATTTATAATCTCTGGAGTTCCAAAGCCTGTTGTTTTGTCGTATTCCATAAAGGAATTGGTTTCGGCGAAAACATCTGTATAAACTACCGCGCAGTCACCGTCCATGTTACAGTCCATATCTATTCTTTTTAAACCTGCGGTAGATGCAATTGCTTCATATTTATTTGCAGAAAGCGTAAAACTATCAGCAACTTCATCATAATCATAAACATTAAAAACATCACGCACGGGTCCTTCTTCCCTATGCACTGTCAAAATCATCGTTTCACCTGTGGGAGCATGAACCAAGGTGAAGTTGTATGTACCTATAAAGTCTGATGTGGCAATTTTTGAAGGCGAAAGATCGTGCGTTGTTTCATCGTAAATTCTATATTTCAACTCATAGACATTTGCAGCATTTTTTTCTGAAAAAAGAAGCATTGCCTTGTTGTTTCCTATACTTCTAATAAAGGGAAATCCAGCATCCTTGCTATCAGTAATATCTGAAACTGGAATATCTGCGGACCAAAGTGTACCGTCAAAATACTTCATATATATTTCCTCATTCACCATATTTTCGCGGTTATCGTAACTCCAGACAACTACGGGCCAATTGGCATCGGTGCTATAAATATCGTGACGCCCAAAAGTATGGTTAACGGTACCGCCAGCGTCAGAAATTTTCAGACCGTCGCTCCAAGTATCCGCAGCAGCATTGTAGTAGGAATATGCAACATAATTTCGCACATTCTCAAAAGCCCAAACATTGTAGCTAACATGAAGATCGCCGTTTGGAGATACTGCTATGGCGCCGTAATGGTTGTTTCTACCGCCAATTTCACCGCCTTTATCTACAAACATTTTGGCTGACCAATCTTGTCCAGGTACTTTTTTACGGAACATTATTTTTTGAAGTCCGTTTGAGTAGTTATCGCTATAAACCACATACGCAGTACCATTGCCAGATACAGCAAGGCGTGGGTCCCAAGAATCTTGGGTAGGATTGTTTGAAACGTCGAAATCTGGATTGCTCCAGTCCAACGCTAAAGTTGTGGGAGCTTTATGTTCTTGTTCTAGAACACTTTGTTTTGAATCGCTATGGTAAAAAAGTTTACCATTTTGATCGGTTTCGTAAGTACCGAAGTTTTGTGAGAATGCCAGACTTACCGTAAGTAAGGCAGAAGCAAAGAGTAGATTTCTTTTCATAATTGAGGAGTTTTTAGAGTTATGTTTCTCAAATATATGAAGTTACTTAGAAATAGCGTACTATTTTTTGTTAATAGAAAGGCATTTTTAGCGTAAAAATGGAATTGGTAAATGTGATTAAAATAATTTCTAATTAGCTCCTTTTATCTGAGATAACAATTCAAAGGAACGTAAACGCGCTATTTGATTATGAATATGTGCTACGGTTATAATCTCATCAATCCTTGTTTCAGCAATAAAATTGACCAAATTTTTCTGAACAGTTTCCTTACTTCCTATGAAAGTGTATTGCATCATTTTAGAAATATGGGCTTTTTCCATCGGACTCCAAAGATTATCCATACTTTCAACTGGCGGTGGAAGTGGCGAGCGTGTGTTTCTGATAATGTTGAGCATAAAAAGTTGCATGCTTGTTGCGAGGTATTCCGCTTCTTCATCCGTATCTGCTACAACCACGTTAACGCAAGCCATTGTATAAGGTTTGGATAATTGTTTTGAAGTTTCAAAATTACTGTGATATAAACCTAGAGCATCGTGTAAATGTGTAGGGGCAAAATGACTCGCAAATGCATAAGGCAAACCGAGTGCTCCTGCCAGTTGTGCGCTATACGTACTAGAACCTAAAAGATATAATGGCACTTCTAGCCCATCGCCGGGTATTGCTCTCACTAAACTATTTTGATTTGCTTTTGAAAATAATTGTTGTAATTCTTGAACATCATTCGGAAAATCATTTACCGATTCCGTGCGTTCTCTTCTAAGTGCCCTTGCTGTTAGTTGATCCGTTCCCGGAGCACGCCCCAAACCTAAATCAATTCTGTCTGGATACAGCGTTGCGAGGGTTCCAAACTGTTCGGCAACAATAAGTGGGGCGTGATTGGGCAACATAACGCCGCCCGAACCTACACGAATTGTTTTTGTGTTTTCTGCCACATAACCAATTATTAAAGGCGTGGCAGAACTTACCAGACTTTCAGCATTGTGATGTTCTGAAATCCAAAATCTTTTAAATCCCAGTTTTTCAACATGCTGCGCTAATGCTAGACTGTTTTCCATTGATTCTTTATGAGTGCTTCCCTGAATTACAGGGACCAAATCTAAAACTGAGAATGGAATGTTTATTAATTGTTCTTCTTTAGTCATAATTAGTCATAATATGTTTAATAGCTAGGGAAAGTTATTTATAAATTGAAACACTAAACCGATTTAAGTGTAAGCGATAAAAGGTCTTCGACTGCGCTCAGACTGACATTAGTTATAACTTTGCTCTTTGATATTGTATTGGCCAAACAAAATCTATGTCCAATTCTTTAGCCGCTAGCATTGGTAAATATGGATTCCTAAGACTTTCACGACCAAATAAAATTAGATCTGCCTTACCTTGTTTTAAAAGTGATTCCGCTTGGATTGCAGTGTTAATTTGTCCAACGGCTCCCGTTAAAATATTTGCTTCCTTTTTAATTTGCGCGGCAAAATCTGCTTGATATCCGGGTTCGCTGGGAATGGTTGCTTTTGGTACATTTCCACCAGAGGAAGTATCAATTAAATCAACGCCCAATTTTTTTAATTCTGTTGCAAGTTTTACTGAATCCTCAATTGTCCATCCGCCTTCAGTCCAGTCGGTTGCTGAAATTCTAACAAATAATGGTTTTTCAGCAGGCCATTCTTTTCGGACTAATTCGGTAACTTCAAGTAAAAGCCTAATTCTGTTTTCAAAACTTCCGCCGTATTTGTCTGTGCGATTATTGGCCAAAGGCGAATAAAACTGATGAAACAAATAGCCGTGGGCCGCATGAATTTCTACTACATCATAACCAGCACTTTCCGCTCTTCGAGTCGAAGCGATATAATCGTTTTTGACTTTTTCAATTCCAATTACATCCAAAGCTAGAGGAATTGGTTCTCCCTCTCTAAAAGGCAAGGCTGATGAGGAAACCGTTTGCCATCCATTTTTATCTTCTGGCGCAATCTTTTTAGCACCCTCCTGCGGCAATTGGTAACTCGCCTTTCTGCCAGCATGCGCTAGCTGAATTCCTATTAATCCATTTTGGGCGTGAACAAAATCTATAATCTCTCTAGGCTTTCTCATATGCTCGTCGTTCCACAGACCCATATCGCCATAAGAAATTCTGCCTTCAGGTGATACTGCTGTGGCTTCTTGAATAACCAATGCCGAACCTCCAACGGCACGGCTGCCTAAATGCACTAAATGGAAATCGTTCGCAAAGCCATCCACACTGCTATACATGCACATGGGCGAAACTACTATTCGATTTTTAAAAGTGGTATTTCTTATTTGTAATGGGGAAAAAAGTAAACTCATTTGATAGTTTGTAGTTTGTAGTTTGTAGTTTGTAGTTTGTAGTTTGTAGTTTGTAGTTTAAAAAAAATTCAAAAATTCATAGAATTTTCGTGTTTTTAAATAATCGAAATTGGTTTCATTTTGATATGCTTCCCTTTCAAAGGAAATATTTCTGTACGCTTTATGGCGATTTCTATATTGAATCCACCTAAAGAGAAATTCGATTCCATACCACAAATAGAAAAAAACAATTAAAAATTCCGCTTGTTGCCGAAGGTGAATTTGTTCGTGGTTTAAGAAAACTGCATCCTCTTTTAAAGAATGATGCTTTAGCACCACGAAGGGCCAAAGCGTCATTCCATTGAAATTTTTTCGAAGTAGTTTCGGGCGGACGATTAAAATCACTTTTTTTTGGATTTGGGATTCGTGAATTCGTGATTCGAATTCACGAATTTACTCTTTCAAAAACTGTCTCAACACATATTGAAGTATTCCTTCATTTTGATAATACGCAACTTCTATTGGTGAATCCAATCGGGCAATTACTTTGAATTCAGTTTCCTTTCCATTATCATCTTTAGCGGTTACCGTTACTTTTTTTGAAGGCGTTAAATCTTTTTCAATACCGGTAATACTGAAAAATTCTTTCCCAGTAAGTCCGTGCGATTTTGCGCTTTCACCTTCCAAATATTGCATTGGCAAAACGCCCATCATTATTAAATTACTTCTATGAATTCGCTCGTAGCTTTCTGCCAAAACTGCTTTTATTCCTAAAAGAATGGTTCCTTTTGCAGCCCAATCCCGTGAAGAACCGCTACCGTATTCTTTTCCAGTGAGCACAATTAGCGGTGTTTTGTCTTTAATATATTTCTGTGCAGCATCGTAAACCGTCATTTCTTCTCCAGAAGGAAGATATCTTGTATAGCCACCTTCTTTTTCTGCCAATTGATTTTTGATACGCACATTTGCAAACGTACCGCGCACCATAACTTCATCATTACCACGGCGCGATCCGTAACTGTTGAAGTTTTTCTTTTCTACACCTCTCGATTTTAAATAAATTCCAGCGGCAGAATCTTCAGCAAAAGCACCTGCGGGCGAAATATGGTCCGTTGTAATACTATCTCCAAGCATCAACAAAGCTCTTGCTCCTTCTATATTTTTAAGCGGTTTAGGATCATCTGAAAGATTGGTAAAAAACGGAACTTCTTTTATATAAGTAGAGTCATCTTCCCACTGATACAGCTTATCATCTGGCACTTCAAGGTTTCGCCATATTTCGTTACCGTCGAAAATTTCGTCGTAATTCTTTTTGAAATCTTTTGGCGTTAAAACTTGACTCATAACCTCGTGAATTTCATCATCTGTTGGCCAAATATCTTTTAAAAAAACAGGCTTACCGTTTCGATCACAGCTTAAAGGTTCTGTTGTGAGATCAATATCCACTCTTCCCGCAATTGCAAAAGCAACTACCAACATTGGCGACATTAAGAAATTCATTTTTACTTGTGGATGAATTCGCGCTTCAAAATTTCGGTTTCCTGAAAGTACGGAAGTAACTATTAAATCATTTTCTTCAACCGCTTTAGAAATTTCTGGTGGCAACGGCCCTGAGTTTCCTATGCAAGAAGTACATCCATAACCAACCAAATGGAAATCTAACGCTTCCAAATCTTTCAAAAGATCTGCTTTTTCAAGATAATCTGTAACCACTTTTGAACCAGGTGCCAAGGATGTTTTTACCCAAGGTTTTACATCTATACCTTGTTCTCTGGCTTTTTTAGCAACCAATCCTGCCCCAATCATTACAAAAGGATTGGAAGTATTGGTGCAAGAAGTTATTGCTGCAATTGCAACAGCACCATCGGATAGCATATATTTTTCATTGCCGTGCGAAATCCAGACAGTTTTTAAACCATCTTTCATCTGGACTTTTTCCACTTCCACATCAGCTGCAATTGTGTGCGACTGCTTTGCTGGTTGCCCTCCGCCTTCTTCCTTCCAGCGCACAAGAGCTTCTTCGCGTGCGGAAGGTTTTATATAATCTCTTCCAAAGGAATCATCCAATAAATCTATAAATTTACTCTTAAAATCTTTTAATTCTATTTTATCTTGTGGACGTTTAGGCCCTGCAACACTAGGTTGAACGGTAGAAACATCTAGTTCCAAAACATCGGTATATTTTATTTTGTCTTCATCTTCTCGCCACAACAAATTGGCTTTGCAATAATCTTCAACAAGCTGGATTTGTTCTTCGCTGCGGTTGCTGCTTCGCATATATTCCAACGTTTTATGATCTATTGGAAAATACGTAATAGTACAACCAAACTCGGGCGACATATTACCAATAGTAGCTCTATCTGGAACTGAAAGATGACTTACGCCAGGACCAAAAACCTCAACAAATTTTCCAACTACGCCATATTTACGAAGCAGATTTGCAATGGTAAGTACCAAATCTGTAGCGGTAGAACCTACTGGAAGTTTTCCGTTTAGTTTTAAACCAATCACTTCTGGACTGATAAAGTAAATTGGTTGACCTAAAATGGCAGCTTCGGCTTCAATACCGCCAACACCCCAAGCAACTACTCCAATTCCATTTACCATTGGGGTGTGACTATCGGTTCCCACAAGTGTATCTGGAAAAACCATACCGTCACGAGCAATAGCGCCTTTAGAAAAATACTCCAAGTTTATTTGGTGGCAAATACCCATTCCAGGTGGCACCACGCTAAAGTTATTGAATGATTTCTGCGCCCATTTTAAAAAAGTATAACGCTCTTTGTTGCGTTTGTACTCTTCTTCCATATTTTGTTGATAGGCGTATTGAGCGGCAAAATAATCTACCTGTACACTGTGATCTATTACCAAATCTACAGGAATTAACGGGTTTATTTTTGAAGCGTCCCCGCCTTTTCGAGCCATTTCTGCTCGGAGCGACGCAATATCTACAACAGCGGGAACACCAGTAAAATCTTGCATAAGTACACGAGCAGGTTTAAAGGCGACGTCTTTCTCACTTTGTTTAGGAGTCCAGTTGAGTATGGTTTCCAAATGGTCTTTTGTAACAGAAAAATCGTCATAATTACGAAGCGCATTTTCTAGAAGAATTCGGATGGAGAAAGGCATCTCCTTTATTTTATGTCCTTGCTTCTCAAGTTCGGGAAGGCTATAGTAAGTAAGTTTTTCTTTTGAAGAATTCAGTGTTTTTTTGAGGTTGTAGAGATCTTGTTGCATAGTGAGAAAATTTAGATACTAAAATTAATTATAAAATACGGCCTTAGCACGCAATTAGATTCGTTTAACAGGGCGTTAACACTATAAAATATGACTTCGAAAAATTGTTCTTTTATAAGAATTATCAATATGTGATAGAAATGTTTCCCTTCCCAATTAATCGAGTGCAGGAGTGATTGCTTTATTATTTTATTTAAATTAGCCGTCGCTAATTTAAACTACACATCGCATTGAAAAATGCAATTGCCTTTTTTCTGCTTTTTATATTCACTCTCAATCTGGGAGGGACCTATGTTATTTTTAAAATTCAGCAACATCAAATTAGAAGAGAAATAAAGCAAGAAATAAAAAAAGGGATTTCTCAAAAAGATTTAACAAGCATAACCGTTTCAACTGAAAACGAAAATGAACTTATCTGGAAAGACCACGAGGAATTTAGCTACAAAGGAATGATGTATGACGTTGTTTATGTTGAAATCTTAAACAAAACTACAAAGATTTACCATTGTATTTCAGACACTCAAGAAAACAATTTGATTGCGCAATATCAAAAGGATCTTCAGAAAAAGCAAAAGAATAAAAACAACCGAACCAATTCAGTGAAAACTGTAAAATTTCTTCAGAAAATAAATCCGCTTCCGCAGAAAGACGAGTTGGCTTTTTCAAAAAAAATACAAGTATCAAATTTCGATTATCAGAACAATTATTCTCCGCTTTCACTAGAAATATCTAGTCCTCCACCTAAACAGGTTTTATAATTTATCTTGAAGCAAATCTGCTTCCCCTAATGCTTTCATCGCAATTATAGCGATGAATGGCACATTCCTAAATTATAAAAATTTTCAAAAAATGACAAAAATTTATCTGTCCCTTTTGGGATTGCTTATTACTGTATCTGTATTTGGTCAAGAAAAACTTACTGGAAAAATATATGATACGGCCAACAATGCTCCTTTGGTTGGAGCCAAAATAGAAATGAATGGAACGGAAGTTTCCAGTACAGATTCTGAAGGGAATTTTTCAGTTCCTTGTTCTGAAAATCAAACCCTTAGCATCAGTTATATTGGGTTTGAAACATCTAGTGTAAAAGTGAAAAATTGTTCCGATTTCATAAACATCGGTTTAAAAACTACAATTAATGCGCTCGATGAGGTACAACTAAGCGGCACGTTGGACAACAATAAAAAAGTGCTCGACAAACCACTTTCCGTAATTCATCTTGAAGAAAAAGAATTAAATCGCGGAACTGGATTATATCTAGACGATGCAATAAACGCAAACGTTCCTGGAGTGATTATGACGCGAAGAGCGGTTTCCTCTGGGCAACAATTCAACATTCGCGGTTACGGAAACGGAGTTGGTTTTAAAGGCGCCACGAACAATTTTGACGGCCAAGGCTATAAAGTATATTACAACAATATTCCGCTTACCGATGCAGAAGGAATCACAATGCTGGACGATATAGATTTCGGTTCCGTGGGAAGTGTAGACGTAATAAAAGGACCAGCAGGCTCAATTTATGGCTTTGCGATTGCTGGAGTTGTAAACCTTACTACTACACGCCCTGAAAATGGACAATCTTCTCTTAGTGAGAAAGTAACTGTTGGAAGCTACGGCTTGGCACGTTTTACCACTCAATTGCAAATGGGTCTGGAGAAATCGTCTGTTTTATTGAATTATGGTCATCAAATTTCTGATGGTTATTTAGATCATAATGCTTCACGTAAAGATTTCTTAAATGCGGTTTTGGACTTTCATCCAAGCGAAAAACAAACCGTAAGCACCTATATCGGGTTTAGCAACAGTTATGACGAACGTGGCGGAGAGCTAACCATTGGACAATACGACACTTTGGATTACAGCGGAAACAAACGTTACATTAAAAATAATGCACATAGCGAAGTGATAAGTTTCCGTGCAGGTTTGAGCCATAAGTATGATTTTACTAAATGGCTTTCAAATACAACAACCGTTTATGGTTCTGGATTGAACACTAACGCAAGTTCTGCGGGTGGATGGACCGATAAAGACCCAACAAACTACGGAACACGAGTTACTTTCGATTTTAATTTTGATTTAAGTGAAGACTTCAGTCTTTCGGGAGTTGCGGGACTTGAATTTCAGGAGCAACGTTCGCAATCCATTAGCTACGGAATGATCGAAAACCCTAATGATCCTGAAGGTTATAACATAATTGGCGCTGTGCGAAGCAACCAATATTCTAAATCTAAAAACAAATTACTTTTTACAGAATGGGTTTTGAAAATGCCTTATGATATTGCCATAACCGCTGGAATTGGCAAAAGCTCAATGAACCTTGATTTGGAAGATCGTGCTTACGATCCTTCAAAAGGAAAACCGCAAGTTGTTTCAGCAAATTATGAAGATTTATTTTCGCCACATTTCGCGGTGAATAAAATTTTCAACAACAATGTTTCGCTTTACGCTTCCTATAGCAAAGGCTACAAAGCGCCCGTGAGCGGCAACGTGATTGTTGGCTATACTGGCGAGCTGAATACGGATCTTAAAGCCGAAGAAGGAAATCAGTTTGAAATCGGTTCAAAAGGAAACCTTTTAAACAGTAAACTACATTATGAAGTAGCTTTGTTTCAAGCTAAATTCAAAAATAAATTTACTTCGGTTGCAGTTCCAGCAGGCGATGGCACTACACTTTATTCATACATAGCCAACGGTGGCGAGCTGAATAATAAAGGTGTGGAAGCATTGGTAAAATATACAGCTTATGAGTCTGAAACAGGTTTCTTCGGAAATGTGAGTCCGTATATAAATGCCGCATATTCAGATTTTAAATATGAAAATTTTGTTTACGAAGCGTTAAGCAGACAAGGTGATTTTACGGTAAATAACTACAGCGGAAAAGCCGTTGCAGGAGTCGCTCCTTGGGTTGTAAATGCTGGGGTTGATTTTGAGACAAACCTAGGTCTTTACGGAACGGTGAATTATGCGTATCACGATCCAGTTCCTTTTACTTCAGATGGTTTAAACGTTGCTGACAGCTATAGTTTATTGAATGCGAAACTCGGCTACAGAATGAGTTTTGGTCACTTTGACCTTGATGCTTATGCAGGTGCAGATAACATTACTGGCGAAAAATATTACATCATGCTTTTCTTAAATCAGCTTGACGATGCATACATTCCTGCGCCTTTGGATACCGTTTTTTATGGCGGACTTAATTTGAAGTATAATTTTTAAAAACCTCTGCGACCTCTGTGTCTCTGCGGTAAATTTCTCCACCGCAAAGTCGCCGAGAACGCAAAGTAATAATCTGTTACTATGAAAAAATCAATCACATTAATACTTGTCACCTTAACCTTCGTTTCCTGCGGAAGATTCGGCAATGAAGATAAAAAGAAAGACCACGAAGAGCGCATCGTGTGCATTTCGAAACAGTACAGCGAAATAATTTATGCACTCGGTGCCGAAGAAGATATTGTGGCAATAGATGTTTCCAGTACTTATCCGCCAGAAATAAAAGATTTACCAACAATTGGTTACCATCGCGCATTGGCTGCGGAACCTATTCTTTCTATGAAACCAACCTTAATTTTGGAAGACAACAACATTGGCCCAGAACATGTAGTTACCCAGTTGAAGGATTTGAAAATACCGATGAAGCAATTCGGGCATTATGAAAATACTATTGCAGGAACGGATTCTTTGATTCGCGAAATGGGTAGCTATTTTCACAAAGAAGAAAAGGCAGAAGAACTCTGCAAAAAGTTGGATGCTGATATGAGCTACGCAAAACAACAAGGCGTTTGGTATGAAAAGAAACCGAAGGTTTTAGTAATCCATTTTGGGCAAGCAAACAATATTTATTTGGTAATGACCAAAAATAGCAACGCCGGAAAAATGATTGAATGGGCTGGTGGTGAAATGGCCGTTGATGGCGAACGCGGAATGACACAATTTTCACCTGAAGTAGTTGCTAAAAGTGATCCAGATATAATCCTGTTAACTGATTTTGGTTACGACCGTTTAGGCTCTACTAATGAAGTGGGAACGCTTCCAGGAATTTCAAGCACTCGTGCTTTTAAAGAGGGAAAAGTATTCCGAGTTGAAGAGCATGATATGGTTTATTTAGGACCTCGAACTGGCGAGAATGTGGTTGAATTGCAGAAGTTGATACATTCTGAAAAGGGATTAGGGATTAGGGATTAGGGATTAGGGATTAGGGATTAGGGATTAGGGAAAATAAATTTTGAAACTTGAATATTAAATTTTGAATAAAATCATCAACAAATATCGTGGAACGTTTCCAATTTTAGTAATCCTCTTGATTGTGGTTACGTTCTTTTCTATCCGGTATGGCGCGGTTGCTATCTCTTTGGAAGAAATAATTTCTTCCTTTAAAAAATACTTTTCCGATCCAGAAAGCATGGATTTAACCGAACGTATTTTTATGGAAATACGTTTACCACGGGCAATTCTCTGCATTTTTGTTGGTGCTAGTTTGGCGGTTGGAGGTACGCTTTTGCAAGCCTTATTTAGAAACCCAATCGTAGAGCCTGGGCTTATTGGCACTTCTTGCGGGGCTGCTTTTGGAGCGGCTTTATATTTTGCTTTGGGCGCAAGTTTTGGTTTCACTGTTGGAAAATGGACGTTGCCTTTAGCGGCTTGTTTGGGAGCTTTATTATCTACGGGTATGGTTTTCTTCCTATCGCAATCGCGCAATAATGGTAAAAGTTCCATTGTGGCTTTGTTACTTACTGGAATCGCAATAAACGCTTTGTTTTTAAGTGGCGTTGGATTTTTAAGTTACATAGCTCGTGACCCGCAAGCACGTTCCATTGTTTTTTGGAATTTGGGAACTTTGAGTGGCGCTAATTGGACTTCCGTTTTAATTGTTGGAATTTCAACTGTGGGAACAATTTTGATTTCGCTTCGTTATGCAAAACATTTAAACGCATTGATGATTGGTGAAGAAGAAGCACAGTTTCTCGGAGTGAATATCAAAAGTTTAAAGTGGAAAGTTTTGCTAATCAATGTAATTATGGTTGCCGTTGCAACCGCATTTGTTGGGGTTATTAGTTTTGTGGGATTGATTGTTCCGCATTTAATGCGAATAATTAACGGAAGCGATAACCGTCATTTAATTAGAAACAGTGCGTTGTTAGGAGGTATACTGCTGTGCGTTGCCGATTTAATTTCGAGAATGGTTTTACGACCTGCGGAACTTCCAATTGGGATTGTAACTTCGGTTGTGGGTGTACCAATTTTTATCTTTTTGTTGCAACGGAAAAACTACTTTTTTTAAAATGACATAGGACGGTAGGACTTAAGATGTAGGACAAAAACAAAATTTAATTCAAAAGAAATTTATGAAAAAAGTAATTTTCATCTCATTAACCACATTAGTCTTATGTCTTACGTCAATTAGTCCTAAGTCTCTTCAGATATGATACAAGCAAACAACATAACATTCAAAATTGGAAAAAAAACTATTCTAAAAGATATTTCGATAAACTTTGAACCTGGCAAAATAAACCTCATTCTCGGGCCCAATGGGGCAGGAAAATCTACGCTTGTAAAGGTTATTTGCAACCAATTGAAACCTCAAGACGGAATGGTTTTTTATGAAGGAATTGACATTAAAAACACTTCTGTAGCAGAACTGGCCAAAGTGCGCGCTGTACTTTCACAAAATACCGAGCTTGCTTTTCCTTTAAAAGTAAAAGAAGTGGTAACAATGGGACGTTACCCACATTTTTCAGTAAATCCAACTTCAAAAGACGAACAGGCAATACAAGAAGCAATGCAGTTTTTTGATGTGGAAGAAATGGCAGATCGAGATTATCTAACCTTAAGCGGTGGCGAAAAACAACGTGTTCACTTTGCGCGTGTGGTTTCGCAAATATGGTATCCTTCAGAAAATGGTTGCCGATATTTAATTTTGGACGAGCCACTTACTTTTCTGGATGTGCATTATCAATTTCAGTTTATGCATAAATTGAGTGAGCTTCTAAAGCAACAAGACTTGGTAATTGTTGGCGTAGTGCACGATCTTAACCTCGCCGCCAAATTCGCAGACCATCTAGTATTGCTTAACAATGGCGAACTTTTAGCATCTGGCACCAAAGAAGAAGTACTCAACAAAGAAAACATGAAAACCGCCTACCGTTTGGAGCCTGTGATCCATAATGATGAGCGTGGGATGTATTTGTTTTTTGAGTAAATGCGAAATAATTTTGTAGTTTTAGTCCTAGAAATTAAATCAAGCAATAAATGACTTCTGAAGAATTCAGAAATTCAATAAAAAGAGGAAGACTTCAACTAAGTATTACTGATATGTTTAGTTATTTCCGAATTTCACTTCTGCTTTTCATTATTTCAATCTTCTGTTTAACTACTGGATTTCAAAGTTTAACAAGTGCTTTTTATGAAGACCAGCCTCTTGGCATTATTGGAGGGACTTTTCTTTTGATAACAATCATTCATTATTATTTTTTAAATCGTCAGCTTAAAATAAGAAGTGTTTCAACAACAGTTTCAAAAGAAGAATTTCAGCAAAAAATAAATAAACTTGCCAAAGAACAACATTGGAAGACTACAACGATTTCGGAAAATTTCATGGAAGCTACCTTAAAAAGAAATGGTATGAATTCTCGTTCATTTTTAGATAGAAGTTGTGGAGAAAGAATTTATATTTATAAAGACACCCAAACCCTCTATTTCAAAAGCATGTTTGATTTAGATCAAAATATAGAATTCACCATTTCTTCCGGAGAAAATCAATTGAATGAAAAAATAATAAAGAGTACTTTTCAATCTTCATAATAAAAAAGCTCCCAAGACACGATGGCTCAGAAGCCTTTTCTCTCACATTTATAAAACCTAAAACTACTCCTCAATAGTCAGATTATAATGTCATCGGGAAAGGGTTTAATATGCCATCAATGATTTGGGAAGAAATTTTGTAGTTTTAAACTTTCGATAAATGAAATCTTAAATGAAAACCAAAATCACCATCCTGTTTGCTATACTTTTTATCAGTTTTAGTTTTTCGCAAACTACGGAAATAGATAAGCCTAACGAAAATAGTGTAGATGTAAAATCTCCACAATCAGAACCAATGGGTTATAACCGCGTTGAAGTTCCACCTCTCGCACCAAACTGCAAAGCGAAATGGAAGTCGGAAAAAAAACAAAAATGTACCCGAGAATTCATCAATAACTACATTAACCGAAAATTAAATACTGATCTTGTTTCAGAATTAGGCTTAACTGGTATTTTTGAAATAGACATTGCATTTACAATAGATAAAGAGGGAAAAACAAAAAATATAAGTGCAACAGGAGGCCCAGAAATAATGAATCAAAATGCTGTAGAAATAATCCAAACGCTTCCGCAACTTAGCCCAGCGATGCACAATGGCGAATTGGTTGAGGTTTTTTATAAAGTGCCGATTGCTTTTAGTATTCTGTAAAAAAATTATTTTGATTTTAGGAATTATATGCGACATTTCGCGTGTGGGCATTTTAGCGTATATTATCAATAATTGGTTTAAACTATAGATTTAGGAAAATGAAAAGTACCGATGTATTTGAACTAGTAATCCAGGATTTTTCTGAAGAAATTAAAAACATAGCACGAGAAATCCGAAACCTTGTTTACAAAGTGTTTCCCGAAGCTGTTGAAGTGGTTTGGATCACACAAAAAAATATTGGCTTTGGTACCGGGTCTAAGAAAAAAACCGAGCATTTTTGTTGGTTGATGCCTGCAACTAATCACGTAACCTTCGGGTTTAATTATGGTGCGGAACTTCCCGATCCGAAGAACTTACTGGAAGGAACTGGAAAATTGTTTCGACATTGCAAGATTAAATCTATTGCAGCGCTAGACAATCCAGATTTGATTAAGCTTTTGAAATACGCAACAACCTATCGCGTGCCGACCAATAAATAATTATGAGGTCTTCTGATGTAGTTCACTCCTCAAAATTTCAAAATCGCCAATCAATTTCGCACATTGGGATTGAATGAAAAACTAATTTAAAATGTATTAATTATGAAAGATTACAAAGTAGGAGACCATGTAAAATGGAACTCAGAGGCGGGACACGTTTCGGGGAAAATTATAAAAGTGCATCATTTAGATTTTAAATACAAAGGCTACACCCATCACGCTAGCAAAGACGACCCGCAATACGAAATTAAAAGCGACAAGACAGACCATATAGCTGCGCACAAAGGATCCGCGCTTTCCCAGGTTTAATGTTTATAAATTATATGCAAGTTTCAGGAGCTTCTGCAAGGTTCTATAATTCCGAGTAGTAGCCACAACTTTCAACTTTTTTTCAATGCAATTATTATTGCATTTTGCTTCGTGATATCTTTTTTCAGAAAAGAAATACACGCAGGTTTCAGTGATAACAAATTCTTCGTTTGGATAAACTAAGCCACTTACTTCTTCAACTAAATCTTTTGAAGGCGTTTCATTTAGAAATGTAAAATAAGAAGCTATCTTCTTTTCTTCCGAAAATGGACAGATGGCAAGAATTGCTTCAATTTCGGGAAGTGTTTTTACAAGGACAGGAATTTCGAAACCAAAGCGTAAAAGAATTGCCTTAGAGATTTTTTCGGCTAATTTCATTTCAGCTTTAGCAGAAAAAATCACATTTCCACTCTGAATGTAAGTAGATACATTTGTAAGCCCCAACTCCTCAAAAAGAAGTTTGAGGTTTGCCATTTTAATCTTTTTATGGCCGCCAACATTTATGCCACGAAGTAGGGCTATGTAGGTTTGCATTTTAATAGTTTTGACTTTGGTTAAGGATATGTAAGATTATAATCTGCTCCTTATTAACGATATAATGGATAGTATAATCAAATTGTCCAAACTTCACAATGCGAACATCTCGATATCGAATCTGAAAACCATAAGGCATTTGCAAAATAAGACGCAATTGATGGAGAAAATTATCCAAAAACTCATCTTCTTTTCCTAAAAACTCAAAAAAACATTTCGCTTTGTGAAGTTCCAACTTAGCCTCGTCCGTGATATCATAGTTTTCTTCCATACTGCTTTAAAATTTCTGAAAGCGGTGTAGTTTTTAGTGTTCCCTTTTTCATTCTATCAATCATATTATCCATCATAGCTTTGTATTCCTCAGAAGGTTCACTAAAATTCAACGCAGTATCCTCAATCATAAATTCAAGATAATTTTTTAAGGAACGTTTTTGAAGTTTTGCCTGTTTTTCAAGTATTTCAATAGCTTTATTATCCAGCTCAATCAATTTTTTAGTCTTTCCCATTATATATAGATTTTATATATCAAATATATACAATTGATATATAAAAAACAATACCGTAATTAGAGATTTTGCGAAACGATAAATCCGCCAGTCCAAGCATTCTGAAAGTTGAATCCACCTGTAATAGCATCTATATTAAGCACTTCACCAGCAAAATATAGATTTTTACAGATGCGACTTTCGAAGGATTTGAAGTTTATTTCCTTTAAATCTACACCGCCAGCGGTTACAAATTCTTCCTTAAAAGTGCTTTTACCATTGACTTCAAAAATGCTTGCGGTAAGTTGATTTGCTATATTTTGAAGATTTTCGCGTGTGGCTTCTGCCCAAGTGAGTCGTTCATCAATTCCCGAAGCTTTAATGATGCTTTGCCAAAGGCGTTTAGGTAAATCAAACTGCGCATATTTAAAAATGGTCTGCTTTCCTTGTAATACTTTCAAATCCTTTAAAGCATCGATGGTTTCTTCTTCGGAAAGCGTATTCAGCCAATTTACTTCAATATTGAAATGATATTTTAATGGTTCTAAAACTCGTGCTCCCCAAGCGGAAAGTTTCAGAATTGCAGGGCCACTCATTCCCCAATGGGTAATAAGTAATGGACCGTTACTTTCCAGCATTATTTTCCCTTTTGCATCTAATACTTTCACGGAAGCATCGGTGCTTAATCCAGGCAAATCTACAATCCTTCCATCCTTAATATTAAAAGTGAAAAGTGACGGTACGGCTGGAACAACAGTATGCCCCAAACCTTCCAGCAATTGCCAAATCTTTGGATTACTTCCCGTGGCAACCACAATTTTTTTTGCTGAAAAAGTATCTGAAGTAGTATTTATTGTGAAATGATCCGCCTCTTTTTGAATTGTTTTTACAGATTGATTAAGAAGAACCTCAACCCCAAATTTTTTCGCTTCGGAAAGAAAACAATTTATAATAGTTTGCGAAGAATCCGTTACTGGAAACATCCTTCCGTCTTCTTCAATTTTTAATTCCACTCCCCTTTTTTCAAACCATTCAATAGTATCGCCCGTCATAAAAGTGTGGAAAGGTCCTAAAAGTTCTTTTTCACCTCTTGGATAGTTTTGTGATAATTCCTTCGGAAGAAACTCGGCGTGGGTTACATTGCATCTTCCGCCACCACTTACTTTTACTTTAGTGAGTACCTCTTTTCCGCGTTCTAGAATTATTATTTTATGTTCGGGATTCTTTTCCGCAGCATTTATTGCCGTGAAAAAACCCGCAGCACCACCGCCTATTATTATAACATCTGCTTGTTTCAAGCCAGGACTTTTTCATTTGCAAAAGATTCGCAAAGAGCGATGGTTTCTTTTACGTCATCTAGTGTAGTTCGTGGATTTATCAAACACATTCGCAATACAATTTGTCTGTTAAGCACTGTGGTTACTAATAAAGCCTTTTTTGAATCAACTACATTTTGTGAAATTCGTTGGTTTAAAGCATCTAATTGTTTCTCTGAAAGTTTGTTGCCAATTGGATTATATCGAAAGTTAATTACCGCTAAAGTTGCTGGCGAAATAACTTCCCAATTAGAACTTTTTCGAAGAAAGCTTTCCGTTGCTTCAGCTAATTTCACATTGTAGGTAATTGCTTTTCTGAATTCGCCCAATCCGAACGTCTTTACAGACATATAAAACTTTAGGGCTCTAAAACGACGCGTTAATTCAATACCGTGATCGTAGAAATTTATTTCAGATTCATTGCCTTCAATGTCGCGTAAATATTCAGGTTTTTCGGTGAAAGTTCCTTTTAGCCATTTGTGCTTTTTCACCAAAAGACAACCAATTTCATAAGGTTGAAAAAACCATTTATGTGGATCGATGGTTAACGAATCTGCCTTTTCAATTCCTTTCATAAGTTGTTTTCCATCTTCAGAAAGGATTGCAAATCCCCCATAAGCGCCATCAATATGAAACCAAATGTCTTCTTTTTTACAGATTTTTGCAATGTCTGAAAGTGGATCGACGGTTCCAGTATTAGTAGTTCCGGCAGTTGCGATTAAGCAAAATGGCTGTAAACCTTCCAATCTATCTTTTGCAATTGCGTTCTTTAATTTATTTAGTGAAAATTTGAATTCGCCGTCTGTAGGGATAATTCGGATTTGTTCTTTACTAAAACCAAGTACCCGAATTGCCTTAATATTTGAAGAATGCGCCTGATCTGAAAGATAGATTATGGCTTTGCTAAAATCGTCACCACATTTTACGGTACGTGCGGTAACCAAAGCAGTTAAATTTGCCATAGAACCGCCACTCGTAAATATTCCACCACCTTTTTTCTGTGGAAAACCGAACATTTTTAAAAGCCAGTTCATCGTCACGATTTCCATTTCTGCAGCAGCTGGCGAAGCTTGCCATCCGCCAGAGAATATATTGAAGCCAGCCGTTAGGCTATCTGCCATTGCACTAATATAATTACTAGGTCCAGGAACGAAGGAATATGACTTTGGGTGCGAAACGATGTTGCTTTTAGTCATCACTTCATCCAAAACGAAGTTTAAAACCTTTTTAGGATCGCTTGCATTTTCGGGAGCTTCTTCTAGAAAAAGTTTCTCCATTTCTCCGCGCGTACCCGAAACTACTGGCAATTTTTGATTTTGGGTTGAAAAGTGATCTACAATAGCGTCAACTACTTCATAACCATAGGATTTCATTTCGTCATGGCTCAATTCCAAGGTTGCTTTATTCTGAATTTTCACGGGGCTGTTTTTATTTTTTTGGGAAGTGCAAAAGTACTGTTTTAGGGAAGGAAATTCAGACTTTATACCAATAAAAAATGCCTTAGCAAAAGCTAAGGCATTTTGAAGTTAAAGTTATTATTGACTAATTTCTTTTATACGCAAAAAAGTCTTCGACTGCGCTCAGACTGAAATCGTAATTATTCCACAATTATTTTCTTCGTAACAGCTATCGCGTCATTGCTAAAATTCACAAAATATAAACCTGACGGAAGATTGATTGATAGCGTTTGTTGTCCTTCAGAAATTACTTTGGTAGCAATCAAATTACCCTGAATTCCGTAAATTTCAACTTTTTCAAAAGAAAAGATATTATTGAAATTGATTTCGTTTTTTACGGGGTTTGGATAGAAACTGAAGTTTTCAACTACATTTTCATCAATACCAATAATTCCACATTCAAAAGGATCAAAAGTTACTTCGCCTAAAGTTGGATCATCTACGCTGTGAAAAATAACATCTTCCACTTGTTGCTCGGTGCTTTGTTGACCTTCAATCCAGCAGTTATGTTTTGCGGAAACTGGGTTTTGCGTGTTGTTGTAAAGTGCATAAGTTATGCCTCCGTTTTCATTTTCAGAAAATATGTTTTCGCCTGTATTGTTAACGTCATCTCCAAGATTTATGGTGGCCGAATCTTGCAAGGTTATTCCCCACAGGTTTCGGCGAATTTGATTTGCAGTAACAATAACATCCTCGCTAACAGAGGCACTGTTTAGGTTAATACCGCTTCCACCAAGGTTCGGATCGCCTTGGATGTTGTTGTCTTCGATTATATTATTTGTGATTTCAGCTGAATTATTTATCCCAAGAAGCGTGATTCCATAGCGATTGCCACGAATAATATTGTTGTCTATAACCACATTAACATCACCACCCACAAAATTGGCAATGGCAATCCCTCCTGCTTGATCCAAAGCAGGGTCGCCGATAATTGAATTTTGAATTATTTGCAACGGCTCATTTGCCAAAGTTGTACCCATATTTATCTGCGGACGGTTTTTGTTCGCTTTGTTATTCCCTTCAATCATATTGTTGAAAATATAAGCAGACACAGCAGCATTTGCAGCAGAACCGATTGCAGGATTTTCGTTGAAAGAAATTGTGTTGTTTGTAATCTGTGGCATTCCGCGCGAAAGTTGAATAACCGCACTTGTTGTTGTGCCAGAAACATTATTAGTAAGGGTACAGTTGTCTATTGAAAAGGTTTCTGTCAAAACTCTCAATCCACCGCCATATTGAATAGTCGCGTTTTGAATATTTATAGTTGAAAATTCTTCAAAACGAAACCCATCGTAAGGCGCGTTTATGTTTAAAGCAGTAATAGTAACCGCATTGGAATTTACCGTAAATGTTCCGGAAACAGTTATTCTTTTATCTGCGTCAATGGATAGCGTAAGATCTGAATTAATAATAACTGTATCGTTTTCTGCAACAGTCAAATTTCCCAAAAGGGTATAATCATTTCCCGAAATTGTAATGGTTGCTGGGCTTGCTGCTGCAATGTCATCCAATGTCCAGGTTACTCCTGTATTTGGGGTTGTGTAATCCTGCGCAATTGCAAAAGCGCAAGTTAATAGAGTTAAAAAAGCACTAAGAATAATTTTTTTCATGGTTTGTTTTTTTTTGAAGTGGTAAAAGTAGGAATATGTAGTTTGGCAAAAAAGCTATTTAAGTGGTTTTACATCTTTCCAAAAGAACTAACTTTGAAAAATGATTTTATACATTCTGATAATTTTTTTTATCTTCAGTTCCTTTTTCCCAGCTACTGGCAATCCACATTGGTTTTTTAGAACTGCGGATTTTGTTCGGCTTCAAACGTTGTTTATTCAACTTATTTTACTTGGATTGTTTCTGTATTTCGAAATAACTTTCACAGCTTTCAGCTGGATTTTACTTTTCGCATTGATTGCAACTATGCTTTATCAACTATACAAAGTATTTCCTTATAGTTCGCTGTTCCCAAGAAGGAGGTCGCACGATGCGAGTGATGGCCACGTATCCATTTTGGCGGGAAATGTGCTGCAGACCAATTCGTGCTATCCAGATTTTCTAGATGAAGTAAAACGTTTTGATCCAGATTTAGTGCTTACAATGGAATCTAACCAGGATTGGGAAAACTGTCTTTCGGCCATTGAAAGCGATTATCCTTTCAGCGTAAAAGCACCTTTGGAAAACTTTTATGGCATGCATCTTTATTCGAAAAAAGAATTGATAAATGTTGAAGTGAAGTATCAAATTGAAGACGACAAACCTTCTATTTTTTTTGAATATGCAACGGAGGGCAATCCTTCAATTTTCTTTTGTTGCCTTCATCCTGCGCCACCAAGCCCAACGGAAAATGAAACTTCAAAAGAGCGTGATGCTGAGCTAATGCTTACTGGAAAAAGAATTCGCGATCTGGATAAACCCACTGTGGTGTGTGGCGATATGAATGATGTGGTTTGGAGCCGAACCACACGACTTTTCAAAAAAATGACGGGAATGATTGATCCACGTGTTGGCAGAGGCTTCTTTTCAACCTTTCACGCCGAATATTTCTTTTTACGTTTTCCTTTAGATCATCTTTTTCATACGCGCGATTTGTATGTTGAAAAAATGGTTCGTTCCAAAAACTTCGGAAGCGACCATTTTGCGATGTATTATGAAATTCATCATAAAAAAAAAGTCTCAACCCCAAAGAACCCGAAACTCAATGGTGAGGACAGAGAAGAAATCGAAGAATTGATTATAGAAGGTAAGGGATAGAATTTATTTAGGATCAGAAATTCAAAAAGTTAATATATTTCTAATATTAACATAGATTTATTCACTTTTGGTTCGTTAACATGCGAACTAAATGTAATTTAGCGTTTCCGAAAAAAATAAATTATTTATGTCTCAACAAAATGAACAAATTCAGCTTATAGAGCGAATAGGTATGGGTATTGAAGAACGGCTTAGGCTTTCGCCATTGGCCTCAAGAATCTATACACTTTTAATTCTGTCATCTTACGAAGGTCTCACTTTTGACGAAATAAGAGAAAAGGTAAAGGCCAGTAAGAGTGCAACTTCTGTAAATATTAATTTACTTTTACAATTAGACTATGTTGCTTCTTATACAAAACCAGGCGATCGTAAGCGTTATTTCAAGCTTGCCAAAGATTCTCAAGTAATTTCATTAGAAGCAGAACTTCAAAGAATAGATATAGAAATGGGAATGGTAGCCGAAATAAATACTTACAATAAGAAATACCATCCTGAAAAGTTTGTTGATGAAAAAACATTAGGAAATATCGTTCAAGAATATCTAGTTGAAAAACAAAAGCTTCTAGAAGCCATCATTATAAGAATGAAACATTTTCGCGAGAGCGAGAAATAATAAGCTCCGCAACTTCCTTAAATACTGAATATTAAAGATTAACAATACTTTAATATAATTTAGTTCGTTTAGTTACGAACTAAATATACTTTTGTGATCTAATTTAGAATATACTAATATTTAAGATGGATAAAATGAGAAAACAAATAATGACATTGACGATAATTGCACTAGCAATGGTAGGCTGTAATAGCGCTAAGAATACAACAAGCCCAACAAATGAAAATAATTTGGAAGGTACAAGTGAGATTACACAGTCCACTTGGGAACTAATTACGTTACAAGGACAACCAATTGACCAAAATAGTACAGACAAGAAAATTAATTTTCAACTTAATGAAATTGATAAGGCAATTACTGGATTTTCAGGATGTAATACCTTCCGTGGAAATTATTCTCTTGAAAGTGGAAATAGAATCTCTTTTACACAACTAGCAAGTACCAGAATGGCTTGTCCAGATGCATTAATTAATGAAAGTGAATTTATGAATGCACTTGGAAAAGCAGATAATTATTCAATTGAAGACGGATTCTTATCACTAAACAAAACTGGAGAAGCACCACTAACAGTTTTCAAAAAAGTTACTTCTGAAAACCTGATAAAAGAAAAATACTGGAAACTCAAAACTTTAGAAGGTAAAAGCGTAGCAATGGCAGACAATCAAGAACGGGAAATTTTCTTCACATTAAAAAATGATAATAGAGTGAATGGCTTTGCAGGATGTAATAACATAAGTGGAGAATACACTATTGAAAAAGGAAATAGAATTCGTTTTAAAAATATGGCTACAACTTTAAGAGCTTGTCCAGATGTTGATGTTAACGAGTCAGAATTACTCAACGTTTTTAATACAGCGGATAACTATACAATAAATGGCGACGTACTCAACCTAAATGTAGGTAGAAGAGCACCATTGGCAGTTTTTGAGGCTGTGTATATGCAGTAAAAATTTCTAACTAATCCAATAATTAAGATGAAAGATGCAATTTTAAAAGGCGCAATGATAACAGGTATTATTAATGGTATCATAAACGGTGGAATTCAGTATTTTTTCTTGAAGGATATGGATTCAATTCCTATTTCGGTAGATTCAATAAGCAATGGTGATGTAACTGTTTTAGGTACGGCAGTTATGCTAGCAATTACATTAGCAATGATTCTTACTTTGGTTGCATACTTCGGAATTAAGGAGAAAAAAGCACCTTTTTTTCCGACCACATTATGGTTAACTATTAAACACGGTTTTTTCACTTTTGGTGTCTTAACATCATTAGCAGTTTTATGGCAAAGATATATGGGTACAGTTGAAGTATCGTTGACTGCTGCATTACTGATCATAGGAATTATTGCCGGAATTGTTTCTGGAATCGTGAATTATCTTACCTTAAAAGAAAGTATTCTAATAATAGAACTTGAAAACTAGTCATATGAAATACACTTTATACATAGTAATAGCAGTAGCTTTTTTTTACAGTTGTAAAAACGAATCTACCTCAAAATCTGTCGATACAACGTCGGAAGCTTCTTCGCAGTTATATTTCAATGGAGACATCATTACAATGAATTCTGATACACCAGAATACGTTGAAGCTGTGGTTGAACAAAAAGGTAAGATTGTTTTCATCGGAAGTAAAAAAGATGCCGAAGCAAAATATCCCGAAGCTGAAAAAGTCGACTTAAAGGGTAAAACATTATTGCCTGGTTTCATCGACCCTCACAGTCATTTTGGAATGGTGTCTAATTCTATGGGGCAAGTTGATTTGAACCCAGAACCAGTTGGAACTGTAACAAATATTCCAGATATCGCCAAAAGAATAAAAGCCTACAAAACGGACAATAACATACCCGATGGCGAATGGATTTTTGGTTGGGGCTATGACGATGGTCAATTAAAAGAACAGCGCCATCCTACTAAAAGTGAAATAGATGCGGTTTTACCTAACAATCCAGTCTATCTGCAACATACAAGTGGACATATGGGAGTAGCAAACTCAATGGCGCTTAAGAAAATGAATGTTACAGCAGAAACACCAAATCCTGATGGTGGTAATATTGAAAGAATGCCAAACTCTAAAGAACCAAACGGCTTAGTACAAGAAACCGCAATGTATCCTTTTGTGGGGAATATGCTTCAAATTCTGGGGAAAGAACAATCTAAATATTTTGATGCCACACAAGAATACTATGCATCTAACGGAATTACTACCGCTCAAGATGGAATGACCGATCGCAACACTATTAAATTTTTCCAATCCCAAGCAGATGCTGGAAAATTGAAGATAGATTTAATGGCATTAGGTGGAAATAACGATTTAAAAGCAAATTTAAAGGACAGCACAATTCATTTTAAAACCTACAAAAACCATTTTAAAGTGCAAGGGACGAAAATAGTTGCAGATGGTTCGCCACAAGGTAAAACTGCATTTTTTACAGAACCATTTTTAACCGAAGTTCCAGGATGTACTCACGATTGTAGAGGTTTGCCAAGTCTAACCAAAGAAACATTAAATGAGCTATTTGTTACGGCGTATGCTGACGATAATCAACTCTTTATTCACAGCAATGGCGATGCAACCATTGATATGGTCATAGCCGCACACGAAAATGCTTGTAAAAAATTAGGGCAATCGCTGGACAAAGATCGAAGAACAATTGTAATTCACTCGCAATTCGTCCGTCCTGACCAATTGGAAATCTTCAAAAAATACAATATGGAACCTTCCTTTTTTACCAATCACGCCTTCTTTTGGGGCGATGAGCACGTTAAGAATTTAGGAAAAGAACGTGCTGATTTTTTAAGCCCAATGGCAAGTGCGATACGCATAGGTCTAAAACCAACAAACCACTCTGATGCCACAGTAACACCGGTGAATCCTTTATTTACAATATGGTCTGCTGTAAACCGCGTCTCTCGTTCTGGAGCTACTATTGGAGAAAGCGAAAAAATTACACCTTATCAAGCGTTGCAAGCCATTACCACTAATGCAGCCTACGAGTTTTTTGAAGAAGATTCAAAAGGAAGTTTATTGGAAGGGAAGTTGGCGGATTTTGTGATTCTAGAAAAGAATCCATTGAAGGTTGATGCAATGACTATTAAAGATATTCAAGTGCTGGAAACCATTAAAGAAGGTAAAACAGTATTTAAAAAACAATAAATAATAATTTAAAAATAACATATTATGGAAACATCAAAACATTTTGATTTAAAAGGAAAAACAGCAGTAGTAACAGGTGGCGCAGGCGGCATAGGAAAAGCTTGCTGTGAAATATTAGCTGCTTATGGCGCAAAAGTCGTGGTTTCAGATTACAATTTGGAGGCCGCTAAAGAAACTTCAAAAGCAATAAACGATAATGATGGAACATCAATCGCTATTGATTGTAATGTACTTGAAGACGATGCTTTAATTAATTTGGTAGATAAAACTGTTGAAAAATTTGGCAGTATCGAAATATTGGTAAATAACGTTGGTGGCGGTAGCGCAGGAAAAGAAAGCCCTTACGACATTGAGGTAGCGCAATTTAAAAAAGTGTTCGATATGAACGTTTTTAGTATGTGGCGTCTTTGCCAACTAGTTGCCCCTCATATGAAAAAAGCTGGTTACGGTAGTATTATTAATATGTCATCAATGGCTTCAATAAACAAAAGTCCTGCAATAAGTGCGTATGCATCATCAAAAGCAGCAATAAACCATATGACGCGTAACCTCGCTTTTGATTATGGACCAGACAAAATCCGAGTAAATGCCATTGGACCTGGAGCAACAAGAACACACGCCTTAAGTACGGTATTGACTCCAGATTTGGAAAAAGCTATGTTGAAGCACACCCCTATCCACAGATTGGGTGAATCTGAAGACATTGCAGGAGCCGTTCTTTATTTTGCAGCACCAATTTCCAGCTGGACTAGTGGTCAAGTTATTTTCATCAATGGTGGTGGCGAACAGACTTTGGATATGTAATATTACATATAGAATTAAATTTATTTTTAATTAAGCAAGTATGCAGACCTTACAGTCCCAAGACGTTGGATTGTGAGGTCTTTTACTTAATACCTGAAAAACTTCTACTTTTAAAAGTAAATAAACAAGAATATTTATGAATTGGATTCTAATCGCACAAATAGCCTACACCCTCTTAATGATTTTGGTTGTTTTAAGAGTATTATACGATACCCGAAGCAGCACAAAGGCTTTAGCGTACATCTTGTTTATTGTTTTTGTTCCAATTGTTGGGGTAATCTTTTATTTTTCCTTCGGAATCAATTACCGAAAACGAAAGTTATACACCAAAAAGATTGTTCAAGATGAACCTCTTCGAGAACGTATCAAGAATAAAATGAATTTGTATTCTGATGCGATAAGCAATTCAGGATTGATACCAGAAAAAAGAGAAACTTTAATTGAATATATTCGTCGCTCAAGTGGTAGCCCTTTAACCGCAAACAACAAAGTAAAGTTATTAATAAATGGAGAAGAGAAGTTCCCACAAGTATTAAGGGCATTAGAAAATGCAGTATCGCACATCCATATTGAATATTATATTTATGAAAATGATATTACAGGAAATCAAATTGCAGAAGTTCTTATAAAAAAGGCAAAAGAAGGTGTTCAAGTTCGTTTTATGTATGACGATTTTGGGAGTCATAGTTTAGGTAAGCCATTTATTCAAAAACTAAAAGATGCAGGCGTACAGACTGCACCATTTTATAAGATAAAATGGTATGCATTGGCAAACCGTATTAATTACAGAAACCACAGAAAAATCATCATCATTGATGGTAAAACGAGCTTTGTTGGTGGTATTAATATGAGTGATAAGTATCGTAATGACTTAAATGAAGAAAATCATCTATTTTGGCGTGATACCCACTTAATGATTGAAGGACAAGCTTCGGCTTACTTGCAATATTTGTTTATTTGCGATTGGAATTTTTGCAGTACCGATGAAATACAATACCATACGGAATATTTCCCAGAATACATTCAGAGTAATAATATAGAGAATGATGTTGTCCAGATTGCAGCTTCGGGTCCTGATAGCGAGCAACCTGTTATATTCTACTCATTGCTTGAAGCGATAAGTTCTGCCAAGAAAAAGATTTATATAACAAGCCCCTACTTTATTCCTGGCGAAAGTTTAATGGATGCATTAATTATTGCTATTCAAAGCGGACTGGATGTGAAAATAATTATTCCGGGAATATCAGATTCCAAGATGGTCAACGCAGCTGCCAGTGCTTATTATACAGAACTGCTAGCGTATGGAGCAAAAATCTATAAATACAACAAAGGTTTTGTTCACGCCAAGACAATGGTAATAGATGATGATTTAGCCATAATCGGTTCGGCAAATATGGATTATCGCAGCTTCGATTTAAACTTTGAAGTTAATGCTATGATTTATAGTAAGGACGTTGCACAAAAACTTACGAAAGCTTTTGATGATGATCTTTTAGTTTCTGAACAAATTATTTCAAAAAATTGGTTAGCACGTCCAAAGCATATCCATCTCTGGGAAAAGATAGTTAGACTTTTGTCGCCATTCCTTTGATTTACAGGAAATAAAAAATTAACATAAATTTAATTTCATTTAGTTCGTATTGTTACGAACTAAATGTAAATTTGTATTCGAATTAATTGCAGGTATTGTAAACCATTCTTAATTCCGAAGATAATAACAAATTATAAGTTTTATCATTAACTTGAAAATGCAAAAAATGAAAAATATAAAATATCTAACGCTTCTGGGCTTTATGCTGTTAGGTTTAAATACCCAGACAATAGTTGCACAACAGATGCAAGAACGCATAATGACGGTACAAGAACTTGCCGAAAGTGTTCAGGCAAATAACATTCAATTAAAATTGGCAAAATCTTCTGTGGATGTTTCGGACGCAACAATTGGCGAAGTGAAAGTTAATAGGCTTCCAGATATCGGTACAGATGTGAGTGCTTTTTATTTAAGTGATGTGAGCATTTATGATACGGGTTTCAACAAATTGCAAAAAGTAGATATTCCAAATTTTGGTAATCAATTCAATGTAAATGTCAGTCAATTGATTTTTGCCGGTGGAAAAATCAACAAATCCATTGAACTTGCCGAGATGAGTAAAACATTGTCTGAAAATCAATTAGGAGATACCGAGCAAGGTATTAAATTAAGTGCCACAGAGCTATATCTAAATCTTTACAATCTTCAAAATCAAAAAACAATTCTCAAAAATAATAGGGATTTAGCGACCGAACGCACTAAAAATACCGAGTATTTCTATGAGCAGGATATGATTACAAAGAATGAAATGCTCCGTGCGCAAGTACTAGAACGACAATTAGAACAAAGCATTTTACAGGTAGAAAACGCTATTTTAATTACTAATAAAAATTTGACCCTACTCGCCGGCCTTGATGAAAATATTTTAATTATTCCTACTATTGATAATATCAATCATCAAATACGCAAACAGGACGAAACCTTTTATCGCGAAATAGCATTTCAGAAAAATCCGCAACTTACCGCAAGTGATACACAGATAGCTATAGCCGAAAAAAATCTTGAACTTACCCGCACAGATAGATCACCTATTTTAGCTGGATTTGCAGGTTATAATGCCAGTCGTCCACAAACATCTGGCACGCCAGCAGATCTTTATTCCAATACATATCAAGTAGGATTAAGTCTTTCCTATAATATTGAAACGCTGTTTAAAAATCCAAAAAAAGAAGCAGTCGATAAAGTTTTAATCGATCAAGCTACTTTGGCAAAAGAAGCGGTAAGACAGCGCATAGAAGGAGATGTAAATGCAGCCTTTAAAAACTATAATTTAGCAATTGCGCAATTAGAAGTAAGCTCAGTTAACCAATCCGCAGCTGACGAAAATTATCGAATTACTGAATTGAAATATAAAAACCAGTTGGTCACATATATTGAAATAATAGATGCAGCAAACACAAAGTTGCAGGCAGAATTACAAATGCTAGATGATCAGACAGATATAATTCTGAATTACGTAAGACTTCTTCGAGTTACAGGACAATTATAAAACCATCAATTAAAGATTAAACACTATGGCAACTTCAGAATCCAAATCAGAAACAGCACCAGAATCAACGCCCGAATCTGCACCGAAAGCAACACCAAAAGCGAAGAAAAAAAACAAATTATATCTAACGCTTTTAAATGCATTTGTATTTATTATAACATTACTTGTTATCTGGTTTGTGGTAAAAAATTATCTACACATTAATGATGATACCTATGTGAGCGATGCACAAGTAAAAGCTTATATAAGTCCAGTAAACTCGAGAGTTCCAGGATATATAGACGAAATATATTTTACAGAACATCAATCAGTTAAAAAAGGAGATACACTTCTTACACTCGATAAAACAGATTTTTTGAATGCCATCGCGCAAGCTGAAGCAGGTTTAAGCCAAGCAATAGCGGGCAAAGCTTCCGTAAAAACTTCCATAGCTCGCGTTGGCAGTAGCGAAGGTACGGTAGCTGCAAATATGTTAGGTGTAAAAGCGCAACTTAATAATTCGCAAGCAGATCTGGCTCGCTATAAAAACCTATTAGCAAATGACGCTGTAACATTACAACAGTATCAACAAATTGAGACACAAGTAAAAACATTACAGTCGCAGTATAATGCGCTAAGCAAACAAAAAAATACAGCGCAGCTTTCTACAAATGAAACAGAATCTCAACTTGCCGTTAGTGATGCACAAATAAAAGCAGCGGAAGCGGGACTGGAAAGAGCAAAACTCAATTTAAATTATACAGTAATCACAGCTCCCGAAGATGGTATTATGGGAAGAAGAACGATTACCGCCGGCCAATATATCCAGCCAGGACAGCAGATTGCAGCTTTAGTACAGAATAACAAAAAATGGATTGAAGCCATTTGCTGGAAACGCAATTACCACTAGTTCAAATAGGCGATAAAATACCTTTTACTGTGGATGCAATAGGAAAAACCAAATTTGAAGGTAAAATAGTTTCAATTTCAGCGGCTACCGGTTCTGAATATTCTGCAATACCTACCGACAACTCTGCGGGAAATTTTGTAAAAGTCCAACAGCGTATTCCAGTAAAAATAGAATTTACAGAAAATAATGATGCCAAAGCACTAGGAAAAGTACGCGTGGGAATGAATGTGGTAATGACGCTAAAAGACTAATAAAATGTACAACAAAGGCTTATTTGCAGATTGGGTTCCCAAACCATTGATGCTGGTTTTGATTCTTGTTTTCCTCATACCTATTTTAGTGGTAAATGGCGTTTATACAGGTAATATTAGTTATATGGTCGGCAGTCTTGGAACTCATAACGAGTGGATTGTTTTTGCGAATTATGCAGGTGTAGTAGGAATGGGCGTTAGTCTGCCACTAATCTTTAGATATAAATTGCGTTTTTATACTAAATTTTTAATGGTGCGAACGCTTCTGTTCCTGGCCATTGCAAGCTTTATGATTGGGACTACAGATAATGTAATCGTGATTGTCTCTTCAACATTCTTCATTGGCTTCCTAAAAATGTTTGCACTCATCGAGCTTATTATGCCAACGATGTTTATGATTAGTCCCGATGGAAATCGACCAAAATTTTATTCAATATTCTACCCTTCCGCAATCGTATTTCCGCAATTAGCTGGATATTTAATGGTGCGTTTTGGTTTTAGCACATACTGGCAAAATGCCAATTTTATAATGGCAATTATAATGTTATCATTAGCTGGGCTGGCATTAATTTTCATGCACAACCAGCGTTACGATAAAAAGGTTTCATTAAAAGGAATCGACTGGACAGGATTATTTTTATTTACGAATGTATTTTTAGCTTTAGCATACTTCATCTCGTTTGCAAAACAACAAAATTATTTCAGGTCAGATAATATTATGCTGGCTGTGGGAATTATGGTTTTAGGAAGCGTTCTGTATGCCATCAACCAACGGCTTAAAGAAAATCCGTTTATACACTTTGGCTTTCTTAAAAACTACAGCGTCATTCACGGAATTATGATGTTATTAATGCTTGGTTTCTTCTTGGCTGGAGGTTCGCTTCAAAGTAAAATTACAATGGGAATACTAGGTTTTGATTCGGTTATGGATAATTCCTTCAACCTTTGGATGATTCCCGGACTACTTATAGCTATTGTTTTTAGTATGAAGTGGTTGGTAAATAATAAATCACTCAAAATATATATCCTTACTGGCTTTACGGCTTTCATCCTATATTATGTACTTATGTACTTCTTGGTTTCAAGAGGATTGAGTTATGAGCAATTAATTATCCCAAATATAATTCGAGGTTTCGGCATGGCCGTTTTATTTATAGGCGTATGGCTGTACGCTCTTGGTGATTTAAAACCAGATGCTATGTTGGGAGCTGCTGCTGTAATGATTATTGTAAGAACGATGATAGGTCCGGGACTATGGAGTTTAGGATTTAATTATATAGACAGTATTTGGAGTTTGGAAGCTTTGACTAATATGGCAGGAAAAATGGATGCCTCTGCCTATTCCCAACAAACCGCAATGGGGCTTTATAAAACAATAAATCTAGATTCACTTATGATTTCCACGAAGAGATTGTATGGATTGTTGGTAATGTTAGGTGGAGCAGTATTGGTCTATGTCTCTTTTCTCAATCTTGATGGCTTGAGCAAACGTAGTGTTATACTATTGCGCAAACGTCTTAAAGGACAAACTACAAAAGGCTATGTACGCGAGGTAGCATTACAGGAAGAAGAAGAATTACAAGAAGAAATTAAAGCTGCAAGTGCCGTGGCCGTTTAGAAATATAAGGTAGATAATGATATGATAAAAGAAAATATATCTAAAGAGAATAGTTTATTGATTGAAGAGATAGGATTAGTCATTGAAGAACGAGCTGACTTACCGCCACTGGCAGCACGCATATATGCAACACTGATTTTAGCATCAGATGATGGATTGACTTTTGAGGATATCACAGAAATGCATCAGGCAAGTAAAAGCGCCGCTTCAAATAATCTGAATGTATTGTTCAAGCTTGAATATGTAGCATATTTTACAAAGCCTGGAGAACGAAAACGCTATCTTAAAGCATCGAAGTTTTATGTAAAAACCGCCATAGAAAAGTATAGCGAGTTATTTGAGAAGGAAGTTCGCGTTGTAGGTAAAATAAACGAATTCAATAGAAAATACAATCCTGAAAAGTTTAAAAATGAAAGATCCGAAGGAATACTATATCAAGAATATCTCACTAATTTAACTGAAGGCTTTAAAAAGAAAATGAAAGAGGTTGAAAATATGCAACAGCAAGAAGATATTTTTTAAATCAATGACAGACAAATATTTCATCATTGATAAAGCTGCATTTTATGTTTCTTACTAAAATAAGTTGACAAAAATTCAACTTACTTTAAAACGAGATAGACCTTTAAACAAAAAAAGCTCCAGATTTCTCTGAAGCTTTCTACTTGTACAGGCGGAGAGACTCGAACTCTCACACCTCACGGCACTAGATCCTAAGTCTAGCGTGTCTACCAATTCCACCACGCCTGCATAAATTCTTTCACAACACTTAGGACATATTGTAAAAGGAGTGCAAATATAAACAAGATTTCGGTTTTAAAAATATTTATTTTTATAAATTTTAAAATCTGCTAAATGTTAGTTAAACCGAAGCAGCATTTTTAGTATTTACCACGTTCTTTTAGTGGTGTTTTGTACTTTAGCGTTTCTTCAAAAACAACAAAATGAAAAGTGCAAAACCTTATATTGAAAAAAACAAAGATCGATTTATAGATGAATTGATCGAATTACTTAAAATACCATCAATCAGCGCAGATTCAGCATACAAAAAAGATGTTCTTAAAACTGCGGAAGCCGTGAAAAAACAACTTGAAAAAGCGGGTTGCGATGCAGTTGAAATATGTGAAACGCCAGGATACCCTATTGTTTACGGCGAAAAGATGATTGACAAAAAATTACCAACCATTTTGGTGTATGGCCATTACGATGTGCAACCGCCAGATCCATTGGATTTATGGGAAAGTCCGCCATTTGAACCTGTAATCAAAAAAACAAAATTACATCCTGAAGGAGCCATTTTCGCCCGAGGAAGTTGTGATGATAAAGGCCAAATGTATATGCACGTAAAAGCTCTGGAATATATGACCGAAACCGACCAACTGCCCTGCAACGTAAAATTTATGATTGAAGGCGAAGAGGAAGTGGGTAGTAGTAGCTTGGAATGGTTTGTTTCAAAAAACCACGATAAACTTGCTAACGATGTTATTTTAATAAGCGACACTGGGATGATTTCTAAAAATACTCCTTCAATAACAACAGGTCTTCGCGGTCTTAGTTATGTAGAAGTAGAAGTTACTGGTCCAAATCGAGATTTACACAGCGGACTTTATGGAGGCGCGGTAGCAAACCCAATAAATGTGCTGACTAAAATGATTGCCTCACTTCACGATGAAAATAATCATATCACTATTCCTGGGTTTTATGATGACGTAGAAGAACTTTCAAAAGAAGAACGAGAGAAAATGGCTGAGGCACCTTTCAACTTAAAAGATTACGAAGAATCTATAGCTATTGATTCAGTGTATGGCGAAAAAGGATATTCAACAAATGAGCGAAATTCTATCCGGCCAACTTTAGATGTAAACGGAATTTGGGGTGGTTACATTGGTGAAGGTGCAAAAACCGTAATAGCAAGCCAAGCTTTCGCGAAAATAAGTATGCGTTTGGTGCCAAATCAAGATTGGAAAAAGATAACAGAACTTTTCAAAAATCACTTTGAAAGTATTGCTCCAAAAGGTGTTCGCGTAAAAGTGAAACCGCATCACGGCGGGCAAGCTTACGTTACGCCAATTAATAGTTTAGGCTATAAAGCAGCTGAAAAAGCATATGAAGAAACCTTCGGGAAAACTCCAATTCCGCAACGAAGCGGCGGAAGTATTCCAATTGTAGCTTTGTTTGAAAAAGAATTGAAAAGCAAAACTATTTTAATGGGCTTTGGTTTGGATAGTGACGCCATTCACTCACCTAACGAACATTTTGGTATTTGGAACTATTTAAAGGGAATTGAGACTATTCCTCAGTTTTATCATTTCTTTACGGAGATGAGTAAGTAATTAATTAGTAAGGCTGAGAAATATGAGCTTCGCAAAACTGGCTAACTTCCTTTCTCAGCCTTATCCTTTTTACTATCGAGGAAAAACTTTGCTCGTAATTTCTTCGTGTATTTTTGCACTTACATTTCTCTTCAATTATTTTTTTCAACCTTTTCAAGTGAATCTTTCAGAGCACAGAATGGGTTATGAATGGATTTGCCTTATTCACGCCTTGATTCCTTCACTTTTGTTTTTAATCATCTTTTCATTGGTTCAGCAAATCAATGATATTGATGACAAATGGAATGTAAAAGAAGAGATTTTAGGGATATTTGGTTATTTAATTCTCGTGGGAATTTTCAATTTCTTGGTTCGCGATTTTATTTATAATAATCCTGATAATTGGTCACTTCACCATTTCTGGGTTGAATTGAAAAACACATTACTCGCCGGAATTTTATTTATCTTTATCTTTATTCCTTTGAATTTTAAACGTCTTTACGATCGTTACAAAGAAAAATCTGCAAAACTAATTCCTTTTCAATCTTCACTGAAACCTTCTGAAATTGAAACTTCAATTCCTATAAAAACACAATTGATAGCTGATGATTTTGAACTAGAAATCCAACAATTTCTTTTCGCAAAAGCCGAAAAAAATTACTTAGAAATCTTTTTCGAAAACGAAATCAAAAACGAAATCGAAATTCAGAAATTGGTAAAGAGAATCACGCTAACTCAACTTGAAAGTCAATTAAATGATTTTGGTTTTGTAGTGAAAATCCACCGTTCGTATTTAGTTAACCTAAAAAAAGTTGAAAGCATCTCTGGGAATGCACAAGGCTATCAATTAAGACTAAAGAATTTCGAAAGTTCAATTCCAGTTTCTCGAAGTAATATTTCAACTTTTGAAGAAAAGATGAAGTTTTTGACCCATACTTCTTGAGGCTTGTCCCAAAAGCTTGTTATTCATCCCAAGCATTTTATTCTCTCAAATTTCAGATTTAAGTTTGCTTAAAATTAAACTGTAAATTATGGAACAAGCCAAAATAGCACTGCGTATTGCCTGGATAGTATTTCTAATCGTTTGGATACTTGGAGCACTTCAAACCAAAAAAACTGATAATCAAGAACCGCTTCTAAAACGTTTTTTGTGGTATTGGTTACCACTAATTATTGCAGGTCTACTTTTAGGTCCAACCGAATGGTTTATGGGTATGTGGATAAGAGAAAATTTTGTAGAACATACCGATTTGGTTGGAATTACAGGTGCAAGTATCGCTTGGCTGGGAACTTTGCTCGCTTGCTGGTCGCGCTTGCTACTTGGAAAAAACTGGAGTGTTTCTGTTCAGTTGAAGGAAGGCCATGAACTTATAACAAAGGGACCTTATAAAATTATTCGTCATCCAATTTACACTGCGATATTGCTTCTCTTTTTGGGTAATATACTAATTGTGGGCGATTACCGTGGAATTTTGGCAATAGTAATCGTTTTTGTTTCCCTTTGGCGAAAATTGAAACTGGAAGAGCTGTGGCTTGCAGAATATTTTGGAGAAGGTTACTTAATTTATAAAGCAAAAAGCAAAGCGTTGTTTCCTTGGGTTTTATGATTTAAGGTTGCATAAGAAGTTTTTAAAATCATTAGAATTTATTATTCTATCTTTATAATAAATTCCTAAAAAACTTAAAAAGTATGGAAACGCAATATGTAACAGATAAAAAAGGAAAAAAGGTTGCCGTAATACTTTCTATTGAAGAATACCAAAAAATGCTAGAGGAACTTGAAGCCGTAGATGATATAAAACTATACGATGAAGCTAAAAAAAATCAAGAAGAATCAATAGTCGCCGAAGAAGCTTTTAAATCAATTGAAAAAAACCGTTAATAGTTAGATGAATGACTTATAAGGTTTCCATAAAGAAAAGCGCTGTAAAAATTTTAAATAAAATTCAAGAACCTTATTATTCTTCTATTAAATCTTCAATACTCCAATTAGGAGAAAATCCCCGACCACAGGGATATATAAAGTTAAAAGGACGAGAAGCTTACCGTATTCGAATTTCAGATTACAGAATAATTTATGAAATTTTCGATAATGAATTAATAGTAGATGTTGTTGCTTTAGGCCATCGAAAAGATATTTATTAAAATTAAATCTTCTTCACAAAATCAGTAATAAGCACAATTTGCTGACCGTCCACTTTCCCTTCAATGTATTTTTCGTTTTCGTGATCTAAGGAAATCCTACGAACGGCCGTTCCCTGTTTGGCAACCATACTGCTACCTTTTACTTTTAAGTCTTTAATTAACACTACAGAATCACCAGCTTCTAAAATTACGCCGTTGCTATCACGGTGAATAAGTTTTTCGCCTCTGGCGTCTTCAACTCCAGCTTTTGCCCATTCCTTGGTTTCATCTTCCAGATACATCATGTCTAGCAAATCTTGTGGCCAGCCTTCAGCTTTTAAACGATTTAGCATACGCCAAGCCACAACTTGAACGGCCGGAACAGTGCTCCACATACTATCATTTAAACAACGCCAATGGTTAGATTCTACTTTTTCGGGATCTTCAATTTGGTCATTGCAAGTAGTACAGATTAAAATACTTGTATCGGCAACATCTGTTGGCGAGTTTGGCACTTCAAAAACAGTTAGGTTTTCTTCGTTTCCACATAGCTCACATTTATTGTCGCTTCGCTGCTGTAGTTCTTTCTCTAGGCTCATCTTGTTCAAATTTTGGCAAATATAGCTGAAAGTAGACGATGAACGGTAAAGGTTTTAAAAACCTTTGTTATCCGCTTTTTTATCATTTCAAAATACATTTTGTGACTTGAAGTTTATATTTTTATAAAACCTTAGAAAATCAAAATCAAGCTCAAATCATGAAAACTTCAAATACTCATCTTTCAAAATCTAAATTGAGCTTTATTTTTATTCTATTTTTTACGTTTTCAGTTTTAAGTCAAAATAAAAACGAAAAAAGTGATTTGGTTTTTTTTTATAAAAATTACACCGAACTGCCACGAGAAATAAGTTATGCACACCTCAACAAAACAACTTATCTAAAAGGAGAAATTATGGCTTTTACAGTCTATGTTTTTGGCAAAAACACTAAAAAAACTTCTACTACAGCCACTAACTTGTACTGCACAATTTCCGACGAAAACAATAGAATCGTAAAAAGTGAGATGATTTTAGCAGCCAATGGCGTTGCAAACGGGTCGTTTCAAATTGATAGTCTTTTCACTTCGGGGGAATATACTTTTAAAGCATACACCAATTGGATGCGAAATTTTGATGAACAAAACCAGTATGTACAGAAACTAAAAATCATTGATACCGAGGCGGAAAATATTCCAAAAATCAAAGTAACAAATTCAAACATTGATGCGCAATTTCTGCCAGAAGGTGGACATTTTGTTGTTGATGTAAAAAATAGCGTAGGTGTAATTGTAAAAGATGATCTTGGTTTTGGGGTTCCAAATGCTACTGGAAAAGTAGTGGATTCAGAAAATAAAACACTTATTGATTTTAAAACAAATCAATTCGGAATTGGAAAGTTCACTTTTACCCCAAATGCCATCAGCAACAACAAAGTAATTCTAGATTTCAACGGAACAAAACAAACCTTTTCATTAGAAAAAGCAGAAAGTACGGGCATTGCATTAACGATGAACGATTTAGAAAACAAGGTTGCTTTGTCTTTACGAATCAATGAAAACACGCTAAAACAGATAGCCAATCAAGAATACACTTTAGCAATACACAACGGAAGTGTTTTAAAAACAATAGCCATTAATTTTGAAAAAACCACGGAAGTTGTAAAAATGATCAAGTATGAAGATTTGAATCCAGGCATTAATATTTTCACACTTTTTGATGAAGAAAACCACCCGATTTTAGAACGTCTTTTCTTTAAATATGAAGGAATCAATTTGCTGACTGCGGAAAACCCACAAATTGTAACCACCAACGATTCAATAAAAATTAAAATTCCCATAAATAATATTGACAAGAATTTAGCAAACAACTTCAGTGTTTCTGTACTTCCTGAGGAAACAAAATCTTACAACCCAAATAACAATATTATTTCTGAAACTTACCTAAAGCCGTACATTAAGAGTTATATCGAAAATTCAGCCTATTATTTTACAGATATTACTCGCAAAAAGAAATTTGAACTAGACAATGTACTTATAGCCCAAGGCTGGAGCAGTTATGATTGGAATACCGTTTTTAACCATCCGCCAAAAGCACTTTATGGATATGAAAACGGCATCAGCTTTAGAGCAAATATTAACGACAAAAGAGCTTCAGAGTATATGATGTACGCTACCATAAACAATGAAATGCAACTTTTTCGCGTGAATGAAAGTGATACGGATTTTGGTGCGGTTGGTCTTTATCCAATGGATAACGAAGTAATACGATTTAGCTCGGTGAAGAAGAACAATCATATTGATAGACCAAATCTATATTTACAATTTTCCCCTTCAAAAGTTCCAGACATTAAAAATGTGGGGAATACTGCGCCATTGCTGAAGAAAAGTGCAAATAACATAAGTTGGGAAAACACAATGTTTCAAAGCAGTTGGGACAAAGCAGAGCAACTTGACGCAGTTACTATAAAAACAGATAAGGTTTTGTCGCGTGAAGATAAATTGACCAGAACCGCATTTGGAAAAGCGTACGTTGTAGATGACAATATTCGAAAATCGTATGTTTATCTTAGTGACTTTATTAGAACCAAAGGATTCACCGTAAATGAAACCATGGGACAACTACTCATATACAATCCCCGTCCTGTATCATTTGGCCAAGGTGAGACAATTACCACAAAAGGCACACTCGCCAATACCACCAATACTTCCGTTAAAACCAAGCCAGTTATTATTTATTTCAACAATATCAAGCTGACCAATACAGATATGTTATATAAATACTCAATGGAAGATGTAGATTATATTCTTATGGATAAATCAGGAACTAGTGAAGGAGGAGTTGGGGCACCTGGTGTGATTAAAATATTTACCAATCCCACTACTTCCCAAAGCAAAATGAAAATAAATGCATCCCAAGAAGTTTCCGCTCCATTGACATTTAGCGGGCCAAAAAAGTTTTACACTCCAGCATACACTTCTTATCAAAGTTTATTTTATCAGCAATATGGGATAATTGGATGGTTTCCGAGACTTACAATTCAAGCAGATGGAAATATACAATTTAAAATTCCACATCAATTAATTAAGAACGTATCCGTTTTTATCGAAGGGATTGCAAATGACGGTAGTTTTATTTCTACGGAAAAGATTATTCCTTTAGAAAATTAGTCCTAAACAGCCCCTTACTATTTCCAACTGATTACTGCAAAGAAGGAAAATTTTGGATTTTGGAATTTGATATTTTAACACTTCTACACTTGTAGAATTAAAATATTTACTCTACGTTTGTAGAAACAAATTCAATCTTTCATAAATGACACTCTCAAACGCCGAAGAACAACTAATGCAATTCCTCTGGAAAAAGGAACGCGCCTTAATGAAAGAGCTAATAGATGCTTATCCAGACCCAAAACCTGCAACCACAACTGTGGCAACACTTTTAAAGCGAATGCAGGACAAAAATTTTGTAGATTATAAACAACTAGGTCGCTCGCGTGAATACTTTCCATTGGTGAAAAAGAAAGATTATTTCTCAAAACACGTAAATGGATTGATTAAAAATTTCTTCAACAATAGCCCGTCACAATTTGCTTCATTTTTTACTGAAGAAACCAATCTTTCCAAAAAAGAGTTGGAAGAATTAAAGACCTTGATTGATTCTGAAATTAAAAAGAAATGATGATGGAAATGTACCTATTAAAATCCGCAGTCTGCCTCACCGTACTTTTCGTCTTTTACAAATTGGTTTTGGAAAATACTTCTGTCCATAATTTTAAGCGTTTTTATCTTTTCGGAAGTTTATTGGTTTCTTTTACAATTCCGCTTATCACTTTTACTACTTATATTGAAGCATCGCTGTTTACCACGGTTTTCGCTGAACGAAATTCACAAATTATTATATCAGAACCTGAAGACGTTGTTAATTACTGGCGGTTTGTTATATGGACTATTTATGGTTTGGGTGTTTTGTTTTTCAGTGTAAAGTTTTTTAAAAATCTTTTCACTTTAGTTGAAAAAATAAAGAAGAACCCAAAATTTAAAAATCATAGTTTTATAAATATTCTTCTAAGTGAAAATGTAATCCCTCATACTTTCTTCAATTACATTTTTCTAAACAAAACACAATTTGAAAACCACGAAATTCCTGAAGAAGTGATGCTTCACGAAGAAACCCACGCGCGCCAAAAACATAGTTTGGACGTAATCTTTGTTGAAATTCTACAAATTGTGTTTTGGTTCAATCCCTTGTTTTATTTCATAAAAAGAAGCATCAAATTAAACCACGAGTTTTTAGCTGATCACGCAGTTTTGAACGCTGGCATAGAAACTTCAGCATATCAAAAAATATTACTGGCATTCTCATCAAATGCTTTAACGCCTTCATTGGCACATTCACTCAATTATTCATCCATCAAAAAACGATTTACAGTTATGAAAACACACACATCTAAAAGAGCCATTTGGTTAAGAAGTTTATTGCTATTGCCATTGCTTTCCATATTGATTTATGGATTTAGCACGAAAGAAGTTTTAATAGAACAAACTCAAAAAAGTACTGTTTTTACCACAGACACTATTGAAGATATTAGGGTTGTTATTGATAAAAACTCTAAACTAACTTTAAACGGAATTCCTGTTGAATTGACTGATCTTAAAACAGAAATCAATAAACGAAATACACATTTAACAACCGAGCAAAAGCAAAAATATATTTCTGCGAATGTGGGGTTTTATAATGAAAAGGATAAAGTTTTAGCTGAAAATATAACAGAAATATTTTATGCGAATAACCTGAGAAACCTAAGCATGTCTAATATAAAAAACTTGGAAGATGCCAATTTGGACACAAACGTTATAGTAAATTCATATTCAGGAAAAACTACTGAAGAAGCTGAAGTTTTGCACAAAGCGTATTTAAAAGATCTTGAGAAATTTAAAGCGGCAAAAGCTAATGTGAAAAATGATGAAAACAATCCGTGGTCAGTTCAAGTTGGCGAACCTGAAGAAAGAGACGAAAATACAGGGAAAATTATTCAACAAAAAGCAACCAAAGCTGAAATTGCAGAATACAACAAGCTGGCAAAAAAATACAATGATATTGACATTGAAAAACGTATAATCAAAAAGAACGATTTAGCTCGCTTGGAATTCATTTACAAAAAAATGAGTGACGAACAAAAAGCAAATGCAGAACCATTTCCGGAGTGTATTCCACCACCACCACCACCACCACCACCACCACCACCACCACCGCCACCACCACCACCAACCTTTTCAATTTCAGAAGACCAAAAGAAATTCAGTGAAGCAACGTATTACTATAAAGGAGAGTTAATCACTTATGAAAGGGCAAACGAGCTACTCGAAAAAAACAATAATCTAGGGATTTATATAGACAAGTCAGGGAGTTATCCGGGCACCATTCATTTATACGAAGAACCTTTTGATATAACTAAAATTGTTGTTCCAAAACCTCCAAAAGCACCTTCTGTAGAAAACGAAAATTAATATACGCCTTCACAGTCGCCGCCCGCTCCAAATTCAGATCCTGTAGAATATATAAAGGAACTAGCAAAAAGAGTCGCAAATTTTTATATATGCCAGCATAAATACAGCAAGGAAGAAGCAATTAAAAGGGTTTAAAAAAGCACTAATGAAGTAACAATAGATGTTAGCAAATACTCAGATGTTCACTTGGGCGGGTGCTAAATGAATTTGGCAATTTATCTACAAGGAGATTGCTTCGTGCCTCGCAATTACAACTTGCAGAAATTATTAAAAAAAATGCTTTCAGATTTTAAAATCTGAAAGCATTTTTATTTCGGGTAAACCTATTAAAGTTTATTCCAAGTATCATTTAAAGGATTTACGTCTGGTAGCATTTTATCTGGATCTAACACTACACGTTGCACTTGTTTTGTGGTCTTTAGAAGATGTTCCCAGCTATTGCCACGTTGCCAGATTTCTACAGGAAGATTTATGTTTTCTGTTGTATTGTCTGTATAAATAACTTGAAGTTGCACTGGCATTGGAATTTGGCCATCGTTTTCAACTGTAATCAAATAGTTTCCATTATAAGGTTTTACTTCAGAAATACCCAAATCTATGTTGCCATTGCCATAAAACCAGCCTTTCCAAAACCAAGATAAATCCTCACCTGCAACGTTTTCTATGTGGTTAAAAAAGTCATTTGGTTGAGGGTGTTTGTAGGCCCAAGTGCTGATGTAACTTTTAAAAGCATTATCAAAACGTTCTGGTCCAAGAATGTATTCACGAAGCATATATAACCCAGCTGCTGGTTTATAATAGGCGGTATATGCAAGATTAAATGGATGCGCAACATCTGGATAGGTGTCTATGCCTTCACGCTGGTCAAAGGATAAATAACGCACTATGCTTTTAGGCTTGTCTGTACTAGTAGGAAATTCGCCATTATTAAAAGCCTTTGTACTGTAATGATTTATAAAAGTATTGAAACCTTCGTCCATCCAAGGGTAGCGGCGTTCATTACTCCCAACAATCATTGGGAACCAGTTGTGTCCAAATTCGTGGTCGGTAACATCCCAAAGATCTGCATCGTGGCTTTGGTAATGACAAAAACTAACGCCAGGATATTCCATTCCGCCAACACTAGCTGCAACGTTTATTGCGTTTTGGTATGGATAAGTAAAATAGGTTTTTGAGTAAAATTCAATTGAAGCTTTCGTAAATTCTGTAGAGCGTTTCCAAGCCTTATCGCCAGCGCTTTCCTTTGGATAAACAGATTGAGCTAATCCTGATTTTCCATCGCCTAAATTCATACGCGCCGCATCCCAAATAAATGTTTTTGAAGAAGCCCAAGCCACATCGCGCGTGTTTTCCATTTTGAAATGCCAAGTAATGGTTCCGCTAGTTTTGGCGTGAGCCACTGGTTTACCAACTTCGTCTGGCTGAATTATATAAACCGTTTTATCACTTTTTTCAGCTTGTGACCAACGTTTTTGTTGTTCAGCTGTTAGCACATCTTTTGGGTTTTGCAAAACTCCAGAACAAACAACTGTCTGATCCGCCGGAGCGGTGATTTTTACATCGTAATTTCCATATTCGCAATAAAATTCGCCTGCTCCTAAATAAGGGTCAGTATTCCAACCCACAACATCATCAAAAACCGCAACACGTGGATACCATTGCGCAATGGCGTAAATTGTTCCGTCCTTCACTTCAAGACGACCCATTCGGTCCATACCTTCAACAGGTACTTTGAACTTGAAATTCATTTTTATATCAACTTCGCCGCCTTTTGCGGCAAGTGGTTTATCCAACCATAGTTGCATTCGGGTATCAGTGATTAAGTATTTCGAAGAAGTTCCGGTTTTTGTTTTAGCTGAAACATTTGTTAATTCAAAACCGCCTTCAACATCGCCATTATAGCGATTTCCTTGCACTGGAGTTGTAAGTGTTCCTCTGGAATTTTCGGTGAAACGATCCTGCTCCAAATAAAGCCAAATAAAATCTAAGGTTTCAGGACTATTATTTGTGTAATGAATATTCACATTACCAGAAACGGTGTGGTTTTTATCGTCCAAAGTGGCTTCCAACTTGTAATCTGCAGAATTCTGCCAATATTCTGGGCCAGGTTTTCCAGAAGCTGAACGATACACATTACCCTGCCTATAACTGAAATTATCGAAAAGCTGCTGATTGTCTTGTTTTACTTCCTGAACTTGTGAAATTGCCGCAAAGCAAAAGGTGAAAAGGAGTAGTGATAGTAGAAAACTACTTTTTGAATATTTCATTTATATAAATTTTAAAGAAAAGTATGCGAAGGTAGTAAATGAGTTGTGAAAATGATGTTAAAATAGCCTTTGACGACTTGTCTAAAAAAGAAAAAACCTCAAGAAAACTTGAGGTTTTTTTAGTAGCGGGAACCGGACTCGAACCAGTGACCTTCGGGTTATGAGCCCGACGAGCTACCTACTGCTCTATCCCGCGATGGATTTCCAAAACTTCATTTTTAGCTTTTAACTTTCGGTTCATAATGCCGACAGAAATATTGGACTGCAAAGATACAAAGGATTTTGAACCCCACAAGCTAGAAAACATAATATTTTGTAATGCATTAATTATTTTTTGATTTGAATTATATTCTTTACCTATCTTTAAATTATGAACAAACATTTCAAAAAAGTCGTTTTTATAATACTTGCCATTGGGGCGCTATTTATTATAGCAACGGTTTCCATAAACAGTATCCTTAAAAACAAACTTGAAAAATTTATTCAGGAAAGATTACCAGAAAATATAGCAAGTGCCTATGACGATATAACAGTAGAAACTTTTGGTGGCTCACTAACAGTTTCTAACGCTTCAGTGGTAATAAGTAATACCCAAGACAAGGTAAAACACACATTTATAAATGTTGAAAAGCTTAAAATTTCAGACATTAGTTATTGGAATTATTTGGTGAATGACGAAATTCATATTGAAAACATTTCTCTGGAAAATCCGCGAATACTTTATTATCAAGACCTACAGACTCCTTCCAAAGATAGCACCCGCAATCCAGTAGCCAGAATTTACAAACCAATTAGCGTAGATCGTGTTCAAATTAAAAACACAAGATTAGCTATTTATGAAAAAGGGAAGGATTCTACAAAAATCTATGCGACGGGACTGACCGTTGAATTAAATGACATTTTAGTAGACAATAAAACTGTTCTTCGGAAAATCCCTTTCAATTATAAAAATGTTGAAGCAACGAGCGATACTGTATTTGTAAAGGTAGGCAAGTACGAAAATCTAACTGTTGAAGAATTTTCAATTAAAAATAACAATGCAATTTTTAAAAATCTAAACCTTAAAACGAAGTATTCCAAAAGAGAACTTTCCAGAATCATAACTAAGGAACGTGACCATTACGATCTTTCTGTGAAGTCACTTTCCATAGCCGACTTTGATTTCGGTTTTAAGCAAAATCGTTTTTTTGCAAAAAGCAGAATGATTTCTGTAAACACTCCTTCTCTAGAAATATATAGAGATAAATTGGTGGCCGACGACCCAAAAATAAAGCCTCTTTACAGCAAAATGCTTCGTGATCTTCCGTTTGAATTGACCGTGGATTCATTAACCATTACGGATGCTAAAATAAGGTATGAAGAAAGACAGAAACCAGAAAATATGGGTGGCTCCATCAATTTTGAAAATCTAAACGCCGCCATTTCTAACGTTAGCAATACCTACAAAAGCCCCACAAAGACAGATATAAAAGTTAGCGCAAATTTTATGAATGACACTCCTTTAACGGCAGATTGGAGTTTTGATGTACAAAACCCTAATGACCAATTTATTTTTAAAGCAGACGTTGGATTACTTGTTGCAGACAAATTGGACAGTTTTACGGAGCCAAATTTGAAAATAAATCTAAATGGAGAAGTTGACAAAACCTATTTTACAATAAGCGGTGAGAAAACAGCATCTATAATAGATATGAAAATAAATTACAATGATTTTTCTATAAGCATACTAAATAAAGAAGGAAAGGAAGAAAAAAAGGTCTTATCTGCAATTGCTAACTTGTTTATCAAAAAAAATAGTGAAAAAGATGGTGAAAATTTTCGTGAAGGTCGTGGGCACGTTACTCCAGACAATACCAAATCATTCTTTAACTATTTATGGTTGAATATAAAAGAAGGCCTTCTAAGAAGTATTACCGGAGTTCCAGATAAGGTGGATAGAGCCAAAAACAAAGAAACTAAAAAAGCCGCAAGAAACGAAAGAAGAGCTGAACGGAAAAAAGAAAGGTTAGCGAATAGGGATAACCATTAAAATATTACTGCTCTAAGTTGTTTACAGAAAACCCAACAAGTTCACCATCTTCAAAACTTACTTCTAGTTCCAGAGGATTACAACAAATTTCACAATCCTCAATATATTTTTGCTTTCTTACTGAAGTATCCAGCAACATCGAAATCTCTTCCCAGCAATGTGGACATTGAAAAAAGTGTTCGTACATAGTCGGTGGTTTTTAGTTTGTAGTGAGTAGAAAAAAAATTCATTTTCACCCAGTTCTTTTTGTAATGCTTCTTTTACAAATTTATAACCTGCAATTTTAGCATAAAAAAAATTAACCAAAAAAAGAAAAAATTATTAGAAGTTTCCTGCTTTTATGACAGCGACTCCACTGTCTCTTGAAGGATTTCCCATTCTTCCATCAATTTTTTAAGTTTCTTTTTCTTTTCTTGATATTTGTCAAAAAAGTGAGGTTTTGCAATGGTTTCTTCGTAATTGATGAGCAATTCGGTATCAATTGTTGCAATTTCTTTTTCCAACGAAGCAATTGAAGATTCCACATTACTCAGTTTATTTTTAACTGATTTCAGTTTTTTCTGAATTTCATACTCTTCGCCAGCGCTTCGTTTTTCCTTTACTTCGGAAACAACGGTTCGCTTTTCTGCTTCGCGAAGGTTTTGAAGGTTTCGTTGTTCTAAGAAATAATCAATATCACCTAAATATTCCTTGATGTGACGATCCTTGAATTCATATACTTTATTGGTTAATCCTTGAAGAAAATCACGATCGTGAGAAACTAGAAGCAAAGTTCCCTCGAAGCTTTTCAAGGCATCTTTCAAAACGTTTTTAGATTTTATATCTAAGTGGTTTGTAGGTTCATCCATCACCAAAACATTGAAAGGCTGCAATAACAATTTCGCCAATGCCAAACGGTTTCGCTCACCACCACTTAACACGCGGACATATTTTTCCACTTCTTCTCCTCTAAAAAGAAAAGAACCTAAAATATCACGAACCTTGCTACGGTTTTTTTCGTTTGCCGCATCAATCATCGTGTCCAGAACGGTTTTAGTTCCGTCCAAATAATCAGCTTGATTTTGGGCAAAGTAACCGATCTGTACGTTATGGCCTAAGGTAAGTTTACCGCCATATTCAATTTCTTTGACAATTATTTTTGCCAAAGTAGATTTTCCTTGGCCGTTTTGACCAACAAAAGCAATCTTGCTATCGCGATCTACCAAAAGATCTACGCCGTTTAAAACATCTTTATCGCCGTAACTTTTTGTGATTTTTTCAGCGTCTATTACAACTTTTCCAGGTGTAACAGAAACTGGAAATCGCAACGTCATCACGCTGTTATCATCTTCATCTACTTCAATCCGGTCAATCTTGTCTAACTTTTTTATGAGCGACTGCGCCATTGTGGCTTTACTTGCCTTGGCTCTAAATTTATCAATCAGCTTTTCAGTTTGTTCAATCTGCTTTTGCTGGTTTTTTTGCGAAGCCAGTTGCTGCTCACGCAATTCATTACGAAGCACTAAATATTGTGTGTATGGTTTGTTGAAATCGTAAATCTTTCCAAGGGAAATCTCTATGGTTCTATTTGTTACGTTATCTAAGAACATTTTATCGTGAGAAACGATTACTACTGCTCCTTGATAATTCTTCAAAAACTCTTCTAACCACAAAATGGATTCAATATCCAAGTGGTTTGTAGGCTCATCCAGCAACAAAATATCGTTGTTTTGAAGCAAGAGTTTTGCAAGCTCAATACGCATTCGCCAACCTCCAGAAAAGGTTTCGGTAAGCTTCGTAAAATCTTCCCTTTGGAAACCTAGACCTTGTAAAATTCGTTCTGTTTCTCCTTGGTAGTTGTAACCGCCGTGAATTTCGTATTGATGTTGAACATCATTTAAATCTACCATCAGCTGATGATAACTATCACTTTCATAATCCGTTCGTTCGGCAAGTTGGGTGTTTATTTCCGCAAGTTGTTTTTCAAGTCTTTTAATTTCGGTGAAGGCTTCGTAGGATTCTTCCAAAACGTTTCTTCCCTTTTGAAAATCAATATCTTGTTTTAGGAAACCAATTGAAATCTCCTTGTCCGTCGCTATTTGGCCTGTATCATATTCCTGTTCGCCAGCAATGATTTTCAGTAAGGTAGATTTTCCCGCACCATTCTTACCAACCAAACCAACCCGATCGCCAGGTTTTAGTTGAAAGGTAATTTTTTCGAACAAATAGTCGCCTTGAAAGGAAACCGAAAGATTATGAATATTGATCATTGACTTCTTATGAAATGTGCAATAGGAATTACTGCCAAATTTTCTGCAAAGATGCTTATTTTTGCGGTGCTAAAAAAACCAATAATGCAATTCCTTAAAGGCTCCAAACTCTACAGTATTTTTACAGGCACTTGTCCCGTGTGTCACGAAGGCGATATGTATTTGGATAATAATCCGTACAACATTTCTAAAATCATGAAAATGCACGAGAATTGCAGTCATTGCGGGAAAAAATTCAAAATTGAACCTTCCTTTTTTTTCGGGGCAATGTATGTTAGTTATGGTGTGGGTTGCGCAATTGCCGTGGCGGCTTTCGTAATTTCTTACTATTTTCTAGGGCTAAATATAAATCACACCTTTCTCGTTATTATTTTAAGCTTGGCGCTTTTGTATCCCTTTATTGTAAGGATTTCTAGAAATATTTGGATCAATCTTTTTGTAAGCTATGATAAAAGTAAAGCGAAGTCTTAAAAATTCTAGAATTTACAAAACCATTCTTTGAATGTGCATTTCACGAGGAATCGGCACTTTGTCCTCCAAATGATTGAAAAGAATTTCAGCAAGCAAGGGCGCCATCAAAAATCCGCGTGACCCCAAGCCATTAAAGAAAACTAAGTTTGGGTTTTCGTCTAAAACTCCAAGTAATGGTCTATGGTCTTTAGTAGTTGGACGAACTCCTGCAGTTTGACCAATTACTTCAAAAGAACAATTAATAAAACTTTTTACTTTTGAAAGGATTTCTTCTTTAGCAATTTTTGTCGGATTTAAACTATAATCGTCGCGACTGTAGGTTGCGCCCACTTTATATTCATCGTTTCCAATTGGAATAACGTACATGGAACCCTTTAAAAGTGCTTCCAATTTTAAATCCGGCGCCTTAATAATTACATATTCACCTTTGTTGCCAATTATTGCTTGCTTCAGAAAAAATGGATTGTCAACCACTTTTGAACCTTCCGCAAAAATGATTTTTTTCGCTGAAATGTTTTTGTAAACCACTTCATTTTCTTTCTGCTGAATGGCTTCGTATTGAAAATCTTCGGAAAGACAAACTTCTTCATCTTTCAGATAGTTTCGATAACTAGAAAGCAGAATGTTTGTGTGAATTTGAGCGGTTCCTAACACCTTTCCAAAACCGAAGGGCGCGTCAATAGAAGGATTTGTATTTTTTAAAAATTCCGAAGAAAGAAAATCTTGCAATTCCCTTTTATCACTTGCAACAGACCAATTGTTCTGCTCTTCCACACTTTTGAAAATTCTTAGAACAGGTGTTTGTGAAATTATTTTTTGTTGAAGTTTTTCAGAAAGCTCGCTATAAAAATTTTCTGCAACAGGAAAAAAAGCAGCAGCATTCCAAGCCGCCGTAAAGCGTTTAAGCACCGTTGGGTTAAAAACACCACCAGAATTCGCAGTAGATCCTTCTGTGCCGTTATCAACTACTACAAAAGTCTTACCGCGCTTTGTAAGTTGTTCAGACAAACAGATACCTGCTATGCCGAGACCAACTATAATATAATCTACCTTCTTCATCCTAAAATTTAAAATTTCCTAAAAATGAAAAACCCTTCAGTTTCCGAGATGGAACTTGAAGGGTATTTCTTCAAATTATGGCTTCATTAACGGATTAATAATTCCACAAATCTATTTCAATATTTCGTATTTTTTCTTTGATTCGCTCAGATTCCAATAACTGCATAAGTGCATTGTCATTGATGTAATCTTTTACGTCTCTATCGCCTTGAACGTTTTCTTCTTTGTAAATAACAGCTCCAAAACGTCTTGAGTTAAGAAGATGGTCATAAGAAATTGGTTGCGAAGTGTTTTTTCTGTTGAATGCTTTCGCATTGTGCAACACATCGCGCGCACCTGGAAACCATACCCAGAAAAGTTCAACTTTAGAATCTATATCAGAATCTGAAAAAGCTTTGGATCGCGCTTCATTAGCAACGGGGCAAATACCCAATAAACGATATTTAAGTTCACCTTGGCGTTTGTCTATATACCAATATCCTCTAATTCTCCACGATTCAATATCACCCGCATCTAGTGAAAAACGACGCACGTATTGTGGATCTACAACACCTTCCGCATTGTATTGTTCAATACCAAGATCTGTAGTATCACTATAAACTAAAGAAGTTTCAATATCTTTTAGCGTACGTTTTTCGGTAAAGTATGAATCTACATAAACAGATTCAATTTTTCCGTTTTTGATGTTTTTCACCAAAACGTCATAAAGAGAGCGTCTGTCTGGACCAATGTTGTTCGTGTCTATTGGATAATATAATGGGAAGTTGACTCTTTCATCAAGGTCAATAATCTCCCAAGTAGTTTTGGCCCACAACACATCACGCTTATCTGTATAACCATAAGGCAAAGGTCCATCATTATCGTAAGCAATCTGCTCCTCTGTAATTTTACCTATATCCTCAGGATTTTTGGCATTAAGTATGTTTACCTGCGCCGTAGCACTGGCAGCTATTACCAAGCCAAAAATACATAAAACAACATTTTTCAAATTCATACCGACTGGTTTTATACTAGTTTGTCAATTCAATAAATACTGGTGAGGTTCTTTTTAATTTAACGCTGCTACCAGAGATATTAGTATTAATGTCAAATATTTGAACTGTTTCACCTCTTCCTGCTCTTTTCAAAGCAGAAACTGCAGCTCCATTAAGTTTGTTACCGCTAACTTTTACAGTTGGTTGTCCAGCCACTTTAAAGCTGAAACCAGTAACGTTTAATTTAAGTTCGAAATCAAAATCTTGCAATGCAGCACCTACGCTTGAAATTTCAAGACCGCCACGTTCCATACGAACTGGACCACCATTACCATCTTCCCCACGGATTGTTCCCATCGGGCTTGGAATATCTTTTATACGGAATTCTGAAGAAGAACTTACATTCTGACCATCAGGTAATTTTCCGCTAGCTGTAATGTTTACCGTTCTACCAGCACCTGGACGCATAACATATTTGCTGCCAGAAAGTTTTGAAAGACCAGATCCAGAAGCATTTACATTATTATCTGGAATACCAGGAATGGAAACGGTCATAGGGTTATCAACACCACGATAAACTACGTTCATCTTATCTGCAGCAATTACAGCTGCGTTTGGTTTTGAAATGGTTGCGAAACCAGTTTTAACCGCAACTTCAGTTTCTTCTCCTCCTTCACCATAGTATAGAAACCCTTCTATCTTATGGTCTCCAGGACTTCCAGCGCCAACTTTAAGTTTTACTTTACCACCTTCAAAAGTGTAGTCAGTTCCTTCGGCTAGTTTTCTTCCGTCTAGAGTAAGTTCTGCTCTTTTTGGTTTTGTGCTTTCGTCAGTACGTCCTAAAACGATAGCCCCATCAAAAGCTTCACCTGAATAGTAAGCAGATTTTGAAGCTTCCATTAAAGTTGAATAATTGCTAAACGAAAGTGCTGCGGCTTGTTGACCTGCAAGCATACGTTGCAATACTTCACTTTTAGTTGTTTTAATATCCGCTTGAATTTGAGTTAATTTAGTAATTGAAGCTACTTGAGGAAATCCTTCGTAGTTATAATTTAACCAAGCTACTTCTTTACCATCGCGATTTTTAACGGGAGCAGTAGAAAAATTAGTTTCAACAGATTTTTTAATATCCTCTATACCTGCAACTTTAGCTAAAGCCGGATCAGATAAAATTGACATCATTTCTGTACGATACTTATTGATGTTATCTAAGAACTTTTGTCCTCCTTCTTTATACTTATCTCCAGTAAAAAACAGATTGTTAAAGTAGTCTGGTTTATCCATTACTTCGTAATCCGTAGGATCCTTGATTTTTTCCATAGAAGCAGATTTAACTGACTCAATATATGCGTCAAGTCCATCTGAAACCTGGGAAACTTCGTCTGCCTTTGCTTTTACCGCTGCATATTGCGCAGGTTCATCTGTGGCCTTTTGAGCTAACCCCTCCATAAAAGCAGTGTTACGCTGTGAAGTAGCCACGTTGGCAACAGATATTTTTTCGTTCAATAGTCCAAAAGCAGATAATACTTCTTTGGACATGTTCAATGCAAGCATCGCGATGAAAACCAGATACATCAGGTTAATCATCTTCTGCCTTGGGGATAGTTTTCCTCCTGCCATTTTTATTCTTTTTTAAAGATTAATAATTAAGGTGAAAACCTATCTAGTTTCTATTAGTCATTGCAGAAAGCATACCTCCATAAACACCGTTCAATGAAGAAAGGTTAGTAGCTAAATGCTGCATTTGTTGTTTTAGTTGTTCTGCGTTTTCAGCCACTCTTTCGTTAGCTTCAGCCTGTCTGCTTGTTGATTCTATCTGAACTTTATAAAGACTGTTTAATGAATCCATTTGGGCAGCTGCAAGAGCCATCTCTTCGCTGTATTTTTTAGTAGAGTTCATTGCATCAGCCGTAGGTGCCATACTTTTTGTAGCACCTTCAAAAGAACGGATGCTTGTTGTAAGGCTGCTCATTAATTCTGAATCTATGCGAGCATCTTTTAGCATGTCATCTAATTTTTTAGACAAAAGACCTTGTGCATCTTCTGGCTCTTTAATTGCTTTTCTATTACTTACAGCACCACCTGCCAATTCTGGATAAACCAAAGACCAATCTAAATCATCATCTACTGGTTCAAAAGCAGAGATTGCAAAAATAATTGCTTCAGTAATAAGTCCAACTGCCAAAAGAATACCTCCGTTTAAAGGACCTATTTCCCAGTGAAGAATTTTGAAAAGTGCTCCTAAAATTACAATAGACGCTCCTAGGCCATAGGCCATGTTAAATAATTTTTTTGATGATCTTGCTTGTGCCATAATAAGTTAATTTTTAATTGAGGTGTTTTAGTTTAGGTTAATCTAGTTTAATAAAATCAATAGTTAATATTAACGTGCGTCGCCAAAGTTTTGGTTTAAAACAACGTCAGTACCCATATAATCCTGAACGGTTCTGAAGCCTATATAACTTCTAGCAGAATCCGCATATTCATAATCTCGGGTGCTTACTTGAAGGAAATAAGCAATATCTTTCCAAGAACCACCTCTTACAACTTTCCGCATATTATCTGGATCGTTTACATTAGGGTTCATTGTGGAGGAAAAATCATAAGAAGCAGGATCGTATGAAGAAGCTACCCATTCCGAAACGTTTCCTGACATATTGTATAGGTTAAAATCGTTCGGCTCATATGATTTTGCTTCAACTGTGTAAAGAGCTTGATCTGCTGCATAATCGCCACGTAGCGGCTTAAAGTTAGCTAAAAAACAACCACGGTCATTTTTAGCATAAGGGCCACCCCAAGGGTAAGTTGCAGATTCTAGACCACCGCGAGCTGCATACTCCCATTCTGCTTCACCTGGAAGACGGAAGGAGTTTACGAAATTTCGCTTTTTTGATTTTTGATACGAATTTTTATACAAGGTTCTCCACGCACAAAAGGCTTTTGCTTGCTTCCAAGTAACACCAACTACTGGATAATCACCATAAGCTTCGTGCCAAAAATAATCATTGTGCATTGGCTCATTGTAAGAATAGTTGAAATCTCTAATCCAAACAGTAGTATCTGGATAAATGTTCAGCTCCTCTTTTTTGATAAAATCTTTTCGTCTCTTCGATTTATCTCGTGCTGCAGATTCTATATCCATATAAGTATATTGAAATTTCAATTTACTTACGTCAATAGTTCGCTGACCATTGTATGATTCTTCAATAGGGATGTACATTGTATCCATCACTTCAGAATAGTACTCGTCTGGATACTTTGCAGTATCCCAGATTAAATCTACTTTGTCATTCAATTTTCTTCCAGCGTAGTAATCTTCTCCCATCCCGAAGTAATTGTCGTACATATACTGTTGGTATGGAGTCATTTCTTCATTTTCCTGATCTACGAAGGCAAATTCACCTACACCACCATCACCTGGGGTTTTGCCTTCCTCATCTGCTATAATAGCAAGACGCAATCTAACTGTTGAATCTTTTACCCAATTCACAAATTGACGGTACTCCGCATTGGTAATTTCGGTTTCATCCATGTAAAAAGAACGCACTGTAACCGTCTTGGTTGGCGCATCATTTACTGCAACAAAATCATCGTCGCTTTTACCCATGATGAAGGATCCACCTGGGATAAGCGTCATTCCAAAAGGTTTTTGAGGATACCACTTTTTACCCTTTGCCCCCACCAGTTCTCCACGATCTCCGGAGTTACAACTGAATAAAAAGGCAACGATCGCAGTTAATGCAATAAACTTCTTCATAGGTATTTAGGTTAAATTTCGAGATTCAAGGGCGTAAACCTATCTATAAAATTTCAAAAAAACAATTTTTTTTTGAAAAACCCTTGGTCTCTGTCTTTAGTTCTCTCGTTTGATTATACTTCATTCTTGTGGCGGGCTTTCAACCACCGCTCAGGAATTTCCTGATTACAAGCACTCAAATATTCGCCATAAGTGCAAGGTAATAACGTACGCCTTTTTAATTTATTATTAACATTTGAAATAAAAGGCAAAACAATCCACCAGCGTTCTGTTTTATTGCTCTTCTTAAACTCTAATACTTCATCATCTACTGGCACTTTATAAGAAGTAAATAACTTTTCATTGTCAAAATTATCATCTTCTACTCTAAAATTAACGCCTTCAATAAAGTACCAAAGTATCTGAGCAACGAGCATTGCGCCGCTTTTACTTTCAATAGAATCACTTAATTCAAAAACACCAAAGGACTTTACTTTATTGCTAATGCCGGCATAACGAGAAATTGCACAAATTTCACGACCGTCAAAACCATTGGGGCTTTCGTTGTTTTTATAACTTAATTCTGCGCTTTTTATTGCGGTAACATCTAAGGTAACCATATCTGCATCACGCATTATGGGTTCCACTAAAGTTAAATCTGCACAAATTTCGCCTAATCTATATGCATCAAAAAATAATTTATCCATTAATGCAATTTCCTGTGGCGCATTGAAAAACGATTGGTAACCTAAAACACTATAATTAAACAGATTATAGGGTTTGTCCACGACCATTTTTCCAACATAGGATTTGTTTGAAATAGGCAATTCTGCATTCCCAAGATCAAAGCGGTTGTCTATGTTTACTACATTTACCATTTCGCCTATTCCGTCATACGCGCGGTACTGCGAGTAGCCCAAATCCTGACTTCCACCAAGAATTAGAGGGACTATGTTTTTTTTTAATAAGGCTGCAATAACTTCTTTTGCTGCAAAGCGAGTATCTTCGGCTGTTTCGCCTTTTTCAATATCGCCAATATCAATTATATTATAATTCCAATTTCCGGGATATAATGAATAAAGTGTTTTTCTATAGGAATCAAAAGAAATTTCTGCACCAATAAAATTTACATCTGCTCGGTTTTCCTTTATTCCGAGAATTGCGAATTTTACATCCTTTAAATTAGGTAATTCCCCAATTTTGGAATGGATTTCTATTTGTTTTCCTAAAGTTCCCAGCGGCAAAACTTCACGATGAGCCAATATTTTTTTAGAAACTGGAGCTAAAAATTCTATCATTATTTTTTCTTCGCTGTAGTTTTCTTCTTAGCTGCTGGTTTCTTTTTGGCAGCTGCTTTCTTCTTTGGGCTTTTCTTTTCTAATAAGCTTTTTGCTTCTTCTAAAGTAATCTTATCAGCTTCAGTACCTTTTGGCAACTCTACCTTCGTTTTTCCTTTTATAAGGTTAAAACGACCCCAACGCGCTTTCTCAATGCGAATTTTTTCCTCTGGCCACTCTTGGATAAGCTTATCAATTTCTTTTTGCTTTTTATCTTCAATAAGTTGTTCTATATCTTCGTTGGAAAGATTATCGAAATCATACTTTTTGTTCACGTTTATGAACATACTATTCCATTTTATGAACGGTCCAAAACGCCCAACTCCTTTTTGAACGGGCAGATCTTCATACATATATATAGGAGCGTCTGCTTTTTTCTTTTCTTCAATAAGCTCTTTTGCGAAAGCCATATCAACATCCAGCGGATCCATTCCTTTTGGCAATGAAATAAAAGTTTTATCCAATCTTACATAAGGTCCAAAACGGCCATTGTTCACTTCCACTTCTTCGCCATCATAAATACCTAAAGTCTTAGGAAGTTTGAAAAGATCCATTACTTCTTCAAACGTAACCAAATGTAATTGTTGGTCTGGGCGAAGGCTGGCAAATTTTTTCTCATCATCATCCGGGGCACCAATTTGTGCCATTGGACCGTATTTTCCGAGACGGACCAAAACCGTTCTTCCAGTTTCTGGATCTTCACCAAGAATTCGTTCGCCACTTTCCCTGTCTGCAGTTTCCTCTACATGCTCAACTTGCGGATGAAATTTTCCGTAGAAATCTTTCATCATTTTGGTCCACTCTTCTTTTCCTTCGGCTATATCATCAAAATCCTGCTCTACTTTTGCAGTAAAATTGTAATCCATAATATCCTGAAAATGCTCAACTAAAAAGTCATTTACAATCAATCCAATATCTGTGGGCACCAATTTCCCTTTATCCGAACCAACAGTTTCGGTTAAATTTTTGTCCTTTATGTTTTCTTTTTGAAGCGTTAGTTGAAGATATTTTCGCTCCACACCTTCCACAGTTCCTTTTTCAACATAATTTCTACTGATGATTGTTGAAATTGTCGGCGCATACGTTGAAGGTCGGCCAATGCCAAGTTCTTCCAGCTGCTTTACTAATGAAGCTTCCGTAAAACGATACGGCGGTCGCGTAAATCTTTCCGTCGCGGTGATATAATTATTTTCAAGCGTTTCGCCGTTTTTCATATTCGGCAACATTCCTTCTTGCTCTTCTTCTTCAAAATCGGTTCCTTCCAAATACACTTTTAAGAAACCGTCAAATTTTATCATTTCACCATTTGCACTGAAATGTTCTGAAACTTTTTCCTTTGAAAGCACATCAATCTTAACGTTGGTGCGCTCTAATTGCGCATCGCTCATTTGCGAAGCCAATGTTCGTTTCCAAATTAAATCGTATAAACGTGCTTGGTCGTGGTCGCCAGTAATGTTGTGCAAAGACATATCTGTAGGTCGAATTGCCTCGTGAGCTTCTTGTGCTCCTTTGCTTTTACTTTTATAATCGCGGGGTTTGCTATATTCCTTTCCGTAGGAAGAAGTAATTTCTTTCTGCGCTGCGTTTTTTGCGTCGTTACTAAGATTTACACTATCGGTACGCATATAGGTTATAAGTCCAGCTTCATAAAGACGCTGCGCAATTGTCATCGTCTTTCCTACTGAAAAATATAATTTTCTTGCGGCTTCCTGTTGTATGGTTGAAGTAGTAAAGGGAGCTGCAGGCGATTTGCTAGCAGGTTTTTTAGTTAAATCCGAAATTTTATAATTGGCTCCCAAATTCTTCCGAAGAAACTCGCGTGCTTCTTCTTCTGTATCAAAATTCTTTGGAAGTTTCGCCTTGAATTTACTTCCTTCTAAAGTTGTGAATTCTGCATCAATTCTATAGGAACCAACTGCTGTAAATCCTTCAATCTCACGCTCGCGCTCTACAATCAATCGAACGGCGACAGATTGAACACGGCCTGCGGAGAGTCCGCCTTTCACTTTTTTCCAAAGCACTGGCGAAAGTTCATAACCAACCAGACGGTCCAAAACACGTCTTGCTTGTTGGGCGTTTACCAAATTATAATCTATTTGGCGTGGGTTTTCAATGGCTTTTAAAATAGCTGTTTTCGTTATTTCGTGAAAAACAATACGTTTAGTTTTGTTTTTGTCTAGCTTTAATTCTTCGGCCAAATGCCACGCAATTGCTTCACCTTCTCGATCCTCATCACTCGCCAACCAAACCATTTCAGCAGTTTTGGAAAGCGCCTTCAATTCTGCTACCAACTTTTTCTTGTCGCTGCTTACTATATATTTAGGTGTGAAATCTCCAGCTACATCCACGCCCAATTCCTTGGACGGAAGGTCTGCAATGTGCCCAAAACTGGAGGAAACCTTAAAATCTTTCCCTAGAAATTTTTCAATGGTTTTTGCTTTTGCAGGGGACTCAACTATCACTAAATTCTTTGCCATATCCTATATTGTTAAGATTGCAAAAGTATATGAAATTTTTAATACGAATGATTATGGGTGAAAAATTTGAATATTGTCCCGGTAATCTTTACCACGAATACACGAATATTTTTCTAAGTTGTTGTGTATTTTGAATCGATATTAAGTATAAAATTTGAAAATAATATTACGTGATTTGAAAATGAGCACACACATTTCCGAATAACTATTCGTGTATTCGTGGTAGATTTTTCCCTCACAATTTTATAACAAAAACAAAATCTGCCACTTTGTCACCGATTCTTAATATTGTATATTTGCCGGTTCAACGCTCAGGGATTATGAACTTGCGTTGAAGATTTGATGTTTATGGAAAAGATAATAGTCGAAAACACTCAAGGCAACACGCTTACTCTAGAAGCGCGTACCGAAAATTCAAAAAAACTTTATATAGAAAGCTACGGCTGCGCTATGAATTTTAGCGACAGCGAAATAGTGGCTTCCATCCTTGCAGATCAAGGTTACAACACTACAAATTTATTGGAAGAAGCAGATTTGGTTTTGGTGAACACTTGCTCCATTCGCGACAAAGCAGAACAAACAATCCGCAAACGTTTAGAAAAATACAACGCCGTAAAACGAATCAATCCAAAGATGAAAGTGGGTGTTCTTGGTTGTATGGCTGAAAGATTAAAGGAAAAATTTCTTGAAGAAGAAAAAATCGTTGATTTGGTTGTTGGGCCAGATGCCTACAAAGACATTCCGAATTTGCTGAAAGAAGTTGAAGAAGGCCGCGATGCAGTGAACGTAATCCTTTCCAAAGAAGAAACCTATGGAGATATTTCGCCAGTGCGTTTGGGCGGAAATGGCATTACAGCTTATGTGAGCATAACCCGCGGTTGCGACAATATGTGTACTTTCTGTGTGGTTCCTTTTACAAGAGGTCGTGAACGAAGCCGTGATCCACAAAGTATTTTACACGAAATAGATGATCTAGCCGAAAAAAATTACAAAGAAATTACCTTACTCGGTCAAAATGTAGATAGCTATTTATGGTTTGGTGGCGGTTTGAAAAAAGACTTCAAAAACGCTTCGGAAATGCAACAAGCTACTGCCACAGATTTTGCCCAATTGCTTGATATGGCTGCTACGGCGCATCCCGAAATGCGTATTCGTTTTTCAACCAACAACCCGCAGGATATGCACGAAGAAGTGTTGCATATCGTGGCAAAACACAAGAATATTTGCAACCACATTCATCTTCCTGTTCAAAGTGGAAGTACTCGAATTCTGAAAGAAATGAACCGTCAGCACACGCGTGAGCAGTATATGAAGTTGATTGATAGAATTAAAGAAATTATTCCTGACTGCTCCATTTCGCAAGATATGATTATTGGTTTTCCAACAGAAACCGAGGAAGACCACCAAGATACTATGAGCCTAATGGAATATGTGAAATACAGTTTCGGCTATATGTACAAATATTCCGAAAGACCCGGAACAATGGCTGCCAGAAAGCTAGAAGATGATGTGCCGGAAGAAACAAAAAGCAGAAGATTAACAGAGATTGTTGATCTTCAGCAAAGAAACAGTGCCATTCGTACCGCGAGTTTTTTAGGAAAAACGGTAACAGTTTTGATTGAAAAAGAATCGAAAAAAAACAAAGACGAATGGAGTGGAAGAACAGAGCATAACAACACTGCTGTTTTTCCGAAGAAAAATTTTAAAGCTGGAGATTTTGTTAAAGTAAGAGTAACTAATTGTACCACTGCCACACTTATTGGTGAAGCGATAGGTTTTTCTGAAACCAATTAATTTATGGAAAGCATACAAGCAACAAAACAACGATTCGGAATAATAGGCAACGACCAAAAACTAAACCGCGCCGTAGAAAAAGCAATTCAGGTTGCACCAACGGATATTTCGGTATTGGTTACGGGAGAAAGCGGTGTGGGTAAAGAAAGTATTCCAAAAATAATCCATTCCCTTTCCCACAGAAAACACGGAAAATACATAGCCGTAAACTGCGGCGCAATTCCAGAAGGAACAATTGATAGTGAACTTTTTGGTCACGAAAAAGGTTCGTTCACAGGTGCAACCGCAACTAGAAGTGGTTATTTTGAGGTAGCCGACGGCGGCACTATTTTCTTAGATGAAGTTGGCGAGTTGCCATTACCAACTCAAGTCCGATTGCTCCGCGTTTTAGAAAACGGCGAATTTTTAAAAGTAGGTTCTTCCGCAACGCAGAAAACAGACGTTCGCATTGTGGCGGCAACTAACGTAAAAATGGTGGATGCCATTGAAAAAGGAAAATTCCGTGAAGATCTTTATTACAGATTGAGTACGGTGGAAATAAATCTTCCGCCACTACGCGAACGGCAAGAAGACATACATTTACTCTTTCGGAAATTTGCGGCAGATTTTGCGCAGAAATACAAAATGCCAACAATCAGATTGACAGATCAAGCTACAGATTTATTGTTGAAATATCGCTGGAGCGGAAACATACGTCAACTTCGGAATGTTGCGGAACAGATTTCAGTTTTAGAGCAAAATCGGGAGATTTCCTATGAAACGCTAAAGCATTATCTGCCAGATATGGGTAGCAATCTTCCCGCGATTGTAAATGCGAAAAAATCTGAAAGCGATTTCGGAAGTGAGCGGGAAATTCTTTTCAAAGTGCTTTTTGATATGAAACGCGACGTAAACGACCTAAAAAAGCTTACTTTGGAATTGATGAAAACTGGCAACGCCGCAAAAGTTAAAGAAGAAAATTCATCACTCATCAATAAAATATATGCTGATGAAAACGAAGCTGAAGAAGAATTAGCTTCCATAATTGAAGAAGAAAACAACGAGAGACGGAACGATGTTGAAGTTTTCAGCATTCCTGAAAACACTTCAGAGTCCTACGGCTCTGCTCAGGAATCAAAAAGAAAAGATAAATATGAATACGCCGAGGAAATAGAAGAAGAAGAAAATCTTTCCCTTCATCAAAAAGAATTGGAACTCATTAAAAAATCGCTCGAAAAATACAGCGGAAAACGAAAAGACGCCGCAGACGAATTAGGAATTTCTGAAAGAACATTATACAGGAAAATAAAACAATACGACCTGTAGACGCGCCAATCAGTATTCAGTATTCAGTATTCAGTATTCAGTATTCAAAAAATTAAAAACGAAAAAGCTAGATGCCAAAAATATTTACAGTTTTAATTTTAATATGTTCCGCAATTTTAATGCAAGGTTGTGGCCCTTATTCATTTACTGGCGCCGATATAAATTACAACACAACCAAGACGGTGCAAGTAAATTATTTTCAGAATATTGCCCCACGAGTAGAACCTGGCCTTTCGAGAGATTTTACCCAAAAACTACAGGATTTGTTGCTAAATCAAACCAGTTTGGATTTGGTAACCAGCAATGGCGATTTAGTTTATGAAGGAGAAATAACCCAATTTTATGAGGCACCAATTACCGCAACATCAAACAGTACGGCTGCCCAAACTAGGTTAACCATCGCCGTAACCGTCCGATTTTTTAACACCAAAGAACCTTTAAAAGATTTTGAGCAATCCTTTAGTTTTTATTTTGATTTTTCAGGAACTTCGCTATTAGTGGGTTCCAAACTAGATGCTGCCGTTGATGTAATTTTTGAACGATTAACACAAGATGTTTTCAATAAATCTCTTGCAAATTGGTAGTAAATAATATCCCAGATCTAAAGGGAGTAATGGAATTCTCCCCTTTAGAGGTTGGGGGTAAATCACAAAACCTAGAATTTTGAACTTTAAACCTTGAATTTTTACTCTTGAATTTTGAATCATACACATATCTACTCGCAAATCCACAGAAAATAAATTCTGAGGATTTGGCTGCTTTGGATTTACTCATAAAGAAATATCCATATTTCCAAAGCGTGAGAGCATTGCAGCTTAAAGGTTTAAAAAACCAAGATAGTTTTTTATATAACCACGCTTTAAGGCTTACGGCTGCTCATACCACAGATCGTGATATTTTATTTGAATACATCACTTCAGAAAAATTTATTCAAAACGAAATTTCGCAAACTATACTTCAACACGACACTTCGGTGGAAGAAATTAAGGTAGTTGCAGAAAATATTTCGGAACAATTAAGTCTTGAAATTGACAGACAGCTTAAAGCCGAAATGCAAAAAGCCGAGGATATCTTAAATCCTGAACTTTTCCAAAGAAAATTTGAATCAGTTTCCAAGTTAGTAGAAAAGCCTGAAGAAACTCCAGAGGAAATTCTGCAACCAGACAAACCTCTTGAATTCACAAATAAAGATACTCACTCGTTCTCAGAATGGTTGAAACTCACAAAAGCAAAACCCATTGAACGTTCAGAAGAATTTTCAAAAGAAGAAAACGTTTCTTCCGAAGCTTCGGCACAGGAGGAAAAAGAGCGAAAATTTGAGTTGATAGACAAGTTTATCCAAGAACGCCCAAAAATTATTCCGCCAGAAATAGCTGATAAGTCCCAAAAAGAAGAACCGAAAAATACTACTTCAACCTATCAACAATCGCCAGAGGCACTGATGACGGAGACTTTAGCAAAAGTTTATCTGCAACAAAAGAACTATAAAAAAGCAATTCAAGCATATAAAATATTAATTTTGAAAAATCCCGAAAAAAGTGGTTTCTTTGCAGACCAAATTCGAGCAATAGAAAAATTGATTAATACACAAGCACAATGAGTACGTTTACAATCTTCTTAATTTTGATAATGATAGTGGCCTTTTTATTGGTCATAGTTATAATGGTACAAAACCCTAAAGGTGGCGGACTTTCTTCGTCTTTTGGCGGTGGCGGTGGCGCACAGATTGGTGGTGTTCAAAAAACGAGTGACTTTTTAGATAAAAGTACTTGGACGCTTGCAACGATTATGTTGGCACTTATTTTATTTTCCAACGTTTTCATTATGGGCGGTCGTAGTATGGAATCCAAAACTTTTGATGAAAGTGCAGTTCCTGCAGTACCAACTACTCAAACTCCAGCACCAGTTGCACCTGATTCTACAAACTAAAATTTAGTTATAAAATATTTTTTAAATGCCAGCTTATGACAAGCTGGCATTTCTGTTTCATATAGTGTCAGTTTACAGGCATTGGCACAATTTCTGCCAATTAGCAAGCAGTACATTAAAATCTAAGTTAAACCCGTCTGTTTTGATGCAGGCAACTAAAAAATAAAATTGAAATGGCATTAAAAATTCAACCACTTGCAGATCGCGTTTTGGTTCAGCCGCAAGAAGCTGAAACTAAGACCGCATCTGGTCTTTACATTCCAGATTCCGCAAAAGAGAAACCACAGCAAGGCAAAGTAGTAGCCGTTGGTAAAGGAAAAGAAGACCACAAAATGACCGTGAAAGTAGGCGATACCGTTCTTTACGGAAAATACGCTGGCAGCGAGTTAAAGTTTGATGGCAAAGATTACATGATTATGCGCGAAGAAGATATCCTCGCCATTATCTAAAGATAATGACTCGCAAATTCCAATAAACAAATCCCAAATTCCAAAAGCATTCCTTTTGAAAATTGATTTTTGAAATTTATTTGGTCTCGAGGCTTCGGGAGGTGCTTGAAATATGGTATTTCTTGAATAAAACAAAATTTGAATTCAATAAATAATACAAATAAAACTTCCGAATTTCTTCGGAACAAAACAAAAAACAGATGGCAAAAGATATAAAATTTGATGTAGAAGCTCGCGACGCTATAAAACGCGGCGTTGATGCATTGGCAAACGCAGTAAAAGTAACATTAGGCCCAAAAGGTCGTAACGTAATTATCAGTAAATCTTTCGGAGCACCACAGGTGACAAAGGATGGTGTTACTGTAGCAAAAGAAATTGAATTGCAAGACCCACTAGAAAATATGGGCGCGCAAATGGTGAAGGAAGTAGCTTCAAAAACCAACGATCTTGCTGGTGATGGAACTACAACCGCAACCGTTCTTGCACAAGCAATCGTAAAAGAAGGTCTTAAAAATGTAGCTGCCGGCGCAAATCCAATGGATTTAAAACGCGGTATCGACAAAGCTGTTGCAGCTATTGTTGAAAACCTTGAAAAGCAAACAACTAAAGTTGGTAATTCTTCTGAAATGATAAAGCAAGTAGCTTCCATTTCAGCAAATAACGACGAGTTAATTGGTGATTTAATTGCAAAAGCATTCGGAAAAGTTGGAAAAGAAGGTGTAATTACTGTTGAAGAATCTAAAGGAACCGAAACATACGTTGACGTTGTTGAAGGAATGCAGTTTGACAGAGGGTACCTTTCTCCATATTTCGTAACTGATACCGAAAAAATGATGACCGAATTGGAAAACCCAATGGTTTTGCTTTATGACAAGAAAATTTCTTCAATGAAAGATTTACTTCCTATTCTTGAGCCAGTGGCGCAACAAGGGAAATCTCTTTTAATAATTGCTGAAGATGTTGATGGTGAAGCGTTGGCTACTTTGGTAGTAAATAAACTTCGTGGTTCTTTAAAAATCGCAGCAGTAAAAGCGCCAGGTTTTGGAGACAGAAGAAAAGCAATGCTTGAAGATATCGCAGTTTTAACTGGCGGAACAGTAATCGCTGAAGAGCGCGGTTTCACTTTAGAAAACGCAACAATCGATATGCTAGGTTCTGCTGAAACCGTTACAATTGACAAAGACAACACTACCATCGTAAATGGTGCAGGTAAGAAAGACGATATTAAAGGTCGTGTAAACCAAATAAAATCACAAATAGAATCTACTACGAGCGATTACGACAAAGAAAAATTGCAAGAACGTTTGGCTAAACTAGCTGGTGGTGTTGCTGTTCTTTACGTTGGCGCAGCTTCCGAAGTAGAAATGAAGGAGAAAAAAGATAGAGTTGATGATGCTCTTCACGCAACCCGTGCGGCTGTAGAAGAAGGAATTGTTGCTGGTGGAGGAGTTGCTTTAGTTCGCGCTATTGAAGTGCTTAAAAAGCTTACTACCGATACTCTTGATGAAGCAACAGGTATAAACATTGTAGCAAAAGCAATCGAATCTCCACTTCGGACTATCGTTGAAAACGCAGGAGGCGAAGGCTCTGTAGTTATCAATAAAGTTTTGGAAGGCAAGAAAAACTTCGGTTATGATGCTAAAAGCGAAACGTACGTTGATATGATTAAAGCAGGAATTATCGATCCTAAAAAAGTTACTAGAATCGCACTTGAAAATGCAGCTTCAGTAGCTGGAATGATTCTTACTACAGAATGTGCTTTGGTAGATATTAAAGAAGACAATGCTGGTGGTGGAATGCCAGGAGGTATGGGCGGCGGAATGCCTGGGATGATGTAATTTATACTTACAGATAAGGCATGCCTTGTCTGTACTCGATACGAATTTAACCCCAAAGGTCTTAAAGACTTTTGGGGTTTTTTTATTTTGTGAAATTTCTAAAACGTAACCTCAACTTCCTTTAATTCCTCGCTTCTTTTAATGGTTACAATAACCGTTTGTCCCTTCTCAAATTTTGAAAGACTCTCCATATAACTCATCATATCGGTCACTTCAAAATCGCCCGTTTTTACTACTACGTCGCCTTTTTGAAGTCCTGCTCTTTGGGCGGGACGATCTTCGCTGATACCATCAATTCGCATCCCTTTTCCGTTGAAAAGATAATCAGGAACAACGCCTAATGTAACTTTAAAATCTGGAACCACTTCGCTTTCATTTTTCGTTTTTCTGAAAGGAAGCTTCTTTTGAGAATCCAAATCTTTAATGATACTAAAGATATAATTTGAAACCATTTCCATTCCTTCAAAATTTACCCTTTCGGTATCATCACTCGGTTTGTGGTAATCTTCATGTTGCCCAGTGAAAAAATGTAAAACAGGAATATCTGAAAGATAAAACGATGTGTGGTCACTTGGCCCAACACCGCTTTCATTTTCTACAATTTTCAAATCGCCCGCATTTGCATTTACGGTTTGCTTTAAAACTGGGGAAGTTCCAACGCCATAAACGGCCAAAGTGTTTTCAGGATTAAGTCTTCCCACCATATCCATGTTCAGCATATACGTTACTTTTTTGGTGTCAATAGTTGGATTTTTTACGAAATAATTTGAACCCAAAAGTCCTTCTTCTTCACCTGAAAAAGCAATAAAAAGATAGTTGTTATTCTTTGGAGAATCTTTGTTTTGAAGTGAATCTGCCAGATGCAGCATCATCGCGACGCCACTTGCATTATCGTCTGCACCATTGTGGATTGCATCGCCTTCACGGTATAATGAACCTTCGCCGCCCATCCCTAAATGGTCGTAATGTGCGCCAATTACTACTGTATTTTCAGCTGTATTGTCTAAATAAGCGATTACATTTTCACCGGTTTCCGTACTATCATTTTTTTCGGAAGTGAATTCAGCTTCTTGATGCGGAATTTTACTTGCCTTAAAAGTAAATTTCTGAAAGTAGCCGTCGGTTCCTTTGGGTTGCAAACCTAAATCGGCAAATCGTTTCGCAATATATTCAGCAGCTTTTTTTTCATCTGAAGAACCTGTTTTTCTTCCATTGAGACTATCATTCGCCAAAATGGAAACATCCTCTTTCATAGTTACCGATTTCATCTTAGTTTCTTTACAAGAGAAAACCACTATTGCCAGAAATATCACTAAAATTGTACGCATATCATTACTTTTGTGCAAAAGTACATTAAAAATGAAAATAGTATATACGTTACTAATTGTTTCCCTTTTTGCGAGTTGTAAAAATGAAGTGAAAAAAGAAGGGTCCGAGACTCCAATTGGAGACCAAGCTGAAAAAACTTCAGCTTTGGTTTTAGATCCTCAAACTCAGGATACACTAATTTATCCCGAAGAAAAACACTTCAAAAACATTCGACAAGTAACCTTTGGTGGCGATAATGCCGAAGCGTATTGGAGTTTTGATGATAGCAAACTCATCTTTCAAAGCAATTACAAAAATTGGGGAGTAAACTGCGACCAAATGTTTTTGATGAACGCCGATGAAACTTTTAAAGACAAGCAACCGCCAATGATAAGCACTGGAAAGGGACGAACTACTTGTAGTTATTTTCTGCCAGACAATAAACATATTGTTTATGGAAGCACCCATTTAAAAGACAAAAATTGTCCCGAGGTTCCTTTGAAAAAAGAAGGAAAATACGTGTGGCCAGTGTATGATAGTTTCGACATTTTTGTGGCAGATTTGGAAGGAAATATTACTGCTCAACTAACCGATGAACCTGGTTATGATGCCGAAGCAACCGTTTCACCTAAAGGAGATAAAATTGTTTTCACCTCAATGCGAAGTGGCGATTTGGAACTTTACACTATGGATATTGACGGAAAAAACGTGAAGCAAATAACCAACGAATTGGGTTATGATGGAGGGGCATTTTTCTCTCCGGACGGAAGCAAACTTATTTTTAGATCGTCACGACCAAAAACAGAAGCTGAAATAAAGGAATATAAAGATTTATTAGCTCAAGGTTTGGTGCAACCCACAGAAATGGAACTGTACATTTGCAACGCAGATGGTAGTGAACTTAGCCAATTAACGCATTTAGGAAATGCTAACTGGGCACCGTTCTTCCATCCTTCTGGGAAAAAGATTTTGTTTTCAAGTAACTTCGAATCAGAAAGAGGGTTTCCGTTCAATCTTTATTTGATTGATACTGACGGAAAAAATCTGGAGCGCGTTACGCACGGAAGAACTTTTGATGCCTTTCCTGTGTTTTCAAATGATGGGAAAAAATTAGCCTTTTCTTCTAACAGAAATAACGGTGGCGGACGTGATACTAATCTTTTTATTGCTGAATGGCAAGACTGAAAGGATTAACCATTGTCGATTTCTTAATTACGAGTTTTGAATAAAATTAAATGATTTGTGAAGTTCTTAAAACTCAATAAAATTCCTCTTTTATTTGCGATAGTTTCCATCGCGTTTTACATCAGTTTTGGGTATGATTTGGAGCGAAGTCATTTTGTGAGACTCATTTCGCTTTACTCAGCTTTATTTTTTATTGCTTATCTTTTTATTGAAAAATTCTTCCCGAAGCATCGGGAAAATTTTTGGTTTTTAGCAAGTTTGGGGATTGTCCTTCGATTAATTTTCATTCCTGCAATTCCAAATCTTTCCCAGGATTTCTATCGATTTTTATGGGATGGAAGATTGCTGGCGCAAGGAATAAGTCCGTATGTTTTTACACCAGAAATATATTTTAAAGAAGTTTCCGAATCACTTGGAGTAATAGTTTCTCAGGCAAATGAACTTTATGAAGGAATGGGTGCACTAAATGCCAGCCATTTCAGCAATTATCCGCCTATAAATCAACTGTTTTTTGCTGTTGCTGCGTTGTTTTCGGGAAAGAGTATTTTGGGTTCTGTGATTGTACTTCGTGTGATAATTATTCTGGCAGATATAGGAGTTCTTTACTTCGGAAGAAAAATATTAGAGAGATTGACTCTACCCGTAAAAAATATATTCTGGTATTTTCTAAATCCTTTTATAATCATTGAACTCACAGGAAACCTGCATTTTGAAGGTGTGATGCTTTTCTTTTTTGTGTGGGCGTTGCATTTAATCTTTAACGGAAAATGGTTTTGGGCGGCGGTTTTGATTGGACTTTCCGTTTCTGTGAAGTTGATTCCACTTTTGTTTTTGCCTTTATTTCTGAAATATTTCATAGATAAAAACAAAATCTCAAAAAATACTATTTTAAGCAACTTCAAAAAATTTAACTGGACAACCTTGCTGAAATTTTATACGATAATCGGGATAACGATAATAATAACTTTTCTACCTTTTCTTTCTTTGGAATTTATTCAGCATTTTTCAGCAACCATCGCTCTTTGGTTTCAAAATTTTGAGTTTAATGCAAGTGTTTATTATATAATTCGATGGATTGGTTTTCAGGTTGTTGGTTGGAATTTGATTGAAACCGTTGGGAAGATTCTTCCTGTTTTGGTGTTACTTTTTATTTTGGGACTTGCGTTCTTCAGAAAAAATAAAACTCCGCAACAACTAATTACTGCGATGCTTTTTGCAATTTCGTTCTACTTTCTATTTTCAACAACCGTGCATCCGTGGTACGTTGCAACTCCGCTTTTACTTTCGGTTTTTACAAAATATAAATTTCCGATTGTTTGGAGTTTTATGGTAATGTTAAGTTATTCAGCCTACGGAAAAGATGGATTTGATGAAAATCTTTGGTTGGTTGGTTTAGAATATTCTGTGGTTATTGGAGTTGCGGTTTGGGAGATATTTCAAACAAAAAATAGACCTGTCAGGTTTTAAAAAACTTAAAGCTCTAGGATATTTTACTTTTTCACTCTTTCAAGCCTATAAAAATCTTTACGTCTATCTTTTAAATTTCTAACTGCGCCAAATGTGTGAAGTTCTCTTAAAAGGTCTAAATCAACATCGGCAACTAAAATCATTTCGGTGTTTGGAGTTGCTTCCGCTTTTATTCCATTACTAGGAAAAGAGAAGTCGCAAGGAGTAAATACGGCGCTTTGGGCGTATTGAATATCCATATTATGCACCTTTGGTAAATTACCTACACTTCCCGCAATTGCTACGTAACATTCGTTTTCAACAGCTCTAGCTTGTGCGCATAAACGAACTCGCGAATATCCATTTTGGGTATCTGTCAGGAAAGGCACAAAAAGAATATCCATTCCTTCATCTGAAAGTAATCTAGAAAGTTCTGGAAATTCAGAATCGTAACAAATTAACACACCAATTTTTCCACAGTCGGTATCAAAAGTTTTTAAAGAATTTCCGTTTGCCATTCCCCAGACACGTTCTTCGTCTGGCGTTACGTGTATTTTTTCATAACGTTCAACGCTTCCGTCTCGGCGACATAAATAGCCTACGTTATATAGTTTTCCTCTAACTATTTCGGGCATACTGCCTGTAATAATATTAATGTTGTAAGAAATTGAAAGCTGTGATAATCGTTCTGTAATTTCTTTAGTGTATTTTGCTAATTCACGAATAGCATCTGGCTCGCTCATTTCGTTATATTTTGCCATGAGCGGCGCATTGAAAAATTCTGGAAACATTGCAAAATCGCAACGGTAACCAGCAACACTGTCTATAAAATACTCGGCTTGATGCATTAGTTCTTCCATACCAGCATAGCTCCGCATTTGCCATTGAATAAGGCCTAAACGCACAATACTTTTTATCTGCGATGGCTTTGGTTTCTTATCTGGTTTGGTGAAATAAATATTGTCCCATTCCATTAAAACCGCAAATTCGCCAGAGGCTTTATCACCTTCCAAATAGCCTTTCAATACTCTAACTGGATGAAAATCATTCGAAACCTGAAAATTTAAAACTGGATCATCAATCTGCTTGCGTTTTACTTTTTCAATGTATTGCTTTGGAGAAAGCTTATCGGAATGTAAGTGATAATTTGGCATTCTTCCTCCAAAGACAATACTTTTCAAATTTAAGTTTTCGCAAAGTTCCTTTCTGTAATCGTATAATCTTCTTCCTAAACGTAATCCTCTAAAATCTGGACGAATGAAAACGTCAATTCCATAGAGCACATCACCTTCAGGATCATGAATTTTAAATGTTGGATCATCAGTAACATCTTTGTAGGTATGTTTTTCGCCTAATTCATCAAAATCTACAATAATTGAAAGTGCACAGCCTGCAATTTCGCCATCGGCCATTATAACTACTTGACCTTCTGGGAAAATGTCTATTAAATTCCCAATTTCATTTATCTTCCAATAACTATTTGGCATCCCGCCATAGGATTGAATTGTTGCCTTCTTTAGAGCTTCATAGTCTTTTAAGGTTAAGAACTTTAATTCAATATTTTCAATTTTTTTTGGTTCCATATAATTGTTTGGAGGTAAGTTTCTAGTTAAAAATTCTTTCGTCGAAAGGAAAGTCGGTAATCTCAATAATTTTAATCTTCTTTATAGCTTCGTGATTCGGGTTCAAGAGATAATTGAAATCTCCCTTAACTACTGCTGAAGGCACTTTTAAAATGCAATGTTTTTTTGAATGAATAAAATCATCGCCAAGTATTTGAGTATTTGATCTTGGTGGATTAGTGTTCCAATCCATACCTAACAGCTTAATATCCAAGAATTCAATTTCAATAGAATCTGGAATGTCTAATTCAATCATCATATAATCGTCGGGTAAGGATGCCAAGCTTAAATGCACGATTACTTCAGCCATCGCCAATGCTCTGCTTTCTGCAGTATAAAGCATTTCTATACCTTTAGAATTCCATCGGTTGCCAAACTTAGCCGCACCAAACCCACTTAAGTCATCAGCATATTTTTTTCTGGATAGCCTAAAAACCCTCATTAAGCAAAAATACCGTGTTCTATCCTGTTAAGTTCTGCCATTACCATTTCTTTACCATAAGAATCTTTAATTAGCTCTCCAGGCTTATGACCATTTAACGAATAAGTAGGTGAATTTAACCACCTATAGAATTTTTCGGAAGAACCAAAAACTTCAATACCAAAGTTTGTAACCTCTGCAAGTTCAAAGATTTTTTCTGAATGAATTGGCTTAAAATAAAAGTTTTTATCATCCCGATATCTTTGTAAGGTTTTGGATGAAAGGTCTAAGTACTCAGCCCAATCTGCATCAGTAAACGGAGTAAATGATTTTATTTGACTAAAAATACTATAAGGAAGCCCTCTTCTGATTGCTTGAACTAATAACATTTTATCCTGAAAAAAATCTGCAAAAGAAATTTTTCTTGAAACATTGCCTATGTTTTTTACATAAACACTTAAAGACTCATTTACTTCATTAATTGCGATATTTTGTTCATCATAACTCATAGCAAATACATTTGTCTTCAAAATTACGACATTTGTCCTGATTAACAAAATTTTTAATGCAATTTTTTACATATCAAGCAAATACGCGAAAATTAAGGGAGCTACAATGGTAGCATCACTCTCAATAATGAACTTTGGAGTATCAATATCCAATTTTCCCCATGTTATTTTTTCATTCGGAACTGCGCCAGAATAACTACCAAAACTGGTTGTTGAATCACTAATTTGACAGAAATAGCTCCAAAATGGGGTTTCAGGACGCTCCATATCTTGATACAACATCGGCACTACACAAATTGGAAAATCACCAGCTATTCCTCCACCTATTTGGAAGAAACCAATTCCATTTTTGGAATTTTCTGTGTACCATTCTGCAAGAAAAGTCATATATTCAATTCCACTTTTCATTGTGGATGCTTTTAATTCTCCTTTCAAAACGTAGCTTGCAAAAATATTTCCCATCGTGCTATCTTCCCAACCCGGGCAGATTATTGGAAGATTTTTTTCAGCAGCGGCGTACATCCATGAATCTTTTAAATCTATTTCGTAATGTTCCTCCATTACACCGCTTAAAAGCAGTTTATACATATATTCGTGCGGAAGGTAGCGTTCGCCTTTTGCTTCGGCTTCTTTCCACAATTTCACGATGTGTTTTTGAATTCTTCTAAAGGCTTCTTCTTCTGGAATACAAGTATCCGTTACGCGGTTCATTCCTCTTTCAAGCAAATCCCATTCATCCTGCGGGGTTAAATCACGGTAATGTGGTACACGTTCGTAATGACTGTGCGCAACAAGATTCATAATATCTTCTTCAAGGTTTGCACCGGTACAAGAGATTATTTGCACTTTATCTTGACGAATCATTTCAGCAAAAATCTTTCCTAATTCTGCCGTACTCATTGCTCCTGCCAAAGAAACAAGCATTTTTGAACCTTTGTTCAATTGTGCCTCATATCCCTTTGCAGCATCTACTACCGCTGCGGCATTGAAGTGTAAATAATATTTTTCAATAAACTGGGAAATAGCTCCTTTGCTAGTACTCATCTTCTTCTGTATTAAATTTTGAAACGCCTTTTTTGGTTTCGTTAAAATTGTTTTCGTATTCGTCGCCCTCTTCAGTTCCAGCGAATTTATAAGTTAACATTTTGTAGTAAAGTTTTGCTGCTACAAAGTCTGACGCTCTTTCGTTTTCATTTGGACAAAGCTCAACTATATCAAAACCTACTACGTTTCTTTCTTCAAAAACTTGTTTTAGAAAATCTAAAGTTTCATACCAAAAAAGTCCGCCTGGCTCTGGAGTTCCAGTAGATGGAAGGATCGACGGATCAAATGCATCAAGGTCAAATGTTATGAAAACATTGTCACCCAAAGCTTCAATAACTTTATCCATCCAGTATTCGTCTTTTGCCATGTCATGGGCGAAGAATACTTTTTCTTCATCCATCACGCGAGTTTCAGCAATATCCATACTTCGAATACCTATTTGTATTAAATTTGTGGTCTGGCTTGCCTCATAAACTGCGCAAGCGTGGTTGCAAGTGCTTCCGTGGAAATCCTTGCGCAAATCTGCATGTGCATCAATATGAAGCACGGTTAAGTTATCAAAACATTCGTTAAAAGCGCGAATAGTTCCTATAGAAATGCTGTGTTCGCCACCAAAAATTGTCACGAATTTATTTCGCTTTATATAATCTTTTGTGGCTTTATGCACTTCTGAAACCATAGCTTCTGGTGTGGAATTTTCAGTAATAGCATCGGCTAGGTAAACACCTTGTTTATATACCTCTGTTTGGGTCTCGATATCATACAATTCCATGTTTTCTGAAGCGTCTAAAAAGGCTTCAGGACCTTTGTCTGCTCCCTTTTGCCATGTGCTTGTTCCGTCATACGGAACTGGGATCAATACAATTTTTGATGTTTCAAGGGCCGCATATTTTTGCGGGATTCCGGCGTATGTCTTAGTGCTCATAACCTAAAATGTTTAGCAATTGCTCGCTTGTTTGTTGTTCTGAAAAAAGTTTGGTTGTAATATTATCGTCTTTGTCTCTATCAATCAAAATATGTTTTGGCGAAGGCACTAAGCAGTGTTGCAAACCACCGAAACCACCAATACTTTCTTGATATGCTCCTGTGTTAAAGAAGCCAATATACAAAGGTTTTTCTTTTCTAAATTTTGGCAGATAAATAGCCGCCATGTTCTGTTCGCTATTGTAGTAATCATCACTATCACAGGTCAAACCACCTAAAAGCACTCTTTCATATTCATCATTCCAGCGATTAATTGCCAACATAATGAAACGTTTGCTTATTGCCCAAGTATCTGGAAGAGTTGTGATGAAAGAAGAATTAATCATATTCCATTTTTCACGATCGTTTTGTTGTTTTTGATACAAAATTTCGTAAATGGCACCACCACTTTCACCTACCGTAAAACTTCCAAATTCCGTAAATATGTTGGGCACAGGAACATCTGCTTCTGCACAAGTAATGTTTATTTGGTTTAGAATTTCGTTTATCATGTACTGATAATCGTACTCAAAATGCAAAGAATTTTTTATAGGAAAACCACCGCCTATATTCAAACTATCCAATGAAGGACAGATTTTTTTAAGCCGTACGTAAACCTTCAAACATTTCACCAATTCATTCCAATAATAGGCTGTGTCTCGAATACCAGTGTTTATGAAGAAGTGTAGCATTTTAAGATCTACACGTTCGTTGTTTTTTATTTGTTCTTCGTAAAAAGGAATGATGTTTTTGTAACCAATTCCTAATCTAGATGTATAGAATTCGAATTTTGGTTCTTCTTCTGAAGCTATTCTGATTCCAACATTGAAATGATTGTTGATGCTGTCTGAAAGCAATTCAATCTCTTCGTAATTATCAATAATCGGGATGCAATTTTCATGACCGTTATTGATTAAGCGTGCTATATTTTCTATGTATTGCTCGCGTTTGAAGCCATTACAAATCACATATGTTTTATCTGTTACTTTTCCAGTTTTCTTTAAGCTTTCCACGATATCAATATCAAAAGCCGAAGAGGTTTCTATATGAATATCATTCTTTAAAGCTTCGTTCAAAACGTGCTTGAAATGCGAACTTTTGGTGCAATAACAGTAGTTGTAGCTGCCTTTATAGTTGTTCTTTTCAATACCTTCGGCAAACCATTTCTTTGCTAAATTGATGTTTTCTGAAATTTTAGGAAGATAGGTAAACTTTAAAGGAGCTCCATATTGCTCAACGAGCTGCATAAGATTTACGCCGTGAAACTCAAGGCCATTGTCTCCCAAGCGGAATTCTTCTTGCGGCCAATAATAGGTTTGGTTTATTAAGTCTATGTATTTGGTATTCATTCTTTAAATATCGTTGGTTGAATGGTGTAAATTAAAAATTCTTGTTGCGTATTCCTTAAAAAAATAGAGGTATAACAAAAAATTAACTTGAAGATTAAATGTGAATAGGCCAAGTGTTTATGATGAAACAATTTCCCGAAACCCGCTGTTGTGCAGCTATTTGAAGTAAAAATGTGTTGTTCATTTAGAATCTATGTTTTCGATGATTTTCAAAAACCAACCATTTTAAATTATAGTACTTTTTAACTATTTATGATACAAATGTGCGAAAAAAATTCAATAAATAATGAAACGTGAATAAAATTTGTTCTTCATTAAATCATACTGAACATGCTGAGTTCCTTTTCGGTAAGTGTTCTCCAACGACCTCGTGGCAAATCTTTTTTAGTCAATGGCCCAAGAGTTACACAATCCATCCGTACAACATCATACCCTAAGTTTTCAAAAATAGTGCGGATAACACTGGTGCCAGTGTGCTTTATCTTTAGACCCACTTCGCTTTTAGGCGAATTATCTACATAGCTTATTTCTTCAATAGTTATTTCATTACCATCAATAGAAAAACCTTCCTTAATTTTTTTAAGGTGTTCAGACTTTAAATTTTTGTCAAGTTCAATATGAAAAAGTCTCGCTATACCTTTATTGGTAAACTTTTGCACAAACTCATCATCATTTGTAAAAAGAAGAAGACCTGTAGCATTTCTACCCAAACGACCAAAAGGTTTAATTTTGGCAGTTGTTGCGTTTGCTACCAAATCCATCACGGTCATTCCCTTGGCATTGCTATCTGTGGTTGCAAAACCTTTGGGTTTGTTCAGCAAAACGTAGGTGTTTGGTTCTGGATTTAAACGGCGACCGTCAAAACGAACATCATCCGTCATTTTGACTTTGTAGCCCATTTCATTGATAATTTTACCGTTTACGGAAACCAAACCAGTAGCAATATATGTATCAGCTTCTCGTCTGGAGCATACGCCACTATTACCGATGTATTTATTTAAGCGAATTCCATCTTCTGGATTGCTTTTCTTAATTTCTCTTATAGGCTTGTCACGACGGCCAATTTCCTTTCCAGTTTTATCAAATTTCAGCTTTGGCTTAGCTGAATTTTGCGGAAGACCTTGATTTTTCTTAGATGTATCGGGTTTTGCGGAAGCAATTTTGCGAGCCTCACTTTTCTTTCGTGCATTTTTCCCAGGCTTTTTGGAATTTCTTTCTTTGTCGTATTCGTCTTGTGTGCTCATTTAGTATTTTTTGCAAAGGTAATGAAATAAAGTAGCAGTTTCAGTTTTCAGTAGATAGTAAAAAAGCCGTTATCTGTGACTAATTTTCGTCATTTTTAAAGGAAGTTATTTCCTTCAAAATTGATAAATAATCTGCTCGATTCTGCACGAAATCCATTTCGGAGATATCTATTATTTTTATGTTTTCGGAATGTTGGGTTTTTATGAATTCTAAATAACCAGTATTCAATTTTTGAAGATATTCTGCAGGAATACTCTGCTCATAATAACGACCTCGGTTTTTTATATTTTCCAATAGCCTTTCGGTATTTTGATATAAATAAATATACAAATCTGGCTTTGGCAGCTCCTTGTGCATCACATGGAAGAGTTTTTTATAAAGCGCATATTCTTCCTCTGGCAAAGTAATACCTGCAAAAATCAAGGATTTATTCACATCATAATCTGCAATTACAGATTCTTTAAAGAGGTCAAATTGCGTAATATCGTCCACCAATTGTTGGTAACGGTCTGCTAAAAAAGACATTTCTAAAGGGAAAGCGTATCTGGCTGCGTCTTCATAAAACTTTGGAAGAAATGGATTGTCTTTAAAGCGTTCCAGAATTAATTTCGCATTAAAATCATTGGCTATTTTTGTGGTAAGACTAGTTTTTCCAGCTCCAATATTTCCCTCAATCGCGATGTAGTTGAATTGTGAAATACTGAAATCCTTCATCGGGTTGCTTAGCCATTTAAACTGTTTTTGAAGCACACTTTTATCTTCAGTTTCTGCCAAAAGTTTAATTATTTTTTTTATTGAAAGAGGATGAATGAGTTGCGAATTAATTTCGGCCAAAGGTTGCAAAACAAATTTCCGTTTCTCGATTTCTGGATGAGGAACTTTAAGCTTTTCAGTTTCAATAATTAAATCGTCTATAAAAAGAATGTCTATATCAATTGGTCGAGAAGCGTAAGTATTTGTAGTGTTTCGCTCACGGCCCATTGTTATTTCAATCTTCAGAATTATTCTCAGAATTTCTGAAGGTTCTAAATCTGACTGCATCCAAACGGTACAATTCAAAAAAGGATCACCCTTAAAACCCATTGCCGGAGTTTCGTAAACAGAAGAAATTTTCAAAATGGTGCCAACTTTTTCAAATAAACTATCAACCGCAGCTTGAAGATTTTCAAAGCGGTTGCCCATATTGGTGCCAAGGGAAAAATATATATGTTTTTGTGGTTCTATTTTGATGACTTTTTATTCAATGCTAATACTGAGGAAAATTTAAAGATTTCGATATAAATCAGAGTTAGTTCAAACTATATTTTTATCACGCCAAAACGCGTAAAAACAGATTCTCACTATTTTAAGACGAAATTAAGGAAAACAAAAAGACTACCAAGTAAATTTGTGCGCAGATGTAAAATTTACTTGATTACAGTTTTTAAAAAGTTGTTTTCAAGGGAATTATCACAAATCAATTTTTAAATTTTTTATGAAGAAAGCACTCAAAATAATTGGTATCATTCTTGGAATTTTGATTCTCTTACTAATAGCAGCTCCTTTTATTTTTAAAGGAAGTCTCGAAAAAATGCTGAATAGAACAATTAACGAAAACCTAAATGCCACCGTAGCTTGGGAAGATCTTGACTTGAGTCTTTTTAGCAGCTTTCCCGATGCTTCGCTTCAATTGAAAAATTTCAGCGTCATCAATAAAGCACCTTTTGAGGGCGATACGCTGGCGAGTGGGAAAACACTTTCCCTGGATATGGGTATTATGCAACTTTTCAAAAAGAGCGATGAAGCCATAAAGGTAGATGCAGTAAAACTTGACGAGGCTTTTCTAAATATAAAAATTGACTCTCTAGGCAATGCAAATTATGATATTGCAATAAAAGATGATGCCCCAGAAGCTAATAATGGAGAAGAAACCAATGGTGGTTTTACTTTTGATTTAAAAAAATACGAAATAAAAAATTCCCGCATAAATTACAGTGACGAAGCCAGCAAAACCTATTTAATGCTAACAGATGTTCAGCACAAAGGCAGCGGCGATCTTTCGCAAGAAGTTGGAAACCTCGACACAAAAACGGAAGCATTTGCAACTTTCAAGATGGACGACACAGAATATTTGTCCAAAAATAGAATTTCGTTGGATGCCGTTTTTAAACTCGATTTAAAAAACCAAAAATATACGTTTCTTCAAAATGAAGCTAAAATCAATGAATTGCCTTTAACTTTTGATGGTTATGTGCAAATGAACGAGACTAATAATGAAGTTGATCTTACTTTCAAAACACCATCTTCAGACTTTAAAAACTTTCTCGCCGTAATCCCAGGAACCTATATAAAACAAATAAGTGATGTAAAAACAACTGGAGATTTTACGGTAAATGGAATGCTGAAAGGTATTATAGACAGTACCCACATACCAATGATGGATATAAAAGTGGCCAGCAACAATGCTTCATTTAAGTATCCTGATTTACCAAAAACGGTTGATAATATTACCATTGACGCCCAATTAAAAAACGAAACCGGATTGCTTAATGACACCTATTTAAACATTCCAAAACTCACTTTTAGAATTGACGGCGAACCTTTCCGTATGAATGGGAGTATTAAGAATATGACCGAAAATCCGTTGGTAAATCTAGAGATGCAGGGAACTCTCAATTTGGCTAATATTGAAAAGGTATTACCCCTTGAAATGGAACAAAAACTCAGTGGTATTTTTAAAGCTGATGTTGTTGCAAATTTTGATATGGATTCTGTAGAAAAGGAGCTCTACGATAAGATTGACGCTCGTGGAACGGCGAGTTTGACCAATTTTAATTACGATGCTGGTTTTAAAAATGAATTGAAAGTTACCAATGCCAGTTTAGCTATGCTGCCCGGCGTTTTTACTTTAAAGGAATTAAACGCAACAACCGGACAAACAGATATTAAGGCTTCAGGAAACATTCAAAACCTCATTCCATTTTTAATGAGCAAGCAGGATCTTAAAGGTCGTTTTGCTGTGCAGTCCAACACTTTTAATGTGAATGATTTTATGGCTTCGGAAACTTCTTCTTCTGAAAAAAATGCTGAAAAAGGAGGTAATACTTCACAAAAAACGGCTTCTTCTGAAGCAGTAAAAATTCCAGACTTTCTGGATGCCACTTTAAATTTTAATGCGAATACAATTATTTACGATAATCTTGAATTGAAGAATGCAAAAGGAACTGCTGCCATTGCGAATGAAACGATTACAATTAGCAATTTCACTTCAGATATTTTTGGTGGAAACATTGCTTTGGCGGGAAATGTTTCAACAAAAAGCGAAACACCAACTTTTGCAATGACATTGGATTTAAGCAAAATAGATATTGACCAATCTTTTGAAAAACTTGAAATGTTTCAGTTTTTAGTGCCCATTGCGAAAGCCTTACAAGGAAGTTTAAATACAAAGTTTGAATTGAGCGGGCAGCTTACAAACGATCTATCGCCGAAACTATCCACACTTGCGGGAACTGCTTTAGCACAAATTATTACTGCCGAAGTTGATCCTGAAAAAGCCCCATTGCTTTCTGCATTGGGAGATAAAGTTTCGTTTTTAAATTTGGACAGATTAAGCCTTCGAGATCTAACTACCAATCTCACTTTCAATAACGGTAAAATAGAAGTTAAACCCTTTAATTTTTATATTAAAGGAATTAATGTTGCCGTTGCCGGAACCCACGGTTTGGACAAATCTATTGATTACAACTTAACGATGGATGTTCCAGCTAAATATTTGGGCAATGATGTAACCAAATTACTTCAAAATTTGAGTTCGCAAGAAGCTGATGCGATGAGCGTAGCTTTACCAATTGGATTGAAAGGAACATTTACTAATCCCCAAGTATCACTAAACGCTGAAGCTGCAATAAGTACATTAACCAAACAGCTACTAGCCAAACAAAAGGACAAATTGATAAATCAGGGTACAGGTATTTTAGGAGGTATTTTAAATGGTGGAACCAAAAAAGATTCTACAACCACTAATACAAATAACCAACAACAAACCACTCAACAACAAAATACGCAAATTATAAAAGATGTTTTGGGTGGAATCTTGGGTGGCAAGAAAAAGAAAACGGACACTACAAAAACCTCCCAAAATACCAAAGGAGGCAACAAATAAAATTCAATTTACTTTTATTGAAACCACATAACCCTCGTTGCTGCGAATATTAAAAACAGTATCGTCTTCAAAAATTAGGTATTGCCCCTTTATTCCTTTTAAAATTCCTTCATAAAAAGGAGTTTTATCAAGATTGAGCGATTTTGGTTTTTGAGGATATTTCAAAACCGGAAATTGAAGGTTGGTTTCAGAATTATTTTCTAAATAATAATCAGCAGCTTCTGCAGGAATGAATTGTTTTAACTTGTCACGCCATTCCACTAAGTTTTCATCTTGAATTTCGTTCTTCAGCATTGTTCGCCAGTTGGTTTTATCGCTCACATAATCTTTTAGGGCAACTTCGGTAATTCCCGCCAAATAACGATTTGGAACCTCAACAATTTCAATTGCTTCGTGTGCGCCTTGATCTATCCAGCGAGTTGGAATTTGGCTTTTGCGAGTTACGCCTACTTTAACACTACTACTGTTAGCGAGATAAACAACATGTGGTTGCAGCTGAACTTTTTCTTCATAAGCCAAATCTCGGTCTTCGATTCCTAAATGTGCTTTGCTTTTTTCAGGATTTATTATCCAATCTGCCGCTTGGGGGATTTCAAAAAAGCAATCATAACAAAAACCTTGACGATAAATTTTCTTTTGAAGTCCACAGTTCAAACACTGATAATGAAGAAAATTGATGGACACTTTTTTATCAATTAACTGATTCACATTCAAAAAATCGTTTTCAAAAACTAAATAATACTGAATAGGCGAACCGTTTTCAGTCTGCATTTTTGTAAGCACTCCTTCGTAAGTCATTTATTCAAAATTATTTACGCAGTATTCTTTTCAGAAGAAACATTTTAGAAATATCGTTTCAAAAAAGTAAAACCTCGTAATTATAAAATAGTTATTTTTATAGCATAAAGATAGCAGAAAAAATATGCCAATCCCTATTGTAAATTCCATTGCTTCTTGGTTTCTTAAAAAACGGTTTCACCAAATAGACCTTTTCTTGAAGTATCCTATTGAGGTTCAGGAAGAGTTGCTTTTTAGTTTGCTTCAAAAAGCGAAATATACTGAGATTGGGCGGCAATATGATTTTGGAAGTGTAAGAACATATCGCGATTTTGCTGAGCGAATCCCAATTACCACTTACGAAGAAAACGAAGCTCGAATTGAACGGGCACGCCGCGGAGAAAGCAATATTTTTTGGCCAACACCTATAAAATGGTTTGCCAAATCTAGCGGAACTACGAACGCCAAAAGTAAATTTATACCTGTTACAATTGATTCCTTGGAAGACTGCCATTACGCAGCCAGCAAGGATTTACTGTGTATGTATCTCAACAATAACCCAAATGCAAATTTATTTCTGGGGAAGAGTTTACGGCTCGGCGGAAGTAAACAATTGTACGAAGAAAACGGTACTGTCTTTGGCGATCTTTCAGCAATTTTAATTGACAATATGCCTTTTTGGGCAGAATTCAGTAGTACGCCAAGCAATGAAGTTTCTTTAATGGGCGATTGGGAAACCAAAATGCAAGCCATTGTAAATGAAACCATCAAAGAAAATGTAACCAGTTTAGCTGGAGTTCCTTCGTGGATGCTGGTTTTGCTGAACCAAGTGATGGAAACTACTGGAAGAGGAAATCTTTTTGAAGTCTGGCCAAATTTGGAAGTATATTTTCACGGCGGCGTAAACTTCGACCCATATATAGATCAATACAATAAATTATTACCGAAAAATGATTTCAGATATTATGAAATCTACAATGCTTCTGAAGGGTTTTTCGCCCTTCAAGATCGTAATGAAAATAAGGAATTGTTACTAATGCTAGACTACGGAATTTTTTATGAATTTATTCCGATGGATGGTTACGAAACTTCCGAAGAAAAAGTAATTCCGTTGAGTGAAGTTGAAGAAGGAAAAAACTATGCTGTGATAATTACCACAAATGCGGGACTTTGGCGTTATAAAATTGGCGATACAGTTCGTTTTACTTCAACCAATCCGTACAGAATTAAGGTTACTGGCAGAACAAAGCACCACATAAATGTTTTTGGCGAAGAACTAATCATTGAAAATGCCGAAACTGCACTGCGAAAGGCTTCGCAACTTACCAATGCTGAAATTGTAGATTATACCGCCGCTCCTATCTTTATGGAAGGAAAGGAAAAAGGCGCGCACGAATGGATTATTGAGTTTAAATCACCTCCTAAAGATTTAAATTCTTTTACAAAGTACCTGGATTCTGCATTGCAAGAAGTGAATAGCGATTATGAAGCAAAACGCTTCAACAATACTACTTTAAATGCTCCCAAGATTCATCATGCTCGCGAACGTCTCTTTTATGATTGGTTAAAAGAGAAGAATAAATTGGGCGGTCAGCATAAAGTTCCTAGGCTTTCAAATACTCGCGATTATTTAGAGGAACTTTTGCGCTTAAACAGCACCTTTTAAATCGCATCTCAATAACAACATCATTTGTAAGATGCTTGTATGTCTGATATTTCAAACACTTCGTCGAGTTCGCTTATAAGTTATTCTAAAACCTTTGTGGGAGTTTAACTTCCGAAGTACTTTTGACTTATAAAATAGCTAGAATTTCAATATGAAAAGGAATTCTGAACTAAAGTTGAACAAACATGAAAAATTTAAAAATCTATAAATCAGTCATTTTAATTCTTGTGCTTATTTCTATTATAGCCTGCAGCAAGGATGACGATAATGAAATCTTATCCAATGATTTAATTGGAGAATGGCAACGAAGCGATTTTAGCAATGAATTTGAATACAAACTAATTTTTAATTCTGACAATACAGGTTATAAAATTGAGACTGAGGGAGACATTGCAGGAGGTACAGCAATTTCTAGTCTTGTTACATTTAATTGGACTACAACTGATACTATATTGACTATGAATTTTGATGGAGAAATTATAAACACGAATTTTTCTATTAACGCTAACGATCAATTACATTTAAGCGATTTTACCGATTTATATTTTATTAAAATTAATAAATAAAAAATCACTGAGCACAATCATAAAAAAACCTCGGGAATTCCCGAGGTTTTTACTTTTATAAGAATTACAATTTCTAAGAAACTGCCTTCAACTTTTTAAGTGTTGATTTGTTTAATTTATCCTCGGCATACTCTTTTGTTACGTGGACAGTTTTTTCATCCGTTCCTGGCATTTCATACATTGCATCGGTGAGAACCGCTTCGCAAAGTGAGCGAAGTCCTCTTGCTCCAAGTTTGTAATCTATAGCTTGTTCTACAATAAAATCGAGAGCTTCTTCAGTTATAACGAAATCTATTCCGTCCATCTCAAACAGTTTTTTGTACTGTTTTATGATAGCGTTTTTAGGTTCTGTAAGAATTGCTCGCAATGTTTCCTTATCTAAAGGATTCATATAAGTTAAAACAGGAAGACGACCTATTATTTCAGGAATCAAACCAAAATCCTTTAAATCCTTTGGAATAATGTAGCGCAGCATATTGTCCTTCTCCATCTGGTTTTCCTTCAAGGAAGCTGTAAAACCAACTGCTTGCATATTTAAACGTTTTGAAATATGACGTTCAATACCATCAAAAGCACCACCAGCGATGAAGAGAATATTTTCAGTATTTACTTCAATGAATTTTTGGTCTGGATGTTTTCTTCCTCCTTTTGGCGGAACATTTACTGTAGTTCCTTCCAAAAGTTTTAATAATGCTTGCTGAACTCCTTCACCACTTACGTCGCGTGTTATTGAAGGGTTGTCACTTTTACGGGCAATTTTATCAATCTCATCAATAAAAACGATTCCGTTTTCGGCTTTTTCAAGGTTATAATCTGCGGCTTGTAGTAAACGCGTTAGGATGCTTTCAACATCTTCACCTACATAACCAGCTTCGGTCAAAACCGTAGCATCAACTATTGCCAAAGGAACGTTTAACATTCTTGCAATAGTTTTTGCGATTAATGTTTTTCCAGTTCCAGTTTGTCCAACAATGATGATATTACTTTTTTGTATTTCAATATCATCGTCGCTTTTTGGTTGAAGTAAACGTTTATAATGATTGTAAACCGCTACAGACATTACTTTTTTAGTGAATTCCTGTCCAATTACATATTCATCCAAAAAGGCTTTTATAATCTTTGGTTTCTTCAGCATTAAATCTTTGGAAAGTTCCGTATTTCCAGAATGCAAAGCCTCCTCGGCAACAATACCGTGGGCTTGTTCAATACAACGGTCGCAAATGTGGGCGTCCAATCCTGCAATTAGCAAGCTGGTTTCCGCCTTTTTACGGCCACAGAAGGAACATTCTAAATCTTCTTTCGACATATTATCTTTTTTCAAAAAATCTATTTTTTAGCTTCGTGTCAATATTTCGTCAATCATTCCGTATTCTAGCGCTCTATCGGCCTTCATCCAATAATCACGGTCGCTATCTTCGTAAACCTTATCGTAGGTTTGTCCAGAATGTTTTGCGATTATTTCGTAAAGTTCTTGTTTCAAGGTGATGATTTCACGTGCTGTAATTTCAATATCGCTTGCCTGCCCTTGAGCTCCGCCCAAAGGTTGGTGAATCATTACTCGAGAGTGTGTTAAACCACTGCGTTTTCCTTTTTCACCTGCACAAAGTAAAACTGCTGCCATTGAAGCGGCCATTCCTGTACAAATTGTTGCAACATCTGGTTTGATGAATTGCATTGTATCATAAATTCCCAAGCCAGCGTAAACACTTCCTCCTGGAGAATTGATATAAATTTGAATATCACGAGCCGCATCTGTACTTGCCAAAAATAATAATTGAGCCTGTACAATGTTTGCAACTTGATCGTTAATTCCGGTTCCTAAAAAAATGATTCTATCCATCATTAAACGTGAAAAAACGTCCATTGCCACGGCGTTCATTTGGCGTTCTTCAATAATATTTGGGGTCAAGTTTGTTGGGTACATACTACTTATAATTTTATCGTAGTACATATTATTTATTCCTTGATCTTTTGTAGCAAAGTTTCTGAATTCGTTACTGTAGTTCATAAATGTTTGTTCGTATTAAAAATTTACTTTCCTAAAGAGGAAAATGTTAAATTAAAAAGGCGTTAAATTGTAAAAATTCAACGCCTAAAGATAACTATTTCTTCGCTAAATTATGCGTAAGCTTCCTTGATGAATTTATCATAAGTAATCTCTTTGGTCTTCAGTTTTGCGTTTTCCTTGAAGAAATTTAGCAATTTAGCAGAGTTTAACTGTTCGCTTAGACGCTCAACTTCTTCTTTATTTGAAAGAATTCGTGCTGTAATAGATTCCATTTCTTCATCAGAAGGATCCATCTGGCCATACTGCGCCATTTGTGCTTTTATCATATTTTTTGAATAGTCTTTCAACTCGTCAAAAGTAACTTGTAGTTTGTTTTCTGCGCGAAGTTTGCCTTCAATTAACTGGTAACGAAGTCCTTTTTCGCTTCTCTCAAATTCAGCTTTGGCATCTTCTTCAGAAAGTCTTTTTTCGCCACTCATTGCTATCCAACGTTGTAAAAATTCTTGTGGAAGGTCAAATTTTGTGTTTTCAATTAAAGATTCAACCACATCATTCAACAATTTTTGATCGCTTTGTTGTGCGAACTGTCCTTCTGCGTCTTCCTTTATTTTTGCTTTCAATTCTTCTTCTGAAGAAACTTTGCCTTCACCAAAAAGTTTATCAAACAATTCTTGGTTCAATTCTGCCATTTCGCGTTTGTTCACTTCTTCAATATTAAAAGAAACTTCAATATCTAAACCGTGTGCTTCGTCGTGCGCAACGCCCAAATATTTTTGATTGTCGTGATCGTCAGCAAACATTCCTTTTGTTTTCAAAGTAACGGTATCGCCAACTTTAGCGCCGATTAGACTCTCAAGTTGTTTTTTGCCAGCAATTTCATCAGTAGAAAGTGTGGTTTTCTTTTCAATTTCTTTTTCAGTTGAAGTGAAAGTTCCTGTTATTTCGTCACCTTTTTCAACTTCTTTTTTCGAAATTAATTTTCCGTATTGTTTACGTATGGTCTTTACTTGATTGTTAAGCATTTCATCGTCTGCAACAATTTTGTATTGCAACACTTCTTTGCCTTTAACATCTACATTGAATTGTGGCGCAAGACCTAATTCAAACTCAAAGCTATAATTATCGTCATCCCAATTTATTCCCGCTTCGTTCTTTGGAAGCGGGTTTCCTAGGATATCCAATTTTTCTTCAGTAAGATATTTATGAAGAGCGCCTTGCAAAACCTTGTTTACTTCCTCAACCAAAACTGCTTTTCCGTATTGTTTTTTAACCATTCCCATTGGGATTTGGCCTTTTCTGAAACCTGGAATGTTGGCGGTTTTCTTGTAATTATTCAAAACTTTTTCAACGTTTGCTGAATAGTCTTCTTTTGAAACTTCTACTGTAAGTACAGCATTCAGTTTGTCAATTTCTTTTTTTATAATGTTCATCTTTTCTCTTCTGAATTTCGGGATGCAAAAGTACGGATTTTTGCAAAACTCAACAAACATTTGCAAACTGTTGTTGGTAAATGACCAAAGACCGCTTCGCTATAGGACGTAAGATATAAGACTAAAATAAATTTTACCTTAAATTATTTAGGGTTTGATGATATTTGAAAGTGAAATATTTAAGCAATTTTTCTAACGCAAACTATTTGTCTTCAGGTAAAAACGAAAAAAGTAAAGATTGAAATAGTGAAAGCAAAAGGCTGAAAAGAAGTGCCCACCAGATTGAATTTACATTAAATCCGCCAATAAAGTAATCTGCCATTAAAATGATTATTGCATTGATTATAAGTAGAAAAAGTCCAAAGGTAACAATTGTGATTGGCAGCGTTAAAATTACTAATATAGGTTTCACAATCAGTCGCAACAAAGCAATAACGATTGCTACAATGATTGCGGTGCCATAACTTGCAACAGATACGCCAGGAAGGATTTTTGCCAGAACAACAACTGCTATTGCTGTAAGGAGTAATTTTATTATTAGTTTCATCTTTTGAAATTTAAGTTGAATTTAAAGATAAAAAAACCGCTCTCAATTGAGAACGGTTTTTAGCAAACTTATCTGAAATATTTCTAAATTAATTATTATGAAGCGTAACGGTTGCATAATTACCTATGTGCACCATTGGGATTGTTGCACCATAAGTATCGTTAATTGATTTTATGATTAAGTTAGCAGTGTAAGCATATCCTCTTGGAGTTGGGTGAACACCGTCCAATGAAAATGCACCACCAGTTACAAACTGTGAAGTAAGAATTCCACCGTCATAAGCAATACCACCAGTTGAAAGTCTTGCCAATGCAGACTTCGCATCAACATAAGCCAATCCTTTTGCACCTGCAAGGGCCTGAATAGTTGCATTATATGCCGTGCTTGCAGCCGTAATACGTACTTGCTCAGAAACAGCCAATACAAATTGATCACTAAGCGGAATTGAAACACCAATTACACCTTGTGGGTTGCTTGGATCTGGAGTCGTTCCCAAAACAGAAGCAGCAGTTAACACAATAAGATCATCAGGCTTTACTTGGCGCAATTGACCCAATAAAGTTGCTAAAGGAGCAGGCAAACTAAATGGAGGACCTTGCAAAATAGCTGTTAAATCAGTAAGATCATCATCCGTCATAATCGGGAAGTTTTGACCTGCGGTGAAATTAATCATACGCAAAGCAGCTTCTTCAGGAGAAATAACACCTAATCCCGCCAAACCTGGCAATACTTGTGTATTGTATGCTGAAAATTGTGCGTTCAATGCTCCAGCGGTAGCAGCATCCAAAGGGATGGCATTGGTTGGAACCGTTGTGAAATAAGGAATAGAAGTTACTTCAGGAATATTAATCAAAACACCTTTTGCTCCGCCACCAGTTAATGCATCAACTTGTGCACTGTAAACAGAAGCGAAAACGTTCGGATCTGTAATATCATTACCCCCATAAGTTGTAGGGTCAAAATTTCCAGTTTGGTCAACTCCTGAACCTCCAGAAGTTGCATAACTTAATATATCGTTATTTCCAATCCAAAGACTAAAAAAAGTTGGGTTCTGGGCTACTGCATCGCCAATTACTGTTGCGCTTTCACTACTTGCAAAACGCACAAAATATGGGTTTGCCGCACCAGCTGCAACTCCAGCTAAACTTCCATATCCTGGAGCCACTAAGTGAAAACTCTTTGCTCCTGGCACACCCATGTTGTTATATGTACTTTTTAGATGGTTGGAAATATCTGTAGTTGAAGTTCCCACCAAACGCACAGGGCCAGGTTTGCCATCAGGACCTACAGCCAATACAAATCTATTTTCTGTAAGTGGCGCTCCACCTAACACTAACCCTCCAACATTATCACTCATTAAAGGTTGGTAGAATTCACCACCGCCTGCAAAAGCAAATTGTTTTGCCATGATGTTTGGATAACTGTTTTTCTGACCTGTAATATATAATGCACCATCGGCATATCCTGCGGTCAATGAGTTTCCAACGGAAACATATTTTGAAAGGTTTGCCGTTCCGCTACTGTAAAATCCGTCATCGGTAATTGGGCTATCAAATTCTGGATCGCAACTTACCAAGCCAACGGCCATAATTGCGATTGTATATTTTAGTATATTTTTCATTTTTGAGAAGTTTTTCAATTATAGTTTATAAGTAAGCCCTAATCCTGGAACGAAAGCATTGGTTTTGTAGGTTCCGCTGAAAGGAACTGCCACTCCATTTTCGTAATAATAGTTGTATGAAGCATCAACCTCTTTTGAGTGAACATAAAGGAATGAAGCATCTATTTGAAGATGACTTCCAACATTTACCGTTAAACCAGCTGTAAAGTTATCGCTATCGTTACGCGGTGTTTCTGGAGCAAAATAACCATCACGAACTGGAGATCCGTCAAAATAATAACCTGCTCTTAACGTGAACATCTTGGTTGCGTCATATTGCATTCCAAAACGATATGCAGATGAGTTTTTATAATTACGTGCATTTTTTGAATCTGGAATATCTGCTTTTGCGAAATCTATATCCAAAGATTGGTAAACATCCCAAAAAGTGCGATTAAAATCAAAAGCGAAAGTCCAATTTTCACAGAAATCGTAAGACATACCTACAGTCATTTCAGCAGGTAATGGCAACGATGCTTTTATAGAAGTATTTGCAAAAGGCGTTAAAGGCGAGTTTGGAATATTTTCAAATTCGGCAGTACCGTCTTCAGCATCAAGGATAATTTCAGAGCGGTAAGTAGCACCAACGTGAAGTTTTTCAGTTGGGTTGAACATAGCGCTTGCTACCCATCCCCAGCTGCTTACTCCAGAAGCATCAATCGTTACGTTTGAACGATTTCCTTCTAAATCAGTAAGAGTACGGTTTAAGTTTCTGTTGAAATTTACAGAACCCGTAACATAAATAGGTCCACCACCAAAACTCAATTTATCATTTATTTTGAAGGAGACGGTTGGCTGAAAATAAATTGCCGCAAGATCTATATTGTTCACTAAATGCGAACCTGCCCAGTCATCTTCATATTTCACTGAGCTTCCGTAAGGTGTGTAAACACCAAGACCGAATGCTAACCAATCTGTTGCTTTGTAGGAAGCGTACACATAAAATGGCGTGCCTACTGGACTGTCTGTTCTAGCATTAGCGCCTGTAGCAGTATCCTGATATGCAATGTTTGAAAACACACCGTGTGCCCCAACAGTTATGTTAAACTTGTCTTCTAGATAAACCAATCCTGCGGGATTAAAAAACACAAGTTCGCTACTGTTTATAACAGCAACGCCCGTGTGGCCCATAGCCAGAGCTTTATTACCCTGCAAACTTACACGGTAACCGCCTGCATAAGTAACCGCACTTGCAAGTGCAAAAACGGCAAGTATTAATAATTTCTTCATAGTTGTAATTTCTTTAGAGTTAATTTCTGAGGATTAAGGATAAATAATTCTTTTTTTTAATTTATTATGCACGCATAAGAAACTTTGTTACAATATTATAAAAAATTCATAACATTATCATAAAATTCTTCGGGATTTTCGGCTTGAAGCCAATGCCCAGCTTTTGAGATTGTTTGGATAGTGGCTTTAGGAAAATGTTTTTTAATTAAAAGCTCGTCCATAGGTTCAATATAACCACTTTTTTCACCACCTAAAAAAAGCGTATCACCTTTAAAAACAGCGCCTTCAGAAAGCGCTACGCCAACCTCCTCTATTTTTTCTGAAAGAACGGGTAGGTTAATGCGAAGTGCTAATTCTTCTTTAGTTTTTCGGTAAAGATTTTTAAGAAGAAATAATCGAGTGCCTTCGTCTCTTATATATTCTGAAAGAATATCTTCAGCTTCGCCGCGAGATTTTATTTTTGAAAAATCTAACATTGATAGCGCCTTCAAAATATCTTGATGATGTTGTGGATATGCTTTTGGACCAATATCTGCAACAATCAATTTTGAAACCATTTCAGGGTACTTTACTGCAAACTGCATCGCCACCTTGCCACCCATTGAATGACCGAGCAAAATGATGTCTTTTAAATCGTGTTCTTCGCAATACTTTTTTAAATCTTCAGCCATCACTTCATACGAAAATTCATCGCTATGAAAACTGCGTCCGTGGTTGCGTTGATCCAAAAGATGTACTTCGTAACCATCTTCCGCCCAACGAGTGCCGAGGGTTTTCCAGTTGTCGCTCATACCGAGAAAACCGTGGAGAATTACAAAACATTGGCCTTTGCCGAGAATTTGTGAGTGTAGGGTCATATTAAAAAAAATCTAATCTTAATTTTAAAAGTATTAATCTTAGGCTATAGACTATCAAGAGAAATTTAATCTATTGAAGTATGCCATAAATCATTTGCAGTTTTCCGCTATAATAAAGCAATTGTATTTTTCACTATTATAGTCGTGTCACAAACTTTTCAAGTTCATTTTTAGTAGGTATTTGATCCATTGCACGTTCCGCAATAGCTGTTATTGATAAAGATGGATTTACGCCTGGATTTGCAGAAATCATAGAGCCATCTACAATATATAGATTTTTATATCCAAAAATGCAATTGTTTTTATCAATAACACCTTCCGAAGTATTTTCTCCCATTACAGCACCACCTAAAATATGTGCGGTAGACGGTATACCTGCAATTGTTTCTAATGCAAATGAAGTACTCACGCCATTTACCTCTTTACTGTATTCTTTAATCAATTTAACGGATTCTGGAATAAATGGTGTTGGTTTTTTTCCGGAACTAACCGTTGAACCCATATACCCAAAAATATTTCTCTTAAATTTAAGCGTGCTATCTAAGGTTTGCATGAAAAGGAGTACTACTGTCTTTTTTGCCCAGCTATTTAAAAAATAAATTTTGAAATACTTGATAGGTGATTTTAGTAACGAAACAAATATCATTGCTATACGAGAAAAAATATTTTTGTCTGTAACATAAGGTAAATGCAGAAGTTTCCAGGCATTAGAGCCTTCGGAATATCTAACAACTTCTAGATGACTATTCTCGTCTGTGTCTAAAATGCTGCCAATTGCCACACCTCTAGAATAATTTTTATCTTTTTCAAGACTAGAGACACTCACCAAGGTTTCATTATTGGTTCTTATGTCTTCCCCTAGTTTATTAGATATGTTAGGTAAAGATGTAGTCTTTAATTTCAGAAGTAGTTTGATGGTTCCTAACACACCACCAGAAAAAATAACACCTTTACTTTTAATTTTTCTTCTTTTAGAAAAGAATTTTGTGCTAGTTTTTATAGATACTTCGTAACCATTTGCTCCATCTACAGTATTTAATGGACTAACACCATAGACTTCATTTTCGGCTAAAATTTCAGCACCATATTTTTGAGCAAGATATAAATAGTTTTTGTCTAAAGTGTTTTTAGAATTATTTCTACAACCCGTCATACACGCACCACAAAAGTTGCAGCCGGTTCTTTGAGGTCCTAAACCTTCAAAATAAGGATCATCTTTGGTAACATTTTCTTCTCCAAAATACACAGCAACATTGGTGGCGTCAAATTTATCTTCCAGACCTAGCTTTTGGGCAACTTTTTTCAGCCCAATATCTCCGTCAAACAGTTTAGGATTTTTAGCAGCTCCAAGCATTTTTAGAGCTTCTGTATAGTAGGGTGCTAATTCATTTTCCCAATCATTAAGCTTACTCCAGCTACCCGTTTTAAAAAATGTTGATTTCGGAATGGGTAATGTATTGGCATAAACTAAGGAACCTCCTCCAACTCCTGTTCCTGAGAGAACCGCTACATGCCGGAAAATAGTTAATTTCATAATACCGAAAAAACGGAAGCTAGGTAGCCATAACCACTTTCTAAAATCCCAGTTGGTTTTAGGAAAGTCTTCAGCTTTAAACCATTTTCCTTTTTCAACTACTAAAACCTTGTATCCTTTTTATGATAATCTTAAAGCACAAACCGAACCTCCAAAACCACTTCCGACTATAATATAATCATATTCCATTTTCTGCTATTGTAACGTGTATGTATTTGAGAGTAGCGTAATATTAATTAAGCTTTATTAAATATGCTGAAATAACTTTCTCCAACCCATCATAAAGTGCCTCGCTAATCAGCGCGTGCCCAATGCTAACCTCTAAAAGTCCAGGAATATTTTCCTTGAAAAATTTAATATTTTCTAGTGAAAGATCATGACCTGCATTTATACCCAAATTCAAATTATTTGCTAGTATTGCACATTCTGTATATGGTTTTATGGCTGCTTTGTTGCCCAAAGAATATTGGTCGGCAAATTCTTCTGTGTAAAGTTCAATTCTGTCTGTTCCTGTTTCGGCGGCGCCTTCAATCATTTTTAAGGTTGGATCTACGAAAATTGATGTGCGGATTCCGTTTCGTTTAAATTCAGAAATTATTTCCTTTAAATAATCCTTATGCTTCACTGTATCCCAACCAGCATTTGAGGTAATTGCATCCACAGCATCAGGAACAAGGGTAACTTGCGTAGGTTTTATTTTTAAAACCATCTTTGTGAAATCATCCATCGGGTTTCCTTCAATGTTATATTCTGTGGAAACTATGGATTTTAAATCATACGCATCTTGATACCGAATGTGGCGTTCATCAGGCCTTGGGTGGATTGTGATTCCTTGTGCACCGAATTTTTCAATGTCTGCCGCAACCCGCAACAAATCAGGAACATTTCCGCCTCGCGCATTACGCAACGTGGCAATTTTATTTATGTTTACGCTTAGCTTTGTCATTTCTTTGTGTTAGAATTAACAAAAATACAAACCTTACAGCGCTTACTGAACCTTTATTTTAAGTAATTTGCATTAAAAATAATTTCCGATGGAAACCTTGAATTACATCATTAACGATATTGAACCCTTTGACGTTTCAACGCAAATAAAGGACGTGCAGAACGTTTTCAACCAACTCACTTATTCGCACGTGCCTGTTGAAAAAGATGGTCATTACATAGGTTGCGTTTCTGAAAATGATGCCTATTGTTTTGACAATAAAAAATTATTGAGTGATTTTCAATATGCTCTGGAGCCTTTTCATGTGCTTGAAGACACGAATTGGCTAGACATTTTGGAAGCCTTCGCGTTGAACAATAGCAACATTATGCCAGTGCTTGGAGCAGAAAATAATTATTTGGGTTATTATGAATTGGGCGATATTATGAGTCTTTTCAACAACACCCCATTTTTGAATGAAACTGGCGGAATCATTGTGGTTGAAAAAGGAATTCAGGAATATTCGTTTAGTGAAATATGCCAAATTGTGGAAACAAATGGAACACGGATTTTCGGGCTATTTATTTCAAATATTGAAAATGACAATGTTCAAGTTACCGTGAAAGTAGGCCATACGGCTATGAATAGCATAGTTCAAACTTTTAGAAGGTATAACTATAACGTGATAAGCCATCACGAAGAAGACAAATTTTTAGAAGATTTAAAGGAAAGATCTGAATATTTGGATAAGTATCTTAATATTTAGTAGTCAGTCGCAGTATTCAGTAAACAGTAGCAATATTCAACAAATAGTTAAGCTTAAATGAAAATAGGAATCTACGGACAGTTTTATCACGAAAATTCTGAAATCTATATTCAGATGTTGCTAGATGCGCTTCAAAAGAAAGAAGCCGAAGTGCTTATTGAAGCAAACTTTCTCAACATCATAAATCAAAACCAGGACATCACAAAAAACTTTTCGGGATTTTCCACTTTTACTGAATTGGATTCAAGTTTTGATCTTTTCTTCAGTATTGGCGGGGATGGAACTATTTTGAAATCTGTAACTTTTGTAGCAGATTTAGGCATTCCAATTGTTGGAATAAATACTGGACGACTCGGTTTTTTGGCTACAATTCAAAAAGAAGAGATGACTGAGAGCCTAAACCAGATTTTGGAAGGCGAATATTCTATTTCTGAAAGAAGCTTGCTCACGGTAGAAACTTTTCCGAAGAGCGATGATATACAACCCTTAAATTTTGCGCTTAACGAAGTGGCGGTTAACAGACGCAACACAACGTCTATGATAAAAGTTGAAACGCTTGTGAATGATAAATATCTCACTTCATATTGGTCCGACGGTCTTATTGTAGCGACTCCAACTGGTTCCACTGGCTATTCTTTAAGCTGTGGTGGACCAGTGATTGACCCTGAGGCCAACAATATTGTGCTTACGCCAATCGCACCGCACAATCTTAATGCTCGGCCATTGGTGTTACCAGACTCTTGTGTTGTTTCTTTAAAAGTTTCGGGACGCGAAAATACATTTTTGGTATCTATGGATTCGCGCATTGTTACTTTAGAAAACGAAACCACAATCATTATTAAGAAAGCGCCATTCACAATTAAATTACTTCAACTTCACGATGACAGCTTTATAAAAACGCTGCGCAAAAAACTTTTGTGGGGAGAAGATAAAAGGAATTAAAACTCTTCGACAAAAGAAAAGGTCGCAACCAATGACTTCACAATTTTTTACACCGCTTGCATTATGAATTAGCTGACTTCATAAACAATAAAATCCATCAAAATTTGTTAATCAACTGAGACAAATTGGCTTCCAACAATGTCAAGCCAAGATTATTGTTATATTTGCAAACTTTTAAATTATATGAAGTACTTCGCGACTGTATTTTTAATACTCTCCACTGTGTTTATAGCGCAATCACAAACCTACGAAATTGGCGGAATGATTGGCGGCGCAAACTATATAGGTGATGTTGGTAAAACAAACTACATTAATCCAAATAGTTTGGCTTTAGGTGGTATTTTCAAATGGAACCGAAGCACAAGACACTCCTTTAGAGGTTCTTTTATGGTTGCAAAAATAAAAGGAGACGACTCTCAAAGCTCCAACAGCCGTAGAAATCAACGTGGCTATTCCTTTGAAAATACAGTGAAAGAATTATCTATCGGTATAGAATATACCTTTTGGGATTTTAATGTTCACGCTCAAAAATCGATTTCAACACCTTATCTATATACTGGACTTACAGGTTTTACTTATACCGCACTTCATAGAAGAGGCGAAAATATTGTAGAATATGACAATGCATCAAGTATTGCCATACCAATGATAGTAGGGTTTAAAGCAAACATTAGTCAAAACGCTATGTTTGGTTTTGAAATTGGAGCTCGCTACACATTTACAGATGATCTTGATGGAAGCAATCCAGTAAAAGGACTTAAAGATGATCAAGGCGCTAAATTCGGTAACATAAATAATGACGATTGGTATGTATTCACTGGGGTAACCCTTACTTTTGCCTTCGGAAGAAAGCCATGCTATTGCAATTTTTAAGATAAAAATGGAACCTAAAGACCAATTAGATAAAGACCGATTACCACAACATCTCGCCATAATTATGGATGGGAACGGTCGTTGGGCAAAACAAAAAGGTCTTTTCCGCTCTATTGGTCATGAAAATGGCAGCAAAGCAGTTCGTGAAATTGTGGAAGGTTGTGCTGAAATAGGAGTTCCATTTTTAACACTCTATGCTTTTTCAACAGAAAACTGGAATCGTCCAAAATTGGAAGTAGAGTTGTTAATGAAACTACTGGTTTCTTCGCTTAAAAAAGAGATAAAGACATTAAACAACAACGATATTAAACTAAATGCCATCGGCAATCTAGATGCTTTACCAAAAAAAGCACATAAAGAATTGATGGACGTAATAGATAAAACAAAGAATAACAAGCGAATGACTCTTACCCTTGCTCTTAGTTATGGTTCTAGGGAAGAAATTACAAAAACAATAAAAGAGATTAGTCTTAAAGTTAAAAATAACCTAATTTCGCCGCATGATATTGATGAAACGGTAATAAATAATCATCTTTACACGCAAAATTTACCAGATGTTGATTTATTGATCCGCACTAGTGGCGAACAGCGTATCAGTAACTTTCTGCTTTGGCAAATAGCGTATGCCGAACTGTATTTTACTGAAACACTTTGGCCGGATTATACTAAAAACCATCTTTTTGAGGCAATATTAAATTATCAAAACAGAGAAAGAAGATTTGGAAAAACCAGTGAACAACTTAAACAATAGTTCCCTATTGCATACATACAGAAAATCTTATTGTATTTTATTATTTACAATACTTTCCGTTTTTACACTACAGGCACAGCAAAAAGAACTTGATAGCGGTGACAAATACACCATAAATAAAATAACCGTTTCTGGAGCCCAGAGCTACAACGAACAAACTGTTATTGCTTTTACTGGTCTTAAAAAAGGTGACCGAATTTATATTCCAGGCGAAAAATTGAGTCAAGTAACCAAAAAACTTTGGGAGCAAAACCTTTTTAGTGATATCGCTTTTTATGTAACTAACATAGATGGCGATTCTGTAGATTTGGAACTATATATTGTAGAATTACCAAAACTTCACGAGGTAACCATCACGGGGCAAGGTGTACGTAAGGCAAAGCGTAAGGAAATAATTAAGGATAACGACCTTACGGCTGGGACAAAAATCACAGAAAACCTAATTACTACCACAAAAAATTACATCACAAACAAGTATAAAAAAGATGGCTTTTTTAATACAGATGTTACTGTTACGACCACACCATTTAAAGATTCTACTGGTGTAGAGATTTCTAAAAACATGCTTATTGACGTAAATAGAGGAAAGCGTGTTAAAGTGAAAGAAATTAATTTTGAAGGAAAAGAACATTTCACTGATGCTAAATTGCGTCGTTCGTTGAAAAAAATTAAACGAAAAAACTTTTTCCGTGTTTGGAAGCGTTCAAAGTTTACCGAAGAAGGATTTGAGGAAGACAGAGCATCACTTCTTAAGAAATACAAATCAAGCGGATATCGCGATGCACGTATTCTTAGTGACACTTTGAGAATTCTTGACAAAAAGAATATAGCTCTCGATATTAAACTAGAAGAAGGAGACAAATATTATTTTGGAGATATAAAATTTATCGGAAATAGCGTATTTACAGATAGTCAATTACGTCAAGTATTAGGAATAAAAAAAGGTGAAGTTTACAATGGCGTTTTGTTGCAAGAACGTATTGCAGACGATTCAGCACCTGATGCAGAAGATATTACCAATCTTTATCAAAACAACGGGTATCTTGCCGCACGTATTAACCCTGTGGAAGTAGCCGTTCGCAACGATACTATAGATTTTGAAATCAGGATTATTGAGCGCAGTCTTTTTTACTTTGACCATGTTACGGTTGTAGGAAACGATCGAACCAACGACCATGTTATTTATAGAGAATTAAGAACTCGTCCAGGCCAAAAATACAGTAAACGCGATGTTGTTAGAACAATTCGTGAATTGGGACAATTAGGCTTCTTCGACCCAGAACAACTGAAACCAGATTTCAAAAAAGTAGATGAAAACAACGGTCTTGTTGACTTAGAATATTCTCTAGTTGAAAAAGGTTCTAGTCAAGTTGAACTGCAAGGAGGTTATGGCGGTGGAGGCTTTGTGGGAACGCTAGGTCTTTCGTTTAAAAACTTTTCACTTAACAATATTTTCAACTTAAAATCATACAGACCACTACCAATGGGAGACGGTCAGCAACTATCCATTAGAGCCCAAGCTAGTGGCTACTATCAAACCTATAGCTTATCGCTTACCGAGCCTTGGCTGGGAGGAAAAAGACCTGTACAATTATCAACGTCTTTCTCTCATACCATCCAGAATTTTTATGATTATAACAACAGAAGAGCAGATAAATCAAGAAGTTTCACCATTACAGGTGGTTCTGTAGGTCTTGCTAAAAAAGTAAAATGGCCAGATGATTATTTTGTTTGGTCCAACGCGCTTAGTTTCCAACATTACAACCTTAATAATTACAACACAGGATTGTTCACCTTTGGAGATGGGTATTCAAACAACTTGGCATATACTATAGGTATTAGCAGAAATAACACTGCTACCAACCCTATTTATCCTACCCAAGGTTCTGACTTCAGTCTAACTGCAAAAATGACACTTCCGTATTCTGCATTTAATAGTGTAAACTATAAATCTTTGGCTGAAGATAGAGCGTTACAGGAAGGAATAATCAATAATACTTCCTCTAATTCAGCACAAGTTGTGAATGCTAGAGAAAGAAGGTCTTCTATAGATCAAGAGCGTTTTAAATGGTTAGAATACTATAAAATTAAATTCAAAGGAACATGGTACACTCGTATTTACGAAAAATTAGTGCTTCGTACCAATACTGAAATTGGATTCTTGGGAGCATACAACCAAGACCGTGGTGTTCCTCCATTTGAAAGATTTTTTGTAGGTGGTGATGGTATGGGAGCTTATAGTTTGGATGGTAGAGAGGCCATTGCTTTAAGAGGATATCCAAATCAATCTTTATCTGATCCAGACGGAAATACGATTTACAATAAATTTTCGTTAGAGGTAAGATATCCAATTACTTTAGCACAGATGGCATCCATCTATGTGCTTGGTTTTGCGGAAGGTGGAGCATCCTATAGTGGATTCAAAGATTACAATCCTTTTGAGTTAAAGCGTGCAGCTGGCGCAGGATTACGTATATTTATGCCTCAATTTGGATTATTAGGCATCGATTTTGGTTATGGATTCGACCCTGTTTTGGGAGGAACAGAGCCACATGGATGGAAAACTAGTTTTATAATTGGACAGTCATTTTAAAAACTGGCACGATATTTTCTTAAACAACAACCAAATAATATGAAGACAAAAAAAATACTCTTTTTCACAATTGCCGTTTTTTGCTTCACCTTCATGGCCGAAGCTCAAAGAGGCGTTCGTATAGGATATATTGATATGGAATATATCTTAGAAAGCGTTCCTGAATACAAAGAAGCTTCCATACAATTAGAAGGGAAGGTACAACGCTGGAAACAGGACATCGAAAAAAAACAAAAGGAAATTGATCAAATGAAATTGAACCTTGCTAATGAAAGGGTTCTTTTAACGAAAGAATTGATTGACGAACGCGAAGAAGAAGTAAAAATTAAAGAAGACGAAATGCTTCAATACCAACAAGACCGTTTTGGTCCAAATGGTGATTTGATGATCCAGAGAAGACAGTTGGTTCAACCAATTCAGGATCAGGTTTTCAATATTGTTCAGGAAGTTGCAGAAAACAAAAAGTATGATTTCATCTTTGATAAATCTGCAGATGTTGTTATGCTCTTCGCTGCAAAAAGAAACGACATCAGCGATTTAGTACTTAGAAGCATTGAACGCGCTGGAAGAAGAGTACAGGCCGCAGACAAGAAAGAAAAACGCGAAATCGAACAACGCGATAAACTTTCACTTGAAGAAGAAGGAGTTGTTACCGAAAAGGAAAAGGCAGTTCAGGAAAAACAAGAGGAACGCGAAAAGATTGTTGAAGCTAAAAAATCTGAGCGTGAAGATATGATGGCTCAACGTCAAATAGAGCGCGATTCACTGCGAGCTGTGAAAAAAGCAGAATTTGATTTGCGACGTCAAAAAATTATTGAAGAAAGAGAACAAAGAAAAGATTCCATATTAAACGCCCGTCAAAATCAAAACAATACTCCAAAAGGAGACGGTTAATTGTTAAAGATAATAGCTTAAATCATTAATACCTTTTTTTTAAATAAATAACACTTAAATAAATTAAATACACTTACAAATGAAAAAAATGAAAACGTTACTAGTTGCAATTGTACTTTTCGTAGGAGCAACAAGTTTTATGAACGCTCAATCCAAAATAGCACATATCAATGCTCAGGAACTAATTGAATCTATGCCAGATTACAAAGCTGCACAAGGTCAATTGGAAAAGGTTCAAAAGACGTATGACACAGAGATCAAAGCGATGGCTAAGGAATTAGATACTAAAGCCAAGCAATACGATGGTGAAGCTTCAACAAAAAGTGATGAAGAAAACCAAAAAAGATTCCAAGAAATTCAAGGAATGCAAGAAAACATCCAAGCTTACAGACAACAAGCTCTTCAGGATCTAGACAAGAAAAGAACAGATATTTTCAAGCCAATTCTTGAAAAAGCACAAGCTACAATACAAAAAGTAGCTAAGGCCCAAGGATTTCAATATGTATTGGATTCTACCGTAGGTAGCGGCGTTATCCTTGCAGATGGTAAAGACCTTATGGCTGATGTTAAGAAAGATTTAGGAATGTAATTCTTTTTACAACTATAAATTTTAAAAACTGCCCGTTAATCGCGGGCAGTTTTTTTATGCCCTAATTTGAAGTATTTAGCTATTTTTACTTGATGGATAAAAATAATCCCATAGGCGTTTTTGATTCTGGTGTTGGGGGTTCCTCTATTTGGCAGGAAATCCATAAACTGCTTCCGTTTGAAAATGTTATTTATCTAGCAGACAGCAAAAATGCACCTTACGGAAATAAATCTTCAGAAGAAATAATCGCTCTCAGCATCAAAAATGTTGAAAAATTACGGGAATTAGATTGCAAAATAATCGTGGTAGCTTGCAATACTGCAACCACCAACGCAGTCTGGACACTTCGAGAAAATTATAAAATTCCTATTATAGGTATAGAACCAGCTATTAAACCAGCGGCGCTTCAAACCACTTCAAAAAGCGTCGGAATCTTAGCTACAAAAGGAACACTCAGCAGCACACTTTTTAGCAAAACGGCAAAGGAATTTACAAAGGATATAAGCGTAGTCGAAATTATTGGAGAAGGGCTTGTTCTTTTAATTGAAGCTGGAAAACTTGATAGTCCAGAAATGATTTCTCTTTTGAAAACACACACCAAACCAATGATTGAAGCCAATATAGATTACCTGGTTTTGGGCTGCAGCCACTATCCGTACCTCATTCCGCAGTTGAAAAAAATACTTCCTGAAAACGTAAAAATCATCGATTCCGGCGAAGCTGTTGCGCGACAAACAAAAACCGTACTACAAAGTTTAAATTTACTCCGTGAAGAAAACACAACCCCTAAACTTCAGTTTTATACAAATGCAGAAACTGATACTCTAAAATTATTGCTGAAAGATTTTGCTGAAAAAATTTCTATAGAAAAACGCGATTTTTAAAACTACCCGCTACCCTCTACCCTCTAAAAACTATTTAAACCACGAAGAATACATCACATAATTATTGGCGATGCGTTCAATTTCGCCTTTGGTAAGTTCTGGACTTATATCCTTAATTTTTTTAGCAGGAATTCCTGCGTAAATACTTCCACTCTCGACCCTTGTATTTTTTGAAACTACAGCTCCTGCGGCAATAATCGTATTACTTTCCACTACACAATCGTCCATAACAATGCTTCCCATACCAATCAAAACATTGTCGTGAATGGTGCAACCGTGAACTATGGCGTTATGACCAATCGAAACGTTATTTCCTATAGTTGTTGGCGAAGTTTTATACGTTGCGTGAATTACAGCGCCATCCTGCACGTTCACTTTATTGCCCATTTTGATGAAATGTACGTCACCACGAATCACGGCATTGAACCAGACACTGCACTCGTTGCCCATAACCACATCGCCAACAATAGTCGCGTTTTCAGCTATAAAGCAATCTTCAGGTATTTGAGGGTGTTTTCCGTTTACTGGTTTTATTATCATATTTTCTGGTTTTTGGTTTCTGGCCTCTTAAATAAATAACTTGTCTCGTAGTTCAATTCTTATAATATTTTCATGATACCCAGAGGTTTATTTCAGTCAATATTTTCCACTTTCCTTTTATCATTTCAAAAATGACTATGCTTCCAGAACCACATAAACTTCCACAATGAATTCCATAATAAGTAGCTGCAAATTGTCCTTTGTAATTAACTTGTGAGAATTCGACAACTTTATTTGTTCCGTATTTTCTTTCAATTCGTTTCCAAGCTTTTCGTAAAGACCTATATCTTCCAAAGTACGAACTAAACTTTCTATCTGTAATTGATTTAATTTCGATTAATGGTTTTTCCAATAATTCCGATTTAATTTTTGGATGTTCAGATTTGTCAGACGTTAATTGAGTAATTACATTTCTTAAATCTTTTTCTTTAATAATTCTTTTTAAAAATGTTGTGTCTTTGTAGGTCATACTATAAAGCATACTCAAATCTGATTTTGTAATCGTATCAGTTTTATGGTCAAGAATTTCGTAGTTTCCATCAAATTCATCCATAAATTGTTCAATCAATACAATCTTTTCCTTTTCAGATTTATTTCCCAATTCCAAGCGTTGAGTTAAAATCAAAGAATATATTTCATAATCATCATCCCTCGTTTGAGAAAATAATAATTGAGAAAAAAATATTATTAACGCTAGTAGTTTCTTCAAAATTATTAATATCTAAAATTTGATTATTATTTTATCCAAAATAAGCTAACAAATCCTTCTTCCTTGAAGGACTCACCATTATTTCTTTCCCGCTGGAAAGAACTACGCTTCCTCCTTTTCCTTTTTTGTATTCCGTGATTTCATTCACATTTACCAGATAGGATTTATGAACTCTTGCAAAACCATTTTCTGAAAGGGAATCTTCAAAATATTTCAAGGTTTTGCTCACCAATCGCTTTCCAACTTTTAAATGAATCTGCGTGTAATTATCATCGGCCTGGCAATACAATATATCTTCCATCTGAAGCACTTCAAAACCATTTTGCAAAGGAATTGTAATCTTCCCAACAACTTGCGTCTGGAGCGGCTTTAAAATGGAATTCTGAAGATTGTTTTCCTTTTCCTTTATTTCATTCACATAATCTACGGCTTCTATCAACTTATCTATGGAAATTGGTTTCAGCAAATAATAGGAAGCGTGTGCGTTTAAAGCATCCATTGCGTAATGATTGTAGGCCGTTACAAAAATGGTTTCAAACTGCCTATCGCCTACTTTGTCCAGCAAATCGAAAGCATTTCCGTAAGGCATTTCTACATCCAGAAAAACTACATCCAAATCGTTTTTTCTGATTAAGACCAGGGCTTCATCTACATTTGCAGCTTCACCTTTCAACACTATATTTGGACAGTATTTTACCAAATAATTCCGTAGAATTTCACGGCTGGTTTCTTCATCTTCTACAATTATTGCGTTTAGTTTCATATTCCATTATTTAATCCTTCCAGCGTTTAAAACGCTGGAAGGATTTATTCATTAGTCTTTCTTTAAAATTAGTTCCACTTTGGTTCCTTCGCTATTATCGAAAACGTTTTCCACTTTCACATCAACTTTGTCTCTGTACATATCGTTCAAAATTGCGATACGTTTTTGAGTATTGCCCATTCCCTTGGACTTCTGTTTCTTCTGGTTTTCGGTTTTGAATTCTTTGGATTTTGAACGACCAATTCCATCATCAATTATGGAAATTTTTATTGTTTCTGAATTAATTTGCTGAAAGTTAATTTCTAACAAACCCATTTCATCTTTATATCGAAGTCCGTGCCACACGGCATTTTCCACGTATGGCTGAAGCAACATTGGCGGTATTACAAACTCATTCAAGTTTATTTTTTCGTCCACAGTAATTTTATAGTTGAACTTATCTTTAAATCTGAAATGCTCCAACTTTACATAAAGTTCTAATAATTCAATTTCGTTTTCCAAAGGAATAAAATCTTCCTCGCTATTCTCCAAAACCGAACGCATTAACAACGAAAAATCGGTCAAATATTTATTGGCAGCACGTTCATCATTTACCGCAATAAAACTATTTACGGAATTTAACGCATTAAATATAAAATGAGGATTCATCTGCGACCGAAGCGATTTCAATGCCAAAACATTATTCGCGAACTTCTGCTGTTTTATGTTTTTATACTGTGTGTAGGCAGCAAAAAACAATAACAAAACAATCAGAATCAAAGAACCAATAATCCATTTTTGAATGCGGTCATTCTTTTGAATAAGTTCTTGGTTTTCAAAAGCAAGTTTGTAGCGACTTTCATTTAATTTTCGGTCGTTTTCAAGACTTGCGATTCGGTTTTGCTTCTGGGTTACCTCTTTGCTAAAACGCGCGGCTTGGCTAATTTCCTGTTCCTTTTTAATGTATAATTCGTCCACAACCTCAACATATCGCTGATAACTTTCGGTTGCTTTATCAAACTCACCAATGTCTCGGTAAATCTCGGAAAGCTTTCTTACTGCGTCTTTTTGAACAATTAAATCTTCTTTCTTGTCTGCTTCAGCAATACTTTTTTCGAGATATGGAATTGCTTGTTTATACTTTTCTTGCGCCACAAAAGCATTTGCGATTTTATAGTTTTGGCGTTGGGACGAAAGGGCTTCATCGTCAACTGTAACGCCTTTATCCATTGAATTCAGTTCCTCCAAAGTTTCTTCACGAAGCTGAATTTCTTTCTCGTATTCGCGGTTTTGATTGTAAAAATCTGCCACCTTATTTTTTTCTGAAACTGCGCGCTGTTTGTTTTCTTTTTTTGCAAGTTTCAAGGAATTGTCAAAATAACTTTCTGCTTCATTCAGCGCGCCACTTTGGGCATAAGCTTCACCTATCTTAGAATTTAAGTTCGTAATTTTCGGAATAATCTTATTATCCTTGGCCGTATCTAACGCTTTTTGATAATTGAAAACACTTTTCACGCCATCGTCAATAGCTTTATAAGTATCTCCCAAACCTTCATAAACTTCAACTTTTTGATAAGCTGAAAGATTTGCATTCAACAATTTTTGAAAAGCTGAAATGCTTTCCTGATAGTTTTTATTCTGCGCAAAAGCTTTCGCCAGTTTTATAGAAACATCAGTATTTTTAATGCTTTGAAGACTTTGTTTATAGTTATCCACTGCCAAATCTGGCTGATTCCAAAATAAATTAATATCGCCCAAAGTTTCAAAAGCCAGACTATTTTCCTTTGTTGAAATAGTTTTACCTCGTCTTGGTTCCAGAGCTTTAGTGATGAATTCAATACTTTTCTGTGCGTCTTTTTTCAGAAAAAATTTAGCAGAATCTAAATAGACATTAAAACTCGCTTGCTCTTTATTTTGAATTGTTTTAGCCAACTCAGGAGCGGCTTCAGGTTTTGCATTTTCAACCCGAACGGTTATAAACTCGTCGGATTTTATAGTGTAGTAAACCGTGAGGAAATCATCACTTTTTATAACAAGTTCGTCACCAATTTTTGCAGAAATAGCAAAGCTTCCCGAAAGATTGGTCGTAGTATATTGCCCTCCCAAAATCTCGACATTCACTTTTGAAAGCGGCATATTAGTTTCGCCATCCACCACTTCACCCCTAAGCATAAAAGATTTGGCTACCTGCCGCTTCACTTGCGCAAAACTTTCTGTAGAACCAAAAAAGGCAACTGCCAAAAAAAGAAAAAGAAGGTTTTTCATTTTGTATTTAAAACGGTAAACATACGCACTTTGGCTCAATGTCTAAAATTACGTTTTTATAAAATAGCTTCAGAAAAGGATTCAAATTAATACTTCCCTCAACCAAAAATAGTCTTTGCTGGTTGAAACTAGCCAAACCCTCAAAGTTGATTTTTTCAGAAATAAGTTCGCTTTAAGTTTATACCGTTGGAAAAAAATGGCGGAAGTGGGATGACGGGTGACAGATGAAGTTGACCGATTTACAGTTTGACAAATTATTTAAATACAATGAATTAACATAAATCTTAAAAATAACTATTATGAAAAAGTTACAAATTATTTTAATGCTCGCGGTATTCGCTATAACAGTTTCCTGCAAGGCCGAAACCAAAAAGAACGAAGAGCCCTTATTGGCGAAAATTGAAACTCCAACCCCAAAAAAGGATCGTTATATAAAAGTGGCGTTGCTTTTGGACACCAGCAGCAGCATGGACGGACTTATAGACCAGGCGAAAGCACAACTCTGGGAAATAGTGAATGAACTTAGCTATGCAAAACGTGGCGGTGACCGTCCAAAACTTCAAATTGCCTTATATGAATATGGCAACGATAATTTGAGTTCCAAAGACGAATACATTCGGAAGATTTTAAGTTTTACAGAAGATTTGGATGATGTTTCCAAAGAACTTTTCTCGCTAACCACAAATGGCGGTAGCGAATATTGCGGCGCCGTAATTCAGGAATCCTTGAACAAACTGGATTGGGGTAATGAAAATGACGATTTAAAAATGGTTTTCATTGCGGGGAATGAATCATTTAATCAAGGGCCAACCAATTACAAAGACGCGGCGGCCAATGCCAAAGAAAACGGTGTGGTTGTGAATACTATTTTCTGTGGTGATTATACTCACGGAATAGATAGTTACTGGAAAGACGGCGCCCAACTTACTTATGGCGACTATATGGCCATAAAACAAAACCAACAAACTGTTTATGTGGCTTCGCCTTATGATGATGTAATCATTCAACTTAATGTGAAATTGAATAAAACCTATGTTCCTTATGGAAGTGAAGGGAAAAACAAGAGTCGTGTGCAACACGAGCAGGACGATAACGCTGCGGAATACAGTAAGGCAAATGCAGTTAGTAGATCAGTTTCAAAAGGAAGTCATCTATATACCAACAGTACTTGGGATTTAGTGGATGCTGAAAAAGAAGCGGATTTCAGTTATGATAAATTGAAAAAAGAAGAATTGCCACAGGAATTAAAAGGGAAAAGCACTTCTGAAATAAAGAAATATGTTGAATTGAAGCGTTCCGAAAGAGAAGCAATCCAAAAACAAATTATGGATCTAAACGAACAACGCCGAAAGTATATAGCCGAAAACACAAAAGAAACAAGCAACGGACTGGAAAACGCAATGGTTAAAGCCATAAAGAAGCAGGCTGAGAAAAAGAGTTATTCTTGGGAATGATTTTTTTGAAAATTGACGTAGGACTTTTAGACTTAAGACGTAGGACTAAATTGGGATTAGGGATTAGGGATTAAAAAAAATGCCTGACACTTGTGCAAGTGTCAGGCATTTCAAATTTATTTCTGAAAGATTTAATTAATGGCAGGACAGTTACAGTCATACGGTTCTGGTCTTCCTCCCAAAAAGTCATAACCCAAAGTGATTTGATGAAAACCTCCACTTTGGAGCGTTACATTTCCAGCTTGATAGCTGTAAGTGTAAGCGAACATGAAATCTTTGAAATTAATTCCTAAAACTGGCGTAACGTATTGTGCTTTTTGCCCTTTCGTTTCTAAGCCATTTAGATAATCTGCTCCATCAAAACTCCTTCTATAGGAAAGTCCTCCCCATAATTTTCCGAAGTCCATGGTTCTATAGGCCTTAAAATTTATATCAATAGCCTTTTCTGCTGTTCTCTCTGTTAATTGAAAAAGAAATGACGGTTCATAGCTCCAATCTGCGCCATACTTACCGATTGCGTAAGCTGCAGAAAGTAAATATTTCCGTTGATTGTTTGATTCAAAGTCTTCGCTATAAATGGATCTATTCTGAAAAATTAAATTCTTTACAGTAAAGTGACTTGAAAAATCTAAGAAATTATAGGAAACTCCAGCATCCACATTAAAATAGGAAGTACTCTGAACAATCCCCGCAATTATAGGATCATAATCATCCAAAGCGAAATTAGTTTCATCAAGTCTTTGTTGTGTAATTCCAGCACTTAAACCAAAGGAAAGTTGATTAAGGTCTGCTTCACTTCTAGAAAACATAATATGGTGAGCATACGTAAGGTATGCACCCGTTTGAGAGTGATACCCATTCTGATCATTAAAGAAAATGGCACCTACTCCAGATTGTTCGCCTAACCTTGCGTTAAAACTAACGGTCTGCAGATTTGGCGCTTCCTTTTGGTCAAACCACTGCTGACGCGCTGTTAGTCGAATCTGATTATGAGTTGCAGCCCCAGCCATAGATGGATGCAAAAGATATAGGTTATCCGCAAAATAGTCTGAATAAACAGGGATGCCATCTTGGGAAAATCCATAAAGCGACGATATCAAAAGAAATATAAGGGGAATTTGTTTGATGTTCATAATTGCTGTTTATCGTTTTAACGTAAAATGTCCTTTAAATTCCTTAGCGTTTCCGTCTTCTTTATATTCTACACGGAACCAATAATCGCTTGAAGGCAGTGGACTGCCGTTATAGGTACCATCCCATCCGGTGCCCAATGGACTCAGTTGTTTAAGGAGTTTACCAAAACGGTCAAAGATATAAATTTTAGCCGTCGGATCGCCTGCTGCAATACCGATGATATTCCAAGTATCGTGATAGCCATCGCTGTTTGGTGTAAAGTATGGTGGATAGTCTATCACCCCAACATCAAACGTTACAGAACCACAACCATAAATATCCTTAATGGTAATTGTATGGTTACCTGGATCAACATTTTCAAAGATATTACTGTCTTGGAACGGCCCATTGTCTAGTTGATACTCGTAAGTACCTTCGCCCAATGCTATAACCTCGATAATATGGTTGTTCGCAAAGGCTCCGTTTAGAAGATTAGCTTTATAAGTAAACGGTGGGGAAGACACGGTTACTGTTACGCTAACGCTATTCTCACAAAGCGAGTCAAGTTCAGTGTAAGTAACTGTATAAACTCCGCCTTCCAATGCAATAATTGAAGGTCCAGTTTCACCAATGATTATTACTCCATCCAGATCCCACTGGAAGGTATATAACGCGGGGTCAAGACCTGTGTCAATGACTGGAGGTGAAGGACCGCCTTCATCTTCTGGTATTGGGTTTCCGTTTTCGTCCACACATAGACGGTAATCACCATCTAGTGTTATGTCTTCAATTTGCTCAACTTTCAATACCATATCAACCACCGCATAACATTTCGGATCGTACAAGTTAGTTGAATTGGTAACACGTATATAAATACGTTGAGGATTGATGATATTTACATAAGGGAACGTTAATGCGCCAGTATCAGTCTCTGCTCCTTCTAGTGTTTCATAGAAAGTGATTTTATAAACCGCTGGATCCTGACCATCCAATATCTCAGCTCTTAGATCTGAAACTTGCTGGTTGGAAGCATCCTCTAAATCGAACTCGGCATAACCATCGCTAGGCGGCGTGTTGTCGCAGATAATAAATGGTTCTGCTGGAGCAACAGCTCTTGCGCCCTTTTGCACAATTAATTCAAAACTTTGAACACCTCCAATTGCACATTCTGTCTCCGTATTTGTGATTCTTGTGTAAATAGTTTGTGGATTTATCGCGTTGTTGGCAGCATCTTTATTTTGATAGGTCGTAGTATTTACGATGCGGTTAAGTCCGAATTCCGCATCAACTGGATCTATGTAGAAACTTACCTCGAAAAGTGGCTGGGACTGTCCACCCAAAATTTCATCTACTTTTGTCTCCAAGTTAAATACGGCAATTTCACTATCATCTGGTGCACAGATAATGTAAGGAGAAACTACAGCAGTATCATCTGGTAATGGATTCACTATTAATTCCAGTTCTACGATTTCAAAACAAAGTGAATTTGGATTCGTAGTACGAACATAAATAATTTGTGGATTACTAGTATTCTGGAATGCTGTTGTTTCAGGCGCAACTATTTCATCGTCCATATTAACTGCATCCTCATAACTTCTAAAGTAACCAATTGTCCAATTATTTCCTTTGAGGATTTGTGTCTCACGAATGGTAAGGTCAAAAAGTTCCACTTCATCATCGGGACCAGGTGGTACAATTACATTGTCATCACATAATTCTATGGCGTCTGGAGTGCCAGGACTCGGATTAGGAATTACCTTGATTGTAAGTGTGGTGAAATCTATACACGCACTATTACTATCCTCAACACGAACGAAAAGAACCTGTGGATTGATTGGATTTCCGTTATTATCTACGTTGATGTAAGCAGTTTCCGGATCTATACGATTGATATTGTCTTGCGCATCCTGATCGGTAAGGAAATAGGAAACTCCTTGAGTGAGCACACCGTTGGTAATTTCACTATTCTTTTGAGTAAGATCAAACGATGTAATGTTATCGTTCGGTTCGCCTAAGTCATCACACTGTTCTAATGGGGTTGGATCGATAATTGGCAGTCCATCATTTACCACAAGATCAAAACTTCCAACCTTATAACATTCTGTGGCATTGTCATCTAAACGCACCCAAATTGTTTGAGGATTTATACTATTAGTAAATTCCTCTGGTTGAATAATAACAGGAGTTCCTGCAATTGCATCAGGTTCAGTTAAATGATAGGTTAGCGTATAATCTGTTTTAGGCTGACTTCCATATATTAAATCTTCTTGTAAAGTAAGGTCGAATTCAGCAAAGCCACTAGGGTCACAAGCCACTAGGTCTGGAAGATCCAATGGAATTACTGGTGTAGGATTCACGATAAGTTCTAAAGTAACTATAGTGTAACAACCCGTACCTGCTGGTGGATTATCATATGCAGCCCTAACAAATAATGTTTGATTGAAGGCAAATATATTTTCATATGGACTTGCCAATGCCTCATTTCCAGTTCTAGCATCCAATAAGCTTTCGTGGTAGGTAATTCTTAGAGTTGGGTCACCACCTCTAATCTCAGCGGTTTTGCTTTCCAAGTCGAAAGTGGTAAAACCGTCGCTATCTACATCACAGGCAAATAAAGCTGTTGGCTGTACTGGTTCAGGATTTGGGTTTACAGTTATGGTAAAGCTAAGCGTATTTCTACACGTGTTTTGACCAATTACGGTAACAAATATATCTTGTACTGGAGTAATCTCGTTTTGATATTCCTTTGGGTTTACAATAGGAATATCATTATCCTGATCGGCTTGTGAAGCGTAGTAATTCACAATTAAAAGAGGATCGCCTCCTGTAATAACTGGTGTGTTCAAGGTTAAATCGAAGGTTGAAAGACCATCAGTTCTTGTACTTCCGTTTATTTCATCATCACAAAGAACAAGGTCGTCTGCAGTTCCAGTTCCTGGAAAATCGCCTACTTCAATTTGAAAAGAAGAAATACGTGCACAACCCGTATCTATACTTTCTAAACGCACCCATATTGTTCTGTCTCCGCTTTCATAAGCATCTGCTGGATCAATTGCGCTAGTACCAGCTTCGGCAAAGGCTAAACTTGTATAATAGGTTATAGGTTCAAAATCTGTTTGATTCTGCGAACCATAAACTGCATCATTTTGAACAGTAAGATCAAAAATAGCATCACCATCGCCATCTTCATCGCAAGCAATCAATGGATCTTTTAAGTCTCCGTTTGGAGCATCTGGCAATGGCACCACAATAAGTTCCAGTTCCACAATAGTAAAACAAGGAAGAACTTGTGGCGGAACATCGTTTGTAACTCGTGCATAGACAGTTTGACTGTAAGCCACAACGTTTGTATAAAGGCCTAAAATTTCAGTTCCAGGAACGGCATCTATTGCTTCTTGTTCTGAAAAATAATATAAAACTGAAACCTCAACTTGTCTGTTAATAATTTCATCATCGCGAACAGTAAGGTCAAAAATATCCACAATTCCATCATCATCGTCATCACAGAATGTTATTGGTGTTGGATCAACTTTTGGATTCGGGTTTGGAAGTACATTTAAAGTAACAGTAGCGCTGTTTGAACATCCGAACTGTGAAGAAACCGTTCCAACTACCGTTTCTGGCGTCGCAGAGTTTTGAAAGGTTTTAGGATTTGGGATTGGATTGCCTAAAGCATCAAACCATAGAACCGTTAAACCAGGAACGCCGCCTGTTATTAAAATATCGTTTAACGTAAGGTCAAAAGTCGAAATATTATCTGTTGGAGTACTGCCCTGTAATTCATCATCACAAAGGAAATTTTCAAAAGGACCGTTGTTTCCGGGGATTGGATCTACTATCAAATCCAATGGTACAATATCATAACAACCTTCACCTCCGTTTGGATTTGGCGGTATACTACTTGAAATATTACCAACAACCAAAACATAGATTGTTTGCGGATTTGTTGTGTTTGTAAAAGCACCGGGGGTTAAAATTGCTGCCGAAAAATCTGGATTGCTCAAGGCAAGGTCTCCTGCAATTATAGCATCTGCTTCTAAAACATAATAATAAACATCATATCCAGCTGGGTCCAAAGAACCTAAAATTTCAGCCTTTTTCTCGTTTAGATCAAATTCTGTAAAACCATCTTCTACTCCATCATCATCACATTTTCTGAATGGGGTGGGAATTGTTGCATTTGGCGCAGCATTTACTTTTAGCGCAAATGAAATGATACGCTGACAACCAAGGGAATTTGGAGGTGGCGAAGTATTTATTACTCTTGCCCAAACACCACCTGTTCCGTAGCCAGGAAGTAAAGGATCTGTAATTGGTGTGTCATTGTATGGTACGTCATTTTTGTAGGGAGCCGTTATTGGAAGCACATTATTTATAGCATCCAATAAGGTTTTGTGGTATGATACTGCTAAATCTGCATCTCCGTTCGTAATAAAATCGTCTTGTGTAGTTAAATCGAAGAGTGCAAAACCATCGTAATCAGAATCGCAAGCAACCATTTCGCCTGGTGAGATTGCGTCTGGAGTTGGTTCAACGATAATATTAAAACTATTTGTTGCTCTACAACCATTTGCACTAAATACGGTTACAAAAATGGTCTGCAGTCCAGGTGTTGTATTTCTATAATTGGCAGGATTGAGAATAGGATTATTGTTTGTTTGGTCTATTGGACTAGCGTAATAAAACACGTCCAAATCTGAATTACCACCATTAATTACCGAAGTATTCACCGTAAGATTAAAGATTGAAGTGCCGTCTGTATCTGTACTATTAAACGTTAAATCATCACATTCGGTTAAATCTGCACCAACGGCTATGGTTGGGAAAAGTTCTAGTGCTAACTCAAAAGAGGATATCCTAACACAACCCGTAACGCTGCTCTCTAGACGTACCCATATAATTTCACCACCCGAAGCAATATATGATTCAGGGCCTACTATTGAAGGTGTACCTGCAATAGCTTCGGCCTCTAACAAGTAATAAGTAATCGGCAATACAAAATCAGCTGGATCTTGGTCTCCAATAACACCATCGTTTTGAAGTGTAAGATTGAAAATACCTGTACCGCTTCCACTATTATCACAACCAATAAATGGATCTGAAAAAGCAGGCTTCTTCGGTTTATCGGGAAGTGGGGTTACAATTAATTTTAACTCTACAATTGTGAAACATCCTAAAGTTGCAGGAGGAACTGTTTTTGTTACTCTTGCATAAACAATTTGTGGATTGGAAGTGTTGGTGTAAGGCATCACAATCTCTGTTCCTGCAAGGCCTGCTTCTGCTCTTGCGTATGTATCGTAATACAATACGGCAACATCATCCTCTCCATCTATAATATCATCATCTGCCAAAGTAAGGTCCCAACCTTCAGCAATACCGTCATCACCATTAATACCATTGTCGCAAAGCGTCAGTGGAATTGGGTCAAAATTAGGGCTTGGGTTTGGCAATACTGTTAAGGTAAGCGTCACCAATGTGTTACAACCAAATGCTGAAGTAACCCTACCAATTATGGTTTGAGGTGTTTCAGTATTTTGAAATAATTCTGGATTCGGAATTGGGTTATCTGCCGTTTCATCTGCATAGGTTAAGAACCAAGTTACAGTGAGCGTTGGAATGTTATTGGTTACTTGTGCAGTTCTACTAGTAAGGTCGAATGTTGAAATTCCATCTGTTAGTGTACTTCCTTGCAATTCATCATCACAAAGTTCCCATTCAAAAGGGCCGAGATCTTCAGGTCTTGGTTCTACAATCAATATTAACTCTACAATATCATAACAGCCTTCAGCACTATTTGGGTTAGGCGGTATAGTTCCACCAGCATTGCTTACAATCAATATGTAAATAGTCTGCGGATTGGTTGCATTGAAAAAATTGGTAGGATCTCCAATTGCCTGTGAAAAATCTGGCGTTGGCGTAATAGCCAAATCACCTGCGGCAACTGCTTGACTAAAGTCTTCAAAATAATAAAGATCAAAGCCAAGAGGGTCTAGAGTTCCCAATACCTCATCGCGAACCACGGTAAGATCAAAACGAGTGATTCCATCAGCAACGGCATCGTCACATACACGTAATGGATCTGGAGTAACTCCCACTGGAGAAAACCTAACTTCCAACGTAAAAGGAACAACGGCAACGCAACTACTAGTTCCACTTGAAACACGCGCCCAAACACCACCTGTTCCATAATCTTGATCTAAAGGATCAAGATGTGGGAAATCTAAGTATTTACGGTCGTTAATATAAGCGTTAGGGGTAAGTATAGGCAAGGAACCATTTTGTGCATCAACCAAGGTTCGGTGATATGTAACAATCAAGGCAGGATCGCCCAGCGTTATTATAGGTGTTTGTAAATTAAGATTGAAAGTTGCAAAACCATCGTTGTTATTGTCACAAAGAATAAGGTTTGGCGGCGTTGTGTTTATGGTTGGTGGTGTATCAATATTGATGGTTACGTTTCGCGAAGTATCAACACAGGTGTTATCGTTTTTGTTTTCGAGCCTTATAAATATTTGTTCGCTCGGTGCAGTAACTAGGTATGGAATTGCTACGGCACCCGTATCATTGTCAGCATCTGGTTGACTGAGATGATAGGTAATATTATATCTAGAAGCTTGCTGGCCATCCAATATAGCAGGGTTGAATTCTGCTTCAAGATCAATAAGTTCAGTACCGTCCATATTGTAATCACAATAGTTTTTAAATGGAGGAACTATACCTGCAATGGCACGGCTAAAGAATATTTTGAAATCAGTAAGATCAAAACAAGAACCTGTATTGTCTTCAATTCGCGCATAAATAGTTTGTGGCGAAGGAGGAACAATTAATTGCACCCCACCCAAAATTTCTGTTCCAGGAACCCCATCAAATGATTTTTGATAGGTATCGTAATATGTTATTCTGAAATCTGCCGGATTTTGACCTCCCAAAATATCATCATCATTATCCGTCAAAATAAAAGTTCCGGCGGTAGTACCATAGTCGCACTGGAACATATCTGGTGCGGTATTGGCAACTGGCTGAGGTCTAAATGTAATTACTATTGGATTGCTTTCTACTCGACAAATTCCATCTACTGCTTCTACATAATAGATACCGTTCTGAGTAACCGAATAGTTTGGATTGGTTGCTCCAGGAATTGCTACCGTATTTCTAAACCATTGAATGTTGTATGGCGGATCGGTAACACCAGATCTCAAGATTAATGGCTGACCAAGACATGCTGGCCCCGGATCTAAAAGAATTCCTGCTTGACTTAAATCAATAGGAAGTTCAAATTCATTATTATCTTCATTTGTTTCTGAAACAACACCAGTACCAGTACCCGGACCCGTTCCATCTCCAATATCGTCAACTCTTGCCCTTAGCACAAAGTTGTTTGGCGTAGCGGTTGGTATAGTTAGCGTTATAGTTCCACTTTCGGAACCACCTAACGGTATAACATTCGCCGTTGCTGTTTGGCCTATCAGTGTAGTTCCTCCACCAGCATCCGCATAAAATGCAATTGGCGTATTTGCTTGAAGCTTATTGGTACTGTTTACATTATATACTGTGTATTCAACATCTATATTATTGTTTTCACAGAGAACCCCAAGATCATCTATTTCTATGGTTGCATCTGGTAATTCAGAGTTTACGCTGGTAATTATGTTATTTACCATTATAAGATCTGCTGCAGATTCCAATCGTATTGGTATTTCTGTTTGACCCGTAGCAATAATTCCCGTTAAATCATAGAAATCCAGATCCATGTTATAATTTACGGAGGAATTGGTATAACTATTGGTTCCATTAAATGCATTATCAGCAGGGTTAAGCGCGTTGGACATAATTACCCCATCAATAATTAATCTTTCACCGTCTGCAAGACCTCGATCTCCTTCCCAAGCTAAGAATCCTATTTTAGAAAATCTATCCGATGAAACTTCTATGCCCGTAAGAAGTATATCTAATGGAGGGTCGGTTCTTGAAACAACTTGTAACCCATCATAAAGACTTATTTGATTGAGCAATAATGAGGCATCTTCATAAATTATGTAAATAGCCCAACCTCCGAAGTTGGTACCACAATAAGGGCTGTTAGGATACACGTATGCCTGAACATCCATTTCAGAAAAAGTGTAAGTACCATTTCCAGCTGCAGCTACTAAATTGGTAACATCTGCATAAGCTGAAAAATAAGGCCGTCCATCAAAATTATAACCAAAAACACGTTCTGCGCTTACAGCTGTTCCATTAATAGCCACATCAAAATCACCTGGTCCAACAGAACCCCAATATAAATGTGCGGAAACAAAAGTTTGTCCAGCGTTTAGATTTAAGACTGCACTACTCTGAAGTAATATATCACAAGGTCCCGAGTTATTATTTTCGTGAGTATTTAGCGTATTACCAACTGCCGTAAATTCATAACGACCGTTAAACTGCTTATATAATGAAACTGGCTGCGCTATGGAAAAGAAGGGAACTATAAAAAGCAGCAGAAGTAATAATTTTTTCATAATAGGGGTGTTAAGATGCCAAATATATTGAATACATTGTTTTTCTTTTTATAATTTCGCAAAAAAAATAACCAAATGTTGCATTTTAACATAGAAATTTCTCAAACTACCAACCAAAACATTGTTAAATTTATTGCCAATTCTTTCTTAACGCCCTCTACTAGCTACGAGTTTAAAAATATTGACGAGGCAAAAGCCAGTCCGTTGGCGCAACAACTTTTTTATCTTCCATTTGTGAAAACGGTTTATATTTCACAAAATTTCATCGCTATTGAAAAATACGACATTTTGGAATGGAAAGACGTGCAAGAAGAAGTTGCAGATTCCATTGCAGAATATTTGAATTCCGGAAAATCTGTAATCACAGAAATGGATACTCCTAAAAAACTTCCAATAACTATTTATGCCGAAAGTACACCGAATCCTACGGTAATGAAATTTATTGCCAATAAAACCTTGGCAACGGGTATTTTTGAATTCAAAAATAGTGATGAAGCAACAAATTCGCCTTTAGCAAAAGCCTTGTTTAACTTTCCCTTTGTAAAGGAAGTTTTTATCAGCTCCAACTATATTTCAGTAATGAAACACGATTGGGTGGAATGGCAGGACCTAACTATGGAAATCAGAGAATTCATCCGAAAGTTTATTGAGGATGGAAAGTCTGTTTTAAATGAAGAAGCTTCAGCTAAAACGACTCCTTCTGAAAGCATTTCTTCAACTGAAAATACTTTAGACCAAAACCAAAAACCACATACCGAGCTCGAAAAAGAGATAATCTCCATCTTGGATGAATACGTAAAACCCGCTGTAGCAAGAGATGGCGGCCATATACTTTTTGATTCATTTAATGAAACAACCAAAACAGTAAAAGTGATCCTTCAAGGTGCGTGCAGTGGTTGTCCTTCTTCAACCATTACCTTAAAAAATGGAATTGAAACTATGTTGAAGGAAATGTTGAACGGGCAGATTGATAGTGTTGAGGCTGTTAATGGGTAAAAGTCTGATGAATGATGACAGATGGTTTTACTCAGCTCTGAAAGACGCAAATACAGATTTATTTTTTTATTAATTTGAATCTTATTCTCACCTTTAGGGGTTGGGGGTTCAGACTCGGTCTGACCCCAGCCCTTAAAAGAGCCAACTCAAAGGTATTTTATCCAAATTACAATCCTCCCCTTTATGGATCGGCGTTAAATCACCAGCTTTTAACTTAATTTTCAGATAATTGAATTTCAATAATTGTAACTTGACACTTTATTAATATTTCGAACTCCTGATAGCTATTGGGACTAAGACAAAAAAACCAAAAAATTATGGCAGTATTAAAAGTAATTGAAATCCTTGCAAGCTCAAAAGACAGCTGGGAAGACGCAACCCGTAACGCAGTAAACGAAGCTGGAAAAAGCATCAAAAATATACGTTCCGTTTATGTTCGGGAACAAAGTTGTGTGATTGACAATGATAAAATCACTCATTTCCGAGTGAATGTGAAAATCACTTTCGAAGTAAATTAATAATCCTCACGAATTATTGAAAATACGCTTTTGAGCTTTCAAAAGCGTATTTTTGTTTTTCTAAAATTCAGCTATGCGCTTACTATTTGCTTTTCTGGTAACGACCTTATTTATTGGCTGCAATTCCTCTAAAAATGAAACCTTGGAAACACATCCCTATACAAACGATTTAATTCACGAATCCAGTCCTTACTTGCTTCAACACGCCCACAATCCTGTGAATTGGAAACCTTATGGTGAAGCTTCTCTTCAGCAAGCAAAAAAGGAGAAGAAACTACTGATTATAAGCATTGGCTATGCAGCTTGCCACTGGTGCCACGTGATGGAACACGAAAGTTTTGAGGACAGTACAGTAGCAGCGGTGATGAATAAAAATTTTATCTCCGTAAAAGTGGATCGAGAAGAACGCCCAGACGTGGACCAAACCTATATAAACGCCGTGCAACTTATGACTGGTAGCGCGGGTTGGCCGCTTAATGTGGTTACACTTCCCGACGGCAGACCTGTTTGGGGTGGGACTTATTTCAGAAAAAACGATTGGATAGATGCTCTGGAGCAAATTCAAAAAGTTTACAACGAAGAACCCGAAAAGTTGATGGCCTACGCCAATAGATTGGAAGAAGGCATAAAAAGTATGGATTTGGTGCATTTGAATACGGAAGATGTGGACTTTGCAAAATATCCTACTTCAGAAATAGTTGAGAATCTATCGCAGAATTTCGATGCCAAGAACGGCGGATTTAAAGGCGCTCCAAAATTTATGATGCCAAACAATCTTGAGTTTTTACTGCGACAAGCTGTTCAAGAAAATAATGCAGACTTACTTGGTTATGTAACGCTAACACTAGACAAAATGGCTTATGGCGGTCTTTACGACCAAATTGGCGGCGGATTTGCGCGTTACAGCACAGACGAAAAATGGCATGTGCCACATTTCGAAAAAATGCTTTATGACAATGCACAACTCGTAAGCCTTTATAGCAACGCCTATTTAGTTACAAAAAAACCACTTTACAAAGAAGTAGTTGAAGAAACCTTGGATTTTATAGCCCGAGATATGACCAACGATGAAGGCGGATTCTATTCTTCTCTAGATGCAGACAGCAAAGATGAAAACGGCAAACTGGAAGAAGGTGCTTTTTACGTTTTTACTTCGGAAGAATTACAGAAAATATTGAAAGATGATTTCGATATTTTTAAAGAATACTATAATGTGAACAGCTACGGAAAGTGGGAAAAGAACCATTACGTACTTATCCGAAAAAAGACAGATGACGAAATTGAGAAGGAATTTGGAATTACTTCCGAAGCATTTCAACAAAAAAAAGAAGACTGGAAAAACACACTTCTAGCCTATCGCAACAAAAGACCAAAACCACGATTGGACGACAAAACGCTCACTTCCTGGAATGCAATGATGCTGAAGGGATATGTAGATGCTTATAAAACCTTCGGCAAAAGAGAATATTTGGATGCTGCGCTTAAAAATGCAGCCTTTATTTCTGAAAAACAACTTCAAAAAAACGGAGCGCTTTTTCACAATTACAAAGACGGAAAAAGCAGTATCAATGGGTTTTTGGAGGATTATGCCTTCACCATTGAAGCTTTTATAGATTTATACCAAGCCACTTTGGATGAAAAATGGTTGACGCTTTCAAAAAAAATGGCAGATTATGCGAAGACCAACTTTTTTGATGAAGAGAAACAGATGTTCTATTTCACTTCAAAGGAAGATGCGGCGATCGTAACACGAAATTTTGAATATCGCGATAATGTGATTCCTGCTTCAAACTCAGTGATGGCGAAGAATCTTTTCGTGCTTTCAAAATATTTTGAAGAGACTGGTTTTGATGAAATTTCGCATCAAATGTTTAAAAATGTTTCAGTAGAAATTGAACAATATCCAAGCGGATTTTCAAATTGGCTGGATTTACTCTCTAGTTTTCAAAACGATTTTTATGAAGTTGTAATCGTGGGAAAAGACGTTTCAGAAAAAATAAAAGAATTAAACAAACACTACCTACCCAATATAATTATTGCTGGAAGTAAAGGCGAAAACAGCGGGCCGCTATTTGAAAACAGATACACCCCAGATGCAACACTTATCTATGTTTGCGTAAACAACGCCTGTAAACTTCCAGTGGAAGACACAAAAATTGCAATTGAATCACTAAACAAAAAAGAATAAATTTTATGGATAAATTTCAAAACTTTGACATCTATTTAGAACGATATGGACAAAAATTAATTGACTTTTTGCCGAGCCTTATTGGCTCCATTTTAATGCTGCTGATTGGTCTTTGGCTTATAAAAATAATCAACCGTTTCATAAAAAAGTTTTTTAACAAAACAGATTACGATCCCACACTAGAAAATTTTATTGCAAGTCTAATTAGATGGGGATTGAAAATTGTACTATTTGTTTTAGTGATAACCCAGCTTGGTGTTGAATCCGCCTCGTTAGTTGCCATTATTGGTGCTGCAGGTCTTGCCATAGGTTTGGCATTACAAGGTTCGCTCTCAAACTTTGCTGGTGGCGTTTTGATATTATTGCTAAAACCATTTAAAGTTGGCGATTTCATCAGTGCGCAAGGTGTTGATGGAACGGTAAAGGAAATTTCAATTTTTAATACAAGACTCACCACTTTTGGGAATCAATTAGCCATTCTTCCCAACGGAAAATTAAGTAACGATAATATTATAAACTATTCTATTGAAGGAGTGAGAAGAGAAAAGCTATCTTTTGGCATAGGTTATGATGATGATATAAAACAAGCGAAAGACATATTGCTCAAACTAGTTTCAGAACAAGAAACGGTTTTTAATATTGAAGACAAAATGCCAATGGTTGCCGTGGAAGAACTTGGTGACAGTTCAGTAAATCTTACAGTTCGTTATTGGGCTAAAAATGAGGATTTCTGGAACCTTCGTTGGTTAGTTTTAGAAGAAGGAAAAGCAAGATTGGAAGCTGCAGGAATTTCCATACCCTTCCCACAACGTGATGTGCATCATTTTAATTTGGAAACATTAAAAAAATAATGTTTAATTTGTAAAAATCAATCATCTATAAATAACACACTAAAAATAATTATCATGAAAAGACTTTTAATAATCGGGCTCATCGCTCTCACAGCTATCTCAGGCTATTCTCAAGCCAATAATAGCAATTACGATATTTATGCCCGTACCATAGACATAAATCAGAAATCGTTGGCTTTTGGTCTTACTGAGGCTGAATTCAGTGCAATTAAAGATGAAGCCTACTCAAACCCAAATTTTCTACAAGGAAAAATATTTCAGGGAGATCAGTTGATAAAAGATGATGTACCTATGCGCTACAACGCCTTTGCCGACGAAATTGAAATTAAGAAAAATAATACTTCTGAAAATTATAGCGCATTAATCAAAGATCCAAATATTTTTGTGAAGATTGTGAAAGACATTTACGTTTTTGTTCCGTTGAATGGAAGCAATGAAAAAGGAGGCTATTTTAATGTGCTTAGCGATGGTAAAACATACGATTTATACAAAAAAACAACAGCTGTATTTAGAGAGCCAAAAAAAGCTCGAACTACTTATGAAAAAGATATGCCACCATCTTTCGTAAAAACCACCATCTACTATTTAGTGCAAAACGGAACGTTTCTTGAAATGCCAAACAGCAAATCAAAAGTGCTTAAAATGATGAGTAACAAGAAGGATGAAATAAAAGATTATATAAAACAAAACAATCTTGATATTGACAAGGAAGCAGATATGATAAAGCTTGTTTCCTATTTTGACTCAATATTATAGTTGATTTATTTTTATACAAAAGCATAGAAAAGCGACATTTTAGTGTCGCTTTTTTTATTAAACCCTGTCTTAAAAGTGGTTACATCAAAATTCACTTGATTCATATAAATATAAATGAGTATATTTATATCAATCTCAAAATACTTTAATTATGAAAAAAATAATTCTTTTTGCTGTAAGTATGCTTTTGATATCTCATTGTTTTGCCCAAAAAGGTACATTTGGCGGAAGCGGCATGAATGCTGCCGGTTCTTCTGGAGGAGCCAATGGTAATTTCGATTTTCTTTTAAGAACCATTGATATGAATGAAAAGGCACTTGCTTTCGGATTGACCGAAGCTGCCTTCAATGCCATAAAAAATGAAGCCTACCTTAACCCTACTTTTTTAGTTGGAAATATCTATCAGGACGACAGACTTTTAAAAACAAAAGTTCCGATGCGCTACAATGCGTATGCAGACGAAATTGAAATAAAAAGTCATGTTTCTGAAGAAAAATATGGGGCTTTAATGAAAGACCCAAGTATCTATGTTAAAATAAACAATGATAATTATGTTTTCGTTCCGTATGAAGGTTCCAATGAAAAAGGCGGATATTTTAATGTTTTGACCGATGGAAAAACGTACGATTTGTACAAAAAAACCACCGCTAAGTTTATTGAACCTCAAAAGGCTAAAACCTCATACCAGCGTGATTCACCACCGTCGTTTGATAAAGTAACAAAATATTATCTAGTTAAAGATGGTACTTTTTACGAATTGCCCACAAGCAAATCCAAAGTACTAAAAGTGATGGATTCAAAAAAAACAGAGGTGAAAACCTATATTGGGAATAACAATCTTGATGTAGATAAAGAGGCAGATCTTATAAAAGTAGTTGCATATTTTGACACTCTCTTATAGGCGAAAATTTAACCCATCATAAACTCCTTTAAATAAAAAGGTTCAAAATAAGCGACATCTTCAGTGTCGCTTATTTTGTATTTCGCTTCGGCAAGTATTGCCATATCTGACGCTGATGGGCAAGCGTCACTTAGGAAAACGGCGTTTTTGTGTTTACAGATTTTTTCAAATTTTAGGGCGCCGTCTCCTATAAAAACTACTTTCCCTTCATTCAAATAATCTTCAAAGAAATTATCGTTTAAAATTTCAGCTTTGGTTTCACGGATTTGTTTTTTTTCAGAATTAAAAACTGCTGAATAAACTTCCATTCTTCGCGCATCGATCATTGGAATTATATAACGTGTGTCTTGCTGAACTTGCTGCGCAATTACTTCTAAAGTAAGCGTAGAAATCAATGGGATGTCTAACGCAAAACAAAGTCCTTTTGCTGCTGAAACACCAATCCGCAAGCCTGTATAAGAACCTGGACCTTTGCTGACCGCTATGGCATTTAATTGCTTATTATCAATCTTGGCTTTCTTTAAAACTTCATCAATAAAAACATGCAGTTTTTCAGCGTGAGAAAATTTTTGGTTGTTTTCTTCGCGAAGAGCTATTATTTTACCATCAACTGCAATGGCTACCGAACAATTGGTAGTGGCAGTTTCAAGACACAGAATGGTTGCCATTACTTTTCTTTTTTATCTTTTGCTGGAGTGGCAACTTCTACCTTATCACCTTGTTTCAATAATTTTGTAACCGTGTTGTAAGGACCTGTAATTACGGTTTCACCTTCTTTCAAACCAGATAATATTTCAATGTTTGAATCGTCTTGAATTCCAGTTTTAACTACGCGTAGTTTTGCTTCTTCGCCAACTTTCACATAAACTGCTTCAAATTTTTCTGTATTTGTATTAGGAACTTCACTTGTGCTTGGTTTTTTGGTATCTGTGGTATCCGTTTTTATTACGATGGAACTGATAGGAATACCAATTATATTTTTCTTCTTATTGGTAATAATATCAACAGTAGCAGTCATTCCAGGTCGGAATGGTGAATAACTTTCAGGTTTCCCTTCTGTTAGGTCTTTGTAAGAATCTGGAAGAATACTCACTTTTACTTTGAAATTTGTTACTTGATCCGCTGTTAAGGAGCTTTCTGCACTGTTCGCGATTGCTGTAACTACACCTTTAAATTCACGCTTTAAATAAGCGTCAACCTCGACTGTGGTTGAATCTCCCAAAGCGATTTTCACAATATCATTTTCGTTTACATCAACTTCCACTTCCATATTTTGAAGGTTTGCAACGCGAACGATTTCGGTTCCAGCCATTTGTGCGGTTCCTACTACTCTTTCACCAAGTTCTACCGAAAGTTTAGAAATTGTTCCGCTCATTGGCGCATAAATAGTGGTTCTGGAAAGATTATCTACAGATTGTTTTACGTTTGCTGAAGCGCTCTGAACATTGTAATAGGCTGCTTTAGAACTCGCTTTCGCCATATCATAGTCCGTAACAGAACGATCCCATTCAGATTTTGAAATCACGCCTTTTTCAAAAAGTGATTTATTTCTATCATAATTTAATTGTGCGTTTTTCTGGCTGGCTTCTGCTTGCGCCAATTGGGCACGTACATTCTGAAGTCCAGCTTGCGATTGGCTTACAGCGGCTTGAATAAGATCCGGATTTATCTTTACCAAAAGATCGCCTTTTTCAACCGTTTGACCTTCTTTTATAGGAAGTTCAATGATTTCTCCAGAAACTTCAGAAGAAAGTGCTACTTCCACTTCCGGTTGAATTTTTCCAGTTGCGGCCACGGTTTCGATTATATCAATTGGCTCAATTTTGGTTATTTCAACTTCTTTGAAATTCCCAGATTTCCCGAACCATCCTGCTTTTTTTCCAACTATTAGCAAAACGATAAGCAAGGCAACAACTACAATAATCCAAATGAGTGTTTTTTTCTTCATAGTTAAAATTTTAATTCACTTGCTGGAACGCCAAAATAAAGTTCTAAAACTTTCAATTTAAAAATGTATTCAAATTTAGTTCTGTTTTCTTCAATCTTAGCATTGTCGAAACGCAATTTTGATTGGCTAAAATCGAATGCGTTTGTAAGCCCAACATCATAACGATCTTTAGCGTATTGGTAGGCTAGTTCTTGTGATTCTAAAGCAACTGTTGCGGCTTCGTAGGCTTTTAACGCGCCGTTTGCATCTACGTAAGCTTGGTAAACGTTGGACTCTAAATCAAGCTCGGCTTGCTCTAATTGATATTCGGTATTTTTCAAATTTACCTTATTTCGCTTTACGTTGCTTCGCACGGAAAAACCGTTGAAAATAGGAACGTTAAGTTGAAGTCCATAACCAATACCATCATTCAAATATAATTGTTCTGTAAATGCACGATCCAGTGGATCATTATCTGCATAACGCGTGTTATACCCGAAAAAAGCTGAAAGTGTTGGGTAAAAATTTCCTTGGGAAATCTGTACATCCTTTTCTGCAAGCTCCACGTTTTTTAGTGCAATTTTTACTTCGGAACGGGTTTCTTTGGCGCTATTGATTATTTCATTTACGTCTTTATCTGCAATGCCGTCATCAACAATTTTATATTCTTCATCAGCAATATCAAAACTTGAATAATCCTTCACCAATAAGAGTTGAGCAAGATTGATAAGCGAAATTTTCACTGTGTTTTCAGCTACTGCGATTCTTTGTTTCTCTCCGGCGTCTGTTGCTTTTATTTCCAAAAGATCTCCTCGTGGAAGCACTCCTGCATCTACAAGATTATTTGTTCTGTCTAACTGTTGAAGGGTAACGATGTTCTGCGATTTTGAAACTTCTAGGTTTGCTTTATTCAGCAAAACTTGTAAGTATGAATTTGCCACCAAAAGCGCAATATCGTCTTTCATCTTGTCTAAACGGTACTGAGCCGCAAGTTCTGAAAGTTTTGCACGTTGCAATTGGCGAACGTTTTGAAGACCGTCAAATAAAGTGTAACCCACATTTATTGCTCCTGAAGCTGAACCAAAAGTTGTGCTTTCCAGGCGATTATTGGTTGGATTTAAACTTAAACCTGTGTTTTTTGAAGCGCTCGCATTCGCATTAATACTTGGAAGAAAATTGCCAATTGCGTCTAGTTTATCGGCATCAGTTAATTCTAAATCTAATTGACTTTGCTTAACCGAAATATTATTTTCCAATGCATGCGTTACGCATTCTTGTAGCGTCCAAAGTTTTTCTTGGGCACTTAAGGAAATGCTGAGTATTAAAAACAAGAAAGGGATTGCTATCTTCTTCATAAGTTGTTTTATTACTGAATATGTCTTTTGTATTGCTTTTGCGTTACAAAAATTATGATTTTTAATTGTTAGTTGCGGTTTTTAACCACAAAGGGCACAAAGGTCTTCGCAGAGGGCACAAAGTTTTTTATCCTCTTCCTCCTGTTCCTGTTGGTGGGGCTGGTTTTAGTTGGTTCCAGACTTTTATTTTGTCGTCTTTGGACACGCCGCTTTTTACTTCTACGTCTATGCCGTCGCTTACGCCTAGCACTATATCTTTTCTTTCGAACTTTTGGTCTCCAACCATAACTTCTACGAAAGGTTTTTGAGTTTTTGTGTCGTATTGGACCAAGGCTTCTTTAATAGTTAGTACGTTTTCAGCCTTAGCTAAAATAATAGAAGCGTTTGCACTTAACCCAGCGCGAATGAAGGTTTTAGTTGTATCTAAACTCTTCATCGTTCCTTTTATTTCAAACTGAATTGCGCCGTTTTCATCTACACCTTTTGGAGCAATGTAGTCTAATTCGGCATTGAAAAGTTCATCTGGAAGCGCTCCAACAGTTATTTCTAACGGAAGACCTTCCTTAATTTTTCCTACTTCGCTTTCATCAACTTTTCCTTCGAAAATCATTTTGTCAACATCTGCAATAGTTGCGATTGTGGTTCCGTCATTGAAGTTATTTGCTTCAATAACTTGATTTCCTGTTTTTACGGGAACGTCCAAAACCATTCCTGCAACAGTAGCACGGATTTCAGTATTTGCTGAAGCGCCCAATCCGCTGGTAGTTCCAGTTTTTACAATATCGTAGTTTTGGCTTGCAGCGGTTAAACCTACTTGTTCTTGCTTCAACCTTTGTTGGGATTGATTGTAGGACAATTGCGCATTGTCAAATTCATTGGCAGAGATTACTCCTTTTTCAAAAAGTTCTTTCTGACGGTTATAAATGTTTTTTTGATTTTCAAAAGCAAGACGCGCGGTTTCAACTTGGGTGCGAACGCTGTTAATATTGCTTTTCGCGCTATTTAAAGATGAAACGTTTGGGACCACTTTTACTTTAGCAATCAAGTCTCCGGCCTTTACCACTTGACCTGCTTCCACGAAAATTTCATCAATAATTCCTGAAATATTGGGTTTTATGAGTACTTCCTCTTTTGGAACAATGCTTCCTGTAGCAACGGTTTTCTTCAAAATTGAACCCATTACAGGTTTTTCAGTTTCGTAAACAACTGGATCTTCAATGTTTTTGGAGTATAGCCAATACATAGAGGCCACAAACAAAACTGCGATTGTGACAAGGATGATTATGGTTTTTGATTTTTTCATTTTCTTTGGTTGTTGAAATTATTCTCTGATTGATGATTATTTAAGTGCCTAAAAGAGGCAATTGTTTTATTTTATGATACGTGAGCGCCATTGTGATGCACTCTTTTAATTCGGTTTCGGGTATTTTTTCATCTAAGTTGAAAAGTATTGCCCTACTTTTTTCAAAGTTGAATTTATCTTTAAAAACCACTTTAAAAGTTTCTACTAGTTTGGAAGTACATTTAAAATACATCGCATATTGTTCTGGATTTTTTTGTTTCCAATCCATTCGTAGCGTGCTTCCGTGTTTTGTTACATAACTCGGTTCGCCCCATTTTAGAGTTTCTTCAAGTATTTCAAGATCTTCAATTTCTGAAGCTGTTTTTAAAACCAACTTTCTAAGATGAAGCATTTGCTGCTTTACCTCTTTTGGATAGCTTTTGAAAACTTCGTCAACTTTTGAATCGCTTGTTAATTCCATTATTTGTTATTAATCGGTTCTTAATGCTTCAACAGGTTTTACTTTTATAGCGTTTTGCGCGGGAATTAATCCTGCCAAAAGTCCCGAAACAATCAAAATTGTTAAGGCAATAAAGACCACTCCTATATTTACGGATGGATTTAAAAACATCATTTCACTAGTGTCCATTCCGCTCATTTTATAATTCACTAACCAAAGCACTGCGCTTGCCAAAACGATTCCTGCCATTCCTGAAATAATGGTCAAAAATATTGATTCCAATAATATCTGCGCGCGAATGCTCCAAGGTGTGGCTCCTAAAGCTCGACGAATACCGATTTCTTTTGTACGTTCTTTTACAACGATTAGCATAATGTTACTAATGCCAATGATTCCTGAAAGAAGTACTAAAATTCCGACGAAATAGGCTACAAAATTTAGCGCAGTAAACAATCCCTGTATTTTAGAAAATTCTTCATAAAGATCGAAATTTCCAACAGCACGATCGTCATTTGGATTAATGGTGTGGCGAGTTTTTATAACATCAAAAACCTGTGATTTTAAATTTGTAATTGAATGGTCATCATCCGCAGTAATTGCCATCCACCCTACAACATCTCCCATATTGAACGCTTGTGAGAATGCCGTGAATGGTACGTAAATTTCCTTTTGCATTTCTTCGGGATCGCCGTTATTTCCTTTCTTTTTGTAAGTGCCGACAACCATAAAATTGACGCCGTTTATTTTTATATATGAACCAATTACCTCTTCATTTTTTTCATACAGAGCACTTTGAACGCCGCTACCAATGATAGCAATTTTGCGTTTTTCATTTATGTCTGAATAATTTACAAACCTTCCAGAAGTGATATCCATAGGTTGCTGTTGAATAATTTCTGGATAATCGCCATAAACGTTGAAAGCTCCTGTTTGCAAACCTCGAACAACATTATTACTTCCACGGAAACCGCCTAATTGATTTCTAGGCGAAACAAAACGAAGTCCTTCAACTTCTCTTTTTATTGCTGGAACATCGTCTGTTTTGAAGTTGTATCGTCTTCCTTTAGGTAAACCTTTGTAGGGTTGGGAAGCAGTTTGAGACCACATAAACATGGAGTTTGTGGCCATACCATTAAAACCTTGTTTTATTCCGTTTTCTAGACCATTGCCCGCTGCTAACAGAATTACTAATATGAAGATTCCCCAAAGAACTCCAAAAGCCGTTAAAGCGGTTCTAAACCAGTTACTGCTTAGCGCTTCAATTATTTCTTCCCAACTATCTCTGCTAAATATTTTACTCATCTCGCAAGGCTTCTATGGGTTTAATATTTGCGGCTCTATATGCAGGAAAAAATCCGGCGACGGCACCAGCAACAACAAGAATAATAACGGTTGTTATTGCAACCGAAAAATCTACGGAAGGATTACTAATGTATGCTGTTTCAATAAACGGCCCAACAAGTTGCAACAAAAACAAACTAAAAATAAGTCCGAGGAAACCTGCTATTGCGGTAACAAAAATAGATTCGTGCAAAATCATTCCGATGATAGACCAAGGTTGTGCTCCAATAGCTTTTCGAATACCTATTTCTTTAGTTCGTTCTTTCACGATTATGAGCATAATATTACTCACGCCCACAACACCTGCAATAATAGTACAGATACCAACACCCCAGAAAAACAAACGAATCATATTATTTAGATCGTAAAACTTTTTAGCGTTTTCCAGCGTGTTGTTTACGTTTACAGCTCTGTCATCTAAAGGCGAAATAGTATGGTTACTTTTTAAATCTGCCTCCAATTGTGCCGAAAAAGCTTCGGATGCAGCTAATGCATCTTCATATTTGTCTTCTTTATGAAGTGTAAAAGCTATCGATCTAAGTTTATCACCAGCATTATAAATCCGTTGGGCAGTTGTTAGTGGGATGAAAAGGCGAGTTTCTTCGCGCTCTCCTCCTGGATCAGAATAAACTCCAACAACTTTAAACTTTATTCCTGCAACTTCTACATATTCCCCTAAAGCATTTTTTCCCTTGAAAAGATCGAGATACACTTGATTTCCAATTACAGTGTTTTTTTCGAAATTATTCAAATCGTTTTGATTGATATAGCGCCCAGAAACTAAGGTTGCATTTTCTAAAAACTGGTAATCGGCACGAACACCTTCTACCCTGTAACTTCCGTTTTCTTTTTTATAAGTTGTAAGCTGGCCCCAACGGCTGTAAACGCCGGATTTTAGATCCAGTTTATCGCTGTTTTTGGCGACCGCCATTTCGTAATCGCGGTTGTCCATTTCAATAATTCTACCTGGATTTAGCCCTTTATATTCAACTGAAGTTACATTTGTCCATACGCTAATTCGGTTGGTGGCGTCACCTTCAAATTCTTTTGCTACACCATTTTGCATTCCTTGACCTATAGCTAAGAGAATGACCAAAATAAAAATACCTGAAGCCACGGAAAGACCTGTTAAAAAAGTTCGTAATTTGTTTTTACGAATTGCTTCAAATATTTCCTGCCAACGCTCAAGATTAAACATAGTTTTCTGCTTTTGCACGAACTTGAGTCACTTTAGAATCGTCAATAATCAACCCATCCTTTAGGTTTACGATTCGTTTGGTCATATGGGCAATATCGTCTTCGTGGGTCACGATTAGGATTGTTTTTCCTTCGTCGTTAATGCCTTGAATTAGTTCCATTACTTCATAAGAAGTCTTAGTATCCAGTGCTCCCGTTGGTTCATCTGCTAGCAAAAGTTTTGGATCGCTGGCTAAAGCTCGTGCAATTGCAACACGTTGTTTTTGACCTCCGGAAAGTTCATTGGGAAGATGTGAAGCCCAATCTGCCAAGCCTACTTTTTCAAGATAGTGCATTGCTTTTTCGGTGCGTACATTTCGCTTTACACCTTGGTAATAAAGCGGCATTGAAACATTATCCAAAGCAGATTTGTAATTAATAAGATTGAATGATTGAAAAATAAAACCAAGAAACTGGTTGCGGTAGCGTGCGGCAACTTTTTCATTTAAGTTTTTAATCAGTGTGCCATCGAGAGTGTAAGTTCCTTCGTCCGCTTCATCGAGAATTCCAAGTATATTCAACAAAGTAGATTTTCCAGAACCAGAAGAACCCATTATTGAAACCATTTCGCCTTCAGAAACTGAAAAATTTATTCCTTTTAAAACATGGAGTGAATTTTTACCCATGTGATATGATTTGTGAAGGTTTTTGATATCTATCATTCTGAAAATTATTGAATTGCAAAATAAAGAGGAATTGCCCTCTTTAATGTGAAATTCTTGTTAAGACTTGAAAAGATTATGGCTTTCGGTTTTAAGTAAGACTTTAAAATCTGATAGATGTTACAAGAAAACGTAAGAAATTAGGCGTTTTCCTTTTCACGAGCCTTTTTTCGGCTTCTATAAATGGCATAGCCAACGCCACCAACGAGTACGTAAGGAAAAATCATCAAGTAAACAATCCCATTGTTTATGCCCTTGGCTGCTTGTCCTCCTTCTTCGCTTTCCAAAACCGCGCGGCACATAGCGCATTGGGCTTCTGCGGGAATTACAATTATTAAAAGAAGGACTATGGTAAGAAGAATTTTAATTTTCATAATCAAAGTTTCTAGTTTCTTGTTTCTATTGTTTCAGGTTTTGAGCTTTTTTCTGAAAACTACCGCTTCTAATTAATAGTAAGGTGAAATCATTATATAAACAACTACGCCGCTTATTGCAACATATAACCAAAGTGGATAGGTAATTCTGGCAATTTTGCGGTGTTTATAAAACTGTCCTGAAATGGCGCGAACATACGTTATCAATACAAAAGGTATAACGATGATGGACAATAAAATATGCGTTATGAGGATAAAAAAATATATATATTTCAATATTCCTTCACCTCCATAAGTGGTTGAATCTGAAGTCATATGATAAATTATATACAATATCAAAAACAATACGGAACAACCAATTGCGGTTTTCATTAAGCGTTCGTGCAGTTTTCTGTTTCCCTTTCTAATCTGAAAAACCGCCGTAACTAAAATCAGAGCCGTTATACCGTTAATAGTTGCATAAATGGGTGGCAAAAAGCCCAAACGTTCTACTCCTGGAATTTTTACAGAAAACAATGCAGCAACCGCCAAAGGAATTGTAATGGAAAGAATCCATATCCAAACATTGTACTTTTTTGAATTTCCGGCTGAACTTTGCATTGGTTATAAAAGATTTTTGATGTCTTCTTTTAGCATTTGAAGTTGTTTATCGTCCAGACCATCGTAATAAACCATTGGATTTTCATTCTCGTCCTTTCGTGAACGAATGTTGCCATTTTGGTCTATCAATGCGAAAAAGCCAGAATGCTCAAAACCGCCCTCTTCTTCGGAGGCGTCGCCTACATAGAGGTTAAAACCTTCATTAGCAAGTTTGAATATTGATTCCTTTTCACCAGTCAATAAATGCCATTGTGGTTTTGTTATTCCTTTGGTTTTAGCGTATTCTTTTAAAACTTCAGGAGTGTCGTGCTCTGGATCTATGGAAAATGAGGCCATTCCAACCTTAGGATTGCCCAGAAATTCATTTTGAATTTTAATCATGTTTTCGGTCATAATCGGGCAAATGCTGGGACAGGTAGTGAAGAAAAATTCAACTACATAAACCTTCCCATCGTAATCTTTATTGGTAATTGTTTTTCCGTGTTGGTCAGTAAAACTGAAATCCGGCACAGTACCAATGGTTTCAAGATCTGCTTTTGAAACGGTGTTCACTATTTTCGGCACCGCCCAAATTCCAAAAACCAATATGATTAATGAAATACCTATGTATGAATAATTCTTTTTCATTTTTTAGTTGATGTTTAATATTTAGGATGTCCGAAATTTTAAACCGCTCGATTTCAGGGCGCGCGATGAATCGCGCGCCTACTAGATTTCACGATTAGATTTATATTTTTTTAGCGCACGTCTGTATTCTGCTAAAAGCACTTTTACGTCGTCGCTCATTTTGTTGTTTATTTCGGCGATGTTGCTGGAATCAAAACCATACATCGCGCCTTCTTTATCGTCAGCTTTTCTTCCGCGGAGACTTCGTTCTTTGTCAATTATAAAAACATAAGGCGTAGATTCGTTGGAATCTAACGTAAGGTTGGAATTAAGCGATTGAAAAACAAGATTTATGTTTTCATCAGAACCAAAGGCGAAGAACCAAGCATCCGTGGGTGCGATTTGTTTTAGTTTTTGTTCGATGCTTTCGGCTTGTGATTCCGTGCCCTCTGGCAAAAGGATTACAAACTGAAATTCATTAAACTCGTGATTCTTGCTGTATATTTTTTGGGCTAAATTGTAGGCATAAGCTCTATGAGCTTCCAAATCACTTCCAAAAAAACCTAAAACGGTAATGCGGTTTTCTAGTTGAACTGGTTTTCCTTCTAGGGTTTTAAAACCATCCAATTCAGCAACTGAAGGAGTTAAAATAGGCAATGGCTTAAAATAATTGGTGCTCATTGCGAAAAAAACGTATGCCGTTATAGGCAGTATAAACAGGATGCCGAGGACTATATACTTCTTCATTTTTACACTTATTTCTCCGCTGCCAAAAGAGCGGCAGGCTGGTTTGCAAAAATACAGGGTAAAAGGGGGTTGGGCAATGTTTTGGGTGTTAATTTTGTTTATATTAGCTTATTATGAATTTAAACCAAATCGGCAACGTTGGAGTATTAAACGGCAATGTTACCATAACACCAAAAGATTCTCTAGGAATCAATAACCCTACATTAATAAATGATTTGGATCCGGGTCTTTATAATATTAAAGAAAATTATGATGATGGAGCCATAAAAGAAAACGTTATCTTTAAGGAAAATTAAAAACGAATATTAATGATACAGCTCTCAAAATCTATTGGGGGCTGTATTTTTATAAAAAATTAAGAAATAATGAAGAAAATACTTTTAATATTATTGCCATTCGTTTTCTTAAATGCCTATTCACAATTTGGCCCACAAAGGATAATTACGTTAGAATCTGGGACAGTAAATAGTGCCTATACAGTGGATATAGATGGAGACGGAGACAAAGATATTGTAACATCATGTAGATCTGGAGATTTTAACGTCGGGTGGCTTGAGAATTTAGACGGTAAGGGAAATTTTGGCCCTCCACATACTATCGTGAATAATTTATTTGGACAAAGTTATTCAGTATATGCAGCTGATTTAGATGGCGATGGCGACGTTGACATATTAACAACAGCATATTCTCTTGATAGGGTTATTTGGTATGAAAACTTGGATGGCTTGGGTAATTTCAGCTCGCAAAACGTAATTTCGGGTAATGCCGATGGGGCATTTTCAGTTATAGCAGCAGATTTGGATGGTGATGGTGATAATGATATTATCTCGGCATCTGAATTTTCAGGATTGGCCTGGCATGAAAATATAGACGGTCAGGGGGATTTTAGTTTTAGAAAAATTATTGATGACAATATTATCAGTTCGCGCTCCGTAGTAGCTGCCGATATGGATGGTGACGGCGATCTTGATATAGTAGCGAATGGGCTTGCACCTAATACTGTAAGAATCTTTTGGTATGAAAACTTGGACGGGTTAGGGAATTTTGGACCACTACGTGTTATAAGAGATTTTACTGTATATGCCAATGTTATATTTGTTGCCGATGCCGATGGGGACGGCGATATGGACGTTTTTTCTGCTTCTCCTGGCGACCATGAAGTTGCTTGGCATGAAAATATTGATGGTTTGGGGAATTTTGGACCGAAAAAAATTATAACCGATTCTTTACTTGATGCTTGGGTTGTTTCTGCCGCAGACCTTGACAATGATGGCGATATTGATGTACTTGCTACAAGCGTTGAAACCTTTGGTGGTGAAGTGGTTTGGTTTGAGAATATAGATGGAGCGGGCACGTATGGTGCAAAACAAACTATTAGCACAGAAGTCCAGTCGCCACGTTCTGTAATGGCCGCAGATATAGACAACGATGGTGATATGGATGTGGTGGGGTCTTCCCAAAACGATAATAAAATTGCTTGGTATGAAAATTATACGATTATTGGGGTTGGAGAAAACCAAAATAACACCTTTAAAATTTATCCAAATCCTGTAAAAGATTTTTTAAATATAGCTAACTCTACAGGAATTAATATAAAAACCACTACTCTCTATGATGCCCTTGGCAGAGAATTGTTCAAAAAAGAAAGCGAAGTTTCGCAACTTAGTTTCGTTACCTATGCTTCTGGCATTTATTTTCTTAAGCTGAAAACCAATACCGAAGAGCACCTCTTTAAAGTGATAAAGGAATAAAAAAAGATTAAACCGATAGTTCATAATCCCTAATTAAAATATCAGCCGGTATTTTTAAATGTTTATGGATTTTTTTTATCATTTCAAGGCTAAGGGGTCTTTTCAAATTTAGTACCTCAGACACTCGGCTTCTGCTTTTAATGATTACACCCAAGTCTTTATCGTTTATTCCTCGTTGTTCCATCATAAATTTAATAGCTTCAATTGGATGCGGTTCTGGCATAGAGAACTCCTTTGCTCTTTTTGCAAGCCAGCTTAACAATTCTTTATTATTTTCTCTTAAATCCAATGACGCGAAGGTCAGTGGTCGAATAAATTGATACAATTACCGTTCGGTAATTATTTATTTATATATTTAACATATTATTAACCTTAATCTTTATTCATTATGAAAAAACTACTACTTTTTTGTACATTTATCGTAAATGTATTTTTTGATGAATGCACAATTAGATAACCCGTGTGCAACACCAGATGGTCCTACAGCAGATCAAGCTGGGGCTTACAGCTATTCCGACGAGATCCCAACATTAGAGAACTTTACCCCAGTTGTCTTTAATGTGTTCTTTTGGGGGATTAACAAAAGTGATGGGACAAGCCAATATCCATTAACAGAAAACACTGTCCTTTCGGCTGTATCTAAATTGAATATCCAATTCAACCCTTTCGGTATCTTTTTTAAATATTATGGGATGGATTTTTTTGATTCCGATACGTATTATATTATTGATCGTGGTCTTGGTGAATTGGATGGCGGTCCTAACGATCCTGGTGTTTATGTATATGCCGCCAGTAATAATTATAAAAAAGCTGATGCCTTCAATATTTACGTTCCTTATTCAACTGAGGGGTTTGCAGGAGCTGCTGAACTAAAAAATAAGGTCAATATCGCAATTAATGGATTTAGTCTCATTAACAGTTATTCTTTGCTTAGTCATGAAATTGGGCATTGTTTTAATTTGGGACATACTTTTGATGGATTCAGAAGCCCGGATCCATATTGTGAGCATGTTACCAGAGACGAGACTGACCCAGATTATAATGCCGCTCTAAGAGGAGATAGAATAACTGATACCGCTGCCGTCCCTGACTTCAAAAATGAACATTTTTGGGAACTGATTGATTTGGGATATACCTACCAACAAGCATTGGCAATGTACATCCCCTATAAATATGTTGATCCCGTAACTTATGAATATACTGGCACTGGCACAGATTGTCTAGATCCACCAGTCGATTATGATATTTCCCCGACGGATGTAAAAAACACAATGGGCTATGGCCCAGCGGCGCCACCATACGCCAAGAAGTTTACTACGGGTCAAAAAATTAGAATACACGAATCCATTGAGATAGATTATTTTGGAGAATTTGGAACAGCAACCACAACTTTTGCAGCACTTTATGAACCCTATAAAGGTAGTTATCCACCCTATTATCCACATCCGCAACCTTGGCCAATGCCAATGTTTCAGCCTGGATTTACTTATGATTTTATAGAATGTTGCTGTGAATATATACAACCTGCAGCGTATGGCGACTTGACATTTAGCGTAGATCCTTCACACGTTGTTAAACACGTAGATAAATTTATGACCATTTACAGTTCTATATATCATCCAAACCATTCAGCAATAGTTATTCACGAAATAGATCAGGCTTTTGGTACTTCTTCATATCAAAAATGTTATGACAATTATCAAACCCCGCCTGTACTGGGGGGGAGAGTTGTACGATTTAATGATAATATTTTCAATGAAAACGTTACTATCACTCCAAAAGATTCCACTGAGATTACCGACCCTCATTTGATTGAAAATTTGGATACTGGGCTATATAAAATAGAGACTAATTATGGCAATGGGGTAGATGAAGAGACAGTAATTTATAAAACAGGAAATTGATAATCCGAAACTAATAGACGGCCTCAAATTTTGGGGCTGTCTTTTTTCATAAATAATATGGTAAAATATTCATTTATAATTGCTGTTATTCTATTCAACCTTAAAAGTGCAGCACAATTTGGCTCCCAACAGTTAATTACAACCGAGGCAAATTTGCCAGCAAGAGTAGTATGCGGTGATATTAATGGTGATGGAAATATGGATGTGGCACTAGCTGCAAGATCTTTGGCAACTCCCTATAACCTCGCTTGGTTAGAAAACACAAATGGTAACGGTGATTTTGGATCCATAAATCTAATTGGAACGATGAGCGAAACATACAGAATTAACTTAGCCGATTTAGATAATGATGGTGATTTAGACGTTATTGGAGCCACTGTATTTTTAGATATTATTTCTTGGTATGAAAACTTAGATGGTTTAGGCAATTTTAGCCCTAGAAATATAATTTCGAATACCGCAGATGGTGCGCATGATGCTATTGGAGCAGATATAGATAATGATGGCGATATAGATGTTGTTTCAGCATCAAATAACTCTGGATTAGCGTGGTATGAAAATCTTAATGGGCAGGGTAGTTTTAGTGCTCCAAAAATAATTAACAATATAATTGACTCTTCACGCTCCGTCATGGCAGTTGATATGGATGGGGATGGCGATATGGACATTTTGGGTAATGCGAGACAACCCGCGCAAATATTCTGGATGGAAAATATGGATGGTCAGGGCACTTTTGGGACAATGCATATTGTACTTGAGATGGGTTTTTATGCCAATACAGTTTTTGCCGCAGATGTGGATGGGGATGACGATATGGATGTTGTTTCAGCAACCCCATATATTAATGAAGTTGCTTGGTATGAAAACCTAGATGGTCTTGGAAATTTTGGATCAAAAAATATAATAACCAATACCTTATCAAAACCATATGCAGTCTATGTGGAAGACCTTGACAATGATGGGGATAATGATGTATTGGCTACTAGTGTGGATCCTTTTGGTGGAGAAGTAGTATGGTTTGAAAATTTAGATGGACTTGGCTCTTTTAGTACCAAAAAAATCATAGACAGTGCTTTGGTTTTTCCGCGGGATGTTTATGCAGCCGATATAGACAACGATGGCGATATGGACGTTTTTATTGCCGATCAAAACGACAATAAAATTGCATGGTATGAAAACATGACCATTATTGGTATTCAGGAAAACCAAGCAGTTTCATTTACAATATACCCAAATCCAGCAAAAAATACTTTAACCATTAAAAGCGATGAACCGCTTCTTTCTGCAAGGTTTTATGATGTTTTAGGAAGAAAATTACTAGAGGAAACAACAAATTTTGAGCAACTAAATGTTTCGAGTTTACCAGCTGGTTTATTGTTTGTAAATCTTAAAACCCAATCAGGAACGGTAACAGAGAAAATTATAAAAGAATAGTTGTCTTTTCCGAGTTAAAAACCTCCCTTTTTACAAAGATTTGTAATACAAAAAAACCCTCCAAAAGAGGGTTTTTAAAATATTGTAAACTCGGTTTAAAAGTTAAACTTTATAAATCCAGATTTATAAACTTCATATATATAATCGCCTTCAATAAGTATAAGTACTACCAAATAGGCAATTAGAAAAACTGCGGTCCAAACTGCTGCTCTTCGCAAACCTGTGGTTTCGTCGCGCATGTGCATAAAGTCCCAAGTAATATAGTAGGCCTTAAAAATTGTAAGAATAATAAATATCCAGTTAAGAAGTTTTAGTGCCAAAAAGTGATGCTCTACCAGAAAGTCTGGTCTCATAATACCCAGCGCCACTTCTATAATAGTAACGATAGAAAGTACAACAAATACTCCCCAAATTTTAGTTATGTTGGATTTAAACTTTAGAGTTCCTCTAAAGATTGCTAATTTATGTGCTTGATCGTGTGCCATTTTTTAAATATTGAAAATCTATACAAGATAAAAGAATGTAAATACAAATACCCATACTAAATCCACAAAGTGCCAGTATAGTCCAACCTTCTCAACCATTTCATAATGGCCGCGACGTTCATATGTACCAATAATTACGTTGAAAAAGATAATACAGTTCAACAAAATCCCGATTGAAACGTGAAATCCGTGGAATCCTGTAATAAAGAAGAAAAAGTCTGCAAACAATGGATGACCATATTCATTGTGACGAAGGTTTGCGCCTTCCACAATCATATTACCGTCATTTACCACTTTGGCAATAGATTCTTCTCTTGATAAAACTATATGATGTCCGTTTTCGTCTTTGTTTGGGAGTCTTACCAAAAGATTATCATTGGCAAGGAAACCTGCTTTTACTTGTTCAAAAGAAACGCTAGGTTGGTATTCTGTGTCTTTTTTATACCAAATTCCGTTTTCTTTGGTTTGTAAGGTTCTTTCTCCAGTACTAGCAGCTGCAAAGTCGCCAATAGCAACTCTTTCGCCTTCTTTATTTAGAAACTGAATAATCTGCCCACCGTGAGTTTCAACTGCGCCGTATTCACCTTTAATAAAGGTTTTCCACTCCCAAGCCTGAGAGCTTACGAAGATAAGACCCCCAATAATGGTTAGGAAAAGATAAAAGATCACTTTTTTCTGCTGCATTTTATGACCCGCATCTACAGCCAAAACCATAGTTACAGATGAAAAAATCAGAATAAACGTCATAAAGGCCACATAATACATGGGCGCCTCTACTCCGTGAAGAAATGGGAAGTGGGTAAAAACTTCATCCGCAATTGGCCAAGCATCAATAAATTTGAATCTTGAAAATCCGTATGCGGCTAGAAAACCAGCAAAAGTTAATGAATCGGAAACGATGAAAAACCACATCATCATTTTGCCATAACTTGCTTTAAGCGGATCGGTTCCGCCGCCCCAGGTTTTTCCTTCGGTACCTGTTTTTACAACAGTAGCTTCCATAAAAGTAATTTGGTTTTAAATAAGGTTCAAAAATACGTTTAATTTTTATTTAACGAAATATAAAAACAAAAACAGGTAAATCCACACTACATCCACAAAATGCCAAAATGTTGCAGCTAGTTCAACGCCAAGGGTTTTACCGTTTTCATATTTTAGTTTATAATGATTATAAATTACTATTAAAAGGGTTACTAAGCCCGCAAATACGTGTGCTACGTGAAGTAAAACAACCAAATAAATAAAAGAGGTGGTAATACTACTTGTTGGTCCTGTAAAATTATAACCACTTTTAATGATTTCTGAAAAACCAACAAATTGAAATATTACAAATAAAATACCGAGTGAAAAAGTTGTTATCAGAAGAATCATTCCCAAGCTGCGCTGCATTTTTCTAATTGCTCTAAGAGCAAAATGAATGGTAAAACTACTTACAACAATTAAAGCAAGACTAATATAGAATGCTTGTGGTATTTCAAAATTAGAAATCCAATCTGGTCTTTCCTTGCTTACTACATAAGCGCTGGTAAGCCCAGCAAAACTCATAGTTAAGCTAATAAGCCCAAACAAAAGCATGTTTTTCTTTGCTCTTTTTATTTTGGCCTCTTCGGTTCCTTTAGTTAAATCCATTTTATGATTTGTTAATTCGTTGATTCGTTGATTCGGGTCCCGATAGCTATCGGGGCGGGATTCGTTAAAATACCTTTTAATTCGTCATTAATTATCCTTCAGCAGTCTTCCTTCATCGGTCATATTCACCTTACAAATTTATCTACCACATAAATTATCTGCAATAATGTAATATAACTCACGCTTGCAAGCATTAGCTGTTTCGCAGCTTTTGATGTTTTTTCCTTATAAAGTCTAATTGCGTAATAAATTAGTCCAATACCCAATAGACCAATCAAAATTCCTGAAACTGGTGTTAAGAAAAGTTTTCCAGTGATTCCTAAAACTGGAATAAGTGAAACTAAAACTGTCCAAACTGTATAGAAAATCACTTGAAATGCTGTGCCTTTATCTCGTTTTCCATTCGGGAGCATAAAGAAACCACCCTTCTTATAATCTTCAAAAAGAAACCAGCCAATGGCCCAAAAATGTGGGAATTGCCAGAAAAATTGAATCATAAATAAAGTTCCTGGTTCAATACCAAATTTACCTGTGGCAGCTACCCAACCCAACATAAACGGAATGGCTCCTGGAAAAGCACCCACAAAAACTGAAAGTGGAGTTTTGGTTTTTAGAGGCGTGTAAAGGCTAACGTACATAAAAATGGATATTGCTCCAAACATCGCAGTGATCGGGTTGATGGAATACAGAACTACAACACCCACAATAGTTAAAATACTAGCAAGAATAAAAGCAGTCTGAACCGTCATCTGTCCTGCGGGGAGAGGCCGATTTTTAGTTCGATCCATCAATGCGTCAAGGTCACGCTCTATAATTTGGTTAAATACGTTTGATGCGCCAACCATACAGTAACCACCAACACACAACAAAAAAAGAATATAGAAATCTATGGAGTCTGCACCTAATAAATATCCCGCAACAGATGAAAACACAACACTGACGGAAAGTCGAAGTTTTGTGATTTCGGTGAAATTCCTTACAAGGGATTGACTTATTGATTGTGATTTGGTAACGGACAAGCTCATTTTTTTAAGGCTGCGCAAAGATACGTTTCCTTTAATTTTTTCCCCAATATATTCTTGACAATCTTATGCTTTTATTTCAGTATTTTTAGTATTTTGAACCGATTTATAAACTAAAAAATTATGTTTTCCAAGATAATCCTAAATACGACCTTTCTATTATTCGTTTTAACAGCTTTTGCGCAAACCGATTCTGGAGAGAAGGTACACACAAAACTCATAAAAGTGAAAAACAACATCTATATGCTGCAAGGTAATGGCGGTAATATTGGGCTCAGCTTTGGCAATGACGGCGTTTTTATGATAGACGATCAATTTGCAGATGGGATTGAACAAATTCAAAAGGACATTAAAAAAGTGAGCGACAAACCTGTTCGACTTTTGGTGAACACGCATTTTCATGGAGATCATACTGGTGGAAACGCGGCAATGGCTGCAACAGGAACGGTTATTTTTTCACAGGAAAACGTTCGCGATCGCATTCTAGGAATGGTAGAAAGTGAAAAAACAAAAATATCAGACAAATCGCTTCCGATAGTTACTTTTTCGGAAGATCTTACGTTTCATTTCAACGGAGAGAAAATATATGTTTTCCACGTGCATAATGCCCATACAGATGGTGATGCAATGGTTTATTTTACCAAAAATAACGTTTTGCACACTGGCGACGTATTCTTCAACGGAAAATATCCCTTCATAGATGTTGAAAACGGTGGAAGTTTAAAAGGTTGTATTGAAGGACTTGAAAAAGCCTTGTTGGTTATAAATGAAGATACTAAAATTATTCCAGGCCACGGAAATATGGGAACTCCCAAAGACATTTCTAAAACGCTAGATATGATTAACACTATCTATAAAAGAGTATATAAGAATTACGTCAACAAAAAATCGGAAGCGGAAGTTTCTAAAATGACTGATTTAACAAAAGAATTTGACGAATTAGGTTATGGTTCTGGTTTTATAAACACAGAAGCTTTCCTAAAAATGATTTATGGCGAAGTTGCCAAAGAGCGCGGAGACATTGAAGCCAACGCAGAGAAAAATGCAAAAGCGCGTGAAAAGGTTGAAAAAATGATGAAGGAGCAAGAGAAAAAAGGAAAAAATTAAAATTTTCGAATTTAAAAGTTAGCCTTGTGCCGTTTATCAGAAATCATAATACCAATTAAACAAATCTGTACGAATTCCAAAATTCACCCAACTGGTTTGGTTTTTAAACACTGTTTCGGTATCAACTTCTGGATTGAAATCCCTGAAAATAAAACTTCCGTAGATTTTTAAGTTGGTCGCTGGGTTAATAATATAACCGGCTTGCAGTTCAGCGTGAAAAAATTTGGTTGTATTTCCTTGAGCTAGTTCATTGCCATCATCTGCAATACGGTCGTCTTCGGTTCCATAAATGTTTCCTCCGTAAAATTTTGAGTCTTCTGGAGTGTTGAATTCAAAACCTCGTTTAGCTACTATAAACTTTGCATCACTATAAATTCTTCCTTTTTGGTAGCGTGCAATACCGATAAATTCAGAAAAATTAGCGCCAAGCGTATGCGCCATAGATTGATTGTTGTGACCGTAGTTCAGAACAACCGTGTTGTGTGAATATGTGTAAGGACGAACTCTGTTATACTCCGTTTGTAAATACAGATTTTTCAAACCAAAGGCATCGTAATACTTTAGACCAAGTTGATAACCGGTTTTATTTTTATAACTACCCTTTCCGCCAAAAACATCGCTGGTTGAAAATTCATCAATTATAAACTGGCCATAAGCGTTTATGCGGTCACTAACTTTATATTTTGTACTGATACCAATCAGTGCATTTCCACCACGAGAACCTGTAGAAAATTCTATAGCACGATAGAAAATAATTGGGTTTAAATAATTCAAATCAAAGCCACGGTCATTATCATTCTGCCAGATAACTGACTCAAAAAGTCCAATATTCAACCGCTTTGTGATGTTATAACTTAAATAATGGTTTGCCATAAATTTTGTTCGAAAAGAACCATCTGCCGTAACTTCTGGTCGCACATCGCGCAGTGACATCCAAGTGTTTGTATATTTCAGTTTCCAAAAAGTAGTATTTATTTTGAAGTATGGATATGGACTAGCATTATCACTGGTCAATAAAGAACGATACCCATCGCCAAGAAACGTTTTACCGTGACCAAACTGAATGTTGAAATATTTTGAAGGCGTATAGGAAATATGGCCTGTCGCAATTGGATAATCATAAGAATCTGACCGAAAACTTTTTGCAATACCTCGTCCCGGAATAATTGCCGGATTTCCACCATCTGGGCGGATAGATTCAGCATACCTATTATAGTAATCTGCAAAACGACCTTGGCTTTCATAGATAACTGCAAAAAATCCGAGCTGTTTCCCAATGCCTCCTTGAGTGTAAACTAGACGAGTGTTGTTATACGTGTCAATGTCTGCATCAAAATCTTTTCCTGCTTGCAAATCCACACCAGCATCTAGGGTTATCCAATAGTCTTTTGCCTTTATGGTTATTAAGTGTTCGTTCCAAAGTTTTCTGCCAAACCACGAAGATTTATTCTTTAAAAGCGGTTTGTTTGCTGCTTCAAAATCATAGTATTTATTTACTTCACTATAAATATATGGCTTTTGTGCGGTGTGATTGTTTAGTCCTACACGATTTAAAGCTGAATCAAACTGACTGTAATTGTGGTGTGAAAGTGGAATGTTTATATTGCTTGTGTATTCTTCATTATTATAAGGAAGATTTTCAATGGCTTCATATTCATTCACCAAAGCTTCTCTTTCGTTCTTTTTTGAAATTTCAGCAGTCTGAATAATACTCTCTCCGGGTTTCACTAACGGAATTGCAATTGGCAACGTAAATTGAACATAAGCTGGCGAACCATTATACGTCGCGGGTTCCACTTCGGGTAGCGATTCAAAAACACGGCGTGCTTCTTCTTTTAATTCATCATAAATTCCGTCAACATATAATACTTTAAACTTACCTTCTTTGGTCACTTCAAAGAGTACGTTTACATTACCCTTATAATTTTCTTGAAATACTTTTTCGGGAACTTTGAAATTTTGAAAAACGAATTGTTGCAAAGTATTTTTAAAACAAGCTTCTAAAGCGTCAACTGAAGCACTGTTACATTCTTTAAAAACGGGATATTTTTCATATTGAGCCGATGTGACCTGCGCGAAAGATACTACTGAAAAACAAAAAATAGAAAGGAAGATAAACTGCTTCATTGGGAGTATGACTGTTTAAAGCGGAAAGATAACAGTTTTTTCGCAATGATAGGATTCAAAAAAGGCTTCCATTTTAATTGGAAGCCTTCAATTTTAGTTAAAATAATTTACTGAATCTTAAATACGATTGGCACTGTATAAAGCACATCCACGTTTTTATCGCCTTGCTTGCCGGGTTTCATTGTTGGCAAATCACTTATTACTCGTTGCGCTTCTTTCTTTAAATTTTCATTGTGAGCGTTAGCAGCAACTTCAGTCACAAAACCATTTGAATCTATTTTAAAATTTACATAAATCCTATAGGTTTCATTTGGTTTCAAATTCTCCAAAACTTCTTTTCTAAACTTTTTGTTTACAAAAGAGCTTATTTTGGAAGACATACATTCCACTTTTTCTGCGTTAGTTCCCAAAGATTCACATCCGGGAAAAACTGGAACAAACTCTACATTCATTATATTCTTCGGTTTGGTATCCTCAGGAATTGTGGTTGTAATCACAGGGGTTACTGGCGCTTCATTTACCTGAACATCTGTCGTTGCAATTGGTGTTTCAACATCTGGAGCCGTGTTTGGCTTCACATCAAAAGTGTTGCTCTGTATAACTCTTTGAATTGGCACTTTCTTTTGAACAACGGTATTTTGCTTTTCAATAGGTTTTGGTGTGTCCACATAAATTTCATAATTCATCATTGGTGGTTCTTCCAAGCCTTGAGAAGTATCTGGTTTATATTCTGCTACCCTCATTTCAAAATCTGTTTGCATCAAAAAGAAAACTAGCAGCAAACTAACAATAACGCCTATTTGAAAAAACAAACGTGAATTCCATTTGATGTTAATTGCTTTTTTTACATCTCTTTTGTTTTGGTAATCATTCTCAGTTGTTTTCATAATATATAGATTTAAAGGTTAACACTATATGAAATACAACTGTTGTGCCAAAACGAAAAAACCTCGTATTTGCTGGTGCAAACACGAGGTTTTATTTAAAAATTCTATAGTTTATTTACTGAATATCGAAAATAATTGGAAGTGAATATAATACTCCAACTGGTTTCCCACGTTGTTTTCCTGGAGTCATATTAGGTAGTGATTGCACTACGCTTACCGCTTCTTTTTCAAGTCTTGGGTGCGGTGCACGAGCACGAACATCTATTACTTTTCCGTTTTTATCAATTTTAAATTGAACTGCAATTCGCTGTCTGCCCTCCAAACCAAGATCTGATGCTAAGTTAGTATCAAACTTTTTGTTTATAAACTCACTAATTTTAGTGGACATGCATCTCTTTTTTGCGTCATTTCCTTTTTCATTTTCACAACCTGGATAAATAGGCACATTTTCAATTACTGCGAAAGGAACATCGGCAATTTCTTCTTCAACCACTTCTTCTTTAATCTCCTTAACCTCTACAATTTTTGCATCTTGTTTCGTTTCGGTAGATTTTATAATAGTTTCTTCTTCTTCAGCTTCGTCTTCCATAACCTCAATAACTTCTGGCGCTGGTGGCGGCGGAGGCGGCGGAGGTGGAGGTGTTAATTGTTGTGTGATTGGAACTTCTTCTTCCAGTTCATCGCCTACGTTTAATTGTCCGTAGTCATTATCGGATTTATCATAAGATTTCCATTCAATTGCTTGCCACGCAAGGAAAAGCATTACAACCATTCCAAGTTGGAAAAAAAGCATGCTTCTACGACTAACGTCTGCTTTCGGATTTTTTTTGGGTTCCATAATAGTGGGTTTAACTTGTTGCTAAAATATAGAAATTATCGTTTAATCTAAAACTTAATTGAAAAATTAAGTTTTTAATTTATTTTTTACTTGTTTGAAAAAAAAGATTCCAAGCAATGAACCTATTAGGTTAGCAGCTACATCTAAAATATCTGCGCTTCGCGTACCCGTTACTGTTCCTTGTAATATCTCAACTATTATGCCATAAAACAAGGCTGAAAGTAACAATATCAAGACCAATTTATTGCTAATTTGGAAGTCCATTTTTATATAAAAATAGCACAACCATAAATTTACCAACATAAAATAAATCAAAGAGTGAACTATTTTATCCAATCCCGTTAGACTAATTTTCGGTAAATCTTGACCTGGTAATAAAAACAAAACTGATATAAAACAGCTATACAATATTGCCAGAAACAAAATTGGTTTAGCCGCCAATAAGCGCTTTGTATGCAGCATCGTCTAAAAGTTCTGCTATTTCATCTGGGCTTGATAATTTCATCTTTATCATCCAGCCTTCACCATAAGCATCGGTATTAACTTTTTCTGGTTCGGATTCCAGCGCTTCATTAAATTCTACGATTTCTCCGGAAAGCGGTAAAAACAAATCTGAAACTGTCTTTACAGCTTCAACTGTTCCAAATACTTCATCCTTATCCATAGTATCGCCAACGGTTTCAACTTCTACATAAACTATATCACCTAGTTCGCCTTGGGCGAAATCAGTTACTCCTATAGTAGCGATATCGCCTTCAATAAGAACCCATTCGTGGTCTTTTGTGTATTTTAAATTTGATGGTACATTCATAATAAATTGGTGTTAAAATTCTTAGTTTCCAAAGTTATATCGAAGTGTAAAGCCACTTCTTATTGTTGTTTGTGGGAATGCCGTTGAAATGGCATATTTAGAGAATGAATGGTCATAATAGAACAATGCCGTTAGGTTCTTACTTAATGCATAATCTATGGACAACTGTGCGCCATAAATGGTCTGGCCTGCAGTAGTCTGATTATTCATAATATCTAAATACCTTATAATGGTTATATTATCTCTTCTTGAAAGGTCTACTTTAAAGTTTAAATCGCTAGTAATAACAGATTTCTTTCCTCCAAAATTAGTAGACACCCGTAGATCTTTTATTCTATAACCAAGTCCTACAATATATTCATTTCCTTTGATTTCAGTTAGCAAGTTATTTGCAAAACTCAAAGAAAGGGCGCGGTCTTTTCGCATCTCGGCGAGAATTTTTACTGAGTTATTCATTTCAAAATCAACGCGTAATAGAGGTGAAAACTGTTCGGTTAAGTTTACATTGGTTAAAAGTGTTTTAACCTTAAAGTTACCCGCTTGATCGGTGGCTTCTGGAAATGTAGGGTCGTAATCTAAATTAGACTGAAACTGATTTACAGTGTAACTTGCTCTATAACCATGTGTAAGTGAAAAACGCTTGAAGTTTTTCTTAAACCAAGGAACATTCATCAAACCAGTATATTTAATATCCCAGTTTGGAAGTGGAATATCTCTAAGAATCCCAGTTTTTTCTTTGGAAGCATTGCTGCCTTTATACGCCGCTAGGAACGATGGCAATAAAACATCTTGACTATTTCTTCCGAAACCAACTGGATAACCTAAAGTATCTCTTGGAATTGCTGCACCTTGATAATAATCTTCAGCAAGTCTATTTGCTATTGTTAATCGGTTTGTTCTAAAATCGTCAAAAGCCGCAGAGCTAAATTCATCGCTCGCACTAAATGCCGTTTTGATTAAAACAGTTGAAATATTGAAGTTACCATACGTATTCGGCGTTAACGAATTGTAAAGTCCATCCTGAATTATATAGTTTTCAGCATAGTTTTCAGAATAAATTCTACTTCCGTTTACGTCAATCGTTAAATCTTTTATAGGCTCCAAGTTTGCTTGAATGTCCATTTGGCGACTTTCTACCTCGGTATATTGTTCGTTAAACTCTGGGTAAATTGTTAACCAACCTTTTTTAGCCGCTAGCTCTCTAACTTCCGCTTGGCTTCCGAATACAAATCCAGTAGTAGGTTTAAGTGTTCCAATAAAGCCGATGGATGGCAAATAACCAGGTAAATAGATACCGTTGTTTTCTTGATAATTGAACTGAATTTTCTTCAGCATCGTTGCGAAGCCGATAAGCGTATTCATTGCTTTATCGCCAGCATTCAAGCCACCTGCTGCTGCGGCTCCTCTTCCCATAACATTTGGAGAACCTTCTTTACCGTTTGAAAGGGCACTATTTTTATCTGGAGATATTTTTCCTTCTCGCCCTTCCTTTTCTTCTTTGTCCGAGGGTTTGTCATTACCTGTCCCATCGGTAGATTTTCTTACCTTACTTTTCTTAATTTTAGTAAGACCCACGTAACGGTAAAAACCGTTCATGTCTATACTAGAATTTATTTGGTGCGTACTTGCATTCTGGATTGCATTCCCCAGATTATAGGTGTCGGTTGTACCATCAGCCAAGGTGATTGGCAGCTCATTGAACTGTTTACTTCCTGCTTGCCATTGGTAATCGCCAGTATAGGAATAGGTAGCTCTAACAAATTTCAAGAAAGGAAATTTGCTGAAAGGCAAATCATAGTTAACCTGCAATGACTGGAAATGTTGGTTTGGATCACCCACATCAAAGAAACCGTCCCAAACTCCTATTTGATTATCTACAAACCCTGAATCGTCCACATAATTATTCACAATCATGGTGTTGGAAGAGGTGAAGTTGAAACGCAAAGCCTTTGTCAAATTGTGATTGATGGTATATTGCCAATCAAAAAGATAATTGCGCTGATACAATCTAGGTAAGCCAATATTATTGGAATCTACATTTATCTCTCTAAATTTCTGCTCGTTGTATTGACGCGTAATATTGGAGCTTACTGCAATATTGGTTGGTAAATAGTTAAAGTTGAAATCTTTCAGGAACTTCCAATATTGACTTCTAAATATTGAATCGTTCTTTTTGAAAGGTTCCACAGGTTTAGCCGTGAAATTATAATTGTAAGTTGCTCCAAGACGAACGTTTTGTTCTAGTGCATCTTCTACTTCAAAATCGTGATGGTCTGTCTGGTTATATGAGAAAGAAGCTGTTAGGTTTTCAACATCATATACTTTCGCTTTGGCATCTCCTGTTCGTTCTTTACGAACTCCAATTAGGTTTACACTTTGTCGTTTGGTATAGTTTACAGATTGTTCCTGAATTCTATCTTTTTCTTCTTGGTCGTCAGTGTTGTCTAACCTAGATTCCAATTCTATATCTTGGAATTCTGGATCGTATTGTGGGGTAATTAATTCCTCTGAACGTCCGTAGTTAAATGGTAATTGAACACCCCATTTCTTCGGCATTAATTGTCCTAGGTTTAAGTTTGTAACCACATCATATTGCTTCAGGTCTTCACGGCTTCTTTGGTTTGGTCCTTGTTCTATGGAACCAAAACCTACGGTGCTTCTTTTACCTGTTGCGCTAATGGTTGCGAAATCTGCAATGTTGGCGTCCATACTTACTACTGCAGCCCATCCTCCTTTGTTTTTAAGTTCGGACATTCTTAGCTCGTTAAACCAAACTTCACCACATATGTCATTATTGGTTTTGTTTTTTACACCGAGCATAATATTACGAACGTTTCCAAAACTTGGATTTCCTTTTATACCTATTACCAATTCATTTTCGCCATTAGAGCCTCCGCCATCAAGTTCTGATTGATTGAAATAGTTAACAATTGTTGGGTCATATAGATTTCTATCTCCAAGCACTATGGTTTTTACTTGCTGAAGCAATTCTAAAGGTAAATTTAAACGGTTGGCAAGTGGCCAAATTTCATCCGCTGTTCTGGCGCCAAAGTTTGTTGGGTTTAGCGGTATTTGAATTTCGTAATAGTTATTGGTAAGGTCATTCCCCAAACGAATAAAGGCATACATGTCTCCATTGGCAAGTTCTGTTTGGTTTTGTAATGATTCTGCGTGAATAAACATTTCCAGATTTTTATACTGACGCATATCTACATTAAAGCTTTTATATACGGAACGACCATCATTAGGTTCTAGTCCACAAACTCGCAATGCTAATGATTGCTCATTTTCACGAATAATATTATTGTTATTGTTGAATTCCTCACGACGTAAACCTGGAGGCAATACATAAGGTATTGGAGAACGATTTTCGTTTTCCTCTATGCTAACGGCTTCTACTTCAAATAGAGTATCGTCGTTTGCTGGATCTTCAAAAGTAATATCGTCCAATGTTTTTTCGAATCTTCTGTAGTCGCCACGAACCAGTTCTAAAGTTCCAAAACGCAATACTGTGTTTTCAGAAAACTTTGAAAGGAACATTCTCATAAAACGAATGGATCTATAATCTGAAATTCCACCTCTGGCAGCATCAGGCTTACTGATTGGAACTTTGAATTGCACCCAACGCACGGGTATAACATCGTTATTCTGTGTAGTAACATCAAGCTCCTTAATATCAGAAATATAGGTGTTATTCGCTTTAGTCATTCCTGGAAAAACGGGCACATTATATTCAAAATAACTGTTTATCGTGTTCATCGTATTGTCACGATTAATATCCTCAACATCTGGCTGGGCGGTGCTTCCACGATTGTTATTTGTAACTTCTACTGGAGAGTTTCCTTGAGTTCCGTTATATTTTAGGTAACGATCTAAAATACCTCCATCGGCTTGTAAAAAGTATTGGTAATCATCGTTGGCTGGATCATCACCAAATCCTGGATATTTGGCTGCTTCTTCAGCATTGCTCAAACCGTCCAGACCTATATCTTGATTAATTCGTTCTTGTCCATCACTATCAAAAGTATATACAAGCGATTGGTTTAATGGAACTTTACCCCATTCAGTTGGAAGTGTATTTGCATCGCCTCCATCTTTTGGCAGGCCGTTTTCATATTGTTTTCTTCCGTCCTTTAAAATATCTTCGGAAATGCTACCAAGGTTGAAGTTAATGGTTCCTCCAGGATTGGTGTTATTTTCATCATATATGAAAGGATCCATAACCCAAAATTGAATATATTCCACATTAGATTTTTCAAAATCTGTAGTGGTAATCGGTCTCATTATTCCACCAAAATTATCTTTTGGACTTGGAAGTGTTCCACTGGTGGCAGCTGGATTGTAGTTGTATTCTCCTCGTGTTGTTGGATAATATGACAAATCTAACGTAAACAATGCCTGCGTCTGTCCTTGAATAATATCTTGTTCTGGGAAAATTTCATCCCTGAAAACACGTCTGGTAAATGGAGAAGATAGGTCTTCATCATTAATTCCTTCTGGTCGCTGACTGCTGTAGAAAATTGGGTCAATAGTGTACCAAGATAGTTTAGCGCGTTTATAGTTGTAACTAAGTTTATCAGGGTCTTTGTCATCGTAAAAATTAGTTGGCGTACTAGCTAAAAACCAGCTACTTGGAGTGCTAATGTCATTTCCGGTTTGGGAGGCTTCAAAATCATCAACATAGACTGTTGTTTTTCCGTCGAAATCTGAAACTTTTGGTGCTCCTGGCATTAAATAAGCAAATTCCCCACGTAATGAAATATTAGATTCCACATCGGTATCTATGTTTGGTAGGTGGTTTACCATTCTAGTTAAGAAAGGAACTTCAGTGGCGTAATTTAAATTTATACCATAAACCGTATTGTTGATTGGCTCAACACCATAAGACGATTTTTGAGTTATAGGACGTTCGTTTAGGTTTAAATAGGTCGCGCCGATTAGGAATTTATCGCTAAACTTATGCTCCACATTCAAGCCTGTAAAACGTTTGCTCTGCTGCCCAAAAAGTGAATTATTTTCTGTGCTAACCGTAATCGGAATGTTGCTATTTAGCAATCCTGGATCTAAAATTTGAACCCTTCCTAATTGATAGTTTACGGTGTAATCTACTCCTTCTACTAAAGTTCGTCCACCAGCCTTAACAGTTACTGAACCTTGAGGAATGTTGAAAGCACCAATAGGAATACCATCTGCCCCCGTAGATTTGTAAGTTCCTTTTAACTGAAACTTGTTTTTTTCACTTTCTTGCTGTTCGGCTTCCGTTTTTGTTCCAGTGTAAAGTGTACGGAAAACGTATTTTGCCTGGTTAGCGTTATAGGTAGTCGGAATGGTATATGTTGCTGGAGCAGAAGGCACATTTAACTTGTCGAAAAGATGTTTTCCAAAAGGCTCTACAGATGTAAATATGATACGGCCGTTTTGTGCATCAACCGTTAAACCTGGAAGAAAGTCAAAGAAACCATCGCCACCTTGCACAGGATCGTTGTTGAAATCCAATCTATCAAGATTAAATACCTTTAAAAGAATTTGATTCTTAACATCATCAGGAAGTTCTGGTCCTCCTGGCGCAGGCTCTATATAATTACGAGGCGAAGCTTCAGTGTAAAATATATTCATCTTGAAATCTTCCTTTTCAAGCTGATAGGCACCAATTGGGTAGATGTTTTTCATCATTAAATCCCAAACTGGTTGCTTCACATTAGTAATGCTACTTTTTAAAAGTTTTACAACAAGATTTTGTGACAAACCAGATACTGGTCCTGGAGGTGGGTTTGTTCCGCCACCACCGCCAGTAGTTGTTTGTGTACCTCCAGATGCTTCCACACCGTCATTGGAAAATTCACCTACTTGATATACTTTTCCATTAACGGTAAATTGATAGGAGATTGCCAAAACTTCATCATTAGTAAGACGTTGGTTTAATGATATATAACCCAACTGCGAATTAAGCGTATATTCGCTACCTTCTAATCTTCGGGCATTTTCAAGAGTTACGAAATCAGTTCCTTCATTAACTGAAACTCCAGTAAAACCTTGGCTCACACTTGCCACATCGCGAATTGCAGGATTGAGCAACGAAGCCTCAGATCCATCAATTCCGAAAGGATTAAAAAGGTTATTTTCATTATCAGGATATGCATTCCGTCCAGCTCTAATAAAACCTCCTGGAGGAACGGATAATCCTATATTTGTTGGATCGGATTCACCGATATCCTGTAATGCTACAATATTACGAACGTTGTCAGTTCGGCTAGAGCGGTTGGTAATCCAAATCTCCATTCTAGTAATCTGCACATTGCTATTTATGAAAGGATATTGCTGCAAAGCGCGATCATAATTATCTCTAAAATAATGTGATAAAAAGAAGTGACGGTTTTCGTCATAATCCAAAGCTGCTAATTCAAAATCTGTAATAGTAGCACCACCTTCCGCAGTAACAGTTCTTGTTTCTGATTTTTGTTCCGAAAAAACTCCAGTAATTGTAGTTTTTCCAAACTGAAGTTGTGTTTTTACTCCAAAAAGACTTTGCGCTCCTTGGATTAAGGAACTATTTAGCGGCATGCTTACGTTACCTACTTCTATTTTTTGAATAATATCGTCTTCCGTTGGGGTGTATTCCAGCTTCAACTGGTTTTGGAAATCGAAGGTGCTTTCGGTGTCGTAATTTGCAGTAACTTGAAGTCTTGTTCCTACTTTTGCTAATAAGCTTAGACTAATTCGCATGTCAAAATCAAAACCGAAATTGCTTCTGTTTCGTGGTGAAAATGCGGGATTGTCTTGTTTGGTGTAAAGCATTCCAAGGTCGATTTCAACAGAACCTTGAGGAATCACTTCAATACTATCACCACCAAAAACGGACTCAAAGAAACTTGAATTCACATAAAAAGTTGGCAACAAGTTTTTTTGTTGCTCCTCTGCTCCATCTTTTCTACCATCAGCAGCATCAATTTTTTCTTTGAAATAGGCCTTCATCTGCTCCTCTTGGATTAGACGTTGGTATTCCTGACGCGTAAGAATAATAGGGTAGGTAATCTTAAAACTACCCAAGGTTTTGGTATAAATGTATCTATCTGTTATAGGATCATAGGTGTATAAATCCTGAATACTGGCGGGACTTGGAAGATCCATCCGGCCCATCTCATTGCCTACGGCAGTCGAGTCCTGCGCCTGCGATAAATTGCTGACCAATATGAAACTTAAAATTGCTAAAAGCTTAAAAAAGCCACCCTTATAAACGTAATTTTTTGCCTTCAAATTTTATAAATTTTTTAAAGCTTGTTTAATGATCATTTCTGCGGAAGCATCTGGGTTTTCTCTCACAATGGTATCCACCACTTTCTCAGACTGTTTGCGAACAAAGCCTAGCGTCTCCAAAGCAGATAACGCTTCATTTTTGTTCGTATTGCTTGTTCCAGCAGAAATTGACGACAAACCGTACACTTTCAAAATCTTATCTTTTAAATCCAAAACCACACGTTGGGCGGTCTTGGCTCCGATTCCTTTTACTGATTGGATTGTTGGTATATCATTGTTTGCAATGGCATCCAAAACTTGTTCTGGCGCTAACGATGATAACATCGTTCTAGCTATGCTAGCTCCTACTCCAGAAACACTAATCAGTAATTTAAATATTTCACGTTCCGCAACACTTGAAAAACCGTATAGGGTATGGCTATCTTCCCGAACAAGCAAATGAGTGAATAATTTAACATTTTCACTCTTAGGAAGTTCGGAAAATGTGTGCAAAGAAATATTGATATAGTACCCTACTCCATTGCAATCTATCACTACATCTGTTGGGTTTTTTTCAACCAGTCTGCCCTGTATATGGGTTATCATATGTTAACGAAAACTTAAAGGCTCAAATATAGCATAATTATTTGCAACTGCCATTGGGGTTTTTGTGAAAATATTACAGGAAAATACTGTGGAAAACAATTAGTTTTTGTTGTTATTTTTAATATTTATATGAAAAAAAACCACAAAGGTTTTGAAAACCTTTGTAGTCTAGTATCTATATATTTCTTGAGAAAAGTCTAATTCTTTACATGCTCCCGTTTCTCCTTCTGTTGCGCATCCACAACCGCAACTGCGCTCATGTTTACAATTTCTTCCACACTGGCACCCATCTGCAAAATATGGACTGGCTTGCGCATTCCTAACATTATTGGGCCAATGGATTCAACACCATTAAGAGCTTTCAGTAATTTGTAATTGCTGTTTGCAGAATCTAAGTTTGGGAAGATTAACGCATTTACCTTTTTACCTGCCAATTTTGAAAAAGGAAATTTCTTCTGAAGCAACTCAGAGTCTAGAGCAAAGTCTGCTTGTAATTCTCCATCCAAAACCATATCGGGATTGCTTTTATGAATCAAGTCTACCGCTTCACGCACCTTGGTTGCTCGTGGATCTTTGGAAGATCCAAAATTTGCATAGGAGATCATTGCAATAACTGGTTGCAGTCCAAACATTTTCATGGTGTAATTGGTCATTCGTGCAATTTGCGCAAGTTCTTTTGCTGTTGGATCAATATTTATGGATGTATCTGAAAAAAATAATGGTCCGCGCTTGGTAAGCATTAAATTGGTTGTCGCAACTTTGTTTACGCCTTCAAACTTTCCTATGGTTTCAAATACGGGCTTTACTACCAAAGGATACGATCTGGAATATCCAGAAATCATGGCATCTACATCACCTTCGCTCACCATCATGCCGGCGAAATAATTTCGTTCCGTCATTAATTTTTGAGAATCGTAAAGCGTGATGCCTGTTCGCCTTCGTTTTTTCCAAAACTTTTCGGCATAGCTATCTAGTTTTTCAGGCTTTGTGTCACTTTTCGGATCTATTATTTCTAGGTCTGCATCAAATTCCAATTGCTGCATAAAATCTAGAATAACTTCTTTTCTTCCCAATAAAACTGGTATGGCGATTCCTTCTTCGTAAACAATTTGGGCAGCTTTTAATACATCTAAATGATCTGACTCTGTAAAAACAATTCGCTTTGGGTTAAGTTTTGCACGATTGATAAGCAAACGGATAATTTTATTATCGCCGCCCATTCTTTCGTATAGCTCATCTTGATATTTCTCCCAATCGGTAATAGGATTCATTGCAACTCCGCTTTCCATTGCAGCTTTTGCCACAGCGGGCGGAACGGCAGTAATAAGGCGAGGATCAAAAGGTTTTGGAATGATGTAATCTTTTCCAAAAGTAAGTTTCGTTTCGCCATAGGCAATATTCACTTGTTCTGGCACAGCTTCTTTGGCAAGATCTGCCAAGGCTTTAACTGCTGCCATTTTCATGGCTTCGTTGATTTTTGTTGCGCGAACATCCAATGCACCACGAAATATAAACGGGAAACCTAACACATTGTTCACTTGGTTAGGATGATCACTTCGGCCTGTGGCCATAATGATGTCTTTTCGAGTTTTCAATGCAATATCATATTCAATCTCAGGATCGGGATTGGCCATTGCGAAAACTATTGGGTTTTCTGCCATACTCAACAGCATTTCAGGCGAAACGATATCCTTTACTGAAAGTCCCACAAAGACATCGGCATCTTTCATGGCTTCGTCCAAAGTATCAATTTTTCTATGGGAAGCAAATTCTGCTTTTTCTTCGGAAAGGGTATCGCGATCTTTTCTAATAACGCCTTTGCTGTCTAGCATTACAATATTTTCGGGTGTGGCGCCAAAGGCTTTGTAAAGTCTTGTACACGAAACTGCCGCCGCGCCCGCACCACTAATAACTATGGAAACATCTTCAATCTTTTTGCCTGTAATTTCCAAAGCATTAAGCAAAGCTGCTGCCGAAATGATCGCCGTTCCGTGCTGATCGTCGTGCATTACCGGAATATCCAGCTCTTCCTTTAGCCTTCTTTCAATTTCGAATGCTTCGGGAGCTTTTATGTCTTCAAGGTTTATTCCGCCGAAAGTTGGCGCAATATTTTTTACCGTTGCCACAAATTCATCTATGTTTTCGGTGTTTACTTCAATATCAAAAACGTCAATATCTGCAAATATTTTGAAGAGTAAACCCTTTCCTTCCATTACTGGTTTTGAGGCTTCGGGACCTATGTTTCCCAATCCCAAAACGGCTGTTCCGTTTGAAATTACGGCAACCAGATTTCCTTTGTTTGTATATTTATAAACGTTGTCTACATTCTTTTCAATTTCAAGGCAAGGCTCTGCAACGCCTGGAGAATAGGCCAAGGAAAGGTCGCGTTGGGTAGAATAATTTTTTGTTGGAACTACCTGAATTTTTCCAGGTCTTGGTTTTGCGTGATATAATAAAGCCTCGCGACGTCTACTTTGTTTACTCATAATTCTTGTGATTTTTGTATGGCTTCAACACTATTTTGTAGCATTTGGGAAGTAAAATCAAAGGTACGAGTTTTCAAAGAATCGAAACCATATATTGTAACTTAGGTTTCCTGAAAAAAGTAAAAATCAACTTTAATAAGTTATTTTAAAGAATCAAAGTAGGTTTCAATACTTTTGGGATGTAATTGCTATTGAAAAGAAAAATTGAAACCTGCGCACTTCATATTGTTTTTGTTTGTGGCGTTTTCTTGTTTGCAGCTTTCAGCTCAGGACAAGAAAACTGCACGAGATAGTACGCAGCTTTATAATAAAATTGAAAACTATTCAAAAAAAAGAAAATTTACAAAAATGATTCATCGATGGGTTTTTAGACCTACTGCACGTAAAGAAGAAAGAGAACCTATAAAGGAAGCCGAAAAACCAAAGTACCAGCAATATGAAGGGAAAATAATTCGAAATATAATTATAAAAACGAATGATCCCTTTGGCTTTTCTTTTACAGATAGTACAAAGGTTCCTAGAAATTGGCTTGAAAAATCTGGAAACGCCATTCATATAAAATCGAAAAATCTGGCAATTCGAAATTTTTTACTTTTAAAGGAAGACAGGCCTTTGGACACGCTTTTAATGGCAGAATCTGCACGACTTATAAGGTCTCAAAATTATATTCGTGAAGTTGAAATTTCACCGCAATTTGTTTCAACCGCTCAAGATTCAGTAGATATTACTATTACGGCTTTGGATTCCTGGAGCCTTATTCCTAAAGCAGATATTTCCAGTTCTCAAACTAAACTTAAACTTAGAGAACGTAACTTTTTTGGCACAGGACATCAAATTAGGCTTGGATTTTCAAAAAGATTGGAAGATGGCGCCGATGCTTATGATGCGAGCTATACCATTCCAAATTTCAAAAACACCTTTATAAGCGCGACCGGAAAATATGCTGTTGGCTATGAGGGTTATTATGAAAAAACATTAGCGCTGGACCGAATATTTTATTCGCCATTAGCACATTGGGCAGGCGGAATTTTTTTGCAAGAGCGCTATATGGCAACGACCCTCAAAAAAGACTTGATAACTTACGTTAATAAAGATTTCAAGTATATCGTACAAGATTATTGGGGTGGCCATTCCTTCCAGATTTTTAAAGGAAATACCGAAAGAGAACGAACTACCAGCCTTATTGCGAGCGCGCGATCCTTGTTAGTGGATTACAAAAATCTTCCCACCATTGAGTATGATAGCATTCGATTTTTTTCTGATGAACGATTTTTTCTAGGAAGCGTCGGTATCGCGTCAAGACAATTTATTCAGGATAGTTATATTTTTAAGGATGGCGTTACCGAAGACGTCCCCGTTGGAATTATTTACTCTATAACTGGTGGAATTCAAAATAAAAATCACGCCAACAGATTATATCTTGGGGCGCAGGCTTCTTATGGCAACTACTTTAAATGGGGCTTTATGAGTTTGAATTTTGAATTGGGAAGTTTCTTTAACCATTCAAACACAGAGCAAACCACATTTAGTTTTCAAGCAAATTATTTTTCACACTTATGGTCATTGGGTAATAAATGGAAAATGAGACAGTTCGTAAAACCACAGTTGGTAATTGGGATCAACCGTTTAAACACAGAAGAGGATAGGCTAAGTCTTAACGAAAATCCAGAGTTTACTGGAGTTTATGGCAATCTATATTCCGATCATAGAAACGGAAATATTCAAGGTTTCGAAAGCCGAGAGACGGGAACTTCAAAATATGTAATTAAACTGCAAAATCAATTTTATTCTCCTTGGGAGGTTTTGGGGTTTAGATTCAATCCTTTTGTAAATATTACGGCAGGAATGCTTTCTGAAACCAACCGTAGCTGGCGGCGCAACCACATATATTCTTCATTTGGTGTGGGTTGCATTATTAGGAATGATTATTTGGTGTTTAGTTCCTTTCAGTTATCATTTGCCTATTATCCGCAAATTCCTGGGCAGGGAAATAATATTTTTAAAACGAATGCTTTTGAAAACGACGATTTCGGAATGTCTGATTTTCAAATTGGGAAACCGCGGACGGTTATGTACAACTAATCTTTTAAAAATTTGATGTTTCGTTGTAAACCTGAAAACTTGGTTCGCTTTACTGCGCTTTTCTGAAATATTTTTTGAAAAACTTCTTCGGTAATTTCTTCCCAATCTTTTTTAGTCATTGAAAGTAGTTCAGGATTTGGATTGAAAAGCGGTTCATTATGCGATTTACTAAAACGGTTCCACGGGCAAACATCTTGGCAAATATCACAACCGAACATCCAATCTTCAAACTTACCTTTTTCTGAAATAGGGATTTCGTTTTTTAATTCAATAGTAAAATAGGAAATGCATTTACTGCCATCCACAACTTTATCGGCAACAATTGCATTTGTGGGACAAGCGTCAATGCAGGCGTTGCAGCTTCCACAATGATCTGTTACAGGATTGTCGTATTCCAAATCCAAATCGAGGATTAATTCTGCAATAAAATAGAAAGAACCTACTTGTTTTGTGAGCAGATTACTGTGCTTGCCAATCCATCCCAACCCACTTTTTGCGGCCCAGGCTTTGTCTAAAACGGGTGCGGAATCAACAAAAGCACGACCATTTACTTCGCCAATTTCTTCGGAAATGAATTCCATTAATTGCTTCAACTTGTCTTTTATTATGAAATGATAATCCACGCCGTACGCATATTTTGAAATTTTATAGCTTTCAGAAGTTTGCGTTTCGGAAGGAAAATAATTCAGCAATAAAGAAATAACACTTTTGGAATCTGGAACTAAAAGTGTTGGATCTAACCTTTTATCGAAATGGTTTTCCATATAGGCCATTTCGCCATTCATATTATTTTTCAGCCAATTTTCCAATCTTGGCGCATCTTCTTCCAAAAACTCTGCTCTACTTATACCACAAGAAATGAAACCGAGACGCTTGGCTTCGGCTTTTATTAACTGCGTATATTTTGAAGAATTCTGAATCAATTTTTATCTGAAATTAAATTCTAAAATTGCGTTTTTCGGTTTAAGTGTAATAAGCGGTTTCATTTCAATCGAGGTTTTCTTTTCCGCAATTTTATAGGTTTTTATTATTTCGGCTATTGCCAAAATCATTTCGTACATCGCAAAATTATTGCCAATACACATTCGCGGCCCCGCACCAAAAGGAAAATATTGTCCAGAAAAATGGTTAGGATTTACGTCGGAAAATCGCTCGGGTCTAAATTTTTGAGGTTCTTCCCAATTTGCTGGATTGGTATGAATTTCTAGTAGTGAAAATAGCAAGTTGGAATTTTTCGGGATAAACATGCCATCAAATTCGTCATTCTCAATATTTACACGATCTATAAAATATGCAGGCGGATAAAGGCGCAGTGATTCTTCAATTACATTTTTCGTAAACGATAGGTTTTTTATAAAATCCATTAAAGTTTCCGAATTGACTTCAGCAAAAATTACTTCTTCAAAAAGTTTTTCTTGAATATCTGGATTACGAGCTAATAATTCGCAAGTAAAAGTCAGCGCGTTTGATGTGGTTTCGTGACCCGCAGTAAATAAAATTAATATTTCATCAATTAGCTGTCTGTCTTCCATGACGCTTCCATCTTCATATCTTGCATCCAACAACATATCTAGCAAATCATCTTCTCGCTTTCCAGAATTTCTTCTTTCGTATACGAGTTTCATCAAAATTGCTCTTGCTTCCTCAGTTTCGGCAATATGTTTTTTAATGGTTCCGCTCAGTTTGAACCACCAGATTAAATAGGGCTGCCGCAATTCCTTCACCAACATTTGCTGGGCTGCTTCGGTTATATTTTGAAGTTTATTTATTTCCTTTTGATTAACCGCACTGCTAAAAAGTGATTTTACAACCGTTTGAAAAGCAAGATCGTTGAAAACGGGGAAAATATCCTTTGGCTTTCCAGTTTCAATTTTAGTAAGCTCCAGTTTTATTGCACTATTAATAGTGTCTAACAAATTAATTAATTGTTTTTTATGGAATGCTGGCTGAATAAGTTTTCTTTGCTTTTGCCAAAGTTCTCCTTCAGAAGTTAAAAGGCCGTGACCTACATACTTTGCGAGATCTCTGGTTTGGATGGGCGATTTTGTGTAATTTCTATGATTTTTTTGAAGTGCATATTGCGCCAAACCAGCATCGCGAGAAAAAATAACCGACTTTCCAAAACCTAGTTTTAATCGAAAAGTATCTCCTTTGGTTTCAAAATTTTTATGATGAAACGGTAAAGGATTTTTGAGAATCTGTATGGAATGAGTAAGAAACCGGAAAGCAGACACCGAAGGTATTTTCTTTGCTTTCATACTATTATTTTAAAAAAGTTTGTCTTGCGTCGGCCCTTTCAATTTCCCTAAATGTATATAGGCAGCTTCGGTAACTTCACGGCCACGAGGAGTTCTCATTATAAATCCTTGCTGGATTAAAAATGGTTCGTAAACTTCTTCAATTGTTTCGGGGCTTTCAGAAACGGCAGTTGCAATAGTGCTAATACCAACAGGACCGCCTTTAAATTTTTCAATAATTGTTAAAAGGATTTTATTGTCCATTTCATCAAGGCCAAAAGCGTCAACGTGCAAGGCTTCCAAACCATATTTTGCGATTTGGATATCTATTTTTCCGTTTCCTTTTATTTGTGCGAAATCTCGGATTCTTCGTAAAAGTGCATTTGCAATTCGCGGCGTGCCACGACTTCGTCCGGCTATTTCAATTGCTGCTTCCATAGTGATTGGAACGTTCAGAATTCCAGCGCTTCGCTGTAAAATCGTGGTGAGAAGTTCAGTTGTGTAATATTGTAATCTTGATGAAATTCCAAAACGGGCACGCATCGGCGCGGTCAATAATCCCGAACGTGTGGTTGCGCCAATAAGTGTGAATGGGTTTAGATTGATTTGTACCGAACGGGCGTTTGGTCCCGATTCAATCATAATATCTATCTTGTAATCTTCCATCGCGGAGTAGAGATATTCTTCCACAATTGGACTTAGACGATGGATTTCATCAATAAAAAGAACATCGCGTTCATCCAGATTTGTGAGCAATCCAGCCAAATCCCCTGGTTTATCAAGTACTGGACCTGAAGTAACACGGATATTTACGTTAAGTTCATTGGCTAAAATATATGCTAAGGTAGTTTTTCCTAATCCTGGAGGACCATGAAACAAGGTGTGATCCAAAGCTTCAGAACGTAAATTTGCAGCTTGCACAAAGATTTGAAGATTCTCCAGAGCTTGATCTTGACCAGTGAAATCATCAAAACTGAGCGGACGTAGTTTTTTTTCTATGTCCAGTTCCTGTGGCGAGAGGTTTTCTCCTGTGGGATCGAGGTGTTCGTTCATAAAACAAATATAGGAAATCGGGCAATAGAACTTCGGTAATTTCAATATTGAAATTCAAAGGAATTCTTCATAATAAGCAATGAACTACTATTATTGAATAAAAACTTAAATTTAATAAAAAACCGAGAAAAAAGAGGATATTAAAAAGCCCTTTCAGTTTTGAAAGGGCTCTAAATAGTTTAAGTCAGAATTTCGTATTAGTGATCTAATTCATCCTCATTATCCTGAAGCGGAACGTTCTGAGGAATAAAGTCTTGACCAGCAATCACAAAATCTGTTTCATCTTTGTTAAGCTTACTATAATCATAAGGCCAACGATAAACGTGTGGAATTGGTCCATCCCAGTTACCGTGAATGTGTTTTCTCTCTGCAGTCCATTCTAAAGTTGTGGCATTCCAAGGGTTTTTTGGGCCCATTTTTCCATAGAACATAGAGTGAATAAAGTTGTACAAGAAGACAACTTGAACCGATATGGTTAAGATAGCGAAAATTGTCATCACCACGTTTATATCTGCTAAATCATCAAAGTATGGAAAGTTTGTGTTAGTGTAATACCTACGTGGAAGTCCCGCCAATCCAACAAAGTGCATTGGGAAAAATATTCCATAGGCACCAATGGATGTTACCCAAAAGTGAATATACCCAAGTTTTTTGTTCATCATTCTACCTTCAAACATTATTGGGAACCAATGGTAAACTCCAGCTAAAAATCCATAAGCGGCAGAAATACCCATCACCAAGTGAAAGTGAGCAACAATGAAGTAGGTATCGTGTATGTTAATATCCAAAGCACTATCACCCATAATTATTCCCGTTAATCCTCCAGTTATGAAAGTGGAAACGAAAGCTATACACCATAGTAGTGCCACGTTCATTTGCAGTTTTCCACGCCATAAAGTAGTTATCCAGTTAAAGGATTTTACTGCGGAAGGAATTGCAATCAAAAGTGTTGTAAATGTAAATACAGATCCTAAAAATGGGTTCATCCCTGATATAAACATATGGTGACCCCAAACAATAGTAGATAAGAAAGCAATAGTTAAAAGAGAAGCTACCATCGCTCGATATCCGAAAATAGGTTTTCGTGAGTTGGTTGCCATAATTTCGGAAACAATTCCCATTGCGGGAAGAATCACGATATAAACTTCTGGGTGTCCAAGAAACCAAAATAGGTGTTCAAACAATACAGGTGAACCTCCTTGATGATGCAGGACTTCACCAGCAATATAGATATCTGATAAGAAGAAGGATGTTCCAAAACTTCTATCCATTACCAACATTAAAACTGCTGAAAAAAGAACAGGGAAAGAGACTACACCAATAATAGCGGTTAAAAAGAAAGACCAAACTGTAAGTGGAAGCCTAGTCATAGACATTCCCTTAGTTCTAAGATTCAGAACCGTAACAATAAAGTTAAGTGAACCCAGCAATGATGCTGCAATAAATATTGCCATTGAAATTAACCATAGAGTCATACCAGTACCTGAGCCAGGAATGGCCTGAGGCAAAGCACTTAATGGCGGATAAATAGTCCAACCCGCAGAAGCTGGTCCAGCTTCCACAAATAATGATCCAAGCATTATAACACTAGATATAAAGAACAACCAAAAGGAAACCATATTAAGGAATCCAGATGCCATATCTCTTGCTCCAATTTGCAGTGGAATAAGTAGGTTACTGAACGTTCCGCTCAATCCCGCGGTCAAAACAAAGAACACCATTATGGTTCCGTGAATGGTAACTAAGGCTAAGTAAACACTTGGATCCATAACGCCGTCCGCTCCCCATTTTCCTAATAATACTTCAAAAATTGTAAACTTGTGGTCTGGCCAGGCAAGTTGCAATCTGAACAATAAAGACATCAATATACCGATTACACCCATAAATATACCGGTAATCATATATTGCTTAGAGATCATTTTATGATCTATACTAAATATATATTTAGTTACAAATGTTTCTTTATGATGATGCCCGTGATCGTCATCGTGATGACCTTCTACTGCTTGGACCTGTGCGTTTGCTGACATATCTTTTTAAACTAATATTATTTAATTTTCTTTGCTAAGTTGTTCTGCCAAAGTAGGCTGCTCTGCTAACCAGGCTTTATAATCTTCTTCAGATTCTACTATTATATTCATTTGCATGTTGTAGTGACTAATTCCACAAATTTTGTTACAAAGAAGTAGATAATCAAATTGATAAGGTTCCAAAGCTTCTTCTCCACCCGCTACAAGAGCTTTGCTTTTTTCGGATCTTATGTTATTGATATTTGTCACTTTTTCAATTATGTGGTCATTTTGCCGCATCTCTTCAGTAGTGATCGTTGGTGTAAAGGCAAATTGAGTAATCATTCCTGGAACACAGTTCATCTGGGCTCTAAAGTGTGGCATATATGCTGAGTGAAGCACATCCTGAGAACGCATTTTAATCAATACTTTTCTGCCTACTGGCAAATGCATTTCAGTTACAATTTTATCATCCTGTCCGTTTGGATCTCCAGCATCTACACCTAGTTGATTGATACCTTTAATTAAACGAACGTTAGCCTCTCCTAATGTATTATCGTTTCCGCCGTAGCGAACTTTCCAGTTAAACTGTTGCGCATAAAGCTCAACAATTAACGGATCGTCATCTTTATCAACATTCATAATATCTGTCCAAGTAAACAAGCCATAAATTATGAGTCCAGCCAAAGTAATTACAGGAACAATAGTCCATATAAATTCTAATTTATCATTATCAGCATAGAATGTTGCTCGTTTTACCACATTGCCTCGATAGATGAAAGCAAAATAGTGCAATACACCTTGTGTAATAATGCCCACAAAGAAAATGAGAATCATAGAAATCAACATTAGATTATCTATTTGGGCTCCATGCTCAGATCCAGATTCAGGCAAAAGAGTATCTCCCCATAACCAAAAGCTAAGAATAGCAAGAATATAGATGAAAGCCAAAAAGCCCATCATCAAATAACCTTGTGTGTTATTGTCCTTATCCGAAGCTATTTCGGAATTGAGGGTTGGCTTTATTTTTGCCAATTGGAAGATCCTGTTCATTTGCCAAACAGAGATTCCAAAAAGAATGATTACTAATACAACTAAAAATGCGGTCATCTTTACAATTTCTTCTTTAAACTAAATGATTAAAAATGGTAGTTTTCACTTTCTTTAATGAATGGGTCATTTTCCGGTTTTAGTGATACTTTTCCAAGTCCCATTCCAACAACAAATATAAAAAGTCCCATAAAAAATAATAAGGCTGCTATTTCTGGAATTCCAAAACTCCAATTATGGCCTACGGTTGACGGCATAACTAAAAGGAAAACATCAATATAGTGTCCTACCAAAACAAATACCGCAGCAATCACAACAAACCATGGGATTCTCTTGTAATCACTATTCATCAATACTAAAATAGGAAATACAAAATTAAGGATAAGCATTCCGAAAAACAAGCCTTGATATTCTTGAATTCTAATAATAAAATAAGTCACTTCTTCTGGGATGTTAGCGTACCATATTAACATGAATTGTCCGAACCATAAATAGGTCCAAAAAATACTGAATGCAAAAATATATTTCCCAAGATCGTGAAGATGCTTATCGCTCACAAATGGTATGAGTCCAAGTCCTTTTAAATGTATCGTTACTAAGGCAATAACCGTAATTCCAGATACAAACATAGTTGCGAATATATACCAAGCGAATAGTGTGCTGTACCAGTGTGGCGTCATAGACATAAACCAGTCCCAAGACATTGTTGCTTCTGTTACTAAGAAGAATATAAGGAAAAATACTGAAGCCTTAAAGTTCTTTCTGTAATGGTCGTAATTATTAGCTCCTGCTTGCGCTAATGAATTTCTTCTTGAAAAATAACGGTAAAGATTCCAACCTAAAATGTAAATTACACCTCTAATAAGGAAGAAAGGGAAATTCAAATATCCAGATTTGTCTTGTAATATTTTATCTCCTGCAACCAATTCGTGATCTTGCCAAGGATAAAAATGAGTTCCCGCAAAAACAACAATTAAAAATACAATTACAGATCCAGGCAGCAAGTAAGCCGTAATTCCTTCCATAATTCTATAAAGAACTGGAGACCATCCTGCTTGAGAAGCAAACTGAATAGCATAAAAAACGAGCACACCTAAAGCGATCATCATAAAGAAGAATGCAGCAACGAAGGTTGCTGACCAAGGTCTAGTTTGTAATTGATGCAAAACGTGTTCTTCGTGTGAAGCTGCGCCGTGACCCTCTGCTTTTAAATCGGTTGCGTGTTCCATAGCAGCTCCAGAATATCCTTCTTCACCACGAGCTTCATCAACAAAATTCGCTGTGTCAGCTCCATCTTGACCGTCCACTGCGTGGCCCTCACCGTGATGACTTTCTTGTTCGGCCATGATTTTTCTAACATCGTCGATTGTTTTGGGTGTGGTCAAAAACCCAAAGATTATTCCTACAAGTCCTAAGACCATTAGAATAATAGAAAACAGTTTTAATTTAGTTGGTAGCGTATACATATCTTTAGCTATTCTCTTTTAAATCTTTATTTAGGTTCCAATTCAGAAGCTGTGTTTGCAACTGCTGGATTCGTTTCCACTTTAGTACTATCGGACATTGCCCCAGCTTTTGAAGTTTCCAGAACTCCTGGTTCTCCGTTAAGTGCTGCTTTTAAATCCATAACGTGCATTGCTATTTGCCAGCGCTCCTTTTCATTAGTTTGTGAAGCATAAGAGCCCATTGCATTCAAACCATAGATCTCTACGTGATAAATACCTCCTGGCACAATATTACGTCCTGCATCTGCATAGCTCGGAATTCCTAGAAACTTTTCGCGTGTTGCCAAAATTCCTTTACCATCACCTTTATCTCCGTGACAAACGGCGCAATAAACAGTATATAACTGATTACCTACAGCTAGGTTTTCTTCAGTTACCTCGTAAGGGTTTTTTAACTCAGCTTTAGCCAATTCCAGTCCTTCTGTACTATCATCATAGTCATAGGGAACAAAGCCTCTTGGCACTGTATTTTTCACTGGCAGCATTGCTTCTTGCTGATCCGGGAAAATTCCATACTCTCCATAGGTTTCATAACCTACAGGTTCATACATATTTGGGAAATACTGATAGTTAGGTTTTTTGTCATTAAAACAAGAAACCATAACTATAGCGGCAAAAATTGCGATCGCTATGTTTTTAAATGTCTTCATATTAGTGGTCGTGCTCATTTTCAATTAAACTAATCTCTGATGCGCCTGTATCATACAAGAATTTTGAAAGCTTCTCTACATCGTGGTTGTCCGCATCAACTTCCATTAAAAAACGGTCATCTGTGGTACGTGGATCAGGATTTTCTGCCTTTTTGAATGGCCATAGCTTACTTCTCATATAAAAAGTGATTACCATTAAATGCCCAGCAAAAAATACAGTAAGCTCAAACATAATAGGTATAAAGGTCGGCATGTTTTGGTAGAACGTAAAACTTGGTTTACCCCCTATGTTTTGTGGCCAATCATCAATCATCATATAATTCATCATCGCCATAGCAACAGCCAAACCAACCAAACCATAAAGAAATGAGGTTATGGCAATTCGAGTTGGCGCCAACCCTACAGCGTGATCCAAACCATGCACGGGGAAAGGTGTAAATACCTCCGAAATATGATAGTTTGCCGCACGTGTTTGTTTAACGGCCTGCATCAACAGGTCATCGTCTGTATAAATTGCGTGTATCTTTGTTGCAGCCATAATTAGTTTTTGTTTTTTAATAGTAGTGCTTGTCCAGCCCAATCGTCGCGTTTGGCTCTTCCTGGGAAATCACTAATTATCTCATCCAATAAATCGTATTCGCGGTCGGTCATTCTACTTACCTGCTCAAAGGTGAAAATACCTAACTGATGGAGTTTTTGTTCCATAATAGGACCAACTCCTCTAATTTTCTTAAGATTATCTTGCTTTTGAACTGCCGGATCAAAAGTACCCACTCTGCTAAGTAAGTTATCAATTTTTCCTTTATGAAATTCGTAATCAACTACATTGTTTTCAACATCTTCATCTTCTGCATCATCAAAAACAGTATCAAAATGTTTTCCTTCCACGTTAGAGGCTGGTCCAGCATCTGCAGGATATTCTTCTACAGTTTGTACGTGACTTGCATCGTCACCGTGCTCGGCTCGTAATCTTTTGAAAGATTCACCAGAAGACTTCAAGATTGTTTTTACCTCTGCTTGTGCAATCACAGGGAAAGTACGAGCATAAAGAAGGAAAAGAACAAAGAAGAAACCAATGGTTCCCATAAACGTTCCTATATCTACAAAGGTAGGTTGAAACATAGCCCAAGAAGAAGTTAATCTATCTTTTGTAATGTTAACCACAATAATATCAAAACGTTCAAACCACATTCCTATATTAATGATTAATGCTACGAAGAATGTATACATAATATTTCTTCTTAAAGCTTTTACCCAAAGTGTAAGAGGCACAATAAAGTTACAAGTTATCAATGCCCAGAATGCCCACCAATAGGGCCCTGTCGCAGCACCGAAGGATAAATAGGTGTAATTTTCATAAGGCACACCAGAATACCAACCTATAAAGAACTCTATAGCATAAGCAACGGTTACAATTCCACCAGTTAGTAGAATAACCTTATTCATATATTCAATATGTAAAACTGTAATGTAGCTTTCTAAGTGCGAAACTTTTCGCATAATAATAAGAAGTGTTTGCACCATTGCAAACCCAGAGAAAATTGCACCTGCCACAAAATAAGGCGGATAAATGGTACTGTGCCATCCTGGAACTACTGAAGTAGCAAAGTCAAAGGATACAATAGTGTGTACCGAAAGCACCAAAGGAGTTGCTAAACCTGCCAAAACAAGTGAAACTTCTTCAAAACGTTGCCAGTCTTTTACGCGACCACTCCATCCGAAACTTAGGATTCCGTATATTTTCTTTTGAAAAGGGCTATCCGTTCTATCGCGAATCATCGCAAAATCAGGAAGCAATCCTGTCCACCAAAATACTAATGATATAGAAAGATACGTTGAAATTGCAAATACATCCCAAAGCAATGGCGAGTTGAAGTTTACCCAAAGCGAACCAAATTGATTCGGAATAGGAAGTACCCAATATGCCAACCATGGACGACCCATGTGAATAATCGGAAATAAACCTGCTTGTACAACTGCGAAGATTGTCATTGCCTCGGCAGAGCGGTTAACGGCCATTCTCCATTTTTGACGGAAAAGCAACAATACCGCTGAAATCAATGTTCCGGCGTGACCAATACCTACCCACCAAACGAAGTTAGTAATATCCCAAGCCCATCCAACGGTCTTGTTCAATCCCCAAACCCCAATTCCTGTTGAGATGGTATAGATGATGCAACCCAATCCCCATAAAAATGCTACAAGGGCAATGGTAAAAACAATCCACCAAGATTTATTGGCCTTTCCCAGAACGGGTGCCCCAACATCTACACTGATGTCATGATAGGACTTTTCTCCCAGAACCAAAGGCTCTCTTATAGGTGCTTCGTAATGTGACGACATATTTAATTCTTAAATAATTGGTTCTTGATTAAATTTTTTATGCTTCCGAAGTATTCTTCACAATCATGTGATAGAAAACATTCGGTTTTGTACCTACATTTTCCAAAAGATAATACATACGGTCATCGTTCTTCAACTTTAATATTTCGGATTCTTCATCATTTACATCTCCAAATACCATTGCTCCAGTTTCGCAGGCACTTGAACAAGCTGTATGGAATTCACCATCTTTAATTGCTCTTCCATCACGCTTGGCATCGAGTATTGTTTTTTGAGTCATTTGGATACACATTGAACATTTCTCCATAACCCCACGAGAACGAACCACCACATCTGGGTTAAGCACCATTCTTCCAAGGTCATTGTTCATGTTGTAATCGAATTCATCATTTTCGTTATATAAAAACCAGTTGAAACGACGTACTTTATAAGGACAGTTGTTTGCGCAATAACGCGTTCCCACACAACGGTTGTAGGCCATTTGGTTTTGTCCTTGGCGTCCGTGTGATGTTGCTGCTACAGGACAAACAGTTTCGCAAGGTGCGTGATTACAGTGCTGACACATAACTGGTTGGAAAGCAACTTGCGGATTTTCGTAAGCTGGTTGCTCTACCACATCATAAGCATCAAAAGCCGGAAGATTTTCTAACGTCTCAATTTCCTCTTGGAAAGTTTCACCAGCAGAATAATATCTATCAATACGCAACCAGTGCATATCGCGGAATTTTCTAACTTCATCTTTTCCAACTACAGGCACATTGTTTTCTGCGTGACAAGCAATAACACAAGCGCCACAACCAGTGCAAGCATTTAGATCTATGGAAAGATTGAAATGAGGCCCAACTGTATCATCAAAAGGACTCCAAATATCTGCCTTTTTATCACGAATCTCGATTGGAGCGTGATCATAATCCACAACTGGAACAGCATTCCACTCGCTTATATTTTTTGTGTTGAATATTTCTAAAGTAGTGTCCTTAATAATATCATTACTACGACCTGCCATAGTGCTCTGTAACTGAACACAAGCAAATTCGTGCGTTCCGCTTGTTTTTTCGATATTCACTTTTTGAACTTCTGAAAAGTTTTGATATAATGGATATGCATTTAAGCCTGTCTGCATTTCTTCTTGAATAGCAGCAGTTTTACCATAACCTAAAGCCAAACCAACAGAACCTTTAGCCTGTCCTGGTTGGATGATTACAGGAACTTTTTCCAATTTAACATTGCCCAATGTTATATTTACATAACTTCCGTTCAATGCACCGTTGGAAACGTGATAATTTTCAAGATCCAAAGCTTCTGCATCAGCTGCAGAAATAGTAAGATAGTTATCCCAAGATGCTCTAGTTATAGGGTCTGGAAATTCTTGCAACCAAGGGTTATTGGCTTGTTGTCCATCTCCCAAACCAGTTGACGTATATAAAGTAAGTTCATAACCTCCTTCTTGAGAAAGAGCAGCAAAAGCACCATTAGAAGTACTTTGTTCCATTTCGCCAACGCCTTCAGCAGCAGGATTTACTTCTTCCATTGTCATTTCAGCAGTACTCGCTAAAACCCCAGATTCCAAAGCTTTGTTCCAAGAACCTCCTTCTAAAATAGAAGAAGTCCAATTCTCCTTTATATAATCGTAATATTTTTTTGAATTACCAGTCCATTGCAACAAACAGTCCTGAAATTGACGTGTGTTAAAAAGCGGACGAATGGTTGGCTGAACAAGGCTATATGTGCCTTTTTTAATCTGTACATCACCCCAAGATTCTAGGTAATGTGGTGTTGCAGCAACCATTTTTGCCAAAGAAGCAGTTTCATCATGCTTCATTGAGAAGGCGAGACTCATTTCAAGTTTTTGATATGCTTCTGCGAATTCTTTATTATTTGGAAATGAATAAACTGGGTTTACACCAATTGTAATCAAACCTTTAATGCTTCCAGAAACAACGCCATTAATAACGTTCATCACTTCGCTATTGCTTCCTTTTCTGGTAAGCAATGGCTTATTAACGTCTAGCGCTTCACTATTAGCATTAAAACTTAAAGCCAAAGTTTGTGATTCAACGTCTGGTAAACTAGTTACTAATAATGCTCTGCTTCCAGCTTTTTGAAGTTGTGCTTTTGCTTTATTTACTGCATCAACGATATTTTCTGGCAAACCTGAAGCACTTCCTCCTGTCAATGCTTTCACAACCTGCATTTGTTGAGAAGGTGTTGCAAGAACACGTTTATCTGCTTTACCACCTGTTAGGGTTAAGTTAGCTTCAAACTGAACGTGTCTGGAAATTTTTCCGTTTTTAGGAACTCTACCTTTCGCGTAGCCTTTGCTGTAGCTTCCTCCTTGCCAATCTCCTAAGAAATCTGCACCAACAGAAACAATTACATCAGCTTTTGAAAAATCATAATCTGGTAAAGCGCGAGCTCCGTATTTATTTTGAAAAGCGTCCAAAGCACCTGAACAAGAAACGGTGTCATAAACAACGTGACGTATGTTTGGATACTTAGCGGTAAATTCTGAAATTAATTTTGAAGCAGATGGACTTGCAAATGTTTGCGTAAGAAGAACAACATCCTTTCCAAGCATTTCATTCATCTTCTGCGCAACAGCAGTATCAAATTCTGTCCAGCTAACTTCAGCACCGTCCACCATTGGGCCGGTTAATCTGTTTTTATCATATAATGAAAGAACCGAAGCATGTACTCGTCCGTTTACGCTACCTCCGTTCACTGCTAAATCATTTCTTTCAATCTTAATAGGACGACCTTCACGTGTTTTAACCAAAACATTAGCGAAATCGAAACCATCGGCCATTGTTGAAGCGTAGTAGTTTGCTACTCCAGGAACAATTTCATCCGGCAAAACAACGTACGGAATTGATTTAACCACAGGTCCTTCACAAGCAGCCAAAGTTGCAGCAGCTGTAGAAAAACCTACATATTTTAAGAAATCACGACGTGTGGTTGAAGAAGATTCCAACGCACCTTTATTGCTAAGAAATTCGTCCGTTGGTATTTCGGTTACAAATTCATTGTCTTGTAGCGCCTTAACAATTGCGCTGTCTTCGTTCAGCTCCTCAACACTTTTCCAGTATTTCTTGTTTGATGCCATATTAGTATATGTAATAATCTTTTTAATTAATTAATAGTGACATTTGCCACATTCAATCCCGCCCATTTCGGCGATTGTAAGTTTTTCAACACCATACTTTTTAGAAAGCTCTTCGTGTATTTTGGCGTAATATTCATTGTTTTCCAGATTCACGTTGGTTTCTTTATGGCAACTAATACACCATCCCATTGTAAGTGGCGCAAACTGCTCAACAATTTCCATTTCTTGGATTTCACCGTGACAAGTTTGACAAGCCACACCAGCAACAGTTACGTGTTGAGAATGGTTGAAATAAACAAAATCTGGAAGGTTATGAATTCGAACCCATTTAACCGGTTCTGTTTTTCCGGTGTATGCTTGATTTTCGGCGTCCCAACCTACAGCTTTGTAGAGTTTGGCAATTTCGCCATCGTAAAATTCTTTTGAGTATTCTTCTGTAGCTGTTTCTGGAGCAACCTCTCCAATATTTTTGTGGCAGTTCATACAAACATTCAAAGAAGGAATTCCTGAGTGTTTACTTTTTCTCGCCGAACTGTGGCAATAATTACAATCTATTTGGTTATCGCCAGCGTGAATTCTATGTGAATAATGAATTGGTTGAACCGGAGCATATCCTTGATCAATCCCAACTTGCATTAAAAATCCCCAAACAAAATAAGATGCCGAAAGCAATAAAAATAGAGATACTACCAAAACCAAGAATTGATTCTGCACAAAAGCCTTCCAAATAGGAGTGCGTTTTTCTTTTACTTCACTTTCGTAAACAACGCCGTTGGCTTCAGCTATTCTTTTTAATGTATTTGTAACCAAATAAAGCATGATTACCAACAACAAAAAGATAAGCGCTAAAGCACCAATAATTAAGTTGTTTGAAGCACCATCCCCATTTCCTGTAGCAGCTGGAGCAGCTCCATCAGTTGCGGCTACAGCTGGCGCAGCCTTAGGTTGGCTGGTATAAGCCAGAATGTTATCTATATCAGTATCTGATAATGCCGGGAAAGAGGTCATTACCATTTTATTGTTCTCCTCAAAAATCTTTACTGCTTGCGCATCGCCTGAAGCAATAAGACCTTGACTATTTTTTATCCACTTGTGCAACCATTCGCGATCAAATTTATCAGCCACACCTCTAAGAGCGGGACCAACTGCTTTTTTGTCCAATTTATGACAGGCCGCACAATTAGCCTTAAATAAAGCTTCGCCGGCCGCAGCATCACCACCCGAACTAGCAGCAGCGGCCGTAGCCTCTGCAGGTTCATCCTGAGAATATATGGTAGTTGAAAAAGTTAGTAAAAACACTAACAGAAGAAGCGGCAATTTTGAGCGTAGATGTATAAAATTCACCTTTTTCATACTAATTGTTAAATTATAGTCGATTGTTTGGAACAGAAATAGTTATGAATAATTGTAAGCCAAAACGCATTCTATTCTGCAAATAAAGGAGCAAAAATACACTATAAAGTCGATTTTGAAAATGCAAACAAAGTGTTAACTATTAATTTATATCTGTTCTAAATAATAATTTTGCGCTTAGCGAAGTTATTAAGTTTTACATTTGCACTAAAGATACGTTTATATGAATTTAAGAACCTTCCCCAAACTTTTTATTGCCAGCATTTTAATACTATTTGTTTCCGCAACAAGTTTTGCGCAAACTGCAACGCTAACGGTAAATCAAGATTCAAAAATAACGCAACTGCTTAATTTGAAGAAAGGGCTGGAAAAGGATAATAAGCTTTCAGACGGATACACCATTCAATTGTATTACGGAGAATTGGACAAAGCAAACCAAATTTTAAGCAAGTATCGTGGCAGTTTCAGCCATTGGCCAGCTTCCATTGGGTATGAAACACCTAATTTTAAGGTTTGGGCAGGTAATTTTTCTACTCGTATAGAAGCTGAACGTGCATTGATTGAAATTCAAAAAAGCTTTTCTTCTGCTTTTATTTTGAAACCTGAAAGACGGAAATAGCATTTTACCTTCTTAGATTGCTTTCTGTTGAAAAAGCTGATCTATTCATTTTTTCATTCCGTAAACTTTCGTCAATATCTTTTAATTTGTCTTTTGGGCCAAACCAATTTTTAACTCTGTTGTAGTCCAAATAGTAACTTATGCGCAAGGAAAGACTGTTAAGCTGCGGTTCATCGAATAAATTCCTGAAATTGTTTAAAATATTTACGCGTGAATCACCAATATAGCTATCCATTGCATTCCTATATAAGAGGGTGAGTTGGCTTCCTGGCGCAAACCACCAAGAATACCGCAAGTCTATGTTCCAACTGTTGTAAGTGGCATTTTGACTTTCATTGTAAACAGTATTTTCTATTAATTCGCCATCGTTTTGCAAGATTAAAAACTGACTGTATTCCACTTCAGAATAATAATGACGGAAAGCTAGATTGAGCGCCATCTTATTATTAAAAATATACTGGGATTCCAACGAATTTATAAACGTATTCCTGTCGCGCTTTCCGAAAATAATTTCTTCATTAAGCAAATCAACAAAACCTTCTTCTTTGTCAGAAAGTATCACATTGGAATTAAGATACAGTTTCCATTTATCTGAAACACGGTATTGCGGTTTAAATTCAAAACTTAGCTCCCCACGACCTGCTTCATTGTACTTATACCAATCAACATTGACATCTATCGCCAATTTTTTTCTGTAATCTGTAGAAAACCACGCCCAAGGATTATAATAATCCGGCACTTTTACATAGCTACCTTCCACGCGAGGTTCGTAAATATTATTGGTCCCGAAAGGTGTCATTTCAAAACCACCACCGAAGTTGAAGAATTTCTTTGTAGTAAAGCTGGAATTGAAGTTGAAAATAAAGTTACTGTAAAGATCGGTCTCCAACCTTCGGATATAAATTAAGTTGAAGTTTAGATTCAAATTATTCAAAAATCCTTTAGGCTGAAGGTATCGATATCCGTAGTATCCAGAATAATTTATAAAATTTGTTTCGCTTGAATATCCTAGATCATTAATATCATACTCTTTTGTTCTGAAGTTTATTTCACCTGAAACTCTGTGTTTTCCATTTATTTTGGCCATACCAGCGCCGCCTTCCATTCCAAATTTGGTTACATCTTCTTTTACCCAACTTCCTTCTACATTAGCAATATAGTTTAAGGTGTTTTTCTTATTCGTTAAATCCAAATAAAGTCCGGTGGCATTTGCATCCCGAAAATTGCCTTCGCGGATAACGTTTGTGTTTACAAATGACACGGAAGAATTATCGCCGAAACGTTGGTCCAAAACGAAAATATTATAGTTTGCCAATGGCTCTACTAGCTCTTTTCTGGTTTCATTTGTTTCTGTATTCCTAATATTGGCGTAGGTTCTTTCTGTAATTGCATTAAAAATGCCAATTCCCAAATTTCCGTCTGTTCTACCTGAAATTTTAAAAGCATTTATAAGATCTACGGAAGAAGGATAATTTTCAATTTCTTCATTTTCAGAAAGATTTGGGTATGCTGAAGGAAAGCCGCCCACCCTTCTTGAATAAAAAAGATTTCCTTTTGTGAAAAGTTCCGTTCCTTCAGTGAAAAAGCCGCGATTTTCTTCATATTGCGTTTCAAAAGCTGAAAGGTTCAGAACTTCATTATCAAACTTAGACTGTCCAAAATCTGGAATCAAAATCATATCTAGCGTAAAAGCATCGTTGATTCCGTACTTTAAGTCCATTCCACCATTAAAAATGGTCTTGGTCGCGCCGTCATAATCATTTACATAGGCCGAAATATAAGGCTGAAAAGAAAGCCTTGTTGGTGATTGCACATTTTCAATTCCATAGATTTCGCCATCATAAATAGAGTATTCACCTTTGGTATTGTCTATTGGGCTCCAAGTATATCTGGTTCTTGAACGCCGAAATTCCCTTTCCATATTTAAGCCCCACAACTGCGCATTTTTCTTTGGAAATCTTACTTCAGAATAAGGAATGAAAATTTCCGCTACCCAGCCATCGTCATTTATTTGAACGGCGCTGTACCAGATTCCGTTCCATGAAGAATCCTCATTACCATTCGTCATTTTTGCATCATATTGAACGCCGGCAGCGGTAACTATAAACTGTAAACTTTGCTGCCTGTCATTATACCCATTAAGAAGTACGAAGAAAAAATCATCATTTCCAATTCCGTCTCTTTCTGTAAGCTCCTTTAAGATTTTATCGGGTTCTGGATCTTTCATTGTTGCGCCGAAATAGATTCCTAAATCGTCATATACAATTTTCACATCCGTCTTTAAACTATCGGGAATTGGTTTTCCGTTGTTGGGCATGCGTTCCACAAAATCTGTGGCGATTGGTGAGTTTTGCCATATAGCATCGTTTAAAATTCCATCTATTTTTGGAGCATCTGTTATACGCGGAATGGTTATTTTTTTTCTGGGAATGATATCAGAAGTTTGCCCGTTCATAGAAAATCCAACGGCTAAAAATGGTATTAGGAATAAGAGTCTTGAGAAAAAATTCATTTAGAAGGTTTCTTAATAGACACGCAAAAAAATAAAATGTTACAGCTCCATAACAATTTTGGTTAATCATTCTGAAGAAAGTAGATTGTTATACCTACAAGGAGTCCCGCGAAAAGCGGGAGACGCCTTGCAGGAAACCAAAACGACCCAAAGAAACTAATCTTTAGGTCGTTTTAAAATTTATTTCAAAAATTGAATTACTTCAACTTTTTCTTAACTGCTACTTCTTGGAAAGCTTCAATTATATCATTTTCATAGATGTCGTTGTAGTTTTTAACTTGAATACCACAATCGTATCCTTTGGCAACTTCCTTAGCATCGTCTTTGAAACGTTTTAAAGAAGCAAGTTCACCAGTGTAAACAACTACACCTTCACGTATAAGACGGATACTCGAGTTTCTGAATATTTTTCCAGTTAATACCATACAACCTGCAATTGTTCCCACTTTCGAAATTTTGAAAGTTTCGCGAATTTCAGCAGTACCGGTAATTTCTTCCTTCATTTCTGGAGAAAGCAATCCTTCCATCGCATCTTTTACGTCGTTTATAGCGTCGTAAATGATTGAGTAAGTACGGATATCTATTTCTTCCTTATCTGCAATTTGACGTGCGTTACCCATTGGACGAACGTTGAAACCAATAATAATTGCATCGGAAGCTGAAGCCAACAACACATCACTTTCGGTTATTGGACCAACCGCTTTGTGGATTATATTTACTTGAATTTCTTCCGTAGAAAGTTTTTGGAATGAATCTGTTAATGCTTCAACAGAACCATCCACATCACCTTTAAGGATAATGTTCAATTCTTTGAAATCACCAAGAGCGATACGTCTTCCAATTTCATCAAGCGTAATGTGACGTTGTGTTCTTACTGATTGCTCACGCTGAAGTTGTGTACGTTTTGTAGCAATTGTTTTTGCTTCGCGTTCATCTTCAAACACATTAAATTTATCACCTGCTTGTGGTGCGCCATCAAGACCAAGTACTGATACTGGGGTTGATGGACCGGCTTCTTTCACGTTATTTCCACGCTCATCCTGCATTGCTTTTACTTTTCCGCTGTGTTGTCCAGCAAGTAGGTAATCGCCAACTCTTAGCGTTCCATTCTGTACCAAAACGGTTGAAACATAACCACGGCCTTTGCCTAGGAATGCTTCTACAACGGTACCATTGGCACGGCGATTTGGATTTGCGTGCAATTCAAGTAATTCTGCTTCAAGTAATACTTTTTCAAGTAATTCCTTTACACCATCACCTGTTTTTGCAGAAATATCATGTGATTGTATTTTTCCACCCCAATCCTCAACCAAGAGGTTCATTTGTGCAAGACCTTCTTTAATTTTTTCAGGATTTGCGGCGGGTTTATCTATTTTGTTTATTGCGAAAATTATTGGAACACCTGCAGCTTGGGCATGGCTAATAGCTTCTTTGGTTTGTGGCATAATAGCATCATCCGCTGCAACTACAATAATTGCAAGATCGGTAACCTGAGCTCCACGGGCACGCATTGCGGTAAACGCCTCGTGACCAGGAGTATCTAGAAATGCTATTTTTTGTCCGCCTTCCAGTTTAACACCGTAAGCACCAATGTGCTGGGTGATTCCACCAGATTCACCAGCGATTACATTTTCTTTACGAATGTAATCCAAAAGTGATGTTTTACCGTGGTCAACGTGACCCATAACGGTAACGATTGGCGCGCGTGGCTCAAGATCTTCTGGAGCATCTACTTCGCGATCAATGGATTCTTCAAGATCGGCAGTTACAAATTCTACTTCGTAACCAAATTCATCTGCAACAATGCTTATGGTTTCGGCATCTAGACGTTGGTTCATGGTAACCATCATACCCAAGCTCATACAAGCTGAAATAATTTTGGTTACTGGAACGTCCATCATTGTAGCCATTTCACTTGCAGTAACAAACTCAGTTACTTTTATAAGTTTGTTGTCTGCTTCTTGTTGTGCAAGTTCGTCAGATTTTTGACGGTGTGTATCACGTTTTTCTCTACGATATTTTGCACCTTTTCCTTTAGAAGATTTACCTTGAAGTTTTTCAAGGGTCTCGCGAACTTGTTTTTGTACTTCTTCTTCGCTTGGCTCTTCTTTTGGAGTATTGCTTCGGCCTTTTCTAGCTCCGGCTCCACCACTGCGATTATCTCTAGTATTTCCACCAGTTGAAGTTCCAGGCTTAGGAGCTTCTTTACTTATGCGGCGTCTTTTACCTTTTTTATCTTTATTGTCGGACTTAGGATCCTTTTTCTTTTCAGGTTTTTTGAACTGAGTAAGATCTATTTTTTGACCTGTAAAGTTAGGCCCATCCAATTTGCGATATTGAGTTGTAACGGTGTCAGACTCTTTTGGAGTCTCTGCTGTTGGTTCCTCTTTTGCTTCAGCCGTTTCTTTGGCTTTTTCAGCAGGTTTTTCAACCTTTTCCTTTACTTCTTTTTCTTCTTTAGCAGGAGCAACAGGTTTTTCTTCAACCTTTTCGGCTTTGGGCTTTTCAGCTACAACCTCAGGTTTTTCGACTTTTTCCTCTTTCTTGGGTTCTTTAACCTCAGGTTTTTCAACTGGAGTTTCCGCTGCTTTAGGTTCTTCTTTTTTGGGTTTTCCGGTAGAAAGATCAATTTTACCGACCTGTTTAGGGCCAGCAAGTTTAGTCTCCGCCTTTATAACTCTAGAAGCTTCTTCCTTTTTCTGCTTTTCTTCAATCTCACGTTCGCGCTCCAAACGGAATTCTTCCTTTTCTTTTCGCTTTTCTTCGCCTACTTCCTTGCTAGCTACTTTTTTACTTTTGTCGGTTTCAAACTCTTCAAAAAGAACTTCGTATTCCTTGTTGGAAATTTTTGTAGTGGGCCGCGCGTCTACTTCGTAGCCGTGATCTTTCAAAAATTCCACAGCACGATCTAATGAGATATTAAATTCGCGCAATACTTTGTTTAGCCTTATCGATTTTTCTTCAGCCATAAATGCTTTTTCCTGTTTTGTCTTTTTAAAAAATTTGTATAAAAGTAACTAAAGTTTTAACTACTCTTCAAATTCTTCTTTTAATATATTAATTACATCACGGATGGTTTCTTCTTCCAAATCGGTTCGTTTTACCAAATCGTTGATGTCGTGTTCTAGTATACTTTTAGCAGTATCTAGACCAATTTTACTGAATTCTTGGATGATCCATCCTTCTATTTCGTCAGAGAATTCGCTTAATTCTACGTCTTCTTCTGCTCCTTCACGAAGCACGTCTATCTCATAGCCTGTTAATTGACCTGCAAGACGAATGTTGTGCCCGCCGCGACCAATTGCTTTACTTACTTCCTCTGGGCGAAGAATAACCTCAGCGCGTTTTTTCACTTCATCTATTTTTACTGAAGTTACTTTTGCCGGACTCAACGCACGGGTAATATATAAGGTAAGGTTGCTTGTGTAGTTTATAACATCTATGTTTTCATTACCCAATTCGCGAACAATTCCGTGAATTCTCGAACCTTTCATACCTACACAGGCGCCTACTGGATCAATACGATCATCATAGGAATCTACCGCTACTTTTGCCTTTTCTCCTGGAATACGCACTACTTTTTTAACAGTAATTAAACCGTCAAAAACTTCTGGTATTTCCTGCTCAAAAAGTTTTTCCAAAAATACTGGAGCTGCCCTAGACATTATAATTGTTGGCTTATTTCCTTTAAGATCAACACTTTCAATGATTCCACGAACATTGTCTCCTTTTCTGAAAAAATCTGAAGGAATTTGTTTTTCCTTTGGAAGGATAATTTCGTTGCCTTCATCATCTAAAAGAATAACGGCGCGGTGACGAATGTGATGCACCTCTGCCGTATATATTTCACCTTCAAGATCCTTGAACTGCTTATATATAATGGTATTGTCGTGCTCATGTATTTTTGAAATAAGATTTTGACGAAGCGCCAAAATAGAACGGCGACCAAGGTCAATAAGTTTTACTTCTTCAGAAACATCTTCCCCAATTTCAAAATCGGGTTCAATTTTTTGTGCGGCGGATAATGAAATTTCCTCATTAGGATCTTCCACTTCGCCATCGGCAACTACCACACGGTTTCTCCATATTTCAAGATCACCTTTGTCTGGGTTTACGATTATATCAAAGTTATCATCACTCCCAAATTTTTTCTTAAGGGCGTTTCTAAAAACCTCTTCAAGTATCGCCATTAGCGTTACTCTGTCTATTTGTTTGTCGTCTTTAAATTCCGAAAAAGAATCGATTAGTGCTAAGTTTTCCATATCAATCCAATTAAAATGTTATCATCACTTTTGCTTCCATAATATCTTTATAAGGCAATGTTGCCTCTTTTTGAACGGTTACTTTTCCCTTACCAACAGGTTTTGGCTCGCGCGCAGACCATGTTAAGGTACAACTTTCTTCGGTTGCAGTAATTAGTTCCCCTTCAAATTTTTCGTCGTTTTTAGTTTTAATTTTTAAGTTTCTGCCCAAGTTTTTTCTGTACTGCCTTGGCAAGGTCAATGGTTCTGAAACACCGGACGACATTACTTCCAAAGAAAAATCATATTCCTCTCTGTCTATATTGTGTTCAATTGCACGGCTAATCGCCATACAATCTTCTACCGTAACGCCTTTATCGCCGTCCAGGATGACCCTAATTTGGTTGTCTTCAGAAATATTGAGGTCGATCAAAAACAGTGATTTGTTTTCTTCCAGCGCATCTTCCAGCAGTTTTGCTACTTTTTCACGCATCATTTTAAGCTATAAAAAGAGGGGACTTTAGTCCCCTCAGATAATTTCGTATCAAATTCGGTGCAAATATACTATATTTTTTAATATTATAAAAACCAAGCTCAAACGAATTATTTTCGTATCTTAATGGTGCTAAAAAAACAATAAATAACCAAAATTTATGAAACGCATTCTAGTCCCTACAGATTTTTCCGAACAAGCTGAAAACGCTCTAAAAGTAGCTATAAATCTTGCTAAACAACACCATAGCGAAATCTATGTACTTCACTCCATGGAAATGCCACTACATCTTTCCTCTTCCTCTAATTCAGGTAGTCTTCCTGAATCTTTATATTTTATAAAGCTTGCCGAAAAGCGGTTTAACGATCTTCGTGAAAAAGATTATTTAAAAGATATCGCTCTAAACGAAGCCATTGGCCACAACGAAATTTATGAAGACATTGAATCTGCCTGCAAAAAAAACAAGATAGATTTAATCGTTATGGGTTCCAACGGCGCCAGCGGTTTTAAAGAAATGTTTGTGGGAAGTAACACTGAAAAAGTGGTTCGGACCTCAAACACGCCAGTTCTTGTGATTAAAAATAATCATCCAGAATTCAACATTACAGATTTTGTATTTGCTACTGATTTTTCTGATGAAGGACGTGGAGCATTAACTAAAGCTCAGAAATTCGCCAAAAAAGTGGATGCCAAGATGCACCTGTTGTATGTAAATACGCCTGCAGGGTTTAAAACTTCTGTTCAAGCCCAAGAAATTATGGAGAATTTTGTGAGAGGGATGGATGTTGAAAATTACTCATTGAACATTTATAACGATACTTCCGTGGAAAAAGGAATTCTCAATTTTACTCATTTTATTAACGCCCAGTTAATTGGAATGGGAACCCACGGACGTAAAGGTATTTCACATTTCCTTAATGGCAGTATTAGTGAAGATATGGTGAACCACGCCAATATGCCTGTGATTACTTTTAAGATATAAATGAAATATATTCTTCTAGTTTTACCGTTTCTATTGTTTGGATGTAAAAAACCAAATACAGAAACTAAGCGAGTTATTGAGGAGCCTAAAGCAGCTACAAAATTGCCGAATGGCGCAGTGAAAGGAGATTTTAGTGGAACTAAAGATACTTTATATGCTTATGTAAAAAGTGTCGACACCGCCAATGAAACTACTATTATTGGTTTTGAAAAGGAAATATTACCAGAAATTAGTATTCCTGAAAGTATTGGTGCTGAGTTGAAATTATTAAAACTTAAAAATTTCCGAAATGATGTTTTGTTAGTAAACGCCAAACTTAAAGACACAAACTTTAATGAATATTATCTTTTTGTTTATAAAGACTCTTTGTGGAAACAACCCGTTAATCGTTTTGATATTCACAAAAGCAATATGAGTGATAGTTTGGTGCCTTTAAAAAACAATCCAAAAGACAGCACACAATTATTGCGCTATTATTCGGTATTCGATATGGATAAAAAGAGCGAAAAAAAATACAGTTGGAAATTGATGCAGGAAAGTATTCCTGTTGAAAATTAAATCCTTCTATCAATTAAATCAACAGGTTTACGGCTCATTGCGGGAAAGCGTAATGCTTGAATTTCTTCTGAAATAGCAAATTCAATTTTTGGTGCAACTCGTAGTTTTGCGCGGAAATGGTCTTTAATTTCAAGCAATAATTCTTCTGAAATGTTTTCCGAAGCAATTTTTATTAAGATTTCATCTGTACCCAATTCATTGTGAAAAATTTCTATAACGTAGCTTTCCACTTCTGAAAAATCGTTAAGAATATTATGCATCGCTGGCGGATAAAGCGTTGTTCCTTTATATTTAATCATCTGTTTTTTCCTTCCTACTACAGGCCCTAAACGCATAGTGTTTCTGCCACAATTGCAAGGTTCATTGTATGCTTGAACCATATCACCAGTTTTAAAACGCAATAATGGCATTGCTTCCACCCCCAAAGTGGTTATTGTTAATTCGCCAACTTCCCCTTCGGCAACAGCCATGTTTTCTTCATCTAAAATTTCAGCAATTATGAGTTCTGGGTGATGGTGGCCGCCATTGTGGATTTCACATTCGTTGAAGGCGGTACTCATTTCTGTAGATGCGTAGGTTGAAAAAAGTTCAATATCCCAATCCTTTTTTATCTTTTTTGCTAAAATATTAAGTTCAAAATCTTGACTCCGAATAGGTTCTCCAATACAAATCGCCGCTTTTACTCCTGTATTTTTAAGATCAATATTTTGTTGTTTTGCGTGTTCAATCAGCTTTAAAAGAAATGACGGAACGGTAATTAAATAGGTAGGTTTAAATTTTAAAATAGAATCCCACTGAAGTTCAGGAATGCCAGAACCCACTCTAATAATTCCTGAACCCAGTTTTCGTGCGCCTAAAAAATAAGCCAAACCAGCCATAAAACGACGATCCATTGTGGTCATTAATTGTAAGGTATCTTCTTTACCCACTCCGCAACAGGCGAAAGAAATGGCTTCATTGTAAGCCAGTCTTTCCAAATCCTTATCCGTTAAAGCAAAAGTTACAGGATCACCCAAAGTGCCCGAAGTTGTTACATAATCAATAATTTCAGCCTTTGGAACGCAGCAGAAATCATCGTTGAATCGTTGAAGATGATCTTTCGTCGTTACTGGAATTTTGTGAAGGTCTTCCAAGGTTTTAATTTCAGAAACCTGAATTTTATATTCTTTGAAAAAGCGTTTATAAAACGGCGAATGCTCACTTAAATATTGAAGCGTTTCTTTCAATTTTTCTTCTTGAAAGGCTTTAATTTCTTGTTTGGATGCTTTTTCTATTTCTGGGATCATTTCGAGCTTTTCTTCGTGCTCTCTGTGTCTTTGTGGCCGAAAGTTAACCACAGAGACGCAAAGGACACAGAGTTATTTATTTAGTTTTTGGAGATATCTCTTAATACTTTCTTTATTTGGAACTGTTGTTGTTTCCTTGGTTAATGCAATTTCAAATGCTTTTCTGGCCGCGGCGTTGTAATTCTTTTCAAAGTAATACTTTCCAGTTAGATAATAGACTTTCCAATAATCAGGATTCTTTTGTTGCATTGCTGAAAGCTTTTCTGCGGAAATAGTTTTCTTGTTTTCAATTGCAGTTTCTACTTCGCGCTCCAAAATTCGGTATTCTTCGTAATCTTGGTATTCCTTTGAATGAACAAATGGATCTTCTGCCACATTTTCTTTTGAGTTTGAAACCGACGTTGTTGAAGGATTTCCTTCCCAACTCTTAAAAACCTCATTCAAATCATATTCAACAAATTCTCCCAACTGATATGGGTTTGAAGAAACCCATACTTTTCTACTTTCAGGTTTAAAAACAATTCCGTGATGTGCCAAAAGCTGGTTTAAAGCTTTTTCATTTCCAAAACCGATTTCTTTATTGTCTAACCCTTTTTTATTCCGAAGAATAGCAACGGCATCGGAAACATTCAGTTTTTCATCTTCTGAAATCAGTTCTTCCATTCGCTCAAAACGATACTTTGAGTGACTTTCGGCAATCCATTTTAAGTTTCGTTCGTCGTTTTTGTAGGCTTCACTTTGAAAATGATTACTGCAAATTAGTTCATCCGTATTTTCAACTTGGTAAACGCCAAAATTATCAGGCGCGACCTCTATAATTGCTGCTTTTTTATCTTTTGCACTTCCCACAAAAATAGCTTCGGAAACAAAAACTTCTCGCTTTTTAGCAATTGCAATCGCCTCATCAATAGTTGAGGCATATTGTAGAATTTCCCGTGTTACAATTGAAATTGGTGTTTTCGCAGTTAATGGAACTTCTGATTTTCCTGCGTTTATGGTTACCGTCAAACCTTGGTCGTTCATTCCAGAAACTACGCCAATCATTCCTCCCCAAGTTACCGACATAAATTTATGCCCTTCGGAAGGGTTTACGAATGCAATAATTTTTTCTTTCGCAAAATCGTCACCTGCGTAAAAGTCGAAATTTCTTCCTATAAGTAATTCGCCATCCACTGTTTTATCTCCCCAAACGGCAAAAGAAGAACAGCCCACAAGCATTAAATCCTGCAAAGCGTGACCAATGTCGTGGGCGCCGTGCAGATAGAGTAATCGCAAATATGGCTCACCAATCTCACTAAAATTTGAAGACGAATATTTTGAAAGCCCGTAAATTTCAGCTTTGTATTCCTCAGGAATGTGTTGATACATTTTTCGATTGTACCAAGCCAAAAACTTCCGAAGTAAATATTGTTGCGTTTTTGAAGGCACCAAATCTTCTACTTTGTTGAAGAAAATAGCTTCTTGCTTTTGCATTAAGTCTTGCGTTAAACTTCCCGTAATTTCGCCAATTTGAAGTGGGTTTCCTTTCACATATAGTTCCCATTGACCTTGTTTATTTTTCAGAAGAAAATTATTTCCGGCAACAAAAGTGGAATCGTTTATTTTTACTTTTTCGGGGATTGAAGCATCGTAACCGCTAACATCTGGTCGATTATGCAGTGATTTAGAAACTCCGCATGAATTCAGAAAAAACAATAGGATCGCAAACGCGAATATTTTTTCTAAATGCTTCATTTTAACTTTTTTTCAGCTTTGCAGCACTCTTGTTGGTTTTTGCAAGTGTGCGACTTTCTTTGTAGTCAATCCATTTCTGCCCGAAGGATTTGCGCATCAGGTTTTCAAAATTTCGCATCAATAAAACGTTGTAAAGCATATTTCCTAAACGACCAACATTCCGAGGGAAAGCGCGAAGCGTCATCGAAAATCCGCCGTCCAAATATTTTATATAATGCCAATATCCGCTGGGCATATAGAGCGCATCGCCGTGTTTCATTGTAGCGTGAAGACCTTCCAAATATTGCAGTGCGGGATATTTTTCAAAATCTGGATTATCTAAATCTATGCTTTCCAAATTATGAACTGCGAAAGGAATTTTATACAAATACTTTGTCTGTTCGGGTGAAAACAGCATCACGCTTTTAGTTCCGTGAAAATGAAAATGCACCAAATCTGCCAAATCCATGTCGTAATGTGGCAATACTTTCGATCCTTCCCCTCCGAAAAAAAGCACAGGAAGTCTTTTGAAAAACTTGAGACCAATATCTGGATATTCAAAATCCTTTAGAAGTTCAGGTAATTTCACTTTTAGGTCGTAAAAAAATATTCGAAGGTCTGTGGGTTTGGTTTTTATCAATTCAATATAATCGGCCATCTTCATTTCTGTGGCTGGTTCTGCGGAATTTTGTTTGCCTTTGGTAGGTTCGTTGTTATAAAGTGGAACAATTTGGTCGCCAGCTTGGGCTTGAATATAATCCAAATTCCACTTTTGAAAGGCTTCCCAGTTTTGCGTCAAACCTTCAATTAAAACAGGTTTTTGAGGTTTGTAATATTTCTGAATAAATTCCTCCTTCGAAATTTTTCGGACTCTTTCAATTTCTGTCGTTTTAATGTGACTCATTTTCCAAAAATATTAAGTGGTTTCTTTTTCAGTGTTTGTAGCCTTCAAAATTTTATCTAGTAAATATTCCCCTCCCAGAATTTCGGAACAAGTAACGACGCCACTAATGGTAACGCCCAAAATACCGTGCATATTTAAACTTTGACCCGTAAAAAAAAGATTTTTCATTTTGGTGCGTGGCGAAACGAAGGATTTTAATGGATTGTTGGCATCTTTCACATAACCATACATTGAACCTTTGTTGCAACCAATATAATCACGGTAGGACAATGGCGTAGAAGCATAAACAGCCTCAATACAATCCCGAAGATTTGGAAATTTTTTCTCTAATTCTTTAATAATTACTTCGGATTTATGGGCTTTGAATTCTTCGTAAGTTTCACCGCGCTCGTTTTTGTCAGCAGCAGTATTAAAAGTGTCTGCCCACGGAGCAACTTCATTAAAGTGCATATAGGTCATCACCGTGATATTATCGCCATATTCTTCTTTGTCTTTCTTAATTCCCATAGAAACCATATAAGCTTCCGGCCAACTTTCTTGGGTGTAATTATGAACGTCCCAAATACCTTTGTAATCTTTAAAGTGGTAATAATTATGGTTTAAATACTTGAAACAATGGGGTTTCATAACCAAATAAAGCGTGAAAGCTGCAACGGTGCTCTCAATATTCTCGATCCGACTGGTGTATGATTTTCTGAAGTTTTCGTGTCCAACCATATCCAAAGTCATCTTTGGATCTACGTTTGAGATGAAAATATCACCGTAAATTGTTTTTCCGTTTGCGGTTTGAACGGCTGTTACACGTCCGTTTTCAGTTTCAAACTTTGTTACTTCGTGGCGTTTATGAGCTTTTCCGCCTTTTTCACGAAAACGCGCTAACAATGCTTTTGTAATCTGACTTCCGCCGTTAATACAACGATACGAACTTTCAATATATGAATTTACCGAAAGCGCGTGCATATAAAAAGGGGTGCGTTCGCCTTCGCCCGCATAAAGTAAATTACTACCGCCCATCACCGCGCGAAGCTTTTCGTTATCGGTAATGGAGTCTATAAAATCTTTTGCATTCACTTCAAAAAGCGAAGTGTTTTCATAATAAGGCTTCCCAAGTTTTAAACCGTAAAGCGGAAAAAAGCTGCAAGTATCCTGCATTTGTTTGCAATAAGCATCAATAGCTTTTTCTTCTTCTGGGAAATCTTTGAGTAATACTTTCTTGAAATTTTCGTAACTCTGAGCGTGGCGGTATTCTTTTGGATCATTATCAAAAGTGATTCTGTCAAAACCATCTTCGTCCATTTTTTTAAGTGAAATGTCATCCAAAATATCTAAATACTTGAAATATCTATAAAGATTTTGACCTTCGGAAAGCCCGCCAATGTAGTGAACGCCAGTATCAAAAATGGTTTTGTTACGTGCAAATGTTTGAAGATTACCACCAAACTGTTGGTTTTTTTCGAGTACACAAACGCTGTAACCTTCTCTGGCCATAATAATGGCTGAAACTAACCCACCGAGGCCGCTACCAATGATTACTACATCGTATTTTTCAGTCATTATGTTATGATTACCTTTTCTTTCAAGATACAAATATTAGCATCTTGATATATATTTTGATAGCCTAATGTAATAATATTTTCGGTTTCTGCAAGCGCAACCGCTCTCAATAAAACAATGGTTTTTATTGAATAAGTGGAAAAAAGTGATATTACTTCGGAAGCCATTTTCTCTGAAGAAATAATTAATGTTTCAATTTCTGACTGTAAAGTTTCTGAAACAGTTTCAACAAAATGGAGCTTTCCGTATTTCTGAGTAACATAGCTATTTTGAAGAATAGTCCGTGTTTCAGAATCTTCAATAAAACTGAAAATTTTACGATCTGGGCCATCCATTGCCAAAAGGAAATCTAGTTGCCCGGAATCATCAGAAATGTGAGCGATGTTACCGCTTTTATTAACTTGACGAATTACTTTAAAATAAATTTCAGCATTTTCTTTTAATTCCTTTTTCACACTTCGATATAACGCATCGCCTTTATATCGATATTCTTCCAAAACAAGTTTATGAAAATACTTTGGACCTTCAATTTGATTGCGAAGACTTGAAAATTCATCTTTAAAATATGCACCAATTCTTTTTGCTTGCTGTGTATGATTTTCGCCTAAAGTATTGTCTTCAGCCTTTATGCGAGGTAGAATTTTAACGGTTATGCTTCCATCTTTTATGATGAAACTACCTTTAGGATTTACTTCGCTATTTCCGTGAATTAATACTGGAATTATGTCTAAATTAAATTCGTTTGCCAAATAAAAAGCTCCTTTGTGAAAACGCTTTACTTTATTGCTCAAGCTGCGCGTACCTTCTGGAAAAGCCATTAAAGAATAACCTTGTTCAATCTTCTTTTTGAGTGGTTCGAGGCTGTTTTCAATGCCGCTAGAAACTGGATAGAAATCTGCTTTTTGTACTGCTTTTCCAAAAACTGGTGAATTATAAACCCAATCGTTCACTAAAAAACAGATTTTAGGATTTAGCATTCCAACTGCCAAAATATCTAAGAATGAAGTATGGTTTGCAATAATCACAGCTGGTTTTGAGAAATCTTCTTTTGATTCATTTATAATCTTTTTCTTCACAAACGGATTTGTATAAAGTACCGATTTCATAAATTTTGAAATCACTTTGTGAAACCAACCCATTTTCATCTTTTTGCTGAAAGGAATAAGCGGCATTAAAGTGATGCTGTAAATGGAAAGAAAAATTCCGCCCAACCCAAAATAACCAAAAGACAAAACTGAGTGCACAAACATCCTCGGGGTTATTGGATGCTTTTTTGAGCTGCCAATGAAAAGTTTAAACAGCAATGGTTGCAGGGTAAAAGCTGTAATCATTGCTGAAAAAATACCTATAATTGAAACTATCGATATTGAATACAAGGCAGGATGCTTCGCAAAAACCAAAACACCAACACCCAAAATAGTAGTTAAAACCGAAAGCATTATCGAGGTTTTATTTGTTGCCATTACTTTTTCGCCAGTGCGGAGTTCTTTCAGCAAACCTTTGGTCATAAAAATGCTATAATCAATTCCCAAACCAAAGATGAAGGTGGAAATGATGATGTTGAAAATGTTGAACTGAATATGAAAAAGCCCCATTATTCCCAACGTAATAAACCATGTAATAAATATGGGAACAGCAGTAACCAGGGTGAGCGCAATACTTCGGAAGAAAAGAAAGAGTATCAAAAGAACCGCTAATAAACAGTAGCCAATCAAGCTATTGAAATCATTTTTGAGGTTCCCTAAAAATGTCTCATTCATTTCCTGGCGGTCAATTATAAGCGTATTCGGAATTTCTTTAAAAGCGTTTTTAATTTCTGAAGCGTTTTCGTCATCTAACTTAATGAGCGTTGTTATTGTGGTGAAATCGGCTTCCGTTTTAATGTAATCTTCTAAAAGCACGGAAGGTATTTGCTGATAATCTTCAGGTTTTAGCGTTTCGAAATTTTTATCTAAAAAGGTGTAAAAGTTGCTGAAAGTTTTGGGTTTGAAACCTCTCTTCTCTCCGCTTTCAATCAAATTTGTTTTAGTGCTATCTTTTCTAGCTTCACTCCAAAATCGTTGCCATTCGGCGATCTTCATTCTTTGGTCGCGCTGGGAATGTACCAAAGCACCAATGGAACTGAAACTGCTTATTTTCCCTTCTTCTTTCAGCAATTCTAAAGTTTCATGAATGGAATCGTTTAGTTGAAGCGTGGTTTCCACAGATTTTCCATAGGTCGCCAAATAAACCGATTTTGAAGAAATATCGGTCAACTCATCCAAATGCTGCATCGCGGCTTTTATTTCCGCAGGTTCATAATTTAGTTTTGAAATGTCTTTGTTGAATTCAACTTTATGATACGTGAAAATTGAAACAAAGAAAACTGCGCCCAACCCAATGAGTAAACACTTATTTTTATGAAATTGATAATCGGCAACCTTGTCTAAAACATTAATTTGTTGCTTACGCGAAAGCGGATTTCTATAAACTAAAGGAATAAAGAAAAGCGCAAAAACAGATGCGCCTAAAACACTAACCGCTGCAAAAATTCCCAAATCTTGTAAAGCTTGCGAGTCCAAAAACAATAGACAAAAAAACGCCAACGCAGTAGTTAAACTGCTCATTAAAATTGGCTCCGCTACATCTTTATATAAACTTTCAACTGTTTCGTTATTGCGAATATGAGTTAAAATATGCAACGAATAATCGAGGGTAACGCCCAGTAAAACCGAACCGATACCAAGTGAAATTGCCGAAATTTCTTCACGAAGCAAATATAAAATTGAAACTGCTAATAGTCCTCCAAAAACGGTTGGTACAAACAGAATTATAGGAACATAAATTTTTCTATAGAAAAAAATAAAAACCAAAACCAGCAACGTCAATGCAATTCCTACCGTAAATTGTATATCATTTTTAATTTGTTCTGCGTTTGCAACTGCAATGAGTGCGGCGCCAAAATATTCACTTTTTACTTTTCCGGAATATTTGTGGTTTAATGTATTTTGAAGTGCGTACAAGTCATCAGCAAACTTGCTATTTTCAGAAGTTTCGCTGCTTCCAAATTTCGGACTTATAAAAAGTAGAATATTTTTTTCGTCCTTGCTTACCAAAAAACCGTCTTTCAAAACAAAGTCGTCTGTAACGCCTAATTGTCTTAACTTTTTTAAAGCGATAAATGAAAGTCCGAGCGGATCTTTCAGAATAATATCTTTTGAAACAATGCCCGAAGGAGAAATTAGGGTTTTGTAATTCGCTTCGGTTATTGCCGCAATACTATCTTTTTGCAGTTTATTGCTAATGGTTTTATAGTCATCTTTATCAAAAAACAAGGGTAGATTTTCATACACAAAACTCATGGTGCGCAGTAAATCGTCGTCGTTTACTTTTCCGCGGATGTTGTTTATGTATTCAGGAGAATTTGTTTGTAGACTATCAATAAATTCAGTGGCATATTCGGTAAGATTATCAATAGATGTGGCATCTTCCCGATGGATAGTCACAATAATCTTATCTGTGAAATTTACAGTTTTAAGTACTTTTTGAAGATTTTGCGATTCGCTATTTATAGGAATCAATTTTGAAATATCTTCTTCAAAACGAATTTTAGAAACCAAGAATACCAAGCCAGAGAGCAACACCAGAAAGGCAATTGCACTCCAGATTTTATTTTTTAGTAGAAATTGATATGCTTTAAAAAACCATTTACCCATTGTTGAAAATATTTTTACGCTCAAACAACGTTAAGATTAAATAGCCCGCAATACCGCACATAATTGCTGCGGAAACCGAAAGAGCCAAACTGCCAACAATATAAGATTTTAAATATTTCATTAACTCTAAACTTGGATCAATTTCGTTCAAGGAGAGCACAAAATTTTCACCCAAAATCCAACTGCCTAATTTTAAGCTGAAATATAGAATAAAAGGAATAAACGGTGGCAGACTGACATTGGAAAAAGCAAAGGCAATTGCTTTGTTAAGTTTAAAGAGTATCGCTAAAAAAATAACGCTAATGGTATGAAATCCCCAAATAGGCGAAAAACCAATAAATACGCCAAGCGCAATGGAAAGCGCCTTTTTTTCAGCAGAATCATCACTACCTAAAAGATCTTCCATTATGAACCTTTTAAGTCCTTTTTTTTTTAGTTTTCTGAAAAGATTTCGAGGTTTTATATAAAAAAATGTAACTAGCACAAACCAAGTATTTAAAATACTGATACGCGTAAAATCCTTGAAAGGTCTAAAATGAGATACTCTATTTTCAAGTTCGTAATGGATGCGTATTGGAACATTTTTCACTTCAATACCACTCCACGCTGCTTTTACAATGGCCTCAATTTCAAATTCAAACTTGTTGGTGTAGAATTTTAAATTCTTCATTGCAAAAAGTGGATACAATCGAAAACCAGATTGTGTGTCTTGAAGGCGGGTTCCGGTTTCTACCCAAAACCAAAAGTTGGAGAATTTGTTCCCAAAACTACTTTTTTTAGGAACGCCTAACTGCGTCATATTACGAGCTCCAATAAGCAGAATTTCTTTGTTTGAATCGTTTTCCAATGCTTCGACAAACACTGGAATATCCTCTGGAAAATGTTGTCCGTCGCTATCAATGGTAATGGCGTAACGATATCCTAAACTATCGGCGTGCTTAAAACCTTGGCGAAGGGCATTGCCTTTACCTTTATTTTTTATAAGAAGGATTTGCTGTATTTGTGGAAATTGGAGCAATATTTCTGCAGTGGAATCTGTAGAACCATCGTTAACCACAATCACATCTTCGGTAAAAACCAAAACGCCTTCAACTACCTGTTGTAACGTTTTGTAATTATTATAAGTGGGAATAATTACACAACATTTCAGGGTTTTAAAGTTTTCTGAAAGTAGTTTTTGATTCATTTAAGATTTTTTCTCAGTGAACTCTGTGTCTTTGTGGTGTAATAGAAACCACAGAGGAACAGAGGACGCAAAGCAAATATAAGTTTTAAGAAGTAAGAACAAAATCCAAGAATGGCTTTTGTGTTATTCACCTTCAAATTATTTGAACGCTGAATTTTCAGATTCATTAAAATTCTCCGAATTCATGACAAAATCCTTAATCACCATTTTCAATTCTTTAGAAGAGACATTCGGATAATTCTTCAAAATAAATTCTTTATCCTCTTCTATATTTTTATGATATCCCAAAAATCTTGGTGAGTTTTCCTGTACAGACATACGGATATAACGGATTTCAATATCTGAAGGCTCTGCTTTTACTGCACTCTCAATTAGAGAAACACCTTCCTTAAAAAAATCTATTTTATCGCTTTTCTTTTTTGCGAATTTAGCTTTTAAGGTTAAAACTGCTCCTTTGTAAGCAAGTAAAGTTGGTTTGCTTGATGAATCTACGTTCGAAAATTCGCCATCAAATTTTGCAGTTATTTCAGTGCTTTCAACTGCTTTTGGGTATTGGGCGCGGATTTCTTTTAAATCTTGTGCGTTTCCAAAAAAGGAAATGAAAAATAATAATATAAATATGTTTTTCATAATTTTAAAGTCTTGACTCAAACCTGACAGGTTTTAAAAACCTGTCAGGATTAGACTAAGTTTAAATAATTTTAAAAGTAGCACTCAGTTTCAAGGCTACTGTTTCTTCATAAGAAGTAGTGTTTTTCACTTTAATTTCTTCGTTTTCCTCAGTAATATCAATAACGAGCTGCAAATCAGGATTTTTTTCTGGGTTGATAATCGCCATAAATTTTATGTTTGACGAAACCGACAAAAATAGATTCTTTCCAGTATTTTCTTCGGTAAGTTCTTTTATAATTTGAATCATACAAACACCCGGCATCACAGGATTTCCAGGGAAATGACCTTTAAAAATTGCGTGGTCTTTGTTTAAAAGAATCTTTGTTGAAATACCAGTTTCAGTATTTTCGGTAGAAACAATTTTATATAATCCTTCTATGAGCATATTAGTCTTTTTTAAATTTCTCCAAATCAATCGTTAGCTTGATATTGTTGTGTTTTATTACGATTGTATCTGCAATTTTATCTTCGGAAGAAGTGAAATCAATTTCCACTTTCTCCTTTGTTTTTGATGTGTTTACAATCCTTAATAGCTTTTCAGAATCGTTTTCAAAAAAGTAAAAATTGAATTTTTTATCAGATTGCGTTTTATAAATTTTCTGGTTTTCAGATTCATAAACAGCTAAAGTCATTGCACTTTGGTTTACCAACAACTTAAAATCATCTCTCAAAATATTGATAAAGATTTTTTTATCTAAATCTTCCACCGCATAATTCTTGGTAAAAGTATCGCCTTCAAACTGAAAGTCAAATAGTTTGCTTCCAAATTCTGTTGTAAAAACTACTCTGTGACTTTCTGTACCTGTCTTTTTTATAATTAAAATTCCACCAAAGTTTTTGTTGTAAACTTCAATTTTAGCCTTATAAACATAATCAATTTCTGGGTTTGAAAAGTAAGGATTTTCAATTACAGTTTTATTGAAATCTATTTGCCGCAAGCCTTCCGTAGTCTTCAACGAGCAAGAACTCAACACGAAAAATGAAAGAGCGCTAATTACTAAAAACCGAATCATTTATGGTGCCATTTAAGGTTCGGTTGCTGAAAACAATTCGTGTAAAATCTTTTGACGGTTCCACCATTTTTACTTCATAAACTTGAGCGTCGTCTTTATTGAAAAACAATTCAAATGAAGCAATATAACCCGCAATTTTCTTATCCTTCGGAATGAAAATTGCTTTGTTGTATTTTGAAGATTTAAAGAAATTAACCGTGAAATCCAAGTCGTTAAACATATTGCCTTTTACACTATTAACGATTAGTTGATTCAGTTTTTTGAAGAGTTTACTATTGCCGATATCTACTTGGCTTTTTGTACCGCCATCGTTAATGAGTAATTGATCTTCCTTAAAAATTACACTGTATTTGTACGGATTTGTGTATTCCCATTTCACTAAATTGGGCGATTTAAAAACCATCTTTCCTGAGGTTTTTACATCGTCTGCTAAAAAATCGAGGTGTTTATATTGTACAAAATCTGTTTTAATTGAAGTTGTCGTTTTTGCCGATGCGATTACTTTTTCTTTAAACGAAGCAATTTCAGTAGTACTCATAGCGGTTTCCTGAGCTTGAAAAGTGCTTCCAACCAAAATAAAAAATAGCAATAAAAAATTAGTGCGCATAAGCTTCAATTTCAAGCAGTCGATCCACTGGAACCGACTGCAATTCGTGCGATTGCAAAAGTAGCAATAACTGTTCCAATACAGCAACGGATTTTAAACTGCTATCGTGAAGCAGAATTACATCGCCTTTTTTAAGATTTGTCGTTATTCTTTTTAAAATTTTTTCTTCGGAAAGATTTGTTGTGTCTAGGCTACGTTTGCTCCAGCCAATGGAATGATGTCCTGTTTTCCGCAGCGCTTTTTTAATGTTTGGATTCGTTACGCCGAAAGGTGGACGAAACATTTTTAATTCCTTCCTAGTAATTTCCTTTAAGATTGAATTACTTTTTTCTAAATCATTATGAACTTTTTCAGTTGAAAAAAATCCAAAGTTTTTGGAATGTGAATAGGAATGGCTACCGATTGTGTGTCCTTCTTCAATTATTTGGCGAACTATTTCGGGATGTTTTTCAGCATTTTTTCCTATTAAAAAGAAGGTAGCCTTTGCTTCACGTCTTTCCAAAAGTGTTAAAACTTTTGGAGTAAACTCAGGATTTGGACCATCGTCAAAAGTTATTGAAACGTATTTTTCTGAAGTTTTATAGTTGTGATTTAACGATTGAAGATGATAATTCAGCTTAATTTGAAAAGAGCCAATTGCAGTAATTACAAACCATATTAAAACGAACAAAACGTAAAGCCAAGCCTGAACTTCAGCAAAAAACCCACCTAGCAGCAGTCCAAAAAAGACTACTAAAGCCAAGGCGTTTATGGTGTAAAATTTCAACATTTTTTCAGTAAAATAAGACTATGATTTTCTCCGCGATATTGATTGTAACACACGATGGTTTTAATCTCTGAAGATTTAACATCGTTGATTTTAACAATGTCAGGAATGGTTTGCGTTTTTAGAATTTTTGAAGCCAACCAAACTCCAAAAGCCGAAATGGTATTGTTTTCACCCACCAAATGTTTGTAATAAATCTGTTGCGTTTTATTGAAAATTCCTTTGGAAAGTTGGTCGTAATAACCGTCAAAATATACATCGCCGTTATTACCAAAAACTACTGCGTCAACATCGTTACTCGTTATATTATTTTCTTTTAAAAAAATTTCGATTGTTTCAGAAACCCTATTTTTTTTGAGGGTATTAAAGGTTTCGAGAGCAATTAATTCGGCATAACAACTTTTCTTATTCTCGTTTGAAACTACAAAAAAGTTAGCCCCTTCACTAAACACAGCACCCTCCGTTTTCGACTTTAAAACTTCTGAAATTGTTACTGCTTCAGGTTTTATATGATTTATTACGCGGTGAACTTTTGTGGTATGAGCGCCTAATTCTTCCACGCCACCAACTAAAATATCATTAGCTTCGTCGTTTTCTAGTTGCATTTTTGCATCGAGCAAAGCAGATTCAAATGAAATTGCCGAATGTACGTATGTAAAATTATAAGCTTTACATTCCATCCCCAAGGCAATCTGCCCAGCGACAGTGTTGTGAGTGCTTTGAATGAATGAAGTTGGTGTTAAATATTGCTCGTTATTATCAATAATAGCACTCACAAATTTTTCGGAATCTATCATACAGCCCATTCCTGTTCCAGTAATGATAGCATCCGCAGTTTCTATTCCAGCTTCGTCCATCGCGATTTTTGAAGCTACTACGCCCATTTTTATTCCTTTCGCCATTCTGCGGGAAGCCGCGGGCGGAATGTATTGTTTATAATCTGGGTCTTGTGCAAAAATTACGGTATCGTTGTAATCTGTTATTTCATCCAAAAACATACTATTATCATACGTTTTTTGTGGTGAAATAGAGGCGATGCTATTTATGTAAACCTTTTTCATTACGCTTCTTTTGAAAATATTACCGCTGAACAATTTCCTCCAAAACCAAATGAATTTGAAAGCACGGTATTCAATACTTTCGTTTTCAATTCTGTTTGTGGAATCATTGAAAATTCTTTCATAGACGTTTTAAAATTCAAGTTTGGAAAAATTACGTTGTTCTGCATTGCTAAAATTGAATAAACCGCTTCAATAGCGCCAGCAGCCGCTAAAGTATGGCCTGTGTATGCTTTTGTAGAACTGAATTCTGGCATTTCTTCGCCAAAAACACGAAGGATTGCTCTCCCTTCTGAAAGGTCATTATTGCCCGTTGCAGTTCCGTGCGCATTTATATAATCAATTTCTGAAGCCTTTAAACCTGCTACTTTCAGTGCTTTTTCCATTGCCAAAGTTGCTCCATCACCATTTTCTGAAGAGGCGGTTTGATGAAAGGCGTCATTAGCATTTCCGTAGCCTTTTACGTAAGCTAATACTTTTTTGTTTTCTGCTTTTACAACTGCATCACTTTCTAAAACTAAGAATGCGGCGGCTTCGCCAAGATTTAATCCTTTTCGGTTTTCGTCGAAAGGAGTATTGAAAGTATCACTTAAAATCATCAAAGTTTTAAAACCGTTGATGGTAAATTTTGAAAGACAGTCTGCGCCGCCAACCAAAACTCTGTCCAATTTTCCCGATTTTAATAATCGGGCGCCAAGCATAATCGCATTGGCAGCCGAAGAACAAGCAGTACTGATTGTAGTTACCAAACTTTCTTCAATCCCTAGTTGCTCTGCAATTTTTTGAGTGGAATCGCCCGCGTGGTGGCTTTCAATATATTTTTGGGGTTCTTTTTCGGTAAGGTATTCGTAATAATATTTTTCAGTCATATCCATTCCACCCACGCTTGTGCCGGAAACTATACCTGTTTTGTATTTTTTTATATCGGTAATTCCAGCATCGGCAATTGCTTCTTTTGCGGCAATAGCACCGAGCATTGCGGTGCGGGAATAGTTGTTTGAAGACGGAAGCTTTAATTGGGCAATCAATTCATCATTTGTGAATTTTACTTCACCCACCATAATTTCGTCTCGCTGAATGGTTTCAACATTATCTACACGAGTAATGCCTTTCTTTTCATTTATGAGCGCATCGTAGTTTTCTGCCACATTGTTTCCAATTGCAGAAATAATGCCCATTCCGGTTATGGCTATACCTTTGCTCATTTATAAAATAAGAGATTTTGTAAAAATTAAAAAAGACTTCGACTGTGCTCAGCCTGAAATGTCAGAAATTACTTCGTGCGGTTTGCCTCAATATAATCTGCCATAACTTGTACAGATTCAAAAATCTTTTTCCCTTCCTTCGGGTCGCTTAGACGGATGCCGTAATCTTTATCCAGCATCACTATAAGTTCCAAAGCATCAATAGAATCTAAACCAAGGCCGTCGCCAAAAAGAGCGTCATCATCTGCTATTTCTGCCACAGACACGTCTTCAAGATTCAATTGCTCAATGATTTTTGCTTTTAATTCTTCTTTTAATTCGCTCATAATGTATGGTATAATCTGGTTATTTCTTTCGTGTTATGTTCAATTTCGCCTTCGTTCTCTACTAAATAAAGAAAGGCTTCGTAACTGTTTTCATCATAATCTACCCAGCCACAGAGGACTTTTTCGGCTTTTTTGCTTCGCAATAAACTGCTGGCGTACAGCTGTAAATGTTCGGCGTTGAAGCGGTCAAAGATAAAAAAACTATTTTCAGAATACAGCTTGTGCTTAATACTTATCTCGCCCAAACAAATATTTGGTAATGTGTAAACAAACACGGCTGGACTGGGAAAGTATTCGGCATCATTTTGAATTGCGGCTTGGTGTTTTCTGTCTGTATCTAAACTGGACGCTTTGTTTGAAAAAATGAGGGCAATATTGTTTTCCTCTTCGCTTAAATTTTCATTTTTCAACAAAACATCAGCAGCCAAAAATGAAAGCTTACTTAGGTTGTCCATCTTAAAAAATTTTGGATACGCTGTTTCAAATTTTTTATAGGCACTCTTTATAAAAGTTGAAAAATCTATGAATTCTCCTTCTTGCTCGTTTTCTACATTAAAAAGCAATTCCCCATTCAACGAAAAGGTTTGGTTTTTTATATGGCAAAAGCTTTTTATATGAAAATTCTTAGACAAAATATTATTTCTTTTTGCAGACCAACATTGTGTGATAATCGCCAAGAGCAAAATCCTCTTGAAGTTTTAAGCCTGCTTTATCAATCAATTTGATAAAAACGCTGGCGGGATACATTTTACTATTGCCGTTGGCAAGCACTGTAAAGTATAAGGAAGTCGCCTCCAAAATAAACTGCGACGCACGGAAGGCTTGTCTATCGGTGAAAGTTTCAACAATTACCAATTGCGCATTTTCATCCATTGATCTTGCACAAATACTTAAAACTTTTACAATTTCATCTTCTGAAAAACAATCTAGAAACTGACACATCCAAATTAAGTCTGCACCTGTTGGAATTTGAGGATTTTCTGAAAGCCAATCAATCGGGTGACCAGAAATTCTATCTTTAAAACCGTTGTTTTCAGCATTAGCCAAAGCCATTTTTAACTGACCTGGCAAATCGACTATTTTCACATTTACATCTTCATTAAAATGGCAACATTTAATAGAGAATTTGCCCGTATTTCCACCAATATCAAAAAGTGTTTTGGGTTTACTTTCAAATATTTTTTCAAGTGCTTCTGCAAAAATATCATCAGAATAGTGGTGATCAAAATCAAACCACGCCTTTTGTTCAGCGGGTTTTAACTTGGAAAGACCTTCATAAATAGTTGGCCATTCACCCAATTCTTTTAGACCTTCGGGTTTTCCTGTTTTGATAGATTCGTCTAGATAAAATAATCCTTTGTAACACACATCATGTGCAAAATTGAGATTTACACTTGCGGTTTCATTATAGTTAAGGAAATAGCCAACTTTGGTTAATTCATACTTTTCCGCTTCACATTTGTTGACAATGTTAGAGGTTTGTGCAATTTCCAGAAGTACTCCAACGCCGTATTCGCTTAATGAAAGTTTTTGAGAAATTTCTGTTGCTGTAGGTCCGCCATCTTTCCGATTCTCAAAAATGTAATCGAGAATTCCAAGTTTCCGCAGCGATACGGAAGCCTGAAAAACAAAAGGCGCAAAAGCAATCCGATGTGCTTCTTCCAATGCCTCGATAGCATTCATTTTTTTTGTGGTTGTTTGCATTTATAATTGGTTGGTTAGTTGTTTTTTAAATATTACCGCTGTGTTGCAACCTCCAAAACCTGAAGCGGTTTTTAGGAAGGTATTCAAGGATTTCGGTGTATTCTGCTTAATGATATTTATTGATTTTGAGACGCCAAGGTCGGAAAATCCTTTGGAAGAAAAAAGCATATTTTTTTCCATAAAGTGCATTCCCACAATAGTTTCCAGCAAACCTGAAGCTCCCAAAGTATGTCCAAAATATCCTTTCAAACTATTAATTGGAACATTTTTCATTCCCAAACGATTAAAAGCTATAGCCTCCATTTCATCATTAAAAGTTGTAGCGGTGCCGTGTGCGGAAATATAATCTATTTCTGAAGCGTTTAAATTTGCTTCTTTCAAGGCAGCTTTCACACTTCGGAAAAGACCTTCGCCTGTTCGTGAAGGACCCGAAATATGGTTGGCATCGTTGCATGTTGCATTGCCTAGAATTTCAACAGCTTCCTTTGGAAGATTTTTTTCTGAAGAAGTAACCAAAGCACTTGCCGAAACTTCACCCAAATTAATTCCAACTCGGTTTTTATCATAAGGTTTGCAAGGTTCTGGAGATAAAGCTTGGAAGGAATTGAAACCTGAAAGAATAAACTTTGAAACCAGATCTCCACTAGTTATGAAAACGTGGTCATATTTTTTTTCAGATATAAATTGTTTTGCAACAGAAACCGAAAGAACGCCAGAAACACAGGCATTTGAAAGCACAATAGCTTCATTTTTAAAGCCGAAAAAGTTTTGAATTATTTTTCCCAGTTCGCTTAAATAAGCACGACTTTCCGGAAAATTATTTTCTTTTTCAAGCACATCTATATTTCCTTTTGTGGTTGAAACTAACAAACCTACTTTTTCATTCAAAGGAATTTTTGAGGCATCAATCACATCCTTCAACGAAAGAATCATCATTTGCTCAAGTTTTGTAAACTGTGAAGCATCCCCGATTTTGCTAAATTCGTTTTTAATCTTTTCCGAAGAAATCATTGAAGCGCAAAAAGGTTCTGGCAAGAGGGAAGCATTTTCAAGTTTTTCAAGTCCTGAATTTCCTTTTGAAATATTTTCAACCACCGTTTTGCTGTCAAAACCAAGACTGCTGAAGATATTATTATATGAAACGAAGGTTTTACTCATTTTTTTATAATTCCATTTTCTCCTTCCACTTTGCGAAAAACTCAGGTTTTGTTAATGAAAGTTCGCCTTTCTCGTTCAAGAAAACCTGAATTGTTTCACCTATACAGACCAATCTTCCCTTAGGATCGAAAATTCGATAACGAAAGATCATTTTAGCCGCGGGCGAATCTATAAAAGTAGTTTTTATTGTTGCCACATCGCCATAACGCAGCGGTAGCTTGTGTTCACAGGAAGAGCTAACAATTGGCGAAGTATAACCATTTGCTTTCTGTTCTAAATACGAAATACCGTGTTCTCTTCCAAAAGCTTCGCGACCGTCTTCAAAATACTGTATATAATTGCCGTGCCACACGATTCCCAATGGGTCGGTTTCAGTGAAACGCACCCTGATTTCTGAAGTGAAACTTATTTCGTTATTGTGGTTAGACAGCATTTTTTCTTCTATTATAAATTATTGCTATTATGACTGTTAAGAGGAAAAATAACAATAATAATGAAATTTCGGGTAGGATTTTAACAAAACCCACGTTTCTTAAAAATACATCATAAAAAGCTTCTAACGCCCAATTCATCGGAGAAATTTTTGAAATGACCTGCATAAATTTAGGCATTACAAAAACAGGAACCCAAACCCCGCCAAGTGCCGCGAGAATTACTGCTAAAGTTGCTCCAAATGGCGCCGCTTGTTCTTGTGTTTTTGCAATCGTTCCTAAAAGTAATCCCAACCCAATTGCCGCCAAACCTGAGAAAATTGCAACAAAGTAGAGCATTGGCAGTTTTCCTAAAACATCAATTCCTGGAAGTCCGATGGCTGGAAAAAGATAGATTCCAACAAGCAGCATTAATGTAAATTGAATCAAGCAAACTCCTAAATAAACAATGGTTTTTCCGCCTAAAACTGTGGCGTAACTCACAGGATTTGTTCGCAAGCGCACAAAAGTGCCTTGATTTTTTTCTTTCACCAAATTAATTGAAAGCGGAACGATAATGAAGAAAATAGCAAACAGCGTCCACGCGGGAATGTTGTGTTGCGCTGAGTTTGGGATGATTTCTTGGTTGTTTTTTGTTTGTAAAATTTCTTTAAAAGTTATAAATTTTTCGGTTTCAAAAATGGGTTCTGCATCTTCTTCGCCTAATTCCGTTTGAAAAGCTTTGTATATACTTTGGGTTTCAATTTTCGAAATCATTTTATCAATTCCGTTCTTTACGGAAGATTTGAAACTTACTTGCGTTGCAGGATCAAAATACAACCGGACTTCCTTTGACGGAATTACCTCTTTGGGTTTAATCAAAGTATCCTCCTCCAACCCAAATTTGGACAAAATACCTTCTACATTCTGATCTACTTTCTTTTGAAGTGAACTTGAAAGATTTTCTGGTATTACAATGGCAAGCTGATATTTTCCTGAGAAAACGGCTTCTTTTGCTTCATCTTCTGAAGTTTTCTGAAAGATTTCAAACGAATTGGATTCAGAAAGATTTTCAATTATGTTTTTTGAAACTTCGCCTTTGTCATTATCAACCAAAAGTACCGGAATTTTAATATCGCTTATGGTTTTAAACGTACTGTCTTGCACTAAAGTGATTACAATCAGAAGCAGTAAGGGCATAATAAAAAGAATCGCGATTCCGCCTAAATCACGGATTAGCAAAAGCATTTCTTTATATGTTGAAGCCCAGAGTTTATGCATAATCGCGAAGGGCATTGCCTGTTTTTGCCAAAAATACATCTTCAAGATTGTTGGCGCCAGTTTGGTTTTTTATTAATTCTGAAGGAACGCCTTTTATGATGATTTCACCATTATCAATAATTGCTACGTGAGTGCAGAAAATCTCAGCTTCGTTTAAATGGTGCGATGTATAAACTATTGTGGTTCCTTGTTTGTTCAGCAATTTTAAATGTTCAATAATCACGTTTTTAGACTGAACATCCACCCCAACAGTTGGTTCATCTAAAAACAATACTTTGGGTTTATGAAGAATTCCTGCAATCAAATTTACGCGGCGTTTCATTCCGCCAGAAAAAGTAGCTGTTTTTTTATTGGCGAATTTTGAAAGCCCCATAATTTCCAAATGCTCGTTAATGGAATTTTTTAAGGTTTCACCTTTAATTCCATACATACTTCCAAAATACTGCAAATTTTCAAAAGCGGTAAGTGTTGGGTAAAGCGCGTATTCTTGGGGAACGATACCTATTAATTGTTTTAATTCGTTTTTGTTCTCCTTGAAATTCAAGCCGTTTATTATGAATGATCCTGAAGTAGGTTTTAAAAGTGAAGTCAACATTGAAATAAGCGTGGTTTTTCCTGCGCCGTTTGGGCCTAGGAGACCGTAGATTTCACCATCTTCAACTTTCAAATCGAGGTTTTTTACAGAAAAGTCTTCGGCGCCTTTGTACTTTTTTGAAAGTTGGTTTATTTGTATCATAGTTATTACACAAAGGTTCACAAAGAAGCACAGAGTTTCACAAAGATTATTTCATTAACTAATGACTTTTAACTCTGTTTACACCGCTTTCTTCAGCTTCTTAAAAAATATTTTTTCTAAATCGGCTATATGGTCTAATTGATCGGCAACTTTATTATAGCTATCGGTTTGACTCCCGACGTTTCGGGATCGGTTTTTATATATTCTTGAAGCTTCCAAAGCAAAATCACGCCATAAATCGCCAATTGTAGTCATTTCTTTTGACAGTTCAATTAGTTTTTCGTTTCCTAATAATTTTCCTGATTCTTGCAAAAATGCTGCATAAATATAGCGGAAGCCACCACCGCCGGTGCCTATTTCTTCCTGCATTCGAACCACTTGCCCTAAATAATGGTTTGCCGTTTTAATGCCTTTTTTCTTTGGCCATTTTCGAATTAAACCCGCGATTTTATGAATTCCTTTTACGCCAACAAACGAAACTGGGGCGAGCATAGATTTACAAGTGTCTTTAATTCCTTTTACGATTGCCGTTTCAAGTTCCAGCTTTTCAGGAAACGAAATTGGATAATACATATGACCTTTTGGAGCAAATGCGCCTTTTGCAAAACGCACTTTTTCAAGTTCTTTTTCTGAAAGGGAAGTCATGTCTTCCATCACTGGGTCGCTTATTAAATATCTGCCGTTCTCCTTGCCATAAACTACCATATTGTGGGCGTTGAAGTGAAAACGATATTCATCGGGGAAATAAAGCAGATTATAAACCCCAACCTGCAAACCTACCGGATTGTTTTTTTCAAGATTTTCATCGAGCCGCGCTTTAGCTTCTTTTGGATTGCTGAATTTTTCGCGTTTCATCTTTACGCCTGTTCGCTTCGCAAATTTCTTAAAGATGTGTCCTGGCAATGCGCGATATGTAATTACTGGGGCGTGATTTACTTTTAATAAAGGAATATAACAAAACAACAAACCGCTACCAATACCAAAAACCATCGGCTCGCTAACGCTGAAACCGTTGTGTTTCATCAAATTTGAAACTACGCCGTTTTCGCAATGGGCGGATTGGTGATGGGTGAAATTTATTTCCATTATTTTGAAATGTTCTGAAGTTCTTCAACTGAAACATCAAATGCTTCCGCATATTTATTTAATGATTTATCACTCAATTTCTTAAAAACGGAAGGTTTAAAATGTCGTTTTACTTTCCATTGCCAAAAACTGACGTAGCTGGCCAAAATACCAACGTCCATTTTATGGAGTTCCATATAATATTCTATTGGGCTAGTTTCTCCTGCAATTACGCGGTTTTTTGCATCTGCAATGCGTTCATTTATTTCATCAATTGCATTGTTTAAGGCAACTGTTTTTGGTTCCCAACCGCTGCTGTTTTCTGTGGTGTATTCACCGTTTTCATCAACAGCATAACAAAGTTCGCGGAAATTTGCCGACTCTAAATTACTTTTATCCTGTGGTACTTCTTTCTTCTTCATAATCAGACTTCGTGGATTAAAAAATTCATAGTAGAAGATACAATTAAATTTTCGTCGAGAAAGGTTTCCGTTTCAAGACTGCACATTGTCATTTCGCCAGTGTCAAATCTTGAAAGTAGTTTTGCTTTTGTAATGATGGTTTCGCCAACTTTTGGAAGCTGAAAAATTTCAACTTTTTTAATAGCGCTTATATAACCAACCAATTTATTACCAGTTCCTTCTATATCGTCTTTTTCAAAAAAAGTTTGTCCTACTACGCCAGATGCAGCTTGGGCAGCATTTTCAATTAAACCTATTTCGGAAAGTTCGCCGTCTTTCAAAAAAACGCAATCTTCTGAAATGTAAAATTGTGTAGTCGTTGAATTTTCATCAATCTCCAAAACCGAAGTAACCATCAGCATCGGTTTTCTGTGCGGTAAAAAATTTGAGATATCGATATTTGAAATGTCCGTAGTTTTCATCAAGGTGCTAAAACGGTTTTCATTTCAATAGTAGCAATAACTTTGTTATCGCACTCAGTTTGGGCGGTTACCAGAGTAACACCCAATATTTCGTGCAAAATATTTACAGTAGTTTTTAATTCTTTTCCGATGGAAGGAAGTTCAAAAATCTCCGTTTTTTTAATTGCGCCAATGTAGCCGGTTGGAGGATCTTCTTTTTTCAAAAAAAATTGGTAGCCCGTGTAGAGCGCAACGGATTGAGCCATATGCTCAATCAAGCCTGGAACTGCAAATATATTATTTTGTGTGAAAATGTTTTCTTCGGAAACTGTTAAGCCCGCAATCACTTTTCTATCTTCAAAATGAAGTAGTTTGTCCACCATAACAAAAGGAGATTTCTGTGGAATTAATTTTCCGATGAAATCTTTGTCCGTTATTTTTTCGGTGAACCCGTCCATTTAAACCACGGTTAAATAGGCGTAAGAATATGCAAAACGCGCGCTTTCTGGCACTTGAAGAAATATTCTTTCCCCTTTTTTAAGTTTTCCTGAATGTACTAATTCTTCTAACATAAGATAAATAGAACCAGCACCAACATTACCAACTTTTGTAAGGTTCAAAAACCACTTATCCCAAGATAAATGAAGTCCTTGACGTTCAATTTCGTTGTATAAATTTTCTTTGAAATAATAGGAAGAAATATGTGGAAGGTAATAATCTATATCCTCTTCAGTGATGTTATGTTTCGCCATTGCGTCTTTCATACTTTCAACACCTTTTTGAAGGATGTTTTCGCCTAAAAGTTTTACGTCCTGTTTCATTGCGAAAAGAGACATTTTTCCCCAAACATCTGCTGGATATTCACTCCAAGGCTTTAGGTTTCCGTCTTCTAATTTCTCGCCACCAGCGTACATGCAAGTATCGAGTTCGAAGGCATAACTGTAGCCTTCCATCCATTCAATTTTAAGTGGCGTTTTTCCGTTTGGTTCACTTTCTAAGAGCACTGCTCCAGCACCATCAGAAAGCATCCAACGTAAAAATTCTTTATTAAAAGCTAGAATTGAATTTTCTTCAACTTCCTTTAAATGGGCTACTTCATCTTCAAAAATATCGCTCTTCATCCAAGAGGAAGTTCTTTCAGAACCTGTACAAACTGCGTTCTTTACTTGGTCTGATTTTATGGCCATATAACCATATTTCAACGCGTTCATTCCAGCGCAACAAGCTCCAGAAGGAGAATTAACTTCAAGATTTCCATTTTTTAAAAACCCGTGTACCATTGCCGCGTGGCTCGGTAAAATTTGGTCTGGACTTGATGTTCCACAAGATAAAAGTTCAATTTGATTTTTGTTGAAAGTATCATCACACAAAGCTTCAACCGCTTCAGCAGCTAGTTGAGCGTTGTTGTGTGTAACATTTCCATCTTTATCGATGGCGTAGTAACGTGTTTTTATTTGGTTATTCCGAAGAATTATACGACGTGCTTTTGATGTTTTTCCATTGATGACACCAAGCTTTTCTTCCATGGCCTCATTCTCAACGGGTTCGTTTGGTAAAAACTTTGCAATCCTAGTAATGTAAACGTTCTTCATTAATTTTGCTTTAATGCAACTGATGAATAATAAGCTTTTTCCCGTTGTATTTTACGGTACATTGGGATATAAGTGAGCAAAAATACGATAAATACAATTGGGGCAATTAGCCATATTGCAAATAACAAATAATATTTAAAAAAAACGAGCCATTTGCTTCTTTCTTTGCCTTCTTTTTTGATTAAATGGTCTGCCCATTTGGTGAAAACCATATTTCCCCGAATATCGGTTGCAATAAGAGAAGGATCAACTTTTACGGCGCCAACATCCAAAAGATTTTTCTGAAGATTTGAATATTCGTTTTGAAATAAAGCCTCTTTAATTGGGTTTCCAAAACGGGATGCAGCCTCAATATCTTTATCTGAAACTCCAGGTTTTGGGAAGATGCCAAGCATTTTGGTTTTCTTCCCGCCCATAAGCCAATGCACGATTGTGATAACGCTAATGTGGTTAAGATTTTTATCAACTAAAGCAATGTTTCCTACCAATTCTGCATTGTTTGCTACCAACAATTTCTTCATTTTTTCCTGTGCCATTATCCACATATTTCTACTGGCGGAAACTGTTACAACAGGTGTATTCGCAAGTAAAACTTTTGCTTCTTCAGATTTTAAAAATGAATTTATTGGAATCGAAGGCGTTAAATACCAAGTTGTATAACCTAATATCACTAAATCATATTTTTTCTGAAGGATTTCAGGTGAAACACTCTCTAATGGTATTGGAATTTGAAGAAAAGTTTCAGGGAAAGCACCGTAAAATTCTTCTTGTTTCCACGGAAAAAGAAACTTTTTTTTCGGAACGATTTCGTAATAGGAAATATTTACTTTTTCATCTGAAATTGTTGAAGCAATATTTTTCAGAATATCAAAAAGTTGTCCTGTTTGTGAATAATATATTATTAAAATTTCTTCCATTTGTTAATCGTTCGTTTCCCAAAAATCAAAATAGTTAAACCATTGTAATGGATATTTTTTGAGCATCCATTCTACACTTTCAGTATATTTTTTCAATAATCCTTGAGCATCGCGGTTTTTTACTTCCGCTTGACGGGCGTATAAATGGTAATGTTTGTTGGTTTCTTTCATTACATAAACGAACAAAACTGGAACGTTCAACCTACTTGCCAATAAAAATGGTCCAGCTGGAAAATTTGCTTCCTTGCCCCTAAGCGATTCCGTCAATACTTTTTGACCTTTCATATATCTATCGCCAGTAAAGCAGACCAATTCGCCACTTGTAAGTGCGTTGTTTATCTCAAAAATATGCGACATATCGTCATTTACCAAAATAAATTTCACTCTGGAACGCACGGTTACTTTTTCCATGTATTCCTTTATATTTTGGTGTTCTGCATCTGTAGTTACGAGGCTTATTTGCGAACGAGTATCTATTTCTTCGAAGAAATATTCGGCAATTTCAAAATTACCCAAGTGGGCACTTATCATAATTCCACCTTGCTGTGTATCGAGCAGATTGGTTATGTTTTCAACACCATCACATTCATAGGTAAATTGACTTTTTAAGCCTGAGGAGATAGCGGCCTTGTCTATGATGGTTTTTCCAAAAATGAAATAACTTTTATAAATGCTGAAAAGACTTTTTAGCGAAGGATATTTAAGTCTTTTTCGGAAATAGTAAAAAATGGAGCGAGTGCTTTTTCCGGCGAAAAAAACATAATAAAGCGCAACGGGATAAAGTAGCACATAGGCAGCGCGAACCCCTAATTTTGTTATAAAAAATATAAAGATCTTATATCCAAAAACGGTTCCTTTGCTCTTGCCTTCCCACTCGCCCGCCATAAATTAGTATTGCAAATTTCAGCTGATTTTTGTTTCAATAAGATCGTAAAAATCTTGAAGCGTTGTGACATTTACAAAATCCTCACCAGTTAATTTCACGCTAAAGTTAGACTCAACAGCGACTACTAAGTCCACAAAATCCAAACTGTCCAACTCTAAAGTTTCCTTTAGATTAGCTTTTGGCTCAATGTCTTCGCTTTCTACCTCAAACTCATCTACTAAAAAGTAGTTGATCTTCTCTACAATAACCTCTTTGTTCATTTTTAAAGTTTGCATTTTTTAATAATTAATGCTGAATTGGTTCCTCCGAACCCAAAAGAATTGGACAAAAATACATCAATTTTTTTGTTTAACGTTTTGTTAACAAGGTTTAATTTTGAAGCTGCCTCGTCAGGATTTTCCAAATTTATGTTAGGTGCTATAAAAGAATACTCCATCATTAGCATTGAATATATTACTTCGCTTGCCCCAGCCATCCAGCATTCGTGACCGGTCATAGATTTTGTGGAACTTACGCAAGGACCATTTTCTCCAAAGACATCTACTATTGCTAAAGCTTCATTTGCATCGCCAACTGGTGTTGAAGTTGCATGGGCATTCACATAATCTATTTCTGAAGCTTTTATATTTGCTTGATCCAAAGCCATTTTCATCGCTCTTGAAGGTCCATCCACATTTGGTGTTGAAATATGATCGCCATTTGAAGAAAAACCATAACCAATAATTTCACCTAAAATTGGTGCGCCACGTTTCATTGCGCTTTCGTAGCTTTCAATTACTAAGGTTGCTGCTCCTCCGCTTGGCACTAAACCATCTCTATCTTTATCGAACGGGCGACTTGCTTTTGTTGGGTCCAATTGTGTTGAGAAAACGCCGAGACCATCAAAACTGCCCATTGCGAGCTCGTTAATTTCTTGTGCACCACCTGAAATGATACAATCTTGCAATCCATTTTTTATAAGAAAATAAGCCATCCCGATAGAATGTGAGCCACTTGCGCAAGCTGCACTAATTGTGAAATTGATGCCTCTCAACTTAAATATAGTTGAAAGATTCATTGTTACAGAAGAATTCATCGCCTTGAAAATAGCGCCAGAACCAACAAGCGTTGTATCCTTTTTCTCACGTATTTTATCTACAGATTCTATAACCGATTTCGCTGTACTATCGTTTCCGTAGAGAATTCCAACTTCGTTTTCGTTTAGGAATTGTTGATCTATTTTAGCGTTTTTTAAAGCTTCAATAGTTGCGGCATAGGCGTATGCGCCTTCTTCGCCTAAACTTACACGCTCTCTGCGGGAAAGTTGTTCTTTCAAATTAGGTTCTTCAACCCAGCCTGTTAAACAGGAGCGATATCCAAAATCTTTACGTTTTCCGTCGCAAATAATGCCAGACTTACCGTTATATAACGATTCCTTTACTTCTTGTAAGTTTTTGCCTATACAAGAATAAATGCCCATTCCGGTTATTACTACTCTTCTCAATTCTTCTTCTTTTTACGAATAAATCCCTCCATTAATATTAATCACTTCACCCGTAATATACGAAGCTTTTTTTGATGCTAAAAAGCTAACAATATGCGCCACTTCTTCAGCTTCGCCAAAACGGTTGGCGGGAATCATTTTCTTTAATTCTTTTTCATCAAGTTCAGCAGTCATATCACTTTTTATGAATCCAGGAGCTACTGCGTTTACCGTTATGTTTCGTTTTGCAACTTCTTGTGCCAAGGCTTTTGTTGCGCCAATAACAGCTCCTTTTGCTGCGGAATAATTTACTTGGCCTGGCGTTCCTTTTAAACCTGAAACTGAAACCATATTTATAATTCTTCCATATTTATTGACCAACATTTTTTGAATCAACGCATTGGTAACATTGTAAAAACCATTCAAACTAGTGTTAATTACACTGTGCCAATCTTCGGGTTTCATCCACATAAACATACCGTCTTTTGTTATTCCGGCATTGTTTATAATTACTTCAATGATAGCGTCTTTGTTTGCTTCATGCCATACGTCAAATGCCTTATTTACGGCTTCGGAGTTTGTTACGTCAAATTGGATTATTTCGCCTTTAGCTCCAAGTCCCTCTACTTCTTTTAAAGTTTGTTGGGCGGCTTCTTTGTTGCCGTTATAATTTATAAGTAGGTTATATTCTAAATCTTTTGCGAGTTGAATACATACCGCACGACCAATGCCTCGCGAGCCTCCTGTAACTAATGCGTATTTTTGCTTTTCCTTTTTCTCTTCCATATTTTAGCTGATAAACCTACAAGGAAGTCTCATTCGTCGACAATACCTTGCAGGTTAAATTCGCTCGTGAGTTTTACTGCCAACTGCTACTGAGTACTGAACACTTTTTATTTCGAAGTATCTACAAAATTCTCCGCATTTTGGTGCCATTTGCCCAATACCTTTCCATCTTTATCTATAAAACCCCAATCTTTATCTTTCTTTACACGAGCATAACCATCTATAAAACCTTTGTCTGATCCACTTTGTAAAAATCCAAATCCTGATGAAATATCATATTCCATCGAAATTACCAATTTACCAGTTTTATCAATAAAACCCCATTGTTTTTTTTCTTTCACTGGAGCCAAGCCATTATCTGAAAAAATTTCGGCATCTCTGTATTTTATATCGATTACTTTTTCGCCTTTTTCATTAATATAACCCCATTCTTTGCCCATATTTACTGGTGCAAGACCCGCATTGAATGCGCGAACTTTGTCATACGTTGGTTGGATAATCCATTCGCCTTTGTCATTAATGAAACCCATCATTTTATTACTTCGAGCGTAAGTTAATGGCGAATCATTTGTGAAATCCCAAATCTTATCTACGCCATCAATTGGTGTAAATGTACCGTTAATGAGCAAACCAAAGCTTTCGCCTTTTCTTGCCCAAATTCCGTTTTTGCTGTAATCTCCAATTTCATTATAATGTGCAGGAACAAATTCCTCGCCCTTTTTGCTCAACAATCCCCAAGTTTCACCGTTTTTGAATTTTGCATAGCCATTGTTGAAACCTTTAATTTCATCATATTTCGGTTCTACGATGGTCTTTCCATTGGTATCAATCAAACCAATTTTTTCGCCACTACGAATTATCGCAACGCCGTTATCAAAATCGTAATATTTATCGGTTGCAGGTGTGCTTAATGTTTCACCTTTAGCATTGATATATTTCCAGTCCTTATCTGTAAGCACTAAAACATAGCCCGAATTGAAGGTTTTTACCCTGTCGTACTGTGGCTGGATCACCCACTCACCAGTAGTATTTATAAGCCCCCATTTTTTATCCTTCATAGCTGCGGCGTACTTGCCAGAGAAGCTATCGGCTTTTTCAAATTGAGGTTGAATAGCATATTCGCCAGATTTGTTAATGTATCCAAACAAATCGTTGTCGCGCACCAAAGCCAGTTCCTGAGCGGTAACTGAGAATGTTCCTAATAAAAGGATTAATGCAAAAGAAAAAATTGTTTTCATAAATATATCAATTTAAGTTAGTTGACGTTAAAATAAACAATTTTGAGGAGATAATACAAATATAATTTTAAGGTTCCATTAAAAACTCTTTCACCTTGTTCACATAGGGATACATAATCACGTCTTCTTTGAAAACTGGAACAATGGCGCGGATTTCATCGTACATCTTTTTTGTTTCAGACGAAACGCTGTCCTGTACTTTTAAATATTCAATGGCTTGAATGATGGTTATAAGCTCTATTGCTACTACTTCAAAAGCATTTTCGATTACTTTTTTGGTAATTAGCGCTGCATTAGTTCCCATACTTACAATATCCTGATTGTCGTTATTGTTCGGGATGCTGTGCACGTACATTGGGTTGCTAAGCATTTGACTTTCTGCAGTTGTTGAAGTTGCTGTGAACTGAACACCTTGCATTCCAAAATTCAAACCTAATTTGCCTAAGTTTACGAATGGCGGCAGAATATCATTCAATTTAGAATTTAGAAGGTAATTTAATTGCCGCTCCGAAAGCATCGTCATCTTGGCAACAACTATTTTCAGTTTGTCCATTTCTAGGGCAACATAATCACCGTGAAAATTTCCGCCGTGATAAACGTTTTTCTTTTCAACATCTACAATTGGGTTGTCGTTGGCTGAGTTTACTTCTTCAATTAAAATACTTTCAACGGAATTTAATGTATCCAAAACTGGCCCCAAAATCTGTGGTACGCAGCGTAAGGAGTAATATTCCTGTACTTTTTCAACAAATACCTCCTCATTACTTGAACCATTATATAAGTGATGTTCGCGTTTACGGGTTAAACTGCTATCCTTTAAATGTGTGCGCATCATTTCGGCAACTTGACGCTGTCCGTTGTGACGTTTGGTTTGGTTTAATTCAAAAGAAAGATGGTCATCATAGGCTTTTACGATTTCGTTTATGGCGGAAGATGCTTTAATCATCCACGCCATAATTCGCTTTGTGTAAAGCACATTTACAACGCCAATCCCCGTCATTACTGATGTCCCGTTCATCAACGCTAAACCTTCACGAAGTTCAACTTTTATGGGCTGCAGGTTTTCTAGCTTGAAAACTTCTTCAGTATTTCTTCTTTCGTCTTTATAGAAAACTTCGCCTTCGCCTATAAGTACTAAAGCTAAATGTGCAAGTTGCACCAAATCGCCACTAGCACCAACGCCGCCGTGTTCATATATAAGTGGAATGATATTTTTATTCAGCAATTCTCCCATCAATTTTATTACTGATGGATGCACGCCACTATTGCCAAGGCTTAGTGTATTCAAACGTGCGAGCATTGCAGCCCGAACGTATTGGGCAGTAATAGGGTTTCCTGTTCCTGACGCGTGACTACGAATAAGGTTGTATTGAAGCTGAATGCGCTCGTCGTCCTTAATTTTGTACTGCGCCATCGGGCCGAAACCAGTATTGACACCGTAGATAATTTTGTTTTCTGAAAATTCTTTTAGAAAGTCAAAACTGTTTTGAACTCTTTCTATTATATCTTTGTGAAGTTGGACAGCATCGTTTTTGAAAATTATTTTATCAAAATCGGCTATTTCAAGTTTTCCTTTTAATGTTGGCATTTATTGTTGAATCAAATAATTTATTAAATTTATTCTTTCAAATAATTTCTAACTTTAGAATGCAAATTTAGAATTTTTTAACAATCTATATCTTAATAATATGAATGATATTTCTGTTGATGTGTTAATTATTGGCGCGGGACCCTCTGGTTGTGTAGCTTCTTCCTACTTAAAAAACAATGGAATAAGCTCGAAAGTAGTTGAAAAAAGTCACTTTCCACGTTTCGTGATTGGCGAAAGTCTTTTGCCTCGTTGCATGGACCATTTTGAAGAAGCTGGGCTTTTAGATTGCTTGGTAGATCAGAAATTTGAAATTAAAGCAGGTGCTCGTTTTTTGAAAGGCGATATAATTTGCAACTTCGATTTTGGACAAAAGCACACGCCAGGCTGGGATTACACTTGGCAAGTACCACGTGCGGATTTTGACCATACACTCGCTAAAGAAATTGTGAAAAAAGGGGTTGATGTGTCTTTTGGGCACGAAGTTACCGCTGTTTCTTTTGATGAAAAAGGTCATTCCACAACAACAATTAAGACCGAAGACGGAAACGAATATAAAATTAAAGCCAAATTTATTATAGACAGCAGTGGCTACGGAAGAGTTTTGCCACGTTTATTGGATTTGGACAAGCCTTCTTCACTTGAGGCAAATTCTGCAATTTTTACACATGTTGCCGAACCCAGTCGCCCAGAAGGGGAAGAAGGAACAATAATAACGTTTGATGTGGTTACAGATGAAGCTTGGCTTTGGGTTATTCCTTTTTCTAACGGAAATACAAGTATAGGTTTTGTGGGACCAACAGAATTTATTGAATCTTACGAAGGAACAAATGCTGAAAAAATGAAGGAAATGCTGAAAATCTCTACCTATTATTATGATAGATTGAAGGATTTGGACTTCCTTTTTGAGCCACATATTATTAAAAATTATTCAAAAGCCGTTAAACAGCTTTACGGAAAGGGATATGCGCTTACTGGGAATAGTGCGGAGTTTTTGGATCCAGTGTTTTCATCCGGTGTTACTTTTGCCACAGAATCTGGTATAAAAGCTGCCAAATTAATCACGAAGGAATTAAATGGTGAAAATGTAGATTGGGAAAAAGATTACACGGGATATATAATGAAAGGCGTGGATGTTTTTAGAACTTATGTGAGCGAATGGTACACTGGTAATCTTCAAAAAATATTTTTCCACCGTCCTGAAAATCCTGTGGTAAAAGAACAGATTTGCGCTGTGCTTGCTGGCTATGTTTGGGATGAAACTAATCCTTTTGTGAAAAACCACAACCGTCTGGTTAAGACTGTTGCGAAGGTTATTGATATGGAGAATGAACGGGTAAGTTAATTATACTTAATACCTCTTCGCAATTCTTTTGCAAAAAATTTAGCAAGGTTCCAATAACCATAAGCAATTCTTTCGCCTTGATGAAAATCATAGCCTTTTAATATTGCTTTATCGCCTGCATAGGTTCCCTCCGCCTTAATAATATCTGCAGAAAATAGCACGTTTTCGGCATTCGCAGTTTCATAGATTGAAATGGTTACTTTTAATTTTGCGCTTTCTCTTGTAAAACCATTGTTATATCCTGGATAGATTTCTGTAGTATGAATTTTCATTGTATAAGTCAAATTTGACTTATACTTTATAGCCTTGATTTCTTCTTTTTTGAAATATTCGTTAAACGCTTTTATAAAACGCGGTTCATATCTATAAGCTCTATCACCAAACCATTCTTCACGAAAAACACGTGCATTTCCGGGTTTGCCTTGTTCTTTTTCATACATTGTTTTTATAAGATAGGCTTCTTCGTTTTCATAATCTGTTACAGTAAGATTTGAATAATCAAAGACTAGATTGTATTCAGAAATGTCTTTTAAATTTTTATAATCTCCTGAATTAACGGTGATTTCCTGTGCAGAAACAACGAACGCTATATTTATGAATACTATTAGGTATGCAAATTTCATTTTACTAAATTTTACTTTTTTGTAAACTTACTGAAGTGTATATACAAAACAACCATCTAATCAAAGATGGCTGTTTTGCTGCTTTTGAGGGATTTGAAGAAGTTGTGTTATTTAATATCTACTTTAATAAGAACATCTTCTTTGCTCTTTTTATAAACTTCTAGAACAAATTGGTTTTCTGCAGTTTTTACAATTCTGTTATTGCTGAATTGATAAACTTCCATCTTGTCTGTAACTTCTCTAGTGTCTAGTATTGAGCCTTTAGACATTGCACCTGTCCCGTCATTGATTTTATATGAGGTAAGATAACCGCCGTGACCGTCACTGTGTAGCGCTGGAATCTGATCCAACTCCAAATCTATGTTTTTCACATTGTCTAAAAACACGATGTAATGATTACCGTTTGTATTGAAATAGGAATAGGACATTCCTCCTTGGTATGTTTTACTGGTATCATATACCTCGCCCATTTTTGGCTTTCCTGATTGTCTTTTTGGTATTTTCTTCATCCAAGCCAAATTTCCTGAAGCATCAATTTTTGAAACCAAAATGTCATTGTAATGATATGTTACATAAGTTCCATTTCGGGTATAGTGAACAACCACAAAAGTCTGTTCGCCAATAAGCATGAGACTTCCATCTTCGCTGATTACTAGGTCTCGTAAACTCATGTTTTCAAATTCCGCTTTTCCGTCCTCATCTTTACGTTCGTTTCTTTTTTTAGTTCTGTTTTTTACATATTGATTTAAAACTTCCAAAGGAATTTCATAGGATTTTTCATCAATCAATTTTCCTTCTCTCGTTATTTTGAAGGTGTAAAGTCCGTCTGCGTTGTGCAATTCGTTGTTAAGACCGTTGGTGTAAAACCCTGAACAAATCATATAGCCTTCAAAAGACTCAAAAAGAGAAATTCCGTTTATAAACTTATCTCCTAAGTCAATCTTGGTTTTTTCAATTTCAGAAGAACCTTGTGAAAGTCTGAAAAGTTCCATGTGATAATTGGCTTCTTCATCTTTTCTTTTCTTCTTGTCTTTATTACTATCATCGTGAAAAACTTTTGCCAACAAATAACCATTGCCGTCAGAATCTACTGCAAAATCCTCCACATCCATTCTTCTTTCGGTGTAAGGCATCGTGTATTCACGTGACCAAAGTTTTTTCAAATTTTTATCATAAACCTCAATACCTATAATGTCATAACTTTCTTTATCATTTTTAACTTCTGGTTTTCTTCTATATTGAACTAGAATTTTAGATTCGTCCAAAGATGTTAGGAAGTCGAATTTATCCGTAACACCAATCCCAAATGCAAAACCACCAAACCCAATAGATGCTATATAAGGGCCCGTTAGTCTTCCATCAATATCAATTAATTTTGTGGCTTCCGCAGTAAATTCGCCGGTTTCAAAATTTATTTCTCTAACAAAAAGTTGCTCGTGCTCCGTTTTTCTTCCAGACCAAGAAGAGTAAAAAAGATAGTATTTATCTTGTAGTTTTTTCATTCCTTCAACTACATAATTGTCTGGAAAATCTTCATATTCCTTAGTTGAAATTAATTTAAGGGTGTTCACATCAAATTTCAGGACTACAACACTTTTCTTCCAAGGTTTTATACTCAAGATTTCGCTTTTTTCTGACAAGTAAAACTTTTTTGGAGAATCGTAAACTTGGTAAGGCTCGCTTACCGTATAGCTATAATCTGCGGACAATTTTTTTTGTCCATAATTGCAAAAAGGTGCAGTCAACACCAATAGGAGGAGTACTATTTTTTTCATTTTTTGAAGTATTTTACGTTTTTAATGGCAGTAAACTTAAGGAAATAATATTTTTTATAGCCTTAACTTAGTTGAGTCATAAGACGAATTTCTTAAAATTTGCGAAAAAATATTTCTTAGTTATTGAAGGTCAAATGGTTTGATGATTTTAAAGAATCAAAAAAATATTTGTAAATGAGTAAAATTGAAAAACTTTTAGACAAGCTCAAAAGTGTTCCAAAAGATTTAACTTGGGACGAACTCGTAGAAATTTTGAATTTTCTAGATTATTGTGAAATTACAAAAAAGGGAAAGACAGGAGGCTCAAGAGTAAAATTTTCAAATAAAGAAAACGACATTATAAATTTACACAAACCTCACCCATCTAATATAGTTAAACAATACGTTATTAGGCCACTATTAGAAAAATTAGAACTATGACAAATTATTTAAAACACAAAGGATATATCAGAACCGTTGAATATAGTGCTGAAGACAAATGTCTTTATGGAAAAGTTATCGGTATAAATGATTTAGTGAATTATGAAGCGCAATCTGTTGAAGATTTAACAAATTCTTTTAATGAGGCCGTTGAAGACTATTTGAAAACTTGCAAACAATTGGGGAAAGAACCCGATAAATATTTTAAAGGAGTTTTTAATGTTCGTGCAGGTTCCACAAGACATAGAAAGCTTGCCATAATTGCAGATAAAAAGAAAATGAAGCTAAATGAATTGGTTAACGTTGCTTTTGACTACTTGATAAAAAATGAGGATGAGGTTTTACATGAAAATGATTGAGAACAAATAGCGAGTTTATGCAAAAAATCGGTCCTGACACGGCAGGTTTAGATAATTTGGAAAAATTGAGATAAAATAAAAATCCCAACCTTTTTCAAGATTGGGATATGTTAGAGGAAACGGTATAAGGATAAAAGCTTCCAGCTTTTATCCTTATATCACCCACGGTCACGTGGGCCAACAAGTTTTTGATAATTTGGAAAAATTGAGATAAAATAAAAATCCCAACCTTTTTCAAGATTGGAATTTCATTTTTGTTGGCCCACTAGGGCTCGAACCTAGACTCTTCTGTACCAAAAACAGACGTGTTGCCAGTTACACCATGGGCCAATTCCAATAATAAGAGTGCAAATTTAATACAAACTTTCGCTTGTACAAATATTTTATTATAAAAATACACTTCTTTTTTTGTTTGTCTTTTAATAGTTAAAAATATCATAGCATATTGTACGTTACCTCAATTACATACTTGGAGCTATATTTATTATTAGTAAATTCGTCCCATTAAAATTTAAACGTACTTATGGGTTCTTTCAACTTTATAAAATGGAACAAAATCACTGGCTGGCTTGTCTTCGCAATTGCTCTTACCAGTTTCTGGCTAACCGTAGAACCAACGGTAAGTTTCTGGGACGCCGGCGAATATATTGCCACTTCCAGTAACCTTGAAGTTGGCCATCCTCCAGGAGCTCCGCTTTTTCAATTGTTGGGAGCTTTTTTCTCAATTTTTGCGCCAGATGCCTCATATATTGCGCTTACCATTAACTTGATGTCAGTTTTTGCAAGTGCATTTACCATTCTATTTATGTTTTGGTCGCTTACTATTTTGCTCACCAATATTGTTTCAAAACATCATGAAATTGAAAAAATTAACGGTATAGCAATTTTAGGAAGCGCAGCCATCGGCTCTCTCGCCTTCGCTTTTACAGATAGTTTCTGGTTTAACGCCGTTGAAGCCGAAGTATATGCCAGCGCCACTTTCTTAATGGCTGTCTTGTTTTATACTGCCCTACGCTGGGAACGTGAAATGCTTGAACCTCGTGGAAATCGTTGGATTATTCTGATTGCATTTATTATAGGGCTTTCCTTTGGGGTTCACTTTATGGCACTTCTCACCATTCCGGCCATTGGGTTTATGTATTTCTTCAAACATTACAAAACCATTACCGTTAAAAACTTCATAATTGCAAATGTTGTTACAGTTGCTATTCTTCTTTTAATTTTTAAGCTTTTATTGCCTTGGACAATGAAGTTTTTCAGTGCTTCGGAATTGTTTTTCGTAAACAGTATTGGACTTCCATTTAACTCAGGTACCATTTTCGCAGCGCTGCTGTTTGTTGTACTTTTTGTGTACTTTCTGCGCGTTACCCGGAAAAAAGGTTTTGTACAATTGAACACCTTATTGCTTTGCGTACTTTTTATTTTCATAGGGTTTTCAAGCTGGTTGATGCTTCCTATTCGTGCTAACGCAGGGACTGTAATCAACGAGAATAATCCAGACAATGCTCGTGAACTTCTAGCTTATTATAACCGTGAGCAATATCCAGAAACGCATCTTTTTTATGGGCCGTTTTTTACTGAAAGCTATGTTGGTTTAGATGAAGACAATCCTTATAAAGACGACAAGCCAAATTATGAAAAAGACGAGGCGACTGGCAAATATATTATTGTAAACAACTACAAAAACGCTGGCCAAAACACTGAAGACTCACAAAAAGGGTTCTTCCCGAGAATGTGGAGTACGGAACATAGTGGTAATTATATGGAGTTTACTGGTGGTTTAGATTTTTCCATAAAAAGTGATTATTTAAGCGAACCCAGACTAGTTGATGAAGTAAACAAATTTAAGCAAGCCTACAACCAAGGACTTGTTGATACAAAGGATTACGACAAGTTTCTGAAGAATTTTGGGCAATATCTCGATATTCAAAAGCCTACATTTTTTCAGAATATGAAATTTATGTTTGAATTTCAGTTTGGATATATGTACTGGCGATATTTTATGTGGAATTTTACCGGAAGACAAGACGATGTTCAAGGTCAATACACAGATTTACACGGCAACTGGATAAGTGGCGTGAAATTTATAGACGAACTCCGTTTGGGCAATCAAGACAGTCTGCCAAGCGATATGAAAAACAACAAAGCCAGAAATACTTACTTTTTTCTACCGCTCATTTTAGGAATTATAGGTTTGGTTTTTCACTTTAAAAACGATCAAAAAAGTTTCTGGGTCTTGTTGGTACTTTTTCTATTTACAGGACTTGCGCTAAAAATTTACCTTAATGAACGACCATTTGAACCTCGGGAGAGAGACTATGCATTAGTAGGAAGTTTTTATGTTTTCGCACTTTGGATTGGTTACGGCGTATATGCACTTTTCGACCTAATGAAAAATTATGTGAAACCAAAAGTTGCTCTTCCAGTTGTGCTAATTGTTTCAGCTCTAGCCGCCCCAATATTATTGGCAACCCAAAACTGGGACGATCACGATCGCAGCAACCGCTATACCGCACAATCTATGGGCAAAATGTATCTAGATTCCTGCGATAAAAACGCCATTCTTTTCACCATTGGCGATAATGACACTTTCGCATTGTGGTATGCCCAAAACGTGGAACACTATCGTCAAGATGTGCGTATTATTAACACTAGCCTTTTTCAAACGGATTGGTATATTGATGATATGAAGAAGAAAGCCTTCACCAGCGATCCAATTCCTTCACAATTAACCCACAAAAAATACCGAGCAGGAAATCGGGACTTTTTAATATTCCAGAAAACAAACCAAGATACTATCGACATTAAAACTTGGATGAATTTTATAGCCAACGACAGTCCCGCCACCCAAATGGAATTGCCGAGCGGGCAAGTGGTAAATACCTTCCCTTCAAAAATAATTCGTATTCCTGTGGACAAGGAAGCAGTTCTGAAAAACGGAATCGTAGATCCAAAAGATGCCGATAAAATCGTTCCATATATAGACATTAATTTAAAAGGCGACATTCTATATAAAAACAGAATGTTGATGCTAGATATTATTGCCAATAATAACTGGGAACGCCCTATTTATTTTAGCGGCGGAAGTTTTGGTGATGACGATTATTTATGGATGAAAGATTATTTACAATTAGACGGTGTGGTCTATAAATTAGTTCCCATAAAAACGGCGATAGACAAACGCAATCCTTTTGATATGGGCAGAATTGACGCCAACAAAATGTACGATATCGTTATGTCTTGGGATTGGGGCAACAGTGGTAGTCCAGACATTTATCACGACACCGAAACCCGACGAAACGGAATTACATACAGAAGCAACCTCGCTCGTCTCGCTGAAGCCTTAATAAACAATGATGAAAAGGAAAAGGCTGAAAAAATCCTAGATCTTGCAATGGAGAAAATGCCTGTAGAATATTTTGAATATTACAGCCTTCTTGAACCTTTTGTTATTGGGTACTACGAGTTGGGCAAAAAAGAAAAAGCACGCAAAGTATATGAAGAAGTTACAAAATTGTATCAAGAACATTTGTTGTATTACAATAGCTTAAAATTTAACAAACAACGCGCTATCGCTTCAGACATTATTAGCGATATGGAACGCTACCGAAGCTTAGTGCAACTTGCAGTTGTGTACGACGATGAAACCTTCGCGCGTGCAGAAGCCAAGAAATTTAATGAATATCTAAAACTTTTCCGCCACTTCTATTCCCCGGATGAAGCAATGGATTTGGATAAAGACATTGAACCAGATTCTACAATGGAAATTCCTTTAGACTCAAATCTGCTGAAAAAAATGGAAGAAGAGCCTACAAAAAAAATTGAAAAGCAAGTTCCCATAAATTAAGAAAGTTGAAATTCAATTTTGTAAAAATGCCCAGATTCATTCAGAGGTTATACCCTGAGCGAATTTGGGCTTTTTCGCGTTCAGAAAATTCAGTTTATTTAACTTTTGACGATGGTCCAATCCCTGAAGTTACGCCTTGGGTTTTGGACGAACTAAAAAAATACAACGCCAAAGCCACGTTTTTCTGTATTGGCGAGAATGTTCAAAAACATCCAGAAATTTTCCGAAGAATTCTTGCAGAAGGACATTCCGTTGGCAACCATACTTTTAATCATTTAAAAGGAACTAAAACAAAAACTTCGGAATATGTTGAAAATGTTGAAAAGGCTGAAAGAGAAATGATAAATAATTCAAAGATCAACAATCAACAATCAACAATCAGCAATCAACAATCTCTCTTCCGTCCGCCTTATGGAAAAATAACTCCTTCACAGGCTAAAATTCTTCAGAAAAAAGGTTATAAAATAGTGATGTGGGATATTATTAGTTATGACTACGACGCAACTATTTCAGAAGAAAAATGCCTGCAAAATGTTTTGAAAAATATTAAACCTGGCAGCGTGGTAGTTTTTCACGATAGTTTAAAGGCAGAAAAAAACCTTCGGTATGTTTTGCCGAAGGTTTTGGGGATTATTGGGGAGAAAGGTTTGCAGTTAAGAAGTATTAATTAATATTATCGCGCAATTAAATTTAAGGATACAGTATTCATATTTCCGGCACCGTCAAAGCGTTCAGCCCAAATCTCAATATAGTCATTTGTTTTTAATTCAATTGTACCTATAATAGGCAACGCTAAGATTCCAGCATTTGTAAAAAAACCAGTAGCACCACGACCATAAACTTTAGTTTCTGTAATAACACTGCCATTTTTAGCTATATATAGTATAAGTGTAAGGTCAGCAGTAGATTGATAAGAAACAGATGCAGCTACTTGAAAATACCTTTTTTTTGATCCCTTATATATTATTTTATTATCTCCATCTCTAGTAAAACGAAAGAGACTGTTTGAAGTAGTTGTTCCAGCAACTTTTTTTCGACTTGATGTACCGGTACCACTAAATGTAGTTACCGCTCCACTACCAACGTCAGCTGAAAGATTTATATCACCAGTTGCCACTCCATCCCCTTCTCTTGGAATGCCAGGGCAATCTACGGTCCAGTCTTTACTAAAATTATATCCAGTATAAGGAGAAGATCCGTTCACATATGTTCCCCCTCCATAAAATACCACTTGGCTTAATACCGCACCATCCGTAATAGACGTAATGCCAGTTGTTTGCATTCCCGTTCTTCCAGGAAGAACATTACTTACGCCGTTCACTTTTTCAATCAACCCAAAAGTACCGATATAAGTTTCAAAAGTGCCACTATTTGTAGCAAACCACCCTTGATTACTCAATAATAAACTAGAAATGTTACTATAAGTTATTCCCGTAGTATTGTTAATAAACTGTATAATATTTCCAAAATAGAGACCAACATTTGAAATGGTTCCCACACTACCCAAATTTGCTATTATCGTGTTCTGTATCACAAGCGTTGTACCGCCGGTAATGTTGAAAGCACTTGCGCCAGATCCACCGGATATTGTAACATTCCGAATATTCCCTCCCGTTATTCCTTCAAATACAGGGCCATTTGTCCTAATAAGTTTATCCTCGTTTGCATCAAGTCCAGATACGAACGCATCATTTAAATTTATGGGTGCTGCAAGTGTAATGGTTCCATTTATTTCGTAATAGGTATTTAAAAAAAGCTTGTAAGAGTTTCCACCCCCAGCAACAAGTTCTGGAGCCAAATCTGCCGCAGATTTCACAAGTTTATAATTATTCCTTTGATCGGAACCTGAATTTATTTTCACCCAAGCTGTTGAGGGAAGATTATAATAATAAAAAGACTTAAGATCCGTATCATATACCAACAAACTGTTTGCAGGTGTTGCAATAGTTGTTCGCTGCGCCGTAGTCATTCTCGGTGCGAGTAAACCTTGGGTTGTAGAGGTAATATCCAGTGCAGAAGAAGGATTGGGATTTGTATTCCCAATACCCACTTGGGACTGTACAGTTAAAGATAAAAACAGAAGCGCGATAAAAGGCAAACTTCTGCCAATAAAAAATTTTATGTAGGAATCTTTCATAGCAGTAGAAAATAAAGTAGAATTTCTCCGACAAATTAAAGGCTTTAAACCGAAAAAACGTACAGTTAACGATAAAGTTTCAAAAGTTTAACATTTTTGTAAGAATTCAGCTAAACTGCTGGATTTGAGGAATGTTTTGGCAATAGATTCGCCAAATAGATATTTTTAGTATACTATTTTAAGAAAAAAAAAGCAGAAAAAGAAGGATTTGAATATTTTGAGGCTAAACGTACTCATTAACAAGACCAATAAGCGTATTGGCATCCTGCTCTCCACTCTGGCGCCATTTCATTTCGCCATTTTTGTAGATCATTAAAGTGGGAAGTCCTTTTACGCGAAGCGCTTCGGCAAGCTCTTTGTTTTTGTCCACATCAATTTTTATTACTCGCGCTTTATCGCCCAAAGCTGCGGCAACATCGCGCAAAACTGGGTGCATTTCTTTGGAAGCATCGTCATATTCTGCATAAAAGTCCAACAGAACTGGGATTCGGGTTTCAATTAATTCTCCAAATTTTGACATTTGCCTACTGTATTAGTTAAAAGACTGTACTACAAATATAACATTTCCCAATTATTATACGTTATTCTGTCTTTTTTTAAGTTGAATAACAGAGATTTCGGGCCAAATTCCAACGCGTCCTGGATAGCCCAAAAAGCCGAATCCTCGGTTAACATTTATATATCTTCCAAATTCCTCATAAATTCCTGCCCAATTTTTATATCTATATTTTATCGGGCTCCATTTAAACCAACCCGGAATTTCAATTCCAAATTGCATACCGTGCGTATGGCCGCTTAAAGTAAGCTGAAAATTACGTGGATCCTCTTTCACTTTCGCCTGCCAATGTGATGGATCGTGGCTCATCAAAATTTTAAAATCTTTTTCTGAAATTCCAACGCAAGCTTTATCAAGATCTCCAGCTTGTTTAAAACCGTTTTCTCCCCAATTTTCAACGCCTACCAAAGCTATTTTTTTTCCGTTTCTTTCTAAATATTTATTTTCATTCAAAAGCAAATCCCACCCCATATCTTTTTGAATAGCTTTCAATTTTTGAAGATTTTCATTTTTTTCCGTCGCACTTTTCCAATTTACATAATCGCCATAATCGTGATTTCCTAATACCGAAAAAACACCTTCTGGCGCTTTTAGAGTTGAAAAAAGTTCCTTCCAATCGTTCATTTCATCAGCGACATTATTCACCAAATCGCCAGTAAATAGAATTACATCACTTTTCTGTTCGTTTATAAGATTCACGGCATATTCCACTTTATGATGATTGTCAAAGCTACCGCTGTGTATATCGCTTATTTGTGTTAGTGTAAAACCGTCAAATTCTTCCGGCAAATCGTCAAATTCCAAAGCGTATTTCAAAACTTTATAATTATACTTTCCTTGAACCATTCCATAAATAAGAGATGCGAAAGGAATAGCGGCGATTCCCAAAGCAATGGTGCTCACAAATTTTCTTCGGGAAGCCATAAATGGAACTTCTGTACTTCCCGCTATTTTCATGAATATACCTGTGAAGAACCTGCCAATATCTTCGGCAAACATAAAAATGATCACGATTAATTTTGGGACGAAGACTACAAGAAATATCCCAAAAACATACATGGTTTTAATGTCCAGCACTTTACCTGCTCCCATCGTGGATATTTGGTAAATCAAGGCTGCTAAGATAGCGAGTGAGACAAACACGTAGATTCCATAAATCCAAGGATTTTTAGTAAGTGTTTTTAAGGCTTGAAAAGCATAGATATCAACCAAGGTATAAAGTATAATAAAAATCGCCCAACGAAGCATAGCCTTAACTTTTTTTCCAAAGATAAGGCTATTACTAAATACAGATATATCTATTTAACAGTTGGGATCACTCTTTTAAAACCTTTAGTGTTTCAGAAAAATCTTCACCTGTTGTAATGTTTACAAAATAAATCCCCGGACTACCTTGAAGGTTGATTTCTAAAGTATCTGTATTTGCAAATCGTTCAAAAGCAACTACTTGCCCGAGGATGTTTGTGATATTCATATTTATTTCTGAATAATTTTTACCTAAATCTATAGTGAAATTTCCTGAAGTTGGATTGGGATATAAAACTGCATTAGAAAGTTGATTGTCTTCCAGCCCTAAAACTATATCGACTACTTTTAAAGTAACGTTATCTGGGTTGCAAACAACATCATACGTATACGTGCCATTGCCAAAGGATGCTGTTACTTGCGCAGGGAGTTCACATTCATTTCTATTAGGAAAAGTCATAATCACAAATTCATCATTTAACTGTGCATTATAACCTAGAATAATATCCAGTGTTCCAAATAACCTCGCTTTATTAGTAATGGCAAATACATCGTGCTCCGTTCCTGCGGCGGTACCATTAATTTCTAACTGATAAATACAATCTGGGGTGGCTTCAAAATCTAATGTATTGTTATAAGTAAGTGTTCCCACACCATTATTTCCTGGTGCTATAGTTTGCCCAATTTCTGTGTTGTAATTTGTGCCTATAGATCCTGCTCCCGTAATAATACCATCGCCATCAAAGTTGACATTAAAACTCATATTTCCTGTTTCAACACTCAAAATTCCTGGGCTGTTATTAGTTAAGCTTGCTAATGTTGCAGTGCCTGTTCCAGTTGTTTTTTGGATAAGACCTGTGTTTATAAAGGGTCCGCCAGAAATATTAACGCCATCTACAACTGTAATAACACCAAGTTCACGATTTTCGAATATTGAACCTTGTCCGATAGAAAGATTGTTTGCTGCTGCATCAAATAAAATAGTACCCTCATTTTGAAATACCGCACCACCTGCAAGTTGTGTTTGTTGGCTGCCTGTTCCTGTAAAATTTATTAGTCCATTATTTACTAAAACGGTTCCTGCTGCTGCTTGTGCAGTAAGAGTACCTCCACGCCATACTACTCCTGCAGGGCCAGAAAAATCTAAAAAATTTACGCCATTGTTTTCAATCCTCAAACCACCGCCATCAACTATAAACGGACCATCTAATTGCCCTGTAAGGGTTCCGATTATAAAATTTGGAATATCGCCATTTAATTCTAAAAATCCATTTGAGTTTACATTGTATTCTCCATCTGTTAAAGTCATAAGTCCAGAAAGCATTATAGAACCACTATCTATATTTATGGTGCCGTCATTATTTTCAAACGAACTACTAATTGTAAATGTTCCAGCGCCTGATGTTTTTTGAATCAATCCCTCATTAATTAAAAGTCCACCAAAAGGCGCGCTGGCAAAGCTGGCATCACCCACGGTCATTACTCCACTTGAAGTAATTGTTAAGAATTGGCTGGCGCTACCACTATAATCTAAGTCTAATACTCCAGATGCAACATTCATCTGATTGTTTATTAAAATATTGCCTGCCAGATGTTTTGGGTCACCTCCAAAAATATTTAGTTGACCATTAATAGTAGCAGAAAAATTATAACTGCTAAAATAGCCTCCCTCAAAATTAATAATTGAGCCTGCAGCATACGTTGCTCCTCCAAAAGTTCTAAATTGTGAACCGGTCACTATATTAAGCACTGCATTGGCTTCTAAGGTAAGCGCATTTACCGCTGTGAGAACAGCAACATCTACCTCAAAACCAGATGGAATCAATACGTCATTTGAACCTTGTGGCACTCCACCGGGTGACCAGTTGGCTGCATCTTCCCAAAGATTGTTTCCTGTGCTATTGGTAAAAGTTTTTAATTGGGCATTTGCCGAAAGTTGAAAGATTGCACATAAAATAAGTGCCGAAAAAATTGTTTTGAACGATTTCATAATATTTGGTTTTAAATTAATTATGAATCGAAAGTACCGTGCTCTAGTATTTTAGGAGTTCGGATTACTGCAAATAGCAAAAATTGGAACTAATTTGAAGAAGATTTTTTAAACTGGGAAGGAGTTTGACCCGTTATTTTTTTGAAGGTGGTATTAAATGTAGTTTTAGAATTGAAACCAGCTTCAAGACCAATTGCGACTAAAGTGTAACCTGAAAATTCGGGCGTTCGTAAATATTTTTTGGCTTCTTCAACACGAAGCGTATTTATATAATCGGTAAAGCTCACATTCATTTCATTATTAAAAATACGTGAAAGATGGCTTGTGCTAAGCTGAAGTTCTTCAGCTAAAGTTTCAGAAGAAAAATTAGAGTCTAAATATCGCTGTTTGTTGATTACAATTTCTTCAATTTTTGAAATGTTTTCATTTTTTGAATCTTCAACAACAGAATACAACTGTTCGTGTGAACGATTAAACGTTCGAATATTTTCACGTTCTTTTATAATATTCAATTTTTGAATTCCGATATATCCCAAAACATATATTAAAATACTAACAGCAACATCAACTGGTAAATAGGAAACGCTTTGATCAAAATAAAACTGAATTGCGTGATACCCCCAAAACAGCAATAAAAATAAAATAGCGACCAACAAAATTTTAAGCCACAAAAATTCGGAAGGTATATTTTCACTATAATAGGTTCTAGATTGAATTTCAGTTCTAACTATTTTAAATAGTACTATAAGAAGCACAATAAATAGTGATAAGATATTGACAAAATCTCCATAAAGAACATTTATTTCTACCAAGCTAAGAAGTAAAGGATGCTCATCCCAATTTTTATTGGTAGTAAAAGCAATACTCTTGTAAAGCAGAGTATTACCTATGAAAAACACAAAAGGAATGAAGAGTGCTTTTTCTCCAGTAACAATTTTTCTATCAGGCTGTAAATAAAAGGTTGCGAAAAAATATAGAAATGGAGCTTCCAAAAATTCAATAGGTAGATATATAATATTAAATTGTTTCCAAGAAATGATACCAGTTTCTCCTAGGTTATATTGTAATTGAGAAATCGTTACAACTAAAATTAAAAGCCCTAGAAATCTAGCGGCATTCGAATTAAATTTTTTAGTTAGCAGTATAAAATAACTCAACCAAAATCCTTGAAAAATTGCAGCTATGACTAAACTGTAATAAATATCGATTTTCAAAAGCTTGTATTATATGGATTTAAAGATATACTAATTACAATAATAGTATACGCATCATTACCGTAATCTTGTAAAATTGAAAAAATTGCAAATAAAATTTACTTTATTTAATGCTTTCCCTACCTTTCCTAAATGTTTAAATGGCCTTTTAAATTTCTTAGCATATTTATAATTTCTTTTTGTGTTGCAAATGGTTATGCGCAGCAAATTAATAAAGCAAAGAAGTTAATTGACTTCGTAAATCCCTTCATCGGCACAGGCGGCCACGGGCACACGTATCCCGGTGCCACAATGCCTTTCGGGATGATGCAGCTAAGTCCCGACACACGCTTAGACGGCTGGGACGGCTGTAGCGGCTATCATTATAGTGATGAATATATTTACGGATTTTCGCACACACATCTCAGCGGAACGGGCGTTAGCGATTATGGCGATGTGCTTTTAATGCCTACAAATACAGCGAATTTTAATAATGGTGCGGATGGAAAAAGCGGCTACCGCGCACATTTTTTACATAAAAATGAAACCGCTTCTCCTGGATTTTACAAAGTTCTTTTAGATGAAACTAATATTGAAGTGAAACTCACGGTTTCCGAACGCAGTGGAATTCATCATTACACATTTCCTAAAAATTCAAAACAGATTGTAATCCTAGATTTGGAACACCGCGACAAAGTGTTGAGTTCTGAAATTAAAATACTTTCAAAAACTGAAATTTCTGGCCACCGTCATTCTGATGCTTGGGCGAAAGATCAACGACTTTTTTTCAATATTGAATTTTCGCGACCCTATAAAAATGTTACTTTTTTAGATGATAAAAGGGAAGGTAAAAAAGTGAAAGCTGCTTTTGAATTTGACCCTTCCGTAGGAAACGAACTTGAAATAAAAATAGCAATTTCAGCTGTTGATGAAGCGGGGGCAAAGAAAAATCTGAAAACTGAAATTGGCGATAAATCTTTTCAACAAGTAAAAACAGAAGCCGAAACTGCTTGGGAAAAACAATTAAAAAAAATCGAAATCGAAACCCAAAACGAAAACCAAAAAACAATCTTTTATACTGCGCTTTATCACACGATGATTGCACCAAATATTTATCAAGATGTTGATGGCCGCTATCGTGGAATGGATTTGCAAATTCATCAATCCAACGACTTTCAGAATTACACGGTTTTTTCACTTTGGGATACCTATCGCGCTGCACATCCACTTTATACTATCATTGAAAAAGAGAGAACAAACGATTTTATAAATTCGCTTTTGGCAAAACACGACGAAGGCGGAATCCTCCCCATTTGGCCATTAGCGGGCAATTACACAGGTTGTATGATTGGCTACCACGCCGTGCCTGTAATTGCCGATGCGTATGTAAAAGGAATTCGTGGATACGATACCAAAAAAGCTTTTGAAGCGATGAAACACAGCGCAATGAAAGACAAATTAGGGCTAAAAAGTTACAAAGAATTCGGTTTTATTCCTGTGGAAGAAGAAAGCGAATCGGTTTCAAAAACTTTGGAATACGCTTATGATGATTGGACGATTGCCGAAATGGCAAAAGCAATGGGAAAAATGGAAGATTATAAAATTTATACTGAAAGAGCACAATACTATAAAAACGTTTTTGATCCCGAAACTAAGTTTATGCGAGGTCGATTTCGCAACACTTGGTTTGCACCTTTTGATCCCTATGAAGTAAATTTCAATTACACCGAAGCAAACTCTTGGCAATACAGTTTTTACGCACCACAAGATATTTCTGGATTGATAAATTTAATGGGCGGAAAAGCTGCATTTGAAAATCAGTTAGACGAATTATTTACCGCCGAAGTTGAAACTTCTGGTCGCCAGCAAGTAGATATTACTGGTTTAATTGGGCAATACGCTCACGGGAATGAGCCGAGCCACCATATGGCCTATCTTTATAATTTCGTAAACAAACCCTCAAAAACGCAGGAAAAAGTTCATCAAATTTTAAATGAATTGTATCAAAATGCTCCCGATGGAATTTCGGGTAATGAAGACTGCGGGCAGATGAGCGCTTGGTACGTTTTCAGTGCGATGGGTTTTTATCCCGTAACGCCAGCTAGCAATCAATATATTATCGGAACACCTTTATTTGAAAGTGCTACCATTAATTTGGAAGACAGAAAATCTTTTAAAATTGAGGCTGAAAACCTTTCCGATAAAAACAAATATATCGCTTCCGTAACCTTAAACGGAAAACCATTGAACAGAAGTTTTATATATCATTCCGAAATTATGGATGGTGGAAAACTGGTTTTCAAAATGACTGATAAACCTTCTACTTGGGCAACAAAAGATGAAGAAATTCCGAAAACGGAAATCACGGAAAATCTTATTGTTCCCGCGCCATTTATAGCAAAAGGAGATGTGGCTTTTAAAAACCAAACGGAGATTTCGCTTGGAGTTGTTTCGGCAAAAACTGAAATCTTTTATTCTTTAAATGATTCAGAATTCAAAAAATACAATCAACCTTTTACTATTTCCGAAGAAATAATTTTAAAAACGTATTCGAAAAAAGACAACGCCAAAAGTGCAATTCTAACAACCCATTTCTACAAAATAGATCCAAACCTCAGTATAACCCTACAAACCGAATACGCCAACCAATACAACGGTGGCGGAAAGAACGCACTTATTGACGGCATTCACGGCGCAAATGATTTTAGAACGGGAACTTGGCAAGGCTATCACGATTTAGATTTGAAAGCTACTATTAATTTAGGTTCTTCAAAAGAAGTGAATACGGTTTCTGTGAATTTCTTGCAGGATCAACGCAGCTGGATTTTCTATCCTACAGAAGTTATTTGTTCAGTTTCAGAAAATGGAACGGATTTTACAGAATTGCCGATCAAAAAAATTGAAGCTGAAAAGCCTTCGGAAGAAACTGAAATAAAAACCATTCAATTTGAAGTAGCTAAAAATATTCAATTCATAAAAATCATCGCAAAAAACTTGGGCGATTTGCCGAAAGAGCATTTAGGTTTCGGAGGAAAAGCTTGGCTTTTTGTGGATGAGATTGAGGTGAAATGAACCAAGACTTAAGGGAAACACGAATCACGATTAAATTGAAATAATCCAAAAATGTTTAAAAAAATAATTTACACAATTGCAATTATAAGTTGCACAAACGCTTTCGCACAAACTAAAAATTTCACACAATTTGTGAATCCATTTGTTGGGACAGAAAAAATGGGACATACATTTCCCGGAGCTACAACGCCGTTTGGAATGGTGCAATTGAGTCCGCAGACGAATGTGCAAACAATGTATAAAGACGATGGAAGTTACAATTCCAGAACTTATGAATATTGCGCTGGTTATCAATATGCAGATTCAACGATTATTGGGTTTTCACATACTAATTTCAGTGGGACGGGACATTCAGATCTGGGGGATTTTTTGGTGATGCCAACGGTTGGAAAACTTGTTTTAGATCCGCTTAAAACTGAAAGTGGCGAAAAAGGTTTTGTTTCTTCTTTTTCGCATAAAAACGAAATGGCTTCACCAGGATATTACAAAGTAAAATTGGACGATTACAATATTTCTACAGAGCTTACGGCCAGTGATCGCGTGGGTTTTCATCAATACACTTTTCCAAAAAGTGAAGAGGCGCACATCATTCTCGATATGGTTTACAATGTTTATGGATACGACGATAAAAATGTTTGGACTTTTGTTCGTGTTGAAAATGATTCCACTGTAACCGGATACAGGCAAACGCACGGTTGGGCGAGGACGCGAACAGTTTACTTTGTGATGGAATTTTCCAAACCATTTAAAAGTTACGGTCATAAAAAATATGACAAAGCCAAATACAACGGGTTTTATAGGAAATTTAATGAACAAGAAAATTTCCCCGAAATGGCGGGAAAGGAAATCCGTGCTTATTTCAATTTTGATACTAAAGAAAATGAAAAGATTTCAATAAAATTTGCGCTATCATCGGTAAGTACAGAAGGCGCAATGAAAAACTTAAAAGCTGAAATTCCACATTGGGATTTTGAAAAAACCAAAGCCGAAACGCAGCAAAAATGGAATAAAGAACTTTCAAAAATTGAAGTAAAATCAATCACGCCGGAAGATAAAATCACTTTTTACACCGCGCTTTATCACACAATGCTCAGTCCAATAATTTATGAAGATGTTGGCGGACAATATCGCGGTCTCGATCAAAATATCCATACTTCGGATGGGTTTACCAACTACACTATTTTTTCACTTTGGGATACGTATCGTGCGTTGCATCCACTTTTCAACATTATTCATCCGCAGCGAAACAACGATATGATAAAAAGTATGCTCGCACATCACGACCAAAGCGTACATAAAATGCTTCCCATTTGGAGCCATTACGCTAATGAAAACTGGTGTATGATTGGCTATCACGCAACTTCGGTAATTGCAGATGCCATTGCAAAAAACGTTGGAGATTTTGATAAAAACCACGCTTTGGAAGCTTCCATAAATACTTCAAACGTCAATTATTTTGACGGAATTGGAGACTATAAAAAATATCATTTCGTGCCAGAAGACAAAAGCAGTTCCTCAGTTTCAAAAACTTTGGAGTATGCTTATGATGATTGGTGCATTGCGCAAATTGCAAAAAGCGTTGACAATACGGAAGTTGAAAAAGAGTATTTAAAACGTTCCGAATATTTCAAAAACGTTTACGATCCTTCTATTGGTTTTATGCGACCGAAACTTTCTGATGGAAAATTTAGAAAAGAGTTTGATCCATTAGACACACACGGACAAGGTTTTATTGAAGGTAACGCTTGGAATTACGGACTTTACGTGCCGCAGAATTTAGATGAAATGATTGCAATGATGGGCGGCAAAGAACGTTTCAGCAAACATTTAGATTCACTTTTCACCATGGAGCTCGACGATAAATACATTGAAAAAAACGAGGACATTACTCGCGACGGAATTATGGGCAATTACGTTCAGGGCAACGAACCGGGACATCATATTCCTTATCTTTATAATTGGACAAACAAACCATATAAAACGCAGGAACGTGTGCGTATAATTATGGATAAAATGTACGGCAGCAAACAAGACGGGCTTTGCGGAAACGATGATGCTGGACAAATGAGCGCTTGGTATATTTTCAGCGCGTTGGGCTTTTATCCAGTGCTTCCGGGTTCGCCAAATTATGCGTTGGGAAGTCCTTTGGTTGAAGAAGCCATTTTACATTTAGACAATGGAAATTCGGTAAAAATTATAGCGAAGAACCAAAGCACGAAAAATATTTATGTGAAAAGTGTTTCGGTTGACGGTAAAAAGCTAAATAGAAATTATATAACCCACGATGAAGTTACCAAAAGCAAAGAAATTGTTTTTGAAATGACTTCTAAAAAGAAATAGGATTAAAGGAATACAAGACCTAAGACTAAACCATATTTTTATGAAACGTAGAAAATTTATTCAAAATGCTTCACTTTCCACTTTCGGAATTGCTGTGGGAAGTTCTCTTTATGCTTCGGAAAAAAATTCATTGAATATTACTTCGAAAGAAAACAAAACTGAAAGTAAAGATGCGGGTTTACCTATGGTAATCGCAACTTGGAACGTAAATGATAGCACCGCCGAAGCGTGGCGCGTTTTAAATGAAGGCGGCACTTCGTTAGATGCAATCGAAAAAGGCTGTATGATTGAAGAAGCTAATGCCGAAGGACAATCAGTTGGTATTGGCGGACTGCCGGATCGCGATGGAAACGTTACGTTGGACGCTTGCATTATGAATAAAGATGGCGATTATGGCGCCGTGGTTTATATGCAAAATATTATGCACCCAATTTCCGTAGCGCGAAAGGTGATGGAAGATACGCCACACGTAATTTTAGCTGGAAAAGGTGCGGAACAATTCGCCATTTCTGAAGGTTTTAAACCTATGGATTTACTTACTGGAGCTTCAAAAAAAGCTTGGGAGGAGTGGAAAAAAACTTCGCAATACAAACCCATCATCAATATTGAAAATCACGATACCATTGGAATGCTTGCTATCGACAAAAACGGAGATATTTCTGGAGGTTGCACTACTAGCGGCTTAGCATATAAAATGGCAGGTCGCGTGGGCGATTCACCAATAATTGGTTCAGGACTTTTTATCGATAATGAAATTGGCGGCGCAACTGCAACTGGTTTGGGCGAAGAAGTTTTAAAAACCGTTGGAAGTTTCTTGATTGTTGAATTGATGCGTCAAGGCAAAACACCACAACAAGCATGTGAAGAAGCAATTGGACGAATCATCAAAAAAAGTCCGAATTATAAAGATTTTCAAGTGGGTTATATCGCTGTTAACAAAAAGGGTGAAACGGGTTGGTATTCTATACACGATGGGTTTTGGGTAACGAAATATCAAAACGACAAAAACGAAAATTTTTCATCAGATTTTTATGATAAAAAATAAAACTCTCTGCGTTCTCTGCGCCTCTGCGGTGTATATTTAACCGCTAAGGCGCAGAGAACGCAAAGAAACCAAATTCAAAAATCAACCATGACCGAAAAAAAATCCTTCCGCTCCGCTTTTATTACCGTTACGGTCCTCTTCTTTCTTTGGGGATTCATCACAGTTTTAGTTGATAGTTTAGTCCCTCGATTAAAAGACGTTTTTGAGCTCAGTTATTTCCAAGCTGGGTTGGTTCAGTTTGCTTTTTTTCTCGCCTATTTTATAATTTCTGTTCCCGCGGGAGCTTTGCTTTCGCGAATTGGATACCAAAAAGGAATTATTGTGGGTTTAGTTACAATGGCCATTGGTTGTTTGCTTTTTTATCCCGCCGCCGCCGATAGACAATTTTGGATCTTTATGGTTGCATATTTTACGCTTGCTGGCGGAATAACAGTCTTGCAAGTAGCGGCCAATCCTTATGTTTCAGTTTTGGGAAGTGAGGATGGTGCATCAAGCAGATTAAACCTTTCACAAGCATTTAACTCATTAGGAACAGCGATTGCTCCTTTAATTGGCGCTTCATTTTTATTGAGCGATACTATTAAGTCTTCAGAAGAAATTTCGGTTTTAACAGATATTGATAGAAGTTACTATTACGTTTCCGAAGCTTCCGCAGTACAAACACCTTTTCTTTATATTGCTGCATTTATAGGGCTTTTAGCGTTATTATTCGTCTTTATAAAACTTCCGAAGATTTTAGAAAAAACTACGGTTGGTGGTTATGGAAAATTGCTAAAAAACAAAATCGTGATGCTCGGCGCTTTAGGTATTTTCCTTTACGTAGGTGCCGAAGTTGCCATTGGTAGTTATTTGGTGAATTATTTTATGAGCATGAATATTTCTGAAATAATTCTACAAAACGAAACCATGAAATACATTGCCGAACGTCTTCTAAACACAGATTTAAATTCAATTGATGCCAAAGCTATAGTGGGCGCATTTGTAGTATTTTATTGGAGCGGCGCAATGATTGGCAGATTTGTAGGTGCTTATTTAACTCGAATTATAAAACCCACCAAAGTGCTTTCAATTTTTGCATTTTTGGCGGTACTAATGCTTTTGGTTTCAATGAATTCAAGTGGACTAACGGCAATGTGGTCTATTTTGGCAGTTGGACTTTTCAATTCCATAATGTTCCCAACAATTTTCGCATTGACTATTGACGGTTTAGGAGATTTAAAACCGCAAGCTTCAGGTTTGCTTTGTATGGCAATTGTTGGTGGTGCAGTAATACCACCAATGTACGGGCTTTTTACAGATTCATTCGGTTTTAAAATTGCCTTATTGTTGATAATTGCTTGTTATGCATACATTTTAATCTTTGGAATTTTAAAAGGAAAACAATCCTCAATTAGATATAATTAAAAAGCCTATCGTTTTATTAGAATTTAAATAGTATCTTAAATTCCAATTAACCAACCATTTGAAAACCTCACTTTCAATTATACTTATTCTCCTCTGTTTTGTTGGGTATTCTCAAGATGCCCAAAATACAAATGCAGCTGCTATTGATTCTGTTATAAAAGCAGTTGAAAAAATGTCTTCAGCAGATGATAAAATAGCCTCACTAAGCCAGTTTACAAGCAAACTCCGTTATGGTGCGGGAAGCTTGAGGTTAATTAAAAAATCTGAAGAGATTTCAAATAAGGCAAAGACACCAAAGTTACTTGCGACTACCTATTATTATTACGGCAACTATTATTACTACAATTCAAAATTAGACTCTTCATTATATTATATTGAAAAATCCAAAGTGCTTATAAATGATGACGAACTCCCTTTTTTAAGGTCTTCTATCTTAAATACTGAAGGTGGCGTTTATGCCGTAAAAGGCGACATGCCCCAAGCCTTGGCACTTACATTGAAATCTAGAGAATTTATTGATAAAGTAGATCCTTCAACATTAAATGAAGAAGAAACGAAGCGTTATAAATACCAACAGTTGTCCTTAGATAATAGCATCGCAAACTTCTACAATCAGATGGAGGAATATGATAAAGCGACCCAATATTATGACAAAGGCTACAAATCCGCTTTAAAAGATAAGTCATACTTAGCCGCTGGGGTTTTTATTACCAACAAAGGCGATTTATATCTAAATACAGAAAAGTACGAGTTGGCGCTCAAAGCGTTTATTGAAGGAAAAAAACTAAAAGAAAAAGGAGAAGCTCCAGAATTATTACTTGTAAACTCCGACTTAAACATCGGCATTGCCTACGCGCATCTTAGTGATTTTGAAAATGCTACATCCTATTTAAATAATGCAATTTCCTTTTATGATAAAACCAATATGTCCGGAAAACTTGCTGAATCCTATTTTTATAGAGGCGATTTATATGTAAAGCAGCAAAATTATAAGCTCGCCATTGCAGATTGTAAGAAAGCGAAAGAGATGACTTCTGAAACCCAGGATCTTCAAGTATATTCAAAAGCATGTAATTGTCTTTATATCGCTTTCAAAGAAACCGGAAACCATGAAGAGTCGTTAGAAAATTATGAGCAATATGTTGATGCTCGTGAAACCATATTCAACGAAAAAAACATAAAAAAGCAGACGCAGCAAGAGATGCAATTTGAATTCAACAAAACCTCCGCTCTTAAAAATGCAGAGATTAATGCGCGTGAAAAGGAGAGTTTTCTATATTCAATCCTCGCGTTTATTGGGTTTTTATTCGCTGCCTTTTTAGGATTTTTCTTCTATAAAAACAGAAAGAAAAACCTAGTCTTAGCGAAACAGAAAAAACTATTGGAAGCAACCGTAGACGAGAAAAATGTATTGTTGAAAGAAACCCATCACCGTGTAAAAAACAGTTTTCAAATCGTTTCCTCCCTCCTTTATCTTCAATCTGAAAATATGGTAGATAAGGAAGCGCAGATAGCACTTCGCGAAGCATAGAACAGAGTGCGATCAATGGTTTTAATTCATCAAAGACTTTACAGCAAAGACCAACTTGTGGGTATTGACAGTAAAGAATATTTAGAAGCGCTAACAAAAGATATTTTTGAAACCCATCAATTCAAAAATGAAGTATTGCCTTATAAGTTGAACATTGAGCCTATTGTTTTAAGTATTGAAACCATTACACCAATCGGCCTAATTTTAAACGAATTAATAGTAAATGTTTTGAAACACGCATATACTACTATTGCACCCGAAAGTATCCTTTCAGTAGATTTTAGAAAAAATAACGATGAATTACTTTTAAAAGTATCAGACAACGGAAATGGTTTTGAAGGTGAAATAAAAGATTCTTCCTTTGGAATAAAATTAATGAAGGCACTTTCAAAAAAACTGAAGGCAGAATTGAACTATGCCTCTTCGGTAAATAACGGGACCGAAGTGATTTTAACCATAAAAAAGTTTGAAATTCTTTAACCAATAAGAAAAATTCACTGTGAGCAAATTGAACATTTATATTGTTGAGGACGATCCAATTATCGCGATAACCATTGAAACTGCTTTAAAAAAGCAAGGATATAGTATTTGCGGAAATGCAGACAATTTTGAAGAAGCCATAGCCGAAATAAAACAACATACCCCAGACTTAGTTTTAGTAGATATTCAACTGGACGGAGAAAAGGACGGAGTAGATCTTGCCGAATGTTTGGATAAACTTGAAATGCCTTACCTCTATCTTACCTCTCAGACAGATCCACATACCATAAAACGAGTTAAGGAAACCCGACCGCTGGGTTACATTGTAAAACCTTTCACCGAAAATGGTTTAAGAACGAATATAGAAATAGCCTGGAACAATTATAAAAATGATGAGGAATACCTCACTTTTTCTGCAAACAATGAATATTACAAAATCCGGCAATCGCAAATACTCTACCTAAAAGCATTTGATAACTACTGCTATGTAATGACTACAGAACGGGAATATCTGGTTCCGAAAACACTAAAACATCTGGAAACCCAACTTAATTGCGGGAAATTCATAAAAACCCACCGCTCTTATATAGTTAATCTTCTAAAGATTGATGCTTTACGAACCGATTCACTACTCATAAACGACTTCGAAATACCAGTGAGTAATTCAAAAAAAACAAAGCTAAAACAGTTGTTGCAGGGTAAATAAGTGCCGTTCACTAAAAAAAACAGCCCATTCACTAAAAAATTCCGAAAATTTCTTCATAACAATCTATCTTAGACTTGTATATACTTCCCAGCAAGAGTTTAATGAAAAGATTTAATGATGAACAATGCATTAATTTACATAGCAGCTGGAGCAATTTTTGACACATTTGGAGACTTGTTGATGCAAAATTGGGTGTTGAATAGTAACAAAACATACTTTGCTGGAGGAATGTTGTTTTATGTGGTAGGTTTGAGTTTTTTGGCTTATAGCTTCACATTTAAAAATATAGTAGTAGCGTCAGTTTTGTTTTTGATCGTGAATGTAGTTCTACTTTCATTGGTAAACTGGCTTGTTTATGACGAATCACTTTCATACCGAGAAATGGGTGGGCTCTGTCTAGGACTTATGGCAATTGCGTTATTTGAATTTAATTAGAAAAATAAATCATATAGTTACAATTGAAAATTTTCAATTGTTTTCAAAAAGAAAGCCACGGTGGGGCGTGGCTTTCTTTAAATAATTTTAAAAGAATACTGAATTTAGGATAAGGTAATGCTAACGTAGTGCTTTAGAGATTGAAAAAACGTTGATCACGTGTGCTTCAAATTTCAGTATTAAAAATGAAAGTCGCTTTTGAGGAGGAGCGGCTTTCTCTTTTTAATTTGCAAAAGTTCTTTCACCGCTCGTTTCCTGTTCCTTAAATTTCATTACAAGATCCAAAGCATCTGGAATTACGTCACTACACAGTATAATCAAAGAACCTTTTTTTGCATTTTTTACTGCAAAAGTGATTGCTTCTTTTTCTGAAGGAATGATGGTTGTTTTCTTTTTTGGGTCTTTAGACTGTATACCATCATTTAGCATTTTTATGATCTCTTCATCACTTCTTCCACGTAAATGCTTGTCCTGACGGATTATAATTTCGTCAAACATTTCGGCGGCAATGCTGCCTAATTCTTTAGTATCTTCTTCTCTTCTGTCACCCACTCCAGCTATGATTCCAACTTTTACAGTTGCTTCAAGATTATCAGTAAATTTTTGAAGCGCCCGCATTCCTGCCGGGTTGTGAGCATAATCTAGTAAAATTGAAAAGTTTTCAAACTGAAAAAGATTCAACCTTCCAGGTGTTTGTGTAGCCGAAGGAATAAAGGTTTCCAAAGCAATTTTCATGTCTTCAATACCAATTCCTCGAACATTTGCAGCAATTACTGCTGGAAGAATATTTTGGATCATAAAAGTTGCCTTTCCACCATAAGTTAATGGGATGTTTTCAGCTTTCATGATGCGCATTTTCCAGGTTCCACGACAAAGGGTAACATAGCCATTTTCATAAACCGCAGTAATTCCACCTAGTTTTTGAAGTGCCTTTATTCGCGGATTTTCTTCATCCATAGAAAAAAGAGCGAGGTTGCAGTTTATGCTTCTTCGCATTTCGTAAACCAAATCGTCATCGGCGTTTAAAATTGCGTAACCTTCTGGCAAAACAGTTTCGGGAATTACACCTTTTACTTTGGCTAGTTGTTCCACAGTATGAATTCCTTTAAGTCCCAAATGGTCTGCGGCAACATTAGTTACAATAGCAACATCACATTTTTTGAAACCGAGACCTGCACGCAACAATCCACCGCGCGCACATTCCAAAACTGCAAAATTTACAGTTGGATCTTTCAAAACAAATTCTGCACTTGCTGGGCCCGTACAGTCTCCTTTCATCAACAATCTATTCTGAATATAAACACCATCACTTGTGGTATATCCTACTCTGTGCCCTTTCATTTTTGCAATATGTGCAATCAAGCGGGTTGTTGTGGTTTTACCATTAGTTCCGGTGATAGCGATGATTGGAATTCTACCTGTATCGCCGTGATTCGGGAATAATTTATCCACTACAGGAGCCGCCACGTTTCGGGGAAGACCCGTTGTTGGCGCCAAGTGCATTCTAAATCCGGGACCAGCGTTCACTTCTAGCACAGCGCCGCCTGTGTCTTCCAAAGGCTGGCTGATGTCTGTAGTCATAATATCAATTCCACAAATATCAAGATCTATAATTTTTGAAATACGTTCCGCCATAGAAACGTTGGAAGGGTGTACAATATCCGTAACATCTTCCGCAGTACCACCTGTGCTAAGGTTTGCGGTGTCTTTTAAAATTACAATTTCGTCTTTTTGAGGCACCGAATCTTCAGTATAACCTTTAGTCGCTAATATTGTTTTGGTAAGGTTGTTAATCGTTATTTTGGTGAGCACGTTCTCGTGACCGTAACCACGACGTGAATCTTTGTTTACTTCTTCAACAAGCTCTTTAATAGTCAATTTTCCATCGCCAATAACCTTTGCAGGCGTACGTTTTGCGGCGGCTACCAACACATTGTTTATTACTAGCAATCTGTAATCTTCGCCTGTTATATATTTTTCAATAATTACTTTATTTGAAACCTCTTTGGCTTCGTTAAAAGCAACAACGGCATCTTCATAATTATTAATATTCACCGTAATTCCACGACCGTGATTACCATCTATTGGTTTCACAACTAGTGGAAAACCTACATAGCTGCAGGCTTCTTTCAAACTACTTTCGCGTGAAATAATATCGCCACGAGGTACTTGCACCTCAGCCTGCTCTAGAATGAATTTTGTGTCTTCTTTATCACACGCCAATTCCACACCAATACTACTGGTTTCGGAAGTAACGGTTGCTTGAATTCTTTTTTGATTGGCGCCGTAACCCAATTGGCAAAGTGAATATTTATTTAAACGAATCCAAGGAATTCCACGTGCTTCAGCTTCTTCAACAATAGAACCGGTACTTGGCCCTAAACGTTCGTCTTCACGAATTTCGCGCATTCTTTGAATATCTGCTTCCAAATCATAGTCTTCTCCGGCAATTAATGCTTCGCAGATATCAACGGCAGCTTTGGCGGCATAACGCCCTACATTTTCTTCTATATAACTGAAAACTACGTTGTAAACTCCCTTTTCGCCATAGGTGCGGGTTCTTCCGAAGCCAGTATCCATATCTGCTAAGGTTTGTATTTCCAGCGCAATATGCTCTATAATATGACCCATCCAAGTGCCGTCTTCCACTCTTTTGAAAAAACCACCAGGTTCGCCCACGCTACAACGATGACTATACATAGTTGGAAACATTGTTTCCAGACGGCCGCTAAAACCTTCAATTTTATTTGAGGGTAGATCTTCCATTTCCTCAAGGTCCAAGACCATAACAATTAATTTATGACGACGTACAGACCAGTAATTTGGTCCTCGCATAGCGTTGATTTCTCTAATTCGCATAAGTTGACGGATTTGTTAGTTTTGTATGAATTTGATAAAAGTATGATTAATTTTTCTAACAATTAGCGTATTTTTGCCGACAAATTTAAATTAATTCATGGGCATAAAAGGAACACTAATCCCGATAGGTGGAAACGAAGATAAAGGAATTGAGCAAAGTGAAATATATACTTTGGAATATATTCAAGAAGGAATTCTATCTAGAGTGGTCCGTGAAAGCGGTGGCAGCGATGCAACAATCGTAGTTATACCAACAGCTTCAAGCATTCCCAATGAAGTAAGCGAAAATTATCTTCAAGCTTTTAATAAATTGGGGTGTGAAAATGTTCATATCATGGACATCCGTAATAGAGCTGAAGCAGAAAATCCAGCTCATCTTGAATTAATGAAAAAAGCAGACTGCGTAATGTTTTCGGGCGGAGATCAATCTAAAATTGTGCAATATATTGGCGGAACACTTTTGCATAAAATTATTGTGGAACGATACGAGAAAGAGAATTTTGTAATAGCCGGAACAAGTGCAGGCGCTATGTGCATGAGCAAGGAAATGATAAAAGGCGGTGGTATTAAAGAAGCATTTACCAAAGGCGCAGTGCTTATGGGCGAAGGGATGGGCTTTATTCCAAACCTTATAATAGATTCACACTTTATTCGTCGTGGGCGTTTTGGACGACTTGCGGAAGCCGTTGCACGTTTCCCAGACCTAATTGGTATTGGTCTGGCTGAAGATACTGGCTTAGTAATAAAGAAAGGAAATATGGCCGAAGTAATTGGCTCGGGAATGGTGATTCTTTTCGATCCAAGAAAACTACAACACAATAACCAAAAAGTAGTTGTGGATGGAGCGCCAATGTCTCTAACCAATTTGAAAACACACATTCTTGCCAATGGTGATAAGTTGGATATTAAGAAGAAAAAAATAAAGATTTCACCTGTTCATATTGAAATGACAGATGTTCAGGTGGTTTAGGTATTTAGGAAATTAATCTTTATAAATTCCGATTTCTTTTTTTCCTTCTGAAGTTTTAAAGGCGCGATACATTCCTTCGGTGTTGAAGGGCATTGCGATGTTTCCTTTAGCATCCACGGCAATTAAACCACCGTCGCCGCCAATTTCTAGAACTCTTTTATTTATTACTTCGGAAGCTGCTTCTTCTACAGACATTCCCTTGTGTTCTATCAAGCAAGATACGTCATAAGCCACTACACCTCGGATAAAAAATTCACCACTTCCTGTGCAACTTACTGCGCAGGTTTTGTTGTTGGCGTAATTACCAACTCCAATCATTGGGCTATCACCCACGCGACCCCAACGTTTGTTAGTCATTCCACCTGTTGAAGTTGCGGCGGCAATGTTTCCGTCTTTATCGCAGGCTACAGCACCAACGGTTCCAAATTTCCCTTCCTTTTTCATACTGTGATCCAACTGAAAAGTATCACTATCCTTTATGTTTTGCCATTGTTGGTATCGATGCTCGTCGTAAAAATATTCTGGAGTTTCCAATTTGTAACCCAAACTTTTTGCAAAACGCATTGCTCCTTCGCCTGCAAGAAAAACATGGTCGGTTTTTTCCATAACGTCACGCGCCAAAGTAACTGGGTTTTTAATTCCTGTAATTAATGAAACGCCACCCGCGTCCAAAGTTTTGCCGTCCATAATAGCGGCATCCATCTCGTGAGTGCCGTCATTAGTAAAAACGCTTCCTTTTCCCGCGTTAAAAAGCGGGCAATCTTCCAAATGGTTTACTGCGGTTTGAACGGCGTCCATCGCGCTTCCGTCATTATCAAGAATTGCATATCCTTTTTCCAACCCTTCATTTAGAGCAGCTTTGTATTGTTCTTCTTTTTCGGGTGTCATTAATCCTTTTACGAGTGTTCCGGCGCCGCCGTGAATTACTATTGAGAATTTATTATTCATAATTATTAGTTTGGATAGGTAAACTTACCGTTTAAAATATATGGTTTACCCAAGGGTGTATCACAAAAAATTATTGTTAAATCAGTTCCATTGTTCTCAACATAAAAAACAGTTCCAGGAGCAGCCGTTGCACCTCCTTGCGAGCCTATTCCATAATCTATAAGGTATAACTTCGCCGAACCATTTGATAAGTTATATTGACCATCAAAGTCACCTTGAATGGTTGTGTATTGGCCTGTTTGTGGAAAATCTTTATTTACCTCATTAAACTGAACCTTAATCTTAATACTCGATGAAAAGCTAGTTGTTTCAAACTGAAGATTTCCTTCATCAAAACCATAGGACGGGAACGTCAAAGCTACATCGCTAATATTAATTTGAGCAGTTTTCGTATCAATAAAATTGTCTTTTATGGGGTTGCAAGCAGCTTCTGCATCTGTTGTGAATTCATAAATTTCACCGTAGCCTACGCCAACTTCATTTATCGCATACGCCCTATAATAATAGGTTGTAGCATTTTTTAAACCACTAATCAATTCTAAAAAAGAGTTTAGGCGTTGTCCTAAAGCCATTTTATTATCAGTAATTATTGGGGTATTTCCTGTGCTCCAAACCACGCCGAATTCTGTAACATCTTTTCCGCCTTCCGCCAAGACTGATCCACCAAGCATTGCTGTGTTTGCTTGTACATTTAAAGGTTCCGCAGTAACCACTATGGGTGTGAGGTATTCGATATTTTCTATTTCGCAACTGTATGCAATAACTAAGACGAGGAGGAATAGTTTTTTCATTCAAGATTTTTATAAGCGCCCAAATGTAGGGAATTTATATATATTTGGCGCTTTCAAAAAACAACCCAATTTTTAGCTTTATGTCTTTGAAGTCTTACAAATTTGTTCTTTTTTTATTTCTACTTTTAGGTTTTGCTAACGCAAACTCGCAATCTTATTATTCAGGAGGCGGTCTTTTTGAAGGGAGATTTGGAGTAACCGTTGGTACAACCAATTACAGTCCTGGCGCGAATTTTTTGTTTTCGAAATCGGCTCCTGGATATAAAGTTGGATTTATTGGAACGGTATTCATTTCTGAAAAATTTGAACTTTTTGTTGAAATGAACTACGCCAGACATTTTATGAAATTTGTGGGCCGCGAATACAAAACATCCAAACCTGAAGACATAAAATTTAAATTGGAAACCTTCAATGTTCCCTTTATTTTAGATTACACCGTTCTTAACCTCAAAGACGAATGGTTTTTCGGCATTAATGCTGGTCCTTCTGTTAGTTTTCTTTACGATTACAGTATTTTGGATGATGATAAAAAGGATTACGTTCTGGAGCCTCTTTATTCCTCACCACGAGATTTGGAGTTTGACAGCAATAAAGAAAAAGTATCATTCAACGCTTTTCTTGCTATGGGCGTAAGTGTTGAATACAATCGGTTTATGGCAACTTTTAGATACAATAAGGGAATTACAGACCCTTATAGAAACATCAACCTATATTCTCCGGTGATGGAATTGAAAGGAAAAGACAATTATTTTGAATTTTCATTGGTCTATTTATTTGAGGATAAATTATAGTCTTCTTCAATTTTTCTTTTTTACTTAAAAACATAGTTTTCTAAAGGGTTCTTTTTACTTTTGAAGCATACCCTTATTCAAAACTATGTCAGAAAAAAAACGTCTCTTTCTTGTTGATGCCTACGCCCTCATTTTCAGAGGATATTTTGCACTTATAAAAAACCCTCAAATAAACAGTAAAGGTCAGAATACCTCAGCCATTATGGGGTTTATGAACTCCCTAATAGACGTAGTGAAAAGAGAACGCCCAGACCATTTGGCCGTATGTTTTGACAAAGGTGGAAGCGAAGCCCGCAACGAAATGTTTCCAGACTACAAAGCTAATAGAGACGAAACCCCAGACGCTATCCGGTTTGCCATTCCACATATTTATAACATTCTTGAAGCCATGAAAATTCCAATTATGGTGAAGGAGGGTTTTGAAGCAGATGACGTGATTGGAACCTTAGCAAAAAAAGCTGAAAAAGAAGGCTACACAACCTTTATGGTTACGCCAGACAAGGATTTTGCACAATTGGTTTCCGAAAATATATTTATGTATCGCCCTGTTTTTGGCGGCGGTTATGAAACTTGGGGCATTCCAGAAGTTCAGAAAAAATTTGAAGTTAAAGACCCAATTCAAGTAATAGATTTTTTAGGAATGATGGGCGATAGCAGTGATAACATTCCCGGACTTCCAGGCGTAGGTGAAAAAACTGCAAAGAAATTTTTGGCAGAATTTGGCTCTATGGAAGGCTTGCTTGCTAATACCGCTCAGTTAAAAGGTAAAATGAAGGAGAAAGTTGAAGACAATGCTGAACTTGGTTTACTCAGCAAAAAACTAGCAACTATTATGCTAGATGTGCCCGTTGATTTCAATGAAGCCGATTTTGAAATGTGCCCACCAGACACACATAAAGTCTTGGAAATTTTTGATGATTTAGAATTCAGAAGACTAAAAGATAATTTTCTCAACGCCTTTTCTATTGAAGGAATGTCATCTGTTGGCACTAGCCGTGTAACTCAAGAAAATAATATTAGTGCAGAAACAAAATCGAAACCCGCCAAAAACAATCCTGCTGGTGAAGGTCAATTTTCACTATTTGGCAACGATGGCGATACTGCTGAAACCATAAAAAACTTTAGTTCTCGAGCAACTATTGAAAACACCGAACATTTCTATCAAACCGTTCAACCTGGAATGGGAACCAAACTGTTTCTTCAGAATTTAATGAAGCAGAAAAGTGTCTGTTTTGATACAGAAACAACAGGTTTAAATCCGTTAGAGGCAGAATTAGTTGGAATTGCTTTTTCTTGGGAAAAGGGCAAAGGTTTTTACATACCATTCCCAGAAAATCGTGAAGAAGCACAACAACTTTTAGAAGAAATCCGTCCGTTTTTTGAAGATGAAAACATTCAAAAAATCGGTCAGAATTTAAAATACGACATTAAAGTCCTTGCCAAATACAATATTTCAGTAAAAGGAAAATTGTTTGATACCATGCTCGCGCACTATCTTATAAACCCAGATATGCGTCACAATATGGACGTTTTGAGCGAAACCTATCTGAACTACACGCCCGTTTCCATCACAGAATTGATTGGTAAAAAAGGTAAAAATCAACTAAACATGCGCGATGTTGATGTTGAGAAACAAACCGAATACGCCGTTGAAGATGCAGACGTAACTTTTCAGCTAAAAGAACATTTCGAAAAAGAATTGGGCGAAGCAAATACCCAAAAACTTTTTGATGAAATTGAAGTACCGCTCTTACGAGTTTTAGCGGCTATGGAATTGGAAGGAGTTAATCTAGATGAAGATTTCCTTAAAGGTCTTTCTGTAGATTTGGATAAAGACATTCTTCAACTAGAAAAACATATTTACGAAGAAGCTGGCGAAACCTTCAACATTGCTTCACCAAAGCAATTAGGTGAAATTCTCTTTGAAAAATTGAAATTAGTTGACAAGCCGAAGAAGACCAAAACAGGTCAATATTCCACTGCTGAAGATGTGCTTTCCTATTTGGCAAAAGACCACAAAATAATCCGTGATGTTTTGGAGTATCGTGGTTTAGCAAAATTGAAAAGTACTTATGTAGATGCTTTGCCAGACCAAGTTGAAAAATCCACTGGTCGCGTTCATACAGACTATATGCAAACCGTGGCCGCAACTGGTCGCTTGAGCAGCAACAATCCAAACCTTCAAAATATTCCAATTAGAACCGAGCGCGGACGTGAAGTTCGAAAAGCATTCATCCCAAAAAACGAAGATTACGTTTTGATGGCTGCGGATTATTCACAAATAGAACTCCGCATTATTGCAGCTTTAAGCGAAGAAGACAATATGATTGAAGCCTTCAAAAATAATGAGGACATTCACGCTTCAACAGCTGCAAAGGTTTTCAATGTTCCTTTAAGTGAAGTAACCCGTGAACAAAGAAGCAACGCAAAAACAGTAAATTTTGGAATAATCTACGGTGTTTCAGCTTTCGGTTTAAGCAACCAAACTGATCTTTCCAGAACTGAAGCAAAAGATTTGATTGAAACCTATTACAAAACCTACCCAAAACTTCGCAATTACATGAGCGAGCAAATAGATTTTGCTCGTGAAAACGGGTACGTACAAACGGTTTTAGGAAGAAGAAGATACTTAAAAGACATAAACGGAAGCAACCAAGTAGTTCGTGGTGCAGCAGAACGCAACGCAGTAAATGCTCCAATACAAGGTAGCGCGGCAGACATTATTAAAATTGCAATGATAAACATTCACAAAAAGTTAGAGGAAGAAAACTACAAAAGCAAAATGCTCCTTCAAGTGCATGATGAACTTGTTTTCGACACTTATAAACCCGAACTGGAAAAACTAAAAGCTATGGTGAAACACGAAATGGAGAATGCTTACAAGCTTTCTGTTCCGTTGGATGTAGAATTGGGTGTTGGGGAGAATTGGTTGGAAGCGCATTAAAAGTTTTCAGTTTCAGTCGCAGTTAGCAGTAATATTTAATTCAATAAAAAAGAGTGTTTTTTCAAAAAACACCCTTTTAATCTCAGCTTAGTTTCGATTGTAGACCAATTCAACATTTCCAAAATCGCCAAGTTGAATTGAACCTTTCAAAGTATTGCCATTCAAGTCTATGGTTCGGGTTTCGGTCGTGGGGTCTGGGCCAGTTGTAGTAACTGTAAGTTGGTCTCCATTTAACGAATACGTTCCAGTTGAGGCAACTGTTCCATCACATTCAACAGAAATCTCTCCATTTACTTCCTCTACAATTAAATTACTGAATGTTTGTGCATAAATTCCATCACCAGTAAAGGAAAGTGTGCCGACAAAACATGGAACTTCATTCATAAAATTTGGGTCTGCAGTTCCATCACCATTAATGTCCATAGGGTTTTCAACATTCGCTTCTTTAAGTGTCCAAGCCCCAACTATGCTCGATTCTACAGCATCATTATCATCGTCTGATGAACAAGATGCGAAAAAAACTGCAATAAATAAAATACTCATTAACTTTTTCATATTTATATAGTTTACTTGTTAGAACTTCAAATTAAGGCCTTTCGGAAATTAAGAACTATTATTTTATTAAAGGGTTAAGGGTTTTTACCACGGTTTTAACGGTTTATAATTTTAAGAAAATATTAACTTTTTTGTTTTCCACTTTGGGAATTATGTATTTTGCGCATTGAAAAACATATAATTTCAAATCCTATTTTATGAAGAAATTAATTACACTTTTAGCCATATTACTTTGCACTTTCGCTATTTATGCCCAAGACCCGAACATTCTTTGGCAACGGACTATTGGGGGGAGCGGGGAAGATAATCTACATACAATGATAACAACCACCGATGGTGGCTTTTTAGTTGGAGGACATTCAAAATCAGATATTTCTGGAGAAAAGAGCGAGAATTCTAAAGGCGGAAATGATTATTGGGTTATAAAGCTTAACGCTGAAGGAAACATTGAATGGCAAAAAACCATTGGAGGAAATAATGATGACAAACTGTACTCGATTATTCAAACACTAGACGGAGGTTTTCTATTAGGAGGTTTATCGAAATCTGGCATTTCTGGTGATAAATCCGAAGTATCAAGAGGTGGATTTGATTATTGGGTTTTAAAATTGAGTGTGTCAGGTGAAATAGAATGGCAGAAAACCTTGGGAGGAAATAGTTCTGATAGTTTACTTTCAATTCTACAAAATCCTGATGGCACTTATATATTAGGCGGATATTCAAGTTCTGGAATATCAGGCGATAAAACAGTATCAGCAATTGGAGATCCTGATGTTTGGATTTTGAAAATTAATGCTATAGGAAGTATAATTTGGCAAAAAGCATATGGGTATATGGGGAATGGACAGACTCTGCATAATTTAGTCGCAACATCGGACGGCGGATATATATTTAGTAGCACATTAAACGGTACTAATTTTTGGGTAACTAAAATTAATAGTACCGGAACACTGCTCTGGGACAAAGTTATTTGGGGAAATGGTAATGACTGGTACCCCAGAATTGCAGCTACTTCAGACAATGGATATATTGTGGCTGGTGGCTCAGATTCTAATGTTTCGGGTGACAAAACTGAAAATTCTCAAGGAGGGTTTGATTATTGGGTATTAAAGCTTAATAATCTAGGGGAGATTGAGTGGCAAAATACAATTGGTGGTAATTCCTTGGATGGTCCCTTTTCGGTAATTCAAACACTCGATGGTGGATATATGGTTGGAGGCTATTCGATCTCCGATATTTCAGGCGATAAAACCCAAAATTCGAAAGGAGAATTGGATTATTGGATTGTAAAAATAAATCCACAAGGAATTATTGAATGGCAAAATACGTTAGGAGGTAGCGCAAGCGAGAGATTAGATGTAGTTCTTCAATTAATCGATGGTAGCTATATGCTCGGCGGATATTCACCCTCAAACATTTCTGGTGATAAATCCGAAGATTCTCGGGGAGACATTGATTTCTGGATCATAAAACACGCTGCCACGTTAGGTCTCGAAGAAAACCCCTTCACCTCCACAATAACCCTATACCCAAACCCCGCAAAAAACACATTACAACTCAACACCCAAGACCAAACCATAAACCAAGTAAACATTTATACAATGGCAGGCAGTAAAGTTTTACAACTGGATATTAATATCGTTTCCCCAACCGTAGATGTTTCAAGTTTGGCTACAGGAGTTTATTATATTCAGCTGTATTCTGGAAAAAATGTGGCTTTGAAAAAGTTTATTAAAGAATAAAGGGAGAAATCGATACTTCGACTTCGCTCAGTAATCTAAAAAGTTGAAACTGAAATCGGAGTTGAAGTTGAAACTAAAGAATTCTGAATTATTTGTCTTATGTCTTAAGTCTTTCAGCGCAGCGGTCTTAAGTCTGCCTTTAAAACCTTTATCTTTAAAGCCAATTCAATTGGTCTATGAGCAAACTTATTTCAAAAAAGAAACCCGCCTACCCTATTACCGAAGCGCTTTCAAAATACCTTACCCGTAACGGTAGAAACATTAAAATTCCTATTTATTATGACGATTTGCTGCGCTTTCAGGGCTCTGTAAATGTTTATGACAAAAACGGAAACGATACATTGTGGGTAAGCGTTTACTATTCAGAATTTGAAACCGAAGAAATAAACCAAAGTTTAAAGCGAATGTATTCAATACTACATTCCGACGGAAGCGATACTTTACTGCCATACATAAACATAGACAGCATCGATTTTTGCACTTTTGGCAATTCCAAACCTTTTAGAATTAAAGTGCGAAATATATTAAACGACAATTACATTTTCCTCTACATAAAAAAGGCTGATGCCTCTCGAATTTATGGTTTAGAATTAGAACACTTACTTTCTCCTAACCACATCACCTTTTTGGTACACGGTAATACCGTTATAGAAGAGCACATTTCTGGCATTCCTGGAGACGATTTTATTGAAAACAATCTCGATACATGTTCAGATAGAGACAAAATGGAAATCGCCAAGGAGTTTGTTAAATTCAACGAACGCTGCTTTGTGCGGTTATTGGGCGATATGCGTTCCTATAATTATGTAATGGTGCTAACCCACGATTTTGATCGAATCCAATACCGAATTCGCGCAATAGATTTTGACCAGCAAAGCTATGAAGGCAATGTAAAGGTCTACAAACCCCAGTTTTTGAAAGAAAACAATAAGCTTGTAACTATGACGATGGAATTGCTGCAGGAAGCTTCCATAGAACAATATAAAAACGAAGAACGCTCCCTACTCGCCAAAAGAGCGACAAGTGCAAAAAACCGTTTAAAGGAATTGATAGATTGCATGCGTGATGACAACATCGCACCACCCGAAAAAATAAAAGAATTAAAGATGAGTCTTTTAGATCTTACGGGAGATGTAAACTTCAAAAAATCTAAAAATATGGGCGAAATTTTAAAAAGCGCGCTAGATTTTGTTATCCGAAATTATCAAAGCGAAAATCCGTATATAATCTCATAACCTAAAGGACATAGGACTAAAGGACGTAAGACAAAAAGGAAATATGAAAATTTGTGTTTTATTTTTTAATCAGAATACTATAAGTCCAAATTAGCAATAAAAGCTATCCTAATTCCCAAGTCCTATAATCCTACGTCAAAATCAATTAAAATAGTATTTCCAGGTTTCACAACTATTCTGAAATAATAATAAATATTCAATATCCTATCTTATGCGTGCATCGTATTTATTACCTTTAGCGAGCTAAGTACAAATTCAAAAATCAACTACAATGAATATTAAGAAGGTGTTAGTTGCCAATCGCGGCGAAATTGCAATACGGGTTTTACGTGCCTGTGCAGAAATTAATTTAAAAACAGTCGCCATTTATACCTATGAAGACCGCTATTCGCAACATCGATACAAGGCAGATGAATCCTACCAAATAGGTGAAAACGACCAACCTTTAAAACCGTATTTAGATGGCAACGCAATCATTGCTTTGGCAAAATCGAAAAATGTAGATGCCATACATCCTGGATATGGATTTTTATCTGAAAACTCAGAATTTGCTCGAAATTGTGCCAAAAACGGAATCATTTTTATAGGCCCAGACCCAAAAGTAATGGATTCTCTTGGCGATAAAATTACTGCGAAAAAGATTGCTGAAAAATGCAATGTTCCTATTATAAAAAGTAACACCAAAAAACTTGATGATTTAAAAATCGCCCTTTCTGAAGCTAAAACTATTGGTTATCCTTTAATGCTCAAAGCAGCTTCAGGTGGCGGCGGACGCGGAATGCGAATCATAAGAACCGCAGATGATCTTAAAAATAATTTTGAATCTGCACGAAGTGAATCCCTCAACGCATTTGGCGATGACACTATGTTTTTAGAAAAATATGTGGAAGATCCAAAACATTTGGAAGTTCAGATTGTAGCAGATAATCACGGTAATATTCGTCATTTATTTGAGCGGGATTGTTCAGTACAACGCCGCCACCAAAAAGTGGTTGAAGTTGCACCATCTTTTAATGTTTCTAAAAAAGTAAAAGAAGAACTTTATAAATACGCCATCCAAATTGCTGAAGAAGTGCAATATAACAATGTTGGAACGGTAGAATTTTTAGTTGATAAGGAAGATAATGTATTCTTCATCGAAGTAAACCCTCGAATACAAGTTGAACACACCGTTACCGAAATGGTAACGGGAATTGACCTTATAAAAACCCAGATTTTTGTAGCGGGAGGCTATAAACTTTCAGACAGACAGATAAAAATTTACGATCAGGATACACTCGCTACTTACGGTTTTGCAATGCAATGTCGCTTAACTACGGAAGACCCTGAAAATAATTTCACACCAGATTACGGTACTATTACTACATATCGAAGCGCTTCGGGAATGGGGATTAGATTAGATGAAGGTAGTATTTATCAGTCTTACAGCGTTAGTCCTTTTTTCGATTCTATGCTTGTAAAAGTTTCGGCTCACGGTCGCACTTTAGACGGCGCCGTTCGAAAAATGGTTCGTGCTTTAAGGGAGTTTCGTATTCGGGGCGTAAAAACCAATATCCATTTTCTTCACAATGTTATTACGAATGAAACCTTTAGAGATGGAAAGGCTACCGTTAATTTTATAGCGAATACCCCATCTTTATTTGACATAAAACTTCCGCAGGATAGAACTTCAAAAATTGTAAATTATTTAGGTGAAGTAATTGTAAACGGAAATCCAGACGTAAAAACATTCGACAAAAATAAAATCTTTAGAACCCCTAAAATTCCAAAGTTCGATGTAGACTCAAAATATCCGAAAGGCACAAAAGATCTCTTAACCGAATTGGGCCCAGAAAAGTTCTGCGCGTGGCTTAAGGATGAAAAAAAGATTCACTATACAGATACAACCATCCGTGATGCCCATCAATCACTACTCGCAACAAGAATGCGAACTTATGATATGCTTGAGGTCGCTGAAAGTTTCGCCAAAAACCATCCCAATACTTTTAGTATAGAAATGTGGGGCGGTGCCACTTTTGACGTTTGTATGCGTTTCTTAAACGAAAGTCCTTGGACGCGTTTACGTGAGCTTCGCAAGTTAATGCCGAACATACTTTTCCAGATGTTAATTCGTGGTTCCAATGGTGTTGGCTACAAAGCATATCCCGATAATTTAATTGAAAAATTTATTGAAACTTCATGGGAAAATGGAATTGATATTTTCAGAATATTCGATTCATTAAACTGGGTAAAAGCAATGGAACCAAGTATCAATTACGTTCGCAACAAAACAGGCGGGATTGCTGAAGTTGCAATCAGCTACACAGGAGATATACTTGATCCAAAGGAAACTAAATACACTTTAAAGTATTACACCCAACTAGCAAAAGATCTCGAAAACGCAGGCGCACATATGATTGCCATTAAAGATATGGCAGGTCTATTGAAACCTTACGCTGCTTCAGAGTTAGTTTTAGCATTGAAGGATACGGTTAAAATTCCTTTACACCTTCATACACACGATACTTCTTCAATTCAATCTGCTACTTATTTAAAGGCCATTGAAGCCGGAGTTGACGTGGTTGATGTGGCTTTAGGCGGACTTTCTGGGCTAACGTCGCAACCCAATTTCAACTCAATTGTTGAAATGATGCGCAACCAACCGCGTGAAAACAAATTCGACATTAATAAATTGAATGAATTTTCAAACTATTGGGAAGACGTTCGCGAAAAGTACTATCCGTTTGAATCTGGTTTAAAAGCTGGAACCGCGGAAGTGTATCAACACGAAATTCCCGGTGGGCAATATTCAAATTTACGTCCTCAAGCCGAAGCACTTGGTTTAGGCGACCGTTTTGATGAAGTTAAAAAAATGTACGCGCTCGTAAACAAGATGTTTGGAAACTTGGTAAAAGTTACTCCAAGCTCAAAAGTAGTGGGCGATATGGCCATTTTTATGGTTACCAACAATCTCTATCCAGATGATGTTATGAAGCGCGGGGAGGATATTTCGTTCCCCGAATCTGTAATCAATTTCTTTAAAGGAGATTTAGGACAACCAATGGGCGGCTTTCCAAAGGAACTTCAAAAGATAATTTTGAAAAACAACGAAGCTTATACGGACAGACCAAATGCACATTTGGAACCGATAGATTTCGATTCAGAATTTAAAGTTTTCAGCAAAAAATTTCAACAAGGATTTACGCGACCTATAGAATTTGAAGATTTTCTTTCCTATAGTTTATACCCAAGAGTTTTTGAAGATGCTCACGAAAAATATAAACAATATGGAAATCTTGCCATACTTGCTTCGGAAAACTTCTTCTATGGAATGAAACTTCAGGAAGAAGCCATCATTGAGTTAGAACCCGGAAAATCTATTATTGTAAAACTGCTTTCTATCGGAATTCCGAATGAAGACGGAGTGCGTATTGTTTTCTTTTCCGTAAATGGCGAAAACCGTTTTGTGGAAATTAAAGACAAATCTATAAAGATTGAAAAAGAAGTTCACGTTAAGACAGATTCGCAGGATGCTAACCAATACGGCGCACCATTACAAGGAAGTTTGTATAAAATTTTAGTAAAAAAAGGTCAGGCAATTAAGAAGAACGACCATCTTTTCATTATTGAAGCGATGAAAATGGAAACCACAATAACGGCAAATAAAGCCGGAAAGATTAAATCCGTTTCATTAAAACCAGGAACAATGGTTATGAAAGATGATTTGATTTTGACTTTGGAATAAGGTTGAAATCGAAACTGAAATTGAAGTTGAAGTTGAAAACTTGGCTTCTCAAATTATTCTCTTTTGAACCAATATAAAATCAATTTCAAAAATAATTCTGAATTCATAATACTGAATTATTATAAGTCTTATGTCTTATGTCTTTCAGTCCCGAGACTTCGGGACGGTCTTACGTCTATTTTCATAATAAAATATATTTCCCACCCCTTGCTTTTCAAATAAATAACATTACATTTGCACCCCTCTTAGACAAAATTCGTTTTGTTAAAGGGTGAGAAAACAATGAATTATTAACAATTGACAAAGACTAAATGGATACATTAAGTTACAAAACAGTATCTGCCAATAAGGCAACCGTTGTAAAAGAATGGTTACTGGTAGATGCGGACGGGCAAACATTGGGTCGTCTTGCAAGCGAAGTTGCTAAAGTACTTCGCGGTAAGCACAAACCAAGTTTCACCCCTCACGTAGATTGCGGTGACAACGTAATTATTATTAATGCTAGTAACATAAACCTTACTGGTAACAAATGGGCCGACAAAACCTACATTCGCCACACAGGATATCCTGGTGGACAACGTAGCCTTACAGCTACAGAATTGTACAAAAAAGACCCTTCAAGACTTGTTGAAAAAGCTGTAAAAGGAATGCTTCCAAAAAATAAATTGGGCGCAGAATTGTTCAGAAACCTAAAAGTGTATGCAGATGCAAACCACGGACAGGAAGCACAAAAACCTAGAGCTATAAACTTTAACGACAACAAGTAATGGAGACAATTCACAAAATAGGCAGAAGAAAAACCGCTGTTGCACGTGTTTACCTTAAAGAAGGTAAAGGAAACATCACAATCAACAAGCGTGAGTTTGAAAATTACTTTCCTACTGGAACACTTCAGTATAAAGTAAAACAACCTTTAGTACTTACAGAAAACGAAACTACTTTCGACATTACAGTAAACGTATTCGGCGGTGGAATTACAGGACAAGCAGAAGCTATTCGTCTTGCAATTTCTAGAGCTATGTGTACATTGAATGACGAAAATCGTGGAATCTTAAAGCCAGAAGGTTTACTTACAAGAGATCCAAGAATGGTAGAGCGTAAGAAATTCGGACAGAAGAAAGCTCGTAAGAAATTCCAATTCTCTAAACGTTAATATTTCGACTTCGCTCAGTAACCTTAGTTTTGAGCGTTTGTTGAAAATTACGATACTCAACTCGATTGGGTATTCCACTTGGGATGCCCAATTACAGTTGAAAAGTTCATATTCATTATTAATAATTAAGCTGTTAACCCGAAAAATTCGGGTGTTAGTTTAGCATCTAAACCAAATTCATATTTCGAAGCGGTTGCTATCCTTTCACAGAACGTAAACTAAAACAAAAATGGCAAAAAAAGTAGTCGTAAAAGACTTATTAGAAGCAGGTGTGCATTTTGGCCACCTAACCCGTAAATGGAACCCGAACATGGCACCGTATATCTATATGGAGCGCAACGGGATCCACATTATCAACCTATACAAAACTGCTGCAAAGATTGAAGAGGCTACTGAAGCCCTTAAGAAAATTTCAGCTAGTGGTCGCAAAATTCTTTTTGTAGCTACCAAAAAACAAGCAAAAGACATAGTTGCTGAAAAAGCGAAAGCTGCAAACATGCCCTACATCACAGAAAGGTGGCCTGGTGGTATGCTAACCAACTTTGTAACTATCCGTAAAGCCGTTAAGAAAATGGCTACTATTGATAGAATGAAGCAAGATGGTACTTTCATGACTCTTTCAAAGAAAGAGCGTTTGGCAGTAGATCGTCTTCGTGCTAAATTGGAAAAGAACTTAGGTTCTATTTCAGATATGAGCCGTCTTCCTGCAGCACTTTTTGTTGTAGATACAACTCGTGAGCACATTGCAGTTGCTGAAGCATTAAAATTGAACATTCCAATCTTCGCAATGGTAGATACTAACAGTGACCCACGTGTTATTGATTACACAATTCCATCAAACGATGATGCTTCAAAATCTATTGAAGCAATTATGAGTTTTGTTTCAGAAGCTGTTATTGAAGGTCTTTCAGAAAGAAAATCTGGAGGAGACGATAGCGATGATGAAGAAGGAATGGAGAAAAAGGCGAAAGCGCCTAGAAAAGACAAAGAAGCAAGACCAGCTAAGAAAGAAAAAGCTGAAGTTCCTTCAACAGACGAAGAAGACGTAAAAGATATGAAAGAGGCTCAAGAGCCTGTACGTCAGAAATCGAAAAAAGAAGTTCTTAAAGAAGAAGAATAATAACAACGATATCTTTAAAAGTAAAAGTCGTTTGGTTCTTTTCTTCATTGAAAATAATTTGAACGACTTTTTTAATATTAAACTTAAAATTTTATAACAATGGCAAACATAACAGCCGCAGAAGTAAATAAACTTAGACAAGCTACCGGAGCTGGAATGATGGACTGTAAAAAGGCATTAGTAGAAGCAGAAGGCAACATGGAAGAAGCAATCTCGATCCTTAGAAAAAAAGGACAAAAAATTGCTGAAAAAAGAGCAGACCGCGATTCAAGCGAAGGTGTTGCAACGGCTTTAGTGAATAGCGATAACACAAAAGGTGTGGCTATTTCATTAAACTGTGAGACAGATTTCGTTGCAAAAAACGACTCTTATGTAGAAATGGCAAATAAAATGGCCGAAGTTGCTTTGAAAACATCTTCAAAAGAAGAATTTTTGGCTTCAGATTTCGGTGGAATGACTATTGCTGAAAAACTAACAGAACAAACAGGTGTTATTGGCGAGAAAATAGAAATTGGTGGTTTCGAAATATTGGAAGCTCCATTTGTAGGTTCTTACGTTCACGTTAACAAAATTGCTGCCTTAACAGGTCTTTCTAAAAAAGTTGACAATGCTGAGGAATTAACAAAAGACGTTTCTATGCAAGTTGCATCTATGGGTGCTTCTACGCTTTCTTACAAAGATTTTGACGCAGATTTCGTAGCTTCAGAAACTGAGGCAAGAATCGCTGTTATTGAAAAAGATAACATCGAGTTGGGTCGTTTGGGTAAAACACTTAAAAACGTACCAAAATACATTTCTAGAGCACAATTAACGCCAGAAATTATGGCTCAAGCTGAAGCGGATGCAAAAGCTGAATTGAAAGCTGAAGGCAAACCAGAGCAAATCTGGGACAAAATCCTTCCAGGAAAAATTGAGCGTTTCATTAGTGATAACACTACAATGGATCACGAAAAAGCATTGCTTGACCAAAACTTCATTAAAGACGACAAAAAGAATGTTGCAGATTACGTAAAATCGTATGGTGATGTTGAAGTTGTTGGCTTTAAGAGAGTTTCTTTAGCGTAAGCTTTTACAACTATTTTAAACAGAAAGAGGCTGAATTAATTTTCAGCCTCTTTTTTTTGTGGGGTTTGATTACCACGAATGCACGAATTTTATTTAGTTTTATGGAAGAAAGCGGAATGTTGTATTGTAAATGCGGATGAAAGATTTGTTAATGCGGAAAGGATAATTGTTAACGCTACCCGAATAATTGTTAAAGTGGACGTGAAACTATAAATGGCGACCGCAAGATTTGTTAATGCGGTCGCCATTAGTTAAAAAGTGTAAGCTATATTAGTTAAAGCGCTTGCGACAATTGTTAAAACAGAAGCGATATGTATAAAAGTTGCAGCTAGTATATAAAAAGAGGTTGCTAAAAGAATAAACATTCTATTTTGTAGCTGTGCTTTGGAACCATATATTGCTTGCGCTGTAGCAAGTTTAATCTTTTTCGTTCTTAAATTTTATGCTTTTTATTTGATTGTATTCTGGACTGGTGGCTCCGAAAACAGACTTGACGTATTTTTTTACGTCTAGGGCGGTATCAACCAGACCTGTGTTATCATTGTAAATGATTCTATTTCTTTCCAGACGCGCGTTGCTGACGGCGGTATATGCTGTGGCAACTTGGTTGTTTTTGACCCTTAGATCCTGAGCCTTAATTTCAAGGGTTGCTATTTGCAATTCGGTTTCGTTTGGGGCGTAACTTGGTTCTGTACTTAAGACCGATATAAGACCCTCAAAGTGCTGGATTAGCTGATCATATGACTGCTGGCTGGTGCTAATTTTTTTAGGAGCAGGTTGATTTGGATCTTGGGATTCTTCTTCTTTTTTTGAGGCTCGTTGCCCCTGCAACTTTCGGTTGAAGCCTTTTGCATCGTCTATTTTTTCTTGGCTTGCGTTTGTTGCCTCTAAGGCATTAACAAGACGGGTGCTAAAATGACGTAAGTTAGCAAAAGCTTCTACTCTGCTATTTATGGCATCATTATATGCTGTGTTTTGGTTAATTACATTTTGGAGACTGGTGGTTGCTGTGGTGTGCAGGACTGTGAGTTGTGTTGCGGTTAAATTATTTTTTGATGGGTTGTAACTTGGGCCATAGCCTTCTACAAAGACGATGAGGTCTTGGAAGTTCGCTACATTTTTAGCATGGCCTACTTCTGATTTTGATGCCATAGTTTTGGGTTTTAAGGATTAAATGTGAGTTTTTTAGTATGTGAATAGGTGAATAGGTGAATTTGTCTTATTCTTTTATAAACTTTTTAACTGTTGAATTTCCTTTTTCATCTTCAATATTTAAAAAGTAAATACCGCTGGAAAGATTTGATACATTAACGGTAGTTTCTTTTTCAAAGTCCAAAGTTTGAGTACTTATAAGTTTTCCTTCAATGTTGAAGATTTTAAGGTTTAGGTTTCCGACGTTGTTTTTTGAATTTAAAAAGAGTTCGTTTTTTACAGGATTTGGAAAAATTGAGAACCTGTAATTCTGTAATTCACTAACACTTAATGGGGCGTCGCCATAAATAGCTTGATTACCATCTTTATTTGTTATGGTTAAACTTTTAGTATTAGTTCCTACTTCAATTTGGTAGTCAAAGAGTCCTGGTACTTGTTGCGCATTGAAAAAGGCATTAAAATAAAGAATTTGATATTGCTGATTATCTTGATCTATGCAGTCTGTACCAAACTGAATGAACTCTATAACACTAAAAGTATTTTCTACTGTACTAAATTCGATAACAGTAGCTAGTAATGGAGCACAAACTTGAGTGGAAAATTGATTAATAGAAATATCTAATGGAATATTATTTACCTCACTGTTATTTGGCGGGAAATTATCTTGACCATTAATAATAACATTTTGTAAGTACCAAGTATTTTCAAAAAGTTGAGGGTCTTGAGCAAAAGATATTGCGGTAAGATTGAATATGAGTATGTATATTAAGGTTTTCATAAGCTATTGTTTTATAAACTTTTTAACGGTAGTGTTACCATTTTCATCTTCAATATTTAAAAAATAAATCCCGCTGGAAAGGTTTGAAACATTAACGGCAGCCTGTTTTTCAAATTCTAAATTTTGAGTACTTAGAAGTTTTCCTTCTATGTTGAAGATTTTTAGGATTAGATTTCCAACGCTGTTTTTTGAATTTATAAACAGTTCGCTGTTAACAGGATTTGGAAAAATTGAAATGGAATTTAATTTAAAATCCTGTGTTGCCAAAGGTTGGTTACCATATATTGCTTGATAATTATCTTCATTGGTTAACGTAAGGATTTTGGTGTTGTTCGCTCCAGGTTCAACTAGATAGTTAAAGTTGTGGGGCACTTGCAAATGAAAAAAATCATCGAAATAGTGTTGCTGAAAATCAATTGTTTCAGGTAAAATACAATCACCTGGGATTATGGCAAAACCCATTACTTGGAACGATTCATTATCTATCACGGAAATTTCTGAAGCAATTGATGAACATGCAAGCGTTCGAATATAATATGGATTTTCTAAAATGCCCAAGGTAACATCCTGTATTTCACTATTATTGGGCGGAAAATAATCTTGTCCATTTATAATTAATTTTTGCAGATACCATCCATTTTCAAAAAGTTGAGGATCTTGGGCAAAAGATATTGCGCTAAGGTTGAATATGAGTATGTATAGTAGCGTTTTCATGATTTCGTCGATTAAAGTTAGTTAATATCATAAAGATATGCTAAAGTTTTAAGCAAAAAAACAAGGAAAACCCTGTTTTTTATAAGGGGTTTTCCCCCTTTTAACAAAATTTCTTAATTTTTTTAACCTTTTTTCAATGAAACGCACTAGTATATAATGACACTGAATTGTTTCTAAAACTATATTATAAAACCGAAAGAGACTGAAATAAATCAGCCTCTTTCGGTTTTATAATAATTGTTGTAAGTGAGTAATTTCCATTAAAAGAAAAACGATGAAGCAGCTTTTTTAACGCGCAACAACTAACCACTAACCGCTACCCACTATAAATTACTTTACATCCTATAAATCCAATCCGCCGGATTTATTTTTGTCTTGTTTTGATAGATATAGAATTTTAAAACCGTTTTTCCTTCCGTCGGACTTTTTGCAACGGTTCCTATTTTTTGTTTTGTAGAAACTTTATCACCTGTTTTTACAGATACTGTAGCCATATTACTATAAACAGATAAATAGTCTCCGTGCTGTATAATAACTACTTTGTTTGCTCCTTTTATTAGTTGGATGGACAATACCTGTCCTTCAAAAATGGAGCGCACATCGGCGTTATCTGCAGTTGCTATTTCCACTCCACTACTATTTGTAGTAACATTCGGAAATTGTGGGTGTTGGTGTGTTCCAAAGCTTTTAACGACCATTCCTTTTTCAACAGGCCACGGTAGTTTTCCTTTGTTACTTGCAAAACTGGCGGCAAGGGCTTTGTCTTCTGCCGTTAAGGCAAACTCCTCTGTCTTTGCTGGTTTTTTCTCAACCTCTGGAATTATATCAGGAACTGCTGTGCCTTTTGCCTTAGCTTCTGCAATGGCTTTTGCTTTGGCTGCTGCAAGTGCTTTCTCTCTAGCTATTCTGTTTGCTTCTTCAATAGCAGCCTTAATTAGGGCATCAATTTGTCTATCTATCGCGTCCGCCTGTTTTTGCTTGTCCCTAATTTGAGTGGTGAACTTGCCTTCGTCCTTCTTTAAAGTAGCTACCAAAGCGTGTTGATCTTTGCGTTCCTCCGTGAGTTTAGTTTTTGCAACTTCGTTTTCAGAAATTAGTTTTTGCTTGGTTTTTTTCTGGGTAATTAAATCAGAATTCAACTTTTGCAATTCTTCCGTTTTTGCTTTTATGCCTTCTCCTTGTTTCTTTCTGAACTTGGCATACTGTTTCATATATTGAATACGCTTGTATGCCTGCAAAAAATCTTGGGAAGAAAGCAAAAACATAATTCGGCTTTGCTGATTTTTACTTTTGTATGATTTTTGAATCATCGCAGCATAATCAGCTTTCATTACCTTTAGCTCTTCACGAAGGGCACTTATTTTATTGATGTTGTCATTGATATTTCGCGTAAGCAAATTGGCTTGCTGGTTGGTAACACGAATTAAATTTTCTGAAGCCGTAATGCGCTGATTCAAATCCTGAACTTGAGAAAGCACAGATTTTTCCTCCTTTTTTGTTTTGAACAGCAGCGAATTTATCTGCTTAATTTCTGATAAAATAGCCTGCCGTTTTTCCTCCAGCTCCTTCTGCTTGTCAACTTGAGCGGAACCAGTTGAAACAGTAATTAAACAGATGAATAAAAAAATGTATGTGCGAAAATGCTTCATTTAGTTAAGATCAATTTTTTCATAGCCCCCAGGAATGTCAAATGGAAAACTAACATCTACATTCAAATCTATTTTTTTAAAAGTTAAATCAATTTTAGTATTCGAACCTTTTTCTGAAGTATTTATCATAATATTTGAAGGATAAAACTGCCCGTCAATTTTTTGATAATCACCATAACGAATGCTCAGCAAACGATCGTCTTTTGGTTGAGATAGGGTTTCCGAAGCAATTTTGAAATTTTCAGGGTTTAAGAAAAGCGAATGTATAAAATTTTGAGGTTGTTCCTTAGGTTGAATTTTGAATTTATTCTGAAAAACAGCGGAAGAATATTCCGAAGGATTTAAGGTGAAAATAGACTGCCCCAAAAGCATATTCTGCGCTTGCTGAAAGTTAATTGGAGTGCCAATCCAATCTCCTAAAAGAGCGAAATCGCCTTCAAAATAGGTCCTTCCAATGGTTTCGTAATAGCTTACACTTGTTGGAGTTATCAAAACTTTGGCGATGGTGATTCCTAAAAGTGATGCTTTTATCCAAATGTTTTTATCTTTTTCCATCCGAAGGCTTACGGTAATGCTTTGCAATTTTTCATCGGTTTCGTAAACCAATTGCACGCGGCCCGCTAAGGTTTTAAACTCTGGCGAAGCAGCTTTGTGTGCCGAAATTACTTCCTTGGCAGAAGATTTTTCAACATCTGAAATATTTTTGGCGCCACCGCAAGATGCGAGGAATACTAATAACAATAAGTAATAAGGTTTCAGTTTCATAAAATTAATTGGGCATTTTGGTTGCTGCGGCTTTATCAGCATACATTTTGGCTTTTTTCACATCACCTTTCACGGTGTATGCAAGACTAAGTTGGGTGTAAAAATCCTTTTCCATTTTTGGATCATCCAAAATAAAATCTAAGCCAGTTTCTAAACTTTCAATTGCTAGTTCACTGTTCTGAAGTCCATTATTTGCAACACCATTCAACAAATACAAAAGGGCTTGCGCTGGAAAAATCTCCAATCCTTCGAAACTCAATTTTGCTGCAGCTTCATATTTTTTGAATTCAATTTGAAACAATAATGTATTTTTTAAAAGATTATAATTGTCTGGATCTTTCGCAATCCCTTTTTCATAAGCATTAAGCGCATCTTCTTTTCTGTCTTTGGCGGCGTAATAATCGCCAAGCTTTTCATATACGCGACCATTTTCAACCGAAAACTCGTTTACAATTCCTGTTAAATCGGTTTCGTATTGCGGGTTTTCATTTACATATTGAATAAAATCTGCCAAGACTTTATATTTTGTTTCTTTGTCAACTTCCTCTGAAGCAAACACGATTCTCATAGATTTTATTGCTTCGGGAGCATTTCCTTCATCTAAATAAAACTTGTAAAGTGCCAAATGCACCAACTGTGATTTTGGATTGTTTTTCAAGAGGTTTTTTGCGGCTTCAAACGCTTTTTCTTTGTTGCCCTGTTCGCTGTAAAGGAAAATCAGGTTTAAATGTTCCTTTTCGTTTTTAGGGTTGTCGTCTATTTTTTGTTCCAGATTTTCAATGGCGCCCTCGGTATTTCCAGTCGCCCGGTAAATTTGTGCTCGTAACGCATTGCGAATATCGCTTTCGCCCCAAAGACCATCCAGCTCATCCAACTCGGCTAGAGCTTTGTCGTATTGTTTCGTGAGGACGTAGAGGTTTGTTAGGTCTTCCTTGTAATCTTCATCAAAAGGAATCAGCTTTTTAACCAGTGGAATTGATTTCTCGTACTCTTTTTGTTGATAATACAAATCGTAGAATTGTTCCAAAACATCGGGCCTATCGCCTTCACTTTTCAAGACTTTATTGAAACTTTCTTCAGCTAGGGCGTATTGTTTTAAATAGGCGAAATTTTTACCCATTTCAAAATATACCACAGCTTTGTTTTCATTGCTTTTAGCAGCTTTTTCAGCTTTATTGAGGGCTGTGAGAGCCAGTTCATAATTTTCTATTGCTTTCTGCTTTAGGGCTTCAAAAAAGTTTTCCTGAAAAGCATCGGTTACATCACCCAATTGATCCATTGGGTTTTGAATGGAATCGGTTTTTATTTCTTGGGCGTGGAGGAGCTTCGGAAGAAGGATTCCGAAGAAGAGAAGAAAAGTATATAAAGGTTTTGTTTTCAAATTATGAGATTCCTGCCTACGCAGGAATGGGTTATTTTAATTCGGAATAATCGCCAATACTCACATTGGTAAACTTGCCATCAAAAGTAGCGTAATTACCAATCATTGCGTTGTCCAAATTTGCGTTTTTGATTTTTGAATTGGTCTGAATTATACTGTTTTTCACGGTACTATTCTCAATTATCGTGCCTTTGCCAATGGAAGCGTAAGGACCAACAGTGCTATTTTTCAGAATTACATTTTCACCGATAAAACACGGTTCAATAATTTTTGAATTGTCGTTCGTTATATTTTCAGCAATTAACTTCGTCTTTGCTTCGGCAAGAAATCCTAACATTCTTTGATTGGTTTCCACGGTAACCTCTTTATTTCCGCAGTCCATCCATTCGTCCACTGTCCCTGTTTTGAAAATTTTTCCGGCAGCCATCATCCTTTTGATGCCGTCGTTAATTTGATATTCGCCGCCGTTTATGATGTTGTTGTCCAACACATATTGTAGTTCTTTTTTCAATTGTGAAACATCCTTGAAATAGTAAATACCAATAACGGCTTGGTCACTTACATATTTTTCTGGCTTTTCAACAAGCTCGATAATTTCGTTATTTTCGTTAAGGTTTACAACGCCATAAGCTTCAGGATTTTTTACTTTTTTAGTCCAAATTACGGCGTCTGCATCTTTATCTAAATCAAAATCTGCACGAATTAAAGTATCTGCATAAGCTATTACCGCAGGACCAGAAAGTGAATCTTTGGCACACATAATAGCGTGGCCAGTTCCTTTTGGGTCTAATTGACGGTAAATGGTAGGTTTTGCGCCTAAATTTGTTGCTAGTGCTTTTAAACTTTCCACTACTTCATCTCCAAAAAACGCTGGATCGCCTAGAATGAAGGCGATTTCATCAATTTCTTCATTTAAAACGCCGACGATGTCTTCAACCAAACGGTGCACAATTGGTTTTCCGGCAACTGGAATTAATGGTTTTGGGACTGTTAAACTATGTGGGCGAAGACGGCTTCCGCGGCCTGCCATTGGCACTATTATTTTCATGTTAATTTTTTTGTTTTAAATGAACGCGATAAATCGCGTACCTACAATTATTTCGTTCCAGTACTCCCAAAACCACCTTCTCCACGAGAAGTATCGCTCAACTCCTCAACTTCTTCCCAAACAGCACGTTCGTGTTTTGCTATTACTAATTGGGCTATGCGCTCGCCGTGTTCAATGGTGAAATCTTCGTTGGAAAGGTTTACTAAAATCACACCAATTTCTCCACGATAATCGGCATCTATGGTTCCTGGAGAATTTAGAACTGTGATTCCTTTTTTTGCAGCCAAGCCACTTCTTGGACGAACTTGTGCTTCGTAACCGATGGGCAATTCAATAAAAAACCCTGTTTTTACGATGGCGCGCTGTAAAGGTTTTAAAGTTGAAGGACCTTCAACATTTGCTCTTAAGTCCATTCCTGCGGAAGCGATTGTTTCGTAAGAAGGTAATGGATGGTTGGATTTATTTATAATTTTAACTTTCAAGGCTACTGCTTTTTATTGGTTTTTGAATCGTCCCTATCAATTACAAAATCTACGGCATAAACCGATTTTGGTATCGGAAACATTTTCTGGTCTGTGGAAGTGAAAGATTGAGCGTCTTCTCCAACTTTCAGCTTATATTTTACTATTAACTTATTGTTTTTCAAATCTGTACCAGTGATAACTATTTGTTGTTTTTTATCACTTGGCGCACTAATTATTGCTGCAACTTTGTTTTTTTCAAAATCAATTGCAGGAACTTTGTTATTCATTGTTTGGGCAATTCCGAAGTATTTATCAAAATCCGTTTGATTAGCTATTACTAGTGCTTTTACCTCAGCATCAAATTCTATGTCATTTTTCGGAAAATAGCCTTCTAAGTATTCAACTTCAAAATCAGACTGTTGGTCCAAATTAGTCTGTGTTTCCTTTTTTGAATTATTGCACGATACAAGTGCCAATAAAATGAGAAGAACAAGTGTATTTTTCATATTATTTCTATCATTTTTTTAGTTGAAATAAAATCATTCTATTTTTTAAATATTAATCCAAAGCTGAGTTGGCTGAGTGATCCCGATTTTTCATCGGGATTGTACCGAAGCCCGAAGCTATTTTTTTAGAATTTTTAAAAATTCATTCTTTTCAGAATAGAACATAATCCCTATAAATACCACTAATAACGCTGTTCCTATCCAAATGTTTCCTTCGAAAGCATAATAGGAAATTGCTGAAAAGCCGATAGCCATCAACAAATAACCACTTATTTTTTTTACTTCATAAGGCACGTCATAGTACTTTCGTCCGTAAAGATACGAAAGCACCATCATACTGCCATAAGCCGCAAGTGTTGCAATTGCCGAACCCATATAACCTATCATCGGAATCAGAACAAAATTAAGTACTAACGTTACAATGGCTGCAAAAACTGAAATATAGGCACCGTATTTTGTACGGTCGGTAACTTTATACCAAACTGAAAGGTTGTGGTAAATTCCTAGAAATAAGTTTGCCAACAGTATAAGTGGAACAATTTTCAAAGCTTCCCAATATTGACTATTTGGAATTAAAATTCGTTTGAAAACATCTATATATACAACTACTACCAAAAGGATTAAACATCCAAAAAGAGTGAAATATTTGGTAATTGTAGCGTATGTATTCTTTGCATTAGCGTGATCGGAATGGTTGAAGAAGAAAGGTTCTATCCCCAAACGGAAAGCCATTACGAAAAGCGTCATAAACATTCCCAGTTTGTAGCAGGCGGAATAAAGTCCAACTTGAACCTCAGCTACATTTTCGGGTAATAAATATTTAAGAAGAATTCTATCAAAGGCTTCATTTATACTGAAAGCGATTCCTGCAATAAGCACAGGAAGAGCATATTTCATCATCTGTTTCCAGATTGTTTTGCTGAAGCCGAAACCAATTTTCACATAAAGTGGAAGCAACATCAAAAGCGTTACCGCACTTGCAATCAAATTCGCAATGAAAATATAAGCCACTTTGTTTTCGGGGAACCAAAAGGAGTTCCAATAACTACTAGTTTCAGCAAGTTTCGGAAGTAGTAAAAGAAAAAATAGATTAAAAGCGAGATTTATTACTACATTCAAAATTTTGACTACAGCATATCTCATCGGTTTTTCATTCACGCGAAACCAAACAAAAGGCAGTACAACCAAAGCGTCCAAGGCTAAAATTAAAAGACCATAGGTTACATATTCGGGTCTAAATTCTGAAACTTCTGCGATGTAATTTGTGAAGAGCAGCGTAATTCCCAAGAAAATTAAGGTGGAAACCGTCAAAGAAGTTATGGTAGTGGACTGCACTATTTTTTGCTGTAAAGAATCCTTGGTAACAAACCTAAAAAAAGCCGTTTCCATTCCGTAGGAAAGCAACACATTTCCAAGAATAAGGTACGCCATCAATGTGGAGTAAATACCGTATTCTTCGGGAAGCATTACTGTGGTGTAAAGAGGCACGAGGATTACTGCCAAAATTCGTGGCAGAATTGTGGCTAAACCGTAAATAAAAGTCTGTTTGAAAAGTTTTTTGAAAACGCTCAATGCGATGCAATTTTATACCGCAAAAGTATTGAAAATAATAGATTTGAAGGCTAGTTGTTCTTCTTCATATTTAAATGAAAAGATTTGATATTTCTTCAGTGATTTTTGCGGGACGGAATGTCTTTCCATCCAAAAAACACCAAAGAGTTTCGGCCTCAACTATTGTTTTGCCATCTAAAGGACGGATGATTTTGTATTTCCGCAGGCTTTTTACACCTTCATAACTTTCAATCCACGTTTGGGTTTCAAGTTCTTCGCCCAAAAATGAAGGGTTTTTATAGGAAATAAAATGGTTTAGAACCACCCATACATTTTCTTCACGTTGCTTTTTAGATGTTTTTGAAATCCAATGGTCTTCGGCAATTTCAAGACACCATTGCAAATACGTAATGTTATTTACGTGATTTAACGCATCGATGGCTGTAGCTGGAACAATGAAGCGTTGTTTAAAAATGGACGATTTCAAAATCCTAGAATTAATTTTGCGATGGTGAAATAGATAAGAATTCCACAAATATCGTTACTGGTTGTAATGAAAGGTCCGGTGGCCATTGCTGGGTCAATTCCTCTTTTTTCGAGCATAATAGGAATGAAAGTTCCGATTAATGAAGCCGTGATTATTACTGAAATTAAGGAGATTGCAACGGTAAGTCCAAACATAATATCTAGACCTAATAATAACATTCCGCCTGCCACAAGAATTATTGCAAGTATAAATCCGTTTAATAGGCTTAGCAAAACTTCTTTTACCAGACGTTTCCACAGCGAACCTCTTAAGCTATCGTTTGCCAAACCTTGTAAAACAATTGCAGAAGATTGAACCCCAACGTTTCCTGCCATTGCCGCAATAAGAGGTACAAAAAAGAATAATTCAGGATGATGGGTCATTGCACCGGAGAAGGTGCCCAAAACCGAAACACTCACAAAACCACCAATAAGCGCCAAAATAAGCCAAGGTAATCTTGCACGGGTAAGAAGCCATATACTATCATCTGCTTCCACATCTACCGAAATACCAGCTGCCATTTGGTAATCTTTTTCGGCTTCATCTTTTATGAAATCTACAATATCATCAATGGTAATTCGTCCAACTAAAATTCCATCGTCGTCAACAACGGGAATGGCTTCCAGATCATATTTTTGCATAATTCGGGCAACCTCTTCGCCTTCGGTATGTACGTTTACGTAATCTACTTTTGGAATATAAACTTCACTTATATGTGCTCTTTCTGGGGCAGTAAGTAAATCTTTTAGTGAGAGTCTTCCTTTAAGTTTTCCCTGTTTGTCGGTTACATAAATGGAATGCACGCGGGTTACATTTTCGGCTTGGCGACGCATTTCCCGAACGCAGCCAGCAACGGTCCAGGTCTCTTTTACACGTACTAATTCCTTCGCCATTAAACCACCTGCAGTGTCTTCATCATAACGCAACAGGTCCACAATATCTGCGGCATGCGTTTCGTCTTCTATATGACCAATTACTTGTTTTTGAACATCGTCATCAAGTTCCGCAATAATATCTGCGGCATCATCGGTGTCCATTTCATCTAGCTCGTCGGCAATTTCAGACGGTGTTAGCCTGTCTAGAATACGCTCACGGAAATCTTCATCTAGCTCTATTAAAATTTCACTAGTAACTTCGGTATCTAACAACTTTACAATGTAGGTGGCCTCGTCTGTATCGAGTTCCTGCATTATTTCGGCAATGTCGGCAAAGTGAAGTTCATTCAATAATGCTTCTAGCGCATCGCCGTTATTGTTGGCAATAAGCTCTTCAACCTGCTCGATAAATTCATTAGTCAGCTGAAATTGCATCGTTTTCTAGTTTTTGTGTAAGGGCTATAAATTGTGAAACTGAAAGTTGTTCTGGGCGTTGGCCAAAGATAGCATCTTCTTTTATTTTATCGGAAAGATTGAAGGATTTTAAACTATTGCGTAGGGTTTTTCTGCGTTGTTGAAAAGCAGTTTTTACTACTTTGTAAAGCATTTTTTCATCGCACGGAAGTGTATAATTTTCTTTTCTTTTAAGTCGAAGCACGCCACTATCTACTTTTGGCGGTGGATTGAAAACTGAAGGTGGAACCGTAAAAAGATATTCAGCATCGTAAAATGCTTGTGCCAAAACGGAAAGTATACCGTAGGTTTTACTACCTTCTTTTGCGCAAATCCGTTGCGCCACTTCCTTTTGAAACATACCTGTAAACTCTGGAATCCGTGTCTTCCACTCCAAAGTTTTAAATACGATTTGTGTTGAAATATTATACGGAAAGTTACCTGTTATTCCGAATTGTTCATCTTCAAAAACTTGCGAAAGATTAAACTTCAAGAAATCTGCTTCAAGGATTTTGAGGTTTTTGTTTGGATAGTTTTCTTCTAAATAAGCAATGGAATCTCTATCGAGGTCCATGGCGATTACTTCGACGTCCTTTTCAATTAAATATTTTGTAAGAACGCCCATTCCGGGGCCGATTTCCAAAACGTTTTTATAGCCTTCAAGGGTCAGTGTATCGCCAATTTTTTCTGCGATAAGTTCGTCTTTTAGAAAATGTTGGCCCAAGTGTTTTTTGGCACGCACCTCTCCAGATTCTGAATTGTTTTTTGACTTATTTGAATATTCCTTTTTCATTTGAAAAATCTGCAATCTTGTTTAACCGCAAAGTACGCAAAGGTTTTCGCAAAGGACGCAGAGGGGTTTAGCTTTTTTTGAAAAGTTCGTTATGTGCTTCGCCAATAACTTCAAGTTCGGTGCGGAAGGCTACAAATTTTCCTTCAAAAGGTTTGCTTTGTGCTCGGAGTTCATCAGCGTTTTCATCGTAATATTTTTGAAGGGTTGCTTTGCTGTCAGTTGTGTATTGAACTGAATAAGTAATTCCGCCCATTTCTTCTTCAATAATTACACGTGTAAGCAATGCTTTGCTAAATTTTTCTGTGGCGAGCATTGCAGGAATGTGTTCGGTTTTCATCCAATGCAACCAGCGGTCATGGATGGTTTCTTCTATGTTTATTGTTACGTTGTATATATACATGATTTTAAATTCTAAATTACAAGCTCCAAAATCCAAATAAATTCTAAATCTCAAACTCCAAATTCCAAAGGCATTTTAAGAATATTTCGTCTGCGGTTTTGGGATTTGGAATTTCGAATTTGGTGCTTTTCAGTTTGGTGCTTAGTTTATCGCATCTCCCCGCAAAGAACGATACTTATTCCGTGCTTCCACAAAATAAATACTATCTGCATAATTGAAAATTATGGCTTCGTATTGTGCTTTTGCCTTGTCGGGTTGGTCTAGTTTTTCTTCGTAAATTCTTGCTAAACGATAATGTGCATTGTCTGCCAAAATATCTTCACCATAGAACTCAATTATTTTTAGATAATTGGCTTCAGCTTTTGTGAATTCGCCCTTCTTTTCATAAATCTGACCTTGTTTAAAAAGAGCTTCATCTTCAATCTTATCGCCTTTATTATTGGTTAGAATATCTTCTAGAATAGCAATTGCTTCTACATCTTTTCCTTGAAATTCTAGCAAGTCTGCACGGGCATATTTTTTAAGTGCCACTTGGGTAGAGTCTTCTAAAGAGTTGTCGCGAATTAATAGGCTGAGCTCCATGGCATCATTCGCCATTAATTGTGAAGTGGATTTTTTTAATACATCTAGTTGCACTTGCGCCCATTCAAAATCACCTTTAAAATAGCTGGTTCGCGCTACTTTAAAACGGGCTTCTTGCGCCAAAATATCGCTTTGTACTTTTTTCTGAATTTGAGAATAATAGATTAATGCCTCGTTGAATTTTTCGTCAAAAACTAAAATATCTGCAAGTTCCATTTTTACATGGGCTTCTTGAAAAGGTGACAATTGTTCTTTTGCTAATGCTTTAAGATTTGAAATTGCCAGTTCCTTTTTGTTATTCTGAAAAGCTAGAAAGTGATTGTAATCTATTTGAAGTTGATAAGTTTCTCTGTTTCGTCCAAATTCGTCGAGCAGGTTTTCAAACTTTTTTTCTACTTCTGAATATTCACTCGGTTTGGCTGTCTTCACTTCCATCTTCATGAGAATTTGGTTTCCCTGAAGTTTATTTTGAGGCGTAAACGAATTTTCAATAATGTAGTTTACTATTTCTCTTCCTGATTCATAATCCTCATCGGCAATGGTGATGTATGCCAACTCCGTAATTCCGCCTAAGTCTTCACCAACACGTTTGTAGATTGCTTTTTCCTGCGTAAATGCTTTTTTATATTCCCTTTGCTGAATGAACAACCAGCTAAGCAAGTCATTATAAAGTATATCTGGGTTTTGCTGCGACCGCTGTAGCAAAGTCTTTCTGAGTATAACATTCGCTTCATTGGTGGGATCTTCTGTAGTGTAAAGGCTGAAGTAGCGCTGCGCACTACTTTTGAAACTCAAATTCTTTTCAATAAGATTCAGATAGCTGATAAACATTTTTTCAAGCTTTCCCTGTTCCCCATAAATCTGGGCTAGCTGTGAGTTGAAATCCATTTTGTCGCTAAGAACCATCGCTTTTTCATAGGTGGAAACAGCTTCATCCAGTAGACTGTATTTTTGAAAAGTGGCGCCAATATTATAGGCAAAGTTTGGATTTTGATCTAGTGCTTGAATGGCTTTGTTGAAATTTTCAGAAGCAAGTTCCGTATTATTTTGAAGCGAATAATTATACCCAAGTTCTACATAAAGCTGCGGAAAGTTGCGCCCATCACCTATTTTTTCATTCAATAATTTTTCAACTTCATTGAAATTTTCTAGCTGTTGGTTGGATTCCACCATTCCCATAAAATAATCTAGGCGGTAAGGGCTTTGCTTGCTTAGCTTTTCATAAATGGTCAAAGCCTTTTCAAATTGGCCTTGTTCATAATAGTTTTTGGCCAAAGCATCGCTTTGTGAAAAGCCTGCAGTAGCCGTAAATATGAATAAAATAATGAAAAAATTACGCATGGCGTAAATATAAACAAATGCAATGATAGCAATAGAATTCTGAAAGAATTTTATCAAAAACAAGCTGGCAAATCTAAAATAGCTACTAATGTTTTTTAATGAAATGATTTCAATAAAAAAAGGAGCCGCAATTAAGCAAGCTCCTTCTTTTTAACATTAAACAATCTCCTCTTATTGTTTAACGAATTTGTAGGTGGCCGATTGGCCATTGATAACTAATTTCAAAATATAAACTCCTTGAGAAAGGTTTGCAATATTGATGGTTGCATCATTTTGGTTAATAGAATTTTCCATAACTTTTTGTCCAAGTATTGAAAAGATGGAAACACTTTCAATAGTACTGTTTGCTGAAAGGTTCAAAACATCTTGTGCAGGATTTGGGTAGAATTTGAAACCTTCAAAATTATTGTCCGCTATTCCAACAGTAACACCGTTCTTGGCATCAAAATACAGTCCAAACCCAAAACTGCCACTTGTTCCGGCAAAAGCCATACAAGGAAATCCGTCACTTGTTTCAGCAATGGCAGATGGAAATCCGTCAAATACATCTCGTCCTGTATCGCCAACACCCTCTAGACCTGAGAATACACTACCATCATATTGATTTGAACGGTTAACATCGTCTTGACTATTGTCTATTCTGTCTCTTACATAAGAGGTTTCAATTACGTCGGCTGGTCCAGTTGTGCCCATCCATGTGTCAATATGGGCAATATTATAACCTGCGCTTGTAATTACATAATTGAGGGGTGCATATGCAGCTCCATTTTCGCGTCGGTATGCTTGCCCAATATAGCTGTCTGTGCTTCCTGCATTGCGAGTTGAGGCAAGAATCAAAACCTCATCATCTGTTCCAAAAGTCTTACGTGCAGCGCGGATTGTTGGGTTAAGCGATTCCTTAGATGAACCAGCTACAACAGTTTCATTTAAACTCCAAGATGCTGGGTCGTTATAATCATCATTTGCTTTTGCATATAAATTTTTGCTGTTAAACCCTATATACGTGGCGTAGCAACCTCCATTAATTCCGTATGCCATTTCTACTTGCTCGCCAACAGTTCCGAAGCTAAATTCATCAACCCAGTCGAATCCATAACTACCAGCAGTGCTTCGAGCAGAAAATGTGGAGTTGGTAGATTTGTTATAGGTAACCAAAGCTCGTTGATTTGATGTAGTTGCACTGTAATTAGCGTCTACTCCAAAATCCACAACGTCACTAGCAACACCCTGAAAACCCATAACTCCAGTGGCCATATTCCATCGAATAACCTGAAAAACTTCATTTTGGAAGGCTGCAAAAACAAGCAAATACTCATCCCCAGTTCCATCTATAGTGATTACTTGTATTTTTGAGAAAAGCGAGCCAACTACGGGTTGATCTTTCCAAAGGCTAAAAGTATCACCTCCATCTGTGGAGCGATATATGTAAATACTTGAATCCGAACCACCATTAGTAAAGTTTTCAAAAGCGGCTATATAGATATCACCGTCGCCAGTAACATCCATATCCAGCCCATCTATAAAGCCGGTTCTTAATAATTTATCCGTTGCCCAATCTTCTGGAGCTCTGTTTTCTAATTGACGGTCTGGTACAATAGCTGGTCTATAAGTACCATCGCCACCAATCATAGGATAATTAATTGTTTCAACTGGCTTGTAAAGAGCCGCAACTTTAGGATCAATTGCTTGCCAAGCAGTTTTAATGGCGAGTCTGTTGGCGTTAATCTCGGCTGCCGTGCCGTTCTCTTCAAGAGTCTTTGATTGTTGGTACAAAGCTTCAAGAGCTGGTGTTCTTTCTGGAATAACCAATTGGTCTCCGTTAAAATCTGACTGTGCGATCGCTGTGATGATACAAAGTGAGCACATTAAAAAGGTAATTGCATTTTTCATGATTACATGTTTTTAAGTTATTATTTGTTTGTTTCACTTTATAATCGAGGAGTATATGCCATTGAGTGATTTAACTGAGACAAATCTATGGCAAGTATTAAATGAAGAATATAACTATTGTAACAAAGTCTATAACAAATGTAACAGCAACAAAAAAAGCCGAAAACACTGAGGTTTTCGGCTTGAAAAAAGTTTTAAAATTGATGAATCAGCCTAGTTTTTCTAAATCTATTTCATCAATTGCATCCCAAGTTTCATCTAGATCCATGTTTTTTCCATTGGCTTCAAGATAGAATCGGTTGCTTTGCAGTAATTGTATTTTACTATTGTTGTTGGAAGAGCGATATTCTTCAACGGCTTTTGTACCGTTTTTAGTCGTGGTTCTTTTGTAACCATTTTCATCTTCTTCTTCAAAGTCTTGGCTCATCACCATGCGCATTCCCATAGTTGCGGCTGCTCCCATCTGACCTGCACCATCGATGATGTTTATCGTGAATTTTTTAGATTTGTCTTCATTGGCATACGCCGCTTCAATAGAAGCAATGCCCATCATTCCCACTTCACCAGCTTTATAGCTAATCCGTTTCATTCCGTTTACTTCATCGGGCATCCAAGATTTGAATTCTTCATTAGTCAACGGGGTAATTTCTTGCAGTTCTTTTATATCGTCCTGCATATTGGTCATTTCCTTTACCGCATTGGTGGAGTTTGAAACTGCTTCTTTGGTTTCCTTGATTTTTTTGCTCACTGGATTGTCTTTGCAACTGATTAAAGCCGAAAAAACGAAAAGAGCTAATACATATTTTCTCATAATTGAAATTTTGGTTAGTGAATAAATTTCTTAAAATTTAATCACCAATATAATCAATATCAGAAGAATATAAATAAAATATGAAAAAAATATATGAAGCGTTACATTTCCGAAGCTATCTTTTCGAGCTCGGCATACCAGTTTTCTCCAAATTTACGGATGAGGGCTGCTTTTGTGAATTTATAAACGGGCACTTGTAGTTCTTTCCCCAATGTGCAAGCATCATCACAAATTGGCCAACGGTGATAGTTTACAGCGGAAAACTCACTATAATCCTGAACCCGCACAGGATAAAGGTGACACGAAATAGGTTTTCTGAAATCAATCGCGCCAGCATTGAAAGCGTCTTCAATACCGCAACTGGCAATGCCTTTGTCTGTAAAAGTTACGTAGGCACATTCCTTTCCTTCTACTAAAGGAGTTTCTAGTTCGTTATTTTCGGTTTCAATGTGGGTTCCCTGTTTTTCAATGGCTGCGATGCCTTCAGGGCGAAGAAATGGTTTTACTTTTGGGTAAATTTCCTTGAGAATTGCAACTTCTTCTTTAGAAATAGGCGCCCCTGCTTCACCTTCAATACAACAGGCTCCTTTGCAGGCGTTGAGGTTGCACACAAAATCTTTTGTAATTAAATCTTCAGAAACTATTGTCTTACCAAGTTGAAACATCTGCCAAAGATAATTTGTTTCGGTAATTTAATCAGAATAAATTAAGCTTTTATTAACCCTCGTTGTTGCTATTATGATGTTTAAATTTGACTAATTTCGCGGTCTTTAAAAATTGAAAAAATGTTAAGTCTAAATTTCAAACAAATAGCAACGGCAACGATGGTGCTTTTTGCTGTAATTGACATTATAGGGAGTATTCCTTTAATTATATCCTTACGCGATAAAGCTGGGGAAATAAAAAGCGCACGTGCATCCGTAATTGCGGCCGTTGTGATGGTTATATTCCTTTTTATTGGTGAAGAAATTTTAAAACTTATTGGAATAAACGTGAATGAATTTGCTGTAGCAGGTTCCTTTATTTTATTCTTTCTTGCTTTGGAAATGATTCTGAACATAACACTTTTTAAAGAAAATTCAGACAACACCAGCTCTGCGACGGTTTTTCCTATTGCGTTCCCTATTGTTGCAGGACCTGGATGCTTGACAACGCTTTTAACTTTACGAGCGGAATATGATATGGCAAACATAATTGTAGCAATAATCGTAAATATTATTGTGGTTTTTATAATCCTGAAAACATCCAATAAACTTCAGAAAATTCTGGGAAAAAACGGAATTGCTATCATTCAAAAAATATTTGGTGTAATTTTGCTGGCTATTGCGGTGAAACTTTTCACTTCAAACATTCAAGAACTTTTTAATTAAAGAACAATGAAAATTCTTATCTACATTATGATTGCCCTTGCTGCTGGTCTAGTAATTTACAACATTACCAAACTTGATTTTAATCATTTATTTGAAGGCGACAGCTTTGTTGCATCTGTCGGAGTTTTGACAGGATTGTGTGCTATTTTGGCTCTTGGGATTTTGCTAATTTCGAAAAACATAGCTACTAAAGTAAAGAAATAAGTTTTGCATTTTGACAATATTAACCCAGACTCTAAAGGGATTATTGTCAAAATGTGTGAAGATTGTTTCTTACTTTTTATCCAAATGATCGTTGGCTTCTAGTTCCAAAACTTTCAAAAGCATTGGATCTGCTTCGTTTAGGATTATTTCGTACTCGTTTGGACCAAATAGTTGTTGTGCAATGTTCGCTTTCAATGTTCTTTTCAACTGTTCCGCGTAATTTGAAAGATCTATTTGCGCTTCGTTGAATTTTGCATATTCAATAAATTCTTTAGAAAGACTATCTTCAACTATAAAGTTTTTTCTAAAGTCGTCGAAATTCATTCCCTTAAAAAATGTTCTATTCTTTTCGAGGTATTCAAAGATGAAATAACTCATAAACCCGCTTCGTGAAACATATTGCAGGGTTTCGTTTTCTACGCTTGTATCTTTCGGTACAAAAACGTCTGGGATAATTCCGCCGCCGCCATACACTACTTTTCCTTTCGGAGTTACATATTTCAAGGAATCTGCAACTTTAATACTGTCTGCGTGAATTAGTTCGCCGTTGCGATATCTTTTTTCGTAATCACTATAATAAGTGTCGTTTCCGTTTCCATAAGGTCTCTGGATGGAACGACCCGTTGGTGTGTAATAGCGCGCAATCGTCAATCGAACTGCGCTGCCATCACCAAGAGACATTTCGCGTTGAACCAATCCTTTTCCGAAAGAACGGCGACCAATAATTGTTCCTTTATCATTATCTTGAAGTGCTCCGGCTACAATTTCACTGGCAGATGCTGAGTTTTCATTTATTAAAACATAGAGTTTTCCGTGTTCAAAATCACCACGACGCGATGCGAAGGTTTTGTTGATTTCACCACTTTTATTTTTTGTAATGAGAATGAGTTTGTCATTTTCTAAAAATTCATCCACCACTCTTTCCGCAGTAGAAATATAACCCCCAGGATTGTCGCGAAGATCCAAAACAAGTTTTTTGATGCCTTGACTTCTCAATTTATCTAGGGCGGTTTCAAATTCTTTAAAGGTGGTTTCAGAAAAACGATTTAGTTTTATATATCCCAAATCGTCCGTGATTTTATAGGAAGCGTCAACACTAACTAGTGGAACTTGTTTTCTTCTAACTTTAATTTCAAGCGTTTTGTTTTCACTTGGTCGGAAAACGTCTAGCGCAACTTTGCTATTTATTTCACCTTTTAGATAGTTTGAAATGCTATCGCGTTGTACCAATTCGCCAAAAAGTTTCTTTCCATCTGCATACAGAAGTCTGTCGCCACCTTTTATTCCAGCTTTTTCAGCAGGTCCGCCTTCAATAGAACGAATTACTGCAATGGTATCTTTGTAAACATAAAAACTAACCCCAATGCCAACGAAGGCTCCACGCATATCGTCTGCATTGTGCGCATATTCACTTTTAGGAATATACACGGAATGTGGATCTAGATTTTCGAGAATGCCGTTTACGGTAACATCTACAATGCTGTCGGTGTTCACCTTATCTACATATTCATAATCTATGTAATCTATAAGTCTGTTGAGTTTGTCTTTTTTAGAACTTGTGGCGAATATTTTTTCAGTGTTATCATCAAAGTTGAGTTTAGATCCAATAAAAACACCCACGGCAAGCGCCAGACCAACCCAAAGCGGTAACAGTGGCAGTCTTTTTTTTGTAGTATTATCTGGTGTGGATGATTGTTGTTCCATTATTCTGAATCCAAATCTGAAATATGTTGAATACTTACTCCCGCTTTTTCTAGAAAAGCAATGCCGGAGTTATCTTTATATTCGTTTAAATAAACGATTCTTTTTATTCCTGCTTGATGTATCAATTTACTACATTCTCTACAGGGTGACATTGTGATGTAAAGTGTTGCACCTTCACAAGCCTGGGTGCTGGATGCAACTTTTAAAATTGCGTTTGCTTCAGCGTGGAGTACGTACCATTTTGTGTAGCCTTCTTCATCTTCGCAAACATTTTCAAAACCAGTGGGCGTTCCGTTATAGCCGTCGCTGATAATCATTTTGCCTTTCACAATTAGTGCGCCAACTTGTTTTCTTTTGCAAAAAGAGAGTTTGCTCCACTCTTGCGCCATCCGCAGATAGGCAATATCATACTTACGTTGTTTGCTTTCTTTCATCCGTATAAAATATTCTAGAAATAGGAAGATGGAATGTCCAATTTAATCATTTCAGTTAAATGACAAATAGTTAGAAGGCATTTCATACTTTTAAATCGGCAACGAAATTAGTGGGAAGTTACGCCACTACCAAAAAAAATGTTGTTAAGTTATTGCTAAAGATGTTGATGAATTTAGGAGTAGATGAATTCGTGAATAAGAAATTAGCTAGTCAGGACTTACACTACCTTCTACCCTCTAAAGACTATCAACCCATTAAAAAATCCAATTCTCAATAAGCATCGGGATAACCATCCCAATTACCAGTGAAGAAACCACCAAGACCCAATCTTTTTTGTTGAAACGGAAGATGCTTTGAAAGATGAAGGCGATAATTAAAATTATCATTACAACAATAATTTGCGCTGCTTCAATACCAAGGGCGAATTCAAGTAATGGCAAAATACCACCATCGCTGTCCAGAGCTGTAAAAAATGATGCGAAACCCATTCCGTGAATCAATCCGAAGAAAACAGTTGCTATATAGAAGACGCCCATTTTCTCCAATTTCTTTTCTTTTCCAGCGGTAAAAAGATTGAAAATTGCAGTGACCAAAATAGTTACGGGAATTAAAAACTCAATAACTTTTCCCGAAACACTCACTATATTATAATTGGCCAAAAGCAATGATAACGTATGACCAACGGTAAACAAAGTAACCAAAATCAACAATCGCTTCCAAGAAGAAAAATTATAGGCAGCGCAAAGCACGATCAAAAATAGAATATGGTCATAGGCTTTCCAGTCCAAAACGTGATGGAGACCAAGATTAAAATACAACCAAAAATCAGACATTGGGGATAACGGTTTTCAGAGTTTGTCCAAATATAACGATTGTGGGTAAGATTTCATATATTTAATGAAATTTCTAAATTTTCAGGAAATGAAGAAAATTTTACCTCTGCTGCTTATTGTTTTTATGGTTTTACCAATGCTAGCTCAAAACCCAAATCCAGAGCTATTCAAGACTTGGAATCTTCATAAAATTGAATGGGATTTTGGCGGCGCATTATATATTGCCAATATTGACCCGCCCATTTCACCATATTTAACTGTAAATGAAGACCTTTCTTTTGAAGGTTGCGGTGCTTGCAATTCCTTTTCAGGAAATTTTGAAGTTGTGCCGAATCAAGATAAAGTACGGCCAGTAGATTTTGCTCAAACGTTTAATATTTGTGAAACCCAGTTTCTAAACGATTTTGAAACCGTCTATTTCGAATTTTTCTCTATTGAAGATGATTACTCGTATGAGTTTTATACAGACCCATCCGATAATTTACGACATATGTATTACTCCAATAATCCATCAGGAATTTGGCTGGACTTTGTTGTGGGTGATCCTTTAAGTATTGATGATAACGATTTTGAAAAAATTGAAATATACCCCAATCCAACTTCCCTCAACCTCTTCATTAAATCGAAAAAAATAAATATCGAAAAACTTACCGTGTATTCCATTTCAGGGAAAAAAATAAAGGAATGTCTTCCTGACAATGGGGCGATTGATGTTTCTACCCTTTCTAAAGGAATATATTTTTTAGAAATAGTTTCTTCCCAAGGTAGAAGTGTTCAGAAATTTATCAAGGATTAAATAATTACTCGCACCTCACCCAACTGTTGAATCTTATAAGGAAAGTCTTCGCCAGGAGCGCCAATAAACATGAAATTGACAGGAATATTCCACCTTTTAGAAAGTTCTTTAATTTTTTCAGGTCCAAATTTACCTTGTTCTTCTAAAAATTGAATTTTAATTTCTGGATAAGCCCTGTCCAGCACATCAATGTCCGATTTTAAATTATTGGCCACTTTCATTCCTTCAGCCAGAATTGCAACAATTTTAAGTCTTTTGGTAGGTTCATTATGTTTAATGTATTGCATAACCCTGTTCAATGTTTCCACATTATCATTATTGGTGAAAAAGACAAATTGTTTGCCTGTTAATTCCTGCAATTTGTTTTTGGTAATACGGTTCCAACTTCTAAAAAACTTGCTATCATCTGGAGCAATAAAATCTATAAATCTAAGGGCAGCTTTTAAAATATAGTGATGGTAAAGCATAAAATAAACCACAAAAAGTGTTGGAACCAAATATTCAAAAAAGGTTATCAAAAATTCTGGATTCAAAAATATATTACCCAAAAGCGCAGAAATAACCGCAGCAATAGCTATAAATACAGCCAAATAGGAAGCTCGTTCTGGTCTTGGTAGCTGTTTCCTATTTATTTTCAATAATAAATTCCCCACTCCAAAAAGTACCATTACTGATAAAAAAGCGATGGTGTAAACCCCTGCTAATGAAGGTAAGTCTCCGTGAGTTACTAATAAAATTGAGGTGCAAAGAGCGAAAAATAATACAAAAATTAAATAAGGACTTTTATTTTTGTTTCGTATCAATAAAAAACTTGGCAGCACGCGGTCCAGCGCCATCCGTTCCATCAAGCCACCCACGCCAACGAAAGAGGTAAGGACGGCGCCACTCAAAACTAAAGCCGCATCAATCCCAACCAAAATTGACAGCCAATGTCCGCCAGAGGTTTCGCCAAGAAAAGAAAGCAGCGCATCCTGGTTATTGTTTACCACTTCCTGTGGCAATAAACCCAAGGCAAGAAAAGCAATAAGCGGATTGAAAACACTTACCACAATCCACATGTTTCTTAAAGTCTTTGGAAAAACTCCTGCTTTTTGTTCTTCAACATAATTTGCCGAACTTTCAAAACCACTAATACCGAGCATGGCTGCAGAAAAACCGAAAAAGAGCGCCATCGTTATGCTTCCGCCAACCGGCATATTAAAATTAGCTATCAAAGTTTCGAAACCGTGACTAAAAAGAAAATAAAGACAAAAACTACAAAGAAGCGTCAAAGAAAAAAGATGAAAAAGGAAGATAAACACTGCTACTTTTGAAGATTCTCCAATTCCTATAATAACCAGTCCCATAAACAATAATAATAGTCCGATGGTTACAGGAAACACGGGAATTACATTCCAAACACTATGCGCATATTTAACGGCTTCGCTGGCAGAAAGCACAGCTGTAGCCATATAAGAAAGCACTGTTAAAGCAGCCGCAACGGATGCTGTAGATTTTTTAGTAGTGTTTAAAAGTGCATTATAAGCTCCACCATTTAAGGGTAAGGCACCCACAACTTCACCATAAATTTTCCGGAATAAAAATAAAACCCCCGCAACCATTAAAAGTGAAATCCAAGCGTATTGACCTGCATAAAAAATAGCTAGAGCCGAAACATATAAACATGAAGAACTTATATCGTTACCACAGATGGCTGTGGCTTCCAATTGGTTTAGTTTTTTAGACATTTGTGTGGAATTGAGATAGTAAAAGTAGTGGGTCGAAAAAAATTAATTCAGAAAAATAATGTTAAAAAATTAGATAAAATTTAATTTAGTATACTTATAAATAATATTTCCACAATTCGATTTCTTCTGAAAAACCTTGATTAAATTAATAGAAAATAAAAAAGCCTCAACTTTTATAGTTGAAGCTTCTGTACTCGAGGCGGGAATCGAACCCGCACGTCCTAAAACACTGGATTTTGAATCCAGCGAATTTAACATCAAATTCACGTAAATAATCTTATAATCAATTGATTAGCATACTTTTAATTTTTTTTGATTTTGCTTAATATCATATAAAATCATAATTTGTTGTACCTATGTTGTACCAAATTTAATTATCTTTATAATGTAAAATCAATGTATTATGTCTTCAAATACCAAAATAGTTTTGAGAAAAAAAGCGAATAAAGAGGGAGAGTTCCCATTGGCAATTCGCATCACCAAAAATAGACGTTCAAACTATCATTATGTTGGTCACTATATAAATGACAAGTTTTGGGATATTAAAAATTGTAGGGTCAAGAATACGCATCCTAATGCGCTTAAACTTAATAATCTTCTACTATCAGAATTGTTCACGGCGAACCAAACTCTTTTTGAGTTACAATCCCAGAAAAAGGACTTTTCTGCTAATCAAATTAAAAATGAGATATATTCTTCTAATGCGAACGCAAATTTTTTCGCGCTTGCAGAAGTTTATCTTGATGAAATGAAAGACAATAATAAACTAGCTCGGCTATCATCAGATAAACCACGTGTGAAACATGTATTGGAATTCTCAAAATCTAAACAGCTCACCTTTCAAGAAATAGATGAAAGTTTTCTTAAAAAATTTATTCTTTATTTAAGAAAGCGTCCTATGTCCGAGAGATCAATCGTCAATACTCTTATTGTCATTCGAACAATTTATAATAGAGCCATTAAAGCTAATATTGTTGATAGTAAGCTTTACCCTTTTGGAGCAAAAAAGATTCGAATAAAATTTCCAGAAACTGAGAAAATAGGATTAACTAAAGATGAAGTTAAAAGAATTGAGCTATTAAAAAATCTCAAACCGAGTGAAATACATGCCCGAAATGTTTGGCTATTCAGTTTTTACTTTGCTGGAATAAGAGCCGCTGACATTCTTAAAATTAGGTGGTCCGACATATATGACGATAGACTCCACTACCGCATGAACAAAAATTCTAAACTCCTATCTCTAAAAATACCCGAGAAAGTATTCCCGATTCTTGATTACTATACCGCCGAAAAACTGGACGAAAATGATTTTGTTTTTCCTGAAATTAAAAAAGCTGATATGAAAAATGCCAAGGATATATATACTAAGACAAAAACAGCTACTAAAAAATTTAATAAATATTTAATAGAGGTTGCCAAGAAAGCAAAAATTACTAAAAAGGTTACTATGCATATTGCCAGACATAGCTTTGGTCATATTTCAGAAGATAAGATTCCAATTAAAATGCTCCAAAAACTTTACAGGCATTCATCTGTAACAACCACTATATTATATCAATCGAATTTTATTCATAAAGATGCAGACGAAGCATTGGATAGTGTTATAAATTTCTAGGAAAACTTAATTTTTTTGGATTAAGTTTTTGCTATTGTATTTTTACAATGTAATTTCTTAAGTTTCTCAAGATGCTTCTCCCCAATGACTTCAGCTTCCTGAAAAAAACGCTCACATAATTTGTAAGCTGTATCAAGAATTTCATATGACACTTTATTATTGCTGCTATATCTCATTAGATGATATGCATTGCACAAGGTATTATATAAACGGTGAGACTTATAAGTCTTTCTGTGAAAAATCTCTTTTGGTAGATTGGTAAAGTGTCCACACATGTACATTAAATAGTCCAACTTATAATAAGTCGGCTTAAATTCCCAGAAAACATATAATAGCGCTACACAAGTATGTTCCAATGCAAAATTCAAGAAACCCATTTTGACGGCTAAATCTTCCTCGAGATCATAGACATCTACCACTGAAAGAAAATAGGACGCTCGTGTCATACGACAGTTCCATTCATCCTCAATATTGTTATATAGTTTTTTGTAATATAGTGGATGGGGACGTTTATAACGCAATAATTCATCGTCGTCTTTGAAAATACATGGTGCTTTAGTAATTACATTATTTAAGAAATTATTGCCGTAATCGAGTTTAGATATAATGTCTGCCAAACTATAGAAAATTGCATATGCCTTAAATTGCTTTGGCATTTTTCTGCACAGCTGAGTCATAACCTCATTCAGATTTTTGGCAATAGCTTTTTGACTTATAATAAGGATAGTATAAGTAAAACGCTTTGGCTCCTGTGATGAGTGCGGCAAAAGATAAACTGATCGTTTTGTTTTTTCTTTTTCAAAACTGATCAAATAAACTGAATGCAATGGAACTAAATTCTTAATTATATTTAAAAGTTCATTCTGAAAAGGAAATTTTGTGAAGGGATCTGCTTTCATGGCTATTTTATTTTATCCAAAATAAAATATATTTTCTCTCGTATAGAACTATAGCAAGTTGTATTTTACTTGTTAAGGTTAAGATTTAGGAAGATAGCAAACATTTATTCTTGTATCGGACGTAGACAATAAATTTTGCGCAGATCAAATTTTTACTTGTGCCACTCTCTTTTCTTGTGTGCTGCTGAAGTCGGGAATAATAATGCTTTATTGTAATATTGTAGCCATAAAATAATGATCAAATCTCCCATCCCATTCTTTTTGCCTTCGACTCTAAAAATTCATTTTCAATGGACCAATTCCTAAGAAATTCAATTCTATTTTTCATTCTTTCATCAAACTCACTTTGACCAAATAATTTTAATAAGCTCTCCTGATTTTCTAACCAAGCTGTAAAACCTAAACCATTTTCAATTACACTTTTTTCTAAAATAATTATTTGATCCTCAATTTGATTTTCTGTCATATCGGGCAACAAAATAATTTCTTGAATAATTTCTTGAGTTGTCAAGTCCTCTTGAGATATAATTTGAATATCTTCTAAATACTTGTGGGGTAATATTGACGCGATTTTATCAATGTTATATTCTTCCAATCCACCAAAACTTGGAATATCTATTCCAAATTTTTTACCATAGTCAAATCGAACAACCGAAATTGGATATTTCAAAAGGTGTAGCGAACTAATTAATGAAATTATATCAGCGTAAGATTTTAACCATTTTGAAATTAACTTTTTTTCGAAAGATTGAGAATTGCTTTTTAGTAATCCCATTCTGTTTGAATACTTTGCGCCCTTGGTGTGAACATAGTTATGGAGATAGCCGAGATCTTTATGAACTTGCTCTAAATTGTGTTTTACATCAAATTTCTTGATGTTATTATTCTGCCTTAAGATTTTCCAAATTTTGTCTGCTCTTGGAGTATTTTCTTTTGAATTAAGCCATTCTTTTACGGCATTATGGCCATCATCATTTATGTTGTAATAAACAGACAACATTCCTAATTCTAAACCGCTTCTCAACGAAACAAATGCTTGCTTGTAAAGACCGAAACAAATTTGAGTAAATGACACTTGAAGTTCTTCCCAAGATTCAATAAATGGAAAATTATGCCCAGACCAAAAGTTTTCAAAATTCTGAGGAATAATCATTCCAACTGTATGATAAATCCACCCTAATTCTTCAATTTGTTTCTTTATTTCCGAATTTTCATTAAAATAAGTTTCTGTTTCTTTATAAACCTCAAGGCTTTGATCTGGCTCGTATATGTATGGATTAAATTTCATCTGCTTTAATTGTTAATCAAATCTTGCCCACATATATTCTCTCCAATCTGTCACCAAAGTTTTTAATGTAAACAAATCCCATCCTTCACTAAATAGGTTAAGACCTTGAAATATTGGAGATTTATCAAGGTAGTTTACATCTTCATAATTTAAATTGAAATGGTCTAAAATTTCCTTTGTTCCTCTATGGGGTATGCCTTCATCTTTATGTTTGGCATAATTTGCAAGCGCAATTATCAATTCAATTCTTGACTTATTTCCTTCTGGGAGGTTCTTTTCAAGTTTATAGTATGTCTCCTTTTCATTCAAACTATCGGCAAAATCCTTTATACTCCCATTTATATAATTTTGAAACGCAATAAAAGCAAGTCCATAAATTGGCTCACTTTCTTCCAGAAACCATTCTCCATCATACCAATGAATTTCATTTAATTGATTTTTCAAAACTGATATAGTTTCAGTCAAACCTGTTATGGCCATACTTAAGCTAACGACTCTATGGTCAATTCTCAAAAAATGAGTATTAGTAATTTTTGTCATATTTTGTTTTTCAAAGTCAAATTTTTCAATGACTTTCATCAATTTACCCGTGTCTGAAAGCGCCAAAAAGATCTTTAGTTTTGCGTGTATCTTTTTATATAAATAATCGCCTGAATGAGCAGTCACCATTTCAAAACGAAAAAAACTGTTTAAGTCAATGAGTTATGCTTGACGTTATTTTTTTCAGGTTTTAGTCTGGTTCTTTCAAAAGCTAAAACTAGATTTTTTCACTTTTATAGAATACAAATATACCTTTTCATTTTATGCACATTCTTAGATTACATCTTGTTATCATTCTGAATTTTGATTTTCCTAAAGGATCTTTTTTTTATTTCGTCATTCACGATATTTAACATATAGTCCATTGGCAACAATTGCAGCATTAAAACTTCATCGTAATTTAATTTATTAGTATCAAGATAACTCAAATCCGGATTTATTTGCACTTCAAATTCTATGAACCACCATTTATGTATTTTAAAATATATGTCACGGATTTCTTTAATAAAATCAGTTTTAGTATTGGCATCGCTATCCGTAATCATCTTGCTTAACTCGTGTGCTAATTCATTCCGATGTGTTTTGAATATTTTGATTTTTTCTATTTCTGCCTCTGTAATTACTTTATTATTTAAAAGCCACATTGATGATGCAATGACTATGTCTTTTTTAAAAAGTCCTCGAACTTCCGTTGTATATCGTTTACTTATAATAAAGCCATCTTCGTCGAAGCCATCAATATAAAATTCTTCGATTTTTCGAATTATTGTGTCAATCAGTAAGTCATAAGCTGTGACGTACAGTGATGCTGTTATTAGCTGAAACCTGATTTCATTCTCATCAAGGAATTTCAGCCAATCCTTAAAATATTTTTGTTGGTCGAATGGTTTTTCTTGCATTTGTCAGGGTTTATGTGTGCGATCATCCATTGCGTGTTAAACCACGAACCATTAAAAATAAAAAACTCCAGGAAAGATCTGCAACGATTTTTCTTAAAAGAACCCGCAATGACTTAGATAAGGTACTGCCCACAGTATTTAATACGAACCGCCTCCACCACCACTGGATAAAATTGTTTTAGCTTCTTCAGTTACAGGCTTTTTGGTAGTTTCGTTTAATACTTCCGTTGGTTTCTTTACAGTAAATGTTTTTACTCTTGCTTCTTCTCGGTAAAAATATACTCCATTTTCTAATAGAATTTTGAAATATTTATTTTTATCGATAGGATTGTCTGTAGGTATTAACCAACCCTTTTTAATTGATTCATACGTAAACAACCAATTTTCATTCATTAAAGAATCCTCGGTCAATTCGGTTATAAGCCCATCTGTAATGACGGATGCATTAATAAGATTTCTATTTTTTAAATCCATTGCGATTAAAATTGACAAGTAATCATTGGAAGCAAAAATCCGTTCTGCCATTTTGTTTTTAATCGTGATTTTAAACTCAACGCACATCCAAAGAGCCCAAGCCACTTCATAATTATGCCCTTTAGGTAAATGAATATTAATTAATTTCTCTACAATACTTATGATTTTAGGATTCGAGATTCGAGTAATATTAGAAGCCAAAATTTCAGTTACATCTGGTAAAGTTCTTGGTTCCGTAATTCCAATTTTTAATATGAGAGATTCGTATGTGTCCCAGTTCTCATCAAATAGCTTCAAGTATTTAAGAACCTGCATCGCGAAAAGTAGCACCGAATCTTTAGGATTTTCTTTGGAATGAATAAGAGACAGGCTTACAAATCTTTCAATATCGGTTAATTGAGAATTTGCTTTTATTCTGAATTGAAAAGACCCTAATTCAATTGACCATTTGCTGTCAAAAGGAAATGGTACTTTAGATATTTTTGTTTTTTCCTCGTTTATGTCAAGTTGATATTCCGTTAGTAAAGATTGAATAAACTTGAATGCTTTTTCAGCATCTGCATAGTTGTCACAATAGAGGTAATAGTCGTCTATAAACCTGAAGGATTTAACATTCTTTAATTTAGTTTGAATTTGTATATCTATTAAGCAGGTTATTATTTCTGCTATGACCAATGATGTATCTGGGCCAATAGGAATTCCCATAGTTTGTCCAGAATTAAGACACCTCAAATCTCTATCCAATGCATTTCCAAGCATTGTCATATCATCTCGATTTTCTTTTGCTATTGGTTTCGTATGGACTAACCAAGGAATGGAGTGTGTGTAAATTGTTCCATAAAACCTTGAAACATCAGTTTTTACTTCATATAAATTGTCAAAAGATTCATTTAAACGCCTTCTTTTAAATGCACCAAAATCGTGTTTGGGAATTAATGCTCGGTTCTTTTTAGGGTCTTCAACAGGAGAACTGGAAGTAATAAAAGATTTTTTAAAAATCTCATCAATTTCAACCCACCTATCAGAAATTGTTGAAGATAATTTAGATTGGTGAAGTGGGTTTGGAATATTAATTATTCGTCTCGATAATTGTACTTTAGGAATTGAGAAAACAACCCATTTGGATTCTGAATATTTTAGCCTTTCGGGTCTTTTAAATGGACTTGAAATAGTATTCCATTGTGTTTTAATGATGCCTATTTTATCTGAAAAACTTTTACTTTCAAAAGGTGGTGGTAGTTCTTTTGGGAAATATCCCAAATTTAGTAATTCTTTTTCTGTCATTATTTATATACCTTGAATTGTACTCTATAATACTTTGTTTCTATATGTTCCTAAGGCTTACAACAAATATAAATCTCTGCTCCAACTTCATAACAACTAGAAACTAAAGAAGAAACGAACCAGAGAATTTGAATTATTTCATTTCGTTCTCGGAAATTTTCTCCATTTCGAAGTTGGTTAAGCTTGATTTCTAATTCCTTTTTAGAAAGGAAATTTACTACTAAAAAGACTTTCTTTTTTAGATTAGGATAAGATTTCAATGTTCTAAAATAATCTACTGCCTTTTCTGCCGAAGCTCCTTTTCTTACTCTAGCAATTGCCGTCTGAACTCCATCATTTTTATAATTTTTACACCAAAATTCTTGCTTCATCGGCCATTGATTATCAGACGGGCTCAGATTCCCTAAATTTTTTTGAGCTTGACCAATAATATCTTGAAATGCCGAGGCTGAAAACTGTGTGCTTTTAAATTTGGAATGATAAAATGAAATACTTTCTGGATTAAGAGCAATATGGTCTGCCCATTCTTTTCCTAAATCATCACATATAAAATATTCAGAATTATTTAAAAATGTATTTTCAACAAATGCAAAAATCGATTCCCTTTCAAATTCTTTAGATTTAGTTGTAAATCTACCTTTCTCTGAAGCTACATTTTCTAAACTTTGATACGGAATAAAAATTTTCAGAAAAGCTTCAATATTACTTAATAACCTGCTATCCTTAAATAACTTTCTATTACTATAAACTATGTCCGGACTGTCAAAAGTGACTATGAAGCTATTTCTTGTATTTAAATAACTTAGGATAGGAATTACCAAATCATCTGCAAATTGAAGGCAAAGTTTGTTTAATTTAGGTGATCTTAAGGTTATTGATTTAGCGTTTAAGGAGATGTATAAGTCCTTAATTGCTGTGTTTTTAATTTTGTGCGAAGTTGCTCCATCTACTGTAATAGATTCAATATCTAGTAAACGTTCGAAGTTATTTAGGGCTTTGATGATATCAATCTCACGTTCTTTTTCATTGTACATTATAAAACACCTCTCAATCCGGTTATGTTGAAAATCTTCATAGAGTTTGGAAAGTGTTATAAGTATTGCAATTGGATTCAAACCCTCTTTTTCGTCTTCATAATTTAGTGGTGTCGCAAATGATGATAAGAAACTAGATTTAGGCTCGTAATCTTTTATTCTTGTGACAATTTTATCCGACCACTCAATAAATGCTTCTATACTATTTTTTGCTCCAAATTTGTTAATTCGAGAGGTATTTAGAGAAAGTGAAACTTTGCTTCCCCCATTCTGAACTCGGAGATTACTTAAAACATAGCTTTGTAAACCTAACGTAGAGAGATTTTCTTTGAGATCTGTAGATTCAACACTTTTCTGTCTGATTGACTTGTCGGAAATATTCATATTATTCATTGAAATTTTTTCAAACGTTGTATCGTCTAGAGTGAAAATAGATGTCATTATACTGTAATCTATTGGTATAAAATTTTCTAAAAAATTTTTGATGCCTGAAATATTTCTTTTGGCGATTACTAATTGTTCTTCAAAATCAATTAGACAGATATAGGCTAGTTTTGTTTCTTCCCAACCCGAGACTGGTTCGTCTATAAAGGTTGGTTTTTTCTCATATTTAAAAACCGCTATGGAATAATAAATATTTTTATTAGGTGTGATTTGAAACTTTTTCCGAATTTCCTTCAGAAGATAATTTCCTTTTTTATCTAAAGAAGCCTCTCTAAGGGTATTCTTAATTAAATTTTTACTCAAAAAGCCTACTTTTTCTTTTAAATAGAAATACGCATTTTCATTAAGAATGATGTTTTCTATTTTCTCTTGTTTTAGCATAGAATCTTAATTAAAAATATATGGAGCCTTAGTATACACACTCTATTATTGTTTACAAATAGTTGCGAGCAAGTTTATTTCAAATATAAAACAAAGTAAAACTCCATAATTACGGAAAACCGTAACATTGAGCATTTTAATAGGGGAGAATACCAAATATAGTTTTTAATTTCTAAATGACGAAAAGGGAAGCGAATCAAAAAGAAAAACCCCAGCCACTAAGCCAGGGTTCATTTATTAAATAAGTAGGGAGTTGTTATTTGCTTAAAAGCTTTTCTAAGTAAGTATTCTTTTCCTGTTCTGCTTTCAACAAACGTTCGTAAAGTTTTTTGTTTTCTTCAACTGCTTCCATTAATTTCTCTAAAGGATTGAAAGTAGGATAATTATTAAAAAAAGCAGCATTATCATTATTTGTTACTGTGTTACCGATAATATTGAATACAGCTTCTTCGCTAAAATTTTTTATTCCTTCCTTGGTCACGCCCAAAGCCTCAGCAACTTTTTCTAATTTCTCATCCTCCACAGTTTCGCTTTGCTCAATTTGTGATATACTCTGTTGGCTAATTCCCATAGCCTCAGCAAGGGTCTCCTGCTTCATACCGCGAAGTTCACGGATACGGCTTATTTTTCTACCAATATGGTTTGACGTTGTTGTGCTCATATCCCAAAGATAAAGATAATTCCAATATATAAAAAAGTAAAACACAATCTTGGCGTGGTAAAATACAACTGTCCATAGTTCGGTACACTTCCAATGAGCTTTTATTTTATCTAAAATAAAAAGTCATGGAAGCAAACATTATAAACCTAGAGAACAATGAAGACAGGAAAACCATTACAAAATTGGTTTCTGAAATTACAAAAAAGGTAAACGTCAACCAGATTTATCTGATTATCGGAGATGAAGAATCAAGCCGTCATTATAAATTTATAATAATTATAGAAGATATGGCAAAACGATTCAAACAACGGGTAAAAGAAGTTCTGGATGAATGTCTACAAGAATATCCTATGTTTTATGCCCAATTTTTCACGCTACATTATATTCAAAATATCACTTCAGAAGGAAACACTTTTTTTCTAAACCATTGCAACAAGGAGAAGCTAATTTATTATCATCATAACTATGAGGAAGGATGGCTATTCCATAATGTGGACCTTTCTGTAGTCGTAATAAAAGCCAGAGAGAATTTCTTAAACCAAGAAGAGAAAATATTGGGTTTTAAAAAGGGAGCGGAGCTTTTCTTGGAGAATAAGAGTTTTGGTCATTCGGCTTTTATGCTCCACCAAACTATTGAGCATAGTTTTTTGGCCGCAGAATATTTCTTAATGGGAAAAACCTTTACTGGACATTTGATAAGCGACCACCAAAACTTTATGGGAAACGCCCATAAAGAATTTAAAAACATCTTCCCGAGGGAAAATGAAACGGATACAAACCTTTTAAACAAGCTAAACAAAGCCTATTGCGATACTCGCTACTCTCTTAATTACCAAATAAGAGAAGAGCTTGTTCTTGAAATCAAAAAAAGAGCTGAAGATTTGATTCAATTAGTAAAGAAATATGTTGAGGCAGAACTATTGAAATGCGAAAGATTGCTCAAAAACAATTACCAAAAACAGCCTTTAGAAAAAACTTATGATATAAACGAGACGAAAACTACGGATAACGCAACCGATGAATCAATATTGGAAAAGATAAAGAAATTGGGCAAACAGAATTTTATGACATTGACACCAATTGGAGGTACTCGAGAGGGCTATTATCTCAACTATGCCCGTGTGTATGATTATTTGGATCTCTTCGCCCTATTACAATCGACACTTAATGTTTGTATACTCGCTTTGGAGGAACAGCAGGATTGCACGCTTGACATCAGGAACAAGGAATATGATGTAAAAGCCGTATTGAGTTTTGCTAAAAACTTAATCCCTTTGGAAGAAGCAACATTTCTTGATAAGATGCGGGAACTGATACTATCTACAGAAAAGAATGTTTAATAAAAAGATGATAAAATGGAAACAAATAAAAACATACCCAAAACTGACAAGGAAAAACTAGAGGAAGCAATCCAACTGTTGAGCCCAAGAAAGCGCAGAAAATACAATCGTGAATCTAATGATAATATGCAGGAAGTTACATTTGAGGTAACAAACAATGGGGAACTTCAATACATTATCTCCTGTCTACTACGTGTATGCATCCTGTCATTAGAAAATGAAGACGGATTCTGGTCTCCAAGATTGTATAATTGCTCCGAAGATCAAACGGTCGCAACAGTTTTGGAATTGGTGGATGCACTTATGCCTAATTCACAATTGTATAGTTATGATGATTTGGAGGAACTTTTGCTAGAAGAGTAAAAAAAAATATTTTAGATCATTTACAAAGCTTTTTACTAAAAAATCCGTGAAAAATTTGTCTATTAAAAGGGTGTTCGAAGGTTTTTCACGGAAAATTACTAAAAAACAAATTTGTATAGATTGATAAATTGCTAAAAACAAGTGGTTTATAAAACAAAACATCGCGCAGCGTGTTATCCTCTTGCTTTACAAATTTTTTCCGCTCCGCTCCAAAAAACGTAAACCCTTGCTAATTTAAAACAGATGTAAATTTAGAGCTACCCATTTCAATTTTTTAATATCAATTACTTTCTATCCTTAAAGAATAATCAAAAGAAGGAAGATTATTTATAGCCCAAAGCAAAACAATTTACTTATTATATCCAGAGAGTTTTTTTATTTACAACAGAAGCAGTTGTACAAAATAAAAGGGTTTAAATATTATTTATTCCATTTCCTTCCCAAATAGGTTCCTGAAATATCAAGTGAAAAGACGCACTCATAAAACAGAAATTTCTATATCCATCTCAGAGGAAAATAAAAGGTCAACTGAAACACCCCATATCAGTTTTTCCTTTATTGAAATGTTGCAAATTCCTACAAAAATTTTAATAAAAAAAAACTTTTTTGATTATTTTATATAATATAATTAAATGATTTTTGCGCATTATTAATCTACAAAATATAAAAATGAAAAAATCATTAAATAATAAAAAATACCTGCTTGAAGGTCTAAAACTCTTTAAGTTTTTAATTATTATTTCTTTACCAATTCTGATATCATGTGAAGATGATTATTTAGAAGAAAAACCTCAAAGTACTGATTCAAATAAAGAAATTGGAGTTGTAAACGGAAGAATGTATTTCCCAAGTAAGGAAGTTTTTGTGGAAACCTTCAAAAAATATGCTGATGAATCTAATGATGAAATTTATACATACGTGAATAAATTTTACAACGATGATTTTTCGTCATTAAGAATTCCTGTTACGGAATCCAATGAAGAAAAAGTCTTGGAGAGATATCAGAAAAGAATTGAAAGATTATCAAATGAATATGGCCTTAATAGACCCGAAGGAGATATTTATGATGATATAGACGATTTAGAAGAAGTTATTGGTGATGAAGCATTTTCTGCCTTTTTAAATGAACAGGCAGAGATACAAGTTGGGAATACTATTTATAAATACACGGATGTTGGACTTTTTTATGCGACTCTTGATAACTATAGCGTACTTGACCAATATTTAGAAGTAAAAAATATATCGAAAAATTTATTAGTTCCCACAGACGAAGGAGCGAGGCAGGTTGTTGAAAGTGACATTCCTAACACTGGTGAAACAATCCTTGAAAATGGCACTTTGTTTTATTTTATAGCTCGTTGCAGTACGGACCCATATAGTCAAAATAGATGCGCTCCTGGAGGTGGAGGTGGAGGTACTGGCGGCGGTGGCGGTACTGGCGGTGGAGGTGGCCAAACTCAACCTTTAGATGGGTTACAACCTTATTTAGATAATTTAAGTGTTTGCGATAGTCGCAATGGATTATTTGGAACTCTTTTTGGGACTAATAAGATATGTATAGATAAATACGAAAGTGATAGAAGAGTAAAAACTAAAGTTTTTAATTATAATTATTATTTGGTTTACCACATCGGTGCAAAAGTAAAACATCAAAAGAAGGGTTGGACCGGAATTTGGAGACAAGAAGACACAAATATAGTTGCTGCAGGAATTGAAATGGCTCAGTTTGAATATGATTACACAAAAATATTGCAACCGAAATTAGGTCAAATTACTCAAACTGATTTTAAACACGCCTACAAACCTTTAAATATTAGATATAATGTGAACACTTCTATATGGAATTATCCAAATGGAAATGCACCTTATACGTTTTTAAGTTCTGAAACCTTTATAAGTAGTAATATATATCCAAGAGTTTTTTGGGATGACTTAATTTTTGAAAGTTATGGAAATAACAACTCAGTTGATTATGCTCTGGGTCTCGCAAATAAACAGTTGACTAGTGATAATTTAAATAAGTTATTTTGGAAAGAGTTATATAAGAATGCTGTAAGTCAACTTAAAAGTTTAACTAATAATAATAACTTCCAGATGCCAAAGGGTATAACTTTAATATCTAATCATCCAGGGTATGGGAAACTCTTCGTACAAAAATCTTATTATTCAAATTGCTCAAATTGTTCTAATCAAGAAAGAACATTTGATTTTGACGGTGCTGCCCAGGTCGGGATAAGTTTTAATGCAAATAATAATAAGTTTTCATATTCTGGAGGTGCTGGACAGTTGGTCTTACCAAAATCTATGAAAGTGAAAATGTATGGAGTAGCGAAAAGAAATGGAGTATGGCACGGTAGTAAAATAGAAGTAGGATTAAATTAAAAATGAGATTTTTTATATTTTTTTTACTGTCTTTTTCTTCATTTTCTCAAACATCAAGGGATAATGATAGTTGGTGGTCTGATAATTATAACTCGGTCACAACAATGGGCATAAATGGAAATTATGACAGCCGTTTCGGCAATGACAGTGAAGACAAGATACAGAAAGGAGTGGCGGTTGAAATGACTACCCTTCACGGCATCTTTTTGTTTGATTATCTTTCCTTATCTGCGGGCTTGGGAATTGATTGGAACTCAAACAGAACATTTTGGTCGATGCCCATTTTAGGCGATTTGCGTATCTATTTTCACGAACACGGTTTCGATAATTCCCCTTTTGTATTTTTACAAATGGGTAAAAATGTAAAAATTGGAGATGTTTTTGTAGAAGGACGTCCTGTAAAAATCGGTGCAGGCATTACCTTGGGTGAAGACGAGAATTTGCAATATGTTTTGGAGATTTTCAAAAAATTTAAAGAAGCAGTATTTGTTGGTGAAACAGGTTATTATGAAGTCACCAGCTTTGGAGCTTCTTTTGGAATAAAATTTTAAAATAAACTAATGAAAAATTTAATAATTATATTTTTATTTTTCACAATCTTCATGGCTCAAGGGCAGGAAGAAGTTTCAACTCAGAAAGTTTGGCGTGTTAATTTTATAAATCCAGGTGTGGAGGTTGAAGTTCCCGTTAAGAAAAATAGCACTTTTTCAACAAATCTTGGGGTTGGATTTAATGGTGCATATCCGGACTTAGTTTTTGGCGAAGAAAACGGAATCATTTATATAATAGCACCTTTTGTGGATTTACAGTTCAAGCAGTTTTATAATTTCGAAAGGAGAGTTGAAAAAGGTAAAAGTATTTCTGGTAATTCCGGCAACTTTATTTCTGCAAGAATAATTTCAAGAGGACCTTCTATTGCGGACAATGTAATTAGGAAGTCAGATGTTGATATTGCAATAGGCCCAACATGGGGCATTCAAAGAGAATTTGGAAATGTTCACTTCTTGTTCGATTTAGGGCCACAATTTTATTTCGATATTGATGGAAATAATGGTTTTTGGCCATTAATGGCACAACTGAATATTGGTTTGAATTTAAACTCAAACAAAATGTAGAGTTACACTTCAAAATCTATAAAGGGATAAGTGTTTTCGTTTATCCCTTTATACGCTTATTTTTTTTAAAAGTTGCAAATTACATCTTAATATCTATAAATAGATTAGTGAATAAATTATTTTCAGTGCACATTTGTGTGCTATGAATTAAGAAATTAAATTTTTAAAATTATGATAAAGAAATTACTTCTACCGTTGTTTTTGCTTTGTGCAATTTTTATAAATGCCCAGAGCGTTTATGAGTTTGAAACCGAAAATATTGCTTACCAGAATTTGGTTGGCAGCACTTCGCTTAACAATGGCGAAGTTTGGGACGATCCGGGATATACCATACCCTTAGGATTTAATTTTACGATCAGTTCTCACACTTTTGGCACTATTTATATTGTGGAATGGAGTTTTGGCGGAGAACTTTCAAACGAACAAATCGACTCTGGAATTTTAACCCTAATTTCACCGATAGCACAGGATATTGCCGATTTAGGATTTGGTTCGGGAATTTCACAATCCAATATATCCTATAAAACAGAGGGTTCGCCAGGAAACAAAATCCTGAAAATCGAATGGAACAATATTGGTTTCCTTGATGATTCCACAGAAAGCGACTTTATGAACTTCCAGCTCTGGTTATATGAAGGATCAAACATTATTGAATATAGATATGGTCCAAACCAAATTAATAATCCATCAGAATCTTTTGAAGGTATTTCAGGTCCTTTGGTTACCTTGGCAACATCTTTAAATATTGATGAGGGCGAATTGGTGGACAATGGATATGTTGTAGAGGGGGATCCTGCGAATCCCGCAGTGGCTGTTGTAGCGGCAGGTGATTTTTATGACGGCGATTATTTGCAAGGCGCCATACCCGACGGGATGGTTTACAGATTTACGCCCCAACCATTATCAATAGAGGATTTCACACAGAATAATTTCCAAATCTCCCCAAACCCAGCTTCGGAATTTTTGAATATTGAGACGCAACTAAGCAATTACAATTTCAGCATCTACAATTCACTTGGGCAAAAAGTGATTGGAGCATTATCTACAAATAAAATAGACATATCCAACCTATCTAACGGAATCTACTACATAAAAATAGAAACCGAAACAGGATCGGCTACCAAAAAATTTATAAAGCAATAATAAACATATAGTTCTTGTAGAATATGAAATTTTCAGAAGTAATACAAAATGGGATAAACCTTTTAGTTTATCCCATTTTATAGAATATTTATTCAAAAATCGGGGAATGCTGGATGTGTAGTGCTTTTCATATGCCTTATATTATTATGCTGAAAACTTTCAAAATAATTTAAACAGCTATTTATTTATAGTTCAAATCAAAACGATTTACTTATTATATCTTGAGCGTTTTCCTTTCCTTTTTGATTTATAGCAGAATCTCAAATACAGTCGAATTCGCCCCTCAAAACAGAGACTATCCGCATTCCTATTCTCGATTTACTTCCCATAGCGCCGTCACGTTACCTTTCTGATACTGCTCCATTTTAAAATTTAAAATTAGAAAAGGACTTATAAAAGGGAGCTTGCGACCGGTTATGCAGTGCTCTAATTTTAAATTTTATACCTTTTATCGGAAAGGTAACGTGATATAGGGATTTATAAATATGATTGGGAACGTTTTGAAATGCTCCTTAGAAATTCAGAACTTCAATAGCAGCAGGATCAAGCGGACTCAATTTCAAAATTTAATCTTCCAAGGTTTATTCTTCGAAGAATATATAAATAAAATTTTGGGATTGTGCCAAGACAATGTAGTGAAGCGCATTTCCCGAAATGCAATGAAGTGGGAATGGGCTGGAACGAGATGTAACGAAAAAATCCAAATTAAATCACATGACACAATTAGCTTGAGAAAAGTTCCGATAGTCCTAAAAAAATTCTTATTTGGATATTATAATCGATAATTTTGTAAAATGTTTTATAGAAGGAAAATAGTATTCGCATTGTTGGAGAATTTTGAAGAAGGATTGGAAAGTACTCGTCTTCAAAAAATGGTGTTTTTATTAACCAAAATGCAGAAGGAAGCTAATTATGACTTCGTACCATACCGATATGGTTGCTATTCCTATTCTTTAAAAGCGGATCTTCAAGCAATGGTTAAACGGGATTGGCTTTCAATAAATGAAAAAGCTTACCGCGCAAAAACTAATAAAAAGTACTTTAAGGAGCTTACCACAAAAGATCAAAAATTAGTATCTGAAACTATTGCTCGATACGGGAATATGAAAACAGACGCCATCACCAAGCATACCTATCTCAATTTTCCATATTATGCGACTAAAAGTATTATTGCTGAAAGATTGCTGCCAGAGAAATACTTTAAAAAAGTTATTGATGCGCGTCCAGGTAATGATAGAATAGCTCTTTTTACTATCGGCTATGAGGGTATTTCTCTAGAAGAGTATCTTAATCGCTTAATCCAAAACAATGTGCATTTATTAGTAGATGTGCGTAAGAATCCGTTGAGTCAAAAATATGGGTTTAGCAAAAAGACCTTAAGTACCTTTTGTGGCCGTTTGGGTATTGATTATATTCACATACCAGAAGTCGGTATTGATTCTAGTAAGCGTAGAGAATTAAACTCGCAAGCAGATTATGACGAACTCTTTAAAGAATATCGAGAAACGGTATTAAACGATACAGCGCATAGTCAGAATACTATTTTTGAATTGCTTTTGCGATACAAAAGAATCGCACTCACCTGCTTTGAAGCTGACACTTGCCAGTGCCACCGCACCCATCTAGCCGAAAAATTAAAAAAATTACCTAATTTTAAATATCCATTAATGCATATATAAAATATGGCGCTCACTAAAGTTCTGATTACGGTTAAGACCTACCCGACTTTCTCATCTACCTACGGCGAATTAGTATGTACAGCAGGATTTCTTGAAGATGGAACTTGGATCAGACTTTATCCCATTCCTTTTAGAAAATTGAAACAAGACGAACGCTATAAAAAATATCAATGGATAGAATTGGATATTGTAAAAAATGACAAGGATTTTAGACCAGAAAGCTATCGTCCGGCAACCATCGATACACCTATCAGGCTTTTAGATACCATTGATACTAAGAATAATTGGTTTCTAAGAAAACAGTTTGTTCTTAATAATGTACATACCGATATGAAAGCTTTGATAGCAAGTGCACACGACAAAGATATCTGTACGTCATTGGCAGTTTTTAAACCTACAGTCATAAAGAATTTTAAAATTGAGCAAATTGCTGGCGAATATGACAAAAAGAAATTGGATCAACTACAAGCGTTAAATGATCAACAAAATCTTTTCGAAATGGACGATCTTAAGTTCGAGCTGGCCGAAAAACTTCCTTATAAATTTTCTTATGAACTCGAAGATGAAAACGGTGTGTCCAGCACGATGATGATTGAAGATTGGGAAATAGGACAATTGTATAGAAATACTCTTGCCGCATCGGAAGGCAATCAGTCGGTAGCTACAGATAAAGTTAAAGAAAAATACTTTGATGATTTTGCCGAAACAAAGGATTTACACTTATTCCTGGGAACAACGAAATCATTTCACTATCGTTCCAGAAATCCATTTATGATAATAGGAACTTTTACCCCTAAAATTGATACACAAACCAGCCTCTTCTAAATGCGCTGCATTTTCTGCAAACAAATATCAGATTCCTCAAAAAGTGTCCAGCATATAATTCCTGAATCACTGGGAAACAAGGATTTGATTCTGCCATCTGGGACGGTATGTGATTCCTGTAATCAATATTTTGCGATTAAAATAGAAAAGCCGATGTTAGAAATGAAATATTTTCAAAATGTAAGGTTTAGGAATCAGATTAAAAGTAAAAAAGGTAGAAATATTCCTTACAAAACTCTCTTCCCTCATAAAGATGGTGGTTGGTTCGATATGTATATTCAGGATGACAGCCTTGCATTCAGTGGCGATGATTCAAAAATTATCAATTTGATTAAAGAAAAAAAAGTAAATAAAATGATGTTTGAAGTGGTTGACCAGCCAGTATATCCCAACATCAATATTTCTCGCTTTCTCGCTTTCTCGCAAAAACAGCTATTGAAGCCTTTGCTATAAAATTTGAAGACGATAGGATATTACTAAATGAAATGATTGACATGCCTCAATTAGATCTATTAAGAGAATTTGCTCGATATGGAAAAGGGAAATTTTGGAACTATCACCAACGTCGCATTTATTCTGAGGAAACTCGCTTTGAAGACCCTCTACACCATCCAGAGCCTTATAAAGTACTACACGAATTGGATTTCTTGATACTTAAGCCGGGTATATATTATTTCGTCTTGGTCATTATGGGTATTGAGTATGTTATCAATTGTGGCGCTTCTGAATTGGATTTATATAGACTTTGGTTATTGGAAAATGATGATATTTCACCCATTAGAAGATTTTCAGAAAGAATAATAAATAAAAAGTGAAGCCATTTCAATAATCTCTTATTAAAATTTTACATACTTCCTATCTAATCTCAAAATAATTCAATGTGTTATAAATCTATTATAATAATGTAATTTTAACTGTATAGCGACATACACTTCAAATAAGTAAAGCTCCGTTGAGCCTTCTATGGGCAAAAGGGATACCTGGCAATCTTCTCTTAATATTTTTTTAAATGGCCCGGAAAACTTGTCAAAATCAAGTTCTTTTCTCGTTCCTGTGTGCTTTATTCCCAAAACCTCATTATGGAATTCTCTACCCATCGTGTAACTCAAAGAAGATGAGAAATGATTTGATCCTTTTATATGTTGATGAATACGTTTAATAACACCACGAGATATTCCTGTGTAAAATGGTTCATCATCTAACCAAAAGAGATAAATACCCTTAAAATCTTCGAATTGCTCTAATTGAGGAATTAGGCGTTTTAAGGAATTGTGAGATGTCGCCTTTCCAACTCCTATTTTACCAAAGTTCTCATAGATACTAATTACTCTTGACTTATTTTTGAGCTTAGCGAGCATAGCAGGAAAATTTTCAATTATTTCCTTAAATTCCCGAGTTTCATCAGGCAAGAAATTTGGTGGCCAATACTTTTGAAGTTTTACTTTTGGGTTTGCATTTGACATTGTGAATACTAATCTTTAAAAGCTTGCGGAAAATTGTGAACTAAAAAATCAAGTGGGTTAATACCTTCTCCTTTCTCTAAACCCAACGCTATTGGGGATACATCGTCAGTTGGCCATAGACATTGAGAATTTGACAATTGGAATAGCTTACTTTCTTTAATTTGTTTTGAAAACTTTTCCATTTTACCTTCTTCATTATTATAAGCAAAAGCAATTGCGCTGGCAATTAAATCAGCACATTGAACACCCATTTCATCAGTAGAGTTAACCAATTCCACAGATGAGATTTGATGAGGGAAACTCATAGTACGATTATCATATCCTATTTCTATGGTTTTGCTGGTTTTTGGAACAAGTTCAAGTGTTTTATCGATGTATCTTTTATAATGTTCAATTTGTTTTGACTGATCAAATCTCACATCAATTTTATCATTAATCTGTTTTGCCCATTTATCACAAAGAACCAAAAAGGTAGAAAATGTGACATCTATTGAAAATTGGTCAACCGCACCCAAAACTTCTTCAATATGGCTTTTACTTTTTCTAACAGGTTCAAGAATTTTCTTTTCGTCAATTTGGCAATACAATTCTTCAGTTATAGTGTAGAAATTACTGATTGATACAGCATCTTTATTTCTAATCATTGCAACAAAAGCTTCTAGAAAAATGTTGAATAAATGTTTATTCCAATAGAAGTTACCGAAGTAGAATATCCAATTTGTATAGGCTATATGGCGACCGTGAAGGTATAAGTCATATCCTTTATGATAAAAAACCGTCTCAATCAATAAATCGACTATCTGGCCACAAGTAGCAAATTCCTTATTCGCATAATATAGTATTATGTGATCTTCCTTAATCCAAGGACTGTTCAAAAAAGCTAAAATCTTTCTTCGACCTGCATCACTCTTTTTTAATTGCTTAAAATGAATCTCGCCATCTACAATGAAAATTGATTTTATTTCATTTTGCGCCTTATCATCATAATTTACGGAAGCCAAAACAAAAACCTTTTGATCATTATTGAGCATATCCTGACCAGTATTTCCAGCCTCATCAAAATAGATTTTATTCATATTCGGAATTTTTCATTGTATTGATATAATGTTTAAGATAAAAGAGATCTTAAATATATAAAAGTTTATTATAGCTGTTTGTTCTCTTGTTATTCGCTGTCTTTGTCATCGTCTTTTCAGCTCCGCCGTTGTAGGCTCATAATAAAAATCTCCAATTGTTCCATCCTTAATTTTATCAATCATCTTATCAATAATAAATATTGGAACTAAAAACCATTCTTTAACTTTAACCAATTTTCCAAAACGATCTTTGACCTCAATATCAAGGTTTGCGTTACCTAAAAATTTTTGAATAACCTTTTCCAACTTCATACGATTGATATTAGCTAGTTTGTAAGTGGCTACAATTTCAACTTCTGCCATCAGATAAGTTGGATCGTTTTTAGCATTTGAAATACGATTTTTAACCTCTTGACCTGTTACACCAATTTTATGAATTACATTCTTGTTCTCAGTTACCAACGGATTATCAGAAAGTGAGCGAAGAACATAAACAGTACCGCTTTCAAGATCATCATCACTGTTTTCTCCTGAGAACAAAGGACCCAGATTCGGTTCGGAAATAAATCGGCTTGTTTCATCTTTATACATTGCCCGAATGAGAGACCTTAATAAAATATTACTTTCGGTACCATTGGCATAAATAACTCTTAATCGAGCGTCATCTTCACTATTTGGAGCTTTAAAAAATTCACCGATCTTAGCAATGTATGCAATCTGACCTCCAATAATAACAAACTGCTTTTCACTAAGAGATGCTTTGGTAAACCCAGCATCTTTTCTAAATCGGATTGTGTTTCGGTAGCCAATCTCAATATCATTCTTAACATCATCAAAGAGAGGTTTAAATTCGTCGAAATCTTGACATACCTCTCTATTTGCCATTTCCTCCACAGCCCTTTTTACTGAACGTGGTTTAACATATTTTAATTTAGTGATCGAATCATCTTCTTCATCAACTCCAAGTTTTGCTAATAACTCATCATCACTTAAATTATCTGGAATGCTTGAAACATTCTCATAATCTCTACTTAGAATATTTTGATAATCCAAATCACCTAAGAGTGCCTTATGGTTTTTAATTTTGATAATCTGATCAAGCCTGACCGCGTACAATCTTTCAAAAATATCCTTGTCTTCTCCGTGCTCTGGCAAACGTCCGTGTTTCTCTACAAATTTTTGAATTTCTTCAAACCCAGCAATAATGCGCTCTTCTTGTTTAGTATGGGTAATAGATTTCTTGGCTTCAACTTCAACACCTAGTGCTGAAAGAAGCGCATTGTCTTCATCAGTAAGTTTATTTTCCTTAGCCATTTTGTTCTTCAGATTTTTTTCTCGCGAGGAATGCAATTCCTTGTGCCATTCTTTGCTCCCAGGGATCAGCAGACTTTATATCTGGCAATCGTCCCCTTTCATTTTTGAACTTTAAAGCGCGTTTGGCAAGTTCACGAGCTTCATCTAGTGATATATTTGGCTTTCTACCCGAAATCACCTCCGCCATAGCCCTTAAACTTTTCTCTGTCATTGCCTTTGATAAAATTGAATAGGCCTCACTAAAGGGATTAATACTATCAATCCAGTCTACGTCTAAATCCCTCACGTCCATCGTAAATTTACGGACTCCATCAATCAATGACGTATTTGATTGATCCTTTAGCTCGTCATCACTATTAAGTTTTTGTTTACCCATTTGGGTAAGGTTTATCGCTGCAATAGCGTGTTGTCTTATCGCCTCCAGGTCTTCATCGTCTATTTCAGGATATTTTTCCCTAATTATTTTCCCCATTCTTATTTGGGTTAACTCTTGCGGGACTAATTCTTCATCAAATAATCCACGTCCAATCGCTTCCTTATCTTGAGCAAATGCAGCAATCACCTCATTCAAATCTTCTTTACAAATACGCTGAGCACTTTCACTTTTAGGCATTGAAAGTCCCTTAATCTCAACCTCATATTGACCTGTCTCTTCATTAAAGCCGATATTTTCCTTGTCGGGATTATAGCCACCTTCACCATAATCTACTCCTTCTAAAGGTCCACTCTGAGGATTCTTTGGGGTGAAATTAAATCTTGGCGTAAGTACCTGCTCCATTAAAAGACTGGCAGAAATAGCCTTCAATGTATCATTTACGGCATCCGCGACCGCTTCTTCAGAAGCGTCAACTTCGGCAATTAAATTTGTGAATCTCGTTTGAATTTTACCCGGAGCATCACGCGTGGCGCGACCTATTATTTGAACTATCTCAGTCAAACTAGAGCGATAACCAATGGTTAGTGCGTGTTCACACCATATCCAATCAAAACCTTCTTTAGCCATTCCAAGAGCAATTATAATATCGACGTGATCACGATTTGTTTTAATTTCTGGTAATCTAAGTGCTGCTTGAACTTTGGATCGTTTTAAAACGTCATCATCTACTAAATCAGCTATTTTGATAATTTTTCCTTCCGTTGTTTTAACCAAATGAAACCCAGTTTCAGGATCAACACCTAGCCACTCTCCTAACTGATCTATAATATGTTCAACTTCCTTTATCTTTTGACCGGTGCTCTCACGCGAATTGACATTAGGAATATGAATAATTGTTTTTTCGTTGGGGTTTAGCACATTCAGGATTGCATCGGAGTAGGCTTCACTATAAAAGTAGTATCCAATGTTGAGCGTCTTTAAATATTCATATCCATTTAATTGCTCGTAATAAGTATAGGTTACAGTATCAAATTTGGATTCATCCTCCGGCATTAAGACTGGATTAGCGTCACCGCGAAAGTAAGATCCTGTCATTGCAACTATATGTGCTTTATCTCTAGAAATTAATTCTTTGAGTTGTGTTCCCAGAACATTATTATCATCGGCACTAACGTGGTGAAATTCATCAATAGCAATTAATCTGTCATCAAAAACATCAAAGCCAAAACGATCAACCGCAAATCTGAATGTAGCGTGGGTACAAACAAGTACTTCATCCTCACTATCTAAGAATGACTTTACAGAATTTACTTTACTACCATCCTCTCCTGGTGAGTTGCATAGGTTCCATTTAGGTTGTACAATCCAATCATAATAAAAGCCATATTTCGATAATGGTTCGTTCGCAAAGCTTGAACCAATAGACTTTTCAGGTACTGCTATAATAGCTTGTTTAATTCCTTGACTGTTAAGTTTGTCTAGGGCAATAAACATTAACGCACGACTTTTACCCGATGCTGGCGGTGATTTGATCAGTAAATATTGCTCTCCACGCTTTTCATAAGCACGCTCTTGCATTTCTCGCATTCCCAACTCATTGGACTTTATAGAATTTCCTGTGCCTTTATAACTTACAGTAACTGTTGGTATTGATTTTTGTTTTGTCATACTTTTTTTAAATCGTTAGTCATTTTCGTATAGAGTTCAAATAATTTTTCAAGACGCTCCGTGTCATTTCGAAAACGCCGACCTATAAATATGCGCTCCAAAACTTCATCATTTCGATGATGTGCCTGCTTTAAATCCTCTGGTGTTTTATTTGTATCGTATAAATCAGCAATAGATGAAGGAAAATGACGTTCTCTAGCAATCAATATTTCTTCTGCACAAGCTGTTAAATCTTCCTTATTTTTTTTTGTTAAATCTGGTATTGGAAAGGTGTTCCATGCAAGTGTACTGGTAAAACGATAACGCATTTCCATACGGGAACATACTGTGGCGACCCAGATTAAATTCATTCGAGATGCAATGAGTGACAGAACCCATAAATCAGTACTTGGCATGTTAAACGCTGAATTTGAAACTGCTGTTCCTGGTTGGAGAAGTCCAACAGGCAAATATTCTCTGTTTTCAGAACTAGTAACAGGAACACAAATTATTGGTTCCGATGCTAACGGTTTCCTTTCATCAAATCTATAGGGCCAATTAGCTGCCTCAACTGTGGCCTTTTTTTTGCTTTCAAGGCGAAATTCTTTAACTCGAAGAATACGTTCGTTTATCGTTTTTATATCACTTGCTTCATCTATATTTTCATCATCTATCCATATACAATACCTATAAAATCCATTGATTAATTCATTTGATCCTACAAAAGGTCTAATGAATTTATTGGTTTGCTCTGTTGTCAGTTTCAAATCACTTACTTCAGATTTTTCCAATAGCAGAAATCCTCCATCAGTTGGAGAGTTGCCTCTGCTAAACTCTGGCATTCCACATATATGATTTCTTACTGATTCAACGATTGTGTTCTTCCCGGGAACTAAATATGGATTTATATTATCCACTTCACGAGAAGCAGTTTGATTGTTGTTATCGATATCATAAATTCTTTTTTTAATATTTTTTTTATTTGAAATTCCAACAATTACTACTGTAACACCTGCATTCTGACTCGCTAAATTTGACCATTTGAATGATGTATGAGCGAATATTATTTCATGACCATTATTTAAGATTAACGGCCATAACAACGGTACTTGTTGACCTTGACAAATAGAATTTGTGGATACAAATGCAGAGCTAGCATCAGTGTATTTACCGTATTCTACAGCTTTCAAAAACCACCCAGCTACATAATCCAATGGTTTCCATCCTTTAATATAACCTTCGAAAATATTTCTCAAGTCATTTTTTTGGCTGCTATTTTGCTTTTTGCTACCCAAATAAGGTGGGTTTCCACAAATAAAAGTCTCACCCCCTTCATTATCAAAGTCAATTTCTGCTTGATCCAGTGGGGTACTAAAAAGATCGTCCCCGTGAAGCTTTACGCCTGTTCCCGTTGGTGGGCATACCGAAAGCCAATTGATGCGTAGAGCATTTCCTTTGGTAATCCAATTTTCAGCATCTAAAGGTAAAAATTCGGCCAGAGCTAACTGATTCCCGCGATACAGTACATCACATTGATATTCGGCTATTATTAGTGCGAGTCTAGCAATTTCTGCGGAGAAATCTCGAAGCTCAATACCCCTAAAATTAGTTAGTGGTATTTCACTCGAAAGATTTTTTTCTCCTCGTCGTTTATTAATTTCATATTCTATTTCGCGAATTTGCTTATAAGCAATTACAAGAAAGTTTCCAGAGCCACAAGCAGGATCGAATACTCTAATACGTGCCATACGTCTGCGTAAATTCAATAACTTTCTGGCATTATCTCCCGCGTGCTCTAAATGCTCTCGTAGATCATCTAGGAATAATGGATTTAGAACCTTTAAGATGTTTGGAACAGAAGTGTAATGCATTCCTAACATACCACGTTCTTCATCATCCGCAACAGCTTGAATCATCGACCCAAAAATATCAGGATTGATTTTCTTCCAATCTAGATTACCTACGTGGATTAAGTAAGACCGAGCTATTTTAGTAAATTTGGGAACATCAGTTGATCCTGAAAACAACTCACCATTTACGTAAGGAAATTTATTAGCCCAAGTCTTTGTATTATATTTTTCACGGTCTTTTAATTTCGTGTCCATAGCACGAAACATTTCACTGATAATCTCGTGTGTATCGGAAGCATCACTCATACTCATTTGTTGTACGGTAAGTGTGAAAAGTCCATCACCTTGAAAGATACCCGTGTCTTCGGCAAAGAAGCAGAAAATTAAGCGTGCCAAGAAATGGTTCAAATCTGGTCGCCTCTCTGCACTCGCCCAATCGGAATTGTGTTGTAATAATTCAATATAAAGTTTATTTAATCTACCTGTGGCTTTGATGTCAAAGGCACTCTCCCTAATTTGCTTAACTGTACTTATACCAGCTAACTCAAGGAAAAAACTGAAGTATTCGTGAAAATCTTTGTATTCACATACTAAGGTTTCTCCACTAATTATATTTTCCGCTTGAAATTCTTGTCCATCTGTGGCTAGGATGAATTGTGTTTTTGATTTTTTAGTTTCGGGAGTTTCTCTTAAAAGCGTTAAAGTATCTGTGACTTTGCCAGTATCAGAAACTGCAATGTGAATATTATTTCGTTGCAATACCCCTCCAACAATTGTTGACTTATTGGTGTTCCCTTCCCGCAAACGCTTAACGGTAGTATCTTTATTTCCAAATGCTTCTAGAAAAGAAAACGCAAATTCTTGCGAGTCAAATGGCTGATTCGCTAAGTCTGATACGGCTTCTTCAATTTCAACTGCGTTCATTATAGTTCTTTATATTATTTAAGCTTCTCAACTAGTTCGTTCTTTAGCCATTCAAAGGCTGCACTTTGGTCATATTTAATTTCCGGTCTTAACAATGCCTCCATATCGCCAATAAAATCAGGATTAGTTTCCTTTTCTTCCATATTGAGTAAAAACTCTTTTTTTGTAGGTGTTTTTCCAACAGATACACTCATATACTTATAGAAACAATCTATAATTGATGGGATGTCTAGGTTTTGATTTAATCTTGAATAATCTAAATCAAACAAATCCCTTCCTTTACTTCTTTGATACAATGCTCTTAGTTTTGTACCCAATAATTCATTGATGTTATAGGTTCTAATATTAGCTTTACCTTCAAACCAATTACTTTTTACTTCAAATGGAAATTCTACCCAAGGCAACACGTTAAAATGTTCCTTACAATTGATTTCCAACTTTAACCGCAGTCGAATATTCTCATATTCCGAAGTAAATCGGTACATCGCCTTTGCCCCGTGACCACCTATTTTAGTACTTCTTTTTTCTTCAAAAAAAGTAACCACCTCAGCAATGCGTTGCATTATCGGTTTTATCGGTCCTGGTTTAACTTGAACCAAATCTATATCTTCTGAATAGCGTGGCGCAGGGTTTAGATATAACTTATGAAGTGCAGTACCTCCTCTGAATGCCAGATTTTCATTTAAAAATTCATCAGAAAATATGTCAACGAGGGCACGACTGATGACCAAGTCCTGTTCTACCTGTGAAAATTCTCTCCAAGGTGCATTCATCTGCCATTTCGCAATATCAGGTCTTGGTATCATAAATCACTTTCCATTTTAATATTAACATCAACTTTCCATCTATTTTCAACGGATCCCGGCTTTTCATTTGATCTTGGACTTAACAAAACTGGATAGAATTTTTCAATTTTTAAATGTTCATATATGAGATTTGCTATTTCAGATTCTGGATCAAATTCATTCAACAAATATCCAAAACGTTGTAAGACGCTTTTTTGACGGTACCAAGACAACAATTCTTTTGCGTCTGCTAATTTAATTTCTTCAGCCAATTCTTCTAAAACAGAGAGCATTCTATTTAAACCGCCTATTTTGGTTTGATGATAAATTAAGTCAACAGCTGTCAAGCAAGGACTGGATATTTTGAACATCCCTGCATCTCCTTTTTTCGATAATACGTTTTTCGTTGGCCAATTGGACACAGTAAAAAAGTCAAGATTGATTGCGTGTTTGGAGATTGATAACAAAGGCGCTTTGTCGTGTAAAACGTATTCTTTTTGAATTTGTTGATGACCAGCACCATAAAATTTTGCTGCGGAGTATAAACCGACATAATAATTACGCTCTAAATACTTAAAAAGGCTATTAACGTATAGTTCGATGGGTAATTTCCCAAATTTTGAATATCGTGGTGGAATAATTAAATAAAAATGATGCCGTAAAGGAATGACATCACCTTTTTGTATGGCATAAGATAATTGACTCTGTATTGAAGTTTCAGACTTATTTGCTTTAGCAATAAGAAGTTCGTCCCAATTGAATGCATAACTTTCAAATGATAATCGCTCTTTTATAAAGTTGGATAGATTCAACTGTAGTAAATTTTCGAGAAATATAGTGAATATTAGTTGTTTTCTTGAAAGTTTACTAAAATAATTTTTAGAATTTATATTTATTTAGGCGACATCGTATGGATTATACATAACAAAAGAAGGAGTTATTCTAAACAATTTTATAGAAACAGTAAAATATTGATAGTACTTAATGTCCAACAATAAATACTCCCTAACTTTCATTGATAAGGGACTAATTTGATGTCAGTAAATTTTCAAGGTCGATTTAGGCTCAGTAAATCCTCAAGAAATGAATATGAATAGTCTCACTTTCCTCCAAACTATCAAATTAATACAAATCCAATTAAATATTATAAAAAAATGAAAATGTTGTACCTATGTTGTACCAAGTGATAAAAAAAAGACTTCAACATTTCTGCTGAAGCCTTTTGTACTCGAGGCGGGAATCGAACCCGCACGTCCTAAAACACTGGATTTTGAATCCAGCGCGTCTACCAATTCCGCCACTCGAGCTTATTAGTTTACCATTCTACTCTAACGCGTCTATCATTCCAATAACTATCGGAACCGCCACTCGAGCAAACGGGAGGCAAAAATAAACAAATAATTGTAATTTATTGAAAAATTATAAAAGGTATTTTTTTAAAATGTGCTCGGTATTAATTTTTACCTTTGCAGCTTAATCAACAACCTATATTATGCCAACTATCGCTCCGGACCCTAAGATTTTTGCCTGTAAACAAAGTGAAGCACTCGCAAAGGATATTGCGGAAGCCTTCGGAATATCATTGGGAAATGTTATCACTGCCCATTATAGCGATGGTGAATTTCAACCTTCTTTTGAAGAATCCGTTCGCGGAAGCCGCGTTTTTTTGATAGGCTCTACCTTTCCGAACAGCGATCATTTAATGGAACTTCTACTTATGATAGATGCCGCTAAACGAGCTTCAGCAAGACACATTACGGCCGTATTGCCTTATTTTGGTTGGGCACGCCAGGACAGAAAGGACAAACCACGTGTTCCTATTGCAGCAAAATTGGTTGCAAAAATGCTTGAGACTGCTGGTGCAACAAGAATTATAACGATGGACCTTCACGCAGATCAAATTCAAGGATTTTTTGAAAAACCAGTGGATCATCTTTTTGCTTCAACTATATTTCTTCCGTATTTAAGAAGTCTGAACCTTGACAATCTTACAATCGCTTCGCCAGATATGGGCGGCTCAAAACGTGCGTATGCCTATTCAAAATTTTTGAACAGCGATGTAGTAATCTGCTACAAACAACGCGAAAAAGCTAATATAATCTCGCATATGGAACTCATTGGCGACGTAAAAGGCAAAAATGTTGTGTTGGTAGATGATATGGTAGATACTGCCGGAACCCTTACTACTGCTGCAGATTTAATGATGGAACGCGGTGCATTGAGCGTTCGTGCGGTTTGTACGCACCCACTTCTTTCAGGAAATGCTTATGAACGAATTGAAAAATCACAATTACTAGAACTGATCGTTTCAGATTCAATTCCAACAAAACCAAGTAAAAAAATTAGAGTGATAAGTTGCGCCAATCTTTTTGCAGATGTTATGTTGAGCGTAAATGCTAATAAATCTATTAGTTCAAAGTTTTTAATGTAATACCTTTCCTTAAAACTAGAAATTTATTTAAAACTCCAAATAATTCTAAATCGTAAATCGTAAATCCAAAATAAAAATTATCTTTGCACTCCCTAAAAAACAGCTTTTTAGGGAATTTTTTAATTAATAAACAATTTAGAAAAAATGAAATCTATTACAATTAAAGGATCACAAAGAGAAAGCGTGGGCAAAAAGGCAACGAAAGCCCTACGTAATGCTGGAATGGTTCCTTGCGTAGTTTACGGAGGGAAAGAACCAATTAGTTTTTCAGCAGAAGAAATTGCATTCAAAAACTTGGTTTACACTCCAGACGTACACACTGTTGTTGTGGATTTAGGAGGCTCAAAAGTTCAGGCAATCCTTCAAGATATACAATTTCACCCAGTAACAGACCGTATTCTTCACATCGATTTTTACCAAATTTTTGATGATAAAGAAGTAATGATGGAAATTCCAGTTCGTACCACAGGAAACGCTCGTGGAGTGCGTAACGGAGGTACTTTGCGTATTGTTACTCGTAAACTTCGTGTAAAAGCTTTGCCAGAAAATCTTCCAGATTTTATTGAGGCAGACATTACCGAAATGAAAATTGGTGCTAAAATGTACACTAAGTCTATTGAAACAGACAATTTCAAAATTATGCACCCAGAAAACACTGTTATCTGTCAGGTTAGAACTTCACGTACTGCAGTTGTGGACGAGGTTGAAGAAGAAGAAACTGAAACAGCTGAAGGTGCAGAAGGAGAAGAAGTTCCAGCTATTGAAACTGATGATGTTGCAGCAGTAAAGGACTAAATTTCTTTTTAGAAGATAAACAAAAAGCATCCTATTAATTGGGGTGCTTTTTTTATTTTTACAACTTCTTGATTCAAAATTCAATGTTCAAAATTCAAGATTTCAGTCTTGGTTTAAAATATATATGATTTCATTTTTAAAAAATTTATTTTCAGCAAAAGCTGAACAAATTAGTACAGAGGAAGATTCAATGAAAAAATTTCTTATTGTAGGCTTAGGGAATATAGGTCCAAAATATACAAACACACGTCACAACATTGGCTTCAAAATAGTCGATTTTTATGCTGAAAAAAATTCACTTGCTTGGGAAACTGCCAAGTTGGGCGACGTTACTTCACATAAAGTGAAAGGAAGAACTTTCGTTTTTTTGAAACCAAGCACCTATATGAATTTAAGCGGAAAGGCCGTAAATTACTGGCTTGATAAAGAAAAGATTCCGGTAGAAAATATGCTTGTAATTACAGACGACTTAAATTTAGCTTTCGGAACCATTCGCATAAAAACGAAGGGAAGTGATGGCGGCCACAATGGCTTAAAGGATATTCAGAATACATTGCAAACCACCAATTACAACCGTTTTCGATTTGGAATAAGCGATGCTTTTGCCAAAGGAAGACAAGTAGATTACGTTTTGGGTGAATGGGAAGCGGATGAAGATAAACAACTTCCCGAACGTTTGGAACTGAGCTGCAAAATCATAGAATCCTTCGCGCTTGCAGGAATAACCATTACCATGAACACCTATAACGGAAAATAATTTTGAAGACATATTCCACAGCTTCCACGTATAAAAATGACCGCCAAAGCGTGGTCACCATTGGCACTTTTGATGGGGTTCATATTGGTCATAAAGCAATTCTAAAACGCTTGGTAGAAACTGCCAAAAAAGAAGATTTAGATTCCGTAGTGCTTACGTTTTTCCCACATCCGCGGATGGTGCTTCAGCAAAATTCCGACATTAAACTTATAAATACGATTGACGAAAGAACGGAATTACTCGAAAAAACTGGTCTCGATCATCTAGTAATCCATCCTTTTACACACGCTTTTTCTCGCTTAACGGCTTTGGAATATGTTCGCGATATTTTAGTAAACCGATTAAAAGCGAAAAAAATAATCATCGGTTACGACCATCGCTTTGGCAGAAATAGAAATGCTGATATTGCCGATTTAAAAGAATTTGGAAAAACTTATGATTTTGAAGTTGAAGAAATTTCAGCAAAGGAATTGGACGATGTAGCAATAAGTTCCACAAAAATCCGAAAAGCCTTATCTGAAGGCGATATTGAAATCGCAAACAACTTTTTGGGCTATAATTTCATGATTTCTGGTGAAGTGGTTCAAGGGAAAGCAATTGGCAGAACAATAAAATATCCAACGGCAAATTTGAAGCTAAAGGAAACCTATAAACTTGTTCCAAAAAACGGAGTTTATATCGTTCAATCTTTCATTGAAGATGAAAAAGTCTTCGGAATTGCGAGCATTGGCAACAATCCCACCGTTGGCGGAACTAAAAAAACCATTGAAACCTATTTCTTAGATTTCAACAAAGATTTATACGGCAAAGAACTTACAATCGAATTTTTAAAATTCATAAGAGATGAAGAAAATTTCGACACCGTTGAAATATTAAGACAAGAGATAGTAAAAGACGAAATTTTCGCAAAACAATATTTAAAAGAGCGTGAATAAATTTCTTTTCAAACAGATTGATAACATTGGACTCGTTCTTTTTAGAGTCGTGTTTGGCCTTTTGATCGCAACCGAGGCTTTTGGCGCAATTGCAACAGGTTGGTTGCGTCGCACTTTAATAGAGCCGCCATTTACATTCAACTTTATTGGTTTTGACTTTTTGCAAAATCTGCAAGGCAGTAATATATTATATTTCTACTTTGTAATAATGGGCATCTTCGGTATTTTCGTGATGCTTGGTTACAAATATCGGTTCAGTATAATTGCCTATGCAATTATGTGGACCGCAGTTTATTTAATGCAGAAAAGCAGCTACAACAATCACTATTATTTAATGATGTTGCTGTGTTGGATAATGGCTTTTCTTCCAGCAAATCGTTGGTTTTCATTAGATGCAAAAATAAATCCTGAGATAAAATCGCCCGCAATGCCACGTTGGGTTTTATTGATTTTAATACTTCAAGTATGGATTGTTTATACGTTTGCGTCCGTGGCAAAATTTTATCCAGACTGGCTCGACGCTTCTATGGCGGCTATGCTAATGAGCGGTAAAAGCGATTATTGGCTCATTGGTGGATTATTACAAGAAACTTGGGTGCATTGGTCTATTGCATACACAGGAATTCTTTTCGACTTGCTAATTGTTCCTTTAATGCTTTGGAAACGGACACGATTGCTCGGTTTTGTAATCTCTGTATTTTTTCACCTTTTCAATTCAATTATATTCCAAATAGGCATCTTTCCTTATATGTCTATTGCTTTTGCGCTGTTTTTCTTTTCACCAGAAATACTTCAAAAACGATTTCTTCCGAAGAAAAAAATTTACACAGGAAACGAAATTATTATACCGAAGTACAAAAATTTAATAGTTGGCGTATTTTCAATTTACTTTCTATTTCAGCTCGGACTTCCACTGCGTCATTGGTTTTTTAAAGATGACGTGCTTTGGACGGAAGAAGGTCATCGCCTTAGTTGGCGAATGATGCTGCGCTCCAAAAGTGGCAGTTTAACGGTTTGGGTAAAAGACAAAGCAACTGGTGAAAAGCAGCTCTATAATTATGGAAAAATAGTGGGCGAAAAACAACAAGGCTCCGTTGCCACAAAACCAGATATTATGTGGCAACTGGCAAAGAAAATAAAAATGCTCGAAGCCGCAGAAGGCCGCGACGTTTCTGTTTATATGGAAGCTATGGTTCGTGTTAATGGAGGGAATTATTACCCCTTTACAGATTCAACTATTGATTTGGCTGCGGAAGAATGGCATCCATTTAAGCATAGTGAATGGATTTTGCCGTCGCCGAAGGATTATAATGAAAAGCCTGTTAAAGAATAGCGTGATTTTCCTAACTTTGCGCTTCAAAATAATTTAGGAAAATGCTACAAGTAACCGACATTCGCGAAAACAAAGAAAAATATATAAAAGCACTTGCCAAACGTGGCATTGACGCTGCTTCTACTTTGGAAGAAGTTTTAAATGTAGATGAAGAACGTCGCAGTACCCAAGCGCAATTGGATGAGGTTTTGGCGCAAAGCAATACTTATTCCAAAGAAATTGGGAAGCTTTTTCAAAGCGGTGAAGCAAAAAGAGCAAACGAGCTAAAAGAAAAAACAGTTGAATTGAAGGAATCTTCAAAACAACTGAACGAGCAAATGGTGAATGCTGCTGAAAAACTTCAGCAATTGCTTTACACACTTCCAAACATCCCGAATGACTTGGTGCCAGCGGGAACTGACGAAAACGATAATGAGGAAGTTTACAAAGAAGGCGAAATTCCAAAACTTATTGACGGCGCATTACCGCATTGGGAACTAGCCAAAAAACACGATATAATAGATTTTGAACTTGGCGTAAAAATTACAGGCGCAGGTTTTCCAGTTTATAAAGGAAAGGGTGCTCGATTGCAAAGAGGGTTGATTTCTTACTTTTTAGATAAAAATACAAAGGCAGGTTACACGGAATACCAAGTGCCGCATTTGGTGAATGAAGCTTCAGGCTACGGAACGGGTCAATTACCAGACAAAGAAGGACAAATGTACCACGTTGGTATCGATGATTTATATTTAATACCTACGGCTGAAGTTCCCGTAACAAATATGTTTCGTGGTGATTTGTTGAACAATTCAGATTTGCCAATTACTTGTACTGGTTACACACCTTGTTTCCGCCGTGAAGCTGGAAGTTATGGCGCACACGTTCGTGGCTTAAACCGTTTGCACCAATTTGATAAAGTGGAAATAGTACGCATTGAGCACCCAGATAATTCCTACGCCGCTTTGGACGGAATGGTAGAACACGTTAAAGGAATTCTTCGTGAGTTGAAATTACCTTTCAGAATTCTTCGTCTTTGTGGTGGCGATCTTGGATTTACTTCAGCGTTAACGTATGATTTTGAAGTGTTTTCCACAGCGCAAGACCGTTGGTTGGAGATTTCTTCGGTTTCTAACTTTGAAACTTTTCAGGCGAATAGATTGAAACTTCGCTTTAAAGATACGGACGGAAAAAATAAACTGGTCCATACCCTTAACGGAAGTTCCTTGGCTTTACCACGAGTTTTGGCCGGAATTCTTGAAAACTATCAAACTGAGGATGGTATTAAAATTCCAGAAGTTTTGGTTCCGTATTGCGGGTTCGATTCTATATAGTTTTTATAAAGTTTATCAATAAAAAAGCCTCAGCATTTTAAAATGCTGAGGCTTTTAGTTTCTAAAAATTCAAAAAATATTCTTACTCTTTCGGCAGAGACATAATTGTGTATTCCAAAACCAGGGCGCTCAACCAATCCCAATTAATTGATTTGTACGGATATTTCGCCATAAACTCTGCATTGTCGCCAAAAAGGAATTCATAGTTTTCTTCTAAATCGTTTTTAGGCAACCACATTACTTTATCACCTTTTTGGATGTAATATGACTTTACAACGCCACCGCCAAAAGTTGGAGAACCGCCTACTGAAAATCCACCAGATTCCTTAGCAAACGGGTCGTGATAAACTGAAATTATTTGGCTGAAATCAGGATTAATTAACTGCATTAAAAACTCTTGTTCGTCTTTTCTGTTTTTCAAAGAAACTTTCTGATTAATGAAATAAATCTGGTCATTACTTGTAAGCTTCTTAACATTGTTTCTTCCGCCCATACCGAAATTGCTCATTTTTTTGGACACTTTGCTAAATTTCTCAAACCCACCAGCATATAAGAAGGCTTCTGCAATTTGTGATGCGTCATAAGTTTCTTTATTGTCTGTAACGCTGTCTTTAAAGACAATTTGGGCAATCTGTCCTTTTTTGGTCACCACACCCTTGCAATAACCCTTGTGCTCTGAACCATCTTTCATAATTACGGTTGACACTTTTTTTGTAGCAGGTTGATTAAAACCTTCACTAAAATAATATGCTTTTAGCATATCACGTTCTTCATCTGTATATTTTACTTTGTCTTGTGCATAAGCAAACCCGCAAATCATTATAAGAGCAATTGATAAAAATTTTAGTTTCATAATTTTTCTGATTTTAGTTATTTATGAAACAATATTCCAACAATAATTTAAATTGAAGAATATCTCTTGTTGAAAATTAGTGCTGATTACATCAAAATACGGCAGATGCCGTATGCGGTTTAGGCAATCTTTATGAATATTATAAAAAAAGGAACCCGTTTGGGCTCCTTTTTAAATATATAAATAACGATTGTTACGCTTTCTTATAACTAGTATAATACTCTTCCATCAAATTCATCAAGGCTGTAACCAAATCCTTTGTTTCTAGCAATAAGCTGAAATACAAGGTTGTGTTTTTAGGGCTTGACTCTTCGGTTCGAGTTCGAGCTACTTGCTTTTCAATTTTGTTTGAAAGGCTTGCGAAGATTTCCTCTTTTTTATTGAGTACTTTCCCTATACGCTGGAATTCCTTTTTATGGAAAATATCTTCAATTTCATTCAGCAATTCTTCCAAATGCTGGTCTATTTCCTGCAAATCTTTTATTTGATTAAAACGAAGTGCCTTGTGGTTGTTGTTAACGTGTTTGTAACTCGCTTTCGAAATAAATTCTAAAGACTGTACCACATCTGTTAAATAACCAAGAATCACAATATAGAAATTACTTCCGCGGACGCTGGTTTCATCCAGATTTTTGATGAAATAGAAAATATTGTCTCGTAATTCTTCTACTTCTTCATCCAATTTTTTGACTCCCTTTTTGCTCTTTTTAAGCTTTTTAGTGTCTTGTTTGGCAAGCCCACGAAGCATATCGGTATAAATCTTGTTTGAACGTGAAACCACATTACTTATGTTTTCAGCACTTTCCTGAATAATGCCTTGAACAGTTTTGCTTTCAGTTTTCTTTAAACCACTTTTGTTCAGTTTCAATTTCACTTTATTTTTATGTGAAAGGTAATTGCGAACCAATAGAAGTATGGCCATTAACAACAATACGGCAATCATGGCTCCTCTTCCTATATAAATTAAATAGGCTAAAGTTCCCGCTGCTACAAAGGCAACAAAGGCAGTGAAAAACCAACCGCCAATTACGTTTAGCACTCCAGCAACACGATAAACAGCACTTTCACGACCCCAAGCTCTATCGGCCAAAGAAGTACCCATTGCAACCATAAAGGTTACATAAGTAGTAGAAAGCGGAAGCTTCATAGAAGTGGCCGTTGCAATTAAAATACCCGCAACCATAAGGTTTATGGAAGCACGGATCATATCAAAAGCAGGTAGTTCGTATGTTTTGTGTTTTGGAAGATCTATAACAGGCTTTTCAAAACGTTTGTCTATTTTCTGTTGAAGTGATTTTGGAATTATGAAATTGAAGTAAGTTGAAAGTTGGGTACTAGATTTAACCAATAATCTGGAAAGCATATTTGGATTGAACTTTTCATGACCTTCCCCTTGGCGTGCAAGATCTATCTCTGTATCAGAAACGGTTCTTGCTTTTTTGGAAAACCATAAGGTAAGTACCATAACACCACCCGCAATAAAAAGCAACAAAGGTTCAGCAGGAACTGCATCTGCCAAGCTACTCATAGGATATTCTGAAGCAGCCACACCAGATGCTGCCCAATCTATATAACTATGGTAAGCTGCCATTGGCACACCAATAAAGTTTACCAAGTCATTTCCAGCAAAAGCCAATGCAAGACTGAAAGTACCTACAGCTATTACAATGATAAGGATGCTTTTTTTGAAAATAATCATAAAAAGTTGCGAAAAAACGGTCCAGATTACAAAACTTCCGCCAATTAACAACCAAGTATCTGTTTCAATTAAATCTTTAAAAATTCCGTAAAAAGGAGTTCCTTTTAAACCTTTCACTAAAATAAAATATGTAATACACGTTAAAGCCAAACCGCCAAAGATGGCGCCGAAATACTTCATTTTTTGTTCCGTGTGAAATGTAAAAATAAGTCGGGAAATGTACTGAACAATCATTCCGACAGAAAATGCGACGACCACTGAAATTACAATCCCTGAAATAATTTCTAAGGCTTTATCGGTATTAATGTATTTTGAAATTTCAGCAATTGTTTCGGTATCAGAATGCCCAATTTTTATTAAAGCCATAATCACCGCTGCTCCCAATAGTTCAAAAACGATGGAAACTGTTGTGGATGTAGGCAAACCGATAGTATTGAAGAAATCTAGCAGCAGAATATCAGTAATCATTACTGCCATGAAAATAATCATGATTTCATCGAAGTAAAATTCGCCAGGAACGAAGATTCCCTTTCTCGCTACTTCCATCATTCCGCTGGAAAAAACGGCACCTATAAAAATTCCTAAACTGGCGATAATCAGAATAGTTCGGAAAGAAATAGCCTTCGAGCCAATGGCAGAATTTAAGAAGTTTACCGCATCATTACTAACCCCAACTACTAAATCTGCAAGGGCAAGCGCGGCAAGCGCTACAATCATTAATAAATAAATATTATCCATTTGTTTGTTGATTAAACTGGTGCAAATTTCCCACAATAATTAGGACTTATTGTTACCAAATTGTTAACTATCAGTCTTAGGTAGTAATTATTTGATTTCTAATTATTTGAATGAAGTCAGGACGCTTTATTACTTGTTTTAACTACTAAACTAATTCAAAATTCAATTAATCCCAAAAATGTCAAGTTGAGTTAATCTAATAAGTTGTAAAATATTCCTGTACTTGCAAGTTTGTCCTGTTCCGTGTGATAGGCGGATATAAAATTATCCATTAAACAAAATTGCACCAAGCGTCAATTATTTAAGAAGGAAACTAACTAGATGCTTGCATAGCAAAATTTATTCACTGTAAATCTTTAAAAATTCAAATTGCGATAAATTTCAGAGCATGATTAATATGCAAAAACCCCGGTTTCCAAATGGAACCGGGGTTTTTATTATAGCTAATTCAATTATTTATTCAAAAATATATCCAGTCCAGTTAAACAAATCTCTGCTAACTGTTGGAGTAGTGCCATCAGTTACATTAATTATTGCGCCAGCCGTGGTTTTATTGTCTGCAATATCAAGACCGGTTGAAGAATCACCAACCACAGATATGTTAACTGAAGAACCTTTGGCATCACCTTTAGAATCTGTTAAGTCAATAAAATCTGCTGCTTTTGCACTTGCGTTTGCAAATGCTACGTAAGCATTGGTTAACGTAAGTCCGCTACCGCGACGTACTTTTATCATATCAGAAAATTCAACCGCTGCTCCGTTTATTAAAACCAATCCATTAATTGTTGGGTTTGATTGGCCAGAATCTCCAGGAGAATTTCCATCTAAATTTCCATCACCTTCCAAACCACGTGGATCTTCAGTGATTGATGTGAAATTAGCTTCGCGCAAACCATAAAGATTTGTAGCTGTTCCTGTCCAACCTTGAGTCCAGTCAAACATATCATCTTTAATGTTTACGGCCATTAAGTTTTTTACATTCACTGTTCCGCCAAACCATTCGTAAGCATCATCGTCACCGTAGAATACTGCTAGGTTTTCAATAACTGTTTCGCTTCCCACTCCATAAAAAGTAATTCCGTTGAATTCTTTGTCGCCATTAATACGAGCGCCTGTATATGAAGCCTCAACATATTTCATAACCCCAGAGTTATCGTTAGGAGTTGTTCCACCGTAAGTAAGATCTACAACTTCAGTAGTAGCAGTTCCGCCACCGCTAATTGGTGCTTTCCCAATTAAAAGAATTCCACCCCAGTCTCCAGAACGTGGATTTGCTGCGTTTGATGTAAATTTAATTGGTGATGCAGCAGTTCCAGCAGCATTAATTTTAGCGCCTTGCTCTATAACTACATACACATTTGTTCCACCGGCAACAGCTTTAATTGTAGTACCTGGCTCTATACACAAAGTTGCGCCAGCCTTTACACTTAGTGGTCCACTTAGTATCCAAACAGTATCGTTAGTAAGGCATACATCTGCGGTAACATTTCCTTTAAGATCTAAAGGATCCAGATCTGGATCATCTTGAGAAGCTATTATACCGTCCTTTTGAGCTTGTACTGAGCAAGGCTCACAAGCAGAACCACCACAATCTATACCGGTTTCATCACCGTTTTGAACTCCATCATTACAAGTAGCCACCACTGGTGTAGGGTTATCGTCTTTACTACAGCCAGTAAGGGCTAATGTTGCGATTACAAAGCTTGATAAAAGAAATTTTTTCATTGTTTTTGTTTTTTGTTTTAAAGTTTGATGCAAAGAAACAACTAGCTTGTTTCGTTACTCTTAGGTTAATATTATGGTTCTGTTAATTGTATTTTTTAAAATGAATAGGAAACCCCAGCGCTAAAAACCACGCCTCTTTTATAGGTTTCCACCGGAACTTCCTGCCCGTTGGGCAATGAAGCGTTTGGCACACCAATATTGTTTACTTCTTGCGTTAATTTGTACTCAGGATCTAATATGTTTTTAATGTTAAGTTTAATTCCGAAGTTTTCATTGATGGAAATTTTGTTGATGAAATCCAACGTTGGGATGGCCGAAAGCATAATGTTGTTCTTTCCAGAACCTGGATTGGCATCATCGCCGCCAGTTCCTAAAGAGTAAATACTTTTGCTGTTGTAGTTGAAAACTACGGAGCTCGTAATTCCACTTTTTTTCTTTTTTAAATTCAGCGTTAAATCTGATCCTAAAATGAAAGGCGAAGAACCTTCCAATTCATCTTCTTTATTGGTAAAACGCACTGTAAGATTATCCGTTGGAACGTCTTCCAGTTTTTGGTTTGAATACAAATAGGAAGCGTTCAAACCGAAAGTCAACGTTTTTTCAGTATTTGAATCAGTAGAAAGTTTCAGAATGTTTTTTCGCAATTCAAGCTCAACTCCAGCAATAGTTGCATCACCAGTGTTTACGTATGAAAGTTCGCCAGCGGCAGAATTCACTTCAATACGGTTTATAGCGTTTTTAATATTTTTGTAGAAACCAGTAACCGCAACAATTTCACCTGGGCTGAAATAGTATTCGTATTTCAAATCGAGATTATAGTTATCCGCCGTCAATAAATCTGGATTACCAAAACTGTTGAAACTTACGTCTTCGTAAAGAAACGGCGCTACTTCCTTAAACTGTGGAAGGGTATAAGTCTTGCTTCCCGCCAAACGCACGATGCTGTTTTCGGTGAAATTATATTTCAAATTGAAACTTGGCAACACGAAGTTTTCATCAATTAATGAAGGATCTGTGTTTGGATCATTTGTTGTTGCGAGGTTGGTGTCAAAAAGTACTTCCTGCTTTACTTTTTCGTAACGAACGCCAACGTTTGCTGAAAAGCTATTCGAAAAATCATAACTCACTTCACCCAATCCCGAGTGGATTGTTCGTTTTCCGTCGTAAGAAAAAGGAATGAAAGGATCCTTCCCATCGCGACCATCCCCACGATTGGTAGTCAATCTAAAAATTCCATTATTTAAAGATTGCTGGTTAAAAAGCGAAATGTCTGGATTGTCAATATCAACCACAGCTGGGCTGTCTAAAATATAATTTAGCTGCGTGTAATTAAACGTTCTGTCCGTATCTCTATAATTATAACCCAAACGGATTCGGCTATTGTTTGTGTTTTCATTTTTTCCATTCAATTCATAATCCAAATAGAGCTTTCCAGCCAAATCGTTTTCTTCAAGATTTGAATAAAAGCGGTTGTTAAGCGCACTGCCCGAAGCCGCTTTGGCAACATCTGCATTTACGTCAATAACATACGTATTGGTTCTTCTATCCGGCTCATAACCACGGATTGTGTTATAGGAAGCGCCCGCCTCTAAGCTCAATTTTTCGTTAAGAGTAAGCGAAGTTAAAAGCTGGTTTACAAAAAGGTTGTTTTCGTTTTCCTGCTGTCTTCTTATAAAAGCACGAATCGGATTTTCAGGTTCGTCATTTTCGGTAAGTCCGGCTTTCAATCCGTAATAATCGGCAACACTTTGGCTGTTGTTTTTTATGAACATACTGTTTGCCGCAATATAATCTCCATTCGGAAAACGCCATTTAACATTTGCCATCGCCAGTTTTGAAACGTGGTAGTTATATTCTGTTTTGCTGAATTCTTGATTGTAGCCACCCGCGGCATTAATCCTATCTGCAGTTCCTTTTCGATATTCATATTTATTGTCAAAATTCCCCACGAAGAAAAGACTTAACCTATTGTTCCCAATATCAAAACGCTTTCCGCCAGAAAGGGAATAACTGGAATTAAGCTGCGCGTTTTGAGTGTTTGGTTTAAAGTTGTTATCAAAAGCATGTAACTTCAAATCTGTAATCGGAACGTGTACATTGTGAATATTGCCAATGTATTTGGCATTGTCCATCATTAAAAATTGCTTTCCAATGGCACGCGAATTCACTTCCGGAGAAATTGAAAACTGCAAACTTCCCGGCCCTGTAAGTTCTTTGCTCACAATATTTATATTGGCTCCCGCAACATCGCCGTAAAGAGGAACTGAAAATGTTTTGTTGATGCCCACGCTTTCAATAACATCGCTAGACAAAAAGTCCAACGAAATATTTTTGTATTCAGGATCTTCGGAAGGCAGCGGCAATTCATTTAAAGTTGTAGAATTGTAACGGTCTCCTAAACCGCGAACAAAAATGTTTTTTACGCCAGCTTGTTTTTTAATTCCTGTTACTTTGGTCACAGCACCTTCAGCATCGCTAACGCCTTTTCGGGCCAGATCTTCCGCTCCGATGGATTGGGTAATTCCAACTGCTTTCTTTTGTTCCAATAATAAGACAACAGCACTTTCTCGACGCGTTGTGGTTTTTATTACCACTTCATCTAAAGCAGCAGCACTCGCACCCATCGGCACATCAATATTTGTTACTTTATCTGCAATAATTTTTACATCGGGAATTTCAACTGTTTCATAACCCACAAAGCTGTAAACCACGGTGTACGTTCCTGGTTCAATATTATCCAAAGAATACAAACCATCAATGTCTGAAGTTATTCCTTTAGTGGTTCCTTTCAGAAAAATATTTGCAAAAGGCAAGGGTTCGTTATTGTAATCTGTATCTGTAAGTTTTCCTACAATAGTGCTTGTTTGCGCTATTGAAACTGACGTTAAAAAGATGAATAAAAGGTTTATAATTATTTTCATTTTTGTCGTTTGATTTATTTGTGCAAAGAAACTCGTCCAATGTAACCCCCGTGTTAATTAGGTATTACCAATTTGTCACCATAGCGTTAGCCAAAGGTTAAGTAACTATTCTAAAATTATCATTGTGGTACTTTTTGAAAATAGTATCTTGCTTCAAAATTTTTTAGAATTATGATGCAATGGGAACAACTGCTTTCGCTACGGAAGCAAGGCGACAAAAACAAACGTTTGCGAATAGAGGAAAACGAAACCCGTTTAGGTTTTGAAGTAGATTATGATCGCGTGATTTTTTCTTCAGCTTTTAGAAGTTTGCAGGATAAAACGCAAGTTATTCCACTTTCAAAAACTTCTTTTGTTCACACACGATTGACGCATAGTTTGGAAGTTTCTGTTGTTGGCCGTTCCTTGGGAAGAATTGTAGGAAAAGAACTTCTGAAAAAACATCCACAGTTACAGACTTCTCACGGATATCAATTTAACGATTTTGGAGCGATTGTAGCCGCCGCCGCTTTGGCGCACGACATTGGCAATCCACCTTTCGGGCATAGCGGCGAAAAGGCGATTGGCGATTATTTTTTGAATGGAAATGGCAAACGTTTTAAAAATCAACTTACTGAAAAAGGATATCAGGACTTAGTAGATTTTGAAGGAAATGCCAATGGCTTCAAGATTTTAACTGAATCTAAAGATGGTGTTCAAGGTGGACTAAGACTTACTTATGCCACATTAGGTGCGTTTATGAAATATCCTAAACAATCGCTTCCTAAAAAACCTACTACACATGTTGCTGACAAAAAATTTGGAGTTTTTCAAAGTGAAACGGAATTTTTTGGCGAGGTAGTTTCTGAGTTAGGTCTTTTAAATAGAAATAGTGATGGTTTTGCGCGTCATCCGCTTACATTTCTCGTAGAAGCTGCGGACGATATTTGTTACACAATTATAGATTTTGAAGACGGCATTAATTTAGGTTTGATTGAAGAAGAAATAGCGCTAGAATATTTAATTAATTTAGTTCGAAATAGTTTAAAGAAAGAAGTTTATTCAGGTTTAAAAACTTCGCAGAATAGATTGGCTTATCTACGTTCACTTGCCATAAACACATTAATTGCCGAAGCTGCATCTATATTTATAGAGAATGAAGAAGAAATTCTGAAAGGCACTTTTTCCGAATCTCTGCTGGATAGAAGTCAATATCAAGCTCAAATCTCAGACATTATAAAGATAAGTGTTGAAAAAGTGTACCAAAGCACTGAAGTAATGGAAAAGGAAATTGCTGGTTACACAATATTGTCAACGCTGTTAGATGCTTTCACCACTGCTTATGAAAATCATAACAATGAAAATGCTCGTCAATACGATAAATTATTATTGAGAATGTTTGAGTACGACCTTTCTAAAAACCAATCGGTTTATGAATATTTAATGGAATGTTGTAGTTACATTTCTCGATTAACTGATGGCAATGCACTTCAAATTTTTCAAAAAATAAAGGGGAATCTTTAAAAATCAATCAATTAACTTAGTTAAATATTAATTTTCGTCTTGTAAAGCCGTGATTTTAATATACTTTTAGAATAATAATTTACAAACACATACTCCCTAGTTTTAACCAAATCTATTTCTTATGAAAAAAATTACCTACTTACTATTTCTGTTAGCTTTCAATTTTTCTTTCGCGCAAGATTATTCTTCCGTAGTAAAGTCATATCTGCAGAATAATAGATCACAATTAGCATTGCAAGCTCAGGATATTGCAGATGTTAGCATCGCAACTCAGAGTTTTTCAAAAAGCCTGAAAGCGAATACTGTTTATGTTGAACAGCGTTATCAAGGCATTTTGGTGTTTAATTCTACTTCACCTTTTGTTTTACGAAATGGCGCCGTTACTTCAGCAAAAGTTTCTTTTGTTCAAAATTTAACTTTAAAAGTAAATGCCACAACTCCTTCTGTTACTCCTAATATGGCAATAATGAAGGCAGCCGCGGCATTGGGGCTCGACACTCCCTCAAATTTAACTTTACTTGAAACTGGTATTGACAATTCTTACACTTATTCCAACGGAACTATTTCTTTAGAAAACATTCCCGTACAATTGGTTTATCAAAATTTAGAAGCTACAAACAGCCTAAAACTAGCATGGAATTTGAGTATCTATTTATTGAATGCAGACCATCATTATAATGTGCGTATTGACGCACTTACTGGTGAACTATTGGAAACTAATGATTGGGTGTCTCAATGCGAGCTACCGGATTTTGGAGTAAACCACAATCATGGATTAAAAAATAACGAAAGTATTTTGTTTGAAAACAATACTTCAGCCAATAAAAATGCGCTTGTAGATGCCCAATATAGAGTTTTTGCATTACCATTAAGAAACCCTGACGGTGGTCCTGATACTTTAGTAATCAACCCTGAAAATGCTACCGCGTCTCCATTTAAATGGCACGACACTGATGGTGTTACAGGTGCAGAATTCACAATTACAAGAGGAAACAATGTTTATGCATATTTAGATTTGTGTGATACAAATTCAGGAGATTCACCCGATGGTGGACCTTCTTTGAATTTTGATTTTCCATTCAATTTACCCCAATCTCCAGCAAATTTTAGAGATGCTTCTACGGTAAATTTATTTTATTTGAATAACGTTATTCACGATGTAATGTATCAATATGGCTTTGATGAAGCCAGTGGAAACTTTCAGCAAAACAACTATGGAAACGGTGGCAACGGGAATGATTCGGTAAATGCAGAGGCTCAAGACGGCGGCGGAACCAACAATGCAAACTTTGGTACTCCACCAGACGGAAGCAATCCAAGAATGCAAATGTATATATGGACTGGTGGCGCTGGAGGGCCTATTACAGATATTTTTACAATTAATGGTGGACCATTGGCAGGAACTTATGGTGGTACTCCAGCAAATTTTGGTGGGGGAATTCCACTAAACCTAACTGGTGATTTGGTTTTAATTGAAGATGACAATTCTGGTCCTTCTACAGATCCAAATGACGGATGCGACAATATTACCAATGGCGGTGCCCTAAACGGAAAAATTGTAGTAATAAGAAGAGGTGAGTGCGAATTTGGATTTAAAGTTTTGGCAGCTGAAAACAATGGTGCCGCTGCTGTAATAATAGTAAACAATGTAGCAGGAGATCCACCTCTTATGGGCGGTGGCGTAGTAGGATGCCAAGTTTCTATTCCAGCGTTTGCCGTTTCTGATGTAGTTGGAGAGCCAATAATTACGCAGTTAGTGTCTGGATCTGTTAACGGAACAATAAATGGAACAAATGTACCAATTGCCCTTGATGGCGATCTTGACACTGAAATAGTAGTCCACGAATATGGCCACGGAATATCAAACAGACTTACTGGTGGAAGATTTAACACTAATTGTTTGGGTAATGAAGAACAAATGGGCGAAGGCTGGAGCGATTATTTCGCAACGGTTATGACCATTTATAATGGAGACACGGGAGCAACTCCTAGACCAATGGGATCTTATGCCTCCGGTGATCCTAATGGAATTAGAACTTATCCTTATAGCACCAATTTTGCCGTAAACCCTCATACCTATGATGATATAAAAACAGAAGTTGCCCCGCACGGAGTAGGGTCAGTATGGGCAGCGATGCTTTGGGAGATGACTTGGGATTTAATAACTCAATATGGTTTTGACTCAGATATATATAATGGTAATGGCGGAAATAACATTGCTTTGCAATTAGTAATAGATGGATTAAAACTACAACCATGTAGCCCAGGATTCGTAGATGGAAGGGACGCAATCCTTGAAGCAGACCAATTGGCTAACGGTGGCGCAAACCGATGCATTATTTGGCGTGCTTTTGCCAGACGAGGTCTTGGACTAAGTGCAACTCAAGGAAGTTCAAATAGTAAATCAGACGGTACCGAAGCTTTTGATGTACCTGTTGATTGTCAATTGGGAGTAAATGATACTGGTAGTTTAAACAATTTCATTATCTATCCAAACCCATCCAAAGGTGAAATAAATATAACATCCAGATTTGATGTTGGCAACACAACCATATCAATTTTCGATATAAATGGAAGAAAAGTATTTACACAACAAGTAAATCTTCAAAATACTACAAGTATAAACGCCAGTGGTCTTAATACCGGAATTTATTTGATAAAGATAGAAAGTGCTGAAAGGTCACAAACTTCGAAATTGATTATCAACTAAATACATCCTATTTTAAATATATAAAGAGAGGCCTTTTACAGGGTCTCTCTTTTATTTTTTAGGAATTAGTTGCCATTTGATTTCTAGTTTTAAAAGATCAGAATAGTTTGATAGCAAGAAATATTCATATATATTAAGCTGAAATATGTTAAAAAGCAGATATATGCAGGTTTTATACCCAATTTTATGATATTTTTATAAACTCTATTTTATTAACTTTTAATTAAACATTTTTATGGTCAATCATTTCTGATCATAATCACCTAAAAACTTAATTTTTACCTTATGAAAAAAGTTCTCTACTTACTTATCATTTTTGCAGTAAACGTTTCGTTCGCGCAAGATTACAGCAGCGTGATAAAATCGTATCTTCAACAAAACCGAACGCAGTATTCGCTTCAACAGCAGGATATTTCGGGTATTTCAATTGCTTCGCAGACTTCATCAAAAAGTATGAAAGTTCAAACTGTTTATGCGGAACAACGCCACCAAGGCATTAAATTGTACAATTCTGTTTCGCCATTTGTTATAAAAAATGGAGCAGTTGTTAGCGCTAATCTTTCTTTTACGGAAAATATTGCCGCAAAGGTTAACAGCACTGCACCATCAATATCTGCAGTAAATGCAATATCTAAAGCTGCAACCGCCTTGGGTATTCAAAACCCTTCAAACCTTAAATTATTGGAAACAACTTCCAATACGAGTTACATTTTTTCCAACGGAGGCATTTCTTTAGAAAATATTCCAGTAGAACTTGTTTATCAAAAGATGGATGAAACGGGAGCTTTAAAGCTTTCTTGGGATTTGAGCATTTATCTTTTAGATGCATCACATTACTATAATGTTCGTATAGATGCTCTTACAGGAGAATTATTGGACACAAACGATTGGGTAGTGAGCTGTAATTATGAAGGTTCACATTCACACTCTAATGCAGGTAGCTTACTTTTTTCAAACAACAAAGTAAGTAATTCAAGTCGCACAATGGGAGATGGTTCTTCCTACCGTGTTTTTCCATTACCATTAATTGCACCAAACGAAGGTGTAGATCAATTGGTTATTGACCCATCTGATGCCACTGCCTCTCCATTTGGATGGCATGATTGGGATGGTAGTCCTGGAGCAGAATTTACTGAAACAAAGGGAAACAATGTTTTGGCAAACGAAGATAAAAATGGAAATAATGGTGCTGGCGCAACTGCTGAAGGTGGCACAACTCTAACATTCGATTTTCCTTTCAACCTACCTGAAGCTCCAAACAACTATTTAGATGCTGCTATTACCAATTTGTTCTACATGAACAATATGATGCACGACATTTTTTACCTTTACGGTTTTGATGAGGAAAGCGGAAACTTTCAAAAAAACAATTATGGCAATCCTGGACTTGGAAATGATTTCGTAGTTGCAGATGCACAAGATGGAAGTGGATCAAATAACGCAAACTTCTCTACACCTCCAGATGGCGGAGCTCCTAGAATGCAAATGTATCTTTGGAGTGCTCCTGGAGCAGTTTTAGGAACTTTACTAACAGTAAATGACGGCTCTTTAGCTGGCATTTATTATGGGGCGGATTCCAATTTTGCACCAGCATTACCAACTAGTCCAATTACCGCAAATCTTGCAGTACTAACGGATAATGCCGGCGATCCTCACGATGGTTGTGATCCTGTAACTAATGGAAGTGAATTAAACGGGAAAATCGTCCTAATAAGAAGAGGAAGCTGTGCTTATAAGGACAAGACAATCGCCGCCCAAAATGAAGGTGCGGTTGCTATTATAGTTGTGAATGACGTTCCATTAGAACCTCTTAAAATGGGAGGGAATGGTTCTGGAGTTACAATACCTGCAATTATGATATACCAATCAGATGGAGAAGCACTTATAACTGCACTTCTTAACGGAGATACTATTAGCGCTACTTTGCGTGACGATGGTAGTGGAAATGATCCTTTCCAAAGAGATGGTGATCTGGATAATGTTATAATTGCTCACGAATACGGTCACGGTATATCCAATCGTCTAACTGGAGGTCCTAGCGCATCAAGCTGTCTGCAAAACGACGAACAGATGGGTGAAGGATGGAGTGATTACTTTGGTTTGATGTTAACTATGAAGCCAGGTGACGCTGGAACCGATTATCGTGGAATAGGTACTTATGCCATTGGCGAAGGAGTATCGGGAAGAGGTATTAGAACCAAATTCTATAATACAGATTTCGCTGTTAACGATTTTACATACAATAATATTAAAACACAAGCCGTTCCACACGGAGTTGGCTCAGTTTGGGCAACCATGCTATGGGATTTAACGTGGGATTTAATAGATCAATATGGCTTTGACCCAGACGTTAAAAATGGAACTGGCGGTAATAATATTGCTCTTCAACTTGTTATTGATGGTTTGAAGCTGCAACCTTGTAGCCCTGGGTTTGTAGATGGACGTGATGCTATTTTGGAAGCAGACCAGCTTACTAATGGTGGAGCCAATAGATGTATAATCTGGCGTGCTTTTGCCAAGAGAGGTCTTGGAGAAAGTGCTACTCAAGGAAGCAGCAGCAGCAGATCTGATGGTGTTGAAGCTTTTGACGTTCCTACAGATTGTATAGTCGGTGTTTCTGAATTCGGAAACCTTGAAAATAACTTTATAGTTTATCCTAACCCTTCAAATGGAGCAATTACTATTAAATCTCGCTCTGATGTTGGAGAAGCTACAATAGCTATCTTTGATATGAACGGTAGAAAAGTTTTCAACCAAAAAGTTGAACTTCAAGAAAGCGCAACTATCAACGCTTCTGGTCTTACTTCAGGTATTTACTTGATGCAGATTAATAGTGCTGATCGTTCTCAAACAACTAAATTGATAATCAACTAAATAGTTGTCAATTTTAAAAACTGAAAAGAGACTGTCTGAAAAGGCAGTCTCTTTTTTATTTAAATTTATTGGCAACTAATTTATCTGCTAAATTGTAAAGAAAACTAATTTAAATTTCTCTTTTCAATAAAGAAATGTTTTAGCAGTTGCGAAGCTTCATCAGCCATCACTCCTCCCTTCATAATAGTTTTTGGATGCAATTGAGTATTCATTGAAATACAGCCTCGTTGCTCATCTCTTGCGCCATAAACAATATTCGAAATTTGGCTCCAAAACAAAGCTCCTGCGCACATTTGGCAAGGTTCAATAGTTACATACAGCGTACAATCAATCAAATATTTTCCTCCTAAATAGTTCGCTGCTGCGGTAATGGCTTGCATTTCGGCGTGGGCAGTAACATCATTCAATGTTTCGGTTAGATTATGAGATCGGGCAATAATCTGGTTTTTTATAACTATTATCGCACCTATTGGAATTTCTCCCTTTTCATAAGCCGCTTCCGCTTCTTGCATGGCGCGTTTCATAAAATAAGTATCGTCAAAAGGATCTATTACGCTCAAGATTTTAGTTTTTAATATGAATTCGAAAAACGAAATTACGAATTAACAAATTAACGAATTCCTCAATTAACAAATTCTCAATAGCTGTATCTTTGTTGTGTGTCAGAAAATATTCTAAATACAATCCAGTCTCCCAAAGATCTTAGGAAGATTCCAAAGGAAACTTTGCCTCAAGTAGCGAACGAGCTTCGTGATTTCATAATAAATATTGTGGCAACCAAAGAAGGCCATCTAGGTGCTAGTCTAGGAGTTATAGAGCTCACTATTGCCTTGCATTATGTGTTCAACACTCCAAAAGATATTTTAGTTTGGGATGTGGGACACCAAGCCTACGGTCATAAAATTTTAACAGGTCGAAAGGAAATTTTTCACACAAACAGACAGTTGGGCGGAATTAGCGGTTTTCCTAAAAGAGCAGAAAGCGAATACGACACCTTTGGAGTTGGCCACAGCAGTACCGCAATTTCGGCAGCTTTGGGAATGGCAATCGCTTCAAAATTGAAAGGTGAAACGAATATACAGCACATCGCAGTGGTTGGTGACGCTTCTATTGCCAGCGGAATGGCTTTCGAAGCTTTGAATCATGCAGGAATTTCAGATACAAATATTTTGGTAATTCTGAATGACAATGCTATAGGAATAGATCCGAGCGTGGGCGCACTAAAAAATTATTTCACTAAAGTTAAATTGAACGGTGCTAAGGATGCCGACAACATATTTGAAGCACTAAATTTTGATTACTCCGGCCCAATTGACGGCCACGATTTAGAACTTGTAATTTCTGAATTGGAGCGATTAAAAAATGTTCAAGGACCAAAATTGCTCCATCTTATTACAAAGAAAGGCAAAGGATTACGCCAAGCCGAAGAAAACCAAGTAGTTTATCACGCCCCAGGAAAATTTGACGCGCTTACCGGAGATCTTGCTCCAAAAAGCAATGAACGACAACCTCCTAAATTTCAGGATGTATTTGGAAAAACGTTAGTTGAACTCGCTATAACAAACGACAGAATTATAGGTATAACGCCAGCAATGCCAACAGGAAGCTCCTTAAAATTTATGATGGATGTCTTCCCCGAGAGAGCTTTTGATGTGGGAATCGCAGAACAACATGCGGTCACTTTTGCCGCAGGAATTGCAACTCAAGGTTTTACTGTTTTCTGCAATATATATTCAACATTTCTGCAACGTGCTTATGACCAACTGATTCACGATGTATGTCTTCAAAAAATTCCAGTTATTTTCTGTTTAGACCGCGCTGGTATTGTAGGTGAAGATGGCCCAACGCATCACGGCATTTTTGATTTGGCATATTTAAACTGTATTCCAAACCTCATCATTTTTGCACCTCGCAATGAAATTGAACTACGAAATATAATGTTCACGGCACAGCAAGGTCTGGACCTACCTATATTTATCCGCTATCCGCGAGGAAGAGGAAATATCTTGGATTGGCAAAAACCTTTCAGCAAAATTGAGATCGGAAAATCTGAAGTATTAAAAGAAGGAATTGACATCGTTATTTTAACCCTTGGAACAATTGCAAATAATGCCAAAGAAGCAATTGAAACACTTTCTTCTGAACAACAAGAAAAAATTGGTTTGGTAGACATTCGATTCTTAAAACCTTTAGACGAAACACTTCTCCATAAAATTTTAAAGAAATACGACAAGGTTATAACAGTTGAAGACGGTACAATTATCGGCGGTTTAGGAACTTCTATTGCTGCTTTCGCTGTTTCAAACGGTTATAAAAATAAAATTGAAATCATTGGAATTCCAGACGTTTTTCCGGAACACGGAACAGTTTCTGAATTGCAGGAAATTGTGGGCTTATCTCCAAAAAGAATACTTCAAGTCATTCAAAATTATCTCTAAGAAATTTTAGTTAAAACCAATCTTTATATTTTTTCACCTAAAACGTTTAACAAGCATTTCAATATTCCAATGAACAAATGTTTCGACAGGAATTGTGTACTTTTGAAATAAAAGTTCTATTTATCTTGAATATCTAAGTTGCAAAAATCAATTAATACAAATGCTTCTAATTCGATATTCTCAAAGAAATTAATTTCTAAAACAATTAAATGTCAGAAAAACCAAAATTTGCAGTCATTGGCGGCGGAAGCTGGGCTACAGCAATTGTGAAAATGCTTTGTGAAAACTTAGATGAAGTTGGCTGGTATATGCGGAGTGCGACGGCAATCGATTTTATTAAGAAAAATAAGCACAATCCCAATTATTTAAGTTCTGTGGAATTTAACTTAAAACAGTTAAAACTTAGCAACGATATTAATGAAACCATAGCTAATGCGGATTGTTTAATCTTTGTAATTCCTTCGGCGTTTCTTCATAAAGAGCTTGAGAAATTGACAGTTTCTTTAGAAAATAAAATAGTTTTTTCAGCTATTAAAGGGATTGTTCCCGAAACAAGTTTGATTGTTGGGGACCATTTCAACACCCATTATAAAGTTCCATTCAATAATATTGGGGTTATTTCTGGGCCTTGTCACGCTGAAGAAGTTGCCCTAGAAAGACTTTCATACCTAACAATTGCCAGTGCGGACGACGAAAAAGCAAAACTAATTGCTGACGTTTTAAGTAGTGATTACATAAAATGCACAACCAGCGACGATGTTCTTGGAACCGAATATGCTGCGATGCTTAAAAACATTTACGCGGTCGCCGCAGGAATTGCCCACGGACTTGGCTATGGAGATAATTTCCAGAGCGTATTGATGAGCAACGCCATTCGTGAGATGAAAAAGTACGTGAAAAAAGTTCACAAAATGAAACGCGATATTAATGATTCCGCTTATTTGGGAGATCTTTTAGTTACGGGCTATTCCGTTTTTAGTAGAAATAGATTATTCGGAACGATGATTGGGAAAGGCTATACCGTAAAAAGTGCCCAACTGGAAATGAGTATGATTGCTGAAGGCTATTATGCTACTAAAAGCGCCTATTTCCTTAACCAACAAAAAGGAAAGAAAAAGGCCAAAACACCAATTATTGATGCAGTTTACGAGATTCTATATGAAAATAAAGATCCCCGAAAAACGTTTAAGAAACTAACTGAGAAATTAGATTAAAGTAAAAGCCCCGCTATTGTTGCGGGGCTTTCTTATTATTTTTTAGTGTCTTTAGTCACACTTTCTGGCAATTTTTCATAACCCATATTAAAAAGTGTAAACCCAAAAATATCAGCATATTGCTCAATAGTTTTACTCACAGGCGTTCCTGCTCCGTGACCGGCATCGGTTTCAATTCTTATTAAAATTGGGTTGGTTCCTGTTTGTTTTGATTGAAGTTCGGCAGCAAATTTAAAACTGTGTGCTGGCACTACTCTATCGTCGTGATCGCCTGTGGTAATCAAGGTTGCAGGATATGCAACTCCTTCTTTCACATTGTGTAATGGCGAATATCCTTTTAGGTATTCAAACATTTCTTTATTGTCTTCTGAAGTTCCATAATCATAAGCCCAACCAGCACCAGCTGTGAAAGTATGATAACGAAGCATATCCAAAACACCAACTGCTGGAAGTGCTACTTTCATCAAATCTGGTCTTTGAGTCATTGTTGCACCAACTAGTAAGCCTCCATTAGAACCACCGCGAATGGCGAGATAGTCGCTGGATGTATAGTTTTCTTTAATTAAGTATTCGGCTGCAGCAATAAAATCGTCAAAAACGTTTTGCTTCTTCATTTGTGTTCCTGCATCGTGCCATTTTTTTCCATATTCGCCACCGCCACGTAAGTTTGGTACTGCATAAATACCGCCTTGTTCCATCCAAACAGCATTTGCAATGCTAAAACTTGGAGTAAGGCTAATGTTAAATCCACCATAACCATAAAGAATAGTAGGGTTTTTACCGTCCAACTTCAATCCTTTTCTGTGTGTGATTATCATTGGAATTTTCGTTCCGTCTTTAGAAGTATAGAAAACTTGGCTGCTTTCAAAATTTTCAGGGTTGAAGTCAATTTCAGATTTTATGAATAATTCAGAATCACCACTCGCAATGTCATATTTATAAATGCTGCCCGGAGTTACATAATTTGTAAAAGAATAATAAAGTTCTTTTTCTTCCTTTTTTGTTCCAAAACCACCTGCAGAACCTACTCCTGGAAGTTTTATTTCACGAATTAGTTTACCGTCATAATCATATTGCACTACTTTTGAAACTGCATCAACCATATAATTGGCGAAAATGCTTCCGCCTCCTGTACTTGGGGAAAGCACATTTTCAGTTTCAGGAATAAAATCCTTCCAGTTTTCTGGAGTTGGATTTGAGGCATCTACAGTAACAATTTTTTTGTTTGGTGCGTTCATATTTGTGATAATATAAAGCTTAGAACCAACGTTTTCCAAGATATAGGAATCTGAATCGGTATTATCCAAAATGGTAACGAATGGCCCATTTGGCTTTGTAAGATCTTTAATGAAAAGCTTATTACCAGATGTAGAAGTGCTAGCGCTTATCGTTAAGTAGTTGTTGTCTTCTGTAACTGAAGCGCCAATGTAGCGATGTTTTTCCTTTGATGTCGCTCCAAAAATCACTTTGTCCTCACTTTGTGGAGTTCCCATTTTGTGGTAGTACACTTTGTGCTGATCTGTTTTTGCAGACAGTTCGCTCCCTTTTGGTTTATCGTAACTGGAGTAATAGAATCCATCTTCAGCTTTCCACGAAAGACCACTAAATTTAATGTCCTTCAACGTATCGCCAACCAATTCCTTGGTTTCAGTATTCATTACGATTACTTTTCGCCAGTCGCTTCCTCCTTCAGAAATACTGTAAGCAAGTTGACTACCATCTTTGGAAAAGCTGGTTTCACCTAAAGAAATTGTTCCGTCTTCTTTAAAGGTATTCGGATCTAAAAATACTTCGGCTTTGTTTGGGTCTTCTCCCGTTTTGTAACGATATATTACATATTGGTTCTGTAAGCCGTCGTTTTTATAGAAATAGGTGAAATCTCCTTCTTTAAAAGGAGCCCCTACTTTTTCGTAGTTCCAAAGATCAGACAAACGATTCTTCAGTTCTTCGCGAAAAGGTATTTTGTTTAAATAATCAAAGGTTACTTTGTTTTCTTCTTTTACCCATTCCGCGGTTTCTTCGCTTCGATCATCTTCCAACCATCGATATGGATCTTTCACTTCAACACCAAAATAGGTGTCCACGGTATCTACTGTTTTTGTCTGCGGATAGGTCACGGAAATTACTTCTTTTTTAGGTTCTTCTTTGCAGCCAACAAGTGCCAAGATTAAAATTATAGGAAAGATTGAAAGCTTCATATTTATATATTTTTGCGAAATGCAAAAGTACACTTTTAAAGTGAAAAGAAAATAGTTCAAAAAAACGGAAAGGCTTCCTAATTGGAAGCCTTAATTTTAAAAAGAAAGGTTCATTTTCAATGAAATAGCGGTCTGTAAACTTTCCAATGTTTGTAGATTAATACAGCGTTTAAAACCAAAACTATTACAGCCAGAATGAGGCCTGGAGTATCCATAAACAAATGGAACATTAAAATATTTAACGTTATGGGAGCCAATAAAAGTAATGCAAATGCAACCCATTTGTTAAGCAGCAGAAGCAATCCGATAAAAATTTCAAAACAACCAACAACTTTCAGAATGTAACCTGTGTTGCTAAGCGAGTCAATAAAGTTAGCCGCATCACCCGTATAAATATGCGTGGGCATAAAATTGAAGTGAATCAGTTTGCTCAGTCCAAAAAAGAGTAATCCTAAGCCTAAAACAATTCTTAGGATAGTAGTAAAAGTAGATTTCATGGGCTTCAATTTTTAAGTTAATTCTTTAAAGATAACGAAAATTTTAATGCCAAATGTTGGTATTTTTTAGAATTATTTAAGAATTGAAATGAATATATAACAAGAATCGACTAGATCATAACTCAGTTAATAGTCTTTGTGCATTTTTATATTCAGGAGCGTCTGAAGGAATTGTATTTAAAATTTCCTTTAATTCAATATAATTTTTTTGTTTTAACGAGCTCAACGCCAATAACCATGTTGCTTTGGACGCATAGACCGAATTGCCTTTTGAAATATCTTTTAGTAAAGTTTCAGCGTCTTCATACTTATTCATTTCTATTAAAGCTACAGATCTATAATATTGATATTGAATATTTTCTGATGACACACTTAAAAGTTGATTGAAATATTTTAATGCTTCTTCATAATTTTTCGCATTGAAAGCGATTTCTGCATTTTTAGCAATTTCATCTGTATTCCCTCTCATAGTCAACGAAATATTTTCATGAGTGGCATAATCTGAATAGGATGGTTTTTGGAAATTATTAAACAGAAACAATCCTACAGCCAATAGAATTGTTGCGGCAATACCATATTTCCAAGGCCTAAACTCAATCACTTTTTTCTTGGGAATAGTTGTTGCAGATTCAGACTTATAATTAGTATCTGCTTGATTTATAGTTTCTAAAACTGAAGCACGTTGGTATGAAAGCCTATTTTCCAAAACGGCATAAATGCTTTTAAATTCGTAAAATTCTTCAGAAAATACTGAATCTTCACTCAATCTCTTTTCAAATAATTCACGTTCAGCAGTTGATAAATCATTATCAAGGTAGCTTATAAATAGTTCATTGGCTTCACTTTCCATATCAATAGTAATCTTTTTTAAGCTTTCTATACAGAGCGCTTTCTTTAATTAATTGGGTGAGTTTACTTATACAAAGCGACTTTTTTTTGCGGGCGTACGCATACGTTACGTCCATTTGATCTGCCACTTCTTGCATAGACATTGCCGAAAAACCCAGAGTGATTATCTTTTTACAGGTTTCACCCATTGTTGAGAGTACAGCCAAGTAAAGGTTCTGTTGCTCTTCAAATTGTTGAGTTTTTGCTGCTTGTTCATCAGCATCGTCACTTATATATAAACGTTCCTCTTCAATTGTTACCTCTTTATTGCCACTTTTTTTGATTGAATTGAGCCATTTACGTTTACAGATTAAGAAAAAATAGGCGTCAAAGGGGCAAGTAAGCTGCAATCCGTTCGTTTTTGCTTGATCGTAAATTGTAATGAGCGTTTCCTGAATAATATCGCGTGCCGCAGCTTCATCACCACTGTTTTTACAAACATACCCAATCACTTTAGGTGCAAACTTGGTATATATCTCATTAATAATAATACTATCGTTGGCCACGAGTGCTGCAACATATTGCTGGTCTGAATGTACTTTTTTAGATTTCAAAGTGAGGTTTTAAAACTTAAAAATAAGGAAAACTTACAACTGAGGGGTAACAAATTTTAAATCTGTTGATATATGGGTATAATCTTAAAATTTTAGAAATCATGAAAAAAGCGAGTCACAAACAAATGAAATTTTCTTTCTCAACACTTATAGTAGCATGCTTAGTAGCATTAGCAAGTATAAGTTGTAGCAAAGAAGAAGTAGATCCAATTGAAAATATTTTTGTGGCACCAACTGTTGCTCAATTTAAAAACCTCAGAGATTTAGCTTTAGCGCAGCACACAGAGACAGCAACTTTTAATGCTGAAGACGGTGTTACTTTTACATCAAACGACGGAGCACAAATAAATATTCCGGCTGGTTGCTTAACGAATAATGGAAATCCTGTTACTGGAGCCGTGGAACTTACTTTTATAGATCTATACGCAAAAAATGATATGATGGCAACCAATAAACCAACTATGGGATTGATGCCCAGCGGAGACAAAGCACTATTAATTACTGGTGGTGAATTTTTTATTGATGTAAGACAAAATAACACGCTTCTCGAATCTAGTTGCGGGTTTCATTTGCTTGTACCTTTTGACAACACTGGCGGCGAAGATTCAGAAATGATAATGTGGACGGGAGTTATAGACGAAAACGGAAACCTTACTTGGGAAGAAAATGAAAATATGGAATTATTCGCGCAAGGCGCAAATTATTTCGTATTCGGAAATGAATTTGGTTGGACCAATATTGATAGATTCTACAGCGATCCTAGACCAAAAACCACCATGAAAGTGAAGGTTCCGGAAGGTTTTGATTTTGAAAACAGCGCAGTTTATCTATCCTATGACGGTGAGCCAAATGCCTTAGCCCAATTGGACGCTTATATTAGTGAAACCAAAGTTTTCTCTGAACACTACGGCCAAATTCCAATTGGACTGGAAGCCCATATTATTTTTGCAACTGCAGAAGGAGATGATTGGCGTTATGCAATACAAGCTGTAACCATTTCAGCAAATCAGATTTATACTTTTACTATGCAAGACACTCAAGTTGATACTTATGAAAATCTTGTTGCGGCTATCAATGCCTTACCTTAGTAAGTTGGTGTGTTGATTTTTTGTTTATTTGATAGCCAAAAAGAGGCCACTGTAAAAAGTGGTCTTTTTTATATAAAGGCAATGTTTTATATGAGGTTTTAAAACTTAGAAGTTTTGCAGATATTTAAAAGTCGTATCTTGTGTTATCTAATGAGATTAATTACCAATAAAATTTTAGAAACCAACTGAAGATGAGTAATTAGAATAATTCTTTCTTCCAATTCATCAAATTTTTTTCAAATGAAATATCTAATCACACTTTTTTGTTTCAGCATTTTAATAATAACATTTGGCTGTAGCTCAGATTCTGAGGATTGTACTGTTGGAGCTATTCAAAATCCAAATCAACTAGATCCAATCGATGGTACGATATATAGGCAAAGTGCGCAGGATTGTAGGCTTCCAAAAGTGCAAACGTTTCAAGTAAGTAACATCACTGGAGGCGAAGTTAGAGCTGCACAAAACACAATACTTTTTATTCGCCAAGGAGCGTTCACGCAATTAGATGGCACATTTATAGATGGCGACATTACATTGTCAATACTAGAAATGTATCGCCCGGGCGAAATTATTGCCTGCCAACTTTCCACAAATGGGCTTAATGATATCCAAAAAGTAGAACCACTACTCAGTGAAAGCATCCTTTATATAAAAGCTGAATATAATGGTAACCCAATATTATTGAAAAATGAGTTAGAAATTTTTGTTCCTTCTAAAAATCGAAATTTGGAATTATCGGTCTTTAATTCTCCATCATGTCCAGAATTTGAATGCCAAGTGCTATGGGAAATTAATGCGCAATCTTTCGTTTTTGAGGAACCTTATCAAGGTCCCAACGGAATTTCTATAGCAGGCTACCGTACTTTTGTTACTGATATTTCTCAATTCGGCTGGTTAAGTTTTGCGCGATACAACCTTAATCCAGAGCCTCGCGGTGTTTTGTACAACAAAGCACTTTCACCATATTCCCTCGCAAACAGTAACGTTTTTTTAAAGTATGATTCTGAAAGCGTTGCCGTCGGAATGTTTTCAGAATTTGATGCTGCTAACGATGTTTTCAGCGAAAAATATAATGAAATTCCCAAAAACACACCTGCAAACGTAATATTCGTAAGTAAACCTGAAAATGAATTTGCTTTTGAATCTATTCCCATAATTACTGAAAACGGCAAAATAACCATAACCCGAAACCTTCAAAAGGGCTCTGAAGATAACTTGATAGACTACATTAACAACCTATAACCTATGGCGAAGTTTTTACGCACTTTCTTTATGTTTTTCATTTTCGTGTTCTCTGCGAACATAGTTGGGCAAACTCCAATGAAAGATACACTTACGCGAACGGCACCAATTTTTTATGACGTTATGGGGAACAAGGTGGATTTTAGACCAGAAATGCCGCCCTTAAACCAAATAGCGGGTGCGCCAAAAGCATTTTATACCTATCATTGGGAATTTGGAGATGGAAATTTCAGCACCCAAGAAAAACCAAAACATAAGTATAAAAATAATGGAGAATATACCGCCAGGCTCTGGAGCACCAATAATTACGACAATGGAAAACCACCTACAAGTAGACCCGAAAAAGTTAAAATAACTTCCGTTGGGATCGATGGTTCCAGTGCTTCCATTGATACTTCAGAAGAAAACAATCCCTCGCTTTTTATTGAAAACGAACATTTAATAATAAGAACAAACCGAGATCCGCTTCCAGATGAAGAAATGGTGCTGATAACCAGCTATAAAAACACCAAAGATTACGTTACAAGCGGAAGTTTATACCTTTTTTACAACGATAAAAAGTTTAAAGACAACAATTTTATACTTGAAGATACGCGGCTTCACAATGGCGAAACCATTGCTCCAGCTGATCCAATGTTCGCGACAGAATTTGAACCGGACCATTCCAATTCTTTCGTTGCTGGAACACAAACCAATCCTTTATTGAATAAAAAAATTAGCCAAGACTCTACAAAACGCTTAGTCCTTCCTGTTACCCTAGAAGAATCTAAAGGAATGTATAGAAATCATCAACTTATAGAATTTGAAAATATGCAGCCAGGCGAGGAACGTCATATTTTCAGAACCTTAAAAACCACTCCCGAAATGTTGAAGGACACCAGCGCTTTGGTAACTTTAAGAACCATTTATGTACCAGATAAAAACTACGGAAACCACACAGTAAAGGACACCGAGCTTGAAATTGTAACCTCTCACGACCCCAATAAAATGTCGTCCAACGGAACTATTTTAAACTACCGTTTGGTTCGCTTCAAAAAGGTGAAATTTAAAGTGAAATTTCAAAACAATGGTGAAGGACCGGCAAACACAATACGCTTAGAGGTTGACACGCCAGAAATGTTTGACAAAAGCACTTTAGAAGTGATGGAAATGTATCCCGAATGTCCTATCTGCCCGAAGGAGCGAGAGGTAAACTATTCTTGTTTAGATACCATTATTAAAAAAGACAAAATCATTTTCACTTTCAAGAAAATATATTTGCCCGGAACCGCACAAAAAAATGTAATAGAACGTGATTCTACCAAAGGTTTTGTAAAATATGCTATGAAATTTGGCGATGATTTTCACAAAAAGAATACGCGAAGTAGAACCGCAATTTATTTTGATAAAAATGAACCAATTATTACGAATTATAGCACCACTCGCTTTATGACTGGGATTTCAATAGGCGCAAAAGCTGGCTATATTTACACACCTTCAAAAGATAAAAGTCGAGAGGTTTTTGCTGGAATTACCGTTTCACCTTTCAAAACGTATCGCGGCTATTTTCAGACTGAATTCTACGTTTCTGCTGCTTCTTTTGAAGAATTGAAAAAGTTTGAAACAAGTGATTTAAATGACGTTGGAATTGAAAACATACAGCGCTTGTCAGAAAAAAATAAAGAAAATAATATCACTGCTTATCTGGTGCCTATTTCCTATCGCTACAACTTGAATAATTTTTTAGCCATTGGCGCGGGAGTTCAGTTGAAGCTAGATTTTCAAAGTAAAATTGCGACAGAAACTGAAGGGGAAGCGTATTTAAATATTCCTGGTGAGGGCGTAATTAGGGATGAGAGCAATGATACATTCCAAACAACTGAATGTACAGATAATTTTGCAAATTTTAATAGTGGTGTCTTTATAGGTGTAAATGTAGGTGCCGTGCGTATTGGCCCTAGTGTGGGCGTTCGTTATGTGTTCAACTTTAATGAACCCACTTCACAACTTCAAGCCTATGCAATTTGGAAGTTCTAAAACGATATATACTTAGCTTTTTCTTCCTATTTTACTTAGGAATAATCGTTGCGCAACAACAGCCAGTTGATATTATTTACTCAAATTTAGATGCGTTTTTAGAGCAACCAAATCCTGAAAACCTTTCAAAACTTCAGAATTCAATTGAAAATACTTCTGCAACGGACAGTGAAATTCAATTAGCAAAAACAATTGCTTATTGCAATATTGGTTATGTGGAAGCCCAAAACGGTTCACTTCAAAAAGCCATAGATGTTTACGAAAAAGCAAAGCAACTATATTTTTCTGAAGGCTTAAGCAATTATGATATTATTGAATATTGTCTCAAGCCGCTTGGAAATCTTTATATAAAAAGTCAAGCGCTTTCCGAAGCAGAAACCATCATAAAACATTACATTCTCTACGCCAAGGAAACTGGTCAAAGCAAGCAAGAAACAAGCGGAATTATAAATCTTTCCGTCCTCTATCACAATCGCGGGGAATTTGAAAAAGCGAAGAATATTCTGGTTCAAACTTTGAATCAAAATCCTTCAAATCTGGATTTAAAACTTAATCTGGCCAGTGCTTATTTCGCTTTAAATGATACGAAAGAAACCAAAATTCTTTTGAAGAGTATTTTGAGTACAAATTCGCAAAATGTTCAAGCGCTTCAGCTTTTGGCACAAGTAAATCTTTCTGAAAAAGAATATGATAACGCTAGTTCCAACCTCAAAAATGCTTTAAAACTTCTTCAAAACGATCCAAAAACCAAAGCTAGGGAAACTGCAAAATTGCACTTGTCTTTGGCGGAAACTTATCTCGCAGCGAATCAACTTTCCAACTCTTTTTCTGAAATTCAAAAGGTTTATGCACAACTAATTCTTTCCTATAAAATGGAACAATCCCTACCAAAAAAAGAACAATTATACGCTGAAACCACTTTGATGGACGTTTTAGATTTACACGGAAATGTACTTTCAAAACAAGGAAAACCTGAAGACGCCTTGGAAGCTTTTGATTTAGCTACTGAAGTAAATGATTTTCTGTTTGCGCAATTATATATTCAAGATAGCAAATTGATAGCGCAGCAAAACGTAAAACATAGAAGCGAGCTAATGATGGAGCTTTTTTACCAACAATACATATCCACCAAAAATGTGGAATGGATTGAAAAAGCTATAAAACTTGATAGTAAAATAAAAGGTCGAATTGTAGCCGATGCAAATTTTTTAAAAGGGAAACTTAATGAAAAATCTTCCCAATTTCAACAACTTCAGAAGGAATTGGGAACTTTGGGAGAAGAAATTCAAAAACAAGTTCAAAACAAAAATCTTGACTATTCTAAACTTGCAACTTTGCAAAAAGAATACAGTTTTGTACTTACAAAGCAAAGAATATTATATGACAGCATTCAGTCCGAAATAGCTTCTGTTTCACAAACAAAAACCGTGTTTTGTTTAGATGAAATTAAAAAGAAAGCGACAACTTTAAATCAGACTTTGGTGAGTTATTTTATTGGGTCCGAAACGGTTTATCAATTTATTATTTCAGAAGAAAAAACACTTTTCAAAAAAATTGTTAATTCTAAAGATGAAAAGGAACAGTTTACGGAAGCTATTCGTTCATATAATCATTTTTTTAACAGTCCAACCACTATCAATAACGACATTCCATTTTTTGCTGAAGTTTCTTTAAAACTTTACAAAGAACTGCAATTGCCAAAGGCTCAAAACCTGATAATCATTCCTGACGGAATTTTATCTTTTGTACCATTTCAAACTTTATTGACATCAAAAAAACAAACTTTTCAATACAATGAAATGCCTTTTCTGGTTTTTGAAAGTGCTATTTCTTACTCGGTTTCTTTTTCAGAATACTTAAAAAATACGGGTTCATTTAAAGAAAAACAATCAGTCTTAGGCCTGTTTCCTGTATTTAAGAATACGCCGCAGGAATTGGGTTATTCCGTTTTTGAAGCAGAAGTAATTGCCAAACTTTTTCCAACAGATTTATTGATGGAATCAAAAGCTTCAGCCTCTAATTTTATTGAAAACGCTTCTTCACATTCAATTTTACATCTATCTACCCACGCAATCGGGGGTACTTTCAACAGTGAACCGAGCATTCAGTTTTACGATCGTAATTTTTCTTTGGAAGAACTTTACGGACTTCAATTTTCCAGTCAGTTAGTTGTTTTAAGCGCTTGTGATACAGGTGTTGGAAAAGTGGTAAAAGGTGAAGGAGCATTGAGTTTAGCTCGCGGATTCCGATATGCAGGAGCTCCAAACGTGCTTTTTTCACTATGGCAAGTAAACGATAAAAGCACGGCGCAATTGATGGATTATTACTATCAAAATTTGAAAAACATCCAATCTCGAAATCTTTCACTCCATCAAGCAAGTTTGAATTATCTTCAAGATGCAACCATTGATAACGCTCGAAAATCTCCATATTATTGGGGCGCTTTTGTGTATTATGGCACTACGGATGCGCCACAAGAAAGCACTGATTGGCTTTGGGTTTTCTTACTGCTTGCAATTATTCCTTTGGGTGGAATTGCAGTTTGGTATTTTAAAAGAAGAAGGTCTTAGGTTATAAAAAAAAAACTAAACCAGAGAATTAGCCACCAAATACTCCGCAATTTGAACGGCATTAGTAGCAGCGCCTTTACGAAGGTTATCACTTACAATCCACATATTGAGTGTGTTTGGCTGCGTTTCATCACGACGGATGCGACCAACAAAAACCTCATCTTTATCGTGAGCATAAAGTGGCATTGGATAGGTATTTGTGTCTGTATTATCCTGTACCGTAACACCAGGAGTTTCGTGCAACATTTTACGAATATCGCCAAGGATAAAATCATGTTCAAACTGTACATTTACTGCTTCACTATGGCCGCCAGCTGTTGGAATACGGACTGCGGTTGCAGTAATTGAAAACGTTCGGTCGTCCAATATTTTTTGAGGTTCACGCGCAAGTTTCATTTCTTCCTTGGTGTAGCCATTCTCTTCAAAAGAGTCGCAATGCGGTAATGCATTTCTGTGAATTGGGTATGGATAGGCCATTTCACCTTTTATGCCTGCCATCTCATTTTCCATCTGCTTTACAGCCTTTAAACCAGTACCAGAAACCGATTGATAGGTAGAAACTACAACGCGTTTCATTTTATATTTTTTGTGAAGTGGCGCTAAAGCCATTACCAACTGTATAGTTGAACAATTTGGATTTGCAATTATTTTATCGCTTTTGGTCAATAAATTTGCGTTAATTTCTGGAACGATGAGCTTTTTATCGTGATCCATTCGCCATGCGGATGAATTGTCAATTACCGTAGTTCCAGCTTCAGCAAATTTTGGAGCCCATTCCAAGGAGGTGCTTCCGCCAGCAGAAAATAGGGCGATATTCGGTTTTGCGGCAACGGCTTCTTCTAAACCAATTACTTTGTATGTTTTGTCTTTAAAGGTCATTTCCTTTCCTACTGATCTTTCGGAAGCTACCAAAAGTAATTCGTCAATTGGGAAATTGCGTTCTGCCAATACTTTCAACATTACTTCGCCAACCATTCCTGTGGCACCAACTAGAGCTAATTTCATATTCTGGATTTGTTATTTTGAGATTCGTGTATTTAACCGCAAAGGTCGCAAAGTTTTTCGCAAAGGGCACAAAGTGTTTATGGCAAAAGTATAGTTCTTTAGTAAATATTTAAAAAACTGTCTTGAGCAAATTGCTTTGAACGGCTATGAGATAGCATTGAGATGTTGCGGAAATCTTTCAGTTATAGCAGCAGACTATTTTATTGCATTGTAAATGGCTTGTGCAATTTTATCTTGACTCTCTGCAGAAGTCAACAGTAATTTATCTTTAGGATTACTTAAATAGCCCATTTCAATGAGTGTGATTGGTGCTTCTACATTTTTCAAAATAGAAAAATTTGCGTTTTTGATTCCGTTGCTTGAGAATTCCTTAGGGATGGAACTTTCAATGCTTTGGGCAAGACGATTGGACTTTTCACTTAAGTTGTTGATCTGAGTGCTTACAAAAAAGTCGAAACCACTAACTTCAGTATCATCGTTGGAATTTATGTGAAGTGAAAGCACATAATCAGGATTTAAAGCATTTATAAATTCCAGACGATCCTTTAAGGAAACAAAATAGTCTCCTTCACGAGTCAAAATGATTTTCACATTATCTAGCTTATTCAAGGCAACGATTTTTAGCGCAATTTCAAAAGCAATATCTTTTTCTTTATGGCCATCACTTTCATAGCCATTGTCTTTTCCACCGTGGCTTACATCAATAACAACTATTTTATCACGTGCGTACGAAAATGAAAAGGTAAACAGCAAGAATGCAAATCCTAAAATTCTCAAATCATTTCTCATCAAATTTTAATTAATAAGTTTCCTTATAAATAGAAGTAAAAAAGAACCCTCTTCCGCTTGAAACAGAAGAGGGTTTAAGGTTAGAATATGTGATATAGCGGTGACTGAAAATTATTTTTTTCTAAGCTCGTCTCTAATCTCGATAAGCAATTCTTCTTGAGTTGGTCCTGCTGGTGGTGCTGGAGCTGCTTCAACTTGTTTCTTTTTGGTTTTGTTGTAAGCTTTAACAATTATGAATAGAACAAAGCCTACAATTATTAAGTTGATAATCGTATTTATCCATTTACCATACATAACAGCGTTTTCTGGCGTTGCAACAGTACCATCTGCCCCAACAACTGCAGGATCTAGTACAACTTTCAAGTCTGCGAAATCTACACCTCCTGAAAAATGACCAATTATTGGCATCATAACGTCGGTAACGAAGCCATTAACAACAAGGCCTACGGCGCCTGCCAAAATAACGGCTATGGCAAGGTCTATCACATTGCCGGTCATAATAAAGTTTTTAAATTCTTTTAACATATCGATTGGTTTTAGTGGTTAATCTGCTAATTTAATAAAAATTGTATCATATTATAAAAGAAAACATGCAATAGCCGTTTTATTTACGGCAAACCACTCGTTTTACTCGTTGTGAAATAGCGGTAATTAATTCATACGAAATAGAATTTATAGCCGCCGCTAATTCATCTGCCATTGCTGCGGGACCAAAAACGATTGCCTCATCACCTTCTTCGCAATTTATTTCCGTAACATCAACCATTATCATATCCATACAGACGTTTCCTAAAATATGGGCTTTTTTACCATTAATTGTCACCCAACCTTTGCCTTTTCCGTAAGAACGCGGAATTCCGTCTGCGTGACCAATGGGAAGCGTGGCAGAAAGAGTGGTTTTTTCAGCAATAAAACCCCGGTTGTAACCAACGCTTTCATCTTTTTGAATTGTGTGAATTTGTGAAATAACCGTTTTTAAAGTGCTAATGGGTTTTAAATGTTTATTTACTTCTGGATCATTTCCGAAGCCATAAAGTCCAATTCCTGTGCGCACCATATCAAAATGTGCTTCTGGATAATTGATGATTCCTGAAGTGTTTGCGCAATGAAGCAATGGTTTATAACCTATTTTGGCGGAAAGTTCTTCTGAAATTTTTCGAAAGGCCTTAATCTGTCCAAGCGTAAATTCCTTCAACTTTAAATCTTCACTCGCAGCAAGATGTGAAAAAGCCGATTTCACTTTTACGCTTTTGGTTTTTGAAAGGGTTTCAGCAATAAATGAAATATCACTTTCATCAAAACCCAAACGATTCAATCCCGTGTTGAATTTTAGGTGAATTGGATAATTATTTTGCTGTTTTTTTTCAGTATAAGTAATAAATTCTTCCAACATTTTCCGAGAATAGATGCTCGGTTCTAAGCAACGATCCACAATGGCATCAAAATTTACTGGAAGCGGATGAAGCACTAAAATAGGCGTTTCAATGGAAGCATTTCGCAAAGTTTCGCCTTCGCCGGTATAAGCAACCGCGAAATAATCTATCCCTAAATCTACAAGCTCCCTCGCCACAGCTACCGAATCACTTCCGTAGCCATAAGCCTTTACAACGGCCAGGACTTTAGTTTCCTTTTTTAATTTTGAAGTAATGTATTGGTAATTATTGTCTAACGCGTTAAGGTTAATCTCCAATAAAGTTTCAGTGGCTTTTGGCATACTATGCTTGTTTTCCAGTTTTTTCGGCAGCCTTTTCATTATTGATTTCTTCAGCTTCCTTTACTTCAAGCTTAACCACTTTGTCACGAAGATGTGCTTTAAAAAATGCTGCGCGGCTCAAGGGTTCATATTCTTCGGTTTCACCAAGTAAAACTAGCGCTTCACTTTTGGCTTTTCTATAGCTGTAATGAGCTAGATTGCCAGTGCGGGTGCAGATTGCGTGAACTTTTGTAACATATTCAGCAGTTGCCATTAATGCAGGCATCGGGCCAAAAGGGTTTCCTTTATAATCCATATCCAGTCCTGCAACAATAACCCGAACGCCACGATTGGCCAAATCATTACATACTTTTACGATTTCGTCATCAAAAAATTGTGCCTCGTCTATGCCAACAACATCACAGTTATCTGCCAAAATTGGAATGTTTGCCGCAGCCGGAACCGGTGTGGAACGAATTTGATTGCTATCGTGACTGGTTACTGCGTCTTCAGCATAACGCGTATCTATTGAAGGTGTGAAAATTTCTACTTTTTGACGGGCAAATTTGGCGCGTTTTAGTCTTCGGATTAGCTCTTCAGACTTTCCTGAAAACATAGAACCGCTGATTACTTCAATCCAGCCAAATTGTTCTTTCTGATTTACGGTATTTTCAAGAAACATAGTTTAATTTTACGCAAACATTTCAATATTGCTGTTTCTAAATGAATCTCTAACTGCAAGATTGCTTGTATATTTTAACAAGAAACCGAAAATAGTTGACGTTTACATCTAGGATGCGTAAATTTATAAAAACAAAATAGAAAATCCGTTTAATTTAAAAAGATATGAAGAAGAAACTCCGCGAGCAGTTAACCTTGCTTGCAAAGCAATTGATAGCAGAAGAAAAAACCTTTAAAACCGCTTCCATAAAGGGATTGGTAGGTGAGCTTTACAACAAATTAACCGTGCTTGAATATCTTGAAAATCAAATTGAAGATTCCGCCAATGATTCAAATGTTGCTTCTTTGGATTCTAAAAGTTTCCGTGAAGAAAACTGGTTTACAGAGCCAGAACCCGTTCCACAACCAGACCACAAAGAAGATCTTATTGAGCCTTTAATGGAAAAAATAAAGGATATTGTGGCACAAATGCCAGAAGAGAGCAATCGCATTGACGAACTGCTGGATGAAATGCTTCCCAATAATCCAAGACCTGAAACCAGCGAAGTGAAAGAAAAATCTGCTTCAAAATATGTGAAAAATGATTTGGAAGAATTTGCAGCAAACTATCAGCAAATGCCTGAATTTGAAAAGAAGCAAATGGAAATTTTTCCTAGATCGGTTGAAGAAAAAGAAACTACTAAAACAATAACGGAATCTCGTGCAAAATCTTTGAATGACACTGTCAACAAAGGCCTGAATATTGGTCTAAACGACCGTTTGGCCTTCATAAAACATCTTTTTGAAGGACAAGCCGAAGACTACACCCGTGTACTTTCGCAAATAAATACGATGCCAAATTATGAAGAAGCGCAAAGTTTTATAAAAGGACAAGTAAAACCCGATTATAATTATTGGCTAAACAAAGAAGAATATTCAGACCGATTTATGAATATAATTGAAAAACGATTTAATTAAAATTCACATTCTATGAACCCTCAAAAAACCATCTACTGGATAGCCACTGGGCTACTCAGCGCCCTATTTCTGTATTCTGCTTTTAATTATCTAACAGATACGGCGGTAATTGAAGGATATTATCAAGACTTTCAATATCCAACATATTTGGTGATTCCAATGGCTTTGGCAAAGATCTTAGCTATCGTCTTTATTCTTTTAAGAAAACCAAAATGGGTGATGGAATGGGCTTATGCAGGGCTATTTTTTGATATGGTTTTGGCGTGTTTTGCACATTACCACATCAGTGATCCTGGAATGACGCTTCCTTTAGTTGGAATTGTTTTGCTATTGGTTTCATATTTCTTCGGAAAAACCGTTCGACCCTAAACTATGGGAAAACTTTATCTAGTACCAACACCAATTGGCAATTTAAAAGACATGACCTTTCGCGCTGTTGAAGTGTTGAAAGAAGTAGATTTAATATTAGCTGAAGACACTCGAAACAGTGGAAAACTGCTAAAACATTTTGAAATTGGCACCCAAATGTACTCTCACCATATGCACAACGAACATAAAACGGTAGAAGGCATTGTAAAACGAATCCAAAGTGGCGAAAACATTGCTTTAATAAGCGACGCCGGAACGCCAGCCATAAGCGACCCTGGATTTTTACTTACGCGTGCCTGCGTAGAAGCCGGCATTGAAGTAGATTGTCTTCCTGGCGCTACAGCTTTTGTTCCAGCGCTCGTAAACAGTGGCTTTCCGAATGATAAATTTGTTTTTGAAGGCTTTCTTCCTGTGAAAAAAGGAAGGCAAACACGATTAGAACTTTTAGCCGAAGAAACCCGAACCATTATTTTTTATGAATCTCCACACAAACTGCTGAAAACACTTGCACAATTCGTGGAATATTTTGGTGCAGAAAGACAGGTTTCGGTTTCAAGAGAAATTACAAAGCTTCACGAAGAAACCGTTCGTGGTACTGCGGAAGAAGTTTTAAAGCATTTTGAAAACAAAGCGCCTAAAGGGGAGATTGTGGTTGTTGTGAAAGGAAAAGATTAGTTAAATATGCTTCCCTTTATTCCACCCGTGTTTCCCAAGATATTGCTCACCACTTTCCACAGCGCCTTCTTCAATAGAAGTTCCCATAGAATCGTTCCAACGGTTTAAATAGCCAAAGAGCGAAATAACGCCTAGCATTTCCACAATTTCACCTTCGTTCCAGTGTTTGTGTAGTTTTTGTTTCATTTCTTCATCCACGGCATTTGGAACTTGACTAGCTGCCAAAGAAAAATCCAAAGCTGCGCGTTCCGCTTCAGAAAAAGCTGAATGGGTTCTGTATTCCCAAATATTATCTAACTGCTCTTGCTCCGCTCCATATCGTTCCGCAGCGCGAATAGCGTGCGCTTGACAATAGCGACAACCCGTTGCATTACTACTTACCCAAGCAATCATCCGTTTTAAGGCTGAAGTAACGCGGCCTTCATTTGCCATTACGGCTTTGTTCAAATTAATAAACGCGGTGCTTATTGCAGGACGATGCTGCATTGTTAGTACGCTATTTGGGCAAAAACCGAGGGTTTCATTAAAAAATTCTGCTAATTGTTTTGTTTCGGTGTCGTGTTCGGAAGAAAGGGGTTTTACTAATGGCATTGCTTGAAATTATGTGAAATCCGAAAGTACGAAATGCCGTTAGTAATTTTTAAATTACAAGCTTCAAATTTCAAACAAACTTCAAAAAATTAATTTTTCAACAATCTAAACACACCGTTCGAGGTTTTTAGAAAATACAATCCGCTTTGAGCCGAAGACAGATCAATCTGGGTTTGCTCGCTGTCCAATTCACCTATGTCAATAGTTTTTCCAGTTATATCTGTGATTTGGTATGTTTCTTTTTCTGAAGTAAAATTGTTTTGAACTGTGAAAATTCCGTTGAAAGGGTTTGGGTAAACAGTTATGTTTTGGTTTTTAAATTCAGGTACTCCGAGTACTGTATTATTATAGCGGACAATTGCGAAATCGGAACCAAAACTTCCAGTATACCAAGGTGTAGTTCCTGCCATTATAATTTTACCGTCTGCCAATAATTGCATACTATCAAAGGATATTTCTTGGTATGTATCTTCCAAATTAAAAGAAGGATCTTCAAAGCCACCTGAAAAATATCTTGAAATAGTTACAAAAAACCATTCAAAACAATTGAAATAGGTTCCTGAAATTAGGATGCGGTTATTCTCCTGAATTACTACTTGCTCCGCCAAATAATCGGTGGATGCCAAAATTTTAACACCATTATCTCCAAAAGTTGGGTCTTTTTCTCCATTCGGTTTTAATTTTGCGTGAAAAGAGGTGTAAACATCCTGACAAATTCCATGACCTCCAGCTATGTATATGCTGCCATCACCAAAAATATCGAAGTCTGCTTTTTTTATTGGAAAATATATTGTGGGGCCAAAATTAAAGGCACTAACACCACTTGTTCCAAAATCTTGATCTAAAATATAGTCGGGCGAAAATTTTGAAATTATGACTTGGAAATTTGTCTCGGAATTCTCCACAGCTATTATGTACGTATTATTTGAATTTGTTTTTACATTTTCAACAATAAAAGAAGTAGATCCAATTTCATTTACCAGAGTACCATTTGTACCAAAACTTGTATCCAAAGTACCATTTGGAAGATATTTTTGAAAAATTATTGAGAAAGTATTGCTATCATAGGAAGAACCAGTTAAAAGGATACTATCATCATCCATTACATTAATTTTAGATAATTTCCCTATGGGTAAATTGGGTGTTAGCACACCATTTGTAGCAAAAGAAGGATCAATGGTACCATCTATAAAATATCGAATTACACCCATATTGGATGTTGAATACAATGTGCCACTAACGATAAGATTACCGTTCTGTTGAAAATTTAGTGCTAAATTAGATTGTAAGTCAGTCGTCAAAACTCCATCACTAGCAAATGAAGTATCCAAACTACCGTCTGGATTATATCGTAAAAAAGAACTTTCATCATTACCATTTACATCTGAAAGACCGCCTAAGATTAATTTTCCATCGGCTTGTTGCCTCACAACGCTCGCATAATTGGTTTTCTCAAACAAATCTTTTATTACATAACCACCATTGCCAAAAGAAGTATCCAGACTCCCATCCTGCCCAAAAGAAACAAGTGAAACTATTCCTATTAAAAAAAGTAAAAGTGTTTTCATAATCTTAAAAGTTATTGGTTATTGCGGAAAATTATCTCTACAAGTTACTAAATTATCAAACACGAAAAATGGCTGCAGAAAATTTTAAATTTCCACAGCCATTTTTTAGATATTCAAAACCTGTTTATCTACAGAATAAAATACGATCCCAGATATCGTGATGATTGTCCCTACCATTAGTAAGATTCAATCCCACTTCTAATCTAATTTCGTATGCACAAGGCTTTAAGTCGCCAAAATCTCCAAGATAACTCGCCGTGCCATAAGCTTCTTCTCCGGATACAGGATAATTGATAGCTTCAAAAGTATTTGTAGCTCCTTGTCCGGTGAATTTTATAGAAACATTTCCAAGGTTTGGATTTCCTGCAGAATATTTTACATGAATAGCATCAGTTATTTTCTTGCAACCATTTCCTGGTCCTGAAAGTTCAACCAAATCTACCATTGCAATTCCAAACTCTGAAGGATTCTGAATTTCAGAAAGCCAAGATCCACCTTTATGAACATTGTCATATCTAGTATTAAAAATGGCTAACGGAAGTGAAAAACCGCATTGAAGTTTAGAGGCATCATTACCAGCTTCTCGCTTAAACATGCGCAGTGCAAAATATTTATTTTTGTTAATTAGCGATGGTGCACTTCCAGCAACTAATGTGTTTTTATTTTCCGTGTTGCTGTACAAGTTTTCCGTTTTCAATACTATTAATGAGCCTAATAGATTAATTTCATTAATAGTTCCAGAAGGTTGTTGTGGTACTTTTATCCAATTACCATCAAATTCAACTTTTATTTCGGTTCTGCCAAAAATATCTGTATTGCCTGTTCCTCCAATTACATAGGTATCATTTTTCCAAACAGACCCTTCAATTAATCTGTCTGCAATTTTAGTTCGGGCTATATCACCTGATGTTACATCATTCCAAGCAGCTTCAGGAATTGTGCCTACCGCTATAGAGGGATCACTTACATTCGCATACTGAAATTTATATTCACTAGGCTGACTGTTCATTTTTTGGTTTAATGAACCTCTAAGTTCAACATTGCTAAAAAATGCTTTCCCGTTCCATGACGTTTCTGATTTTCCCTTGGTTCTGCCAGTAGTTGAATCGATTTCATAAATTGGGTGGTAATCTCTTTGACCTATGCTATAAAAGCCAATTGGAACACTTGGGTTTGCTCCTTCCACATTTTCTAAGCAAAGATTTACACATAAGCAATTACCCACGTTTCTTCTGCTTGGCTTATGAGCTTCATAATGGCTTTCTGCAAAAATTTGTACTCCGCCAAGGGCATATTTAAAATAGATATCTGGACCACTGCCAGAAGCAAGAAAAGGTGTTGTTTCCACATTAATGAAAGGCGACAAAAATGTTTTTTTGAAGTCTATGGAACGATAGTAAATACAGAACCTTCCGTTGGAATCTGTTACTTTGCTTCCCAAAAGATCATCTGTAATAATGTCGTCATCCATTGCAATTACTTCAATACCAGCAAGAGGAGCTTGGCTTTTGCAGTTAGTGAGTGTTCCACAGATTACCCAAATATCAAGCCTTTTCAAAATATAGCACCATATTCTTTTAAGGATAGTGTAGTTCCAACCGGCAACCAATTCATTGTCCATTTGGCGCCATTTCGGCTGAATAATATCTAATAAAACTTCAAATGGCTTAAAACTTTTAGGTTTTTTGGTGTCTTTTTGGCCGTAATCTGGTATTTCATTATAATAAAGTACAATGACAACTGAACCGCCTTCATACTTAGTTTTATTACCATCAAATGTTACTTCGTAATTTCCCGAAGCATCTGTCTTTGTTTCAGCAAGAAGTTCACTGTTTCTTTTTTTGATTTCAGTTTCTTCAAAAACCTGCGAAACTTCTTTACTTTGGGCTGCCGTAAAAGCAGTAGCCGCATTTCTTTCATCATTCAAGCCATAAAAGCGTATTGTAGTGTTCGCTATGGCGAATTCGTGCTCGTCGCAAATTGCAGATTGTAATTTGCCTTTAAATGTGTATTTCATGATTTTTCCTTTAATTAATATTCCTTTAAATAAACTATTTATTTAGGCTAAAGTAAAACATTTACTATTATTAATTAAAAATAAACAACTGATCTTTAGTGGGTTAAAACCCTTATTTTTAAATAGGGAAATATTGATCACAGTAAAAAACGTTGTCGCTTTTACAGTAACATTCATAAGTCCAATCAGAACAATTATATTATATTGTACTATAAATTGAATTCTCAAAACATGCGCTGGACCCTAAAACCAAAACCCGAACTTGAAAAAGTGAATTCACTCTCAAAAGCCTTGAAAGTTGAACCGCTTATCGCTTCACTTTTAATACAGCGCGGTGTGGAAACTTTTGAAGAAGCCGAAAAATTTTTCCGTCCAAGTCTCGACGATTTGCACGATCCTTTTCTGATGAAGGATATGGATAAAGCGGTAGAACGCATCGAAAAAGCTATCGAAAGAGGAGAAAATATTTTAGTCTATGGTGATTATGACGTAGATGGAACTACAAGCGTGGCGCTACTTTCATCCTATTTGAAAAGTCAGTATCCAAATGTTTCAACTTATATTCCAGATAGATATGATGAAGGTTATGGAGTTTCATACAAAGGAATTGATTTTGCTGAAGACAACGATTTTTCATTAATAATTGCATTGGATTGTGGTATAAAAGCAATTGAAAAAGTTGCGTATGCTTCTGAAAAAAACATCGATTTCATAATCTGCGATCACCACCGTCCGGGCAAAGAAATACCAAAAGCCATTGCGGTTCTCGATCCAAAACGTGAAGATTGCGAATATCCTTTTAAGGAATTGTGTGGCTGCGGCGTAGGCTTCAAATTGATTCAAGCTTTGGGCGAAAAGAGAGGTTTGCAAATTGAAGATTTGCTGCTTTATTTAGATTTGGTAGCCACTGCGATTGGAGCGGATATTGTTCCGATTACTGGCGAAAATAGAATTCTTGCATATTACGGATTGAAAGTAATCAATAGCAATCCACGAACGGGTTTTAAAGCAATTCTAAAACAAATAAAAAAACAAACCTTAACAATTACGGACGTTGTTTTCATTATCGCCCCACGTATCAATGCCGCCGGAAGGATGAAACACGGCAATCATGCTGTGACCTTACTTACAGAAACCGATTCTGAAAAAGCCGAAGCGTATGCTGCCGAAATTGAAACCTTTAATACAGACCGAAGAGAGGCTGACAAGCAAATTACTGAGGAAGCACTTCAACAAATAATCCAAAATAAAGAGGAAGACCGAAAAACTACAGTAGTTTATCAAGAAAACTGGCACAAAGGTGTGATTGGTATCGTGGCTTCCCGCTTGACGGAAACTTATTATCGTCCAACTTTAGTTTTTACAAAAAGTGGTGAAAAACTTGCAGCTTCTGCACGATCCGTAAAAGGATTTGATGTCTATAATGCTTTGGAAAGTTGCTCTGAACACATTGAACAATTTGGTGGGCATATGTATGCTGCGGGATTGACTTTGCTTGAAAAGGATTTCGAAAACTTCAAAAATGAATTTGAACGTGTGGTTTCAGAAACCATCGATCCACATTTATTAATTCCAGAAATAAAGATTGATGTAGAGATAGATTTAAAAGACATCACTCCAAAATTTTATAGAATTCTAAAACAATTTGCCCCTTTCGGACCAGAAAATATGACGCCAACTTTTATGACGCAAAATCTTAAAGACACTGGCTGGGGAAAATGTGTTGGTGAAGATAAAACACATCTACGAGTTGTTGTGAAACAAGGAAATTCAAATCAATTTACAGGAATTGGTTTCAGTATGGCAAATAAACAAGATATTGCTTGTGGCGAAAAACCATTCAAAGCAGCTTATTGCATTGACGAAAACGAGTGGCAAGGAAATGTGAGCTTACAACTTCGGTTGAAAGACATTAAAGAATAATTTTGTAGGCTCGAGATTTATCGCGCGCAATTCAATTACTGGTCAGTAGGAAAAGTTTTCAATTGAAAAGTATCACCATCAAAAACCCCATAAGTATAATGGTTTATCCAATCCCCGAGATTATAGTAGGTTGAATTTTCACCAACTTTTATTTCCATTGGCAAATGGCGATGGCCGAAGATGAAATAGTCAAAATGCTTAGTTTCCAGTTTTCGCTTTGAATATTGCGCAAGCCATTCCTGCTCTTCACCTAAAAATTGCTTGTCATCGTCACCAGAAATCAATTTGTTTTTAACCGAGAGATGCTGCGCCACACGCACGCCAATATCTGGATGTAACCATCGGAAAAGCCATTGAAAAAATGAATTCGTAAAAACCTTCTTCATTCTTTTATAACCTTTATCGCCTGGTCCTTTCCCATCGCCGTGACCAATAAAGAAGTGTTTGTTGTTGAACTCGAACTCCTTTGGATTGTGATATACGGGAATATTTAGTTCCTTTTCAAAATAATCGTGCATCCACAAATCGTGGTTACCTACAAAAAAGTGAATTTGAATGCCACTGTCGCGTAGTTCTGCTAGTTTTCCTAAAGTCCGCACAAATCCTTTAGGCACCACCGTTTTATATTCAAACCAAAAATCGAAAAGGTCGCCTAGCAAGAAGATAACTTCGGCATCGTGTTTAATACTGTCTAACCATTTCACAAAAATCTTTTCGCGCGGCATGCTTTCAGCCATAGTGGGTGCGCCAAGATGGTTATCGCTGGAAAAGTATATTTTTTTGCCTTGTGGAATTTGCATATTCAAAGATAGAGAAAAAGACCCTTCGTTCCGATAACTATTGGGAGCGCTCAGGGTGAAAATGTAAATTAATTATCTCCCGCAAACCACTGCGCATAGCTGCTATCGGTTTCTTGAAGTTTTAGGGAATGAAGTTGAATGTTTTTTGGCAAATGCTTCTTTATTTTTTCAGAAAAATCTATTACCATCATTTCACTGGTAGGTTGGTAATCTACCAAAAGCACACTATGTCCGCGATCGCTCAATTCCTTCGCCAATTCTACGTGAGGCGTATTTTTATTAAAAACTGTAGCGTGATCAAAAACATCTACAATTTCTTCCTTTACAATTTTTTTGAGATCGCTAAAATCAATAACCATCCCAAATTTCACGTTGGTGTTGTCTTCTATAGGCTTCCCGATTACTGTTACCGAAAGCTTGTAACTGTGTCCGTGCACGTTTCTACATTTGCCGTCATAGCCATATAGAGCGTGGCCAGTTTCAAAAGAAAAAATCTTGGTGATGCGTATCTGGTTCATAAGATAAAGTTGGGCGACAAAGATACAATTTTCTTCGCCCACGATTTGGTTTGCTGTATTTGAAAAAAAGGTGCCGTTTTCTTGATTGAAACATACCGTCCCAATGAGCAAAAGATGGCGTTCTTTTAACCCAAAGCAAGCGTGGTTTTTTTAGTTTGTTAAACAAGCCTGTTTCTAACCTATATTTGCTCACTTCCTTAAATGCCCCGACAATGACCGATGAACTATTTGAACAACTGGAATTTATTGAAAACCCCCTGTTTGAAACCATTATATCTAATTTGCTTCAGCAGCAATACAGTATTGTGAATGATTTTTTTTCTTCGGAAGAAGTAGAAGTTTTACGCAATTCGTTGCTTGCGAAATACGAAGCAGACCGTTTCAAAAAATCTGCCATCGGCAACCGAACAAATGAAGAAGTAGATAAAACCATACGTGGTGATTTTATTCTTTGGATGGACGAAAACAACGCAAATGAAGCTGAATTGATTTTCTTCAAAAAAATAAGTGAATTGGTTACTTACTTAAACAGCACGTGTTTTTTAGGAATTCTTCATAAAGAATTTCATTATGCCATTTACCCAACTGGAACGTTTTACAAGCGTCATTTAGATACTTTTCAGAATGACGATCGCCGAAAACTTTCTATTGTTTGCTATTTAAACGAAGAAAACTGGCTATGCGAAAACGGCGGCGAACTAACCATTTATACCGATAAAGACGCGATCAATATTTTACCACTTCCAGGACGATTGGTTATTTTTGAAAGCCAAATTTTGGAACACGAAGTGAAAGCTGTAAAGGCTTCAGAACGCATGAGCATTACGGGTTGGCTGAAAACACGTTAACTAGTTTCTAAAAACTACAGATAAATTTTATGGTCGTGACAATATTTGGCAATATAATCCTGAAGATTTTCCACAGCATTTTTGAAGTTTACACTTTCACTTTCGCCAAAACGTTCCGCTTCCAGATCGCGTTTTAGTTCCATTGAAGTACTTTCACGGATTTCGCGCAGTAGGATTTTTAGATACTTCTCCTTACTCATTTCTGAAACTTGTTGCAAATCTATCAGTGCATCGCAGACTACTTCATATTCTGAAACAAGTTCCTTAACCGAAGGATTTTCCTGTAATTCAGGATTATTCTTGAAGATTTCTAAAAGTGTTTTCACAACAATTCATTTTTGAAAAGAAGCAATTCCGAAGAAACTACTTCTTCTTCATTTTTTGATAAACTACTACTGCGATAACCAAAACCGCCAATATTAAAAACAGGCCAGGGCCGCCGATAAATTTTAACCAATCCATAATTAGGTGTTCAGTGTTCAGTGTTCAGTGTTCAGTGTTCAGTGTTCAGTGTTCAGTGTTCAGTGTTCAGTAAAAGTATTAATTTTCTATGAGCGGAATGTATTTTCTTCGGAATTTAATCATAAGTGCAACCGCTCGGTAGGCTACCCAAACAATGAGCGCAGCCCAAATTCCCTTCAAACCCCAATCCATATATTTTGAAAAATAAAGCACCGGAATAAAGCCGAAAATAGTTGCGCCCAAAAGCACGTTTCGAAGATAACTCATTTCGCCTAAACCTTTAAAAATAGAGTCCAATGTGAAAGCAAGGGCATTAAAAGGCAAACAAATAAGCACCATAAAAAACATGCCGTAGAAGATAGAGAGCACCATTTCATCTTTATTGAAGAGAATTCCCAAAGGTTTATAAAGCAGCAATCCAATTAAAACTAAAAGTGCGGCGACGCCTAAATTATATAGATTCACTTTCTTAGTGAGTTTCCACAGCGCACTGTAATTGCGCTCGCCCAATAATTTTCCACCAAGAATATTTCCGGCAGCACCGTAACCATCAATAAAAAAGGCGGTAAAAATCCAGATATTGAAAGCAATTGTGTGTGCGGCGATGTATTCTTTTCCTAAATCCGCTGCTTCACGAGTTGCTAGTATTAATGCGGTGTTTAAAGCCAAGGAGCGTAGAAATAGATTAAAACTCATATTTACCAATCGTCCAATTTCGGGATGTAATGGGAATTTCAGTTTTAGGGAGATGTCAGTTTTTTTCAAAAGAAAAACCAGAGCCAGCAAAGCCATAACAGCTTGCGAGATAAGACTAGCCCATGCGGCGCCCTTAATTCCCATTGGTAATATATAGCCTTCAATTCCGTAGACCAAAGCAAAATCGAGTCCAATATTTAATGCGGCGCCAATAGCTGCGATAATCATGGGCCAAAAAGTATTTTGAAGCCCTCGAAAAAGTCCAAAAACCGCAAATGTGAAAAGTGTAAGCGGAAAACCCCAGACGCGAATGTTGTAATAATCTATGCTAAAAGAAAGAATCATCCCTTCCGCATTGAGTAGTTTAAAGATTTCTTCAACAAAAAAATAAGTTGAAAACAGCAGGATAATGCTCAACACTATATTGAAATAGATTGCCTGTGCTGGAAAATTATTGAGTTGGCTAATTTTTCCAGCACCTAAGTTTTGCGAAACAATGGCCGAAATGGCGCTACGTGTTTGCCCCAAAATCCAAATCAGCGCCGAAAGAAATGCACCAACAATGCCTACCGCTGCAAGTGATTCAATTCCAAATTCCTTAATATTTCCTACAACTGCCGCATCGGTCGCGGATAGTACGGGCTCTGCTATTCCTGAGATTATGGCTGGAATGGCGAGTTGCTGGATTCGTTTAAATGAAATGTCGGTCATTAACTTTTTGAAAGAACAAAACTACGGAAAAAGCAAAAAGACATTAGACTGGAATGATCTTTAATATTTGAAATTCACCTGAAATGTTAAAGAATTGTGGAAAGAACGATAATTAAGGTTAATTTTGTACTCAAATAAATAGAAGTTTAAGACTATGAAAAATATTTTGGTGCCCGTTGGGTCTTCGGAAAATTCGGCAAGTAACTTACAGTACGCCATTGATTTGGCCAGAGAAATATCTGCCAATGTTTTTGTGGTTTCTGTTTTTCAGGAATTATCAAAAGTGGGCGGACTTTCAAAAGTGAATACCATTTTAAAGGAAGATTCTGAAAATAGGCTGGAAGAGGTTTTAGCTATGGTTGACAAAAAGGGAGTTTCCGTAGTTGCTCATCCTATAAAAGGTGAAGTTTTAGAAGGCATAAACCGAATTAATAAACAAATTCCAATTGATTTGATGGTGCTTCCACCACGAAGCAATTCTATTAAGGAAGAAGTTTATCTTGGAAAAACTTCAGGTAAATTAGTGAAACAAACCAATATTCCTATTCTTGTGGTTCCTGAAGGAGCAAAATTTCAAGCGCCAAAAACGATGTTGATGGCTTTTAAAAATGGAACTTTTGAGCACGATGAATTGCTGGAAGCTTTGCGTCAGTTCAAAAGTAGTTTCGGAACCGAAGTTCACATACTTCACGTTGAAACTCCAGAAACCACGCCAGAAATGATGGAAGTGACCGAAAACTTAAAAAGTTTACAAACCTCTTACGCACAGGTTGAAGCTGCAACCACATTTCAGGCAGTAATAGAACATTTTCAGCATTTTCACCCAGACATGCTTTGTGTTATTAGAAGAAAACGTGGTTTCTTTAAAAGACTTTGGGAGAAGAACGAGATTCATAAACGCGAATTTCACACTAGTAAACCGTTATTAGTGCTTCCCGTACAGGAATAAAATTCATTTTGGAAAATTCCATGTTGCCAAATAAAAAAAATTAGTATTTTCGCACTCTAAATAATCCCTTGGGGGATTAGCTCAGCTGGCTAGAGCGCTTGCCTGGCAGGCAAGAGGTCACCGGTTCGACTCCGGTATTCTCCACAAAAACCATCGATTTTACGATGGTTTTTTTTATTTCAGAAAGTCAATTGTAGCTGCAACCGTCTCTTCAAGAAGTTTTGGTAAGTTATTTTCTTCCCAAGGATGTTTTGCATTAAAAACGTGGTCTGCACCATCAATAATTTTCAACTCGCTTTTTGAATTCCACGAATGGATTGCTTTGCCTTCTTTTAATGAAACGGTTGGATCTTCACTTCCATGAACGATAAGTTGCGAAATTTTTAAGTTTTTTACGGCTCGGCTAATTGTAAACCGATCTTCATTTTCCTTAAAATCTAAATAGAATTGAAAATTGTGCGGTAACATTTGCTTCGTGCGGCTGTTTTCAACGTGTGTAACGCCTGTTTCTTTCCAAGTGTTAAATGAGTCAGTTCCCTCTTGAAATCTTGCTCTAAAATCGCTTACACTGGCCCAGGTAATCACTTTTTGAATTCGTTTGTCTTCTTCAGCTTTAATTAGAACGATTCCACCACCACGACTGTGACCAATTAAGAAAATTGTTGAAATTTTCTTAGGCAGATTATTGTTTCCTTTTTCAATTTCATTTAGAATTCTATCAAGATCATCAAGTTCTAAACTGAAATTATTTTCCGCAAAAGCTTCCAAATCTGGAAAATCTATGGGTTCTTTTACAGTTCCTCCGTTATGTGAAAAATTAAATTTCAAAAAGCAAAAACCAGCTTTGGCAAAGGCTTCGGCCACTAAATGCCAAGCGCCCCAATCTTTGAACCCCTTGTAGCCGTGACAAAAAATTACAACGGGTTGCGGCTGTTCAGTTTCGTTATAATAGACATCATAAAGGATTGGCTTTTTATTATCGGAAGTGAGAATTTCGTTTTTTCTAATTATCATTACGCTATTTCTTTTTCAATGAATGGAATGTTTGGGTCGCAAATTTCGAGAATTAATTTCTTTAATTCCACCGTAAACGTTTCTAAAGTAACTGAGGTTATTTGTTGATCTCTTTTACTATATGCGGATGTTTTCGTGCCAAATTTGAGAAAACCACTTCCTAAATTTTTAAACGAAATAATCCCAGCTTCAGCATTGTTTATAGGAATTTCTCCGTTCATCATCAAAGCATAAGCTAGAACCTGAAAAGCTTTGCTGAATTTGTAATCTTGAGTTAATTCTTCCCATTCTATTAATTCAACATCACCTTGATTTACCGAACCCGTTTTATAATCAATGATGCGAAGTTGGCCATTATATTCATCAACTCTATCAACTTTTCCGTGGATTTTTACAGGAAAATCCAACTCTTGAATTGGAACATCAAAAGTGAGATTGGTTTCAATTTTAATTATTTTGATATCATTTCCTGCTTCAACATCCGCAATTTCCCTATCGAGAAAGTTGGAAATGTAACGCTTCGCCACTTCAAAAATAATTAGGTTTTTACCTTTGTTAAAAGTTCCGCCTTTGAAGGTTATTTTAAATTGTTTAGTTACTTCATCGTGTATTTCAACTTTCATATCCTTTAAGTTTTGGATGGATAAAAGAGTTCCTTCCAAAGGCACGTAAAAAGTTTCCAGCGTATCGTGAACAATGGTTCCTAATGTATTTGCTGCGACGGTTTCCTCTACTTCTTCAAATTGGTTTAACCTCAAAATTTTCTGAAAGTAAAAATCTAATGGATTACGAATATAACTCGTCAATGCAGAAGGTGAAAAGCCTTTTTCGGCAATTTCACGAATGCGCTGCATAACTGCTCCCGTTTTTTCAATTTGTTTTAAACCTTGTGCTTTTATCTGAACTTTTGGTGAAAGAATACGTTTCTCTATAATATGGTTTGGTTGTTTATCAATTTCCAATTGTCTGATAAACCGGCTTTTTTCGCCTGTGTTTATACCTTCTGAGTGACTGTTGTAAAGAAGTATAACGTTGTTTGCGCGTTGCAATAACCTATAAAAGTGATAGGTATAAATGGCGTCTTTTTCAGTATATAGTGGAAGTTTGAAGTGTTGTTTTAAATCATAAGTAATAAAGGAAGCATTGGACTTGCCTGAAGGAAAAATACCTTCATTGACGGATGTGATTATTACATTTTCAAAATCAAGAACACGAGTTTCCAAAACTCCCATCAGTTGTAGACCGCTGTAGGCGTCGCCTTCAAAATCTAACGAGGTAGTTGAAGTTAATTCTGCAAAAAGAGTACCTACACTTTTGATGGATTGCAGATATGGATACTTCTGATCCAGCGCTTCTATTTTACTGAAAACCTTATTCAGCTGATGTAGTACGGCGCTTTCAACAGAACTGGATTTATGCTTTTTAAGAAGTACCTCAAGAATTTTCAGCGACGTTTCAATTGCAGTTTTACTATTATCCTTCCAATCTTCAAAAAGAAGCAAAAGCATACTATTTTCAGAGTTATCCGAAAGTGCTGTTAAGTCCTTTGAAGAGATATGTGTAATGTTTCCTCGAGTTAAACTAAGTGAAACTTCACTTGTATTGGGCACTAATTTGGTTCCCAAAGGATGATTTAAAACTGAAAGAATGTCCTTATAATAGAAGGTTTCCGTACTTTGAAGATGAATGGCAAAAAGCAATTCAAAAAACACAACAGCTGGAAAATTCTTTAATGAAACTCCCATTGTAATATTCAAGCTTTTTACGTTTTCTGGTAAAGAATAGATTAATGGAACCAGCAGATTTTCATCGCCCAAGACGATTGCGGTTTTACTAATTTCTTCCTCGGAAAGAGATGCGAGAAGCTCGCCCACATATTTTGCTTGTCCTACATTCTTTTGAACCTCAACAAACTGAAAGTTTTTAGGCTTTTCAAAATTTTCTGAAATGAATTTAGGTTTTTCGTTTTGAAAATAGTTCCATTCTGCGATGTACTTTCTTATGAAATAGGACGCACTGTGTTTTGTGTCTTCATAAAAAGATAGGTCAGTATCCCAATAAACCTTTGTGCCTCCAGTTTCAAGTAGTTCCTGAATTATGTGTTGCTCGGCTGTATTTAAGGCGTTAAAACCTATAAAAATATGCTTTTTATTTTTTTCAGAAGTAATATAATGTTCAAGGTTTGAAGCCGCTTCACGGTAAACCATTCCCTGATAGCCAATATTCTCGTTTAGCAGTAAGGTTTGTATATTTTCATAAAATGATGGCAAACTTTCCCAAAACTTAAGGTAGTTATTGATTAGCTCTGTCTTTTCATCTTTTACGCCCCAGCGTTCCAGAGTTTTGATATTGGCCAAATAGCTGAAAAATGGTTTGGGTTCAACCAGATATCTATCAATTTCATTAAAATCATTGAGTAAGGTCGTTGCCCAAGTGGAATAGGTTTCAAAATCATCTTTAGCAATGATTGCAGCAGTTTTTAAATAGGCCTCATAGCTTTTGAAGAGTAACTCTGTGTTATCTATTATTTTGAGATTGGAAAGCTCTTCTACCAATTCCTCAATACTACAAATTATTGGGGCAAATTGTGTTTTTGAACTTTCCTTCTTTAATTCATTCATAAGAAAACCACCAGCTCTTTTACTAGGCAGCACGAATGTAATTTCAGAAAGATCTGAGAAGGATTTTTTAATATCGGCGAGGGTTTCTTGAATGAATGTTACCATAGCCTAAAAATAAGAAACGCCTCCGAAAATCGGAGGCGTTTCAAAAATATTTATTTAAAACTTATCTGTTGGAATTATTTCACTAATGAAATTTCAACACGACGGTTTTGTTGTCTTCCAGCTGCAGTATTGTTTGTTGCAATTGGTCTTTCTTCACCAAAACCTTCTGAAGTCAATCTTGAAGACTCCATACCGATTGTTGTTAGGTAATCTCTTACAGAAGCAGCTCTTTCCTTAGAAAGCTTCATATTGTAAGCATCACTACCACGGCTATCAGTATGTCCTTCCACCAAGAAGTTGGCGTTAGGATATTCTTTCATTATGTCTGCAATACTTTGAAGTGCAGAATAAGATTCTTTTCTAATAGTTGCTTTGTCATAATCAAACAAGATAGTTTTAGAGTATTCGTTCAATTGCTTGATGATTTCTACAGAAACTTCTGGACAACCTTTGTTGGCTACAGTACCAGCAACATCTGGACACTGATCATCTTTGTCAAGAACGCCATCACCATCTCTGTCTTTGTAAGGACAACCATTGTTGGCTTTTGGACCAGCTTCGTTTGGACAAGCATCATCTTTATCAGCGATACCATCACCGTCAGCATCTGGACATCCGTTAAGAGCAGCTAAACCAGCTACAGTAGGACATTCATCTTGTGGATCAGCGATACCGTCACCATCTGTATCAGGACAACCGTTAAATTCAGCAAGACCTGGAGTGTTAGGACAAGCATCGTTTCTATCTTCGATGCCATCACCATCTGTATCAGGACAACCGTTGAATTCGGCTAAACCTGGAGTTTCTGGACATTCGTCATCTTTATCGTAGATTCCGTCACCGTCAGTATCTTTTCCACCAAATTGGAATACGATACCCGCAGAGTGTTGGAAGTGAGTAATTCCATAAGAATCCTCAAATGCATGCTTGTAAGTTGATTGTAGGTTAAGAGCAATATTGTCAGTAAACCAAAATTTAACTCCAGCAAGTGCGTTAGCAGTACCAAAGCCGATATCATCTACCCAAGTGTAACCACCACCAACTCCAATAGAAGGATCAAACCATCCACCAGGACCGTTTAATGCATTTCTGAAGCTGTATTTAATTTCACCATCAGCACCGTAGTAGCTAAGGTCGTTAACAGCAACATCACCTAATTTGTCAATTCGGTTGATAGAACCTGCTGCAGTAAATACAAATCCGCTACCAATATATCTGCTTATAGCAAGTCTAGATACTGATGGCAAGATGTTCCAGTGGTCATTTGCGTTAAAATACTCGTCAAAGATATCTCCTCTTGAAGCAGCGGAGACACGTAATTGATCCTCATTAAGACCAGCTGGGTAAACGTCAACAGCGTTTGCACCAACTTCAACAGCCCAAGGATTGTTTTCGTCTTGCGCGTTTGCCACACCTACTCCTAAGAATAAAATGGCAACAACTAATAATCTGTTAAGATGTTTCATATTCGATTGTTTAATTTTTAAGTGTTAATTAAAGGCAAAAGTAAGTTGTTAAATATTATAAACAAAAGCAAATCTAATAAAATTTTCCTAAAGTGGGTGCTATTGATACGGAAATAAAGGATTTATTGATTAATAACCTCCAATTTTTTTCCAATCTTAATAAAGGCGTTTATAGCCTTGTCTAAATGCTCCTTAGTGTGGGCTGCGGAAAGCTGCACACGAATCCGCGCCTTTCCTTTCGGAACCACTGGAAAAAAGAAGCCGATTACATATATTCCTTCCTCTAATAACATATTTGCCATTTCTTGCGAAAGCTTGGCATCGTAGAGCATTACAGGAACTATGGCGGAATCTCCGTCTATAATATCAAATCCCGCTGCTTTCATTCCTTTTTTGAAGTAAGCTGTGTTTTCTTGAAGTTTATCTCTTAGCGTAGTATCGTCTGAAAGCATTTCAAAAACCTTAATTGAAGCACCAACTATTGCAGGCGCCAAAGAGTTTGAAAATAAATACGGTCGGGAACGTTGACGCAACAACTCAATAATTTCTTTTTTTCCCGTGGTATAGCCGCCCATTGCACCTCCCATTGCCTTTCCTAGAGTTCCTGTTATAATGTCTATACGGCCCATAACATCTTTTTCTTCCAAAGTGCCTCGTCCTGTTTCCCCGATGAAACCTGTAGCGTGACATTCGTCTATCATGACCATTGCGTCATATTTATCTGCTAAATCACAAATTTTATCAAGTGGCGCTACCAAACCGTCCATAGAAAATACACCGTCTGTAACTATAATTTTAAATCGGGTGCCTTTTTTATTAGCAGCTATAAGCTGCTTTTCCAAATCTTCCATATTGCTATTTTCATAGCGATAGCGCGCTGCTTTACACAAACGCACTCCATCAATAATCGAAGCGTGATTTAAGGAATCTGAAATAATTGCATCTTCTTCGCCTAATAAAGGTTCAAAAACACCTCCATTGGCATCAAAAGCGGCTGCATAGAGAATAGTATCTTCGGTTCCGTAAAAATCGGCAATTTTTTGCTCCAATGTTTTATGAATATCCTGTGTTCCGCAAATAAATCGGACAGACGACATACCAAAGCCATGGGTATCCATTGCGTCTTTGGCGGCTTGAATTACTTCTTTATTAGCAGAAAGCCCTAAATAGTTGTTTGCACAAAAGTTTAAAACTTTTTGACCTGTAGAAATCGTGATTTCGGCACCCTGCGGTGAGGTAATAATGCGCTCTGTTTTATAAAGTCCATTATCCTTTATATCTTCGAGTTCCTTTTGTAGATGTTCCTTTATTTTTCCGTACATAGTTGTCTTTTTAAGAAGCGTCAAAATTAAACTTTATTTATTACTATTTCGCCCTCTTTGCTATAGATAAGCATTTTTTCTGAAACTATAAAACCCATATCTTCCAAGGCATTTGCATAATCCATCAACTGATCGCTATGCCAAATATTATGACCTCCTGTTTTATAATCAATGATAACCACAGTATTTTCTGAATTACTGTTTATTCTATCTGGCCGTAAAACTGATCCATTTTTTGTGATGATGCTCCGTTCATTATAAACCTTGTCAGTGCCATCAAACAACTTTTTCAGTTCTGGATGACTAATGATTTGATTGACCGTTTTTCTTAAAATTTCATATTCTTCCTTCGGAATAATTGCCCGTGCTTCCAATTCCATCAAAATGTTTTCAGCATCGGCTTCCTTATAAATTTGAGCCATGGTTTCGTGAAGTAGATTTCCTGCCGTAATTGCAGCGAAAGTATCTTCCTCAAGATAAATTTCTTCTGAAGAAACTATTTTAAGGCCGTGCTTTTTTGGATTGCTAGATACATATATAGGTATAGTTTGCGGCACAACTTCCTTTTCTTTTGAAATCTTCTTTAAATCCTTCCCGAATTCATAGACCATTTGGTCGTTATTCCACTTTCCTTTATGTTTCAAAAATTCCATGAAAAGATGATTGTAGGTTGAAGGAGTTCCGTCTTTCGGTTCGGTTGGCATTTCTGCAAAAACGTAGAGTTTTTCAACCGCGCGGGTTAAAGTAACGTACAATAAATTAAGAGCATCCAACTCCAATTGGCTCCGGTGGTCATTGTGCATTTTTTCGCCGACTTCACTGTAATTTGCAATTTCTGATTTAAAATTTACTTGGGCTTCTTTAAAAGTGAAGTCTTCATTTTCCAAAGGATACCAAAGTTTGTCATACCTACCATCGAACAATTGAATATCTGCAAACGGAAAAATCACTGCCGGAAATTCCAAGCCCTTCGCTTTGTGAATGGTCATCAACTGAACGGCGTTCGTGCCTTCGCTTGCGGGAATGGAGGCGCTTTCCTTTTTTGTTTCCCAATGGTCTAAGAATGAAATTTTATCTGCTTGTGGTTTTTGTTCAAATTCATAAACTAAATCCATAAAACCGAAAAGATAAGCGTCTGCAAACTCAGCAATTTTAAATTTTTCAATACAATATTCAAAAGCTTCATAAAGTGAAACGGAACGCATTTCTGCAAAGACGAAATCGACGTCATATTCCTTTAAATTTTCACTGAATTTTGCTTCAGAAATATTTAGAAATTTTATGAAGAATGTGTGCTTTTCTTCTGAAATATTTAAATGGTCGTGAAGCAAATCCAACAGCTGAATTTTGGCTTCGTCATTATTTGGGTACAAACAGACCTGAAGTGAAAATACCAGAATTTGGACCAAAGCGGAAGAGTGAAGCAGCAAGGTTTCCGAAGAAATTACAGGAACGCCTAGTTCCATTAAAAAAGCGCCAAGCGCTATTCCATCTGCCTTTTTTCTAGTTAAAATACAAATATCACTTTCTGAAAAACCGTTGTTTTTTACACTTTTAATTGTTTCGTAAACTAGATTCGCATAGACTTCGTCATTTTCAGTTTTTTTCTGTTTTTCGATGAATACAAATTTTATATAGCCATCTTTTTTAGCGTTGCTATTTTGCTTGTTACCATCTTCATATAATTTTGTATGGCCTTCATTTGCAAAATAAGTAGAAACAAAAGTGAAAAAATCATTGTTGAAGTTGACGATTTCTTCACAACTTCTATAATTGGTAGCTAAAGGAAATAGCTCTTTTTCACGCTGAAAAGGATTGCCTGTTCCATACAAATCCATAAACTGTTCCGGCAAACCGCCGCGCCAACGATAGATGGATTGTTTGGCATCGCCTACCAACAAAAGGCTTCCGGATTCTGGATCAATTTCCTGCGATAGAGCGTTATCAATTAACGGAATCAAGTTTTCCCACTGTAACTTTGAAGTATCCTGAAATTCATCAATAAAAAAGTGACGGTATTTTTCGCCCAAACGTTCGTAAATGAACGGAGCTGGCTGATTTTTTATTTCTTTGTTTATAAGTGAATTGAATTCTGAAATTGGCAAGATGTTCTTCTCTTCTTTTATGGTTTCAATTTCGTGATTTACCAAGTTTATTACTGAAAGCGGCGTTATGTTTTTTAAAATAGAATCGTAAAGGCTGAATTTATTTACTTTCTCCTTTATTTCAATATAATTTGAAAACAGCTTTGGTATTAAACCATCAATCGTTTCTATAATAAACGCGTCTTCTTTTACTTTATAAAGTCCTTTTCCTTCTTCTAGATTTTCTCGAAGTTTGTTTCCATAAGCATCATAATTACCAGCTTTAATTTTTAAGAAATGGTTTGGCAATGTGCTTCTCATAAAATCTGAATGTTGCAAACCAGCTTCATCAATAAGTTGAAGCGTTTGTGAAGCAATGTTTTCAATATCCTCAGAAAATTTCTTCTTTTTAAGCAGCAACTGCTTTTTGAATTCTAGGAAATCTTGAAGCGATTTCTCTTTTAAAACTGAAACGTGGTCTGAGTCATTTTCGTTGTAAAGCAATTTGGCAGCATTGGCAATGTCTCGAGAAATATCCCAAGATTTATCATCATCCGTTTTATCTAAAGCAAAATCCAGCAGTACTTTGGTTATTTCCTTGTTTTCGCCCGCTTTGCTTAACAATAAATCCACGGCTTCCGCTAATAATTCTGGAGTATCTAGAGTTACTTCAAAATTAGTTGCCAGTTTTAAATCCCGCGCAAAGGTGCGGATGAGGCGATGATTGAATCTATCGATGGTTTCGACGCTGAATGCCGCATAATTATGAAGTAAATTTTTTAGAATTTTTTTGGAGCGCTTTTGAATTTCTTCAATGCTCATGGTGGTTTCTTTGGCGATATCGAGCATCATTGATAAGGGCTCGGCCACACTTTTTTCTTCTGAAAAATTGACCAAGGTTTCCACGATACGTTGCTTCATTTCGGCAACTGCTTTGTTGGTAAACGTAATTGCCAAAAGATGTTTGAAATAATCGTCTTGTTTTGAAGACAGGATTTGTTTCAAATATTCTTTAACCAGCGTATAGGTTTTCCCGCTTCCAGCTGCGGCATTATATATTGAAATGGAGGATTGATTTTCCAAGGAATAGACATTTTGCACTAAATTACTGCTTTTATGGCTTTAGAATCAAATAAATCTATGATTGCATAGTAAATCTTATAAAAGCTATAACAGTTTTAAATTATGATAATGGTTAAATTTGAGGGAATTTAGTAATAACCAATAAAAAAACGATATAATTATGTCTTTCGAATTACCAAAATTACCGTACGCGTTTGACGCATTAGAACCAAACATCGATGCAAAAACGATGGAAATACACCACGATAAACATCACCAAGGTTATACAGATAAACTGAATGGTGCTATTAAAGGAACAGATAAAGAGAATAAATCTATTGAAGATATTTTGAAAAATCTAGATATGGACAATAAAGCTGTTCGTAATAATGGTGGTGGATTTTATAACCACAGCCTTTTCTGGAAAGTAATGTCACCAAAAGGTGGTGGAAAACCTTCAGGCGATGTAGCAAAAGCTATAGACGATGCCTTTGGAAGTTTTGATGCTTTTAAAGAGAAATTTTCTGACGCTGCAAAAACACAATTCGGCTCAGGTTGGGCTTGGCTTTGTGTACATAAAGGCGGAAAAGTTGAAGTTTGTTCAACACCAAATCAAGACAACCCATTAATGCCAAAAGTAGGTTGCGGTGGAACACCAATTTTAGGATTGGATGTTTGGGAACACGCATATTACCTAAAATACCAAAACAAGCGTCCAGATTACGTTGGTGCTTTTTGGAATGTAATTAACTGGGACGAAGTTTCTGCTAATTATGCTAAGAATAAATAATAGCTAAATAAAAAGCTATTCATAAAAAAATCCGCAATCAAACTTTTGATTGCGGATTTTTTTTACTTGAAGCTTTTATAATTCAGAATTAATAAGCACGTTCTGGATTTCCTTCGTAAAAGTTTATGTAAGCTCGGTTTACAACTCTATTTCCTCCGGCTGTTGGATAGTTACCCGTAAAATACCAATCTCCAAGATTTTTCGGGCAAGCTTTATGCAAATCATCTACAGATTGAAAAATCAATTTTACTTTTGCTGTAATGTTTTCTTCGCTTACTATTTCAGCAATTTTATCTGAAATTTCTTCATCGGTAAAAGGAGCGTATAATTTTTTTACATGATTAATCATTGAAGCGTCCTCAACTGTTACCTGCTCTTTACACTTATGATATATTTCTTCAACTATAGCATAAGTTCCACGGTCTTTGTGAAGAGCCAATGCTGCCTGAAAAGCAATTAATCCTTCCAAACGCGCCATATCTATTCCGTAGCAATCTGGATAACGAATTTGCGGAGCGGATGAAACTACTACAATTTGTTTTGGATGAAGTCGGTCTAGCATTTTCAAAATACTCTTCTTCAATGTTGTTCCGCGAACGATGCTATCGTCTATAATTACTAAATTATCGTCGGGTTTTACTACGCCATAGGTTACATCATAAACGTGCGCTACCAAGTCGTCTCGGCTACTATCATCCGTAATAAAAGTTCTTAGTTTTACGTCTTTGATGGCAATTTTTTCGGTGCGAATTTTATGAGCTTGTATTTGCTGAAGTCTTTCCTTTGTTAAGGTTTTTCGCTCTTTTATAATTGCTTCGTTTTTCTGTTTGTTCAGTTCGTCTTGGGCAGCTTCCAACATGCCATAAAAGGAAGTTTCCGCGGTATTTGGTATAAAAGAAAAAACTGAATTTTCAGTATCAAAATCAATAGCCTGCAATATTTTCGGCATTATTAATTTACCAAGCATTTTCCGTTCTTGATAGATTTCTGCATCGCTTCCGCGTGAAAAATAGATACGTTCAAAAGAACAAGATCTTCTTTCTAAAGGAGCGAGAATTTCTTTAATTTTTACCGTTCCGCATTTTTCGATAATGATTGCCTTTCCAGGGTCCAACTCTTTTACATCGTCAAAAGGAACGTTAAACACAGTTTGAATTGCTGGTCTTTCTGAAGCAACTACAACAACTTCATCATCTTGGTAAAAATATACAGGACGTATTCCTGCAGGATCGCGTAACACAAAAGAATCTCCGTGGCCCAAAAGTCCCGCCATAGCATAGCCACCGTCCCAATCTGCGGCTGATCTACGAAGAATTTTGGCAACATTCAAATTTTCGGCAATGTATGGCGATGCTTCTTGTTTGTTCAAGCCTTTGGCCTTCGCTTTTTTGTATAGCTTGCGAACGGCATCGTCCAAAAAGTGACCTATTTTTTCCATTACAGTAACAGTATCAGCCTTCTCTTTTGGGTGCATTCCGAGTTTTATGAGATTATCAAAAAGCTCGTTGGTATTGGTCATATTGAAATTTCCCGCAATAATTAAATTTCGGTGCATCCAATTATTTTGTCGTAGAAAAGGGTGAACATTTTCAACGCTATTTATCCCGAAGGTTCCGTAACGAACGTGGCCCAAAAGCAATTCACCTATATATGGAATGTTTTTTTTCTGAGCGGCAACATCGTCCTTGTATTCTGGATGCTGAGAAAATTCGTGATTTATACGTTCGTTTATTTGAGCAAAAATATCTTGAATGGGCTGAGCTGCATTTGAACGAACACGACTTATATAGCGCTCTCCTGGATTAACGTCTAATTTAATACTGGCAAAACCTGCACCATCCTGACCACGATTGTGCTGCTTTTCCATCATTAAATACATTTTGTTTACTCCGTAAAATGCAGTTCCGTATTTTTCCTTGTAATATTCCAAAGGCTTCAACAGTCTTACTAGGGCAATTCCACATTCGTGTTTTAAGGCGTCGCTCATTTTTGAACTTAATTGTTAATAGTTATTAGTTTTTGTGTGATTCTATTGTCGTTTTTCTATAAATAAATTTACACAAAAAACGCCCTGAATTTCAGGGCGCGTATTTTAGGTTAACTTAATGTCAAATTGTGTTAAGCTTTTAAATTGCTGTATGCGCTCGTGAACTTCTTTATTTGTGAGGTTGAGCAATCTTTCCGGTCCAAACTTTTCTACACAGAACGAAGCCAGTGCGGAACCGTTGATGATGGCACTCTTCATATTAATATAACTATAATCTCCTGTTCTTGCTAAGTAGCCTGTAAATCCGCCAGCAAAAGTATCACCAGCGCCAGTTGGGTCAAAAACCTCGCGCAATGGCATTGCTGGTGCGAAGAAAACGTCGTCCTCACTAAAAAGTAATGCGCCGTGCTCACCCTTCTTTATAACTACGTATTTCGGACCCATTTCCATTATTTTATGAGCGGCTTTTACTAAGGAATATTCTCCCGAAAGTTGTCTTGCTTCTTCATCATTAATAGTAATCACATCTACTTTTGCTATAACCTGCATCAATTCGTTCAAAGCACTGTTCATCCAAAAATTCATCGTGTCCAAAACAATTAGTTTTGGCGAATCCATTTGCTCGATTACGCCTAACTGCACTAATGGGTGTAAGTTTCCAAGCATAACTACTTCGGCATCGCGATAGTTTTCTGGGACTTGAGGGTTGAAATCTGCAAGCACGTTTAAATCTGTGATTAATGTGTCGCGAGTATTCATATCATTGTGATATTTTCCGCTCCAGAAGAAGGTTTTTCCGTTTTCAACAACTTCAAGACCTGTTAGATCCATTCCTTTTGCTTCAAGCATTTTTAAGTCTTCTTTCGGAAAATCGCCACCAACAATTGAAACTATTGCGCCGTCAACTTTAAATTGCGAAGCTGCCAAGCCTATATAGGTCGCGGCACCACCAAGGATTTTATCGGTTTTCCCGAACGGGGTTTCAATAGCGTCAAAGGCTACGGTTCCTACTATTACGAGTTTGCTCATAAATGGTTTTTGAAATGAGGTGCAAATTTAATCAAATTAATTTAGAATCTGGAGCCATTTCCAAGCATTGAAGATACTTTATATTAGAAACTATTTTCTTCCAAAATCTGCAGGAATTTCGCCCCATGCTTTGGTTTCCCACTTAACGATTTTTGTTTCGTATTTATTAGTTTTTAGCCAGTTTTCCGCACGGGCAACCAGTTCAAAAAGGGTTTTGTTTTTTGCAGATTGTTTCAGTTTTGTGTTGCATTTTTTCTTTTCTACCCAACCCACTGCAATACGCGAATCGGTATAAAGAATGCGGTCGCTTGCTTTTTTTTGAAGAAAAGCCAAGCCATGAACAAGTGCCAAAAATTCACCAATATTATTGGTCCCCTGTTGAAATGGACCTTGATGGAATAATTGTTTGTGCGTTTGAGTATCTACGCCACGGTATTCCATTTTTCCGGGATTGCCGCTAGACGCTGCATCAACAGCAATGGAATAAAGGTTGGGCTCCCCTATTTTTTGTAGCTGCTCTTTTGAAAGTGTTTTCTTAACTGTCTTTCCTTTAAAATCTGCGTAGTTCTTATTATAAGCTTTTTTGGCTTCATCAAAGGTTTCGAAACTTTTGTATTGTGCACCTGCTACCCCATGAATAGAGCGTTTACATTCCTCCCAGCTTCCAAAAATACCAGCGGGATTTCCGAACCAGACTACATAAAATTTCTGCTTTTTAGCCATTACGAAGTATTTCTTCAATTATTTTAGGAAAACATTCATATTCCAGTTTATGGATTTTTTTTGCAACTGTTTCAGGAGTTTCATTTTTTAAAAGTTTTACTTTTTTCTGTGAAATAATTGTGCCTTCGTCATAGTTTTCGTTCACATAATGAATGGTTATTCCTGTTTCAACTTCATTATTTTTTACAACAGCCTCGTGCACTAAGTTGCCGTACATTCCTTTTCCTCCGTATTTGGGAAGTAATGCCGGATGAATGTTTATCACTTTGTTTGGAAATGCTTTCAAAATGATTTCAGGAAATTTCAACAGAAAACCTGCTAAAACTATAAGATCTAACTCGCTTTTTTTCAAAAATTTTAAAACTCCGTCTTCAGAAATCAATTCATCTTTAGTGAAAGAAACCGCAGCAATACCATGATTTTGCGCCCGTTCCAAAACTTTGGCATCTTTCTTGTTTGAAAGCACAAGAACGACCTCGGCAAATTGGGTTCGTTGAAAGTATTTAATAATGTTCTCGGTGTTGGTACCACTACCAGACGCAAAAATTACAATTCGCTTCTTCATTCTCGTTTCCAAAAGTTATTCTCGAAGTAAATATTAACAAATAAAAAACAAAAGTAGGCAATAGGGTTTTACTTCTCCCAAAATTGTTTAAATTGGTTCAATCTTTCAATTATATTTTATAATATTGGTAGGTTTGAATGCGCAGAGAAATTAATGCGCATTTCTCCATTTCTGTTAAAATGTGAAAAACAAATAGTATCAAAGCCACATTTTTAACATTAAATGGTGTTTTCAATTAAAATATTTTATTTTTGCCACTTATAATTAAATTTAAAAATCAAGAATTATGTCAGACATTGCATCACGAGTAAAAGCGATTATCGTAGACAAATTAGGTGTAGACGAAAACGAAGTTGTAAACGAAGCTAGCTTCACTAACGACTTAGGAGCAGACTCCCTAGATACGGTAGAGCTTATTATGGAATTTGAAAAAGAATTTGATATCCAAATTCCAGACGACCAAGCTGAAAACATTGCTACAGTTGGTCAAGCAATCTCCTATATAGAAGCAGCAAAATAAAAATTCTTCTATGGAATTAAAGCGAGTTGTAGTTACAGGCCTTGGCGCCCTTACCCCTATTGGCAACAATATTCAAGAATATTGGGATGCCCTTGTTAGCGGGAAAAGTGGCTGCGCGCCTATAACATATTTTGATACTGAAAAGTTCAAAACAAAATTCGCTTGCGAATTGAAGAATTTCAACGCAGAAGATCATTTTGATCGGAAAGAAGCCCGAAAACTTGACCGTTTTGCCCAATATGCCCTTGTATCTTCAGATGAAGCCATTCTCGATGCGGGAATAGACTTTATTGATGTAGATAAATTTAGAGTAGGTGTAATTTGGGGTGCTGGAATAGGCGGGTTGGAGACTTTTCAGAATGAAGTAATAAACTTTGCAGAAGGGGATGGAACACCGCGTTTCAACCCCTTCTTTATTCCTAAAATGATTGCAGACATTGCTCCTGGAAACATTTCCATAAAGCATGGTTTTATGGGACCTAACTATACTACGGTTTCAGCCTGTGCTTCATCTGCAAACGCTATGATTGATGCTTTCAATTATATTCGCTTAGGCCAGTGCGACATTATTGTTACTGGAGGAAGCGAAGCCGCAGTAACTATGGCAGGAATGGGTGGTTTCAATGCAATGCACGCTTTATCTACCCGTAATGAAAGTCCTGAAACGGCATCGCGTCCTTTTGATGCGACCCGTGACGGTTTTGTTTTGGGCGAAGGTGCTGGCGCATTAATCCTTGAGGAATATGAACACGCAAAAAAGCGTGGCGCAAAAATTTATGCAGAACTTGTTGGTGGCGGTATGAGCAGCGATGCGTACCATATGACTGCTCCACATCCTGATGGAATTGGCGTAGAACGCGTAATGCTAAACTGCCTGCGCGATGCCAATATGGATCCTAGTGAAGTGGATGCCATAAACACTCACGGAACTTCAACTCCCCTTGGCGATGTTGCCGAATTGAAAGCTATTGTAAAAGTTTTTGGCAAACATGCTAAGGACATTAATATCAATTCAACAAAATCCATGACCGGACACCTTTTGGGTGCGGCTGGAGCTATAGAGGCAATATCCTCTATATTGTCAATGAAATACGGAATTGTTCCACCTACCATAAATCATACCACGGTAGATGAAAACATAGATCCTTCCTTAAACCTTACCTTAAACAAAGCTCAAAAACGTGAAATTAACGTTGCTATGAGCAATACTTTCGGGTTTGGCGGGCACAATGCGTGTGTGCTATTTAAAAAACTTGACGCCTAACATAATTAATGGCATCCATTAAAAACATATTTTCTTCCCGTACAGATAAAGACGGGGAATTTTTTAATTCCCTAAAAAAAATATTGGGGTTTAAACCCAAAGACCTTTCCATATATGAGACTGCTTTTACGCATCGCTCCACAAATGAAAAAAATGATAACGGGCAACCACAAAACTATGAAAGACTTGAGTTTATGGGCGATGCCATGCTTGGCGCCGTTATAGCCGCTCATCTTTTCAAAAAAGTGCCAGACGGAAACGAAGGATATCTTACCAAAATGCGAAGCAAAGTAGTGAGTCGAGAACATTTAAATGAACTTGGCCGTGATCTTCAATTGGTGAAATTTTTAAAAACAACCATTCCCAAACAACAGTTTAGCGGTAATATTTACGGAAACGTTTTTGAAGCATTGGTTGGCGCCATATATTTAGATCGTGGATTTAAGTATTGCGAAAAATTCATTCAAAAAAGGGTCATAAAACCTTATGTGGACATTAAAAAACTGGAAGGAAAAGTAATTAGTTACAAAAGTCTATTTATTGAATGGTGCCAGAAACACAAGAAACAGTTCAATTTTGAAATTTACGAAGACACGGGTAAAGATCAATTGAAGCATTTTGCCGTTCGCTTAAAATTGAATGACGAAGTTGTGGCAAAAGCACGAGCAACTTCGAAAAAGAAAGCTGAGGAACGCGCCGCAAAACGAGCTTTTTATAAACTTAAGATAAAGGTTGATACGGAACATCATTGATTTTTTTCTTTTGAATAGCATCAACTTTTCATAAGTCGAAAAGATTAAAAAACTTTAAATCAAGATCATTCCTTAGTAAAGATGATTTTTCAATAGTACTTCCAAAAAGATTCATGCCCTTTCCATTTTGCACGTGGGTTTACTTGCCTATTTTTGTGATAGCTCCAAGAAGATAAAAAAACGGTGTTTAAAAAATGGTAACCCACAAGCTTATTTATGACGAGGAAATGGAAGAGCCCTTCACACTTGTGGCCATCCATAGCAGCGAAGAAGAGTATAAAGTTGCCTATTTGATGAATCAGCATCTCAATACTCGTTTCAAAAGAAGAAGGATAGATATTGATTTACCATCGAAGAGTTTAATGATTACCTTCCCAATATTCGATTTTTTGGATGAACTTAATTATGCACAATTTCATCTTGTTTCAAATAAATGCAGAACCGTGGAAGCAAGCTTGCAAAGCTCTGGCGGACTTTTTTCAGAAATTGATTCCGAAAAAGTAACCAATCATTTTCTGCTTCCCGAATTTAAAAAAGTGGATTTTTTTCTGAAAATATATTCAGATTTTGAAAATGTGTCGCTGCAATCTTTAGTTTCACAAATAAACAATATTGCACAGATTGTTTCTGCGTATGTTGTGGAAACTGAAACCATAAAATCTAAAAACAATTTAATTTTCGATTAAATGTCAAATAAAAAAAGAACAAAAATAGTTGCAACCCTTGGTCCCGCCACTTCTTCTGAAGAAATCCTGAAACACATGATTTTAGAAGGCGTAGATGTTTTTAGGGTAAATTTTTCGCACGCAGATTATGCCACTGTTGAAAAAACTATTAAAATAATCCGAAAACTTTCCGAAGAACTAGACACTCATGTTGCAATTCTAGGTGATCTACAAGGTCCAAAACTTCGTGTTGGAGTAATGAAAGAAGAAGTTGTGGTACATCCAGGTGATGAACTGCTTTTTTGTACCGGAAAGGAATTTGAAGGCACCAGGAAAAAAGTTTATATGAATTATGACGATTTTCCAAAAGACGTAAACCCAGGCGAGCGCGTACTTTTGGACGACGGTAAACTTATTTTTGAAGTCTTGGAAACCAATAAAAAAGATACCGTGAAGGTAATGGTAGTACAAGGTGGTCCGTTGCGTTCCAAAAAAGGCGTAAACCTCCCGAATACTAAAATTTCACTTCCAGCTTTGACTCCAAAAGACAAAGAAGACGCCATTTTTGCCATTGAACAAAAAGTAGATTGGATGGCGCTTTCCTTCGTTCGTCACGCTGAAGATTTAAAGGAATTACAGGCGTTGATAGAGGCACATTCTGAATATAAAATTCCAATAATCGCCAAAATTGAAAAACCTGAAGCCGTTGAAAATATAGATAAAATCATTGCCTATTGTGACGGTATTATGGTTGCCCGTGGCGATTTGGGCGTAGAAGTTCCCGCAGAGGAAGTTCCTTTAATTCAAAAAGAACTGGTTTTAACCGCAAAAAGAGCGCGTATTCCAGTAATCATCGCAACCCAAATGATGGAAACGATGATAACTTCACTTACGCCAACGCGGGCTGAAGTAAACGATGTTGCAAACTCCGTAATGGACGGCGCTGATGCGGTGATGCTTTCCGGCGAAACTTCAGTGGGGAATTATCCTGTTGCAGTTATAAAAACAATGGCAAAGATTTTGAAAAGTGTAGAAAATTCTGAATTAATACACGTACCTCAACAACCGCCTCAGATTAAGACTAATCGTTACGTAACCAAATCCATCTGCTACCACGCGGCGCTTATGGCCAATGAAATTGAAGCACAAGCCATCTGTACGTTAACAAATAGTGGTTATACCGCTTTCCAGATTTCTGCTTGGCGACCTTCTGCTTTTATCTTGGCGTTTACCAGCAACAAACGCATTCTTGCCCGTTTAAATTTATTGTGGGGCGTAAAAGCGTTTTATTATGATAAATATGTAAGCACCGACGAAACCGTGGACGATGTAAATAGAATTGCTGCTGAAAAAGGCTATGTACACAAAGGCGATTACCTAATAAACCTCGCGGCAATGCCTATTGTAGATAAGGGAATGGTGAATACGTTGCGGGTTACGCAAGTGAAATAACCTGATTGCAAATAGTGCAGCACCAATTTTAATTTGGAGTCAATTGCACATTACCAATCGGTTCGTTGGACGGCATTAATTTTATGATTTGAGAGCACCGTTTATTTAATCCGCCACCTCCACCTTTTCAAGTTTCATCCCATCCGCTTCTTTAGTAATAGTAACCATATAACCAAAACCAGTAGTTTTATAATTATAAACTATTTTCTGAAGCACATTGTCGTCCCGCGAAATCTGTAGCTCGCTCACAAAATCATTTTTCTTCTTGTTCCCATTTTGTTGGGTTTCACTATTGGAACCCTTTGGGTTCGGAAACGCAAATTCCTTTGGTATTGCAAACAGTTGCTGCGCCGTAAAAAAAGCCTCGTGCCATTTATCCGTAGGCAACACTAGTGTTTCAGTTTTTGTGGGTTTGCTAGAAGTGCCGCCTGTAGCTTCGGAATAATTCACTTGTGGAAAATCTTTCTTTAACTCTTCAGTATAATTTTTTGCAGAAGCATCTTCCCCCGCAGGATAAAATTTCGATAGAAAACCGTTAAACACAAAACCTTTTTTATTGTTGAATTCCACTTCATCCATTGCACCGTCAATTCCGCCCACATTCATTGTGGTTTTTCCTTCGGCTTTTAAAATTTTCACTTTCGTGCCCAAAGGCATTACTGCAAGTTTAGCACTTTGAAGATTTGGAAACTCCCGCAACGTTAGCCCGCTCACTGCTGTAACATACATAGATTCGGGTAAAGTTTCAGCAGGAATTGAATCTGTTACAACAGTTTGTGTTTCTTCGGTGGTTTTAGCGTCATTTTTACAGGAAAAAAGAATGGCAAAGCCTGCAATGGCAAGAATGGAGATAGCTACAGTTTTCATAATTTGGAGTTTTAAATTAGTTTAAAGATAAGTAGCTTTCTATCATATTTCAAATTTTTACAGTTTTCCTCCCTTGTCATTGCGATGCACGAAGCAATCATGGAGGTGCCGAAGGCGGAGGGGGCTTTAAAATTCTAGTTTAAGTTGTACGTCTATCGATACCTTCAAAACGTCCTTCTCCTTTGGGGTTTCGTTGTTTAGGTTCGAAATTGAAATTCCCAACAACCGTACCGACTCCTTCATCCTTTCTTGAAATAACAATTCTTTAACTACATCAAGAATCAATTCTTTGGAAGCAACAAACAATGGAAGCGTTTTACTACGCGTTTGTAATGTGAAATCGCTGTATTTAATTTTCAGTGTAACCGTTTTTCCTGCCAGTTTGCTTTTGTGTAAGCGTTTTTCAACCTCAGCGGCTATTTCATCCAGACGTTCCATCATAAAAATTTCTGAAGAAATATTTTCAAAAAAAGTATGTTCCGCCGCCAAGGATTTCTGCGTTCGCGATGGTTTCACTTTGCTGTTGTGAATTCCACGGACTACATTATGATAAAACGCACCACTTTTCCCGAAGTTTTCCTCTAAGAATTCTAAGGATTTTCCTTTTAAATCCTTTCCGGTATAAATCCCCAAACGGTACATTTTCTCTTTGGTAACCTTACCAACGCCATAGAATTTTTTGACATCCAAGGTTTCTAAAAAAGGCACAACTTCCTCTGGCGATAGCGTTTTTTGTCCGTTTGGCTTATTAATATCGCTGGCAATTTTCGCCACGAATTTATTTATTGAAATCCCTGCCGAAGCATTCAAACCTGTTTTCTTTTTTATCTTTTTCCGAATTTCTTCAGCAATCATCGAAGCACTGGGATTACCTTTTTTGTTTTCGGTAACGTCCAGATAGGCTTCATCCAAAGAAAGTGGTTCCACCAAATCAGTATATTCAAGAAATATCTTTCTTATTTGTTTTGAAACTTCTTTGTAACGATCAAAATTGGTTTTTACAAAAATCAGTTCTGGACAAAGTTTTCGTGCCATGGCACCGCTCATTGCGCTACGAACACCAAATTTCCTAGCTTCATAACTCGCCGCTGCAACCACACCACGCTGTCCGCTGCCGCCTACCGCCAAAGGCTTTCCACGTAATTCTGGATTATCCAACTGCTCTACAGATGCGTAAAAAGCGTCCATATCTATATGGATAATTTTACGGATGGGTATTTCGTGCAGCATCCTGCAAATTTAATATCTTTAATGTCTGGTTGAGCGCAGTCGAAACCTATTTTTAATGGAAATATATTCAATGAAAAAAACCGCAATCATATTAGGCGCAACAGGATTAACAGGAAGTATTCTGCTTGAAATGCTCTTAGAAGATTCTTCCTTTGAAAAAATTAAGCTTTTTTCACGAAGTTCCGCAGAAAATAAATCGCCAAAAATTGAAGAACATTTAATAGATATGTTCCAATTAGAAGATTATTCCGAAGCCTTTAAAGCCGACGTAGTTTTCTGCTGTATTGGTACCACAAAATCGAAAACTCCGAATAAAGAAACCTATAAAAAGATTGATTACGGTATTCCTGTTACCGCTGCAAAACTCGCAAAACAAAACGGAATTAGTACGTTTATTGTAATTTCAGCTTTGGGTGCAGACGAAAATAGCAGTGTTTTTTACAACAAAACAAAAGGCGAAATGCAACGCGATGTTTTGAAACAGCATATTGAAAACACTTATATTTTACAACCTTCATTAATAGTTGGCGATCGTGGAGAAAGCAGATTGGGCGAGAAAGTCGCAACATTATTTATGAAAACATTCGGGTTTTTAATCCCGAAGAAATACAAAATGATTAAAGCCGAAACCATTGCCGAAGCGATGGTGGTTTTGGCGAAACAAGGCTTTCCAAAACAACAAATCACTTCAGACGAAATTAAACAAATAGCAATAAAAACGAATTAATATGAAGTTCATTTACCTTCTTCTAGCATTGCTCGGCGCGCTTTTTATATGGTCTGCCATAAATCCCAAAGAATATTTTACTTGGGTTTTAGAGGTTTCGCCAGCTATTTTAGGGCTATTAGTTTTAATGTTTACCTTCCAAAAATTCAGGTTCACAAATTTATTATACCTCCTAATATTTTTTCACTGTGCCATTTTAATAATTGGCGGGCATTATACCTATGCGGAAGTCCCTCTCTTTGATTGGTTTCGTGATATTTTTAATCAATCCAGAAATAATTATGACAAGCTCGGTCATTTTGTACAGGGTTTTGTTCCCGCAATGATCGCACGCGAATTACTAATCCGTAAAGAAGTTATATTGAAAAAGGGTTGGCTACTCTTTATTATTGTCTGTATAGCTTTGGCAATAAGCGCCATCTACGAACTTATTGAATGGGCTGTTTCTATTTGGAGTGGCGAAGGCGGCGATTCGTTTTTAGGAACTCAAGGCTATATTTGGGATACCCAATCTGATATACTTTTCGCCTTCATCGGTGCCATTGTAGCATTGCTTACTTTATCAAAAATTCACGATAAACAACTTTCAAAATGCAAGAAATAGAACGTAAGTTTTTAGTCACTTCAGAAGCTTTTAAGAATGAAGCACACAAACGTACACTTATTGTGCAAGGGTTTTTGAACACCAATCCAGAACGTACCGTACGGATTCGGATTCAAGGAAATGATGGTTTTATAACTGTTAAAGGGAAATCAAACGCCTCTGGAATTTCCCGTTTTGAATGGGAAAAACAAATCTCTCTCGCCGAAGCGGAAGACCTGCTTCATCTCTGCGAACCGGGAATTATTGAAAAAACCCGTTATGAAATTTCTGCGGACAACCACACTTTTGAAGTTGATGATTTTATGGGTGAAAACGAAGGATTAATAGTTGCCGAAATTGAACTCGCTTCCGAAAATGAACCCTTTTCAAAACCTGAATGGCTCGGAAAAGAAGTTACGGGTAATGTAAAATATTACAATTCAAATTTGAGCAAAAATCCTTTTAAAAGGTGGTAAGCCCCCTAACCCTCAAAGGGGGAATTGACTATTCGTTCAAACTAAGCATTTAAAAGTTGAAGGATTCTCTTAATTTTTTCAATATCTGAAGTTGCTACAATTCCCTCTTCAAAAAAAGCATCGTTGTGCATGGAAACCATTGGTTTTTGCAGAAGCATTTGTTTTTTATTCGTTGCCGAAAAATGAATGCTTTTGAAATTAGCTTCTTTAAAATTTAAAGCATTTTCAACATTAATTCCGCCACCGGGCATTATTTCTATTTTTTCTTTTGAATTATTTTGAAGTTCTTTCAGCAGTGAAATTCCTTCAATTGCAGTTGGCTTTTGCCCTGAAGATAGCAATCGATTTACTTTTAAATCTATCAATTTTTGAAGTTCTTCGATTGGAATTTCAACCCAATCAAACGCACGATGAAAGGTAAATCCCATTCCTTCGGAAGCCTCTATTAACTGTTTAGTTTTTTGAAAATCAATACTATTTTCTAAAGTTAAAAACCCGCTTACAATTCCTACGCAGCCAATTTTTTTACAGAAAGCGATGTCTTTCAACATTACATCAAATTCATCATCGGAATAGGTGAAATTTCCACTTCGCGGACGGATTAAAACGAGGGTTGGAATGCTCAATTCTGAAATAACCTTTTCAATCAAACCGTGGCTTGGCGTGAGTCCGCCCACTGAAAGTTCAGTGCAAAGTTCTATTCGATTCGCTCCGGCAAGTTGCGCAGCTTTAGCGCTTTCGAAGCTATTGGCACAGATTTCAATTATCATTTTATAATTATTTCGTCGATAAATGTCCAAGCTTTATGGCCAGCACCTTGTAAACCGTCTGGAATCATTCCGTAGTTGGGGATTTTCAATTTTATAAATCTCGTTTTGAATGATTTGGTTTCCAATAAATCAACAATAACATCAATTTTATTACTGTCCTCAACTAATATTTCTTTTGAATAAGTAATCTCTTTCCCTTCCGAATTTTTACAAGAAACAGAAAGTTCCTTAGGAGAATAAATCCAAACTCCTGGAGAATTAAAGAATCTCGTTTCTAAAGAATGGATTTCTGTATCTTTTCCCAAATCAATAGTAATTTCCAAATCATCGCCCCAAAAACCCAACCACTCTTTATCGCCGTAGCGTTTGTTACTGCCAGAAATTCCATTAATCAAAGCTTCCTTTCCGCCAGCAGCATACGCTGGATTTGGCGGTATATTTATTGAAATTTCTGCAGTAATTCCTTTGTGATATTTTATTTCTTCGGAAAAATCACGACCTAATTTCTCATCTTCCTTAAATACATTTGCAGTAATTTTCGAATCTTTTTCAATTAAAATAGGTTTCGAATAAACTTGAATTTCAGAATTATTTATTGAGTAGTGAATTTGCTTTCCTTTTGTGGGTGTAGATAATTCGTAAAAAACTTGACCATTCTCTTTTAAAATCTCACCTTCAATTTCATACAAATAGTTGGCATAATTTATATCCAACGCATCCAAACGTTTCATAAAACCTTCTACTCTTGAAAAGAAATCTGGGTAATCTTTTTCGAAATTTTTTGACGGACCACTCCAATCTACCTCACTCATTGCAAGGATTCTTGGGAAAACCATGTATTCCACTTGTTTTTCCGTAGGGATGTATTCCGTCCATAAATTGCCTTGGGCTCCGAGAATATGTTTAGCCTGCTCTTGGTTTAATTCTGCCGGAATCGGATTAAAAGAATACACTTTTTTTAAAGGTAGAAAACCGCCAATAGCTGTAGGTTCATCCAAATTTTCACTTTGGTAATAATCAAAATAGCAGTGCGAAACTGGCGTCATAATTACATCGTGATTTTGTTTTGCGGCATCAATTCCACCTTGCAATCCACGCCACGACATTACCGTTGCATTTGGTGCGAGACCACCTTCTAAAATCTCGTCCCAACCTATTATTTTTTTGCCTTTGCTATTTACAAACTCTTCAATTCTATGGATGAAATAACTTTGCAAACCGTGTTCATCCACTAAGTTCTTATCTTGTATTAATTGTTGACAATGCGCACAATTCTTCCAGCGCAGTTTTAGAGCTTCATCGCCGCCAATATGAATATATTCGCCTGGAAAAAGCGGCATTACTTCACTTAAAACATTTTCTAAAAAAGTAAATGTTTCTTCTTTCGGACAGAAAATATCTTCAAAAACGCCCCAAGTTGTGGCAACTGGAATTTGCTCTCCAGTGCAACCCAATTCTGGGTAAGAATGAATCGCGGCTTGCGCGTGACCGGGCATTTCAATTTCGGGAATGATTGTAATATTTTGCGTTGCTGCGAAAGCAACAACTTCCTTTATCTCTTCCTGCGTATAAAATCCGCCATAGCGTTTGCCGTCATAAAGTTGTGGTTTGTCTTCATAATGGCCAATGAGCGTTTCTTCTCGAAATGCACCTTTTTTGGTGAGTTCGGGATATTTTTTAATTTCGATGCGCCAACCTTGATCGTCGGTAAGGTGCCAATGAAAACGATTCATTTTTAGCAATGCGAGATTGGCGATGTATTTTTTTACAAATTCCTTGTCGAAAAAATGTCGGGACACATCCAAATGCATTCCGCGATATTGAAATTTCGGGAAATCGGTAATCATCAATTGTGGCACTGTAAAAGATTGTTCTTTTGTTGAATCCTTTGCCTCAAGTTGCGGTGGAAGCAATTGCCGTAAAGTTTGAACCGCATAAAAAGCACCGCTCGCATCCGAAGCTTTTATCACAATTTTTGAATCTGAAATATCTAAAAAATAGCCTTCAGAAGGTTGTGAAGCATCGTTTTTAAAAATTATATCTGCTTTTTTTTCTGAAGCCTTTTTAAGTGAAAATCCAGCGCCATTCTGAAGAAAATCATTTAAAAAATTTCCTGCAATTTCGAATTCTGATTCAAAATAGATGGTTGTCTTTTTATCAATTGTGAACGTTCCAGTTTTCAATTCGATAGATTGCGGTTTTGGAATTAATTCCACTTCTGTGTTTTGTGAAAAAACGTTGATGCAATATAATGTGAGGATTACGGCTAAAATATTTCGCATAGTTATTTTATAAATTGATTCAAGGTTTTGAATTTCAAGTTTGGTGCGGTTTTGCTTTCTGTTGAAAAAAGAATCGTTTTAGATTCATTCGGCAAAAGATCGAAGTAATTATCTTCAAATCTTCCTTTTTCATTCGTCATTAAAAATACGTCTTTCTGAAGGGTTTTTGAAGTAAGTGTTATCAAAAATCCATCTGCCATCTTTTCGTTTTTGATTTTGATTTGGTCCCGATAGCTATCGAGATCGATTTCCCTCTTTTTAAGCTTCAACTTCTTCGGTTTTACAAAATAATGCAAATACTCACTTCCGCCGAAATTCACTTTTAGAATACAAAATGCTTTGTCAAAATTCAAGTTTTTTAAAGGAAGTGAAAAAAGTATTTCACTGCTGCCTTCGGGACTTTCAGCAACAATCTGTTTTTTAAAAATTACTTTTCCATCGAAATCCATCAATGTAATGGAAAGTGAATCCTTAATGGTTTTAAAAGTATCGTTTACCACAAATATTTTCAACGAATTGTTTTCCACTTCTGCAGAAATTAAAACATTTTCAAACGCTTTTTTAGCTTGATAATGTAATGCTTTCCAATTGCCCAAATAATCAATGCTGGACCACGAAATAGCTGGCCAGCAATCGTTGAGTTGCCAATAAAGCATTCCCATATTGTAAGGTTTTGCGCGGCGTTGGGCGTGGATTCCCAGAGTAATGCCACGGGCTTGCAGGAGTTGGCTCATATAAACATAATCTTCTGCATTTTGCGGAACGGGAAAGTCGCGTGCCATATAATCTTCAATAATTTGAAAGCCTCTAGCGTGTTTTTGATGGTTTGCAAAAAGTGGATCCTTCAATAAAACCGAATCTCTTTTTGTGGCATATTTTATAGTTTTAACATTCGGAAATGATTGAAACCCAAACTCGCTCATAAACCGCGGTACCTCTTCTGCAAAATGCTCAAACGGATATCCATCGTGCCAAACCCACCAATCGTGCGCGTCTCCTTCAAATTGATAGCGTTTGTCGCCACGTCCATATTTGGGGGAGCTTTCCCAATAAGTGATATTCGTACTTAAACTGTCCACTGCACGTGGTAAAATGTGGTTAAAAAGCGCATAATAACTTTTCCAAATTTCCTGTTTTTGGGTTTCAGTTTTATCGTCTTGCCAACCCCAACGTTGCCAACCTTCGTTGTTTTCGTTATTGCCGCACCAAAGTGCAATGCTTGGATGGTTTCGCAAACGTTTTATATTTTCGATAGCTTCTTGCTTTGCATTTTCTAAAAATGCTGCATCGCCCGGATACATAGCGCAGGCGAACATAAAATCTTGCCAAACTAGGATTCCTTTTGCGTCGCAAAGCTGGTAAAAAAAGTTGTCTTCATAAATGCCGCCGCCCCAAACGCGGAGCATATTCATATTTGCGGCAACGGCATCATCAATTAGGGTTTCATATTTTTCTTGGTTTATTTTTGTATCCAACATTTGCTGTGGCACGTAATTGGCGCCTTTCATATAAACGGGTTTTCCATTCAATTTGAAGTAAAAACTTTCGCCAATTGAATCTTTTTCGGTGATTAATTCAATAGAACGAATTCCGAGTTTTTTTGAATAGGTTTCTAAAACGCTATTGTTGTGAATTAGTTCAATTTGAATATCATATAAAAAAGGTTCGCCTAAATTATGCGTCCACCAAAGTTTAGGGTTTTTAACAGTAAAAGGTATTTGATATTCGCTTTCACCTGCTTTGGTTTTAAAGGTTGATGTAAATGTTTCGGATGTATTTTTATTTGTAATTTGAAGAGTTATTTCCTCTTCGTTTACGGTTTCAATTTCAAACTTTGCAACAATTTCAGCAAGTGAATCTGAAATGGATTTTGTTACAAGAAAAATGTCTTTTAATCGGGCAACATCATAACTCATTAACGAAACATTTCGCCAAATACCGATTGTTTTTATAGTTGGTGCCCAATCCCAACCATATTGATATTGTGGTTTTCGGGTGAAAACTCGATCGCCGCCTGGTAGTTCATAATCTAACTTTCCTGATTCACTTTTTTCGATGGAATCGGGGCTTTTGAAAATAACTAACAATTCATTTTCGGCTTTTAATGCATCGCTCACGTCAACTTCCCAACTTCGGAAGGCATTGTTTGCAGAAAGAATTAAACTGTCATTTAGAAAAACTTCGGCGTAAGTATCTAATCCTTCAAAATTAAGGAAATGTTTTGTACGTTTTAAGGTTTCTTCGGAAATAGAAAATTGCTTTTTATACTCCCAGTTTTTAGTTGAAACCCATTGAATGGAATCTTCGTTATTCTTCAAAAATGGATCTGGAATTTCGCCCAACCTCAGCAAATCTTCTTGCACGGTTCCAGGGACTTCGGCTGTTTGCCAATTCTGGTTTTCGGTTTCTGAAAATTGCCAGTTTCCGTTTAAGGAAATAAAGCTATTCGGTGATTCTTCACATGAAAAAAATAGGCCTAATAAAAGTAGAAATAGAAAAGACAGCTTTTTCATATTACGAATGTATGAAATATGTTTTCTTCAGCTTCGAAAGGTATAAATATAAAAAAACTGCCCCAGCAAATAAGCCAAGGCAGTCAATCAACCAACTAATTAACCAAATGAAAAAAGTTTATCTCCAGCCGCCACCAAGGGCTTCGTATAAATCTACGATTGCTTGTAGGCGATTATTTTTTGCGTTTATTAAATTTAAGCTAGAATTAAGCGCGTTTTCTTGCGCATTCAAGACCTCCAAATAGTTTGCAAGACCATTATCCAAAAGCTGTTCGGAATATTCTGTTGCCAAACTGTAGGCCTGGTATTCTTTGTTTTTCACTTCAATTTTTTCAGTTGCAGCTTCATAACTATACATTGCATCCGAAACTTCTTTGCTTGCAGTAATTATAGACAATCTAAAATCTAAATATGACTGTTCTTGTCTTGCTTGATTCACTTCGTATTGCGTTCGAATTTGACGCTTGTTGAAAATTGGCTGCGTTAAACCTCCAATAATCGTTGCAAATAGCGAATTCGCACTAAAAAGTTTATCGATTTGAATATTTTGAAAACCTCCCGTTGCAGATAGCGTTAACGACGGATAGAAGTTAGCGCGAGCTGCGTTTGTTAGTTCGAAAGCGTTCATTAAACTGAATTCCGCAGCCATAACGTCTGGTCGGTTTCTTAGTAATTGTGCTGGAATTCCAGTATTTAAAGGAATTTCTATGCTTTGATTCTCTAAACTTCCGCGAGTAATTTGTTGCGGAGCGCTTCCCAACAAAATGGACATTGTGTTTTCCAACAAACGTGCCTGGTTTTTTAAATCGATTAAAATTCCTTGAGCCGTGTACAACTGGGCTTCCGTTTGTTTTACGCCAACTTCGGTAACATTTCCAGCTTCTTTTAGAGCTTGGGTAGTTTCCAAACCTTTGGAACGTGTTTCGATAGTTTCATTTGTAACCTGAATCTGTTCATCCAAAGCCAACAATTGATAATAAACTGAAGCAATATTGGCAATCAACGCACTTTTTACGGCTTGATGCGCCGCAACACTTTGAAGGTATGTGGCTTGAAAAGCTCGCTCATTACTGCGAATTTTGCCCCAGATATCTGCTTCCCAAGATAAACCAGCGCTCAATTCATATTGATTAATGGAAGACAAATTGCCAAACTGATTATTGGCTGGCAATTCTTGATGGGTAGCTCTTGCATTTCCGTTTAAAGATGGAAAATATCCTGCTTTGCCTTGTTTTACATAGGCTTCGGCTATATTAATTTGCTGAAGCGCCACACGAATGTCCATGTTATTTTTCAGTCCTTCTTCAATATAATTTTGAAGTGTTGGGTCTGTAAACAACTCTTTCCACGAAAGTGTAGCAATCGTCAAAGTGTCCTGCGGAAGATTTTCCGTTCTATAATTTGCTTCGTTTACAACTTGTGGACGTTTATAATCTTTTGCTGCAAAGCAAGACACAAGTAAAAACGGAATACTAACTACCAACAATAATGAAAAAATTCTATTTGTTTTCATCTGTTTTATTTCAGTGTTTTTTAGGGATGAATTTATTTGATTATTCATTGTTTTCAGTATTATCAATTAGTTTATCGCCTGTTTCAATAACCATAAGTTCTTCAGAAACTTCTTCATCGTTTGTAGGCGCACCTGTAATTTTTTCCTGTAACCATTGGAAAAGGATAAACAAAATAGGGATTACAAAAACTCCTAAAATTGTTCCCACAAACAGTCCACCAACGGCTCCCGTACCGATGGAACGGTTTCCTGCTGCGCCAACACCACTGGAAAGCACCAAAGGCATCAATCCAAAAATAAAGGCGAAAGAAGTCATCAAGATTGGACGTAACCTTGCTTCGGCTCCGTCAATGGCTGCATCAACTATTGACTCGCCTTGTTTTCTTCGCTGTACGGCAAATTCTACAATAAGAATTGCGTTTTTCGCCAAGAGCCCGATGAGCATTATCAGAGCTATCTGGAAATAAATATTATTTTGAAGCCCTGTTAGTTGCGTTGTAATATATGCTCCGAAAACTCCGACGGGTAAGGATAGTAAGACAGAAAATGGCAATAAATAACTTTCATACTGCGCCGCAAGTAAAAAGTAAACGAACACCAACGAGAGTATAAAAATCGTTGTGGTTTGGTTTCCTGCGTTTTTTTCTTCCAAAGTCAAGCCAGAATAGGCAATGTCAAAATTACTCGGGAGACTTTGTTTTACTTCTTCAACCGCATTAATAACATCACCAGTACTGTAACCAGGAGCAGTAGCAGCGGTAACTTTGGTAGAATTAAAGAGGTTGAAACGGGTAACCGATTGCGGCCCATAAACCCTTTTCAAGGTAACGAATTGCGTGATTGGTGTCATTTCGCCACTTGCAGTGCGCACATAAATACTGTTCAAATCACTTTCTGTGGCTCTATCTTCTGGTAATGCTTGCACATATACACGATATTGTTTTCCGAAGCGGGAAAAATCTGCTGCGAAAATACTTCCTATATATCCTTGAAGCGTTGTAAAAATAGTTTGAACTGAAACTCCAACTTCTTTTGCCAATGGTACATTCAGCGTCATTTCGTATTGCGGATAGCGCGTGTTGAAAGACGATTGTGCATATTGAATTTCGGGCCTTTCGGTTAACTTCGCTAAAAATTCTTGATTGGTTTTATCTAAATTTGTAAAGCTTCCGCCGGAACGATCTAATAAGTTTAGCTCTGCACCAGCCGAGTTTCCAAAACCGGGAATACTTGGCGGCGAGAAGAAAATAATCTGGGCTTCTGGAATTTGCGCTGCAATTCCGAATAATTGACCCGTAATAGATTGTACCGAAAGTGAATCTGCTTTACGATCGCCCCAATCATCTAATCTTATAAATCCAAGACCGTAGTTACTACCTGCACCACTAATCAAACTTCGTCCATCAATAACTGAAACACCTTGTACTCCAGGAAGGTTTTTGATTTTAGAATATAGAATTTGGTTTACTTCGTGAGTTCTATCTATGGAAGAACCCGCTGGAAGTTCCATGTTCATAAAGACAATTCCACGGTCTTCATCTGGTACAAAACCTGTTTTAAGTGTTGAAGATGACCACCAAATTCCGCCAACTGCTAAAAGCAAGATGAAACCTGTAACCCATTTATTTTTATAGAGAAAATGAACTGATCTTCCGTAACGATCTACAGTTGCTTTAAACCCTCTGTTGAAACCGTTGAAAAATTTCTGAACAAATCCAGGTTTGTTGCTATTCTGCTTTTCGTCGTGACCTTTCAAAAATAAGGCACATAAAGCAGGTGTTAGCGTTAAAGCGTTTACTGCGGAAATAATAATTGCAACAATAAGCGTAACTCCAAATTGCTCATAAAATACTCCCGTTGGACCTTTAATAAAAGTTACAGGAATAAACACGGCAGACATTACCAAGGTTATAGAAATAATAGCGCCCGAAATTTCGTTCATCGCTTTTAAGGAAGCCTTTTTAGCACTTTTTTCACCTTCATCAATCTTTGAATGGACCGCCTCGACGACGACAATTGCATCATCCACTACAATACCAATGGCAAGAACCAATGCGAAAAGCGTAAGTAAGTTTATGGAATATCCGAATAAATTCAGAAAGAAAAATGTTCCAATAATCGAAACCGGAACCGCAATTGCCGGAATTAACGTAGAACGGAAATCCTGCAAAAAGATAAATACAACCAAGAAAACCAAAAGGAAAGCTTCAACCAAAGTTGTTACTACCTTTTCTATAGAAGCATTTAAGAAATTGTTGGTGTCGTAAGGAATATAATAGGTTATCCCTTCTGGCAAGTCGCGTTCTACTTTTGCAAGTTCAATTTTTACGGCGTCAATAATTTCTTGAGCGTTGGATCCTTTCGTCTGGAAAATTCCCATGTTTACCGCAGGAAACCCGTTGGTAACAGATCCGCCGGCGTATGATTGCGAACCAAGTTCAATCTTGGCTACATCGCTCAATTTTAGAAATTCACCATTTCCTAAAGCCTTTATTACAATATCACTGTATTGTTCTTCGGTTTTATAACGTCCAGCATATTTTATGGTGTAAGAGAATGCTTCTCCATTATTTTCACCCAATGCACCTGCCGCTGCTTCCAAACTTTGTTCTCTTAATGCTGCCACAACATCGGACGGCATTAAACTATATGCAGCAAGTTTTTGTGGATTTAGCCATATTCGCATAGAATAATCCTTTCCACCGAAAACGCTTACATCACCCACACCATTTACCCTTTGCAGTTCAGGAATAACGTTTATTTTTAAATAATTCTGAAGATAGGTATCGTCGTAATCCTTGTTTTCACTGTAAAACGAAAGGAACATCAAAGCAGAGGTTTGCTGTTTTGAAGTAGTAACTCCAGTTTGAATAACTGCTTGCGGCAATTGTGAATTTGCTCGTGCCACACGGTTTTGAACGTTTACGGCAGCAATATCTGGATCTACATCTTGATCAAAGAATACGCTTATGGAAGCCGTTCCGTTATTGGTTGCTGTGGATGATAAATAGGTCATCCCTTCCACACCGTTTATTTGTTCTTCCAGCGGAATTATAACGCTTTCAAGTATGGTTTCCGCATTAGCACCAGGATAGGTTGCGCTAACTTGAATTGTTGGCGGAGCAATATCTGGATACTGCGTAATTGGTAAACTTGAAAGTCCCAAAACCCCAAGTATTACTATAATTATCGAGATAACCGTAGAAAGTACGGGTCTGTCTATAAATGTTTTTAACATGGTTTGCTTTTCTTAAACGATTATCTGAAAACTTTTTCAATAGGTTTGGCAATACTGTCGAAAGGCATTTCCTTTGGATTTATTTTGGTATTACCGCGTAGTTTGTTGGCGCCTTTGGCTACGATTTTATCACCTTTTTGCAAGCCAGAAGCTATAACGTAAAGATTTCCTACTTCGGCTGTCTTTTCAATTTTGGTTGAGGTTGCCATTCCATCTTCTCCTACTTTATAAACATAGAAACTTCCTTGCTGCTCATAAGTTGCTTCTTGCGGAACAACCACCGCATCCGCATAAACTTTCGGAAGCTTGATTTTCCCGCTGTTACCATTTGTTAAAAGTCGTGATGGATTGTCAAAAACAGCTCTAAAAGAAATAGAACCAGTATTGGAATTTACTTGCGAGTTAATGGTTTCTATAGTTCCTTCTTGATCATAAAGACTTCCGTTTGCCAATATTAATTGCACTTTTGGAAGTTTTTTAATTTTTTCGGCTACATCTTTTCCTTCTGCATTCTGCATAAAGTCTAAGTACTCTTTTTCATTCATTGAAAAATAGGCATATACTTTACTAATATCTGCAACGGTCGTCATTGGTATTTGTGACGATGGACTCACCAAAGCGCCTTTCCGAAGATTAATAGAACCCACATAGCCATCAACCGGACTTTTAATATTTCCGTAATCTATGTTTGCCGCAATACTATTGTATCCACTTTTTGCCTGCTGAAGTTTTGCTTTAGCAGTTTCAAGTTGTACGTTGCTGATAATATTTTTTTCAACTAAAGGCTTCAGTTTATCAACCTCAACTTGTGCGGCATTAACGTTTGCTCTGGCCGCTGCAGCATCTTGGCTTAAGGTTTGGGTTTCCAATCTAAATAGCGTTTGACCCTTTCTTACTTTTTGGCCTTCATCTACCAAAACATCGGTTATATATCCTGAAATTTTTGCGTTTACCTGACTATTCACAATCCCTTCAATACTCGCTGGAAAGGTTGAAAACGCGGTAACTGTTCTTGTTGGAATTTCCACCACTGGCAAAGTTGGAGCCTGCGGTGCACCTTGCGCTTGTTGGGCGTTTTTATCGTTCCCACATGAGGAAAACATTAGAAGAAGTCCTAATGCTATAGGAAGCGCAGTGATTAAATTTTTATTTTTCATTGTTGATTTAATTAGTCGTTTTTATTTTTTTCAGTAAGTCTTTTTTTAAGCTTTTCAATAGATAGGCTCGCTTGATCTAGAAACTCTAAATATTCTGTGTGAAACTCCAAATCAAAGTGTTGCTCGGAATTCTTTGGAAGCGTTTCATTAATTTCCTTTTTATAATCCATTATTTCAACGTGTAGCTCTCGTTCGCATTTCCAGTTTTTCACCATTTCTGCCATTGATTGAATCATAGCATCTGGAACTAGTGTAAAATATTTTTTACGATCGCCAGATTTGGTGTGATAGGTAATCCGATTTGCAGCCTGAAGCGTAGTTAAATGACTAGAAATGGTGCTTTTGCTGGCAGATAATTCAAGTACTAACGCGTCAAACGTAATACCTTGTTTCCCTGTTAATATTAAGGTAGAAAGAATTCGTGCAGCCAAAGGAGCAAGATGCTCCTTGTTCTCAAAGTAAACTCCCAGCTTTTCTATTAATTTTTTTCGCTTAGTCAAAATATAAGTTTCATTAAATTATCAAGGCACAAAGGTACGTTTAGTTCGCTATTATCCGAACCAATCGTATAATAAAAAATTGTTAAAATTAGAAAGTGAATATTTTTGACGCAAAATTTATCAAAAGCAATAGAAAAGATATCATAATTGAAATAAAATTGATAATACCGCAAATTTTATTACGAAAACTAACATATAAAACAGCATAGAATATAAATTCCGATACTGAATAGTTTTTGAATTCTTGAATTCGGAAGCCTAAACAGGCTCTTAAACTTCTAATATCTATTTAAAGCTATATCTTCGGCGAAAATTTAAACAAAATACAATATGATGATTAACAAACTCTACACTTTATTATTAGTACTAGTATCCGTGATGGCTACCCAAGCTCAATCCGGAATTTTGGACACTTCCTTTGGAACCAACGGAATTGTAACCACTCAAGTTTCTTCAACCTACAATTTCGGAATGGCCACAACGGTTCAGCCCGATGGAAAAATAATTATTGCTGGTTATGCAGGGACACCTGCAACCTATAAGGCAACAGTTATCCGTTACAACACGGATGGAACTTTAGACCCTACTTTTGGTAACGCAGGAACACTTACTATCCCAGTTGGATCTGCTAAATCTTACGCAACAGATGTTGCACTTCAAAATGACGGAAAGATTGTTATTGGAGCTAGGACATATGATAATGTTTCTGGTGATTTTGCTTTAATAAGACTTAATGCCGATGGCTCTTTAGACAACTCTTTTGGAACAAACGGAATAGTGATTGCCAGTTCTGGAGGAAGTGATGTTTCCTCGTCTTTATTAATAGCAGACGACGGGAAGATATTATTGGCTGGAGATTCTGACAGTACTTTTTCAGTTGCAAAATTCAATACTGATGGAACATTCGATACAAGCTTTGGAACAAATGAATGGTCCATTATCAACTTTGATGGCTCTTCGAGCTATACTCAGGACATTGCTTTTCAAAATGATGGCAAGATTGTTATGGCCGGATTTGCAATAAATTCAGTAGGTAGATATCAAATGGCCGCTGCACGAATTAATGCAGATGGAACTATAGATAACAGTTTCGGGAATAGTGGAAAAGTATTTTTTAACATTGGTATTGACCAAGATTTTGCGACAGCGCTAGCTATTCAGTCTGATGGAAAAATTGTATTAGGCGGACACACCTACATTACGAGTAACCCAAGACTTAGTTATGATTTTGCAGTGGTAAGATTGAACAGCGATGGAAATTTTGATACTACTTATGGAACCAATGGCGTGGCGACTGCCCAAATTGTAGATGAAGCCAATTATACCAACGGTATGATTATACAGGCGGATGACAAAGTAATCCTGGCAGGCCGAACAGTAAAGCTATTCGATTACGACCTTGCAATGGTTCGTTTTAATACCGATGGTGAGCTAGATACTACTTTTGGAATTGATGGAAAAGTGAGTACAGATGTAGATGGAAGAGAAGATCACGGTTATGCAATTGCACTACAACCCGACAATAAAATTATCCTAACAGGGTACTCTTATCCAGCAGGAGCAAATGATTCTGCAATAGTTGTTGCAAGATATACCAATGAAACTTTAGGCATTCAGGATAATCAAAATTTGGAGTTCCGTCTTCACCCAAACCCAGCAAAAGAGCAAATTACAATAGAATTGAGTGATGCTTCCTCAAACTATCAAGTTGAAATATTTGATATCTTAGGCAAAAGAATTTATACTTCAGAAATTCAAAGAGTAGGTCAGATTGATGTTTCAGCTTTAACATCTGGAACGTATTTGGTAAAGCTTAATTCTGAAAATAAATCAAGCGTTGTTCGATTTGTGAAGCAATAATTAATTCCGAACATAAAATCTCTAAGAGGCTATCTGCAAAAGGTAGCCTCTTTTTTTAATAATTATTGAAGCGTTTCAATCTCAATTTTCTCTTTCAGTTCATTCCCCTCACTATCCACAACTGTCAAAATATAACTTCCGGGTTTCGGCGAAACCGCCAACTCATGAAAGGTTTCTGTCTTCCCAATATATTTTGAATCCAAATACCAATACACTGTGTTTTCGGGCGAACGATGCGCAAGTTTAAAAATTACTTCGTTTACATTTTCATCAAAGTTCTTTGGAAGTAAAACCGTTTCGTTTCTCTTCGGATAAATAAAAGCCATCAACTTTTCGCCATCCTGCAAACAACTTGGCGCAAAAGAGGGCAACGGTTTGTATTCTGGATGAAGTGAAGCATAATAATATTCCATAACCGGCGGCAAAACAAACCAGTTTTTCTGAACCATTTCTGAAAGTGGATAACACGAAGAATTAACCTGATAATTCTCCGAAGCATTTAAGAATATGGTTTGATGATATGGGCAAGCATCAGTTCTCGACCCGTTTTTTGGAATCCATTCCATTTTGGTTTCTTCACAAAAAAGTCCAGCTAAATGGCCACTTTTCGCACAAACCTCAACCTCAACCAATTCATCATAGGGAATTTTGAACCACCTCCCGATAGCTATCGGGATTGACAAAACATTTAAGACGTCAAATAAAACGGGAGCGGCGGCTTGAAGCCCTGTTAATCCGGGACGACCTTCGCCATCGGCATTTCCCACCCAAATTCCTATTGCATATTTTGGTGTAACTCCAACGGCCCACGCATCCTTAAAACCGTAACTCGTTCCTGTTTTCCACGCAAGGGGTTGACTGCTTGTGAAAAACTCCCAGTTTTCCTCGCCGCTCGGACGGTTTACTTTTTCCATCGCTTCAAAAGCTTCGTAAATGGCTCCCGCATTCCAAACGGAAGGTTTTTGTTGAATTTCTCCAAAGTCAATTTCATCGTGATTTTTTACATAAACTGGTTCTACAAATTCATTTTTTCTGTATTCGCTAGAAGAATTGTTAAAGAAATTTAAAGTAGAAGCCATACCTGCATACGCTTTTGTAATATCCCACAAACTGCTTTCCGCGCCTCCGAGAATTAAGGAAAGACCGTAATAATCTGCGGGTTTATTAATAGCTTTCTGATTCATTTTCCCAAGAATATTGTAAAATCGCTGAAACCCAAAATCGCGCAACATTCGCACCGCTGGAATATTTAGTGAACGAGAAAGTGCAACACTTGCTGGAACTGCGCCATTGAATTTTTTATCGAAATTTTCAGGAGTGTAACCATTTACTGTTGTTGGAATATCCGCAACTAATGTATTCGGAAGAATTTCGCCAGCATCCAAAAGTGAAGTGAACAAAAATGGTTTCAGAATACTTCCTGTGCTTCTATATTTTTCAATAACATCTACATAATTATTATGCTCACGGGTTGTTGGCGAGTTGCCCACATACGCTAAAACTTCGCGGGTATTTACGTCTAAAACCAAAACCGAGAGATTGTGAATTTGGTTTTGCGCCAAGATATAGTGGTGCTCTTTCACGATGTTATTCACTTTTTGTTGAAGCGAAAAATCAATCGTAGTTTCAATTCGTTGCCCAGAATGTTCTTTTCTGATTTTTTCAGTTAAATGCGGAGAAAATTCTGGCAATGGCAATGGTTTTCCAGGTAGATTTTCGTCTAAAGCCAATTGATACGTAGTTTCATCAATCACTTTATTATTGAAAAGCTTCAGCAATAATGCATCTCTTTTTTTCTTTAGAATTGCTTCGTTCTTGCCAGGGAAAATTAATGATGGGGCATTTGGAAGCACCGCCAAAGCAGCCGATTGCCCCCAACTCAATTCGCTCGCTGGAATCCCAAAATAGCGCCAAGAAGCAGTTTCCAAGCCAACTACATTTCCACCGAAAGGCGCGTAGGAAGCATATAAATTTAAAATAGATTTTTTCTTAAAACCAGCTTCCAAACGTGTTGCTTGAAAAATTTCAATCACTTTTTCGAAATAGGTTCGACCTTTATTATCTCGGGAAAGCCGAATTACTTGTTGGGTAATCGTACTTCCACCGCGACGGGAATCGCTTGTAAGATTGTTCCAAAGAGCTTTTGAAATCGAAACTGGATTAAAACCAGGATGCCAATAAAAATGCTCGTCTTCAAAATAGAGAATGCATTTCTCAAAACGTTCTGGCACCGAATCCATTTGTGGGAATCGCCATTGGCCGTCATCCGCAATCCTTGCGCCCAGCATTTGTCCGCTGCTGCTTTCTGCAACTGTTGCGGTTGGTACATTGAATAATGGAGAAGGTAAACAGAATAGCCAAACTAGAAATAGAATCAGCAAAACACTAAATTTTATTTTGTGTTTACTGATCCTATTTATTATTTTCTTTTTATCAAACTTCAAGGGATTTTATTGTTCAATCGTTACCCACATCCCGTTATTACGAGCATAATACGAATTATCATACATCGCCTCAACCTGTGTTCCTGGCAAATAATACGTTCCTAAATAGGAAGCATTCAATTTTACCGTAAACGTTTTCGTTTCGTTTCTATTCAAATCAAAAAAGAAATTCACGCGGTCGTCACGAATGTCTGTGTAACGAGCATTTCCACTTGCGCCGCCACCTAATTCGCTAAAACTTGTGTTTACAATTTCCCAACCAGTTGGAAAGATTTTAGCGAGAGCTACATTATTTATCCAATCGCCAGAAGTATTCGTAATACTCACTTTTGCAATAATTTCAGTTCCTTGTCGCAGTTTTGTTACGTCTATAGGTTTTCCAGCGCCATCCAGATATTGAGATTTTATAGATAGATTGCGTTGCTCAGCGAGTTCTTGACCTAAAGGCAATTTTCCTTTTTGAGAAAGTGTAACGTAAATTACGTTTCCTTTTTTATTTGTAACCGAAACGGAATTACCGCCCATCACAAACGAAAGGTCTCGCTGCGCAATAGCACGATCGGTTTTTAAGGCAACCGATTTTCCGCCGTTTGTAAATGTAAGTTCCATTGATTTTCCGCCGTTCTTTTCAACCATTTTCGCCATTGCCATCAAGGCGTAGGACGTTTCTTGCGTGCTGTACCATTTGCCAGAAGATAAATCTTTTGCCACAGAAATTGCCAAATCACGTTGTTTTGCATCACCTAAAAGAACTAGCGTTTCCAAAGCCATCACACGATTTCTAAACGGAGAGCCATAAGTATAATAATCATGTTTTTGAGGTACAAAGTTTATGTTTGCTGTTTGCGCAATTTGCTGGGCCACATTTTTCTTTCCAGCCAAGGCATAAGCTGCTGCGAGTCGCCACTTGCCGTCATTGCTCAGTTCTTTACTTTCGCGAAGTCTGTTCATTGCAGCAAGTTCTGGTTTTCCAGCCAAGGCTAAAGTATAAAGTCTGTAAGCTTGTGTTAAACTTGAATTGTAACTTTTATAACTGTTTCGCCATTGGCGCGCTGTATTTTGTTGGTATAATAGCCAATTACTCATAAAACTTATTGGCAGCGCATAGCCTTTTTGTTTGGCTTCAAGCATAAAATGACCTGCGTAATTTGTGCTCCATTCATCAGCTTCACGCTCGCCGGGCCAATAGGAAAGTCCGCCGTTGGAAAGTTGGAATCTCCCCAAACGCTCAATAGTTGACTTTACATTTTTTTCAATTTTTTGTTTTTTATTGAAAGGAATATCAAAAACATCTGCCATATATAACTGTGGAAATCCAGAAGAAGTGGTCTGCTCCAAACATCCGTACGGATAATGAATTAAAAATTCCAACCGTTTTCCAAAATCCATTGGCGGTAATGTTGAAAATTCAAGCATCGCAGTATTACTTCCTGGCACTCCAAAGGTTTCAAAATTAATGGTTTGAGAAGCGTTTACTTCCAAAGTATAATTGGTTGATTTTTGCGAAATAGGATTCGGATTTTCAACATCAATTTCAACTTTATAGCTCGCTTTTTCTCCATTTCCGGAAGCAGTAACTTCTATGGTTTGAAACTCTTTTGTTGGAAGAACTTCGAATTCAAAATTCACAATCTGTTCGCCTGGAGAACTGAAAGAAACCGTTTTTGAAGAACCATTTATCGGTTTCAACGCAGCTCCAGTTTTTACAGTGATGGTGGCGCTTTTCACCTTGTTTTCCATCGCAAAAACTGTTACGGGAAGTGTAACTTTTTCACCCGGAGATAATTTCCGTGGAAGCGATGCCAATACCATCAACGGAGTCCGGACGGGCGTGGTTTTTTCAGCATTTCCGTAGGCACTTTTCGCATTATCACCAACAATAACCATAGTTCTAACCGAACCAACATAATTTGGCATCAAGATATTATGAGTCGCAGTTTTTCCGGCTGCAAGTTCGAATGGTCCAAGATATTTAACGACTGGTTTAAAACGGTCTGCTTTTCGGTTTTTCGCACCTTCAGCGACATCGCCACCACCAATTGCGTAAATATTATCTACACTGCCGGAATATGCACCTATTACATAATCGAACATATCAAAGGTCTTCACGCCAAGGGCTTCGCGGCTGTAAAAAGCTTCGTGAATGGGTGGCGTTTTAAAACGGGTTAAATCTAGCAAACCTTCATCTACGACTGCCAAAGTATAGGTCATTGCTTTGCCTTTTTCTTCGGAAACTTTTACGGTGAATTTCTCCTCGGGTTTCAAAACATTTGGCATATTAATTTTAGGATGAAGCACAGTTGAAGGGTCTTCCACCAAAAGCGGAATTACGCCGTAAAGCCTAATTGGCAAATCGTTTTTTGTCTGGCTGTGCGGTTGAAGCAGCGAAATGTTCACATAAATATTCGGCGCCATTTCCTTAGTAATTTTTATAGCAGCTTTGGTTTCGCCTTTTTTGGTTTCAATCCAATGTGTTGCCAAAACTTCGGTGCCGTTTTCAACACTAATTAGTGCGCGGCCATCGCTTCCCGAAGGAAAAGTTATAAACGCTTCGTCATCTACATTATATTTTTCTTTATCTGCTGAAAAAACTAACATCCGCGAGCTTTCAGAATCTCCATCGCTTGGGCGTTGCCACCAGTTTCTGTAGAAATAAGTGATGCGTCCGGTGGCGTGGCCCGATTCTTTATCGATTACTCGAATCAAATACCTGCCACCTTCCTCTTCGGGAATATTTACGGTGAATTTTCCTTTTCCGCTGCCATTGGTTTTTATTTTGAATTCTTTTACGGGGCGATGAACAGTGGAGTTTTCATAGGAAGAAAGATTGTCACTTCCGCGATTCCACCACCAACGCCATTCTATTTGAAATACTTTTACGTCAAGCTCACGATTGGCGGCAGCTTTTCCTTGTGCATCAACTGAAACTACATCAAAACTTGTGTTTTCATCCGTAAAATATGATCCGTAACGTCCAGCTTCGGGAGATTTTAAACCTACAAAATGTGAAAAAGGAGCTAAATCTTTCGAGAAAATATCCATTGAAAAATCGCCGCCGCCTTCATAAACTTTCGTCAAAAATGTAGCTTTCAACATTCCGGGCGCATTTTTTCCTACTTCCATTTTTTGGCTGAAAGCAGTTACACCTTCAGAAGACAGTTGTGTGTCCAACACCGGGATTTCAACTTCTGAAAACGTACGGATTGGGTCTATAAAATTATATTTCGAGAACTTTGGAAAGGCAGTATTGCTTGAACGAAGCGTCGCCGTCATATCAATCTTCAAATTACGTGCAGGCGAGCCGTGAAGCCACATTGCGCTTGCCGTTCCTTTTACTGGTTTTGTTGCGTCTAGAATTTCGTCATCAAAATCTAGTTTTATTTTTAGGCGATTTGGTTTAATAGTTGCCACTTTTAATGTGTGGCTAAATTGTGCACCACCGACGGTTATAGTTGCGTTCCAATTTCCTGTTGGTGCAGAAGCATCCGTTGCAATTGGGAAATAATAAAATCCTTTTGAAACTGCTGAATTTTGAGACGAAAGAACACTTCTCTGAACTAATTTTCCACGAGCATCGGTTACGGAAAGTGTTACCGGATGATTTTTTGGAAGCGGATTTGCATTGTCGTTCAATACAAAAGTAAGATGAATACTGTCGCCAGGACGATAAACGCCACGTTCAGTATATGCGTATCCTTTCAAACCTTTTTGAAGTTCTTTCCCAGAAATATCAAAATTGCTCATTGAAAGTGCGTTTCCGTCTTCCAACTTTACATAGGCAAAATTGTTTCCTTTTTGGGCAACAGCGAAAGCGGCATTTTTAGTTCCATCATAAAGTGTCATTCCATCGCCATCTGAGGTAACAGTTTCAATAAGTTGTTGCTGATAATTGAAAAGTTTAATTTTTACGCCACCTTCGGGTTTTGCGGAGATTAGATTTGTCGCTATAAAATGATAAGAACGGTTGTTTCCTTTTTTCACGATCAATCCTAAATCTGAACCCAAAATATTTGAGGTAACTACTCTGTCTTGGTTGTAATACGCGGAATGGCAAGGATTATCCTGTTGCTGCCAATTGTAATTATAGTTTCGCCATCTGTAAATCTCGTTATCCCAATAGCGCTCTTCACGAAGCTCTTCATCTTCGGAAGAATCTTCTGCGTAATAGGAATCTTCTTCGTAATAATCGTCATAATATTCATCCTCTTCATCATCGTTTTCTTCAGTAGCTTCCGAAGTAGTTTCGGTACAATCATAGGCTATATACTCTTTTTTGAAACTGAGTTCCAGTTGATAAATGGCACCTGGATCTGCTTTAAAATATTCTGAAAGGTTGATTGCGTAAGCCTTCCAGCTATTATCACTTCCCAAGCCAGCGTTTTTTAAATCGATAGTTTTTTTGGCAATTCTTCGTCCCACTCGTTTAATATCGTAGGTATTATTATCATTCAAATCATAACTTTGAAGAAATTGCAGTACGTTATTTTCGTAGATTTTGATGACGCGAACATCAACTTTTGAAAGGTTTACTGCTTCAAAATAAACGGGTGTTGAAGTAGAATTTGGAAGAATAACGCCTTTTGAAATCATCCGAACAGCAGGTTTTAACTGTTCAAAAGAAACGAGTTCTGAAAATTCTTTTTTCAACCCAAAACCTTCTGTGTTTTTGATTCCTGTGAAAACGGTGACTTTTACGTTGCCCACAATTCTGTTCGACGGATATACATTTAAAACGTTTCCGTTTACTTCGTATCGTAATTTACTCGTGTTTTCAATGGTAACCAAACCTGCAAAATCTTGATTCTCCAGTAATGGGTCTGAAAAATTAATGCTTAAAAGTGCTGCTGGCGCTAAAGTGCTACTAATAGAAACGATTGTAAAGTTATTTTGACCAGGAATTGCAAAGGTGTTTTCCCCTTTATTTTCAGCATCAATAGATTTTCCATCCCATTTAATTAGGATTTCGGAATCTTTCATTTTCCTGCTTATACTGTCAATTGTAAAGTTGAAGTATCGCGCATCGGTCGTTTCCGAAGGCCATTTCAACTTTAAATTTTTACCGTTTTGTGAAGCTGAAACCAATTGTTTGGCTTTTTCCAAAGAAATAACATCCGATGCCTCAACGGAAGCTTCAACATATTGCCATTGCTTACTGTAGCTTTGAAGTTTGCCAATATCTACTTTAAAGTTTGGGGTGATTGTATGAAAACTGAAAGTGTAGCTTTTGAATTCTTTTGCAATGTCTTCGTAAAACTTGTTCAGTTTAACCGTTACCGAATATTCTGTGTCCGCCTTTAAATTTTCAGAAGGGTGAAAAACTAGGGTTTTGCCGTTTTCAACAACTAATTTTCCCGAAGTCTTTGGAGAAATGCTTAAATATTCTTCCGCAGAAAGTTCTTGGGTTAACTCAAATTGTTCTAATGGTTTTGAAAGCTCTACGCGAATATCTGTAGTGATAGATTGGTTTCCGAAAGTATTGTATGAAATGTATTCTTTAAATTTAAAAAGATTGTCGGTTTCAGAATGCTGGTCTTTGTCTTTACAAGAAAAAACAAAAAGCAATAAAACTACGGATAAGAACTTTAGTGAGGTTTTCATAAGCGATGGTTATAATCATTTAAAAATAAAGCAAATTGATTGGCTTACAAAGCAAAACGGGTTGGTTTTGTTTGAAAACATTTCTGAAATATGTTTTTTGGGTGGGAATTATAGTTTGAACGTAGAATAGTTTTGAAATCGTATTTTCAATTTTAACATTTGGGATGGAATTAACAGAAACTTTTAAATACTAATCTGTTTTATAGATTTTAATGATCAATTCTCCTTCATCATTCATCGTGGCACGATACATTCCAGCCGTATTAAATTCCATCGCCACATTTCCATCCTTATCAATGGCAACAATACCGCCATCACCGCCAAGTGCTGGAACTTTTTTCTGAATAACTTCTTTTGCAGCGTCTTGTAAACTCATTCCTTTATATTCCATCAATGCAGAAATGTCATAAGCAACCACAGACCGAATAAAAAACTCGCCCCAACCCGTAGAAGAAACCGCACAAGTTACATTATTTGCATACGTTCCAGCACCAATAATTGGCGCATCGCCAATGCGGCTCCAGCGTTTGTTTGTCATTCCACCAGTTGAGGTTCCAGCAGCAAGATTGCCGTGCTTATCTAAAGCGGCACAACCAACGGTTCCAAATTTTGAGTTTTTAATAAATGGATCTACAAAAGAAATTTTATTTGTGTTATTATTTTTTTCTTTTTCTAAAACACGTTGCAAAGACTCATATCTATTTTTAGTGTAGAAATAGGAAGTATCCATCATTTTATAACCTAGCGTTTGCGCAAATTCTTCCGCGCCAGCACCATAAAGCATTACGTGTTCACTTTTCTGCATTACATCGCGAGCAAGATCTATTGGGTTTTTAATGTGTTTTACTCCTGCAACGGCTCCAGCATTTAGGGTTGCACCATCCATAATAGAAGCGTCCAATTCATTTGAGCCTTCGTGTGTAAAAACGGCTCCTTTTCCTGAATTGAAAAGTGGTGAATCTTCCATTACATTAATAGTATGTGTAACTGCTTCCAAAGATGTTCCGCCGTTTTTCAAGATTTCATAACCTACGGAAATGGCTTCTTTCAGTTTTGCTTTATAAGCGGCTTCCAAGGAATCGCTCATGTTTTCTTTCAGAATAGTTCCAGCGCCCCCGTGAATTACAATACCGAAATTTTCTTCATTACTATTGGATTTTTTCGATAGAATCAAAGTTTCAGAAGTGGATATCTTATCATTTTTACAACCAACAAGTGTTAAAGCAATGAAAAACGTTAAAATTTTGATCATAATTCTTCTTTTTAAATTTTTCTCTAATATATGCTAAAATACAATGTTTTCGGTGCTTTAGACCATTTTTAAAATTATTTAAACACTAAGTTTGATATATTTTTCCGACAAAGTGTAATATTTTTTCGACTAAATACATAAATCTTAATTTTTTTAAGATATATTTGGCATTAACATCAAGCCTAAAGTTTGATATCCCCACTTATGAAACTATTAAAAAGCAAACTAATTGCAGTGGCAATATTATGCCTGCTATTTTCCTCCTGTTCTAAAGAGGATTCGAATGAAGACAAAAAAAGCATGTATAACATAGACCTATTGCTTGCTCAAAAAAATGATAGGGAAATGTCCGATGAAATCGCAGATCTTATCAACCTCCATAGAGCTACCTTGGGTCTTAATTCGCTTCAAATTGATTATCAATATGCTTCCGCCTTTGCGGTAAGTCACACTGAATATATGATAGAAATAGAAGCGATAAATCACGACAATTTTCCATACCGCTCTGATGGAATAAAACATTACAATGGTGCAAAAGCCGTAGCCGAAAACGTCGCATACGGCTATGAAAACGCCGAAAAAGCTGTTAGTGCTTGGCTTAAAAGTCCTGGGCATAGAGCAATTATTGAAGGCAATTATACCCACGCAGGGCTCGGTGTAATGAAGTGTTCTAAGAACCGAAATTATTTTACGATGCTCTTTTATAAAAAGTAACCCTAATCCCTTTTTCTATTAGTCTAAATGCCGTATTTTTACGTGGAAACACCAAAAAATACGGCCATGGCTATCAAAAAACCTTTCAATTTAAATAAGTGGATAGAAGAAAATCGTGATTTACTGAAACCACCAGTAGGCAATAAAAATTTATATGTAGAATCAGACGATTATATCGTTATGATTGTTGCTGGACCAAACGCTCGAAAGGATTACCACTACAACGAAACCGAAGAACTTTTCTATCAATTAGAAGGTACTATTCAAGTTGCAATCCAAGAAAATGGCGAAAAGAAAGTAATGGAACTCGGTCCAGGCGATATGTATCTGCATCCCGGAAAAGTACCTCATTCACCCGGCAGAAGCGAAGGTTCAATTGGTTTGGTTATCGAAAGAAAACGTACCGATCTTGAAGGAAAAGATGGTCTGCTTTGGTTTTGCGACAATTGCAATAATAAATTATACGAAGTTTACTTCCCATTAAGTGATATTGAAACCGATTTTTTGAAACATTTTAAACATTTCTACGGAAGCGAAGAACTACGTACTTGTGACAATTGTGGTACCGTTATGGAAGCCGATCCACGTTTCACAAAAGATTAACAGCGTATTTTTCAAACAGATATCGTTTCTTTTTCCATTCTTCAGCGCATTGTGTACCTTTGCGCTCTATTAAAAAATTACAAAATAATAACGAGATTCCTGCCTTCGCAGGAATATTAAAAATTAATATATGCAAGCAACAACCACTAGCTTCGGGATAGAAGAAGCATTGGAACAATTAGGAATTAAAGACGTAAACCACGGAACTTCTACAGGAAATAAATGGTTTCCGGGAGGCGAAGAAATAGCTTCTTATTCTCCAGTAAATGGCGAATTAATTGGTAAAGTAACCTCCACTACAAAAGAAGAATATGAGCAAGTTATTGCTTCTGCGCAAAAAGCTTTTTTATCTTTTAGAGCTATGCCAGCGCCACAGCGAGGAGAGATTGTACGCCAATTTGGTAACAAACTTCGCGAAATGAAAGAACCATTAGGAAAACTAGTTTCTTATGAAATGGGGAAATCTTTGCAAGAAGGTTACGGCGAAGTTCAGGAAATGATTGACATCTGCGATTTCGCAGTTGGACTTTCACGACAATTAAACGGTCAAACCATTCCGTCTGAGCGTCCAGGTCACGTAATGCGTGAGCAATGGCACTCTCTTGGGATTGTTGGCATTATTTCAGCATTTAACTTTCCTGTAGCGGTTTGGGCCTGGAACACAGCATTGGCTTGGGTTTGTGGTGATGTTTGTGTTTGGAAAGGAAGCGAAAAAGCTCCTTTATGTACCGTAGCTTGCCAAAACATAATCGCAGGTGTCTTAAAAGAAAACAATCTACCAGAAGGAATTTCTTCAATCATCAACGGTGATTATAAAGTTGGCGAAATGATGACCACGGATTCAAGAATTCCTCTAATTTCTGCAACAGGTTCTACAAGAATGGGCCGTATTGTTGGAGCAAAAGTGGCTGAGCGTTTTGGAAAATCATTATTGGAATTAGGTGGAAACAATGCCATAATTATTACTCCAACTGCAGATTTAAAAGTAGTTGTGCCAGGAGCCGTTTTTGGAGCTGTTGGAACTTGTGGACAACGTTGTACCTCAACTAGAAGATTGATTATTCACGAAAGTGTTTATGATAAAGTAAGAGACGCAATTGTTGGTGCTTATAAGCAAATTGTCATTGGAAATCCGTTAGATGAAAAAAATCACGTTGGCCCATTAATCGATAAAGAATCTGTTGACACTTATTTAAAAGCAATTGAAAAAGCAAAAGCCGAAGGCGGAAAAGTTCTCGTTGAAGGTGGCGTTTTAGAAGGTGAAGGTTTTGAAAGTGGATGCTACGTAAAACCAGCAATCATTGAAGCTGAAAACAGTTTTAAAATCGTACAACACGAAACATTTGCTCCTATTTTATACTTAATCAAATACAGCGGCGATGTAGAAAATGCTATCGATATGCAAAACGGGGTTGCACAAGGTTTATCATCTGCAATTATGACCAATGAATTAAAAGAAGCTGAAAAGTTTTTATCATTTGCAGGGTCAGATTGCGGTATTGCTAATGTAAACATTGGTACTTCAGGCGCAGAAATTGGTGGTGCTTTTGGTGGTGAAAAAGAAACAGGTGGAGGCCGTGAGTCTGGATCTGATGCTTGGAAAGTATATATGAGAAGACAAACAAATACAGTTAATTACTCTGACGAATTACCTTTGGCACAGGGAATTAAGTTTGATTTGTAAAAATCAGTTATTAAAATTAAAAAGCCGTTTCAATCGAAACGGCTTTTTTTGTTTTACACAATCCCATTCGGCTCAACCCATTTAAAACGGTTGACGTCTTGTGGAATTTTAATTCTATCAGCAATACGGAGCATTCTTGAAGGTAATTTTAAAAGATAATCTCTAGCCTTTTCAGCTTCATCAGTCAGGTTTGCTATTTTTGAAATTTCCCAATGAGCGTTCAGTTTTTCTAAAATATCGATATAATCGTATGTTGTGTAAACACCTAAACGTTGCGCTGCATTACTAAAATCATCAAAAGCTGAAGCCATTTTTCCACCACTTTGACGTAGATTTTGAGCGGGCATAATGATTTTTTTCTGCATCATATCTTGAAAGGCAATCATCATTTCACTCGCATCATATTCAAAAATAGTTTTTACGAAATGGCGATACGCCAAATGGTGACGCATTTCATCACCCGCAATAAGGTTACACATTTTTGCAAGCGATTTGTTTCCTTGTTTTTTGGCTATTTTCCCAACGCGACTGTGTGAAACATTGGTTGCCAATTCTTGAAAACTTGTATAAATAAAATTTCTATACGGATCACGACCAGTTCCTACTTCAAAACCGTCGTTTATTAAATGTTGTGTAGTTATTTCAACCTCTCTCATATTTACCCTTCCCGATAAATATAAATATTTGTTTAATGTATCACCGTGTCGGTTTTCTTCTCCCGTCCATTGACGTATCCATTTACTCCAACTGTTACGACCGTGTTGGTCTATTCCTTCCATGTCCATTAACCAACTTTCATAGGTTGGCAATGCTTCTTCCGTAACCATATCTCCTACTAAAACAATCCAAAAATCATAACCTAATTCTTTGGCCTCTTCGCGAAGTTGCTTTACTTCGTCCATATAATTCTCATTCTGAAAATCGGGCAAAAGGTCTGTTGGCTGCCAAATTTTTTCCACAGGAATAAGATATTGATCAATATAACTATCAACTTCTTTTTCAAGAGTTTTCATTACTTCAAGTCGTATATTTTTGAGTGCCATAGCTTCATTTTTGGGTAACTACAAAGATAGTCAGTGAATGACGAAATTTATTATAAAAAAGTCTTAATTCCTGCCTTTTTCATCAGGATAGAGGAAATGAACAGCTTCACTTTGCCAAATTTCTTTGGAATCTACATCCAACATTGAAAGTTTTCCTCTAAAAGCCGCTCCTGTATCAACATTCCAAACATTGGCAAAATTGGCTGGTTTATTAAAACCCAATCGAGTTACGGGCGTGTGGCCTATGTAGATTTCCTTGAAAAGCTTTAAGCGTTTTGGATATTTGTCATCTTCTTGAGAAATATCCAAATCCATCGCGCAAACCATTTCCCAAAGAGTTCTATCCCAATAAACCATATTTGAATAGTATTCATTTTGCGGTCCGTGTTGATTGGTAAAACCCGCGTGAAGAAAAAGTCTATTTTCAGAATCTATGTGATAGTTAATAAGGTTTTCAAGAAAACGAAGATGAATTCCCTTTTCAATTTTTGACAGTTTTGAATAACTTTTAACGCTACTCTCACCACCTTGACTGAGCCACATAGGATTCTTTTCGCCAGTTTTTAAATAATTATAGAGCAACTCATCGTGATTTCCTCGAATGAAAATACAATCGTTTTCTTGAGAAAAATTGATTAAATATGAAATCACCTCAGCAGATTCGCTCCAGCCGTCCACATAATCTCCCATAAAAATATATTGAGAGTTCTTAGGAAGGTTTGCACTATCCATCAACTGTTTTAAAGCTTTCAAGCCTCCGTGAATATCACCAATTACAACTGTTCTCATATTTATGAAAATAGGTAAATAGCACCAATTACACAAAGAATTGCAAGTACCATAAAGAAAATTTTCCAAAATGAATACGGTCGCTCTCCAGAAATAATACCGCTCTGTCCGTTTACAAAAAAGTTGTAGCGTTTTCCTTTATATCTATACGTACTTACATAAACTGGAAGTAAAATGTGTTTAAATGTTTCCTCCGAAAGTTTCATATTCATTGAAGAAACTTGCTGAGTATCACCCCCAATGTCACGTCTAACCCAAGTATCTGCAATGCTTTCAGCAACTTTATTGCTTTCGTTGTGGCCATCTAAAAGTGGAATAGTGTATTTTTCGGTAACAAAACCAGAAAGATAAGAACTGTCAAAAGGTTGCAGCATTTTTAAATTCCACCGCGCTACATCCATGGGTAACACGCCCTTTTTTTGATTGGATGCCCTCACCAAAGTATCGTCTACAAATCCCGAAACGTTTCCTGAAGCCGGATACCATCGTGTCCTTCTTTCTCGCACAGTTCTCCTATTTTTTCCACTGCCCACCGTTCTGCTGACGTAATAATATTCGCCGCGCTGGCCAGTATAATTTGCATAAAGCTGAGCGTCGAACGTCCAATATGGCGCATACAAACCTCTTGTATTATCGGGATCTATTGCGGCTTTTTTCAAATTGTCTGGTGCAAACCACAACCCATCGACCCATTTTTTTAAAATTTGATGTGCTTTTTTCTGATCTATCTGAAATGGCAAAACTGCTCCAGGAAGAATCCATTCTTCCTTATAAGCATCTTCAATAATCAATGGAGAACCGCAATAAATACAAGAAAGTGATTTATAATTTTCTTCAATATGCTGGTTGGCTCCACAGTTTTTGCAATGAAGCATAGTAATTTCTTCGCTGTGACTTTGCGAACCCATTTTTTCTAAATATGGCTTTAACTCCAGTTCCTCAAACTCGTTTTCAGAAGGAGCAATCGTTTGCGTATAACCACAATAATCACACTTCAACTCTGTTGTTCCCGGGGCATAAGTAAGCTCTGCGCCACAATTGACACAGGATTTTTTGAGTTCGGATTTTTTGGGTGAAGTTTCTTCCATTTTAAAAAAAACTCTTCCTGGGTTTTGAACCCTAGAAGAGTTGCGGTAGATTATTGTTGCGGTGGAAGTGGTGGCGGTGTATTTCCTCCTAAAAAGGATTTCAATTCTTCTACTTGCTGAAGTGCCGTCCATTCAGACAAACCTGCTTTCCAAACCAAAGTGTCTCGATTTACTGTTCTATTTGCAAACAAACTTTGCAACTGTTGTAAACTAACTGGTCCTGCTTGCGTACCATTTGTTGCATAAAAATACTGAATTGCAGCTGGCATCGGTGGTGGCATCATTCCTCCTTGTTGCTGTTGTTGCTGAACTTGCTGTCCGCCCATCTGCGGATTCATCATTCCGCCCATTTGTTGCGCAAGGACGAAACCCATTCCCATACCCATTCCTGCGCCAGCGGTTCCTCCTTCATTTGCTGCGGCAGCTTCGATGGCTTTAGCTGTTTTGAATTTGGTTAGCTTGTCAAGATCTAATTTGTCTAAACGGCTGTATTCGAAGATTTCCTTTTTAAGATCTTCGGGCATGGAAACGTTTTCAATGAAGAATTTTTCCAAAGAAATTCCTACACTATTGAATTCTGGCTGCATCACCTCTTTGCAAGTTTGAGAAAGCTCTGTAGTATTTGCTGCGTATAGTTCTATGGGAAGATTCGCTTTACCTACCGTATCTGTAAAACGTGTAGCAATAAGACTTTTTAAATGTTCGTTGATTTCGAAATTGGTGAAATTATTATCGGTTCCAACAATATCAATTATGAATTTTCCAGCATCGTTAATTCTGTAGGCATAAGTTCCAAAAGCACGAATTTCAACCAAACCGAAACGATCGTCGCTCAACGTGATCGGGTTTTTGGTTCCCCACTTTTCATCAGTAAAAAGATGGGTGTTTACAAAATAAACCTCAGCTTTAAACGGGCTATCAAAACCGTATTTCCAACCTTTCAAAGTGGTTAAAATTGGCATGTTTTGAGTGTTTAATGTATATGTTCCCGGTTTAAAAACATCTGCCAATTGGCCTTCATTTATAAAAACAGCGGTCTGTCCTTCGCGAACAATTAGTTTTGCATTGTTTTTAATTTCGTTTTGGTAGCGTTCAAAACGATGACAAATAGTGTCATCCGTATAATCCAGCCACTCGATGATGTCAATAAATTCATTGCTTAGTTTTTCTTTGATTGTATCGAATATGCCCATTATTATAAAAATTTAATATTGAAGTTTAAAGATATAAAAATAGGTTGAAATGGATACTAATTATAACTTACCTTCCTCAAAATCCGTAAGGATTCCTTTGTAAGTTGATAAGCTTCGGCATCATAATCTCTCAAAAACTCCTTGGCTTCCAGCAATTTTTCCTTTGCATCTTCAAAATCGTTTAAATAACATATAAGATAGGTAGATGGCAAATTGCGCAGATCTTTTTCTTCGGAAGTGGTTAATGGAATGTTCTTTTTCAACTTTTCCAGTACGGCATTATTTGAATTATATATATGAAAAAGTGTCTTTCTGTTGAATTTTGGCGGTTCAAAAATAAGTTTTGAATCCATTTGATACGAACCATTTTCTTGAAAATGAATGGTCACCTCTTCCAACGGATAATACTTAAACTGCTCGTTCAATCCCAGATGTACAAATTCTACAGTTTTAAAATAGTCATCAGTAAACTCAATGCTCACCTCATCTAAAGCCGAATAAAAAAGACGAACCTGCTCGTTAATTAACTCAATATCCACACGGGAATAATAAAGATTTTTTCGAACTTTTTTTGGATTTCCTGCCCAACAAAGAACAAACTGTTCTTTGAAAACCTTGTAGTGATTTTCTAAATCTTTGTGACGGTTGGTTATAAAATCCATAACGCCGTCCAATGTTAATTCAATATTGTTTTTTGCAGAATTTTCTATGGATTTTACGATTTCAGAATTCACATCTTTTATTTCAATATCAAAATCCTTCGGCATCGAAATACTGCCGTCTCGAAGAAAAATGGAGCCGCCCCAATATTTCCAAATGTTTTTACGAAGTGAAGTAATTTTCCCGTTTGGACGAATCGTTACCAATCCTACCACTCTATCTGAAGGTAAGTTTGGAAAAGCTACGTTTTCATATATAATGAGTGGTGCGTTAGTGAGATAGGCGTTTACAAGGTTTTGGATCTTGCTGTCGTCAAAAAAATCTACGCCACGAATTTCATTGGTTTCGTCTTCAACACCAATAACGATAAATGAATTGTTTGCTGGATTGCTATTGCTTAGCGCACAAATATGTTTCAAAAATTTCGCCTTTCCCTCTTTACTTCCAAGATCAATTTTTCGCTTTTTATCATAGAAGCTACTCTCGTCGTTGTGGGCGAGTAGGTTTTTTATGAGAAGACGTTTATTAATCATAATAGCTTAATGTCAGATCGAGCGCAGTCGAGACCTCTTTAAAAAAAGATTATTTGAATTAAGAAACCCCTCGACTGCGCTCTGGGAGACATTTCATTTTAAGTTTTATTTACAATAGTACTACTTGCCTGATCCAAACACATAACAGTCAAATCTGCAATATTAACATGAGGCGGACGCGTTACTGCAAACCAAATGATATCTGCGATATCTTCGGGTTTTAAAGGCGTAAAACCTTGATAGACTTTTTCAGCACGGCTAGAATCTCCTTTAAAACGCACTTCACTAAATTCGGTTTCAACCAGGCCTGGATTTATGGCTCCTACTTTTATTCCTTTTCCGTTTAGGTCAATTCGCATTCCTTGATTTATGGCATCTACGGCGTGTTTGCTGGCGCAGTAAACGTTCCCTTTTGGATAGACTTCCTTTCCTGCAGTACTACCAATGTTTATAATATGACCGCTTTTTCGTTCAAGCATTTTAGGAAGAATTGCTTTGGAAACATAAAGTAAACCTTTCACATTAATATCGAGCATCGCGTCCCAATCATCGGTATTTCCTTCGTCAATCGTGTCCATTCCGTGGGCGTTACCAGCGTTATTCAGTAAAATGTCTATTTCTGAAAAGTTCTTCGGAAGTGATTTTATCGCTGAAAAAACGTCGTCCTTATTCCGAATATCAAAACCTAAAGTATGTACTTCTGTAAATTTCGAAAGTTCCTCAGAAAGATTTTTCAATCTATCTTCTCTTCTTCCGCAGAGAATTACTTTCAATCCGTTTTTGGCAAAAAGTTTCGCCGTTGCCATTCCGATTCCCGAAGTTGCTCCAGTTATAAATGCTGTTTTGTTTTGCATACTATATTTTTTAATAAAAGTACTATTTCTAAAATATTTCAAACACACAATTTATTCAATATTAAAAAACTTAACAAATGCCTACAAACGCTAAGAAAACTTTAAGTTTCAGCACTTTATATTTTAACCAATTGTTAACAGCCTTTTAATCAATAAATTTTCAATTTGCACCGTCTTTTTAAAGAGTACATTACATTGAATCTAAATATAGCATGGAAAATACAAATTCGACCTTTGACATTGGGGCATTAAATGAAAAAATTGAAAGGGAAAGTGCCTTTGTGGACATCCTTACAATGGAAATGAACAAAGTAATCGTGGGCCAAAAACATATGGTGGAACGCCTAATGATCGGCCTTTTGGGTCAAGGACACATACTTTTAGAAGGTGTTCCCGGACTTGCAAAAACCCTCGCAATCAACACGCTTGCAAAAGCAGTTCACGGATCTTTTAGCCGAATACAGTTTACCCCAGATTTGCTTCCTGCAGACGTTGTGGGAACGATGATTTATAATATGAAGGTGAACGATTTCAGCATTAAGAAAGGTCCAATCTTCGCAAATTTTGTTCTTGCAGACGAGATTAACCGTGCTCCTGCCAAAGTACAATCCGCTCTTTTAGAAGCGATGCAGGAAAAACAAGTTACCATTGGTGAAACTACTTTTAAGTTGGATAAACCATTTTTGGTAATGGCAACCCAAAACCCGATTGATCAAGAAGGAACCTATCCTTTGCCAGAAGCACAAATGGACCGTTTTATGTTGAAAACGGTAATAAAATATCCACAGATTGCCGACGAACAATTAATCATTCGTCAGAATTTAAAAGGTGATTATGAACAAGTGAATCCTGTTGCTACTGTTGACCAGATTTTAAGAGCACAAGCTGCCGTTCGCGAAGTTTATATGGACGAAAAGATTGAGAAATACATTCTCGATATTATTTTCGCTACCAGAAATCCTGAAAATTATGGTCTTGCAGATTTAAAACCACTTATCAACTTTGGCGCATCTCCACGTGGAAGTATCAACCTTGCCATCGCTGCAAAATGTTACGCGTTTATTCGTCGTCGTGGTTATGTGGTTCCGGAAGATATTCGCGCCGTTGTGCACGATGTGCTTCGCCACAGAATTGGCATCACTTACGAAGCGGAAGCGGAAAACATTACTTCCGAAGAAATCATCAACAAGATTGTGAATGTAATTGAAGTACCGTAAAAAGTAGTATTCAGTGGTCAGTATTCAGTGTGCAGTTCTAAAGCGCTACTGAATACTGACCACTGACCACTGACCGCTGAAACGATGGATACTAAAGAACTTCTTAAAAAAGTACGAAAAATCGAGATCAAAACGCGACGCTTGAGCGATCACGTTTTTGGTGGCGAGTATCACAGTACTTTTAAAGGTCGCGGCATGACTTTTAGCGAAGTGCGCCAATATCAATTTGGTGACGACGTTCGAAATATTGATTGGAACGTTACCGCACGCTACAACGAGCCTTTTATAAAAGTTTTTGAAGAAGAGCGCGAACTTACATTGATGCTGATGGTTGACATTAGCGGCTCCGAATTTTTTGGAACTCAGGAACAGTTCAAAAATGAAATAGTTACTGAAATCGCAGCAACCCTTGCTTTTTCAGCAATGCAAAATAATGACAAAACGGGATTGATTCTTTTTACTGATGAAATAGAACTTTACATTCCACCGAAAAAAGGGAAATCGCACGTACTGCGAATTATTCGTGAATTGCTAGAATTTCAACCAAAAAGCAACAAAACCGATTTAGCAAAAGCACTTAAATTTTTAAGTAACGTAATGAAAAAGAAAGCCATCGTTTTTGTGCTTTCAGATTTCATTGCAGACAATTATCGCGATACTTTAAAGATAGCTGCGAGAAAACACGATGTGACCGGAATTCGCATTTATGATAAAGCGGAAGAAACCATTCCAAACCTCGGAATGGTTGAAATGCAAGACCAAGAAACGGGCGAATTACTTTTAGTGAATACAAGTTCCAAAAGTGTGCGTAACCAATATTACAGTTACCACCGCGAACGTGTGGATTATTTTACTGAATCATTTACAAAAAGTGGCGCAGGTGCTCTAAGTTGTAGGGTTGATGAAAGTTATGTAAAAAAATTGTTGGGTTATTTTAAAAGACGTTAGTAGATAGACGTGAGATTTTATATGTTAGATATTAGAAAAAATAGTAATCATAAAAACCGAAATTTAAAATTTCAGCACAACCGCTATTCTCTATTTTCTTTCTTCTTTCTTCTTTGCTCTTTTATCTCCTTTTCACAAGTAACCTCCTCCATCGATTCCACAAAAATCAAGATTGGTGAAGAAATTCTTTACACCATAAGCGTACAAGCAGATTCTACCGATGTTGTGGTTTTTCCCGAAGAGCAAACTTTTGCGCCTTTGGAAATGATTGAATCTTACAAAACCGATACAACTTTTGAAGCTTCAAAAATACGCCTCATCAAAAAATACGGCTTAACGCAGTTTGACAGCGGCAAGTTCACAATTCCGCCGCAGCGTATTTTCATTAATAACAAACCATTTTTGACAGATTCCATAAAAGTGGAAGTAAAAGATGTTGTTGTGGACACTACCAAACAGAAAATGTTCGACATAAAAGCTGCAGTTGAAGTGAAAGGTCCGCCGTTTGATTGGTTGTTGCTTTTATATTGGCTAATTCCGATACTATTAATCGTTGGACTTGCAATTTATTTATTCCGAAGAAAAAAACGAAAAGACGCCGCCGCAAAACAATTGCCGCCCTATGAAGAAGCCATCTTTGCTTTAAAAAATTTGGACAATACCCAACTTTTAAAGGAAGATAAAAGTAAAGAATATTACAGCAGTTTAACTGAAATTGTAAAACGCTACTTAGATCGCGAAGTGGATGAAGCCGCATTGGAAAGTACCAGTGACGAGCTTATAAATCGCTTAATGATGCACAAAGACGCCGGAAGTTTCGATTTCGATTTGGAAACCATCCGCAAGCTGGATTTAATTTTCAAACGTGCCGATTTGGTGAAGTTTGCAAAAATGAACCAATTGGCCGGACAAGCAGAAGTGGATAGAAAAACAATCGAGGAAATCATTAACGAAACCCACGAAGCCGTTCCAGAGCCAACCGAAGAAGAACTTTTAGAAAATCAGGAGTATCTCGAAAAACTTAAGAGAAGACGCAAACACAGAAAATGGATTTTGGGTATTTCGGGCGTGATTGCAGCAATTATTTTAGCTGGAATTATCTTTGGAGTTGCTACTGGTTTTGATAATTTAAAAGATAAAGTTTTAGGAAATGACTTACGCAAATTAGCCGAAAATCGTTGGGTAAAAAGCGAATACGGAAATCCCGCAGTAATTCTAGAAACACCCGAAGTACTTGTTAGGTTAGAAACAACGGTCACGAACGCAGATAGAAGTATGGTTAGCGGGAAAGACTATTTCACCTATGGCGAAATGAATTCTCTTCTTTATATTTTGGTTTCCACGACACAATTTGGCCAAAAACAGGATGTTGCTTTGGAAACAGCATTGGACGGAGTATTGGACGATCTTCAGCAAAGTGGAGCAAAAAATTTAATCGTAAAACGAGACGATTTTGAAACCGATAAAGGAATAAAAGGCTTGAAAGCTTATGGCGACTTCAACGTACAAGTTTCAGATAATAAAGTGATGAAGCAGAAAAGCTCTTATGAACTATTGCTTTTTGCGCAGGAAAACGGTTTGCAGGAAGTTTTGATAGTTTATCAAGACGATGGCAAATACGCCGAACAAATTAAAAAACGAATTGAAGCTTCCATAGAGCTTCAAATTTCAGAAAAGAAAGATGGGCAATAATTTCGAATTTGTAAATCCGCAGTTTTTCTGGTTGTTCCTTACACTTCCAGTGCTCGTGCTATGGTATTTATGGAAGCGAAAACGACAAACTGCTTCACTTAAAATATCAAGCATAGAAGGTTTCAAATCTGGAAAAAATTGGTTAGCACGATTAAAACCTTTCCTTTTTGCACTTCGGCTTTTAGCGCTTTCGGCAATAATCATTGCAATGGCACGACCAAGAACTGTTGACGAAACCACAAAAACAAAAACCACTCGTGGGATTGATATCGTGATGGCAATGGACCTTTCGGCAAGTATGTTGGCGCGCGATTTAAAGCCAAATCGTTTGGAAGCATTAAAAACCGTAGCCGCCAGATTTATAAATAGTCGGCCAAACGACCGCATCGGTTTGGTGGAATATGCAGGAGAAAGTTACACGCGCACACCCTTAACGAGCGATAAAACTATTGTTCTTTCGTCTCTAAAAAGTATGGAATATAATACGACCATTGAAGGCGGAACTGCCATTGGTTCTGGACTTGCAACGGCTGTAAACCGTTTAAAAGATAGCCGAGCCAAAAGTAAAGTGATTATTTTACTAACAGACGGTGTGAATAATTCAGGTTTCATAGACCCAAAAATAGCGAGCGAGCTTGCGGTGGAATTCGGAATTAAAGTTTACACTATAGGTATTGGAAGCAACGGAATGGCAATGTCTCCAATTGGAATTCGCCCAGACGGCGGTTTTCAATACGGAAATGTAAAAGTGGAAATTGATGAAGCCTTACTAAAAGAAATAGCTAAAAAAACTGGCGGACAATATTTTAGAGCGACAAGCAATACCAAATTAGAACAGATTTACGAAGAAATAAATAAGTTAGAAAAAACAGATATCGAAGAATTCAAATACACAAATTATGACGAGATGTTTCGCCCGTGGGCCATTTTTGCATTTGTCTTGATTGCCTTTGAATTTTTATTGCGAATAACAGTTTTCCGTGGATTTTTGTAAACATTAATTTGAAAATTGATGGAACAGGAAAATGATTTTATAAAACGAGAAATCCAAAAATTGACAATGATTTTGATGAAATTGTTTGACAAAACAAGTTCAGCAGATGTCAATAGTTTTGAAGCAGTAGTTTTTGAAACGAATGAAAAGTTAGAAGAATTTTTCGGTTTCACATTAAATGAAATCGCGACGACTGAAAATTCAAAATTGATGGAAAAAGCGGAAAGTTTTCACGAAGTACATCTTGAAAAATTAATTGAAGTAGTATATCAAATAATTCAAAAGTCAGAAGAAGTTAAAATGGATTTTGACTTTGAAACAAAAGAATTATCTAAAAAACTTTTGTTGATGATAGATTTCGCAAATGATAAAAGCAAATCGTTTTCTGTTGAAAGAATGAATATGAAAAGCCAGCTAATAAAAAATAGCAATAAATAATGTACCAATTAGAACAACCCATATACTTCTACCTCCTTTTCGCCATTCCGGTGATGGTGGTGCTATTTCTATTGGTTTTGGTTTGGAAAAAAACGGTTCAAAAAAGATTTGTAGATAAGGAATTGCTTAAAAAGTTGAGCCCAAATCGTTCGCTTTTTAAATCTATTTTAAAAGTTTTAGTGCTTTGTTTGGCAATTGCCTGTTTGAGTTTTGCATTGGTAAATCCAAAAATCGGAACCAAACTTGAAACCGTAAAACGCGAAGGCGTGGATATTGTTTTTGCGCTGGACGTTTCAAAAAGTATGTTGGCCGAGGATATTGCGCCAAACCGTTTAGACAAGTCAAAACAACTCATCACCCAAATAATCAATAACCTTGCTGGTGATAGAGTTGGAATTATTGGTTATGCAGGAAGCGCTTTTCCGCAGGTACCGATAACCACAGATTTTTCTTCGGCAAAACTATTTTTAAACGGAATGAATACCGATATGGTTTCGTCTCAAGGAACGGCCATTAACCAAGCAATTGAATTGTCTCAAACTTTCTACGACGACGAAGGGCAAACAAATCGTGTGCTTTTCATTGTTTCGGACGGGGAAGATCACGGCGGAAACATCGCACAGATTTCCGAGGAAGCTCATGAAAAAGGAATCCGAATTTTTACAATCGGTGTTGGAACTGTGGAGGGCGGACCCATTCCTATAAAACAAAACGGAGTGCTTCAATATTACCTTCGCGACAAAAACAACGAACAGGTTATCACGCGATTAGGTGAAGAAACTCTTAAAGAGATTGCCAAAACCACGAATGGTGAGTATATTGATGGCTCAAACACAAAAGCCGTTGTAGATAGGGTAAAAGCTCTTTTGGGCGGAATGGACAAAAAGGAATTTGAAGCGAAACAATTCACCGATTTTAAAGATCAATTCCAGTGGTTTTTGGCTGGGGCATTGTTTTTGCTGGTATTGGATGTATTCTTTTTAGAACGAAAAACAGCTTGGCTAAGAAAGTTGAATTTGTTTAATGAAGTGAAAAAATAAATAAAGCAATAATGATTTCAGAAATAAAAAATAGAAAATCACTTTTTATCAGGGCCTTCCTATTGGTTCTGTTACTGTCTTCTATTACTGCTTTTGCGCAACCTCAGCAAGCTAAAGAACAGAAAAAAGAACTGAAAGCTGCGCAGAATTTTTTAAGTGAAGCGCAACAATCACTTCAGAAAGATAAATTTCCTGCTGCGGAAGCAGATTATAGAAAAGCAATTTTCTTAAACCCAAAAAGTGAAACCGCAAAGTACAATTTAGGAACAGCTTACTACGGAAAAGAAAAAAATGCAGAGGCGATGCTTCGCTTCCAACAAGCCGCAACTACTGCAACGGACAAAGCTGAAAAACACAAAGCATTCCACAATTTGGGGAATACTTTTATGAATGAAAAGAAATATACTGAAGCTGTGGAAGCTTATAAAAACGCACTTCGAAACAATCCTAATGACGATGAAACTCGTTATAATTTAGCTTTGGCAAAGGATATGTTGGATAAAAATCCGCCACCGCCTGAAGACAAAGACGACAAAGACAAAAAGGATCAGGATAAGAAGGATCAAGATAAAAAAGATCAACAAGACAAGCAGGACAAAAAAGACCAAGGCGATAAGGGCGACCAAAAAGCCGACAAAGATAAAGGCGACGATAAGCAAGATAAAAAAGAAGGCGATAAAGACAAAGACCAAGGCAAACCAAAAGATGAAGAAGGAGACAAACCTCAACAGCAACAACCTGTTCCTGGACAACTTTCTCCACAACAAGTGAAAAGTTTGTTGGAAGCAATGAACAACGAAGAGAAAAAAACGCAGGATAAAATAAATGCCGAAAAGCAAAAAGGCGCAAAAGTGAAATCTGATAAAGATTGGTAGATTATGAAGACGAAGTATTTTTTATTCCTATTAACGTTTGTACTGTGCAGTATCGCTGCCACAGCGCAAGTTCAGTTTGATGCCAAAGTGAGCAAAAGAACGCTCGGAATAAACGAGCGTTTGCGAATAGATTTCGAAATGAACCAAGATGGCGATAACTTTAGACCCCCAAATTTTGAAGGTTTTCGCGTTGTTGGTGGGCCAAACCAATCCGTTAGCAATTCTTGGATTAACGGAAAAAGAAGTTTTTCAAAAACCTATTCTTACTTTTTATCTCCACAAACACGTGGAAAAGTTACTATTGCCCAAGCGACTATTGAAATAGAAGGAGAAACTTACAAAACACTTCCAATTGAAGTGAATATTACTGAGGCTGTTTCAGTTCCTAAAGACGGAAATAATGCAGAATATGTGGCAAGTGAAAATGTACATTTGGTTGCAGAAGTTTCAGACGCAAATCCTTTTTTAAACGAAGCGATAACGGTTACTTACAAATTATATGTTTCGCACGACGTGAGCATTACCAGCCAATGGCGTGAGATTGATACGCCAAAATACGCAGACTTCTGGAGCCAGAATATTGACAATAAAAACAACTTTAAAGTTTACGAAGGCAAATACAACGGCGAAGATTATCGCTATGTGGTTTTAAGAACAACAGTACTTTATCCACAAAAAACAGGCAAGCTCGATATTGAACCGCTAACGCTGGATATTCCTATTGATGTTCAAGGCAATCGCCGCGATATTTTTGGGCGTAGATCTATTGAACGTGTGAACAAAACTATTTCTGCAGGAAACCGAACTATTGATGTGAAACCTCTTCCATTGGAGGGAAAACCCGATGGTTTTAACGGTGCTGTGGGTGATTTTGCTTTTGATGTAAAAACCAATAAAACCACACTAAACGCCAACGAATCGCTACAACTAGACGTACAAGTTTCTGGAAAAGGAAATTTGAAATTGTTCACCGCGCCATCCGTTAAACTTCCAAATACATTGGAGGTTTATGAGCCAGAACACAGTGAAAGCGTAAATACTACTATCGGCGGAATGCAAGGTTCCATCACAGATTCCTATACAATTGTTCCCCAATTTAAAGGAACCTATCCCGTGAACCCGATTACATTTTCTTTTTTCGATCCCAAGACTGAAAAATATAGAACAATCACTTCCAAAGAATTTACTATTGAAGTTGAAAATGGACCAATCTCTGCTGCGACCACTTCAACCAATGAAAACAATGCTAAAAAACGAGTTGTTCTTTCAAAAGACAATTTTAAGTATATAAAATTAGACGCTAATTTAAAACCGATAGCGCAGCAAGAATTTTTTCAATCACCATTGTTTTGGTCACTTTTAGGAGGTCCATTTTTATTGATTCCTTTATTTATTCTTGCCGGAAAAAAACGTAAACAACGTTTAAATGATGTGGAAGGAAACAAATTACGTCGCGCAAACAAGCTCGCCAAAAGATATCTTTCTGAAGCAAAACGAAACATTTCAAACCCAGTTGCATTTTATGAATCTTTGGAACGTTCGCTTCACAATTACTTAAAGGCGAAGTTGAATATTGAAACTTCTGAAATGGAAAAGAGCGGTATTTCAAAAATGTTACTAGAAAGAAATGTAGAAGCGCCCGTCGTTGAAAACTTTATCGATTTGCTGAAAAACTGTGAATTTGCACGTTATGCTTCCACTTCAACGGCTTCAGTGCAGCAAGATTATAACAAAGCGGCAGAAGTTATTTCAACCATAGATAAACAAATACAGTAAAATTGAAGAAGATGAAAAAGCTACTGTACCTACTTATTTTATTAGTTTCTTTCTCCAGTTTTGGTCAAAGCAAAAATCTTTTTGAACAAGGAAAAGAACTTTACAAAAACGGAAAATATCAACAATCTATAAACGTTTGGATGCAAATTTTGGACAAAGGTGAACATTCTGCCGAGCTGTATTTCAACTTAGGAAATGCGCAATATAAGCTAAATCATATTGGTCCGAGCGTGTATTATTATGAAAAAGCGCTTCAACTTTCGCCAAACGATGCTGATATAAAAAACAATTTAGCTTTTGCTGAAAACGCACGAATTGATGCTATAGAACCACTGCCAAAAACTGTTTTTTCAAAATGGTACAAGAGCGTTGCTGGAATATTCACTTTTAACGGTTGGGCTACTTTGGCTGTTGTGCTTTCGTTGCTTTTCGTTACACTTTTTCTGCTCTATTATTTTTCTTATACTGAAAAAAGAAAGCGGTTATTATTTGTAGCTTCAATGTTCGCTGGTTTAGTATTAGTGGCTTCGTTGGCAATGTCTTTTTTAACTTATGGCGATTTCACCAAAAATCAACCTGCTATTATTTTTGCAAGTGAGATAGAAGTAAAAACCGAGCCTTCTATGGGTAGCAACGTTGCCTTCACGCTTCACGAAGGTACTAAGGTTCAAATTTCTGCGCAGGATGGAAATTGGTATAGAATCAGTTTGGCTGACGGAAAAGATGGCTGGATTCCTTCTTCAGATTTAAAGCAGCTTTAGATTGTTCTTTACCCCTCCCAATAGTTATCGGTACTAAAGGGAGAATGAATATTTCTTTAATTTCCCTTTTGGGTTAGGATAAAAAATCGAAGAAATCTTCATTCCAAATTATTCTAAATCTTCCTCCGTGTTTTCTGTAGAATTATTTATTTCTGGAAGGTCAATATTCAAATCATCAACTTCCTTCATAATCGCAGGTAAAATTGCCGGTGCAAGTGAAGCCACTGGACCATATAATACAGATGTTTCTCGTTTTTCTTCAGTAAGAATGCTATAATTTTCTGAAGCGTTCACGAACATAAAAATCACGCTAATTAAAAAGGCGAATTTAAACACATTAAAAACCCCACCAAAAAGTTTGTTGAAAATTCCCAACATCGCAAAATCGGCAACTTTTGTCAGCAGTCTACCCACTAAGCTGAAAAGCAGCATTATCAACAAGAAAGTGATTAAAAATGAAGAAATAGTATTTAAATCTTGACTCCAATTGAACCATTTTTCTAGATAGACACTTACATAACCTGAAAAATACATGGCGCAATAAACGGCAACTACCAAACCAACCAAAGAGGCAAGCGCGCGCAACAATCCTTTTTTAAATCCTACAAAAAAAGCGATGATAAAAATAATGCCGAGAACAATATCTATTGTGTTCATATATCTAAAATTTTGATAAATATAGCATTTTCCAAATTCTGAATTCTGTATTCTCAATTCAGAATTGTAAAATGTATCTTTGCAAACTAATTTATTTATAAAAAATGGCACGCGACGAACAATTAAAAGAACGATGGGAAGCAGTAGTAAAAATGCTTGGCGATCGTTTTGCAGATGGTGATACTTTAGATCTTGATGCTATCATATATATTATTGGTCTCCAGGAGTTAGGCCAAATACACAGAAAATTCAAGAAAGACGAAAAGCTAAACTTAATGCACATCGCAATCTGCCGTCTTTTAGAGCCGTATGGCTATTACGAATTTGATTATTTTGACGAAGAAAGCTGGCCACACTACAAAGTTTTAGAACAATTGCCACCGCTAAAAGCAGGTGAACAGAGCGTTTTGATGAAGGAGGCTATTGTGCAGTATTTTTTGGAAAAGGAGGTGATTAACTAGAACACGTTTTTAAATAAAGTTTACAAATGATACAAACAATAAATAACCACATCGCCGAAGTACAAGCCTTTTCTTCAACAAACAAAGAAGAAATAGAAAACTTCCGTATAAAATATTTAGGTAAAAAAGGAGTGTTAAATGACTTTTTCGCAGAGTTTAAAAACGTGCCAAACGACCAGAAAAAAGAGTTTGGGCAAGTTATAAACACACTTAAAAACGCGGCGCAGGAAAAGGTAGATTCACTTAAAGAAGCTCTTGAAAGCAGCACCGAAACTAAAGGTGTTTACGGCGATCTTTCTCGTCCTGGCGAAGTAATTCCTTTGGGATCTCGCCATCCTATTTCCATTGTAAAAAATAAAATTATCGACATCTTTTTACGTATCGGTTTCAACGTTTCCGAAGGACCTGAAATGGAAGACGATTGGCACAACTTTACCGCATTAAACCTTCCCGAATATCACCCAGCACGCGATATGCAGGATACGTTTTTCATTCAGACCAACCCAGATGTTTTGTTGCGCACGCATACATCCTCGGTTCAGGTTCGGTATATGGAAAACAACAAACCTCCAATTCGCACCATTTCACCCGGTCGTGTTTATAGAAATGAAGCTATTTCAGCGCGTTCACATTGCTTTTTCCACCAAGTTGAAGGTTTGTATGTAGACAAAGGTGTAAGCTTCGCAGATTTGAAGCAAACGCTACAATATTTCACTACGGAAATGTTCGGAAAATCTAAAATTCGTCTTCGTCCGTCTTATTTTCCCTTTACGGAACCAAGTGCAGAAGTTGATGTTTACTGGGGTTTAGAAACAGACGCAGATCATAGAATCACAAAAGGAACCGGCTGGCTAGAAATTGGCGGCTGTGGAATGGTGGATCCAAACGTACTTAAAAACTGTGGTATCGATCCAGAGATTTATTCCGGCTTTGCCTTTGGCGTGGGTATAGATCGTATTGCAATGCTTTTACACCAAATTCCAGACATTAGAATGTTTAGCGAAAATGATGTTCGCTTTTTGGAGCAGTTTAAAAGTGCCCTTTAAATAGTCGGAAGACCGAAAACCGATGACGGAATTCACAATTAATTAAACCAATGTTATGAAAAAATATCTTGTTATTGCCTTATTAGTAATCGTTGCAATAGTTGTTGCTTACTTAACTTTTATAATTGCTGCAATTAAAATTGTAATTGGAGGAATTTTGCTAGGAATTTCGGCCATCGCTTTATTGGCGGTTTGGATTATGTGGAAAATTGAAGATTGATTATGCGAAAAGATATTGAAATCCCCAAAATTGAAAATGTACATATTGTCGCCGTTAAAGAATGGGACAAAGATTTTACAGAACGGCTTTGGAACGTGTATTTGGTAAACAATCGCGAAGATACTATTGATACAGTTTTAGTTCTATCTCGCGGAAATAGCGATGATAAAAAAACCTCCATCCTTCGCCACGGTTTGGGAAAATTACCATCAAAAACTACTGCGAAAGTTGAATTTATCTCGGAAGAAGTACTCGGTTTTACAAACGAATATTTAGTCACTTTTTTTGCCGAAAATAAGCTCTTTGAAAGAAAATTTATTTTTGAACCGAATAGTATTTCTGAAGATAGAGTATTCGCACTTCCAGTTTTGGCAAGCGAAGGGATTTTAGCGAAATAATTTTTTGCGATGCTAAAAGTTGAAATCAATTCATTTTCATATTCCGAAAAAACTATTCTTAAGGATATAGATTTCACCTTAAAACCAGGCGAGCACCTCAGCATCCTTGGCGAAAGCGGCTGCGGAAAATCTACACTTTTACATCTCGTTTATGGGCTTCTTCATTTAGAACTCGGAAGCATATATTTCAACGATAAAAAACTTCTCGGTCCAACAAAAACCTTAATTCCCGGCGAGTCATTTATGAAGCTTGTTGCTCAGGAATTCAACATTATGCCTTTTACAACCGTAACCGAAAACTTGGGTTCGCATCTTTCAGGACTTGAGGAAGAAAAGGATGCTCAAAGAATTGATGAATTATTGGAAGTTGTTGAAATGGAAGCTTTCAAAAATACGTTGGTAAAAAACTTAAGTGGGGGACAAAAACAACGCGTGGCTTTAGCAAAAGCTTTGGCGAACACACCAGAAATTTTATTGTTAGACGAGCCTTTCAGCAATATTGATACGTTCAGAAAAAATAAATTACAGCGGAAAATTTTCAGTTATTTAAAAGAAAACAACATCAGTTGCATCACAGCAACCCACGATAGCGACGAAGCGTTGGCGTTTTCAGACCATATTTTAATGCTTAAAAACGGAACCAAAGAACTGTTCGGAACACCAGAATTTATTTATAAAAATGTTTCTACGGAATATCAAGCTGGTTTTTTTGGCGAAGCGAATTTGCTTCCTAATAATCTTTTTTCAACTGAAAATTCTTCAGAAGAAATCATCGTTTTTCCACATCAATTAAAAATTTCAGAAGAGAAAACACAGCTGAAAGTTTCAGTAAAAAAATCCTATTTTAAAGGAAATCATTATTTAATTGAATCTGATTTTAAAGACAAAACAATATTCTTTAACAATCAATTTCCATTAAAAAAAGGAACTATCTGTAGGCTGAAAATTTCAGAAATGATTTAAACAACAACAATCATCTTCCCTTTATTCTTTCCATCAAACAAGTCAATAAAAGCCTGCGGAATATTCTCAAAACCTTCCACTACCGTTTCCATATATTCCAGTTTATCTGCCTCCATCCATTTGGCTAGCTGTTGTTGAGCGGGGCCAAAATCTTTTACAAAATCACGAACTGTAAACCCTTGCATTAAAATACTATTTTTAATGAGCGTTGTTTCAACCCTAGGGCCTGTTGGTATTTCAGATTTATTATAAAGCGAAATGGCGCCGCAGTTAATTACGCGTCCGTATTTGTTCATATTTTGCAAAGCAGCATCCAGAATGTCGCCACCTACGTTGTCATAATAAACATCTACTCCATCAGGACAGGCTGCGGCAATAGCCATTTTCATATTATCCGTTGTTTTGTAATTGATTGCGTCATCAAAGCCAAATTTCTCTTGAATTCGGTCAATTTTTTCTTCACTTCCTGCAATTCCCACAACTCTACAACCTTTTATTTTTCCTATTTGTCCAGCAACGCTTCCTACTGCTCCGGCCGCTCCAGAAACTAAAAGAGTTTCACCTTTTTGAAGCTTTCCTATTTTTTCTAAACCTAGATAAGCAGTCAATCCTGTTAGTCCTAGAACACCCAAATATGCTTTTAAAGGTGCATTTTTATTGTCAACTTTATTCAAACCATTTCCGTTTGAAGTTTGAAATTGTTTCCACTGGAGCATTCCATTTACAAAATCACCTTTTTGAAAGTTTTTGTTATTGGTTTCAATAACCTCAGCAATTATTCCAGATTCCAATGGTTTTCCAACTTCAAAAGGTGCTATATATGATTTCTCGTCGCGCATTCTTCCGCGCAAGTATGGATCTACAGAAACGTATTTCGTTTTTAGCAGTATTTCACCTTCCTTGGGTTGTGGCTTTTCTTCTTCAATAAAATCAAAATCTTGAAGAGATGGTTTTGCTTTTGGACGATTTTTTAATAGAATTACTTTGTTCATTGGTACTATTTTTTATTTCAATTTCATAAAATTAAGGCTTAAAAGAACAACTGCCACAACCACTTCATTTATTTAATAAAAGTATAACAGACTTACATTTCTGAAAAGATTAACGAACTTAGCGAATGCGCGCCATATCTTTGCAACTGCAAAAAATAATAGCTTTTGAAATTTCAAAAAAATATACTAACCAATACTCTAAAAGAGCTCTCGGAATACTTTAACAGTACCGATTTTTCAAAAGCAATACTTTTGGGAATTGCGCTCACTGTTCCAATAATAGTTGGAGTAAAACTTGATGCGTTGCAAGTTGGCATTACCATTACGCTTGGTGCGATGCTTGCTTCTCCTAGCGATGTTAGCGGAAGTATTCGGCATAAAATAACCGGGATTCTCATGGCTACTTTTCTAGCCATGATTGTGAGTTTGATAGGTGCATATTTACACTTTTCACTCTGGGTATTACTCCCAATTCTGGGGTTTTTAATGTTCTGCATTTCATACATCGCTATTTACGGATTTCGGGCATCACTAATAAGTTTTTCAGGACTTTTGGCATTAGTTCTTAGTTTTTCCAAGGTTTCCAGCGATATGCAACCTTATGAAAGAATGCTGCTAATTGGCATTGGTGGACTTTGGTATGCGGCACTTTCGCTAATTCGTCATTTAATTTTTCCAAAAGCACCCACAGAATATTATCTTTCAAAAACGCTAAAATTAACAGCAGATTACCTAAAAACGCGTGGCGAATTGGTTGCCGAAACTACTGATCGAAACGAGCTTCTAAAAAAATTATTGACTACACAAACTGAGCTTACCGCCGTTCACGAAACGCTTCGAGATATATTGATCAAAAGTAGAAAAGACTCCGGAAAAAGTAAATACGAAGGCAACCGAATGCTGATTTTTGTGCAATTGGTAGATATGCTGGAGCTGGCAATGGCAAATCCAGTTAACTATTCAAAGACTGATACCTTTTTCAAAAACAAACCTGAGCAATTAGTAGACTTTCAAGGGTTACTTTTTGCAATGAGTAGCAGACTAAATATAATTGCCGATAATCTTTCTACTCCGAAAAGGATTCGTAAAAATACCAAGATTGAAGATTTTCAGAAAAAGATAAAAGATGATATTTCAGAATATGCTGCGGCTTCGGATCAAACCTTTGACGAAAATTTATTACTTCTAAAAAATCTATTTAAATATCAACAAGATCAAATTAAGAAGCTTGAAAAAATTGAATGGCTACTAGAAAACCCTGGTCAGCGTGAGATTTCAATATTGAAAAAAGAAGATACGCGCAGATTTTTAACCAAACAGAATTATGAATTTGAAGTCTTAGCCGTAAATCTAAACCTTCGTTCCCCAATTTTCAAGCACGCACTGCGGCTCGGAGTGATGTCTATGATTGGTTATGGTGTAGGAATGCTGTTTGAAGTTCAAAATCCGTATTGGATCTTATTGACGCTTATCGTGATTATGCGACCAACTTTTGGACTAACAAAAACACGTTCCAAAGAAAGAACTATAGGTACGCTAATTGGTGGCGCGCTGGCGGTAGGTATTGTTTTGCTAACCCAAAACACAACGGTTTATGGTATTTTGGCAATCGCCTCACTCGTTATCGCGTTTTCAATGGTACAACGAAACTATAAAGCATCTGCAACCTTTATAACCTTGAGTGTGGTTTTTATTTATGCGCTTTTGCAGCCCAATATTTTCAACGTTATTCAATATCGTGTGATGGATACTTTGATAGGTGCTGGATTGGCAACTTTGGGAAATTTGTTTCTTTGGCCTGCTTGGGAAATCCAAAGTATGCAAAATACATTGTTGGAAACCGTTAAAGCAAACCGAATTTATCTAGAGGAAATTATTGGTTACTACACTAAAAAAGGAGCTATTCCAGCACAATATAAAGTAGCGCGGAAGAAGGCTTTTTTAGAAGTTTCAGACCTAAGTACGGCGTTTCAAAGAATGACTCAAGAACCAAAATCAAGACAGAAAAGTCTTGACAAGGTTTACGAAATTGTAGTTTTGAATCATAATTTTTTATCGTCGTTAGCTTCAGTTAGCACCTATATATTGAACAATCCTACTACGCCGGCTTCAAAAAATTTCAAAAAAGTTTCTAAAAAAATTGTTCAAAATCTATCCGATGCTGAAGGTATTTTAAAAGAAGAAATCTCTTCAAAAGAAATTGAACAAACAACCAGTCCTGAAGATATTTTTGAAGCAACTTTTGGAATAAGCATCAATTTTTCTGAAGAAGAAAAAACCCAGCCACAAACAGATGATTTCCATTCAAAACTTGAAGAAGCACATTTAATTCGGGAACAGTTAAAATGGTTATTGGCAATGAGTGAAAAGATGCCGAAGCTTTTAAGAGAAACGGAATTTTAGTTTTTCAGTATTACTTCACATTTGTAATTTGATAAACATTGCCATTAAGGTTAAATTCATCACCTTTTTTCTTTCCGGAAATAAGCAATCCTACTGGAGAATTCAACGCAACGCAAAGATAATCCGTCTTGCCAATCGGAACCGTTCCAATGGAAAGACTAATGAAATAAGTGAATCTATCCGTATAAACCAAGCTCCCCAAACGAGCATAATCTGAAGTTGCTTTAACGTCTATTTTTCTTAGTAACGGAACAATTTTTTCAATTTCTTGCAGTTGTTTTCCAGCGTTTTCACGATCTATTTGAAGCATTGCACGACCTGTTTCGTGTTTATCACCGCTGCTGCTTTTAGACTCTTCAAGCAAAGATTCTTCAATTCCTGAAATAGTCTGTTTTATTTTGGAATAACGGTTGTCAACCTGATTTTGGCAGTGTTGTAGTAATACGGTTTTTAGTTCTACAGTCGTCATTTTTTATTTTTACTCTTTTTCTCTTTAGGTTCTTTTGGCTCTTGTTTTTCTAAGGTGAAAGGTCCGTAATACCTCATTTGTCGGACAATCCATTGTGTTCTACGCACCACGTATGCTCCAGGCGGATTCGCGCTGTAACGCTGCGGACTAGGTAAAATAGCAGCAATTGCTGCAGCATTTTCGGCTCGAAGGTTTTTTGCAGATTTCTTAAACCAGTATTGTGATGCAGCTTCTGCGCCATATACTCCTTTGCCCATTTCTACACTATTCAAATATACCTCCAAAATTCGTTCCTTGCTCCAGAGTGTTTCAATTAGCAAGGTAAAATAGGCTTCCATTCCCTTTCTAAACCATGTACGGCCTGGCCAGAGAAAAGCATTCTTTGCGGTTTGTTGGGAGATGGTACTTCCGCCTCTAATTTTTTTCCCTTTTTCGTTATTTTTAAGTGCTTTTTCTATCGCTTCTCTATCGAAACCGCTGTGACTTAAGAACGTTTGGTCTTCGGCGCAAATAACTGCAAGCTGTAAGTATGGCGAGATTTCTTCAATCGGAACCCAATCGTGACGGGTTTTGTAGTTTTTGCCGCCTTCAATGGAGCGAATGGCCATTAAAGGAGTGTAAGGAACGGGAACAAATTTATAAAGCAGAACCCAAAAAACAGTTAGCCCTATGAACCAAAGTAAAAGTTTGAAAATAAATTTGAATAGTTTTTTAATCATATATAGTTATTTCCTCTGCGTTCTCTGCGCCTCTGCGGTGTTATTTACCGCAAAGGCGTAGAGACCGCAAAGCTTTTTTAACTGAACTCTGCTAGCTGTTTCCCAATGGAACTCCCTATTGCAACACCCATTCCGCCCAAACGTAGACCACAAAAAACGTTTTTTGAAACCGCTTTTATAATTGGTTTTTTCTGTTTTCCCATGCCCATAATGCCACTCCAGCGTCGGTCAATTTCGAAAATTTGCGCGGGTAAAATTACGGTTTTAAGTAATTGCTCCAACCTATTTTGAACCAATTTTGTCAATTCCATTTCGGTGGTTTCTTCAGCTTTAAAATCGAGATTTCTACCACCACCAAAAAGAATTCTATCTTCTATATTTCTGAAATAATAATAGCCCTTATCAAGATGAAAAGTTCCTTTAATTTGAAGATTTTTAATTGGTTTAGTCACGAAAACTTGTGCTCTAGCTGGTTTTATGTCTTCATCTAAAAATTGCTTTGCGAAACCATTGGTGGCAATGAAAACTTTTATTGAAGTAATTTCTTCGGAAGAATTCAATTGAAGCGAAACATTTTCACCATTATCTGAAATATCAGTGATTTCTGAAGAATTCAATAGTAAAATATTTTCCGAGGAAGCTTTCTTAATGAGACCGAGCATCATTTTTCCAGTATCAATCTGCCCTTCAAACTTGCTATAAATAAGTTTCGGTTGGATATTCATAAAACCGAAATGGTTTACCTGTTCTGAAAAAATTTCAGCTTTAAAAATAGGTTTCAGTAAGTCATTTACATAGCTAATTTTCGATTTACAGCTTTCAAAAAGTTCTGCATCTTCCTTCGTAAAAAGTTCGTAACCGCCATATTCTTTATAATCAAGCTGTTCATCGCCAAGCGTATTTCGCAATAACTGTAAACCTTCAACTCTTTTTTTTACGAGTTGAATAACTTCTTCTTCAGAATGGTTTTTTAAATCTTCCAATATTTCAGAAATACTTCCGAAGCAAGCAAAACCTGCATTTTTAGTGCTTGCACCGCTTGGCAAAATTCCTCTTTCAAAAACAACAATTTTACTCTTAGGGTGTTTCTTCCGAAGTGAAAGCGCACAATTCAAACCCACAATTCCGCTGCCAATAACTGCGAAGTCTATGTTCGATAGCCAAGTTTTATGTTCCCAAAAAGATAAATTCATTTTTAAATAGATTTGAAATTAGAAAAAGCACCAAATTCCAAAGATAAGTTTTTGGAATTTGATGCTTTTTTAAAAGTATTCAGTCTCAGTTTGAGTAAACCATTGCTCACTGCTACTGCCAACTGTTTGATTTTTTACTCCTCTTCAGGCTCGTTCATTTTAAAAGTATTCATGAAAGCCGTGGTGTAATTTCCAGCAACATAATCCGGTTCGTCCATCAATTGACGGTGGAATGGAATGGTGGTTTTTATACCTTCAATCACAAATTCATCCAAAGCACGTTTCATTTTATTGATAGCTTCTTCGCGTGTTTGAGCAGTGGTAATAAGTTTCGCAATCATAGAATCATAATTCGGTACAATTGTATAACCTGCGTAAACGTGCGTATCTAAACGAATACCGTGACCTCCTGGCGCGTGCAAAACTGTAATTTTACCTGGCGAAGGACGGAAATCGTTATAAGGATCTTCTGCATTTATTCTACATTCTATAGCGTGTAGTTGTGGTGTGTAGTTTTTACCTGAAATTGGTACTCCTGCTGCAACTAATATTTGTTCACGAATTAAATCGTAATCAATTACCTGCTCTGTAATAGGGTGTTCTACTTGAATACGAGTATTCATTTCCATAAAGTAGAAATTACGGTGTTTGTCCACCAAAAATTCTACAGTTCCTGCTCCTTCATATTTAATATATTCTGCGGCTTTCACAGCTGCATTACCCATATCTGTACGAAGTTTTTTCGTCATAAACGGGCTTGGTGTTTCCTCAGTAAGTTTTTGGTGACGACGCTGAATAGAGCAGTCGCGCTCACTTAAATGACATGCTCGTCCTGTGCTATCGCCCACAACTTGGATTTCGATATGGCGCGGCTCTTCAATGAGTTTTTCCATATACATTCCATCATTTCCAAATGAAGCAGCAGCTTCTTGGCGAGCGCTATCCCAAGCTTTTCGAAGATCTTCTTTTTTCCAGACTTCTCGCATTCCTTTTCCACCACCACCAGCGGTAGCTTTTAGCATTACAGGATAACCCGTTTCTGCAGCGATTTTTTCACACTTTTCAAACGATTCAATGATACCTTCACTTCCAGGAACGGTAGGAACTCCGGCTGCTTTCATCGTTGCTTTGGCAGAAGCTTTATCGCCCATACGTTCAATCATTTCTGGAGAAGCACCAATAAATTTTATACCGTGTTCTTGACAGATTTTTGAAAATTTAGCATTTTCAGAAAGAAATCCGTAGCCTGGATGTATCGCGTCTGCGTTGGTAATTTCCGCAGCGGCGATAATGTTAGACATTTTTAGGTAGCTCAAATTACTTGGCGGTGGGCCAATGCAAACTGCTTCATCTGCAAAGCGAACGTGTAGACTTTCTTCATCAGCTGTAGAATAAACAGCCACAGTTTTGATACCCATCTCACGGCAGGTGCGGATAATTCGCAGTGCGATTTCACCCCTATTTGCAATCAATATCTTTTTAAACATAACTTTTTCTGAAATATCAAATTCCAAATTCCAAATCCCAAAAAATTTGGAATTTGGAATTTGTTATTTGGAATTTATACTAAGATGGATCTACTAAAAATAACGGTTGGTCAAATTCTACTGGAGAAGAATCGTCCACTAAAATTTTTACAATCTTTCCTGAAACTTCACTTTCTATTTCGTTGAAAAGTTTCATAGCTTCAATTACGCAAAGCACATCGCCTACGTTTATTGTACTTCCCACTTCTACAAAAACAGGTTTGTCTGGAGAAGGTTTTCTATATAAAGTACCAATGATTGGTGACTTGATTGTAATGTATTTAGATTCGGCTGTATCTTCAGGAGCATCATTTGAAGATCCTGATTGCTGTTGTGGAGCCGAAGTTTGTGGCTGCATTTGCATTTGCGGTTGCGCCATTGTTGGTACTTGCTGAATGTAGGTGGTTTCGCCTCCTTCAGATCCTGTTTTGATAGTGATCTTTATGTCGTCCGTTTCAAGTTTTACTTCGCTGGCACCACTTTTTGCCACAAACTTGATTAAGTTTTGAATGTCCTTTAAATCCATATTATAAAATTTAGTCTTGGGGTTGGTTAAAATTATTTTGAATCGTAGGCCCATTTCACATAAACGGCGCCCCAGGTAAAGCCTCCACCGAAGGAAGCAAAAATTAAATTATCACCTTTTTTAAGTTGTTTTTCATAATCGGCCAAACACAACGGCAAGGTAGCAGAGGTTGTGTTACCATATTTATGAATGTTTATCATTACTTTTTCTTGGGGAAGTTTCATCCTTGAAGCTGCGGCATCAATAATCCGTTTGTTTGCTTGATGTGGAACTAGCCAGTTTACATCATCGCCAGTAAGGTTGTTTTTTAGCATCACTTTTTCACAAACATCGGCCATATTCGAAACTGCGAATTTGAAAACCGTTTTTCCTTCTTGAAAAACGTAATGTTGTTTATTAGTAACGGTTTCAATTGAAGAGGGAAGCAATGAACCGCCTGCATCAATTTTTAGGAAAGGTCTTCCTACTCCGTCTGTGCGCAAATATTCATCTATTACTCCTAAACCTTCTGTATTGGGTTCAAAAAGTACAGCGCCACCACCATCACCAAAAATAATGCAGGTAGTTCTATCTGTATAGTCAATTATTGACGACATTTTATCTGCGCCAATGAGTAATACTTTTTTATATTTTCCGGATTCTATATATCGTGCTGCGGTTGACATTCCGAAGAGAAAACTGGAACAGGCTGCAACCAAATCATAAGAAAAAGCATTTACGGCTCCAATTTGAGTTGCCACATAAACACCAGTTGCAGCCACAGGCATATCTGGCGTTGCAGTTGCCATGATAACCATATCAATCTCTGCTGGGTCTGTGTTGCTTTTTTGAAGAAGATCTTTTGCTGCTTGAATAGCTAAATAGGAAGTGCCTTTGTCTTTATCCTTTAATATTCTCCTTTCCTTAATTCCGGTTCTAGAGGTAATCCAATCGTCGTTGGTATCGACCATTGTTTCCAAAACTTTGTTGGAGAGAACGTAATCTGGAACGTAACTCCCTACAGCGGTAATAGCTGCCGTGATACTACTCATAAAGTTGAATTAAAATTCACAAAAAAGATCGAAAATCTCTTAAAAGGAGTGAAAATTACTAAATTTTAGTTGAAAATCGGCAATAATTAAGTTGTTTTTGACTTTTTGTAAAGTTAAAAAACAAAAAAACCCTCACCATTAGGTGAGAGTTTTGCATTAAAATATATAAGATTATGCTTCTACTTGCTCAGTTGCATCAATAACAACTTGACCACGGTAGTACATTTTACCTTCGTGCCAGTGTGCTCTGTGAAAAAGATGCGCCTCACCCGTTGTAGGGTCTATTGCAATTGTAGGGGCAGTAGCTTTGTAATGCGTTCTTCTCTTATCTCTTCTTGTCTTCGAGATTTTTCTCTTTGGATGTGCCATTGCTATTTATTATTTATCCGTTAATAGTTTTTTTAATGAATCCCAACGGGGATCAGTATTGTCGTCCTCAGGTTCCGATTGTTCGTCGAGATCTTTTGGACTTAGTTCTTCAAGTTTATCGAGTATGTCACTTTTTAATGTTCCGTCTTTTACTCCGGGATGAACTTTTCGTGAAGGCATAGCCAACACTATTGATTCAAAAATATATTGCTGAATGTTCACTTCATAACTTCCGTGAGACAAAATGAGTAAATCTTCATTTTCGTCATTGTATTCATCACCGAATTTTACAACAAACTTATATTCTCCATCGACCTCTTGATCGAAGGGTTCGTTTGTAGTGTCGCAAGCAACGTTTACGGTTCCATTATATGTTAATGTGAACTCTAGCAACGTGCTCATTTTTTCCAGCAGTACATCGAGATTAATGGCAGCGTCATTAAATTCGTCATACTCAAAATGCTCAAAGAACGCTTTTTTTAATTCAAAGTTAAACTGGTGTTTTCCTAATTTAAGCCCTACGAAAGGGATGGTAAATTCTTTCAAATCCTTCATTTTCACACCTATTTAAGACCTTAACCTTACAGATAAGGCGGGTGCAAAGATAAAAAAATATTTGAATAGCAATTGGTTTTTTTATTTCTTTTTTACGAAGCCTCTTTTACGTGAAGCTTGCAGTGGATTTTTGGATATTTCTTCATACTCCTCACGAGTCTCAAATATGGAAACAGCGCTAAAAACTGCTTCGCGAAAAGATTCAAAATTTGCTTCATTTTTTCCGGCCAAATCAAACGCTGTTCCGTGATCTGGAGAGGTTCGGATGCGATTTAGACCTGCTGTAAAGTTTACTCCTTTTCCAAATGCAAGGGTCTTAAAAGGAATTAAACCTTGGTCGTGATAGGAGGCAATTATAGCATCAAAATTTTTATAGTTGCCAGAGCCAAAAAAGCTATCTGCGGCATAAGGACCGAAAACTATTTTTCCGTTTTTTCGAATATTATCCAACGCTGGGCGCAATAATGTGTCATCTTCGTCTCCAATAACGCCATTATCTCCTGTATGTGGATTGATTCCTAAAACGGCGATTTTTGGTCTTTCTATTCCAAAGTCTTCAATTAAAGTGTGGTAAATCGTATTGATCTTCTTATCAATACGTTCACGAGTAATATTTTTTACAACATCTTTTACCGCAACATGATCGGTTAAAAGCCCAACTCTCAAGTCTTCTGAAACCAACAACATCAAACTTTCACCTTCAAGTTCCTGAGCTAAATAATCTGTATGCCCTGGAAAATTGAAACTTTCAGATTGAACGTTACTTTTATTTATAGGAGCAGTTACCAAAGCGTCAATTTTACTTTCCTTTAATGCTGAAACTGCCGCTTTCAGGGATTTTATGGCGTATTCGCCGCCTGTTTGGTTTTCTTCACCAAAAGCAACATCTACGTGCTCCTTCCAAACATTGAGAACATTTATTTTCTTCGGAACAAGATCTTCGATTTTATCTATTCCGTGAAAATTGATGTCTATTTCATAGTGTTTCTTAAAAAACGACATCAGTTTTACCGATGCAAAGACTACGGGCGTACAAAACTCCAGCATGCGTGAATCTTCAAAGGTTTTCAGAACTATCTCGCTCCCAATTCCATTTATGTCACCTATGGAAATACCGACCACTATTTTATCCTCTCTGCTCATTTTTTAATTGTTATTTTTGCACTACAAATGTAACTAAATGTATCGATGTTTACAGGAATTATTGAAACCGTTGGCGAAATAGCCCAACTGACCAAAGAAGGAGAAAACCTTCACTTAGAAATAAAGAGCTCGCTGGCGCAGGAACTAAAAATAGATCAAAGCGTATCTCACAATGGGGTTTGTTTAACAGTTGTGAAAATAAGTGACAATACTTATATAGTTACAGCAATAAAAGAAACCCTAACCAAAACCAATTTGAAATCTCTGAAAAAAGGATCGCTCGTAAATCTTGAAAGAGCAATGAAATTAGGCGACAGATTGGATGGCCATATGGTTCAAGGGCACGTAGATGGAACGGCTGTTTGCAAAAATATTGAAGAAGCAAATGGCAGTTGGGTTTTTACTTTTGAATATAAAAATTCGGAATTTAGCACTGTTGAAAAAGGTTCCATTACTTTGAATGGAGTAAGTTTAACGGTTGTAAATTCGAAAAAGGGACAATTCAGCGTAGCGATAATACCTTATACTTTTGAAAATACGAATTTTAAGGAAATTAAAACAGGAGATACAATAAACTTAGAATTTGATATAATTGGAAAGTATGTGAAGAACCTTATGCAGCCTTATTTATAGCTCTATTTTTTCTGTAGATTATGTAAATGCCGAATAGAATACCCATCGCTAAAAGAATCCAAAGGTTTTCATCTAATGGAAGTTCAGGTGCATTAGTAGTACCACCGCCACCACTACTACTACTACCAGGTGGCGGAGGCCCTTGCGCGCCTTTAGCTGCTTGGAAAGCAAACATTATAACGTTATAAATAAGTGATGCCATTGTGGTTTCTTAACTATTTTGTGTTATATTAAAACGCCTAAAAATAGTATTTTTTTTTGATGCGGAATGATAAAAATGTGTTTTTGGCTTTTGTCAATGATCTAATTGAAACTAAAACACGGTAGATTAATTCAAAAATTGAATCGGCATTTCTGTCAAAAAAGTTGTCCAACTTGGGCTCACTTCGACTGCGCTCAGTATAAACTTCTCGCCACTATCAATTAGACTCAACAAAAATCTCAATGAAAAACAACGAATTGATTGTAAAAAGTGGTCCCACATGGGCTCGAACCATGGACCCTCTGATTATGAGTCAGATGCTCTAACCAGCTGAGCTATGGGACCGTTATTGTTGTCAAAATTTCAAAATATTTATCCGAACTTTAGGTTGAAAAACGACCGAGTGGGATAAATAACAGGATTGCAAATGTAAAACACTTTGCAAATACAACAAAACTATTTTTCGTTATTCTCAATTTCTTGGCAAAGCTCCACCAATACACCGTTTGCAGATTTAGGATGAAGGAACGCCACCAGCTTGTTATCTGCTCCCTTTTTAGGGGTTTCATTTAGCAATATAAACCCTTCATCTTTAAGCCTTTTCATCTCCTTTTTGATGTCCGCTACTGCAAAAGCTATATGATGAATTCCCTCTCCACGTTTCTCTATAAATTTGGCAATTGGGCTGTCTGAATTTGTCGCTTCTAAGAGCTCAATTTTACTCTCACCACATTGAAAAAAGGATGTTTCTACTCCTTCGCTCTCCACTTTTTCACTTTTATAAGGTGCATTACCCAACAATGCTTCATAAATTTTGTTCGCTTCGGCTATATTCTTCACCGCAATCCCTATATGCTCTATCTTATTCATAAATATATTCGTTTAAAAGAGTATTCTTTAAATGAAAAGCTTCAAAAATACAAAGTATAATCGCCATATCAGTGCTTTAGTAAAATCAACCAAAAACTATATGCACATTAATAATCTATGGATTGATTTGGAGAAACGGAAAGCGAATCTTGAGCTTTCATTTTCAACGAATCTATAGAAAAAGTACGTTTTACCATTACTGCATCCGTAATTACAAAAGGTTTCGGCATTGTGAAATTTGGTCGTTTTAAAATGTTGAATTGGGAATCTGTCATCAAATCAAAAGAATATTCCACAACTTTAAAAGAAACTCGATTGCCTTTTTCTACTGAAAAATTTACTTTTAAGGAATCATTCTCAGAAACATAATAATTGATCAGCGCAGCATTCTTAGTTCCTCGATATGCTTTCGTTTTTTCTGAAACTAGCATTTTTTGTCCATTGAATTCCAAAGATTTGAAAGAAACGTTTTCAGTGTTGTACAAATCTATTTTATTAACTCTTCGCTTTGGAATTATAATAAATTTAACCTTTCGAAGGTTTTCAACTAGAGTGTCTTCCTTCAGAATTACTTCAAAATTTGGAATGTATTTTTCAGGTGCTTGAGCCGCGAAGGTGAAGTTGGTTCCATATTTATTATATGCTGCGTCGCCTTCCAAAACATTGGAGGCATATTCAGGGTTTTCGCCTAAATATTGTTTGGTCCATTCGTCAATTTCTTTATCATAAGTGAGCCAGAAGGTTTTGTCTGAATCTGCATCTTTATAGTAAACGAGACTATTCGGCTTTTTTCTTTCATCAGAAAAATCGCTTTTGGAATGTGCTTTTATTAAGAAAAATATAGCAAGCAAAAGGCATAAAGCAGAAACTATTCCTTTCTTTTTATAATAGCCGAAAACTGGCCAAAGAAGCGCAAAAAGTAAAACGGTGAAAACACAGCTAATTACTAGCATTTTCAATCCTAACCCAACTGGAAAAAACTGAATAAGCGGAGCGAAAATAAAAATTGCAGGAACCGCCAAAAGCATCATTGCTAATAGGTTGGGGCGTTCTTGCCGAAGCATCACAAAGAAAGATAACAACCCAAAAAACACTGGAATTATAAAATATGCCGCTCCTTTTATAATAATGAATACCGCTAGATTTATTAAAATCCAAAAGAAAATGGGAGCTACATAAAATGAAGGTTCGCTGAATTTCTTGGTAAATTTTTTATAAATCGCAAACGTAATTGCCAAGGAAAAGAATACAAAAAACACAATATACCAATGTCCGTTATAGGTAAATCCTTGCTGGATTTCAGAATATTGAGGATAAAAGATTAAAATCAATTTCCAGCCAAAAAACCCCATAAGACCGCAAATAATAAATGAAAGTAAAAACGGAACAAAGCCCAAAGCCATTGTTTTTCCATCTAGTTTTTTTTTGTAAAGTCCGTAGAATATGAGGAAAACGAATAACACAGTTGCCAAAATGAGCATCGGCAAAATCCAAGAAAAAGGATAGCTTACCATTTTTATAATCGGGAAGTTGAAATAAACATCGTCTGTTTCAGACTTCAACGTTGAAAGGTCTGCGTTTGAAAAATAATGAATCAGTGGCAAAAGGTAGCTGCCTTGATGGGCAAGACTATTTCTACTTAAATTTTGAAAAGTATCGTTGGCGGTATGATAATTGAAATGACTGTCAATAAAAGCGAAGAAAAAGCTATCAATATCGCCATCTTCTCTAAAAATAGTAGAATCCGTGTCGTTCGGCAGCATTTTATAAACGCTGTACATTAATGAAGTAGCCACTGGGAAATCTGGATTCGCTTTTATGAATTGCTTTACTAAATTTGAGTTTCCGCCGTTAGTTTCCAAAATCATATTGCTTGGACCGCTACTTCCACGAGCTTCAAAGTTTAATACCAAAGCTATATTTTTTGCCCACGGATGTTCGTTTACAAATAGTTTGGCGCCGTCTAACCCAATTTCCTCCGCATCAGAAAAAAGAATAATGATATCGTTTTTAGGTTTTTCGCCTGAAGCCAAATATGCACGGATACTTTCCAAAATAGTAACTAACCCACTTCCAGCATCACTGGCGCCAAAGGAAGGCACTAGAGCACTATCGTAATGTGAAAGCAACAAAAGTGCTTTTCCGTTTTCAGTACCTTTTATTCTTGCAACAATATTTATAGGCTTATTGAGCGTTTTAGATTCTGGATTTAGGCTAAACCCTTCTTGAATATGTGGTTCAAGCCCTAATTTACCTAATTCAGCAATTAATAATTTTCGTACTTCCGTGTGGCCTTCAGAACCTAAGTAGTGTGGTTTTTTTGAGATTTCATATAAAGGCTCCAATGCTCTATCAACGGAAAATTCTTTAGCGGGAGCGGCTATGTCTCCATCATAATGCGGTGTTAATCCGTAAAAACTATAAAACACTAGCGCGATGACGAAGAGTAGTGATAAAATAGCGTCAAATTTTCTCATGGTCGGTCAGTTTGAAGTGTTAAAAATACAATTTTAAACGGAAGGAATTTTCTTCGGAATAAATACATTTCTATGATATAATAAAAATGACTATCTTAGAAGTTCGCAAAAAATTGGAATTATGGGAATCAAAAGTTTTATAGGCAAAAGAGCAAAGACTCAAAAAGGTTCTTCGGAAAAAATAAAGGTGTCTGATTATATGACGCGTAATTTAATTACATTTAGACCAGAACAATCAATTATGGAAGTTATGGAAGTTCTTTTGAAGAAGAGAATTTCTGGTGGTCCCGTGGTAAACGAAAAGAATGAATTGGTTGGAATTATTTCTGAAGGCGATTGTATGAAACAGCTTAGCGATTCCCGCTACCATAATCACCCAATGGAAGACGTTAAGGTTGAACAGCACATGATAAAAAATGTAGATACCATTGACGGTGAAATGAACGTGCTGGATGCCGCTAATATGTTTGTTGAGTCTAAACACCGACGCTTTCCTATTCTAGAAAATGGTAAACTTGCTGGACAAATAAGCCAAAGCGACGTACTACGAGCAGCGATGGAATTGAAAGGACAGACTTGGTAATTACCACTTTTCTTTAAATATAAACCCTATTCTCTTATCTGGGTTTAGCTGTTATCAACCAAAATAAAGTTTTCAAAACTTAAAGCATTCACGTATAACAAAATGAGAAGCAATCGCCACAATATAATTTAGTGGATATACTTTTCCTTTTGAACCCCTATCCTAAGGCATTTGCTAAAATAAAATCCTTCCTTATACTTCTATAATTTTATTCTCTAATATTAAATAGGTAATAGCAGCAATCAATACAATCTCTGCACATATCATTTTCAGCAATTATTCAAAATAATTTTTATCCAATCACAGAGTGAAAAATAGAATCAATGAAAAGCGGAATAATCATTACGAGACTTTCCAAAGAAATCATCTGCTTTCTTTTTGGACTATACACACCTTATAGTAATGATTATTAAAATAAATTCCCTAATCAATAAACTACGGTTATAGCTAAAGAAAAGGAACCACAATTATTTTAATGATGCCAATTCGATTTTTGTAGAATTCTTAGATTCAAAACAACTATTATTATTATATAGGCAAGTATTCAATCACTAAAGACCTATAACCTATTCCTTTCCTTATTCATATAAATAGATATATTAAATTATAGAAACCATAATTTAATAGCCTGTAAAACATGGTTTTTCCAATATTTAACTCAATTTGGTAAAGCGTTTGTAAATATTTAACTTTTATATTAAAACCGCACCCTAAGTTACTACGTACATTTAGAACATTAACTTAAAAAGATACCATTATGAAAAACAAAATCAATGAAGAGTTACCTACAACAAAAAATGATCGTAGGAGATTTTTAAAACTGAGCGGAGCAGCCGTAGTAGGTGCCGGGTTATTTTTTATGACCGGATGTAGCGACGATGACGAAGTACTAATGCCCAACACCCCACCAGATGCTTTTGATCTAGGAGGTGGAAATCTAGGAATATTAAACTATGCGTATGCTCTAGAACAACTGGAGGCAGCATTTTATACGCAAGTTGTACAAGGAAGTTATTTTGCTAGCGCAAATGCTAGAGAGAAAACGTTATTCCGAGACATTTACAATCATGAGGTAATACATAGAGATTTCTTTAAAACTGCGATTAGTGCAGCTGTAGATCAAAGTATGGTTTTACCTACTTTAGAATTTGATTTTTCTGCTGTCGATTTCGGTAGTAGAGATGCAGTTCTTGGACTTTCACAAGTATTGGAAGATACAGGTGTTAGAGCTTATAATGGAGCTGGACAATTAATTGATGTTAGTGATTCTGCTGGTCAAACATATTTGTTGTTAGCAGGAAAAATAGTTTCGGTTGAAGCAAGACATGCTTCTGCAATTAGAGATTTAATAAATCCAGGTTCTATGGATTTTGCTGGTGATGATGTTTTAATAGGTCTTGGCGGAACTGGTCCTGCTTTTGATAAAGCAGCAGCTCCAAAGACTATCTTAAATGAAGTAATTGCAACAGGATTTCTAAAAACTGAGTTTACAGCATTCGACTTGCCAAACTTCTAAAAATAACTATCAATCTTAAAAATATAATATTATGAATTTTATAAAAATATTGGATATCCTTTCAGACGATAAACTTTTAAAAGAGAAAAGCTCTAGAAGGGATTCATTTCAGCAATTTAAAAATGTTGGTAAAAACGTTGCATTAGCATCAATACCTTTTGCTTTGGCCGCAACAAGTTCTAAAACTAAAGCAGCTACGCTTGCGATGGGCTTTGGAAACAAAATGGCTTCCAACGAAGACGTACTAAAATTTGCATTGACCTTAGAATATTTGGAACGCGAATTTTACCAATTAGGCTTAGACAGTGGTGTTATCCCTGCAGCAGATGAAACTGTTTTTTCTACTATTTCACGACACGAGGATGCACACGTAGATTTTCTACTTGCTGCTCTTGGGTTACAAGATGGTGATCTTAAACCAGAATTCGATTTTACAGGAGCACCTGGTGGATTGAATCTTGATCCGTTTAATGATTACCCAACTTTTATGGCTCTTGCTCAAGGTTTTGAAGACACTGGAGTTCGCGCATATAAAGGACAGGCTGGAGCATTGGCCAATGATAATGATCTATTGACTTATGCTTTGCAGATTCATTCCGTAGAAGCTCGTCACGCATCACAAGTAAGAAGAATGCGTGGAGAAAAAGGATGGATTACTAGATCTAATAATTCTTTACCTTCAGCTTTCGCTCCAATTTATGGAGGTTCGACTCCAGAGAGCAACTTGATTCAAGGTGGTGTAAACTTAAGTGGTTTATTCGGTTCAGTAGGTGGCGATGATGCCGTAACTGAAGCATTCGATGAGCCATTGACTATGAATGAAGTATTAGCAATTGGTGGAATTTTCATCGTTTCATAATCCCCAAATCTTTTTTTACAATAATTAATCCCGGAAATTCCGGGATTTTTTTATGAAGTATTTTGAGATAGAAGTAAAAGAGTTTAAATAATATAAATATTTGATTATTAATAATTTAAACAATAATTATTTCCAATATTAAGAAGTCATAGTCATTTTCAAACGGTTACAAACAACTATAAACGAAAGTAAGTATGTAACAACCAACTACAATTTTGATGTCGCCGTACGTTTGTCCTGTCGAATAATGAAGTTCGATAGTATCAATTGTTTAACATTAAAATTTAGAAATCATGAACGCACTTAGAAACACAGTACAGTTGATTGGAAGATTGGGGCAAGACCCAGAAATCGTGACATTTGCCGATGGCAACAAAATGGCCAAATTCTCAATGGCCACGGATGACAGTTACAAAGACAAAGACGGTAAAAAAGTAGAACGCGCTTACTGGCACAATATCGTTGTGAAAGGTGGTCTAGTAAAAATTGTAGAGAGTTACATAACTAAAGGCCAAGAAATCGTAATTGAAGGTAAATTAACCAACCGCTCTTGGGACGATAAAGAAGGTAACAAACATTATATTACTGAAGTATTATGCAATGAGCTAGTCATGCTGGGGAGTAAATAAAATGACTAGCCACATCAAGCCCCTACTTTTTGTGGGGGCTTTTTAAATTTCAAATCTTTATTTTTACAAAAATGGAAACAACTACCCAGCACAACATTGCAGATTTGCTCAAAACGCATTTCGGCTACGATAAATTTCTTCCAAATCAAGAAGAAATAATAAACAACATTTTAGATCAAAAAGATACCATTGCCATTATGCCGACAGGCGGTGGAAAATCATTGTGTTTTCAACTTCCGGCTTTGGCTTTGGATGGAACGGCAATAGTAATCTCTCCATTGATCGCTTTAATGAAGGATCAAGTGGATGCCTTAAAAGCGAACGGTATTTCAGCAACTTTCTTCAATAGTTCGCAACCTTATGAAGAGCAACAACAGGTTTTAAAAGAGCTACAAAATGGAAATTTAAAGTTACTTTACGTTGCTCCAGAAAGTCTTCCACAGTTAAATTTTATATTGAATTCAATAAAAATAAATCTTTTCGCCATAGATGAAGCCCATTGTATTTCTAGTTGGGGCCACGATTTTCGTCCTGCTTATACGCAACTTAAAAGTTTAAAAGAGCAATTTCCAACAGTTCCTTTAATCGCTTTAACCGCTACAGCAGATCGTGCCACACGTGAAGATATTGCCGCACAATTGTCAATTCCAAATGCAAAAACATTTATCGCTTCTTTTGATAGGCCAAATTTGTATCTAGATGTGCGCCCCGGTCAAAACCGAAATAAACAAATTCTCGATTTTCTGAAAATTCATCGCGATGAATGTGGCATAATCTATTGTTTAAGTCGAAAAAGCACAGAGAAGCTAGCTGCAACACTTTCCTCAAAAGGATATAAAGCTGAAGCCTATCACGCAGGATTAACTTCTGAAGAAAGAACGCAAATTCAAGAAAATTTTATCAATGACGTTTCACCTATAATCGTTGCCACCATTGCCTTCGGAATGGGCATAGACAAAAGCAACGTTCGTTGGGTAATTCATTATAATATGCCCAAAAATATTGATGGGTATTATCAGGAAATAGGAAGAAGTGGTCGCGATGGTTTGCCAGCACACACAATCCTTTTTTACAGTTTTGCTGATGTAATTATGCTTCGGAAGTTTGCCGAAGGCACCGAAACCGAAGCCTATCAATTAGCAAAATTGGAACGCATGCAACAATTTGCAGAAGCTTTAAGTTGCCGAAGGAAAGCTTTGCTCGGTTATTTTGGAGAACATATTACAGAAGATTGTGGCAATTGTGACATTTGTAAAACGCCACCAAAATATTTTGACGGAACGCTTATTGCTCAAAAAGTATGTTCGGCAGTTACCAGACTTCAAGAGCAGGAAGCGATGGGAATGGTTTTAGACGTTTTACGCGGCGCTCAAAATGCTCAAGTTTTTGATAAAGGCTATCAAAACCTAAAAACCTTCGGTGCTGCAAAAGACATCTCTTGGCGAGATTTACAGCAATACGTTATACAATTATTGAATCAAGGGGTTTTACAAATCTATTTTCACGAAAACGGTAGGTTATTGCTTACACCCTTTGCCAAAATGGTTTTGTTTGAAGGGAAAACAGTTCGACTGGCAAACATCATTCAAGAAGTTGAAAAAGTGAAAACCGAAAGAGCTCCACGAAAACGAGCCGATCTTTTTGACAAACTGAAAACGCTTCGTTTAAAGTTGGCACAGGAAATCGGTATGCCAGCATATATAGTTTTTAGCGACGCAGCTCTAGAAGATATGGAACATAAAAAACCGCGAAACCGAGAAGAGTTTGCGGAGATTTCTGGAGTTGGTGAGGCAAAGCTTGAAAAATATGCCGATGAATTTTTAAAAATTATCAATCGGCATTTGGATGGGTTGGAAAGCGATTTGCCAACGCACGAACACAGTTATAAAATGTTTGCAGACGAAAATTTTTCGCCTTCAGAAATTGCAGAAAAACGCGGGCTCTCAGAAGATTCCATTTACATCCATTTTATAAAAATGCATCAATTGGGAACGGATTTCGATTTTTCACAATTCATTTCTTCCGAAGAAATTCAGCAAATAAAAAGCGCTCAAAAAACTCTTGAAAACCCCGAAGCGCTAAAACCGTATTTCGAATATTTTGAAGAGAAATTGCCGTATTGGAAAATAAAACTTGGGCTTTATTTATGATTTTTAATCTTTGGAACTAAAATCGATTTCCAAATTATCAAACCGCTGCAAACGTTGAGTTTCCGTCATATCAAAACAGGGGCAGCGCTTGCAGCGTTTGTGTTCTCCTTTTTTTAGGTATTTTTCACAGCAATCTTTTTTGAGCCCTTTTTTCTTCTCAGATTTATCTTTTTTCTTTTTCCCCATATTCAAAAGAAAATTTTCTGCGCCATTCGAAACGTATTCGCGTGCGCCTCAATAATCGTTTTTATTTCTGGGGAATAACCACCGCCCATGCTAACCTGAACTGGAATATGTAAATCTTTGCACAATTGTAAAACAAAACGATCGCGTTCTTTACAACCCTCAATTGTACAATTTAGCCTTCCCAATTTGTCGGTTTCTAAAATATCAACTCCAGCTAAATAAAAGATAAAACCTGGCTTTTGTTCTTCAACTAACTTTGGAAGTGTTTCTTTTAATTTCTGAAGATAAACTTCATCGCCACTGCCATCGGGAATGGCAATGTCCAAATCGCTTTTTTCTTTATTGAACGGATAATTACCAGCGCCGTGCATTGAAAATGTGAAAACAGAGTCGTCATTTAGAAAAATTTCAGCTGTCCCATTTCCCTGATGCACATCCAAGTCCACAATTAATATTTTATTTGCAAGGCCATTATTTTGAAGATATTTCGAAGCAATGGCTTGATCGTTCAGCATGCAAAATCCTTCGCCGCGATTGGTATATGCGTGATGAGTACCACCTGCAATATTGAAGGCAACACCATATTTTAAAGCATGTTCTGAACCTTCAATCGTCCCTTGCGCAATTCTAAGTTCTCGGTCAATAAGGGCTTCCGATAAAGGAAAACCTATTTTTCTAGCAGCTCTGCTATCAATAGTTAGATTAACTAAACTTTCAAAATATTCCTTTGTATGGACTGCTAAAATATCTTCTTCCGAAGGCATTTTCGATTCAAAAAAATTTTCTGCCACGCAAGTACCTTCGTGTAACAATTGTTTTGGTAGCAGTTCATATTTTTCCATCGGGAACCGATGTTTTTCAGGCAAAGGATATACGTAAAGAGAGTGATAAGCAATTTTTAGCATAATAAAATAGTATTGTCGTAACCTAATAAAAAAATTACTTCAATACAACTCAATTAACTTTTTGAAGTAATTTCTGAGTTTATTATCACCTTTCCTATAAGCGGAATCTTCTTTGAATAAAAAGTTATTCGTATTCCAAACAGAAGAATAATTCCCCCCACAATCATTTGAAAAGTAACATCTTCACCTATAAACATCCAAGCAAAAAGAGTCGTTAAAACTGCTTGTCCCAATAAACTAACTGAAACTCTTGTTGCACGCATATGTTTGGTTGCATAACCCACGAGTAACCATGCCGTTAATTGACAAATAAGACCTTGAACTACTAAGCTGATCCAACCTGTTTCGGTAAAACCCGTAAAAGGTTCATTCATAAAATAGCTAATTATTCCAAGAAAAATTGCGGATGTAAAGGTGCTTAGCGTAATAAAAGGAAGCACGTCAAAATCGTAAAGTACGAATTTGCTGATCAATAAATATATTGCATAAAATATCCCTGAAAGAATTGCAAATATAAAGGCCAGATTAAAATCCAAGTTCACAAAAAAGTGAAAGCCTACTAGGGTTATCATACCAAAAATGGCGATAATGGTTCCAATCCAAAAATTGCGTGTTGGTTTATTCCTTAAAAAGAAAAATGCCCCAATCCCAACCCAAACTGGGGAAAGATTCGCAAGAAGTGTAGCCTGAGTAGCGGATGATTCTTGAATGGCAATATTCCAGACCGCAACATCCAAAGCAAACACACAACCACATATTATGGTGATTATCAGCAATTTTACGGAAGGAATTTTTAATTTCCCTGAAAACAAAGCAAACGGAACCAACACAACCGATGCGATTGCCATTCTATAAAAAGCTGAAATAATGGGAGGTGAAAGTTTAAGTTTCACCAAAATTGGAAAAATAGAAATACAAATAATTCCAATGACAAGTGCGATTCTAGGCTTTGTCATAAACGAAACGTTGGGAAAGGTTAATAATAAAGTTAGCAAAATTAGCCTTTAAAAGCCATGAGGCGAAACGTTTGCCAGACATTTGGAAATAATTAACGCGTTAATTTAATTTATGCAATTTCAATTGAATTCGTTTACGTTCCACATCTACATCCAAAACTTTTACAACAATTTGTTGATGCAAATGAACGTGCTCATTTACATCTTTTACAAAAGAATCTGAAAGATTTGAAACGTGAATCAAGCCACTTTCTTTAATCCCAACATCTACAAAACAGCCGAAATTAGTAATGTTATTCACAATTCCGGGCAACAGTTGACCTTCTTGTAAATCGGTAATATTTTTTATGTTTTGATTGAAAGTGAAAACTTTAGCTTCTTCTCGAATGTCTAATCCTGGTTTTTCTAATTCTTTAATAATGTCTTTTAACGTAGGAAGTCCAATTTTTTCTGAAGTATATTTTTCTAGATTTATTTTCTGAAGAAGTGTTTTGTTTCCTATTAATTCTGAAATTCTAACCTTTTCATCCGTCGCCATTTTTGAAACAACTTTATAACTTTCGGGATGTACAGAAGAATCATCCAAAGGATTTTCACCGCTTTTTATTCGAAGAAATCCAGCAGCTTGTTCAAAAGCCTTTCCGCCCAAACGTGGTACTTTTTTTATTTCTTCTCTTGAAGCAAAAGCACCGTTTTCCTCTCGAAAGTTAAATACATTCTCAGCAAGTTTTGGTCCGATTCCAGAAACATAACTCAACAATGGAATGCTTGCGGTATTGATGTTTACACCAACCGCATTCACGCATAATTCTACTGAAGTATCCAATGAACTCTTCAATTTTGTTTGATCTACATCGTGCTGATATTGCCCAACGCCAATGGATTTCGCATCAATTTTCACTAACTCCGCCAAAGGATCTTGTAAACGACGACCAATGGAAACCGATCCACGAACGGTAACATCATAATTTGGAAACTCATCGCGCGCAATTTTTGAAGCTGAATAAATAGAAGCTCCAGCTTCGCTAACCACAAAAACCTGCATCGGATTTTTAAAGTGAATTCGTTTTATAAATTGCTCCGTTTCTCGCGAAGCCGTTCCGTTTCCTATTGCAATTGCTTCAATTTTATGAGCATCGGCAAGCGAACTTATTTTGTTCATTGCGCCTTTCATATCATTCTTTGGAGCGTGCGGATAAATAGTTTCATTGTGCTCCAAACCCCCTTGTGCATCGAGACAAACCACTTTGCAACCTGATTTAAACCCAGGATCAATCGCCAGAACACGTTTTTCACCCAAGGGTGAACCGAGCAAAAGTTGTTTTAAATTTTTGGCAAAAACATTGATTGCAGTTTCATCTGCTTTCTCTTTTGCTGCGGAAAGGGCTTCGTTGGAAAGCGCTGGAAGTAACAGCCGCTTATAACTATCTTCAATGGCAAGTTTTATTTGTTCTGAAGTGGCATCTTTAGATTTTATAATTTTTTGTTCAATTTTGGAAAGTGCTTTTTCATCATCTATCTCTATTTTATTCCGAATAAATCCTTCTGAAGTAGCACGAAGAATTGCTAATAATCTATGCGAAGGAATTTTGTTTAAGGCTTCGTTCCAATCAAAATAATCGCGAAATTTCTGTGCTTTTTCATCATCTATAAATTTCTTTACAACTTTAGTTGAAATTGTTGCGTAACGTTCCAATTGGTTCCGAAGCATATTCCGTATATCGGCGCGTTCGTTTATCCATTCGGCAATAATGTGGCGTGCGCCTTCCAAAGCTTCTTCTTCGGACTTCACTTCGCCTTTCACATATTTTAAAGCAATTGAAGAAATATCGGCAGTCCCGAGACTTCGGGATTGGGCCATTATTATTTTCGCTAAAGGCTCTAAACCGTTTTCGCGGGCGGTATCTGCTTTGGTTTTTCGCTTCTTTTTAAACGGCAAATACAAATCTTCCAACGTGATTAAATCTGTCGCTTCTTCAATTTTTTTCTGAAGTTCTGAAGTCAAAACTTCTTGTTCTTCCAAAGTTTTCAGAATTGCAAGTTTTCGCTTTTCAACTACTTCAAATTGCTCTTTAAACTTTACGATATCGCCAATTTGCACCTCATCTAGATTGCCCGTCAATTCTTTTCGGTAACGCGAGATAAAAGGAATGGTGCAATCTTCGTTTAAAAGCTTGACGGTGTTTTCAACGCTTTTTTTCGGAAGTTGGGTTTGGGAGGTTATAAAGGTTAGAATAGCTGTCATTTCGGTAAAATTAAATCCTCCGAGAGACCAGTAATTTCTACTCTTTCGAAGGACTTATGATTATATAAAAATAATTAATTAATCGTTGCCCCATTCTGAACTCCTTCTTCGCTTGGATTTACAAAAACCAATTTCCCATCCGCATCCTCCGTCATTAAAATCATTCCTTGACTTTCCACACCGCGAAGTGCACGTGGTGCAAGATTTACTAATACAGTAACTTTTTTACCGATAATTTCTTCAGCTTTAAAACTTTCTGCAATGCCAGAAACAATGGTGCGTACATCAATGCCAGTATCAACTTTTAAAACCAAAAGTTTATCTGCTTTCGGCATTTTTTCGGCTTCAATAATAGTTCCAACGCGCATATCTAGTTTTACGAAATCATCGTATTGAATAGTTTCTTTCTGCGGCATCAATTCCGCAACCTCAACAGAAACTGTTTCTTCTTTCTCCTTCGTATTATCCATTTTTGTTTTTTGTAGTTTGTCTAATTGTGTTTGAACTTGTTCGTCTTCTATTTTGCTGAAGAGTAGTTCTGCTTTGTTTATTTTGTGGCCGGGTTTTAGTAGTTCTGATTTTGTTGAAACGTCGTTCCATTGAATAGACCCTTCGACTGCGCTCAGGGTGACATTCAACATATTTTTCAATTTATCCGAGGTAAACGGTAAAAACGGTTCACTTAAAATAGCTAAAGCGGAAGCAATTTGCAAAGCAACAAACATTACCGTTTTTGTGCGTTCTTCATCCGTTTTGATGGTCTTCCACGGTTCTTCGTCTGCTAAATATTTATTTCCGAGACGGGCAACGTTCATTAATTCTCCTTGTGCTTCTCGGAAACGGCAGCGCTCCAAAGAACTTGCAATTACTGAAGGATATGCTTTTAATTCGGTTAAAGTCTGCTGATCAATTTCTGAAAACGTTGCTGGTTCTGGAACAATTCCATCGTAATATTTATCGGTTAAAACCATTACGCGATTGATGAAGTTTCCGAAGATGGCAACTAATTCATTATTATTTCTAGCTTGAAAATCTGCCCAGGTAAAATCGTTATCCTTTGTTTCTGGCGCGTTTGCAGTTAAAGTGTACCGTAACGCATCTTGTTGGTTTGGAAAATCTTCTAAATACTCGTGCAACCAAACTGCCCAGTTTTTACTGGTAGAAATTTTGTTGCCTTCAAGATTTAAAAATTCATTGGCTGGAACGTTTTCAGGAAGAATGTAACTTCCTTCGGCTTTCAACATTGCAGGAAAAATAATACAATGAAAAACAATATTGTCTTTCCCAATAAAGTGAAGCATTTTAGTTTCTTCATTTTTCCAATAATCTTTCCAATTTTTTCCTTCACGCTCCGCCCATTCTTTGGTTGAAGAAATATAGCCGATAGGCGCATCAAACCAAACATAAAGTACTTTTCCGTCTGCTCCTTCAATCGGAACTGGAATTCCCCAATCCAAATCGCGAGTTACGGCGCGAGGGCGTAAACCGTCATCAATCCAGCTTTTACACTGACCGTAAACATTAGTTTTCCAATCTTTTTTATGATCAACGAGAATCCATTGTTTTAGGAAATCTTCATAGTCATTCAAAGGTAAAAACCAGTGTTTTGTTTCTTTCAGAATTGGAACATTCCCAGATATTGCACTTTTTGGATTTATTAAATCGGTTGCGTTTAAACTAGTGCCACATTTTTCGCATTGGTCGCCGTAGGCTTCTTCATTACCACATTTAGGGCAAGTTCCAGTAATATATCTATCTGCTAGAAACTGATTGGCTTCTTCGTCATATAATTGTTCGGTAACTTCCTCAGTAAATTTGCCTTCTTCATAGAGTTTTTTGAAAAATTCTGAAGCAGTTTTATGATGAATTTCAGCAGAAGTACGCGAGTAATTGTCAAAAGAAATCCCGAAGTCTTCAAAACTCTTTTTGATAATTGCGTGATATTTATCCACAACTTGTTGCGGCGTTATTCCTTCTTTTTTCGCTTTAATAGTAATTGGCACTCCGTGTTCGTCACTTCCGCAAATAAAGGCAACATCCTTATTTTGAAGTCTTTGAAAACGCGCGTAAATATCTGCCGGCACATAAACACCTGCCAAATGGCCAATGTGAACGGGTCCATTTGTGTATGGTAAAGCGGCAGTAATCGTGTACCTATTCGGGTTCTGATCCATAATTTTTTTTGAGATGACAAAAGTACATATAAATGTAGTAATTTGTGGTTTTAAATCGATTCATGATAACACCTACATCTCTACAAAAGGGCGATACTGTTGCCATAGTTTCCACAGCGCGGAAAATTTCGAAAGAAGAATTACAACCTGCAATTCATTTACTTGAAAGTTGGGGTTTAAAAGCCGTTTTAGGAAAAACCATCGGTGCCGAGGAAAATCAATTTGCAGGAAATGATGACTTGCGTGCAGCAGATTTTCAGCAAATGATGGACGATCCAAAAATTAAAGCCATTTGGTGCGCTCGTGGCGGTTATGGAACAGTTCGGATCGTTGATAAACTTAATTTTTCAGCTTTCAAAAAGCATCCAAAATGGATTATTGGTTATAGCGATGTTACAGTTTTGCATTCACATATTCATAATTTTGGGATTGAAACGCTTCACGCGCAAATGTGTTTGGAAATTGAAAATAAAACTAAAGAAGCAAGAGAATCAATTCGGAAAGTTTTGTTTGGGGAAGATTATAAAATTGAGTTTCAACAGAAAAAACTCCAAACTTCGCAAGGAATAATTTCGGGTGAATTAATTGGTGGAAATTTGTCTGTGCTCTATTCGTTAATCGGAAGTGCTTCGGCAATGAAAAGCGATGGTAAAATTCTTTTTATTGAAGATTTAGATGAAATGTTGTATCACGTTGATAGAATGATGATGAATTTAAAGCGAAGTGGTTATTTAAAAAACTTGAAAGCGTTGATTATTGGCGGAATGACGCAGATGAAAGACAATAAAGTGTACTTCGGTAAAACGGCCGAAGAAACTATTATGGATTTGGTGAAAGAATACAATTATCCAGTAATTTTTAATTTTCCAGCAGGACATATCGTGGATAATCGGGCATTGATTATGGGAAGGAAAGTGAAAGTTAATGTTCAATCTTCAATTGTCAATGTTCAATTTTAAAGTTCGAAAAATAAATAATCGTTAATAAAAATGGCATCACACAACGAATTAGGAAAAATTGGAGAAGAAATAGCCGCTCAATATTTACTAAAAAACGGTTATAAAATCCTACGGCGTAACTTTTATTTCGACAAAGCCGAAATTGACATTATTGCTCAAAAAGAAGAAAACACTATTGTAATTGTTGAAGTAAAAACGCGAAACAGCGATTTTTTCGGTGATCCGCAGAGTTTTGTAACGCCTGCAAAAATTAAAAATTTAGTAAAAGCTGCTAATGAATATATAATTTCAAATGAACTTGATGTTGAAGTCCGTTTCGATATTATTGCTATTCTGAAAAATCAAAAAGTAGAAAAATTGGAACATTTGGAGAATGCTTTTTATCATTTTTAATTCCCGTGTAAACGCGAATCTCTTTCATTTTTCACAACTTCTCCAATTTTATAAAGCAAGATAATTTGTAAAATCACAGCCGGAATTAAAAAGATGAGCCCCAACCACGCAATAAAAACTAATATAAAAAAGACGCCACTGGCTATTTCGAATCCGCCAGCAATTTGAGAGATGTTTCCCATCGGTTTTACTAATCGCAAAAGTGCAAAACCAAAAATAAAACTTCCGATTCCGCAGAAAATGGATTGAGTTACTAAAACATATTCCATAAAAAATGGTTCAGTATATAAAGAAACCATATCGTAGCCATAAAACAAAATGCCAGTGCCGATTAGAAAGAATGCTCCAATTTTCAACAAATAATTATTGAAGATTTTACCACTTAAAACAAAACCCCAAATAAAATAAATATAAGCGATCAACACAATAAACTTCATACTGATATACGCGCCTTTTGAAATTATTAATTCGTCTTCGTAAAATCTTGCATAGTCAACGGCAAATTCAACAAAGCCAGAAAGAAAGTAGATTATTCCACTAATCCAAGCGAGTTTTATGTAAAAGGAAGAGTGGCCTATTTCATTAAAATTGAAATTTTCAGAATCCAAAGAATTAACTTCTTTTAGATTTTCCAAATCTTCACCCAAAACATTCAAAATGGTTTTTAGCGTAAAACTACGCGGGGTAACTTCTCCAGCTTCAATACGCTGAATGGTTCTCACATTTATGTTGCACTGCTCCACAAGTTCCTCCTGCGTAAAGCCTTTTTGCTTTCGGAGTTCTAAAATTTTTCGGCCAAGTTCTGGTTGTTTCATTTTTATTATAATTTATGAAGCAATAGTACGATGGCAGTAAATATAGTGCAATAATTTCAAGTGAATTTAACCCGACATTTGCCCGACATTCTATGATTTAGTAGACTTAACAGATATTAGAAACTTGTTAGGTCTATAATCGTTAATCTTCAAATGGCTCCAAAGCAAGAAGTGCTTTATCAACCGAAGAAATTCCTTCAAAAGTCAACAATAGCCGCAATCCATTGCGAGTTTCTTTTTCTTTCATCGTTACTTTTTGAGGATGAATTTGTACGTATTGCAACACTTTTGAAAACGACGGACTTTGATAAAAAGCACTTTGTTGATCTGCTACAAAATAACCGACCATTTTTTTCTGCTTCATAATTAGGCGTTCCAAGCCCATAGAAATTGCAATCCATTTTATGCGGACGCTGTTCAGCAAATCTTTGGCTTCTTCTGGCAATTCGCCAAAACGATCCAGCAAATCCTTTTCAAACTTCTGAAGTTCCACTTCAGTTTTTAACTCGTTTAGTTTTGTGTAAAGATTTAGTCTTTCAGTAATATTATTTACGTATTCATCTGAAAAAAGAAGTTCGAAATCTGTGTCAATTGTCATCTCTTTTACGAAATTCTTCTTCGGGCCTTCAGTGTCATCGTAAAGATTTTTAAACTCCTTATCTTTCAATTCTTCAATCGCTTCGGCAAGGATTTTTTGGTAAGTTTCAAAACCAATTTCATTTATAAAGCCACTTTGTTCACCGCCTAATAAATCACCTGCGCCACGGATTTCTAAATCTTTCATTGCGATGTTTATTCCACTCCCTAATTCTGAAAATTGTTCCAACGCAGTAATACGTTTTCGCGCTTCATCCGTCATTGCGGAATATTCTGGCGTAATAAAATAGCAAAATGCTTTTTTATTACTTCTACCAACGCGACCACGCATTTGGTGCAGATCTGAAAGCCCGAAATTATTAGCGTTATTGATGAAAATGGTGTTCGCATTTGGTACGTCGAGACCGCTTTCAATAATGGTTGTAGAAACCAAAACATCAAACTCATTATTCATAAATCGAAGCATTAAATCTTCTAGTTTTTTCCCTTCCATTTGGCCGTGACCAATTCCTATTTTAGCATCAGGAACCAAACGCTGGATTAGTCCGGCGACTTCTTTAATGTTTTCAATCCGGTTGTGAACGAAGAAAACCTGTCCGCCGCGAGAGATTTCGTAACGCACCGCATCTCTAATATTTTCTTCCCCAAAACGAACAACGTGCGTTTCCACAGGATAGCGGTTTGGCGGCGGCGTTGTGATTACGGAAAGATCGCGCGCAGCCATCAAACTGAACTGCAACGTACGCGGAATAGGCGTTGCCGTCAGCGTTAACGTATCAACATTTTCTTTGATTGTCTTTAATTTATCTTTTACACCTACACCAAATTTCTGCTCTTCGTCAATAATCAAAAGGCCCAAATCTTTAAACTCCACCGCTTTACTTACCAATTGATGCGTGCCGATTACAATATCCAGTCTTCCGTTTTTTAGTTCTTCCAAAACGGTTTTGCGCTCTTTTGTAGTTCTAAAACGGTTGAGATAATCAACTTTTACTGGCATTTCGGAAAGACGTTCAGTAAATGTTTTAAAATGTTGAAAAGCTAAAATGGTCGTCGGAACCAAAATAGCTACCTGTTTCCCATTATCCACTGCTTTAAAAGCTGCGCGAATTGCGACTTCCGTCTTTCCGAAACCTACATCTCCACATACCAAACGATCCATGGGGCGTTCGTTTTCCATATCTTTTTTTACGTCTTCGGTCGCGGTGCTTTGGTCTGGAGTGTCTTCGTAAATGAACGAAGATTCCAACTCTGCTTGCAAATAACTATCCGGATCAAAAGCGAAGCCCTTCAGCGTGCGGCGTTTTGCATATAATTCAATTAAATTAAAAGCAATTTCCTTTACTCTAGTTTTAGTTTTTTGCTTTAGTTTTTTCCATGCATCGCTGCCCAATTTGTAGATTTTGGGCTCTCTTCCATCCTTTCCATTAAATTTTGAAATCTTATGTAAACTATGAATACTGAGGTACAAAATATCGCGATCCCCATAAAAAAGTTTGATGGCTTCCTGCATTTTACCCTCAACTTCAATTTTTTGTAAACCGCCAAATTTCCCGATTCCGTGATCGATATGGGTTACGTAATCGCCAACTTCAAGGTTGGTAATTTCCTTTAAAGTGATCGCTTGTTTTTTGGCGTACCCATTTTTAAGTTGAAATTTATGGTAGCGTTCAAAAATTTGGTGATCTGTGTAGCAAACCAATTTTAAATCATCATCTATAAAACCTTGAAACAACGGAAAAACAATAGTTTCAAACTGATTTACGTTCTGTTCAGCGTCTTCAAAAATATCTTGAAACCGTTTTGCTTGTTGTTCGCTGCTGCAGAAAATGTAATTTTTATATCCCTTTTCAGTGTTTTCATTCAAATTTTCAATCAATAAGTTGAATTGTTTGTTGAACGAAGGTTGCGGTTTTGTATGAAAATTTACGTAGGCGCGCGATTCATCGCGCGCATCAGATTCATCACGCGCAATAGATGAATTTTTTAAATGTACTGTTGTAAATTCATTTAATTGCCCTTTCAACAATTCCGAAGAACAGAACAATTCCGAAGGCTTTGCCCGTTTTATTTCAGAATCTATATCATTAAAAGCTTCGATTGCTTTTTTGAAAAGATTGTCAATTGCACTGCTGAAAAGTTCTTCATTTTTAAGAAAAACTACCGTTTTGGAAGCGATATATTTTAGAAAACTTTCACGGTTTTCATCTATCGTTTTGTTTTCTACGTTCGGAATGATAGAAACCTTTTTCACTTGTTCTAATGAAAGCTGCGTTTCTACATCAAAGGTTCGGATACTGTCAACCTCATCACCAAAAAATTCGATTCTATAAGGTTCGTCGTTGCTAAAACTGAACACGTCCAGAATTCCACCACGAACTGAAAATTCACCAGGTTCGGTGACAAAATCTGTGCGTTTAAAACGATATTCAAATAAAACTTCGTTTACAAAATCTATTGAAAGTTGATCGTTTACGGAAATCTTCAGCGTGTTTCGCTCCAGTTCTTTTCGAGTAACCACTTTTTCAAAAAGTGCTTCTGGATAGGTAACAATAAACGCTGGTTTTTTTCGGGAATTGATTCGGTTTAAAACCTCGCTTCGCAGCAAAACATTGGCATTGTCGATTTCTTCAATTTGGTACGGGCGACGGTAACTTCCAGGATAGAAAAGCACATTTTTATCTCCCAAAAGATTTTCGAGATCGTTTAAATGATAGGCAGCTTCTTCTTTATCGTTTAAAATCAAGAGAAAAGGCAATTCCGAATTCCGAAAAGTTTTAGCCAAAACCATCGAAAGTGAAGAACCTATAAGTCCTGAAACTGAAATATTGGATTGGGATTGGACAATAGTTTCCCCTAGTTTTCGGGTTTGCGAAGACTGTGAATAAAGTGAAGTAACGAGTGTTTTGCTCATTGAGCGGCAAATTTAATCTAAACCTGCCAAGTTTTCAAAACCTGAAAGGTTTTTGTTATCAACTTTATCATTTTAATAACACCCATACCAAAGCTGAAACTGTATTTTTAAAATTGAAAAAAAATATTAATCGAATTTGACCCCAAAGGTTTTTAAAACCTTTGGGGTTTATGAAAAGAGTTACCCGCCTTCGCGGGCATTAAAAATGGCTATAAAAGAATACGATGTTTTTGTGATAGGAACCGGAACCGCCGGAAAAAGTGTGGCGTACGATTGTGTCGCAAACGGAATGAAAGTGGCAATTGCTGATAATCGCGAGTTTGGTGGCACTTGCTCACAACGAGGTTGCGATCCAAAAAAAGTTTTAGTGGGGTTTACGGAAGCAATCCAACTTGCAGAAAATTTAAAAGGAAAGGGAATTATTTCCGTTCCAAAAATTGATTGGGCGGCACTTCAGAAATTTAAATCAACTTTTACAGATGCCGTTCCCGCAGCAACGGAGCGAGATTTAGAAGAAGCAGGAATAGAGATGTATCACCAATCGCCACAGTTTCTAGATGAAAACACACTTTCAGTAGAAGGTAAAACCGTAAAAGCAAAGAAAATTGTGATTGCAACCGGTCAAAAACCGATGGAACTAAAAATTCCCGGAAGAGAACATTTAATGATAAGCGATGATTTTCTGGATTTGGAAGAACTTCCCGAAAGCATTGTATTTGTTGGCGCTGGTTACATTGGGATGGAGTTCGCACATATAGCCGCTCGTTGCGGAGTAAGAGTTACTGTTGTTGAATTTGGAGACAGACCACTCGGTCCTTTTGAATCAGACATTGTTACTCACCTCACAAAAGCTTCGGAAGAACTTGGGATTAAATTTATATTTAACGCAGAAGTTTCTAAAGTGGAAAAACTTCAAAAAAACTATCGAGTTTCCTTTAAAAAAAATGGTAAAACTGAATCCATTGACGCAAGAATGGTTTTTAATACCGCAGGAAGAGTTCCTTCAATTGACGAATTAGATTTGGAAAAAGGAAATGTAGCTTTCGAAAAAGGTGGAATTTCGGTGAATGAATTTCTTCAAAATACTACCAACAAAAGTGTTTATGCTTGTGGCGATGTTTCGGCAAGCGGTTCGCTTCCACTAACGCCGATTTCTTCGCAAGAAGCTCGGGTTGTTTCGTTGAATATAAGAAATGGAAATCACACCAAAATAGATTTTCCACCTGTTCCTTCCGTTGTGTTTACAATCCCGCAAATTGCTTCTATTGGTTTAACAGAAGAAGAGGCAAAAGAAAAAGGATACGATTATGTAGTGGAATATAAAAGTGTTCCGAAATGGTTCAACGCAAAACGTATCAATGAAAAAGTATATGCTTACAAAACCATCGTAGATACAAAACGAAATATCGTTTTGGGCGCACATATAATCGCTCCAGAAGCTGGTGAAATGATCAACTTATTTGTATTAGCAATGTGCGGAAAACTGACTACTGACAATATTAAAGCAATGATTTTTGCATACCCAACTTGGGGAAATGATATAAAAGGAATGGTCTAAAGAAATACGAATTTAGAAGTGCGAAATACGAAATTATTTGTTTAAATATTCTTTGCATTTATTCACAGGACTTGTAGTTCGATTTTTGAAAGCATGATAACTGCTGCTTCCTAAAAGTACTGCCGCCACAACAATTGCGGTGTAAGCAACTGTTTGGCTCACTTCCCAATTGGCAACTGCAATTGCGGCTAAAGCCCAAACTCCAACTAATGCGAACTCGCGCATATTTCTTTTCCAAGTAACAGCAAGATTTATTATTCCCGCAATAAGTATCATTGTAATAGCCCACGAAGCTTCGCTGTAACCCCAAGCATTCCATTCAATACTTGTTAAATATGCTGCCACATTCGCGATACTCGCAACAGTAACCCAGCCGCTATAAAATACGAATGGCCACCAGAGAAAAGCGATTACAGAAATTGGTGCGTCCCAAAGTTCCATTCGGTTTTGCATTACAATTTTCAAAAGTGAAAAGAGAAGCACGAAAATTGCCAAGATGGAATATTCCATAAACCCGTAAAGCCAAAATGTAATCCACATAATATTGGCGAAGCAAGAAAGCACAAACCACCATCCTGTTTTTAAAATAAACTGATCGTCACGCACTTTGGTAAATAGACTTCTGCTTTGGTAAATTACAAATCCCAAAAGCAGTAAATAAATGAGTCCCCATATCGAAAATGCATAACCAGCTGGAGTAAAAAGATTTTTAGAGGAATCTGATATATCGCCAATAGTCGTGTTATTTATCGCTCCAGTATTTGAAAGATAGTTTATGAAAACTGTTGCCACGAAGGCTATAATATTTGCTATTTGTAGTGTTTTTTTCATAATATATTATTTTTTTGAAACACAAATAACCTCTCCATCTGCAATTGCAAAAATGGCATCAGTTTCTGAAGGTGTTAAAATATGTTTTCCTGTAAAGTTACCAAAAGCGGGCAAAATAAGTTGATTTTCTGTTTTATAAAAACAAGGAAGTTTTAAAAATTGTCTACCAATTCCTTTCATTCTAATTCCAGGATGAATATGTCCTGAAAAGTTGAAAGTTCCTTTTATTTCCGTGGGATGGTGGGTTAGGTAAAAACCATCCAATAACAATTCATCAAAAACTTTTACGCCCAAATCTTCATATAAATAGATTGGAATAATGTCGTGATTGCCTGAAATTAAAATTACTTCGGCTTTGCAATATTCCACCCATTTTTCAAAATCTCTCCATTCCTCATTTAATTTACTGTGGAATAAATCGCCAAGAAAACATACAGTTTTAGGTTCAAAATAATTGGTTACTTCGGTAAGTTTTTCGAGATTTTGATAAGCTGCATGTGCTGGTATTGCAGCCCCATGTTTTCTAAAATGCACTACTTTGCCTAAATGCACATCGGCGATTAGAAGCATTTTTTTTGCTTCCCAATAAATTGCGCCGCTTGGGTGTAGCGTAAATTCGTTATTATTTATTATTATTTTTTGAATCATTTCATCAATTGAAGTGTCATCCGTTTAATCCGATCCGCCAATTTTTCCGAAGAAAGTTTTTCACGTAGTCTATCAGTAATTATCGGGAAACTAAACGGTGTTGCTTTTTCACATTGTTTCCAAACTATTTCTTGGGTTGCAATTCGCTCAAGCGCCATTCGTAAACGACCTTCTTCCATTTCATGTTCAAAGGTTTCTCTAAAGGCTTGTAAATAAAGTAGATTGTCTGGTTCATAATCTCTAAAAACATCAAAAAGCAATTGCGAGTTACTTTGCAAATGTTTTGTTTTAATCTGTTTGTTTGGGTAGCCCGTAAAAACCATTCCACTAATTACAGCAATATCCCTAAATTTTCGCCGAGCTAATTCTGTACTGTTCAAGCTTTTTTGGAGATCATCAAAAAGGTAATCTGTTGTAAGTAAATTATTATCTAAAACTTGCTGAATATCTAAAGGTTGGTCGCTTAACAATTCAAAACCATAATCATTATAGGCCAATGAAAATGTTATTGGAAGCAACAAGCTAATTCTATATGCCAGCAATCCGCTCATTGCCATATGTACAAATCTACCTTCAAATGGATAAAATACATTGTGATAACCTTCCCGAGTTTTGAATGTTTCAATTAAAAATTCGTTATTTCCGGGAACGATACTTTCCAATTCTTGTCGGTTAAAAATATCGCTGAGTGCTTTTAATTCTGGTGTGTTGCGTTTATGCTCGGCTTCGCTTTGTAATTCGTTTCGCAAAATTTCGGACATTTGAGAAGATAAAGCCATCCTTCCGCCCATAAAACTCACAACGTTTCTTGTGCGTTTTGAGCTTCTTCTTACTTGTGCTTGCATATTGCGAACGCGCACTAATTCCAAAGTTCTTCCTGCAAAGACGAAAACGTCGCCAGGTTTCATTTTTCCTATAAAAAATTCTTCTATAGTGCCAATAAAACCACCCGTAACATATTTTACTTGTACCATTGCATCGCTTACAATTGTGCCAATAGAGAGACGATGCATCATTGCAACTTGCTTACTTTCTACTTTAAATCTGCCTTCTTCATCTATAATTACTTTTTTATATTCATCGTAAGCTTGTAAACTTTGGCTACCCATTGTTATAAAATTTAAGCACCATTGCCATTGGTCTTCAGTTATTCCTTGAAAGCAAAAGGTGTTTTTAACCTCAGGATAAATTTCCTTCGGAAAAAAACCATCGCTTACTGCCAAGCTTACTAAATATTGAATTAAAACATCAAAGCTCAACAAGTATGGAATACGATCTTCCATAACCTCAGCTTTTACAGCCTTTTTTAGAGCTGAAGCTTCAATCAATTCCATTGCGTGAGTTGGTAGAAAGTAAATAACGGAAGGTTCGCCGGGACGGTGATTGCTTCTGCCAGCACGTTGTAAAAATTTGGCAATTCCCTTCGGTCCGCCAATTTGAATAATAGTTTCTACTGGGGCAAAATCTACTCCCAAATCTAAACTTGAAGTAGCTACAACGGCTTTTAAACTTTCATTACGGATGGCTTGCTCCACCCAAAGCCTAGTTTCTTTATTAATACTACCGTGATGCATCGCGATTTCACCGGCAAACTCGGGATATTTCTCTAATATCTTTTGAAACCAAATTTCGCATTGACTTCTAGTATTAGTAAAGATTAAAGTTGTTTTGCTCGCATTAAGTATTGGAATTATCTGATCCAAAACGTGTAAACCAATATGCCCACGCCACGGAAATGTTTCCATTTTTTTTGGAATTATTGACTTTACAATAATTTCCTTCTTGAGATTAGCTTTTAGTAAGACCGCGTTTTCTCTGAAACGTTCATCCATTCCCAATAAAACATCTTGCGCTTGTTCTAGATTACCTATGGTTGCAGAAATGCCCCAAATCCGTAACTTAGGGGAAACAGTTTTAAGGCGGGAAAGCGCCAATTCCATTTGTACCCCGCGTTTACTACCTAAAAGTTCGTGCCATTCATCAACTACAACAGCAGTCAATGTTTTGAAGGTTTTATCATAACCCTTTGAAGTTAATAAAAGCATTAAACTCTCAGGAGTTGTGATTAACAAATCGGGCATTTGGCGTTTTTGCTTTGCACGTTCACTTTGAGAGGTGTCTCCGGTTCTTATTCCGACTGTTAATCCAGTTCCTAAATCATCTGCAAACCGTTGTGCTGATTGTTGAATTTCTACTGAAAGTGCGCGTAATGGCGTTATCCAAATAGCCTTGATTCCTTTAGTATGTTTAGTTTTATAGTTGGGATTCTCTTTTAAATATTGAAGCACGATTGGAACCCACAATGCGTACGTTTTCCCACTTCCCGTTGGCGCGTTTAGCAGGCCGTGTTTGCCTTTTAGAAAGGCTTTCCACGTTTTTTGTTGAAAGGGAAAGGGTTTCCAATCTTTTGAATGAAACCAATCTTCGGCAATTGAAATAAGTTCGGATTGTTTCATTTTGGAATTAGTGCTTTAAGATCATCTAATGTATTCGCCTCGGCAATTGGTTTATCTTTTCGCCATCTCAAAATCCTTGGAAAACGGGTTGCAATACCACTTTTATGGCGACTGCTTTCTGCAATACCTTCAAAAGCGATTTCAAAAACATGATGCGGAGTAACACTTCGCACTGGGCCAAAACGCTCCAAAGTATTTCTTTTAATCCATGCGTCTACTTGTCTAAACTCTGCATCAGTTAATCCTGAATAAGCCTTGGCGAAAGTCACCAATTCACCATCATTCCAAAGACCGAATGTATAATCTGTATAAAGATTTGCCCTTCTTCCATGGCCCCGCATGGCATAGGTTAAAACCGCATCAATTGTGAACGGATCTATTTTCCATTTCCACCAATCGCCTTTTTTTCGGCCAACTAAATAAGGCGAGTCTTTGCGTTTCAACATTAAACCTTCACTACGTTTTTCTCTAGAAAGCTTCCGTTCTTCTGCAGCTTCTTCCCAAGTTTCAAAATTCATTGTTTCGCTTAAATAGATTCCGACTTCTTCAGAATTAATTTTTTGAATTAACTCATCCAAAATCTTTCTTCTTTCTGAAAAAGGTTTTTGGCGAATATCCTCGCCTTGCCATTCCAACAAATCATACGCGTTCAAAATTACTGGCGTTTTCTTTAAAAGTGCTTTTGAAATATTTTTTCTACCAATTCTAGTTTGAAGCGCATTGAAATTGCCAATTTCACCAGCACCAAAAGGCAGAATTTCACCATCAATCACAGTTCCGTTTGGGATTGCAGAAAGAAACCGTTGAAACTCGGGGTATTTATCTGTCACTAATTCCTCACCTCGCGACCACACAAAAACTTCGTCATTTCGAATTATTACCTGGCTGCGAATTCCGTCCCATTTATGTTCAAAACTCCAATCTGAAATGGCTCCTAAATCTTTTTGAAAATCAGCTTCAACGGCATACGCCAAGTAAAATGGATAGGGTTTGCTGAGGTAATCTTCAGGATTTTCTTCTAAAATTAATTTCTGAAAAGTAGTTTTTTCTGGAGTCCAATCGCCCATTAATTTATATGCGAGTATATCTTCATCAATTGCTGTAGCTTTTGAAAGTGCCCGTGTCATCAGTTTTTGACTCACTCCAATTCTAAAACTTCCTGTAAGGATTTTATTGAAAACAAACCGCTCAAAATAATTTAACGCTAACCAATTGTAGTGTAAATATTTCTTTTTTTCTTCTTCGGGAAGTGTTCGTAATGCAATAATTTCTGAAACAAATGTAGAAAGGGATTTCTCGGAATGCTCTTCAGAAGTTGGCAAAATTAAAGCAATCGTTTCTGCCAAATCGCCTACTATGTGATAACTCTCCTCAAAAAGCCAAAGCGGAATACCGCTAATCTCTGTAGCCCAAAGTCGCAGTAACGTTGTGTTTACAGGGCGTTTTGGTCTTCTGTGTGAAAGAATAGCAATCGTCCAAAGTTTATCGTCATCATTCGCATTTTGAAAATACGCAGTTAGTGCCGCTACCTTTTCATTGGTTTTGTTGGTGCTATCTAGCTTTTTTATAAGTTGGGCGAAATCTTTCATGCGTTTTCTTCTTCTGCCTTTTTAGCTGTTTCACTACCTTCTTCTTCGTATTGTGTTTTTTCGGTTCGAGCATCAAGTCCCATTTCCTCTCTTAAAAAGCGTGAAAAAATTTCGGTATAACCGTGTGTTGCAATTACTTTTTCAGCGCCTGTTGCTTTTACGGTTTCTAACAAACCATCCCAATCTGCGTGGTCGCTTAGTACAAAACCGCGATCAACAGCTCGGCGTCTTCTTGCGCCTCTAAACGTCATCCAACCGCTTGCGCTTGCTGTAACATACGGCACCATTTTCCGAATCCAAGTTCCGCCATGTGCACTTGGTGGAGCTAAAACTATATTGCCTAAAAGTTCTTCTTTTTTTGTGTCTCGTGAAATTCGTATTGTTTCATGAAAATCATAGTTTTCACGTAAAACGGCAGTCATGTTTTCAATAGCACCGTGAGTGTAGATTTTACCGATGCTTGGATCAAGATGTTTTAGCAATCGTTGCGCTTTACCCAACGAATATCCAAAAAGCACAGATGTTTTATTTTCAGCTCTATTGGCAGCCCACCAATTATTAATATCGGTAAAAACTTCAGCTTGAGGAGTCCATTTAAAAGCGGGCAGTCCGAAAGTACATTCAGTAATAAAAGTATTGCATTTTACAAGTTCAAAAGATTCAGCGATACCATCATTTTCAGTTTTAAAATCGCCTGTAAAAACCCAAACTTCACCTTTATATTCAACTCGCACTTGCGATGAAGCGATTATATGACCCGCAGGATGAAGCGAAAATTTGACTCCATTTATCGTAAAAGTTTCATTCCACTTTTTGCCAGAAACTTCAATTTCACCCAAACGATGTTTAATAATTGGCACATTATTTTCGTGCGTAATATATTGCTTGTGCCCCCAACGACTGTGGTCTGCGTGGCCGTGAGTTATAATGCATTTATCTACGGGACGCCAAGCATCTATATAAACATCAGCTTGTTCACAATATATTCCCTTATCATTAAAGACTAATAACGGCTGATTCATTTGTTTTCTTTCTATAGCAGCTTAAAAATAATGAAAGGTAAGAAGGGTTGCTTCGCTATTAAGAAAATTTTATGTTGAATAATTTTTAAAAGAAGCTAAACAAAAAACAAATAGATTATTATACATTGCTTTTAATTTTATAGAAGTATCTAAAAAGAATGCTTTACCATGATTGCAATTTTTTATATTTGCAGTAAATAAAAACCAAATTATGTCATTTACAGATCTTTTTGAAAGTGGAGAACACTCCCGAAATATAGGACACTTTGCGTCTATAGCAAACATTGCTTCAGTTAAAGGTGTGATTAATCCAGAAGAGGAAAAAATGCTAAAGCGTTTTGCCAGAAAATTAGATATTGAAGAAACTGAATACGCTGAAATTCTGAAAAATCCAGGAAAATATCCCATCAATCCTCCCAATGATGCTGAAAGACGTTTGGAACGAATTCACGATCTATTCGAAATGGTTTTTGCAGATCACGAAATTGACGATCACGAACGTTTCTTAATTGAAAAATACGCTATTGGTCTTGGTTACGATGCTACTACAGCACAACATTTAATTAAAAGATCAATTGAAATTTACAGTGGTGGACTTGACCTTGAAGACTATAGGTATCTTTTGAATAAAAAATAAAAGCCCCTAGCCCCCGAGGGGAGAATTTCCACGATTATGAAAAGTAAAAAAAGCTCCTGATGGAGCTTTTTTATTGGATTTGAGTAAGAATTCCCCCTTTTGGGGGTTAGCGGGCTGCCTGTTTCATAAACTCCTCTGCTTTTTCAACCATTTTAGTACTTCCAGAGAAAAAAGGAACGCGCTGGTGTAGCGTTGTTGGCTGGATTTCCAGAATTCTTTTAAAACCATTACTAGCCTTTCCTCCAGCTTGTTCAGCAATCATTGCCATTGGGTTGCATTCGTATAATAGACGAAGTTTACCTTCTGGGTTTTTTGAAGTATTGGGATAGATATAAATTCCACCTTTTATCATATTTCGGTGAAAATCTGAAACCAAAGAACCTATATATCGAGAGGTGTATGGACGGTCATCTTCTTCCTGTTGGCAATATTTTATATAATCTTTTACGCCTTGCGGAAAGTGAATATAATTACCTTCGTTTACAGAATATATGTGTCCGTCTTCAGGAAATTTCATATTTGGGTGCGAAAGATAATAGGTTCCAATAGCTGGATTTAACGTGAAACCGTTAACGCCGTGACCGGTTGTATAAACAATCATGGTTGATGTACCGTAAACAATATATCCAGCAGCTACCTGATTAACTCCCGGTTGAAGAAAATCGTCAATAGTAACGGGAGTTCCCGAAGGAGTAATTCTCCTGAAAATAGAAAAAATAGTTCCAACGGAAACATTTACGTCTATATTTGAAGAACCATCAAGCGGATCCATCAAAACGACGTATTTGTTATCGTTCTTTTGGTTTCGGCCTTTAATTGTTATGAAATCGTCTTCTTCCTCGCTTGCAATTCCGCAGACAATTTCGCGGTTGGTAAGCGTGTTTATAAAAACTTCATTCGCAAAAACATCCAACTTTTGTTGGTCTTCGCCTTGCACGTTCATATCTCCGGCAGCGCCTAAAATATCTACCAATCCAGCTTTATTCACTTTGTGGTTAACCACTTTTGCTGCCAAACGGATGGAATTTATGAGTCGTGAAAGCTCTCCAGAAGAATACTTAAATTCTTCTTGATTTTCAATTATAAATTCGCCGAGAGATTGATTTATTTTAGCCATTGGATTGAAGGGATTCCTTAATTTGACGCAAATATCGGGATTTTTAAGAAATTGAACCGATATTTGTGGAAGGAAAACGATCCCGATAGCTATCGGGATGAAATCGAAAACTAAATGGAAGTTTCCTGCAAGGTTTTCAAAACCTTGTAGGTATTGTAATTATTGAATCAGAAATTGAATAAAAATGAAAGTACGAGAAGCAGTAAAAACCGATATGCCGCAAGTTTTGGAACTCATAAAAGAACTTGCCATTTTTGAGAAGGAACCAGACGTTGTTGATGTGACCGTTCTAGATTTAGAACGTGAAGGTTTTAGTGACAATCCATTATTTACCTGTTTCGTAGCACAATTGGACGAAGAAATTGTAGGTGCAGCTTTAATTTATTATCGTTTTTCAACTTGGAAAGGACGCACGCTTCATCTGGAAGATTTAATTGTGAAGGAAGCTCACCGTGGGAAAGGCTTAGGTGAAGCGCTTTACAAAGAAGTAATGAAATTCGCATACGATCAAGGTCTTAAACGAGTAGCTTGGGATGTTTTAGACTGGAATACAGGCGCCATTCGCTTTTACGAGCGCAGTGGCGCGAATGTTTTAAAAACGTGGCGTGTTGTTCATATGGACGAAAAAGGACTTAAAAATTATATAGAAAAATTAAACGAATAAATTGCTGACACGAATTCACGAATGATTGTGGAAAATTATTCGTGAATTCGTGGGTATTTTACATCAATTATGAAAATATTCAAATTCGGAGGAGCCTCCATTAAAGATGCGGCTGGCGTAAAAAATGTTGCGGAAGTACTGAAAATTACTGATGAGAAGAACTTAGTAATTGTAGTATCAGCAATGGGAAAAACTACCAATTTACTTGAAAAAGTAATTGCCGAATACTTGAATGAAGACAAGCCAAAATGTAAAGAATACGTTTCAGAATTTAATGATTACCATTTAGAAATCTTGAACGGTCTTTTTGAAAATTCGAACCATCCCGTTTTTCAGGATGTTTCAAAATTATTTCGAAAAATGGCTTCCTTTTTAGAAGTAAACAAATCTAAAAACCACGCTTTCGTTTATGACCAAGTGGTAAGTTTTGGCGAGATGGTTTCCAGCACAATAGTTTCGGCTTATTTTTCAGAAATTGGAATGAAAAACGAACTTCTCGATGTTAGAAAGTGTATAAAAACAGACGCTAATCATCGTGACGCAACAGTTGATTGGGAAACCACGCAAAAGAAAATTCAGAAAAAAGTTAACATTTCTGGCATTACGGTAACCCAAGGATTTCTAGGTTCCGAAACCACAAATAATTTTACAACCACACTTGGCCGTGAAGGAAGTGATTATACCGCCGCAATATTCGCTTATTGTTTGAATGCCGAAAATGTGACTATTTGGAAAGATGTTCCCGGAGTTTTAAATGCAGATCCGAGGTATTTTACGCAGACTATGTTGCTAAATCACATAAGCTATCGTGAGGCGATTGAGCTTGCTTTTTACGGTGCATCGGTTATTCACCCAAAAACGCTTCAACCTCTGCAACGAAAGGAAATTCCACTTTTTGTAAAATCATTCTTAAATCCAACAGGTCCTGGAACCTGCGTTGGTAAAGGCGTAACACTGGACCCACAAACTTCGTGTTTTATTCTGAAAAAGGATTTGGTTTTAATTTCACTTTCTTCTTTAGACTTTTCATTTATGATGGAAGACAACATTGGCGATGTTTTTAAATGGCTTCATAAGCACAAAATGAAAGTTGAACTGATTCAGAATTCTGCCATTAGCTTTTCTGTTTGTGTGAATGATAAATTTAACAATCTAGAGGCATTGCTAGCAAAGCTTCGTGAAAAATTCAGTGTAAAATGGAACGAAAACGTTACGCTTTACACTATCCGACATTTTAATACTGCTGAAGTCAAGGCACTTGCCGAAAATAAAAACGTGCTTTTAAAACAAGAAAGCAAAGAGACGGTACAGTTGGTAATAAAGGAATAGTATCAATCGGTTTAGTTATATTTGTAAGACACAAACAACCAAAACATTTCATGGGATTAGTCAATGCAAAGGAAATTGCAAAAGCAATAAACGTCGATAAATTCGGCTTTTTTGGCACTTTTATGGGCTGGTCTTTAATGAAGTTTTTAAACATTACAACCCTCAACAAAATCTACGATAAAAACAAGCATCTAAAAGATTTAGAGTTTGTAAATGCATTGCTTGAAGAATTTGAAATAAAGTTTGAAATTCCTGAAGAAGATTTACGTCGTATCCCTAAAACTGGTCCCTTTATAACAATTTCAAACCATCCGTTGGGTGGGATTGATGGTATTCTTCTTCTAAAATTATTATTAGAACACCGTCCAGATTTTAAGATTGTAGCCAATTTTCTGCTACACAGAATTGAACCGCTGAAACCTTACGTTATGCCCGTAAATCCTTTTGAGGGAAGGAAAGACGCAAAATCTAGCGTAGCTGGTTTTAAAGCCGCGCTGAAACATTTACAAGAAGACCATCCGCTAGGAATTTTCCCGGCAGGCGAAGTTTCAACTTATAGAGACGACAAATTATTGGTTGACAAACCGTGGGAAGAAGCCGCAATGAAACTGATAAAAAGAGCCGAAGTACCCGTGGTTCCAATCTATTTTCACGCAAAAAACAGCAAACTTTTTTACCGTTTGGCGAAGATGAGCGATACACTGCGAACCGCGAAATTGCCTTCAGAATTGCTTACACAAAAAGAGCGTTTAATAAAAGTTCGGATCGGGAACGCAATTTCAGTAGAAGATCAAGATGAACACGAATCGCTTAAAACCTTTACTGAGTTTCTTCGGAAGAAAACGTATATGCTTTCCAATGCCTTTCAGAAGAAAAAGCTGTTAGACAACATACCAAAAACGTTGAAGTTTCCGAAACCACCGAAAAAAATTGCTGGGCCTATTCCGCTGAAAGCAATGGAGGCCGAAATTGAAAACTTGCGCCAAAATGATAAACGACTTCTGATAAGTAAAAACTATGAAGTGTTTTTGGCCGAAGCAAATTCAGTTCCTTATATAATTCAAGAGATAGGAAGACTACGCGAAATTACGTTCAGAGAAGTAGGTGAAGGCACCAATAATAGTACCGATCTAGACAAATTCGATAGCTATTACCACCATATGTTTTTATGGGATAATGATGCCAAAAAAATGGCTGGTGCATACAGAATGGGACTTGGTTCAGAGATTTTTCCACGGTTCGGGATTGACGGATTTTATCTTCAGGATTTATTTCGCTTTGAACCAGAATTGTACGAAATGATGAGCAAGTCCATTGAAATGGGGCGTGCCTTCATTATTAAAGAATATCAATTGCGCCCAATGCCTTTGTTTTTACTTTGGAAAGGAATCGTCCACACAACATTGCGATATCCGGAACACCGCTATTTAATTGGTGGCGTGAGCATCAGTAATAAGTTTTCAGAATTTTCAAAAAGTTTGATGATTGAGTTTATGAAATCAAATTATTACGATCCCTATGTGGCACAATACATCAATCCGAAGAAAGAATATAAAGTAAAATTGAAAGATGCGGACAAAGATTTTATCTTCGACGAAAGTGAGGCCGACCTCAATAAATTTGACAAAATAATTGATGAAGTGGAACCGGGAAGTCTTCGTTTGCCTGTTCTTATTAAAAAATACATCAAACAAAACGCGAAAGTTGTGGCTTTTAATGTTGATCCACTTTTCAACAATGCTGTGGATGGTTTGATGTACATACGTATTGCAGATTTACCAGAAAGTACCGTAAAACCCGTGATGGAGGAATTTCAGGCGGAGCTTGAAAAAAAGTATTCCGATAAATACGGTGAAAATCCAGATGCCGAGAATTTAAAAGAAGAAGAAAAACCAGATTAATTCTTTTCACAAAAAATCCAATCTATTATGACTGCAACAACTATTGATGAAGTTATAGCGCGACTGGATAGTATTATTGATTCTGAATGCGCCAAAAATTCGCGAATGGCGTATTTCCCTATTCTTTATAGAAAAGTTACCATTCGTATTAAAGAAGGAATTTTGAATAGTGAGTTTGAAAACAACCAACGTATGGAAAAGTTGGATGTACTTTTTGCCAATCGTTATATTGATGCTTATGACTGTTTGGGAGCTACCAAACCGTATACCCAAAGCTGGAAAAACGCCTTTGAAGCTTCACAAAAAGATACTCTTTTAATTATGCAGCATTTGCTTTTGGGAATAAATGCTCATATCAATTTAGACCTTGGAATTGCCGTTGCTGAAACCGTTGGCGACGATGGAGAATTGATGAGTTTCGAAAATGATTTCAACAAAATCAATGAAATTCTTGGTTCCATGATTGCAAATGTAGAAGCCAAAATAATTTCAGTTTCACCATTATTTGGATTGCTTGACAGATTCGGAAAGGGTCGAGAAGATAAGTTGGTTAGTTTCAGTATTAACGTGGCGCGAGACGGAGCGTGGCTTTTTGCGAACCAATATCATTTTTCGCCAACGAAAGAAATAGAATTAAAATCCCGTGATACAATTATAGCCATTCTGGCTGAAAAATTGATCCATCAAAAAAGCTGGGTGCTTAAGTATTTGGTAAAAACCATTGCTTTTTTTGAAAAAAATGATGTGCCCCAAATTGTGGCAGTACTTAAAAAGGAATAGTTAGATTAGAATTAAACTTCCACCATGAGTTGCAAAAATTACAAAGGCACCAAGAAACAATAATAGGTCGTAATGCCAGCCGTAGCCTTTGTCTTCATAAAAACCTGTTTTCCAAACGAATATTTTTTTATACATAGCACCAAGCATAGCGCCCATAATGAGTAGCGCTCCGATTTGAGTAAAAATTCCGAATGCTATTGAAACAGCGCCAGCTATTTCAGCAATACCTAAAACGGTAGTTGCAGTGGGTGACATACCTATGCTTTTGCCACGCTCCTCTGGTTTCTGCACGTGACTTTTTCCGCTGGAGAAAAAGACGATGGCTATAATTATTCTGAGTAATAATAGTGCGAAACCGGCAAGAAAGGCTGTATCTAAAATCATTTTTTTTATTTTGAAGTGTAGGGATTATAACTTCCAAAGTTCCAGATATATCCTTCTGGGTCTTTGCAGCTGTAACCGCGACCGCCGTAGTCTTCAGTTTTGATGTCCATTACTATTTTGGCGCCGTTTGCTTTGGCGTTTTTGTAATGGTTATCAATTTCTTCAATAATAATATATGCTGTTTGGGTATTAAATCCATTCGTTTCTGAAGGTGTGCCAATCATTTTTCCAAATTCACTTTCTGGACGATAAGTGCCAATCATAATCATTGCATTGCCAAGAGAAAGCTCTGCGTGTTGCACCACATTATTATCATCTTTATAAACAAAATGCTCGCTAAATCCAAAAGCACTTTTTAAGAAATTAAGCGCTTTATTGGAATCTTTATAAACCATTGTTGGTATTGCTCCGTAGTTGCTCATAGCCTTGCTCTTTAAATTATTTAATTAAATAAGCCTCTGAAAAATTTTCAAAAGCTTGTAAATATCTAGAACCATCCCTTTTTACCTACTTGATAGGTTTGGTAGAATTCTTCGTCGCTTTTGGTTAAGTAAATTATACCTTCAATAAAAGGAATAATTCCACCGATACCGCAGGTTACAATACTGATTACTATTTGTATAATTCCTTCCTGGGTATAGCCTAAAATGAATTTATGAATTCCTAAATATCCAAAGACAAGTGCTAAAACGCCTGCTAGAATTTTTTTGTTTTCTTGATTATGAGTGGCTTGGTTCCAGCCTTCTTTAAATTCGTTGGCGCTGTGTTTTGCTTGTTGTTCAAAATTGTCTGCTGCTTCATCCACTCGTCTTTTTGTGCTGTCGTAGCCTGAGTTTTGTTGTTCTTCCATGGTATTAATTAGTTGGTTTAAAGTTTAATAAAAGTATAAAAAAATTATAGAGAAGGGTTGGCCACAGGTTCCCAAAGTTCAATTTTGTTTCCATCGGGATCGAGAATCCAGCCAAATTTTCCATAATCATAAGTCTCCATTTCCCCTACAATTGTTACACCTTCTTCCTTTAATATTTTCAACAATTCTTCTAAATTTTCAACGCGATAGTTAATCATAAACTCTTTTTCGCTCGGTGCAAAATATTTCGTGTCATCTTTAAATGGACTCCATTGAGTAGAACATTTTTTACCGTTTTCATCCTGCCAATCAAAGCTACAGCCATAATTACTTGTATCTAATCCTAAATGATTTTTGTACCATTCATTCGTTTTTTCAGGATTTTTTGTTTTGAAGAAAATTCCACCAATACCAGTTACTCTTTTATCCATTTTATTATTTTTTGAAGTTTTGAATTATTTTTTCAGCAATAACAGTTGCCAATTTTTCTTTGCTTTCCGCCGTCCATCCTGCAACGTGCGGACTTAGAATTACGTTGTCCATTGCGAAGAGTTCTTTTAAAGCAGTAGGGAGATTGTCTGAATCAAAAAGGGTTTCAAAAGAAAGTTTTTCAAATTCTAAAACGTCTAAACCTGCTCCCAAAATTTTTCCAGATTTTAAGGCTGAAACCAAATCCTGCGTCACAACACTTTTGCCACGAGCCGTATTAATTAGCCAAAATGATTTTGAAAAAGAATTAATAAATTCTGAATCTATTATTTTATCAGTTAATGGCGTCCAAGGAGTGTGAAGGCTTAAGACATCTGCTTTTTGATGAAGTTCTTTTAACGAAACTTGTGTTGCGTTTTCATCGCCAACATTTTCTTTAAGATCGTAACAAATCACTTCACAATCAAAACCTCGCAGTTTTTTGGCGAATGCTTTGCCCATATTTCCATAACCAATAATTCCGACAGTTTTTTCGTCCAGTTCTATTCCGCGGTTGGCTTCGCGGTTCCATAGACCGTTTTTAACCTCTCTGTCGGCGTTATTTAGTTTGTTGAATAGTGAAAGAAGCATTCCCAAAGTATGCTCGCTCACGGCGTTTCTATTGCCTTCGGGGGCGGCGATAAGTTTAATGTCAATTTTTTCAGCATACTCTATATCGATGCTTTCCAAACCAGCGCCAACACGGGCAATGAATTTTAAGTTTTTGGCAGCATCTAGAAATTGTTTGTCAATGTTGAAGCGACTTCTAATTACAATTCCTTCATAATTGGAAATAATTTCTTCTATTTCAGATTTTGAAGCTTTGTAATTTTCTTCATTTGAAAATCCTGCCTCCTTCAACATTTTCAGAAGTAAAGGATGATTGTTATCGAGATGAAGGATTTTCATATTTGGCTTTTAGATTTCCAAGGTTATGATAACCTTGGAGGAAAATTCAAGTAAAATTATATTTTAGGATATTCTGAAACGGTCTTTTCCGAAGTTACATTGCCTGTGTGTTTTGTGGAAATTTTTTCAAAAAGAAGTACGTGAACCTCTCCGCCATTTTTAGTTTTTGGGCAATGCTCCACACCTTTTGGAACAACAATTATTTCACCTTCGGAAACAATTTCAATTTTATCACGAAAGTGCATCTCCAAAATTCCTTTCTGCACAAAAAACAATTCATCTTCTTCTTCGTGTTTATGCCAAACAAATTCATCTTTCAACTTCGCCAAAAGAACTTGCATATTGTTCACAACAGCTATTTGGTGCGGATACCAATATTTTTTGAAGCTAGAAAACTTATCTTCAAGATTGATAGTTTGCATAACTATTCGTGTTGGTTAGGATTTGCCTGCGGGTAAGGAATCAAGTCCTTCTTCGTAAGATTTGAAATTTTAAAATAATTTTTCTTACCATTGATCCAGTATTCTACGACTGCTTGATTATCGGCTAGTTGAAATGGAAAATCAATTGACGGCGTATTTTGAGCCTCTTTAATAGGATCATTATCCATAACAATGTCCCGTTGTTTGTCATGTCTAAGATAACCAACATATTTATTTGGTTCGTTTATATTGCCTTTTGCTTCTAAAATTTGATTTCTGAAGTAGATATTTTGAATCACAACATTATCCTCTTTTTCGCTAAAAGTAATATGAACATTGGTTCCAGAACCGCCTTCCTTTACACCAGCGACCCAATCTTGATAAAAGGCATCAACCACTTTAAAAGGTGGGTTTTGGCTGAATTCCAGGTTTTTTTCTATATTCTGCGCTCCACCGCAATTTGATAATGCGAAAAGCAAAATAGGTAATGTCAAAATAATAGCTATTGTTTTCATCTTTGTTTTCATTCACGAAATTTACAAATAATATGGAACATGAAACCGAACAGGTTTTAAAAACCTGTTCGATTTAAATAATTCGCCAGATAGTAATCAGAATCGCAATGATCTAAAATTTAAATCCAAGACCCAAAAATGCGGCAATTCCACTGGCAGCATCTACATTCAAAGTAATGTTGCGAGCATTAAAATAAGGAAGTAGCAGTTTTAGATACAACTTTTCCCCAATTTTATAATGTGCTCCTGGGCCAATGTTATAAATAGTCAAAGCACTGTTCTGAATATATCCTTGGGTTTGGTCCTCGAAGCCAAAGCCGTAGCCCGCTTGGGCAAAAACGTTCCATTTTTCTTTATTGACAAAGTAATAATGAATTGAAGGCGTAAAACCATAGGAATGGATTGTAACATCACTATTGTTCTTTAATAAAGTATTGTTTGAAGTGAAAAAGCTTCCGGAAAGAGAAACTTTGTTTGAAATGAAAAACTCAAAACTAGCTAAACCCAAAGCGCCGAAATCGTCTTGGTTATTAGTAGTCGTCGGATAAGGAGAAACTGCTACTGAAAGTATTATTTCGCCTTTTTGGTTTTGAGAGGAAACTGTTAAGCAAAAAAGAAAAGCGAATAGTAGAAGTAATTTTTTCATCCAGTAAAATTTTAATGAAGATACTTAAATATTTAGGCATAAAAAAAGCCTCTCGTAAAACGAAAGGCTTTTAAAAATGAATTTATAAAATACTATCCAGCCAATGCCTCAGCACCACCAACAATCTCAAGGATTTCATTGGTAATAGAAGCTTGACGTGCTTTGTTGTATTGTAGTTTTAATGCATCACGAAGTTCGGTTGCATTATCAGTCGCTTTGTGCATCGCCGTCATACGTGCGCCGTGCTCGCTGGCAACGCTATCTCTAAGCGACTTGAATAATTGCGTTTTTAAACTCTTTGGAATTAATGCTTCAACAATTTCTTCTTTTGAAGGTTCAAAAATGTAGAATGTTTCAGTGGTTTTTGCTTCTTGGCCTTCAATTTGTTTTGGAGGCATAATTGGCAAAAACTGCTCGCTCATCACAATTTGTGTAGCGGCATTTCTGAAATTATTGTAAACCACAATGATCTTATCATATTTCCCTTCGGAAAAAAGAAGCATCAATTTTTCAGCGATTTCTGAAGTAGCATCAAAAGAAAGATTGTCAAAAATAGCGTTGTTATTCTCGATAACAGTTCCAAACTTTTTCAGAATATCATTTCCTTTTTTACCAAGGGTCATAAAATCTACTTGCTTGCCAGCGTAGGTTGTTGCTGCCAAATTTCTAGCTTCTTTTACGATGTTACTATTAAAAGCTCCCGCCAAACCACGGTTACTGGTAATGGCAACCACCAAAATTTTGTTTGCCTCGCGCTGGTCTGAATACTTGCTGCCAGTATCGTCATCAAGCGTGGCACTTAGGTTTTGCAAAAGTTCGGTAAGTTTTTCAGAATAGGGACGCATTGCGGTAATAGCATCCTGCGCCTTCTTCAATTTTGCAGCAGAAACCATTTTCATGGCACTGGTAATCTGCATCGTTGAGCTGACGGATGATATTCTGTTACGTATTTCTTTAAGATTCGCCATTTTTATTTATGTTACTCTGCGTTCTCTGCGACTTTGCGGTAATAATTAAAAACCGAAGAGGCGCAGAGAGCGCAAAGACTTTTTACTTCTTATACTTTGCAGAAAGATCTGCAGCAACCGTTGTCATTACATCAATTGCATCATCAGTAAGTTTACCTGCTTTCAAATCGTCTAGCGTGTTTCTGTGCTTTACGTTTAGCATTTCAAGGTAATCTCTTTCAAATTCTTTAATCTTATTAACAGGAACGTTACGCATTAGGTTTTTTGAACCTGCATAGATAACCGCAATTTGATCTTCAACCGTGTAAGGGTCATTTTCAGCTTGCTTTAATATTTCTACGTTACGTCTTCCTTTTTCAATTACATTCAATGTTACAGCATCTAGATCTGAACCAAATTTTGCAAACGCTTCCAATTCACGGAAAGCTGCTTGATCCAGTTTTAAAGTACCTGCTACTTTTTTCATCGATTTAATCTGCGCGTTACCACCCACACGAGATACCGAAATACCTACGTTAATAGCTGGACGAACACCCGCGTTGAACAAATCTCCATCCAAGAAAATCTGACCATCAGTAATCGAAATTACGTTTGTTGGGATATACGCCGAAACGTCACCCGCTTGTGTTTCAATAATAGGAAGTGCAGTTAATGAACCTCCACCTTTTACCATTCCTTTTAAAGAAGCAGGAAGGTCATTCATCTCTCTTGCAATATCATCATCATTAATTATCTTGGAAGCACGCTCCAATAATCTTGAGTGAAGGTAGAAAACATCTCCAGGATATGCCTCACGTCCCGGTGGACGACGAAGCAAAAGTGATACCTCACGGTATGCAACTGCTTGTTTAGACAAATCATCGAACACAATCAAGGCTGGACGACCTGTATCTCTAAAATATTCACCAATTGCTGCACCTGCGAAAGGAGCATAAACCTGCATCGGGGCAGGATCTGATGCGTTTGCTGCTACAATTGTAGTATAAGCTAAAGCACCTTTTTCTTCCAAAACTTGTGCAATGTTTGCAACGGTTGAAGCTTTTTGGCCAATCGCTACATATATACAATATACTGGATTCCCAGCATCGTAAAATTCTTTTTGGTTCAAAATGGTATCAATACAAACGGTAGATTTACCTGTTTGACGGTCACCAATAACAAGCTCACGCTGTCCACGGCCTACGGGAATCATTGCATCAATAGACTTAATACCAGTTTGAAGAGGCTCAGTTACCGGCTGACGATAAATAACTCCTGGTGCTTTACGCTCCAAAGGCATTTCGTAAGTTTCGCCAGTGATTGGACCTTTACCATCAATAGGCTGACCCAATGTGTTTACCACACGACCAACAATACCTTCACCAACTTGAAGTGAAGCAATACGTTGTGTACGCTTAACAGTTGAACCTTCTTTTACACCTTTTGAAGGACCTAAAAGTACGATACCTACGTTGTCTTCTTCAAGGTTCAATACAATACCTTCAAGACCACTATCGAAGGCTACCAATTCACCGTATTGTGCGTTTGAAAGTCCGTATGCACGAACAATACCGTCACCTACGGTTAAAACAGTTCCTACTTCATCAAGGGAAGCGTTTGCTTCAAAGCCTGTAAGTTGTTGCTTTAATATTGCTGATACTTCAGCTGGTTTTACTTCTGCCATTTTTGTTTAGATTTTAGACGATAGATTTTAGACGATAGACCTAAAATTTTACATCATACTATAATTGACTTTTTACTTTTGCAAGCGATAAATCGCGAGCATACTGTTATATTGATTTACTGAATTCTCTTTTTAAATTTCCAAATTGGTTTGCGATGCTCGCATTGTATTGAATATCGCCAACACGAAGAATAAATCCTCCTATGATTGCTGGATCAACTTCGTTTTTAAGTGTTACTTTCTCGCTTCCAGTAAGTTCTTTTACTTTGGCCATTACTTTATTCTCCAATTCATCGGAAAGAGGAACGGCAGTAATTACGGTTGCAACTTTTACACCTTGTGCGTCATTGTAAAGATCGATATAGCTTTTTGCTACATTACCTAACAATGAAGTACGTTTATTATCCACCAAAACTCTGATAAGTGAATGCGTAGTTTCTGATTGTCCGCTGAAAATTTTCAACAAAGCCTCTTTTTTATCATTGGCTTTAATTACTGGACTTTGAAGCACTGTTTGCAATTCGCGGCTGTCTTCAATGGTTTTGTAAACAGATTGCATATCGCCAAACAAAACAGCTTCTGTGTTGTTTTCGTTTGCTTTCTGCAAGACTGCTTTTGCGTATCGTATCGCTGCTCTGCTCATTGAAAATTAGTTTAGTTTGGCGTCGCCTAACATTTCGTTTACAAGCTTCATTTGCTTATCGCTATCAGAAAGTTCGTGTTTTACTACTTTTTCAGCAATTTCCAAAGAAAGACTTGCAACTTGTTGTTTCAATTCTGCAATGGCAGATTTCTTTTCACTTTCAATAGCAGCTTGTGCATTGGCAACCATTTTGTCGCCTTCTGCTTTAGCTTCTTCTTTAGCGTCTGCAATCATTTTGGTTTTAATCTCACGTGCTTCTTTCATCATTGACTCACGCTCTGCACGAGCTTCTTGCAATAATTTTTCGTTGTCTGCCTGAAGGTTTTGCATTTCCAATTTTGCTTTTTCAGCAGAATCCAATGCAGTTTTTATTCCTTGCTCACGCTCATTAACAGCGTTTAAGATTGGTTTCCAAGCAAATTTTCTTAACAAAATAAGCAACAAAACAAATATTACTATTTGCCAGAAGAAAAGTCCGAATGAAAAGTCGTTAATTAATTTTTCCATATCAATGGTCGCCTTGGCGGATATTTATTTAATTTAACTTTATGCTCAATTTTAATTATAACAAACAGCTGTAACCAACCGTCACAGCCGTTTGTTAGCTTTTTTGATTACCCAGCGAAAATCGCTGCGAAACCAATACCTTCAATAAGCGCCGCTGCAATAAGCATTGCTGTTTGAATTTTTCCGTAAGCTTCTGGCTGACGTGCGATAGCTTCCATAGCTTTCCCACCAATCATACCGATACCAATACCGGCACCGATTACTGCTAAACCTGCTCCTACAATAGTTGGAATTTCCATAATATATATTTATTAAAAATTAAACACTCTTTTTTAAAAACCTCTATCCTATGATTGAGGAGACAACTGTCTTTTATAAATGTTGGATTTCGCCTTCGTGTGCTTCGTGCTCTGCGTGCGTTTCGCTTGCAAAACCGAAATAAAGAGCGGCCAACATTGTGAAAATATATGCTTGTAGCAATGCTACCAATAATTCAATAAGTGAAATTGCAAAAGTAAGTCCGAAGGATAATGGTCCACCAATCCAACTTTTGAAAATAAATATCAACCCAATCAAGCTCATCATTACCACGTGGCCCGCTGTCATGTTTGCGTACAAACGTATAAGCAGTGCGAAAGGCTTAATGAACAATCCTAAAATTTCAATAGGAACTAGGATAATGTAAATAATTATTTTTCCAGCCCAAGGCATTCCATCGCCAAGTGGGTCAAAAATGTGTCTCCAGTAATCTTTTGTTCCTGTGAAAGTGGTAATCAAGAAAACAATGATTGCCAAAGCAGTTGTAACCGCTATGTTCCCTGTAACGTTTACACCTAGTGGCGTAAGGCCAAACATATTTAAAAACCATATAAAGAAGAACACGGTTAAAAGGAACGGCATGTATTTTTTGTATTTGTGCTCGCCAATGTTTCCGATAGCAATATCATCACGAATGTAAAGTACAATTGGCTCAAAGAAACGCCCAACACCTTTTGGAAGGCTTCCGTTTTTCGCGTAGCTTTTTGCAAGACCACCGAACAACCATATTAACATCAAACCAACCACAAGCATCATAATAACACTTTTGGTGATTGAAAAATCAAGAAGGATTTTTTCGTTTGTAGGATGATCGCCGTGTTCGGCATCATAATTTATCGTGCCATCAGCATTCGTTTTGTATATTTTGCTGTGGTATAGCTTGTAGAAGTTTCCGTTAGATTCAACAACGCTTTCACCGTGGTGAAATTCTGAAGACATAAACGTGTGTAGGCCCTTATCCCAAAAAATTACAGGAAGTGGGAAACCATAATGGTGCGTTTCGCCAGTAACCTCATCTGTAGATCCGAAAAGATTAAAATCATGCGAATCCAGCAAGTGATGGTTGATAAATTCTTTTATTTCTTCTTTCTTCGTTTTATCGCCCTTTTCACCAGGAGCAATTTCTTTAACTTCCATCGCATGTTCATCTTGAGCAATAGCTGAAAACGAAACGATAAACAATAAAACTGAAAGTAATCTAATCAATGTTTTTCTTTGCATCTCTGAACAAATAACGGTGTCCTTAAAATCGGTGCAAAAATACATTTCTTTCTGAGAAAGAAAAAACTATTTTTTGAGTTTTTTTCTTTGGAAGAAATCTGTTAATAATCCTGATTATTAAGCTGTTTTGAAAGAAATGCAACTTCCAGAATCAAACAACAGGCGTAGGGAACAAAAAAAGCAGCAAACTCTGTAGATGACATCGTTCCGTCTTGCTGATAAAAAGGATAGAAAACCATAAAGAAAACCAAGAATTTAAGTCCGCTGCCCGCTAGAAATATAAAACCAGTCTGTGATGATTTTTTGTTAAATCTTGATTGTATGAAGATTAAAATGGCAGCAGCCATTGCAAAATTCAACAAATAAGACAGGACGATTCTATCAGAAAAAATCGGAATTTCTTTGTTTTGAAGAATATATAGGTGTGCAATAAAAAAAACAGATATCACCAATAAAAGAACCATCAAAAATTTGAAAGTAGTTTTTTTCATCAAAAAAAATTCAAGAATTTAATTTATTGGTCTGCTTAATCACCAAGAAAAGTGAAGCGCCAACCCCAACAAGCGTACAAATAATAAGAAAGGTTTTGCCGCCGTCAGAATATTTTCCGTCTAGCCATTGGCCCAGTTTCACAAAAAGATAGATGATAACGCCCATCTGTATTCCAATACCGGAAAGGATGGCCCAACGTCTTATTCCATTATCTTTTTTATCGGCCATTGTGAAGGGATTAATCGTCTAAATCTGAATCTACAGTTGTTCTCTTGATGCGCTGTTGGCGATCAAAAGGATGTGCTTTGGTGTTTTCCGAAGTAGGTTGATGTGGTGTGGAGTTACTTTTGGGCTTTCCATCTTGCATTACACAAGAAGCGTTCATAACGGCTCCAGGCTCTACTGATAATTTACCCACCGTCACATCGCCTTCTATTACGGCAGTAGAACGTAAAGTAAGCGTTCCCGAAACTTGAAGATTACCTTCAAATCTACCTTCAATATCTGCGTTTTCACAACTTAGTGTGCCTACAATAACTCCTGTTTTTCCTAAAACCACTTTGGAAGGTGTTTTTACATTGCCTTCTATAGTTCCATCTATTCTAAAAAAACCTGTAGATGAAACATCGCCCTTTAGTTTTGTGCCTTCATTGATTCTGTTTTGAGCAGAACCAGGTTCCGCAGCAATTCTTTTTTCTTTTTTGTCTGAAAACATAGGGAGTTGGTTTTAGGGTTAGTTTTCCGTTATTTAGTTGAAGTCTCTTTCAAATAATCATTAAGGTTCTTATGAATTTGAATGATTTTATAATTCGGGGTTGAAATTTCAAAAAACGGACGTTTAATTTTGAATTCTTTGTTCTCTTTTAAAACTTCGCCAAAATTGTTTGCACCTAGTTTAGTATTCCAACCGTGCACAATCACTAAACGAGTTTGTGGATCGTAATAATCATTAGAGGTTACCATATTTATGTAATGGTAATCTTTAATTGCTTTTTCCAGTTGCGTCATTAGTTTTTGTGCAGCTTCACCTTCTTCATTGCTGAATTTGTAAACTAACTTCCAACTCTTAGAATCCTCTTTAGGAACAAATTCTTTAAACTCTAGCGTAGGAAGTACATTGCTGTAAATCTGCTGCGCTTGCTTGCCTTCGTCAGTACTTGGATAATTGAGCGAAACAAAATTTAAAGCCTTTTTATAAGCCTCAAAACCTTGCTGGCGACCAATTGCGGTAGCCTTCAGCAATTCAAACTTTGGAATAATATCGTTGCCGTTATACACAACCATATAATCGTCTGCTTTTTGGATTACGTCTGCATATTTTCCAGCTTCAAATTCTTTGTATAACTGATTGTACTTGAATTCTGGGCTAGATTCGTCTGTTGGCAATTGTGAATTTGGATTTCGAAGAATTTCCGCATATCGCGTATCGCCATGGTTGGTCAAAATATCATTTCTGTATTTATCTGCTACGGAAGAGTTTTCCATAGCTTCATAAATCTTTACCAAATTATATTTTGCGGGAACAACCAAACGCTGCTCTGGATTGTAGGTCAGCAATTTTTCAAGCCTGTTTATGGCAAGATCGTTTTCCTTAAATTTTTCCTTGTAAATCAATCCTAATTGGTAGTAAGCGAAGTTTCTATCTTTAGCCAAACTGTCTATCGATTTTTCATCCGTAGGAATTCTGACAATGTATGTTTGGGGTTTGTAAAGTTCGTTTTCGGCTATTGGTTTTACAACGGCAACTTCATCATCATTATCAATCAAGGAAGTTTGCTTGCTAGAAAGTCTCCAGTTGTCCTCCAACTTTCGGTCTCCCCAAATTTTTCTAAACTCTCCTTTTCCGTAAGCCACTGTGGAAGTATTGTAAAAATAGAATGTGCTACCGCCTTTGTTTGGTCCAGAAACAACTTTGCCTTTTTCATAAAACTCTTTATTGGCAATTTTTTGCTCAATTTTGATGGCTTCCAAAGAATCTTTAACAGCTTGTTCCTTCAATTTTGTTGTATAATTCGTGAAAAAAGCAAGTTGTTCTGATTCACTCATTTTCGTGAGTTTCAGGATACTATCGTTTGTGGCTGCAATTTCTTCGTATTTTATTACATCGTCAAGGTTTTCACGCTTCTTTGTAACGCGGCGCCATTGGCGGGTCTTCTCTTGAAGATATGTTAATGTACTATCGTAATAGGCTCCTACATTTTTGTATTCAGCATTTTCAAAATTTATTTCTGCAAGGGTTTGATAATTTACAGATTGGAGCGTTTTGTCCTGTTTAAAGGCCTTGATAGATTTATTATAATATGCAACAGCAGTGTTTGTACTGTCGCTATTTCTATAATAATCGCCAAACTGATTGTAGATTTTATCTAAAAACGGACGATTTTCGCGATTCTTTTCGAGGTCTTGTAACAATACTAAGAATGCAGTGCGATCGCCTTTTTCGTAATCGAAATTTTTTCCTTTTTCCAAATAAGCATTTATCATATACGCTCTGGAAGTCTTGCGATTCATTTCAATAACCTCATCAAAAGCTATGTTGGCGCTGTCTTTTAGGTTTAAACGATTGTAAAGTTGACCTTTTATGAAAGTATATCTTCCTTTAAGTTCTTTGTCCTTTACATTTTCTGAAGCCAATTTTATGTATTTCAACGCAGGCACTAAAGAATCAAGATTGATAAACGCCTGAGCCATCATTGCTGCGCCATCAGCGGTTTCCACTTCAGTTAGTTCTGCAGTATCAAACATCTTTTTCAGACTTTCGATAGCGTATTCTTCGTTCTTTAAACGGATGTTAGTCTTAGCTTTCCAAACCTTGGCAACGTTAATGTTATTGCTAGTCGGGTAACGATCCAAGATAAAGTTGAAAGCATCCAAAGCTGGAATAAAACGACCGTCGTAATAACGCGCTTTTCCAAGTAACATATAGGCTTCATCAATCTGAGGATTGTATTCCTTACCATCAATGTACATGGAATGTTTCTGAATAGCCTTTGAAGCTTTTTCTTCAGCACGATTAAAGTCGGCGTTTTTAGAGGCGCCGGGAGCTTTTGTTTCTGCTTCTTCAATATTGATACGTTCAACGGGAAGTATTTCCCAGAAATTATCGTTAAAGCCATACGCCAATTGATTTTTACCATCGGTAAAAGCCATATCGCCGTTGTAAAGCGTATTAAATTCCGTAGTTACCGCATTAATATTGCGGTTCAAAAAGGTATTTTTTTTACGTGAACACGCTGCTAACAAAACAACAGCGAGAATAAATAATGTAATTTTATATGTGCCCTTCAAAATGCTTTCAGTTTATATGATATTGTAACTTAAAAGGTTCAATTTTAGTATGTAGAATCACTAAAGAGCGGTAAAAATACATTTCTTTTTAATATCTGCTAACTGAAACAGCCAAAAAATACGATACTTTAAAGTGTTTCAAGCTTTGTTTCCTTGAATTCCTTTGTACTTTTGCACAAAAATTTCAAGATTATGAGCGAATTTCATGCGCTTACCGTTTCCGAAGTAAAAAAAGAAAGCCCGAATTCTGTTTCCATTAGCTTCCAAGTTCCAGAAAATCTAAAAGGCGACTTTGCTTTCCAGGCTGGCCAATACATTACTATAAAACATAATAGCGACGGAAAAGAACTTCGTCGCGCTTATTCTATATGTTCTTCTCCAAAAAGTGGCATTCTAAAAGTTGCCGTAAAAAAAGTAGAAAAAGGAGCATTTTCAGAATACGCAAATAAAGATTTGAAAGCTGGAGATACGCTTCAAGTAATGCCTCCAACTGGAAAATTTGTTTTGGAGCCAAACATAAATAATTACGCTGCTTTTGCGGCTGGTAGCGGAATAACACCAGTTCTGTCATTGATAAAATCTACTTTAGAAGAAATGCCGCAAAGTACATTTCTATTGGTTTATGGCAATAAGAATGTTGAAGAAACGATGTTTTACAACGAAATTTTGGAACTTCAAAAACAGTTTCCAAATCGTTTTGCTGCAGAATTTGTTTTCAGTAGAAAAGAAGAAGAGAATGCAAAATTTGGTAGAATTGACCGTTCCATCGTGAACTTTTTTCTGAAAAATAAATATATCGAAACCACGTATGATGCCTTCTATCTTTGTGGTCCCGAAGAAATGATTGATGAAGTTTCTGCAACATTGAAGAATAACGGCATTAACACAAAACAAATACACCACGAACTATTTTCTACCGCTGAAAAAGGACTTTTGGTTGAAAAACACGATGGTTTTACAAGTGTGACAGTATTTCTAGATGACGAAGAGGAAGTTTTCGAAATGCCACAGACCAAAAGTATTTTAGAAGCAGCTTTAGATGAAGGTTTAGATCCGCCATATTCTTGTCAAGGTGGAATTTGCAGTACGTGTATTGCCCGCCTAAAAGAAGGTAAAGCCGAAATGCGCAAAAACCAAATCCTCACCGAAGCTGAAATTGCGGATGGATTGATACTTACTTGTCAAGCGCATCCCACAACGGCGAAGGTTGTTGTGGATTATGATGATGTTTAGCTTCGGCTCCGCTCAGCCACCGAGATTATTAATTTTAATCATCAAAACAGTCCCTAAAAAGTCATTGCAAAGCACGAAGCAATCTAGCCTATGAGGTCTTGACTTTTATACTACTTTCTATTTTTTGTCTTTTTGTTCTGTATGATTTTGATTTCCATTAATCATTTCATCTTTGTCATACATCGCATTAGACATTCCAAGCATAAAAGCCGTAATAATTAAAATAAGTTTTCGTTTTATCCAATAGCTGAAATATTTGAATTTCTCCCAATGGGTCTTCTTCTTTTGTTTATACATTTTAATAATGATAAATGATTGCACATTCGTTTTATCATTTATGCCGCGAAAGCATATTTACATAGAAAAACCGATGTTTTTCTATGCTATGTATAAACTTGAATAATAGTTGCTGGAGATACTGATTTTGTTCAAAAAAACTTGTTGAGCTTTTATTTTATTTATCGTCTGATAAAGCTCAATTTGTAGTTTTAGAATAATTTTAATTTGATGACCATAAGCAATTTGAAGATAGCGATAGGTTAATCTTGCAGCGGACAGTGCTTTCTTAGAAATGGTCTTTCTAGAATAAATATATAACTCTGAACCTTCATAATTTAGTTCTTTCCGAGTATTAACGCGTGAAACTTGATAATAGCTTGAAGTATTTATTTGAGAATATACAGAACATTCGTTAACCGTCAGACCGAAAATCAGAAGGAGGGAAATGAGATGTTTTATATATGTTATCTTTTTTTTGAAAAGAGGAAGCTCAATTAAGTTAGTACAGCCATTATTTTTGAAACAACCGCTTCAGGAGCAATAGTTTTCATCGCTTCATCATAAACACTCGGAAACTTATTTCCATAAATCGAAGTAGGAATTAACGGATATTCATTTCGATCTGAAACTAATTGATTGGTTTCTGGCTGTTTAAAAGGTACAAAACCAGCAAATGGATGCGTTACTCCCCAAAGTGTAAGGACCGGAACGCCGTACATTGCCGCCAAGTGACCATTACCGCTGTCCATTGAAAGCATTAAATCCAGATTTGAGATTAAGGCGAGTTCTTCTTCAAAAGTGAGTTTTCCGGCAACATTGGTAACGTTTGCGAATGGATTTTCAAGTTTTTTGAGTTGCTCGATTTCTTTCTTCCCACCGCCAAAAAGGAAGATTCTGTATTTGTCAGATTCATCCAATTCACGGATTACTTCGGCCATTAAGCTTAAAGGATACATTTTGCTCTGATAGGCTGCAAAAGGAGCGATGCCTATTATTTTTTTATATTCAACTCCTAAAAGTCCGTTGAGTTTTGGAGATAATCTTTTCTTTGGGGGAGCAATATGTTTCTCCAAATCAATCGGAAAACCCAGCTTTTCAAAAACATCTGCATAGCGCTGATGTGTTGTTTTTAATTGTGAAATATTTTTTCCTTTTGCTGAAATCAATGCCTTTTTTTCTGCTCTTCCTTTATCAATTGTAGCAGTTTTCAGGCCTTTAAACTTCAAATATTTCGTGATTATTTTTGAACGAATTACGTTGTGAAGATCTGCAACGGCGTCAATACCGAGTTCCTTAGCTTCCTTTGCCAGTTTTATTAATCCGAAACGTTTGTGCTCTCCATAAACATCGGCTTCTAAAAAATCGAGGTTTGGAATTCCTTCAAAAAAAGGTTTAAAAAAAGGTCTAGAAAGTACTGTGATTTTTACTTCGGGATAGGTTTGCGCCAAAACGCAAAGTACTGGAACGGTCATAGCTACATCGCCCATTGCGGAGAGGCGGATTACTAATATGTGTTTTGGTTTGGCCATTTTGAAATCCAAACCTGTCAGGTCTTTAAAACCTGACAGGTTTTCTTAATTACTTTTTTCCGCGTAAAACAGGATTCAGCTCATCATCATTGTACATTTTCATCTGCTTATAGACTTTCATATACTTGCTTCCGTTGGCAATATCTTCCAATAGTTGGTTTATTGCGGTACTTAAATCCACACGCTGTTCTAAAAGCACATTCAATTTTGCTTTGCAAGCTATTAAATGTTCTTGGGAAGCGTCTGTGCGAGTTGCTTCTTCGTTCATATGATATACTTTCAAGGCTAAAATAGAAAGACGGTCAATTCCCCAAGCTGGGCTTTCGGTGTTGATTGTGGCATCATCTTTCACTGCAACGTTATTGTATTTTTCTAGAAAATAACTATCAATATATTCCACCATATCAGTTCGATCTTGGTTGGAAGCATCTATCTGGCGTTTCAACTTTAACGCTCCCACTGGGTCAATATTCGGATCGCGAATAATGTCTTCATAATGCCACTGAACTGTATCAATCCAGCATTTTCTGTATAATAAATGCTCAATTAGATGACTGTCGTTGTCATACGGATTATTAAAAGGTTGATCCACGGTGTTCGTTTCGTGGTACTTATTTATAACTTCTGCGAAGATTTTGTTGGCTTTGTCGCTAAACATAATTTATCGTTTTTCTAAAATGTGTAAATATTCAAAGGTTTCTGAGGCTTTGTGGTTTCGGTTTTCGGTTTTGTCTGCTTTAAAACGTTGATATTTCTTGGTTTTTAAGCTGTATTTCCCGAAGCGTTCCATAACCTTTTGCACATCCTTCTGGCTCATTAATCCTTCGTTGTTATAACTAAGAAAAATGTATTTGAATTGTGCATTTTCAATCAATTCCTCAAAACTTTTTAGGACTTCTCCAGTTCTACACCAATCGCTTTTGTAGTAATCGCGCAGCCCCGTTTTTCCTTTAGGTACAAAGGTATCATATTTTGCCATAGTATTTAGTAAATGATAGTTTGCGCCGTACTGACGTGCATTGTATGGCGGATCTAAATAAAGAATATCGCCTTCAATTTTATTTATAAGTGCGTTGCTGTCGTACTGAAAAACTTGATGTGAATTTTCTGTTTGCTGAAAAATTGCAGGTTTCACTATTAATTTTTTTGCTGCGGAAGCTTTTATGTGTTTTAAGTACGCCCCATAAACCGAAGCGGTATTCGCAAACTTATCGGCACTTTCTAGCAAAGAAGCGAGCAAGAAAAAATATTGATCTTCCGTAATTTTCGAAGTATTTTTCCACTCTTCAATTTGAATACGAACCGCATCAATCTTCTGTCCGTTTTCTGAAGTGAAATAGTTTCTCTCTGCATTTCCACATTCGGAATAATTTTGAAAAATGAAACCTTTTTTACCTTTTAAAGCATTCAGTTCATCTATAAAATCTTCATAATCGAAAGCAGTGTGATTGCCGATGTAGTTTCGGTTTAATACATAGCTGTAATATTCTACATCGTTTGAAATTACTTGTTTAACGTGGGTTTTAAAATTTCGGCCAACGATTCCAGTACCTGCAAAAAGATCGCAAAACACTTTGCTGGAAAGATTATTTCCGCAGATTTCCGTAACTGTTTCAAAAATGAAACTGGAGAGTTTATGTTTGCTGCCTATGTAATTCATTTAGAAACCCAGATAATATCGCTCAATGTTGTTTGTTCGTCAGCAAAAGTAAAGGAATGTAGTTGCTCCTTTCTGAAACTGGCAACATATTTTTGAATAGCTTCTTTTAACAATGAAATCTCGGCTTTAAGCTTCCAATGTTCGCCGTTTTTAGCGTAAACAACTATAAATAAACGATTTTTAAAATGATGTCTTTTTTGAGTACTTTGGTTTTTGTAGAGCCATTCAATTAGTTCTGGTTTGTGACTGTGAGCATATTCATATGTATTTTGAAATTGCTTCGGAAAGATAGATGTTTTATGGTCAAAAGGAATTCCGAAGAGATAAAAATCCTTTTCAGAATCCGTTGTTTCTACTACGGGTTCAACACCTTCTATCGCAGTGAAAATCTGTTCTACAGCTTGGGAGCTCCAAAAGTTAAACCATCTATTGGCCGCATAATTGAATAACTCTCGTTTATCAAGTTTATGATCTAGTATTGCCTGCTTCATTTTTAAAACTAGTTCCTCCCAATTCCAAGTTTTATAAATAAAATTGGTGTAACCATCCCAAAGATCATTTTGTTTTTGGCCCCAATTATAATCATAAGGGAGTCTTTTTTTAAGTTCTACTTCAATATTTTCTATTTTAAAATTGCTCATAGAAACAGAAATACAAATGGCAAAATCACAACCATCCAAAGCATAATTTCTTTAAACCAAAACTCGGTAATATCTTTTTCTACGTAGCGATCCGTTCCGAAGTTTTCAATATAATTGGCGGCGATTATAGAGACTGGCGCCAAGATGAAAAGTATTTCGGCACCCGTTTTTTCAGGACCCAATATAGCCACAAGCAAGCTGGTAATGCTAACATAAAGTAACAAAAAGTAGTTAGATTTTTCCTTTAAAGAAACTGAGGAGAACCTTAAAACTCGGTACATTGACGTCCAAATATAAAATCCAAGAATTACAGTAACAGGCACTAAAATAGCAGCAGAGTTGTATTTCGAAAAATCTAAACTTATAGGTTTTTTCCAATCGAAAAACCACGCAAAGGAATCATATACAAAAAATTGATAAGCTGTATTAATTATCAAAACAGCCATAAAGCCTGTGATAGGGATTATCATCTGTTTATAATTGGAATTCGGTTTTTGGATTATGGCTATCCAAAGCGGTATAAAAAACAACAAACTCCAAAAATAAAAAAGGGAAGCAAGTGTAATCCAGAGGCTGGCATCCAGAATTTTTTTGGATGAATTGGTATCGCTCCGCAAACTCATGATTCTCCGCAGCGCAAGAATGAGAAAAGCATTGGCTAAAAGTATTTTATGCTGAAGGAAAATAACGGGTAACATTACCATAAAACACGTGAAAAAAAGGATGGCGTAGGTGTTTGTTTTTGTTAAATGGTTTTTGCGAATTATAAAATCTAAAAGCAACATAATCAACACACTGATCAATATAAAAGCAGCGTTATTAAGTAACAAATATGGAGAATCAACGATATTATAAACTGAAATAGCTCCCAGTAAATAACCCACAACAATAAAAACGCCAAGAATTAAATAGTTTAAAGGAATGGATTTTCCAAAAAAGCTTGTTAGCATATGAGGTATTTTTATATTTTTGCTGTCTAAAGATTAAAGATATGACTTGGAAAGGTTTTTGGGAAGCAATCGCTTCTATTTTTGAAAATGTTCTTTTTATTCCTTACGATGCACTTCGTAAATTGGAACTATCAACTTGGTGGGGCGCAAACGCTGTTTCTATAGTGCTTTTTTTAATTGGAGCTGTTGCATTTATTTACTGGATGCTTCAATTGAAAAAATTCAATGAAAGTACTGAGAGCACTTATACTTTCGACGAAAGACCTTAAGATGGAATTGCCCCAGACATAAAGGGAGCATTCCTATTTTCATAACGCCTTCTCCCCTTTAGGAGTTGGGGGTCAAAGATCAAATCCAATATCACTACGATACTTCATCCTGTCAAAAGATAGTTTTTCTATATTTTGATAGGATTTTTTTAGTGCCTTATGGAAATCGGTATCTAGGGAAGTTACTGCCAAAACACGGCCTCCGTTGGTTAGAGTTTTACCGTTTTCAGATTTTGTCCCAGCGTGAAAAACGATGGAATCTTCTACATTTTCCAATCCTGAAATTTCCTTCCCTTTCTCGTAATCTTCTGGATAACCACCAGAAACGAGCATCACGGTTGCGGCGCTTCTTTCGTCTATTTCAATTTTAATGTCATTCAGCTTTTTATGAAAAGTGGCTTCAAATAAATCTATCAAATCGTTTTTTATACGTGGAAGCACCACTTCAGTCTCTGGATCGCCCATACGCACGTTGTATTCTATCACGTAAGGTTCATTATTCACTTTTATTAAACCGATGAAAACAAAACCTTTGTAATCTATGTTTTCTTCAGAAAGTCCGTTAACTGTTGGTTTTACAATGCGTTCTTCAATTTTTTTCATCAAAACTTCATCTGCAAAAAGAACTGGAGAAATGGCGCCCATTCCACCAGTATTTAAGCCTGTGTCACCTTCGCCAATGCGTTTATAGTCTTTTGCGGTGGGAAGAATTTTATAGTTTTTACCATCAGTAAGCACAAAAACGCTGAGTTCTATTCCATCCAAAAACTCTTCAATAACAACTTTGGAACTTGCCTCACCAAACTTGTTATGTGCAAGCATATTTTCTAATTCCTGTTTGGCTTCCTCTAAATCTTTCAAAATCAAAACGCCTTTTCCAGCGGCCAATCCGTCAGCTTTCAAAACATAGGGTGGATTCAATTTTTCCAAAAATAATTTTCCAGCTTCTAGTGATTCTGCAGTGAAAGCCTCATAAGCAGCTGTAGGAATATTGTGCTGCATCATAAACTCCTTTGCGCGCTGTTTGCTGCCTTCTAATAATGCTCCGCGTTTTGAAGGGCCAATTAGCATTACATTTTTTAATTCAGCTGTTTCGGCAAAATAATCGGCTATTCCTTGAACCAATGGATCTTCTGGACCAACCACGACCATTTCAATATCATTTTCAACAACACAATTTTTTACAGCTTCAAAATCCGTTGGTTTTATATTTATATTTGTGGCAATAGCAGCCGTTCCAGCATTTCCGGGTGCTACAAACAGTTTTTCGCAACGTTTGCTCTGCGAAAATTTGTATGCAAAAGTATGTTCGCGACCGCCGGAGCCAAGGATGAGAATATTCATAATTGAATTGTTTTGTTTCGGTGTCAAAAATAATTGTTTGTACCTTGAACCGCTAATTTATTTGAAGTGAATTTTTCTTCAATGAAAAATCCTTTCGCTTTAAAATTTTTAAAAAACGCTTTTGAAAACCTTCAATATTTCACTTTTTCTGAAACGTTTCCCTATTAAAAGGGCTAAGCAGGAATTGCTGAAAATTTCTGAAATAAAAGAAGCAGATTACGAAGGATTTTTGAAATCGAAAAAAGCTGAAATTGTCAACTTTCATTTAAAGAATAACACTTTTTACCAAAGTAAAGTGAAAGCTGGTTTTTCGGATTGGGAATCACTTCCTATTCTGAAAAAGAAAGACTTTCAAATACCACTGAAGGAAAGACTTTCAGAAGGATTTTCAGAAAAAAAAGTATATGTAAATAAAACTTCGGGCTCTAGTGGTAATCCTTTCCGATTTGCAAAAAATAAATTCAGCCACGCCATGACTTGGGCATACCATATGGAACGGTTTGGTTGGCATGGCATAGATTTCAATAGCTCTTTTCAAGCTCGTTATTATGGTATTCCGTTGGATTTTGTTCAAAATAAAACAGTAAAATTGAAAGATTTTCTAGCCAATCGGCATCGGTTTTCTATACTTGATCTTTCAGAAAAAGCATTGGGAGAAATGCTGGAAGTTTACAAGAAAAAACCATTTGATTATATAAACGGTTATACCAGCAGTATCGTGCTTTTTGCGAAATATTTGAAAAAGAAAAATATCGTTTTAAAAGATTTTTGTCCGTCGCTGAAGGTTTGCATTGTTACTTCTGAAATGCTTTTTGATGAAGATAAAAACTTATTGGAAAAACAATTTGGCGTTCCCGTGGTTAATGAATACGGTTGCTCTGAAGCCGGTGTGATTGCGTTTACAAATTCTGAGGATGAATGGGAAGTAGATTCTAAAACACTTTTCGTGGAAATTTTAGATGAAAACGATAAACCGCTTCCTTTTGGCCAAGAAGGACGAATTGTTATAACCTCATTGCACAACAAAGCGCATCCATTTATCCGTTATGAAATTGGCGATTATGGAGCTTTGCATGAAAAGAGCACTTTTAAAAAACCAATTCTTAAAAAACTTGTAGGCAGAACCAATGATTTTGCAATACTTCCTAGCGGAAAAAAAGCTGCGGGAATGACTTTTTACGTCATTACAAAAAATATAATGGAAGAAAGCGGAAACCTAAAAGAGTTTAAAGTGATTCAAACAAAGATGGATACTTTTGAAATAGATTATGTAAGTGATGAAATTTTAAAAGCCGAAAAAATAAAGACTATAACCGCGACACTTGAGCAGTTTTTAGAGCCAGGCCTTACATTTCATTTTAACAGAAAGCAACAACTGGACAGAACCGAAATCGGAAAATTGAAACAGTTCATTTCCAACATTAAACAATAATTTCTTTAAAAATTGTCAAAAGAAATCCTTTTAATAACAAACTATTTTCCTCCAGAAAAAGGTGCTGCGGCAAACCGTATGCAAAGTGTTGCTGAAGGTTTGGGAAAAGCTGGCTACGCTGTAAAAGTGGTTTGTCCATTACCCAATTATCCCAACGGAAAAATTTTTGAAGGTTACAGCGGAAAACTATCTGTCAAAGAAAATTCCTCCTTCGGAAAAATAGCTCGATTATGGGTTTGGCCAAGCAATTCTACCAACAAATTGGTGCGCTTGCTATCGATGATTTCTTTTTCGTTTAGTTTAGTGTTATTTTTTCTATTCAGTAAAACTCCAAAAAAGGTATTTATTCAATATTCTCCCGTTTTTGTTGGCTACACAGCGGTTTGTTTGGGGCGATTATTTTCAAAAAAAATAATTCTAAATGTTTCGGACTTATGGCCACTGGCAGGATTAGAAATGGGTATTTTGAAAAAAGGTTGGTATTATTCCATATTGCTGAAAATGGAACGTTTTTGCTATAGAAATGCTGATTTAATAGTTGGGCAATCTGAAGAAATTCTTCAGCATATTTCAAATTTTGAAACTGCAAAATCTTCCTTTTTATACCGAAATATTCCAGATTTCTCAATCCCTGAAATTGCGTCTAAGAATTCTTCAACAGAAATAAAGATTGTTTACGCCGGATTGTTGGGAATGGCACAAGGACTATTTCAACTTTGCAATCAGCTTTCATTTCCTGAAAATGTATCTCTTCATATTTATGGAGCTGGGCCAGAAGATGAAAAAATAAAAGATTTACAGAAGCAAAATGTCTTTTTTCACGGCGAATTGGATAGAAATTCACTTCATAAAAAACTTCAAGAATACGATATCGCTTTTATTCCTTTAGTAAAAAGAATTTACGGATCCGTTCCTTCAAAAATATTTGAATATACACGCTTGGGATTGCCAGTACTTTATTTTGCTGGTGGTGAAGGTGGAGAAATCGTTGAAAAAGAATCTTTGGGATGGGTTATTGAAGTAAATAATTTTGAAGCCTTGCAGCATTTTATCAACACAGTCTCAATATCAGAACTGAAACGTTTTCCTAAAGAAGTTATTCAGAAAAAATCAGTTGAAAGCTTTAGTTTTAATAAACAGTTTGAAGCTTTTCTTACAGCAATTGAAACGATTTAATATGCTTTTTCTTCTCCGCGAAGGGCATTAAAGATAGTTTGGAAAACAATCTTGATGTCGAGAAATAAACTCCAGTTTTCAAGATAGAATATGTCATATTTAACCCTATTTATAATATGGTTATCATCTTCCACTTCGCCTCGGTACCCACTCACTTGCGCTAAGCCAGTAATGCCTGGTTTTATAAAATGACGCACCATAAACTTATCTATTCTTTCAGCATACATCTCAGTGTGGCTTACCATATGTGGTCTTGGGCCAACAACGGACATTTCCCCCTTTAATACATTAATAAACTGAGGAAGTTCATCTATACTAGTTTTTCGAATTATTTTTCCAACTCTTGTAACACGAGCATCGCCTTTTGATATTTGATGAAGATGCGCCATGGGGTTCGGTTTCATAGACCGAAATTTATAGCAAAAAAACTCTTGGTAATCCAGACCGTTTCGCTTTTGCTTAAAGAAGACTGGACCTTTAGATTCAAGTTTTATCAAAATTCCTATTAAAGGGGTTAGCCAGGACAAAACTCCAATTATCACCATCAGTGAAAGAACAATGTCAAAACTGCGTTTTAAGAATTTATTGAAAGGTTCATCCATCGGTATCTTTCGCATGGAAAGAATAGGTAAAACTCCATAATAGGTGAAATCCAGTTTTTTGCTGAAAATTTCTTTATTGTCTGGCAGAAATTTTAAAATCTTGAGATTGTTATCTACAAAATCAATAAGTTTTAGAATGTCTTTATTGCCAATTTCAGCTACCGAAGCATAAATTTCATCTATCTTTTCGTGTAAGATATAATCCATACATTCTTCAATAGAAACTTTGTTCGGACCCTTTAGGTCGAAAGTTTTAGAGAGTTGGTAACCGTAAACGGGATTGGTGGTGAAAAATTTCCGAAGTTGGTCTGTCTTTTGGTTGAGGCCTATTATTACTACCTTTCTAACGTTTCCACCTAAATGAAGACGGTATTTTTTCAGTAAATAATAAATACCGAATTTCACAACGGCAATGCAAAGCATAACCATTAAAATATAATTGAATATTGTTGATGCAGAAGTTTCTAAATGGTTGTAAAAACCAAAAAACGAAAAGACAATCAAAACGAAAACTACTCCTTGCTTGCCTAGGAGCGACATAATTTTGGCAAGATGTGTAAAGCGATATATTTCGTAAAATCCTGATCGCAATGAAAGCAGCAACCAAGCGATGGTTAGATAAATTACATAGTTGAAATATGGAAAAGGTTCTCCAAAAAATTCAAAAGCAAAGAAATAGACGAAAAAGAGATCTATTCCATAAGAAATAGGCCGCAACAATCCTGAATATCTTCCGCTTTTAAACATCTATCCTTTATCTGTTGTGTTTTGAAAAATCCTTATGTTCGCTTTTAAAAAGTTCTTCTTTTGAAAGATTTTTAAAATATTCGAACGTTTTTTTCATTCCTTCTTCACGGGAAATTTTAGGTTCCCAATTCAATATTTTTCGCGCTTTTGAAATATCTGGCTCACGTTGCATCGGATCGTCCTGTGGTAAGGGTTTGAAGACAATTTTTTGCTCCGTTTCTGTCAGCTTTATTATTTCCTTCGCAAAATCTAAAATCGTTATTTCTTCTGGATTACCAATATTTACGGGTAATGGATAGTCACTTAATAATAAGCGATACAACCCTTCCACCTCATCGTCAACATAACAGAACGAGCGTGTTTGCATTCCATCTCCAAAAACTGTTAAGTCTTCACCACGAAGTGATTGACCAATAAATGCTGGAATTACACGACCGTCATTAAGTCGCATTCGTGGACCATAGGTATTGAAAATACGGGCAATACGTGTTTCCAAACCGTGAAACCTATGATAAGCCATCGTGATAGATTCCTGAAAGCGTTTTGCTTCGTCATAAACGCCGCGAGGACCGATGGTATTCACGTTTCCGAAATATTCCTCCGTTTGTGGATGTACCAACGGATCTCCATAAACTTCAGAAGTAGAAGCTATTAAAATACGAGCATTTTTTTCCTTTGCCAATCCCAAAAGATTGTGCGTTCCTAAAGACCCTACTTTTAAGGTTTGGATGGGTATTTTTAAATAATCTATCGGGCTTGCTGGAGAAGCGAAATGAAGAATGTAATCAACCTTTCCAGGAACGTGTACAAACTTGGTAATGTCGTGATGATAAAATTCAAAAGCTTCCAGCTTAAAGAGATGTTCAATGTTCTTAAGATCGCCTGTTATAAGGTTATCCATCGCAATAACGTGGAAATCTTCGGCAATAAATTTATCACAAAGATGCGAACCCAAAAAGCCGGCGGCACCTGTAATCAGTACTCGTTTCTTCATAAGTTTACTGCTTTTCTTCCTATGGAAACATAGGTAAACCCTTCTGTTTCCATATCTTGGATATTGTATAGATTTCTTCCGTCAAAAACCACGGGATTCTTTATTAGTTGCTTCAATTTATCATAATCCGGCGTTCGGAAAATGCTCCATTCTGTGCAAATTAATAACGCATCAGCTCCTTCCAGCGCAGCGTACATTGATTCTGAATAATTCAATTTATCGCCGAAAGTCTTTTCAATATTCGGCATTGCTTCAGGGTCAAAAACTTGAAGTTTTGCGCCTTTCTTAAGCAAAGCGTTCATCATATCTATAGATGGTGCTTCGCGAATATCATCTGTTTCGGGTTTAAAAGCCAGTCCCCATACGGCGATTGTTTTTCCGTTTAAATTATTGTTAAAATAAGATTCAATTCTAGGCAGCAAAATCGTTTTTTGAGCAGCATTGATTTCGATAACAGAATTCAATATTTTGAAATCGTAATTTTCGTCCTTTCCTGCTTTTTGCAGTGCTTTGACGTCCTTTGGAAAACAAGAACCTCCGTAACCAATTCCGGGGAAAAGGAAACGCTTGCCAATACGACTATCAGTGCCCATTCCCGCGCGAACCATATCTACATCGGCACCAACTTTTTCGCAGTAGTTGGCTATTTCGTTCATAAAAGTAATCTTGGTTGCCAGAAATGAATTTGCCGCATACTTTGTAAGCTCGGCAGACTTTTCGTCCATTATGATTATTGGGTTGCCGGAGCGCACAAATGGACCGTAAAGTTTTTTCATCATTGCTGTAGCTCTTTCACTGCTGGAGCCAACCACAATGCGTTCCGGCTTCATAAAATCATCAACGGCGAAACCTTCTCTTAAAAATTCTGGGTTGGAAACTACATCAAATTCACAAGAAGCGTTTTTAGCAATCACGTTGTAAACTTTTTCTGAAGTGCCAACAGGAACCGTGCTTTTGTCAACGATTACTTTATATTTTTTTATTTTTTTTCCTATTTCTTCGGAAACATTCAAAACATAAGAAAGGTCTGCTGAACCATCTTCATCTTCAGGAGTTGGGAGTGCTAGAAAAATGATTTCACCGTGCTCCAATCCTTCGTCTAATGAAGTAGTAAATTTTAAACGATTCGCTTTAATATTTCTATCAAAAAGAACATCCAAATGTGGTTCATAGATTGGCACTTGGCCATTGCGCATTTTTTCAACCTTTGCTTTATCTATGTCAACGCAGATTACCTCGTTGCCTGTTTCGGCCAAACAAGTTCCTGTTACAAGGCCAACATAGCCAGTTCCTATTACTGAAATTTTCATTTAATTCTTTCTTTTCCTTATCATAACATTAAAAAGGTTTCCCTTTTTTCATCAATGCGCAAAAGTACAATTTGCAATTCTTATTATATATCTTTTATACGGTTGTTTTCACTGTTTTGGGCGCTTGTAATCAGTACAATCAAAATGAAACCTATGTAATATGCACCAATTTGTCTATGAAATACATTTTCAACTAAACAGTACATCACCAAAATGGCAAGCATCGCTGTTGGAAAAAACTGCTTTTTGACCGTGAAAAAACTCACCACTATAAAAAGTAGGAACAGTAAGAGCCCAATAAATCCAGCACTTAGATAGAAATCTAAAAATTGGCTATGGGTGTTGTAGCGTTCTGTAACAAATTCTTCGCTTTTTTTAGGATCTTCTATTTTGGTTTCATAACAAGAAACTAGCTTGTTCTTGGTTTCGGTAAAACCAATTCCTGTGAGGTTAAAACCTTCATCATTGATAATATCTGTGGCGCATTTCCAAACTACGGCTCTGAGTTCATAAGTCATAGAATTTTGAATGAAAGCTGGCGGGGCGTTTTGATTGGCTACTTCAGCTTTATAAAGTTGACTTCCTTTTTCGTTTTTCAGAATGAGAAATAATCCCACAACAGCTGTTAATGCTACAAATGCAATGATAAGTTTCCAAATTTTTCGCTGGCCATAAAATTGATGGATTAACACTAATACAAACAAGGAAATCACTGCAATTTTTGAAGCTATCAAAACGATAAAAACGAAATTGATGAATATATTCGCCAAATAATAGTTGTTGTTGGGATGATATTTTTTCTGAATTGCCTGAAAAGAAATTAGGATACTAAAAGTGCTAAGAAGCCCTAAATAAAGCCTATCAACCAAAAGTGATTCCACAACCTGTGGCGAATCGCCCAAAGCAAAACTGCCCGTAGCATCTGTAATTAAAACAAAATTATAGATTGAAAACAGTATAGCTGCTAAAGCTGAAAAAATAATGGCGCTGTTAATTTTCTTTACATCTGCAACAGGAATATAAAGAATGGCCAAACCCACTGCAATCATTACTTTGTTGATAAATTTATAATCTTCCTCCAGCCTTCCTGCTAGGAAAGAATCGATAAAAAGATATGCAAAGAGAGCCAGAAATATGGCAATGGGGATAGATTTCAGTTTTTTAAAATCTTCTTTTTTAACTACAAATGGAAAGGCTACTACCAGTATTGCCAGCAATATATTTGGAGGAGCCCTAAAATATTCATCGAATGGAATGATGAGATAAAGCAGCAAAAAAGCATATGGATATATGGCGGAGAGCAGTATCCTCATTATAAATTTTGGTAATTTTTAAATTTTAGGGGAAGATAGAAAACTCTTGTGAGATATTAGAGGGTAGAGGGGAGTTATTAGTATTGAGTATTGAGTATTGAGTATTGAAAATAAGAAAGTTCAAGAAACAGATACAATTCTGAAAAATTTCTTGGACAAAAAACTTTGCGCGCTCCGCGCCTCTGCGGTAAATAAAGCGATTGAAAACGATGGACTATTTTGAGAATCGCTCTTTCATCACTAAAAAGATAAACTTTGAGTTGCCCACGAGGTAACGTTTCCACATTCGTTTTGGCTCTTGGGCAAAACGATAAAACCATTCCAAACCTGCATTTTGCATCCAGCTTGGGGCGCGTTTGGTTTTGCCTGCAACAACGTCAAAACTGCCACCAACGCCCATAATTAAATTTACGTTTTTAAGAATTTCCCGGTGACGGTACAAAAAGTTCTCTTTTATGGGCGAAGTTATTGCTACGAAAAGCATCTGAGTTCTACTATTTGCTATTTGATGCGCTATTTCTTCTTCTTCCGAAGGACTAAAGTAACCATTGCGATAACCGGCGATGATTTCTGGACTGTAAATTTCAGAATATTTTTCAACTACTGTTTTTACAACTTCTTCCTTTGCACCAAAAAGGAAAATCTTATACTTATTTTTATGTGCCAATTCCACTAAATTGGCCATAAAATCTATTCCGGCAACGCGTTCTTTCAAAGGTTTCCCTAAAAATTTTGAAGCCCAAACTACCGCTTGTCCGTCGGCGTTTATGATGTGTGATTCTTCCACACTTCGTCGCAATTCCAAATCTTTTTGCATTGACACAATTTTTCCGGCATTCACAACCACGTGGTGCAATTGTTCGCCAGTTTTTATTTTTTCTTCCACTAAAGCAAGGGTTTCCTGCATAGAAAGATTATCAATCGTGGTGTTTAATATGTGGATTCTATCGCTCATTGGTTTCTAAAAAATAATACGAAAAAGCATAAAACATCCAAGCCTGTGCCCAACGCATATACGGAATGTTGCTATTGAAATACTTGTTTTTCTGATATTGAAAAAACCCTTTGTCGGACTGCATATTGTTCACGGTCCAAGTCAAAACTTTATCTACTAACGCCTTGTTTTTCTGTAAAACTTCCAGTTTGCTCAAAGTTACAACCAATTGTGCAGGTGCGTGAATGTCTATCGGGAAAATAGAATTGTTGTAATATTTTGAAATTCCTTCTTCAGTGAAAAAAGTTTTTAAGTAATACTCCAGTCCTTTTTCAATATTTTTTGAGAAAGAAGTATCGCCTGAAACTTTTTGGTAGGTATAAATACATTCCAAGTTATAACCCGTATGAAAATTATCCACCCATTGATGATAAGGTAAGGTGCCATAAGCCCACGCGCCATTTTTCTGTTGAAAATCGGCTGCGTATTGAACTACTTTTTTGGCTTCGGTGAGTAAATTTTCTTCTTTTGTAAACTCGTATACCAAACTCAAAAGTTTTGCGCCTAGCAACGATGCATTAAAAACTTGTGTTTTATCTAATGGTGAATAGGAAAAGGAGAAATTCCCCTTGTCATCAAACGTTCTGTTTAAATCCTTCAAAACAAATTGCGTTGCGCTTTTAGCGGTTTCTAAATATGTTTCGTTTTTTGTGATTTTATAAGCTTCCAGCAAAGATTCAGTAATAAATGTAGTTGCAACCACCGTTGGCATTCCTTTGGGTTGAAAGAACGCCCGTGCTTGCCAATCAAAATTATAACCCCAACAGGCTCCGGAATAGCCTTCAGATTGCATTTTCAGTACTTGTTCGGAAAGCTGGTTTATTTTTTCGAGATATGCTGGCTGTGGATCGTTTTTATAAAGATTGCAATATCCAGTGATAAAAAGTCCTAGTCCTTTGGCGTTGTATCCTTTTTCTACGGAAGTAATTTTTCGCAGATTAATAGGACTTCTTTTGAAAACTTGAATCCATGCAAGCCTAAAGAAGCGCTTTTTTGAAATTACAGGAACAACATTGAAAACCTTGCTATTAAGGCCATCATACGGATCCCAACCTTTAAAGTTTTCCTTTTCGCAATAGGATTTCAGTTTTTGGAAACTGTTCTTAAAATCGGCCATTTGTTCCTCCGCAATTATTTTTGAAGTTGCAAAAGTAACCGAATATAATTGAAAAGACCTAACAGGTTTCAAAAACCTGTTAGATCTGGAATTGCTTGTAATTATATACTAAATATCCTGCGCCATTCCCGTAGCCAAAGAATCCAAAACTTTAAACGTAGTAAGCGTTGTAAGATAAATAGATTCAAAAGGGATTGGTGCTTCGGTGGTTTCTTTTAAAGATTTCAAAAAGGCTTCGACTTCCTGTTTGTGGCCTTTTCCATCCAATTTCAGTTTAATCAATTTGTTCCCTTTGTGAAGATCTCCTTTTCTGAAATCGTGTATTCTACCTACTTTTCCGCCACTGAAAACTTCAATTAGTTCCTTCGGAAGGGATTTGTCGCCATTTCCTAAGTATAAAAGATTACCTATGGAACCGTCGCTAAAGGAAACTGTTATTGAAATATTATCTTCTGAAGTAAGGTTTTGGTTATCAGTTTTTATTGAAGCTGCATAAACTTTCACTGGTTTTGCATCGGTGAAATATTGCATCAAATCTATAAAATGGCACATTTCGCCAATGATACGTCCGCCACCTATTTCTTTGTGTTGTGTCCAATGGTCCTTCGGAAGGAAACCAGCATTCACACGGATGTTTACCACTTTTGGTTCGCCGTTACCTACAAATTCAGACTTAATCTTTTCAGCGATGGGTGAAAATCTTCGGTTGAAACCAACCATTAATTTTCGGTTGCTTTCCAAATAAACCTTTTTAACTTCTTCTAATTCATCATAATTCATCGCCAAAGGCTTCTCAACGAAAACATTTTTTCCAGCTTTAAGTGCTTCCATTGTGTATGGAGCGTGGCTATTGTGAGGCGTTGCGATGAAAACGGTGTTAATTTGGTCATTGTCCAAAATATCCCGAGCTTCTGATGATGCTTTATTGAAACCAAATTTCGATGCTACATTTTTAGCGGTAATTCCTTTGGTGGTAACAACAGTATCCAGTGAAGCCCCTTCTTTCTTGGTATAAGGAATCAAGTAACTCTGCGCAAAACTTCCAGCGCCTATAAAACCAATATTTATGGTTGAAACTGCATTGGATTGAACAGATACCAAAGAGGTTTTTTTCGTTTTACTTTCAGGGTAGGCAAGTAAAATACCGATGTGTGGCTCTTCAACTTTTCCTAATACAATATCATATGCTTTTTCAGCTTCGGAAATATCGAAAGTATGGGTGATTAGATTATCGAGTTTTACCGTTCCTTGTGAAATGAGGTCTAAAAAAGTTTCCATATTTCGCTGCTCGGTATAGCGAACGTAGGCGAATGGGTAATCGTGGCCGTCTTCTTCGTATTTATTATCATATCTTCCTGGACCATAAGAGCAGGACATTTTTAGCTCCAGTTCTTTTCTGTAGAAATCTGGATCTCGTGGAATATCCATTTTTACGGCACCCACAACTATCACTTTTCCTTTTTTGCGGCTTATAACTGCGGAAAGTTCAATCGGGTCGTTACTTGGAGCTGCAGCGGTGATAATAACGCTGTCAAAACCGTGACCATCTGTGAAGTTATCGATAGCAGTATTTAGATTAGAATCATTACGAAGCATCGCTCCATCAGCGCCACTTGTAATAGCGAGATCAATCAAATTTTTTGAAAGATCTATACCAAAAACGCGACAACCGTTTGCTTTTAGTAATTGAACGGTAAGCTGACCTAAAAGTCCAAGGCCAATTACACAAACTTTATCGCCCAATCTAGGTTCTGCTTGGCGAACGCCTTGTAAAGCAATTGCGCCTAATGTTGTAAAACTGGCTTCTTCAAAAGAAACATTTTCAGGAATTTTAACCACTAAATTCTGCGGAATAGCAACCACCTCAGCATGCGAGGCGTAATCCTGACCCGCACAAGCAACGCGGTCTCCCGGTCTAAATTTGCTGTTGCTATCCATTGAAGCTGCAACAACACCAGAAGTACTGTAACCAAGTGCTTTTAAGGAATCAAGCTTGGTTTTTACCTTATCGATTGTGGCTTTTAAACCTTCCTTTTTTATATTCTGAAGAACTTGCGCCACAAGATCTGGGCGTTGTTTGGCTTTCCCGATGAGGCTGGCCTTACCAACTTTTACGGTTCCTCTTTCAGTTCCCGCACTTATCAAGGAAAATTTGTTTTCTACCAGCACCATATTCTCCGAAATGGAAGGGTTTGGCACTTCATCTACATATAATTCTCCAGTTTTAAAGTTTTGGATTACTTGCTTCATTATTGCGAATTTTGGTGCAAAAGTAAGGAATAACTATTACAAATGAAGTGCAACGTCTAAGTAGAAACCAGCAAAATGTTAAAAGAGTATTATTCTATTCTGCTTGGTTTTCAATTAACCACAATTTCAATATTTAATTGCTGACCATTTCGAAGTTTGGTTATAAGCGTGTGATAAGTTAAATTTAAAACAACCTATTGTATGTTTAATTTTAAGGTGAAAGTTAATGGTTCATATCCCGTTTCATCAACAACCTCCTCAATTCAAAGCTGATGGTATTATATGCCAAAATTAATACCTCAATAAATAATCCTCTTTTACTATATTTGCCCTTCAAAATAATTTTGCACTCGCAAAGAGTGTTCAAACCGCAACAGAAAACTTGCTCATAGTCCAATAACAAAGCTAATGTCAGAAAAAATTTACACGGATTTAAACGGAGAATATCTACAAAAAAATCCTACTTGGCATATAGAAGATTCTCCTTGGAAAGCATCACAAATTGTCAAAATGTTGGCCAGAAATCCAATAAATCCCCAGATGTTGTTTCAATCGGGATATTTAGATTTAATTCTTGAATGATGTTTCCAGAATGATAATCCCATACTTCTGTCCATAATGCTGGAGCAAATTCTGCTAGGAGCACGCTGTGTGCTTTAGGTCTAGCACTTTCAAATTTTAAACAAGTTCTCCCGCCAATATTCGTGATTTCTTGATTTCTATGATCCTCCCAAGGTTCAATAATGCCATCACTATTAATATCTATATCCATTTCGTGTCTTGGAACCCAATACCATCTTTTATTATAAGTTATTTGACGCATTTCTGCATAATTACAATAATCAAATCCTTCATAGAAATATTCGCTATTTAAATCAAAAACCACGGGTTGGCTTTCGCACGGTTCTATTGGACCTTTTAATTGTTGTCCCAAAAAATGAAGCGGAATAAAAAGAATTGTTAAAAATATAACTAGTGATTTTATCATAATAATGATTTTAAGACTATAAGATACTAAAAAAATTAAAATTTGCACAGATTTTTTCTTCAAATATGCTTTCCATCGTTAAAATAAATACATTTGCACAAGTTTTACAGAAAATCTTTTATAAGAAATGATACAGCACGAAGAAATTGAAAAAGTAGAAAATTTTTGGAATGAACATCTCTGCGGAAAGCAATTTGTAAACGAGGAAATTTATACCCCTGCTTTTTTTAACGAATACAGAGCTTTTAGATATAAAAAAGAGCATCATTTGCTCGAAATAATAAACGAGTACGATAGCAGTAATAAAGATACCTTGGAAATAGGTTTGGGTGTAGGTGCAGATACTACACAGTGGGCCGCAAAATCAAAATCCCACACTGGCATAGATTTAACCGATGAGGCTGTTTATTCCACTACTAAACATTTGGAGCTTTTGGGTCTAAAAGGAACTATTGTAAAAGGAAGTGCGGAAGAGCTGCCTTTTAAAAATGAATCTTTTGATCTTGTTTATTCCCAAGGTGTATTACACCATACTGACAATATAGAAAATACATTCAGTGGCATACATAGGATTTTAAGACCGGACGGGGAATTTATAATTATGCTCTACACCAAAGATTCTTTTAATTATTGGTTTAGAATACAAATGTATTTTAGAGCACGGATGTTAGCAGAGATCTTTAAAAATAAGATAGGTTTAAAATCTAATCCAACTTGGGCTGAACATTACCAAAACTTTAAAAAAATGGGATGGAAATATCTTTCTTGGAAAGAGTTTCCGCATCATTGCACGGATGGGCCTAGTTGCACAATCGCAAATATTTATTATAAGAAAGAAATTATAGACTTGTTGGCTAAACATAATTTAATAGTTGAACGAACTGAAAAATATCATTTTCCCATTTCCAGCAAACATCCAAAACTGGAGAGAAGCCTTGCTAAATATCTGGGTTTTTATAGATTTTATTGGGGCAAGAAAATATAATATTTTCAATCCACAAATTCTCTAAACCAAATTTCAATCGTCAATAACATGTATATTTGGTAGGCATAATCTGCTATGCCCTGTCTATCATTATCTATCATCTTTTTTACAAATCTGTAATTAAAAATCCCTCGTTTTGTTATTTGGGCTTCAGATAAATAGTCATCAACCATTTTTTTCAAGTCTTTTGATATCCAAGACCTGATAGGCGCACCAAAGGATGCTTTTTTTCGGTTAGTTATATAATCGGGTAAATAGTTTTCTGCTGTTTTTTTAAGAAGGTATTTCGGTACTCTATTTTGAAATTTTATTTTTCCCGGAATTGCCATTGCCGCATTTATAAAATCCCTATCAATAAAGGGAACGCGAACCTCTACCGATGCCGCCATAGATGCTCTATCGGTATAAGTAAGATTAAGCCCAAGCATAAACATTTGGATGTCCGTGTTGCATATCTTGTTTATAATATCACCATCAAATTTGGCATTAAAAATAGCATTGTGCTTTTCATATAGACCGTCTATTTCCTTTGAAAAGTCGCCTTGAAATAATTGTCCAAGTTCTACCTTAGAATAATAACTATAACTGCGCATATAGGTTTCATGTTCTGGCAAATCAGTAAAGGAAAGAAATCGTTTTGCCCAACGCGCCAACTTTAATCCTCCTTTTTCACTTTTTACAGGAAAGAAATTTACCGTTCTCTTTATTGTATTCTTTAAAAAACGAGGGGTTTTATTATATTTCAATGCCAATAAAGTTGCCATATGTCTTCTGTAACCAAAGAAAATTTCATCAGCTCCCATTCCCGAAAGTAATACTTTTTCACCTCGTTGTGCTGCCATTTTTGAAATGAGATAGGTATTAATGGCAGCAGGATCACCAATGGGTTCATCCAAAGTATAAACCATTTTGGGAAGCAAATCAATTATTGAAGAATCTACAATAATTTCTTCGTGGTTAAACCCAAATTCATCTGCCAACCGCTTCGCGTACTTTTGGTCATCGGGCATTTTTTCAATTTTCTTATCCTCTTGAGAAGTTCCAATTGTATATGTGTTTAATTTTTGAAGTCTTTCTTTTGCTAACACAGAAATCAAGGATGAATCCAACCCACCGCTCAAAAAGCTACTTACTGGTACGTCTGCAATTAAATGACGGTCTATTGTATTATGGAGAGCGTTATCTAATTCTGACAGCACATTTTCAGCTTTCTTTTCTTTTTCATTCAATGACCAAAATTGCTTGGATTTTAGAACTCCTTTTTCATCGAGTACGGAATAACTACCAGGCGGCAATTTTACAACATCGTTAAAAATGCAAACGTCATTTGGGATCCATAAATAGTTTAGAGCCGCTACCAAGGCTTCCTTATTTATTTTTTTAGATGTAATTCCAAGTTTTACAAGTGTTTTTAATTCTGATGAAAAAGCAAATTGTTTTTTATTGTGATAATAAAATAAAGGCTTAATTCCGAAATGATCGCGAGCCAAAAAAGTTTCGTTACTATTTTTATCGTAAATACAAAAGGCAAACATCCCTATGAAAAGATCCAGACATTTTTCCTTTAGATGATAAAAAGCTTCAATGACTACTTCAGTGTCTGAAGTAGTGGTAAATTTTGATTCATATTCTAGTTCTAATTTTCTCCTTATTTCAAGATAATTATAAATTTCACCATTAAAAACAAGAACAAGATCGTGCTTTTCAAAAGGTTGATTGGCACGATTTTCAAGATCAATAATAGAGAGACGTTGATGGCTCAAAGAGATAAAGTCATCTTCCCAAATTGACTGATCATCAGGGCCTCTGTGTTTTTGAATCTCATTTGCTTTTTTTGCAAATTCACTTTTGTTTTGAAATCCAATAAAACCTGCAATTCCACACATAGATAATATTATTAATTATTAAGCATCTGCTTATAAATTTTAATTAAGTCGTAATGATATTGTAAATCTTCTTTGTTCTTTAAAATATTTTCGACTGGTTGCGACAATGTTTGCGAGATTTTTTCAGTCATATCTGTCAAGTTGTTATCCTTAAATAAAACCGTTCCCTTAGGCCTAACACAGACGTCAGTCGCAATTGCAGGAATTCCTAAGTCCATTGCTTCCTGCAAGGCAATTCCATACCCATCTACTAAATTGGTTTTGAGTAGAAAAGAACAATTTCGAATATATTCGACAAGATTTTCTTCGTATATTATTTCTACCGAGTCCATTACGCCATAAGTTTCAATAATTTTATTCAAATAATCCAAATCCGAAATTTTTTTATTCCCAATCAGAAACAGCATTTTATATTTGTGAGTATTCATTTTAAGAAAATGAAGCGCCAATGGAATATTATATATCTTCTCTGAGAGTTCTTTCGTAACTTTCCACACACTAAAAAGAAAATATATTCTTTGATCCTTCTTTAGTTCTTTAGTAGAAACATTGAGAGGTGGTACGTAAGCTGGTAATAATATGGAATCAATATCTTTTAAAAGCAATAATTTATTAATATTTTCAGAAACAGATATCACTTTTATATTTTTTGTTTTGGTTAGACAAAAAAGATTTAATCTACTTAGTTCTCCAGCGTGAATTGTAATAATAAACTTAGTTTTATTAAAATAAGAAAATAAAAAATAAAAAATATAATCAATGCTTACGACCATTTCGTGAAAATGGAATAATTTATATTTCTTAATAAATAAAATTTTTAAGTACCAAAACACACTTTTATGTGTAGGAATCACATTTTCTTTTTTATAAGATCCAAAATTAAAAATCGTGTAATCAATATTTTCGCTTTCTAAATATGGTTCTATTCTTTTAATATGTACAGAAATTCCACCGAGAGGTGGTGGATAAGCTCCGTAAATAGCTAATTTTTTATTCATGTTCGCGCATTAGAAAGAAACAATAGAAAAATGAGAGAAATTGTACTCCACGGGAGACAAAAATTGTTTCAGTGATGGAGGTAATAGCAATAATTAGAAAAAACATAAATAAAGATACATCTTTCCTTGATAAACTGCTCCACAACAAATTATGCATGATAAGTAGATAGACCGCCAAAAGAAAAATTCCCCCCATTAAAAGAGTCTGCAAATAGCTGTTATGGACATTATATTTATTATCTAAAAAAAGGATATGACCCATCTCTTTATATTTTTTAAGTAAGGCCTTTTCCGTGGCACCAGTACCTAATCCAAAAAATGGTCTTTCTTTTATTAAGCTAACTGCATCCTTCCATAAAAGAAACCTTCCATGTTCTTCAGGAATACCGCCTTCGTTAATTGATTCGATATTATTGAATTTATAGTCATATGAAAGCCCAAAAGTATAGAATATTCTTTCCTTCACAATAGGTATTTTATAAACCAAAAAGACCATCAAAATGAAACTGGAAATAAATATAGCTGCAGACCGAAATTTTTTATATCCATTTTTGGTACGAAAATTTCTAAAGAAATAAATCACGAGTAAAAAAAGAAACAAAATATAACCAATCCTACTTCCATAAAAAATAATGGCTGTCATTTGTATTAACAAGGTGGTAATAAGTAAAAATCTTTTTCCAAATAAATCCTTTTTTAGAAATAAAACAAAGCTTAATGACAAAAGAGTAAACATTGATAAATAAGTGGGATGCTGTTTAAATACTTCTAAAAAATCATACCTATAGAAATAATACCAGTTGAATATCCCGCCACGATTCCAAAACCCAATTTGTCTACTAATGGCAACAATTAAACAAATTATAAAAAAAATAGTAAGAGAGTGAACAAAGACTTTAATAATTCTAAGTCTTTCTTTGGAACTGAAGATGGGAGCTGTTATAAATAAAATTGGGAAAAGTAAAAAAGGAATAAAACGGACTAGAATCTTTTGGGATTTATAAAAATCCCCTCCATGAAATGAACCTAATATTAGAAATAAAAAAAATAAGACTAACGGCCAAAGTTTATTCTTTTTTGTTAATTTGTTAAATGTGATACTCTTATAATTTATTAACCAAGCTAAAAGAAAAATCATAATCCCGATGGATCCCGTAGTTATTGAAAAAATATAACCAATCGCTGCAGTGGCTGCGCCAAAAACTAAGAAAATTCTTTTAGCGTCTTTCGAATTCATGGTTTTCTAAATTTAATTCTAACTTATCTCCATATTTGCTCAATAGTAATAACATCATCATAAAATGAATTCCTGCGATACCGCTCTCAAAAAAATGTCCTGCAGTTGCAACAATTAGAAAGAAGACTATCCCAAAAAATAACTTAAAATACTTTTCAAAAGGTAATAATCTAAATATTCTGTAAAAAACATATAGGTATATAATAGAACCCGCAATGCCAAAAAATAAAAGAAGATCTAAAAAACCCATTTCTATGTAGTGAGCCACTACATCTTGACCTCCAAATATGTAATTCGGAATACTCCAATATTCAAAGATAAGAGGGTAAAGCTTATCTTGAATATATACATTCCTGCCAGAAAAGAGTGCAAAAGTCAATCCCTCTTTATAGTACATATACATAAAGGTATTGTAAGAATTGAGAATAATTTTATTTATCAAAGTACTAAATAAAAAGTATCCTATAACTATTGATGAAACACCAAAAGTCAAAATATTTTTAAATGAAACTTTTTTAAAGATATGGAAGAATAAAAGAAATATAAAATATAGAAAAACCGCTTTTGTAGCTACAACTAATGAAGTAAATAAAATAAACCAGAAAAAAAATTCTTTAATATTCAAATAATAACGTCGATAATAAACTATGGTTAAAGCAAAAATAAATATAAAAGATGCCTCATTTTGAGCAAAAATAAGACCATCATATCCAAACCGCCAGGGACCGGGATAAGTTTTAAAAACTTCTATACCAAGTATAAGCCCTGTAATTATAAATATGCCGTTCAGAGTCATTATAAACTTATATACTTTTAGCAATAGAAAGGGATAAGATTTTGATTGTAATATATCTAACGCAAGCAAGAAAAAAATAAAAGGGAAAAAATATTTAAAAAGGGTGTTGAAGTTTTCAAAAAAGTTAATTTCAGAAAAATTTAAACTTAGAAAAAATTGTCCAATCAAAAAACTGACCAAAAGAATGAACAGTACAATCAAAATACTAAATTTAGCTTTTCTGAGTGTAAGAACAGCGTACCCTAAAATTAAAATTTCAAAAATTGCCTTTATAATAGCGCTATATCTGAAAAAGCCAGCTTCCTCTTTTAATAAGTACTTTCCCATTCCATCTGAAAAATAAAATAGCGTAAATGCTATAGCCATAATGCCCATAGAAATTATTGCAATTCTTTTATTCTTAATGATCATATTATTTTTTTAATCTTATGCCAAGGAGTGTCTTTAACTCATTTATCTCAAACCATGAAAATACGCCTATTTTTTTACTAATAAAATAACTCCCTACAATTGTCCAAAATGCCAGTGCTAATGTGCTCGCTATGGCTATTCCTTGAAGTCCAAACATTTGGATAAAAACAAATGAACTAATCAATTTTATCACAAAACTTATTAATAGAATATTCTGAAATAACTTTTGATGATTTGTCATTTGAAGTAATAAACTTACGGGGCCAAATATTGAGTTTATGAACTGACCCAGTGCTAGCCATACTAAAACGGACATTCCAGAAATAAATTCCTTTCCAAAAAATCGCAATAAATCTTCTTTAAAAATAATAATTCCTAAAAAGGGAATAACAATCATAGGCAGTGTAAAAAGGAAATTTTGAGTAATTATTTTTTGCAATTCAGATATATTTCCCTTGGCATAAATTTCTGATATTCTTGGTGCAAGAAAAGCATTGAATGCTGTAAAACTAAAAGAAATTAAAGTAGCTATTTTTAAAGCAACACTATATATACCAGCTTCATCTTTGGTCAGAAATATATCAATAAAAATAAAATCTACCCATACAAGTATGATAATAAGGGCTGACGAAAATAAAAATTCTTTGGAAATTAAAAATATTGATTTTATCGAATATCTATTAGTGGATAATACTCCTTTAACATTTAGATTTTTTATATAAAATCGAACAACAAAAAATGAAAATAACGCATTAAGAAATAAGCTAGCTATATATAGAAAAAGAATATTTTCAGCATTATTACTATATGTAAAAATTATAATAAAAAATATAGTAAATAAATATTTCGCAAACTGGGTAAAATAACTATACCATTCTACCTTTTTCATTCCTTGTAGAACAGCACTATGCAAATCGATGAAGATATTTAAAGTAAGACCTATTGTGGTAAGCGAGTATATATTATTTTTTAAAAAAAAGAAAAGTAATATCGACAAAAAAATTCCCCCGCAGCTCAGTGGAAAAAGATACGTTTTGAGTATAGCATAATAAATTTTTTTTACATTTTGGAACTTTAGTTCAGTTATTAGTGATGATATCTCTTTAACTAAGTAAAGATCAAGTCCTATATAAAATAACGTACTTAATATAACTATATAGGTCATAAAAAGTGCAAAAACCCCATTTCCTTCAGCACCATATTTTAAAGCAATAAGATATGACAGTACATAACTTCCTATTGCCCCGAGCATTTTAATTACAGTACTCGCCATACCCCGGGTAAAGAGATTGTTTTTGTCTAAAATCTTATTATGGAGCTTCATTTAGTTGAAAATTTTCTTTACTAAATCTAAATTCTTTTAGAAAAACAATATATTAATCAACACAATACGCCACAAAAATCAAAAATCGTTTTGTTGTCTGGCAAAGAGAGATTTTTGAATTCCGTGTGCGCCACTAAAAATACCAATATATCTGCCTTTTCAATTGCTTCATTGGTTTGCGTAAGCTCTCTTTTAGTTTCCTTTTTAAGATTTGGCTCTACGTTCAGCGTTTTAAAACCGTCGCTTTCTAAAGCTTCGCAAACGTGTACTGCTGGAGATTCACGCAGATCGTCAATATTAGGTTTGAAAGCAAGACCCATACAAGCTACAATTGCATCTCGACCATTATCAATTTTGAAACGCAAGGCTTCATTCTTTACCTTTTCAATGGCCCAATCGGTTTTATAATTATTTATTTCTCGAGCGGATCGGATTATTTTTGCTTCATCAGGAAATTCAGAAACAATAAACCACGGATCTACCGCAATACAATGACCGCCAACACCAGTTCCTGGCTGCAGAATATTTACTCGTGGATGTTTGTTAGCCAAACGAATCAACTCCCAAACGTTGATGTTTGCTTTATCACAAATCATTGAAAGTTCATTGGCGAAAGCAATCTGCACATCTCGTGATGAGTTTTCAACTAATTTGCACATTTCCGCAGTTTGTGAATTGGTCTTGTGTAATTCACCTTTCACAAAATGTTTGTAGAACCAAACTGCACGTTCAGTTGAAGCTTCATCAATACCGCCGATAGCACGGTCGTTCTGCTCCAATTCATAAATAACATTTCCTGGTAAAACCCTTTCTGGACAATAGGCTATAAAGATTTCGCCCTTCAATTCTGGACGTTGCTTAAAAATAATTTCCTGTACTTTTTGCGTTGTGCCAACAGGACTGGTTGATTCTAAAATAACCAAAGCGCCTTTTTTCAAAGTTGGAATCAAATTATTCACTGCGCTTTCCACATAAGAAAGATCTGGAACGTGGTTTTCTTTGAATGGTGTTGGTACAGCAATTAAGTAAACATCGGCTTCCACAGGGCTTGTGGCGGCTTTTAAAAAACCTTGTTTCACAACGTGATGCACCAATCCGTCAAGATCTGGTTCTACAATATGGATTTTCCCTTCGTTTATAGTGTTTACCACATTTTGTGAAATATCAACTCCTGTTACATTCACTCCTTTGCTGGCAATCAAGGCTGCTGTAGGCAAACCTATATAACCAAGTCCCATCATTACTACTGTGGGTTTATGCTCCATGATTCAAATTCTTGATAAATTTTACTATTCTGGCCGTTGCTTTTCCGTCTCCATACGGATTATGCAACTGAGTCATTTTTTTATAATATGCTGAATCGTCAAGAAATTTTTGCGTCTCAACAATTATTTTTTCAGTATCTGTACCTACCAATAAAACAGTGCCTTCTTCAACAGCTTCAGGTCTTTCGGTAGTTTCGCGAGTTACCAATACTGGTTTTCCTAAACTTGGTGCTTCTTCTTGTATTCCGCCGCTGTCGGTTATGATTAGGAATGATTTTTCCATCAACCAAATAAAAGCTGGATAGGCAAGTGGCTCGGTTAAAATTATATTTGAAATTCCCGAAAGCAGCTCGTGTACGGGTTTTAAAACGTTAGGATTTAAATGTACAGGATAGATTATCTGTACACTAGGATTTTTTTCAGCAATGCTTTTTAATGCTGAACAGATTTTTATCAAGCCTTCGCCATGGTTTTCCCTTCTGTGACCAGTAACTAAGATTATTTCATTCTGAAAATCTAAAACTGTCTTTAGTTTCTCAATCTCTTCATCTTTGAAATTTTCAGAATTCACTTTTTCGATTCCGTAAAGAAGGGCATCAATAACAGTGTTTCCAGTTACCAAAATGTTTTCTTCGGAAATGTTTTCGGCCAAAAGATTATTGTTGGAAAGGTTGGTAGGAGCGAAGTGATAGTCCGCAATTTTACCAGTAAGCTGTCTATTGAATTCCTCCGGAAAAGGATATTGACGGTCAAAAGTACGAAGTCCAGCTTCCACGTGACAGATTTTAGCGCCGCTGTAAAAAGCTGCAATTCCAACTGCCATGGATGTTGTTGTATCACCGTGAACGTAAACGAAATCGGGTTTCACTTCATCTAAAACCGGTTTCATATTTTCAATGATTGTGGCGGTAAGACTATAGAGATTTTGATTTGGCCGCATTAAATTTAGATCGTAATCTGGTACGATTTCGAAAAAATCCAACACTTGATCCAGCATTTCACGATGTTGGGCGGTTACGCAAACTTTGGTTTCAAAAGTATCGTTTCTCAAAAATTCGCGCACTAAGGGCGCCATTTTTATAGCTTCAGGTCTTGTTCCAAAGACAATGAGGTTTTTTTTCTTCATAATGTCTATCTCGCATTCGTTTCAGCAATATGCTTCATCTTTTTATAAATATACCTTAGAAAGAAAAATCCCGAAAAAAGTAATACTAGAAGTAAAGGGTATTTTAATTTATTGCTAACCCTAAATATTGATACTTCAGAAATATTGTAATTTATAGAAGCCACTTTGATAATATTTTGTTCATCAATCTTTTGCATATTCAACCTGAGCAAACTGTACATCATTCTTTCCTTAGATTCTATTACATCGTTAAGTTGGCTATTATCACTAACTAAAACAGAGGGTGTATTTGTGTTAGTTCTCTGTCCGGATGCGCTCAAAATCGAATCAATCTTTATTATTGTCTTTTCCGTATTTGCAATTCGAAACTCTGTGTTTTTACGGCCTTCGCCCATATAATCATTAAAATGAGGACTATCATTTAAGAAATCCATAAGATTATTAACTATCTCTTTTGAAGAATCTTTTCCTTCAATTTTAATGTATAAGTGATGGTATTTGTAATATTGAAAATTTTGGGGATCTATTAAAAATTTTGGGATATCCTGTTTGTCTGTAAGGATTTTAAATAGTTCAACACGTGTGGGACTACTTGTAGCGTAGGAGAATATATCAATAATAGGCTCAGCTTCTATTTTTTTCAAATTTTTAAATTCCCGCCCCAATATAGTTTTAAGAAAAAGACTATCATTGTTCTTAAGCTTTGCCGAAAGTTCATCAATTCTATCATAAAAGTATTGTGTACTTTCAAAATTTGGAATAACTATCAATTCGTTATTGTAGATCTCCGTTTTGTTTTTATCCACAAAGTAACCCAATACAACTCCAACGATTATCAAAATCAGAAATATTAGGAAATACTTCATAAAAAAAGCTATAATCATAAAAAGAAGCCTTACAAAGGATCTGAAAAGACCTGAAATCTTCCCGAAAAGATACCCTAAGTCTATTTCATCTTGATTGTTCTGTGCCATAATAAATGCTATTGATTAATTGATATAGTTAAATACTGACTGATAACTTTCATTCCTGCCTCTAATTGAAACCATAAACGTTCTTTCATCTTTTGAATTGTCCAAAAAACTAAGTTCCATCGGCGCGGCAAAAGTACGGTAATGGTTTGTTTTTGCAAGACTTGCCTCTTTTAATTTTTCTGATCGACTTTCTTTATGTTTAGCTAAACACAAAAAGACGGTTTCGTTGCTATTTTTACATTGAAAAACGCGTTGTTTGGCATAACTTTTCAGCAAAATAAAATTTTTAATGTTTAGGTTTTCTTTTGAAATAAAGACAAATTCAAGATCTGGAAAACTGGCAGACACATTGTTTATGCATCTTCTCAATTGTCCATTAACACTTTGATTCGAAAATTTTTCCATGAAATTGCTTCCCTGACACTGGGAAATTGTAAATCATTTTCTGAATTTATAAATTCTTCCTTTTGAAGATACCAATGCAACGCTAAGGTTGCGTCCCTATAGATTATTCCACTTTCTAAAGTCCAGTGGAAATTATTTTGAAAAAGCGGCGAATCAATTATTGAAATTTTAAAAGAAACCGTATTCAAATTTCCCAGATTTTCTCGATAAATAAGATTATCTATAACAAATATTTCTTCTTAAGAAATTTAAAGAAGCAGCTTAAATAATTAAAATTTTTGAAGTCTTAATAATTTACCATCAAGACTTTAATCTCTTTTAAAATTATTTTTTAGGCACATCTAAAATCTGATTTAACATCTTTTCGGTAATTAAATAGGTTGGTTTTACGCCAGTTGTTCCCAAACCACCCGAGGCTAAAGTGCTTCCTGTTTCCAAAGGATTATCTGATGCGTAATAAGCATAACGAACCTTTACTTTTGGGCTTATGCTTCTGCGTATTTTTGCCGCTGCCTGAATTGCTTTTTGATAATGCGCACCTTCCATTTCAAGGCCAATTACATTCCACGTAGAATTGTGGAAAAACTTAAGCACATCTCTATTTTGAAGTGAAGTTCCCAAAACTGAAATCATAGTCCCTTTAAAAACTTTTACATCATCGTCTTTAAATAACGATTTATCCATTTGATTCTTGAAAGGATAATTGTCTGCCGTCCCTTCAAAAACGTGGGCTGACGGAATCATAATATCTCCTTTACCACCTTCCAAAATTCCCGCTTTCCCCATAATGGAAACTGAAGCCACGTTCAAGAAATGACGCGTTTTTTCAGCATCTATAAAGGGTTTTAAAAGCTCATCCATAGTTTCATAAGCCTGTTCGCCGAAAGCGTAGTCCATTACAACGATTACTGGTTTTTTGGAATCCTCCAAACCATTTAATCCTTCAATATAAGAGCTTTTCTTAATTTTGGCAGTATCAATTATCTGAATGTCAATATTGGTTCCACTTTGGTCTTCAATAAAAATCATCCCTTCAGCTAAAGCTATTGTTGTAACCTTTTCACGCATTTTCATATTCATTGGACTACTTAAGGCTTCAAAAACTTCCATAGGTTTTTTCTTTGAAAAATCTGCTGGAAGTGCTTTTGGACCGTAAAGACTATTCATTACACTGTGCATATTAGCACTAATAATGTGTATTGGACGCTTTAACAAACCCATTTTCTGTAAAGTATGTTTTATACTAAAAGCCCATTGCTCTCCGTGAATATGGTGACCCAATCGCTCTCGCAACACCGGACTAAAAGTAATAATGCGTTTGTTGTCTCCCACCATTTCATCTATGGCTAGTTTACCAAGAAAATAGATAATATTGAAAAACCTGTTTTCATCTTTTTCACTAGCGAAATAAGGATATACGCTTTTTACCTCTTCAAATGTTCTTCCAAGGAAATTTGCTGTGTGGGTAAGTGTAATTTCTTTTTCCTCTTGTGTTAGCTTGCCTTTTTTAAGTACGGCTTGTTCCAGTTTTTTCCAGTCGCGGATTACTTCACCATTCTCGTTGATGAGAATTTGTCTCATAATCTTATGCGATTCAATAAATAGAAAGGTTAAATGCGTAAGGATATCATAGATTTCAGATCGACCACGAGTGATTTCAATATTCATCTGCTCCGAATCTATTCGATAACAATTTCTGCGACGTTTTAGTGGAATTATCGGCGCAAAATGTGAGTCTTTATAACCTTCATCACTGGTTAGATTGATGAACCTACATTCTTCAATTCCATGAGGCAAACGATCCATAACGTAGAGCAGGCCTTGCAATTCAATTTTATCCTCTGTTATGGAACCATAAATCTCGGGGCGCAGTGTTAACAAAGCTTCCCGAAGCGATTCGCCCGAAACTCCCATAGGTTTGTAGAACCCACGGTTAAAGAGGTGGCGCATGGTTATGTAAAGTCGCTCAATGGCTTGGGTGCTTTCTTGAGCGCGTGTTCTGGTGTGTGATCTTAATTTTGTCATTAAATGCAAAGATAACACTAATTTTATGTTTGAATTCTAGTCATATTCGGATAACACATAAGACCGCTTCAGCTTCACTATTGATTTAGATTTGGATTGATTTTGACGGTTTGAATCACGACCGCTTCGCTACACGAATCATGACAAATTTGGATTCATTTGAAGACCAACAATATTTAACAAAGTTTAAATTTTAACCAAAGCATCAGCTATTTTGCGGTCGTTGGAAAGGCGAGGTACTTTGTTTTGACCGCCTAATTTTCCCTGAGATTTCATAAATTCTTGAAAACTGTTCTTTTTAAGGGAAATGATTTTCAAGGGTTGAAGCACTTTTCCAACAATTAAATCCAAATAATATGAGTTTTGACGCTGCATTTCGGAATCTAAATACTCAGCGACTTTTTGAAGGTTTTCGGGAGTATTATCAAATTCTACGAGCCATTCGTGATACGGTAATTCTCCTTCGGAAGTAGTAATTTGTGGCGCAACGGTGAATTCAGTAATTGAAAAATTGAATGCTGAAATGGCTTTGTGCATCGCTTCTTCCACTTCTTTACCAATAACGTGCTCGCCAAAGGCTGAAATGAAATGTTTAATTCTTCCAGAAACAATAACACGATAGGGTTTTGTTGAAATAAACTGCACGGTATCCCCTAGATTATAGGCCCAAAGTCCTGCGTTTGTTGAAATAAGCATTACATAATTTACTTCCGTTTTAACTTCGCCAATGGTCAATCGTTTTGGATTTTCATCAAAAAAAGTGGTGGCTTCAATAAATTCGTAAAATATTCCCGAATTTAAAAGCAGCAACATACCCTTCTCTTTTTGACTATCCTGAAAAGCGAAAAAGCCTTCACTCGCAGGAAAAAGTTCGATGCTATCAACTTTTCTTCCTATTAAATTTTCAAATTTGGCGCGATAGGGTTCAAAATTTACACCACCATAAATAAAGAGATTGAAGTTTTTGAAAAGATCGCCAACCTTATGTCCAGTACTTTTCTGAAGTTTTTCAAAATACATCTGTACCCACGACGGAATGCCGCTGATAACAGTCATATCTTGGTTTTTGGTTTCTTCAACAATGGCATCTACTTTGGTTTCCCAATCTTCAATACAATTAGTTTCCAAACTCGGTAAACGATTTTTTTGAAGATATGCTGGAACGTAATGCGCCACAATTCCTGAAAGCCTCCCTGTTTTAATGCCGTTTTTTTCTTGCATTTCAGGGCTTCCTTGTAGAAAAATCATTTTGCCATCCACGAAAGCTGCATTTCCAGTTTCGTTTATGTAGCATAAAATGGCGTTCCGAGCCGCTTCAATGTGATATGGCATAGATTCTTTGGTAAGCGGAATGAATTTAGCCCCAGAAGTAGTGCCCGAAGTTTTAGCGAAATATAGGGGTTTTCCAGGCCAAAGTATATCTTTTTCACCCGAAACCATACGATCAACATAGGGTTTTAGTTCTTCGTAATCCCGAACAGGAACTTGCTTTGCAAAATTTTCAAAAGAAGAAATATTTTCAAAATCGTGATCTTTTCCGAAGACGGTGTTTTTCGCTTCAGAAATTAATTGTTTAAAAACTTTTTGCTGCGTTTCAATAGGATTATTGGCCCATTTTTGAATTCGGAGGACAACTATTTTGGCAAAAATTTTAGCGGAAACAGATTTTAAGGACATAGGCTATCAATCAAAATCTATGAAACTTGTTGGGTTTACGGGGTAACCATCGCGCCACAATTCAAAATGTAGGTGTGGACCGGTTGTGAGTTCGCCAGTGTTACCCACGGTGGCAATCACTTCACCAGCTTTTACAATTTCACCTTGTTCTTTGGTGAGCATGGCGTTGTGTTTATACACGGAAATTAAGCTATTGTTGTGTTTCAGAATGATTACATAGCCCGTGGAAACAGTCCATTCCGCAAAAATTACAGTTCCATCTGCAACTGCTTTTACAGGAGAATCCCTTGCCGCTACAATATCAACGGCGTAATGTTTTGTTTTGGAATTATAGGGTTCTGAGATAGTACCTTTTAAGGGTGCAAATAAAGTATATTCCTGCGCTTGTGGAGCAATAAGTGGGTTGTATTTATCTTCTTTTGCCACTTGATCTCTCAAAAGTGAATCCTTTCTTGAGGTTCGTATCAAAACAGATGGATCTGATTTCGCCACTTCAATGATTGAATCTTTGTTGAAATTAACAGTTTTTACATCGCCAGTCAATACTTTTTTAATGGAAGCGAGGTATTGCTCATTTACATCTAGAATCTGTTGGAGAGAGTCTGTTTTATAGGTTAGTTGTGTCGCTTTCTTCTTTAAAGTAGAAGAAGAATAGCCAGGAATGTATTCACGAAGTGGCGTAAAAGCTATAATAAAAGTAGTTGTCAGAATTAAAAACAGGGCAAAAAGCGTACTAAAAACAAAGACATTCAGTCTGTTCAGCTTAAATGAGAAACGTTCTTCAAAGGTTTCTTCATTAAGAATTACCATTCGGTATTTGTGCAATAACTTCCTTTTGAACCGTTTGGTGCCTTTTTCTTTCTTTGACATACGTTGCAATTACTTTTTACAAATATAAAATAAACTAGAGCTAAAGATGCTAAAGTTATCCTCAAAACGTTGTATCTAAACAATTCTTGTTACATTTGCTTAATTAAATTTTAAAAATTATGAACGCATTATTTATTCCATTAGGTATGGTTGGGCCTTGGCAGATTATATTAATCGTAGTGATTGTATTATTACTGTTTGGCGGAAAGAAAATTCCGGAGCTTATGCGCGGACTGGGCAGTGGGCTTAAAGAGTTTAAGGATGCCTCCAAGGACGAAACTACCGATATTAACGATAAAAAAATAGACGATAACAAATAGTTTTCGTTTAAATGTCCCAAAAAAAGAAAGCCTTTCATTTTAAAATGAAAGGCTTTCTTTTTTAATCTTTATAGTATTTACAACACTTGAAGAGTGTTATTTCAAATTTCAATTATAATAATACATAATTGAAAAATAATTCAGAAGACTCTTTAATCTTACAGTTATGGAAATTTGATAACAACATCTACTCTACATTCAGCAATTATACCATTTGCACTTTTTGCAGAAATTATGGTATAGCCAAGTTCATATCTACAAGTTACGGCTCCAAGCTCATTAACCAAAGCAACATTTTCATCGGAACTGCTCCAGATAATGTCTTGATTTGGTGCGTTGGCCGGTTCAATCTTAACAGTTAGTTGTCTCGTTTCAAGCCTTTTTAATTCCAAATGACCCTCTTTTATAGTAATTGAGGAAACTTCAGCATTTTGATCATCTTTAGAACAGGAAATAGCTAAAAACATCAAAAAAATAGGAATAAGTAGTTTTATCTTTCTCATAATTTGAAATTTTAGTGTCAGCAATATGCTATACTTGCTTAATCGATAACTATAAAAATAGTTTTTTAGAAAGCAAAACCCAAGACTGATCTGTGATTTCAGATATAAAAATAGAGAATAAAATCTATCTAATACTTGATTTATAGTATTTTGACCGAAATTAAGCTAATTGAAAATATGGAGTTATTCTATTTTTGAAGTGCTTAAAATAGATTCCAGCTCAAACTGAAGGTCTCTTTTGGCTGCAGATGGCGCATAAGTAAAACCTTCTAATATTAAATAGCGATTGTTTTTTTCGTCTCTAACTGCAAAATTTATAAACGGTCCGCCCATCCAGGCCCCTTTTACTTCCCAAGTACCTTTAGTTTCATAGGCAAATTTACCATCAATTTTAGTTTTGAAGAGATATGGTGCATAGGCGTCTTCGGTTATAAACTGCCCTTCATCTTCTACAGGCAGCAATTTGCTTCCTATGGAATCTCGAATTTTTATAATATCGCCAACTGCTGTGCTGTCGTTTTTAATCATTGATAAAGGAACTGTATATACAAGAATGTTTGTGGTTCCATCTTTTAGATCCTTTCGCATCCAGAAAAAACTATCTGTTGCTTTAGCTATTCTGTATGCGCTGGGAATTTGCATACTCACGCCCATCACCTTTTTTAAAGAATCTGATTTCATTAATGAAATAGAAGTTCTTCGTTGTCTTTCCTTTAGTTCGGAAGCGTGAAATGACTCAATTATTTTTGCAGCATTTTTATTTATTAAATCTACCAATTCTTCTTCTGAAGTAGCTTTTATAACGGCTCCAGCTTGTGGTTTGGCATATTCGTCTTTGGCAACAGTTGCTTTGTTTTCGTCACTAAGAACAACGTATAAGAATAACCTATTGCTGCGCGCAAAGCCAGAAAAAGCTTCTGGAGGCATCTGGTTCATAGAAAACAAGGGCTCATCTTGTGGCAAGCCATCTGTTGGGGCGGCAAAATTATTCCGAATTGCTTCACCTACAATGCCATTCCATAAGTCATTGGGTGTTATAATCTGAAGTGAATTGATGTTTCCAACAGAACTTGGAAGAAGCGATTTGTCTTTTATCCCACTGTCATTACAAGAAGTAAACGCAACAGCTAGCGTAAAAAAGAGAATGTATAAAGATTTCATTTAAAGGATGTTTTTGCGGAACTATCCTTTATAGATTTTTAGTTTAGTTCCAGGTTTCAAATTGTTACCACTAATATCGTTCCATTTTTGGATATTCTGTACTGAAACTCCGGGAAATTTTTGTGAAATACTCCATAATGAATCCCCATTGCGCACTGTATATGTTTTTTCCGAAGAACTACTTTTTGAAGCTGTGGTCGTTACATTATTACTAGCAATGTCCTGTTTACTCTTTCGAGGGTAAATAATTAAATTCTGACCGGTCTTTAAAGTATTGCTTCGCATACCATTCCAACTCTTAATTTGGCTAACACCAACACCATACTTGTCTGCAATTCTACCTAAATAATCTCCTCGTTTAACACGGTAACGAATTTTTTCAGGCTGTTCATATAATTCCGGTGCCGGCTTTTCAGCTACTTCCTGCTCCTCTTGCGCAAAAGCGTAAATAGCATCTTCGTTATTAACAAAAGCACCAACGGAAGTTAGCGGAAGGCGCAACATATAGTTTTCATCCTTAATTACTGGAATGATACCGAGTTTATAGGAAGGATTTAAAAATTCAAGTTCTTCCTTGTCAAGATTAGTAAGCTTCGCTACTTGATCTAAAGTGATTTGTTGCTTCACTTTAATAGTATCTGTTGCAACGAAGGGAATTCTTTTTCCTTGTGATTTAAACCCATGCTCTTTTGCATATTCAAAAATGTACATAGTGGCTAAAAATGCAGGAACATATCCTGCCGTTTCACGTGGAAGATGTTCGCGTAGGTTCCAATAATTTGTTTTTCCACCAGAACGACGAATAGCTTTTGAAACATTTCCTGGACCAGAATTATAGGCTGCAAGCGCCAAATCCCAATCGTTGAAACTGTTATTTAAACTTTTCAAATATTTACAGGCAGCTTCCGTGGCCATAATTGGGTCTGAACGTTCGTCAACATAAGAACTCACGTCTAAACCAAACATTTTTCCCGTTGGGTACATGAATTGCCAAAGACCAGTAGCACCCACTCTTGATTGAGCCCGCGGATTTAAGGCAGATTCAATAACGGCTAGATATTTTAATTCTAAAGGAAGATTGTGTTTATCAAGTTCCTGCTCAAACATTGGGAAATAATATTCACTTAAACCCATTAAACGTTCTAAACTTCCTCTTCTATTTTTTAAATATTGCTTAATTACGCTTTCCAACGAAGGATTGTATTCAACTTTAAATGGAGTGCGGGCATCTAGTTCTTTAAGACGCTTTTTCAAAACTTCAGTGGGAAGTTCGTCATAATCAACCATATCATAAGATTGGTTTGCAACACTGTTATAGATATCATCAAAAAGATCAGACTTATATAGTTCTTTTAACCACAGACTATCCTTTTTTCTGGCCGAAGCCATGTCTTTCAAATCATATATAATGGTATCTTTCAGACCAGTTGCTATTAATGTAGATGGCAATTCTTGAGCTATTTTAGAAATCTTTATGGAGTCAACAACTTGAACTTTTTTAGTGTTCAATTTTTTTAGTTGTTTTTTACCTTGTTGGGCAAAACTCATGCTGCATAATAGCAACAACATTAGGGAGAGAATTCTGTTTAGTTTCATTAGCTTTTTATTGCTTAAGGAGATTGTGGCAAAGACTCCTGATTAATAAGTTATTCGAGGGAACTAATCATAAATCCCATAAAAGTTGAAACGCAATTTTAAATAAAAAATTTTATCTAAAACTATAATTGTGCGAAAATACGCAATAATCAAATCCAAAAGCCTAAGATACTGTTAATTAACTTTATTTCATCAAGGCCTTTATTCCAGGTAATGTTTTTCCTTCAAGCATTTCCAGCATTGCACCTCCGCCTGTAGACACATAACTAACTTTGTCTGTGAGATTAAACTTGTGAACCGCCGCTACAGAATCACCACCTCCTACTAAGGAAAAAGCTCCATTTTGAGTGGCTTTTGCTATATTTTGACCCAAGATTTTTGTTCCTTGAGCAAACTTTTCTATTTCAAAAACACCAACGGGACCATTCCATAAAATTGTTTTTGACTTAGCTAATACTTCGGCAAAAAGTTCGTTTGTTTTTGGTCCAACATCTAAACCCATCCATCCGTCGGGAATATTGTTCACTTCTTCAGTCCTGGAATTTGCATTTTCCGAAAAATCATCTGCAATAATGGCATCAACTGGCAAATAGACTTCTACAAATTTATTTTTAGCCATTTCTAAAATTTCTAGTGCAAGTGTCTGTTTATCGTCTTCTACAAGGGAACTACCAACATTTCCACCTTGTGCCTTTATAAAAGTGAAAGCCATTCCACCGCCAATAATCAAATTGTCAATTTTGTCTAGAATATTCTCAATTATTGTAATTTTTGAAGAAACTTTTGCTCCTCCAATTATGGCCGTAACCGGTTTTTCGCTTGTTTCTAATACTTTTTTTACGTTTTCTACTTCAGAAGCAAGCAATAAGCCAAAGTATTTGTTTTCGGGGAAAAATTGGGCAATAACAGCAGTTGAAGCGTGCTCGCGATGCGCTGTTCCAAAGGCATCATTTACATAAACGTCACCAAATTTTGACAGTTTTTCAGCAAAATCACGATCACCTTTTGTTTCTTCATCATAATAGCGAAGATTCTCTAATAAAAGAACTTCTCCAGGTTTTAAATTTAAAACTGCTTCCGAAACTTTTGGTCCAATGCAATCATCAACAAACTTCACCTGCATTCCAATTGCGTCAGACAGTGATTTAACGATATGTTGCAATGAAAATTCCGCTTCTTTATTTTTTGGTCTTCCTAGATGCGACAGCAAGATACAGCTTCCGCCGTCTTCCAGAATTTTAAAAATCGTAGGTTTTGCAGCACGAATTCTAGTATCATCAGTTACATTGAAATCATCGTCCAACGGAACATTGAAATCTACACGGATTAATGCTTTTTTATCTTTAAAATCAATATCGTTTACAGTTTTCATATTAAAATTTTATCGAGCAAATATACTTATTTTGAGGTATAAATTCATTTTAGCTGTTAGAAGACAAGGTTACCGTATAACAGTACTTTTTCTAATAATTTTTGAAAAATTCAGTCAGAAAAGAAAACTTAAAATTGTTTAGATTTGCGAATGGATTTTTCAGAAGTAATCGGGCAACAGCATTTAAAATCACACCTGTCAAAAACTATTGAAAACGGTCGTATTCCGCACGCACAGCTATTTGTTGGAGTAAATGGAAGTGGCTTACTACCAATGGCTATCGCGTATGCCACAGAATTGTTATGCCATAAATACGAAAAGGGAAGTCCAGAATATTTGTCCTGCAAAAGCAAGATTGCCCGCTGGTCGCATCCAGATTTACATTTTGTTTATCCAGTAAATAAGGTAGGGAAGGACACGAAAAAAGTTACATCAGACGATTTCGCAAAGGACTGGCACAATTTTGTATCAAAAAATCCTTACGGGTCCCTTTTTGAGTGGCTTCAAAGTATAGGAATAGAAAATAAGCAAGGAAATATCAGTAAAGAGGAAGCACTAAACATTTTAAAAAAATTATCACTCAAAGCTTTTGAAAGCGGATATAAAGTAATGATTATTTGGATGGCAGAAAATATGAATATTTCCTGCGCAAACACCATATTAAAACTGGTTGAGGAACCTACAGACAATACAGTTCTCATCCTACTAACAGAGCAGGAAGAGCAAATAATTACAACCATAAGATCGCGATGCCAAAAACTGACTTTTCCATTACTTTCCGAAGTTGATATTGCCGAAAATCTGATAATTCGTAGAGAAGTACTAGAATCTTTAGCTTTTAAAACCGCCAGAAGAGCGCAAGGCGACTATAACAAAGCATTGCAACTTCTAGAAGAATCAGGTGAAGATGAAATTTTTGAAAAATGGTTTATTAGTTGGGTTCGGACCGCCTTTAGGGCTAAGGGAAACAAAGGAGCTATAAATAATCTTCTGGATTGGAGTGACGAACTTGCTGGCCAAGGGCGCGAAACGCAGAAAAAATTTCTAAATTATTGTATTGAAGTTTTTAGACAAGCGCTTTTAAAAAACTACAAAGCTGATACGCTTTTGTTCTTTGAAGCAAAAGATACTTCCTTTTCACTTGAAAAATTTTCACCTTTTGTACATCAAAATAATATTTTTGAAATCAATTCTGCGTTGGAAGATGCTTCTTACCACATTGAGCGAAATGGAAATCCTAAAATCATTTTTACAGACCTCTCCATAAAGCTAACACGGTTAATTCATAGACCTGAAATTGTATAAATATTATTTATGCATTTTAAAAGTAGATAAATCTTCTTTATTGAAATCATAGCTATTAAACGCCGTAATTAGCTCGAAAAACGATTAAATTAACGTTACTTCCGTTTTTATCTGAGAATAGCTTAAAATGCTTGAAAAAGCCCTATTTGAGTTTTTTAAAGCAATATATGTGCGAAGAGTATTCTTTTGAACGTTTTGCTTTAAGATTAGATTGAAAACCTATCCAAAAAGCTTTTAGAGAAAATTCATTTCCTGTTTTATACTTTTCGGAAAGTAGGCTTACATAAAAAGAATCAAAAATCATTGGTTCAATTTTTTGAAGCGTAAAGTTATCCGAAAAAAAGCTCTTAATAGCTTCTTTGGAAAAGTGCCAAAGATGTCTTGGCGCATCATAAGCAGCCCAATATTTTCCATAATGTTTCGCGTCATAACTTTTAAAGTTAGGGACTGCGATAATTAAACTTCCATTTGGTTTTACTAGTGAAGCTAATTTCTGAACGGTTTCTTCTAAGTTTGGAATGTGCTCTAAAACGTGCCAAAGTGTTACAACATCAAACTGAATTCCTTCGAATTCCTCTAAAGAAGTTTTTAGATGAATTCCTTTTTCCAAAGCTAATTTGGCAGCACTTTCATTTGGTTCCATTCCAGAAACTTTCCATCCTTTATCCTTTGCAGTTTTTAAAAAATCTCCTGTCCCTGAACCAATATCCAATAATGAACCAACTTCTCCATTCAAATTGAAAATAAGCTTAGTTTTTTTCTTAAGCGACCAACTTTTTACCAATTGATATATGCCGGAAAGCAATCCTTTTTTCTCATCGGTGTGAGAAATATAATTCTGGCTTTCGTAATATCTAGGCAGTTCTTCAGGATTTGGCTGCGGAAATGTTTTCAGAAAATCCAAAGCGGGATCGTAAATCAAGTCAAAAGGTTCACCAGAAACCAAATAATCCTTAACTGATAAATATGTTGTCTTGTGATTTTCCAAGAAAGAAAATTAAATTGTTTAAAGATTTTTTATAAGTTCTTTATTGAATAAAAGAGAAATGTTCCACGTGAAACAATCTAGTTAACGTCCCATATATACAAGAAGTACTGAAACATCATTTGGAGAAACACCACTTATTCTTGATGCCTGCGAAATAGTTGCAGGTTTAATTTTAGTAAGTTTTTCACGAGCTTCATAAGACAAGGATTTTAATTTAGTGTAATCAAATGTAGAAGGGATTTTTAAACCTTCAAGTCTATTTAATTTATCTGCATTATTTTTTTCCTTTTCAATATAGCCTGAATACTTAACTTGGATTTCCGCTTGTTCAATCATTTCGGAATCTAACTTGTTGTCGTTAATAAAATTTTTAACCGAAGCTATTTCCTTCATATCCTCCATCGTAACTTCTGGTCGAGAAAAGAATTTGAACATTTTATCACTTTGATCCACCAAAGCAGATTCTCTCATTTCCAAAATAGGATTAATATCTTCTGGAGCAGCACTTGTTTCTTTGAAAAACTGAACGAAAGCCTCTGATTTAACTTTCTTATCTTCCATTTTTCTAATTCGTTTTTCACTTGCTAAACCAATCTCAAATGCTTTTGGCGTTAACCTAAAGTCAGCATTATCTTGACGCAATAAGGTTCTGTATTCAGCACGAGAAGTAAACATCCTGTATGGTTCTTCAGTTCCCTTTGTAATAAGATCATCTATCAAAACCCCGATATAGGCCTCATTTCTTTGAAGTATGAAACTTTCCTTTTCTTTAACTTTTAAATGTGCATTAATGCCAGCCATCAAACCCTGGGAAGCCGCTTCTTCATAACCAGTTGTTCCGTTGATTTGTCCAGCAAAATAAAGTCCTGAAACTAACTTAGTTTCCAAAGTATGTTTCAATTGTGTTGGCGGGAAATAATCGTATTCAATAGCATAACCAGGACGAAAAAACTTTACATTTTCGAAACCAGCAACTCTTCGTAATGCCTTAAATTGAATATCCTCTGGCAGCGAAGTGGAAAAACCATTTATATAATATTCTACCGTATCCCAACCTTCTGGCTCCACAAAAAGTTGATGTTTGTCCTTATCGGAAAAACGATTAATTTTATCTTCAATTGAAGGACAGTATCTTGGCCCAAGGCTTTGAATTGATCCATTAAACATTGGAGAACGATCAAATCCTTCACGCAATATATTATGGACTTCCAAACTTGTATGGCTCATATGGCAAGAGCGCTGATGTTTTAAAGCTGAAGTTTGATCAGAATATGAAAATTTCTCTGGAATTTCATCACCAGGTTGTTCTATCATTTTTGAAAAATCCAAAGACCTTCCATCAACTCTTGGTGGAGTTCCTGTTTTCATTCTTCCTGCTTCAAAACCTAAATTAAGTAAATCTTGGGTTATTCCTGTGGATGCTTTTTCGCCAGCACGGCCACCGCCAAATTGTTTATCGCCAATATGAATTAGACCATTTAAAAAAGTACCATTTGTAAGCACTACGCTTTTCCCTCTTATCTCTAAACCGAGAGAAGTTCTTACTCCTTTAATTTTTCCATTTTCAACAATAATCCCAGAAATCATTTCTTGATAGAAATCAAGGTTCGGAGTATTCTCCAACATTAATCTCCAAGTTTCCGCAAAACGCATCCGATCACTTTGCACACGCGGACTCCACATTGCAGGTCCTTTTGATTTATTGAGCATTTTAAACTGAATGGCTGTTTTATCAGAAACAATTCCGCTATATCCGCCCATTGCGTCAATTTCCCGTACAATTTGTCCTTTAGCGATTCCGCCCATTGCCGGATTACAGCTCATCTGAGCAATTGTTTGAAGATTCATTGTAACCAACAAGGTTTTTGAGCCCAAATTGGCAGCAGCAGCAGCAGCTTCTGAACCAGCGTGACCAGCTCCAACTACAATAACATCATATTCATTTGGAAACATATATTGTCTTAATTGTTCCACGTGGAACATTTGATTAATCTCAACTTTTTAAAAGGGGTGCAAAATTACAATAATTATCTGATTTTAAGACATTAAGTCTCAAAATAACAATTTACAAAACCGGGAGCTTTTGAAGTGCTTCGTCTTCCTTTTTCCGCATAAGGATTTCATCATCGGTACCCTTATCTTTAAAACCACAGAAGTGAAGAATTCCGTGAATCATAACACGATGAAGTTCATCTTCAAAATCGGTTTTGAAGTCCTTCGCATTATCTGCAACACGCTCTACTGAAATATAAATTTCACCGTTAATTTGTTTTCCAACCCGAGAATCAAAACTTAAAATATCGGTCAAAGTATCGTGATTCAAAAACTCAACATTCAATTTATGTAGAAATTCATCATCGCAGAACACATATAAAATATCGCCTAATTCACATCCTTCAGATATAATGATTTCAGCAATCCATTTTTGAAGTTCCGATAAATTAATTAATTCAAAATCTGTTTCAAAATTAAAATCAATCATTGCTTTCTTTAAAGTATTCTTGAACCTTGTTTTTATAATCTTGGCGCAAAGGTAAGGCCTCACGATTCAAAATTTCAGTAGTGTTGAAATATTTTTTTATATCCTCAGGAGACAGCTGCGTGTTATTTTGAAATTGTCGTTTATTCGTTTGGGATTCTCTTCTAGTTTCTTGACCCTGTTCCAAATCTGCTTTGTCCAATTTCAATAATTCGTATTTAAGATTCAACATTTGCTGAAGGGTGTTTTGGTTAAAACCTTTATCCAACAATTGTTGCTCAATACCTTCCATCTTCTTTAAAAGATTTCCACCATTTCCATTTAAACCCTCTTTGCTCAATCTATCCTGAAGTTGATTGCGGAGTTCCTGCTGTTGTTTATAAATTTCGAAAATCTCACCATTCATCTGCTCACTTTCACTTTTGCCTTCGTTCTCGCCACCTTCTTTATTACCTTTTTGACCATCTTTTCCTTGACCATCACCTTCTCCCTTTCCATCGCCTTTACCATCACCTTCTCCTTCTCCCTCTCCTTTGCCAACTCCCTTGCCTTCGCCTTCACCTTTTTTGCCCTTCTTACCCTTTTTCATTCCCTCCTCCATCTTTTCACTTAACCCTTCTTGCTTCTTAATAATATCTGGAAGTTGAAAACCATGACCATCACCAGATCCAGGACTCGGCATTCCCTTGCCTGAACCAGAACCAGTTCCCATAGCCATCTGCATTTGCATATTGCTTAAAATATCACTTAATAAAACAGCTAAATCGTTCGCTCCAGTTACTGTATATTGTTGATTGCCAATTCCTTGCCGCGTTTCATTCTGTGCTAGACGATCTAGAGATTTGTCTATATTATATTGAATTTCAGTTAGTGACGTATTTATTTTTGAACCCATTAAAGGTTGACGAAGTGAGAGCGCAAAAATACTATCGTCAATATGTTCAAAATTAATTTTTAAGTCATTTTGAATATTCAATTTCTTACCAAAAATAGGATTGCCGTATTCTATTTTCTTGAAAACCTCCATTAAATCCTCTTGTTGAAAAGAAAAAACAACTAGATTATCTACAATCTGTCTTAACATTTTCACATCTTCATCTATGGATTCCATCTGCCCGGATTGCATCTGCATTTTCATTTGCTCGCCCATTTCTTTCATCTTTTCGCCAGCCTTCTTTTGACTCTTTCCAGCCTCAGCTGGTTTTTGCTCTTTCAGTTTATCTGTCGCCTTTTCTTGTTCTTGGTCAATCTGTTTTTCCGCTGGTCTGTCTTGAGGAATATCCATTGGTTTTTTTAGAGCCTCGTTTTCCTTTTGGAGTTCTTCCATTTGCTTTTTATGCTCTTCAAATTTCTCATTGAGTTCTTCTTGGGCTTCCTTAGTATTTTCCTCTTTAGGTTTATCTGCCAATTGTTCTTGCTCTTCTCCCAATTTATAAATTTCCTCAGCGAGTTTTTCAGCCTTCTTTTCTACGTAATATCTTTTAGTCAATTCAACCAACTGTTCCAAGTTCTTCTCTTGGTTCTTGTTTTGTTTTGATAGCTTTTCTAACTTATCTGTTAACTCCTCTTTTTGAATTTTATCTTGAAGTTTTTCAAGTTCGTCAAGCAGCTTTTCATTCTCTTTTACGCGTTGTTCATTTTCCTCTAAACGTTTTTCGAGTTCTTCTTTAAAAGGATCTATCTCTTGATTTTCAGGTTGGAAATTTTCAAGTTCCTCTTTCATTTCCTTTGAAAAATTCTTCATCATTTCCTCCTGCTTTTGCTGGCGCTGTATGAAGTTGTCTAATTTCTTCTTGTCGTTATAATTAAGCTCGTTTTTCTCTTTTTGGGTTCGAGTAAGTTCTTTCAACGTTTGCTTTCTGTCCTTTAATTCCTCTAGTGATTTATCAAGACCTTTAATCGCATCTTTTTGATTTTGAAGTTGTTCATCTTCCAATTCATTCTTTGTAAGTTTTCTGAAAGAATAAATTCCGGATTTCGAAGATTTAAAATTATGAATAGTGTCATTATCAAAAACTTCAAAATAGTATTCATAAGAAACACCTTCGTTTAAAGTAAGATTTCCAGGAAAATTATAAGTGAATTGATCAAAGTTGGTTTTGTTTAAAGGCAGAGCTTCCGTTTTAGCCAACTTTTCTTCTCCTTCGGGAAAATAGACCAATCTTAGTTTCGTAAGTCCATAATCGTCTGAAATCTGGCCTAAAAATAAGATTCGTTGACTGTTTGTGCTATCTTGTTTGGTTTGTACCTCAATTTCGGGAAATTGATCCTTCACCACATTCAATGTAAACGCAAGGTTTTCGTAATCCTTCAGTTTTTCATTGGAAGTAGTTATTGCGTAATCCAACTTGTTATAAATTCCTTTTTCAAAATTAAAATTTTCTCCTTTGGAAGAAAACGTAAAAGTAGTGTCCAAGGTTTTTAAAGCAACAGCATTAGTGTTTTTTGTTAAAACGTTCCATCTAACGCGGGTTCCTTCGGGAATAGTTGCGTTTCCAGAACTTTTCAAGGTTTCATCGGTTTTTCCTGTGTAGTTAGGATAATCCAAAACCATTTCAAAATTAATTAATGACGGCGTCTTTACAACATCCAACTTATATTCACGGGAAGTAACTTTATTCGCCTTTAAGCTAAAATCAATAGATTCCAAAGGTTGCTGAAACGTATATTCAAATAAACCGGGAGCGGTCTGTTGCAAATAGTAGGTTTCGCCATTATAATTGATACTGGCGTTTTCGGGGATTGCAGTTCCTTCAGTTCTAATTTTTAGGTTGAACGGCTTATTCTCAACCGCATTCAAATCCTCGTTCATAACGATAAAAGAAAACGGTGCAGGCGGTTCAAAAGCAGTGTCGTAATGCACAACTCGTTTGTAGCTACTGGAAAAAACATCCATTCCGCCCAAAGCGCTAAAGAGTATAAATACAAGTATTGGAATGGCCGCATATTTCAAATATTTAGCGTTCTTTTTAAAGTTTACAGCACTTTTGAAGGGAACCGGTTCCAGTTCCGCGGCTTTTTGATCAATACTCGCGGCAAGCAATTCACTTTCCCTTTGATTTTGGTTTAGCTGAATTACATTCAACAATTTATCACTCACCTGCGGAAAGTGGTTTCCTATTATTTTTGAAGCTTCTTCATAATCTATTCCGTGCTGAAGTTTGAAGAGTTTCGCAAGCGGAAAAGCGATGAACCGAATAAACAAGCCAATTTCAACAATTACAAATGCCCAAAAGAGTATCCGTCTTCCCAAGGGGTTTAACCAAAGATAATACTCAACGAGCAGCGTTATCAATAAATAAAGAAGCCCAATGGCGAAGAAAAGGATGGTTCCTTTTATAAGTTCATTGGTGTAGTACTTCTTAATAAATTCTTCCAGTTTTTGCTGGATGATGTTGAAAGTGCTCATAAATTCCTGCTTTTCGGCTCCGCTCAAAATAAACTCAGGCAGGAATCTCACCCGCCAAATTTTATTTTTCTAAATATTCCTACAACTTTTTTCCTGCTACAATGGACAATTGAAAACCTAGTATGATATAAAATCAAAACTTCTAAAATACAATAATATTTCGTTCCTGCCACGCCACAAAGATTGCTCCAAAAAAACAAAAAACCACGTGACCCAATAACTTTAAAATGCGCAGACATAATCGTACCTTTGCAGCTTTCATAAAAAAGAATACAAATTATGTCTCAAAAAGTTCGGGTACGTTTTGCCCCAAGTCCCACAGGACCTTTACATATTGGTGGTGTTCGTACCGCATTGTTCAATTATTTATTCGCTAAAAAACACGGCGGTGATTTTCTGTTACGAATTGAGGACACCGACCAAAATCGTTATGTGGAAGGTGCTGAGGAATATATAATTGAAGCCTTAAATTGGCTAAACATTCCCTATGACGAAGGAATAGGAAAGGAGAAAGACTGTGCTCCATATCGCCAAAGCGAACGAAAAGATTTATACAAACAATACGCCGATGCCCTAATTGAATCTGGAAACGCATATTACGCTTTTGACACTTCCGAAGAACTTGACGCACATAGAAAAGACCACGAAGAAAAAGGAAAAACCTTTATTTATAACTGGCACAACCGTTTAAAGCTGAAAAATTCCTTAGTTTTTTCTTCGGAAGAAACGCGGCAGAAAATTGCAAACGGCGAGGAATATGTAATTCGTTTTAAATCCCCGGTAAATGAAACACTTCATCTAAACGATATTATCCGCGGCGGAATTCAAGTTGAAACCAGCGTTCTGGACGATAAGGTTCTCTTCAAAAGCGATGGAATGCCAACTTATCATTTGGCAAACATTGTGGATGACCATTTAATGAAAATAACCCACGTTATTCGTGGTGAAGAGTGGTTGCCCTCTATGGCACTTCACGTTTTACTATATCGTGCTTTTCGCTGGGATGCTCCAGAATTCGCGCATTTACCGTTAATTTTAAAACCAACCGGAAACGGAAAACTGAGCAAACGCGATGGCGACAAAATGGGTTTCCCTGTATTTCCTTTGGAATGGAAAACTGCTGAAGGTGAATTGTTTTCAGGCTATCGTGAAGATGGTTATTTGCCTGAAGCTGTCATAAATATGCTAGCCTTTTTAGGGTGGAACCCTGGAACAGAGCAGGAAATTTTCAGTTTAGAGGAATTAATTGAAGCTTTTGAATTGGAACGCGTCCATAAAGCAGGTGCAAAATTTGATCCTGAAAAAACAAAATGGTTTCAGCATCAATATATTCAAAATGTAGATAACGAAACACTTGCGGGAAAGTTTTCGAAGCTTTTGAAAAAAAAAGGCATCTCGACGAAGCCTGTCCTGAGCGCAGACGAAGGGCTCGATGTGACACATATTGTTTCATTATTAAAAGAACGCGCCACTTTCGTAAGCGATCTTTGGGAACAGGGAAGTTTCTTTTTTGAAGCACCAAATACGTATGATGCAAAAGCTGCTGAAAAAGCTTTCAAACCTGAAACACCTGAATTGCTTCTGAAAGTAATTTCAATCTTAAATACTTCCGAAGACTTTTCAATAGAAAAACTTTCAGAAGCAGTGAAAGGTTGGATTACTTCAGAAAATATTGGTTTTGGGAAAGTGATGATGCCTTTGCGTTTAGCTTTGGTTGGGGAAATGAAAGGACCAGACGTTTTTGATATTCTTTCTATTTTAGGAAAAGAAGAAAGTAATACACGTATAAAAAACGCAGTTAATTATATGAGCTAGAAATTGCTCAATTTTTGTATCTTCATCAATTAATAATAGTTTAAAACTTTAAGTTATGGGTTACGCTTTTTTAGTGCCAATAGTTATTATTGGTTTTTTTATTTTGCTTGCGGGAATTTTCACCGTAAAACAACAAACCGCGGCCATTGTAGAGCGCTTTGGAAAGTTTTTAAGCATCCGCCATTCGGGTTTACAGTTCAAAATTCCTGTTTTTGATAAGATTGCGGGTCGAATTAACTTGAAAATCCAGCAGTTAGATGTAATTGTTGAAACTAAAACAAAGGATGATGTTTTTGTCCGACTGAAAATTTCAGTACAATTTCAGGTTTTGGAACAGAAGGTTTATGATGCCTTTTATAAACTGGAAAATCCGCACGATCAGATCACCTCTTATGTTTTTGATGTAGTGCGTGCCGAAGTACCTAAAATGAAGCTAGATGATGTTTTTGAAAGAAAAGATGATGTTGCAATCGCCGTAAAAGCAGAATTGAACGAAGCAATGAGTACTTATGGTTATGACATCATAAAAACCCTAGTTACAGATATTGATCCTGACGTTCAAGTAAAAGCAGCGATGAATCGTATAAACGCCGCCGAACGTGAAAAAGTAGCTGCAGAGTTTGAAGCTGAAGCAGAACGTATTAAAATAGTTGCAAAAGCACGTGCAGAGGCAGAAAGCAAGCGTTTGCAAGGACAAGGTATTGCAGATCAACGTCGTGAAATTGCACGCGGACTGGAAGAAAGTGTAGATGTTTTGAACAATGTGGGTATAAATTCACAAGAAGCCTCTGCGCTGATTGTTGTTACTCAGCATTACGATACACTTCAATCTATTGGTGAAGCAACCAATACCAACCTTATTCTATTGCCAAACTCGCCACAAGCGGGAAGTGAAATGCTTAACAATATGATTGCTTCTTTTGTAGCCAGCAACCAAATAGGCGAAGAGATGAAGAAGAAAAATATTGAAAACGGAATCATTATGAAAAAGAGGCCGAAACGCGAAGATCCGCCACGGGCTGAGGAAGGTGATGATTTGAATTATTAATTTATTTCACCTAAGAATTAAACAAGCAAATCCCGCTGAAATTTCAGCGGGATTTGTGTTTATATAAATTGAAGTTTAGCAATCTTTAGAGATGCTAATCGTCTTCATACTCTTTTTTCTTAACGGATTTAATACCGATAAGTTTATCTACAACCTTCAAAACGAAGGCTTTTTTAACAATTGAGCCAACAGTACTTGCGATTAGATTGATAGGAGAAAAAGTTTGACTAATAACTTCTTTCCCAGTATTAACTCCAAGCTTAACTTCCTCAAGATCTATCTGCGATTTTAACCGTAGGTACTTTAAATCCCGATCTATTTCTTCAAAAGTAGTGTATCTCTTCATAAATGTTAGTTTGAAATCTTTTCTTTTCTAATAGCCTCTTCCGCCAATGTTTGTTGGTATTCGGTTATCTCTTCTTCAGCTAACTTTTTAGGTTCTAAATCACTTTCATCATAAAGCAATCGCGAAAATTTATGAAGCATGTTTCGTTCAATAATTTTTCTTCCGAAGATAAACATGAAAATTAAAAGAATTCCATAGAAACCACCAATAAGAAGAAAACCGATGTAAGCCTCTTCAAAAAACGTACCTAACCAAAAGGCCGCACCCACGGAAAGAAATAACATTACAAACAGAGAAAGACTGCCGAAAACTAGAAGGTTTACCAAAGATACGGAACCCTTCATAGCGGATTTAAACAATCGGAGTTTATAATACTCCGCCATGCTTAAACCGTAATCTTCTATTCTATCTGTTACCCTATGCAGGCTATCTGTTAGATCTTTAAACGCCATATTATACTGTTACTTTTTTCACAGCATCCTTAACTTTATCCACTGTGGAATCCATTTGAAGTTTTGCGTTTTGTCTTCTTAGTGCTTCCAATTTATCTTCCATAGCAAGTAAAATATCGTCTGCTTTATAACTTGCAGAGGACAAGGTGTCATTTAGTTTTTGCTCAAAACTATAACGGGCTTGTTGTGCTTTTTCACTAAGTGTGTGACTTGTTTCTTGAATTTGTTTGTTCAATTTTTTCTGAGCTTTTTTAGCTTCTTTGCTAAGTTTCTCTCTAGTTTTTGAACCTTTTTCTGGCGCATAAAGTATTCCCAATCCCGCTCCAATTGCGGCTCCTGTTAATAATGCGATAAGTGTTTGACCTGTATTTGATGCCATTTTATTTAAGTTTAATTTGTTAATAATATCAAAGATAAACAACGGTTAACGGCTTGTTGTTAATAACCGGTTAATAGTTAATTTGCAATTTATAAATTTCTCACAAAAAGTATAAATTTTAGCCAATTTCTCTTAAAAAATGACCTATTATTTATTTAAACTGTTAATTACTCCGCCAATTTAGTCCAAGAATCACGCAACGGAACTGTACGATTAAAAACGATTTTTTCTGAAGTAGTATCCTTATCAACCACAAAATAGCCCAAACGTTGAAACTGGAAATTATCTTCCGCTTTTGAATCCTTTACACTTGGTTCTGCATAACCAGTAATCACCTGTAACGAATCCGGATTTATGAATTCCATAAAATCTTTTTCCTTATTTGTGTCTGGGGAAGCTTCGGTGAAAAGACGGTCGTATAATCGAACCTCAACAGGCAAGGCATGTGCTGCGGAAACCCAATGTAGCGTTCCTTTTACTTTTCGAAGTGATGCTTCAGAACCACTTCCACTTTTACTGTCTGGATCGTAGGTACAATGAATTTCTGTGATATTTCCTTCGGAATCTTTTACCACGCTTTCGCCTTTAATGATATATGCATTTTTTAAACGAACCTCTTTTCCAAGAGTTAGTCTAAAAAATTTGCGGTTTGCTTCTTCTAAGAAATCGTCTCGTTCAATCAACAACTCTCTTGAAAAAGGTACTTCCCTATTTCCTGCGCTTTCGTCTTCTTGATTGTTCTCTGCCTCTAGTAATTCGGTTTTTCCTTCGGGATAATTGTCTATTATCAACTTTACAGGATCCAAAACCACCATAATTCGCGGGGCTTTTTTATTAAGGTCTTCGCGAACATTAAATTCCAAATGCGAAACATCTATCAAGTTTTCACGTTTCCCCACGCCAATGCTATCCGCAAAATTCTTGATGGAATTTGGGGTGTAACCTCTTCTTCGTAAACCAGAAATTGTAGGCATTCGTGGATCGTCCCAACCTGTAACAACGCCACTACTTACCAATTGTGCAAGTTTTCGTTTGCTAACAATGGTATGGCTTAAATTTCTGCGAGCGAATTCACGCTGTTTAGGACGTAATTTTTTAGAATCGTACACTTGGTCCAAAAACCAATCGTAAAGCTCTCTATGTGGCAGGAATTCCAGCGTACAGAAGGAATGTGATACTTGTTCAATATAATCGCTTTCGCCGTGGGTCCAATCGTACATTGGGAAGATTTTCCAATCCGTTCCTGTGCGGTGATGATGTTTGTTAATGGTTCTATACATTACTGGATCGCGCATCAACATGTTTGGCGCCTCCATATTTATTTTCGCACGAAGTACGTGTTCACCTTCTTTGGTTTCACCGTTTTTCATCTTTTCCAACAAATCCAAATTTTCTTCAACCGAACGATTTCTGAAAGGACTCGGTTTTCCTGGAGTATTTGGCGTTCCTTTTTGTTCTGCAATGGCTTCTGAAGTTTGAGAATCTACATATGCTTTGTCATCCTTCACCATTTGAACAGCCCAATCATACAACTCTTGAAAATAATCTGAAGCATAACGTTCCTCGGCCCATTCATAACCCAACCAAGTAATATCACGCTTTATGGCATCTACGAATTCCTGTTCTTCTTTTGCTGGATTAGTATCATCAAAACGAAGGTTTACTGGCGCATTATATCTTTCTCCCAAACCAAAATTAAGACAAATTGAAGAGGCATGGCCTAAATGAAGATAGCCGTTAGGTTCGGGTGGAAAACGGAAGCATAATTCTTCCCTTTTATACCCTTTTGTAAGATCTTCTTCAATAATATGCTCAATAAAATTAAGCGGCGCGGTTTCGTTTGACATTTCTAATTTTTTAAGAGGGACAAAGGTAACTAATTAACTGAAAAAGAAGTCAGGCAACATCTTATAAAGAAACGGTTAAAACTGAATATTTTACCTACCTTTGGCGTTAGTAACGTAAAAGATATGATATTATCCTTTGGTTCAAAAGAAACAAAGCAGATTTGGAACGGAAATCGTGTTAAAAAAATCCCTATTGAAATTCAAAATACAGGTCGGAGAAAATTGAGAATGCTAAACAACTCTCAAAATATTAATGATTTAAGAATTCCACCATCAAACAGACTTGAAAAACTTATTGGAAAACTAAATGATTTTTACAGTATTAGAATAAACAAAAAATGGCGCATCGTTTTTATTTGGGAAAATGGAAATGCAAGCCAAGTAGAAATAATTGATTATCATTAAAAAAGTAAAAATGGAGAAATTAGGAAACATCCATCCAGGAGAAATATTGAATTTAGAGTTTCTTGAGCCTCTTGAGATTTCAGCATACAGGCTTTCAAAAGATTTGAATATCCCTCAAACTAGAATTTCAGAAATAATAAAAGGAAATCGTAGAATTACCGCTGATACAGCGCTACGGCTTAGTAAATATTTTGGTAATTCTGCAAAATTTTGGCTCGGAATACAAGTTGATTTTGACATTGAACAAGAAAAAGAAAATAAGGAAAAAGAGTTTAACGAAATAAAAAGATGTGCAGATAAATCTGTGACCTAAAGAAATTTCATGGGAACAATTCGTTTAAAAAATATAAAAATTTATGCCTTTCACGGCTGCTTAACTGAAGAAGGAAAAATAGGTTCTGACTATTTAGTAAATCTTTCGGTGAAAGCAGATTTAAAGAAAGCTTCTAATACTGATGAACTTGAAGATACTGTTGATTATGTAATGATTCAGCAGATTGTTCGAGAAGAAATGGCAGTTCGCGCAAAACTCTTGGAACACGTAGCCAAACGCATAATGGAAGCTGTTCTGCAGAAATTGGAAATGGTTACTAAAGTAAAGGTTACTGTTGCTAAGAGAAATCCGCCAATTGGTGGAGATGTAGCTGAAGTAAGCGTAACGATAAAGCTGAAAAGGTAATTTGTTTTTTAAGTAGGAATTATAAGTTTAATTTTTTTACATTTGCAATCCTTAATAGGGTATCGTGGCCGAGTGGCTAGGCTCAGCTCTGCAAAAGCTGCTACAGCGGTTCGAATCCGCTCGATACCTCTATAAACCTTCAACGTAAAGTTGGAGGTTTTTTAATTATTATATATTTCAAAATATGAAAAGATTAAAAAACAGTTTGTTAGTATTTGGAACGTTACTATTGATTATCTCCTGTAATACCTATACCATCCCTGTGGAAAGTTTTCGTGAACAAATGATCGGTGAAACTTCAGAAAGTATAAGAGAGGTACAAATTAGCAATCCTCTTTTTTATTCTGATATTAAATATAATTCAAACAATTTAAAGCGGATAATAGTAACCGATAAAGATGGAAAGAGAACTTATTTAGATAATTCTCCATCAATAGAAATGAGGGTTACAGACGTTAGTGGTAAAAAATATAATTTTTATTTTGACACAGTTATTTTGGAAAATGATACGCTAAAAGGAGGAAGATCACGTTTTGCAAAAGTATTAGATAGACAAATTCCCATGGATAGCGTTGTTAAAATAGAAGTACAAGATGGAGGCAAGAAATTTGAATATCAAAATTGATATTTCAAAAATAACTACTTAGAGTGGTTCTTCAACTGGAGGAATTGGTTTTTCTAAAGGATGCTGTTGCCCAGGTATATTTTCCAATCCACGTTTCATTTCTTTTGGGAATATACCTTGAAAAAGTAATAAAACGCCAAAGACTACTATTAATAGGCTTACCCATTTCTTCGCTTTCACTGTAAATCTGGGAGTCATTTTACTTTTCAACTTTTTTGCCAAAACAATTTTAGTCACATCTGTACCAATAAAGACAATTAAAACTACACAGATAAACCAAAAAACATTTTCTTCGGAAGTAGCGTGAGCATTTGCCAAAATTAGCATTCCAATCCAGCCCGCTAGCACCCCAAAATTAACGAAGTTTAAAAAGAAACCCTTTAGAAATAAGCTACCAAAGTTTTTCTTCACTTCAATAGCATGGTGTTCCCTTACAATTTTATATAAGGATTTATTGGTTCTTATGTATGCAATAACCCCATAGGCCACTAATAATGCCCCACCGAAGATTAAAAGAGCTGGATCGTTTTTAACACGTTCCAATAATTTAGTAGTACTGAAATAAGCAATAATTATAAAAATAATATCAGCGAAGACTGCGCCACCATCAAAGGCAATTCCAGCGCGAACTCCTTTAGTTATGCTGGTTTCAATTAAAGTAAAGAAAACCGGGCCAATGGCAAAAGCCATCATAAATCCGTAAAAAGCCGCAATGAAGAAACCATCTAACATACATAGGTAAAAGTACAAATTACTTTTACTCAATTACGGTAAAATTTTAATTTTTACTATTCACTATTTCAATCTTTCCGCCAGCAAATCGCTTTTTCTTTATATCCTTTGGATTTCCAAAAACAGTAATGTGTCCTCCAGCTGTAACTTTCGCATCTACTTTTTCTTTGGCATAAATTGTAGCGGAACCACCTGCAGTAACATTGACGTAAGTTTCATCTGAAATAAGTTCTTCAGCTTCATAAACACCGCCAGAATTAATGTTTATATCTTGTTTTTTAGTAATTCCTTTGACTTCAATTACGCCTCCCGAAACTGATTTAATACTTAAATTTTCGGAAGCAACTTTTATATCAATTTTGCCACCTTCTTGGGTTTTAAGTTCAAGCGAGGATGATTCTATCGCGGTATCTGAGTATATCATAGCACCTTCATTAGCATCGATAATAGAAATATTTTTGAAAAATAGCGTTACCGTTGTTGCATCACCATCAAAGCGTTCTTCTAGTTCCATTCGTATTTTTAAAACACCATTGTCATTAATTGATTTTACAAATCCGGTATTTTCTCCAGCTACTACAATACTATTTTCGTCTGCTGGAACAAGTTTTACTGTTATAAGATCGTAAACCTTAAGTTCGCTGAAATCGCCAACATCTGTAGTTTGTTGCGAAAACGAAATGGCGGAAATACAAAATATTGCTATTAATAAGAATTTTTTCATCTGTAAAAATTTTTAGTTTTTATAATCCTTTTCATGTCCCAACATCGTGAAATCTAAATGTTTCTTTACTAAATCTGCATTTTTCACTTTTACATAAACTTCATCGCCAAGCTGATAAACTTTATTAGTTCGTTGACCGATTACTGCAAATTCTTCTCTATCAAATTCGTAACGATCGTCACTCATATCTTGCAAACGGACCATTCCTTCACATTTATTTGCTATAATTTCTATATAAACGCCCCATTCTGTAACGCCTGAAATTACTCCTAAAAATTCTTCGTCTTTATGATCCTGCATATATTTTACCTGCATATACTTGATGCTATCGCGCTCTGCATTTGTTGCAAGGCTTTCCATATCACTGCTATGCCCACATTTTTCTTCGTATTCTTCTTCTTTTGCAGATTTTCCGTTTTCTAAATAATGTTGCAACAATCTATGCACCATTACATCAGGATAACGACGAATTGGCGAGGTGAAATGTGTATAATAATCAAACGCCAAACCGTAATGACCAATGTTATGCGTGGTGTACATTGCCTTACTCATACTTCGGATGGTAAGAGTATCAATTAGATTTTGTTCTTTTTTACCTTGAACATCCTTTAAAAGTTTGTTCATTGAAGTTGCTGTTGTATGGCGATCTTTTGTGTTTAATTTATAACCAAAACGTTTAATTATATTTTCTAAAGCCGCAATTTTTTCGTCATCTGGTTCGTCGTGAACTCGATATACAAAAGTCTTTTTTGGTTGTTGTTTTCCTATGAATTCGGCTACACTTCGGTTAGCTAAAAGCATAAATTCCTCAATCATCTTGTTGGCGTCTTTACTTTCTTTAAAGTAAACGCCCTCGGGATTACTTTGTTCATCAAGGATGAATTTTACTTCAACCTTATCAAAAGAAATAGCACCGGCACGCATACGTTTTGTACGTAAAGTTTTTGCCAAACGATCCATTTCAAGAATGGCTTCGGCTATTTCTGGTTTAACAGTATATTGCTTATCTGTTATTGAAATATTTGAAGGAATTATATGTGTTTCTTCTTTTGGATTTTCAATTACGTGCTGCGCTTCTTCATACGCGAAACGAGCATCACTATACGTTACCGTTTTTCCAAACCATTGTTTTACGACTTCTGCTTTTTGATTCATCTCAAAAACTGCGGAAAAAGTATATTTTTCTTCGTTTGGACGAAGGGAACACGCATTGTTTGAGAGAATTTCAGGCAGCATCGGTACAACTCTATCTACCAAATAAACTGAAGTTGCACGTTCGTAAGCTTCATCATCCAACTCATTTCCTGGTGTTACATAATGCGAAACGTCTGCAATATGAATTCCAATTTCATAGTTTCCATTGTCTAATTTTTCGAAAGAAAGCGCATCATCAAAATCTTTTGCATCTTTTGGATCTATCGTAAATGTTAAAGATTTACGCATATCGCGACGCTTTTTAATTTCTGAAGCTTTTATGGAAGTATCAATTTTATTAGCGTAGGCCTCAACTTCTGGTGGAAATTCATACGGAAGACCGTATTGTGCAAGAATAGCGTGGATTTCTGTATTGTGTTCGCCCGGCATTCCGAGAACTTTAATAACACTTCCGAAAGGAGAATCTGCCTTTTCAGGCCAATCTTCCATTGCAACTAAAACTATTTCACCATTTTTTGCTCCGTTTATTTTATTCTTCGGAACAAAAATATCTGTGTACATTTTATAATCTGTAACATCTACAAAAGCAAAGTTATCCTGCACTTGTATTGTACCAACAAACTCGGTTCTTTTTCGTTCTATTATTTTGGTTACTTCACCTTCAGTTTTTCCACCTTTTTTGCGTTTAAAAACATAAACTTCAACAATATCGCCATTTAGCGCTTTGTTTAGATTGTTGTTTTTTACATAAATATCTTCTTCTAAATCCTCAACAATAATATAACCTTGGCCGCGGCCTGCTATATCTACCTTTCCGGTATAATAGTTTTGTGAAGGAGTAAGTATATATTTACCGCGTTCAATTTCTTGAATGGTTCCTTTTCCTTGTAAATCTTTAAGTTTTTTTACTATTTGATTTCTGCTGCTGGGATCGTCCAGTTGGAGTTTTGCGGCAATTTGTTTGTAGTTGAAAGCTTGTGAATGATCTTTCCGAAGAATATTCAGAATTGTTTGGGAAAGATTTTCAATTTTATTGTTTTTCTTTTTTCTTTTATTTTTTGGCATAGTTAATTTTGTAATTGGCGTAAATGTACTACTTCTCAAAGAATGACGTGTTTACATTAGCAAAGATTTAGTACCTTAGTGTGAGTTATTGGGTTATTAAGTTATTAGTTATTTGAGAGTTACTTCACACAAACTTATAAACCAAATAACATATTAGAATTTTAAATTATATGAAGAACTTTAAAACCATTGCTATATTTTCTTATCCTGCAGAATATGCGGTGCTTCGGCTTTTGTTTGATCAAGAGGAAATTCGTTATTTCTTTCAGAATGAAACCATGATTAGTGTTTTTCCTTTCTATTCCAACGCTATTGGTGGGATTAGACTTCAAGTTCATATTGACGACATTGAAGAAGCTGAAGAAATTATCAAAAATCTGAATAATCCTTCAAATTTAAAAATTGTTTAAAAAAAGTCGTACGACTTATTGATATAGGACATAAGACTAAAGAATTAGTCCTACGTCTTAAGTCTTTTCGTCTTAAGTCACTTTTTTGAGTTATCAACATATATTAATACATCATTTGTTTTTTTAATAAATTTTAAAAGAAAAATGGTGATGATTATAGGGTGTTAATATGTACAATAACTTTTTGAAGTATTGTTTTGAAATCAATTTGTTGCATTTTAATAATAGGTTGTTAACATATATTTAAGATTCAATATGCTTGATAATAATGAAATAGCATAAGTAATGAACAGCTGTGAACAACCTATATTCACAACTTATAACTAACAACTTTTTACTGAATTTTTGTTTGAAAGCGTCAAAATGATGCTAACAAGTAACAGGTAAAAAATGACTTAAATTTTTGGTGGGCCGCATTTTTAAAACCTATTGTAAATAATATTTACATCTGCAATTTTAGTTGTGTCATTTCTGCTAACAAATATCAACAAGGTTGTTAACTGTAATATCAATTTAAAGTTAAGAAATCGTTACGGTTATACCCCCGACCCCTAAAGGGGAGAATCTTAACCTATAATAATTTTCGAAATCCTACAGTTACTTCAGGATAGCTCCCTTTAGGGTTGGGCTATTTTATTTAAAGTAAGAAAATTTCTGCTGCTTTAATTATTATCTTTGAAAAAAAATAAAGTTATGAAAATCTCTATAGGTAACGATCACGCAGGCACTGAATACAAATTTGAAATAGTTTCTTTTCTTGAAAAAGAAGGTCATATAGTTACTAATCACGGAACAGATAGTGAATCAAGTGTGGATTATCCAGATTTTGTACATCCTGTTGCAAACGATATTGAAAGTGGAAAGGTTGATCTTGGAATTATAATCTGCGGAAGTGGAAACGGTGCAAATATGACCGCCAACAAACACCAAAAGGTACGTTCTGCACTTTGCTGGACCAAAGAGATTACGGAGCTTGCGCGTCAACATAACGATGCAAATGTTTTAAGCATTCCAGCACGTTTTACCAGTAAACCACAAGCTGTTGAAATGGTAAAAACTTTTTTAAACACTAAATTTGAAGGTGGCCGTCACCAAAACCGAGTAGAAAAAATAGCTTGTTCATAGTTTAACAATGCCTCACAATCACTCACATTCCGATAATCATTCACACAATCATGCCCATCCCGATTTGAAGGGTAAAAAGCTGTTGCTTTCTATTGTTTTGAATATAGCGATAACCGTTGCACAAGTTATTGGTGGATTAATTTCGGGGAGCCTTTCCTTACTTTCGGATGCGCTTCATAATTTTAGCGATGTTCTTTCTTTAATTGTTAGTTACATTGCAGATAGATTTTCAAAAAAGGATGCTTCCGTTTCCAAAACTTTTGGTTACAAACGAGCTGAAATAATCGCTGCTTTCGTCAATTCTGTTACTTTAATTATTGTTGCTGTTTATCTTATTTACGAAGCTACAACTCGTTTTTTCAATCCTCATTTTATTGAAAGTGGCTTGGTAATTTGGCTTGCCATTTTCGGAATCGTTTTTAATGGTTTCAGTGTTTTATTGCTTCATAAAGAATCTAAAAGCAATATGAATATGCGCTCTGCATATCTGCATTTGTTCACAGATATGGCAGCATCGGTTGCTGTTTTGATAGGTGGTTTATTGATGAAATATTACGAATGGTTTTGGGTTGACAGTTTTTTGACAGTTTTGATAGCGCTTTATTTATTGGTTATGGGTTATTATTTGTTGAAAACCTCCTTTAAAGTATTAATGCTTTTTACGCCAGATGAATTAAATTTGGAAGTAGTAAATGACGCCGTTTGTAAAATTCCTGAGATAAAGAATATGCACCATATTCATATTTGGCAGCTTAATGAACAAGAAACACATTTGGAAGCGCATTTAGATTTTCACGAAGACGTTACCCTTTCAGAATTTGATGCTGTGCTAACTAAAGTTGAAGAATTGCTTTATCAAGACTTCGGAATTAACCACGTAACCATTCAGCCCGAACACCAAAAAGACGATCCAAAAGATATTATTGTTCAAGATTGATTTTATTAAAAAGACTATGGAAATTGAAGTAAAGAATTTTGAAGAATTAAGTAATAAACAACTTTATGAGCTTTTGCAATTACGCAGTGAAGTTTTTGTAGTAGAGCAAGACTGCATCTATCAAGATGTTGATGGAAAAGATGAACGCGCCATTCATGTTTTGGGCATGGAAGATGGAAAATTGGTTGCCTACGCTCGCTGTTTTCAAGCTGGAGATTATTTTGATGAAGCTTCCATAGGCAGAGTTTTAGTACGCGAAAACTACAGAAAATTAGGTTATGGCCACGAAATAACCAAAGCGTCCATAAAAGCGATTAAAACAAAATATAAAGCCGATAAAATAAAGATATCGGCTCAAACATATTTAGTTATATTTTACGAAAGCCACGGATTTAAAACCAAAGGCGATCGCTATCTAGAAGATGGTATTCCACACATTGCGATGGTTAGAGCTTAATATAATAATTCTTTCATTCTATTTCCCTTAGGGCTAGGGTGAAAAATAGAATGAAAGAATTATTGAATGTTTAGATAGATTATAGCTTAATTAGATTTTTCTCCAAATTAAGATCCTTCAGCATTTCGTCCGTAAACTTATAATGGCCACGACGTGTTATGATTTTGAAACGTTGATTTCGCATACGCGTTAACGTATCTAGAAACTGCCATTTAGATTTAAGTTGTCTTGGCTTTTCAGATTTTAAACTGATTTCAAAATAATGCTTAATTCCAGCGCGATCTGCTACTATGTCTGGCGTAATCACTACATCACTATCTTTTTTATGATAGGATTTAGGAGTTTCATAACCTTCCACATCGGCCTGGATGTGTTCAAAACCCCTGTTCTCTAAATAGGCCACAGATTCTTTTAGAATCTCTTTGTTTTCGTCTCTGTCTATTTGTATCATGATTGCTAAGATACGATAATATTGAAGGACAGACGGTTAAGGTTATGTTAAGGCTTAGACTATAGGGATGGGTTTTTCTAATTATTATTTTTCTATATAATAATCATAAGTAGCTTTTGCTATATCTGCAATAATTTCTTCTGCTTTTTCGAATTCTTCCGAAGTGTTATGAATGAAAACTGCAATAAAAATTTTGTGCTTGTTGGGCAGTTCTATAATACCAACATTGTTTATTGCTCCAGTAATTCCTTCGTCATTCGTAAAAGATGTTCCTGCTCTTTGGGCAATTTCTACATTAGGGAGTTTTCCTTTTAGTCGGTTTACGCCTGTTCTACTGCCTACCATAGCTTGATACAGCCATGCTGTGTTTTCTTTGTTCAGAATTTTCTCTTCCGAAAAGTTTTTCAAAAGTTCAGTAAAAGCGCTTGGTGTTGCTTTGTTGATGAATTGTGACTCCCAATCTTTGTGCATATCATCTTCATTATTTTTGATGATGAAAATTTTGTTGTTTAAGAATTTTTCTACTTGATCAGTTCCTCCTATCAATCGCAGTAAAATATCAGTAATATTATTGTCGCTATAATTAACCATCCAATTGATGCCTTCTTCTAACGAAATGGAAATGTTACCCTCAGGATATTTTTCTCTAAACGGGCTCCAAGTGTTTTGCAACAATTCTTCTTTTTTTATGAATACCTGTTGCTGCATTGAAAGTTCTCGAACTTCCACTTTATGCAAAACCATTAATGCTATGGGAAATTTAAATGTGCTCAACATTGGAAACATTTCTTCTCCATTAATTGATACATTATCCGAGGTTTTAGGACCAATAATGGAAACCCCAATAGTTCCTTTTTTAGCTGAAATAATAGTTTCTATTTTGCTTTGAAGAATACTTTGAACAGTACTCCTGTTGGTTTTTGAGATACAGGAATTGAGCGATAATAGGATTGTAGCTATTGGAATTAATAAAAACTTCATATCAGCTTATTTCAAAATCTTCCTATACCGTCCAGCATCATTCAAAACCGCAACCGCTTCTAAAATCTCTGGATTATGCTCAATTTGGTAATTGTACAAACCTTCGCGATAAAAATAACGCTTCAAAATTTCATCCATCAACAAAGATTCTATTTCTACTTTTTTATCGAAGATGGCTTTGTCTTTTGCGCCGTCAATTGATTTCATTAACTGTGCGTAGCTTGCAGAAATCTCTTTATTTAAATCATCATCTTCAGCCGTTTTTAAACCTTCTGCAAACTTCTTTTCGGTTTCGGTTTCGTATTCAAAGTTGTTGTCTTTTAAGAATTTCAGAAAATCCTGAAAATCTGCTTCCCCGAATTTGAAGCTTTTCCAATCAGTTAATTGATGGCTGTAATAATATTTTGTGGCATAGTCAAAAATGGCGTTGTCTTTTAGCAAAGCAGTTGTAATCGGGCTGTAAACGCCAGATTCTAACTGTACATCTGGCAAAATTCCGCCACCATCATAAACCGTTCTTCCTCCTTTGGTTTTAAAAGCGTTGTATTCTTTGGCATCTTTCCGAACTGCATCTCCATTTTCATCGCGGTGCCAGTAATCTAACGCTTGTATGCAACGACCACTTGGGGTGTAATAGCGGGAAATTGTTACTTTCAATTGAGTTCCATAAGTCAATTTTTTAGGACGCTGAACGAGTCCTTTTCCGAAACTGCGCGCGCCAACAATCACAGCACGGTCCAAATCCTGAAGTCCGCCAGAAACAATTTCGCTAGCTGAGGCGCTTCTTCCGTTCACCAAAACCACCAATGGAATTTCAGTATCAACTGGTTCGCTTTTAGTTTTGTAAACTTGATTGTATTTTTCAATTACAGATTTTGTGGTTGTGATTACTTCGCCTTTATTCACGAATAAATTCACGATGTTTATGGCTTCATTTAAGAGTCCGCCTGGATTTCCGCGTAAATCTAAAATGATTTTAGTTGCGCCTTGGGATTTCAAATCAACCAAAGCAGCTTTGGTTTCAGTAGTAGTTTTTCTGTTGAACTGCGAAAGAACAATATACCCAACATCATTGTTTATCAATTTATAAAAAGGAACCGCTTTAAGCTCCACCTCGCCACGAGTGATGGTCGCGGTTTCGGTTTTTCCCTGTCTTTTGAAAGTTACTTCTACTTTTGATCCTGGAGCACCCTTCAGCAATTCACCCGCATCGTCCTGCATATTGGCGAGATTGATGTCTCCAATTTTTACGATTTCGTCACCGGCTTTTAAACCCGCTTTGTCAGCTGGATAATCTTTGTAGGGTTCAACGATAATTATTTTGTCCTTTTCGGTTCTGGCGGAAGCTCCAATTCCTGTGTAAACACCAGAATTGTTAATACGGGCGTCTTCTACTTGCTGCTCATTCCAATAAACGGTATATGGATCCAAATCTTCCAACATTCCTTTTATGGCCTTATCCATAAGGGTTGCCGGCGTTACTTCATCCACATAATTCATATTCAATTCCTTGAAAAGTGTGGTGAAGATTTCAATCTGTTTCGCAATTTCGAAAAAATCACTTTTGAAACTTACTGTGGTAAAAAATATACCGACGGCTATGATGGGTACTAGGATTCTTTTTTTCATTTTATGAAATTTTTTAATGCTTCTTCTTTCTGCTCTTCATAAATATACGAATAACAACAATTATAATGATTGCAACGAGGAACAAAGGCCAAAGGTATAAAACCCCTAAGAAAAATACCGAAATGCCGTTCCAACCACCTTGAAATGCGTTTTTCATTTTTTGTCCGTAAGATTGGGTGATGCCTGTTTCTGCAGTAGTTTTATAGAATTGAACATTCACCGTGCTCATTGAAACTTGACTTTGCAAATACTGTAAACGCCCTTGTTTTGCTTCAATTTCTTCACGAATGTTTGAGAGTTCCAGTTCAATTTCCAGCATTTCTTTTACATTGTTTGCTTTTTTCAGCAATTCTAGATAACGCTCTTCTAAAACTCGTTTTGCTTTTAAACGTGCTTCCAGATCTACAAATTCTTCGGAAACATCTTGTCTTGAAATATCTTTTTGATCAAAATAAGCAACGCCTTCTGAAATTCCATCAACAAACTGTTGGAAGTTTTCTGAAGGAATTCGAACTGTCACATTTTTAAAAATTCGGTTGTAGTCTTTTCCACTATTGTCGCTTTGCACCAAACCTTTGTATTGGGAGGCAAGCTGAAGGATTTTTTTGTGCGTGGCTTCCACGTCTTTTGTTTCAAAAGCCAAATGGGCGGTTTTGATGATCTTTTGTTCCTGTTCTACTGGTGAAGAAGATGGAGCAATTTGGCTTATTTTAGCTTCTTCGGCAATTTCCATTCCTGCCATTGAAGAATCTGCTGCATAATTTTTGTTGGAACTTCCGTTGGAACATCCCATAAGGAACACTAAAAGTAAGGCGCTAACTATTTTCATCTTAAATAATATTTTTTGTTAATGGAAGATGGAATTCGCCACTGAAAATTTTTAAAAGATTCAACTTTTGTCTTGGCTCATTTCATCGTATAATTTTTTAAGCAGTTTTACCATTGCTTTTTCTAACTCGGCGTACTGTGGTTTTACTTTTCCTAAATAGAGAAATAGCATTACAAATTTCTTGCCGTGATTTTCTTCTAATATATGTTTGTTGAGTCTATATGCTTCACGGAGTTGACGTTTAATACGATTTCGGTCCACGGCAGATTTGAAATTCCGCTTTGGAACTGCGAAAGCAGCGAGGTTTGTTTCTAGGTTTTCCTTCGGAAGAAAGAAGATTTTAATTGGAAATTTGGAATACGTTTTCGCTTCCAAAAACAAATTTTCTATTGTTTTGGAGCTTTTTAGTTTTTGGGTTTTTGGGAATTTTTGGTTCATATATGTTGTAGGCGCGCGATTTATCGCGCGCCATTCCGATTCATCGCGTATCATTTCGGTTTATGACGCGCCATTTCAATTAATCGTCAATTTTCAATCCAAGTGATAAATTTAAGAAAATGGTTTACATTTAAGAATATAAAACATTTGGTATGAAACACAAAGATGGTTCATTCAGATTAAAAAATTGGGATTATTCGAGTATGGGATTGTATTTTTTGACAATTTGTACGAAGGATAAAGAACATTTCTTTGGTAGTATTGAAAATGAAAAGATGATTTTAAATGAAATTGGTGAAATCTTTAAAATGAATTGGATGGAAATTGAAAAACAATTTCCAAATATTGAAACAGCCGATTTTGTAATAATGCCAAATCATTTACATTGTATTTTGATAATTGATGGTATTGTTCCTGTGAAAATTATTGGTGACGAAGGGCGCGCGATAAATCGCGCGGCTACGGATGTTGATTTGAATTCCGTCATTTATCAAAAAACAGGCGGTATTACGGGAAATAAAAACCTTATGTTGCATCAAAATGTTTCAACTGCGGTTCGTTGGTTTAAAGGAAAAACAACCTTTGATAGTAGAAAGGTCGATTCTAAATTTGGTTGGCAACCACGATTTTATGACCACATTATTCGTAATCAAAGATCATTAATCAAAATTCAAGATTATATTCACAATAACCCTAAAATGTGGAACAGGGACAGGAATAATGAAGAAGGATTAAAAATGTAGGCGCGCGATTTATCGCGCACCTTTTCTAATGATTCGTCGCTATTTTGATAATTTGCGCGCCAATTTCAAGATTTTTGAAAAAATTATTTCGCCTCCCAAATATTATCTTCAATATTTACATCTGCCATTCGCTGCGTGGCGTCTATCATCATATTTTTTACTTTTTTACCGTTCTTTATTTCAAAAGAATATGTTGGATATGCCCACGGCCAATCTTCTAATACAGTTCGTTTTAGTTCTGTAAACGGATTTGGTTTTTCGCCCCACATCATTCGTAGCGGAATGTAGAACAATTCCTGCGATCCATCTTCATAAGTAACGTAAAGGTCTATTGGCATTGGCATTAGGCCAATTCGTTCTAAAGTGATTTTTGTGTTTTTACCTTCGTTTTCAACTGTTTTAATTGAATAGTCAATTTTATTTGTGGTTTGTGTCCAATCCGTTAAATACCAATCCAATTCAAAGCTCGAAACCTTTTCCGCAGTGCGAATAAAATCATTTGGCGTTGGATGTTTAAACTTAAAATCTGAATAATAACGTTTCAATATTTTTGAAAGGTTTTCTGGACCAACAACGTAACCTAACTGCGCTAAAAATACATCGCCTTTACTATAAGCATTTACACTAAACGCTCTGTTGGTTGCATAACGATCTGCGTGGGTAGTCTGTGGTTGTTCATTGCCACTATTAGCCATAGAAAGGTAGCTTCTGTATGAACCTGAATGTGGATTTGGTTTTTTCTCATCCATCACATAATTCATCGCTTCGTTAGAAATATAGGAAGTAAAACCTTCGTCCATCCATTCATGTTTGCTTTCATTAGTCGCCAAAACGAATTGGAACCATGAATGTGCAAGTTCGTGAGCTGTTACGCCAACCAAACTTCCAAAATTGCGATCACCAGTAATCATAGTGCACATAGCATATTCCATTCCGCCATCACCACCTTGAATTACGGAATATTGTTCGTAAGGATACTGGCCTACATTTTCGTTGAAAAATTCCATCAACGCAGCAGTTTTTGGCTGTAGGTTTTTCCAATTTTCAGTTATTTCTGGATCGTTTTTATAGAAGAAATGAAGCGTTACACCATTAGGACCTGGGTAAGTATCGTGAATATAATCATCGTCTGCAGCCCATGCAAAATCGTGAACATCTGGCGCTAGAAAGTGCCAAGTATATTTTCCATTAACCGGATGCATTGGTTTTTGGCCAGGAACGGTATAACCGTGACCTACAGAAGCCGGATTTTGAAGATAGCCGCTTCCGCCAATTGTAAAAGCTGCATCAATCGTTATTGTAACATCATAATCGCCCCAAACGCTGTAAAATTCGCGACCAATGTAAGGATCTGCGTGCCAGCCTTCAAAATCATATTCGGCAATTTTTGGGTACCATTGCGTCATTGTATAAGCCACGCCATCTGCATTGTCTCTTCCCGAACGACGGATTTGTAGTGGTACTTGTGCGTCCCAGTTCATATTAAAATTGGTGCTTTCTCCCGGAAGAATTGGCTCGTTTAGCATTACTTCCATCACGGTTCCTTTAATTACATACTTCGCAGCTGCACCATCTTGTGTGAATAGACTTGGTTTTATATATCCAATTTCCGAAGGAGATAATTTTGAAATCCTATCCATCACTCGACCATCAGGATCTGCGATGGTTCTGGAACGAACGTCCATTTCGCTTCCTGGTTGAAAAGCGTTGAAGTAAAGATGATAGAAAACTTTGTTTAAAGTATCTGGAGAATGGTTTGTGTATTTAAGCTCCTGGGTTCCTTTATATTGATTTTTTTTCACGTCCATCTGAACGTCTATTTTATAATCAACTTCCTGCTGCCAATAACTAGTATTGTTTTGCGCAAAAGCCGAAAAGAAAGAAACGGTTAAAAATAATCCTATTAAAAAATGCTTCATTATTTAGACATTTTATCTGCCATAATTAGGGCGTTATACATATTTACCATTTTTCCCGATTTTGAAATATTCGAGAATGATTCTGTGTTAGAAGGATCGTCTCCAAGAACAACTTTAGTGTTTGTTGAAAGTCCGCTATCCATAATAATTTGCTTCACTTGTTTTGCGGAAAGGTTTGGATAGTAGGAACGAATCATTGCAGCAACACCAGCAACTTCTGGAGCTGCCATTGAGGTTCCTTGTAAAAATTCGTAGGTATTTAATGGGGTTGTTGACCAGATTTTTACTCCTGGCGCAAAAACGTCCACATTTATTTTTCCGTAATTTGAAAAGCTTGCAACCAATTCACTTCCGTATTTATAGTTAAGCGCTCCAACGGTTAAAAACGTATCAGACATTTCTGAACCATTATCAACTTGATCGTTTGGATAAATGTTTACGGTATCCATATCCAGACCGTCGTTTCCGGCAGCATTAACAATCAAAACATCTTTTGAAGCGGCATATTTAATCGCATCATAAACCCAATCTGCATGAAGTGAATAGTATTTTCCGAAGGAAGTGTTAAGCACTTTAGCACCATTGTCCACGGCATAGCGAATAGCCAATGCTACGTCTTTATCATACTCATCACCGTCTGGTACAGCGCGAACTACAAGAATCTTAACGTTGTTTGCTACACCGTCCATTCCAATTTTGTTGTTGCGTTGTGCGGCGATAATACCCGAAACATGAGTTCCGTGTTTTACGTTTTCTCTAGTTGGGTCTGGTCCAGCCACATTATTATTTCCGTAAATATTGTCTGTAATATCTTCTGGATTATCTCCTAAAACGCCACGGAAATCTGTAGTCATATTGAAGTGACCATTAAGCCTATCGTTAAAGTATTTTAATCCACCTTCAAGATCTTTTATAACATCTGGCACTGTATCAGCATAATTCAACATTTGGTTTAGCATCCCTATTTGCTGCTTTTCTTGAGATGAAGGGTTTTTTATTGCAGCTAAATCTTCTATGGTATAATCTTCTTTCCCCAGTTTTTTAGCCATTGCTTGGTGAGTTGGCTTCAATTGTGAAAGAATCCCTTCATAACGAGCTTGGTTTGATGCTGTTTCTGAAGATTCCTTTTCGTATTCTGCTACTGCTTTTTCGTAAAGAGCAAATTCTTTTCTATCGGCAGCACTGATCGATGATTCGCTTTTTCCTTCGTATTTAGGCTTTAATTTTCTGATAATGCGAACATACTCCATGTTTTCGGCGGTAATATTTCCAATGAAATTCCAACCGTGGATATCGTCAATAAAACCATTTTTATCGTCATCTATTCCATTTCCAGCAATTTCGCCAGGATTGGTCCAGATAACGTTTTTAAGATCTTCGTGGTCAATATCAACGCCACTATCGATTACTCCTACAATAACGGTTTCACCTTTTCGGTTTTTGATTATTTCTTTGTAAGCCTTATCTACGCTCATTCCAGGAACGGTATCCTTCACCAAGTCCATCGCTGGCCAATGTTTCAGTTGGTCACCTTCAAGCGTACCTATTTTTAAAGGGTTGGAATCAATATTTTGAATTGGGGTGGCTACAATTGCAGCGCCACTTCCGCAGCTTGCCATTACAGTTGATATTGCAACTGCAAAAAGTGTGATCTTAAAAAGTTTCATCTTAAAAATATAGTTTTAATTAAAAAATTCGTTGAGTGATAAGGTTTCGTTAAGCCGAACGCCTTTATCAGTATTCTGAACCGTTATTATCGGGTTGTGTGCATCGTGTTCAAGGAAAAGATAGAAATTGTTTTCCGCAGCATTATTTAGAAATTTTTCCTTTTCGGGAAGTGTTAATAAAGGACGAGTATCATAACCCATCACAAAAGGAAGTGGTAAATGACCCGCCGTTGGTAACAAATCTGCCATAAAAACCAGTGTTTTTCCTTTGTAATTTATATGCGGAATCATTTGCTTATCTGTATGTCCGTCCACAAAAAGAATTCCGAAGTCAAGTTCATTGGCTTCTGAAAAATCTGAATTGGATTTCGCAACAAATTTCAATTGTCCGCTTTCCTGCATCGGAAGAATATTTTCTTTTAAAAAGGAAGCTTGTTCTCTTCTATTTGATTCTGTTGCCCATTGCCAGTGATCTTTGTTGCTCCAATAGGTTGCGTTTTTGAAAGCTGGCTCGTAACCAGTTCGGTCTTTATTCCACTGAACGCTTCCGCCACAATGGTCAAAGTGAAGATGCGTCATAAAAACATCAGTAATAGCATCGCGATGAAAACCGTGTTTTTTTAAGGAATCATCGATGTTATAATCGCCCCAACGATAGTAATAACCGAAAAATTTGTCGTTTTGTTTATCGCCCATTCCTGTATCAATCAGGGTAAGCCGGTTGCCGTTTTCAATAAGAAGACAGCGCGCGGCAATGTCTATCATATTATTTTCGTCGGCGGGGTTCGTTCTGGTCCAAAGAGGTTTTGGCACAACGCCAAACATAGCACCGCCATCAAGTTTAAAATTACCAGCTTCAATAGGGAATAAATTCATAATCAGAAGAAATGAACCGCAAATTAACAAAAGCGTTACAGATGGAACGTTTAAGTATAAATTAATTATGCTATTTTTAACAAATCATTTTCATTTAGTGGGAGTGAAAAATCTTTAATTTGCCAAAACCCCAATTGAATGGTAGAACTTGCAGGAATTATAATTTTAGGAATTTTGGCCCAATGGGTCGCGTGGAAGTTTAAAATACCTGCTATTCTCCCTTTAATTTTGATTGGTCTTCTGGTTGGTCCGCTTTCCACATTTATGTCTGAAGATGGAAACCAATGGTTACAGCCAATTTGGAATGGTGAGAAGGGACTTTTTCCAGGTCAAAACCTTTTCTACTTTGTATCGTTGGCGGTGGGAATTATCCTTTTTGAAGGAGGACTAACACTAAAGCGTGGTGAAATTTCAAAAGTTGGTTCTGTAATCGGGAAGCTAATAAGTATTGGTGCTGCCATTACATTTATTGGTGCAGGTATCGCTGCCTATTATATTTTTGGTCTTAGCTGGCGTATCTCTTTTCTCTTTTCGGCATTAATAATTGTTACGGGGCCTACTGTAATTACACCTATTTTACGAAATATTCCGCTTAAAAAAGATGTTGCTGCGGTCCTTCGTTGGGAAGGAATTCTCATTGACCCAATTGGCGCACTTGTAGCCGTCCTTGTTTATGAATTTATAAGTGTTGAAGGCGATTCAGGCTATACAAAACAGGCACTTTTAGATTTTGGAAAAATTATTTTAATAGGAATGGCTTTCGGTATTTCTGCAGGATATGCGCTTTATTTTTCTATAAAAAAGAAACTTGTGCCGCATTATTTATCAAACGTGGTTTCACTTTCTATGGTAATGGCGGTTTTTGTAATTAGTGATCTTTTTGCGCACGAATCTGGTCTTTTGGCAGTAGTTGTTATGGGTATGTTTCTTGGAAATAGTGATTTACCAAGCCTTAAGGAGCTTCTTTATTTTAAGGAATCGCTCAGCGTTTTGCTGGTTTCCATACTTTTTATATTACTTGCGGCAAACATAAGTGTAGAAGATCTTTTGCTGGTTTATAACTGGAAAACTGCAATTTTGTTAGCTATAGTGATATTTGTGCTCCGACCATTAACGGTCTTTGCGAGCACGACAGGCTCTTCGCTCAAAACAAATGAAAAACTCTTTATCAGTTGGGTTGGACCTCGTGGGATAGTTGCGGCTGGTATTTCTTCACTTTTTGGAACTCAGTTGGTTTCAAAGGGAGTTGTTGGGGCGGAATATATTACTCCTTTGGTTTTTGCTGTTGTTTTGGTTACCGTAATTTTAAATGCCACAACGGCAAGGCTTATGGCAGGTTGGCTGGGTGTTTATCTGAAGAAATCTGAAGGTATAATTATGGTTGGTGCATCAAAAGTATCTCGATTGATTGCTACTTATTTACATAAAAATAATCGTCACGTTGTTTTAGTAGATTCTAACCAATTAAACATTAATCGAGCCAAGGAATTGGGTCTGGAAGCTTTTACAGCAAACATATATGCAGACGAACTAACGGACAACATTGAACTAAATGATGTGGGTTACCTTTTAGCTATGACTGGAAGTGACGAAATAAACAAGCAAGCCATAAACCGCTTTGGAAATATTTTTGGAGAAAATGGAACGTTCCGTTTGATGACTTCGGAAGAAATGCGACAACGCCAAAACCTTTCAGCCAAAGAATTATTTTCATACACCCACGATTACACACGTTTTACTCAAGTTGCACAAGATTTCCCATCAATACAAGAAATTCCCGTTGGAAACCACAATCAGTTTTTGCGTGTGCTGAATATTATTGGCGAAAACGAAAACGCCATACCACTATTCTTAAAACGTCCTGACGGATTTTTAGACCTTATTACCGCACCAGCAGAAATAGAAGTAGAAACAGGCAGCAGTTTGGTCTATCTGGGGAAACCAATGGATTTTGAAGATGTTGTGAACGCAACCCGAACCGAAAATGAAGGAAAAACCCAAAAATAATTTTGGTATAAATCCGTTCTTATTAAAACTTTTTTGATGAAGAAGATTTCAATCATAATTGCATTAGTTTGTGGCTTGTCAATTATTTCCTGCAAAAAGGATGATGGTATTAGTTGCACTACTTGTTCATCCCTAGAAACCGCTAGCTTTCAAGTTTGTGAGGAACGTGATGGTAATGCCTCTGTTGGTGGTCAGAACACTGGAACGCCTTATAATGTTTACGTTTCTGGATTGGAAGCGGCTGGAGCTAGTTGTGGGAATTAGATAATTTTAAAAATTTATACCACGCTTTCACGAATGTTAATCAAACCAATTAGTTTTTTTGAATAATAAGATACCTCATAGTTTTTTAAAAATAATCTTTATGAATAAACATGTAATTCTAATTCTCTTATTTTTCATTTCATTTAGCTTTAATGCTCAAGAAAATACCAGTATAGAAAATAGAAGAGGACAACTTTTTTTTAAAGTTGGTAGTGATTATAGAATTACACCTATTTATAATGGAAATAAACCGAAAGACAATACGCTTCGTACGAACATAGACAGTCAAAGTAGTGGTGCAGCTTTTTTTTACGGTGTTGAGTTCTTTCCTGGAAAAAATTGGAGTTTAAATTTCAACCATTCTTTTCACTACACACTGTTTTATTTAGAAACATTTAATGGAGATCCAGATGATCTTGGAGGAGAAGCCTCGGTAAATCAATTATTTTATGATTTTCACTTCTATGTAAATTATTATATTAAGATATTTAAAGAATCTGAAGTGTTTGTTAGGGTTGGTAAATCTATGTTCAATAGAAACTCTAATTATACTACAAACGAAGCCATATATGATGATAATGGAAATTTTGTAATAGGAATCTCAAGTCAGGGTAATTTTAATTTTTCTCCATACAATTTGGGTTTAGGATATAAAAAAGATAGGGTAGAAGTATTGTTGGGTATTTATTCAACATCAAACACACAATATTTGGTAAGTGAATCCTTTATTATTCCTTATTTTAACTTAGCCTACACAATTGGCAAAATGTAAATATCCCGCCTAATCATTCAACTTAAGCACCGCCATAAAAGCTTCTTGCGGAATCTCCACGTTACCTACTTGGCGCATACGTTTCTTTCCTTTTTTCTGCTTTTCTAGAAGTTTTCGTTTACGTGAAATATCACCTCCGTAACATTTTGCGGTAACGTCTTTTCTTAAGGCTTTTACGGTTTCACGCGCAATTATTTTGGCACCTATTGCTGCTTGGATCGGAATATCAAATTGTTGGCGGGGAATAAGCTTGTGCAGTTTTTCGCAGATTCTTTTACCAATATCATACGCATTATCTCGGTGAAGCAAAGCAGAAAGCGCATCCACGATATTTCCGTTTAGAAGCATATCAACTTTTACAAGGTGCGACTGTCGCATCCCGATGGGTGAATAATCAAAGGAAGCATATCCTTTTGAAACAGTTTTCAATCTATCATAAAAGTCGAAAACAATTTCTGCCAAAGGCATATCGAAAGTAAGTTCAACTCTTTCCGTAGTTAAATATGTTTGATTGGTAATTTCGCCTCTTTTTTCAATACAAAGAGACATAATGGAACCAACATAATCAGACTTTGTAATGATTGTGGCTTTAATATAAGGCTCCTCAACACGGTTTAATTTTGAAGGATCTGGTAAATCTGATGGATTGTTTACCAAAATAGGCACTTCTGGATCTTTATTGGAAAAAGCGTGGTAGGAAACGTTTGGAACGGTGGTAATTACCGTCATATCAAATTCCCGCTCAAGTCTTTCCTGAATAATTTCAAGGTGAAGCATTCCCAAAAATCCACAACGGAAACCAAAACCCAGTGCCATAGAACTTTCTGGAGTGAAAACCAGAGAAGCATCATTTAACTGAAGTTTTTCCATCGAGTTTCGCAGCTCTTCATAATCTTCGGTATCAACAGGATAAATTCCAGCAAAAACCATTGGTTTTACGTCTTCAAAACCTTCAATCATATTGACTGTTGGGCTTTTTGCGTCTGTTATAGTATCACCTACCTTTACTTCTTTGGCTTCTTTTATTCCGGTGATTAAATACCCTACATCACCAGTTTTTATAACTTCTCTCGGAAATTGTTTTAACCTCAAAGTTCCTACTTCATCTGCGAAATAGTTTTTACCAGTAGCCATAAATTGGATTTGCTGTCCTTTTCGTATTTCGCCATTAAGAACCCTAAAATAAGTTTCAACTCCGCGGAAAGGGTTGTAAACAGAATCAAAGATTAAAGCTTGTAACGATTCGTCTGGATTGCCTTTGGGCGGAGGGATACGTTCAATAATAGCACTCAATATTTCATCAATACCAATACCTGTTTTGGCACTTGCAGGAATTACTTCTTCAGCTTTACAGCCTAGTAGATCCACAATATCATCGGTAACTTCTTCAACATTTGCTGAAGGAAGATCTACTTTGTTTAGTACTGGAATTATTTCCAGATCGTTTTCCAAAGCCAAATAAAGGTTGGAAATGGTCTGCGCCTGAATACTTTGTGCAGCATCTACGATTAGCAACGCACCTTCACAAGCCGCGATGGAACGGGAAACTTCATAAGAAAAATCTACGTGGCCAGGAGTGTCAATTAGGTTTAGGATATAATTTTCGCCCTTGTAAACATATTCCATTTGTATGGCGTGGCTCTTAATAGTGATGCCACGTTCGCGCTCCAAATCCATTGTGTCCAAAAGCTGCGCTTGCTTTTCTCTGTCGGTAACAGTTCCTGTGGCGTCCAACAGACGATCTGCCAAGGTACTTTTTCCGTGGTCAATGTGAGCTATAATACAAAAATTGCGAATGTTCTTCATAAATTCTTCCTTCTTCGTGCTAGAACTTGCAAATATATATTAAAAGAGTGATTAATAAGGTACGATTTTTCAGCGTAAATTATTGTATTTAATGGCTTTCGGGAATGCTGATGCCTTCAAAAAACAAATGATGAAAAGATATTTACTACTTTTGCAGTCTCAAACAAAAAAAATTGCCAAAAATAGGAAACATACAACTGCCAGACTTTCCATTGTTGCTCGCTCCAATGGAAGACGTTAGCGACCCGCCATTCCGCGCACTTTGCAAAGAACAGGGAGCTGATGTGGTTTTTACTGAATTTATCTCTTCTGAAGGGCTAATTCGCGATGCTGCAAAAAGCGTGATGAAGCTTGATATTTATGAAAAAGAACGTCCTGTAGGAATCCAGATTTTTGGCGCGGTTCTAGAATCTATGCTTCGCAGTGTTGAAATTGTTGAAGCCAGCGGTCCAGATATGATTGATATCAACTTTGGTTGTCCGGTGAAAAAAGTAGTTTCAAAAGGTGCTGGAGCAGGAATTCTGAAAGATATTGATTTAATGGTAAGTCTCACCGAAGCAATGGTAAAGCATACTAAACTTCCAATTACAGTGAAAACACGTTTGGGTTGGGATCACGATTCTATAAAAATTATGGAAGTTGCTGAACGTTTGCAAGATGTAGGTTGCCAAGCGCTTTCTATTCACGGTCGTACGCGAGCACAGATGTATAAAGGCGATGCGGACTGGAAGCCCATTGCAGATGTAAAAAACAATCCGCGAATGCACATTCCTATCTTTGGAAATGGTGATGTTGATACGCCCGAAAAAGCGATGGAAATGCGTGATAAATACGGACTTGACGGCGCAATGATAGGCCGTGCCAGTATTGGTTATCCGTGGTTTTTTAAGGAAGTGAAACACTATTTTAAAACTGGCGAACAATTACCGCCACCAACAATGGCTGAACGTGTTTATGCCGCCAAACGCCACCTGCAAATGGCGATTGATTGGAAAGGTGAAACTTTAGGCGTTTTTGAAACCCGCCGCCATTATACAAACTATTTTAAAGGAATTCCAAACTTCAAGGAATACCGAATGAAAATGGTAACTAGCGATGATTCTACATCTGTTTTTGAAGCTTTTGATGAGGTTTTGGAGATTTTTGGTGATTATGAGTTTGCTTAACTCACGGTTTTTTTAACCACAGAGAACACTAAGTTTTACACAAAGTTTACAAAGGAATCTGTTAGAAGTAATTCTCTGCGTTTTCTGCGCCTTCCCTTTGTGAACTTTGTGGTTAAAAATTCGGCATAATGAAGAGAAAACCTAATTCCAAATCTTTTCTAAAAAGCAATTAGTTATAAAGATACATTCCTCTGGGATTTACACTTCATTTTCTGAATCATACCTTTAAAAGTGTCTATGCTGAAAGATGGGTTATCTTAAAAATCCTTTTTACCTTTATGCCTAAAATTATTGCAATGCAAAGGCTCAAAATACTCAGCACCCATTTTATAACTCACGATGTAAAGCGCTTTGTTTTAGAAAAGCCTGAGAATTTTGAATACACTCCAGGGCAATCTGCTAACATATCCATCAATTTACCTGGTTGGGAGGAGAAAATTAGACCTTATAGCTTCACGTCGTTGCCGGATTGGGATTACTTAGAATTTATCGTCAAAATCTACGACGACCAAAATGGCGTGAGTTCACAATTGGGCAAACTTAATGTGGGAGAGGAATTATTATTGCACGATGTTTTTGGAACAATAAAGTTTAAAGGGCCAGGAGTATTTATAGCTGGCGGTACGGGTATCACTCCGTTTATCGCAATTTTTAGAGCGCTTTTTTACAGTGGAAACCTGCGGGAAGTTGCGCTTTTGTATTCAAATAAAAGTAAGGAAGACATTATTTTACACGATGATTTGACAAAAATGTTGGGACCAGCCTATAAGAACGTTTTTACAAGAGAAGGAGTAATTGGTTTTCGAGAACGGAGAATTGATCGCAAATTTCTTATTGATAACATTGGCGATTTTAACTTCCGCTTTTATGTGTGCGGCCCAAAAAAATTTACAGAAGATGTTTGCGAAGCTTTAATAAGTCTGGGAGCAAAACCTGAATATTTGATTGTTTAATAAAGAAATTATTCTCTGCGCCCTCTGTGCCTACCTACTTTGTGGCCTCTGTGGTTAAAATTCCCATTAAGCAAGAAATTTCCTAATTCAAAAGCTTTTCCCTAACTCTGCTCGAAGCAATTTTTGATGCGATAATACCCAAAACGCTTATCGTTACAAAAACTATTACTATGTTGATGAGTTTTAGTTTTACAGGATAAGGTAGCGTACTTGTTATGGCAACGAATTCATATTTAAGTTGCGCTAGGACGGCTAGAATTCCTAATATTATTCCTAATAAACCTCCAAGCACTGACATTAAAGTTCCTTGAAGAAAGAAGATACGACGTATTTCTTTCAGTGAAGCACCCATATTATAAAGGGTTTTTATGTTTTTCCGCTTGTCCAAAATCATCATTATTATGGAACCAATCACATTGAAAAGCGCGATTATCAATACAAGTGTGAAAATTAAATAGACAGCAATGTTTTCAGTATTCAGCATTTTATAAAGGGCGTCGTTTTGCTGAATTCTGTTTTTAATAATAATTCCAGAAGGGAAAATTTTATTGATTTCACTCCGTACTTTTTCTTCGGAAGTGTTTGGCAACAATTTCATTTCAATGGAAGAAACCTTTGTACTGTCTAACGAAAGTAGGTTTCTGGCGAATGCAATATCTGAAAAAACATACTTCGCATCTAAATCCTCATTAACTTGATAGACACCGGAAACTATTACGTTTTCTTTATTGAAAGCATCGGAAGGATCAAGCGCATTGAGTTGTCCTGTTCCTGGTTTTGGAACATAAATTTCCAACAAATCTGCATAATCATTCATCCCTAAAGATAACTTTGCATTGGTAGAAAGACCTGTAACTACTTGATGTTCATTAGGCACAAGCCACTCGCCCACATACATAATACTGTCTAGCTGCGTTACTTTTCCGTAAAGCGAATCCACGCCTTTTATGTAGGCAATTTGGTTTTTTCCTTTATAATGCAGAAAAATACGTTCCTCAATTATTTCAGAAAAGTTTTCAATGCCTTCACTGTTTTTTAATTGTGTTCTTTGTGCTTCGGAAAAAGTGATTATTTTGCCACTTTCAGGAATTATTTTTAGGTCGCTATCAAATTCATTTGTAAACTGAAGACTGAAATCTTTCAAACCAGAAAATCCGGAAAGCACTATAAACAAAGACATTGCGCCTACAACCACACCCGCTGCCGCAATACCCGTAATGATATTGATGGCATTGTTGCTACTTTTTGAAAACAAATAGCGCTTGGCGATGTAGAGCGAAAAATTCAAGTTATGATTTTTTTCTATTCGGAAGCAAATCTGGGTTTTTCAATGGGTTGTCTTCCCCTTTTACGGCTTTGTCTATTTTTTCAATGTATTCAAGCGAATCATCATTATAAAAAGTAAGATCTGGCATTTTACGAAGTTGGTGCTTGGTAAGTTGTGCAATTTGATGCTTTATGTTTGGCTTAAGCTTGTTGAGTTCCTTCACAATCGCCACGGCTTTATCTGAAGGGAAAACGCTCACGTAAACTTTCGCAATGGAAAGGTCTGTGGTAACGCCCACTTTACTCACTGAAATAATAATGCCCATTTGTCCTGCTTCGCGAAGCATATTTTGAAGTACGCTTGCAAGGTCTTGTTGCAACACGCCAGCTATCTTTTTTTGTCTGTTAGTTTCTTCCATATTGCAAAAATAGAACATAAAACCGTAGCGAATGGTATTGGAGATGCAAGCTTGTTTAAATTCAGTTGAATTGGTGGGTGGATTTGACCACGAATGGCACGAATTTACGCTAATTTTTTACGGATGGGGTTGTTTTGAATTTCACTAATCTCACTGACCTTTGATCAGTTTTCAAGACTTGGTTTAAGGCTTTTATAATCTCTATCTTTGCGCTAAGTATTAGCTTCGTTCTATAAATTCTTCAATCTTTTAAACTAAATAATCTGCAATTATGAAAAAAACAGTTTCCATTGCTGGACTAGGATGGCTTGGGCAACCTTTTGCCAATCGGTTGTCTATGTTGGGCTTCACAGTAAAAGGTTCGGTAACGAGTGTGGAAAAGGCCACATTATTTCAGAAGAATGGGTTTGATGCATTTCCTTTAGAAATTACTGAGAGCGGCGTTCAAGGCGAAGTAAAAGCCTTTTTAAAGGATACGGATTGTTTGATTATAATGATTCCACCAGGTTTAAGACGAAATACCGGTGCAGACTATGTGCTGAAAATGATTCATTTTTTGGAAGCCATAAAAGAAGCAAAGGTGCGAAAAGTGATTTTGGTTAGCAGCACTTCGGTTTATGATGATTCGCAAGGAAATGTGACCGAAAAAGACGAACCCAATCCGCAGACAATTGCAGGAAAACAATTGCGGCAAGTGGAGGAACTTTTCATCAATTCTGAAGAATTACAAACTACCGTTGTACGTTTTGGTGGATTAATTGGTGGAAGCCGACAGCCAGCAAAATACTTGGCTGGACGAAAAGATTTGGCAGATGGCAACGCGCCAGTAAATTTGATTCACCGTGATGATTGTATTAATATTCTGACTAAAATTTTAATGAAGGATGCTTTCGGAACCATTTTTAATGCTGTAAACCCACATCATCCCAAGAAGTCGGATTATTACATTTCAAAAGCAAAGGAGCTTGGTTTGGAGCCGCCAGCTTTTGCTGAAAACGTTTCAGATGAAATATTTAAACAGGTGGATTCTGTGTATTTGAAATCTGTTTTAGATTATTCATTTAAAGTTTCTATTTAGACAAAAGGCCGTGCAGATGATACACTAGGCATTGCGGGAGTTGCATTGGTCAATGCAGGAAGTGAAAAGGTCAATGCACGAGATGAAATGATCAATGCAAGGAATGAAATGATCAATGCAAGAAGTGAAATGATCAATGCAAGAAATGAAGCTCCTTAAAGAGCAAGTATAAAAAAAGGAGCCTTTTACGGCTCCTTTTTAATTCAAAAATATAATTTATAATTCTACCAGATACGAACCCTATTTTCTGGGGCAACGTACATTGGATCTCCTTCTTTAATATCAAACGCTTCATAAAAAGCATCAACATTTACCAATGGTTGTGTAGCACGAACCTTTCCTGGAGAGTGTGGATCTGTTTTTACTTGGTTTTTAATAGCTTCATCACGAGACTTGGTACGCCAAACGGTTGCCCAACTCATAAAGAAACGTTGTTCTGGTGTGAAACCGTCAATGTTATCAGGACGTTCGTTTTCTTTGTAAAAACGTTGTAAACCATCATAAGCAGCTAATACACCACCAAGATCGCCAATATTTTCACCCAAAGTGAATTTTCCGTTTATGTGAACGCTGTCCAAAACTTCTACATTGCTGTATTGCTCTGCAAGTTTATCGCCGCGCTCTGTAAAGTTTATAAGGTCTTTATCTGTCCACCAGTTTACTAAATTTCCACTAGCATCAAAACGCGCACCGCTATCATCAAAAGCGTGGGAAATTTCGTGACCGATTACTGCGCCCATTCCACCGTAATTTACGGCTTCATCTGCTTTATAATCATAGAAAGGTGGTTGAAGAATTGCAGCTGGAAAAACGATTTCGTTATTGAAAGGATTGAAATAGGCATTTACTGTTTGTGGGCTCATTCCCCATTCGGTACGATCTACTGGCTCATCAATTTTAGACAAATTGTCTTTAAAATTCCAAGTGTCCACGGCTACCATATTGTCATAAAAGGTGTTTCCTTCTTTTACTTCCATTGCGGAATAATCTTTCCATTTGTCTGGATAACCAATTTTTACGGTGAATTTGTCCAACTTTTCAATTGCTTTCACTTTTGTGCTGTCGCTCATCCAAGTTAAAGCATTTATACGGTCTTTGTAGGCTGCGATTACGTTTGCAATCATAGCTTCTGCTTTTGTTTTTGCTTCAGGCGGGAACATTTCATCTACATAAAGTTTTCCTAGAGCTTCACCTACACTTCCGTTAACGGTTGCAAGAGCACGCTCGTTTGCTGGTCTTTGTTTTTTGGTTCCGTTTAAAGTTGTGGAGTAAAAATCAAAATTGGCTTGCTCAATTTCAGTTGTTAGCATACCTGTAGCACTGTTAAGTGTTGACCAACGCATCACGGTTTTCCAAGTATCTAGATCTGGCTTAGCAAACATTTGGTTTAATGTTTCCATATATTTTGGTTGCATAACGATAACAGTATCCATTTTCTTGGAAACGCCCATGTCTTTAAATGCCTGTTCCCACTTAATTTGTGGTACCATTTTATCAAGTTCTGCAATGCTTCTTGGATTGTTGAAATTTCTAAAATCACGACTTGCAACCTTGTCCAGTCTTGGAGTAGCAAGTTTAGTTTCAAAAGCAAGAATGGTTTCTGCTTGTTTGTGTGCAGATTCTTCCGTATCTCCTAAAAACTGTAGCATTCTAGTGATATGAGCTACATATTGCTCACGGATTTTTACGGAAGCAGGATCTATATTGGTATAAAAATCACGGTCTGGAAGGCCTAAACCTCCTGGCGTAATGTAAGCCGAATTCATCGCGCTATTGCTTGGGTTTGAAAAAGCTGCAACACCAAAGAAAGGTTGCGAAACGGCAACGGCATCTTCAGTAATTACTTTTCGAAAATCTTCCATACTGTTTATAGCTGCAATTTTATCTAGCGTAGGTTGTAAAGGAGCGATGCCGGCTTTATCTCTTGCAACGGTGTCTAGCTTAGATTCAAAAATCATCAATGCTTTTGCTTGGTCAGTATCAGCTGCGTATTTTCCACTTTTTTTGGCTTTGTCCAAAATATTTAGAACGTCTGCATCCGTCTTTTTACGAAGGATTGTAAAGCCACCCCAGCTGGTTTGATCGTCTGGAATTTCGTTGTTTTTCATCCAGTTTCCGTTTACGTAGTTGTAAAAATCTACTTTCGGGTTAACGGTGGTGTCCATGTTTGCAAGGATAATACCGTGTGGTTCGTTGTCTGCAACAGCCACATCCGTTTTTTCTTTACAAGCGGTTGCAGCTACTGCAACTACTGCAAAAGCCAAAACAGGTTTTAAAAAATTAGTTTTCATCTGTATTTTATATTTGTTTATATTGGAAGATGGAATGCCCAAATTATACACCTTCGGTTGATTTAAGTTTTAGTTTAGGGCATTTCATTCTATGTTTTTGATTTAAATTTTTTTTAATTAAAATTATACATAAAGCATAAGTCGGTCCTCGGGAAGGCTTATTACACTTTTTTATCTTGAAGCTCCAAATTTTTTATAGAATCTTTGTAGCGTTGTTGTTTTTTTAGTTCGGTGTCTTCGTCTTCTTTTCGTTGGAAGTCAATATTGTCTTTTTGAAATTTTTCATTCAAATGAATAATTAAGTTTTTTACAGAAACGTTCAACTCTTCTACAGTATTTTGAACTTTTGAAGAATCTATGCTTGCTTGATGCGCCACTTGAAACAAAAGTTCAGACCTAGTTTTAAGGGCTAATAAACGACTGTTTATTGGTTTCGTATTAAGTGTATCTGGAATGTTTTTGAAAAGCGAATCTGAATATTCCTTTAAAAGTTCTGAATGATTCCGAAGTTCTTGATAGTTGCTTCCGTTTACTTTTTTTACTTCAGAAAAAAGATCTTCCAAAACGCCCCAATGAATTGCTTGTTCTTTAGCTGGAGCTATAAGCTCTGGAAATCCGTAATTTACATCGCCAAAAACTATAGAAGAATCGTTTGTTTGTGATTGGTTTTGGTTTTCTTCTGAAGAATTTCCACAGGAAAAAATAAAACCGGCAATCACTAATAGGGAAATTATAAACTTCATAAAGAATTTAAGAGGCACAAAGATACTGGTTATTAACGAAATGACACATTTATTTTTGGTTCTACCAAGTATGTTTTTTGAAAATTGACGTAAGACGAAAGGACATAGGACGTAAGATTAAAAAATTCATTCGTTTTAACCAATTATATTCCTCTTTATAAGCGGTCTTATATCTTATTGTGCTGCGTCTTAAGTCCTTTTGCATTGCATCCAATTTAACCCAATTTTCAAGCCTTGAAAGTGGTGATTATCTGTATATTTACACTTCATTTTGAAAAATAAACTATGAAGAAGCGAATTCTGATTATTGGTGCCTGCGGACAGATAGGTACTGAATTAACAATATATCTGCGTAATAAATTCGGCAAACACAAAGTAATAGCAAGCGACATTCGTGAAGGCGAAAAAGAACTTATGAAAAGCGGTCCGTTTGAAATTTTGGACGCCATGGATTACAATGCAGTTGAAGAAATTGTGATACGCCACGAAATAACAGACGTTTATTTAATGGCCGCGATGCTTTCAGCTACTGCCGAAAAATTCCCGATGAAAGGTTGGCTTCTTAATATGACTTCTCTTTTTCACGTTCTGAATTTGGCAAGAGACAAAAAAATTGACAAGATATTTTGGCCTTCAAGTATTGCGGTTTTTGGGCCAACTACACCAAAAATTGATACTCCACAACGTACCGTGATGGAACCAAGTACAGTTTATGGAATCAGCAAGCAAACAGGGGAACGATGGTGTGAGTATTATTATAATCGCTATGGAGTGGATGTTCGCAGCATCCGCTATCCTGGTTTAATAAGCTACAAAACCCTTCCTGGCGGCGGAACTACAGATTATGCCGTGGATATTTACCACAAAGCCTTAAAACACAAAAAATACATCTGTTTCTTAAATGCTGAAACTACCCTGCCAATGATGTTTATGGATGATGCAATTAGAGCAACTGTTAGTATCATGGAAGCTGATAAAGAAAACATTAAAATACGAAGTTCCTATAATCTTTCAGGAATGAGTTTTGATCCTGAGGAAATTACGGAAAGTATTCAGAAACATATTCCAGAATTTAAAATTAGTTACGAGCCAGATTTTAGGCAAGCTATTGCAGACAGTTGGCCGCAAAGTATTGATGATAGTGAAGCCAGAAAAGATTGGAGTTGGGAAACTAAAATTGCTTTAGACGAAATGACTGAGATTATGCTTTCTAATTTAAAGGATAAATACTAAGTTTTTGTCTACTTCCCGATAGCTATCTGGATCAGATACCTGTCTGCCGGCAAGGCAGACTTTCAGACTGTTTTAAAAACCTATGAACTTTAAGTTCATAGGTTTTTATTTTTCATTTAATTCTACTTCTAGAATATTGGCAGTGCCGTTTTTCCCTTCATTGGAAATGTACATTGTTCCATCTGCCGCAAAGGTTATTCCTTCTGCTTGAGGAAAAGATTCTTTATATAACGTATGGATTTTTATGGGTTTGCCATTTTTATCCATTATCAATAATTGTCCATTTTTACCTTCAAGAATGTAGAAATTTCCGTCTTTTGGATTTAGAGCAATATCTGAAGGATAGAAGTTTGAAGATTTCTTTTTGTCGTCCTTTTTATCTTTCGTGTTGAAAATTGGATCGTTTATCGGAATTTTCGCAATTGGAGTTGACTCGGTCTTTTTTGTTTCCAAATTGAAAGCGTAGATACCTTTATAAACATCGCTATAGGGGTCTTTGTCCTTTACGGTAAAGAGCAGTCGATTATTAATTGAATCGGCAACAAGGGATTCTATATTATTTTTTCCGGAGAAGGGAGTTTGGTATTCTGTGATTTCAAAATTAGGGTTGTAGAAATTGGCTATTTCAAATAATTTTCCGCTGCTTTCCATTACATAAGCAGTGCTGTCAACGACAGCAAGCCCTTCATAATCGCCAGATCTGGAAAAATTTACTTTTTTTTCAACTTCTTCAGTGGTTAAATTATAGATAAAAATGATACCTTCTTCATCTTGAACACAGGCTATCTTTGTGTCTGAAATTAGACTAATCCCTGAAATTTCATTGAGCTCATTAGGCATATCCCATTTATGGATAATGGTGTATGTTACCTTATCTAAACGTGGATTTATGGCGGGATTTTCTAGTGCATACCACATTATACCAACCAAAGCGAGCACACCAGTTATTATCCAAAAAGCTATTATATTTTCTCTCATAAGTTTATGAAATCAGTAAATGATTACTTTAAATGAAAATGTATTTCTTCAAATTTAAAATTTTTATTTGAAGGTACTGAATTGATAAACACAATTAGGAAATATTTAGGGTATCTAAATTTGTTTGAAAAGTTTTGATATCAAGCAATCACAAAACAAAGTTATAAATTCAATCTTCGTAGTAGTAGCCTCACCAACCCCGAAGTATCGGGGGAACTTGGATCTTAGTAGCCTCACCAACCCCGAAGTATCGGGGGAACTTGGATCTTAGTAGCCTCACCAACCCCGAAGTATCGGGGGAACTTGGATCTTAGTAGCCTCACCAAGAATCGAACTTGGATCTAAAGTTTAGGAAACTTCTATTCTATCCATTGAACTATGAGGCCCTTTATTTGTGGTTGCAAATTTAGGTATTTTGAATAAATCGTTGGTCATTTTTTGAAGCTCTAGCAATCAAAATTATATCCTTAATTAACGTCGTTGCGAGTAGTGTAAATATGGAAAGATGGAACTACATCTTTTTTAATATCTCTGAAAGTATATGAGGGTTTCCAATGATTTTTTCAATAAAAACCTTACTCTTCATTCTTTTTATAAATTTTTCAAGAAATAAAGCTTGTGTTTTATTATCACATTGATATGTCAACGAAAATTTCCAATCATTTGCAGCTTTTGTAAAGCTTTTCTTGAAATAATGTTGATTATGTTGATCCAAACGTATTCTGAGATCTGGAGTTTCACCAATATAATATCTATTTAATTTCTCGGAATAAATGATATACAGATAATGCATGCTGGATAATATGGTAAATTTCAAATGTACGGAAATTATATAATGGTCTATGGCTACAAAGTATTAGGACACTTTAAGGAGACTCAAAGATGGGAGGGTTAAGTGGTTTGGATCTAAAGTTTAGGACCCCGAGGCTTCGGGGCTGTTCTATCCATTGAACTATGAGGCCATAAATATTGACCACAAATTTAAATATTTTTAATCTGTTTAAAGTTTTTCTGAAAAAGTATCTCGATGAAATTGATCTTAACGCAAAAAACAGGTTCAGTTATATTTGAACCTGTTTTTTATGATTTTTAAGAAGCTATCTAAAACTAATAATTATGCTTCACAACTTGCACAGTCTTTTTTCTGTGCAAATTTTTGTGCGGCATTCATACTGTGTTGATAATAAAGTGACTTCAATCCCAGCTTCCAAGCGGTTACGTGAATTTTATTGATTTCCTTAACTGGCATTTCAGGATGAACGATTATGTTCACCGATTGACCTTGGTCAATATGATTTTGACGGTTAGCAGCTTGGTAAATTAAATCCATCTGATCTATTTCCGAATATGTTTTAAACACTTCCTTTTCTTCATCTGTTAAGAAATCAAGATGCTGCACGGAACCGTCGTAATCACGAATGTTTCGCCAAACTTCTAGTGTGTTCATTCCTTTTTCTTCTAACAATTGCTCTAAGAAAGGATTTCTAATAGTGGTCTTTATTTTTGCAATATCCTTAACATAAACGTTGGACCATATTGGCTCAATGCCTTGAGAAACTTGACCTAAAATAAAAGCTGATGAGGTTGTAGGAGCAATAGCATTCAATGTTGCATTACGTCTTCCGTAGCCTTTAAGAACTTCTGGCTCACCAAATATTTCGGCTAATTCTTCTGAAGCTTTATATGATTTTTCTTTAATAATTCTAAAGATTTCACTGTTCAAATCGTAAGCTTTTGCACTATTTAAAGGAAGCATTTTAGATTGTAATAACGAGTGCCATCCCAAAACTCCAAGACCTAAAGCACGATTGTCTTTGGCGAAGTTATAAGCGCGCTCCATAAATAGGAAGGTTTGTTTGTCTTCTCTACTTTCAGAATCGCGGTAATCTTCTAGTTTTTCAACGAATTCTGTAATAACTGCATCTAGGAAATAGACCATAGTTTCAACCGCATCTGTATCTTTCCACTTGTCATAATGCAACAGATTTACTGAAGAAAGCACGCATACAAACGACCAATCGTCATTGGATGGTAGCATAATTTCGGTACAAAGATTACTAGCGTAAATAGGAAGGTTTTTATCCTTATAAACGTCTGCCGCAAAGTTATTGGCGTTGTCTTTAAAGAAGATATATGGGTAACCCATTTCGCCTCTACGTTGAAGTACTTTTGCCCAAATAGAACGTTTTTCTTCATCGCCAGCAACCATTTCCTCCATCCATTGGTTGGTAACCGTAACGCCGTGAGTTAGTTCCTGAATAGGATTTCCTTCCGTCCCGATTTCCAAAAACTCCATAATATCTGGATGTTCCACGGGAAGATATGGTGAAAAACGGCCACGTCTCACTGAACCTTGGCTCACAACATCCACCATAGATTCAAATAACTGCATGATATGAACGGCGCCAGAAGCTTGTCCGTTGTTTTTTACCTCAGCACCGCGATGACGGATTTTCCCAAAATAACCTGAAGTTCCACCTCCTAGTTTAGACATCATTCCCACCTCAGATTGGGTGTAAAGAATATTCCCCATATCATCACCAATGTGCGACCCAAAACAACTGATAGGAAGTCCTCTTTTCTTTCCAAAATTAGACCAAACCGGAGACGCCAGAGAGAAAAACCCTTCAGACATATATCCAAAAAATTTATCTGAATATCCTGGAATACCCAAAATTTGCTCAGCTCTATCTGCTATTTCGCGAATACGGCTTTCTGCAGTTACGCCAGGCGTTAAATATCCTGAAGCTAAAAAGTTACGACTGTGTTCCGTAAGCCATTCAAAGCCTTGTGATTCTTTTTCTCCCGTTTGATGAAGCGCTTCTTTTCGAGCGTTTACAAGATTATTAGTTTCGGAATTTGTTTTTGTTGTCTGTGTGTCGAAGTTTAGATTTTGGTCGTTCATTTAAAAAAGGTCATCACTGGTTATACTTTGGGTTCTTTTACTGTAATTGATAGAGCGTTTAACGAAGAAATCGCCGTGTTTGGTGCCGATAATTTCATCGTCAAACCATTCGGTTTGTATTAATAGACTTTCATCTATATCAAATATTTTTTCTATTCCGATGCTTTCAAGCGAATTATTGAATCGGTTTTTTATAAATTCATTTACAACAGCCTTTGGCAAGAAATCTAATTCTCCTTCTTCAAAAATCCAATCTACAATTTTGCTTTCTGCAAGAAATGCTTCTTTGCACATTTCTTGAATCATTTTAATGTAGCTTTCATCAAACCATTCAGGATTTTCATCTTTAATAATTTTAATGATATCAATTCCAAAATCGCCGTGAATTTGTTCTTCTTTTGAAGTAGCTTCCACAACATTTGAAATTCCTTTAAACATATTTTTATGTTTGTTAAAGGCCATAATTATCAAAAACTGAGAGAATAACGAAACGTGTTCAATAAACAAGGAGAAAAGTAGAATTGATTCGGCATATTCCTTATTATCTTCACTTTTAGCATTTTTTAGCGCGGTTTCTAAATAGTGAATGCGCATCATAATTACAGGTTTCTTCTTTAAGTCTTTAAATTCTTCATTTAGACCTAAAATTTCCAACAAATGAGAATATGCATCGTGATGGCGAACTTCGCTTTCAGCAAAAGTTGCACCAACAGAGCCAATTTCTGGTTTTGGCATTCTGTGATAAATATCGCCCCAAAAACTTTTTACAGCTACTTCAATTTGTGAAATTGCGAGCATTGTATTTTTAATGGCACTGCGTTCTATTTCGGTAAGACGCGTTTTGAAATCCTGAATATCGCTTGTAAAATTGAATTCGGTATGAATCCAATAAGAATGTCTGATGGCTGGAACGTATTCATAAAGCGCAGGATATTCATAAGGTTTTAAATTTATACGTTTTTCAAAAATATTTAATTTTCGCTTTTGGGTTTGCTGATTTCTGTAGAGAATATATCCCTTTGCTACATCAAAAAAGCCACTTTCCATCAATTTGGTTTCCACGAAATCTTGAACTTCTTCAACTGTAGGAATATATTTCCCGTCTTGTCTTTTTCTATCTAGCAAGGCTTCATAAACTTTTTCAGAAATGCTTTGCGCATCTTCGAACACGCCGTGTTTCGCAGCAGTCATTGCTTTTAAAATTGCATCTGTAATCTTTTGTAAATGAAAGAGTTTAGTGGTAAAATCTCTTTTAATAACGTGGGTAATTTCCATGGAAAAGCGAACTAAAAATTAGAAATATATATGAATGATAAAGATGAAAATTATATCAACGTCTTTTTGTTGGAATCATAATTTGTTGTTAAATGGTTATTAACAATTGCTAAAAATGGTGAAAGAATTGGAGATGAGCGGATTTAGAATACGGACGTTGCTCCCTTGTTAACGAAGCGAAAAACTTATAAAACTAATTCGTACAAAAGCATCACTTTTTTTTGGCATACAAGATTTATGATGTGGCGGGATATGGTATTTTTTTTGAAAAAACTTTTATAAAATTATAGTAATTGTAGGTAAAAAAGTAAAATCTGTTTTTACCTACCAATTTATTCTTATAATAATCCGAAGATAGTTTACTTGCTTTTTAAACGATTGCGAAGCATACACAAAACCCCAATTTCTTCTTTGGAAAGGTTTTCGGCTTTTTTAAGCAACATGTTTATTTCCTTTTCGAAATAATGTAATGTTCGTCCTTGTGTATAATCATCTATTACTCGGGGATCAATATAAGAACCTCTGGCAACGGAAGGTGTATTTCCCAATCTTTCTGAAACCCTATTTACAGCTTCTTTTATATTTTTGTCTAGTAGTTTTTGATCTTTTTTGTCTACAACGCCAAGTTCGTCCAAAGCAATTGCTGCAATCATAGTTCCGGCCCAAGTTCTAAAATCCTTGGCTGAAAAATCTTCACCCATTACTTCGTGAATGTAGGCGTTTAGATCGTCGCTTTTTACATCAACTATATTGTCATCTTCATCAAGATATTTAAAAATTTCATAGCCTGGCATATCATCAATTTCTTGAACAATTTTGGCCAATTTTTTATCGACTATATGTTTTTCCTGATCTTGTCCGGATTTTCCGTTGTAGGTGAAGATAATTTCATCTCCTTCAATGGTAAGATGTTTGTGGCGTAAAGTGGTTAAACCATAAGTGGCATTTTCTTTGGAATATGTTTCACTTCCGGGTCTAAAAAATGCAGTTTCCAACAGTCGAAGCATAGTTGCCAATACTTTTTCGCGATTTAATTTTCGTTTGCGAAGATGCTGTCCTGTAACGCGACGCATATGTTCTAATTGATCCGCAAAATCAATAATTCGGTCAAATTTTTTAGAATTTTGTTTTTCCGTGTGTTTTGCACTGTAGATGTATTGTTTTCGGTCTTTATCGTCTCGACCTGTCACCAGTAAATCTGCTTTTCTGTTTTCGCTAATTTCTACATCTGTCCAGGCTGGAGGAATAACGAGTGATTTTATCCAGTTACGTGTTGCTTTATCTTTTACCGTCTTTCCAGTACTGTCTTTATGAGTAAAACCTTTCCCGTGTTTCTTTCTATAATACATAGCATTTTTTTGTTTTAAAATTAGAATAAAAATCTATTTCTAAAACAATTTTGTTTGACTCAATTGGATTAACGTATGAGCTACCCACCTAAAACACAAAAGCCTCTACATTTCTGTAAAGGCTTTCTCTAACTAAGCTCCTCCTCTTGGGCTCGAACCAAGGACCCTCTGATTAACAGTCAGATGCTCTAACCAACTGAGCTAAGGAGGAATTTTGCGTTAGCGGTTGCAAATATACCTATTTTTTAATTCCATCAAAATAAAAAATAAAAACTTTATGAGTTTTGCGTTTTTTATTTTTCGAAAGACATTGGATTCTATAAAAATTAGAGCGCATTTATTTCATTAAGCAGCAGTGTACCAGAGGCAGAAGTGCTTTTGGCAAGGGCTTCTTTGGCTTCTTCTATCTTGTTTTCTTTTAAAAGAGTTAGCGCTAAATAGTATTGGGCTTCTTCATAAAAAGTGCTTTCAGTCTTTTCTTTTGCTGTTTGTAGATATTTTTCAGCTTGACGAGGGTTGCCATTCGCCAAATTTGCGACTCCTAAAAAATAATTCAAGGTGTCATTTTTTGGATTGGTAGCGTAGAGCGTTTCCCAACGCGATATGGCTTCACTGTATTCTTTACGTTTATAGTTCACCATTCCGTAGTAAAATTCATAATTTGAAGAAGTACCCATAGTAGTAGGCAAACCTGGGTCTGGTTTAAAATTTGAAGCAAATATTTTTTCAGCAGAATTGCCACTACCGAGAATCGCCCAAGTACTTACCGAGATAAGAATTAAAAACGAGGCGGCAAGTGCTAGCCAACTTGGCGACAACCATTTTTTTTCAGGTGATTCTATAATTTCTGAATGAAAGCCATCCAAAGAATTCTTAAGATTGTTTTCTTCAATAGCACTCTTCAAGACTTTTTGGTCATCAACAAAGTTGCGAAAGTTAGGAGATATTTCCATTCGCTTCTTAAAATCGTTCAAGGCGTCTGTATTCAACGTACCCAATAAGTAAGCATCTATTAGCTCTTGTGTTTCTTGGTTGTTTTCTATGTTGTTATTTAGATCCATTAGGGATAATTTGGGTCATTTTTTTTAATTGTTCTTGGCAACGATATTTAGCGTTGCGAGCCGAAGCTTCGTCCATAGCCATAATTTCGGCTATTTCTTTAAAGGTTTTTCTTTCAAAATAAAATAACTTTAGCAATAGTTGGCAACGCTCACCTAAGTTGCAGATAGATTCCATAATCATTTTTATTTTTTTATTTTGTGTGTCGTTTTCATCTAAATCGGGTTCGTCATACTCTATTTCTCGATTTATAAAAGTTGTGTTTTTATATCTCACAGAACGTACATAATCCAACCATTTATGTTTCGCAATCTGAAAAAGATATCCGTTAATAGCAGTTTCATTTTCTGCTGTAAACTTATCGTCTTTAATATTTCGCCACATTGCTACAAATGCTTCTTGATACACATCTTTTGCTTGTTGTTCATCGCCACTGTTTTTAAGAACGTAGCGTTTCACTTTCACAAAGTTTGCAGTATACAATTCCTTTAAGGTAGCAGCATCATTTTGTTTAATGAGCACTGCGGTAATGTTTGATGACAAATCGTTGCGTTTTTTGTTTTTTATTTTCTGCATCTGTTTTGAAACAAGACAGAAAGATACAATTTATCCGCAACGGTTTAAAGGTTTATAGACAACTTATGCTAAAGCGACATTTTTTTTCGTTTAAATGAAACTCAATCGTGTCATTTCAAATACATCGAAAAGTGAAAGGAAATGTCATCACTAAATTTCAAAAAAAATACTTCAGTTTTTTTCTGAAGTATCTTTTTGAAAGAAATTAATGATTTTTTATTCAAAAAGCCATCTATATATATCGTTTCCGTTGGCAAAGAGCACTAAGGCTATCAAAATGAAGAAACCTACCATTTGGGCGTATTCCATAAATTTATCGTTTGGTTTTCTGCCGGTTACGATTTCATACAAAAGAAACATTACGTGACCACCATCTAAGGCTGGAATAGGTAGAATGTTCATAAAGGCTAACATAATTGAAATAAACGCAGTGGTGGACCAGAAACTATGCCAGTCCCAAACATCTGGAAAGAGATTACCAATGGCACCAAAACCACCAACTTGAGTAGCACCTTCACTTGTGAAGAGAAATTTAAATTGTGATATGTAATCCACAAGAACATTATATCCAAAATTTATTCCCCCACCGATACTTTCAACAAAAGTGTAATCTATTTGCTGAAAGCTATTGTTATATTCTCTCGCAAGATTATTAATACCTAATTTTCCGTTTTCATCGGCGGTAAGAACGACGGTTTTTTCTTCATCATTTCGTTGAATGGTCAATTCAATTTCTTGGTTTTTGTTGTCATTTACCATTTCAGACATTCCTCTAAAAGATTTTACAGGTTCGCCATTTATAGCCAAAATCTTATCACCAACCTTCAAAGCAGAATTGGCGGCTGGATATTCTGGCAATATAGTGTCTATAATTGCTTGACGCATTGGAGAAAATGGTTCTCTTTCTCCTTTTTTGAATAAATCCATTGCAGTATTCTCTGGTAAAGCAATGATTGCATCCTCACCATTTTGATGTTTTACGGTAATGGTTTTAACATCTCTTAAAAAAATATCGTGATTTATTCTATCAACATTCTTAAAGTCTTTTCCGTTTACTTGCAGGACGTAATCGCCATCCTGAAACCCAAGTTTTTTAAAATCCTGTGAAACCGAAAATCCATTAGGCAGATTTTCATTGGTCAATATTTTCTGTCCGTTGCTATAGAAGAGACATATATAGATAAATAGTCCCACTAAAATATTTACGGTAACCCCACCAAGCATAATAATAAGACGCTGCCAAGCTGGTTTACTGCGGAATTCCCACGGCTGCGGTGGTTGGGCCATCTGTTCCTTATCCATGCTCTCGTCAATCATTCCGGATATTTTTACGTATCCGCCCAAAGGCAACCAGCCAATTCCGTAAACGGTTTCGCCTATTTTCTTTTTGAAAAGTGAAAATTTCACATCAAAGAAAAGGTAGAATTTTTCTACTCTAGTTTTAAAAATTTTTGCGGGAATGAAGTGTCCCAGTTCGTGAAGGACAATAAGTAATGATAAACTTAAAAGAAGTTGTATAGCTTTAACAGCGAATGGACTCATAGTTTTTTATATAGATATTATAATAATAGTCTCAATTTTTAATCACTTGTTACCAAAATCGAGCCTAAAATAAAATTGCTGAACAGTCTGTCAGTTTCAGTAAAAAATCGTGCAAAAGTAACCTTTTAGAACTTGCAAAAAAAATAAGCGAGAGTGTTCCCGCTTATTTGTTATTGATAGTGAAAATTATTAGCCACGAATTCACGAATGTTGCTATAACAATATTCGTGCATTCGTGGCGTAAAAAATTTATTCCTTAACTATAGTCTTATTAATAACCCCTTGTGTTGTTTCCATCTGAAAGAATAAAATACCTTTTGAAAACCTTGAAACATCAATGGTTTCTGAATAGGCTTCAGCGTAAAGCATCTGTCCTAAGGCATTGTAAATTCTCACTTGGTTCACTTGCAACGCATCTGGTTTATGAAGATTGATTACGTTTGAAGTTGGATTTGGATATAAAACCATTTGCTGATCCATAGCTAAATCATCTGTTCCCAAAATAACCTGATTGTTTTTTGAAATAATATTGTGTTCTGGGTCAAACTGTACACTACTTACCGTAAATGGTACAACTGGCTGAAAAGTCTGGTCATTAAAAGTATTGTCTAAAACAATGTCGAGTGTTTCTCCCTGAGTTCCGAGAATTCTTAATGGAACAGGTACTTCAAAAAATGAAACAGAATTATTACTTTGAAATTGTGTTATTTTCACATTAAGACTTCCTGCATTAGCTTGATTCCAGCGAATAGTATACCGTGGGTACCCTTCACCATAAATCCAGTCATTAAAAAATTCTGAAAGGTCTTCGCCACTAGCATTTTCCATATTTCTGATGAGGTCTGGAGTTTTTGCGTAGCCATAAGCCAATGCTGGATCTGCTAAATAATCTTTCAGACCTTGAAAGAAAACAGCATCACCTAATTTTTTCCTAAGCATATGCGCCACCATAGAACCTTTGTTATATGTAAGTCTGCTGCTGAAAATTCTGTTTACCGAAGTTGTGTCTTGTGCAGGAACGTAAACGGATCCGTCACTTCTATCGGTAATAGAAGAAATCTGATCCTGTTTCCAGCTTCTAAAAGCTGCTTCGCCGTCAAGATTTTCTATTACCATTCCTGCTAAATAAGTTGCAAAACCTTCGTTAAGCCACACATCTTGCCAGCTTCCACAGGTTACTTTATCTCCAAACCACTGGTGGCCAAGTTCGTGTGCAATTAGTCCGCGACCAAGTCCGCCCATAAAAGAAACGGTGGTGTGTTCCATACCGCCACCCCAACCAAATTGGGCGTGACCGTATTTTTCATCAGCAAAAGGGTAAGGTTCAAAAAGGTTTGCGTACAAGTTCATAATATCTACCGTTACAGGAGTTCGTTGTTGCGCATAACTAAGATCTTCAGGATAAATATAGTTTACAATTTCAAAAGGGTTCCCGTTGTTATCTACTGTATGTGAATAGACTGTATAATTTGTAACGGCTATCGCTACCAAATATGCTGGAATGGGATGTTGGTGTCTAAAATGCGTTGTTTTGTTGCTGCCGTTTATGGTTTGGCTCAGTTCCAAACCGTTAGAAACTGCCACATATTCTTCGTTACTAGGATTGAAACGCGGTGAAGTAATATACACATCTAATAAATCAATTTTGTCTATCAAATCCTGTTTGCAGGGCCACCAAGCTTTTGCACCAAAGGGTTCAGAAAGTGTCCATAGCACAGGGTCGCCTTCGTGGGTATCAACTTCAAAGGAACCAAAACCGGCACTAATTGGGTTTCCAGAATAACTAATAGAAAGCGAATCTAAAACTCCCTGATTTTGCATTTGTGGAAGTGTTATTACAACCTCGTCATTACTGTTTTGTGTAAAGGAAAGTGAAGCGCCACGTTGCAAAACTTGTGAAACGGTCATATTATTTACAAGTTCAAAAGTCACGGTGTTCATGTTTTCTTTCGCTTCAAAATGTGAAGTTACCGTGCCGCTAATAAATGCTTGTGTTGGATCTACATTCAAATTTAATCGGGCATATTTAATGTCATAATTGTTGGTGTTCAAATTGCGTTGGGTGGTAAACATACCCGTCGCAGCCTTCGCCTCTGCTTCACTTATGTCGTCGGTACTAAAATTTTGAGAAAAGGAAAAAAAGGAAACTAAAAGGAAAAAGGGGAGTACAAATGCTTTCATTTTAAAATGTTTGTTTTGATTATACGATGGCTGAAATTAACGAGCCGATTTCTGAAGATGTATTGCGGAGAAATCAAAGGGTTTATTTCAACGTGAAATTAGGATGTTAAATGTATTCATTTTGATAGTATTAGGACTTATTTTTGCGCCCAAATATGTGTATTCAGTCTAAAATTTAACGTGATGCTTACTTTCTTTAAGAAATATAAATTTTTTGCTGTTTTCTTTCTTATCCTTTCAATTATCATAATTTCAGTCATTTACCAAATAATGATACCTAAGAAAGTGCTTAAAGTTTATCAACCAGCAGATGTTTCCTCAGAATTGGTGGATACTACACTTCAATATGTGAAAAAATACCACACCATCGCAGATTTTAGTTTGGTAAACCAAAACGGAAAGACGATTACTCAAGACGATTATAAAGACAAAATTTATGTTGCAGACTTTTTCTTCACAACTTGCCAAACCATTTGCCCAATAATGACGGGACATATGGCTGAAATACAGGAAAAATTAAAGGATGATAATCAAGTTCTATTGTTGTCTCATACCGTTACTCCCGAAATAGATTCCGTTGCCCAACTTAAAAAATACGCTTTGGAAAAAGGTGTAAACGATGCGAAATGGAACTTAGTAACAGGCGATAAAAAAGAAATTTACGATCTCGCCAGAAAATCGTATCTCGCGGCGAAGGATGTTCCTTATTCTGACAATGACCTCGTGCACACCGAAAACTTTGTACTTGTAGATAAAAAGAAGCGAATTCGTGGATTTTATGACGGTACCGACCCTGAATCTATCGATAAATTACTTGAGGATATTAAAATTTTGGAGAAAGAAAATTAATAGAATCTTTCCTAAAATATTTAAAACTTTATTAAAGTAAGGCTCTGGTCGAATAATTCTGAATTCTTCATTCCCCATTCTAAATTAAATCCTTTACATTTGCCTTGTTTAAAATCAATCTAAATAAAAAGATGATTACAATCGCTTCATTAAAAAAAGGGCAACGCGGCATTATCAAGGAGTTTTCGGTAGATGTTGTTCCTCTAAAACTTTTGGAAATGGGCTGCCTTCCGGGCAATGAGGTTTCCTTGGTGCAAATAGCTCCTTTTAATGATCCTTTGTATCTAAACATCAATGGCAGTCACCTCGCCATTCGCAAGGAAACGGCTTGCTTGATTGAAATTGAATTGATATAATTTTAGTATAAAATCCGCTAGTTATTGAGTTCTTCGATGGACTCAGGATAAACTTAAGCCGAAATATGGCAAAACACATAAACGTTGCACTTATTGGAAACCCGAATACCGGTAAAACCTCTGTGTTTAACCGTCTTACCGGACTAAACCAAAAAGTAGGAAACTACCCTGGAATTACGGTTGAAAAGAAACAAGGCACCTGCAAATTTGGTCGCGCCTGCAAGGTTCATGTGCTGGATTTACCTGGAACTTATAGTTTGAATGCTTCATCCGTTGACGAAAATGTGGTGATTGAACTTCTTCTCAATAAAAATGATAAAGATTTTCCAGATGTGGCCGTTGTGGTTGCAGATATTGAAAACTTAAAGCGAAACCTGCTACTTTACACGCAAATTAAGGATTTAGGCATTCCAACAATTCTCGCAATAAATATGTCCGATAGGATGAAACGGAAAGCAATTTCGCTAGATGTTCTCTTGCTTGAAGAAAAATTAAAGACCAAGATTGCCCTTATAAGTTCACGAAAAAACTTGGGATTTGACTATTTAAAGGAATTGATTGAAGATTATAAACATCTTTCCACAAAACCAAGTTTGAACGCTTCCAGCATTTCTCCAGAATATTTTGATAGATTGCGAAAAGCCTTCCCAAATCAAGATCTTTACAAGCTTTGGCTCGTAATTACCCAAGACGTAAACTTCGGAAAATTGGATCGAAATGAGTTGAAGGGTGTAGCTTCATTTCAAACAGAATCTGTTAGTAATTTGAAGCGACTTCAGCAGAAGGAAACAGTGGCGCGTTATCAATTTATAAACGAAACTTTAAAAGGAACGCTTGAAATAGATACCGCAAACGCAAAAGATTTAAGAAGTCGTTTAGACCGTGTTTTAACACATAAAGTTTGGGGTTACGTTATTTTCTTTGGAATTCTTCTCTTGATTTTTCAAGCAATTTTCGATTGGAGCGCATACCCGATGGATTTTATTGATAGCTCGTTCGCTTCTTTAAGTGAATGGACTAAAAACACTTTGCCGCCAGGAGATTTTTCTAGTTTGATTGCTGAAGGAATTATTCCTGGTCTTGGAGGAATTGTAATTTTTATTCCGCAGATTGCGTTTCTTTTCCTTTTTATTTCAATTTTGGAAGAAACAGGTTATATGAGTAGGGTTGTCTTTTTGATGGACAAACTTATGCGCCGTTTTGGACTAAGTGGAAAGAGTGTAGTGCCGCTAGTAGCCGGAACAGCTTGCGCCATTCCCGCAATTATGGCCACTCGAAATATTGAAAACTGGAAGGAACGATTGATTACAATTTTGGTGACTCCTTTTACTACTTGTTCTGCTCGATTGCCGGTTTATTTAATAATTATTTCGCTGGTAATTCCAGACACTCGTGTTTTAGGAATTTTTAGTTTACAAGGCTTAACCTTAATGTTTATGTACGTATTGGGTTTTGGAGCAGCAATTTTTTCGGCTTATATTTTAGACAAAATTTTAAAAATCCGCTCTAAAAGCTTTTTCTTGGTTGAAATGCCAAACTACAAACTTCCACTTCCGAAGAATGTGATCATAACTGTAATTGAAAAAACCAAAGCTTTCGTTTTTGGTGCTGGTAAAATAATACTTGCAATCTCAATTATTCTTTGGGTTTTGGCATCTTATGGTCCGGGCGATTTTAATAATGCGGAAGAAATAATTCAAAAGGAATACGCGTTGCAAAATCTTTCTGAGGAAGATTTCACAATGCACGTAGATTCTTATAAACTAGAACATTCATACATTGGTCACGTTGGCCATGCCATTGAACCTGCAGTTAGACCATTAGGTTATGACTGGAAAATTGGAATTGCCATCGTAAGTTCTTTTGCTGCTAGAGAAGTATTCGTGGGAACACTTGCCACGATTTACAGCGTTGGGAGCGAAGATGAACAAACCATAAAAAGCCGAATGGCAGCAGAAATAAACCCAATTTTGGGCGGGCCGTTGTTTAATTTTGCGAGTGGCGTTTCGCTTTTATTGTTTTACGCCTTCGCGATGCAGTGTATGAGTACGCTTGCCATCGTAAAAAGAGAAACTAACACTTGGAAATGGCCAATGTGGCAATTAGTAGTAATGACTGCAATAGCCTATGTTTTGGCACTTGCGGCATACCAATTTTTGAAATAAATAAATTAATTATGCAAACAATATTAGTTTTAATAACATTTGTGCTCGCATTGGTATTTATGATAACAAAATTTGTTTGGAATCCTTTTGGAGCTGGTAAAAAAGCAAAACAGAACAAGCCTGGAGACCATTCAGATTGTAGCAGTTGTAGTTTTCATTGATTATAAACCGTGAAGTGTTTTGAAACATTCGCGCTATTTTTGTTTTGAACGTCTTTTGAGTATCTTTGTGCTATGCAAACTATTTTAGTTTTAATAACATTCTCCGTTGCAGCAGGCTTTTTGCTTAAAAAGTTTGTGTGGAATCCTATTTTTGAAGCGCGCCAAAACTCAAATGGCACGCTAGATGGCGGTAAAACCAAATGTGGCAAAAAAGATTGTGGTTGCCACTAAACTATTTATTTTTCTCTTCGCAAATCAATAATACATAGCCTTTATCTTTACCCGTACTTTCTGAAGTTGGATATGGATTTAAAGCCAATCCGTTGATTGAAAATTTTGTAGAACTAAATAAATTCGTGTTTTTTTCTTCGCCTTGCCTTACTTCACCAAAAGTCAAGGTTTTTTCCTCCGTTTTTCCTTCTGAAGTTATTTCAACTTTCACTCTTGCGCGACCTGCCCAGATACAAGTGACACCTGTAGGACAACGGGAATCTTCCAAAACTTCTAAAAATTTTATGGAAACTCCTTTAATAACAACGATTTCGCCTTGTGGAACTTTTACACCAATTTTAGGTGTTTCAGCGGAATCATTTTGCCCAAAAGCAAAGGTTGAAAAAAGAATTATAATTGCTAAAAGTGAATTTTTCATAATATTATAGTTTTCAATTTTAAAGATACTATAAAAAATAGTGCCAGAAAAAATGAGGCGATTTAAATAATTGTTAAGGCAAAGCGTTTATTAAACTATAAAGACTGGAATATTCACTTTGTGTCGAACGCTATCAACCGTAGTTCCAAACAATAAGTCTTTTAGTCCAGTATGTCCGTGACCGCCTAGAACCAGCAGGTCAAAATCTGCTGCATTCACAATTTTTGGAATATTCTTTTTAGGCGAGCCAAAGCCTAATTCTATAGAAACTTTATAGCCTTTTTCTTGTAGTTTTTCTTTATAAGTATTCAAAAATGCTTCATCACTGGCCGTTTCATAATCGTCAATTTCATCGCCATAAATCATTGCTCCTGGTGTTTCTACAATATGAATAAGGGTATATTCTGCGTCTTTACCACCAAGTTGAAGTGCGGCGGAAATGCTCTTTTCATCAGAAGTTGAAAAGTCAACTGAAACCGCAATATTTTTATAAGTAATTGGACCAATAAGCTCTTCTACTTTTGCATCCAGGATATGTGGCACCATTTTTCGCTTTTCAGATTTTACATCTTTTTCAGTCGTTTTAAAGGTTATATAGACTAGTAAAATTGCTGCTCCAATTGCTACTGGGATTACCAAAGTCCAAATGTAAATAGGGTTTTCCGCAGTGGCAAGCCACCCAATAATTTCATCATAAACGAGTTTTGCGTTTAAAGCTACAATTATTAAAGTAACCAGCCACGAAGCAATACGAAGCGGCCATTTGATGTGAAAACCATTCATCAGTTTTTTACTACTTACAAAATGGATTAAAGGGATTACTGCAAACCCAAGTTGTAAACTGAGTACAACTTGACTCAAAATCAGCAATTTACCAGTTCCGCTTTCGCCAAAATAAATTACAGTGAAAATTGCGGGAATAATAGCCAGCATACGTGTAATTAATCTACGAACCCACGGCTGGATTCGTAAATTTAAATGACCTTCCATAACAATCTGACCGGCAAGCGTACCTGTTAGTGTGCTACTTTGTCCAGCGGCTATTAATGCAATTGCGAAAAAAGTAGGAGCCAAGCTAGATCCTAAAAGTGGTTCCAAGAGGGCGTGAGCATCTTGTATTTCGGCAACTTCAAACATTCCATTTTTATGAAAAACGGCTGCTGCTAATATTAAAATAGCTGCATTCACAAAAAAGGCGAGATTCAGCGCAATTGCAGAATCTATAAAATTGAACTTCAATGCTTGTTTAATTCCTTTTTTGGTGCGTTCTATTTTTCGGGATTGCACCAAGGAAGAGTGTAAATAAAGGTTATGCGGCATTACTGTTGCCCCAATGATACCAATTGCAATATAAAGTGCAGCGCTGTTGGGCATTGAAGGAATAAACCCAGCCATAATATCACCAACGTCTGGTTTGGCCAGAAACATTTCAACAATAAAGGAACCGCCTATAATAAATATCAGTCCGATAATAAAAACTTCCATTTTTCGCATTCCTTTGTTTAAGAGAAAAAGAAGCAAAAAAGTGTCCAGCGCAGTAATTGTTACTCCCCATATCATGGGTATTCCAAAAAGAAGATTTAGACCAATAGCCATACCGATTACTTCGGCTAGATCACAAGCTACAATGGCGATTTCGGCAAGGATATAGAGCACGAAGTTTACAAAAGGATTATAGGCTTCACGAGAAGCTTGGGCTAAATCACGGCCTCGAACAACGCCTAAACGTGCGCAAAGACTTTGAAGGAGTAGCGCCATAATATTACTCATCAACAAAACCCAAATGAGCTGATACCCAAATTGGCTTCCACCAGCAATATCCGTTGCCCAGTTTCCTGGGTCCATATAGCCAACACTAACTAAATAGGCGGGACCAAGAAAAGCCAGCAACCTTTTCCAAGGGGTTTTTTTGCCTTGGGTTTCAATAGTTTCATGAACCTCTTCAAGTGATTTATGGTTTCTTCTGTCCATGATTATTCTTGAGTTTGCACGAATAAATTTTCGGCTATTTTATGTGAAACAAAGAACTGTTCATTTCCTACTTGAATAATCATAGAGCCATCAAAAAATTCTTTCCCTAAAACCCTTATTTTTGTACCGATGCTTATTTTCTTTTTATCTAAATATTGAAGAAATTCGGGACTAGATTCTTTTACACCTACGCAAACTCCAAGTTCATTTTTCTGGACTTCGGAAAGCAATTTCTTTTCAGTACGCTTTAAAACACCGTGTTTATCTGGTATTGGATCGCCGTGTGGATCAAAGTCTGGACTGCCCAAAAATTTGTCCAATCTAATTATTAATTCTTCAGATTGAATATGTTCAAGTTGTTCCGCTATTTCGTGAACTTCATCCCAATGAAAATTTAGTTTTTCTACCAAAAAAACTTCCCATAATCTGTGTTTTCTGATAACGCCAGCCGCAATTTTTCTGCCTGTTTCCGTAAGCTGAGCACCTTTATAGCGTTTATAAATTAGCATTTTTTTCTCTGCGAGTTTTTGCACCATATCTGTAACTGAGGATGGTTTGGTCTCCATACTTTCAGCAATTGCATTTGTGCTTATCTCACCTTCGCTCTCCAATTCCAAATGAAATATTGCTTTGAGATAGTTTTCTTCAGCAAGGGTCATCATAAAATTTATATTTATGCAAAGATATATTTTTTAATTTAAAAACATATTTTTAGTTTTGCCTAAAAATATAATTACTCAAAACTAATAATTTATCTTTTTATGAAATATATGATATACTTTTTTCTATTTTCCGCTACAACTGCTTCAGCGCAAATAGACAAAACCCAGATTTCTGGCACCGTAACTACCGAAGGGAAACCAGTTCCCTTTGCCAATGTTTATGTAAAAGGCGGTTCGCAAGGAGCCAGTGCAGATGGAAAGGGAGAATATGAATTTTCCGTAGATGCTGGGAAGATAACACTTGTGGCGCAATCACAGGGTTATCGTTCCGAAATTCAAACGATAACTATTAACAATGGCGAATCAAAAATTGTAAATTTCAGTCTTTCTGAAAGCAACGAAGAGCTTGACCAAGTAGTGGTTACAGGAACTAGAACCGAAAAAAAACGCACAGATTCTCCCGTAATCGTAAACTTAATAAATAGCAAAACATTGGAACAAGTTGTAGCAACAGATCTTTCTGAAGGACTGCGTTTTCAGCCCGGTTTGCGTGTGGAAAAAGATTGTCAAACCTGTAATTATACCCAGATTAGAATGAATGGTTTGCAAGGTGGCTATTCCCAAATTTTAATAAATGGCCGGCCAATATTCAGTCGGTTAACGGGTTTGTACGGTTTGGAACAAATTCCCGTGAATATGATAGAACGCATTGAAGTGGTTCGCGGCGGTGTTTCAGCTTTGTACGGATCCAGCGCGATTGGGGGAACGGTAAACGTGATTACAAAAATTCCGAAGCAAAATAATTACAGTGTAAGTTATAATTATGAAAATATTGATGGCAGTGCAGATCAAAATCTTTTAAACGGAAATGCGACTGTTGTAAGCAAGGATTATAACGCTGGCGCAAATTTTTTTGTAAGCAATAGAAGAAGGGCGGCTTATGACGCCAACGGCGATAATTTTTCTGAAATGCCGGAACTTAAGGATAATTCATTTGGCGTAAACGCATTTTATCTTCCCACTGAAAACTCGAAATTGGAATTGAGCGTGAGCAGTCTTTACGAATATCGTTTCGGTGGAGAAATTGTTGAAAAACCGGCCTATTTGGCGCAGCAATCTGAAGAGCGAACGCATAATGTTTTGATGGGAAGTCTGGATTATCAAATCAATTTCAATGAAGATAAAAGTTCACTTATCCTTTATTATGGCGGTCAGCGAACTGATAGAGATCACTACACGGGAATAATTCCCGATGGTGAAGTTGAGCAACAAGCCTTTTTTGCGGCACCTCCTTATGGCGTTTCTGAAGTTACAACCCATCAAGGCGGAGCGCAATTCAACAATAAATTTGATGACTTTTTAGGGGGAAAAACAGTATTGACTGGAGGAGCGGAATATGTTTATGATGACGTTTTTGACGAAATTGAATCGTATAATTATTTAACGGATCAAACCACAAAAAATTTAGGTTTGTTTGTGCAGAACGATTGGGACATCACTGAAAGTTTAAATTTTCTTTCAGGTTTCAGGATTGATAAACATAACTTGGTGGATCACGCCATCTTCAGTCCGCGGGTTTCAGTGCTATATAAATTGAAGGAAACAACACAATTTAGATTAGGCTGGGGAACTGGTTTCCGAGCGCCACAGGCTTTTGACACCGATTTGCATATTGCCTTTGCGGCTGGCGGCGTCTCACGGATTTCACTTGCAGATAATTTAATTGAAGAAAAATCAAACAGTTTTACGGCTTCCGTAAATTATGATAAAGCTTCTGAACATTTCATTTACGGTTACACTTTTGAAGGTTTTTACACGCATCTGAATGATGCATTTTATTTATTTCCCTTGGGTGAAGATGAGTTTGGCGAACGTTTTGAAAAGCGAAATGGAAGTGGCGCAACGGTAAAAGGAATTACGTTGGAAGCACGTGCAAATTTTGATTATTTGGTAGAAATGGAAGCGGGGTACACAATTCAATCCAGCTTGTTTGATGATGCCGTTGAAAATATTGAAGGATTGGCAGCAAATCGCGAATTCCTGAGGACGCCTACAATTTATGGTTACGCAACATTAACCTATACCCCCACTAAAAAACTTAGCGCAAGTGCAAATTTAGTTTACACGGGAAGCATGGATATTGTTCACGTTGCAGGTGAAAATACTGGGCAGGATGTTGATGAATATTATAAAACCTCAAGTTTTACTGAAGTGAGTTTGCGATTAGGTTACACTTTTAACATTCCAAAAGTAAGCTCCGGAGTTGAACTTTACGGAGGTGTAAAAAATATTACAAACAGTTATCAAAACGATTTTGACTTCGGAAAAAATCGTGATAGTAACTACGTCTATGGACCCGGAGCGCCACGAACGGTTTTTGTGGGACTAAAAATTAAATCGCTATAAATTGAAGTTAATATTTGTTTTTCATATTTTGTTTATAGTGTTAGGCAGTGCCGCTTTTTCGCAACAGGAAGAAGCGGTTCACTGGCTTAATTTTGAACAGTTGGAAGACTCACTTCAAACCAATCCTAAAAAAGTATTTATAGATTTTTATGCTGATTGGTGCGGCCGTTGCTTAAACATGCAAAGGGAAGTTTTTACTGATGAAAAAATAATTAAAATACTGAAAAAGGAATATTACGCAGTAAAAATGAACGTGGAAAGCACGGATACAATTTACTTTGGAAATGAAATTTTTATTAATGAAAGACGAAACAGAAGAAATCCAATACATCAAATCCCATTATTGATGGCGCGTCAAAAAAACAAAACATTTTCCCTACCTGCAATTGTTTTTATGGATGAAAAATTTCAGGCAAAATCGCGCTATTTTCAATATTTGAATGTGGAGCAACTTAACGAAATTTTGGAAAAAAGTAATTTTGAAAATTTCTGAATAGATTAAAATCCACGCTCTTTCTGCAATTGCTCATAAGCTTCCTGCACTTTTTTGAACTTTTCTTCACCACCTTTTTGGTGCGCTTCGTCCATATGTTGTAGTTTGTCTGGATGGTATTTTTTCACCATTGTGCGGTAAGCAGTTTTTATTTCTGAAGTTGTGGCGGTTCTTTCAATTTCCAAAATCTTGTAAGCACTGTCTGGATTTTTAAAGAACATTGCTTTTATGCTTTCAAAATCGCGTGCGTAAATTCCTAAAAATCCTGCAATTCTATTAATTTCATTTACTTCAAGAGTTGAAACACTGCCGTCTGCATTTGCAATACTGAACAGAAAGTGAAGAATCTGTAAACGACTTTCATATCGGGTCCGTTGGCGTAAGAGAGTGCAAATGTTTTGTGCTGAAATTTCATGCTTTTTTATTACATCGTTAAAAACCTTGAAAGTTGCATTGGCACGTTCCCGTCCATAAGCTTGTACAAAATATTGGCGAACGTAATCTAGCTCACTTTGGCTTACGCTTCCGTCTGCTTTTATCACTAGAGAAGCCAAAGAAAGTAAATTCAGTTCAAAATCTGCCGGAGTTACCTCTTGCTGGGATGTGCCGAATGCAGACTGAAAAGTCTTTCCTTTTTTTGAACTGAAATTATCAATTAGGCTTCCTAATAAAAACCCAACAATCGCACCGGGAAAACGGTAAAGTGCATATCCAAGAACGGCCAATAACCATCTAAGCATAAAATGTAATTTTTCTTTTTAAGAGCCGACAAAGGTAACGCTTTTACGCACCAAATCTTAAACCTCAATCTCGATAGTTATTGGGACCGAATAAAAAGAAGCACCAAATCACAAATCACAATCCCGATATTTATCGGGACGAAACAAATGAAATCTCTAAAATACAAGCATCTAACAACAAAAGGAGAATGAATATTTTGACTTTTAGATTGGAGATTTCCATTTAGTCTAAACAGCAATACGAATGAAGCTTGTTCTTTGGAATTTCCATTTTGTTAATTTGGAATTTATCTTTTAGAGAATTTGTATCTTTGCAGTCAAATTTTAATACACTTTAAACACAAATATTATGTACCCACCCGATTTAGTAAAACCAATGCGCGAAGACCTAACAAGAGTAGGTTTTTCCGAACTACATACCGCAAATGACGTTACAGAAGCTTTGAAAATGGAAGGAACAACTTTAGTTGTTGTAAATTCCGTTTGCGGATGTGCCGCTGCTAACGCGCGTCCAGGAGCTGCAATGTCTATTCAAAACGATAAGAAACCAGACCATTTGGTAACTGTTTTTGCGGGCGTTGACCGCGAGGCTGTAGATGCTGCTAGAGCCAGTATGGTTCCGTTTCCTCCAAGTTCTCCAGCTATGGCACTTTTCAAAAATGGCGAATTAGTGCATATGTTAGAGCGTCACCATATTGAAGGTCGTCCGGCACAAATGATTGCTGAAAACTTGAAAAACGCTTACAACGAATATTGCTAAATATTTAAATTCAATTTTTTATGAAGTTGAGCAAGCCTTTAGTTATTTTAGTTGGCATCTTGGCATTAGGAGCTTTGGGTTATAATTTTTATGACAACCCAAGAGTTTCCCATCTATTCGGAAAAGAAATAAATGATTGGTATTACAGAGCTTTTTGGATGCTAATTATAGCACTTTGCGTTTATAATTACATCGAAATTGATCGAAATACTTTGAAAAACAAATCGAAGTCGATCCCGAAGTCTCGGGAAAATTCCAAACATTAGAGTTTTCAAAAATTGACACTGAAATATGTAAATTTAAAAACCGTCTTTTTTAAGGCGGTTTTCTTACTTTTGAAAGCTAATGATGGCACTCTCAAAAATTATAAGTTACCCTTTTACGGTTTTGTTTTACCTGCTTTTTGGTATTACAATCACTGTTTTTCATCCTATTCAGTGGGCTGCTTTTAACTGGTTTGGTTACCAGGCTCACAAAAAAACGGTGGATTATCTCAATTGGACCTTGCTGCGTTGCCTGAACGTCTTGGGAACCACTTTTCATATTGATATCAATACAAGCATCCCGAATAATGTGCCAATAATCATTGTCTCCAATCACCAAAGTATGTGGGACATTTCGCCGATTACTTGGTATTTGCGCAAATATCACCCCAAGTTTATTTCAAAAGTAGAATTAGGAAAAGGAATACCTTCCGTTTCATATAACTTGAGACACGGCGGTTCTATTTTGATTGATAGAAAAAACCCACGGCAAGCAATTGTTGAATTGGTGAAGTTTTCAAAATATCTTCAAAAATTTAATAGAAGCGGCGTAATTTTTCCTGAAGGAACCCGAAGCAAAACAGGAGTACCTAAACCTTTTAGAAGGTCTGGCTTACAAACGCTTTTCAAAAAAGTGCCAGACGGATATGTCATTCCCGTTACCTTCAATAATTCTTGGAAATTACAACGTTGGGGAATGTTTCCAATACAAATGGGCGTTCGGTTAGAAATGACGGCGCATCCGGCAATAAAAATTGCAGATTATGAAATTGAAATGCTGATTGATAGAGTAGAGGAAACTATCACTTCAAAAATCCATAAATAATGTCTTCATTTTCTTCGGAAGAAATAATCTGGAATACAATCAATTTCGTGAAAGCAGAATTGAAGGATGCCGAAGGAGGCCACGATTGGTTTCATATTGAACGAGTTTATAAAAATGCATTGCTCATTTCTGAAAGTGAAAACGTTGATAAAACCATTGTCGCTCTGGGCGCTTTGCTTCACGATATTGCCGATTCAAAATTTCATAATGGTGATGAAACCGTTGGACCAAAAAAAGCAAAAGATTTTCTTACTTCTGAAAATGTTTCCGCTGAAATAATAGAACATGTTCTGAAAATTATTGAAAATATTTCTTTCAAAGGTGGTAATAAATCTCAAGCATTCCATTCGAAAGAATTAGACGTTGTGCAAGACGCAGATAGACTAGATGCGCTTGGAGCCATAGGAATCGCTCGAACTTTCAATTACGGTGGTTTCAAAAACCGAAAGCTTTACGATCCTGAAATTTTACCTAACTTAAAAATGACTCCTTCAGAATATAAAGCTTCTGAAGCACCAACAATCAATCATTTCTACGAAAAGCTGCTTCTTTTAAAGGACAAAATGAATACCGAAACCGGACGAAAAATCGCAGAAGAAAGATACCAATTTATGGAAAGTTTTTTGAAACAGTTTTATGCGGAATGGAACGGAGAATTATAAAACTCTGTGTCCTCGTGGTTATATATTCACCACAAACACCCAGAGGACACAGAGAAATATGAATTATAAATTTATTCCGAATACTCCTTCAACAACTTCCGATAGTTATTCAAAATCGCAGAACGGCTCACAAAACCATGGAACCTTCGTTCTTTATCTAACATTGGTAATTGCCAAACATCCGCTTCATCAAACATTTTTATAACCTGCATAACCGTATCTGTGTCGGAAACAATAAATGATGGATTTATGGAAAGATCACTAACGTGAATTCCGACTATTGATTCCTTTCCAAGCAAATAAGGTCGCAATCGTTCTCTATTTAAAATACCCCAGAATTGGTTACCTGCTTCCACGACAGCCATTGTATTTTGATCGCTATTTCTAAACTTTGCCATCACAACATCCATCGTGTCGGTAGTATTTATAACCAACGATGAGGTGTTTAAACAATCACGAAGAGCGATATGTGATAGAATGTTTTGGTCCTGTCTTGTTGTAAAAATTTCACCTTTGTCCGCAAGTGCTTTATAAGCTGGATTTATTGGTGAGAAAAAGCGGTTTATCACATAAGCCATAACCGAAACGATCATTAACGGAATAAACAAATCGTAGCCACTGCTTGTTTCAGCAATAAGAAAAATTCCGGTTAATGGTGCGTAAAGTGCTCCAGACATAACGCCTGCCATACCAACGAGCATTAAATTTGTAATTGGCACATTTGGCATTCCCATCATTTCCAAAGCAAAGCCGAAGAAATAGCCTAGCAAACCTCCTGCAACTAGAGAAGGAGCGAAGTTACCACCATTACCTCCTGAACTGAGCGTGATGCTTGTTGCAAATGCCTTCAAAAGAACGGTTAAACCTAGAAAACCTAAAACAACAAGTTGTGAAGTTTCAAAATAACGAAACAGACTTTCGTGGATTAAATGATCTATATTTCCTTGATGAAGAATTCGAATATTCAGATATCCTTCCCCAAAAAGCGGCGGAAATGCTACGCATAATAACGAAAGAAGAGTTCCACCAATAATCGCTCGTAACAGAATTTTGCTTTTAAATCGTTCAAAGAAATGATGAACTTTCTGACCAACTACAATAAAATAGCGAGCGTAAAGACCAGTGAGTAGACCAAGACCAATATAGTAGGGAATATTTCCGTAGTTGAAAATTTCGCGTGACGGTAAATTGAACAAGACATCATCATTCAAAATAATCGTTGATAGCAAACTACCACAAATGGCAGCAATTACAAGCGGAATAAAATCTGTGAAAACCAGACCCACCAGCAAAATTTCAAAAGCAAACATAACTCCGGCAATAGGCGCATCAAAAGCCGCAGCTATTCCGGCAGCAGCTCCAGAAGCGAGCAATAATGTGCGTTCCTTAAAACCCAAACGATACCGTTGTGCATAGTTTGACCCAAAGGCCGACCCAGTTACGGCGATAGGCGTCTCAAGTCCAACGGAACCACCAAACCCAACCGTTACGGCACTCTGCACAATTTGAGAATACATTTTGCTGGGGTTTACTTTGCTTCCTTTTTGGGATATATCTTTTAGAATAACGGAAAGCTCTTTTTCTTCATCACCTTTAAAAAGATATTTTACAATCAGGGCAGTAAGGATGATACCAACCAATGGGGCGATTGCAAAAACGTATATCCTTTCTTCAAAAGGGAGGTCGTTATTTACAAAGGATTGAATTTTATGAACTAGAATTTTTAATACAACGCCGGCAAATCCTGCACTTAAGCCAACGAGTATTCCTGAAAGGATAAGAAATTGAGAACGCGTTAACTTCTCGCGAATCCAGAACAACAGTATTTCTACAAGATTAAATTTCCGAAAAGGATAGTTAACGAATGCTTTCTTAAACTGCAAAAAGCTAACTATCAGTTTTTTCACTTTGTAAACCATTTGGTTTTAGTCTGTTGAATTAAAATTTTAAATGTAATTTAAATTTAAACAAGAGCTTAAACGGAACATTTAAAAAATGGGTTCAAAGTTAAAGAACATTGTACAATATATAATTAAGAAATTTGAGAGATGCTTGTTTGAAGTTTTTTTTAAAATTTGGAAAATAAAAAACTCTGTGCTCTCTGTGACTTTGTGGTTAAAAATTACTACAGAGGCACAGAGGACACAAAGTAAAAAAACCTACCAAGTTTGAATTCTTGAAAGGTTTTATATTTAAAAGAATTTTTTAGTCTTATATCTTACGTCCTATAGCGCAGCGGTCTTAAGTCTATTTCAAATGCTCCGCAAAAAAACCCATCATTGTTTCATATAAAGCTAGTCTGTTTTCTTCTTTTCCAAAACCGTGACCTTCATCATATTTTACCATATAAGGCACCTCAACGCCTCTCTTTCTCAAGCTTTCAACAATTTGGTCAGCTTCATCAATATTTACACGTGGATCATTGGCTCCTTGAACTACGAACAGTGGTTTTTTGATTTTATCTACGTGTAGCGCTGGCGACACTTCATCCATGATTGCCTTTTCTTCAGAAATAGTTGGGTTGTACCAAATCTTGTAAAGCATTGCTTTGTATTTTTCCCAATACGGAGGAATGGTCTCCATAAAAGTGTGCAAGTTACTTACGCCAACATAATCCACTCCACAAGCATACAAATCTGGGGTTTTGGTCATACCGCGAAGCACTGCGTATCCACCGTGACTTCCGCCATAAATGGCAACTTTGTTCTTATCTACCCAACCTTCTTTGATTACATACGCAATTCCATCTTCCACATCGTCCATAGCCTTTCTACCTATCTGCCCGTATCCGGAATTTTGGAATTCCTTTCCGTAACCTCCTGAAATCCTAAAATTTACATGCAATGTTGCATAGCCCCGACTGGCAAATAACTGTGCTTCTGGATTAAAACCCCAACTATCACGAATGCCTTGTGGACCGCCGTGTGGATTTACAATCAATGGTAATTTTTGTCCCTTTTTATAGCCTTGTGGCAAGGTAATATATCCGTGAAGCGTCAATCCATCCCTACTTTTAAAGGTGATTGGCGTCATACTAGCCATATCTTCAGCTTTCAGGTTTGGCAGTATTTTATAGAGCAACGTAATTGTATCCTTTTCTACATCGTATAAATAATATTCCCCAACTATTTTATCGCTGGTGATTACAACCAAATACTTGGATTCATCATCTGTTTTGCCTTGAGTAAAAAACTGCTTGTCGCCAAATTCCTTTTTAAGGCGTGCATAGATTTTTCTATAGGTATCACTTACTGGTACAACTTCTGTCTTTTCACCTTGATAATAGAAGAAATCAATTTCATAATTACGTTTTCTGGAAAGTGAAAGTCCAGAAACATCGAAGTTATCGTTTTTGAATATGGTTTTAATCTTTTCGTTCTTTTTAAGATCGTAAAGTTGGATCTCCGCTTTGTCTGTTCCTAAATTTGAAAGCACATAAGCATCATCGGGGTTTTCTGAGCTTGGGTTAAAATCGGAAATTCCAAAAGAATCGACGAAATCCACAACCATCATTGGTTTAAATTCCCCATCAATCTTATAAAGCATTTCTATGTTTACACCATCAACCATTCTGCCGATGCCACGAAGATTACCTTTTTGGTCAAAAGCATAACCCGCCACCGGTGGACTACCAGCTTCTACGGTATATAACTTTGTAGCCTCTCCAGTATTTATATTTAGGCGATAGGGTTCTTCTTGTTCAAGATTATCCTTATTCATCTGAATAATAATATGGTCCTTATCGTCTTTTAGCATTTCTAGAACACCTACTCGCACACCCTCATAAGGAGTAAGTTCATTTTTGTTTGAACCATCAACATTCACTCCAAACAAATGGTAGTTTTCGTTTCCACCTTTGTCCTGCAAAAAAAGAATGCGGTTTTCATTCGCCCAGAAAAAGCCACGAATCAAATTTTCTCCTTGCTTAATTAGCAAGCGCTCCTTTTGGGTTGCCGTTTCTTTTAAATAAACATCACGCTCCCCAGTTTCTCTTCTTTTCATATATGAGAGGTATTTTCCGTCAGGGGAAAGATTAAAGGAAAAAACGTCTGGTGTTTTAAAATAATCTTCAACGGAATATTTATAATTTCCGGTTTCCATTGCTGCTAGTTTTTCAAGCTCCGCATCGGTGGAAGGCAACGCAGTATTTCCTGGTTTTGTTTTTACTGTTTTTTTCAATGTAAGTGGATATGTTTGCCCCATTTGTTCGTAGGAACCAACGATGGATTCTCCCGAAACTGTGCCTTTATAGATCAGTTTCATTTTTGCTGAAGTAATGGTGACTTGATTATCCTGCAAAACTACAGAATCAAGTACTATATCACTTGCTCCTTGGGCGGGAACATCAAGCGTGGCGGTATAACCATTGTCTTTGGGTGTAATATTGATAATAAGTTCCATTTGCATTCCCTGAACATCGAGCGTACCACTGTAGGATCCGTTTAGTTCCTGCGCATTTATAGTGCCTGATAGAAACAGGACCGTTATTGCAATTGTATATTTTAAAAGTGTTGTCATAGTTTTTTATTTTTAGAAAATTAGTTTAACGATTAAATAAATTGAAATACCAATCACAATTCCTATTGCGAATTTAACGATTTGTATTTTATTGGGAGTCTTGGTTTTAGGCTCCAATTCTCGCGGTTGGGTTTTTTGATTGTTCGTTTCCATAATTAGTGATAGTGTAAATGAATGTATTCTGTAATAAATATGTAGCCAATAAATGCAAAGGCCACGAACGAATGGATTGTCTGTTTTTTTGAAATTTTCATAATTGTAAATTTTAGTGTTATTAATTAGTAATTACAATATTTTACCATCTTTAATTTTTACTGATTGTATTTGATTTTCAGACTTAAAATTGAAAGTGATTAAATCGACCGAATCATAATTTTCCACTTCATTGGTTAGAATATCATTCAATCTATTTACTTCTTTTTCTGCGGAAGAAGTAAAATTGCAATTCATTAATGTGAAATCCAATTTGGTATTGCTGAAGCCGTCTTCTTTACTGAATTGAATTCCGGCAAAACTATTTTCAGATTTTATAAGTTCACAATTACAATTTTGTTGAAGTGTAGTCTCAATTGAATTTACCAATCTAGAATTTGACTTTACCATTTTACCAACTCCGAAACCAAATGAGATTCCGATAATAAAACCTAAGGTTAATTTCAGGATTATCTTTTTTGTGTTTTTTTGTTTGCTTTGTGTTTTCATATACAATTTGTTTTAGTGGTTAATTTCTGAAACAAATGTGCAACACAAAGCACTATAATAAAAGAGAAGCTTACCCATTTTTAGAAAACTGGGGTAGTATTAAAAAAGCGTTATACATTGAGAACAGTACGTTTTCGACGTATTTATACTTTTATGAATGAGTGTGAATATATAAACCCTACATTTATAAATTTAGGGTACCGAAGAGATATTTAGGTAATATTCTTAATTTCTTTGATGTAAAAAGAAGGATTCAATCCTGTGTCTTGTTTGAAGTATTTAGTAAAAGAATCTGCCGATTTATACCCTACTTCTTCGGCGATAGATTGAATGGAATACGATCTAAAAATTACATCATTCTTAAGCCGGAGAATGGTATAATTTATTCTGAGGTCGTTAATATAGGTATTGAAATTTTTACCGTAATGACCGTTAATTACTTTTGAAAGGTATGAGGTATTTGTATTTATCTTTTTTGCCACGTTGTATGAATTGCATTCTTGCTTTAGGAAATATTCCTGCTTCTCAAGTTTTTTGAGTCCGTCGAGGATTTGTGTTTTTACTTCGTCAGAAACATCGGTGGCGTTTGTTTCTTCTAAAACTTCGTCTTTTGTATCAATAATATTTTCAGGTTTTTCGGCAGCTTTAATTTTTGCAAGCAATGCTTCAAACTTAATTTCGTTTGTTTTTTTGTTTCGATAGAATTTTAGCAGGAGAAAAAGAAGTCCTAAAATAATTATTGAAGCTCCTAAAAATAGATAATTGAGGTTTGATTGACTTTCTTTTTTTTCTGCTTCCAGTGTTTTTAATTCGTTTCTAAATGCTTCAATTTCCTTAGCTTTTGTTGCAGCTTTTACTTCCCCTTTTATCTTATCAAATTCTGATGCAGATTTTATGTATTTTTCAAAATAAAAATTGGCTTTTTCTAAATCTCCAGTTTCTTTATAGCTCACGGCTAAAAGATTGTAATAATCATCCATATAGCCTTCCTCAGAAGGTTTTACTTGATAGGTATCCAATGCATTTTGTAAGATGTTTTTTGCTTCCTTAAAGTTGCCTTCTCCGTGAGCCACTTTGCCTAATGCATAATTCATCCGTAAAGTCATTAATGGGGAATTCAAGTCGCAGAGTTTTGAAGCAGTCCTAAAATTTTTCTTTGCCTCACTATAGTTTTTCTCAAAAAAATCAATCTCGCCTCTTGTTAAGTAAAGTACGCGTTGATTGCAACTATCTTCTGGCGTTATCAATTTTGAAATTAAGGTAGAATAGTGTTTGGCAGAATCTGCTTCTTTTATTTTAAGAAACGACCTAGAAAGTTGCGAATATCCATTAACAAGAAAGGTCTTTTTTGCAGTGGCTGTGAAAACGGAATCAATCGCCTTATTTTCATATATTGAAATAGATTTTTTGCCAGTATCTATAGCTTTTTGCACATCGCCAGACAATTGGAGTATATATGAAATAAATTGCAATATTCCTTCTCTCAAAAATTCATTATCGGTCTGTTCAACTAATGAAAGTGCCGTGTCTAAATATTTTAAAGCATTGGAGGCATTAGAAAGCCCCATCTCAATTTGCGCACCCAGAACATAAGAGCTAATAATTTCTTCTTCAAGTTTGTTTTCTTGTGAAAAATTCAAGGCTCTTTCAAATTGTTCCTGTGCTTTATCAAAATCTTTGTTTCTTTCATAGGCACTACCAAGAGCTTGAATGCCTAAAAATTCTTTTTTCTTGTCTTTTGCTCGTTTTGCTTTTAAAATAAAGGCGTTGGACGCATTAGCAGCTTTTATAATATCATTGTCTAAATACTTATTTATAGTGTCGCTAATAGCTTCATAAGAAAGTTGAGAAAGGTCGGTTCTCTCCTGTCCAAGAAAGAAGGAACAGTTAAAGAAGAAGCAAAAAAGAAGTAGTTTTTTAATAAAATTCATAACTAAATTAGTCGAATTTTTCGGCCAATATGGACATTCCAAAGTTACTTATTTATGAATAATGCGAAAGCTATTCAAAGGCTTTAAAATAATTCCCAGAGTTTATGTACATAAAACTCTGTGCTCTCTGTGTCTTTGTGGTGAAATATAACCACAGAGCCACAGAGAACACAGAGGAAATTCAAAACAACTTCATCTGTGGATTTTTAAGTTGTAGAAAATGTGAGACATCCAAAGGTTCGGGTTTTTTATTTTTCAGAAAACGTTTTTTAGCGATCGTCATGGTATCCTTTACTTGCTCACTAATGGTTCCTTCGCCTTTCATGCGTCTTCCCCAGTTGCTATCGTTGAGGTTTCCGCCGTGGCATTCGGCTATTTGGTTTAAAACGCGTTCTGCTTTATCGGGAATAGTTTTATGAGCCCAATCTTTGAAGATTTCTGCAACTTGGCCATTTAATCTTACAATTGTATAACCAATATCTACCGCTCCAAGTTCTGCTACTTTTTTTACCAAAGGAAGAATTTCATGACTGTTCAATGAAGGAATTATTGGAGCCATCATAACACGAACCGGAATTCCATTTGCTGAAAGAACTTCAACCGTTTTTAATCGTTGATTAATACTCGCCGTTCGTGGTTCTAACAATCTGCGCGTATCTTCGGAAAGTGAAGTGATGGAAATATTTACTGAAATTATATTCAGTTTGGCCATTTCCGTTAAAATATCTAAATCGCGAAGTATCAATGAGTTTTTAGTGATAATTCCAGTTGGATGTTTCCACTTTAGCATTACTTCCAGACATTTTCTTGTAATTTCAAGCTTGCGTTCTAATGGCTGATAACAATCTGTATTTCCTGAAAAAATAATGGTTTCTCCTTGCCAATTCTTCGAAGTTATTTTTTCTTCTAAAAGCTGTGGTGCATTTTTTTTGAAAAGTATGTTTCGTTCAAAATCCAATCCCGCGCCATACCCCCAATATTCGTGGCTATTTCTGGCATAGCAATATACACAGCCGTGCTCGCAACCTTGATATGGGTTTGCCGAATAACCCATCCCAACGTCGGGACTATTCACTTTGTTTACAAATGTTTTTGGGAAAACTTCAATATATTTTGTTTTGTTTTTGTCTGCTTCTTCGCCTTCCGCTTCACAGAAATTTAAATATTCATCCAGCACTTCGTGACTATTTTCGAAGAAGCGATTGTGAACATTTTTCTGTGCGCCACGACCTTTTAAAAATTGATCAGACATAAAAAACTTTGAATATAGGGTTTATCCAAAGTTAGCAATATTTGGATATATTCCAATTATACTTGGATTATATCCTTGTTAATTTTTTCTTTTTTCTGAAAATAATCTTTTTACCAATAGCTTGAAATATAAATAGAAACACGAAAAAGAATCTTGCGAAAACTGGAAAAACAAAGGAGAGAAGGAGCGCAAATGTCCAAACGAATACACTATTAAATGCCCGAAATTTCAACCACTTTTGTGTTATAGGTTTAATTTTTTGGGACGTGCTCTTTAATATTGAAAGAAGCATAATATAATTAATAGTGCTTAACAGAATTAAATTGGAAACATAAAAAATAAAGCGTACATCTTCATAAAAACCACCTACAAAAAAGGATGTTGAAAATGGAAGAAGAACAATTGAAAATAGAAGATAAATATTCAGCCAAAAAAGTCTGTCTGTGAATTTATCAGCAAATCTTGAATACGTAAGATAAAATTTCCAATAACGCGCAATTACCAAAAAGCTAATTATAAAACCCATAAAATTTGGAATGAGCGATTCCAACAAAACCATTGAAGATTTTGAACTTTCAACATAATTATTTGGCAACGAAATATCTAGTATTAGCAGGGTTATAGCAATTGAAAACACCGCATCGGTAAATGCAAAAATCCTGTGGCGCTCAAAAGTGAAATCATCCATTCAATAAAGGTACGGTAGACCTTGGTAAATTTATTCTCTTAGCGTTGTTTTTATTGCTTAATGCATTTGAACCGCTTTTTTAAAAGCCTTCTTCCCACCCACAACTGGAATCTCAAGAGTTGTTTCATCAAGATCAACAGTGAGAATAGTTCCAGGTTCTGGCAAAAGCGTGAATTGGCTGTCGCTTGAAAATATCACTAACCCAATCTGCTGTCCCGCAGGAATTATTTGATCGTCTGGCTGTAAATCAAAAGAAATATCATAAAATTTACCCGGTATTAACGGTTCACTTTCTGTAATGGATTTGTAATTTTGCGTGTCTGCCCAACCACGACTTATAATATTGTCAGTAATTTTTGCGTCTTTGTCAGTGTTCCAAGGTAAGGAAACCATCCAAACAGAAAGATTTGCCGCAAGTTTGCTGCTTGCCAATTTAATGTTCAATTTTGAAAGGCCCGAAAGATGTAAATCTTCCTTTAAAATTGGTGTCATAAAAAGCAATCTGTTTTTTGAACTTTCAAGTTGCGAAAGTGCTTCACCTGAAAAATTATAATCATCAACTAAAGTCTGAGTTCCTTGTTTTTTAGTTTTTTCAGCAGTTAACATTCCTTCATTTTTTGAAGTTGCTTTTAAATGAAGCATAACATTTTTGGCATCTGGATTTGGATAATCTGCGTAGGGTGTAGGATTGCCATTGTCATCATTTTCACGAACTATCCAAGCTTTTGGACCTTTTTCAATATCATTTTCTATTCCGAAGAGGTAATGTGTAAACCATTTATTCATCATAGAAAAAGGAGGTGGACCACCGTGTCCTTTTTGATGGTAATAGATTTTTACGGGAAGCCCCATTTCTTCGGCAGCCTTGTAAATTCTGTAACTGTGCTCTGGCATTACGTTCCAATCGTTAAACCCGTGAGACATAAATAATGCAGCTTTCATTGGTTTCATGTCATTAAGATAATCGCGACCAGCCCAAAATTCATTGTAATCGCCTGTTTTGCGGTCTATGCCGTTTTTAATTTCAGTATCGCGATACACTTTATTATTGTGAGCACGTTTAGACTCATCACCACTGTGTATAAAATCGTAGAGTACATCAACATCTTCACCTAAATAACCACCGGGCGAACGCACCAAACCGTTGCTTCTATAATAATGATAATAGGAAGTATTTGGCGCAATAGGAATAATTGCCTCTAGCCCTTCAACGCCTGTAGTTGCAGCAGCTAACGGAATTGTTCCGTTATAAGAAGTTCCTGTCATCCCCACTTTTCCAGTGGTCCAATATGCCTTTACTTCTTCGGTTCCATAAGGAGTTGTGTATCCTTTTGCGCGACCGTTTAACCAATCGATAACTGCTTTTGGCGCCAAGGATTCATTATCACCGCCAACGGTTGGAGAACCTTGTGAAAGCCCCGTCCCTGGTGATGAAGAATGTAAAACGATATATCCTCGCGGAACCCAAGTTTTAATTTGTGAGTTGGAAATTATAGGACGTTCACCTCTTCTTGTTACGGAAGGATGGACGATTTCTTTTTCGAGAGCACCAATTTCGTGGTGCACCTCGTGAAAAGCACCTTCAACTTCGGGTGCAACTCCTGCGAAATACGGACTAGACTCATAAACCACAGGAAGTTTTAAACCGTCAGTTTCTGTTTGTTTGGGTCTTGTAACGTCAACGTGCATACGGTCTGGTTTGCCATCGCCGTCGGTGTCAAAAGTTGTTTCTACCCATAAATCTGTTCGTATCCAATCTTTTGCATCTTCAAAAGCTGGAACTATTTGTGCTTCGCCGTCTTTAAACCAAGGTTCGGCTTTTTCTTGGGCGCTTACTGAAAATGTATAAGCTAGAACGATAAGAGGTAAAACGTATTTTTTCATATTATTTTGAGTTAGTTATTTTCCAGGAAAATCTGCTTTTCTCTTTTGAAGAAATGCCTGTGTTCCCTCTTTAAAATCTTCGGTTCCAAAACAGTTTCCAAATTCTTCAATCTCAACTTCAAAACCGTCTATGCTATCTTCATAATTAGCATTGATTGCACTTATTGCTGAAGCGATTGCAACGGAAGAATTCCGCATAATTTTTCCCGCAATTTTTTCTGTGAATTCCAGTAATTCTTCGGGAGTAGTAACGTGGTTTACTAAACCATATTGAAGTGCTTGGTTAGCATCAATCATTCCGGCGGTCATGATCATTTCCATTGCGCGACCTTTGCCTACTAATTGTGGTAAACGTTGTGTGCCGCCATAGCCAGGTATTACGCCAAGAGAAACTTCAGGAAGTCCCATTTTTGCATTATCTGAAGCTATGCGGAAATGTGCTGCCATTGCCAATTCCAGTCCACCACCAAGCGCAAAACCATTTACCGCTGCAATTACTGGTTTTGATAAATTTGCAACAAAATCGAATAATAATTCTTGACCTTTAGCGGCTAGTTTTTCTCCTTCTTCAATTGAAAAATCTGCAAACTCGCTAATATCTGCGCCAGCAACGAATGCTTTTTCTCCGCTTCCCGTTATGATAATTATTTTTGTTTTTGATGATTCTTCTGCAGCTTCAAAGGCGTCGTGTAACTCTTGAATTGTTTCACGATTTAATGCGTTTAATTTTGAAGGACGGTTGATGGTAATAGTTGTAATTCCGTTATCAGTTTCGGAAAGTATATTTTGAAATTTCATGTTTGATTATTTTTAAAGGGTTTTAGCCACGAATTCACGAATAATGAATTAAAAAATTCGTGAATTCGTGGCCACTTTCACAAAGCTACTAAAAACCTTAAAGCATTGCAGGAAACGAAACTTTAAAAGTGGTTTTTTCTTCGGAAGATTCTAAAGTTATTGTTCCACCGTAGGTTTCAACTATGTTTTTTACCATTCCTAAACCGAGACCCATTCCGCTGGTTTTGGTGGTGAATTGTGGTTCAAAAATGTGGGTTCTGTTTTCTTCTGGAACGCCGATACCATTGTCGGTAACTTGAGTAATTACAAAGGTTTCTTCGGTTTTAACTGTAACTTCTATTCGTGGTTCCGCTGGATTTTTTTGCTCGATGGACTGAATACTGTTTTTAACCAAATTGGTGATTACACGAATAAGTTGGGTTCTATCAAAACGTGCCCGAACCTCATCTTCATCTGAAAAGAAATAGATATAATCTTCAGTAAAAATATCCAGCGCCAGCTTGCTTATTTTTACAACATTCAGCGTTTCATCTTGTTGTGCAGGCATTTTTGCGTAGGTTGAAAAAGCCGATGAAATAGAACTCAAAGTATCAATTTGTTGCAGTAATGTATTGGTATATTCTGCCATTTTTTGGTCAACATCAGGATCATTGCAGTCAAACTTTCGTTGAAAACTTTGAACTGTAAGCCGCATAGGCGTTAATGGATTTTTGATTTCGTGAGCAACCTGTTTTGCCATTTCGCGCCATGCAGTTTCACGCTCACTGGCGGCGAGTTGGGCGGCGCTGTTTTCAAGCTCATCAATCATTCCGTTATAGGCGTTTACGATGGTAGAAATTTCGGTTGGAGTGTCGCTGAGGTGAATTTTCTTGTTTCGAGTGTCGAAGCGGGTTTCGGTAAGTTTTTCACTTATTTCTTTAAGTGAACGTGTAATATACTTTGAAAGAAAATAGGCTAACGCAATGGCGGCAAGAAGCATAATGAGATAGGCGATGCCAAGAATGTAAAGATAATCTGTGAGCTCTTTATTTATAAAACCGTCGTCTTCAATATACGGTAAATTCAAGATTGCCAATGGTTTAAAATAACTGTCAGTAATATAAGTATAGGAGGATTGGTACTTTTGGCCACCTTCTTCAAACTCCTTTATATAATTTTTAATGGGCGAATTTTGCAGTTCTTCCAATACAACTTCAGGAATTTTTGGCGAAACGGTATCTTTAAAAAATGAAGGTCTTGAAGATTTTAATAGATTTCCATCCAAATCATACAGAAAAATTTCGAGGCCGTGAATGTCCTTGATTTCGTAAATTTTATCCTTGAAAATTAATGGAATTTGATTGGTTTCTTCAGGATAAGTTGTGTTGTCCAATATATATTTTATATTAGCTCTAATCGCCGCTTCCTTGCGCAACAAACGGTCTCGATGATAATCTTTTGCCTCTTCATTGTATTGATAAACCGTTACAATTGCTATAAGAACGGAAGCTCCAATAACCAAAAAGATCATAGAAAGGAAAATACGGGTACGGAGCGATTTTTTGTAAAAGTACATTTACATTTTTTTGAAGAGGAAAGATAACAATAATTACACCGTTTAGTTCTGAATTCAGAATCCAGAATTTTTGCTTTCTCGTATTCTTTTATAAATTTTGTAGCCCATCATCAATAAAATGGCAAAAATTATAATTCCTACAGTTCCATAAATCCAGTTAACGCCGTCTTTTAGAATAACTAAAAAAACTACAGAAAATAGAATGATTGTAGGCACTTCGTTAAAAAGACGCATATAGTTTGATGAATATTTTACCACCCCTTTTTGAAGTTGTTTAAAGATTTGGTGACACTTAAATTGATACAGTATTAAAAGCACTACGAAAGCTAATTTTACTTGCATCCAAGCATCGGCAATGAAAAACATTCGCATTGAAATTAACCAAATTCCAAAGAAAAGGGCTAAAATCATACTTGGCCACGTTATAATATTCCACAAACGGGAAGCCATTATTTTTAGTTGTTCACCCAAAATTTCCTTGTCTGGCGAAGGTTTTTGTGAAGCTTCAATTTGATACACAAAAAGCCGAACAATATAAAAAAGTCCAGCAAACCAAGTGATTATAAATATTAAGTGAAGTGATTTTATGTAAGGATAATATTGTTCCATTAATAGCTCAGTTTCGTAAAAACTTAGCCGTAAAGATACCTAATTAATCAGTTAATGATAAGTATCAATTTTTAATGAATTTCTTCGTAATATTTCCTTCGGAAGTTTCAATAGTTATAAAATACATCCCTGTTTTTAAGGATGAAACGTCTATTTCGTTTGAATTAAAATTTTCTTTAGAAAGAATTTGTCTTCCGTTGATATCAATTATAGAAATCGAGTCAAAATCATTATTGGCAGAATGAATAATCAATTTATTTTGAGCGGGGTTTGGAAAAATCTTTAAATCTATCAAGCTGTTTTCAGGCGTAGCGAGTGGCTTTGCATTACTAAAACGAGAGATGAAGCCTGGAAAACTTTCATACTCAAAATAATCGATATTATTAGCTCCTTCATAGACTATGGAATTTAAAGCAATTCCAATTTGAAGTTCGTTCATAGCATAGTTCACGGATCCAGGCGGGCAATTGCTTTCATCTTGCTGGTAGTTTCGCGATTGTAAAAGAAAATCAGAATAATCTCCATTTCCCAAAATAAAATCACCGCTAATTGTTGCACAACCTTCAACTCCAGTATATGTAAAATCTGGATTTATTGTAATTTGAGGCGGATTTGAACCATCAAAAAAAATAGGATCGCCCAAATCTACTTCCTGCATAAATAAATACCAAGTTTGAAACAAAAGCGGGTTTGGCTCAGGAGCGGGTTCTGTGCTGTAATACGCCCGTTTATTATTTGAGTCGCTTATTCTAAAATATTTATACCCGTTGTTTTCGTAATAATTATATGTAAACGTTTTAGAATCGAGATTTGTAGTAGTTAGGATACTATAAAAATAAAGATCTTCGTAATAGCAATTGGGCTCTACACAATCGTTTAGTGTGATCCCATAATTATTAAGCGTGAAGGAATTACCGCTAAAACTTGCCGCAGCATTAAGCACATTAGAAATACCGTTGGCTTCAGCAACATAATTTCCAGTAACTTCGTAGAATGTTAAGTTTGGACTTTCACCATTAGGCGTGTAATAGCTGTTACCAATGGATAAAGATTTTAAACGGAAAGTTTCGTTCAATATTCCGGCAGGCTGCGCGAATGAAGCCAATATTGAAAAACAGATGGTGAAAAGAAGTAAAAGTTTTTTCATAACTGAAAGATTAGCAATTAAATGTACTAAAAATTCAGCTTTAATCTTTAATTGTTTTCCGAATTTCCCGATTCAGAAAATAACCAGTAACAATGGTAGAAAGTATATCTGCTGCTGGAAAGGAAATCCAAACACCCAACTCGCCAAAGTAATGTGGAAGTATAAAAATTAAAGGAATAAAGAAAAATCCTTGACGTGTTAGTGTGAGAAGCAAAGCGGGAACTGCCTTTCCAATTGCCTGAAAATATGCCGAACCAATAAGTTGGATAGCAATTACGGGCGTTGCAGCAAAAACCCAACGCATATAGTGCGGTGTTTCTGAAAGAATATCAGGATCACTTGTAAATACCGAAACTATGGCTTCTGGGAAAATCATTATCACAGCGAAAATTAAAAGTCCCAAACCACCAGCATATAAAATGGCTTTGTTGATGCTTTCCCGAACTCGCGGAAATTTATGCGCACCATAATTGTAACCTGCAATTGGTAAAAATCCTTGCGTTACGCCCAAAACAGGGAAAAGGGCAAACATCAACATACGCCCAATAATTCCATAAGCCGCCACGGCAGAAACTCCGCCAAGATTAAAGAGAATATTGTTCATTAAAAGATACGTAACACTCACAACGGCTTGCCGTGAAAGTGTTACAAAACCGAGAGCAGACATTTCTTTCAAAATAGGCAAATCCAGCCCAAAATGCGGCCAACTGATTTTGAGTTCAGATTTATTGCTTAAGAAAAAATAAAGCACATAACCAAAACACAAACCATAAGAAATGGTCGTTGCCCAAGCTGCGCCAGCCATCCCCATATCCAAAAGATTGATGAGAATATAATCCAAAATAAGGTTTCCAACGGAAGGAATAATCATTGCAATCATCGCGAATTTAGGTTTTCCTTCAGCGCGGATTACGTTGTTACCCATCATACAAAGTGCTAAAAGAGGCACGCCATAAAGTACAATGCGATAGTAGATTTTTGCAGGTTCAAAAATTTCACCTTTACCACCAAAAGCGGGGATCAACTCATTTATATAAACCAAACCTAAAACTACCATTGCAGTACTGAGCAACAAAGTTAAAGTGATTTGATTTCCAAAGGTTTTAAGCGCTCGTTCTTTATTATTTGCTCCCAATGAACGTGAAATTATTGAAGAACCTCCAATCCCAATTGCCATTCCAAGTGCCGCAATAAAAAACGAAACCGGTAACACAACGTTTATTGCTGCAATGGCGATGGAGCCAATCCAGTTTCCAACAAAAATAGTGTCTACAAGAATATTCAGAGACATTACCAAAATCCCGATGGAGGCTGGAACGGCTTGTTTAATCAGTAAACTCCCAATAGGCTCAGTACCTAGAGCGGCAGATTTATTGTTCATTAAAATTATTCTCTATTATTTATTTAAAATCTTCTGAATTACTAAAACAATTAATCATTTAAAATAGAAATAATAATAGTCAATTAGTAATAATTAAGCGATAGCGGTTTTTACATCAACAATTCGCCATCGATCTATCCAACCTGTCACTACTTCGGCCCAATCATCGCGGTCGTTTAAGCAAGGAATAACGGTGAATTCCTTTCCGCCAGCTTCGTGGAAGATCTCTTGGCCCTCCATTGCTATTTCTTCCAAAGTTTCTAAGCAATCACTCACAAAGGCTGGGGTAACGATTGCAATTTTCTTGATGCCTTCTAGCCCCATTCGTTCTACAGTTCTATCTGTTGGCGGTTTTAACCAAGGGTCAAAACCTAAACGCGACTGAAAACTGGTAGAATACGTTCCAGGTTGTAGGTTTAATTTTTTCGCAACTAAATCTGTGGTTTTTAGACATTGATGGCGATAACAAAATTCATGTGCTGGAGAATCCGTAATGCAGCAACTCCCGTCAATTTTGCAGTGACTTTTGGTTATATCGCTTTTACGAATATGCCTTTCGGGCACACCGTGATAACTGAACAAAAGATGTTCGTAATCTAGGTTTTCAATTTTTTCTGAAATACTTTTTGAAAGCACTTCGATATATTCTGGTTTGTTATAAAATGCCGGAAGAGACGTAATTTGAAGTTGTGGAAAAAATTCGTTTTTAAGTTCTTCAACCTTTACATCAATAGTTTCCGTAGTTGCCATCGCAAATTGCGGATAAAGCGGAATAGTAAGAATTTCATCCACACCTTGATCCACTAATTCCTGCAAACCTTTTTTCAAAGTCATACTTCCGTAGCGCATTGCCAAAGCAACAGGAACGGTTGTTTTTTCTTGAATTTTTTTCTGAAGTCTTTCTGAAAGAACGATTAATGGCGAGCCTTCATCCCACCAGATTTTTTGATAGGCTTCACCAGATTTTTTTGGGCGTGTATTTAAAATTATGCCACGCACCAAAAAGGAACGAAACCAAAAAGGAACATCAATTACGCGAGGATCCATCAGGAATTCATCGAGATATTTTTTTACGTCTTTGGGATTTGTACTGTCTGGCGAACCGAGATTTACTAGGAGGACTCCTTTTTTCATTAAAAATTAGATTTTTTATTTTTGTAAGTTTTCATTTAATAATGCTTCCACCTCGGTCTTTAATTTAGGCAAATGTGTAATCAAAATTGACCAAATATTTTCGTCAGAAACGGAGTCATAAGAATGAATTATATAATTTCTCAAATCCACTATAGGACGGGCATCAGATATTTTTTTTGTAAAAGTAGGATCTTGATTCAAAATTCGATTTACCGCCTCCCCAATAATTTCAAGATTTCTTTCAACGGCTTTTTTACGCATTTCATTTTTTACATAGAGCGAAAAATCTTTTGGTTCATCTTCAAAATAAGATTCGATACTTTTTATAGTTTCATAAATATCCAACAACCATTTTTCGATGCGTTTATCCATAGATTAACTGTTTGCTATTTTCTATGGATTCAATCAAAACTGGGTTTTTTAGAGTTTGTTCCTCAACAAGATCAATTTCTCTATTAAGTAATTTTCCTAATTCTTCTTTAAAGGACATATAATTTTCAAAATATCCAGCAAGATCAAATTTTTTGAAACGAACTAAAAAATCTACATCACTATCCTTGTGATAATTTCCGCGTATAGCAGAACCAAACAAATACATAGTTGCGACCTTATGTTTTTCACAAAGGTTTTTTATGGCATCGGTATGTTTTTCAATATTTTCCATAATTCAAAGATAATCAAAAGACGAAAGTTTTATTAATTGCAAAGGTAACGAGTAACGAGTGAAAGACCTCAAAGGTTTTTGAAACCTTTAAGGTCTGGGTCGTAAAATTCTACTTTTTGTTGTTTATGTTAAAGTAACCTGCTTTTTCTTGGACGGATTGTATGGTTTTTTCAATAGCTCTTCAGCGTGATCCACTGCTAAACACGCTACATTTCCAAAAGAACCGTCTTTTTTTTGTAACAAATAAGCATTAACAAAATTGTAATATGCCTTTTTTGCTTTTGAATGATTTTTTGCTTTTACTAAAATCTGGAATGCCCACTTTCTATATTCTTTTGCTATTAAATCATCAACATAAGTTTTCAATACGACATCTGTAACTGTAATTTCCGGATCAATTTTACTTCGGAATTCTAGTTGGCGTTTTCGAGAATTATAGAGACTTCCCAAATTTCTTAATTCACCTCTTTTATAAGCATCATAATCTTCCTGCGAACGAGAAGGGCGCGCCATTAAAGAGTTTCCTTTTTCATCTAGCGGGTATAACCATAAACCTCTTTTAAGACGTTTTTTAGTTTTTCTTGGAAGCCGGAATTTTTTCATTTCTGCGTATTTAAATAGATATTGAAAATACTGAAAAAATATAATATCTACACATTCAACCCCATCAAAAACTTCTTAGGCGTAGTGCCAAATCTCTTTTTAAAAGCCGCAATAAAATGGCTTGATGTACTATAACCTACTTTCAAACCCACTTCGTTTACATTGTGTGAACCCGATGCCAAAAGTTGGCGCGCAACTTCCATTTTGTAATCAAAAAGAAAGCTGAAAACCGAGTCGCCATAAATTTGTTTAAAACCTTCCTTCAATCGGTTTATTGGCAAGTTAATTTCATCGGCAAGTTGCTGTAATGTAGGCGGTTCTGCCATTCTTGAAATTATTATTTGCTTTGCCTTTTTTATTTTTGAAACATTGTCTTCATCAGCTAAAAAAGGACATTGTTCCACATCTGCATCTGCCGGACGGTTAAAATATAGACTCAATAGTTCATACGCTTTCGCCTTAAAATAGAGTGGTTTTATCGTTGGATGAAGATTATAATTCATCAATTGATTTAGAACAATTGCCATTGACGGCGAAATATTTCCGTCTTTATAATATTTCCGGTCCTTGTTTTCTTCATCTAAAAACGTGATATAGTTTGCTTCGGTAGAAAAAAGACCGTGAAACTTATTAATAGGCAACAATACCGAAATCATCCAAGAATGCTTCTCAAGATCCAAATTAATGGGCAAATCCCGCTGTGGATTATAAAGTAATAACGAATGATCTTCCTGAATAGGCAACTTATAATTACCATCATTAAAAACAAAGAGAGCAGACCCTTTTATGCAAAAATGAAACTGAATAAAATTAGCGCTAACTTCTCGCTTAAAAGTTTGATTTTCATCGGTTTCGTTGTTGAATTTCAATATAAAAAAACCTGCTTCAATAGCAGTTTCTTCATAAAAGCTTTGAGCGACATTTTTTTGAAAATCCATAGTACAATTGAATTGATTCTATTTAGAATAGTTCTAAATTAATTGTTTAAAATTGAATGAGAATCCGCTAATTTAGGGCAATAAATATGACAAATATCATATTTTGACCAATTTTAACAGCCAACGACACAAAAGATACCGCTTGCGTTGTTTTTTAAAAAACAATGCCTGTACATTTGCTATTGTTTTTATGAAAAATAATTTGAAGACATATTCTGGGCAATCACTCGAAGGTAATTTCTACGCCATCGGACTCAATTACAAAAAAGCGGATGCCGCAATACGTGGTAATTTTAGCATTAGTGATATTGCCAAACAGAAAATTCTTACGGATGCCAAAGAAAACGGCATTCCGTCGCTTACCGTTATTTCTACGTGCAACCGCACCGAGCTTTACGGTTTTGCCCAACATCCTTTTCAGCTTATAAAATTACTTTGCGAACACACCAATGGCACCGTTGAAGAGTTTGAAAAAGTAGCCTATATTTATAAAAACAACGATGCCGTTTCACATCTTTTTACCGTGGGAACTGGCTTGGATAGTCAAATTCTAGGTGACTTTGAAATTATAAGTCAACTGCGGAAAGCCTTTCGTGATTCAAAGAAGCAGGATATTATCAATCCATTTATGGAGCGACTTGCTAATGCTGTGATTCAGGCAAGCAAGCGTATTAAGAATGAAACAAAAATTTCTTCTGGCGCAACTTCTGTAAGTTTTGCAGCTGTTCGCTACATAATGTCTCAAGTTCAGGATATTTCAGAAAAAAATATTTTGCTTTTCGGAACAGGTAAAATTGGCCGAAATACTTGCGAAAATTTAATAAAACACACAAAAAACGATCACATAACTCTTATAAACCGGACAAAGGAAACAGCTGAAAAAGTTGCTGGAAAATTCAATTTGGTGGTTAAGGATTATGCAGACATTCAAAGTGAAATTGCTCAAACTGATGTTTTGATCGTGGCTACAGGCGCACAGCAACCTACAATTTCAAAAGAACTTTTATATTTAAAACGTCCGCTTTTAATTTTAGATCTTTCCATACCTAAAAATGTATCTGAAGATGTTTTGGAAAATGAATTGGTAACTTTGGTTCACTTAGACGATCTTTCCGCAATAACAGATGAAACCCTTCAGCATCGCGCATCACAACTTCCAAAAGCGAAGAAAATAATTGCTGAAGTAGAAAAAGAATTCAACAAATGGGCCGACGAACGAAAATTCGCTCCGACTATTAGAGCTTTAAAAATTAAACTCGCCGAAATTAAAGACGGCGAAATTGACAATCAACGTAAAAAAATAGACGGTTTCAATGAAGAACAGGCCGCAATAATTAGTGATCGTCTTATTCAAAAAATAACTACCCATTTCGCCAACCATCTTAAAGGCGAAGAAGGTTCTGCCGAAAGTATAGAACTCATAAGAAGAGTCTTCCAACTTGAAACTGCTTAATCTTGAAAAAAACAATCCGAATTGGCACTCGCGACAGTGAACTTGCACTCTGGCAAGCAAATACTGTAAAATCAAAACTTGAAACATTAGGTTATGATACGGAACTAGTTCCAGTAAAATCGCAAGGAGATTTAATCTTAGACAAACCACTTTACGAAATGGGCATTACAGGTATTTTCACAAAAACCTTAGATCTTGCAATGATTACTGGCGCGGTAGATATTGCCGTGCACAGTATGAAAGATGTGCCTACTCAATTACCAAAAGGAATTATACAAACAGCTGTTTTAGAGCGTGCATCTTCCGAAGATATTCTAGTTGTAAAAGATGAAATTGATTTTGAAAAACCTTGCACAATAGCTACTGGAAGTCTACGTCGACAAGCACAATGGCTTCATAGATATCCAAACCATAAAGTTGTGGATTTGCGTGGAAACGTAAATACACGTCTTCAAAAACTAGAAAATAATAATTGGCAGGGCGCAATCTTTGCCAAAGCTGGTTTGCAAAGAATCAATCTTTTACCGGAAAATTATATAGATTTAGACTGGATGATTCCTGCACCAGCACAAGGTGCCATGGTTATTGTAGCTTTGGAAAACGATGTGTTTTGTAGAGAAGCTACTTTAAAATTAAATCATTCACCTTCCGAAATTTGTACACACATTGAACGCGAATTTTTAAGAACGCTGGAAGGTGGCTGCACCGCGCCAATTGGAGCTTTCGCAGAAATAATTGAAGATGAAGTATTATTTAAAGGATGTCTTTTTTCATTAGATGGAAAATCAAAACTTGAAATAGAGAAAAAAATTTTAACATCAGAATACAAAAATTTTGGGAAGGATTGTGCTACATTTATTCTTAATAATGGCGGGTCTGAACTAATGCATACCATAAAAAATGAATTGAAATGAGCCGTTGGAAAAAAACAAGCTTGACGAATATAGTCGTTTGGTTTCTGGATCTTGGCTTGCTTTCTTTTTTAATTTTCGACTTCGGTTTCGAAAATTTTAAGGACTTTAGACAGTATAAACTTATTGTCCTCCCACTTTTATTATTAGCTTTAATAGCCTTTAATTTTTACAAATTTTACAAATATCGAAAAGATGTAGATGTAAACAGAAGTAGCAGAATAAGTTTGTTTATATTACTGATTCTCATAGTTCTAGAAGTCATAATGATTCTGGCAAACTACGAAACTTCCGTGGTTGAAACATTTTTTAATGCGCGCTATGTTATAGAATATGGACTGCTGTTTTATTTCTTTATTCGGCTTACGTTTTTACTTAGAAAAGTTTATAGTCTATACTTTAATCCTGCCATATTATTTGTAGGCAGTTTTGCAATAATTGCACTTGCGGGTACATTTTTACTCTTGTTGCCAAGTGCCACCACACACGAAATTTCTTTTACTGATGCGCTTTTCACTGCAACTAGCGCTACAGCGGTAACAGGTTTGATTGTGCTTGATACCGCTAAAGATTTTACGCCTTTTGGGCAAACTGTTATCATGATTCTATTTCAAATTGGCGGATTGGGAATGTTAACGTTCACTTCGTTTTTTGCCTATTTCTTCAAAAGTGGCGCTTCATTTAAAGAAAGCCTTTATATGAGAGATATTTTGGGACACGACAAACTGAACAGTGTAATGAAAACCGTAATGCAAATTGTAGCGTTTTCATTGATTTTGGAAGGAATTGGAGCGCTTTTCATATATCATTCCTTGGCGCATATAGATTCTTTTAAAGACAGAGGATTTTTTGCGGTTTTTCACGCTATTTCTGCCTATTGCAATGCTGGTTTCTCATTGGCATCAGAGGGGCTTTTTGATAGCGGTTTGCGCTTTAATTATTATATGCAGTGGGTTGTAATGGGGCTTATTGTTTTTGGAGGTTTGGGTTATCATATTGCCTATAATGTTATTCAATATCTAAGAAAATTTGTTACGAATATCTTTCAAAAAAAGGAGCGCGTTTTTATTTCCAGAGTTATTAATCTAAACACTAAAATAGTTCTTTACACTACAGCAATTCTAATTGCTGCGGGAGCGGTTTTCTTTCTTTTTTCTGAACAAAACACCAATCTTGTACCACATACAACCGCATTTGGAAAATTTACCACAGCTATGTTTTCTTCCATTACTTCAAGAACGGCGGGTTTCAATACTGTGGATATGACGAACTTTACTATTCCTGGTCTTCTTTTTATGATTTTTTTAATGTGGGTTGGGGCTTCACCAGCATCAACTGGTGGCGGAATTAAAACCACAACCTTTGCTTTAGCAACGCTCAACGTTTTTGCAATTGCTCGCGATAAAAAATATATTGAAATAGGAACAAGAAGAATTGCTATTGAAGCCGTTCACCGCGCTTTTGCAATTATTTCAATCTCCTTGGCAAGCATTGGGATGGGGATCCTGTTATTGCTTATTTTCAATCCGGAATTTTCGTTAATACAAATTGCTTTTGAAGTATTTTCAGCATTTTCAACCGTGGGAATCTCAATGGGAATAACCTCCCAACTCTCGGAATATAGTAAATACGTAGTAATATTGTTAATGTTCTTTGGAAGAATTGGGTTGTTAAACCTAATGATCGGACTTTTAAAAAGCGTTGGAAAAACCGATTATACCTATCCCGAAGAAAATATTTTAATAAACTAAATATTCTAAATTTTTAAATGAATAGCGAATGAAGATAGTAGTTATAGGTCTTGGAAATTTTGGAATGTCGCTCGCCATTCATCTTTCGAATACAGGAAATGAAGTGATTGTTGCAGATCAAAACATGGAAAAGGTAAATCTGGTAAAAGACAAGGTTGCCCACGCCGTAGCAATGGATGCCACTAATGAAAACGCTTATCAAGCCTTGCCTTTAAACAATGCAGATATCGCTATCATCGCAATTGGAGAACGAAATGGCGCCTCTATTATGAGTACAGCTATACTTAAAAAACTGACTAAAGCAAAAATAATAGCGCGTTCAGCATCGGCTTTGGAAGATACTATTTTACAAGCCATGGGCGTGGATCAAATTATCCATCCCGAGCAGGAATATGCAGAGCGTTTCACAAAGAAAATTAATTTAAAAGGAAGCATAGACAATTTTGAACTTGATGACGATTATTTAGTTTCTGAAGTTTCTGTAGGAAAGGAATTGGTTGGCAAAACCATTCAGGATTCAGATTTTCGAAAAAATTTCAACCTTAATATTATTACAATTATCCGTAAAAAACAACACTCCAATTTGGTTGGAAGAATGGTTGAAAAACGTGAAGTAGTAGGATTGCCAAAACCAGAGATGGTTTTTCAAAATGGAGATGTTTTGGCAGTTTTCGGAAAAGACGCGGACATCAAAAAATATTTAAAAAACCATGCCGACGGTTCTAGCAACTAAAATATTAAAGGAAAATCAGAGATCTTTACTGCTTCATGCGGATGTTTCGTTGGTGGAATACAATGCTATAAATATTGAATTCCTTCCTTTTGAAAATCTTTCAAATATTGCAAAAGCTATTTTCACGAGTCAAAATGGAGTTAAATCATTTTTAGCAAATGTCCGTTCGAGCGCAGTCGAGAACTGCTTTTGCGTTGGCGAAAGGACAAAATCATTATTGGAAGAAAATGGTTTAAAAGTGATTAAAATGACCGAATATGCAACGGAATTGGCAGATTATTTAATCAAAAATCACAACAAGGACTCCTTTCATTTTTTCTGCGGAAACATTCGAAGTGATGAAATTCCTTCGAAACTAAAGGAAAATAATATTGCGTTTAAAGAGATTACAGTTTATAAAACAACTTTAAACCTAAAGAAGTTTGAAAGAAATTTCGATGCCATTTTGTTTTTCAGTCCAAGTGGCGTACGAAGTTATTTTGAAGCTAATAATAAATCTGAAAGGCCTGAGACTTTATCAGTTTGTATAGGAACCACAACCGCTTCTGAAGCAAAAAATTATACAGAAAATGTGGTAATTGCAAATGCCACAACCGTGGAAAGCGTAATTGCTAAAGCGGTAAAAACATTAAAAAATTATGATTAAAAACGATTTATTTTTAAAAGCTCTTCGCGGTGAAACCGTGGAGCGACCTCCAGTTTGGATGATGCGACAAGCTGGAAGATATTTACCAGAATTTCAAGAAATAAAAGCGAAATACGACTTTTTTACTCGCTGCCAAACCCCAGAACTTGCAAGTGAAATCACCGTGCAACCAATCCGAAGATACGGAATGGACGCCGCAATTTTGTTTAGTGATATTTTGGTAATTCCGCAGGCAATGAACATTCACGTGGAAATGAAACCAGGAATTGGTCCGTGGGTTCCAGACCCTATTCGTTCTAAAAAAGATTTGGAACGCGTGATTGTACCAGACATTACCGAAACTCTTGGTTACGTTATGGATGCCATAAAAATGACCAAAGAAAAGCTGAACAACGAAATTCCATTGATTGGTTTTGCCGGTAGTCCGTGGACTATTTTGTGTTATTGTGTACAAGGTCAAGGTTCCAAAAACTTCGATTTGGCAAAGGAATTCTGTTTTACGCAACCACTCGCCGCTCACGAATTGCTTCAGAAAATAACTGATACCACGATTCTATATTTAAAGGAAAAAGTAAAAGCTGGCGTAAACGCTGTGCAGGTTTTTGACAGTTGGGGCGGGATGCTTTCACCAACCGATTATCAAGAATTCAGTTGGCAATATATGCAGCAAATTATTGATGCCTTAAAAGATGAAACTCATGTAATTGCTTTTGGAAAAGGGTGTTGGTTTGCCTTAGATACTATGGCCAAAAGCGGTGCTTCTGCCTTAGGAATTGATTGGACTTGTTCGCCTAGAAACGCTCGTTATTTAACTGGCGGTAAAATTACTTTACAAGGAAATTTTGATCCAACGAGACTTTTCAGTCCGCCATCAGAAATTAAAAAGATGGTAAAGCAAATGATTGATGAGTTCGGAAAAGATAGATATATCGTGAACTTAGGCCACGGAATTTTACCGAATATTCCGCTGGAAAATGCTGGGGCTTTCATTGAAGCAGTAAAAGAATATAAACAAGATTAAATGCTTTGGAGGATTTTAAAAAATCTGGATTACAAGCAACTTTTTGGGTTGCTTGGTCTTTTTATTAGAAATCCGATGTATATAGTTCCGACAATTTTTGCAACCAAGGATTGTATGGCAATTGCCGAAAAGGAGTACGGAAGCAAACATCATTTAAACAATCCAGCGAATGCTTTTAGGCACGCACTTTGGGTAATTTTGATAATCCAAAAATGTTTAAAGTGGAAAAACAACGAAGAAAAAGCAAAAGCCTGGGCTAAAAATTTCACAACCTGGCACGAAGATTTTTCGCCAAACGAACCTTTAGAACACGCAATGGATCTTCATAATAATCACGTTGGACTTTCTTTTTATGAAGAAATAAAAGATAAAAATGAAGAAGAAATTGTATCTTTTTTGAAGCAAAAAGCTTCGGAAGCGGTGCAGATTGAAACTGTGGAAGAGGTTCAAAATTTTAAAAATGATTTAGTTTATTTAAATGAGTAAGAAACCTAACAGTTGTCATTGCGAGGAACGAAGCAATCTACCTGGTAGGTTTGAAGCTTAAGAAATGATTAAAAACATTCTAAAAGGAATAAAAGCATACGCAGGAACTTTCAAGCTCATTAGTAAACTGGGCCTTTGGAAGTATTTTGGTGTCCCTATGGCCATTAGTTTTTTTACAGCAGTTTTAATTGGTTTTTCAGCTTGGGGCTTGAGTGATAATTTAGGTGCATTCATTTCAAAAATTTGGGTTTGGGAATGGGGCGCGGAAACTTTTAGAACCATAAGTGATTTTATTGGAGCGCTTATAATAATTGCTTTGGGACTTATTCTCTATCGCCATATTGTTATGGCACTTAGCGCACCTTTTATGAGTCCTGTTTCAGAAAAAATTGAAAAGCATTTTTATGGTGAAAATCATTCACATAGAAATACTTCAAATACAGAACAGCTTTGGCGAGGTGTACGAATAAATGTTCGGAATTTATTGATGGAATTATTACTTACCATTCCAATTATTTTGATAGGTTTTATACCGGTTATAGGAATTATTTCTTCGGTCCTTTTATTTTTAGTGCAGAGCTATTACGCAGGTTTCGGGAATATGGATTATACGCTGGAGCGGCATTATAAATATTCAGAAAGCATCAAATTTGTAAGTAGAAATCGAGGTTTGGCTATTGGAAACGGAATGGTTTTTATGCTAATGCTTTTAATTCCCGTGGTTGGAATTATTTTGGTTTTACCGCTTTCGGTTACGGCTGCGAGTACGGAAACCTTAAGAGTTTTAGAGAACTCGAAAACACTTAAAGAGAATATATAATGAAAGAACAATTTGTAGCATACATAAAAAACCTTCAAAACGAAATCACTTCCGCATTAGAAGAAATTGATGGAAAAGCAAAATTTCAAGAAGATAATTGGACGCGCAAAGAAGGCGGTGGCGGACAAACTCGCGTAATCGAAAACGGAAATGTTTTTGAAAAAGGTGGCGTAAACATCAGTGAAGTTCACGGCAAGTTACCCGAAAGTATGCAAGCCTACTTCGGTGTAAAAGATGCAGATTTTTTTGCTTGTGGTTTGAGTTTAGTGCTTCACCCAAAAAGCCCGATGGTGCCAACAGTTCACGCTAATTGGCGTTATTTTGAAATGTATGATAGCGAAGGAAATATTGTAGACAGTTGGTTTGGCGGCGGACAAGATTTAACGCCTTATTATTTATTTGAAGAAGATGCAAAACATTTTCATAAAGTCTGTAAAACGGCTTGCGATAAACATTCCAGAAATTTCGGGACAGATTTTTATGAAACTTACAAAAAGCGTTGCGACGAATATTTTTGGAATTCACATCGTGAAGAAGCCCGTGGAATTGGCGGATTATTTTTCGATTATTTGAAGAAAACGGATACCATGAAAATGCAGGATTGGTACAATTTTGTAACTGAAGTTGGAAATAGTTTTGTAGAATGTTATGTTCCAATTGTTGAAAAACGAAAGGACCTTCCCTATTCTGAAGAGAACAGAACTTGGCAGGAAATACGCCGTGGTCGTTATGTGGAATTCAATCTAGTTCACGATAAAGGAACCCTTTTCGGCTTAAAAACCAATGGAAGGATTGAAAGTATTTTGATGAGTTTGCCGCCGCATGTGCAATGGGTTTATGATCATCATCCTGAAAAAGGAAGCGAGGAAGAAAAACTTTTAGAAGTTTTAAGAAATCCGAAAGATTGGGTGTAATAAGCTTAGTTTATAAATCACTTCCAAATCAAAGCCTTCTTAGAACTCACATTATTGGTTTCTTGGTAATAATGAAAACGCGCTTTCAATAATAATTTTCGGCCTTCAGTATTTCGTGTGAAAGTGAGAATAGCATTTCCATTGAAGTTTTTCCAATGCTCGAAAAACAGATCTGCGTCACTTTTTCTTTCAGCGAAAACTTTCGGGACATTATAATAATTTGAAATTTTCAATCGTTTTTTAAACCAGCTAGCTTGGGTAATTATATAACGTGGATTTTCAACTGGCGCGATTATTTCTTCCAAATAATTTATAAAGAGAAGACTTTCCTTAACCGTTGCACCTTTTAAAAAACAGGAAATATCACCTTGGTCAAATTCTTCAATTACAACTTTAAGTTCGGACGGGGGCGTTTTGATTATTCCTTTTTCAACCATAGCAGTTTTTAGCGCTTCGGCGAATTTAAAAAGCTGTTTATCTCGCCGTCCATATTGGATATATAATTTCAATGCTTTAATGGTCTTTGGTAGAAATAATACAGCAAGTCCGCCAAAGACTGCATAAAAAAAGTAAAGAATTCCTTTAGAAAACAACGCCATAAAATTGTTTATGAAAAGTTCTGGCAACGTAATTAGCAGCAATACAGAAAGTTCTACAAAGGCATATTTAACCAAATCGCGATAATAAAGTTTTTTCGATTTGCCAGAAGTTGATTTTTCATCAAAATTCAATTTCAGTTCCCGAATTAAAATCTTTCCTTCTTCCAAAGCTGTTTCCCAGCGCTGTTTTACGTTTTTTCGGTTTAGTGAAAGTGACTTCATTTTTTCATTTAAAACTTCTATTTCAGAAAATTCGTTTGCTATTCCCAACCGTTCAATTCCATTTTCTATATAAGATTTTCCCTCTAGCGAAATTCCGCAAAAAGCATCAAATCTGCGCGTTAAAGTTTCTATATCTGCTCCGCCAAATTCACTAGTAGGATCTACGCAGGCAATGTGCCAAACGTTTGCAACTTTCTCAGGTTTCAATGGATTTACACGAATGGCTCGCCCACGCATTTGGTTTGAAGTAACAAAAGAACCAACAAACGAAGCCAAGATCAACGTGTTGATTGCCGGCGCATCCCAACCTTCACCCAAAAGCGATTTGGTACCAATCAGAACCTCAATAAATCCTTCTTCAAAAAGTTGCGTCATTGCGCTTACCATTTCTTTTTTGCCGCTAACAGTTGGGTTTATGATTATATATTCGGTATCCCAAAGAATAGATTGTGTGAAAGCTTCCGCAGAGATTTTGGCAGTTAATTCATCCACTAAAGAATTGTGAATTAAAATCAAAGAGCCCGTTAAAACTGCTAATTTACTTTTCTGAAGTTTTAAAGATTCATTACTTTTTATAGCATTCCGAAGATGTTGAAAAATAGGAATCACCCCCAACTTATTTATTTCTGAAAGTGAATCACCATATTTAAAATCGAGAAATTCCTTCCGAATATAATCTGAAAGTATCACCATTCTAAGTGAATTTCCAAGATTTGAAGATTCAATTTTTGTAATTTCCACGATGCTTTTAAGCTTCGACGGACTTTGAGAAAGTGAGCGATATAGATTGTTTTCGCCTACAAGATTGACGCGTTTATTATCAAAAGTTCCTATTTTCCGCAGTTCTTTTTCTATTGCTTTTAAAAGGATTTCATCTTCAATAAAAAGTTCCCTTTCGTCAACTAAAATAGGTTGCAACAATGCTTCAACCCATTCATAACTAAGTGAAGGAAAGGTGATGTTTTTTGGCTTAACTCCTAATAATTCAATTTTTTCTGGAGGAATTTCAAAAGCAATTGAATTCAAATAAATAAGTATCGCAGAATAGAAGTCTGGATGCTCATAAATAGCTTCCAAATTTGCTTCAGTATTTGCATAATACGGATGCTTCAGTATAAAATTTTTGAAATCTTCATTCACTTTTAAATCCGAAACAAATTTGATTAATTGTTCGCGATATTTTATAATAAAACGAATTTGCTCTTGTTCCGGTTTAGAAAAATAAATATAATCCTGATGCGGACAAAGATTACCTTCCTTCACTAATTCTGGCAAGCCGATTTCCATATCGATTGGGCCACATAATTCAAAATACTTAGCTATTTCACTTTGCTCACTATCATAAGGAGGTGTTGCAGTTAACGAAATTAAAGTGCAATTCGGCAACTGTTTTAAACTAAAAAGTGGCTTCCACCATTCATTTTTTAAATGATGAGCTTCGTCTAAAACGATATTTTCAATTTCTGCATTTTCAAAAAACCGAAGTATTTTTTCATCGGAACTTTCCAATTCATTTTTATAAAAAGAATGCAAAGATTGATACGTTGAAAAAGTAATTGTTTCAGGATTTTTTATGTCGAAGGAAATTGGAATCGAATTTTCATCTTTCACAAAACACTCCAACATGCGCTCGTTCCATTGGTTTCGGATAGTTAGGGTTGGTGATAAAACCAGCGTTTTTTTATTAATTCTACGCATCATTTCTAACCCCAGAATAGTTTTTCCAGAACCCGGCGGAGCAACAACGTGAAGATGATTATCCTCTAAATGAACTTGAAAATCCTTCAAAAACCGAGCTTGATAGCTTCGCCAAGTAAATTTGAAAAGAAGTGAGGATAGCGTGTTCAATTTATGGAAGGCTCAGATTATAATAGTAAATTTGCAATCCCAAAAATAGGGTATTTTGCTCAGTTTGATAAAACGTTGAAAACCTTGTTCTTGGTTAGTTATAAATTCAAAATTAAATTCGAGATATCATTTTCAATCTAATGTTTAATATCTCAAGTCTAAAATCTAAATAAATATGTATCCACTAAAAAGAAACCGAAGATTACGAACCAATGAAAGTATGCGAAGCCTGGTTCGTGAAACAATTATAAGTCCGAATGATTTTATTGTACCACTTTTTGTAGTTGAAGGAAAAGGTGTAAAAGATGAAATAGCTTCAATGCCAAATTACTTTAGATTGAGTTTAGATTTGCTCGAAAAGGAAGTAAAAGAGCTATGGAAACTTGGTTTGAAGTCGGTTCTACTTTTCGTAAAAGTTGAAGATAAGTTGAAGGATAATACTGGCAAAGAAGCATTAAATCCGGATGGTTTAATGCAACGCGCCATAAAAACCGTAAAAAATGCAGTCCCCGAAATGGTTGTAATGACAGATGTTGCGATGGATCCTTTTTCTGTTTACGGGCACGATGGAATTGTTTCCGAAGGAAAAATTATAAATGACGATACCAATTCAGTCTTGGCAGAAATGTCTTTAAGTCACGCCATTGCTGGAGCAGATGTAGTTGCGCCAAGTGATATGATGGATGGCCGCATTTTTGAAATTAGAACACTTTTGGAAGACGAGGGTTATTTCGATACTGGAATTATGGCTTACAGCGCCAAATATGCTTCTGCATTTTATGGACCCTTTAGAGATGCTTTGGATTCTGCGCCAGTAGATGCTAAAAATATTCCGAAAGACAAAAAAACCTATCAAATGGATTATGGAAACCGTGAGGAAGCCATCCGTGAAACTCTGATGGATGTTGATGAAGGCGCAGATATTGTGATGGTGAAACCAGGACTTTGCTATTTGGATATTGTTCGTGAAATTAGGAATGCAGTACATGTTCCTGTTGCGGTTTATCAAGTAAGCGGTGAATACGCAATGCTAAAAGCAGCTGCCGAAAAAGGTTGGTTAGATCACGATGCAGTTATGTTAGAACAGCTTACAGCTATTAAGCGCGCTGGAGCCACAATGATTGCGAGCTACTTTGCAAAAGATGTAGCGAAATTAATCAATTAGTAAATTTTTATTATTCCGAATTGAATTTTCGCATACATTTGCGCTGTGAAACTTGCTGAAAAACATATAGGTACATTTTTAATATCGATTGCCATCTTCTTGGTATTCGGTAATGTTGCTATTGCTGCCGAAACTTTTTCAACTGAAAATAAGGCCGCCATTGTTGAAGTATTTCAGAATGATGACAACGGCAAGCCTTTTGTTTTTGATGAAATTTGTATTGGTGAAATTTCGCAGACGGTTTCGCAGAATGAATACGCGGGTTTTGGCTTTCTTGGCATCTTTTATTCTAGTAAAGACTTTCCAAATGCTAAGGTTACTTCTTTATTAAAATGCTCATATTCTTCAATAGATAAACGAGAGATAATCTTTCAGTATCTGTTTCCTTTCCACTTCTTTTGGTAATATTTTGATGACTTTTTTAAAGTGTTTGAATTGATTTTCAAACCATTTTTTATTCAAAATTATTCATCTTAAAAATTATACATTATGGAATTAAGTGCACCTATTATTGGTCTTATAATATTATTATTAATAGCTGTTCCTGTGGCTTATATGATTATAAACGCATCTGGTACGGACAAAAAAGTAAGAAAATCTGTTTCGCAGCTTTCACAATCAAATGGTATTAATTTGAAAACCATCGACATTATTGGCAATTGTGTGATTGGTGTGGACGAAGCTTCAAAAAAACTGATTTATACTTCCAAGAAAAATCCTTCGGGCGATTTTAAGGTTATAAATATGGAAGACGTGAAAGATTGTCGCGCCAAAAGTATTAAGCAATCAGATAAAACCCTTGATTGGGTTGGGTTGGAGATTGTTGAAAGAACAGGCAAATTCGAAATACCTTTTTATAACGAACACGATGAAGATGAACTATCTACAGATGCTTTTGTTTGTCTTCAAGACGCAAAACGTTGGGAAAGTACATTACGTCCGCTCTTAAAAGCTTCGTAAATAATTTTATTGATTATAAGAAAACCGCCCGCTGTGGCGGTTTTTTTATGCAATTAACAAAGTGTTTCGACTAAAAGAGTTTGTAAATCTCTATTTTAGTGGAAAATTATCCCAATCCATTATGACCCTATTAATTGTTTATGCAGTTCTTTCCATTTTCTTTTCGTTTTTATGTTCCATTTTGGAAGCCGCGTTGTTGAGTTTTACCCCAACTTATCTGCGTTTGAAAACTCAAGAAGGAAAGGCTTACGCTAAGACGCTTACCAATTTTAAGAAAGATATTGACAAGCCTCTAGTTGCTATTTTAACCTTAAACACGTTTGCGCATACGGTAGGGGCAATACTGGTTGGTGTAGAAGCAGAAAAACTACCTTACAAAATTGAATTTATGGGTATGAATATCGTTGGAGTTGTTTCGGCAATTATGACGATGCTGATTTTAGTGATTTCAGAAATAATTCCAAAAACTATCGGTGCTACGTATTGGAAAAAATTAGGTCCTTTTACGGCTATGTTTTTAAACGTAATTATTTTTCCACTAAAATATACCGGAATTCTATGGGTATTAATGCTCATAACTCGTTTGGTAGGAAAATCTGCTCACGTAAGCACGATGAGCCGGGAGGAATTTATAGCCATTACTGATGCCGCGGAAGAGGAAGGTGTTTTTGAAGAAAATGAAACTACTGTAATCAAAAATCTGTTGGTTTTTAAAAGTGTGCAAGCAAAAGATGTGATGACGCCATTTACGGTTGTAACGCTTGAAGATGAAACTATGAGTTTGAAACATTTTCATCAAAGTCATAAAAGCTTAAAATTTTCACGAATTCCGCTGTATAAAAATAAGACGCATAACATAACTGGATTTGTGCTTCGGGATGATATTTTAGAGGAAATAGTAGAAGAACGCGGCGATAAATTGCTCAGTGACTTGAAACGGGAAATCTTTGTAGTTTCCGCAGAAAAACCAATCCCTGAACTTTTTGAAACTTTTATAAAACAGAGGATGCATATTGCTTCTGTTGTAGATGAATTTGGAAATACCATTGGCGTTGTAACAATGGAAGATATTATTGAAACCCTTTTAGGCCTAGAAATTATGGACGAAAGTGATAATATTGAAGATATGCAACTACAGGCGCGAAAAAACTGGGAAAAACGCGCAAAACGAATGGGAATACAACTAGATGAAGACGTTGAACCCAAAAAAATGAATGAGTAGTGGAAACGGCTTTCATCAAAACACCTGTTGGGATTTTGGAACTTAAAGGAAATTTTGAAGGGCTCTCATCCGTACTTTTTAAAGATGATGAAACGATTGTTATTTCTGAAAAGATTCCAAAAGAACTGAAAGATGTGGTTGTGCAACTTAAAGAGTATTTTGAAGGAAAGCGGAAGGAATTCAACTTAAAACTTTCCCCAAATGGAACTGATTTCCAAAAACGGGTTTGGAAAAAATTACAAGAAATTCCTTTTGGAAAAACCGTAAATTATCTACAAATGGCAAACCAACTTGGCGATCCAAAAGTGATTCGTGCGGCGGCTTCTGCAAATGGGAAGAATCCTATTTCTATCATTATTCCTTGTCATCGGGTTATTGGTAGTGATGGTTCACTCACGGGTTACGCTGGCGGACTTCATAGGAAAAAGTGGTTGTTGGAGCTTGAGTATCCTTCGGGGCAGCAATCTTTGTTTTAGAATAAGATATAATGTATCATTTTTTTTCGTAGTTTTAATCTACAACTCCCCAGTTCAAAATTTCAAAAAAATGATTAAGCGAATAAACTTGGAACATATCCTCTTCTTGGATATTGAAACCGTTCCACAGCATGAAAATTTTGATGAATTGGACGACACTTCAAAAACGCTTTGGGAGCTGAAAAGCCATTACCAAAGAAAGGACGAGGTTTCTGCTGAAGAATTTTACGAACGCGCCGGTATTTGGGCAGAATTTGGTAAAATAGTATGTATTTCCGTGGGTTATTTTGTGTTGAAAGGAGACATTCGAAATTTCCGAGTAACCAGTTTTCACGGTGATGAGGTGAAAATTCTAAAGGATTTTAAAAACCTTTTGGAAACCCATTTCAACAAACCACATCACGTGCTTTGTGGCCACAACGGCAAGGAATTTGACTTTCCATACATTGCCAGAAGAATGATTATTAACAGCATAGATATTCCCTTTAAGCTTGATCTTTTCGGAAAAAAACCTTGGGAAGTTCCGCATTTAGACACGTTGGAACTTTGGAAGTTTGGCGATTACAAAACATTTACTTCTCTTAAACTAATGGCACACGTTCTGGGAATCCCTTCCCCAAAAGACGATATAGACGGTAGCCAAGTGCGAAGTGTTTTTTACGAAGAAAAGGATATTGACAGAATCGTCATTTATTGCGAAAAAGACACCATAACCGTTGCCCAAATTCTTCTTCGTCTTCGTAATGAAGATATCTTAAGCGATGACGAAATACTTTCTGTTTAGCGAATATCTTGTCTCTTTTAGTGCCTTGGTAATAAAGTATAATTCGTAGAATTTAAGCCATAATATGGCAATTCGGTTTTCTTCATAATTTTTGGTAGATTTGTCGGTCATAATTAAACAGTTACTTCTATGACAATTTCAAGATTCCATTCAAAATCATTTTTAATAGTTTTGTTAGTTTCGGCTACCTTTTTTATTTCCTGTAAGGATAAAGAAACAACTACCGAGACTACAAATACAGTACAAGAAGCAACTCTTGAACAGAAAAAACAAGCTTTGCAAAATGTTGCACCATCAACAACACAAACCTCAACAAATGGCGATTTAGCTTTAAACCCAGCACACGGTCAGCCAGGACACGACTGTGCTATTCCAGTAGGAGCACCTTTAAATGGTGGCGGCGCTACTCCAGCACCTACAACAAATCAAACTATACAAGTAAACGGTGGAGGGAACGCTAGTCCTATAAAAGCTTCAACAGGCGCTGGTATTAATCCAGCACACGGGCAACCAGGACATAGATGTGATATAAAAGTGGGTGATCCATTATAAATTATAAATAATTTTAAAAAAGAAGAGGCCAGTTTCGATTTTGAAGCTGGCCTCTTTGTTTATCAATACTAAATAATTATTCTTTTACAAAACGTTTCATAATTTTGTTTGCTTCTGTGCTTACTTCAAGCATATAAACTCCACTTTGCAAGTTTGAAACATCTAAGTTTTCAGTAAATGTTCCTTTGCTCACAACTTGTCCCATAAGATTATAAACTACATAATCTTTGCCAGTTGCCTCAGTTAACGCAATATTTAAAGTATGTTTTGCTGGGTTTGGAAATAGGGTAATTTCTGAAGAAACAAGGCTGTTGCCTTCAGTAAATCCTTGAGGCGCAACGTTGCTTCCTACAATAACTGTATAGTCTTCCACTTCACCATAACTAAAGGTTTCACAAGAATCTTGCGATGAATTATATTTCATAGAAACACGCATTCTTGTTGGCCCTGCGAGTGCAGAAGTAGGAACAGAGAAAGTCGCGCTTAGAGTGCCACTGCTTCTAGATGAACCACTAACCATTAATTCGTTGGAATCAAAAGTTCCATTTTTGTTATAATCGATCCAAATTTTCCAGTATTCATTGTAACTGCTGCCAGAGAAACCTGCACTTATTTGAATGGTATTGGAACCATAAGGCAGGTTAGCAGAAAGGTTAGTATTATCCTTATAGCCACCATCGTTACCGGAAGATTTAGTCATATTGTTTAGTTTTACATAATCTATCCACTCATAACTTGAAGTATTTCCTTTGGAGATACAATAACTAACAGAGGTAGAAAGTGTAGTGACATTTACTGTATTGCTGAAACCAGAATTGTTTCCAGCAGCATCGTGTGCACGAACCTTAAAAGAATAAGCGGTTGCAGGAGACAAGCCAGTAATATTTGCTGAAGTTCCTGTAACGGTTCCTAAATTTGAACTACCTTGGAAAACATCATAACCCGTTACACCTACATTATCTGTAGAAGCATTCCACGAAAGTGAAAGCGTAGTTTGCGCGATATTTGAAGCCACCAAGTTTGCAGGCGCCGTTGGAGCCTGTGTATCTGGTCCAGCGCCACCTAAGTTAATAGTATAGTCTTCAACTTCACCATAACTGAAAGTTTCACAAGAAGTTGGAATTCCGTTGTATTTCATAGAAACTCGCATTCTGGTTGCTCCACTCGCAGCTCCAGAAGGCACAGTAAATGTTCCGCTATTCGGGGTATTTGTTGAAGCGGCTTTAGACCAAACCAATTCGCCCGCATCACCAAAATCCTTATCACCGTTATAGTCAATCCAAACTGCATAGCCTTCATTATAAGTACTACCAGTCCAAGTTGGAGTAACAGTAATTGTGTAGGTTGAACCTACACTTAAAGAAGTAGAAATACTGGTAAAATCTGAATATTTCTGCGCTCCAGAAGCATTGTTAATAGTGTTTAATTGAACACGACTTATGTATTCATCATTTACATTGTTTCCTTGAGAAGCACAATATTCGCTTCCGCCACCGCCACCGCCGTAAGCAGCACCTACACCAACTGCATACCACGCGTTTGTGGTTGCAATTTCCTCAGCACTTCCAGCGCCATATAAATCTTTTGCAGCTTGGATAGCACCATTTCTGGCATCGCTGTATTGTGAGTTTGCATTCAAGTAAACAGTAAGGTTTCTATATGCAATAGCTCCAGCTTTGTCCATCCCGATTCCAGAAACATTGTAGCTGTTTCCTTTATCGTTTGTGCCACTTTTACCTACGCTTAAAACATAAAACCAAAAATTTTGTACTCCTGAATTTGTATGAACTCCACCAGAATCTCCAGAACCGGAATACCAATTGGTTCCTTGATAGGTGTCTGGATCGCCATAAGCATTCGGATTGCTCATAGAGCGTAATGCGCCACCGCTTCCGCCAGCGCCAATGTCATCGCCCATTAACCAATCATTACTTCCTGACGCAAATTTTTCAATAGATTCACCAAAAATATCTGAAAACGATTCGTTCAAAGCTCCAGATTGGTAGCTGTAAACAAGGTTTGCAGAATACTCCGTAACGCCGTGGCTTATTTCATGACCGCAAATGTCTAGCGAAACCAATGGTCCATATTGAGTGCCATTACCGTCGCCATAGGTCATTCTGCTTCCATCCCAAAAGGCGTTTACATAGTTAGTGGAATAACTTACGTAGCTTTTAATAACACCACCGGTATTGTTATAAGAATTTCTACCATATTTCTGAGAAAAATATTTATAGGTGCGTTCTGCGCCAAAATGAGCCTGAACACCTGTTGGGTTTGAAGTGAAGTTGGTTGAACTGCTCGTTACATCCACAGCATTGTTGTAGTTGGTGCCATTGTTCAAATCATAAGTTTGAATTCCACCGCCGTCCGCTGTTTGACGTAAACGGTATGGCCCAGCTGAATTATCCGCAGTAAACGAAACATTACCGTTATAAAGACTGGTTCCTGTTGCTGGAACATTGGCGTGATGGATTCTTTTGTTTTCCATTATAAACTGACCAGTTTTGGCGTCAACATACACATCAGCTCTGTAAAGAGGGGCGATTGCATAAATGTCAAATTTATAAGCTAAACGGTTAGTTTCGGTAATGTTTTCAAATGAAGGTAAAATAACCAACTCGCCGGTTGGTTTTTTATAATTGTCAGCCAATGCGGCTTCTGCAGCGTTTTGCCACATATATTTTGAAGCTCCAACATGGGCAATCGCACTGTTTAAAGCTTGCGAATTGCTAATTGAAGGCGTTACATTAAAATCTTCTGCAATGGATGAGTAAGAAGAATTTAAAGTTTGAACAGTTCCATTTTTGCTACTCAATGTTGCGGTTGCAAATTCAACTTTAACACCTTTAAAATACTGTTGCATTTTGTGGTGTGTAAACCCTAAAGGGTCTTGTTCTTGCTTTAATGTGGTGAAGGAAGTTTCCGAGGGGGGATTTAAAACTTCTTTAAAAATTTGAGTAGCATTTTGAAGAGAATACGATTGTGAGGCATCAAAAACTACTAGACTTGGTGGTTGCTTAACGTTTCTCTTTTCATCTTTTTTGTTTTGGGCAGAAACGACCGCCGAAAACGCAAAGATTAATAATGAAAACAGAAAAACGAATTTGTTAATTTTTTTCATGATAATTAAGATTAAGTGAATAAAAAGGTTTGTTGTTTTATTAAAAACATATAAAAGAACAACAATTATTGCGAAAATAAAATTTTATTCGACGAACTGCAGTTAAAAAAATATTCCATTGATTGTTCTATCTTTGAAATGATGAAAAATTCACCTTTATTATCGGTTGAAGAGCTTATTGTTTCCTTCGGAAATAAGGAAAGTAGCCTTGAGGTTTTGCACGCTATTTCTTTTGAAGTTTTTGAAAATGAAATTCTAGGAATTGTAGGCGAATCTGGCTCAGGGAAGTCCGTAACCTCACTCTCTATTATGGGTTTGTTGCCCAAAAAGCAATCACAGTTGTCTGGAAAAATTTTATTTGAAGAAAAAGATCTTCTGAAAACGAATGAAAAGGAATTCAGAAAAATTCGCGGAAGTGAAATAGCCATGATTTTTCAGGAACCGATGAGTGCGCTAAATCCGTCACTTAAATGTGGTTTTCAAGTTTCAGAAATACTTCAACTTCACTTAAAGATGAATGCTTCCGAAGCAAAAAAGGAAACCATTTCATTGTTCGAAAAAGTAAAATTGCCTCGTCCCAACGAAATTTTCAACAGCTATCCGCACCAAATTAGTGGCGGACAAATGCAGCGTGTTATGATTGCTATGGCGATTGCTTGCAAACCAAAATTACTTATTGCAGACGAACCAACAACGGCCCTAGATGTAACTGTTCAAAAGGAAATAATTTCACTTTTACAATCAATTCAACAAGAAACAAAAATGGCGCTGCTTTTTATTTCGCACGATTTAAGTTTGGTTTCTGAAATCGCCGATAGGGTTGTGGTAATGTATAAAGGCGATATCGTTGAAAATGCAACAACTATTGAAATTTTCAAAAACCCAAAAGCTGAATATACAAAAGCACTTTTGGCTTCGCGACCTTCATTAAAAGTTAGATTGGCAAAATTGCCGACTATTGCTTCTATTGCAGATAAAAGCTTTAAGCCAAGAGAAGTAAAAGCCGTGGAACGCGCTAAAAGGCACAAGCAAATTTATACCCAAAAACCACTATTGGAAATAACCAATTTGGAAAAATACTATTTCAGTAACGTTGGAATGTTCGCGAAAAAGAAAATCGTAAAGGCGGTTGATGAGGTTAGTTTTTCAGTTTTTGAAGGCGAAACATTAGGCTTAGTTGGGGAATCTGGCTGCGGAAAATCTACCTTAGGAAGAACAATTCTTCAACTGGAAAAAGCGACGTCAGGAAGCATAAAATATAGAGGAAAAGAACTTACAAAACTTTCTAAAACGGAAATCAGAAACCTTCGGAAAGAAATACAGATTATTTTTCAAGACCCTTATTCATCATTAAATCCGCGTTTAATGATTGGTCAAGCTTTGATGGAACCAATGGAAGTTCATAAACTGGGAAAAAATAGAAAAGAAAGAAAAGAGCGTGTGCTTGCGCTCCTCGATAGAGTAGGTTTAGATGAAACTTATTTTTACAGATACCCGCATGAACTTTCTGGTGGACAACGCCAAAGGGTTGGAATAGCCCGCACTATTGCCATAGAACCTAAATTAGTTATTTGTGATGAATCTGTTTCCGCTTTGGATATTTCGGTGCAAGCACAGGTTTTGAACTTACTAAACGAACTGAAAAATGATTTTGGCTTCACCTATATATTTATCTCGCACGATTTGGCCGTGGTAAAATATATGTCGGATCAACTTTTGGTAATGAACAAAGGAAAAATAGAAGAAATAGGCGATGCAGATGAAATCTACGAAAATCCGCAAACAGAATATTCAAAGAAACTGATTGAAGCGATTCCTACTGGGATTTAAGAATCTGAAAAATAAAAAAACCATGAAATTCATGGTTTTATAAAGTTAGGATATATGTTGTTACTAAAATTTCATCTCAGGAATATCGCCGTCAATAATTAGAGCTCCTTCGGTGGCTTTTTGAATTTCCTCAACTGAAACTCCTGGAGCACGTTCTAAAAGATGAAATTTTCCATCCCGGATTTCCAAAACTGCAAGGTTGCTTACTATTTTCTTAACACAAGCTACGCCTGTTAATGGCAAGCTACATTCTTTTAAAAGTTTAGATTCGCCTTCACGGTTGGTGTGCATCATTGCCACAATTATATTTTCTGCAGAAGCAACCAAGTCCATCGCGCCGCCCATTCCTTTTACCATTTTGCCAGGAATTTTCCAGTTAGCAATGTCGCCATTTTGTGAAACTTCCATTGCGCCAAGAATTGTAAGATCCACGTGTTGGCCACGAATCATTCCAAAACTCATAGCAGAATCAAAGTATGAAGCTCCGGGCAAAGCCGTGATAGTTTGCTTTCCGGCATTTATTAAATCTGGATCTTCTTCACCTTCAAAAGGAAAAGGACCCATCCCGAGAATTCCGTTTTCGCTTTGGAATTCTACATTTATATCGTCGCGTACAAAGTTGGCAACCAAAGTTGGAATTCCGATTCCTAAGTTAACGTAGTAGCGGTCTTTTACTTCTTTTGCGATGCGTTGTGCTATTTGTTCTTTTGAAAGTGCCATAATTAATTTGATGATTTGCTGATTTCCTCTTTACTCTCTGTGACTTTGTGGTGAAAAATAACCAAAGAGGCACAGAGGACACTGAGTTATTTTTTTCTAACGGTTAATTGCTCAATCCTTTTTTCATATTTTTCACCTTGAAATATTCTTTGAATAAATATTCCTGGAATATGAATTTGGTTAGGATCTAGTTCGCCAGCGGGAACCAATTCTTCCACTTCGGCAACCGTTATTTTTCCGGCGCCGCACATTGCTGGATTGAAATTTCTTGCGGTTCCTTTAAAGATGAGGTTTCCGGCTTCGTCGCCTTTCCAAGCTTTTACGAAAGAAAAATCTACTTCAAAAGCTTTTTCCAGAACGTACATTTTTCCGTGAAATTCTCGTGTTTCTTTTCCTTCGGCTACTTCTGTTCCGAAACCTGCAGGAGTAAAAAAGGCTGGAATTCCACTTCTTGCAGCTTCACAACGTTGTGCTAATGTTCCTTGTGGAACTAGCTCCACCTCCATTTCGCCGCTGAGCATTTGGCGCTCAAACTCTGCGTTTTCACCTACATAAGACGAAATCATTTTCTTTATTTGATGCTTTTTTAGAAGAAGACCAAGTCCAAAATCATCTACACCTGCATTGTTTGAAATACAAGTAACGCCTTGAATATTTTTTCGAACCAATTCTGAGATAATATTTTCGGGGATGCCACAAAGCCCGAAACCACCGAGCATAAAGGTCATTCCGTCTTCAATACCTTCACAGGCTTCGCGAACGTTTGCAACTGTCTTTTTTATCATTTTTTAATTTTTCTTAAAATTACAAAATTTCAATTTATAAAAAAACCTCATAGTGTCATTGCAAGGCACGAAGCAATCTCATCTATGAGGTTTATTCCCCTATAATCGGGAAGAATATAAGGACTAGAAATCGAACTCGTCTGGAATTTCTTCTATGTCAGGATTTCCTTGACGCCATTTGGAACAATCGGTTTCAATAGAAAGATTTGCGGGTCGTTTGAAATTTCCTGTTGAAACGTCTAAATCTTTATCTGCATAGCAACTCTTCATATACATTCCCCAAATTGGAAGTGCCATTGTTGCACCTTGACCATATCCTGTTGACCTAAAATGCGTGGCGCGGTCATCACCACCTACCCAAACACCTGTAACCAAGTTTGGAACCATGCCCATAAACCATCCATCACTGTTGTTTTGGGTTGTTCCTGTTTTTCCTGCAATAGGGTTTGTGAAATTGTAAGGATATCCAGTCACCGCATTTTTATAAATTGGAGAACCTTCACGACCCGTGCCGCGCAAACGACTACCAGAACCGGATTGGGTAACACCTTCCATTAAACTTACGGTTACAAAAGCAGTTTCGTTGCTTATTACGTCTTTTGTTTTTGGTACATTTTGATAAAGTACTGTTCCGTTTTTGTCTTCTATTCTTTGAATCAATATTGGTTCAACGTAAACGCCTTCATTGGCAAAAGTGCTATATGCCCCAACCATTTCAAAAACTGAAACGTCTGGCGTTCCTAAAGCAATGGAAGGTACGGCGGGCATATTTTCTGTATTAACGCCCATCTTTTTCACCAAGTCAATAACTGGCTCTGGACCTACGCGGTCTATTAATCTGGCGGTAATAGTGTTTATTGAATTTGCAAGTGCATATTTAAGTGTAACCATTCCGCCATAACCGCCACCGGCATTTTTAGGTGTCCAAGGTTTCAGCAAGCCGTATCTGCCAGCAGGAATTGTGTAAATAGTGTTTGGCAAAGTATCGCATGGCGACATATGCATTTGGTCTATCGCGGTTGCGTACACGAATGGTTTAAAGGTTGAACCTATTTGGCGTCGTCCTTTTTTAACCATGTCATATTTGTAGTGTTTGTAATCTATACCGCCAACCCAAGCCTTTACTTCACCGGTTTGCGGCGTCATGGACATCATTGCGGCCTGCAAAAAAGATTTATGATAACGAATGGAATCCAGCGGTGTCATAGTAGTATCAATATCTCCTTTCCAAGAAAAAACGCGCATGGCTACTTTCTTTTTGAAGCTTTTAATTATTTCTTCTTCGTCTTTTCCGTCTTTTTTCATTTGTCTCCAACGATCACTTTTTCGCATTGCTGAATTTAGAATACTTTCGGTTTCTTCCTCTGTAATATCTCGGAAAGGAGCGGTTTTATTATTTTTATTCTGATCGTCAAAAGCTTCTTGCAAGTGAGCCATGTGTTTTTTCACAGCTTTTTCTGCATATTCCTGCATTTTGCTATCAATGGTAACATATACTTTCAATCCGTCTTGATAAATGTTGTAATTGCTGCCATCGAGTTTTGGATGTTCTTTTATCCAATTCTCCATAAAACTACGGGCGTATTCGCGGAAATAGGTTGCACTTCCTTCATCGTGTCCCTGCGGTGTGTACTTCAAATCTAGTGGTAGCGCTTGTAGCGAATCCATTACTTTTTCTGAAATATAATTGTACTTCTCCATTTGGGACAAAACAACATTTCTTCGTTTTAAAACCAGTTCTGGTCTTCGGTTAGGGTTGAAAAGTGAGGAGTTTTTAAACATTCCAACAAGCATTGCTGCTTCCGAAGTGGTTAATTGTGAAGGCGGTTTGTCAAAATAAATATTTGCGGCGCTTTCAATACCTACAGCTTGATTGAGAAAATCGTATTCGTTAAAATACATGGTGATGATTTCCTCTTTGGTGTAGCGTCTTTCCAAACGTATGGCGATGATCCACTCTTTTACTTTTTGAGTCAATCTTTCCAATTTGTTAGATGCTCTTTGGTCTGTAAAAAATAGTTTTGCTAGTTGTTGGGTGATTGTACTCGCCCCTCCACGTGAACCCATAAAAGCAAAGGCTCTTAATGTTCCTCTGCCGTCAATGCCAGAATGTTCGTAAAAACGCGCATCTTCAGTAGCAATTAAAGCATTTACCAAATGGTCTGGCAAAGAGTCGAAAGAAACAGGAGTTCTATTTTCTTTATAGAACTTACCGATTGTTTTTCCGTCTGAAGAAATAATTTCAGTAGCGAGGTTTTTTTCAGGATTTTCAAGACTAGTTTCATCCGGAAGACTTCCAAAAACGCCCCATGACGCTAAAAGAAAAAACAAAATAAATACTAATATAAATCCTAGAAAAATCTTCCAAAACGTTTTTACATGATGACGAACATCCTGTTGTTTGTTCTTTTTAGTAGCTTCTTTTTTTGTTGCCATATTTGTTTACTGTTTGGTAGTTTCCTCAACGCTGAAACCAACATCTGTAATGCCTTCAAGTTTTGTAACGCCTTCCACATTGCCATTATTGCGCATTGCTTGTGCTATATCTATTGAGTAAATTCCTTCTTCTAAAAAGGATACACTCTGTTTATACAAAAGTTTATTTTCCTTTACATTACCAATTCCCTGCCCCATCCAAGAGCCATCTGGGTTAGCCATTCGGTATTCAATTGTATCGGTAATGGTTTTTCCGTGAGGAAAATTCATTGATAATATTAAAAATAGATTGTTGAACTTGTATTCGTTGTTGTTTCTAATATTTACAAATAAATCATAACTTTTAAGCGAATCAAGCTGCGGAAGTTTAAATTCTACCACTTCATCTGCGCCCCATTCTCCGTCCATTGCGCGTGTTTCGCTAAAAACAATATTAGACTCGCAAGAAACGAGGGAAATAGCAGCCAAAAAAAGTAATAAGAATCTATTCATTTTTTGGTGGCTTGGGATTTCTGTTTTTATTGCTGGGCTTATTCCTTGTATTTTTTGAGGGCTTTGTTTTTGAATTATTTTTTTGAGGATTTTCAGTGGCAGCTCCAACTTTTTCTTTATTTCGGCTTTTGTTTCTTCGTTTTTTCCCTTTTTGTTTCGGTTGGTCAAAGCGCGTTAAACTATCTTGACCCACTACATTGCTGTATGGTTCTTTTTCCACTTTTGGTACTTCAACAATAAATTCTTCCAACGCCAATGGCTTTTGGCCTTTTTTGTTTAGTGCTATAATTTCATTGGCTTTTTCAGCGGTAAGCTCGTGCCAATTCATAAAATCTTTATCGTAAGTGTACCAAAGCAATCCTTTAAAAATATCTATTTTTTGACAAGAGGCGTATCCTTTTTCAGTTTGAAGTTTAGTGTCTGTACTTGGGAAAGACTCCAACGCTTCCAAATAAGTATCCAATTCATAATTAAGACAACATTTCAGCTTTCCACATTGTCCTGCCAGTTTTTGCGGATTTAATGAAAGTTGCTGATAGCGCGCTGCGGAAGTGTTTACTGAACGAAAATCCGTTAACCAAGTAGAACAACAAAGCTCGCGACCACAACTACCAATTCCTCCCAAACGTGCCGCTTCTTGACGGAAACCAACTTGCTTCATTTCAATACGCGTGTTGAAAGTTCTTGCAAATTCCTTTATCAATTCACGGAAATCAACTCTTTCTTCAGCAGTGTAATAAAAAATAACTTTTGAAGCATCGCCCTGAAATTCCACATCACTAATTTTCATATGAAGTCCGTGACGAATGGCGATTTCGCGCGAACGCTTTTGAACATCGGCTTCTTTATCGCGAACACCTTGCCAAATATCAATATCTTTTTGAGATGCTTTTCGGTAGATTTTTGGGAGGACTTCAATGTTTAGTGGAACTTTTTTTTTCTTCATTTGCACGCGAACCAGTTCTCCGGTAAGCGTTACAATCCCAATGTCATGGCCTGGTGAAGCTTCTGTTGCTATCACGTCGCCAATGCTTAAAGTAAGATTTTCAGGGTTTTGAAAGAATTCTTTTCTTCCGTTTTTAAAGCGCACTTCCGCCACATTGAAGGGTTCCATATCGGCGGGAAGTTGCATATTTGAAAGCCAGTCAAACACCGTAAGTTTGTTGCAGCCATCGGTTCCGCAAGTACCATTGTTCTTGCATCCTTTTGGCTGTCCGTTGGCGCCTGTGGCACAGCTGGTACAGCTCATATTTTTATATATAAAGCCCTTTTCTAAGTGAAAAGGGACGAAAATTAAACAAATAATTAATCAGTAAAGATACCAATAAAAATTTCGATTTTAGATTGACGATTTTAGATTTTTGAAACGGGACAGTTTGAACAAGTGTTTGAACTTCCGTCTTCCGTCTTCCGTCATCCGTCATCAAGCCTATTTCTTAAACCTCAATTTCTCAGACCTTCCTTTCTTAAAAATTTTATTGCTATTCGGGATACCTTGGCGAAGTGTTTTCTGCTCGTCTTCTGGTAAATGAATTATTTCGACACATTCTTCAGAACAACAATTTTCCATTGCTATTGCACATGTTGAACATTGAATGAAAAGCAAATGGCAGGCTTCGTTGGCGCAATTTGTATGTGTATCGCAAGCTTCGCCACATTGATGGCAGTGCGCAATTACATCTTCCGTAATACGTTCGCCACGACGATGATCGAAGACGAAATTTTTCCCGATGAATTTATTTTCCAAACCTTGGTTTTCAACCTGACGAGCGTATTCAATAATACCTCCTTCCAGTTGAAAAACATTCTTAAAACCTTTGTGTTTGTAGTATGCGCTGGCTTTTTCGCAACGAATGCCTCCAGTGCAATACATAACCAATTTTTTATCTTCTTTGTGGTCTTTTAAATCTTCTTCAATAATATCTAAAGAATCACGAAACGTATCAACATCTGGTGTTAAAGCGTTTTTAAAATGACCAATCTCACTTTCGTAATGGTTTCGCATATCTACCAAAACCACATCAGGATCTTCAATAAGTTCGTTGAATTTTAGAGCATCAACGTGAATTCCTTTGTTGGTAACATCAAAAGTTTCATCATTTAAACCATCGGCAACAATCTTATCGCGAACTTTTACTTTTAGTTTTAAAAAGGATTTTAAATCTTGCTCAATGGCGATATTTAAACGAACGTCTTTCAGAAAATAAACTCCATCAAGAAATTCCTTAAATTCCTTAAATCGTTTTGCTGGAACGGAAAGTTGAGCGTTTATACCTTCATGAGCAACATATATTCGACCAAGAACGTCCTGCTCAAACCAAGTTACAAAAAGATGATTTCTGAAAAGATTTGGATTGTCAATTTTGGCATATTGATAAAAAGAAAGGGTAAGCCGTTCCTCGCCGGCCTGTTCCAAAAGTGTTTCCCTCTCTTTTGCACTTAATTTATTGTACAGTTGCATGCTATACTTTTTTTAGGTGAAAAGAATTGATTTTTCAATGGTGTAAAGGTAAAAGGTCTGGAGAAAATACAGTGGAGAATCCAAAGAAAAAGATAATATCATCTTGGTTCTTGTTCAATTTTGGCTTATATTTAAGAACTTAATTGACTTTAACTGATGAATTATGAAAAAATTACTGTACATTCTGTTATTCAACATCACTGCAATATCCTTTGCACAAAATCCACAGCTTTTTGATAATACTTGGTATCTTCAGAAATTAAACATTGATGGCATAGATTACTACACACCAAATAATAGTGAAATTGATTTTATTCCTTTAAATATTTATCAAGAATTTCTTGACACTAAGGTATGTTTAAGTCTATCTGGATATCAACTAACAATTACAAATACAGATATAAATATATTTGAATTTATAATATTACCTGATAATCCTTGTGTACTTTCTGAAAACAATGATTATGAGAATCTGTATTATAATGGTTTTCTAGAATGGCAATTTCTTGATAAAACCTTTTCTTATGTAATAGAAGAAGTAGGAGCTAATTTAGCTTTAACAATAAATAACGACAGTGGCGATAAAGCATATTACGGCAATACTCCTTTGACAGTTAATACTTTTAGCAACAATTTATTTTCCATCTTTCCCAATCCAGTAAAAAATGAATTAACCATAAATTCTAATCAAGTTACAGGAAAACTAAACATTAAAATCTTCAACATAGAAGGCAAGCTTTTAAGCACTCAAAGTTTAGATATTGAAAAGCAGACTTCCATAGCTATTTCAAGCCTTTCAAACGGTATTTACTTTTTAAATATTGAAGATGAAATGGGGAATACAACAGTTAAAAAATTTATTAAAGAATAAAACACCATCAAATAAAAACTACCAAACAGCCGCAAAACAAGCGGCTGTTTTTAATTTATGTAATTTTGATAAAAATTCAAAAGTTCCCGATAAACCATCGGGACAGGCAGTGGTTCAAAACGTCGTGGTTCTCTTCACTCTTGTTTCTTGAAAAAGTCTTTATTCTTTGTTCTTTCAGCGAAGCGGTCTATTTTCTTTTTTCGTTGTTAACAAAAATCCTTTCCCTTCACATTTTACTTTTGTCCTGCGCACAAAGAAATAGTATCTTAGCATCTTCATCTTCCAAAGCATTTTTCTTGCGAAGGAAGCATAAAATTCCATCATAAAAAAAACGAAAATGAGCACTGAAAAAGACGCAAAACTAAAAGCATTAAAGCTAACTTTAGATAAACTTGACAAAACGTACGGCAAAGGAACCGTAATGAAAATGGGCGATGCCGCCGTGGAAGATGTAGAAGTAATTCCAACTGGCTCCCTTGGTCTTGACGTTGCACTTGGCGTAGGCGGTTACCCTCGCGGAAGAGTAATTGAAATATATGGCCCAGAATCTTCAGGTAAAACAACATTAACGCTTCACGCAATGGCAGAAGCCCAGAAAAAAGGAGGCATCGCTGCATTTATTGATGCAGAACACGCTTTTGATAGAGGTTATGCCGAAAAACTTGGCGTAGATGTAGAAAACCTTATCATTTCGCAACCAGACAACGGCGAACAAGCTTTGGAAATCGCCGATAACTTAATTAGAAGTGGCGCCATAGACATTGTGGTTATTGACTCCGTTGCCGCATTGACTCCAAAAAGTGAAATAGAAGGCGAAATGGGCGATAGCAAAATGGGGCTTCACGCCCGTTTGATGAGTCAGGCACTTCGAAAACTTACAGGCTCAATTAGCAAAACAAAATGTACCGTAATATTCATTAACCAGTTACGTGAAAAGATTGGTGTAATGTTCGGAAACCCAGAAACTACAACTGGTGGAAACGCTTTGAAATTCTACGCTTCTGTGCGTTTAGACATTCGTCGTTCCACGCAAATAAAAGATAGCGACAGCAATGCAATGGGTAATAAAACTCGTGTAAAAGTGGTAAAAAACAAAGTTGCGCCACCCTTCAAACAAGTGGAGTTTGACATTATGTATGGCGAAGGAATCTCCAAAGTTGGTGAAATTATTGACCTTGGCGTTGACTTCGAAATCATAAAAAAAGCAGGCTCTTGGTTCAGCTATGATGAAACTAAACTTGGGCAAGGCCGCGATGCTGTTAAAAATCTTCTTTTAGACAATCCAGAACTAATGGACGAGCTAGAAAAGAAAATAAAAGACGCTATTGCAGCAATAAGCAAATAATTTTTCAACCAACCACGCAACCCTTTTGATACTGTGGTATCTACAAAGCGTAGGAACCTTGATTATTGCGGTTGCCCTCTAAAATGAGGTATTTACAACAGAACAATAATTCACGGCACCACGTTTGACGTTAGACGAGCTCATAATAAAATGTAAAAAGCACGATGCAACGGCGCAGGGCGAATTGTACAAGCAGTACAACAGAGTCCTTTTTGCCATCTGTCTTCGGTATTCTCCAAATTATACGGAGGCTGAGGATAATTTGCAGGATGCTTTTATAATCATTTTCAAAAAAATTGAGCAATATAACGGTAAAGGTTCTTTTGAAGGATGGATGAAACGGGTAACAGTAAATACCGTTCTTCAGAAATATAGAAAACAAAAAACCTATCAAATCGTTGATGAAGGTCAGATTGAAGATGAAGCGGAAGTTGAAATTGAAAGCGAAGAAATTCCATTGGATTTTCTGCTGAAAATTGTGCAAGAGCTTCCAGATAGGTACAGATTGGTTTTCAGTATGTACGTGATGGACGGCTATCAACATAAAGAGATAGCAGAAATGTTAGGAATCAGCGATGGTACGTCTAAATCAAACCTGGCACGCGCCAGAATGATTTTGAAAAATAAGATTGAAGACTATAATGCTAAAAATTATAACACTTAAGGCATTGTATGATTGTTTAGATTGATTACAAAACTCCTGCTTTAGGGTAGGGGTTTTTTAAAAAAGATTCCCGCCTTCGCGGGAACAGAGATGAAAGAAAAGAAAAACATAGACACCATTTTTAATGAAGGTTTCAAAAATCTTGAAGCCACTCCTTCGCCGCGCGTTTGGGAAAACATCCAAACCGAGCTTAACAAGGAGAAAAAAGAACGCAAAGTTATTCCGCTGTGGATAAAACTTGGCGGTGTTGCTGCGTTAATTGCTTTGATGTTGACGGTTGGTAACTCATTATATGATTCTTCGAATACTATTGCGCCTTCAATAACTAATGAAACTATAAATAATTCTGAAGAGCAACTTCACGAAAATAAAACTGAAGTTGAAAAACTGAATAATGATTCTCAAGTTGCTGCTGAAGAAAAAACCCTTCAAAGTGAGGATTCTCAAGATTTAAATACTTCAGAAGATAATACTTCAAATACTAATGGAGAGAACAAACCTTCAAATAATAAATTGATTAATTCTTCTGAAAAATCAAGTCGCAGTGTAGTTGCTTCCAATACTTCAGAATCAAATTCTTTAAATACTAAAGTGAATTCTCAAAAGAATTTAGATGAAAAGGATACTGTAAAAAATAAGTTGAATGAAGGAATTGCTTCTTCAAAAAATGCTTCGGAAAAAACGAATTCAGAGAATAAAGTAAAAGAAACAAAAGAAGTCTTTATAAATAAGGAGAACGATAACTTCAATAAAAATAAAGAGGGAATCGCTGCAAATAACAAAGTTGAAAAGGTTTCTGGAGAAAATCAGGGAAAAAATTCTGAAACGATCAATTCAGATAAAAAGGAAAATATAGCCCAAGCTGAAAAAACTTTAGAAAAAGATTACAAAAACAAAAAATCTATTTTCGATGAGATAGCTGAAAAAGATGAAGTTGCTGTTACTGAAAATAAAAAGAAACAAAAACCAGAACAACGTTGGAATGTTGCTCCGAATGTAGCACCAGTTTATTACAGTAATCTTGGTAATGGTTCATCCATAGACCCAAGTTTTGCGGACAATCCTCAAAAAGGAGATGTAAATATGAGTTATGGAGTGCAAGTGAGTTATGCTTTAAGCAATCGTTTAAGCGTTCGCACAGGAGTAAATAATGTAGATTTAAGTTACAGTACTTCGGGTATTGAAGTTGGTACTGGACCGGTGGCTGTCGCATTGAGTTCTGTTGATTATGGCAGTAGGAGTATTGTTATTACTGCAGTCGATGCCGGATCATTTGCAATGGCAAGTCCATCAAATGGTTTTGGTGATATTATGCCAAAATCTACTCAAGGTGATGCAAGACTTATTCAAAATTTGAATTATTACGAAGTGCCACTAGAGCTAAAATATGCTGTTATTGACAGTAAAATTGGTGTAAACTTAATTGGTGGTTTAAGTACTTTATTTTTAGGCAACAACGAAATTTCAGTAAAAGCAGACAATTTTACTGATGTGCTGGGAGAAGCCAATAATCTCTCCACTGTAAGTTTTTCAACTAACGTCGGGCTGGGATTGGACTACAAACTGTCCAAAAAATTTACGTTTAATATTGAGCCAATGTTTAAATACCAGCTCAACCCTTATACCGATTCCTCTGTAAACTTTAAGCCTTATTATTTGGGCGTTTACAGCGGATTGAGTTTCAAGTTTTAGGTTAGTTTTTAGTTGAATGTGTTTGATTATACTTCAAACAAAATGATTGAGAAACCGTTCTTCGCCATAGGACGGTTTTTTTATTCCTGCAAAGGCAGGAATCTCAAAAGTCTGCTTCAGAACTAATGGCTGGGAATTTTAATTCAAAAAATAGCGTAGTATTTCGCAGCCCATTGGATTATGCAAAGAACTACCTCAAACCGTAGGCTCCAACAATTCATTCAAAATAACTTCTCGCGTTTCTTTTTTCAATTCTTTTCTGCTTTCCAATGTCAAATTTGCTGTTGGGATGAGTTTATGGATTTTTACGCGCATTTTTCCAGGCCCACCAATAAAAAACGAATACGGAAACCGTTTTTTGTTATCGTGAAAAGTCATTGGAGCAATAGGAATTTGATGTTCTATAGAAAGTCGAAACGCTCCATCTTTAAATTCATCCAATAAAACTGAAAGATCGTCTGGCACTCCACCTTCAGGGAAAATGCAGACGCTTAAACCTTCATTCAAACGTATATCGGCTCTTCTAAAAGCTTCAACGCGACTTTTCGTATTGCCGCGGTCTACTAAAATACAGGTTCGTTTATAGATATATCCGAATAACGGAATCTTCGCCAATTCTTTTTTCCCAACAAATACGAAGGGATTTTTAGTTGCATAAAACATCAACATAATATCCGTCATGGAAGTATGATTGGCAACAAACATATAGCTTTTGCCTTTTTCATAATGGATTTCACGTTTTATGATAGGGTAACAACCAATCCCATAAATAATTAATGCAGACCAAGTTCGTGCAACCTTAAAGAAAAACGGGTACCAAGAATGTTTTAGAATGCTGATTAGAAGAAACGGAAATAGTAAAATTGTAGCCAGCGCTATTATTATATAGAACCAAATTCGGTAAAATGTCGCAAATATTTGCTTTAGTAATTTCATTAGCCTTCAAAAGTACTAATTTGAATGACGCAAATAAATCTAAAAAAGTACCTTTGCTGAAATTTCTCAGAACAATGTCCAGAATACTTACAGGAATACAAAGCACCGGCACACCACATTTAGGAAATCTTTTAGGAGCCCTCATTCCCGCTATTGAAATGGCGAACGATCCCAAAAACGATTCCTTTCTTTTTATTGCAGATATGCACTCATTAACGCAAATAAAAAATGCGGAAACCCTTCGCGCAAACACATATAGTACAGCTGCAACTTGGTTGGCATTAGGTTTAGATACGAAACGTGTTATTTTTTATCGTCAAAGCGATGTGCCACAAACCACGGAGCTTTCTTGGTATTTAAGCTGCTTTTTTCCTTTCCAAAGATTAACCCTTGCACATTCTTTTAAAGATAAGGCAGACCGTTTGGAAGACGTAAACGCTGGACTCTTTACCTATCCAATGCTTATGGCTGCGGATATTTTATTGTATGATGCCGAAATTGTTCCGGTTGGTAAAGACCAAATGCAACATATTGAGATTACGCGCGATGTAGCTTCTCGTTTTCACACGCAAATGGGTGAAACTTTTGTTATGCCTGTAGGAAAAGTTCAAGAAGAAACGATGTATGTTCCAGGAACTGATGGCTCTAAAATGAGCAAATCTAAAGGAAACATCATCAATATATTTTTGGATGATAAAAAACTTCGCAAGCAAGTAATGACTATTGAAACTGATAGCACACCAATGGAAGAACCGAAAAATCCAGACACTTGCAACGTATTTGCAATTTATAAATTATTGGGTTCCAAAGATGAAGTTGCACAAATGCGAAAAAACTACGAAGCAGGAAATTACGGCTACGGTCACTCCAAGCAAGCTTTGTTTGAATTGATAGTTGAAAAATTTTCTGAAGAACGTACGCGTTACAATTATTTTATTTCAAACCTAAATGAAGTTGATGCAGCCTTGGCTTCGGGTGCTGAAAAGGCTCGAAAAGTTGCTGATGGGGTTTTGAAAAGAGTTCGGGAGAAGGTTGGGTATTAATTAGATAAGTATGAATAATTCATTTATATTTTTTTATTAAGTATTCTGAATATTCACTTTTGGGTCTTATATCTTCGGAAATGCTACTTCCAGTTGACATACTTTTTACAAAGGGAGAAATTTCGAAATTATCATATTTTCTTTCCATAGTCAATGATTGAAGATAAGATTCCACTAAACTAGATATACTTAGATTTTTATCTAATGCATATTCTTTTGCTCTTTCGACGATTTCATCATTTAGTATTAATGTCAACTTTTTATTCATCTTCTCCTTGATTTGTAAATATAAATTTAATGAGATAATCTAAGCAGTACTCGTGTTTAGTAATCTTTGCAGTATGATTAAACCAACTGAAACAACTTCCCTGGCAATGGTCGCACAACACCTTTCAATTCCATATTCATTAAAATACTGGCGGCTTTATAGGCTGGAATGCTGCATTCTAAAGCGATAGTATCTAAAAGTTCTTTTTCCTTTTCTTTTAAAAAACGGAAAACTACTTTTTCTTCTTCGTCCAGTTCAACAAATAGCTGGATTTGTTTGGGCTTTTTGTTTTCTTCTAGTTCCCAATCTAGCAAGTAAATAATATCTGCGGCGCTTGTTATTAAATGTGCTTTTTGTTGTTTTATTAAATTGTTGCAGCCGCGACTTTGACTGTCCGTTGCTCTTCCTGGAACTGCAAAAACTTCACGGTCGTAGGAATTCGCAATATCTGCAGTTACCAAACTTCCACCTTTTTCTGCAGATTCTATAACGATTGTAGCTTCGGAAAGTCCTGCTATGATTCGGTTTCGTTTTAAAAAATTGTTTCTGTCAAACGCATCGCTACTCCAAAATTCGCTAATAAATCCCCCGTTTTCTTCAATTTTTTGGGCGTATCTTTTATGGTCTTTTGGATACATTTGGTTTAGTCCATGCGCCAAACAGGCTATGTTTTGTAAATTGTTTTCAATAGCAGCTTTGTGTGCACAAATATCAACTCCATAAGCTAAACCCGAGACAATTACTGGGTTTAACGGCGCTAGTTTTTCAATTAAATCTTGACAAAAAGCATTGCCATAGCTTGTGATTTTCCGTGTGCCTACGATGCTGATTATTTTCTTACCTACTAAATCTATATTTCCACGATGGAAGAAAAGTATGGGACCATCCAAACAATGTTTGAGTTTTTCGGGATAATTTTTGTCTTTGAAATAGCTGTATTCAATATTGTTTTGCTCAATGAATTCCATTTCGGCATCTGCTTCTTCCAATTGTTGTTTTAGGTTTATATCCTTCAAACGTAAAAGTCCGATGCCATCAATTTTAGCGAGGTTGCTTTTTTTCTCTTTGAAGATTTCTTCCGCAGTGCCCATTTTCCGCAATAACTTTTTTGCTGAAATATCTCCCAGATTCGGAATTCGTTGCAAAGCAAGCGTATAGCGCAGTTCGTTTTTTGAAAGCATAGTGTTGTAAATTAGAATCGGGGGAGATTTTAAAAATACAACATTTTAAGTTGTTAATAAGTTCCAAAAACAAAAATTGGATTGCTTTCAAAAAAGGGTATTTTTGTTTCTATGGAGCTTACAACTTACATTTCAGACCTACTTTACCGATACGAATGTGTTATTATTCCTGGTTTTGGCGCTTTCTTAACGCGTTATAAATCTGCGCATATTGACGATTCCACAAGCACTTTCAATCCACCTTCCAAAATTGTTTCGTTCAACAAACAATTGCAGGCAAATGATGGTTTGTTTGCGAATTACGTGGCCTCGGTTGAAAAATGTAGCTATGAAACTGCGTTGCAAAAAATTAGAAATTTTACTTCTGAGATTTCAAAAGACCTTTCAGCAGGACAAACTATTTCATTTAAAAACATTGGAGAATTTTCTTTAAACGAAGAAAAATCGCTTCAGTTTGAACCACTTCACCAACAAAATTATAGTACTTCAGCATTTGGACTTTCATCATTTGTTTCACCGAAAATAAGCCGTGAGGTTTACAAAGAAACTGCGAAAGCTCTGGAAGAAAAGGTTCCAATAATTTTCACGCCGGAAGGAAGAGAAGCAAAACCATATCTTAAATATGCCGCAATTGCTGTTATTGCTATTGCTGCACTTGGTTTTGGAAGTTTGAAATTTTACGAAAATCAAGTTCATAGTTTCAATATAGCTGAAAGACAAAAAGCCAATTCATTGGTAGAAACCCAAATTCAGGAAGCTACTTTTGTAATTGAAAACCCATTACCAGTGCTTAGTTTGCAACTTCCGAAGCACTCCGGAATGTACCATATTGTTGCAGGTGCTTACCGCGAGGAAGAAAATGCTACCAAAAAAGTGGAACAGTTACGCGAAAAAGGTTTTTCACCTTTAAAAATGCAACCTACGCGTTATGGTCTTTACCAAGTTTTATACGCCAGTTTTGAAGAGCGCGTTGAGGCTTTGAATAAACTACGCGAAATCCAAAGAACTGAAAATGCAGATGCTTGGATGCTTGTGCAGAAAATTCAGTAATATTAGTCGTAGTCATGGTATTCATTAGGCTCGCGATTTATCGCGTGCATATCATTAGAATTTTTAAGATTTAACGCTTGCACACTACAGGAATGTTCGTGATTTACTAAAACTTTAAATAGACTTTTTCATCATTCTCACTTACGATGAATTAGCCCTTATTCTTTCCTCTTTTTTCTATCCTCTTTCTTCGCACTTGGGTATCTTTGCAAAAATTTTTATGATGCAATCAAAAACCCCGAAAGACTCCCACACTATCTACACAGATATGGTGCTTCCCAGCGATACGAACCCAATTGGTAATATGTTTGGAGGCGAATTACTGGCGCGAATGGATCGTACCGCGAGTATTGCTGCACGCCGTCATAGCCGAAGAATTGTTGTTACGGCTTCGGTAAACCACGTTGCTTTTAACAAAATGATTCCACTCGGAAGCGTTGTAACGGTTGACGCCAAAGTTTCAAGAGCTTTCAGCAGTTCTATGGAAGTTTATATGGACGTTTTTATTGAAAACCGTGAAAGTGGTGAAAAATATCTTTCTAATGAAGCCATCTATACTTTTGTAGCGGTTGATGAAACGGGCCGTCCGGTGCGTGTTCCAGAAATAATTCCCGAAACCGAAATCGAAAAGGAACGGTTTAATGCTGCCCTAAGACGAAAACAGTTGAGTCTTGTACTTGCTGGAAAAATGAAGCCTCAAGACGCTACGGAATTGAAGGCGTTGTTTCAATAATTCATTTCTTTACTTCTAAATTACTGATTTTCTGTTTCTAACGTATAATAGAAATTTGTTAAACTTCTAAATTTTTAATTCGGAAAGCTTTGTTTATGGATTCAAATAAATATATTTGAAATGAATAGGCGGTTTTTTTTAACCGTCTTTTTTAATTCTAAACCAAATAAACAAAGTTGATTATGCGAAAAACTACTTTCCCCAAAATTAAGAATATTACACTTCTGGCCTTGATGCTAGTCTTTTCAATTGCATTTTCCCAGAATTCCAATGACATTAAATTCCAAGGTGAAACCTATGAAATGCCTGAAAACATTGCGACGTTTCAATGGAACCAAATGCCTGAATCTGCTAAATTGAATAATGGTTATGTTGGCTGGATTCAGTTTTATGAAACTCCTTCACAACAAGTTCAAGATTTGTTTAAGCGGAACAATTTGCAACTGTTAGAGTATATTCCAAACAAAACATATCTTTTTAATTTTCCTACAACTACTTCAATTTCTCTATTGAAAAGCAACGGTGTGCGCACTATTGTTCCAGTTGATGGAAACGCAAAACTTTCAGCAGACTTGAAACGCGGTAATTATGATTATTGGGCAAAAGATGGCGATAATATATTGGTAACGCTTCAGTACTATAAAAATGTTTCAAACAACTATGCTGTAAACCAGTTGGCTCAACATCAAATTAGTGTAAAACAAAATTATAGTGAGCAAAATACAATAGATCTTTCAATACCAAATAACTGCTTGGAAACGCTTTCAAACCTTTCTTTTGTAAAATGGGTAGATCTTGTGGTCGCACCTTCCATAAAGGATGACACGAGAGGCAGGAGCCTTCACAGAGCCAACTCATTGGACACTCAAACTGGCGCTGGCAGAAATTATACAGGAGCAGGTATTGGCGTTATGGTTCGTGATGACGGTCGCGTTGGTCCACACATAGATTTTCAGGGAAGATTGACAAATTTGACCAACATTTCCAATCAGTCTCATGGTGATGGAGTAGCGGGAATAATGGCGGGTGCTGGCAATTTAATTCCTTCAAACCGGGGAATGGCAGCAGGATCCGATGTGTATGTTGTAAATTATGCATCTACTTTTTTGGATCCCCAAACGGTAAATTTAATAAATGATGGATCGGTTCAAATAACTAATTCTTCATATAGTAATGGTTGTAACGGCGGCTATACTAGCATTACTCAAACTGTAGATCAGCAAACTTTGGACACGCCTTCTTTGCTTCATGTTTTTTCAGCAGGAAACTCAAACAATCAAGATTGTGGTTATGGCGCTGGAAACCAATGGGGTAATATTACGGGAGGTCACAAACAGGGTAAAAATGTAATAGCTACTGCCAATGTAGATTACAGAGGTGAATTAAGAAACTCTAGTAGCCGTGGTCCTGCACACGACGGAAGGATAAAGCCAGACATCACTGCAAACGGGCACAATCAAATTTCTACAAATGAAAATAATACCTATCAAACTTTCAGCGGAACTTCTGGTGCTGCTCCAGGTATTGCGGGAATTTCAGCACAACTTTATCAAGCCTATGGAAATTTGAACGGAGGTGATTTTCCACCTTCAGCATTAATAAAAGCTACCTTATTAAATACTGCCAATGAAGCAGGAAACATTGGTCCCGACTATAAATTTGGTTGGGGAATAGTTAATGCACTTCAAGCTGTGAAACTTATTGAAGAAAATCATTATCTGTCTGATGAGGTTTCACAAGGAACTACAAAAAATCACACAATAAATGTTCCTGCTGGAACTACTCAAGTACGTTTTATGGTTTATTGGAGCGATGCTGCAGCGACTCCTGGTGCAAGTCCAGCTTTGGTAAACGATTTAGATATGGTTGTAACCGACCCTTCCAGTAATGTTTTGGAACCGTGGATTCTTGATCCAACGCCAAATCCAATCACGCTTGACAATCCTGCAACAAACGGCCCAGACCATTTGAATAATGTGGAACAAGTATTAATTAACGATCCTGCAGCGGGTAATTATGTAATTGATATTTCAGGATTCAATGTGCCAATGGGACCGCAAGAATACTATGTTGTTTATGAATTAATTTCAGATCACGTTACAATGACTTTTCCAAATGGAGGCGAGCATTTTGCGCCAAATTATGTTGAAGCGCTTCATTGGGACGAAACGAATACAACAGAAGATTTTGTGCTGGAATATTCCACAGATAACGGAAGCACTTGGAACAATATAGCCACCGTAGCAAACGATACTCAATATTATAATTGGAACGTTCCAAATGAAGTGGGCGCCAATACGCTTGTTAGAGTTACAAGTGGCACCTTTCAAGATGTGAGCGATGCGGTTTTCAATATTGCGAAAACTGTGGCTAACGTCAATGTAATAAAAGTATGTCCAGACACAGCTTCTTTTGAATGGAATGTGGTTGATGATGCCGAATCGTACGATTTTTATCTTTTAGGCGAAAAATTTATGGAAGTAGTTGGAACTTCAAATACCAATTCCATAACGATTCCTATTACCGATCCAGCTGATGAAATGTGGTTTGCCGTTCGTGCCAAAAATGCTACTGAAGGTTGGGAAAGCGAAAGAACCAACGCTAAACGTTATGGTGGGGGCATCTTAGATTGTACCGTTGGAATTTCAGAAAATACGTTTGACAATTCGCTGTTATTATTTCCAAACCCAGCGAAAAACGAAGTTAATATTAGTCTTTTAGATAAAACTTATGGCAGTTTTAATATTACAGTTGCTAACAGTTTAGGTCAAATTTTGGATAGGAAGATGAATATAAACAATACTTCAAAAGGCACAATTAATGTTTCAAATTATTCCTCTGGAATCTATTTTGTAACCATAAAGGCTGGAGAAAACGTTTCAACCAAAAAATTAGTCGTTCAATAGTTATATTTTCAATGATATTTAAAGGAAGCTGTTTTGGCTTCCTTTTTTTATGTCTGAAGAAACCTTAAACACGATTTTCTACTTATTTCGGTTTGTTTTATGTCTCTAAAATGCTGATTTATTGATGTAAATAGATATATTTGAAATCCTTCTGAAAAAATATGTTGAATTTTTCTCTGAAGAATTTTTCTCAACCTTTTCTAAACTTTAAAATAATGATACAAAAAACTACTTCCCCCACATTCCGAAGCCTTGTTTTTATGATGATGATTCTTATGATTTCATTTTCATTTGGACAAAATACTTCCAACATCCAGTTTCAAGATGAAACAATTGTAATGCCTGAAAATATTGCAACCTTTCAATGGAACCAAATGTCTGAATCGGCAAAATTAGCTAATGGATACGTTGCTTGGGTTCAATTTTATGAAACTCCAACCCAGAACGTTCAAGATCTTTTTAAGCAGAACAATGTAGAATTGTTGGAATATATTCCTCATAAAACCTACTTGGCTTACTTCCCAAAAAATACTTCAACTAGTTTGTTGCGAAACAATGGTGTTCGAAGTATAGTAGCCGTTCCAGGAAGTACAAAGATTTCAAATACCTTGAAAAACCCACCTTACGATAATTACGCAATGGATGGTAACAACATTTTGGTAACACTTCAATTTCATAAAAATGTTTCTTCAGATTACGTAATTCAGCAATTGGCCGAGCGCCAAATAGCGGTGAAACAGCAATACAAAGGAGCTAACAACATAGATCTTTCCATTCCAGACAATTGTTTGGAAGACTTAGCTAACCTACCTTTTGTGAAGTGGGTGGAACTTATTGTAGCACCTTCAACTCCAGACGATACTCGCGGCCGTAGTTTACACCGTTCAAGTAATTTGGACACGCAAACTTCCGCAGGAAGAAATTATACTGGTTTAAATATCGGCGTTGTATGTCGTGATGATGGTATCGTTGGGCCACATATAGATTTTCAAGGAAGAATAGACAATTCTCTTGCTAGCGGAACTGGTCAAACCCACGGCGATGGTGTTTCCGGAATTATGTCTGGAGCAGGAAACCTAAACCCTTCCAACAGAGGGATGGCTGCGGGATCCTTATTATATGTAGTGAATTACGGTTCAAACTTTTTAGATTCTCAAACTCTTTCACTTATTAATAGTGGAACGGCGGTTATTACAAATTCCTCTTACAGCAACGGTTGCAATGATGGTTATACTACAATTACACAAACTGTAGATACGCAGGCACATGACATTCCGAATTTGCAGCATACTTTTTCCGCTGGAAATTCTAACAATCAAGATTGTGGTTATGGAGCAGGAAATCAATGGGGAAATATTACAGGTGGTCATAAACAAGGAAAGAACGTGATTGCAACAGCAAATGTGTTTTTTGATGGTTCGTTAGTAAATTCTAGCAGTCGCGGTCCAGCCCATGATGGAAGAATAAAACCAGATATTGCTGCAAATGGTCAAAACCAAATTTCGACTGCTGAAAACAATACCTATCAAAGTTTTGGTGGAACATCGGGTGCTTCGCCAGGAATTGCTGGAATTTCTGCACAACTTTATCAAGCCTATTCTGAAGCTAACGGAAATGTTTTACCCAAAGCGGCACTCATAAAGGCAACATTGATGAATACTGCAAATGATGCTGGCAATGTAGGTCCAGATTATAAATTTGGTTGGGGAATTGTAAACGGTTTGCGCGCCGCCAAACTTATTGAAGATAATCGTTTTCTGTCTAGTTCTATTTCGCAAGGCGGTTCTAACGACCATTCAATAAATGTTCCTGCAGGAACTAAACAAGTTCGGTTTATGGTTTATTGGAGCGATAGTCCTGCTTCTCCAGGAGCTAATCCAGCTTTGGTAAACGATTTGGATTTATTAGTTACAGATCCATCAAGTACTGTTTTGGAGCCTTACATATTAGATCCAACTCCAAATCCGGTTACATTAAACCTTCCTGCTACCAATGGCCCAGACCATTTGAACAATGTGGAACAGGTTCTAGTTAACAACCCAGCGTCGGGGAATTATAATATTAATATTAAAGGTTTTAACGTGCCAATGGGGCCTCAGGAATATTTTGTGGTTTATGAAATCATTTCTGATAATGTAGTGGTTACTTATCCAAATGCAGGTGAAAGCTTCGTTTCAAGCGAAACGGAATCTATACACTGGGATGCAGTTCCTGTGAATACTACGTCTAGTTTCGTGCTAGAGTATTCAATTAACGACGGAAGTACTTGGAATGCTATTACAACTGTTCCAAACACCACTACCAATTATGGTTGGTTGGTTCCAAACTCGGTAACTGGCAAGGCTAAAATAAGAGTGAGTAATGGTTCTTCGCAGGATGTTAGTGATGAAACTTTTTCAATCGCGCCACTTGTTACCAATGTACAGGTAACTCAAGTGTGCCCAACAGAGGCAAGTTTTTCTTGGACGGCAGTGAGCGGTGCAGAATCTTATGACTTATATATTTTAGGAGATAAGTATATGGAAGTGGCCGGCACTTCAACTACCAATAGTATAACGGTTCCTATTGCTAATCCTTCAAACGCTATGTGGTTTGCAGCGGTTGCAAAAAATGCTACAGATGGTTGGCAAGGAAGAAGAAGCATTGCCGTGCGTTACGCTGGAGGATTGTTAAATTGTTCTCTTGCAAATGATTTGTCTATTGAAACAAACAACCAGCCAAGTGATTTTAACTTGGTTTGTAATCCAGGTCCCGCAATCGTCTCTGCGACGATTAGGAATTTTGGAAGTTCTTCGGAAAGCAATTTTGCAGTGAGCTATCAATTAGACAGTGATCCGATAGTTACCGAAAACTTTACTGGGACCATTACTCCAGGCGGACAAGCAGTGTTGGATTTTGCTATTCCATTAAATATTACAGCTTCAGGAAGTTATACCCTTACTGTTTCAGTAGATTTAAGCGGCGATGAAAATCCAAGTAATGATGACGATGTGCTAAGCTTTTATGCCGCAACAGATGCTGAACCACTTGATTACACTGAACCATTTGATGTTAACGGAATGCCGCCTCCAGGATGGACTGTTTTAAATCCTGACAATAGTGATACTTGGCAAGAGAAAACAGGTGTTACAGGAAGTGCTGGCTCACCAACGGTAACCGCTTATTTTGATAACTTTTCCTACAATGCTTCTGGCGAAGAAGATATGTTGCAAACGCTATATGTAGATTTAACTTTAGCTTCTTCAGCCGCTTTGGATTTTGATTTGGCAAAAGCTCAATACTCCAATAGTTTGTCTGATGGGTTGCGAGTGGATATTTCTACAGATTGTGGCGCTACTTTTACACAAATCTATTTCAAGGATGGATCAGACCTGTCCACTGTTTCTGGAAACGTTTCTTCTAAATGGGAACCTGCTTCAGCTAATGACTGGCGTAAAGAAACGGTAGATTTATCTGCCTATTTAGGCGAAAACGTACAGTTCCGGTTTGTGAATATTAATGGTTATGGAAACAGTACGTTTATAGACAACATTAATGTTAGGGGTTCTCTAGGAATTTCTAAAGAAGACTTGTCCAATATAACAATGTATCCAAACCCAGCTTCAGATGAAGTATTTATTAATTTGAAAAATTTGAATGCTGGCAATGTTTCCATCACACTTTTCAATAGTTTAGGGCAGCGATTACAGTTTATTTCAGAAGCCGAAATGGCTGGAAAAACTCGAGGAACACTTAATGTGTCAAATTATGCTACCGGAATTTACTTTGTAAAAATAATGTCTGGGAATAATACTGCTACCAAGAAGTTGATAGTTCAGTAAAATATAATAAACCTTTATAGCATCAGGGTTTCTTGAATTGTTTTTCAACAAATTCGAGAGACCCTGGTTCTTTTTAATACTTGATGTGAAGTATGATGCGTTAACAATCCTACTTCGTATTTAAGTTATTCAAAGTATCTAAAACAAAAAAGAGGCTGTCTTTTCAGGCAGCCTCTTAAATATTGAATAAGATAGATAGATAATACTATGCTTCAGCGTTTGGAACGATAGAAACGTAGCTCTTGTTATCTCTCTTTTTGGTGAATTTTACTTTACCATCCACTTGTGCGTGAAGGGTATGGTCTTTACCACCATATACGTTTTCACCTGGGTGATGTGTATATCCTCTTTGTCTTACGATGATATTTCCAGCAATAGCAGCTTGTCCACCAAAAATCTTAACGCCAAGACGTTTTGATTCTGATTCGCGACCGTTTTTGGAACTACCAACTCCTTTTTTGTGAGCCATGGTTTATATTTTTTAATTAATGATTTCGGTTTATTTGTTTTTCAACAATTCTTTAGCCTGTTTTACCCACTCGTCGCCTTCAATCTTATCGCGGGTAATCCCGTCAATAGCAGAAAGTTCTTCACGGTCTGCAGCTTTAAGTTTACTGATTTGCTCGAAGGTATAAATACCAAGTTCGTTCAATTTTTCTTCGTAAACTGGACCAATTCCGTTGATCAATTTAAGATCGTCGGCATCAGATTTTAAAGCAGTTCCAATGCTGTGAAGTACTTTATCGATGTTGATTTCAACATGAGCATCTTCAGCGCGGTGCTCTGCACGTGTTACCAAGTTTTCGCTAACTTCAACTTCTTTGTTGGAAGGAGCAGCTTTTTTGGTTTCTGGCTTAGCTTCGGCTTTTGTAGCAGTTTCCTTTTTAGGCTCTGCTTTTGGAGCGGCTGGTTTAGTTTCCTTTTTTGGAGCAGCTTTTTTAGCTTCTTCCTTTTTGGCAGGTGTAGCTCCTGAAGCTACAATGCTCTCGATTACGATTTCAGAAAGATACTGACGGTGACCGTTTTTCTTACGGAAACCTTTTCTTCTTTTCTTTTTGAATACAATAACCTTGTCACCTTTAAGGTGTTTTACGACTTTTGCTCCTATTTGAGCTCCGTCTATAGCTGGGGCGCCGATGGTTATTTTGTCTCCGTCACCAATAAGAAGTACATTGTCAAAAGACACTGTTTTACCTTCTTCAACTGGCAAACGATTAACAAAAACCTTTTGGTCTTTTGCAACTTTTACTTGCTGCCCTGCTATCTCTACAATTGCGTACATAGCGAATCGTTTATAAATTAGTTAAACATTATGCTTCTACCGTCCAGTAAAAGCGGGTGCAAATATAATTTTTTAAATGTAAATAGCAAAGTGTTTTTTGTTTAATCTTTTCAAAACCAATTATCCAAGTATTCAAACAGGTTTTTTATCTTTTGAATACTGAATACTGAATTTATTTCAGTGTGTTTCGATTTCCGTCCTTAGTGTTCCAGGATTTCTTGAGAAGTTGCATAAAAGAGAGCGTCAAAACTAAAGTCGTTACGAAACCCATAATTAAAACGGTTAAGAGCAACATAAGTGTGCCCAGAGCATATTGAAGATTCCATCTTTCCATGATTGAGGTTGCAAGTTCGGTGTCTATTTGGTACATATAAACTGCCATAAAAATGGTGAATATCAGCGTTGCAATACCTCCAGAAAGCAGGCCTACTTCAAATCCCTTTTCAAACTTAAACTTACTTTTTCCGTCTCTATATTTTTTTAGTGCCAAGTAGATTCCGGCTCCATAAATTAATCCATTTAATACACTAAATGCTGGATATTGATGAAGTCCGATTAATTTTAATAGAAGAAAATAGGCAATAAGAACAATTGCAATCCAAACTCCGTAACGCGAATATACTTTGAACATAATGGTAGGTTTTTGATTGTCAAAAGTTACGAAAAGTTGGCGAACCAATTGTGAAGGGTTTGTTAACTTTTGTTAAACAAACGTTTTTCGCTTATTTCCATGTAATGGTTTCCATCAATTTGCGGATGTCTTCACGCAGATAAACCACCGCTGGATAGATGGAGTCGAAGTTAGGTTTAGCATCAAAATACAACGCGCCGTTCAGGAAGTGATTGATGCTATCCGTTGCATAAAACTCTGCTTGGCTGGCAGCATTTCCGTTTATCATATAAAACATTCCATACACTTTATGGTCCGGATTTATAAAAGGTTGCTCGGGAATACTGTTTGCTTTTCTGTTGTGCTCATCCACCAATTTCTGAGCATCTCTTAATAACGAATCAATATTGTTGTTTCGAACTTTTTGATAGGATAAATATAAAGTTGCCTTCATATTTGGGTAATTAATGCTAATGCCGCAGTTCTTTTGATGGGTAATTTTCGCGTTTGTGTTTATTGAAAAGGAATAGGGACAATCCGTATTTATTTCTCTATATTCAGGTTTTGGATAGTCCAAACGAAGCATAGCAGACGGTTTTACCAAAACATCATCTTCACAAGAAGCAAGGATGAAAAGGCTTGAAAGCAAAAGAAAAATGAAACTATTTATTTTCAATGGTAAGTTTTATTTGTTTGATGCGCTTGCCCTCGAACGCTTCAATGGTAAACGCATAATTGTGGAAAGATATTACTTCGTTTTTCTTCGGAAAGCCTTTTGAAATTTCTAATAGAAAACCAGCTAAAGTTTCAGCTTCGCCTTTTTCATCTTCAAAAATTTCTGGGTCTTCTGGTTTTATTACTTTGTAAAAATCTTTCAACGGAGTTTTTCCTTCGAAAACAAAGGTGTTGTCGTCTAGTTTTGAGAAAATTAAATCCTCGTCATCAAACTCATCACTTATTTCGCCTACAATTTCTTCAATAATATCTTCCAAAGAAATCAATCCGCTCGTTCCGCCGTATTCGTCTACAACGATGGCGAGGTGCATTTTCATTTCTTTGAATTCATTCAGCAAATCGTCTAATTTTTTGTTTTCGGGAACAAAATAGGCTTTGCGTTGCAAGGTTTTCCAATCTAAAATTTTTCGATCTGTGTAGGGAATCAAATCTTTCACATAAAGAATTCCGGTAATGTTGTCAATATTGTCTTTATAAACTGGAATTCGGGAATAGCCTCGCTGGATGATTTCTGGCAAAATTTCTTTGAAAGACTGGTCTTCGTTTAAGGCAAAAATATCCATACGGTTTTTCATAACCTGCTTGGTATCCGTATTTCCGAAGGTTACAATTCCTTGAAGAATTTTCTGTTCCTCAAAAGTTGTGTCTTGATTGGAAAGTTCAAGTGCTTGTGAAAGATGATCCACGCTAATGTTGGATTTTTGTTTTCCGTAACGATCGTGAAGATAAATAGTGGCAGAGCGCATTGGCAAACTTATTGGCGAAAGCAAAGTGTCTAAAACATTAAGCGGTTGTGCCATAAAAACCGCGAATGAAACTCGGTTACGGTTTGCGTATATTTTCGGAAGTATTTCACCAAAAAGCAAAATAAAGAAGGTAACAACGCCCACTTCCACGATAAAACGAACGTCAATTCCGTAAAAATTAGATTGAATTCCTGCAAAAAAAACATCACTCAAAGAGTCAAATATTAAGACGATAGCAATGTTTATAAAATTATTCGCGACTAAAATAGTGGCTAGTAATTTCTTAGGTCTTCCCAATAAACTCTCAACAATACCGAGTTTTTTGATGATTGCTTTTTCTTGATTTGTTTCAAAATCAGAAGGCGTTAATGAAAAGAAAGCCACTTCGGCACCAGAAATTAGGGCAGAACAGGCTAGAAGAACAATCAATAAAACACAGCTAGTTATTTCGGAAAAATCCAAAACGCTAAAAAAGAATAATAAACCAGGGGGTTCTGTGTCCAAGTTATTGGGTTTAGTTAAAAATTAAAAAGGAAGATCATCCTCTTCTTCAGAAGTTGAATTATTGTTTTGCGGCTCTGCTTTTGACTGAGGTTTCTGGGTTGTATTGCTGTTTGAAGCGCTATTGTTTTCGTCTTTGGGTGATAAAAAGTTGAAATCTGTACAATGAATTTCGGTGCTATATCTATCAATTCCCTTATCGTCTTGCCATTTATTGGTTTTAATTCTTCCTTCAATATAAACTTTATCTCCTTTTTTCAAGTACTTTTCACATATTTCGGCAGCTTTGTTGCGAACTATAATATTGTGCCATTCAGTTGTGGTTACTCGCTCGTTTGTGGTTTTGTTTGTATAGGATTCATTTGTGGCAAGCGGAAAACGACCAATACTATTTCCGCCTTCAAAAAAGTGCATTTTTACATCATCTCCGGTATGCCCAATAAGCATCACTTTATTTAAAGTTCCATTCATAATCGTTTCTTTTTCAATTTGTGCAAAGGTAGATTTTGTGATTTAAATATACGGAATTTTAAGATTTTATATCCTAGAAAAATTCCAATCATTTAATATTCATTATGCTCCAAAGAGTTTTTGCCAAATGGATAGTTTTTTCGGTGTTTCTAGTTCACTCGTTTTTTCTGAAATTTTGGAGGCTGTTTCAATTTCTTCTTCTAATATCTTTAAAGATTCTTCCTCATCAATTATGTCTTCTTGCTCCTTCACTTGTTTGCTTTCCCAATCTATATATTCATCGGAGAAAATAATATCTTCAAAAAGAAATTTTACATCTTCAGAATATGCTTCCCTGTCTTTTATAAAATGCGCAAGATCCTCTCGTTCTGGTGGAAATCCGCTGCTTTTGTGGTGATATGCTTTGTAGGAACGAATATTTTGGCTTTCAAAAAGTGAATAGATATATTCAAAAGCTCTTTTTTCTTCACCCAAACGTTGTAAAATGCCAACCGTGGTTTTGGATATTTTTCCCTGCCATTCATTTATTGACGGGCCATGAAGCTGTTGCGCGGTTTTAAGTTTTAGGATGGCTTCTTCCAGTTTTTCCTTTTCATCGTAGGTTAAAGCAAGCGCCTTTGCGGACATATAATTTAACTCCGCGAGATAAATTACTAAAACAAATTTATCAGGGTATCTGGTAAATATTTTTTCCCGATCCACATTTGTGTCAATTCCTTGTTCGGCATATTCTTTAATTTGTTCCTCCACCAACGTATTAAATTTAGGCAGAAGTTGCTCTCGGAATGTTGTGTTTTTTATTTCAGAAAAGAATGAAAAAAAGATTGTGATGTTGGCAAAGGAGCGTTCAGAATATTTAGGCTTTTCTGGAGTTAGTTTTTGTTGTTCGTCAAAAATTTCTTTGCATTTTTCAAAAAATTCCTGCTCGTTATCTTTCTCTGGAAGAATACTTAATTGTTCCCAACCGGAAAGACAGTAGCCACATTTGTATTGTCCGGGCTCGGTTTCAGTATATGATGAGGTTGCTCCGCAGGTTGGGCATTGTATTTTGTTTGATAGTTCCATAGTTTATTTCTGAAATTTTAAAGATACATTATAATGAAGATTTTCTTCATTATATAATGAAACGGTCAATAATTTTCAAAAAACTCCGAAACAAAATCTGCAATCAAAACTGGAACTGCATAGTTTTTTACTTCGGATATAGGAACAGTATTTTCTTTTTCTTCGGAAGTCTCAACAATCCAAAACCGCGTGTTTAGATGTTGATGCGATAGTTTGTGGATCACCGGTTTTTCGTTGAAAAGAGAAATGTTTTCAATATTTAGATTTTCTGAAAAGGTTCGAAACTGCGGAAAGTTTTGCAATTCTGAAATATTAATTTCTTCCGAAGTTTCGATTAAAGGAAATTCATATAGCTTCTGCCAAATTCCTTTACCGGTGCGCTGTTGAAGGATGGTTCGTTCATTTTCAGAAAGAACTACCAAATAATTGAAAAACCTATTTTTCACGGGTTTCGCTTTAATCTTTACAGGAAGCTCCGTCACTTTTTTCTGCTGAAACGCGACGCAGCTATCATTAAAAATGCAGTTTCCGCAGTCTGGGCTTTGCGGCACACAGAAACGCGCTCCAAACTCCATAATGGCTTGATTAAAAGTTCCAGGCTCTTTTTTATCAATCAATTGTTGGGCAAGTTGTTTGAATTCTTTTTGTCCAGGGGTTGTATTAATAGGAGTGGGAATTCCAAAATATCGTGAAAGTACGCGATATACATTTCCATCAACAACTGCTTCAGGTTGATTGAAGGAGATGCTTGCTATTGCACTAGCTGTATAATCGCCCACACCTTTTAGCTTTAATAGGTCATTGTAATTGTTGGGGAAAGTACCATTCATTTCTTCCGAGACAATTTTTGCTGTTGCGTGCAAGTTTCTGGCACGGGAGTAATAGCCCAGCCCTTGCCAAAGTTTTAGCACATCATCTTCTGGCGCATTGGCTAAATCTTCTACTTTTGGGTAGGCTTCAACAAACTTTAAATAATACGGCAAACCTTGTAGAACGCGGGTTTGCTGAAGCATTATTTCTGAAAGCCAAATGCGGTATGGATTTGTAGTATTTCGCCACGGCAAATCACGTTTATTTTGTAAATACCACGCAATGAGTATTTTGGAGAAATGAGGAACTTTTTTCGGCATTGGGTAAAATTAATCTATATCCCTTTAAATTTTAAAGGATTAAGCTTTGATTTATTGATTTTAAAATATGTATATTTGCGGTCTCTAAAAAAAATCTAGTAAAAGAATAATTAATTAAAATTTATAAGTAATGACGAAAGCAGATATCGTAGCAAAGATTTCAGAAAAACTAGGAATGGAAAAGAATGAAGTACAAGCTACAGTTGAAACCTTTATGGAAGAAGTGAAAAACTCTTTAGAAGGTGGAGACAATGTGTACTTAAGAGGTTTTGGAAGTTTTATCATCAAAACAAGAGCTGAAAAAACAGGAAGAAACATTTCTAAAAACACAACGATTAAGATTCCAGCCCACAATATTCCGGCTTTTAAACCTGCAAAAGTATTTGTTGAAGGTGTAAAAACTAACGTGGACGTAAAATAATAATAACCCGTCTTGAAGTAAATTCTAGACATTAATAAAAGACTTTAGTATGCCAAGTGGTAAAAAAAGAAAAAGACATAAGGTAGCGACTCACAAGCGCAAGAAAAGACGTCGCGCTAACCGCCACAAAAAGAAAAAGTAGTTTCTAAACTACTTTTTCTGTTTTAAAAGTGTTTCGGAAATTGAGCTTTTTTGGCACTATTTCCAAGTAAAACAAACGAAAAATCGTTCTTTGAAAATGAAATTGAAACCGCCTACTTTTGGTTTGGTGTAATTTCGCCGGGTTTTTTATATAAAACCTGTAAAAATTATTGTTTAATTCGTCCCAATATTCTGTTGGGACAACAAAATTAATATACCGTGAACAACGAATTATTTATTAGATCCGGTTCACAAGAAGTTGATTTTGCCCTTTTAAAGGATGGAAGACTTATAGAGCTTCACAAAGAAGAAGAAGGTAACAATTTTACGGTTGGCGATATATTTCTCGCTAAAATCCGTAAAACAGTTCCTGGGCTTAACGCCGCCTTTGTGAATGTAGGTTACGAGAAAGATGGTTTTTTACACTATCACGATCTTGGACCAAAAGTGCTTTCGCAATTAAAATTTGTGAAAAGTGCCACTTCAGGTAAGTTAAAGGATTTTTCCTTAACTAATTTTCCATTCGAAAAAGAGATTGATAAGCACGGCAACTTAAATGATGCCTTAAAAAGCAATCAATCCATCTTGGTTCAAATTGTAAAAGAACCCATTTCCACTAAAGGACCACGTATTAGTTCCGAGCTTTCTATAGCTGGAAGATATATTGTTTTGGTTCCGTTTTCCGATAGAGTTTCTGTTTCACAAAAAATAGAAAGTACCGAAGAAAAAGACAGGTTAAAACGCTTGATAACAAGCATTAAACCAAAAGGATTTGGCGTAATTATACGCACCGTGGCTGAGGGCAAAAAAGTAGCAGAACTGGACAAAGATTTACAGAACCTTACCGAACGCTGGACGGCGATGTGTAAGAAGCTACAAGGGGCGCACCACCCTTCAAAAGTGCTGAGCGAGCTAAACAGGGGAGCTTCTATTATCCGCGATATGTTTAACGATTCATTCTCCGCAATACATATTGACGACGAAACCCTATACTTGCAAATAAAAGATTATGTGCAGGAAATTGCACCAAAAAAAGACAATATCGTAAAGTTTTATGACTCCAATGTTCCGATGTTTGAAAAATTCGGAATTGAAAGGCAGATCAAGACTTCCTTCGGAAAAACAGTATCAGGTAGCAAAGGAGCTTATTTGGTAATTGAACACACCGAAGCAATGCACGTAATAGACGTGAACAGCGGTAACCGAAGCAACAAGCAAAAAACACAAGAAGGCACAGCGCTAGAAGTGAATTTAATTGCAGCCACCGAGGTGGCAAGACAGCTAAGGTTGCGCGATATGGGAGGAATTATTGTGGTGGATTTTATTGATTTGGCAAACGCCACTCACCGCAAACAGCTCTACAATCATCTTCGTGATGAAATGAAGGATGACAGAGCAAAACACAAAATTCTGCCCCCAAGTAAATTTGGATTGATACAAATAACCAGACAGCGAGTTCGTCCAGAGATGAACATTAAAACGCGAGAGGAAGATCCAAATGCAAACGGAAGCGGCGGCGATGAAAATGGTGAAATAGAAGCACCAATCATTGTTATCAATAGAATAAATGAAGAGGTGAAACGCCTTTTCAAAAAAGACTATAAAAAGATAACGTTAGATACGCATCCTTTTATAGCGGCCTTTTTAACCAAAGGTTTCCCAAGTGTTAGGACCAAATGGTTTTTGGAACACAAAAAATGGGTAAAAATTCAACCTCGAGATGCTTACACGTATCTTGAATATCATTTTCACGATAAAGATGGTGAATTGATTAAATAACCAAAACCCCTTTTGAAAGTTTACTTCGGAAGGGGTTTTTTTGTATTCTGAAGTTTCTGGAGATATTGCTGAGAGTTATACTATTTCTTTGCGAACTTTGCGGTAAAGCTCCGTGCCCTCTATGGTTAATTTTACCACAAAGAGCGCAAAGTAGGCACAAAGACCACAAAGAAAATGGAACCTCGTAAAACATACACTGTAGATGAAGCCCAGAAACGAATGGAACGCTACTGCGCCTATCAAGAGCGTTGCCATAAGGAAGTGCATCAAAAACTCTATGAAATGCGTATGATTCCTCTCGCAATAGATGAAATAATTGATCACTTGCTGCGTCACAATTTTCTAAATGAAACCCGTTTTGCGCAAGCTTTTGCCCGTGGAAAATTTAGAGTAAAAAAATGGGGAAGAAATAGGATTGTAAATGAATTGAAAATGCGGCAAATTTCAACTTTCAACATTAAAATTGCTTTAAAGGAAATACCTGATTCTGAATATTATAAAACTTTTGAAGCTTTGGCTGAAAAGCGGTTGAAGCAATTAGTTTCAGAAAAAGATCTTCAGAAAAAACGCAAGAAACTGGCGGATTATCTTTTTTATCGTGGATGGGAGAGTGAATTGGTTTACGGGAAGGTTGGGGAGATTATGAAAAGAAAGAGCTAAATATTAAACGAAGCCCCAACATTAACCGAAACTTGGTTGTGCAGTTTTTCAGCAGGCGTTAATGAATCTGTATTGTATTTTGAAATAGGAACACTCACTTCCGTAAAAACGCCAAAGCCGCTGGTAAAAAAATATCGAGCTCCCAAATGGCCTCCAAAGTTTTTTAAACTGGCATAAAGCCCAGGATATATATCAAAATTCTCATCAACATTTATCACATTTCCAAGATTGGCGTTGAAACGGGCCTTTAGGTCAAAACGATCGTCGAACTTTGCGAAAGGTGTTTCATTTCCTTCCAAATCTCTAACTTTTTCAACTCCTAAAAGATAGGCTGAAGCTACGCCAACGGATATGTTTTCACCTAAACCAAAATCAAGACTGCCCATAATTCCTGTGCCGTTATTTTGAAAGTTTGCGCCAACTTGAAATTTCACATCGCCTTTTCCGCTGTAGGCTTGTCCGAAACTGAACTGGAAAAATAGAAGCGCTAATAAAGCTACAAGTGTTTTCATTTTACGAAATTTTAAAAGGAAAGATACTGAATTCTTCAGAAATTACAATGCTTTATTGGTGCGAACAATGGCTTGTTCGTTTTTCCAATCAATCCATTTTTGACCTTTTAATTTTCGCATAAATTGATCAAAATAACGCATAACACCAATGTTGTAAACGGCCTTGGCTAAATTTTTTGGGTTTCTAGCGATTGCTCTCAAACTCATTGAAAATCCTGGTGTGATGTAGCGCATATAATGCCAATAGCCTTCAGGCATATATAAAACGTTGCCGTGTTCCAAGTTTGCAATGTAGCCGTTTGCTTTTTTTAAGGCTGGCCATTTGTTAAAATCGGGATTATGGAAATCTATGTCTTCGCGGACGATTAACGAGTGTGGAATTTTGTACAAATAATCATTTTGAGCTTGGTCAAAAAGAATTACTTCTTTTTTTCCTTGGAAGTGAAAATGGAAGATGTTTGCCAAATCAATATCATAGTGCATAAAAGTGTAAGAATCCCTTCCGCCGAAAAAGAGCATTGGCAGGCCTTTCATCAACTTTAAACCAAAATCTGGGTAGTTAAAATCTTTTTGAAGCTGTGGTACTTCTTTTAAAATATTCCAAAGAAAGATGCGATATTTTGTGGGTTCTTTTTTTAAGAGTTCCACATAGTCGCGCATTATCATCTTTTTATGCGGCTCGTTGAAACCATCTTCGTGACTCACTGGACGATTGTCATAAAGCGGAACCGTTTTATCTCCGGCTACGTTTGCCATATAATCTAGGTCCCATTTGGTAAAAGCAGGCCAGTCCTCCGCAAACCGTTCAATAACAACAGGTTTTTGGGGTTTAAAATAATTTTTCAGAAAATCTTCCTTAGTAATGGTTTCTACCTTGTCTATTTCCTTTAACTGCATAACTTTTTACTTCGCCGTAAATTTACAAATCTCCTTACAGTATTGAGCGGAGTGTTAATATAACTTTAAGGATTTATATAAAACAAAAATCCCAAATTCCTATATGTAAGAATTTGGGATTTTATATTTTTTTGGAATTTGCTTCAGCTTAATCTGCCAAAACCATCACACGATTATTGTTACATTCAACAGTTCCGCCAGAAATAGGTAATACCCATTTTCCATCTTCTTGTGTGAATTTACCTTTAAAAGCTTCCGCAATAGTTGGGTTTCCTTTAAACTTCACTTTTCCTTCCTGCAAAACAGAAACAATAGGAGCGTGATTATTCAGCATTTGAAATTCACCTTCCACACCAGGAACGGTTATGCTTTCTACTTCTCCAGCAACTAAGGATGCTTCGGGGGTTACTATTTCTAAGTACATTCTTTTGTAGTTATGAGTTATGAGTTATGAGTTATGGGCAACTCTGCACTCATAACTCATAACTCTGAACTTGTTTTAAACTTCAGCAAGCATTTTCTCACCAGCGGCGATTGCTTCTTCGATAGTTCCTTTAAGGTTGAAGGCAGATTCTGGAAGTTTATCCAATTCGCCATCCATAATCATATTGAAACCTTTTATTGTTTCTTTAATGTCAACCAAAACTCCAGGAATACCTGTAAACTGCTCCGCTACGTGGAAAGGCTGAGAAAGGAAACGCTGTACACGACGCGCGCGACCTACGGCCAATTTATCTTCTTCGGAAAGTTCTTCCATCCCAAGAATAGCGATAATATCTTGTAATTCTTTATAACGCTGTAAAAGCTCTTTTACTCTTTGTGCGCAATCGTAATGCTCTTTTCCAAGAATTGCTTCAGTAAGAATTCTAGAAGTAGAATCCAATGGATCCACCGCTGGATAAATACCAAGCTCAGCAATTTTACGTGAAAGTACGGTTGTAGCATCCAAGTGAGCAAACGTTGTTGCCGGTGCTGGATCCGTTAAATCATCCGCAGGTACATAAACCGCCTGTACAGAAGTAATAGAACCTCTTTTAGTTGAAGTAATACGCTCTTGCATCGCACCCATCTCTGTTGCCAAAGTTGGTTGGTAACCTACCGCAGAAGGCATACGCCCAAGAAGTGCAGAAACCTCAGAACCTGCTTGTGTAAAACGGAAAATGTTATCTACGAAGAAAAGAACGTCTTTCCCTTGACCTTCGCCAGCTCCGTCACGGAAATACTCAGCAATGGTAAGTCCTGAAAGCGCAACACGTGCACGTGCTCCAGGTGGCTCGTTCATCTGTCCGAACACAAAAGTAGCTTTAGATTCTTTCATAGCCTCTTTGTCAACTTTTGAAAGATCCCATCCACCATTTTCCATAGAGTGCATAAAGTCATCACCGTATTTTATAATACCAGACTCAAGCATTTCGCGAAGTAAGTCATTACCCTCACGAGTACGTTCTCCTACACCAGCGAAAACTGAAAGACCACCGTGACCTTTCGCAATATTGTTAATCAACTCTTGAATAAGTACCGTTTTACCTACACCAGCACCACCGAATAGACCAATTTTACCACCTTTTGCGTAAGGCTCAATAAGGTCAATTACTTTAATACCTGTGAAAAGAACTTCGGTAGAAGTTGAAAGATCTTCGAATCTTGGGGCATCACGGTGAATTGGAAGACCGTTGTCGCCAGCTTTAGGCAAGTTTCCAATACCATCAATAGCATCGCCAATTACGTTGAAAAGTCGACCGTAAACATCATCGCCAATTGGCATTTGAATAGGCGCTCCAGTTGCAACAGCATCTACACCACGGCTTAAACCATCTGTAGAATCCATTGATATGGTACGAACCATGCTTTCACCAATGTGAGATTGAACTTCAAGAACCAAAAGGTTTCCGTTGTTGTTTACCTCTAACGAGTCGTATATTTTTGGAAGTTCCGATCCGCTATCAAACGCAACGTCAACTACCGGGCCAATAATCTGTGCAACTTTTCCTATGCTTTGTGACATGAGTAACTGTTTATTTTATAGTTATCTAAGAGTGAAAAAACCACCCCTGTTTTGAACGGTGCAAAGATAGTTTTTTCTGAATGATATTTGCAATGGAATTTTTAAAAAAATTCTTATTGCAAAATGCCAGACTTAATAGGATTTTAATATCTTTTAGGTTCTAACAACTATAGCTTTTCACACAATCCACGAACTTCTTTCGTAAAAAGAGCAATTATTCTTTTCTGAAGAGCATCTTCTTTTGAAACAACCCTTCCATCAATTTCAATAATTGGCGTTAATTCGCCCATAGTACCGGTTGCCAAAACCCCATCTGCATTGTAGAATTGAGAAAGTGTGATGTCTTGTTCTTCAATTTCAATTGAATTCTTTTTACACATTTCTATCACTGAATTTCTCGTAATTCCTGGGAGACAGGCGTGAGCATAAGGCGTAAAGACCTTTCCATTTTTAACCATAAATAGGTTGCTACCATTCAGTTCAGCTATAAAACCACGGTCGTCTAGCATCAATCCAGCGTCTTTTCCAGCAACATTTGCTTGAATTTTAGCGATTATATTATTGAGTAAGTTATTATGATGGATTTTACTGTCCAAAAATTGTGGAGAGTTTCTGCGTTGGCTAGTGCTAATAACTTTTATGCCGTGATTATTATCATATACCAGTGGTTTCCACTCGGCTAAAACAATTAAGCAAGAGCCGTTTTGGTTGAGTCGTGGATCCATACCGCTGGTTATTTTTTCGCCACGTGTTAATGTTAAACGAATGTGAGTATCATCATTCATTCCATTGGAATCGAGGGTTTGCTTTATTGCTTTTTTGATGAATTCTTTGGAAGGAATATCTACAAATGCCAATGTTTTAGCAGATTCGTGAAGACGGGTTAAGTGTTTATCCATACAAACCACGCCTTCTGGATAAACGCGTAAACCTTCCCAAACCGCGTCGCCGCCTTGGACTGAGCTATCAAAAACCGAAACTTTTGCTTCACTTCGTGGATAGAGTTTGTCTTTTATAAATACTTGGATGTTATCGTTTTTGGGGTTGGATTTTTGAAGCATAATTTATCTGTTGTCTGTTGTCTGTTGTCGGTTAATTGTATTGTTAAATGGAAACAAGTTTCCTTTATATTAAAATATTGTTTTTTAAAGTTTCATAGTAAGGTAAAGCTTCTAGTAACAGAGGTTCCAAGTGCGCTGATAATTGTTGCGAGCTGCTTTTTTGAAGTGCAAAACCTTCAGAATTGTGAACATTTGCGTACCAATGTTTTGCCCAAATACCATCTTCTGGTATTCCGCCTTTTTTCCAATGAAGCATTTTTTCTGAAAAAGAAATGTTCAGCAAGCTACAAAGTTTTTTGAGATAGGTTTTAGGATTTTTTAAAAGTTCATCGCTATCAATAACAATTGGTGTTTTTCCGTTATTGTTCAGAAATAAAAACAGTTCCGAAGCCTTTTTGATACCAATATCGTTCAAAGTTGGTTTGTGAATCACTTTTGAAAAGGAGGCGATCAATTTTTTGGGATGCCGAATAAGGATTACATTTTCCCAATTCAAAATAAAATTTGGCGAATCGGTTAAATAATGATGCGCCATTCCTTTTACAAAAACATTTTTTTCTCCTGCCCGTCCGGCAGGCGGGTTTGAAAGTGAATTTATTCCTTCCACTACTTTTTCTTCCTTCAATTCCATGGTTTCTAAAATTTCCTTTTGTGAAGGATGCTCGCTTTCAAAAGAACCATTTTGAAGATAATAGCCGTAAAAAGGCTCGTCTAAAACTACAATGTCTTCAAGTTGCGAGAAGGAATACATTAGTGCCGTTGAAAGATTTCGAGGGCCAGAAATTAGGTTGATGACTTTCATTATTTAAAAGTATCAATTTATTTGGAAATAGGATACTTTGAGTCACGACGTTTTGACACAAGACTAAAAGGAATCAAGAAACAAGAGTTTTTGGAAGGAAAGGAAAAAACTCGAAATTATCTTTTCAAGTAGATTTCCATATAATTTGCGGTTGTAAGGTATTCGTTTCGCAAATTGTCGAGATGCTTCATTATATTTTTGTAAGCTGGGTCGGATTCTTTTAAATTGTCCTGAAATGTTTCATCAGTCACCGTTAAAGCAATATACCAAGAACCCGATCGAGATGTATAATGATTTTCGAAAACTGGATCAATCCCTTTGCTATCCATGGCAGCATCAGCCACAATTGGCACAAGATTGACGGTTTTTGTATTTCGCTCTACTTCATAAAAAGTGAGGTAATATTTTTTGTTGTCTATGCTTATTGGCACATTTGCACCTCCAATATCGTAGTCTATATCATATTTTGCATTGATATAGGTATAAAATTCATTTGCATCTTTTGGATCTTCAAAAACGTAAACGCATTGTTTAGGAAGTTGTCTTTTGAACTTTTTGCCTTTGTAAATCTTCGCTCCTTCAATATTTGGTGCAATCTGTAACGGAATACAGGAAAATGTACAAAACGCCAAAAGGAGTAAGCAAAAGGTTTTTAAAGAAGATGAAATTAGTTTTGTATGAATAGACATTTTGAACCAGGATTTAAGTGAATCAAGAAACTAGACGTGTTGAAAAACGATTTAAAAATGAATTTATATCTAAAATGAAAAAAGACGAACCTCTGAATATTTCATCGACCCGTCTTTTGTCTTTATTCTATTTTCTTTTCTCTCAAAAACTATTCCACAGTAACCGACTTCGCTAAGTTACGTGGCTGATCTACATTTCTACCTAACATTACTGCAATATGATATGATAATAATTGAAGCGGAATGGTAGTAACCAGAGGCGTTAAAGCTTCTGGAGTGTGTGGCACTTCCATAACGTAATCCGCCATTTCTCTAACCACAGTATCTCCTTTTGAAACTACGGCTATAATTTTTCCTTTTCTAGCTTTAATTTCTTGAATGTTACTTACAACTTTGTCATAGTGGTCGCTTTTAATTGCAATTACTACAACCGGCATTTGCTCATCTATCAAAGCGATAGGGCCGTGCTTCATTTCGGCTGCAGGATATCCTTCAGCGTGGATGTATGATATTTCCTTTAGTTTTAAAGCGCCTTCCAGAGCAACTGGGAAGTTGTAACCTCTTCCTAAGTAAAGGAAGTTTCGGGCATCTTTAAAAACAGCAGAGATTTCTTCAATTTTAGAATCTGTTTTCAAAGCTTCTTCAACGTGGGTTGGGATAAGTTCCAGTTCACGCAAATAAAGCATATAATCTGGTTTTGAAATGGTCCCTTTCGCTTTTGCCAAACGAAGCGCCATCATTGCTAAAACCGTAATTTGTGTAGTAAATGCTTTTGTTGAAGCAACACCAATTTCAGGACCAGCGTGTGTATAAGTTCCACTATGAGTTTCTCTTGAAATGGTTGAACCTACAACGTTACAAACGCCATAAACGAAAGCTCCTTTAGATTTTGCTAATTTTATAGCGGCAAGCGTATCTGCAGTTTCGCCACTTTGTGAGATGGCGATAACAACGTCTTTTTCTGAAATAATTGGGTTGCGGTAACGGAATTCTGAAGCATATTCCACTTCAACAGGAATGCGAACCAAATCTTCAAAAATATATTCGGCCACCAAACCGGCGTGCCAAGATGTTCCGCAGGCAACGATAATAATTCGGTCTGCGTTGATAAATTTTTCTATATGATCTTCAAGACCTCCAAGTCTTACAATACCTTGATCGGCAAGTAATCTACCGCGATAGGTGTCTTTTATAACGGAAGGTTGTTCAAAAATTTCCTTGAGCATAAAATGTTCATAACCTCCTTTTTCAATTTGCTCCAAGTTAAGTTGAAGTTCTTGAATGTAAGGAGCCACCAATTTATCGTCTTTTATTTTTCGCACTTTTACATCGCGTCCAAGACGGATGATTGCCATTTCTTCATCTTCTAAATAAATGGCATTGTTGGTGAATTCAATAAAAGGAGAAGCATCGCTGGCCACAAAAAATTCGTCATCCCCAACGCCTATAGCTAAAGGACTTCCAAGTTTTGCAACAACTATTTCATCCGGCTTTTTTTTGTCGAAAAGTGCAATTGCATAAGCACCTACCACTTGATTTAAAGCAATCTGAACTGCTTTTCCAAGTTTTACATCTTCATTTTTTTGAATATCCTCAATAAGATTTACCAAAACTTCAGTATCTGTCTCAGATTTGAAAGTATATCCTCTTTTTATCAATTCTTTTTTAAGAGAACCATAATTTTCAATAATACCGTTGTGGATCAGAACCAAGTCGCCGCTGTTGGAGTAGTGTGGATGGCTGTTCACATCATTAGGAACTCCGTGCGTTGCCCAACGAGTGTGGCCAATGCCAAGGTTTCCTTTAAGCGAAATTTCCTTTTCAGCTTTTTCTTCAAGATTTGCAACTTTGCCTTTTGTTTTACAAAGTTGAATGTCATTTCCATCAAAAAGAGCTATTCCTGCACTGTCATAGCCTCTATATTCTAAACGTTTTAAACCGTTTAGAATGATTGGGTATGCATCTCTTTTGCCTATGTAGCCTACAATTCCACACATAATTAATATTTATTTTGGTTCTGTATAATAAATTTGAAGTTTTAATCTTTTGTCTTGGTTAGGCGTTGCGTTTCCATATAGAATGGTTCCTTCAGGAGAAACAACGGCACTTGACGGCACCTCTTTTATGCTAGGTTCCATTGGGTTTTGAAGTTTTTGGGTTGTACGGATTGTAACATTTTGTGAAACCATAATTCCCAAAGGCACATTTGTACTGTCTTTATTTATAAGATTGCTAATGTGACTCGTAATTTTCATTTTATAGAAGTTACCATTACCATCACTACCTCTTTCCAGTCTACCATAATGGTTGGTCAACGCGTTTATTGGTGCCAAACCATTGGTTGGATCTAATAAATAATCTGCTAAAATATTACTATTTTTAAGGTCGTAAATAAGGATTCTTTCAGGTTCTGTAACTCCGCCTACCATTAAATCTTGATTCACATAAAAGATTAGATTTGCCTCGTTGATAATCCATTTTTTACTTCTAAGTAACTCCAAATCATCTGCAACTCCATTATTGTCTAGATCTTTTCCGAAGAGTTCAACTACTGAAATAATTCCGTCCCCACCACGCAGGTAAAGATTTTCATCTCCAGTTTCTATATTGGGGTTTGCTATTGCAGTCTGTACTTCTTGAGATAGTTGATTTTGAAAGGTATTCACATTAATACCTCCAAAATTAAGCTTGAAAACATTACTTTTTTTCTCGCCTTCATTTTTTGAACTATAAAAGATCGTGACATTGGCATTCGCTGCGTCGAAAATGAAAAGGCTTCCATCATTGTCTACAGTGCTTACGTCAAAGTAAAGTCCTCTAATATAATTTTTGAAGTTATTGCTGTTGCGCAATTCTTCCTTTCCTTCCAAGGCTAGAAATTTATCTTGAAAAAAAGTGGAATCTAGTTTCACGCGCAATCCAGGACCAAGTTTCTCTTCATCATCTTTCCCTTTATTTAGAATAAATCCGCTATTGCTTGGAATAAAATTTTCTACAGAACCAAGTTCTTCGCCCCAATAACTTTGAAAGAGGGCACTTTGGTCCGTATAATAATTTTGAAATTCCTGAAATCCACTATTCGGGTCATAATCTCTTAAGAAATAATCTGACTTATAGATGTTTACGTTTATTGGCGCATTTCCATAGATAGAATCCAGCTCGTATGTGGTTGTACTATCCACTGTAGTTGCGGTACTAAAAAATGGTAAATACACGAAAACACTGTCTATTAATGCTGTGTCACCAAAGGTTGGATTGTTTTTTTCTAAAGTAAGCTGTGAAAGTAACTTTACGGTAGATTTTCCATAAACGGGATCGTTATAAACTCCTAATTGGTATGCGGGCAATCTGTTGCTCTGCACGGGTCCAAGTTTTCTGCTATAGGAAATAACTGTTTGCGAATCGTCTAAAATTCCATTTGGAATTTCATCTCCCAATAGTTCAGATCCAATTGTGCTAATATCTTCTTGACAAGAAGACATTGCAATAATCATAAACAAAATAGTGCCAGCTATAGGCAGCAAATTTTTAATTTTCATCTGCATGTAATATTTAATAAAGAGAAATATGGAATGCCCAATTTTTTCATTTTCGTTATTTCAGAAATGTTTAGGGGCATTTCATCAATTTTTTTATTTGTTTTGGTGAAACGTAAAGTATTCTATTTCAGCGTAAAAGATTGAAGAATTTATTTTAAAACTTTTTCGCTGTAAAAATCTAAATATGCCTGCGAAAAATTTTCCATATTGTGATATTTTAACACAGGTTTATCAATTGTGTTAAGATATTCCTCAAGCTCTTTTGGTATTTCCTCAGAACCAATGATTGCCGCGTCAGAATTTTCGATTGCTACCTTCATTAAGTTAACGTAGCTTGGGTCTTCTATCTTTGCAATGGCTTCGTCATCAATAGCGTCATATCTAAGTTTTTCAATGGTGTTTTTAGCTAACGTTCCATCAAAGCCTTGATTGTACACAGAGGTAACTATTTTACTATTTTCGAACAAAGGTTCATTGCCATAGTAGTTTCGTAGGTAAAGCGGTAAAAAGGAAGCCAACCATCCGTGAACGTGAATGATATCTGGCGCCCAGTTTAGTTTTTTTACGGTTTCAATAACTCCTTTGGCGAAGAAAATAGCGCGCTCGTCATTATCTTTATAAAAATTGCCGTCTTCATCTGCGTAGGTTGCTTTTCTTTTAAAGTAATCTTCATTGTCAATAAAATAAACTTGGATGCGCTCTTTTGGAATAGAAGCAACCTTGATTATTAAAGGCATATCAAGATCGTTTATCACCAGATTCATTCCAGAAAGGCGAATTACTTCGTGAAGTTGGTGTCTTCTTTCATTAATATTGCCGTAACGCGGCATAAAAATGCGGATCTGCCCACCGTTGTTGTTAATCATTCGTGGAGCTTCAAACGACATTGAAGAAATCTCGGTCTCAGGAAGATATGGTATTACTTCGGAAGACACATACAAGACTCTCTTATCTTTCATTTATAGGGATTTTAGGTATTATTTAGAAATGGCCCCAAAGCATCGGGGCTTTTAAAAACACGCAAAATTACGAAAATTTATGTAGATTGTCTTTATTATATTAGTTTTGCCCGCTCTTAACAAGATTTTATGGTAATATACACCCAGAAAGAAACATTGATACAGGCCTTGTCCTTCGCTAAGAAAAAGGACAAAATAGGTTTTGTGCCAACTATGGGTGCCTTGCATGAAGGACACATCTCGTTGATAAAGAAAGCTTTAGAAGAAAACGATTTAGTGGTCGTAAGTATTTTTGTAAACCCAACCCAATTTGATAATAGTGCGGATTTAAAAAAATATCCTCGCACAGCGGATGATGATATTTCGCTTTTAAAAAAATTGAAAGGCGAAGTAATTGTGTATTTACCAGAAGTTTCAGACTTATATGAAGATTCTGTTTCGGTAAAAAACTACAATTTTGGCGGCTTGGCAAATGAAATGGAAGGCAAACACCGAAGCGGACATTTTGACGGAGTTGGAACTATTGTAAATAAACTCTTCAGAATTGTGAAACCAAACGTGGCTTATTTTGGCGAAAAGGATTTTCAGCAATTACAAATAGTAAAAAAATTGGTTTCCATTGAAAACCTTCCTATAAAAATCGTAGGATGTCCCATTTTTAGAGAACTCAACGGACTTGCAATGAGTTCGCGCAACAAACGACTAACCGCAAAACAATTTGAAGAAGCAACAATCATTTATAAAACGCTGAAAGAAGTAAAAGAAAAATTTAGTTCAACTTCTATTGCAGATTTAAATGCTTTGGTTGCGGAACGGTTTTTGCAAAACCCAATAATGAATTTGGAATATTTTGAAATAGCCAACGAAAAAACGCTCAAAACTGCAAAACGAAAAAATAAAGCTTCAAAATACAGAGCTTTTATTGCAGCATTTGCGGGCGAAATTCGGCTAATCGATAATATGCCTTTAAATTAATATCTTTGCACCATGCAAATACACGTAGTAAAATCTAAAATTCATAGAGTAAAAGTTACAGGTGCCGATTTAAATTACATCGGTAGTATCACTATTGACGAAGATTTGATGGACGCGGCCAACATTATTGAAGGCGAAAAAGTCCAAATAGTAAACAACAACAACGGCGAACGTCTTGAAACCTACGCTATCCCAGGTCCGCGAAATAGTGGGGAAATCACCTTAAACGGTGCCGCCGCAAGACGCGTCGCTCCCGGCGATGTGCTTATTCTCATCACCTATGCGCTTATGGAACTTGAAGAGGCAAAAGCCTTCAAGCCTTCAATGGTTTTTCCAAACGAAGATACAAACCTACTCCAGTAAGTTGAGCCGCTCGCTTTCAAAATTTTTGCAAATTGCCATTCCGCTGGGATTGGGAGTTTTCTTGATTTGGTATATTTATCAATCCTTCACACCGCAACAACTTGAAGAAACTAAAAAATATTTTGCAGATGCAAATTATGGTTTTGTGTTGCTTTCCGTTGTATTTAGTGTTTTAAGCCATCTTTCACGATCATACCGTTGGAATTTTATGTTGGAACCTTTGGGCTATAAAACCAAACTGGCCAACAATTTCATGGCAATTTCTGTGGCGTATTTAATGAATATTTTTATTCCGAAAAGCGGCGAAGTTTCCAGAGGAATTATTTTAGATAAATATGAAAGCGTACCTTTTCAAAAAGGTTTTGGAACTATAATTTCTGAAAGAGTTGTAGATCTTATTTTCTTGTTATTTTTTACAGCTATAGCTTTGTTAATCAAGTTTGACGTGCTTTATGAGTACGTTATGGCAAGCATACCGCCATCGCTTTTATATGTTCTTATCTTTGGAATTGTTTTGATGGCCATAAGCATTCCATTGTATATTAAATTTTCAAAATCGAACATTAATAAGAAACTAAAAAGCTTTGTTATTGGTTTGAAGGAAGGCGTTTTCAGTATTTTAAAAATGAAGAAAAAAGGCGCTTTTCTTTTTCATACGTTTATTATTTGGGGGCTTTACTTGCTTTCTTTTTACACTGCGCTTCACGCACTTCCAGACACGATGAACGTTCCTTTTGGCACTATTATAATCACCTTTGTGGTGGGCAGTTTTACTTTTGCCTTTACCAATAGTGGCTTTGGAACCTATCCTGCTGCGGTTGCAGGTATCTTAACCGTTTTTGGTGTTGCCAAAACTGTAGGCACGGCCTTTGGTTGGATTGTTTGGATTTCAAACATTTCTTCCATTGTATTTTTTGGAGTGATTTCGTTAGTGCTACTTCCTGTCTATAATCGAAAACGACTGAAATTGTAATTTTTAGGATTATTTTTTTCTTCTGAAAAATCAAACAAATTCTAAATTTGTTATCTTTCCGATGATAAAAAATCCTCATCGATGAAAAAAATTCTGCTTTTGGCACTTTGCTGCTTCATTAATTACGCTTCTTTTTCACAAATTATTTATGAAGAATTCAAATCTGACAAGCTTGGAGAGACAAGACGTCTAAAAATTCAACTTCCCCGAAATTACGAGACCAATACCGAAAAAAAGTATCCAATCGTTTTAGTCTTGGATGCAGATTATCTTTTTGAGCCTGTGGCTGGAAATGTGGATTATTTTAGCTATTGGGAAGATATGCCTGAATCTATAGTTGTAGGGATTATGCAAGGTAATACTCGTTATGAAGACTGCGCTTATGACGACAAAACTTTTATGCCAGGCCAAAAAGGCGCCAGTTTTTTTGAATTTATTGGGACGGAACTAATACCATACATTGACAAAAAATATCGAACTGCAAAATTTATTGTTGGGGTTGGTCATGATTTTACAGCCAATTTTCTTAATTATTATCTCTTTAAAGATCCACCGCTTCTCAATGGATACATAAACCTCAGCCCAGATATGGCTCCGATGATGGAGGAACGTCTTGCGACGCGGATTCCACAAATCCCAGGGAAAATATTTTACTATTTAGCAACAGGATCAGATGATATCAAGGGGTTGATGGAAGCTGCGGAAGACTTAAATACGCAGCTAAAAGATGTGAAGAGTAAATCCTTCAACTATTATTATGATAATTTTGATGGTGCAACGCATTATTCCCTTGGAGGGCGGGGAATTCCGAATGCTTTGGAAAAAATGTTTTCAGTTTATAGACCTATTAGCAAAAAGGAATTTACGGAGGTTTTATTAAAAACGGATACGCCAATTAGCCAATATTTATTGGATAAGTACAAAGTGATTGAAGATCTATTTGGTATTACAAACAATATTCGGGTTAATGATTTTATAGCCACGGCCACTGCTGCTGAAAAACGAAAACAGTGGGAATCCTTACGCGAAATTGCAACTTTGGCCAAAAAGCAATATCCAGAAACTGTTCTTGGACCTTATTATTTGGGACGTTATTATGAAGAAATCGGGGAACCCAAAAAAGCAATGAAAATCTTTCAAGGCGCTTTTGATAAAGAAGAAGTAGATTTTATAACCATTGATAAAATGCTGGATAAGGCAGATAAGATTAAGACAGATTTTGGCTATTAAGCCTAAAGTTCCAGTATCGCGTTTTTGTGGAGATAAGCCCATGTACCAAGAGCATAATAGGAGTCATTTGATATTTCTAGTTTTATAGTAATATTGCTTCTGTGCTTTTCTACAGTGCGTTTTGAAATGAAGAGTTGCTCGGCAATTTCCTGGGTTGTAATTTGTTGGGCTATTAGTTTTAAAATAGTTTTTTCAGAAGAAGTTAAATTGTCTATTTTTTTCAATTCTTCAGAAACTATTCTTAATGAAGATGCTGCAAAAGATTTGCTGAAACATATTTGACCTTCCAGAACATTTTCAATACAATTTTCAATTTCAGAAAAAGAATCTTCCTTTAGCAGATAGCCGTTTATTTCAAGTGTTTTGGCCTGCAAGATATAGTCATTCTCTTTATAAAAAGAAAGTACAATAAATTTAGTGTCCACGTTTTTGTTCTTGGCTTTTTTTATGACTTCAAAACCATTTAGAATCGGCATATCTATATCTAAAAGAGCAATGGTTGGATTATGAGTTATTATAAGTTCTAGTGCTTGCTTTCCATTAATGCCTTGACCAACAACATTATAGTTGCTCTCTATGAGCTCATCGTGGAGCCCTTTAAGAATCATTGGGTGATCATCTGCAATTACGATGGTGATATTTGTTTTGACAATCATCTATATGGGGATAGTAAGTGTTACTGTGGTTCCTTTATTTATTTGACTTTTTATATCAATTTTTGAATGTAAAATTTTTGCCCGTTCCAACAAGGTTTTCATACCTAGGCTTGCACTGGTTCTTATTTTTTCAGAATTTTCAAAGCCTTTTCCGTTGTCGGAGATAGTTGCTTCGATGGTGTTTTTCTTTTTTTCAATAGTAACTGTAGCTGCTTTGGCTTCAGCGTGTTTTACCATATTATTCAAAACTTCTTGAATTATTCTATACAAATGTAAGGACGCATCCCTACTTAACAAAGTATCTATGTCTTCAATTTCGTGAGTGAAAAATATGTTTGTGTTGTTATCCACTTCATTAATCAGGTTTATAATGGCGGCGGTTGGCCCTAATCGCTCCAGGTTTGCGGGATGAAGTCCGCGGGAGATGGTTCGTAATTCTTCCAAAGTATTGGTGGCCAGAAATTCCATCTCAGGATTGCCAGTACTTTTGGTTTTCTTGGCTAGGAGCATTAATTTTTGTCCTACGCTGTCGTGTAATTCGCGAGCCACGCGGATTCGCTCTTCTTCTTGTCCTTGAATTAGGTTGTGTGTATAAGCTTCGTTTCGTTTTTTTTCTGCTTTGTTTCTGTAATAATAAATAAAGAAAAATAACAGCGTGCTAAAGGAAATTACAGAAGCCCAAAATATCCAAGTACGCCAAAAGGGAACGGTTATAGTAAATGAATATTCATAAGGGTTTTGTTGCCATAAGCCGTCTCCATTGTCTGCGGTAAACTCAAAAACGTAAGCTCCAGGAGGTAGATAAGAAAATACCACATTTGGGTCTTTTGTAGGTTGGGACCATTCGTCGCCATCCCGAAGTCCCTTCATTCGGTATTTGTAATATACATTTTCTGGGTAGGTGAAAGTGATTGCCTGCATTGAAAAACTTAAATAGTTTTTTTCATAGGGTAACATTATTCCCTTTTTTGTTCTATAAAGACTATCAATTAAGGGTTCTGAAAATAGGTGAACACCTCCTAAATCAATTTTTGGTGGCTTAGTGAGAGGCACATAAGCTGTTTCATCAAATACTAATAAACCGTCTAATGAAGATGCGAGTACTTTATCATCTTTAGTGACAAAAAGTGAATTAAAATCCACTTCATTTTTTAAAAAATTTGGAATGGTTTTATAGGTTTTGGCAATTACAGTGTCGTTCTTTAGTAAATTACCGAGATCTACTTTCATGAATAAATCTCTGCCAGCTAGCCACAAGTCATTGTTATCTACCTTAAGCGCTTTAAAACTTTTTAAGTTTTTAAAACGCTTCATATCATAAATTTTTGTTTGAAATTGACCGTCATCTAATTTAATATAATAAATCTTACTTTCACTTCCCGCGATAACCTCATTTTTGCTAACTGGATCAATGCTCCTAAAATTGAAATGTTCTGAGCGATTTAATCCTGGAATGGTATCTACTTTTATTCCATTTGTTTGGAATAGCCCAGAAACTTTACAAAGTATATAGCGATCTTCAATAGGCACAATGGCAATAGAACGATTTGTTTTTATAAAGTATGTAGCGTCTTTTGATAATACTTTTATTCTTTCAGTTTCAAAAAGAAACGTATATTTTTCATCTTTATAGAGCAGATTGTAGTATCCTTTATCAATCAATTTTTGCGAACCATTTGTAGACAGTTCCCTAACGTCTCCATTTGTGGTAAAAAGTAATGTATTGGCAGGAGTAACAAAAATATTCTTTACCTGAGTGTCTTTTACTAAGGTCTTTACTTCTTTGTTTTCTGAAATGGCGAGCAACCCATTATCTGTGGCCAAAATCATTTCATTATTCCAGTACGTTGCGGCATATGCAGATTTTGCGGGTAGGCCAAGCTCTTTTTTATAAACTTTGAAAGAAGTATCCCGAAAACGTATAATGCCTTCACCGTAACTTGTCATCCAGAAATTACCCTCCGTATCTTTTATAGTTCTATATATATAATTAGTTGGAAGGCCTTTACTTTCGTTTATTAATTCTAGATCTCCGGTTTTTTTATTAAAAATTCCTAAGCCATTCCCTTCTAAACTTAAATATAGTTGGTCTTCATTTTCTAAGTGGATGTTGTGTATGCGATTTTTATCAAAATCTTCTGGTTTAAATTTGTATTTGGTAAGAGTTTCATTTACAATTTTATAAAGTTCGCCATATGCTCCCACCCAAATGTTTTTGTTTTTATCCACAACCACTGAATAACAGATGTTATTAATGCCATTTTCTTGATTATAGATATTTTCAATTTTAAAAGGATTTAAAGTCATTTTAAAAATTCCTTTTCCGGTTGTCGCGATATAAATTGTATTGTTATCGTACCACGCAACATCTTCAAAATCACTAAACTCTGGTGTAAGAATACTATCTATTAGAACAGTAATTTTTCCATCAATGTACTTAGCAGCGCCACCAACACAAAATATATATATGGCACCATCTTCACCTTCTAAAAAACTTGTAACAATTCCTAAGTTTTTAAATTTTTCACTTTCAATATTAATTACTTTCCCGTTTTCAATAAAGCTTATCCCTTTATTGAAGGTTCCTACCCAAATACGTTCTTTGGAGTCTTCAAAAATACTAAAGCAAACATTGGAGGCTAGTCCATTTTCTATAGTATAGTTTGTAAAATTTTGGCCATCAAAACAACTTATGCCACTAACGGTAGATACCCATATTCTATGTTTGCTATCTTGTAGCATGTCTAAGGTTTCATTACTCACCAAACCTTCTTCTACCTTGTAATTTTTAAATTGGTATTGTTGCGCACTTAACACACCATTGCCAAAACATATAAGTAATAAGTAGAGTAATAGTGGTTTCATGAATAAACTGATAAAACAGTAAATATATTTATTTTAACAAAAGGATGTTGTGCTATTCAGGAATTGTTTGGAATAATAAAAATGTTTTTAATCCTATATTGAATAAGCTATTATTTTGTGAGAATGGAGTTTGCTAAAATAATTTTTGTCTTGTTTTCAGAAATTAGGGAGCACAGAAAATGATGTATCTTTACCTTTTCAATTATGGCCAAAACAAAATCAACCTTTTTCTGTCAAAATTGTGGTGCACAATTTGACAAATGGCAAGGACAGTGCAATTCCTGCAAAGAATGGAATACTATCGCAGAAGAAGTTATACAAAAAGCTGAAAAAGTAAGCTGGAAATCTTCCGAAAATACTTCAAAAAGAGTTTCGAAACCGCAACGAATTTCAGAAATTTCTACTCAATCTGAAGCGCGTTTAAATACAAAAAATAACGAATTAAACAGAGTGCTTGGTGGCGGTTTGGTTCCTGGTTCATTAACTCTTTTAGGCGGCGAACCCGGAATTGGAAAAAGCACCTTAATGCTTCAAATAGCATTGCAACTCCCTTATAAAACGCTTTATGTTTCAGGAGAGGAAAGCGCCCAGCAAATAAAAATGAGGGCAGAACGTATTCAACCCATTTCTGAAAATTGTTTCATTTTAACTGAAACAAAAACCCAGAATATCTTCAGAATTATTGAAGAAATTGAACCAGATATTGTGGTTATTGATTCCATACAAACCTTGCACACAGATGCCATTGAAAGCACTGCCGGAAGTATTTCTCAAATTCGTGAAGCTGCCGCGGAGCTAATAAAATTTGCAAAAGAAACCGCAACACCAGTCATTTTAATAGGTCACATTACCAAAGACGGAAACATCGCCGGGCCAAAAATTTTGGAACATATGGTAGATACCGTTTTGCAATTTGAAGGCGACCGAAACCATATTTACAGAATTCTACGCGCTAATAAAAACCGCTTTGGAAGTACTAATGAATTAGGTATTTACGAAATGCAGGGCAGTGGTCTACGCGAAGTTTCAAATCCTTCGGAAATATTAATATCGAAGAACGACGAAGATTTAAGCGGCACCGCAATTTCTGCAACATTGGAGGGAATGCGTCCGTTGATGATTGAAATCCAAGCTTTGGTAAGCAGCGCCGTTTATGGAACGCCACAACGAAGCGCCACAGGTTACAACGCAAAACGTCTGAATATGATTCTTGCCGTTTTGGAAAAACGAGCGGGTTTCAAACTGGGCGCAAAAGATGTTTTTCTAAATGTAACTGGCGGAATTACGGTTGACGATCCAGCAATTGATTTGGCTGTGGTTGCCGCCGTGCTTTCTTCAAACATAGACATTGCCATAGACAAACGTCTTTGCTTTGCCGCTGAGGTTGGTTTGGCAGGCGAAGTACGTCCCGTAACACGCGTAGAGCAGCGTATATTGGAAGCTGAAAAACTCGGTTTCACTTCTATTGTAATTTCGAAATATTGCAAAATTCCGAAGAACAATTTTCACATCAACATCATTAAAGTTGCGAAAGTACACGATGTGGTTCATCATCTTTTTGGTTGATTTTGGTATAATTTCTTTTACTTTGGAATCGCTATGAATTTGAGAATCCTTTTCACATTAATTCTTCTGGGAATACTAATTACAAGCTGTAAAGAAGAAATTCGAAAGGCAGCTGATATATTCGTGCAACCAACTGCACGCGAAGTTTACGAACGCAATTTTTCAAAAAATGATTCTCTTTTGCTTCAATGGAAAAAGGCTTTTGAAAACTCCAAGGAAGACAATATTCAAATTACGTTACCGTATTCTGAAAGTGGAATTTTTTCTGAAGAAAACTTCAACGTTTACAGTTATAATATGCAGTTGAAAGAAGGCGAACGTATTGTTGTTCAAGTTGAAAAACAACCCGATTCGGCTTCCGTTTTTATAGATCTTTTTCAGCAGAAAAGCGATTCTTTAAAAGTGTTTAAACTTGTAAAAAGTTCCGAAGCTAAAAGTGCTTCGCTTGCTTTCGAAATTGATAAATCTGCCGTTTATAAAGTTGTCGTTCAACCTGAAATGAAGCGACAAATTCCCTTCATTATTAAAATTTATGCAGAACCAATGTATTTTTTCCCCGTGAGCGGTGGGACTAATAAAAGTGTACAAAGTTTTTGGGCCGATCCTCGTGGCGAAGGAAGCCGTTCGCACGAAGGTGTAGATATTTTTGCAGCTAGAGGAACTCCAGTTGTTGCAGTTTCTGATGGTAGAATTACTTCAACCGGCGAACACGGTTTGGGTGGAAAACAAGTTTGGCTAATGGACGGAATTTTTGGTAAAAGAGTGTATTATGCACATCTGGACAGCATAGCCGTTACTACCGGGAAAAGAGTGAAAACTGGCGATACCCTCGGTTTTGTTGGCAATTCAGGCAATGCTATAACTACAGCGCCACATCTCCATTTTGGAATTTATAGAAAAAATGGAGCAGTAAATCCTTATCCGTATATAAAAATGGCGGATGTACAACAAGTGAAAGATATTTCAAAAGTTGTGAAAGGTTTTATCTTTAAAAACAGAGCCGAGCTGCACAAAGGTCCAGCTTCGGTTTTTGAACAATTAGCCACTTTAAAGAAAAATGATACCGTTTTGGTGCTTGGGAAAAATCAAGATTGGTTTCATATTCAAACACGTGATAGCTTGAAAGGTTTCATAAATCAATCATTTTTGAATGAACTTCCTTTGAATTAACTTTTTTTTAGACATAAGCGAAATTGCTTAATAGTATCTTTAGAATTCAATTCTAAAAAACTATCATGTCCATCTTTTCCAAAATAAAACAGACCCTTCATTTAATGAAAGATATTGATCTTGATGCACTAGGCAAACTTTCGCAAAAAGTAGATCTTTCCGAAATCATGAAAACCGTTGGTGAGCTCGACGATCGTCAATTGGCGGGTTTAATGAAAATGCTTAAACACAAAGGCGGGAAAAAAGGCCAACATAAACTTCCTCCTATCGATGGCGATTTCTATGATATGGCTTTAAAATTAAGCCCGCAGCAACGCGAACTTCAAATAAAAGTCCGCAATTTTATGGAGGACGAAATAAAGCCGATAGCCAATGAATACTGGAACAAAGCTGAGTTTCCGTTTCAAATTATTCCCAAAATGGCAGAATTAAATATTTGCGGACTTACTTATAAAGGTTACGGAACGCCAGACGAAAACTATGTGATGGAAGGTATAATAGCGATGGAACTTGCACGTGTTGACGTTTCTATTTCTACATTTTTTGGGGTTCATAGTGGTTTGGCAATGGGTTCAATTTATATCTGCGGAAGTGAAGAACAAAAACAAGAATGGCTTCCCAAAATGGCCAAAATGGAACTTATTGGAGCTTTTGGTTTGACCGAACCTGAAGTGGGTTCTGCAGTTGCTGGAGGTTTGGGAACAACGTGCAGACAAGAAGGCGATGAATGGGTTTTAAACGGACAAAAGAAATGGATTGGAAATGCAACATTTGCAGATGTGACCATCATTTGGGCACGTGACGAAGCTTCAGATCAAGTAAAAGGATTTTTAGTACGAAAAGGAAATCCTGGATTCGTAGCTGAAAAAATTGAAAACAAAATGGCCCTCCGCACCGTTCAAAATGCGTTAATTACAATGACTGATTGTCGTGTGCCAGAAAGTGATAGACTTCAAAAATGTGACTCTTTTAAAGATACTGCCAAAGTCTTAAGAATGACTCGTGCTGGTGTTGCTTGGCAGGCTGTTGGTTGCGCTCGCGGTGCTTATGAAGCGGCGCTGAAATACACAAAAAAACGTGAACAATTTGGAAAACCTATTGCTTCTTATCAATTAGTTCAGAATCATTTGGTAGAAATGGTTGCCAATCTAACAGCGATGCAAACATTGTGTTTTCGTCTTTCAGAATTGCAAGATGAAGGTTTGTTAACGGATGAACACGCTTCCCTCGCCAAAGTATTTTGCAGTATGAGAACCCGCGATGTGGTGAGTCAAGCTCGCGAAGTTATGGGTGGTAACGGAATTTTACTACAATATGATGTTGCTCGTTTTGTGGCAGATGCCGAAGCGATTTACAGTTATGAAGGCACCAAAGAAATTAACACCTTGATTGTAGGTCGTGCTATTACTGGATATAGTGCGTTTGTTTAAGTCAAGATTTAGCTTAAACCTTCTAGGTTTGAGTTTAATAATAGGGCGGGAAATTAATGAATTTTTGGATTTTCATTTAAAAGAAACCTGGAAAGTTTTTAGGGTGCCGGATTAGGGATTTGATTGTGCACCGCGTCAATTTCTTTCAAAATATCTTTGGAAAGCGAAACATGGACACTTCCAATATTTTCTGAAAGTTGTTTTATGGATGTTGCTCCAATAATTGGAGCCGTTACAAATTTCTTCTGAAGAATAAATGCTAATGATAATTGCGCGAAACTCAGATTGTGTTTTTTTGCAATTTCAAAATATTTTTCAGTTGCTTCAAAGGCTTGTTTGCTCGCATAGCGACTGTATTGTTTGAACTGATTGATTCGTGAATTTTCATTAGCCTTTCCGTTTAAATATTTTCCAGTGAGGGTTCCAAAACCTAAAGGCGAGTATGCCAAATACCCAATATTTTCTCGCTGAAGAATTTCACTCAAACCAATTTCATCTTTTCTATTCACCAAGTTATAAGGATTTTGAACGGAAGCAATCTTCAATTTTCCTTTTCGTGATTCTTCGATACAGCGCATTACTCCAAATGGTGTTTCGTTTGAAATCCCAATGTGTCTAATTTTTCCTGCCTGAACAAATTCTTCTAAATGCTGAAGTACTTCAGCAAAATTATCCTTCCAAGCTTCGTCTTCTTTGTGCGTATAATCAAGTTGCCCGAAATAATTGGTGTTGCGTTCCGGCCAATGAAGTTGGTATAAGTCGATATATTCAGTTTGCAACCTATTTAAACTTTTATGAATGGCATCTTCTAAAGATTTTTTACTAAAATCTAGCGGTTTCCGAATGTGATCCATATTTCGGCTCGGCCCCGCGATTTTTGATGTGATAATTAAATCTGTCCTATTCTTCTTTTTTGCTAACCAATTTCCAATGAAAGTTTCTGTTTTTCCTTGCGTTTTTGGGTTTGCGGGAACTGGATACATTTCTGCACAATCTATAAAATTGATTCCTTTATCAATGGCGAAATCGAGTTGCTCGTGGGCTTCAGTCTCATTATTTTGTTGGCCCCATGTCATGGTGCCTAGACAGAGTTTGCTGATTTTTATATTTGTATTTGGTAGTGTTGTGTATTTCATATTTATTTTCCGCGAAGGCGGGAATCTTTTAATTAAATTAGATGAAGAGACCTAACAGGTTTCTAAAACCTGTTAGGTCTGACTTACTTGCCCGAAAAAAAACTCTATTGTATAATCTAAATATTCTGGCTGCGTAATACCTTCGGAATAAAAGATATTTTCTTTCTGATTGTATCTTTTTAAGTAAGCTTGATTAATTTGTTTTTGAATTGGTGCAGTTGCATCAAGTTTTTCCCCTTTTACATTTATCACTTTTTCTCCATATTTTAATTGACCAACACCTTTTTCAAGAAAAGCTGTGAACCAACTTCTGGCGCTTTTGTTCCAACTTCTGGCAAAAACACGGTTATTTACTGAAACTACCCAAATTTCCAAGAAATTATCTCTTTCGGTTCCACCTTTTATTTCGGTGTAATTATGGGTTGCTAAGTGCGCATAAAACTCTTCTGGGAAATTCATGTTTTTATTAATTGTGAAAAGACCCTAAAGGTTTTAAAAACCTTTAGGGTCTAAATCCTATTAAAATTCTAACTCCACCAAAAGCGGGCAATGGTCACTGTGCATCGCTTCGGGTAATATCACAGCGCGTTTTAGGTTTTCTAGCAATGGTTGCGAAACTAAATTATAATCTATCCGCCAACCTTTATTGTTGTTTCTGGCGTTTGCGCGATAGCTCCACCAAGTATAATTGTCTGGCTCTTTATTGAAATGACGAAAGCTATCAATAAACCCACTTTTCATAAACCCATCCAACCATTCTCTTTCAACAGGTAAAAAACCAGAAACGTTTTTTAGTCTAACAGGATCGTGAATGTCAATGGCTTCGTGACAAATGTTGTAATCGCCGCAGATAACCAAGTTAGGAATTTCTTTTTTTAAATTATCAATATACTTCTTAAAATCGGCCATGTAAGTGAACTTATGTTCCAAACGGGCAATGTTTGTTCCACTTGGCAAATACAGGCTCATCACTGAAACATCATCAAAATCCACGCGAATGTTTCTTCCTTCATAGTCCATATATTCAATGCCAGTGCCGTATTCAATGTGATTTGGTTTTATTTTTGAAAAAATTGCAACGCCACTATAGCCTTTTTTTGTGGCGCTGTACCAATAATGATAGGGATAGCCTGCTTTTTCAATTTCTTCAACTTCTACTTGGTCAAAATTGGCTTTGGTTTCTTGAAGACAGATTACGTCTGGGTTTGCAGCTTGTAGCCATTCAATAAATCCTTTGCGCATTGCAGCGCGGATTCCGTTTACGTTATATGATATTATTTTCAAATCTTAAAGAATTAGTGCTTTGTGGCCTCTGTGCCTCTGTGGTTTTTATTTTCACCAAAAAGACATAGAGTACGCAGAGAGATTTTGCGTTGCTAAAGTAAATAAGATTGTATTTTTACCCTAAAAATTTCCCAAAAGGTTATCATAAAATAACCGACAAAATAAAAACACAATCGTTCAGTTTTATAGTTAATGAAGTTATACCTGCTCGTTTTTATCTTTTTTATTGCCGTCACTGGCTATGCGCAGGATATTACTTCAAATTACAAAGAGAAAAAAATTGCTTTAAAAGATACAGTGGTTATAGATAGCGCAGGTATCAACCCGAAAAGTTTTCAAATAAGTGATAAAGACGGTAATTCGCCGGATCCTTTTAGCTATCGGATAGATTTCAAAAAGGGTATTATTATTTTTTCTGAAGAATTACAACAGCAACAAGATTCGCTAACCATTCAATATTTACAATATCCAAATTTTTTGACGCGGGATTATTTTGCACTTGATCCTAAAATTATAGTTGAAAATACTGGAAAAATTGACAAACTATATTCGTTGCAAGAAAGCACCAATCAAAACATTTTCACACCTTTTGATGGTTTGAATACTTCGGGAAGTATTTCAAGAGGAATTACGATTGGAAACAATCAAAATGCAGTTGTAAACAGTGAACTAGACCTTCAAATCACAGGAAAATTGAGCGATAAGGTTTCCATTCGCGCCTCCATTCAAGATGCAAATATTCCAACTCAAGAAGGCGGTTATTCACAAAGTTTAAATGAATTTGATCAAATTTTCATCGAACTTTTCGGCGAAAATTGGAACATTCGTGCGGGAGATGTTGACCTTCAAAACAACAATAGTTACTTTGGAAGATTTACTAAAAAAGTGCAAGGAATCTCGCTTGGCGGAACCTTTAATAATGAAGACGGCTCCAAAATCTCGACTTTTGCCGCTGGTGCTTTGGTGCGTGGCGTTTTTTCAAAAAGTGAATTTATTGGTCAAGAAGGAAATCAAGGGCCGTATAAATTAATTGGTCCCAATGGCGAACTCTATATTTTGGTGGTTTCCGGAAGCGAACGGGTTTACGTAAACGGCTTGCTTTTACAACGTGGTGAGAACGAGGATTACGTAATAGATTACAACGCTGGCGAAATAAAATTCAACCCAACCTACCCAATAACCAGCAATATGCGGATTTCGGTGGAATATCAATATACTGATAGAAGTTACACACGCTTTATTGGCTACGGTGGCGGAAATTATACAAGTGAAAATCTAGATTTGGGCGTTTATGTTTATTCGGAAAGCGATGCGAAAAATCAGCCTTTACAACAAAACCTGACCGAAGAACAAGTGGCCATTTTAAAGGCCGCCGGTGATAATAGAGATTTGATGAGCGCCCCTTCAGCCGTTCCAGATACTTACTCTGAGAATAAAATTCTTTATAAAAAAGAAGTGATAAATGGCGAAACGGTTTTCGTATTTTCCAATAATCCTGAGGATGAACTTTTCAGCGTGCGTTTTTCAATTGTTGGCAATAACAACGGAAATTATAGAATTAGCGACAACAACGCCATAAGCCGTATTTTTCAATATGTTGCTCCCGTAAACGGTATTCGGCAAGGCAATTATGAGCCAATTATTCGTTTAAATGCTCCAATAAAATTACAAGTTGGCGGTTTAAATGGAAGTTATCATCCTTCGGAGAAGACTAAAATAGATTTTGAAATTGCAGGCAGCCAAAACGATTTGAATCTTTTCAGTGATATTGATAACGGTGACAACGACGGTTTTGCGGGAAGATTAGCCTTCAACCAACGCGTTTTAACCACGTCAGATACACTAAAAGTAGAAGCTTTTGGATCGTTGGATTTTGTGCAAAATAATTTCAGAACCGTTGAAAGACTTTACAATATTGAATTTAACCGTGATTGGAACCTTCTCAATCCAAAAGGAAATCAAAGTTTTGTGATCTCGGGAGTTGAGGTTTCAAAACCAAAAATAGGTGGTGGGCGTTATGAATTTCAAAATTTGAATTATTCTGAAAATTTCAACGGAACGCGGCACGTAATCTCTTCAGCAATAAAACTGAAAAAATTAAGATTTCTAACCTACGGAAGTCTTTTAAATAGCAAAGCAGATTCAATTTCCTCGAAATTTTTTAGACTAAATAACACCACAACCTATTCTTTAGAAAAAGCTTGGGTTGGTGGAAAAGTGGCTTTGGAAGACAATCAAATTAAAGATGTTTCCCGCGATAGTATTTCGCCAATAAGTCAAAAATTTAGTGCTTTTGAAGTGTTTTCAGGAATAGGGGATAGCACAAAAGTTTTTGTGGAAGCGGGTTATCAATTTCGGGTGAATGATAGCGTCCGTAACAATTTGCTTCAAAAGGTGAATTCGTCAAATACCTATTACTTAAAATCGCAACTTATAAATACTGAAAACACGCAACTTTCCGCTTTTGCGAATTATAGAACTTTAAAGTTTGAGCCTAATACTGGCACCGGGTTTAATCCTAACGACTCGCTTCCTGTGATAATTAATAAACGGGAAACCGAACGGTCACTTAGTTCACGAATTATTTACAATCAGGCGTTGTTTGATGGAGGCATTCGTTGGAACACGGCTTTGGAATCTAACAGCGGAGTAATTCCGCAGCAAGAATTTACATACATTAAAACCGATCCGGGACAGGGAGTTTACACTTGGATTGACTACAATAACAACGGAATTCAGGAATTGGAAGAGTTTGAAATTGCACAATTCCAAGATCAAGCAGAGTATATTCGAATCCTACTTCCCAACCAAATATTTTTGAAAATTAGGCAGAATAAATTCAGTCAAATTTTAACGCTGAATCCCCAAAAATGGTCTGATAAGGAAGGATTCAAAAAAGTGCTTTCACATTTTTACAATCAAACTTCCTACGTTTTGGATCGAAAAGTGAAGCGAAAAAGTGATGGATTTAATATAAATCCGTTTAAAGATGGAGGCGATGACCAGTTAGGATTGACCTTAAATTTTAGAAATGCGCTGTTTTTTAACCGCGGAAAACAGCGTTATACCACGAGCTATACTTATATATCTACATCTAGCGATAACTTGCTGGCCGTGGGTTTACAACGAAATCAGTTAGAAAGTCATCAACTTAATTTCAACCATAAGTTTTTGGAAAGTTGGCTGCTGAATTTGAAAGGTGCTAAAGGCAGTAATGAAAGTCTTTCAGAGAATTTTGCTAACCGAAATTATCTTTTGAACAAATATGAATTCAACCCTAAACTTTCCTATTTATTCAGTCAGCAAGCGCGTTTCGATGTATTTTATGAATTCGCAAACCAAGAAAACCAATTGGGCAACTTGGAAAAGTTGAACCAACAAACTATTGGTTTTTCCTTCGCATATACTAATGCTGAAAAAATTTCCTTTAACGGTGAATTTAATTATATAGACAACAAATTTGAAGGCAGTCCCTTTTCACCAGTGGCTTACCAAATGTTAGAAGGTTTGCAGCCGGGAACTAATTTTACTTGGCGGTTACTTTTTCAAAAACGGATAACAAAATATTTGGATGCAAATCTTTCGTATTTTGGAAGGAAAAGTGAAACTACAAAAACCGTGCATACGGGAAGTTTGCAGTTGCGGGCGTATTTTTAATTTTTGTATCTTCATAAATCATATAAACTTCTAAAAATGTTTTCAAAAATAGGGATCATAATTTTTTCGTCAATCATATTTTCTTGCGGCGTTGGGCAAAATCAATCACAAAATATTGAAACAAACAGTCCTGCAGAAATTGAGGCCAAAAAAATCTACAATAAAGCAAAAATGGCGGAAGGTTATTTGCCAGGCAGAATTATATATTCAGAATTGGCGGATGATTGTGAATACACCATTCAACTAAAAGATGGCGAAAAGGATTTTTACTATGTTGATCCAATAAATTTGAATGAAAATTTTAAAAGAAATGGACAAACCGTTTGGGTAAAATTTGGAGGATTGGGACGTATGAACCGCTGTGAAAAAGCCGCTCCCGTAAGTATTATTGAAATAGAAAATCGTGATGAATAAGATAAAAGCTGAATACGTTCTTCATTTTATAAACGTCTTTTTTTTATCACAAAATATCTCTAAAATCTAAGTTGAAACAGCTAGTTTTTGTATCTTCAAAATTCATTTTAAAACCTAACGGAATGATTTTAAAGACAGCCTTCGCAATTTTTTCAACACTGATCCTTTCCTGTGGCACCGCAGAAAAGCAAAAGCAAACTAATACTACTTCCCAAACAACTTCTGAAACAACATCCACCACGGTAACTACGACAAATAATGAAATAATGAATTCACAAAAAATGAAGGCTGCTGGATATAAGTTGGGAACCATTGAATATTCTGACAGAGAAGGCGATTGTCCTTATACTATAAAAATGATGAGTGATGCTAAGGAATTTTATTATTTGGATCCAACCAATTTAGAAGAAAACTACAAAAAGGATGGTCAAAAAGTTTGGATAAAATTCAATGGTCTTCGAAGAATGAATCGTTGTGAAAAGGCTAATCCAGTGGAATTAGTTGATATAAAAAAAGGAAAATAAATTAATATTTTCCTTTTCAGTTTATAAAATTAACAGCTTACAAAATTATTAAGAAATCCAATTCTTGAATGAAATGGTTTCCTTCATTTTTTCAGAAATTTCTTCAATTTTAATACGTTCCTGTTCCATTGAATCTCTATAACGGATAGTAACGGTATTATCCTCTATAGTTCGGTGATCCACGGTTATACAGAACGGTGTTCCAACGGCATCTTGGCGACGGTAACGTCTTCCAACGGCATCTTTTTCATCATAAATCACGTTGTAATCCCACTGCAAATCGTCAATTATTTTTTGTGCGATTTCTGGCAAACCATCTCTTTTTATCAATGGTAAAACAGCTGCTTTTACGGGTGCTAAAATTGCTGGAAGTTTTAAAACGGTACGAATGCTTCCGTCTTCTAAAGTTTCATCTTGAAGTGAATTACTCAAAACGGCAAGGAACATTCTGTCCAAACCGATAGAGGTTTCAACTACATAAGGTACGTAGCTTTCATTCAATTCGGGATCAAAAAATTGTAATTTTTTACCGGAAAATTTTTCGTGTGCTTTTAAATCGAAATCGGTTCTGGAGTGAATTCCTTCCAATTCTTTAAAGCCGAAAGGAAAGTTAAATTCAATATCTGCAGCAGCATTTGCGTAATGTGCTAATTTTTCATGGTCGTGAAAGCGGTAGTTTTCTGCTCCCATACCTAAAGAAAGATGCCAATTTAAACGGGTTTTTTTCCAGTATTCATACCATTTCATTTCATCACCTGGACGCACAAAGAATTGCATTTCCATCTGCTCAAATTCGCGCATACGGAAGATGAATTGGCGGGCCACAATTTCGTTTCTAAAAGCTTTTCCAGTCTGCGCAATTCCGAATGGAATTTTCATCCTTCCGCTTTTTTGCACATTTAAGAAGTTTACAAAAATACCTTGAGCGGTTTCCGGACGAAGGTAAAGATCCATCGCGCTTTCTGCGGAAGCTCCCAATTTTGTTCCGAACATCAGGTTGAATTGTCGCACCTCAGTCCAGTTTTTTGAACCGGTTTCAGGATCTGCTATTTCAAGTTCATCAATCAAAGCTTTTACATCGGCAAGATCTTCGTTTCCTAAAGATTTGCCCATTCGCTCTAAAATTCTTCGGTTTTCGGCTAGATAATTAATAACGCGCTCGTTTGTTGCGCAATACTGTTCTTCGTCAAAACTTTCGCCAAAACGTTTTCTGGCTTTTTCAATTTCTTTTTGAGCTTTTTGATAAATTTTTTCGGCGTGATCTTCAATAAGAACATCGGCGCGATATCTTTTTTTGGAATCTTTATTGTCTATCAACGGGTCGTTGAAAGCATCAACGTGGCCAGAAGCCTTCCAAGTTGTGGGATGCATCAATATTGCAGAATCTATTCCCACAATATTCTGGTGCATATATACCATACTGCGCCACCAATATTCCCGAATGTTTTTCTTTAGTTCTACACCGTTTTGAGCGTAATCATAAACGGCGCTTAAACCGTCGTAGATTTCGCTAGATGCAAAAATATAACCGTACTCCTTTGCGTGGGAGACTACTTTTTTGAATTGATCTTCATTGTTTGCCATAGCGCAAAAATAGGAAATTCCCCCAACTCCCAAAGGTGGAGATTGTTTTTTCCAAAGAAAAAGACCATCACATTTAATGCGATGGTCTTTTAAAATAATTTAATTTCTCTTTTATTAGAATAGTAGCCTATTTAAGCTCCATAGTAGTCGTTCCAATTTGGGAAGGACCGTCAAAAAGATTGATGGTGTATCTTCCTTCAACGAGGTTTGTTTCTGATGCATTTACAAGAATACAAACATCCAGTTCATCATTTTCATAGAAAACATTTGTAGAGGCGCTATAATTTAGGTTTGTGTCCTCAAATTGCTTTACGGTATTGTCACCCATCATTTTACCTTTTGGATTTACTACTTGAACGTAAAGTATTCTATCACCTTTTTTGGCAATGGTATTAGGAGCTAATGTAAAGCAAGCTCTGATTTTATCTGCTCTGCTGGAACGTTTTGTGTCAACAACTTTACCACTATTTCTAATAATAACGGCTTCTCCACGAAGATCTGTGGCTTTAACGATAGAACCTTTTTTAATGGTTTCGTTCATCGCCATGTTTTCTTGGTTCACTGAATCTACAACCATCCTAGTATTGCTTAATTCAGTATAGGTGCTATCACGCTCCATTGCCAGTTGTTTGTTGGCAGCTATTAAGCTATCGGCACGTTTAAAGAGCATAACGCGCTCTTGTTTAAGTCTGCCTACTTCAGCTTTATATCTTTCAATCAATCCAATATTCGCTTTTGCGCCTTTAACAGAGTCTAAAAGCACTGTAATTCTTTCTCGTGCAGCTAGTAAATCTTTATCTTTAAGCTCGTTATCCTTTATTACTTCATCATAATTAGCAATAAGACCTTGCAATTCCTGTTCAATATCTGCTTTTTGCGTTTCTAGATTTGAAACCGTAGATTTATTGTCGTTGAATAATGTTACGGTATAAACCGCTAACGCTATTAACAAAACAGAAAGAACTCCAATCAGGATCTTGAATTTGCCGCTATTATTTTCGTTTTCAGTACTCATAGTTAATAAGTTAAGTTTAAGCGACAAATGTAGGTAGGTATTTCTTTAACAAACGTTTACAAAATGGTAAAAATTCTTAAAATATGTTAAATCTACTATTTCCGAAAGTTTGTGTTGGGTGTAAAGAACTGCTTCTTAAGGGAGAGGAAACGCTCTGTATGGATTGTATTCACTCGCTTCCAGTGGCTTCCTTCCACAAAACAGACAGTGAAATGTTGAAAGATAAATTCTATGGAAGATTTTTAGTAAAAAACGCCACAGCCCTAGTTTATTTTCAAAAAAGGGGCCTTACACAGGAATTATTACACAATTTAAAATACCGAGGGAAGAATGAAGTGAGCTATTTCTTCGGAAAATGGCTAGGAGCGGAATTAGCTGAAAATTCTGCTTATAATGAAATAGAAATGGTAATTCCAGTACCCTTGCATAAACAAAAGCTGAAGAAACGCGGCTACAATCAAGTGGAAGGCTTTGGAAAAGAAATTGCTTTAGCTCTAAATGTTCCGTATCGGGATGATGTTTTGATAAAAATTTCCAAATCAGGATCACAGGTTTTTAAAACAAGAATCCTTCGTTTTGAAGCTGAAGAAGAATTTACTGTTCAAAATATTGAAGCAATTAAAGACAAACATATTTTGTTAGTAGATGATATTATTACCACCGGCGCCACGCTGGAAAAATGTGGATTACAATTGCTGAAAGGCGAAAACGTGAGTATCAGCATTGCCACAATTGCAACAACCTAAAGTAATTTGGAAATAGTAATTGGTTATTGTTTATTTTTGAAAAATCAATTTGGTAGCGCTACAATTAACTTTTAACAAATAATAATTAACCCTTTACTTTGAAACACCGTCTTCTTTATATACCCATTGCGTTACTGTTTATGCTCTCTTTTATAGATTGTGCAAAAAAAGGAAACCCTTCTGGTGGGCCACGAGATACCATTCCGCCTGTAATTGTAAGAAGTACTCCAGAGAACTACAGTACAAATTTTACTGGAGATGAAATTGAAATTCGTTTTGATGAATACATCAAACTAAAAGATCTTACCAAAGAACTCATCATTTCGCCACCGATGAAGTACACGCCTATAATCACTCCGCTCAGTACTTCAAAAACATTGAAAATTAAATTGTTGGATACTTTGAAACCGAACACAACGTATTCCTTCAACTTTGGAAAGAGTATTGTGGACAATAACGAAGGAAACCAGTTTGATTATTTTAAATACATTTTTTCCACCGGAAGTTATATAGATAGTTTAACTGTTTCAGGAAAAGTGAAAGATGCCCAACTTATTGCTCCAGAAATTCCAACAACCGTAATGCTTTATGAAGCAAATGAAGCCTTTAAGGATTCCTTGGTTTATTCCGAAAAACCAACCTACATAACCATTACAAAAGACAGCACGGGCACTTTTGAACTTACTAATTTAAAGGAAGGAAAATACCTATTACTTGCGTTGAATGAAAAAAATAACGACTACACTTTTCAGCCGAAGAATGATAAAATTGGGTTTGTAAAAGACCTGATTTCTGTACCCTCAGATTCCACATATTCTTTAACACTTTTTAAAGAAACACCGGCATACAAACTTGCAAGACCAAGTCAGATTGCCAAAAATCACATCATTTTTGGTTATGAAGGACGCACAGACAATTTAAAAATTGAATTACTTTCTGAAAAACCACAAGATTATGTTGCCACAACTTTTAAAGACGAAAAGAAAGACACGCTTCACTATTGGTTTAAACCTTCAATTAAAGCTGATTCCCTGATTTTTAAAGTTGCGAATGGAAATAAAATTGATACAGCAACGGTTCGAATGCGTGAACTTTATAAAGATTCGCTAAAAATTTCAGCAGTAAAATCGGAAACCTTACGGTTGAAAGACACTTTTAAATTGCGTTCAAACACGCCATTAATATCTTTTGATGCTGAAAAATTTCAGATTATGACGAAAGATTCCTCATTTATTGAACCTTCAATTAGACTAAACAAAACCTACAATTTGGCTGAGGTATTTTTTCCGAAGCAAGAAGATCAGAGCTATTCCATACAACTACTTCCAGGCGCGTTGACAGATTTTTTTGAAAAGACGAACGATACACTTGCTTTTAAGGCGAGCACGAAACTTATTTCAGATTATGGAACGTTGAACTTAACATTGATGAACGTAAATCGTTTCCCAATTATGGTGCAAATGGTTGATAATAAGTACAACGTGGTTGCGGAAGAATATTTAAACGAAAACAAAAATGTTTACTTTGACGAACTTTCTCCCGACAAATATTTTCTAAGAATCATTTACGACGATAACCAAAATGGAAGATGGGATGCAGGAAATTTCCTAACCCGAATGGCCCCTGAAAAAATTATTTATTACCCAAAGCAGATTGAAGTGCGTGCTAATTGGAGTTTGAATGAAACTTTTACGTTAAAGTAAAACCGTCCCTATCATTCAGAAATTGAAGATGTTTTCGGTTAGTTTCAATATGTTCCTTCTCTAGAATTATAGTTTCAATAATTTCCTTTTCATAGGAAGTTGTGGAAATTTGTTTTCCCAAAACATCATAAACTGCGGAATGACCGATGTATTCGTGGTCGTTCCCGTCAAAACCTACGCGGTTTACGCCAATGCAATAAGTTATATTTTCAATAGCTCGTGCGCGGAGCAAAGTATCCCAAGCAAGAGTGCGTACTTTGGGCCAATTGGCAACATAAATCAAAACGTCATAATCTTCGGTATTTCTTGCCCAAACGGGGAAACGCAGGTCATAACAAACCAAGGGACAAATTTTCCAACCTTTGTAATCCACGATTAAACGTTCGGTTCCGGCCTTATAAGTTTCATTTTCTTTGGCTAGCGTAAAGGTGTGTTTTTTGTCATATTTTTCATAATTTCCATCTGGAAAAACAAAAAAAAGTCTGTTGTAAAAATTAGTCTCTTCAGAAATAATAACACTTCCTGTAATTGCACAATTGTTCTTTTGTGCTTCATGAATCATCCACTGCAAAGTTTCGCCATCGTTGGGTTCAGCAAGTTTTTTAGCGTTCATTGAAAAACCAGTGGTAAACATTTCTGGAAGAACAATTAAATCTGTTTCGTCTTCAATATTTTGAATTTTTTCGGAAAACATTGCGCGATTTGCCTCGGCATTTTCCCAATGCAGTTCGCTTTGTATGATTGTTATTTTAAATTTTTTGCTCAAACCTGCTCTTTTTTTTAATCTTTATTTTCAAACAAAACCTCTTGTCTTCTTGCGCCAAAAAGTTGTTTCTTCATTTGTTATAAAAGTAAAAAAACAGAGCCACATAAAATGCAACTCTGTTTTAAATTATAATTTCTGTACTATTTATTTCAAATCAAAGCGATCCAAATTCATCACTTTGCTCCAAGCTGTAACAAAATCTTTAACAAATTTTTCTTTGGAATCTTCGCAGGCATAAACTTCCGCAATTGCCCGAAGCTCTGAGTTGGAGCCGAAAATTAAATCTGCTCTTGTACCTGTCCATTTAAAGGTATTACTTGCGCGATGGCGTCCTTCGAAAACTCGATCGTCATTCCCAATGGCTTTCCATGTAGTTCCCAAATCGAGAAGATTTACGAAGAAATCATTGGTTAAAGTTTCGGGTTTATCTGTAAATACACCGTGATCTGATCCATCATAGTTTGTTTTCAAAACGCGCATTCCGCCAACAAGTGCTGTCATTTCTGGAACAGTAAGCGTTAATAACTGTGATTTATCCACCAATAATTCTTCAAAAGAAGCGTGTTGTTCAGTCTTTAAATAATTTCTGAAACCATCCGCAACTGGCTCCAAATGTCTGAAAGAATCTACATCAGTCTGTTCTTGAGATGCGTCACCTCTTCCAGGTATAAAAGGAACGGTTACATTTTGTCCAGCATCTTTGGCCGCTTTTTCAATAGCTGCGCAACCGCCAAGAACGATTAAATCTGCCATTGAAACTTTTTTATCGCCGCTTTGATTATTGTTGAAGTCATTTTGAATTGATTCAAGTTTCCTCAAAACTTTTGATAACTGCGAAGGATTGTTAACCTCCCAATTTTTCTGCGGTTCTAAACGAATTCTTCCACCGTTTGCTCCACCGCGCATATCTGAACCGCGATAAGTTGACGCTGAAGCCCAAGCTGTGGAAACTAATTCGGAAATCGATAAACCTGAACCAAGAATTGTTTTCTTAAGGGAAGCAATATCCTCATCATTAATTAAGGAATGGTTTACTTCGGGAATTGGATCTTGCCAAAGCAGTTCTTCACTTGGTACCTCAGGTCCCCAATAGCGGGAAATTGGCCCCATATCTCTATGTGTTAACTTATACCAGCCTCGTGCGAATGCATCTTCGAATTCCTCAGGATTATCCCGGAAATGTTTTGATATTTTTAAATAGGCTGGATCCATTTTCAACGCAATATCAGCAGTGGTCATCATCAGATCCTGGGTTTTAGATGGGTCGTGAGCCATAGGCGCCTTGAATGCGTTTGAAGCGGCAGTTGGTTTCCATTGGTGAGCTCCAGCTGGGCTTTTGGTTTTTTCCCAATCGTAATCCAACAAAACCCTAAAGTATTCGTGATCCCATTTATCTGGAGTGGGCGTCCAAGCTCCTTCAAGACCACTGGTAATTGTATCGTCGCCGAAGCCAGATTTATAACTACTAATCCAACCTTTACTCTGGTGCTCTATGCCTGCACCCGCTGGTTCAGAATCTACATATTTTTCAGCATCTCCAGCTCCGTGTGCTTTTCCAAAAGTGTGACCTCCGGCAATCAACGCCACAGTTTCATAATCGTCCATAGCCATTCTACCAAAAGTTTCACGAATATCGTGAGCGGAGCCTAATGGATCTGGTACTCCGTTGGGACCTTCTGGATTTACATAAATTAAGCCCATATGAGCTGCTGCTAATGGTTTTTCAAGATGTCCATCTTCATATCTTTTGTCGTTGCCAAGCCATTGCGTTTCCGAACCCCAGTAAACATCTTGCTCCGGTTCCCAAACGTCCAGTCGACCCGCGCCAAAACCGAATGTTTTAAAACCCATAGATTCTAAAGCGCAGTTTCCGGCGAGTTGTAGTAAATCTGCCCAAGAGATCTTTCTGCCATATTTCTGTTTAATCGGCCAAAGCAGCAATCTGGCCTTATCAAGGTTTCCGTTATCTGGCCAACTGTTAAGAGGTGCGAAACGCTGATTGGCAGAATTTCCGCCACCACGGCCGTCTGTAACTCGATACGTTCCGGCACTATGCCACGCCATTCTTATGAATAACCCACCGTAATGACCATAATCTGCAGGCCACCAATCTTGTGAATCTGTCATTAAATGAACCAGATCTTTTTTCAAAGCATTATAATCGAGCTTTTCAAATTCTTTTTTGTAATCAAAATCTTTGTCCATAGGATTCGATTTTGAACTTTGTTGTCGCAGGACATTCAATCGTAAACTATTTGGCCACCATTCGCTGTTGGTTGGCCCACCTCCGGCAACCTGTTGTTGCGTGTTCCCGAAATAGGGGCATTGTGCTGCGCTATCATCGTTTATTTCCCAAACATCACTTGTGTTTCCACTTGGATTTCCGTTTTTGTGAAAATTTTTGTCTTTACCGTTTTCCATTATTGAAGATTTTATAAAAATTATTTAACTAAGGTACCTATTAAAATGACTGTTAAGCTAAAAATCAATCTGTTGTTTTAATGTTTTAATTGATAAAACTTATAGTAGGGTATAATTTGAATAAGTTTCAATAATTAAAATTCTTTTAAAATTCCAGCCGCTTTTGCTAAAGTTTCATCTGTTTTCGCAAAGCATACTCGTATTTGTTTATAATCTTTTCCGCCTTCATTAAAAACAGAAGTTGGGATTGTGGCTATTTTGAATTCCTTCGTAAGTCTTTCCGTAAAGACGATATCACTTTCATCTGAAATTTCTGAAAAATCCAACATCTGAAAATAAGTTCCTTTTGAAGGAACAATTTTGAAGTTGGAACCTTCCATTAAATGTAAAAAGAAGTCACGCTTTTGCTGATAGAAGTTTGATAGTTTTAAATAATGATTTACATCTTTTAAATAGGTTGCAAATGCTTTTTGAAACGGATGATTTACGCAGAAAACTACAAATTGATGCACTTTTTGAAACTCTTTCATTAAATATTCTGGTGCAGCGCAATACCCCATTTTCCAACCTGTATTATGAAATGTTTTTCCGAAGGAAGCCGTAATAAAGCTTCGCTCGGCTAATGCATTAAATTTTGAAGCGCTTTGGTGTATGTTTCCATCAAAAATGATGTGTTCGTAAACTTCATCACTTAAAACCAACAAATCGTTTTTCTCTGCTAATCGTTGTAATTCCAGCATATCTTCTTCAGAAAAAAGCATGCCACTTGGGTTGTGTGGCGAATTGATGATTATCATTTTCGTTTTAGCTGAAATTTTATCCGCAACTTCCTGCCAATCCACATTGTAAAAAGGAGGTTTTAGTTGAATGGGAATAATTTTTCCACCAAACAATTCCACCGTTGGTGCGTAGCAATCATAGGCTGGAGTGAAAATTATTACTTCGTCAGCTTTACTAATTGTTGCGGCAATTATCGTGAAAATAGCCTGAGTCGCCCCGGAAGTTATCGTTATTTCAGTCTCGGGATTGTAAAAATGATTGTGGAGACTTTCAATCTTTTTTGAAATTTCCATCCGCAGCTCAAAATCGCCAGCCATTGGCGCGTATTGATTAAAGCCATCTTGCATTGCTTGATCCACCAAAGCATTCAAAGCCGGATCGCTGGGAAAGTTTGGGAAGCCTTGTGCAAGGTTTAAAGCGCCGTGGTCTGTTGCCATTTTGCTCATTACTGAAAAAATGGAGGTTGGGATGTTTGGGAGTTTTGAGTTCTTAATCATTTTAGTAAAATAGTGATAATATTTGCAAAGTAAAAGTTAAATATTTTCCACAAAAAAACCCTCACATTCCGATAGTTATCGGAAGCAAGGGTTTAATCTATTTTCTAACGTCTAAAATTTAACGTCTAGTATCTATAATACTCAGGCTTAAAAGGCCCATCAACAGTTACGCCAATATACTCAGCTTGCTCTTGGCTAAGTTCAGTAAGCTCAACACCAATTTTTTCTAGGTGAAGTTTCGCTACTTTTTCATCCAAATGTTTTGGAAGCATATATACTTCGTTTTCGTAGTTTTCACCATTTTTCCAAAGTTCAATTTGTGCCAAAGTTTGGTTGGTGAAACTATTACTCATCACAAAACTTGGGTGACCGGTTGCGCAACCAAGATTTACCAAACGACCTTCAGCAAGAAGAATAATATCTTTTCCGTTAATTGTATATTTATCAACCTGAGGTTTGATTTCAACTTTTGTATTTCCGTGAGTTTTGTTCAACCAAGAAACCGCAATTTCGTTATCAAAGTGCCCAATATTACAAACAATTGTTTTGTCTTTCATCGCTTCAAAATGCTCAGGACGAATAATATCTTTGTTTCCAGTAGTTGTAATAACGATATCTGCAGTTTTAACAACAGTCTCCAGTTTTTTCACTTCAAAACCGTCCATTGCAGCTTGTAAAGCACAGATTGGATCAATTTCAGTAACGGTAACGATACTTCCAGCACCTTTAAAAGAAGCTGCAGTTCCTTTACCAACATCACCATAACCACAAACTACAACGCGTTTTCCGGCAAGCATAATGTCTGTTGCACGACGGATTGCATCCACAGCACTTTCACGACATCCGTATTTATTATCGAATTTACTTTTTGTAACGCTATCGTTAATATTGATAGCGGGCATTGGTAAAGTTCCTTTTTTCACACGCTCGTAAAGACGGTGAACACCAGTGGTAGTTTCTTCAGAAATACCTTGTACGCCAGCAGCAAGTTCAGGATATTTATCCAAAACCATATTTGTTAAATCACCACCATCATCAAGAATCATATTCAATGGTTTGCGGTCTTCGCCAAAGAAAAGCGTTTGCTCAATACACCAGTCAAATTCCTCTTCATTCATTCCTTTCCAAGCATAAACTGGAAATCCAGCAGCGGCAATTGCAGCAGCAGCGTGATCTTGGGTTGAAAAAATGTTACAAGAACTCCAAGTAACTTCAGCACCTAAAGCCTTCAAAGTTTCAATAAGCACCGCAGTTTGGATGGTCATGTGTAGACATCCAGCAATGCGAGCACCTTTCAAAGGCTGCTCGTTTCCGTATTCTTCACGAAGACTCATAAGTCCTGGCATTTCAGCTTCGGCAAGCTCAATTTCTTTTCTTCCCCAATCTGCTAGGGAAATATCTTTTACTTTAAACGCCGTGTAAGGCACAGTTTTCGTTGACATATTTGTTATCTTTGTTGCTTCCGCTTTGTGGGGAAACCTTATTAATATTGAAATAAATTTTAAGTCTGCAAAACTACAAAATATCTTTCGAAAGTTTATGCCACTTTACAAAACTATAACAGTAAATCCGAACACTAAAGTCTTCATTTGGAAGATTGAAGAATCTTTTGAAGCACTTTCTGACGGAATTCTACTTACCGAAAATTGCAACAATCGTGTAAACAATATGAAAAGCGATTTGCATCGTCGTGGTTTTATGAGCATTCGGCATTTGATGGCTTTGGAAGGCTTTACAGATTTGGATTTGTATTACGACGAAAACGGAAAGCCACATTTAACGGGCGATAAGCATATTTCTATTACACATTCTTTCAACTTTGCCGCAATAATTATTAGTGATGCGGAAGTGGGAATTGATATTGAAATGCAACGAAATAAAATTCTCAGAATCGCACATAAATTCACTCCGATTGAAGAATACCGAACCATGGCGAATGATGATGCTTTAATGCGAAAACTTACCATTGTTTGGTGCGCCAAGGAATCACTTTATAAAAGTTTTGCTGAAAAAGGCGTGAGCTTTTTGGAAAATATTTATGTGGAAGATTTTAGGCTGGACGATAGCGAAACCACAGCTATCGTAACTTACGAAGAAAAACAGCAAAAATATAATGTAGATTTTCTTGAATTTGAAGAATTCACTTGTGCCTATGCCCTTATTTCTGAAAAGCAATAAATGGAAGGAGTTTTTTACAAATCTTTTCTAAAATCGGTTGTCGAAAAAGAAAAGCAACTGGCCATTTTGATTGATCCAGATAAGTTTGCTATTTCTGAAACAAAATTATTTCTAAAAAAAATTCCGAAGGAAACCACACATCTTTTTGTAGGTGGAAGCACTGTGGCTAATGGCAAAACCGAAGAAAGTGTAAAGGTTTTGAAAGCTGTTACAAAACTTCCAATTTTTCTTTTCCCTGGTGATTATTCACAAATTACTTCTGAAGCCGATGTACTTTTATTTCTTAGTTTACTTTCAGGAAGAAATGCTGAATATTTAATCGGTCAACAAATAAAGTCTATATCAATGCTGAAAGATTCTTCGTTGGAAGTAATTTCCACAGGCTATATTTTAATTGATGGTGGTAATAATTCCGCAGTTTCAAAAGTGACTGGAACGGAACCGCTTTCGCAGGAAAATATTGAATTAATTGTGAACACAGCTTTAGCCGGACAATATATGGGAGCTAAATTTATTTATTTGGAAGCCGGAAGCGGCGCCAAATTTCCAGTAAATCCTGAAATTATTTCTGAAGTAAAAAAAGCAATCCATATTCCACTAATTGTTGGTGGCGGAATAAAAACTGATGCACAAAAACAAGCTGCATACAATTCTGGAGCAGATATGGTTGTTATGGGAACGGCTTTTGAAAATTAAAATACCAAATACCAAAAGACAAATTCCAAAAAAATATCAAAAATTCAAACGCTCTGCGCCCTCTGCGCCTCTGCGGTAAAAATTTCCATCGCCAAGTCGCAAAGACCGCAAAGGAAACTTGTAAATTTGAAAAAAATTAAAAATGAAAATTTCAGTAGAACTTACATTAACTCCATTACAAGACGATTTTGAACCCGCAATAATAAACTTCATCAAAAGCTTACGGAATTCTGGGCTTACAGTTTTAGAAAACCCACTAAGCACGCAAGTTTATGGCGATTATGATGCTGTGATGAACCTACTTCAAAAAGAAATGAAAATTGCTTTGGAAGCAGTGGAAAGAGGTTTGCTTTACATTAAAATAGTAAAATCAGATCGCAGCGACTATGAGCCTCATTTTTGATTGGTTTTTTCAGCAATACTTAGACGTTCCCACACACATCATAATTCTTGAAATTGTTGGTGTAGTTTTAGGTTTGTTGAGTGCTTGGTTTTCAAAACAGGACAATATTTTAATCTACCCAACAGGAATTATAAGTACGGCTATTTTCGTTTATATTTTAGCTTATTATGGACTTTTGGGCGATTTAGTAATAAACGCGTACTACTTTTCAATGAGCATTTACGGTTGGTACATTTGGACTCGAAAAGTAGATGCCGAACATTATACGCCCATTACCACAACCACTTCAAAAGAAAAGAAAATTTCTATTTTAATTTTTGTTTCAACTTTACTTTTCATCTATATTATTTACGAAATATTCGATAAATGGACCAGTTGGACAGCTTATGTAGATACTTTAACCACTGCTATATTTTTTGTAGCAATGTGGCTTTTAGCGCGAAAAAAACTTGAGAACTGGCTATTTTTGCTCGTCGGGAATGTAATCTCAATTCCTTTATATTTTTATAAAGGGTTGATATTTACATCTTTTCAATTTATATTGTTTGTTATTATTTCAGTTTACGGATACCGCGCTTGGAGGAAAAATTTGAACATACCAGAAAAAAGCCTGCTCAATTGATAAAAGTAGTTTTATACGGCCCCGAATCTACTGGAAAAACCACGTTGGCGAAGCAGTTGGCGGAACATTTCAACACGTTTTGGGTGCCCGAATTTATGCGTGAGTATCTTCAAAAAAAGTGGGATGATGAAAAGGAGCTGGTTTCGAAAGAAGATCTTTTGCCTATTGCAGAAGGTCAGCTGAAACTTGAAAAAGAAGCTTCAAAACAATCTGAAAACCTGCTTATTTGCGATACTAACTTGCTGGAACTAAAAGTATATTCCGAATACTATTACAACGGATTTTGCCCTTCAGAAATAAAAGAAGAAGCAACCAAAGACAATTACAGCATCTACCTATTAACTTATATTGACACACCATGGGATGCTGACGATCTTCGTGATAGACCAAACAATAGGGAAGAAATGTTTCGTATTTTCGAAGCCGAATTGAAAGAACAAGGTTTTCCGTATGAAATTTTAAAGGGAAACGAGAAAGAAAGATTTGATAAAGCAGTTAAAATTATTGACGCTTTATTGACAGAATAAGAAACTTTGCGTCCTCTGCGACTCTGCGGCCTATTTTTTCACCGCGGAGGCGCAAAGAACGTAGAGAGAATTAATTTAATTGAAAAATGTTTACTGAAAAGAACATACAACAAATAAAGAATCACGGCCTTTCCGAAGCCGAAGTTACACGCCAAATAAACATTTTTAAGGAAGGAATTCCTTTTGCAAATGTGATGGCGGCGGCGTCTGCAAATAATGGAATTGAAGTCTTTTCGGAAAAGCAACAACAGCATTTCGTCAACCTTTTTGAAGTTGAAAAAGATAAATTAGAATTACTAAAATTCGTTCCCGCTTCTGGAGCTGCAACGAGAATGTTTAAGTTTTTACATGAGTTTTTAGAGAAGTATAATCCAGCAGAAAACATTGATGAGTTCCTTCAAAAAGAAGAAAATCTGAATGCGAAATTATTCTTTGAATCAATTGACGATTTTGCTTTTTCGTTTTTGGTAAATCGAAAATTGAAGGAAAAGTATCCAGATTTTGAAAATTTCAATAAAGAAAAACGATATTATTTATTCGTAAAAGAAATCCTAGAAGAAGATGGATTAAACTTCAGCAACACTCCGAAAGGGCTCGTTCCTTTTCACAAATACGGTGACAATTATGTCACTGCTTTTGGCGAACAACTCTATGAAGCCGCTTTTTACGTAACTTCAAACGGAATTGCCAATTTACATTTTACGGTTTCAGCAGAACACGAAGAAAAATTCAAAAAGCGTTTTGAAGAAGTAGAACATAAAGTTGAAAAGAAAACAGGAGTTCAATTAAAAATCTCCTATTCCTTTCAAAAACAGGAAACCGATACTGTAGCAGTAACTTCAAAAAACAATCTTTTTATAGATGAAAATGGCGATCTACTTTTCCGTCCGTCTGGTCACGGCGCACTTCTCGAAAATTTGAATGATGTAGATGCAGATATCATTTTTATAAAAAATATTGACAATGTGGTTTCCCGAAATTATGTTGAAACAGTCGCTTTTCAGAAGAAAGTATTGGCCGGAAAATTGATTTTGCTTCAGCAAAAAATCTTCAGATTTATAGAGCAACTTCAAACCGAAAATCCTTCCGAAGCACTTTTGAAAGAAATCGTAAAATTTATTTCTGAAGAATTAAACATAAAAGATACTCCTATATATAAGAAGGAAATTCTTAAGATTCTAGATCGACCAATTAGAGTTTGTGGCGTAGTAGAAAATACCGGTGCTCCAGGTGGCGGACCATTTCTCATAAAAGACAAAGACGGAAACCTTTCGTATCAAATAGTGGAAATGTCGCAAATTGATACAAACAATTCAAAACAAAAAGCTTTAGTTGAAGAAGCCACGCATTTCAATCCAGTAGATTTGGTTTGTGGCGTGCGCAATTATAAAGGCGAAAAGTATAATCTTTTAAAGTATTCAGATCCTGATGCAGGTTTTATTTCGAATAAATCCTACCAAGGAAAACCCATAAAAGCTTTGGAACTTCCAGGATTGTGGAACGGCGCAATGGCAAACTGGAACACTGTTTTTGTGGAAGTGCCGCTCATCACTTTCAATCCTGTAAAAACTGTAAACGATCTTTTAAACGAAGTACACCAACCCAAATGAAAACTGAAGTTTTAATAGCTGAACTTTCTTTTAAAGCCATTCGCAGCAGTGGCCCAGGCGGACAGCATGTAAACAAAACGGCTTCAAAAGTTGAGGTGTCGTTTGATTTGGAAAATTCTGAGGCGCTTTCGGAAACAGAAAAAGAAAGACTTCGTCTAAAACTTTCAACAAAAATTTCTTCTGAAGGAATCATAATGCTGCAATGCGGCGAAACCCGAAGCCAGCACCGAAACAAAGCTATCGTTATTGAAAGATTGGTTGGATTGCTTCAGCAGAACTTAAAAGTTCCAAAACCTCGCAAAAAAACAAAACCTTCAAAAGGCGCAATCGAAAGACGTTTAAAATCTAAAAAAGAAAATGCTTTTAAAAAATCTAATCGCAAACCGCCTAAGATTGAATAGTGTTTACACAACAGTTGTATAATTTTTACACAGTTGTTCTTCACTTTACACACTTCTTCAATACTTCGAAAAAAATATAAAATGTACAAATAATTGATTTACAATTATTTGAGAGGTTTCTTTGTTCCTATTTTTATATGGCACTAATTTTTCTATATACTAGACAACAAACAAACTTAGAGAAACGAATAGATAATTTTTTAAAAACAAAAACAATGAAAAAGTTAATTTTAAGTACAGCAATTTTATTAGGAGGTTTAACTGCAGCAACTGCACAAACTGACAAAGAAGCAACTGCAATGAACGAGGTGAAGCAAACTGCCGTTGAAGCACAAGTTGAAAACAATATTGAGGCTGCACAAGATGCTGAGACTGCTGTAATTGCAGTTCCAGCGCAAGACTATAAAGAAGTAAAAGCTTCTGAAGTACCTCAAACTGTTCAAGATGCTGTAACCAAGGATTTTGACGGCGCCACTATTTCTAAGGCTTACGTGAATGCCAAAGGAGAATATAAACTTAACCTTGCCACTGCAGACAAAAAAGCTGCAACGGTTTATGCAAATGCAAAAGGTGAGTGGATTAAAAATGAATTAAAGAAGCAGTAAGCTGCAGGTATTTTTAGATTCAATACTTCTGAAAAAGGCGTCCAATTATGGGCGCCTTTTTTTATGATAACTTTAAAGATTGCCCTGCCATTTACTCACTATTTTTACCACTTCAGAAAACCTAATGGCGCAGCAAATACATATAATTGAAGACGATGTAGCTTTTGGAAAAATGCTCACTACTTTTTTGGAACGAAAAGGATTTCAGGTTTCGGTTTCTCTTACGGGTCAAAGCGCTCGTAAAACTTTAGCCGAGAACAATTTTGATATCCTAATCACAGATTTACAACTTCCAGACGATTCTGGTTTGGAATTGCTAGAATATTCGCAGCAAGTTTCCCCAAAGACGAAAGTTATTTTAATGACCGGTTACGCCGAAGTAGATACAGCGGTAAAAGCTATTAAAAAAGGTGCTTTAGATTATATTTCGAAACCGTTTCGCCCCGAGGAATTGTTGATGATTATTGAAGAGGATTCTCAGAAAATTGATTCTTCAGAAACTTATATTTCAAAAACTAGTGAAAAGAAAATTTCTCCAAAAACCATTTCAGAAAAACCCAATTTTGTTGTTGGAATAAGTGGATCTTCTAAAAAATTCAATGAATATTTGAAGCTTGTTGGGCCAACAGACATGTGTGTTTTGATTCAAGGCGAAAGTGGAACTGGGAAAGAAGTTGCGGCAAAAGCAATCCACAATTTCAGCAATAGAAAAGGTGAAAGCTTTGTAGCTGTAGACTGCGGCGCAATACCAAAAGAAATTGCTGCGAGTGAATTTTTTGGACACGTAAAGGGCAGTTTTACGGGAGCCATAAATGATAAAAAAGGACATTTTGAAGCCGCTGATGGCGGAACATTATTTTTGGATGAAGTAGGAAATCTTTCCTATGAAAACCAAATTCAACTACTGCGCGCTTTGCAAGAACGACGCATAAAACCTGTTGGAAGTAACACTGAAATTGAGGTAGATGTTCGCATACTTTCTGCAACAAATGAAGATTTACTAAAAGCGGTTTCCGACGGAAAATTCCGTGAGGATTTATATCATCGTTTGAATGAGTTTTCAATTCACATTCCTTCACTTCACGAACGCAAGGAAGATCTATTTTTGTTTACCGAATACTTTTTAAATGAAGCCAACAGCTCTCTAGGAAAAGAAGTTTTGGGGCTTTCAAAAGAAGTGGGAGAAGCTTTCAAAAACTACCCTTGGCCAGGGAATTTAAGGGAACTTAAAAACGTAATAAAACGTTCTGTTTTATTGACGAATTCAGCTTTAATTCCTTTGGAAGTAATTCCGAGAGAAGTACTTTTTTCTACAAAACAAAAAAAAGAATTTTTAGATTTTTCAAAAGAAAGCAACGAAAAGCAGCTTATAATAAATGCATTAAAAGAAGCAGATTTTAATAAAACTAAAGCCGCAAAACTGCTAAATATTACACGAAAAACACTTTACAATAAGTTGGAGCTCTATAAAATTGAGCTTTAAAGTTTATCGATTTTCGAGTTCTTTTTGCAAATCACGAATGTTCATTATTAATTTTTCAACTAGCATTTTCATCTGACCAATTTCAACTTTTTCTTCTTCAAAATCCTCCATTTTTTCAAGAATAGAAATCACAGCATTTGCTTTTAATTGACGGAACATCGTTAGCATTCGGTGTGCTATTTCTGCAGTTTTTTCTATATTTTTTTCTGCAATTGCATTTTTTATTTGTTGCAAATCTTGCTCCGTTTGCGTGTTGAAAATAGTGAGCACTTCTTCCAAAGCTTCGTCTGTATTTAAAAAAGATTTTAAAAGTGAAAGATCGAATTTATCGTTTTTTGAAACATCATTTTCTACGTTTTCGTTCAATAGCTTTTCTTCTGATAAATTGCTTCGTTCTGGAAATATTTTTTCTAAAACAGTTATAAGTTCCTGTTTAGAAAATGGTTTTGGAAGCATTTCTGCAAAACCTTTTTTGAAATAGAAATCTCTCGAATGTTCTCGACTTCCTGTCATTGCAATAACAGGCTGATTTTTATACGAAGTAATTTCACCATTTTTTAAATTTTTTAAAATGGTAAAACCGTCTGTTTTTGGCATTTGAATGTCGGTAAGAACGAAATCATAATCGCCAGGAATTTTGGTAAAATCATCATAGTCTTGAAACGTTTTAGAATAAATATTTAGCTGCTCAAAAACCTCTTGTAAAAGCGCGCGCATTGTGTCATCATCGTCTATTATCACAGCTTTTAAATCGTTAAAAGAATTTGTTTTTTCAGAACTAATTTTAGACAAAATACGCTCCGATTTTTTCAGCGGAAGTATTAAGTTGAAAGAACTTCCTTCACCCAAAACACTTTCAACTTCTATAGTTCCTCCCAAAAGTTCAGTGAGTTTTTTTGAGATTGCAAGACCCAAACCGCTACCGCCAAATTTGTGCGCAGTATCAGTTTCTGCTTGCGTAAATTCGTTAAAGATAAGTTGTTGTTTTTCTTCAGAAATACCGATTCCAGTATCTATTACGGAAATTTTTATTTTTGAAGTTTCGTTCTTTTTTTCTATTTCTTCAACCTTAATTTCAACAGCTCCTTTTTCCGTAAATTTAAATGCGTTGCCCACCAAATTGTTTATAATCTGCCTGATTCGCAATGGGTCGCTTTCAAAAATTTGGCCTTTTATTTTTTCAGAAATCGAAAGCTTTAGCTCAATTGATTTTTGAAGATATTGGTGTTTCACTGCGTTTCCAGCTTCTAGAATTATGTTTTCCAACGAAAAAGAAACGCTTTCTATCGGCAGTTTTCCAGCTTCTAATTTTGAGTAATCTAACAAATCATCAACCAAATGTGAAATGAAATGGGAGCTAGAGGTTATCTGACTTAAATAGTATTTCTGTTTTTCTGAAAGCGACGAATTTTGGAATAATTCAGAATAACCACTAATAGTATTCAACGGAGTTTTCAAATCATGACTAACTGAGGAAATCAGTTGTTCGCGACTTTTCAAAAGTGATTCAGCGTAATTTTTAGATACTTCCAAATTCTTTTTGAATCGTTCTGCGCGAAAAAAATCGGAAAGAATAAAGTAGGAAAAGAGCAAAACTGTAATGCCTCCCAAAATACCTGCAAACTTCAAAATCTGGCCAGTTCTAACCATAGATTCGGAACGTTGTAGTTTTTCTAGGTTGTTGTTTTTTGCAATTTCACTGTCAAAACTTACGATTATTTCACGCAAACGTTCCGAAATATTAAGGTCATTTCTAATCAAGTCATTCTCCTTTTGCATCAAAGATTGACGTATTCTCGAATTTTCCTTTTTGGCTTCAGCGACAATATATCTTGAAGCGACAAGCATAGAATCTACGGTTTTAGACTTTACGGTGGAAGTGTCTCTTCCCGCATTACTATTGAGATAATCTGCATAAGATTGCCAAATTTTTCGCTCTCTGCTGCTCAGTTTTGAAGGATTTCTATAAAGCGTTTCCACTGAATTTAAACCGATCGAGGCTTCCAGTTTTTTAACTTCCTTCAGAATATCATCAAGTGAAGAATCTTTATTATTTGTTAAACGCAAAATACGAAGTTGATCAATATTTTGATTTTTTTCAATGAGCAAGCTTTTTACGCTATCCAGTTGTTTCAGTTGAAAATCATTGGTGGTAAGCAATTTTATTTCTTTGATTTTCAAGAAAAGTGAATCTGTTTTGATGATGTATTTTTCAAAATCTGCATCGTTTTCTGTTAAAAGCGCAAGTCTTGAAAATCCGTCGGTTTCGTAAACCAAATTGATAAGTGTTCCGGTTTCTATGAATTTCTTTTCACCTGCTTTTTCATTCGTTTCAGATGTGTAATTTTTAAATTCTGAATATAAAAATGCACCAACAATCACAGCCAAAGCACCTAAAATTAAGTAGCTGAAAATGATTTTGAGTGTAAATTTATTTTTGGAATTGGCCATTGCTCAAATGTAAAGACTATATAAAAAGAGAAGTATTAAGGATATGGTAAAAATCGAAATTGAAATTGAAATCGAAATTGAAATCGAAATGGAAGGTTTAAGTTAAAAAAGAAATGTAATTTTGCTAAACATCTCAAAGGGGTGCGGATTTCAATTCAGAATTGAAAAAGGCTGAGATTATACCCAAAGAACCTGGGCGGGTAATGCTGCCAAGGGAAAATAAATAGGAACCCCCTGTAATATTGCGCGACGCAATGTTTTCAGGGTTTTTTTATGTAAACATTTAACCAACAGAGAATAACGCCCCTTTTATTCGTACAAAATTTTTATACGAATGAAAAAGTTATTGATTTTCGCAGTATTTTCTTCACTGTTTATCACGGTTTCTGCACAGGAAATTCCGCAGACAAAATCGCAGGACACTACAAAAGTTGAATCTTTAGACGAAGTTTTGGTGCAAGCCGTTCGCGTGGAGGCAGATTCGCCAATTACCCACTCAAATCTCGACAAAGAAGAACTTGCGAAGCGCAATCTTGGGCAGGATATTCCGTATATGCTTAACTATTTGCCGTCTGTAGTAACCACAAGCGATGCTGGGGCTGGCGTTGGTTATACTTACATTCGGGTTCGTGGAAGCGATGCTTCGCGTGTGAATGTTACGTTGAACGGAATTCCTTATAACGATTCTGAAAGTCAAGGAACGTTCTGGGTAAACTTGCCCGATTTTACTTCTTCAGTGCAAAGTTTGCAACTGCAACGTGGCGTGGGAACTTCAACTAATGGTTCGGGTGCTTTTGGCGCGAGTTTGAACTTGTTGAGTGATGCAATTTCAGATGAGGCGAATGGTGAGATTTCAAATTCCTTTGGAAGTTATAAAACACATAAACACAACGTTAAGTTCAGCACTGGCTTACTTTCCAATCATTTTGAATTAGCGGGAAGGTTGTCCACCATCAAATCTGATGGATATATTGACAGAGCCAGTTCCGACTTAAAATCCTACTTTCTGCAAGCGGCGTTTGTAAATAGAAATACCTTGATTAAAGCCTTGGTTTTCGGCGGAAGGGAAGAAACTTATCAATCTTGGAACGGTTTGGAGGATCCAGAAAAGCTTGAAAACGATAGAACTTATAATCCGGCCGGAGAATATGAAGATGAAAATGGAAACATTCGGTTTTATGATAATGAAGTGGATAATTATGCGCAAGATCATTATCAATTGCTTTGGAACCAGCGTTTTAATAATAATTGGAGTACGAATGTTTCTTTCAATTACACAAAAGGAAAGGGTTATTTTGAACAATACAAAGAAGATGAGAAATTTAAAACGTACGGTTTTGAGCCTTTAATATTTGGGAACGACACCATAAATAAAACAGATTTAATTCGTCGACGTTGGTTGGACAATAATTTTTATGCGGCAAATGCAAACGTGAATTATAAAAACAATAAAATAGATTTTACTGGAGGCGCCTTTTATAGTTATTACACTGGCGACCATTTTGGCGAAGTAATTTGGGCAGGTTACGCCAGTAATTCTGAAATCCGCGATCGCTATTACGAAGGAAATGGCGAGAAAAATGAATTCACAGTTTTTTCAAAAGCAACCTACAGAATTGATGAAAATTGGAGCATTTTCGGAGATTTCCAAGGGCGATTTTTAAATTATAAAACTTCGGGAATTACGTCAGATTTGGTGCCGATGAATATAGATGAAAATTATTCTTTTTTCAACCCGAAAGCTGGATTGACTTATAAATTGAATCTTTCAAATCAATTCTATTTCTCCTACGGAAAAGCACACCGCGAACCTTCACGAAATGATTATGAGCAGAATATAGTAACTCCTGAAAAACTGGATGATTTTGAACTTGGTTTTCGTTTTGCTAAGGAAAAAGCGAAGGTCAACGCTAATGTTTTTTATATGAATTACAAAGACCAATTAGTGCTTTCGGGCGAATTAAATGACGTTGGCGCAGGTTTACGAACCAGCAGCGGAAAAAGTTACCGTTTAGGATTGGAGATTGATGCCGAAATACAACTTTTGAAAAATCTTAGAACCCTTCCGAACCTAGCTTTAAGCACCAATAAAAATGTAGATTTCGTTAATTCTCGGAACGGTGAATTGGTAAATCTTGGCAATACCAATATTTCCTTTTCGCCTTCAGTGGTTGCAGCAAATATGTTGGAATATTCTCCGATAGAAAAATTGCAACTCGGATTTCTCACAAAATTTGTCGGGGAACAATTTATGGGAAATATTGATAGTGAAGTTTCAAAATTGGACAGTTACTTCATCAATGACCTAAATATTGTTTACACTTTGGACGGACTTCCTTGGATCAAGGAAGTGGTTTTTTCAGCTTTGGTGAACAATATTTTTAATGTAAAATATGTTTCCAATGGTTATTTTTATACATATGATGATGATTTTAGCAATCCGGGAACGGTTACTACTGTTGAGGGCGCAGGGTATTATCCGCAGGCTACAATTAACTTTTTGGTTGGGGCGACGATAAAATTTTAGATATTTAGGCTTAGCCTAATTACTAACCAAAATACTATTACCATTCCGCTCCACGCGGTAGGATTGCATCGGGTATTTAGTGTCTGGCTCCTTGATGTGTTGGCCTGTAGTAATGTAATATTTGTTGTCATCATTCTGGCAAGGACAACTTGCGATCACGCCATCCAACTCCATTCGGGAACAATTACTGGGTGCGTGGTTTGGATCCGTAAGATCAAAGGCAAAATAAAGACTTTCGTTGGCGCAATACACTACAATTCCCTTAATACCTTGTCCAACAATAACGGACTCACCAGGAAATTTCAATTTGTTGTATTCTGGAAGGTTTAGGTTTAGATTTATACGCACCGCAGGATCTGTTAAATAGGGGTTGCGTTCTTGCTTATCGTCTTTTTTTGAGCAAGACATGATTAAAACGCTAAGCAATAGGAAAAGAAATTTATTTTTCATTGAAATAATTTTAAGGACGAAATTACAACAAATAACACAACAAGTAAATTTTTAGTATATTTGTTAAACACGATCCCGTCTTAGTATGGGATTTTTTCAGTTTATTAAAAGTGAGTCCCGCCACGAGCCGGGATTTTGTTATATTTAAGAATAGGTATGTTCTGCATACACAAACGATAAAATTATGAGTAAAGTATCTTATTATACTGCCGAAGGATTAAAAAAATTAAGAGAAGAAGTAGATCAACTTCGAGATGTGGAGCGTCCAAAAGCTTCCAATGCAATTGCCGAAGCACGCGATAAGGGCGATTTGAGTGAAAATGCCGAATATGATGCCGCCAAAGAGGCACAGGGAATGTTAGAAATGCGCATTGCAAAGATGGAAGAAATTCTAGCAAACGCCCGTTTGATAGATGAATCTCAACTGGATTTGAGCAAAGTTTTGGTACACTCTACCGTTAAAATCAAGAACCAAAATAACGGAATGGAAATGACCTATAAATTGGTGGCTCAAAGCGAAGCAGATCTTAAAACCGGAAAAATTTCCGTAGATTCCCCTATTGGAAGAGGACTTTTAGGCAAACAAAAAGGCGAAGTAGCCGAAATACAAGTGCCAAATGGAGTGCTTAAATTCGACATTTTAGAAATATCAAGAGATTAATATGGCATCAGTTTTCACAAAAATTATTGAAGGTGAAATTCCCTGTTACAAAGTAGCGGAGGACGATAATTTCATAGCTTTTTTAGATGTAAATCCAAACTCTAAAGGGCATACGCTCTGCGTTCCTAAAGAAGAAATTGACAAAATTTTCGATATGGGCGAACATCTTTATCTACAATTGATGCAGTTCTCCAGAAAGGTGGCTTTAGCACTAGAAAAAACTGTTCCCTGCAAACGTGTTGGGATGGCCGTAGTAGGCTTGGAAGTGCCTCACGTTCACGTTCATCTTATTCCGTTGAATGAAATGGACGATATGCGTTTCACCAAAAAAGTGAAATTGACTTCGGAAGAATTTCAGTTTTTAGCCGAAGCGATTTCCGAGAAACTTAAAGCGTAGGAATCAAAAAATAAACCCCGGCAGCTACAATAACGAGAGCCACAACCACCATAATATAAAATAGCGGTTTTACCTTTAAATACTGTTTATTGGTTTCCGCTATTTTTTTGTTGTAATCAAAAACGCGTTCTATGTCTTCGGTCCAATTTACAGGGTAAATTTTATTGTTGCAGGTGTGACAGAAAAGTTTATTTTCTATTTCTAAAGCTGGTTTTTTAAAGAATGGTGTTTCTTTTTCCTCTTGCGTAAAAGTAAATTCTAAACCGTCTGCTCCAAAACAAGTTGGGCAGTTGTTTTTGGAGCGAGCCGTGTGTAGCGTATGGGTTTTCTGTTTCATTATTAACTTTCAGTCTTTAAGGCAATTTCCATTGTGGTTCCTTGATTTGGAACGCTTTTTAGAACGCGAATTTTCCCGTTATGGTATTCTTCAATGATACGCTTTGCTAATGAAAGCCCCAAGCCCCAGCCGCGTTTTTTTGTAGTATGTCCTGGTGTAAATATTCTTCTAAATTCACTTTTTGTCAGTCCTTTTCCAGTGTCAGCAATATGTACCAAAGCAAGTTTTGAATTCTTTTCAATCGAAATAGTTATTTTCCCTTTTCCCTTCATTGCATCAATTCCGTTTTTTACCAAATTCTCAATCGTCCAACTGAAAAGCTGCGGGTTCATTTGAACATAAATTGGTTTTTCAGGAACATTAAGTTCAAAATTTATGAGTTTTGACGAACGCTTTTGTAAGTAGTAGAAGGTTGATTTTGTTTCTTCAACCAAATCGTGCTGCTCCAATTTTGGTATGGAACCAATTTTCGAAAAACGATCCGTTATGGTCTCCAAACGGCTGATGTCTTTCTCCATTTCAACAATATATTCTGGGTTCACATTTTCACTTTTTAAGAGTTCTGCCCAACCCACTAAAGACGAAAGCGGCGTGCCAATCTGGTGTGCTGTTTCCTTAGCCATTCCTGCCCAAAGTCTGTTTTGTTCCGCAGATTTGGAGGTTTTGTAGAAGAGATAAACAGCTAAAATGAAAAGGAAAATTATTAGGATAAGTGCCGCTGGATAATATTTTAGTTTGTTAATTAATGGAGAGTTGCCAAAGTAAATTACTGAAAGTACTTGGTCATTATACTTCACTTCTAAGGGTTCATATTCAGATTGAAATTGTGAAATTTTATTTTTAAGGGTTTCATCATTGTTCAAAATTGCTTCATCAATATTCCTACCTTCATAATTATCTTCTTTCAGTGTGTGAAGAATCATTGGCGTTGTGCTATTACTGCGAATAATTGTAAGTGCTGTTTCGCTTACCGCACCTCCTTCGCCTTCAAGGCTTTGGGCTAATTCCTCTTGAGCAACGGCCCAGATCTCCATTTTTGTACGTTCATTTTCCTTCAATTGATTGAAGAAAATATATGTATTCCATAAAATCAGACTAACAATTAAAAGTGAAGCCAAAATAAAAGCCCAACGTGAGAACGTTTTTTTCTGTAGCATAAAGAATTTTTTTCCTGAATAAATATAAAGCAAATATGTTGATATTATTGTACAATCAAGTTTTTACAAGCTACAATCTTTGGGTACATTTGCAGGTAATGATATCTATTGAACCACACGAATTATCTACTGGAAAACTTCACGGCTACCTTTTGGGCGCTGTTTCACCAAGACCTATTTGCTTTGCAAGTACCATGGATAGTGAAGGAAACGTAAACCTTTCGCCTTTCAGTTTTTTTAATGTTTTTAGTGCGAAACCTCCAATCTTGGTGTTTTCTCCCGCAAGACGAGGACGCGATAATACCACAAAACATACTTACGAAAATGTTTTAGAAGTACCCGAAGTGGTTATAAACATTGTAAGTTTTGAAATGGTGCAACAAGTCTCACTTTCTTCCACCGAATATGCTGAAGGCGTAAACGAATTTAAGAAAGCAGGCTTCACAGAATTGGCTTCCGAATTGGTAAAACCACCACGCGTAGCTGAAGCTCCCGTACAATTGGAATGTAAAGTAAACGAAGTTATTTCACTTGGAAAAGAAGGTGGCGCTGGTAATTTGGTGATTTGTGAAGTGGTGAAAATTCATGTAAAAGAAGAAATTTTAGACGAAGAAGGTAACATCGATCCGTTCAAAATTGATACAGTTTCACGTCTTGGCGGTAATTGGTACAGCCGTGCCAAAGCAGGTCTTTTTGAAGTACCAAAACCGTTAACAACCCTTGGAATGGGCATAGATATGCTTCCTGAAGAAATTCGAAATAGCAAAGTATTAACAGGAAACGATTTAGGAATGTTAGGCAATGTAGAAAATTTCCCAAATTCAGAAGAAATTAATATCTTTATGAACGCTTCTGAAGAATTAAAAAAAATGATCGCTTTAAACAATTCTGAAGCAATTCATAAAAAAGCACAAGAATTCCTTTGCGAAGGAAAAGTTGATGAAGCTTGGAAGATTTTACTGGCAAATTCTGGATTTATCCCCGACCCTTAAAGTGGAGAGGTAACATCGTTGTAGCATTCACGATTGCCGTAGGCTCGCGATTTATCGCGTGCCAATTCATAAAAATGCGTGCCATTTCAATAAAAAACAACAATAGAGAATAGAAAATAATAATTAAGAATAAATAATAAAGAAAATGGAATTACAAGGAAAAATCAAATTGATAGACGAAACCAAAGAATACGGTAGCAACGGTTTCAGGAAACGCGAGCTGGTAATTACTACAGAAGAGCAGTATCCACAAGTTATAATGATAGAATTTGTACAAGATAAAACAGATTTGCTGAATGCATATAAAGTGGGACAAGACGTAAAAGTAAGCATTAACGTTCGTGGCCGCGAATGGGTAAACCCACAAGGCGAAACCAAATATTTTAACAGCATCCAAGGATGGCGTGTTGAAAATGTATCTCAAGCAGCAGCCAGCGGAAATATTCCACCAATGCCACCTGCTAAATCTTTTGAACCAGCAGACGATGTTAATGATGATGATCACGATGACCTTCCCTTTTAATTAAGGGGTTTTTGCCATAATTGATTAGTTAATGAAAGAGCCTCAGAAAGTCCACATTCTGAGGTTTTTTTATGCGAAAAATTTTACCAATTTTGAAGTATGCACTTTTTAACTGAAAAGCTTTGGTTTCCAAATATAGAAGAAGCGACGGGCGATGGACTTCTGGCTATTGGCGGTAATCTTTCCGTAGAGCGATTATTGCTTGCTTATAATTCTGGAATTTTCCCTTGGTATGAAGCAAATCAGCCAATTTTGTGGTGGAGCCCAGACCCACGAATGATTTTATTTCCTGAAAAATTCAAGGTTTCTAAAAGCCTTCGGAAATCTATAAAAAGTGAAAAATTCAAAATTACATTCAACCAAAATTTCATGGAAGTTATTAAAAACTGCGCAACGGTTTCAAGAAATGGACAAACTGGAACTTGGATAACAAAAGAAATGCAAGAAGCTTATGTGGCTCTTCATAAAGCCGATCACGCTATGTCCATCGAGGTTTGGGAAAAAGACAAACTTGTGGGCGGACTATACGGACTAGACCTTCCACAGAAGAAAGTATTTTGTGGTGAGAGTATGTTTAGTCTTGTTAGCGACGCTTCAAAAGTGGCTTTTTATCATCTTTCAGAATATGTAAAAACCAAAAATTATAAGTTTATTGATTGCCAGATTTATAATGGACATTTAGAAAGTTTGGGGGCAGAGGAGATTGGGAGAGCCGAGTTTTTAGAAATGCTTTTAAGGTAAATTAGTTTTTGAATGCTTCTTTGAAAAATATATTTTATAAGTTATTATAGTTGAAGCTACTAAAACCATATCTTCGTACTTCCCAATTCACAATTCAGATGAAAAACAACTACACAAAATACCTTTTGGTATTATTGATGGCATTGCAGACAGCCTTCGCTATTTCACAGGAAAAACCAAATCTACCGCATAATTTAACCGAATCCGAAAAAGCATTGGTTTCGGAATTTCAGTTTACAAGTCAGCGACTTTCCGGGCCACCTTCCGGTCCCGTTCGAGCTGCCGCAGAATGGGAAGAAGTAGAATATCTTTTGATTACTTGGAACCCAGCATACCCTACAATTCTTAGACAAATAGTTCAAGCTGGCGTTCAGGAATGTAAAGTGATAATTACTACACAAAACCAAGCTTCGGTTTCAAATTATTTGACATCCAATGGTGTTGATATAACAAACGTTACATTTTTAAATGTTCCGTGGGATAGTATTTGGATTCGCGATTACGCCGGAAACACGATCTATTCAAACGATGTGGGCGACCTCGCACTGACGGATTGGATTTACAATCGTCCGCGTCCAAATGATGACGTAATGCCAATAGCCCACGCTGCGCAAGCGGGTATTCCACTTTACACAACCAATTCCGGAACAAATGATTTAGTGAATACTGGCGGAAATTATATGAGCGACGGTATGGGAAATGCTTTCGCTTCAAAATTAATTTTGAACGAAAATGCTCCTGGAAATCCTTATGGCGTAAGCGTTAAGACCGAAGCCCAAATAGACGGAATTATGCAGGAGTATATGGGTATTAATCGTTTTGTGAAGATGAACACACTTCCGTACGACCAGATTCATCATATAGATATGCATATGAAATTGCTTGATGAAGAAACCATTCTCGTAAGCAAATATCCTACTGGTGTAGCAGATGGACCACAGATTGAAGCGAATATTCAATATGTTTTGAATAATTTTCAATCTCCTTTTGGTACGCCTTATAAAATAGAATGGATTGACTCGCCGCCAAGCACAAACGGAAACTATCCAGATAATGGTGGCCCTTACAACACTTATAGCAATGCAGTTTTCGTAAACAAAACGATTATGGTTCCCACCTATCGTCCAGAAGTTGATGCACCGGCTTTGGCACAATATCAGGAAATGTTGCCTGGTTATAACGTGGTTGGAATAGACGTAGATAATCCAGGTGAAAATTTAATTAATTCCAAAGGCGCAATTCATTGTATAACCCACACCATTGGCGTTGCAGATCCGCTTTGGATTGTTCATCAACCTATTGAAGAGGCTAATGCGGGAAGCACTGTCCATATCGAGGCGTTTATTAAACACAAATCCTTTATAACGGAAGCAAAGGTTTTTTGGCGTGAAGAAGGCAACAGTACCTTTAACGAAATTGACATGGCACCATCCAACAGTGATTATTGGTTGGCAGATTTAACCATTCCAAACATTTCAGGAAACATTCAATATTATATTTGGGCAAAATCCATAAGCGGAAAAGAATTGACTCGCCCCATCGTAGCTCCAGCGGGATATTGGACTATTCAAGTTGAAACACTTTCAGCAGACGAGTGGGCGCAGAACCATATTTCAGCGGCCTATCCAAACCCAACTACTGGCAAAGTTTCTTTTAATATGAATGCCATTCAAGGCGAAGTGAAAGTTGAAATTCACAATCTTTTAGGTCAAAAATTATATGAAGCCAATGTTGAAAACGGTAATGGAATAATAACCTTAGATTTAAACCAAAATTGGCAAGGAACCTTACTTATTACCTTTGAAGGTGACTTCGGAAAAGTTCATAAAAAAGTCATTAAGATTTAGAATTAAAATAGTTTTAAAAATTGCAGACAGCATTTTCTTCTTCAAAAAAGAACTTGTTTTTGTTAAATGTTTCGATTGTGGCAATATATTTAAAGATTATTAGTTTTTTTGGGCAACAAACCTCTTGAATACATATAGTTTTATTTTAATTGTAAGTATTCTTAAAAACTCTATTCCCAATGATTAATAGGCAAAATCTATTTGCGCTACTGCTATTTGCTAGTATTTCTACCATTTGCTATTCACAATCTAAGCAACTTAAAACAGATGTAAACAAAGATATTGACGTTGTTCGAGTTTACGAACAAGTAGTTAAAGAAGGCTATGGCACCGCTTTAATTTATAGACATTTGGCTACTGCGTATTATTTCAAAAATGAATATGGAAAAGCTTTGTCGTGGTTTCAGAAATTATATTCGATAGAAAAAAACACAGATCCATTAATTGCTCATCAATATGAGCAGACATTAAAAGCAATTGCTTTTGGAAAAATGAACAAGAGTTCTTAACATTAATTACACCTTGTGATACTGAAAACAGCTTTCAATATGGTCATTTACTAGTCCAGTAGCTTGCATAAAGGCGTAAACAATGGTGCTACCAACAAATTTAAACCCTCGTTTTTTTAAGTCTTTGCTTAAAGCATCACTTTCCACAGTTGTTGCAGGCGCATCAGTATGTGTTTTCCAGACATTTTTAATGGGTTTATTATTCACAAAACCCCAAATATAGTTGCTGAAACTACCGAACTCTTTCTGAATTTCCATAAACAGTTTAGCATTTGTAACTGCAGAATGAACCTTTAGTTTATTGCGAATAATTCCTTCATTTTGAAGCAACGTATCAATTTTTGATTGGTCGTATTTCGCAATTTTTTTATAATCGAAATTATCAAAAGCCTCTCTGAAATTTTCGCGCTTCCGAAGAATTGTAATCCAACTTAATCCCGCCTGAAATGTTTCAAGAACTAAAAATTCAAAAAACGTGTTGTCATCTTTCACAGGAACGCCCCATTCTTCGTCGTGATATTTCATATAAAGCGGATCATTTCCACACCAACCACAACGTATTTTTTCTAAATTCATTTTTTAAATTTAATGATAATGAGATGACACGCAATAAATCGCGAGCATACGAATGCTGAAAACTTTTTCACTGTTGTCCTGGGAAGTTAAATGTAATGGTCCCCAATTGTTTTTCTTTTGAAGCATCGGTATTAAAACGAGCTGCTTCAGCATATTCCAAAGCCGCATCAATTAAGCATTCGTTAGAAGTTGTAGAGGCTGTTTTATTGTATGAATTTTTTACAACTTTCCCGAGATTGTTTACCTCAATATTTACAACAACCTTTCCAAAACCGTAACAAGTGTAGACGGGATTTGGTAAATCCATATCTTTTCGGTTTACCAATTGGTAACTTATTGTAGTGTTTCTGTTCCCGCTTTTCACAACGGCAACTGCATCTTTCCCACTTTCGGAGTTAGATAACTGTGCCTTCTTTTCCTTTTCAACTTTTTTCGTTAGCGAAGTGCCTTTGCCATTTTCATTTTTTGAATTCTCCAAGGCATCATTCATTTCCTGAAGTTTGCCTTCAGTAGTTTCAGTTTTATCTTGGTTTTCGTTTTCTACAGAAGAAATAAATTTTTCGGCTTCGTTGTAGGCTCGGTTGGTTTCAACTTTTACAACTTCTGGAGTAAGCGCGGCGATTTCTAAATCTTCTGGAAGCAATTCTTCTGGCGCCATTACTACATCATAGGTTTCTTCATTATTAATTTCTTCTTTGTCTCCAGAAAGCTTCATGCTGAAAAGAAATAGCACCAAACACCCCGTGAATAGCGAAGTGATAAGAAAGGCTTTATATGAATAGTTGAAATTCATGAATGCAAGTACCGAAAATTTGCGCAAAATTCCACAAAAACGCTGAAAATTAAGAAGGTATTGGCGTTTTTTTAACTTGGTAACGAGGCTTCAAAGGCCTCAATACCGACAGCATTTTCTACTGAGAATTCTCCAATTCGCGTTCTTCGTAAAGCCGAAAGATGGGCACCATTGTCCAACGCTTTTCCAAAATCATTCGCTAATGAACGTATATAAGTTCCTTTACTACAAACCACTCTGAAATCTATATTTGGAAGCTCGATCTTTGTTATTTCAAATTCTGAAATGGTTACGGTTCTGAAAGGAATTTCAACTTCTTCACCGCTCCTCGCATATTCATAAAGTCGTTTTCCTTCTTTTTTCAATGCCGAAAAAACGGGTGGTTGTTGTTGTATTTCGCCTAAAAATTGCTTTGTAGCTTCGTGTATTTTTTCAGAAGTGATTTCTGAAACATCGAAGGTTTGATCAATTTGGGTTTCAAGATCATAACTTGGCGTTGTTGCTCCCAAAGTAAAACTCCCAGTATATTCTTTTTCCTGCGCTTGAAAAGTGTCTATTCTTTTTGTGAATTTTCCTGTGCAGATAATTAAAAGTCCCGTTGCCAAAGGATCTAAGGTCCCAGCGTGACCAACTTTTATTTTTTTTATGTCGAAGGATTTCCGAATTAACCAACGTAATTTATTCACCGCTTGAAAGGAAGTCCATTCCAAAGGTTTGTCTATCAATAGTACTTGACCTTCTTTATAATCCTCGGCTTGAAGGTTTTTATTGTTCATTTTTGAGGATATTGTTTATTTCAACCGCAAGAAATGGAATGTCTTTTTTTATCGTTTCGTATAAAATTGTAGCGTCTAATCCTTCATATGTATGCGCAGCGATATTACGCAGCCCCATAATTTTATGATAAGGTATAGTTGGATATTTAAGCTTAAAGCTAGAAGATAAAAGCTTGAAAGATTCTGCGACATTAATAAAATTCAAAACACAAGCGTCATAAGCCATTTCATTTTCTCTAAATTCTTCCAAAGTTAAACCATCAGAAAATTTGAGCATCTTTTGAAGATAAGTTGCAATATTTTTTAGATAGGTCAAATCTTTATTATGCTGCATTGTAAATTTCGATTAAATCCTCTTCAATAAAAGGTCTATAAATCGGCTTTAAGCCATCTTTGGTAACCAAATCAATCTTCCTGTTTATTTTTTCAAATAAATCCATATATATACCCCCCATATCTAAATAGGTTACTCCTCTTGGAAAATCTACAAGAATATCAATATCACTATCATCATTCATCTCACCACGCGCATAGCTCCCAAAAACACAAATCTGTTTTGGGTTAAACGGCAGAAGCGTTTCTATGATTATTTTATTGATTTTCGGATCCATAATGATACAAAGATAACGAAAATGAAGTGTTGCAGAAGATTTTTAAATAACGGTAAGTTCCTGAATAAAAAAGTGAATCAATAATACAACGACTCCCGCAATAATACGATAATAACCGAAGATTTTAAAACCGTTTTTGCTGAGGTATGAAATGAAAGATTTGATGGCAATTAAAGCCACCAAAAAACCAACTACATTCCCAATAATCAACAGATTCACTTGGTCTGAAGAAAGCTGAAAACCCGCTTCATAATAATCATAACTCTTTTTTACAGTAGCTCCAAACATTGTTGGAATTGCTAAAAAGAAAGAAAATTCCGCAGCTACAGTTCTTGAGAGTTTTTGGCTCATACCTCCCACAATGCTTGCGCCACTTCGGGAAACACCTGGAATCATTGCCAAACATTGAAAGAAACCAATTTTTAAAGCAGTTAAATAGGAAATTTCAGTCTGCTCGCCATCTCCAAACCAATCGTCCACTTTCAACAGAATAAATCCGCCAATAATTAACGAAACCGCAACGGTTATTGGGTTTTCCAAAAGACTATCGATAAAATCACTTAAAAGCAATCCTAGAAATACAGCAGGAAGAAATGCCACAAAAAGCTTGTAATAGAAATCCATACTTTGAAAAAAACGCTTAAAGTATAAAACTACAACGCTCATAATGGTTCCGAGTTGGATAACGATGGTAAAAAGCTTGGTAAAATCGTCGCCTGCAATCCCGAAAAAGGAAGAAGCGATTATCATATGCCCCGTTGAGGAAACAGGTAAAAATTCGGTAAGTCCTTCAATAATTGCAAGAACTACGGCTTGTAATGTATCCACTAATTTTCTTCTTTACTATCGGGTTTCAATAAAATGGCATACACTTCAATCGCAAAGCCTAAAAGCACCATTGCTGGAGCTAAACGTATTCTTCTCCAATTGTAAATTTCAGGATTAAAAATGGTTGGGTCGTCACTGCCACCGCCAGTCATTAGTATAAAGCCCAAAACAATAAACGCCACGCCAATTAGCATGAACTTGTAGTTTTTTCTTTCAAAAATAAACTTTGCAGTAGTTTCTTCTTTTCGTTTCTTTTCTCCCATTATAAAAATTGTTTCAGGTTTCTAGTTCAAAGTTTCTAGTTTTCATTCTCCACTAATAATACAAATCGTCCGTTCTTAAATTCAAAAACCTTTGTGTTGCTATAAAAGTACTAATCCAAGTTATTATAACGCCCATTAAAAATATAAATATAAAAAGCACTGATAGCAGTACTGGATCTCCTAATAATTGCAACTGAGGAAAACTTTGGTTGAGGTAATAAAGCACCACCGCCATCCCAACCATTGCCACGACGGCTCCAACAATTCCTAACCGAACACTTTTCCAAACAAAAGGTTGGCGAATAAATTTCTTAGTCGCACCCACCATTTGCATTGTTTTTATGGTAAATCGTTTTGAGTAAATAGACAGTCTAATACTACTGTTTATAAGCAATACTGCGATAAATGTAAAGATTCCGCTGATTACTAAAACCCAAAAACTGATGCGTTTCACATTTTCATTAAGCTGTGCAATCAAGGGTTTGTCATAAATCACATCGTCCACAAAATTCTTGCTTTTCAGCTCGTTGGTTATTTCCTCCATTTTTTCTGGAGTAACGTAATCTGCCAAAATGTAAACGTCAATGCTATTCTGAAGTGGGTTTTCGCCTAAATATTCAATAAAATTTTCGCCTAAAGTTTCCTGATGCTCCTTTGCAGCTTCTTCTTTGGAAACAAAAGTTGCGGATTTTGTATATTCTGCCAAAGCTAAACTTTGCTTCAATTGAGTGGTTTCAACCTCTTTCGCGCTATCTTTCAGAAAAACGGTTATTGCAATTTGTTCCTTAAAATAATCTGCAACTTTTTTTGAATTCAGCACAAGCAATCCCAACAATCCCAACAGAAAAAGCACTAGTGAAATACTGATAACTACGGAAAAATAGGAAGAAATCAACCTGCGTTTTTGATATTTTTCAAAAGAAGAACTCATAGGAATTGGAGAATTTTGCGGTAAAAATACAAGTAATTTTGCATCTTGTGTTAAACAACGCCAAAAGTTTCCAATTTGTTATAATAAGATTAAATTTGGAACTTCTTAAATTTTACGATAATCATAAAAAATCTGCTAAAGTCTCTTAAAATTTCCCGACCAGGGCTTTGGTTTCCTACGGTTTGGATTTATTTAGTGCCCTTTGGCCTTTCTGCAAATTTTTGGGAAAAACCACTTTTTTGGGTTGGCCTTCTCTTTGTCACTTTCCCCTTGAATTTTCTGGTGTATGGATTGAATGATTATACAGATGGAAAAGCAGATTCCCTAAACCCAAGAAAAGGAAACTATCTTTTTGGCGCTAAATTTAGCAAAGAGGAACTAACAAATGTTCCTTGGCATATTAGTTATATAATTATTCCTTTCATAGCATACTTTTCATATGTTGGTGGCAGCAATCTCTTCATTATTCTTATGTTTATGATTGTTGTAAATATAATCTACAATTACAAACCTTTCCGCATAAAGGAAAGACCGCCTTTTGAAATATTAGTTCAGGTGGGTTATGTTTTTATCGCGCTTTTCAGCATTGTTCTTAATGATTTGTATATGCTTCCGTGGCAAACATTTCTTTATCTCACATTCTTTGCATTTCAGGCACATATAGCTGGGGAGATCATGGATATTGAACCAGATATCTTATCTGAAAAGAAAACAACAGCAGTATTAATAGGTAGAAAAAAAGCAAAGTTTTTGATGCTTTTTCTGCTTTTGTTTGAAGTCTATATTTTAAAATTTTGGTTTGATGATTGGGTGCTTTCTGGATTTTTGGCCGCATTCTCAATCTGGCTGATTTTAGATATCTTCGTTTTTTTCAAAGCCAAACCCTACACGGTGAGACAAATGAAAATCTTCGGAATAGCAATCAATATTTCCGCAATTCTTTCTATGATTTGGGTACTTTATTCCGGAAACCTGTTGCAACCAAATTTTTAAATTATTAAGGTTTTTACTTCTTCTAATAAACCTTAAATTTGCCCTCGTGTTCCAAAGCCTTGGCGAAGGAATGTCCTTTTTTACCTGAAATACTTATAATGAGCAAATATCACTTCAACGAATTAGAAGCAAAGTGGCAAAAACATTGGGCCGAAAACCATACGTTTAAAGCCGAAAATCATAGTGAAAAACCAAAATATTACGTTTTGGATATGTTTCCCTATCCTTCGGGTGCGGGCTTGCACGTTGGGCATCCGTTAGGCTATATTGCCAGTGATGTTTATGCACGATTTAAACGCCATCAAGGTTTCAACGTTTTGCATCCAATGGGTTATGATTCCTTCGGACTTCCGGCGGAACAATATGCAATTCAAACTGGTCAACATCCTGCTGAAACCACAAAAGTGAATATTGAAGGAGGCGTAGATAAAAACGGAAACGAAATTGAAGGCTATCGCAAACAGTTGGATAGAATAGGTTTTTCTTTTGATTGGAGTCGCGAAGTGCGAACTTCAAATCCTGAATATTACAAATGGACGCAGTGGATTTTTATTCAACTTTTTGAAAGTTGGTACGATGCAGATGCTGATAAAGCGCGGTCTATTGAAGAATTGCTAACTATTTTTTCTTCGGAAGGAAATACTGAGGTAAATGCAATATGCGATGATGAAATTGAAAGCTTTACAGCGCAACAATGGCGTGATTTTTCAGAAACCAAAAAACAAGAAATTCTTTTAAAATATAGATTAACCTATTTAGCCGAAACCGAAGTAAACTGGTGTCCGCAATTAGGTACCGTTTTGGCAAATGACGAAATAGTGAACGGTGTTTCCGAACGCGGCGGTTATCCAGTAATCCGCAAAAAGATGAAGCAGTGGAGTATGCGAATTACTGCTTACGCCCAGCGCTTACTTGATGGACTCGATAAAATTGACTGGCCGCAACCGTTGAAAGATTCACAAACCAACTGGATTGGACGTTCAAAAGGGGCGACTGTGGAATTCAAGATTCAAGATTCAAGATTCAAGATTCCAGTATTTACAACTAGGCCAGACACAATTTTTGGCGTTAGCTTTATGGTTTTGGCACCAGAACACGATTTGGTTTCAAAAATTACAACTTCCGAACAAAAAGAAGCAGTTGAAAACTACGTGGAAGCAACTGCAAAACGCAGCGAACGCGAACGAATGGCAGATGTAAAAACTATTTCTGGCGTTTTCACGGGCGCGTATGCAGAGCATCCTTTTTCAGGTGAAAAACTTCCTATTTGGATTGGCGATTACGTTTTGGCAGGCTATGGAACAGGCGCAGTGATGAGTGTTCCCTGTGGCGATCAGCGCGATTATGATTTTGCAAAACATTTCAATCTGCCAATTCCAAATATTTTTAAGGATGCGGACATTTCTGAAGAAGCTTATTCAGATAAGGATAATACAATCATCACCAACAGCGACTTTTTAAATGATTTAAATTATACTGAAGCCACCGAAAAAATAATTACCGCTTTGGAAGAAAAAGGCGTTGGTGAAGGCAAAATAAATTACCGTTTACGCGATGCTGTTTTTAGCCGTCAACGTTATTGGGGTGAGCCGTTTCCGATTTATTATAAAGACGGAATGCCGCACACAATTCCAACCGAATGTTTGCCATTGCGACTTCCCGATGTTAAAAAATATTTACCTACGGAAGAAGGCGAACCGCCGTTGGGACGAGCTGAAGATTGGGGTTGGGATGTTGAAAAGTTGTCGGTTGTCAGTTGTAAGTTGATTGACAACGAAACCGTTTTTCCTTTGGAATTAAACACCATGCCAGGTTGGGCGGGAAGTAGTTGGTACTTTTTTAGATATATGGAAAGTGAAAAGCGCAACGAAGTTTTCGCTTCAAAAGAAGCATTGAACTATTGGCAAGATGTTGACCTTTATATTGGAGGAAGCGAGCACGCAACCGGCCATTTATTATATAGCCGTTTTTGGGTTAAATTTATGCACGATCGCGGATTGGTTCCCGTAGAAGAACCTTTTAAAAAGCTGATAAACCAAGGAATGATTTTGGGAGAGAGTGCTTTTGCGCATAGAATAAATCAAGGTTATTATAATTACAAAGATGTTTCAGATGAAGAATTTGAAAGATTGGATGAGATATTTGACAATCTTTTTAATATTGATTTCACTGGAAGATTAGTTTCTTGGAATTTACTTCACGGGAAAAAAGTATTCGATGCAATTGCGGGAGAAAAATATAATCTTAGTGATGTATTTGATTTAAAAGATTTAGAATATTATTTTAAGGAAACTGGTTTTGATTCGAATAAAATTTCCTTTACTACAACTAAAATTCACGTTCCTGTTAGTGATGTTGATTTAAAAAATCAAATAATTCTTGAGAGTTTTGCTAAATTCTATCAAGGAGAACTAGATTCAAATTCTTTATTTTTGAATAATGACGGGAAAATAGAAGTTTCAAGAGAAGTAGAAAAAATGTCCAAATCCAAATACAACGTGGTAAGTCCAGACGATATTTGTGAACAATACGGCGCCGATACTTTAAGATTGTACGAAATGTTCCTCGGTCCGCTGGAACAAGCAAAACCTTGGAACACGGCTGGAATTACAGGAGTTCACGGTTTCCTTAAAAAACTTTGGAAACTGTATCATTCAGGGGAGAACGAAAGTTTTTATGTCTCGGGCGAAACAGCTTCAAAAGATGGTTTGAAAACACTCCATAAAACCATAAAAAAAGTTCAGGAGGATATTGAGAATTTCAGTTTCAATACTTCAGTTTCATCTTTTATGATTGCGGTAAACGAGCTCTCAGCAGAAAAATGTAACTCGCGAGAAGTTTTGGAGCCTTTGGCAATTCTTATTTCACCTTATGCACCACATATTGCAGAGGAACTTTGGGAGAAGTTGGGTCATTCAGAAAGTATTTCTACAGCACCTTTCCCAAAATTTGAACAGAAATTTTTGGTTGAAAGCAGCAAGGAATATCCAATTTCCTTCAACGGAAAAATGCGTTATACGCTGGAATTACCGCTCGATTTAACCAAAGATGAAATAGAATCTGCCGTAATGTCACACGAGAAAACTGCCCATTATTTGGAAGGTCGCACTCCTAAAAAGGTTATAATCGTTCCCGGAAAAATTGTAAATATCGTGGGTTAAAAATTTGCACGTTATTTGCTATATTGTAACTGAAGAACCTTTGTGTCCTCTGAGTCTCTGTGGTGAGTTAAGTTTACCTCAGAGGCACAGAGGACACGGAGAGAAACAATAAACTTTAAAAAACAAAAACTATGTTTGGATATTATATAATTGCAGGCCTCATTTTCTTAGTAAGTTGGTTAGTAAGCAACACACTGAAAAGCAAATTCAAAAAGTACAGCCAAGTTCACCTTCAAAATGGAATGAGTGGAAAGGAAATAGCTGAAAAAATGCTAGCAGACAGCGGAATTACCGATGTAAAAGTGGTTTCCGTAGCTGGTCAATTAACCGATCATTACAACCCAGCAGATAAAACCGTAAACTTAAGTGAAGCGGTATATATGCAGCGTAACGCCGCTGCTGCTGCTGTTGCAGCTCACGAATGTGGTCACGCAGTGCAACACGCCACAGCTTACAGTTGGCTGAAAATGCGTTCTGCGATTGTGCCTGCGGTAGGAATAGCCAGTAAATTATCCAACTTTGTAATTATGGCTGGTTTAATAATGACTGCTATGAACATTATGGGGGTTTTAGGGAATACAATATTTTTCATAGGAATTCTACTTTTTGCAGCTACAACAGTTTTCGCGTTTATCACCTTACCAGTAGAATATGATGCTAGTAACCGTGCATTAGCTTGGTTGGAAAGCAGTAAAATGGTAACTCCGCAAGAACACGAAGGTGCAAAAGATGCTTTAAAATGGGCAGCTAGAACTTATGTGGTTGCAGCAATTGGTTCGCTGGCTACCTTATTATACTTCATCTCTATTTTTATGGGAAGGAGATAGAAGATTAACGTCCTGATAGCTTTCGGGATTAAATTTATGATTATCGAATTTTTGAACAAAACAAAACCCATGAATTTTCGTGGGTTTTCTATTTAACTACCAGTTTCTTTGTTAGTGTATCATCACTGGTTCGAGTTGTAACGTAATAGATTCCTTTTGATAAGTTTTCTACAGAAACATGTATTGCTTGATTTCCCATAGTAAAGGTACCCGAAGCTATTTTTTTCACCTCCTGACCGAATATATTATACATTATAATATCGGCTGTTATAGTTTCTCTTAAGCTTAAATTTAGTGTAAATTGATCATTTGTTGGGTTCGGTGAAATGGATAGTGAGCCAAACAAACTTTCTTTTTTTATTGATAAAACTTCCGATAACAACTTCTGATCTGCATTTAAAATTTTACGCTGTCCTACTTCAGGAACACTGAAAGCTAAAAATCCAACTACTGAAATTTTGGTTTCATCATAGTTGGCAGGAAGTATATATGTAAAGGTTTCAGAATATATTGATCCCGCCTCAACGGATGATGGAATGATTCCTTCATTTCCATAGACACCTGGCAAGTTTGCGCGTAAAACATTACTGTGTTTGTATCCAACAATCGGATTTCCTGATCCTTCAAAAGGATGTCCTGGAATATTATTATAATAGTTTGTTTGATCGAAATCAGATCCAGATCCAATAACGTCGTCTTCTACTACGCTCATCACAAAGCGCATATCTCCATTAGCAGCATCAATGAATTCTGCTGTTATTGTACCTGTAATTGTTCGTGTTGCGGAATCATAACTAATTGTAAGGTTAACTTCTGCAGGTGTATAACTGGTCAATTGTTCTACTACATAATTCTCCCAATCAATACGATTTACTATCTCATTAGATTCACCAGTAAATTTTTTCCTATCTACCATTCCAACTGGGGTGGCGCCAATAGAGAATTCAGATTCAATTTCATTGTTGTATGCCATTCCATCAAGACTATGTATAGAGATGCCAATTACATCATCTGGGTATTGCGTAAGAATGTTTTCCATTATAAAATCTGAATCTGGACAGTAACCATTCCACGCTCCATTGAACTGTTCTAAGACAACCTTTTTTGTAGCGCCATTTGTCTGAGAGAAACTAGAATGCGCAATCAGAATTGTAAAGAATAGTAATGATATTTTCTTCATATTTAATATTCTATTATAGATGTATGTTATCAGGATTATACCCAATGTATTTCACTTCTTCTTCGTGAAAAATAATTCCGTTTTCAGCAAGTTCTTTTAAAATAGGTTCATAAACTTCTTTTGCAATTGGAAGCTGAACTCCAGGCGTGGTTATTTCTTCATTTAAAATTTTGAGGGCTGCAATTGCAACAGGAAGTCCAACGGTTTTGGCCATTGCGGTATGGGTTTGGTCTTCTCCAATTAGCGCCATATGGCTGTCTATTTGGTGTTGTTTTCCGTCCAATTCGTAGCCAAATTTGTGATACATTACAATCATATCTTTATCATCTTCTGCTAAAGTCCATTTTTCTTCAAGTATTTTTTGAAGCGCCATTGCAGGAGTTGCGTTTTTAATGCCAATGGTTTTTTCTTTATTGAAAATATCCAAATCCAACAGCTTTTCCCACATTAAATCGTCTTGATCTATTCTGAGCGCATAACGAAGTTTTAACTCCACAGAATCTGTTGGGGAATAGGCCAAAAACAAGTTTACAAATTCACGATAGGTCAAGTTTTCAGAATCTGGAATGGTATAAGTGTCATCAGTCATTCCAAGTTGAACAAACATATTCCAAGCCTTACTGAAACCTACTCTTCTTATGGTTCCGCGATATAGGGTAAGAATATTATCAAGCCCGTAAATAGATTGGTATTGAAGGGAATTTCTATTGGCTAATACTTCAAATTTTCCATAACCTTCAATGTTGACGAATTCAGTTCTTCGGAAAAGTCGGTGGTACGGGATGTACTTGAATTTTCCTTCCTGTATAAATTCCGCAGCGCCTCCTTGTCCCGCCAAGACTACGTTTCTTGGATTCCAAGTAAATTTATAATTCCAAAGATTATTATCACTTTCTGGAGCAATTAAACCGCCGCAGAAAGATTCAAAAAGAAGCATTTTTCCTCCTTTGGCGCGAATTCTATCTATAATTTGCATCGCACTCATATGGTCTACTCCAGGATCCAGGCCTATTTCATTCATAAAAATTAATCCTTTGGCTTCAGCTTTTGGGTTTAGCGCTTGCATTTCTTTGCTTATATATGAGGCGGTTACCATATGTTTTCCGAACTCAATACAATCCCTTGCTACTTCAATATGATAGCGTGCAGGAAGCATCGAAATTACCAAATCACTGTTTTTAACTGCTTCTTTTCGTTGCGTTTTGTTAAAAACATCGAGCAATACGCCACAGGCATTTGGATGGTTTTGAGTAAATTTTTGAGCAGCTTTTATGGATAGATCCCCAATAGTTATAAAAAGTTGCTCTTCCTCGCTTTTGTCTAGTAAATAGCGGATTAGACTGGAAGCAGACCTACCGGCACCGATAATCAATATGTTTCTCATTAGGGGAGTTTTTTGTTAACTTTGCAGCATTATTTTGAAAAAAAACGAAATTACTAATTATACATTGTAAAAATGACGGTTTTAGATAAAAATATAGCGGCAACTGGTGCAATTATTATGGCTATCACGATAGCAATTGGGGCATTTGGAGCACATGGTTTGAAAGAATTATTGGACGCTTCCGCTCTTAATACCTTTGAAGTTGGTGTTCGGTACCAAATGTATCATGGCTTGGCAATTTTAATATTAGGCCTTGCGCCTTCAATTCCAAATATCTCAAAGAAAAAGGTTTTTTCGTTTTTTCTGGTTGGTATTTTGTTTTTTTCAGGCTCCATTTATTTGCTTTCCCTGGATTCCATCATTCCTTTTGAAACTTCGGTAATAGGTTTTGTGACTCCTTTGGGAGGTTTGTTATTTATAATAGGCTGGATTTTACTTGCTTATGGAATTTTAACGTTAAAGAAGCGATAATTATTTTTTAAATTCCGAAGTCTGTAGAAGATTTGCTATTTTTGTACTCTTCAAAAACTAAAACAAGTTATGGTCGGTAATAACCAAACTAAAAGAATGATTTCATTGGATAACTACGGAATCAAAAACGCAAAAGTTAAGTATCAACTTTCGTCTGAAGAACTTCATGACGAAACACTGCAAAAAGGTCAAGGGAAAGAAGCTAGCAGTGGCGCCCTTGAAATAAACACAGGAGAATTCACAGGAAGATCCCCAAAAGATAGGTTTATCGTTAAAGACGATATTACGCGAGACATAGTGTGGTGGGGGAATATAAATATTCCATTTCCTCCAGATATGTTTGATGCACTTTATAATAAGGTGACAGATTATCTTTCAGAAAAAGAAATTTATGTGCGAGACAGCTATGCCTGTGCAGATGAAAACTATAAGCTGAATATTCGGGTGATTAATGAAACACCGTGGTCAAATTTATTTGCTCACAATATGTTTCTACGACCAACCGAGGAAGAATTGGCGAATTTTGCCCCAGATTGGCTCATAATAAATGCGCCGAATTTTATGGCAGATCCTGAAGTTGACGGAACACGCCAGCACAACTTTGCAATCCTAAATTTCACCAGAAAAATCGCTTTAATTGGCGGTACTGGTTATACAGGCGAAATTAAAAAGGGAATCTTTTCTGCTTTAAATTTTATTATGCCAGTTGATAAGAACACATTGCCGATGCACTGTTCTGCAAACGTAGGTGATAATGGCGAAACAGCAATTTTCTTTGGTCTTTCGGGAACAGGAAAAACTACACTTTCCGCAGATCCAGATCGTAAATTGATAGGTGATGACGAACACGGTTGGACACCAGACAACACAGTTTTCAATTTTGAAGGCGGATGTTATGCAAAAGTGATAAACCTTACTGAAGAGCAAGAACCAGACATTTATAATGCTATAAAACCTGGAGCCCTGCTTGAAAATGTGGTTATGAATGATAAGGGTGAGGTTGATTTTGCAAATACCTCAATCACTCAGAACACGCGTGTAAGCTATCCAATTTATCATATTAAAAATATTCAAGTGCCTTCTATTGGCCACAATCCTAAGAATATTTTCTTTTTAACTGCAGATGCTTTTGGTGTTTTGCCTCCAATTTCAAAATTGACTCCGGGACAAGCTGCTTATCATTTTATAAGCGGTTATACTGCTAAAGTTGCAGGTACTGAAGAAGGAATCAATGAACCAACTCCGAACTTTTCGGCTTGCTTTGGTGCGCCTTTTATGCCGCTTCATCCAACAAAATATGCTGAAATGCTTAGCAAAAAGATGAAAGATGCGAATGTAAATGTTTGGTTAATAAACACAGGCTGGACCGGCGGTCCTTACGGCGTTGGAAGCAGAATGAAACTAAAATACACTCGAGCAATGATTGCTGCAGCTTTAGAAGGGAAATTGAAAGATGTTGAATTCGAAAAGCATCCAATTTTCAATTTGATGATGCCAACTTCTTGTCCTGATGTTCCAACAGAAGTTTTGAACCCTAAGGAAACTTGGAAGAACAAAAAGGCGTATGACATTCAAGCGAAGGAACTTTCAGACTCTTTCAAAGAAAACTTTAAAAAGTTTGAAGCTTACGCAAATGATGAAATTCTTTCTGGAGCTCCAGCTGCGGAATAATTTCAAAATATAATAGAAACTAAAAAAGATCGTCTAAAGTTTGAGACGATCTTTTTTAGTTATGGGCCTTTCCGCCACTATTCTTGAGTTTATTCGAATTGGTCTATAAATCCCAAATCTTTCAAACGCTTCTTATTTCTTTTTATCTTTTTGGTATTCGTGCATTTTTAAAATGTTCTCCTTATTAAGCATATAGTCCTTAACATTTCTATCCTTCCAACGGTGATATATAAATACTGGCATTAATACGAAGAAACCTACCATTAGTGTAAGACCGATAATTAATTTTCCAGTAGCTTCATCTTCTGATTTAATATAAAAACCGAGCCCAAGACTGATGAGTACCGCAAAAAATAATATGATGAGAAAGTATTTCATTGTTGCTTATTTTTTCAGCTCAACCTTTAAATGAAGTTCTTCCAATTGTTTTGCATCAATAGGAGCAGGCGCATCAATCATCACATCGCGACCCGAATTGTTTTTTGGGAAAGCGATGAAATCACGGATGGTTTCTTGTCCGCCCAAAATGGCAACCAATCTATCCAATCCGAAAGCAAGTCCGCCGTGTGGTGGGGCGCCGTATTGGAAGGCATCCATCAAAAAACCGAATTGTGCTTTTGCTTCTTCAGGTGTAAAACCTAAATAATCAAACATTAAGGCTTGTGTTTTTTTGTTGTGAATCCGTATAGAACCACCGCCTATTTCGTTTCCATTTAAAACCAAATCGTAGGCATTTGCTTTTACTTCGCCTGGATTTGTGTCTAAAAGTTCCAATTGTCCAGGTTTTGGAGAAGTGAAAGGGTGATGCATTGCGTGGTAACGGTTTGTTTCCTCATCCCATTCTAAAAGTGGGAAATCTATAACCCAAAGTGGGGCAAATTCATCACTTTTTCTTAAACCAAGTTGTTCGGCTAAGTGCATTCTTAAAGCACTTAATTGTGTTCTCACTTTATTTTTATCTCCCGAAAGTACGCAGATTAAATCGCCAGCTTTTGCGCCGGTTACTTCTGCCCATTTCGCTAAATCTTCTTGGTCGTAAAATTTATCTACAGAAGATTTATGAGTTCCGTCGTCGTTGCAACGCGAATAAACCATTCCGGTTGCACCAATTTGTGGACGTTTTAGCCAATCAATTAGGCTGTCTATTTCTTTTCTTGTGAAAGCTTTTCCACCAGGAACTGCTATTCCAACAACTAATTCTGCTTGGTTAAAAACGCCAAAGTCTTTGTGTTGTGCAACTGCGTTTAGCTCGCCAAACTCCATTCCAAAACGAATGTCTGGCTTGTCGTTTCCGTACTTTGCCATTGCATCATCGTAGGTCATTCTTGGGAATTCGGAAATCTCAATTCCATTTATTTCTTTTAAAAGATGTTTTGTTAAACCCTCAAAAGCATTCAAAATATCTTCTTGTTCTACGAAAGCCATTTCGCAGTCAATTTGTGTGAATTCCGGCTGACGGTCTGCACGCAAATCTTCATCACGGAAACATTTTACTATTTGAAAATATTTATCCAAGCCACCAACCATAAGCAATTGCTTAAAAGTTTGAGGACTTTGTGGAAGCGCGTAAAACTGACCTTCGTTCATTCGTGAAGGAACTACGAAATCGCGCGCACCTTCAGGAGTTGATTTTATTAAATAAGGCGTTTCAACTTCAATGAAGCCTTCATTTGAAAGATAATTACGAACAGCAATCGCAACTTTATGACGAAAAATAAGGTTTTCGCGTACTGGTTTTCTGCGTATATCTAGGTAGCGATATTTCATTCGCAAATCCTCGCCGCCGTCTGTTTCGTCTTCAATAGTGAAGGGAGGCGTTAAAGATTCGTTGAGAATGATTAATTCAGAAACCAAGATCTCTACATCGCCAGTGGGCATATTTGGGTTTTTGGATTCGCGTTCAATTACGGTTCCTGTAACTTGGATTACAAATTCACGACCTAGTTTTGTTGCTTTTTCAATTACTTCTTTTGAAGTTCTTTCTTCATCAAAAATAAGTTGGGTGATGCCATAACGGTCGCGAAGATCTACCCAAATCATAAATCCTTTGTTGCGCGTTTTTTGAACCCAGCCTGAAAGGGTTACTTCTTCACCTATATTTTTGGCAGTTAATTCGCCATTATTGTATGTTCTGTACATTTTATTCTGAAAAAAAATTGAGGGGCAAATTTAATAAGTAATAACTGAATTGTTGTGGTTTTGAAGGGTTTATTCTTTAAGCAGATTTATTATCACGAATGAACGAATCTTTTGATAAGAAAAACTTTGCATCCTACTTCGATAGCTCTATTCCTTTATAAACTTTTTCACTTTACCCTATCCGTTTTCATCTTCAATTTTTAGAAAATACATGCCACTTGACAAGTTGGAAACATCTAGTGAAGTTTCCTTTTCGATCGATAAAGATTGGTTTCGATAAAGATTGGTTACTTAAAAGTTTGCCTTCTATGTTGAATATTCTCAGATTTAGATTCCCTGAGATGTTTTTTGAATTTAGAAACAATTCATTTTTCACAGGATTGGGATTAATTGAAAAACCACTATCTCCTTTTGTGAGAATGCGTAACATGCAATCTTCTGAGTAATTAAAATTTGCATCTATTCGCCAGTTATTGTATGGAGGGTTATTATTAGTTGCCGCTACTTCGTCATCTACCTGTACACAATATAATTCTGTGAGCTGGCAAGGGTTTCCTTCAAATTCGCTAGGTAATGTAACGGTTAATATTTCATTATTACCGTTTCTTGCGTCAACCGTTTCCAAGAAAAATAAATTTGTGCCATAAACTAACTCTAAGTTTACGTTGTTGCTAGGATCAATAGTTGTAATAGGCTCACCAATATATCCATCAAAAGTACCAAAATAGAGTTCTTTTAGGAGAATATTATTGCTAACATCTAGTGAAGAGATATCAACACCTGTTAAGTCCAAATATTCCAACAAAAGATTTTGGGATAAGTCAATTTCAGAAATAAAGGCACCATCAGCAATCAGTGTTTTAAGGTTTACATTGTGTGAAATATCAATAGTGTCAATCCAACAATCTCCCATCATTAATGTTTCCAAATTTATATTATTGGATAGATCAATATTATCCAGTTTGTGTAAAACCTGAATGTCTAAACTTTCCAAAAGAATATTGCTTGAAATATTAATTGTATATAAAGGATTTACGAGACAGAAAAGGTTTTTCAACTTTGTATTTGTTGAAGTATTTAAACTTGTTAGATTGTTTCCTCTCACATTTAAACTTTCTAAATCTGCAAAATCTTCAATGCCAGTTAGGTTGGAAATGTTTTTATACCTAACATCTAAGGAAATTAAAGTTTCAATATCATTTGTTAAAACTTGCCCGTTTCTTATGCCATCACTATCAATGCCTAAATCAATCAACGCTTGTTCAAAATTAGGATCGGGAATGATTGTTATTCGTGCATATGAAATCGTGCTGATGCTGAATACTACAATGAGTAGTAGTGTTCTCATAATATGACGGTTAAGAATGAGTTGATTTTTTAAAGATAAGCTAAAAACTATAAAAGCTATATTGAATTTTTTCTGTTTTAATCGAAATGCTTTTAGTAAAATATAAAAACCCCTAAGAAAATAATTTTCAGAGGGGTTTTTAAAAGAGTTTATTTTTTACTTAAGCAATCCGCTCATTAGCAGAAGCTTCCTTCGCTTTCATCTTTTTAATCTCCTTCATTCTGCGTTTTTTTCTGAATTTAATCTTCGCGCGATTCACCAAATAGAACATTACTGGAACCACGATTAATGTTAGGAACGTGGCGAACACCAATCCGAAGATTACCGTCCAAGCTAAAGGACCCCAGAAAATAACGTTGTCCCCACCTATATAAATATTTGGACTGTAATCTGTAAACAAGCCGAAGAAGTCAATGTTTAGACCAATAGCCAGCGGAATAAGTCCTAAAACCGTGGTGATCGCCGTAAGTAACACAGGACGCAAACGGGATCTTCCACCTGCAACAATGATTTCGAAGAACTGTTTTTTGGTAAGCATTTGGTCTTCGTCCATTTGAAGGTCGTCCATCTTTCGGTCTATCAAAATCTGGGTATAATCTATCAAAACAATTGCGTTGTTTACTACAATTCCCGCGAGCGAAATGATACCCATCATCGTCATAATAATCACGAAATCCATCTGGAAAACAACTAGACCGAGGAATACTCCCGCCAAACTCAAAACCACAGACGTTAAAATAATAACCGGTTTTGAAAGCGAGTTAAACTGCGCCACCAAAATCAACAAGATTCCGCCTAAGGCAAAGAATAGTGCCATTAAAAGGAAACTCATGTTGTCTGCTTGCTCTTCTTGTTCGCCTGTAAACGCAAGGTTTATGTCTTTTGGAAGTTCGTAATTCTGCAATTCAGTTTTGAGGTCTGTTACAATTTCCGTTGGGTTGTAACCGCCAATAACGTTGGAATAAACTGTGATGGTTCTCTTTAAATCTTTTCTTTTTATAGAACTGAAAGAAGAAGTGTTCTTTTTCGAAACCATTGCAGAAATTGGTATTTGCACAATTTTTCCTTGGTTATTTCTGAAAGTAATTGGTTGGTTGAAAAGCGCACTTTCGTCATAACGAGATTTTTCGGAGAGACGTACGTTGATTTCATAATCGTCATCATTTTCTTTATAAGTAGATACTTCTTCACCAAAAATAGCGCGACGCAACGTTTGTCCAATCTGTCCTGTTGATATGCCCAACTGACCAGCTTTTTGGCGGTCCACGGTCACATCCATTTCGGGTTTACTTTTGTTTACGTCTATTTTGAGTTCTTCAATTCCGCTTACTCCCAAACTTTCAATATACGAACGTAGATTTTCAGCTTCGCGAAGCATATCTCCATAGTTTTCGCCACTCAATTCAATGTTAATTGGGTAACCAACTGGAGGTCCGGCTGCATCTTTTTCAACAATAATGGAAGCTCCGGGAAATCCTTTTACAGACTCACGAACTTCTTCCATAACATCACTACTTTTCACGCCACGACGCAATTGGTAGTCGCGCATAGACAGTGTTATTTTCCCCTTTTGAGGCATATCGTTGCTCTGGCCACCATCTGTTTGCGGGTTTCCGGCACCTTGACCTACCTGCGAAATCGCAGATTCTACCATATAATTATAACCGTTGTCGTCATATTTCTTTATGGCATCAAAAACCCTTTTTTCAACTTGTTTCGTAAGTGTGTTGGTCTTTTCAATATCGGTTCCTTGCGGATATTCTATGTAAGTGATAATCTGGTTTGGCTCGTTTTCAGGGAAGAAAAGCACTTTTGGCTGTGCAATTCCTACAAGAACGAAAGACAAGATTAAAAGCGCAATGGTTCCGAAGAAAAACACGTAGGCTTTTCTTCCGCTTAACGCGTATGTTAGGATTTTTTCATAGAAATTCTCTAGCTTTTTAAGCGATTTGTATTGAAAATAATCAACAGCACCGGCCAATACATATTTATAAAGCCAAAGCATACCCGCTGAAAGTATCGCCAAGTTTCCGAAGCCTCTAAAGGCAGCAATATCCATTACATAACCAGCAACTAAAAGCAGAGCTCCAACACCGATAAGGATTAAACTCCAACGGATTAATTTCTTTTTGGTCATGGATTCTTCTTCCGTTTTCATAAATTCGGAAGTAAGCATAGAGTTGATAATCAGGGCCACAAAAAGCGATGACGAAAGCACGACCGAAAGTGTAATTGGGAAATAAATCATGAACTTACCAATCATTCCAGGCCATAGACCAAGCGGGAAAAACGCCGCAAGTGTAGTTGCTGTTGAAGCAATAATAGGCCATGCAATTTCGCCCATACCTTGTTTTGCGGCTTTTCTTGGCGACATACCTTCGCTCATCAAAGTATATACGTTTTCAACCACCACAATCCCGTTGTCTACCAGCATTCCTAGACCCATTACTAGGCCGAAAAGCACCATCGTGTTTAGCGTAAAGCCCAATGAAGAAAGTATAAACAGCGACATTAACATGGAAAGTGGAATGGCGAAACCAACAAAAAGTGCGTTTCTAAAACCAAGAAAAAACATAAGTACAATAACTACGAGTAAAACACCAAAAATGATGTTGTTTACCAAATCATTCACTTGGTTTTCGGTTTTTATGGATTGGTCGTTAGAGAGACTTACGTGAAGACTTGAAGGCAAATAATTTTCCTGTTCCTCTTTAAGAAGCTCCTTAATTTGCTCCACGGCCTCAATCATGTTTTTACCGGCACGCTTTTTTATATCTAGCATTACAACGGGTTCACCGTATTCACGAGCGTAGGTTGTGGCGTCTTTTTCTTGAAATTTAATTTCGGCGATGTCTTTTAGGAAAATAATACCGTCGTCTTTTTTAACGACTACATTTTCCAACTCCTTTGGATCTTGGATTTCACCCGTTATTCTGATGTTTTTCTGAACACCGTTTGTAATAATATTTCCGCCAGAAATAGTGCTGTTTTCGCCTTTTATTGCGTTTATGATATTATCAAAACTAACCTGCGAAGCGGTCATTTTGTAGATATCTACCGCAATTTCAACCTCTTTTTCTTCAGCGCCGCGAATGGTGGCTTCCTTTATTTGTGGAAGTAATTCAATTTTATCTTGAAGATATTCTCCATACTCTTTCAATTGTTGAACGGGGTAATCGCCTGTTAAATTGATATTCAGAATAGGGAATTCTTCCGAAAAATTTAAGTCAAAAGCATTCGGCTCTACTTTACCGCCATTGGTTAAAATGGGCCAAGTAGCTTCCGCTTTTACAAGGTCTATCTTGTCTTTAACGGATTGTTTCGCGACGGGAATTTCAACATTTTCTTCAAATTCAACAATGATAATTGAGTAATCTTGAAGCGTAGTTGAGGTTATTTCCTTTACGCCAGCAATGTCTTTAAATTCTTCCTCTAAAGGTTCGGTAATGAATTTTTCAACATCTTCGGCAGAGTTTCCAGGGTTTACGGAACTCACGTAAATTTTGGTCTCAATGATCTCTGGAAATGCCTCTCGCGGCATACTGTAATAGGCAAAAGCACCCAAAAACAGGATGATAGCCATAATTACATAAACCGTCATTTTATTGTCAATGGCCCAAGACGAAATGCTAAATTCTTTGTACGGATTTTTGCTCATTGTGTATTGGGTTTATTAGTTTTTGATGGTTACTTTTTGGCCATCGCGAAGAGTTTTTGCACCCTCCTTAATAATGGTATCGCCTTTTTTAAGGCCTGATTTTACTTCTGTATGGTTTTCATAAGAAAGCCCCGTTTCAATAATAACACGCTTTGCGATGCCTATTGAATCATTTACAGGTTGATATAAGTAGGCGATGGTTTCACCTGCCGCATTTTCCTGTAAAATATTTTCTGGAACGGTAATGGCGTTTTCGGCGCTGTAATCGTTCACTTTTACTGTTGCGATAAGGTTTGGTTTTACTAAACCGTCTTTATTAGGAATTTCAACTTGAATATCAAAACTTCTATTGTTCGGGTTAATGTAATTGCTCACTTGGCGTACCGTGCCAGTGAATTCCTCATTAATGGAAGCTAGGTTTACTTTTACCTTCGTGCCTTTTTTAATATTTCTAAGATAGTTTTCTGGAATAGATGCTTTCACATACATATCGCTCAAATTAACTAAACGTATAATTGGCGTTTGGCCTGGACTAACCACTTGTCCTGGATCTGCGATAATTTCGTCAATTATACCACTGAAGGGAGCTGTAATAACTGTTTTTCCTAATTGAGAACGCATTTGTTGGGTTGCATTTTTTGCAGCTTCGTAATTTGTTTTAGCTTGAAGAAATTGAATTTCGGAACCTATTTTTTGGTTCCAAAGTTTTTCCTGACGCTCAAAAGTGGTTTTAGCCAAAGCTAATTGAGCCTCTTGCTGCGCCACTTGGCTAGACATTCCGCCATCGTCAATTTTTGCCAATCGCTGCCCTCTTGAAACACGCTGCCCTTCCTTAACATATACACTTATTAATACTCCTGAATACTCAGCGTTTAAAACTACGTTTTGATTTGTTTCAACATTTCCCTGAACTTCTACGTAATGTTTAAAGATGGTATCTTTTATAACTTCTGCAGTAATAAGGACCGGACGTTCCTTTTTTTCGTGAGAATCTATGTACTCATTCAGTTTGTCAATATCTGTTTTTAGATCGCGTTGCTGTTTATTTAGTTCAGCACGTTTAGCTTTTACTGAAGCCATATCGTTGGAACTGATAATTGCATCAACAGATTTATTATCACCTCCGCAAGAAATCAGTGTGATGATTGTTATTAATATTAGGAGTAATTTTTTCATTGTGGATTTATTTAGTCTTTATGGTTGATGATTTTTTAGAATTTACCCTTAATTTCTTCCGAAGTAATTCGCAACTGTGGGATATTAAGCACCGTTTCAAGATTTGCTTTTTCATTGATTACTTGAAGCATCGCCTGAAAATACTGTTGCTGAGCTGAATATAGTTGCGTTTGCGCTTGGCGTAAATCAAAACTTGTTGAAAGCCCTTCCGTAAATTTTATTTGATTTTTGTTTTCAATTCGTTCTGCCAAAGCAATATTTTTCTTCGAGTTTTCATAATTATCGATTGCGAATTGATAATTGCTTTGAGCCGTCGTTAAATCTAGTTTTATTTGCTGTTCGGTTTGCTCTAGGTCTGTTTTTGCTTGGTCTAAAGCGATGCGAGTTCTTTGATTGGCAGCGCTTCGCATTCCACTACTGAAAATAGGAACATTAAGACTAACACCAAAAACAGAAGATTGATACCAAATTTGATCGCCGTTAAAAAAAGTGAAATCTTCGCTATTTGCTGAGGTTCCATAATTGACAAAGGCAGAAAGCCTTGGAAATGCTTTGCTTTTTTCAAGTCTGTTTTCAAAATAACGTTGCTCCACAAGGTTATTCGCTATTTTATAATCTACGTTTTTCTCAACGTTTAGTGAATCGTTTAAAAGCGCTAAACTTATGTTTGCATCTGTCAATTTATCCAAATCGTCCGTTAAGGTTACGGGAGTTTCAACGTCAATTCCTAATGCGAGGTTGAACATTTGTTTTGCAATTGCTTGGCTTCTTCGAGCGTTGTTTAGCTGCGTTTCAACATCTAAAAGCGTTATTTCCAGTTGTTCAACGCTTTCTTCTTCGGTTAGACCGTTTTCAAAAATCTTTCTGGTTTCATATAGGTTTTTTTCAAGATTGGTTTTGTTCTTTTCAAAAATATCTATCAATTGCTGCGCTAATAAAACACTGCCATAACCATTGATAACTCCTTTTCGAACCTCCAAACGTGTTTTTTCGTTGGCATTTTCTGAAAATCTTAGAAATGCTTTTGCTGCTTTTAAGCCAACTAAATAACTTCCGTCAAAAATTAGTTGATTTAAAGTTGCAACGGCGTTTGCGTTTTGTTTTGTTCCAAAGGTAATCGGGACGAAAGTGCCGGGCTCGCCTCCGCCAAACTCTGCAGGAATGAGCGATACGGGTTGCTTCAAATTATTGTTATAACTGATGTTACCATCAATCTGCGGAAGACCTTGAGCCGTGGTTTCCCACTTTTGTTTGATGGCTTTTGCAATGTCTCGTCTCGCATTAATTGAAGTGTAATTACTGTCTAGAGCAAAAGTTACAGCTTCTTCCAAATTGAAACTATAGGCTTTTTTCTCCTGCGAAAAACCCATCGCGGAAAAAAGTAAGAAGCTGAAAATTAAGAGATTTTTAGTCATTGGTTTGATGTTCTTTGATGAATTTTTTTAAGGTGGTTAGCCCTTTTTCGGTAACAATACCTCGCAGATGATATTCTAGATATTCTTCTGTAAGATATTTTGACGAATAACTTTCAGGAGGAAATAGCTTTTGATCTTTAATGCTGGTGATACCCAAAAAATAAAGCCGACCAATAAAGTCTGGGTTTAGATTACTTCTGTAAAGTCCTTGTGCAATACCTCTTTCAATGTTTTTTTTGGTACACTCCATCATTTTTTCAAATTGACCTTGATGGAGTTTTCGGCTAATTTCTGGGTAATACCTTTGAAGTTGATACTGAGGTGAAGATTGGTCGTCTTCAAGTTTGCGCATTATGAAAGTTTTAATATCGAAAAGTTCTTCAATTGGGTTTTGCTCTAATGCACAAATTTCATCTATACCACTCGTTATATTATCCATTACACAAAATGTGCAGTCTTTCACTAAAGCGGTTTTGTTTTTGAAATGTGTATAGATGGTTTTTTTTGAAATGGCCATCTCTTGGGCAATCTCGTCCATTGTAACACTCTTAAAACCAAACTTTAAGAAGAGTTCTGATGCTTTCAGAATAATTTTTTCTTTCATAATAGGGTGCAAATATATGTCACGGAAACTTTTAAAACAAAAAAAGTTTCCAAAGTTTTATTTTTTAACATAACACTAACAATCTTGCTATTTTTCGACTTTAAAACGTGGGCTTTTGTCTTGCTTGTTTTACTTTAGCCGAAAATTTTATGTCGATGGATTTTTTGAAAAAATATAATGTAGAGCTTCATCAATATCTTGAAAAGGCTGTTGCTCAAAAAGAACCGAACCAGCTTTATGATCCTATAAAGTATATCCTTTCTTTGGGAGGCAAAAGAATTCGCCCCAAGCTTACCTTAATGATTTGTGATTTTTTTGGAACTGATTTTAAAAAGGCAATGAACGCAGCGTTGGCTGTGGAGCTTTTTCATAATTTTTCGCTCATTCATGATGACATTATGGATAATGCCCCCTTGCGAAGAGGAAAAGTAACTGTTCATGAAAAATGGGACGTAAACACCGCAATACTTTCTGGTGATGCGATGCTAATTTTAGCCTATCAATTTTTTGAAAGCTACGAACCCAAAATGTTTCAGGAATTAGCGAAGCTTTTCAGCGAGACCGCTTTACAAGTTTGCGAAGGTCAACAACACGATATGGATTTTGAAACCCGTGATGATGTTATATTGGGGGAATACATTAACATGATAGGCCAAAAAACCGCCGTACTTCTTGGTGCTGCTATGAAAATGGGCGCTATTGTTGCCGAAGCTTCAAAGCGCGATAAGGAAATAATCTATCTTTTTGGAGAAAATTTAGGTATTGCGTTTCAGTTACAGGATGACTATTTAGATGTCTTCGGAAATCCTGAAACCTTCGGAAAACAGGTTGGTGGCGATATTATTTCGAATAAAAAAACCATTCTTTATATATTGGCAATAAATTCAAGTACACAAGCCCAAGCGGAGGAACTTGAGCATCTTTTCAGCATAAGTCCTAAAGATGCAACAGATAAAATTGCAACGGTTAAGGAGATTTTTATTGCTTCCGGAGCAGCCAACGCAACACAATCAAAAATTGAAGAATATAGTAATTTTGCATACGCACTTTTAGATGAAATCACTATTTCCGAAGAAAAGAAGCAGCTACTTCGCAATTTTGGAAATGATTTGATGCAGCGAAACGTTTAAAAATACACTCTCACAAAAGGAGCGAAAGCGCTAGCGTATATGCTTTCATCCTGATCAAAAAGTACATCGTAACGAATGCCAATAGTAAAATTAGCACTACGGAAACCTACACCAAGAAAAAGAGCAGGATACCAATAGCTTTCGGTTACATCTGGGCTTCCATTAAATTTATATTTTCGGTTTACATTCAGTTCTTCAAATTCTCCAGAAAGTTGAATTTGCGGAATTATATTGTATAGAGCAAGCACGCTTCCTCCTAAAATAGTTGCGTTGGCATCGTTTTTAAAACTTGCGTACGTTCCGTTTAAAGCCACTCCCGCAGCGAACTGTTCGTTAAATTGATAAATAGCGCTGGGTGCAAGTGTTCCGCTAAAATAACCGTCTCCAAAGTTCAGGCCTATTCCTCCGCCAAACCTTAGGTGTTCCCAAAAGTCATATTGCTTCTCTTGGCTAAAGCTTTTGGCTAAACCAAGAAACAGCAGCAATAAAAGAAATATGCCAAAATGCCTGTTTTTAGTCATTTTCGTTGGGAATACTTTAAGAAGTATAAGCTATAAATATATAAAATCGAGCTGGATTGTTTTAGGTAATTATTGTATTTTTGTACCGTTTTATCAAAAAGACCCATTTGTATATTTATCATGGATAAATTTTCATTCTTAAACGCGGTTCACCCATCTTATATCGCGGAACTTTACGAAAAATATTTACAATACCCAGATAGCGTTGAACCCAGTTGGAGAGCATTTTTTCAAGGTTTCGATTTTGGATCAGAGAATAGTGCCCAAGAATTTTTTGGCATTGCTGAACCAGGAGAAACGCCGCAATATGACGTTGGCGCAATTTGCGCGGATGTTATAAAAGAGTTTCAGGTTGTAAGATTAATTGATGGTTACAGGACTCGTGGCCATCTCTTTACGAAAACCAACCCAGTGCGGGATCGCAGAAAGTATGAGCCAACCTTAGCTATAGAAAACTTTGGGCTTAACCAGCACGATCTAAAAGCTACTTTTAGAGCAGGTGAAATCTTGGGAATTGGAGATACAACGCTGGAAGAAATAATTAAACACCTAGAAAGCATTTATTGCGATTCCATCGGGATTGAATATATGTACATCCGGAAACCGAACGAAATTCAATGGATTCAGCAAAAACTGAATGTGAATGATAATCAGCCTAATTTTTCTCCAGAACACAAGAAACATATTCTAAAAAAACTCAATGAAGCTGTGTCTTTTGAGAGTTTTCTTCATACTAAATACGTTGGTCAAAAACGTTTCTCTCTTGAAGGAGGCGAAAGTTTAATTCCAGCATTAGATTCTCTTATTGAAAATGCAGCCGAAAAAGGTGTTGAAGAATTTGTAATGGGAATGGCCCACCGAGGTCGTTTAAGCACGCTTACAAATATCTTCGGGAAGAGCGCAAAAGATATTTTCAGTGAATTTGATGGTAAGGATTATGCGCAGGATATATTTGATGGCGACGTAAAATATCACTTAGGTTGGACTTCAAAACGTAAAACCGAATCTGGCAAAGAAATTAATCTAAACATAGCGCCAAATCCTTCACATTTGGAGACTGTTGGAGCAGTAGTTCAAGGTATTGCTCGCGCAAAACAGGACGATCATCACAAAAACAATCCGAATAAAGTATTGCCAATTATTGTTCATGGCGATGCGGCAATCGCGGGTCAGGGAATTGTGTATGAAATTGTGCAAATGGCAAACTTAGACGGCTATACAACTCAAGGAACCATTCATATAGTAGTGAATAACCAGATAGGTTTCACCACAAATTATTTGGATGCGCGTTCTTCAATTTATTGTACCGATGTTGGAAAAGTAACGCTTTCACCAATACTTCACGTAAATGCAGATGATGTTGAAGCCGTGGTTCATGCAATGAATTTTGCTTTGGATTTCCGCATGGAATTTGGGCGTGACGTTTTCATAGACCTTCTAGGTTATAGAAAATACGGTCATAACGAAGGCGATGAACCTCGTTTTACGCAACCAAAACTCTATAAGGCAATTGCAAAACATGACAATCCGCGCGATATTTATGCTGAAAAGCTAATTGCTGAAGGCATCATTGAAAAAGGTTATACAGACAAGCTTGAACAAGAATACAAAGACAAGCTAGAAGAAAATCTTGAGGATTCCAGAAAAGAAGACAAAACCACCATCACTCCGTTTATGAAGGATGAGTGGGAAGGTTATGACTATGCCGAAGAAGATAAAATGATGAAAATGGTCAATACAAAATTTGACCTAAAGAAACTTGACGAAATAGCCACAGCAATTACACAATTACCAAAGGATAAAAAATTCCTTAAAAAAATTGCTAGGCTTATCGAGGCAAGACACCAAATGTATTTCGAAGACAACAAACTTGATTGGGCAATGGGCGAATTGCTTGCCTACGGAACACTTTTAAAAGAAGGTCACGATGTGCGTATGAGCGGTCAAGATGTGGAGCGCGGAACTTTTTCGCACCGTCACGCTGTTATAAAAGTAGAAGACAGTGAAGAAGAAGTAGTTCTCCTAAACAACCTACAAGGCGACCAAGGGCAATTCTATATTTTTAATTCATTGCTTTCAGAATACGGAGTGGTTGGTTTTGATTATGGTTATTCAATGGCAAGTCCAAACTCTTTGACTCTTTGGGAAGCGCAGTTTGGAGATTTCAGTAACGGAGCGCAGATAATGATAGATCAATATATTTCTGCAGCCGAAGATAAATGGAAACTTCAAAATGGTTTGGTAATGTTGTTGCCGCACGGTTACGAAGGTCAGGGCGCAGAGCATTCTTCAGCAAGAATGGAGCGTTATCTTCAGCTTTGTGCTACAGATAATATGTTTGTGGCAGACGTTACAACACCAGCCAACCTTTTTCATCTTTTTAGGAGACAGATGAAAGTTGATTATCGCAAACCACTGATTGTATTCACTCCAAAAAGTTTACTTCGCCATCCAAAAGTAGTTTCTACCAAAGAAGAATTTGCAAACGGAAGTTTCCAAATGCTTATTGATGATGCCGAAGCGAAAGTTGCAAAAGTGAAAACATTGGTTTTCGTTTCTGGTAAGTTCTATTATGATTTGATTGAAAAGAGAGAGGAACTAAAAAGAGACGATGTTGCTTTTGTGCGCGTTGAGCAGTTATTTCCGTTGCCAACAGATGCAATGAAGAAGATTATTAAAAAATATAAAAATGCTGATGATTTGGTTTGGGCACAAGAAGAGCCTAAAAATATGGGAGCCTATTCACACATTATGATGCATTTTGAAGAAGCAAGAGATTTCAGAGTTTGCAGCAGAAAAATGTACGCAGCACCTGCGGCAGGAAGCACCGTTCGTTCCAAAGCAAGACACGCCAAGGTGATTGAAAATGTTTTTGATAAAGATATGGATTAAAAACCCCCAACCGTAGAGACGCACGGCCGTGCGTCTAACACGAAAAGACGTCTAACACAAACGTACGTTTAAAACGAACGGGCAATAAAAAAAATATGAATTTCAAAATTGAAATTTCAAAAAATAAAAATAAAAAATAGCAACCAAAGGTTGCAATAAACAATAGGATTATGGCATTAGAAATGAAAGTCCCGTCTCCGGGAGAATCCATCACCGAAGTTGAAATAGCGTCTTGGTTAGTAAAAGATGGCGATTATGTTGAGAAAGACCAAGCAATTGCTGAAGTAGATAGCGATAAAGCAACCCTAGAACTTCCAGCAGAAGCTAGTGGAATCATAACTTTAAAAGCTGAAGAAGGCGATGTTGTTGCCGTGGGCGAAGTAGTTTGCGTTATTGATACAGATGCCAAAAAACCAGGCGGCGATGATTCTTCAGAAAAAGCCGAAGAAAAACCTAAAGAGAAGAATGAGGAAGAAGCTCCCAAAAAAGCTGAAGCCAAAACACAAACTCCTTCAAAATCTTCAACTCCAAATCAGGAGCAGGATAAAAAAACGTATGCCACAGGTACACCTTCACCAGCCGCAAAGAAAATTCTTGATGAAAAGGGAGTGTCTTCAAAAGAAGTAAAAGGTAGTGGTCGCGATGGTCGTATAACAAAAGACGATGCCGCAAACGCAACTCCTTCAATGGGAACTCCAGGAAATGGTAGTCGCGGTAGTGAACGCAAAAAACTTTCTATGCTTCGTAGAAAAGTCGCTGAACGTTTAGTTTCTGCAAAAAATGAAACTGCGATGCTTACTACTTTTAATGAAGTAAATATGACCGCCATTTTTGAATTGAGAAGTCAATACAAAGAACAATTTAAAGAAAAACACGGTGTTGGTCTTGGTTTTATGTCTTTCTTCACCTTAGCTGTAGTTCGCGCGTTGGAACTTTATCCAGATGTAAACTCTATGATTGATGGAGATTATATGATTACTTATGACTTTAAAGACATTTCTATTGCTGTTTCTGGACCGAAAGGTTTGATGGTTCCTGTAATTCGAAATGCTGAAAACCTAAGCTTTAGAGGGGTTGAGGATGAAGTGAAACGTCTAGCAATAAGAGCTCGCGACGGACAAATTACCGTTGATGAAATGACTGGAGGAACCTTTACAATTTCCAATGGAGGTGTTTTCGGAAGTATGCTTTCAACACCAATTATAAACCCGCCACAATCTGCAATTTTAGGAATGCACAATATTGTGGAGCGCGCAATTGTACGTGATGGTGGGATTGTTGTCGCGCCTGTGATGTATGTTGCATTGTCTTATGACCACAGAATTATTGATGGTCGGGAGTCTGTTGGATTCTTGGTTGCAATCAAGGAAGCGCTTGAAAGTCCAGAAGAATTATTGATGAATAACAATGTTAAACGCGCATTAGAGCTGTAACAAATCCAAGAAATCAGAGCGAAAAATCCAACCTATAAAGCCGGATTTTTCTGTTTAGTTATTAAAATCTTCTCAATGAAAATTAATAATTTGTATCAGATTGAGTAAAAGGACTAAAACTACTGAAATAGTTAAAATTACAAACACCACCTTATTTGATATAGTGCCAATTTGGAAATAACCTGTTTCTTCCTGCGTATAAAATGGATTTTTCATTCTGTAAAGTTCCGTTTTTATATAGATATATAAAATACGTAGTAACACGTAATTTTTTCACAATCAATTTGCTGGGAGATAAGTGCAAGCGGTGTTTGTCTCTTGCAATTTTTATCGAGCTTCAAAACATTTTGACAATTTTTACTTTATAAAAGCTTCTCATTATGCTCTTTGGCCCAAATAAGTAGACTATTTGTTTTGGGTTCTAATTTAAGTTTGGTTATGATATTACTTCTGTGTTTTTCTACCGTTCTGTATGAAATGAAAAGTTGAGAGGCAATTTCTCTATTGGTCTTGTCTTTCGCAATTAATTTCAAAATCTTTTTCTCAGAAGGAGTAAGTAGGGTGAGGTTGTTTACGTCTTCCGAACTTTCCCCAATAAGCTCTTTTATTTTTTCACTGAAAAAAGGAATACCTTCAGAAACTGTTTTTATACATATCTCAATTTCCTCTAAGGCGAATTCTTTCAAAATATATCCGAAAATATTGAGTTCTTGTGCCTTTTTATAAAGATCTTTTTCTTTATGAAGCGTTATCAAAACGATTTTAGTTTCTAGATTTTGATTTTTGCACTTTTGCGCAATTTCAATCCCAGACATAAATGGCATCTGAATATCTAAAATTGCGATTTCAGGTTTTTTCTTCGCAATAAGATTATAAGCTTCTCTTCCGTCTGAACCACTTCCTATAAGATTGTAGTTTTTTTCAATCAAAAAGTCGCTAAGACCCTTCAGTAGTAACGGATGGTCGTCTGCAATAATAATAGAAGGTGATGGTGTATTGTTGCTCATAATGGAAATTGAAATTCTAGTACTGTTCCGCTGTCTTTTTTAGAAGTTACTTTCATCTGGCCCTTCAAAAATTTGGTGCGTTCCAAAAGTGTTTTTAGGCCTAAGGATTTTACATCTTGATATTTTTCAGTAAAGTCAAAACCAACGCCATTGTCCCGAATGGATATAAAAATAGTGTTGGTGAATCTTTTTACTGAAACCTTACCGGCTTCTGCCTGAGCGTGTTTCAAGATATTACTAAGACTTTCTTGAATGATTCTATAAATATTTACTTCATCTTCTTTTGAAAAAACATTATCTATATTGTCAATTTCGGCAGAAATGAAAAGCACGGTGTTTTCATCTATCAGGTTTATCGTATTTTCTATAGCTTTAGTTATACCGAGCTCCTGAAGCTGAAAAGGATGCAAATCGCGCGAAATAGCTCGCACTTCTTCTATAGTGTTATCTACCATCTTCTTGGTGTCGTTGTCGCCACTGGTCATTAGCTTGTTTTTAATCACCAATAATTGCTGGCCAATACCATCGTGTAGATCTTTGGAAATTCTTCTACGCTCGTTTTCTTGTGAAATAAGCAGTTTTTGGCTGAATTTTTCCTGAAGTATTTTATGGTTTTTTAAATATCTCTGATTTCGATACAATAAAACCAGTCCAAACCCAAAAAGGATAGCAATACCACCAAAAAGCAAGGCATTTTTAAAACCTGCATTGTCTTTTTCTAGAAGACTTATATTTGTGTTTTTTTCTACTAGTTCTTTTTCCTTCTTTTCGGTTTCGTAAAGTGTTTGATAATATGCAAGGGCATTTGCGGTGCTACGATTATAAATGGAATCCTTGACTTTATTCGATGCCTGGCTACTTTGAATGCTTTTTTTATAGTCTTCCAGGTCAAAATATAGTTCGGCCAGAAATGAGTGAGAGCTCATAATTTCATCTTCCAGTCCTAAATTTTGCGCTATGCTCAGTTTTTTCTGTGCAAGTTCTAGAGCTTCTTCATATTTGCCTGTAGTTTGCAAATATTTTGCCTTTCCACCTAAAAAGTTGAGTTCTGCAGGAGGGTTTCCAGATAAATCATAATCTAGCTGAGCTATAAGTTCTAGATGTTTTTTTGCTTCAATAACTTGGTTATGTTCGCAGTAATATTCAATCAACCGAGAATGGATACCAATAAAAGTGGAAAGTGAGGATTCGTTCTTAATGTAACTTTTTTCTGCTTTGAGTAATGATTTATATTCCAAATTCCGCTCCCCCATTTTTTTGTAGTCTAGGGCTTGGTTGTAATATTCATTCGATAGAAATTTGTCCAATTTCAGAGCTTTCATCTTCATAATCAGTGCTGCGCGTTCCTCTTTTGCCTTTTCATAAAAACCGTTCATGCTGAACATGCTTATTATGCCTTGCTGCGCAAAAACCATATAATCATACTCTTTTTTGGCTTCATACTTGGAGTATGCTGTCTTATAATCTATTCCTGCCAAAACAAATTTTCCAATATTTGAATAGGCTTGCCCTCTAAACAAATAGGCATCTGCAATTTTCAAGCTATCTTTTTTCGAAAAATTTTCAAGCGCCATATTGTAGTCTTCAATAGCTTTTTTGAAATCTACTTTAGCGTTGGCCTTTCCTCGTTTTATGTATAGGCCACCAAGCAAAGAACTATCCTTTATTTTATATCTACGTGCAAGAACGCTGTTAATTATGGTAATGGCGTTAAGTGGATCGTTGGCATAGTTGGTGAGCGGAATCTGAAGTTTTATTGCTTTTTTGGCGGCGTATTCAATACTGTCCATCTCTTGTGCTAACGCGATATATTGGATGCTATAATTAATGAATGCGTTGCTGTCCGTATAATACGTTCTGGCCAACAAACTGTCCAGAACCGTGAGTTTTTCTAACTTGTTTTTGGTTATGGCCAACTTGTCTTCATAGTGTTGAATATCTTGACAATACCCAGAAATAGGAGAAAGGGCAATTATAAAATGGATAATTACTATTTTTTTCAACACGAATCAATTCTTACAGAAGTAGATAAAAGTACTTAAATTATTGTGAATAAGCCTGTTCAAAAATATTCTATTTAATGTAGATGCAATTTCTACCGTAATCAATAACGGTTCTATGTTGTTTTAAAAAATCTGCGCCAATTATACCGTGCACGGGGCCCACATTCACCTGTTGCAGCGCTTCGTTAACATGCGAAAGATCAAAAAGAACAAAATCCATATTTTTTATCGCCCAATTTTTTATTGCGAATTCATTTTTTCGAGACAGCATGGTTTCCATATTTATCGCGCCAGCTCCTGCGGCTTTAATTAGACTTTCTTCACTAATCAATTTAAAATACTGACTATCTGTAAAACCCACGCAACTTGTGGAAGCACCCGTATCTAGTATAAAATCGCCCGAAACGCTATTAATTTTTGCTGAAAAAAGATAATGCCCAGTGGCGAGTTTTTTAAGAGGGATCCGATAAAAGCCTTGGTCTTCAAGAAATTTGCGTAATTGCATCAATTTTTTTGTGTAAAGATAGCAAACAAAATAAGTAGCTTTGTGCTATGTTAATAGATACACATACTCATCTTTATAGTGATGCTTTTGCCGAAGATCGCTCGCAAATGATGCAAAGAGCCTTTGATCATGGCATAAAACGATTTTTCATTCCTGCAATTGATTCTACTTATACGGAAGCAATGTACTCTTTAGAAAAAGAATATCCAAAGCATGTTTTTTTGATGATGGGACTGCATCCAACTTCTGTGAAAGATAATTTTGAAGAAGAATTAACACACGTTGAAACGCAGTTTGCAGATCGGAATTTTTATGCCGTTGGCGAAATTGGAATCGATTTATATTGGGATAAATCTACTTTAGAAATTCAGAAAATAGCCTTTAAACGACAAATCCAATTGGCGAAAAAGCACAAACTTCCCATTGTTATCCATTGCCGCGATGCTTTTGATGAAATTTTTGAAGTCCTTGAAACTGAAAAAAGTGATGATCTCTTCGGGATTTTTCATTGTTTCACCGGAACTTTTGAGCAGGCAGAAAAGGCGATTTCATATAATATGAAACTTGGCATTGGTGGGGTGGTTACTTTTAAAAATGGAAAGATTGATACTTTTATGAATCAAATTCCACTAAAGCATATCGTTTTAGAAACCGATTCGCCTTATCTTGCTCCAGCTCCTTTCCGCGGCAAGCGAAATGAAAGCAGTTATCTTTCGTTAGTTTGTAAAAAACTTTCAGAGATTTATGAAGTTTCGGAGGAAGAGATTGCCAGAATAACTACTGAAAACTCTAAAGAGGTTTTCAAAATTTAAATATCAAGCGTCAAATTCTGTTGCGTGCTAGATTATGGAATTTCAATTATTTGAAATTTCATTCAATAAAAAGTGAATATCAATATGAAAACCAAACCAAACATACTCCTTATATACACCGGTGGAACCATCGGAATGATTAAGGATTTTGAAACTGGCGCCTTGCGCAATTTCAATTTTGATGAATTGTTAAACCACATTCCAGAGCTCAAACTTTTGGATTGCATCATAACCACCAAAACCTTCCCAAAGCCAATAGATAGTTCCAATATGAACACAAAATATTGGGTGGAAATAGCGACTATTATTGAAGAAAATTATGAAGAAATGGACGGTTTTGTAGTTCTACATGGCAGTGATACTATGAGCTATACCGCTTCAGCCTTAAGTTTTATGTTAGAAAATTTGAGCAAACCCGTAATATTTACAGGTTCTCAACTTCCCATTGGCGATTTACGTACTGATGCAAAAGAAAACTTGATTACTTCAATCCAAATTGCATCACTTCAAGAAAAAGGAGTTTCAAAAATTGCTGAAGTTTGCCTTTATTTTGAATACAAATTGTATCGCGCCAACCGAACAACTAAAATTAACGCTGAGCATTTTGAAGCTTTTGCATCGCTCAATTACCCTGACCTAGTGCAAAGTGGTGTGCATTTAGTAGTAAACAACGAGGCACTTTACAGACCAAACCGAAGAAAAAAACTAAAAGTCCACAAGGCTTTAGAAAGTAATATCCTTTTAGTAAAAATGTTTCCTGGTATTGATGAAGCAACCGTTAACTATCTTTTCGAATACCCAGAAATGGAAGGTTTAGTGATTGAAACATACGGAAGCGGGAATGTAACCAATGCGGACTGGTTTATAAATTCACTTAAAAAAGTAATAAAAAAAGGTATTCCCGTAATAAATGTGACCCAATGTTCTGGTGGAAGTGTAAATATGGGACTATATGAAACCAGCACGACATTGAAAAAAATTGGTGTTATAAGCGGAAAAGACGTTACAACAGAAGCCGCTTTAGCAAAATTGATGTATTTATTGGGACAAAAAATTTCGGCTAACAGCTTCAAAACCATATTTGAAACCTCTTTGAGAGGAGAAATGCAATAAATAAACCTTCGAAATTATTTTATAGCGTTGATTTTTTTTTGATATTTGGCACTCGTTTCACAGAAATATCATTTCCGACCATAATACGGATTGCATTTTCTCAGAATATTTGAAATAATTTTTTGGCTTTATATACTGCGAAAGCTTCTTCTCCCTTTAGAGTCGGGGTTAAAACTTTAAAAGGCAAAGAAAATAGAGAGGTGGCCGAGCGGTCGAAGGCGCACGCCTGGAAAGCGTGTATACGCCAAAAGCGTATCGAGGGTTCGAATCCCTTCCTCTCTGCGAATGCAATTTTTGCATAATAAATTTGTCAAAGCTTGCTTCAGCAGATTTATGAAGAGAAAAATGTAGGCAGCAAAAGTTGCTGTAATGGAATGTATTTCCAGCATAACCTTTCGAGATTAGCTTAACTAATCCAATATCGGACTATGTTCTTTAAAAAAAATAGAAAATGTAAAAGACACGTTTTTAACGTTTTTCAAAAGAAAATAGTCTTACTTTTCTGTTCAAATTAATATTCTTGCAGATTAACTAAATTATTTTATATCTTTAAACCCTTAACTAAAATCAAACTTTAAGTCGATAGCAATGAAAAAATTATTTTCTATTATGGCAGTTGCCGCAATCGTTTTTGTAGGCACGTTAAACGCGAACGCCGCAACAGCGCAAACTATGCCAACCAGTTCGCAAGCTCTAATTTCAGCAGCTACATTTACTATTATTCAAGATGAGCCGGCACCGGCCACAGAACCTGAAAAAGGATTTCACCAAGAATTGAAAGAACGTTTCGTTGAAGGTGGACCTGCATTCATGGGGATTGTACTATTGTGTTTAATTCTTGGATTGGCTATTGCTATTGAAAGAATTATTTACCTTAATCTTTCTACCACAAACACTCAAAAATTGGCTCAGGATGTAGAAGACGCTTTAAACAGTGGTGGTATTGAAGCTGCCAAAGAAGTTTGTAGAAACACAAAAGGTCCAGTTGCCTCCATCTATTATCAAGGTCTTGACCGTGCCCACGAAGGTATTGACATTGCTGAAAAAGCAGTTGTTGCTTACGGAGGTGTGCAGATGGGACAATTAGAAAAGAACGTTTCTTGGATATCACTTTTCATCGCATTGGCTCCTATGCTTGGTTTCATGGGTACAGTAATCGGGATGATTATTGCCTTTGATAAAATTCAGGCAGCGGGTGATATGAACCCTTCTCTTGTGGCAGGTGGTATTAAAGTAGCACTTTTAACAACCGTATTCGGTTTGATCGTGGCTATTATACTTCAAATTTTCTATAATTATATTATCGCTAAGATTGATAGTATCGTTAACAGTATGGAAGATGCTTCTATCACTTTGATCGACATGTTGTTCGACTACAAAACAAAAAACAAAATCTAAACAAACCTTAAGATGGCATTACATAAAATTTTAAAAATAGTAGCATTGCTTCTAAGCGTTGCAGGAGTTATTTTTCTTGCAATGATCATCTCAAAAGGTGATGTTGAAGTTACTGCAACAGGCGCCGGAGTAGATGGGTTCTTGTATGTTGCTTATATCATATTAGGGCTAACCGTACTTTTCGTTCTGTTTTTTGTACTGAAAGGATTAGCTGCGGGAAACATAAAGAATACCTTGATTTCCATAGGAGCTTTTTTACTAATAGTAGTTATATCTTACGTTTTGGCAGACGGAAACCCAATGCAAATTGGTGAAGAAGTACTATCTGCTAGCGGCTCAAAATGGGTAGGAACAGGATTGTACACATTCTATATATTAGCGGTCATAGCCATTGGATCAATGGTTTTCAGCGGAATTAAAAAAGTAACAAAATAATGGCAAGACGAGCAACACCCGAAGTAAACGCAGGGTCGATGGCTGACATCGCTTTCCTATTGCTTATCTTTTTCTTGGTAACAACTACCATAGAAAAGGATAAAGGAATCGCGAGACAGTTACCACCTAAGGAAGATGTTGTAGACCCGCCAAAGATTAAAGAAAAAAACTTGTTTATAGTTAATGTAAACAGGAGCGATCAATTATTGGTTGAAGAAAAATTGATGGAGCTTAAAGACCTTCGTCAAGCCGCAATCGCTTTTCTTGATAACGGTGGCGCACCTTCTGGAAGCCCAGAATATTGCAACTATTGCAAAGGTAAGCGAAATGCAGATTCGTCTGATAATCCCGATAAGGCTGTTATCTCTGTACAGAATGACAGGCTTACTTCTTATAAAATGTACATTGCTGTCCAAAATGAATTGGTGGGAGCGTATAATGATTTAAGAGATAGGGAGGCTCAAAGACTGTATGGTTGGAAGTTTACTGATAAAAGCAAAGATCTGGATGAAGGAAAGATAAAAGGAGAAGCAGCTAAAGAAGCACTTCAGGCAAAACTGGAGTCAATACAAAAACTTTTTCCTCTGAAACTTTCTGAAGCAGAACCTAAAAAATCTGGATCATAACAATTAGAATATGTCAAAATTCACAAACAAAAAAAGTAATGAATTGCCTGCGGTAAACACAGCGTCCCTTCCCGATATTGTATTTATGCTACTATTCTTTTTTATGGTAGTAACTGTATTGCGAGATGACAATTTGCTTGTTCAGAACAAATTGCCAAAAGCAGATCAGGTAGAGAAACTTAAGAAGGACAGATCAGTATATATTTATGCTGGTAAACCGAGCTCTAGATATGTTGATAAATATGGTGCAGAACCTAAGATACAAATTGGGGATAAGTACACAGATATTACAAACATAAAGTTTGCGTTAACTGAAGCACGCCAAAAACTACTTCCTGAACTTCAGGATAAGGTAATGGTTGCTCTTAAAGTTGACGAAAAAACAAATACTGGAATGGTTACAGACATTAAGCAGGAATTAAGAGATCTTAACATGTTAAAGATCATTTACATTACCACTCCTGGAAATGAAATAACAAATTAGATTTATTAATCTATAATTTTAAAACGCCTTGTCCTGAAGTTTTGGAGCAAGGCGTTTTTTTTGTTTCCCTTATTCTGAAAATACATTTATCTTTATCGGTATGCAAAAGGTAATTAGAATCAACTTTATATTATTTCTAGGATTTACTTCCTTCACCGCTTTGGCGCAAGATACTATTCGTCATGCTTCGGTGGATTCGCTTTATAGAGAGGATCAATTTTATATTGGAGTAACTTATAATGTTCCTTTAAACTTGCCTTCGGGCGCAAACACGCGAGGACTTTCTGGAGGAATTCAATTCGGATTTCTTAGAGATATGCCCATAAACAAACAACGAAACATTGCCATTGCTATTGGCGCCGGAGTTGCGCTGGATCAATTTGGTCAGAATCTTTTCATAGGTGAAACTGCGAATGACAAAACTATTTTTAGAGTTTTGGATAAGGATGTAGATTTTACACGAAACCGTTTTAATATGGCTATAATTGAAGCTCCTATTGAGTTTAGGTGGCGAACTTCAACAGCCTCTACTTACAAATTTTGGAGAGTGTATGCTGGTTTTAGAGTTGGATATGCCTATTGGTATAAATCTACTTTTAAACAGCCTGACAATGATGTAAACCAAACCAAAATTCCAGAATTTGATCCACTACGATTATCTGCAAACTTAAGCTTTGGATATAGTACCTTCAACTTTTTTGCTTCATATAGCATAAACCCATTCTTCAAAGATGCTGTGACTATTGATGGTGAGGCAGTAGATTTTAGAACGCTCAAGCTAGGCCTGATGTTTTATATGCTATAGCCATAAGTTGAAAAGAATCAATTGCGGGAGCGCTCCCAACAAAATTCCTGCTCCCAATTCAGGATAGTTGTGCGAATCACTGCTTAATCGCGAAGAAGCTACCCAGCCGTTTACAAACAAGAAAAAACTAATAGTAACAAGCAAGTTTATTTTGAAATGGGCGCTCAATCCAATAAGAAACATTAAAATTCCGGCAACTCCCATTTGATGGAGGCTAACCTTCAATTTAAAAAATACCATCACCATAGCGCTGAAGGCAGAAAAAAGGATTCCTACAAAATAATAATATAGTTCAGGATCATCATAAGGGTCAAAAACCATTTTAATGATGAGAAGCAACAAAATACATTGTATCATCAATGGAAACTTTCGTTCCTTCACGTCTTTTAAATAGATGCTGTCTACAACGCGTAAATTTTTCAGAAGAAAAAATATTACTATTGGAATTAAGATGGTAATGATTACGATTGCAAAAAGTTCCACACGCACCAATTGTGGATCTATATATTTTGGAGTTACAACATAATATAGAATGACGCCCAAAATTGGCATCAATAAAGGATGAAAAATGTATGCCGCAGCTTTTAGGAAGAATTTCATCAAATTTCTTTTCTGAGTCTTGCGACTGGTAAATCCAACTGTTCGCGGTACTTGGCAATGGTTCTTCGGGCAATGGGATAGCCTTTTTCCAATAATATTTTGGCTAATTTATCATCTGTAAGTGGCTTTCTTTTGTTTTCTTCAGAAATAGTAATTTCAAGAATTTTCTTTATTTCTTTAGTGGAAACATCTTCTCCTTGATCGTTTTTCATCGATTCACTGAAAAATTCCTTAATCAATTTTGTTCCGTAAGGGGTATCAACATATTTACTATTGGCAACTCGTGAAACTGTGGAAACGTCCATATGAATTTTGTCTGCAATATCTTTCAAAATCATTGGTTTCAACTTCCGTTCGTCACCGCTCAAAAAATATTCTTCCTGATGATGCATAATTGTGTTCATTGTAACAAAAAGTGTTTGCTGGCGTTGTTTTATTGCATCTATAAACCACTTAGCAGCGTCTAATTTCTGCTTGATGAACATCACAGCATCTTTCTGCGCTTTCGATTTGTCTTTGGATTCTTTGTAACCCTTCAACATATTGGTGTAATCGTGGCTTACGTGAAGCTCTGGCGCATTTCTTCCGTTTAGGGTTAAATCCAATTCGCCATCAACAATTTTTATTGCGAAATCGGGAACTACATGTTCCACCATTCGTGTATTTCCAGAATAAGTTCCGCCTGGTTTGGGGTTTAAACCTTCAATTTCATGGATAGCTTCGCGAAGCTGATCTTCAGTAATATCAAATTTTTGAATTAGTTTTTTGTAATGCTTTTTGCTGAATTGGTCGAAGCAATCTCCCATAATCGCGATTGCCAAGGCAACGGAAGGTGTTTGTTCTTTTCGCTCCAATTGAATCAATAAACATTCTTGCAAATCGCGAGCTGCAACTCCTGCGGGATCTAGTTCTTGAACTACCTTCAGTACTTTCTCTACCTTATCTTCGGAAGTGTAAACATTTTGTGTAAAAGCCAAATCGTCAACAATATCCTGAATTTCACGACGTATATAGCCGCTTTCATCAACGCTTCCAACCAAAAATTCTGCTATTTCTTTTTCCTCTTCATCTAAACGATAGGTGCTTAATTGTTGCATTAAATGCTGCGTAAAGGAGGTTCCGGCGGCATAGGGCATTTGGCGCTCTTCATCGTCTGCGCTGTAGTTGTTTGCCGAAAGTTTATAACTTGGCACTTCATCATCACTCAAATACTCGTCAACGTTTATATCGGTTTCAATTACTTCGTTGCCTTCGTCATAATTGTCATCATATTCGTCATTGCTAAACTCATCGTCAAATTCGTTATTTTCCTCTTTTCCACCTTCTAAAGCAGGATTTTCCTCCAATTCTTGCGAAATGCGTTGCTCAAAAGCTTGCGTAGGCAATTGAATCATCTTCATCAACTGTATTTGCTGAGGCGATAATTTTTGTGAAAGTTTGAAATTTAATTGCTGCTTTAACATAGGTGTGTTTACTACTTCATAAAGTTAAAAAAAACCGGCTACTAAAATAGTGAAGTAGCTAGTTTTATCATAAAGTTGGGAAGAAGACGGATGTTTGATGACGAATGACGGAAGTGTGCTTGAGTAAATTTCATCAATCATCCGTCATCTAGCATCAAACTTCCCTAAAATTCTGCGTTTCCTGGAGTTCTTGGATAAGGAATTACATCGCGAATGTTCCCCATTCCTGTTGTAAACTGTACCAAACGCTCAAAACCAAGACCGAAACCACTGTGAGTAGCTGTCCCGAATTTACGTAGGTCTAAATACCAATACAGTTCTTTTTCATCAATATTCATGGTCTTCATCTTTTGCAACAGCACATCATAACGTTCTTCTCGTTCTGAACCACCTACAATTTCTCCAATTCCAGGAAAAAGTACATCCATTGCGCGAACGGTTTTTCCGTCATCATTTAAGCGCATATAAAATGATTTTATATTTGCTGGATAATCAAAAAGAATTACAGGGCATTTAAAGTGCTTTTCGACTAAAAAACGCTCGTGTTCGCTTTGTAAATCTGCACCCCATTCTTCAATAATATATTTGAATTTTTTCTTCTGATTTGGTTTAGATCGTTTCAAAATGTCAATCGCTTCAGTATAGGTCACTCTTTTGAAATTGTTTTCCAAAATAAATTGAAGCTTTTCGCGAAGTTTCATCTCGCTGCGTTCAGCTTCAGGCTTGTTTTTTTCTTCTTCTAATAAACGATTTTCAAGGAATTCAAGGTCATCAGCACAGTTTTCTAAAGCGTAGTTTACAACGTATTTTATGAAATCTTCAGCTAAATCCATGTTTGCATCCAAATCGTTGAAAGCAACTTCTGGCTCAATCATCCAAAACTCTGCTAAATGGCGACTTGTGTTTGAGTTTTCAGCTCTAAAAGTAGGGCCGAAAGTATAAACTTTTCCAAGCGCCATGGCGTAAGTTTCGGCTTCCAACTGCCCGCTAACGGTAAGATTGGTTTCTTTTTCGAAGAAATCTTCTTTATAATTTACAGTTCCGTTTTCATCGAGCGGCGGATTTTTAGCATCTAAATTTGAAACGCGGAACATTTCGCCAGCACCTTCGGCATCGCTTCCTGTGATTATTGGCGAGTGCATATAATTAAAACCGTTTTTCTGAAAGTATTCGTGAACTGCAAAAGCCAGTTTTGAGCGCGTACGCATCACGGCACCAAACGTATTGGTTCGGATTCGCAAATGGGCTTGCTCGCGCAAGGTTTCTAAAGAATGTCTTTTTGGTGAAAGAATGGTAAGCTTTACATCTTCAGGATTTGCTTCGCCTAAAACAGTCAATTTTGAAACTTGTATTTCCACAGTTTGCCCTTGCCCTTGACTTTCCACAAGTGTGCCGGTAACTTCAATGGCAGCGCCAATGGTTACTTTCTTAAGAATTTCTTCTTCAAAATTTTCAAAATCTACTACACATTGCAGCGTTTTTATGGTTGATCCGTCGTTTAAGGCTATGAATCTGTTGCTTCTAAAAGAGCGTACCCAACCGCGAACGGTTACATCTACGTGCGTTTTTTCGCTTTTCAACAATTCAACTATTGTTTTGTCTTGCATGGTATTAATTTAAGAGGAGCAAATATACTTTTAAATAAAATTCAAAAAAAGCAAAAGCACCAATTTCCAAAAGGGTTAAGAGGGAATTATTTACTGTGAACTGCAACTGTAAACTGCTTACTTTATTTCCTCCCCATCATCTGTTAAAATTTCAATTGCAGGTTTTTTCATCGTTTCCTTATTCGCTATACTTCTTTCAAGAGAAAGTAGGAGCGTGGGGAGAAGTAGTAAATTGGATAACATAGCAAAAAGAAGCGTCATGGAAACCAAGCCTCCTAAAGCTACAGTTCCGCCAAAGCTGGAAATGGTAAATACCGAAAATCCGAAGAAAAGAACGATGGAAGTATAAAACATACTCACCGTGCTTTCGCGAAGTGCTGCGTAAACAGACTTCTTGATTTTCCAGTTGTTTGCGATAAGTTCCTGCCTATATTTTGCGAGAAAGTGAATCGTGTCATCCACCGAAATACCGAACGCAATGCTAAAGACTAAAATGGTAGAAGGTTTTATAGGAATGCCCAAATAGCCCATAACTCCTGCGGTTATGATTAATGGTAACAAGTTTGGAATCAACGAAATCATAATCATTTTAAAACTTCGGAACATCCACGCCATAAATAAGGCTATTAAGAAAATGGCCAAGGAAAGTGAAAGAATCAAGTTGTTTACTAAATAATGTGTTCCTTTTTGAAATACCAAGGCTTTTCCAGTAACCGAAACATTGTATCGCTCTGGTGGAAACACTTTATTGATTTCTTCATGAAGATCTTCCTCAATGCGGTTAAACCTGTCCGGTTTGGTATCTTTCATAAAAGTGGTAATACGGGCAAATTGCCCAGTACTATCCACATAACTGCTCAATAGATTTGTATTTGTGTTGCTGCTTTTAGCGTATGAAAGTATAAAATTCTTTTCTTGACTATTCGGAAGTTGGTAATATTCAGGGTTTCCGTTGTAATAGGCTTGTTTTGAATATTTCACCAATTCAACCACCGAAATAGGCTTTGCGAACTCAGGAATTTCTTTTATATGATCCTGAAGTTCATCAATTCTTTTTAAAGTAGAGAGGCTCATAACGCCTTTTTTCTTCTTCGTATCTACCATTATCTCTAAAGGCATGATGCCTTCATATTCCTTTTCAAAAAAGCGAATATCATCAAAAAAGCCAGTGTTTTTTGGCATATCTTCAATAAGGCTTCCCGAGATTTTAATTTGAAAAATCCCGATAATGCTGGTGCAAAGAAGAAGAATTGCAACTATATAAATCGTGATTCTACGGTCGCGAACCATCCGCTCTACCCAATTTACAAATTTGTTGATCCAAGTTTTGTTAAGATGCTTTAGGTGTTTGGGCTTTGGTACCGATAGATAGCTGTAGAATATAGGAATGATAAGCAAACTCAGCAAAAAGATAGCAATAATGTTGACGGAAGCCACAATACCGAATTCACTCAACAACTCACTTTTCACCAAAATAAACGTAGCAAAACCTGAAGCTGTCGTCAGGTTCGTCATCAAAGTTGCGTTTCCGATTTTGGAAATTACGCGTTGTAAGGACTTCGCCTGGTTTCCGTGAAGCTTTATTTCCTGTTGGTATTTATTGATGAGGAAAATACAGTTTGGAATCCCGATTACGATTATTAAAGGTGGAATTAAAGCTGTTAGCACCGTAATTTCATAATGCATCAATCCCAAAAGCCCGAATGACCACATTACCCCAATAATCACGGTACACATAGAAATAAATGTGGCGCGCCAAGAGCGGAAAAAGAAGAAAAATATAAGTGAAGTAACAAAAAGTGCTCCTGCAATAAAGAGTCCAATTTCGTCAATAATACTTTGGGAATTCAAGGTCCGAATGTATGGCATTCCAGAGGTGTGAACCTTTACGCCAGTGTCTGCTTCAAATTTTTTGATTAGTGGAATCAAATCCTTAATTACAAAATCCTTACGTTCGGAAGTGTTTACAACGTCCTTCTTCATATAAATCGCCGAGCGGATGCTCTTCTTGTCCGGGCTATAGATAAGCCCGTCATAAAAAGGAAGTTTGTTGAATAGTTCGTCTTTATAGGCTGCGAGATTCGCATCCGTAAAAATGGAATCGTGAATAAAAGGCACCAATTCAAAACCTGTTGTGTCTTTTTTCTTCTCTAGTTTTTTTAGATTGCCAACGGAAAGCGTAAATTCCACCTCACTAAATTTGCCAATGTCTTCGGAAAGTTGATTCCAAGCCTTGAATTTCATAGGCGTAAAGATGGTAGAATCCTTCACACCCATAACAATCAAGTTGCCTTCTTCGCCAAAATGCGAAAGAAATTGATCGTATTCAAGATTTATAGGGTGATCGTCTGGCAGAAGATTTGCTTCGGTATAAGTGAAGCGCATGTTCTTCCACTGAAGCGCAAGAAGCACGGTGATACCTGCAATAACAATTAATATTACGGTACGGTTCCGTAAAATAAAACGGGCCACCCAGCCCCAAAATCCAATGCTGAAAAGTTTGTTCAAAGCAATTTTTTATAGAGTTGGTAAAGGTAAGTATTCCCTATTAGTGGGAGATTTATTTTTTGGTGTATTTTGAAAGGGATGAAAGCTTTACAAACCCTTTTTGTAGATTTACGGGAATAAATGTAGAGGCTTGGTTACATGCACATGCTAACAATTTTAACAACACAATACAAATGGAGATTTTAGATTGGATACAGAATTGGTTTAAAGATAATTGTGATGGTGATTGGGAACAGGGTGAAGGGATTCAAATAACCACTTTAGAAAATCCAGGTTGGGAAATTGAAATTGATATTTCAAACACGTCTATAGCAAATATTACTATTGACGGAATACTTAATGAGAAAAGTAAAAAAGACTGGTACGGTGTAAAAATTGAGAACCAAAGATTTACAGCTTCAGGTGACGCTGGAAAACTAAAATTTTTATTAGAGTTGTTTAGAGAAATGATTGAGAAAATCGAAAATTAATACAATTGCCCCTAAGCTAACCTACGCTTGCAATCAGTAGCCATAATAGGCAGACTTCAATTAAATCTTTAAATTAAAAGTAAACTTAAAAGAAACATTATCCTCAAAACTAGGCAAGTTATAGTAACCATATCTGTAAGCCAAACTCAGTCCAAAACCGAGCGCAATTTTGCTTAGCTCAAGACCCGCTTCATTATAAAAATGGTCAAGCGTGTTAAATGGAATTCCGAAATGACGGTCCGTGGCATTCATATCACCAATGGCGTGGCGAGAAAGTAGGGTTAATTCTGGTTTCCAGTTTTTGGCAAGTTTAAATCTTCTAAAAGTATGTTTCATTTGAAGCATCGCCAATTTATCTGAATAAAATTCTCCGAAATACATAGTTTCAAAACTCTGCACACCAGCTACAGAAAAGCGTTGTGAAAGTTTATCCTTTGTTGGTTGATTTGGAAAAGCGTGAAACAAGTGTGTTAAAGGCACATCGCCTGTTGCAATTTCTCCTTGCAAGAGAAAGCTTGTGTTAGAGACATTCTTTCTTTCGATTTCATAATCCAACTTTAGTCCAAATTTCGCATAGTTGAAATCGCTATCAGCAATACCCTTAAAACCTTTTGTAATTTGTGCGCTAACTTTCGGCAAAACGTCGGTAGCCACTTTTCTGCCATCATCATTCACGATTGAATCCGTTTTCAACTTTGTCCGAAAAGAAAGAATTGCTTCCGCAAGTTTGTATTCGTTATATCCTTTGTTGCCTTTTATAAAATAGTAATTCTCAAAATTGCCAACATCTGTATGTTGCACACGGAGTTCCGTAAGTATTTTTGGGGTAAGCTCACTTTGAATGTTTGCCTGCCATTGGGTGTATTTATAAAACTGGATAACATTCAGCAATCGCGGTTCAAAAAGGGAGTAAAAACGGGCATCTGTTAAAAAATCGTATGTTCCAATTTCTTTAATATCGTCTGTATAATAAAGGCTTACCCAAGCTTTCTTTTCTTTGTTTACAAGTGCGCTACCGCCAAGACTATATTAAAAAACTTCATCTTTAAAACCGTAGGCTATGTAACCGCCAAGCTTATAATTTTCAAAGAGTTTTTCATTGGTAACGCCTCCAATTCCTAAGCGAAAACCTTCGTGAGCGTTATATTTAAAAAGAGTTTTAAGATCTATGTCGAAGAAGCCAACTGGAAGATAACCAGTAGTAAAGGGATGTCCATTTCTTTCAGAAAAATCGGCTATTGTTTTCTTTATTCCAGTTACAGAATCGTTCCGTATATCCTTTGTTTCTTGTGCTAAAGCTGAAACGCCAATTAGGAATGTTAGAAGAAGTATTTTTTTACGCATAAAGTTTGAAGGGGAAATAATTCATCTAAAAGTAAAAATAAAGCGGCATAGTTGCCGCTTTATTGTATTTAGTTTAACGATATTGTTAATTATACCGTCATTATTTCCTTTTCTTTTTTTGCCAAGATTTCATCAATCTTTTTAATATGTGCATCGGTCATTTCTTGAACATCTTCTTCTAGGCTCTTTTGAAGGTCTTCAGAAATATCAAGATTCTTTATGTCGTTATTTGCATTTTTACGGTCATTACGAACGCCGATTTTTGCTTCTTCGGCTGCAGCTTTACTTTGTTTTGCTAAATCGCGTCTTCGTTCTTCAGTTAAAGGTGGAACACTGATAATTACACTCTCACCATTGTTCATTGGGTTGAAACCTATGTTAGCTAAATGAATTCCACGCTCAATTTCGGGAATCATTCCTCTCTCCCAAGGTTGAATGGCGATAGTCATCCCGTCTGGCGTGCTTACGTTTGCTACTTGGCTCAAAGGAGTTTGGCTTCCGTAATAATCTACCATAACGCTCCCCAACATTGCTGGTGAAGCTTTTCCTGCACGAATGTTTGCAAATTGCTTTTCAAGATGATTTAGAGCGTCAGTCATTGCTTCTTTTGCTCCGTCAATAATAAAATCTATTTCGTCTTCCATGGGATTTAAGATTCAAAATTTAATATTTAATATTTTTTTGCCACGAATTCACGAATAAAAAATAAATAATATTCGTGAATTCGTGGCAATATTTTTACAAATTAACTTTTGTTCCGATTTTTTCTCCAGAAACCACTTTTAAGAGATTTCCTTTCGTATTCATGTCAAAAACTATAATTGGCAATTCGTTTTCTTGGCTTAAGGTGAAAGCAGTGGTATCCATAACCTTCAAACCTTTTTGCAAAACATCTTCAAAACTTATAAAGTCGAATTTTGTTGCAAGTTTGTCTTTCTCAGGATCGCTGGTGTAAATCCCATCTACGCGGGTTCCTTTCAAAATAACATCTGCGCTAATTTCAATAGCTCTCAAAACTGCTGCGGAATCTGTTGTAAAATAAGGATTTCCAGTTCCACCTCCAAAAATAACTACACGTCCTTTTTCTAAATGACGAATCGCTTTTCTTCTAATAAAAGGTTCAGCAACTTCATTTATGTTGATGGCACTTTGCAAACGTGTTGGCACCTCTTCATTTTCTAAAGCACTTTGCAATGCCAGTCCATTAATAACAGTTGCAAGCATTCCCATATGATCGCCCTGCACGCGATCCATTCCGCTACTGGCTCCAGACAAACCTCTAAAAATATTGCCACCGCCAATAACGATGGCTACTTCAACGCCTTTTTCGGTTATCTGTTTAATTTCTTCTGCGTATTCTTTAAGCCGAACAGGATCAATTCCATATTGTTGGTCGCCCATTAAGGCTTCGCCTGAAAGTTTTAAAAGGATTCTTTTGTAGTGCATATTTTGGGTTTGTAGCGCAAAAATAATGAAAAATATTGATGTGGTTGAAGTAATTAAAAAAGTAGTTAGGGAAATGTGATTTACTAGAAAAAGCAAATAAAATTATTTTTTTTGATGACAATTCCTAGATGATTTCGATATATGAATAGTGAACAACAATTAATCCTTAAATCTTTTTATTATGAAAACACATCTATTTTATCTATTGCTTGGTTTTTCGGCCGTTGCGATGGCCCAAAACGTTGATTTAAAAGCACCAGCATCATCAGTTACTTTTCATCCTATTACTTTGGAGAAAACCCAATGTATTACAGATGCTCAAAGACAGGAGTTGGCTGTGGAAATTAAAGCTAATGAAAGAATGATTCTTGAAAAAAATCCAGATGCTTTTAGTAATCGGAGTGCAGCGCATCCATTATTTATCCTACCTTTCCGTGCGAAGGCTGGATATAACGACTATGGTTATTATTCTCTTTTTAACCAAGTGGATCAGGATCCGGCTACTAACGGTCATTTATTAGATTATAACTGTGGGCAAAGAACCTATGATGGAGTAGGCTTTAATCACAAAGGAACGGATTATGTAGTTTGGCCTTATCCTTGGAAAAAAATGACTGAGGATGTTATGGAAGTAGTTGCCGCGGCTCCCGGAACTATTGTTGATAAACGCGATGGCAATTTTGACCGAAACTGTCTAAACAACGGAAACAATAACTGGAACGGCATTGTACTGCGTCATGATGATGGATCAAAAACGTTATATTGGCATTTTAAAAGTGGAACACTTACCTCAAAAAACATTGGTGACTCTGTAGATGTTGGTGAATATTTGGCTGTAGCGGGTAGTTCTGGCAGTAGTGATATTCCACACGTGCATTTTGAGGTAAATGATGCATCATTGATGCGAATAGATCCTTATGCAGGACCTTGCAATAGTCTGAATTCAGAAAGCTGGTGGATAGATCAACCGGCATATTTTGTTCCAGAGATATTGACACTCTCTACGCACAATTCAGATAATTTTGATACAGAATGCGGTGTGGATGAAAATACCTATCAAGAACTAAACTTTCATCCTGGTGAAACTGCGCGATTCAGAATTTTCTACCGCGATTTACAAATGAATGCTAATACACACATTACCGTAAATCGACCAGATGGAGCTGTGCTTTATGATTATGATTTTGCTTCACCTTGGCCAGATTATACAGCCGTATGGGCACAATGGAACTTTCCTTTTGATAGTAGTTCTATGGATGGAGTTTATACCATTACTGCACAATTTGCGGGGAAAACCTATCAAACTTTTTTTGGCGTTAATACTAGTCTTGGGATTGAAGATTTGCAACAAGCCGAAATAAAGTTATATCCAAATCCTACTTCCAATACCGTTTTTGTTGAAGCACATTCACAGATTGAAAAAGTTGAGGTTTTTGATGTCTTAGGAAGAAAAGTATTAGACATTTCACCAAAGTCCGAAAAGACTGAATTGAATATGAGTAATTTGAAGGCTGGAATGTATATGGCCATTATCACTTCCGAAGGAAAGAAATTTGTGAAGAAAATTATGAAACAATAAGTTTTATAAATTTCAATTAAAAAAAGAGGTCGTCTAAATAGTTTTTAGACGACCTCTTTAATATTATAATTAAAAGGAAAAGTTAACCTTCTAAACTCGCACTTAAATATTCGCGGTTCATTCTTGCAATATTTTCTAGAGAAATGCCTTTTGGGCATTCAATTTCGCAAGCTCCAGTATTGCTACAGTTTCCGAAACCTTCTTTGTCCATTTGCGCTACCATATTTAAAACACGTTCTGTTGCCTCTATTTTTCCTTGCGGAAGTAATGCGAACTGGCTCACTTTAGCAGAAGTGAAAAGCATAGCACTCGCGTTCTTGCAAGCTGCAACACAAGCGCCGCAACCAATACAGGTAGCTGCATTGAAAGATTCGTCAGCATCGTGTTTGTTTATGGGAATGTTATTGGCATCCACAGTATTTCCTGAAGTATTTACGGAAATATAACCTCCCGCTTGCTGAATTCTATCAAAGGCACTTCTATCTACCACTAAGTCTTTTATAACTGGAAAAGCTTTTGCACGAAAAGGTTCAATAACGATGGTATCGCCATCGTTAAACATACGCATGTGCAGCTGACAGGTTGTTACCAATCTATCTGGCCCGTGAGGCTCTCCATTAATTTGTAAAGAGCAACTTCCGCAAATACCTTCACGACAATCGTGATCAAATTCTACAGGTTCTTCGCCTTTATTTATAAGACCTTCGTTAAGAATGTCTAGCATTTCTAAAAAAGACATATCTCCCTCCACACCATCCAGTGAATAGGTTTTTAGTTCTCCTTTTGCTTTATTATTTTTCTGTCTCCAGATTTTTAGTGTAAGTTTCATAGTCTATTTGTATGATCTCGCTTTAACTTCAATATTCTCATAATCCAATTCTTCTTTGTGAAGTACTTCGTTTCCTGGATCTCCAGTGTATTCCCAAGCGGCTACGTACATAAAGTTTTCGTCATCGCGGAGGGCTTCTCCTTCGTCAGTTTGGTATTCTTCACGGAAGTGACCACCGGCAGATTCATTTCGGCTTAATGCATCTTTTGCAAAAAGTTCTCCTAATTCTAAAAAGTCTGCCACTCGCGTTGCTTTCTCAAGCTCGGCGTTCATTTCGTTTAAGGTTCCCGGTATTTTTACTTCTTTCCAAAATTCTTCACGTAGTGCTCTAATTTCAGACATTGCTGATTTTAAATCTTCGGCATTACGCGCCATTCCACATTTTTCCCACATAATGTGACCTAATTTTTTATGGAAATAATCTACGGAATGGGTTCCTTTATTATTAATTAGTTTATCTAACAATTCGCGAACGTGGTTTTCTGCTTCGTCAAACTCTTTCGTGTCTGTTGGTATTTTCCCTGTTTTAATGTCCTGAGCTAAATAATCGCCAATGGTATAAGGCAATACAAAATAACCATCTGCAAGACCTTGCATCAATGCCGAAGCACCCAAACGGTTTGCGCCGTGATCGCTAAAATTGGCTTCACCAATAACATAGCAGCCTGTAATTGTGGACTGTAAGTTGTAATCTACCCAAATACCACCCATAGTGTAATGCACCGCTGGATATATCATCATCGGGGTTTCATACGGATTTTGGTCAACGATTTTTTCGTACATCTGGAAGAGGTTTCCATATTTCTCTTCAATAACTTGTTTTCCAAGTTTTTGAACTTCTTCTTTGGAAGGATTGTGGTTTCCGTGGATGCCTGCGCGTTCTTTACCGAAACGTTCTATTGCCGAAGCAAAATCAAGGAAAACCGCTTGACCAGTCTTATTTACTCCAAAACCAGCATCGCAACGTTCTTTTGCAGCACGTGAAGCAACATCTCTAGGAACTAGGTTTCCAAAGGAAGGGTATCTTCTTTCTAAATAATAATCACGCTCTTCTGCTGACAGATCGGTTGGTTTTTTCTTGCCGTTGCGAATCGCTTCAGCATCTTCTTTTTTCTTAGGAACCCAAATTCTACCGTCATTTCTTAATGATTCAGACATCAAAGTAAGTTTACTTTGATGGTCGCCCGAAACAGGAATACAAGTTGGGTGAATTTGCGTGTAGCAAGGATTTGCAAAATACGCACCTCTTTTATGTATTTTCCACGAAGCGGTAACATTACTTCCCATAGCATTTGTAGAAAGGTAAAATACGTTTCCGTAGCCTCCCGATGCAATAACCACAGCGTGTGCAGAATGTCTTTCTATTTCGCCAGAGACCAAATCTCGAGCAATAATTCCTCTTGCTTTGCCATCAACGATTACTAAATCTAGCATTTCGTGACGGTTGTAAGGCGTTATTTTCCCTCTATTTATTTGGCGGTTCATTGCGGCATAAGCGCCTAATAATAGTTGCTGTCCTGTTTGACCTTTTGCGTAAAAAGTACGGGAAACTAGCACACCTCCAAAGGAACGGTTGTCTAACATTCCACCATATTCACGTGCAAAGGGAACACCCTGTGAAACGCATTGGTCAATAATATTGCCTGAAACTTCAGCCAGACGCCAAGTGTTGGACTCTCGCGAACGATAATCGCCACCTTTAACGGTATCATAAAATAATCTATAGATTGAGTCACCATCGCCTTGATAGTTTTTGGCGGCGTTGATACCTCCTTGTGCGGCAATTGAGTGCGCGCGACGTGGAGAATCTTGATAGCAAAATGTTTTAACGTTATATCCCAGCTCTGCAAGGGTTGCGGCGGCACTACCACCGGCCAATCCTGTTCCTATAACGATAACATCTATGTTACGTTTGTTGGCAGGGTTTACCAGATGGATATCATTTTTATGCTTTGTCCACTTATCGGCTATGGGTCCTTTTGGGATTTTAGAATCTAATTTCGACATTGCTTATTGTTTTAGTGGATTTGATTGAAATGAAGGTAAAGGGCAATAAAAATAAAGCCTAACGGAATAAATATCGCGTAAAACTGGGTAAATGCTCTCAAACCTTTAGAATATTTATTGTTCCAGCCCATACTTTGGAAAGACGAAGAAAAGCCGTGCCAAAGGTGAAGCGCTAACAATACAAAAGCCAAGCAGTATAAGCCTGTACGCACTGGGCTTTCAAATTTATGAACTAACTCTGGATAATAACGAGTTGGGTCCATTGGGTTACTTTCAATGTATTTGTGCATTATTTCTGGAAACCAAAAATCATAAAAATGAAGCCCTAAGAAAGCTAGAATTACAGCTCCGCTAATAATCATATTTCGAGAAGCCCAAGTTGAGTTTTTGTTTCCTTTGAAGGATTTGTAACTAATTTTTCTTGCGTTGTTATTTCTTATTTCGAGTACGATTCCCATTATAAAGTGGAAAACTACTCCAAAAATTAACACTGGTTGAAGAATAAACTGTACCAAAATATTGTGACCCATAAAGTGGGACCAACTATTAAAAGTATCGGGATCTATAACCGAAGTAATATTGATGGTAAAGTGTTGTGCCAAGAAAAGCACAAGAAACAAGCCGGAAAGTGCCATAGCGACTTTTCGTGCAATTGAAGATGATAATATTGCCATTATGGTTTTATTTCTAGAATAGTTGTACAAAAATACGCTTCAAGTAGCTTGCTGCCAAACATTCTTGGTTGTTTGAAATCTATTTAGAATTGATTTAAATACATTACCTTATTTTATTTCCAATTCAGAAGTTGCAGTCTTTGCGTTTACTGAAACAGTCACTTTATATTTTCCTTTTGGAAGGTAATATTTATCGTTTTCTGCTTTCTTTATTTTAGTGTCGGTTTTATCAAATACTTTGCTTCCTTTTTCAGAAATGGAAAGGTCGTAATCTATTATATTTACCCCTTTGGTAGCTTCATTTGAAAGATTGTGAAATTCCTTTCCATCTTCGGTTTTGAATGTTATTGTTGCTTTTCCAGCTTGCGGACTGTAAAATTGAATTTTAGTTTCTGGTTCAGATATTTCACTCCAAGCACTCCATTTACCTCCCCAACGAGGTGAAAAATTCAACGGTTCTATTTCACCTAAAACTACTTCATTTTTATTGGTTTCATTCAATTTTTGAAGCAAAGAAATGTCTGCGATATAAATAGAACGACCGTGTGTACCCAAAACCAAATCCTTCGCTTCAGGCTGAATTACTAAATCGTGAACCGCAACATTTGGAAGGTCTTTTGAAAATACTTCCCAACTTTCACCGCGATTGAAAGAAACATAAGCGCCATTATCTGTTCCCAAATACAATAAATATTCATTCACAGGATCTTCTTTTATAACGTTTACTGGTGAAGCTGGCAAATTGCTGCTGATATTCTTCCAAGTCGCGCCATAATTGTCACTTACATATACATAAGGTTTAAAGTCATCCCAACGATAGCCGTTCAGCGTAACATAAACTCGTTCTATTTTATGAGAAGAAGCAATCACGCGACTTATCCATAAACCCTTTGGCCCCGAAGCGTCGGGAGAAATATTCGTCCAATTTCCACCGCCATCTTTTGAAACATAAACCAAACCATCGTCGCTTCCAGTGTAAAGTAATCCAAACTGAAATGGCGATTCGCTGATGGCTGAAAGCGTTCCATAAGCAACATTGCCTGGTTTTCCACCTTGTGTTAAATCTTCAGAAATAGCGGTCCAGTCATCACCTTGATTCATGCTTCGCATTAATTTATTTCCTCCCAAATAGAGAATATCCTGATTGTGTGGACTCAACAAAATAGGTGTTTGCCAGTTAAAACGATACGGACTATCGCCCAATTCGTGTTTTGGTTGAATATAAACGGGATCGGCGCCATTTCTATTCAATCTATAATAATTTCCAAATTGAAAACCAGTGTAAATAATTTTACTGTTTCGGTTGTCAATCTGAACCTGCATTCCGTCACCTCCAAAAAGATTATCATACGGATATTTTCCTTCTTGTTGCCATCCCGGACTTGCTTCATAATCGTGCGGGCCCATCCAAACGCCATTATCTTGCAAACCACCGTAAACATTGTAGTTTTTTTCGTGATCTATATTTACATAATAAAACTGCCCAACAGCCGGAGCATTATTTTTTATCCAGGTTTTGCCGTCGTCATAACTTATATTCACGCCGCCATCGTTACCATCAATTAAATGCCCAGACATTTTAGGATTTATCCATAGCGCGTGGTGATCTGCGTGAACGTTATCGGCATCAATGCTTTCGAAGGATTTTCCGCCATCGGAAGATTTCAAAATAGGCACGCCATAAATATATATTTTGTTCGAATCACTTGGATCTACGTGTATTTTTCCGAAGTAATAGCCGTAGGAATAATACAAATCATCTATAAAACCATCGTGGGTTTTCTTCCAACTTTTTCCGCCATCGGTGCTTTTGTAAACTTCAGCACCAATAACGGGCGTGTTGAATAATGTCGAATTGGCATCTTCTAAATACTTAGCAAGATCTTCAGGTTTTACAGTTCCTACACGAACCATTTGCTTTACGTTTTCGGCACGATATTTTTCTTGAAAACCATTCATTTTTAAAAATTGGTTTAGTTTTTTTTCATCTAAAGCAAGAAAGGTAGCGGCGTTCATTTTTTTGAAATCGTCTTTGGTTAGGATGTCTGTTTCTTCTTTTTTGGCTTCTTCTTTTCGGTGAAATTGGTTATCCACAATCAAATAAACCGTGTTATCATCCACAACTGCAGTGCCCATTCTCCCCATTCCTTTTCCTATTGGCAGGCCGCTTTTTTCTGTTGAAATTTTAGCCCACGTACTGCCCGCATCGGTGCTTTTATAAACTCCGCTTCCGTCGCCACTTCCTTCAAAATTCCAAGCTTTGCGGTCTTTGTCCCACGCAGCGGCATACATTGTATTAAAGTTTTTCGGATTGGCAGAAATTTCAATAATTCCAGTTTGATTATTTATGTAGAGCGTTTTGCTCCAAGTTTTTCCGCCATCGGTAGTTTTGAAAACGCCACGTTCTTCGTTAGTGGAATATAAATGGCCCACTGCGCCTAAAATCACCTCATTGGGGTTGGAAGGATTTATAAGAATACTGCTAATGTGTTGACTGTTTGTAAGCCCAATATTTTGCCAAGTTTTGCCTTTATCGTCGCTTTTCAGCAAACCGATTCCTGCGTAAGATGATCGTGAAGCATTTACTTCACCCGTTCCCACCCAGATTGTGCCGTTTTTCCAATCTACAGCTACGCAACCCACGTTTTGAGTTGGACTGTTATCCATAACTGGGGTAAAGGAAGTTCCGTTATTGTTAGTATGCCAAAGTCCGCCGCTGGCGTAACCTACATAAAACTCCGTGGGGTTGTTTGGATTTACGGCAAAATCTACCACACGGCCGCTCATAATGCTGGGGCCAATGCTTTTAAAGGGTAGATTTTTAACCGTAGAAGCTTCTGCGAGTTGTGATTTTTGTAGCAGACCAGTTTCTAGAGCTGCTGCGGAATTGGCTGGCTGTTGTGAAAAAGAAAGCGTGGTAACTAGACAAAGTACGGAGAGTAAAAAATTTTTCATTGAGATTGGTTTTGGAATATGAAGGTACTTAAATGTAATGGGTTTTGCATTGGGTTATGATAGAGAAGGGTATTGGCTCTCCTGATTTTTTTGTTTGAAAATATTAATATATACCGAAAAAGGATGCTTTCAAAAACCCATTACTATTTTTTTCAATTATATAAGCGAGGTTGCCAAAGCGTAACTATTGAACACATTTCTATCGATAAAAAATAGATTGATGTTATTTCATTTTGTTAAACTCCAAATCCTGAAAATCATAACTAAAATCGGTCAATGGCGAGATGGGGCTCATTGTAAATCCTTCCGCTTTCCCTTCAGTATTCAAACTGAAATTCACGAAGGCATCTGCTTTTAAAGAGGTGTCATTCCAACGCACTGCATAGGTTGTTCCTTTGTAAAAAGTCATTGTTCCAGTTAAGTCTGGAGATTTTTCGGCTTTAAAATGAAGAGTTCCGTTTTGATTACTGATTGCGACTTTGCCGAACCAAACGTCTTCGTAATTTCCTGTATAATCTTCCGGATTGGGTTTTGGAGTTTTACTTTTAAGTTGCGTTTCAATACTTTTCTCTACTTCGGCAACAATGCTTTCCTCATTCTTTTCGCCAGCCAAACGACGGTCGTTGTATTGTTTAATTCTGTCTTCGCCTTTTATGCCGAAATAGGCATCTTTTATGGAATTTGTAATAGCAGTAAACGCAGCACCACTTTGTTGATTGGTGAGCACGATAATCCCCAAATCCATTTCTGGAATTAGCGTTACTTGGCTCACAATTCCATTTAACCCGCCAGTATGAGTAACTTGAAAATAACCGCTAACATCACTCAAAAACCATCCTAAACCATACGCTGAAAAGTGAGTATTATAAGGCCCTTTTCCACTTCTTAAAATGGTTTGTGGTGTCCACATTTCGCGATGTACTTTACTGCTGAAAAGACTGTCCTCCAATTTCTCACCATATTTTCCATCGTTCAATTGGGCTTGAACCCAAGTGCTCATATCGTTTATTGAAGCAAAAATTCCTCCAGCGGGTGTGGCTATTTGGGTGAAAGTATCTGCCGTTAATTCCAGTTTTCCGTTTACCGGAGCGTGACCGTCAATTCTATTGTTGTCAGCTTTTATTTGAGGAATGGAAAGCAAAGAGCGATTCATCTTCAATGGTTTAAAGAAGTTTTCTGAAATATAATCGTCATAAGATTTTCCAGAAATTCTTGAAACAACTTCACCGGCAACAATGTAAAGCAAGTTATCATAATCAAATTTACTTCGGAAGGAAGAAACGGGTTTTAAATACCGAAGGTTATGGATCATTTCGGCTTTTGTGGTTGTATTTCCTGCTGGAAAAACCATCAAATCTCCAGCGCCAAGACCGAGTCCGCTTCTATGGGTTATAAGATCGCGTATTGTAAATTCTCGTGTTACGTATGAATCGGAAAGTTGAAATTCAGGAATAATGTCTGTTACTTTGGTGTCCCAAGTAAGTTTTCCTTGATCTATAAGTTGTCCCAGCGCAGCTGTTGTAAAAGCTTTGGTATTAGAGGCTACTCCGAATAGCGTGTTTTCATTAACTGCTTCATTTGTTTTTAGGGAACGCACGCCGTAAGTGTTTTTGTGATATATCTTACCATCTTTCAAAACCGCCACTGCCATTCCAGGAACATCAAAAGTTTTCATTGTTTTTTGGACGATGCTGTCAATTTGTGAGCCGCTTAAAGCTTGTGCATTGACTGAGAAATTGAAGAATAAAACTAGAAGAGAAAGAATTGCAATTTTGGTAAATAAAGGTTTCATATAAAGAAATTATAGTTGGAGTTTAAAGGTATTAAATCTTTTGCTTAAATTTAGGATAACTAACCATTCACCTACAAACATTGTGTCCCTAAAAATTTTATTATGACAGCTAAGGAATTTTGGGAAGAGTTCAAAGATTTTGAGGAAGGACTTCGCCACGAGATAGAATTTGTGCGGGAAGATAAAAAAATGCAGACCTTTTCATATCTATGTTCGCAGTTGGACGATTATTGTTTTGGGCTCACTCCAAATATTTTATCGCCAGAAAAGGATACTAGTAAAAACTATATTTTAACTATTTCGTGTTCTGGAAATAGAGATTTGCTAATTTATGTGAATCGTTTGGTAGAACTAGCGCCCGAAATAAAACATTGGGATATCAAAGCTTTGGTGGAGGGAAAAATAGAAACAGACCCAAAAATGATGATGGATCCGTTTACTTGTGACGGCTTTTCAATAACGCCAAAAGACATCCGTTTTACAGTTTATTCTTGGGATCCGGAGCGAGATATTTTTGATCTTTTGTTGCTACTTCCTTTGAGCCTTTCAGAAGTAGATGATGCCGAATTGGAAAATGCGTTTATAACTATTTTTGAAGAATTGTGGGGCGAACGTTTTGTAGGCGAAAAAATTAATTGTCTTTTCTTCACCCATAATGCTTCTTCTGAAGAAGATTTCTTTGAGTTGGAAATGCTTAAAGTTTGTCTTGAAAGTTTTGAGTAACTTTAATTTTGCTTGATAAACTTCTTCGATATACTGTTTTGTTTCAAATCCTTCAATTTAATAATATAGATTCCGTTGGAAAGTGTTGCAATATTTAAGGAGTTGATACCTTCTGTATTTTGAATACTTAAAAGATTTTGCCCCAATTCATTGTAAACAACTACTTCCACAATAATTGAATTGCTTTTAATATTTAAAATATCGCTGGTTGGAACTGGATAAAGTACTGTAGCGTCTAAATTGTTGTCTTCCACGGCTAAAGTTCCGAAATTATCATACCATTTAAGCTTATCTCCAAGCAAAGCTCCTGCTAAAAGGTCCATTTTTCCGTTGTTGTTAAAATCGGCAGTATCAAGAGATAAGACACCATTTATATTCGTGTCGATTATATGTTGAGGGCCGAAATTTCCTTGACCATCCATGTTTTCGTACCATGAAACAGTATCTGCTGTGTAATCTGCTACAAACACATCCAAATCTCCATCTTGGTCTGCATCGATTGTTCTGATTCCTTCTGGTGTAGTAGGAGAAGGATTAGCAATAATTTTTCTGGGACCAAAAGTTCCGGTTCCATTTATGTTTTCGTACCAAACAACCATACCTTCACGAGTAATAGAACCAAGAATATCAATGTCTCCGTCGCCATCAAGATCTGAGTAGTAAATTTCGATAGCTCCCAGTATATTATCTTCTATAATTTTCTTCGGTCCAAAATTTCCTTGTCCATCTAAGTTTTCATACCAAGCAAACATTTTATCTTGGCTGTAAATAGCTGTAATAATATCTTTGTCGCCATCGCCATCTATATCTACCGTATGAATAGATTCTGAATATCCAATAAATCCATCAATTATCTGTGCTTGTCCGAAATTTCCCAAACCATTTAAATTTTCAAACCAGGTTAATCCCAAATTGAAGTCGAAAACAATTACATCTTTATCACCATCTGCATCTAGATCATCTGAAGTCACAAACGATGGGTCTTGAAAATCTGAAGCAAAGGGCGGTTGCTGTATAAAATTTCCTTGTCCATCTATATTTTTAAACCAAGTGGCAAGATTGTTTTCGTTCGTAGCGGATAAAACATCCATGTCACCATCACCATCAAGATCTGCCACGAAAACAGATTGCACATAGTTTAGATTTTCGGCTACTATTCTTGTAGGCCCAAAATTACCTTGACCATCTGTATTTTTATACCAAGTAATAGTTTCTGCGTCTGCATTTGCAGAAATAGCATCTATATTGCCATCGCCATCAATATCTGCAGCTTGTACAGAATAAGATCCTTGCGCACCGTCTATAATGCTTAAAACAATTTCAACGACGTAAGAGTTTTGCCCGTTATTTGGTGTCCAAGCTACTTTGTCTTGATAAATATTTCCAGTAATTATGTCTAAACCTCCATTACCATTTATATCTGCAAAATTTAAAATAGTTATTCGTTCAGTGGCTTTAAGTATTTGTTTGTTTCCAAAATCTCCTAGACCATTCAGGTTTTCATACCAAACAATGTCACCATTCACTTGGGCTAGAATATCCAAATCTGCATCTTGGTCAAAATCTTTAAATTGAAAATAGGAAACATTATCTGCTATGAGAGTTTGTGCTGTGGAAAAATTTCCTTGGCCATTTAAGTTTTCATAATAAATAAGTTCACCGTCTTTATTGGTTACAATATCGTTATCTCCATCGGCATCAACATCAAAACCATAGAGGGCGTACACATTAAAACGGGCGTCATCAATAAGTTGCTCAGGGCCATAATTTCCTTGCCCATTCAGGTTTTCAAACCATACGGTTTTAGGCCCATAAAGCGTGGAACTTATAATATCTAAATCTCCATCGCCATCAAGATCCGAAACGGCTATATGTATGGCTCGGTCAACATTGTTGCTTATTAGATTTTCAGGGCCAAAATTTCCTTGTCCGTTTGTATTTTCAAACCAGATTATTTTATTAGTATCTGCCGAAGTTGCCAAGACATCCATATCTCCATCGCCGTCAATATCTGTAGCTATGGAATTAGAGATTCCATTTACACTATTAGTAATTAATCTTGGAGAACCAAAATTTGCGGAACCATCATTTTTAAACCAAAATATTTTTCCTTTTTCAGCTGAAGAAACTAGAATATCTATATTGCCATCGTTGTCGAAATCTACGGCACTTGCATTAAAAGGAGAAATAACATCCAAAGAAATAATTTGTTGCGCTCCCAGATTTCCAGCGCCATCATTTTTATACCAAGCAACTTTACTATCGTATTCCGAAGCTGAAACTAAATCCAAATGGCCGTCGCCATCAAGATCGGCTGCAAAAGCAGCTCTTGGAGCATTGGTGCTTCCTTGGTCTATAATAATTCGGGGATGGAAGTTTATCTGTGCATTGGAGTTAATGAATAAAGCACAGGCAATGATTGTGGGGAGTAATAATGGTTTCATCCGTTTCTTTTAAAGATTCGCAATATATTAAAATTTGATTAAAGGAGAAACGATGATTGAAGTTTAAAATTATTTGGTGATTTTCTTTTTGTTCTATGTGACTTCGTGGTAAAATAAAACCACGGAGGCACAGAGGGCATAGAGTTTTGAGAAGGAAGGGTTGCTTTTATATCAACTTCAACTGATTAACGATTTCCTGTAAAGAAACCTTCGCATCACCAAAAAGAATACTGCAATTATCTAAACCAAAAAGGTCGTTCTGCACGCCAGCATAGCCTTTTCCCATACTTCGTTTCATAACAATTACCTGCTTACTTTCGTGGGTGCGAATAATTGGCATTCCGTAAACTGGGCTGTCTGGATTGTTTTCGGCTGCGGGGTTTACAACGTCGTTTGCTCCAATTACTAAAACAGTGTCATATTGTGCCATGTTTTCATTGCCCTCGTCCATTTCCTTTAATCGGGAATAATCTACGTTTGCTTCAGCTAGAAGCACATTCATATGTCCTGGCATACGTCCTGCTACTGGATGGATTATGTAATCTACTTCGCAATTTCTCTTTTCTAATAATTGCTGAAGTTGAGCACAAAGATGTTGTGCTTGTGCCACTGCAAGTCCATATCCCGGAACAATCGCCACTTTTTGAGCAAATGAGAGTGAAAGAGCTGTTTCAGAAATACTAATTTCCTTTATTTCCTGCTCTTCTTCAACTGCGCCGTTTTTGCTCTTTTTAAAAGTTCCTGCAAGTACTTTCAACAACGAACGGTTCATCGCTTTACACATTAAAAGTGTAAGTAATATTCCAGCCGCGCCCACAAAAATACCACCGGCAATCATCACTTTGTTTCCGTAAACGAAACCTGCGAAAGCTGTGGCTATACCTGTAATACTATTCAAAAGTGAAATTACAACTGGCATATCTGCGCCGCCAATAGGAAGAACAAATAGCACTCCGTAAACCATTGCTAAAGTTGCCAAAACATACATAAAAGCACTAAAGCCAATAGGAATGAAGCCGAAGAAATAAAGCACTGGTAACAAAACCATTAAAACTAAGAGTATTCTTGCTGAAAAGATTACGGTTTTAGTTCGTCTGTCTTTTACTTTTCCAGCTAGTTTTCGCTCTGCGATTATACTTCCTGTTAGAGCAACAGCACCAGTTATTAAACCTGCAATAAGTAGAATTTTATTCCCTAAGACTGCTGTTGTAATATCCATTTGATTAGCTTCCACCAATCCTAAAAGCATTGCACATCCACCGCCAGTTGCGTTGAACAACGAAACTAATTGTGGCATTCCGGTCATTTCAACTTTATCAGAAAGGCGTTTACCCATCACAGTTCCCACGGCTATTGCCAAAAACATAATTATTAAATTTGTGAACGGTACAGTATCTGTTAAAGCAGCTATAAAGGTAAGAACAACAGCCAAAACCATTCCCATAGCGGCTATTAGATTTCCTGTCATTGCTTTTTTTGGGGAACTCATAAACTTCAATCCTACTAAAAAGGAAAGGGTGGCGATTAAATAACCTATTTCTATGAATGCGTGCATTTTCTTCTGAAATTATTTTGGTTGGGTTTTAAGGGAGATAGGACGAAAGGACATAAGACATAGGACTGATTTTTTTGACGAAACCGTCTTATGTTCTAAGTAATTTAGTCTTAGTTCATTTTTTAGGACTGAACATTTTGAGCATTCGTCCTGTAACAAAAAATCCTCCGGAAATATTTAGTGTACCGAGAAAAACGGCAATTCCGCCTAAAGCAAGATTTAAATAATCGTCCTCTGGCACTCGGAGCATCACAATAACTGCTCCCACCAAGATAACACCGCTAATTGCGTTGGCGCCAGACATAAGCGGAGTATGCAGGATGGATGGAACATTGGCGATTACTTCAATGCCAATAAAGACACAGAAAATAACAAAATAAATTTCTTGAATGTGTAGGTTGATGAAATCCATAATTTAGGCTGGTTGTAGGTTTTTGTTGAAATGTGGATGCGTCCATTCGCCTTCGTTCAATATTTGACTGCCGGTTAGTAATGGATCGTTGGTTTGGGTTTCCGCCTTTTGTTTGTATTTTAAAAAGGAAAAGAAATTATTCGAAAGCAATTTTGAAGCTGCTGCCGGAATTTCTGCAGAAAGACTTGAGTTTCCTAAAATAGTAACTCCGTGATGTAATACAACTTCTTTGTTTTTTGAAAGTTCGCAGTTTCCACCTTGTTCCGCGGCGAGGTCAATAATAACGCTTCCGGGTTGCATTGCTTCAACAGAGCGGGTTTCGATAAGCAAAGGTGCTTTTCTTCCAGGAATGTTTGCCGTACTTATTACGATATTTGAAGATTGAATATGATTATGAATCAATTCTTTTTGCTTTTTTTGATATTCTTCGCTTTGCTCTACGGCGTAGCCTCCAGCATTTGCGGATTCCGTATATCCTTCTACTTCTATAAAGGTTGCACCAAGGCTTCTAACTTCTTCACCCGCAGATTTACGCACGTCAAAAGCTTCCACCATTGCGCCCAAACGACGCGCAGTTGCTATAGCCTGAAGACCTGCAACACCTGCGCCTAAAACTAAAACTTTTACTGGAGTAAGCGTTCCTGCGGCGGTTGTAAACATTGGAAACACACCATCATAAATTTCGGAAGCTTTTATTACCGCTCTATAACCTGCCAAAGAAGCCATAGATGAAAGTACATCCATAGATTGCGCTAAAGTGGTTCGAGGCAAAAGGTCTAAACTGTAAACGGTTGCGCCGTGTTTTTTGTAGATAGCGAGTTTAGTGTCATGAAAAAGAGGGTTGAAAATACCAATGAAACAACAACCTTGTTTAATTTCATCTTCATCGCTAAACGTGTGATTAATAGATACAATGGTATCTGAATTTTTAAAAATAAATTCCCGAGATTGGCTCGTAGCTCCTGCCTGAATATATTCTTCATCTTCAATTTGAAGCGTACTTCCTAGACCGGGCTCAAAAAGAATGTTGAGGTTTAATTCTCCTGCTAGACGTTTTACTTCTTTAGGCAACAAACAAACCCGCGGATCGTTTGGGGTTTTTAAGATTCCAATGGTTTTTGGCTGTAGCTGTTCGCTCATAAATATTTTTTGAATTTTTTTCTACTTGCTTATTTCAGCAAAATATTGAAATATTCTTCTTTAACTTCTCGGTAGTCTGCTAAATGCCTCATATAAGCATTTCTGAATTTTTCATGCTCGGAGATAAAATACATATCACATTCCACGTCTTCACATTCTACAGCTTTTGGCAAGCCATCTTTATATTTTTCAAAATCTCTTAATTTTTCAGCATTTTTATCTTTTTCAGATATAAATTTTAAAAGAACAGGATGAGATTCTGAATTAACGGTAAGTTCTGACTTTCCAAGATTTACCAAATTGGTTATTTCTTTTTCAATATAATTAAGGTGGTCAATCCAATTTTCCAGCTCTATATAATTATTTTTAAAAGTAATTGCTTCTTGAGAATCGTGATTATAAATTTGCATGCTATTTGTTTTAATGTTTCATTAAAAAAGACTTTAGACGAAAGTATTTCTTCAGCTAAAGTCTTTTATTTTCTATAATAGAACGTCTATGTCTATCGGTTTTTCTGCTTGCTTTACGCTTGTTATTTGCAGTTCCTTGGCTCCGTTTGGAAAATTCCAGATTACTGAATCTTCCTCGGCATAGCCCATAACTGCAGAGCCCATCGGCGCCAAAATGGAAATCTTGTTTGCCGCAATATCGCGCTCAGTTGGAATTACCAATTGAAATTCTGTCTCCCAAGTTCCTGATTTTACCGTAACAATACTGTTGAATCGGATTACGTCTGTAGGCATTTCATCATGATCACAAATACGTGCGGTGGTCATCTCGGCACTTAGTTTTTTTAAGGAATCTTTCGTGTTTTCGTCTTTATAATAGCCGGAAACATTCAAAAGACGTTTCAAAAAAACGTATTCTTTTTTTTCCAATATCAAATTTCCATATTTCATCTCGTCGTATATTTTTCAATGTAAAATGGGACATCTTCAGGAATTGATATTCGTTTCCCGAAAAATAAAAGATGTCCCATTCACAATTTTTTATTATGGGAAAATTCCTCTTAAAATGTATGCCTTTTCAATTCGCGCTATTGCGATACTGAAAGCAGCGGTACGCATATCGATATTGTTTTCTTCGGAATATGCAGTAACTTTTTTGAAGGTAGTGCGAAGTTTTTTCTCCAGCTTCTCCAAGATTTCGTCCATTTGCCAAAGTTCTCCGTTACGGTTTTGAAGCCATTCAAAATAACTTCCTATAACCCCTCCAGAATTACACATAATGTCTGGAATTATGGTGATGCCGCGTTCTATCAATATTTTTTCGCCTTCAACGTCTGTTGGGCCGTTGGCTCCTTCAGCAATTAAAGATGCTTTTATTGACCTTGCATTATCTTTAGTAATCTGGTTGCCCAATGCTGCTGGTATGCAGATGTCGCAATCTAAGGCGAAGAAATCTTTACCTTCCATTGCAGAAGCTTCTGGGAAACCTACAATGCTGCCATTATTGGCTTTTCCGTAGTTGAAAAGATCCTCAACAGTAATTCCTTTTTGGTTTTGAACACTTCCGAAGGCATCTTGAACACCTACTAAAAGTGCACCTTCATTTTCAAGAAAATGTGCAGCCCAATAGCCTACATTTCCAAAACCTTGAACGATGAATTTTTTACCTTTTAAAGTTTCGTTGTTCTTTTCCGACCAAAATTTGATGGTTAAATATACGCCGTAACCAGTAGCGCGATCGCGACCTTCCAAACCACCGCTACCTACTGGTTTTCCTGTAACTACGTGCTGGTTTTTAGAACGTTCGCTGGTACTTTTAGTACTCATATAAGTATCCGCAATCCAAGCCATTGTTTGGTCGTTGGTGTTTACGTCTGGTGCAGGAATGTCATGTTCTGGACCAATGTTTTCACCCAAAGCATATGTGAATCTACGCGTAATACGCTCCAATTCACCTTTTGAATATATTGAAGGATCAATCTGGATTCCTCCTTTTGCACCACCGTAAGGCAAACCTGCCAAAGAAGTTTTCCAAGTCATCCACATAGCCAAAGCGCGAGCTGCATCAATATCTACCGTTGGGTGATAGCGAAGACCACCTTTGTATGGTCCAAGTGCATTGTTATGCTGCACACGGTAGCCTGTGAATACTTCTACCTCGCCATTGTCCATCCGCACTGGAAAGTGAATGATGATTTCGGTGTTAGTGATGCTAAGAATTTTGCGAACGTTTGGATTCAGATCTATTTTATCTGCAGCGCTGTTGAATTGTTCCAACACGTTGTCCAACATTCCTCTTTTTAATGGTTTGGGTTTTTCCACTGTTTGTTCGTTTGTCATTTTATTATTATTTAATTGTTGCCATTTCTGGCTTACTAGTTTTTATTTTCAACAATGTTCTCTGGTTTGGTGCTAATATTCTCAAAAAACACTTTAAAACCGTGTTACTTATTGTTTGCCATTGCTATTGGCAATGTGTGTGCCATCAAATCTAATTGTCATTGAATTATGATTAAGGGGCTATAAAGCAATACGTTAAGTAATTTTAAGTAAATTTCTATTCTGAAGTTATTGGGGAAAAATTCCAGCATTGGGGAAAAATTACTCACCTAGATTTAAATTTCAAAAATAAAAAACCAAATTCCAGAGTCGGAATTTGGAGTTTGGTTTTTGGAATTTGACATTTGGTGCTTTAGAAAATTTATTCCTTAATTTTCCCTCGCAAGGTTTTTCTATCGATATTAAGTATTTCTGCGGCTTTGGTTTGGTTATTTCCAGTCGCAGCCAATACTTTTTCAACATACTTTTTCTCCATTTCCTTTAAGGAAAGTAGTTCGTTATCCTCTGGAAAATCTATTTGATATTTTAAGGTTTCAGGTAAATCTTTTACACCGATAGTGCGGTCGCACATAATCACGGCGCGCTGAATCACGTTTTCCAACTCGCGAATATTACCAGGCCAATCATATCTTTGTATTAGCGTTTTGGCTTCATTGTCTACCGAAATGTATCGGTCCTTATATTCATTGCCGTATTTAAAAAGAAATTTATCTGCCAATAGCGGAATGTCTTCCTTGCGTACCCGTAGTGGTGGAACGGCGATTTCCACAACAGTTAAACGATAAAATAAGTCTTCGCGAAAGATTTCCTTGGCAATCATTTCTCTGAGATTGCTATTGGTTGCTGCTATTACGCGAACATCAATTTTTTCAGTTTTTCGCTCTCCAACTTTCATCACTTCTTTTTCTTGAAGCACGCGTAAAAGTCGTGCTTGTACTGAAAGTGGCGCGTTGCCTATTTCGTCTAAAAAAATGGTACCTCCGTTTGCAGCCTGAAAAAATCCATCTCGATTATCATTTGCTCCCGTAAAAGCACCTTTCACATAACCGAAAAGTTCCGATTCTAAAAGATTTTCAGGAATTCCACCACAATTCACCGCAATAAAAGGAGCGTGTGAAAATTTGCCATTGTAATGTATGGAACGTGCAACGAGTTCTTTACCAGTACCGCTTTCTCCACTAATGAAAATTGTTGCTTTATTGTCCTTTACGCGTTCAATTATTTGGGTTACGTTTTTGATGGCTTCACTTTCGCCAATTATTTCGTCGTATTTTTTTACTTCTAAAGTTTCTGTCGTATTTTTTTGCTTTGTTTTTGTAGAAAGTGATTTTAGAACACCTTGTTTCAATTCTTCTTTTGTGAAAGGTTTTACCAAATAATCTACCGCGCCAGATTTTATTGCGGAAAGCGCATTTTGTATTGAAGGATAACCCGTAACAACCAGTTTTGGCATATTTGGGTAATGTTCCGAAGCAAATTGAATGAGCTGAAAACCATCTACTTCGGGCATATTTAAGTCCGTAATCAGTAAATCAATTTCTGTATCGCGTAAAATGGCGACTGCTTCTTTTACCGAAACTGCTTTATATGAATGGTAGTCAAGCGAATGTAAATGCCGCTGAATCAATTCCAGGATATTGATGTCGTCATCTACTATCAGTATGTTTTCTTTTTGAAGCATCAAAAGTTTATTGTTTTGGAAAAGTAATAATAAAAACGGCACCTGTGGGATTGTTGGCCACATAATCTATGGTGCCGCGATGACTGCGAATAATTCCGTGAACCACGCTAAGCCCAAGTCCAGAGCCATCGCCAACGCTTTTTGTGGTGAAAAATGGTTGAAATATTTTCTGAACATTTTCCGCAGATACTCCTGGACCTTCGTCTGAAATTTTAATTACAATTGTTTTCTTTGTTTCCTCCAAGGTTATTGTAATCAGTCCATCTTTCGGAGAAAAATAGATTGCGTTTAGCACCAAATTAAAAATAACTTGCGTTATTTGGATGGTGTCTGCCTTCAATAAAACCTCATCTTTTGGTAAATTGATTTTGTACTTTAATTCGTTCTTTTTAAAAGTGGGGTCCAGCAGATTCATTGCTTCATTTATAACTGGAACTATATTCGATTCACCCAAATTTTGAGGCATTTCGCAGGCAAAGAACATTAATTTTTTTACCACTTCGCGGGAGAAAATAGCGCTGTTTATAATCTTATCAAGATCTTTCTCTGTTTGGGGGTTGTGCGGTTCTTTACTTTTTAGAAGTTCCGCGAACCCTAGAATATTTGCTAAAGGGGTGTTGAGTTCGTGGGCTATGCCTGCGGTAATTTCGCCCAAAATACTTAAGCGATCTGCATGCTCCATTTTCCGTTTTATGACCGCCTCATTTTCACGTAAAGAAACGCGTTCCAGCAAATCACCTACATTGATAGCCACGTTTTGCAGCAGTTGTTTTTCTTCTTTTAAAAAATCCTTTTTCACATATTTATCCGCAGGATAGTGAATTTTAATAAACCCTTTTGGCTGATTAAAAACGTTGATTTTACATTCAATAAAAACCGTTTTACTAGGCAACGCGGAAGAAATAAGATGATATGGGTCTGAATTAATTTCAACCGTTGCATTTTTATTATAAAGCAACGATTTTCGAACACTTAGGGCGATGGAATACAAAGCTTTGTCCAACTCTTTATAATCGTTATTTACAATAATTGAGGATACTTCGTATAAACACGTAAGTTCTTTGATGCGCTCCTTTAGGTCTTTTTCAAGTGTCATAAAAACGATGAATTGTTTTTATCAAAGGTATTAAATTATTGTAGGTGTAACGGAACATTTGCAATTGTTGTGAAGGGAGCTATTTTTTTAATTAAAAAACCGTTTTAAACACATTAAAGGTTTAAAACGGTTTCTTTTAATTCTCGAAACAATTCGAAAATGTTTAAGATTGTAAATTTAATTTCTATTCGAAATCATCAAAATCAAATTTCTGTCCACCTACAGATACTTCGGCCATTAATCCTTCTTTTGGTAAGGTAAAGACCGCCATTCCATCAGTATATGTAACGTCAAAAGATGGGGGAGCTTGATTAGCGGCAATTGCAGAAAGATTTGATCCAAATTTCAAATTACCAGTCATAAATTGCTGAACGGCTTTATCAGTTTTTAAGAATACGATTTCGCTAAATGCTTTTCCACCTATTTGTGCACCAATATCCAATTGTTTCATATTTGCCATTCCCACAAGAACGCCGCGTTCATAAACCGCTCCATTTCCAGAGGCTGCACCCACTATTATTGCTCCTTTTCCTATATTCGGAAAAATAGCGTAAGCCTTGGCGTCGTCAAAATAGCCTTGCATTTTTGGGCTGGCTTTAAGAAATTCAGCTTTTGCATTTGCGGCATCATTAATTACTTTTTTGTCATCTGCAGTTTGGGCGAATAGTGAGATGCTGAAAAATAGCATCATCATCATTAATAAATTTTTCGTTTTCATAGCGTTTATTTTTTTGTTATGAAATCAAAGGTATTGGATATGTGAAGCGGTGCCGGTTAAAAGAGTGTTAGATTTTACATAAGAATATGCCAATTCTATTGCAAGAAAACATCTTTAAAATGAATAAGTTGTGTTTTTGAAGCTTACTTAAGGTCCTTTTTCACCAAAAGATAAAAATCATTGTCCAGCGGTAGATAGCCCTGATCGTAAAGATAGAAATATGTTGAACCAGTTTTTGTAGTGTAAATGCTGGTGAAATATTCAAAACTGAAACCCATTCTTAAAAGCCTGTCTTTGGTGGTTTTGGTTTTATCTTGTTTATTTAGATTTTCAAGAATACGATAGTTTTTGCGAAGACGATTATTAATATTTCTAACCAAGTTTTTGTTGTCCTTATTGAGCGAATTATTGTGCGCATTCCGGCAGGCGTCGCTACAGAATTTTTTGTCTGCGCGCCCAACCAATTTATCTCCACATTCTGGACAGATTCTTTCCATAAATTAAAGATAGAATTTTTTTGTGAATGAAAAAAGACGGATGACTGATGACCGAAAATATAAAAGTTGAAATTTTTTTGCTTACCCCAACCCTAAAGGGAGCAACTAATTCTTGCTATCGTTTTGTTCTACTTTCTTTCTAGCTTTCTAGGGATTTGGTGTTTCGGAATTTGTTTCCCTAATGTGGAATCTATAAACAGCTTCAATTCTAAAAAATATACTGCCATTTATTGAAGTATTCAATTGTGTGCGGTCGTCTCCAAGACTGAAGGCGGAAAGCCGAAAATCTATTTTATCGTCTTCGTTATAAACTTCAAACTTATTAGTGGAATAGCCGGCTTTTGCACGAAGTAAAACGCTTTCTTCCAGCAAATTATATTGAAAATAACCAGAAAATTCCAAAGAACTATGATCTACATAAAGCGTTGGCGTGTTTTCATTATGAATTTTAAAAGTTTTGCCAATTCCATAATAATCTATCCCAACATTAGTTTTGCCCAATTTATAATTTATATCTGCGGCAATTGGCAAGCTCATATCCATTTCAAAGCGTTGGTTTGGGCTTAAATAATACCAACCAACAATAGGTGTGGCATAAACGCCAAAAGCCTCCTTTGCTACATAAACCGCAAAACGGTATTTAAGATTTTCGTTTTTCTTCATGTTTAAAAGCGCAAAAACACCAAGATAGAAATCATCATCAGAAATATTTTTATAATCTGAAGCTATCTTCGGCAGCAGCACAACTGTAGTACTATATTTTTCTGACCAAGTGGAGGCCAGCCCAAGTTTTAAGTTAGTGCTGTAAAGATTAGTGAATTGTGCCTCCGGAAAAAGCTGGAGATTATTGCTATTGAAATCTGCTCCTGTAATAAGTGCTTGATTTTCGTTCAAGACAATTGGAAAGATGAGACCAGCATTAAAGATTTTTACAGTTGTACTTTTGTCCATGTCTTGAAAATTATTCTTTAAAGTTTCACTGTAGTTTACCTTCAAAAGATCTACATATTCTTGTGCAGAAACGAAGAGTGGAAGTAGAAAAGCAATTAATAGAATTTTTTTCAAATTGATTAATGGTTTAGTGCGATTTAATTATTCAAATGTAAACCATTCTACCATTTTATTATCAACGACTTCATTTTTATGCGAAAATTCATTGCTTTTTGAATTATGACTGTATTCTTTAGCCCAAAGCGGGAAGTTTTCTGCTAGCTGTTTTATGGCATCGCAAACGTACTGAACTTCGGCATTTGTACTGGTTGGATTGAAAGACATTCGTATCCATCCTGGTTTGTGGGTAAGATCGCCGCCATCAATTTCGCAAGTAATGGTTGTTGAGGTTTCCAAATCTACGTGGAGCAAGTAATGACCGTAAGTTCCAGCACAAGAGCAACCACCACGGGTTTGAATTCCAAAACGATCATTGAGTAATTTTACACCTAGATTAAAATGCAAATCGTCAATATAAAAGCTTACAACTGCCAGTCTTTCCTGCATTTGAGGCGCGAGAATTTTAAGGTTTGGAACATCATTAAGCTCTTCAAAAACAATTTCTAATAGTTCGTGTTCACGATCCAAAATGTTTTCAATGCCCATTTTTTCTTTTAAACGAATAGAAAGCGCGGTGCGAATTGTTTGTAAAAAACCTGGTGTCCCACCGTCTTCACGGCTTTCAATATCATCAATATACTTATGGTTTCCCCACGGATTAGTCCAAGAAACGGTGCCGCCTCCTGGATTGTCTGGAATGCTATTTTTATAAAGATTATTGTTGAAAATAAGTACACCGCTAGAACCTGGCCCGCCCAAAAATTTATGTGGCGAAAAGAGAACTGCGTCCAAATGTGCACCTTCTTCTTCAGGGTGCATGTCTATTGAAACGTATGGTGCTGAACAAGCAAAATCTACGAAACAAAGTCCGCCGTATTTGTGCATCAATTTTGCAATTTCACGATAAGGCGCTTGAATTCCTGTTACGTTGGAGCAAGCAGTAACGGAAGCAATTTTTATAGGATGGTCTTTGTATTTTTCAACCGTTTTTGCAAACTTTTTCATACAGACCAAAACATCTTCATCTGGCGGAACTACTACCACCTCTGCAATAGTTTCTAGCCAAGTGGTTTGGTTGCTATGGTGCTCCATATGCGTCACAAAAACCACAGGTCTCATTTCATCTGGGATTTTTGTATAAGGTTTTATGCTTTCTGGAATTTTCAATCCCAAAATACGCTGAAACTTGTTGATGGCGCCCGTCATACCAGTATCGCAGGTAATCAGCACATCATTCTCGCCAGCGTTTACGTGTTTTTTTATGATTTTTCGAGCTTCGTGATACGCCTTGGTCATTGCGGTTCCTGTTACGGAAGTTTCGGTATGAGTATTAGCTACAAATGGTCCAAAATCCTTCAGCAATTTTTCTTCAATGGGAGCATAAAGTCGTCCACTGGCAGTCCAATCGGTATAGATAATTTTCTTTCTTCCGAAGGGTGAATCAAATTCTTGGTTTATTCCCACGATATTATTTCGGAAAGGTTCAAAGTACTTTTCCAATGCGGTGGTTTTTGTTTTTTCTTCTGAAGAAATCATCATTCTATTTTTAAAATTTAATTAAAATAATTTAATTCTATTCACAGTTAATTGTTTCTGGCTTCCTATTTCTTAAAAGCTCCAACTCCTTTTTGAAGCCAAGCATAATATTCTTCAATATTTGGAGTATAACCAACAGGATCAATCAGGTTTTCTTCATCGTGACCCATTAAAACATAGAAAGGTTGGGCGTTTGCTTTGTATCTAAGAATTTGGAATTCGCTCCATTTTTGTCCTACATAGCGCAGCTTTTTCCCAGATATTTCTGAAGTTATTTCTTCGCCTTCGGGAAGTGGTCGCTTGTCATCTACATAAAGTGAAATTAGTACGATGTCTTCATTCAGCAATTTCAAGATTTTTGGTTCGCTCCAAACGCGTTCTTCCATTTTTCGGCAGTTTACGCAGGCATAACCTGTAAAATCTACCAACACTGGCTTGCCTACTTTTTTGGCATAAGCCAATCCAGTTTCGTAATCGTGGAACGCTAAAATATCGTGTGGGCCAAGATGAGCGCCTGCTGGAAATTCTTCTGTACTAGCCATTCCGCCAGTTCCCAGTTTTGTAAAACCAACACCGTATGGCGATTCGCTATAATTCATTGCCGGTGGAAAACCACTAATCAACTTTAAAGGTGCTCCCCACAATCCTGGGATTAAATAAATGGTAAATGCAGCTACAATTAGTCCTAAGCTTAAACGACCAACAGACAAATGGCTCATTGGCGAATCGTGCGGCAGTTGAAATTTTCCAAATAAATACAATGTCAAAGCGCCAAAAACAGCTATCCAAATAGCTAAGAAAACCTCACGTTCCAACCAGTGTAGTTGAAGAACAAGATCTGCATTTGATAAAAATTTGAAAGCCAAAGCAAGTTCTAAAAATCCTAGGAATACTTTAACCGTATTCAACCAACCTCCTGATTTTGGTAAGGAATTCATCCATCCTGGAAATGCTGCAAATAGTGCAAAAGGCATTGCCAAGGCTAATGAAAACCCAAACATTCCAACAAACGGAGCAATTCCTCCTTTAGAGGCGGCTTCAACTAAAAGGGTTCCAATAATAGGTCCAGTACAAGAGAAGGAAACAATAGCTAGTGCCAAAGCCATAAAAAAGATTCCTATCAATCCACCTCGGTCTGCCTGTTTATCCACTTTGTTGGCCCAAGAGTTGGGTAACATAATTTCAAAAGCTCCCAAAAACGAAAGTGCAAATACTACTAATAATACAAAGAATATAACATTGAACCATACATTGGTAGAAAGCGCATTGAGCGCATCAGCACCAAAAAACCAAGTTACAATTGCACCTAAAAATACGTAGATTAATATGATTGCAATTCCGTAAATAATTGCGTTTTTGATTCCGGCAGCTCTTGTTTTACTTTGTTTGGTGAAAAAGCTAACCGTCATTGGTATCATCGGGAAAACGCAAGGAGTAAGCAATGCGGTAAATCCAAAAAGGAAGGCAACTAAAAAGATGGTCCAAAGTCCTTTTTTCTCGTGTTTTTTGTTTTGTTCAACGGCGGAAAGTGACGATTCTGAAGCAGATTGAACGGTGTCTTTTACAACTTCAGTTTTTGCGCTATCTACGACTATAATTTCTTCAACGATTTCAGTAGTTTCTTCGGGAGTTTCAGTATTGTTGGAAACTTCAGGACTTACAGCAGTTTGTGCGTTGTTATCAGGAGCTGGAATTTTAAAGACTAAATCTATATAACTTGGTGGCAAGCAACGGGTATCATCGCAAACCATAAATTCCACTTCGCCTTTAATGGTGGTTCCTTTTTCGCCCGTTAATTTTATACGCTGTGTAAAAGTTGCGGTGTTTTCAAAGAAGGTAATGACCATATCAAAGACGGGATCGTGAACGGTGTGGCCTTTACTTTCTTTTGCTTTTCCTACTAATTTGTACGCGCTGTTTTCTTCAAAAGTAAGATTCGTTGGTAATGGACCATTATCTGGAACTACCTGTGAGTAGAGGTGCCATTTGTTTTCAATTGAAGCTTTTGAAATTAAATCATATTCGGTTTCCGATATTTTTTTTATGCTAGTTGACCATTTTACTGGATCAAGAATCTGAGATTGAACGGAAGCTAGTGAAACGGTTGCGAGGAGGAGAAAGAGGTATATTTTTTTCATTAGGGAATAATATTATATAGAATCTTTATAAAGACATCAAATTTGAGGGAAAAATTGCAGTATTCAAAATCATGATGCAGTTTTTGGAAAAAACCCTTAAAGAATAAATACAAATATAAAGATACTCTGAGATTTAGTTGTTTAAATACGGTAGAAAACTAGAATTTCAAAAATAATTATGGCTTCTTGCCTTAAAGGGCTCTTTCCAAAAGTATTTATTTTGAATAATGAAGCAATCATATTGATTTTATTATTCTGCCTTTTTGCTTAAAATCTGTCAGACATTAAAACAATTGTAAAAAGTTCATATTATAGTGTAGGAATGTTAGTTGAATATTTTCTAAAGAATATAATAATACCACAATTTTGGTGTTACTAACTGAAATGGCACTATATTCGCCGAAAATTAAAAAAAACCTTATTATTATGAAATTAACAAAATTGATTTTCCTTTTTGTCCTTTCTGTTGCAGCCGTTAGCTGTAGCAAAAATGATGATGACAATGGTCCAGCTCCTTACACGCTATCTACCTCAAATTTTGTAGATACTTACAAATTAAAATTCCTAGAACTTCGAATAGTTGAAACCATTACTTTTGGCAATGGAACAACTTCTACATCCTCTGCCGTTACAGTTGGCAGTGTTTTTCAAAATACAAACTTTGTATTCAACTCCAATAACACCTATACGGTAAGTGGTTCAATAAATACAGTAACCACAACAACGAATCCTGATGGTTCCCAAACTGTGGGTGATATTGTAATTGTTAATCTTGAGGACACAGGTACCTATTCGTTAAATACAACAAGTAATAAATTGACCATTACTAATGATGAAGGTACGGTTACGGTTTTTGACATTAAAAAATACAATGAAACTGAAATGACGCTTTATTCAGAAGTTACCACTGTTTCAAATAATAGTTCGGTAGTAACTTCTTCGGAACTTAGATTTTCAAGATAGAAAAAAATCGATAAATTTAAAAGCGCCAGTATTTTAAAAATACTGGCGCTTTTCATTTATAAACTCTTGAAATCATAGAAACGTAAGCGTTCATTTATTTCTTCAAAAAACCTTACTTTTGCACACTTTATTACAATACCCACTTTATGAGCACAAAATTTAAAGAACACAAAGGACTAGACCTCCCTAAATTGGCGGAAGAAGTACTCAATTTCTGGAAAGAAGAAAACATCTTTGAGAAAAGTATTTCCATTCGCGAAGGGGCGGAGCCGTTTGTATTTTTTGAAGGACCACCGTCTGCCAATGGTCTTCCGGGTATACACCACGTTATGGCGCGTGCTATTAAGGATATTTTTTGCCGCTACAAAACCCAAAAAGGATTTAAAGTAGATAGAAAAGCAGGATGGGATACCCACGGTTTGCCTATTGAATTGGGTGTTGAAAAAGAACTCGGCATAACCAAAGAAGACATCGGCAAAAAGATTTCTGTGGAAGACTATAATGCAGCCTGCAAAAAAGCCGTGATGCGCTACACAGATGTTTGGAACAAAGTAACCGAAAGCTACGGCTATTGGGTAGATATGACCGATCCGTACATTACCTATGATCCAAAATATATGGAAACCGTTTGGTGGTTGCTAAAAGAAATATATAACAAGAATTTAATTTATAAAGGCTACACAATCCAGCCATATTCTCCAAAAGCGGGAACGGGATTGAGCTCGCACGAACTAAACCAGCCTGGAACCTATCAAGATATTACAGATACAACCGTTGTTGCGCAGTTTAGAGCAATGGCAGAAACCTTACCAGATTTTCTTGCGGAAGAATCAAACAACATTTGGTTCCTTGCGTGGACAACTACGCCGTGGACACTTCCAAGCAACACTGCACTAACCGTGGGTGCGAAGATTGATTATGTTTTGGTTAAAACGTTCAATCAATACACTTTTCAACCTATAAACGTTGTTTTGGCGAAGAAGTTAGTTGAAAGTCAATTTGCTAAAAATTACGAAGAAAAACCCAACGAAGAAATTCTTGAAGGGTATATACAGGGCGATAAAATAATTCCATACTTTATTTCAAAGGAATTTAAAGGCGCGGATTTATTAGGAATCCGCTACGAACAGTTGCTTGATTACGCCAAACCACACGATAATCCTGAAAACGCTTTCAGAATAATCGCTGGCGATTTTGTTACCACAGAAGACGGAACCGGAATCGTACACACCGCTCCAACTTTTGGAGCAGACGATGCTAAAGTTGCAAAAGAAGCCATTCCGGAAATTCCGCCGATGTTGGTTAAAGACGAATATGGCAATCTAGTTCCGCTGGTAGATTTACAAGGAAAGTTCCGACCAGAAATGAAGGAACTTGCTGGTAAATATGTAAAAAACGAATATTATGACGATGCAGATGTTCCCGAAAAATCCGTTGACGTTGAACTTGCCATAAAATTAAAGACAGAAAATAAAGCTTTTAAAGTTGAAAAATACGTTCACAGCTACCCAAATTGCTGGAGAACTGATAAACCAATTTTATACTATCCGCTGGATTCTTGGTTTATAAAAGTGACCGATTTCCGCGATAGAATGTTCGAGCTGAACAAAGAAATAAACTGGAAACCGAAAGCAACTGGCGAGGGCCGTTTTGGAAACTGGCTTGCAAACGCAAACGATTGGAATCTTTCCCGTTCGCGTTATTGGGGAATTCCGTTGCCAATTTGGAGAACAGAAGATGGAAAGGAAGAACTAATAATTGGTTCTATTGAGGAACTAAAAGCGGAAATGCAGAAAGCTGTTGAAGCAGGCTTAATGCAGAAGGATATTTTTGAGGATTTCAAAGCTGACGATTTTTCCGAAGAAAACTACGCGAAAGTTGATCTTCATAAAAATATTGTGGACAAAATAACGCTCGTTTCCCCAAGCGGAAAACCAATGAAGCGCGAAGCAGATTTGATAGACGTTTGGTTCGATAGTGGAAGTATGCCCTATGCGCAATGGCATTATCCCTTTGAAAACAAAGAAAAGGTTGATAACACGTGGCGCAAAGCAGATTTTATTGCCGAAGGTGTTGACCAAACCCGTGGCTGGTTTTATACTTTGCACGCCATCGCCACAATGATTTTTGACGATGTTGCCTATAAAAACGTAGTTTCCAACGGACTTGTTTTAGACAAAAACGGTCAGAAAATGAGCAAGCGTCTCGGCAATGCCGTTGATCCTTTTGAAACGTTGGATGTTTTTGGCCCAGATGCCACACGGTGGTATATGATAAGTAACGCAAACCCTTGGGACAACCTAAAATTTGACCAAGACGGAATTTCAGAGGTGCGTAATAAATTCTTCGGAACGCTTTATAATACCTACAGTTTTTTCAGCTTATACGCCAATCTCGATAATTTTGAGTATCTTGAGGAAGACCTTCCGCTGGAAAAACGTCCGGAAATTGACCGTTGGATACTTTCAGAATTGCATACGCTCATCCAAAAAGTGGACGATTATTATGCAGATTATGAGCCAACAAAGGCAACACGAGCAATTTCAGAATTTGTTCAGGAAAATTTGAGCAACTGGTTTGTGCGTTTAAGTAGAAGACGTTACTGGAAAGGAAGCTATAATGACGATAAAATCTCGGCATACCAAACTCTTTATACCTGTCTGGAAACCGTTGCAAAACTTAGTGCTCCCGTAGCTCCGTTCTTTATGGACAGGCTTTATAAAGATTTAACGAATAACGTTAATCAAGACAAAAAGCAATCAGTACATTTAACTGATTTTCCAAAATCAAATCCTTCTTTCATAGATAAAAAGTTGGAACACAAAATGCAGAAGGCACAGACAATAGCATCTTTAGTGCTTTCGTTAAGACAGAGAGAGAAGATAAAAGTGCGCCAACCGCTTCAAAAAATTATGATTCCGGTTTTGGAAGATTCTGAGAAAGAAGAAATTCTTGCCGTTTCAAATTTGATTAAAAGCGAAGTAAACGTAAAGGAAATTGAGTTGATAGATGAAGGTTCTGGCATGTTGGTAAAACAAATAAAGCCAGATTTTAAAGCTCTTGGCCCGCGTTTTGGAAAAGACATGAAGTCAGTGGCAGCAGCTATTTCAACCTTTGACCAACAACAGATCGCAACACTTGAAAAAGATGGTGTAATATCTGTTTTTATTAATGAAAAAAATACTACTTTGGCGCTTGGTGACGTAATCATAAGTTCCCAAGATATTGAGGGATGGTTGGTTGCAAATGCCAATGGAGTTACGGTGGCGTTAGACGTTACAATAACGCCAGATTTAAGAAATGAAGGAATTGCCAGAGAATTGGTAAATAGAATTCAAAACCTGCGAAAAGACAGCGGGTTTGAGGTGACAGACAGGATTGAAGTTAGCCTTCAAAATAACGAAGAAATTGAGGTTGCGGTTAACCAAAACCTTCAATATATAAAAGAAGAAACATTAACGGAGGTTTTGCAATTTCAACCACAATTAAAAGACGGATCAGAAATTGCATTTGACGATATTGAAACACGTATAAGCATTAAAAAACATTAGCTATGACAGACACAGAAAAAACAAAATATTCCGATGCCGAGTTAGAAGAATTCAAAGCTCTTTTAAACGATAAAATAAAAAAGGCAACCGAGCAATTGGAACTAATTCAAAGTTCCTATAAAAACGACAGTAATAACGGTACAGACGATACTTCGCCAACCTTTAAGGCTTTTGATGAAGGTAGTGAAGTGATGAGCAAAGAAGCAAATTCGCAGCTTGCCATCCGTCAGGAAAAATTTATCCGCGACCTTAAAAACGCCTTGGTGCGTATTGAAAACAAAACCTACGGCGTTTGCCGCGTAACCGGTAAATTGATAAACAAAGAACGTTTAAAACTTGTTCCGCACGCTACTTTAAGTATTGAGGCCAAGAATTTACAAAAGTAATTTTAGGGTTATAAAAACAAATTTTTTAAAAGCTCCATCGTAATAAATGGAGCTTTTTTATTGAAACAATTCTCTGTGCTCTCTGTGTAAAAACTCCGCGTCCTTTGTGGTTGAACTATGAACAAAACACTTTTCATAATCGCCCTTATTTTCTTCGGAATTCATTCCACGATGGCCCAAAAAACCATTCAAAAGGAATTTTCTTCGGGAGGAATAGGTATGCTTTCAATTCAAGACGATGCTATTTTCAAAATTGAAATCAATTCTTCAGAGGAAAAAAGCATTAAGATGTCACTTCATATATCTGGTGAACACGCTGAAAGTATTATTGTTGAAGAAAAAATCACTGACGGAACGCTTTCATTAAAAACCGGATTTGCACCATTTTTCACTTTGGAAAACGACAAACTCGCCGCCCATAAAGTAATGGCTTTGGAAATGAAAATAACACTTCCAAAGACAATGGATGTTGTAATCAGGTCGAAATTAGCTTCTGTAAACGCTAACGGAACTTTTAAAAACTTCAACATTTCTTTGGAAAATGGCAATTGCGTTTTGAATGATTTTTCAGGAAATGCCCAACTCAAAACAATCGCTGAAAATATAACCGTTCACGCCCAAAAAAACGTGAAGGGAAAAGCAATTTCAAAAAATGGAATGGTTGAAAATGATCTTCCAAAACGCGGAAAATTTCTTGTGGAGGCCGAAAGCATCAATGGGAGTATTTCCCTACTTCAAATCAAATAATATCGTTACTTTTGCTGCGCTTTCCGAAGCATTGTCTAAGGAATGATTATAATTAAATCAAAGAGATTCCAACATTCGTAGGGAAATGAATATGAGCCTAAAAAAAGCCACAATTGTCATCATTCTGATTCTTTTAATAGATCAGATTTCAAAAATTTATATCAAAACACATTTTGTTTTAGGCGAAGAAATCCGCGTTCTGGATTGGTTTCGTATTCTTTTTGTTGAAAACGAGGGGATGGCTTGGGGCGCAAAAATCCCTGGAGAATATGGAAAACTAATTTTAACACTTTTCAGAATTGTTGCCATTGGCGGAATTGGCTATTGGTTATGGGATTCCGTTCGAAAAAACATGCCACGAATCCTGATTTTTTGCATCGCATTAATCTTTGCAGGAGCATTGGGTAACATTTTAGACTCTGTTTTTTACGGTCTTATTTTTAACGATAGCCATCATCAAGTAGCTACTTTATTTCCAGAAGCAGGAGGCTATGGAACGTTGTTTCACGGGAAAGTTGTAGATATGCTTTATTTTCCATTGTACGGTGGCACCTTACCTGATTGGTTTCCTTTTTGGGGTGGAGAGTATTTCACTTTCTTTGATCCTGTTTTCAATGTTGCCGATTCTTCAATAAGCGTTGGAGTGATTTTGCTGCTTCTTTTCAACAAAAGAGCATTTCCTAAAAAAGAGGACTCAGAGCAAGAAATTGCGTAAGTTGGGCTAAAGCCTATTAATCTTGCACGTGTCATAATACTCCAGCTAAAGCTGGAGGTTATTCCAATATACTAAAAGTTTTGTGTTATTAGAGTAACCCCGTGGCTTCAAGCCAGGGTAAAGATAGCACCTATCTCTATAGGACTTTAGCCCAATCTTTATTAACCGGTTGGCGCAAGTAAGTTAAAAGGATAAAAAGGCAAATTCCGAAGCACCCAATAAAGGACAGCCAGCCCAAAATACCCAAAAATAAAAAGTTTGCTGTAAAAGAGCATAAAGCGATAAGTGGTGCCAAAAATCCAATTGGCAATGGTAATTCCCAATCCGTAAATTAAAATAGGCAAGGTTAAAACCATTAACGGATTGAACCTAAATGCTCCAATAATATTCCCGTGAAGTAATAAATGAATTGCGCGTTGCGAGCCACAGCCCGGACAATAAAACCCAGTGATATAATAAAGTGGACAGGGAACAAAAAAAGTTGTAGAAGGGTTGTAGAAAAAGTAGATTAAAAAAAAGCCCCCAAAAATAATAGCAATGAGGGCTATTTTTAAAATTTTAGTAGTTTCCTGCGAAAGCTCCACCTATTCCGATTACAAAAACCAAGATAATATAAAGCACTAGAAAGATGACTCCAACACCGGCGCCCCACATCGCATATTTTTTAGCGTCATCAGCGGCTTTTTGAGCGCCAATGGCATCGCCTTGGGCCCAAAGTTCTTTTACTTTTGTTGATTTAATAATTGATACTATGCCTAAAGGTAGGCAGCATAAAACAGTACATAGAATTGCCCAGACTAGATTATTATCTGGCGGGGCTCCCATTGGTTGATTGGTAGTTTCCATCATTTATAATTTATTGATTAATAATTGTTTAATCATATAAAGATAATCGGATATTTTTAAAATCAAATATTTTTTCAGGTGTGACGCAAAAATTTAATGGAACATCAGTAGATTCAAACATTATTTTTGGCTCTGGTTCAAAAAAAGAAAGTCCTATAAATAAGGATTTGGAACTGCATTTCTCTAAAAAACGATCGTAAAAACCTTTTCCATAACCAATGCGATGTCCATTTTGGTCAAAAGCCAATAATGGAACAAAAACTACATCTATTATTTCTGGTGAAAGCTTAATCCCCGAAATTGGCTCTGGAATTCCGTATTCTGAAGTTTTTAAAACAGTATTTTCTTGCATTAAAAAATGTTGCATTTCACCCGAGCTAAAATCTGCTTTTGAAATCACAATGCTTTTATCTTTCCCTTGAAGAATGTGAAGTAAATATTCAGTATTCACCTCTTTTTTTGATGAAATAGGAAGAAATATATGATAATAAGTTTTATCCCAAATAGGAAGTTTTAAAGCTTGATTCGCAATCTGAAGGCTCATTTCATCGATGGATTTTTCAGAAAGAGTTTCACGAAGTTTTTTATACTTTAAACGAAGCGTTTTCTTATCCATCATAATGTTTTTCAAATCCCAAATTCCAAATCGTCAATCAAAAATCGTCAATCTCTTTAGTCTTCCATTTCTTCAGCTCTCACATCTGCTGTATTCGCTGTGGAAATATGAAAAATAGCATCACCTTGATTTACGATGGGCGATTGGTTCACATTAATAATATAACCTTCATTAGGCGAAGTAACTTTGAAACGCATTTTTCCGTAAGGATCTGTAATTGTTGCCAAAAATTCACCTTTTTCCACGTGTTTGTTGCAGTCTATTTTCACGTGAAGCAAGCCACTTCGGTGTGCGCGAATCCATTTGCTTTTTTCTATAATAACTGTTTTGGTTGCGGGATCTGGAGCTACATATCTACTTCCCAACATATCTAAATGCGTTAAAAAACGCATAATACCATCTACACCTTCTTTTGCAATGTGCTTGTTGCTTTCGCGACTTTTTCCACCTTCAAAAAGCAACGTGGGGATGCCCATTTTTTGGCAAGTTTTTCGATAAGATTTTTCAATGGTGTTAGAATAAACTGTAAAAGGAGCATTGAAAATTTTCGCCAATTCCAACAATTTTTCATCATCGGGTTTTATTCGAATTTGCGCTGCGTTAAAACGGCTAGCGCCACCTGTATGAAAATCAAGGCAATAATCTGCGTGTGGCAACACTTTTTTAGTGAAATGATACGCGACACGACTCGCCAATGAACCTGATTTGGTTCCTGGGAAAACTCTATTTAAATCGCGCCCATCGGGAAAGGAACGATCACCATTTAAAAATCCAAAGATATTCAGGATAGGAATACAAATAATGGTTCCACGCTTGGGTTTGTTCAACTTTCGGGCAATGAGTTGACGCACTATTTCCACACCGTTTACTTCATCGCCATGAATAGCAGCCGTAATCAAAACCGTTGGTCCGGGTATTTTGGAGCGTTCAATAATTATCGGAATTTCAACTTTTGTAGAAGTGTAAAGTTTTGCAATGCTGAAATCTACCGTGCGACTTTCGCCTAAAGCGATGCGCTCGTTTAATATTACAATATCACGTTCTTCCTTTTTAGCCATAACTAAACGTTCCGTTCAATATATTTTATAATGTGATTAGCGATATCTTTTCCAGTGGCTTGTTCTATTCCTTCCAAACCAGGTGAGCTATTTACCTCTAGAATAAGCGGTCCACGTGCGGATTGAAGCATATCCACCCCTGCAATTCCTAAGCCCATAGCTTTGGCGGCTTTAAGCGCTGCGGTTTCTTCTTCGTCGGTTAGTTTAATCACGGAAGCTGTTCCACCTCTGTGTAAATTACTTCGGAATTCACCCTCTTTTCCCTGGCGTTTCATTGCGCCAACTACTTGTCCATCCACGATAAAAGCACGAATATCTGCGCCACCTGCTTCTTTTACGAATTCTTGAACAATAACACGTGCCTGTAAATTGTTGAAAGCTTCCAATACAGATTCTGCAGCCTGTCTGCTTTCAACTAAAATAACGCCGATTCCTTGGGTTCCTTCCAGTAATTTAATGATTACGGGCGCGCCTCCTGCTTGGTCAACGATTTCTTTTACGTTTTTAGAGTAATTGGTGAATACCGTTTTTGGCAATCCTAATCCGGCGCGAGAAAGTATTTGTAAACTTCTCAATTTATCACGCGAACGCACCAAAGCCTGTGATTCAGTAGTTGTAAAAACACGCATCATCTCAAACTGGCGTACAACGGCTGTACCGTAAAATGTGACAGATGCTCCGATTCTTGGGATGATAGCATCAGCGTGGTCCAACTTGTGACCTTTATATATTATCACCGGATTTTTCTTTTCAATAACGATATCGCACTTTGCGTGGTTTATAACCTCAACGTCATGTTTTCTAGCTTTGGCGGCTTCTACAAGGCGCTTGGTGGAATATAAATTTGCGTTTGCAGATAATATTTTAATGTTCATTTTTTGCTTTTAATTTAAAGGAAAGATTGGTTCGGTTTATATCGACCACAAATTTATTGCTTAGAAAATTTCGACCTAAAAGTACTGGAAAACGCATCTCTTCGCGGTCGCTTAGTGTTAAATATATTTCCTGGGTTTTACCAAAAAGTAAAATTTCGGTTTTTATTCTGTATCTGGCTTCAGATTGGCCGTTACTGCTTTTCACCACCTTTACATCATATTCGTCAAATATAATTTCTTTTTCGTGATAGCCTGGATGTTCTTCATCTAAAAAGGTGCATTTTAAATAACAATCTTCAACCGTCATATTTTTGCAATGGATGGAAGAAGTGTAGGCGCCTGTGTCTATTTTCGCTTCAATGTCGAAAAGATTCAGTAATGGAAAATCTGCTTTGTCTATTCTGCCAATGTTTCTTTTCAAGGTTCTGGGGGTTTTGTTATTGCAAGGTATGAAATCGAAATCGAAATTGAAATCGAAAACTGTCTAGCAAATAAAATATATTGAATTAGTTTTTTTCTGTTTAAAATAATGCCCAAAATGAATTACGCGCCTACAGCAAACTGTTACTTTTTTCTACTACGTTCAATAAAACCAATCACACTTTTTGAAACATTTATGCCAGATGTGTTTTCAATGCCTTCCAACCCTGGGGTGCTGTTTATTTCCAAAACCAACGGACCGTTTTTGGATTGAAGAATATCAACGCCACAAAACCCGAGACCAATAGCTTTTGCAGCTTTTATTGCAATTTTTTCTTCAGCGGAAGAAAGTTGGATTATTTCTGAACTTCCGCCTCTGTGAAGATTGCTTCTAAAATCGCCATCCTTACAGATGCGCCTCATTGCCGCAACTACTACACCATCAACTACGATTGCTCGTATGTCTGTACCATGTGCTTCTTCAATATACTCTTGAAGTATAAATTTAACTCCTGCTGCATTTAAGGTTTCAATAGTGGCCAAAGCATTCTGCGGACTTTCAGAAAGAATAACACCTTCACCGTGCGTTCCTTCCAGAAGTTTGATGATTATAGGTTTGCCGTTAAAAGTTTTTAGTTGTTCTTCAAATTCGAAAAAAGAAGCAAATACAGTTTTTGGAACTGGAATTTGGTTCTTCGTCATAATTTGAAAACACGTCCATTTGTCGCGGCTGTGGCTAATACCATCAGAAGAAACTACGCTAAAAACGCCCATTGCTTCAAAATGACGCACTACGTTAGTTCCATAAAAAGTATTTGAAGCCCCGATTCTGGGGATTATTGCGTGAAGATCATCAACCAATTCATTCTCAAAATATAAAACGGCTTTTCCGTTTTCCATGGCAAGATTGCAATATGAAGGATCTAAGACCTCAATATTGTGATTCCGCGCTTGTCCTGCGTTTAAAAGACTTTTGGTGGAGTAAAGCGCCTCCCCGCGCGATAAAATGGCAATGTTCATAGATGATTATTGTGAGTGCAATTTAGACAAAAAGTGAAACCACTTTTAACTGTAAAAAAACTTTAATCCTTAATTAACATATTGGGCTCAGAAAAAACTTCGCATAAAATTTACAATCCACTATCTTTGAAGCTATGGCCAATGCTTCGGTAACACTTCAAATTTCTACACTTCCAGATTCGCCCGGTGTTTATCAATATTACGATAAAGACGGGAAGTTACTGTATGTAGGCAAGGCTAAAAACCTGAAAAAAAGAGTCGCGTCCTACTTCAACAAAACGCAGGAAAACGGCAAAACTCGCATTCTCGTAAAAAAAATTGCTACCATAAAACACATCGTCGTTAAAACCGAAACCGATGCGCTTTTGCTGGAAAACAATTTGATAAAAAAATACCAACCACGCTACAATGTGTTGCTGAAAGATGACAAAACTTATCCGTGGATTTGTATTAAAAACGAGCGTTTTCCGCGAGTTTTCCCAACCCGAAGAATGATTAAAGATGGTTCAGAATATTATGGACCTTACACGAGTATGAAAACCGTGCATACTTTGCTCGATTTAATTAAAGGGCTGTATCCGTTGCGAACTTGCAATTATGATCTTTCCGAAGAAAAAATTAGGGCAGAAAAATATAAAGTTTGTTTGGAATTTCATTTGGGAAACTGCGCGGGACCTTGCGAAGGACTGTATTCCGAAAAAGAATATCACGACAATATTGAAGCCATCAGAAATATTGTAAAAGGAAATTTTAAGGATTCGCTCCATAAATTCAAAAGCCAGATGAAAGACTTGGCAACCGATTTAAAATTTGAGCAGGCACAGCGTGTAAAGGAAAAGATTGATATTTTAGAGAATTACCAAAGTAAATCTACTGTTGTAAACCCGAAGATTAACAATGTAGATGTGTTTTCAATAATTTCTGATGAAAGTTATGGGTATGTCAATTTCCTTCAACTTTCGCACGGCGCAATTATCCGTTCGCATACTTTGGAAATAAAAAAGAAATTAGACGAAACGGATGAAGAATTGCTTCAACTTGCTATTGTAGAAATCCGGCAGCGTTTCAATTCTCTTACAAATGAAATATATCTGCCTTTCGAAGTTGAATTAGGTGAAAACATTAAAATACACGTTCCAAAATTGGGCGACAAAAAAGCAATTCTAGACCTTTCAGAAAGAAATGCGAAATACTTTAGAATGGATCGTTTTAAGCAATCCAAAATAGTAGATCCGGATCGCCACGAAAAGCGAATTATGGCGCAGATGAAAAAAGATCTTCGTCTTTCCGAAGAACCAAGACATATTGAATGTTTTGACAATAGTAACATTCAGGGCACAAACCCTGTGGCTGCCTGCGTGGTTTTCAAAAACGGAAAACCGAGCAAAAAGGATTATCGTAAATTCAATATAAAAACCGTTGTAGGTCCAGACGATTTTGCTTCAATGGAAGAAGTGGTTTACCGTCGCTACAAAAGATTGCTGGAAGAAGAGCAACCATTGCCGCAACTAATCATCATAGATGGAGGGAAGGGGCAACTTTCTTCGTCATTAAAAAGCTTGGACAAATTAGGCTTACGCGGAAAAATTGCTATAATAGGAATTGCAAAACGTTTGGAAGAACTTTTTTACCCAGATGATCCTATTCCGTTGTATTTAGATAAGAAAAGTGAAACTTTAAAAATTATACAACAATTAAGGAACGAGGCGCACCGTTTTGGTATTACCTTTCACAGAAGCAAACGCAGTAAACAAGCTTTGAACACAGAACTGGAAACCATTCCAGGAATAGGTGAAAAAACGGTAGTAGAATTATTGAAAAAATTTAAAAGCATCAAGCGGATTGCTTCTGCCAGTTTTGAGGAGCTTTCAAAAGTTGTTGGGGCAAGCAGGGCGAAAAAGTTGTTTGAACATTTTCAGAATGTGAAGAAAGAATAAGGCTTTTGCAACTACTCCCGACCCCTAAAGGGGAGATTAGCGTGCTCCCCTTTAGGGGCTGGGGGTTCTTACTAAGCAAGAAAAGATTATCATACAAAATGAAGAATTCACTTTTAATATTATTATTACTTATTTCAACCTTATCCTTTTCACAAGAAAAGGGTCAACAAGATGTAAAAGTGGGTCTGGTACTAAGTGGCGGTGGCGCCAAAGGTTTGGCGCATATTGGGGCTTTAAAAGTGATTGAGGAATCTGGGGTTCGGATAGATTATATTGGCGGAACTAGTATGGGCGCTATTATTGGAGCATTGTATGCTTCAGGATATTCTGCCAAACAGTTGGACAGCATTTTTAGTCAAACAGATTTTAGCACTATGATTCAGGATAATATTCCGCGTAGTGCAAAAACTTTTTATGAAAAGCAGGAAGCAGAAAAATATGCCTTGGTGCTTCCTTTTGATGGTTTCAAAATTGGTTTTCCATCAGGGCTTTCAAAAGGACAAAACGTTTATAATCTGCTTTCAAAATTAACGAGTCACGTTAGTACCATTACAGATTTCAGCAAACTTCCTATTCCTTTTTTCTGTGTTGCAACAGATATTGAAACCGGAAAGGAAGTGATTCTAGATCGCGGAAATCTCCCTCGAGCGGTTACTGCCAGTGGCGCGTTGCCTTCCATTTTTAGTCCAGTAGTAATTGACGATAAAGTGCTTATTGATGGAGGTGTGGTCAACAATTACCCTGTTGGTGAAGTGAGAAAAAAGGGGATGGATATTATTATTGGTGTAGATGTACAGGATAGTCTTAAAACCAGAGAAAGACTGAAATCTGCTTTTGATGTTTTGGTGCAGATAAACAACTATCATACTATTGGCGATATGTCTGAAAAGCGTAAACAAACTGACATTTACATTCATCCAAACATTAAGGATTTTACAGTGGTTTCGTTTAGTGAAGGTATAAATATTGTGGAATCTGGAGTAACTGCTGCAGATGTGTATCGGGATCAACTTACCAAACTTGCTGCCCAACAAAAACACAGTGAGCAAAAGAAAATTAAGTTCAATCCACAAGACACTATTTTTATTAAAGAAGTAAAAATTGAAGGCAATAAAAAATATACTCGTAGTTACGTTTTGGGCAAGTTAAAACTACGCACTCCAGATAAGGTTACTTATGAAGAATTTAGCCAAGGGATTAACAATCTTTCTGCTACTGGGAATTTTCAGGATATCAATTATAAATTTTTTGAAGATGAAAACAACGAAAATACTTTACTGTTGCAGTTACGGGAAAGTAATTCGTCCATGATGCTTCGTTTTGCGGCACATTATGACAATTTGTTTAAAACTGCGGCACTCGTAAATATTACCAAAAAACGTCTATTAACCAATAATGATATTGCTTCTTTAGACTTAATTGCGGGCGACAACCTACGCTATAATTTTGAGTATTATATAGACAAAGGTTTTTATTGGAGCGTGGGTTTCAACTCAAAATATCACTTTTTTGAAACAGATGTGCCCTTGAGTTTTATAGACACAGATTTGAATTCTGAAATTTCCTTACCGATAAATGAACTTTCCATTAACTATAGCGATTTTACCAATCAGCTTTATTTTGAAACACTTTTTAGAAGAACTTTTGTTTTTGGATTGGGAGGAGAGCATAAATACCTGCGTTATCTTTCAGAAACAATCGGGACTGACGCCAACAACCTTCCGCGAACTGTTTTTGAAAGCACCAATTATTACAGCGCATTCGGTTTTCTGAAATATGATACTTACGATAATAGTTTCTTTCCAAAGAGCGGTGCTTATTTTTCAGGCGATTTTCACTGGTATCTTTTAGCTAACGGGCGAAACAAGGATTTTGAGCCATTTTCATTAGCAAAGGCAAAGTTGGGGTATGCTTATACATTTTTCAAAGCGTTTTCAGCACAACTAACAACCGAAGGTGGTTTTAAATGGGGTGGTCCACAAACAAAATCTTTAGATTTTTCGTTGGGTGGCTACGGTTTTAAGGAGATGAACAACATTATTCCGTTTATAGGTTATGATCCGCTTTCACTGCGGGGGAATACTTATTTAAAATCTTCGCTTACCTTAGATTATGAAATATTCAGAAAAAACCACATCAATATTTCGGCAAACATTGCCAACGTAGGCAACGATCTTTTTGAAACTGGAGAGTGGATAGACGGTGTGGATTATTCAGGTTTTTCCGCAGGTTATGGATTGGAAACGGTTTTAGGTCCAATGGAAATTAAATATTCCTATTCTCCCGAAAGAGACCAAAGTGAATGGTATGTAGCATTAGGCTATCGGTTTTAGGATAAACTTACAAGTATAACTTCAATATTTTTCCGATATTTGTGTGATTGCGCGTTTACGCGTTATTTATGGTCAAGAACAGTTCATAAATCTAAAATCATTAATCTAAAATCGTTAATAAATCATGCCTTTCTACCACAAACTGGGCAAAATACCGCCCAAACGACATACGCAATTCCGCAAACCAGATGGAAGTCTTTATTCCGAACAACTTTTCGGAACCGTTGGTTTTGATGGGATGTACAGTAATATATACCACGAAAATCGCCCTACACAGGTGAAGGAAATTAAAAAACAATACAATGTTGCACCTAAGATTGCAAAGGCAAATCACATGGAATCGTTGCGGCTAAAGGGTTTCAATATAAAGCCCGAAAAAGATTATCTAGACAGTCGTAAAACAGTGCTAACCAATAGCGATTGCAGTATAATTCTAGCAGCACCCCAGGAATCCCAAACGGATTATTTTTATAAGAATTCAAATGCAGACGAATTAATTTTCATCCACAAAGGCACTGGAAAACTTCGCACTTTTCTGGGCAATATAGATTTTAAATACGGAGATTACCTTGTTATTCCACGAGGAATCATATACCAAATGCAATTTGATACTGAAGATAATAGACTTTTTATTGTTGAATCTCGTCGCCCAATTTACACCCCGAAACGTTATAGAAACTGGTTCGGACAGCTTTTGGAACATTCACCTTATTGCGAGCGCGATATCCGCAAGCCGCAAGAACTTGAAACTCACAACGAAAAAGGCGAATTTTTAATGAAAGTGAAAAAAGGTGATGATATATTTGATATCGTATATGCCACACATCCCTTTGATGTTGTTGGTTATGACGGTTTCAACTTTCCTTACGCTTTCTCAATCCACGATTTTGAACCAATCACAGGCCGCATTCACCAACCGCCACCAGTACACCAAACTTTTGAAACTGACGCTTTTGTAGTATGTAGTTTTGTGCCACGACTTTACGATTATCATCCAGACAGTATTCCTGCGCCATATAATCACAGCAATATAGACAGTGATGAGGTGTTATATTATGTAGATGGCGATTTTATGAGTAGGAATGATATTGAAGCCGGACAAATTACATTGCATCCAGCAGGAATTCCACACGGGCCACACCCTGGAGCTACAGAAAGAAGCATCGGTAAAACAAAAACAGACGAACTTGCCGTTATGGTAGATACTTTTAAACCTTTGCAAGTTACTGAAGATGGAATGAAACTTTCAGATGGAACATATTATCAGAGTTGGCTTGAAAAGGAGTAGACAGTAGCAGTTTTCAGAAGAGTATGAACTTTGCGGCTTTGCGGTTAATCAAAAACAAATGGAATGAGTATTTTAATAAGTAAATCCAACAATGCCGTTAGTCTAAGCTTTGAAAATTATAAAATGGAAATAGTTTTTGAAGACAGTAGGGAATTATCAATTCCGTTGGAATGGTTTCCAAAACTGCGAAATGCAACTGAAAATGAATTGAACAATTGGCGTTTCATTGGCGATGGCGAGGGTGTTCACTGGAAAGATTTAGATGAAGATATTTTAATCGAAAATCTTCTAAACTAGAATAAATAAGACATTAGAAAACTTAAATTATGAGCAAAAAAGAAGTAAAATCAGTCGATTACGGACTAGAGAAAATTTTTGAAGGCGCAGAAGACTTTCTGCCATTATTAGGAACAGATTATGTAGAGTTTTATGTGGGTAACGCAAAACAATCTGCGCACTTCTATAAAACAGCTTTTGGATTTCAATCCTACGCTTACAAAGGTTTGGAAACAGGTTCGCGAGATTCTGTGAGTTATGTTTTAAAACAAGACAAAATCAGACTTGTTTTAACAACGCCTTTAACCAGTAAATCGCCCATAAACGATCACATTGTAAAACACGGAGACGGCGTAAAAGTAATCGCTCTTTGGGTAGACGATGCAACAAGTGCTTATGAAGAAACCACCAAACGTGGCGCAAAATCTTATATGGAACCAACCGTTGAAAAAGATGAACACGGAGAAGTTGTGCGAAGCGGAATTTATACTTATGGCGAAACCGTCCATATGTTCGTGGAACGCAAAAACTACAATGGAGCATTTCTACCAGGTTTCCGCGAATGGAAAAGTGATTACAATCCAACCGAAACTGGCTTAAAATACATTGACCACATGGTTGGTAATGTAGGTTGGGGCCAAATGAATAAATGGGTTAAATGGTATGAAGACGTAATGGGCTTCGTAAATTTCCTTTCGTTTGATGACAAACAAATTCACACAGAATACTCAGCATTGATGAGTAAAGTGATGAGCAATGGCAACGGACGAATTAAATTCCCAATAAACGAACCAGCTAAAGGAATAAAAAAATCACAGATTGAAGAATACTTAGATTTTTATGAAGATTCTGGAGTGCAGCATTTAGCAGTTGCAACAGACGATATTATTAAAACCGTAAGCCAATTAAAAGCACGCGGCATAGAGTTTTTACCACCACCACCACAAGCATATTATGACGATATACCCAACCGTTTGGGCGAGCATTATAGTATGATGAAGGAAGACATCAATGAACTCAGAAAACTTTCAATAATGATTGATGCCGATGAAGATGGCTATTTGCTTCAAATATTCACAAAGCCGTTGGAAGACAGGCCAACCCTATTTTTTGAAATAATTCAACGTATGGGAGCAAAAGGTTTTGGAGCAGGAAACTTTAAAGCACTTTTTGAATCCATTGAGCGCGAGCAAGCACAAAGAGGAACTTTATAAATTTGTAACAATAGCTAAACCCCATCGTCTTAAAAAGGTGGGGTTTATTTTTTTTTGGAATGGTAGTTGTAATTTTAAAAACCCTAAACTCCTTAAGTTAACTTTTATGAAGAAGCTACTCACGCTTTTAATTCTTTTCGGCAATATAACTTTTCTTTCCGCTCAGGAAAGAGCCTATGGTGATGGCGAACATTTCAAATTTAGAGTTCACTACGGTTTTGTTACTGCTGGCTACGCAACTTTAAAAGTTAAAAATTCAACCTTAAACGGAAAAGATGTTTTTCACGTGCGCGGGTTTGGAGAAACCGTTGGGGTTTCAAAATGGTTTTTTAAGGTTGAAGACGATTATCAGTCTTACATAGACAAAGAAAAGAATATTCCATACCGTTTTATTCGTAAAATAGACGAAGGTGGTTATACCAAAGATGTTCAAATTGATTTTAACCACAACTCAAAAAAAGCCACAGTAAACGACAAAAAGCATAATGAAACCACTGTGTTTTCATTCCCTGAAGAAACGCAAGATATGATCTCGGCGTTTTACTATCTTCGAAACAAAGTGGACACTGAAAACCTAAAAGAAGGCGATGTTGTAGAGATAAATATGTTCTTTGATAAAGAAAATAACAAATTCAGGTTAAAATTCCTTGGAAAAGAGATTTTAGATACTAATTTTGGGCGCGTTCGCACTTTGATTTTTAGACCTTATGTTCAGTCGGGTCGTGTTTTTAAGGAAAAGGAAAGTCTAACTGTCTGGATTAGTGACGATAAAAATAAAATACCGTTGCTCATTCAAGCAGAATTGGCCGTGGGTTCCTTAAAAGCGTCACTAACCGAATTTAAAGGATTACAGCATTCCTTTAAAATATTGGCGAAATAATAAATTGCTGATATAAGACTTAGGACGAAAGGACATAAGACATAAGACTTTAGCCAATATTCAAAATATATTATTGTCCTACGTCTTAATATCTTACCGCTTATGTCAATTTTTATATAAAGCAAATTTGTTCAATTAACAATAATACCGAAAACTCCCAGCATTGAAGAATTTAATTTTAGCCGTACTTACTCTTACCCTGTTTACCACCGCTTGTGAAAATAAAAAAGAAGACATAACTGATACCACAGCTATTGTTGAAGAACCAATAATCAATCAATACGGTTATGTTCTAAACGATTTCATTGTAGTGCGAGATACTATTCGCAAAGGCGATACTTTCGGTGATATTCTTTATGCCAACGGTGTTCCTCAGGATAAAATCATGGAAGTTGCCACTAAATTTCGTGATAGTTTTGATGTTCGTAAAATTCGGGTTGGAAAGCCCTATGTTCTTCTAAATTCTAAAGATTCGCTTAATAAAACACAAGTTTTTATTTACGAAACAAATAATATTGACTACGCCGTTATTGATTTTAGAGATACCCTTTCAATTTATAATAGTCAGAAACCCGTTCGCTACGAAGATAGGGAAGCATCGGGTGTTATTACTAGTTCGCTTTCTGCAACTATGGAAGAGCAAAATCTAAGTCCTTATATGACGGACCAGTTAGCAAATATCTACGCTTGGACCATTAACTTCTTTAAAGTGCAGCCGGGAGATCGTTTCAAGGTAATTTATACTGAAAAATTCATTGACGACACAATTCCAGGAGGATTGAAAGAAATAAAAGCCGCCTATTTTGAACATCGAGGCAAACCGCTTTATGCTTTTAAATTTTCTTCAGATTCATTGGGCAAAATTTCTGGCTATTATGATGAAATGGCTAACAATTTGAAACGCGCTTTCTTAAAAGCTCCAGTACAATTCAGCAGAATATCTTCCAGATATAATCTTAACAGACGTATAAAATATTACGGTTTCAAACTGCGCCCACACCGCGGGACAGACTTTGCTGCTCCTGTAGGAACGCCTATTTTAGCGACAGCAGATGGTGTTGTAACAAAGTCTGAATACAGAGGAGGCAACGGGAACTACGTTAAAATACAACACAATGGCACTTACGAAACTCAATATCTTCATATGAAAGCCAGAAACGTGAAAGTAGGAAGCCACGTGAGTCAAGGTGATGTAATTGGTTGGATAGGTATGACAGGAAACACAAGCGGCCCTCACGTTTGTTATCGCTTCTGGAAAAACGGAAAAGAAGTAGATCCATTCAGGGAAGACACCCCTTTTTCACAACCGCTTCCTAAAGAATTGCACGATCAATATTTTGCAAATCTGCTTCCTTTGAAGGAACAATTGGATTGCATTTCCTTTTAATTTTTTTCTGCATTTTAAAATGTTAATAAACTTGTTATTAACTAACAATTGATATTTCAGGCTTTTAGGCTTTTAATTTTATCTTTATTCCAACGTATTATTCTTAATTATTTCTTAATTATTTCTTAATCATTTTTGTTGGTTAGAACCTATTTAAGATTGTATTTTTGCCGAAATTTTTAAACTTAAAATTTAAATTCATGAAAAAACTTTTACTTCTTGTTTTTTTACTAGGCGGTTTTGCCGCTTTTTCACAAACAATCGTTACTGGAACGGTAGTCGATTCTGAATCCAATGACCCCTTGGCAGGCGCCAATGTTGTTGAAACTGGCACAACCAACGGTGCCATTACCGATTTTGACGGAAACTTCACTTTGAAAACTTCTGCAAAAGCGGGTATGCTTACCATTTCATACATTGGATACGCAATTCAAAAGGTGCCTTTTAAAGTTACAGGCGCATCTTTAAACTTAGGAACAGTAAAAATTACTGTAGATGATGATGCACTTGAAGAAGTAGTTATTGTAGGAAGAGGAATTATAGATTTAGCAAAAGATCGCCAAACTCCTATTGCCGTTTCAACCATTACCTCTGCTGAAATTCAAGCGAAAGCTATTGGTAACGTAGAATTTCCAGAGGCTATAAAAAGTACTCCAAGTGTTTACGTTGCAAACCAAGCTGGTGGTTTTGGAGATTCTGAAATGTTTTTACGTGGTTTTGACCAAACAAACACAGCTTTCCTTTTAAACGGACAACCAATTAACGGAATGGAAGACGGAAGAATGTACTGGTCTAACTGGTCTGGTATGAGCGATGTTGCAAATGCTGTTCAAGTTCAACGTGGTTTGGGTTCTTCAAAATTAGCAATTTCATCTGTTGGTGGAACTGTAAACATTGTATCTCGCGCTGCTGGTAGAAAAGAAGGTGGTTTTGCACGTTTTATGACTGGTAACGATAGCTACTTTAAAGGAACTATTAGTTATGACTCTGGTCTAAAAGGAAAATGGGCGTACAGCTTTTTGTTAGACCACTGGCAAGCACACAGAAAATATTCTGATGGTACTGGTGGACAAGGTCAAAACTACTTTGTTGGGATTGGTTATATTCCTAATGATAAGCACTCTTTCAACTTCTTGTTGACTGGTGCCCCACAATATCACGATCAAAACTTTACAAATTCACTTAAAACCTACGCAGAACGCGGAAAGCGTTTCAATGCAAACTCTGGTTTTTACAATGGTGAGCGTTTTACACTTAGAAGAAACTACTACCACAAACCAGTCGTAAACCTAAACTGGGATTGGAATATTAGTGAAAAAACTAATCTATCTTCTGTATTGTACGCATCCTTTGGCCGCGGTGGTGGAACCGGGCCTGCTGGTAAATCAAGCAGCATCGCTACTGACGAAAATGGCGAAGTAGATTTCGACAAAATTGAAGAAAATAACATTGCTGGTGCCGAAAACGGAATTGGTAGTTTCGGGCAAGGTTCACTTGTTAGAAGAATGTCTGTAAACAACCATAACTGGTACGGTTTCCTTACAAATCTTGAAAGCAACGTAAGTGATAATTTTACTGTAAATGTTGGTCTTGACACTCGTTTCTACAAAGGAAGCCACTGGTATCAAATGAACAATCTTCTAGGTCTTCAAGGTTATGCAGATGGTCGTGGTTATGGAGATGCAAGAGATGATAGCTATGTTATTAGCGAAACTTTTGAAGCAAATCCTTGGGCTGCATTGTTCAGCTCTGCAGATGAAGCGCAACGTTTTAACTATGATTATTCTGAAAACATCAACTACATTGGTGGTTTTGGTCAAGCAGAATACAAAGTTGATAACTTCTCAGCTTTTGTACAAGGAGCTGTTTCAACCCAAAGCTACCAAAGAGAAGGTCGTGCAGAAGGCAAGGAAATAGAAGGCGTAAACGGTCTAGGCAAGTCTGAAAAGATAAACAAAATGGGCTACAACGTAAAAGGTGGTATGGGCTATAGCTTTTTGGAAAACAGCACCATTTTCGCAAACGGAGGTTATTATTCAAGACAACCTTTCTTGGACAATATTTTTGACGATGTTAGAAACTCAAACTACATTCTTTCAGGAGATGACGAAATTGAAAACGAAGAAATCTTGGGTCTTGAAGTTGGTTACAGACTTCGCGCAGGTGCTTTTAGTTTAGATTTAAACGGTTATTACACTAGCTGGGGTAACAGATTCCTAGGTGGTAGTTTCATTAAAGGAGATCCAAATTCAACAAACCCAATTGAGCAAGTAGATCGTTTCCAAAGATTTACAAACATTACGCAACTTCACAAAGGATTTGAGTTTGAAGGGAAATACCGTTACTCTGGTGATTTTATGCTTAGAGCTTTTGGTAGCATCGGTAACTGGAAATATGATGGTTCAACACCTTTTCAGACTAGAGACAATGAAACAAATGTTGTATTAGAAGAAGGTAATATTGATCTTAGCGGTACCAAAGTTGGTAATGCGCCACAAACTTCTTTCGGTTTTGGTTTCAAATACAACATTGTTGGTGGTTTAAGCGTAGATTCAGACTACAACGTGTACACAGATCTATATGGTTTTGTTGATGCTAAAGATGTAATTAAAGCTTCACAAAAAGGCGAAGTTTACCAAGCACAACGTTTGCCTGCTTATGGTGTACTAGATGCAGGAATCACTTACAAATTTGATTTTGGTGGTAATGACTTAACATTTAGAGCTAACTGCTATAACGCAACTAACGAAATTTACCTAAGTCAAAAAAGTTCTCGTGGTGAGTTTTACTACGGAAACGGAAGAACTTGGAACGCAAGTATTCGTTACAATTTTTAATAAACATTTTAAACTGTTTAGAAAAATGCCTCAATCTTTTGGGGCATTTTTTTTATATATTAATCTTATCTTTGGAATTCTTCAAAAAAACGAAAACCTATGTACACAACCATTCAATTTATCCATTCTTATTGGGCTTATTTAGTACTTCTTATTGTTGTTTTAGCAACAATAAATGCACTGGCTGGCTTTTTCTCAAAGCGAGAATACAGCGCCAAAGATTTTAGAATTTCACTATTCGCACTTATTGTAACACACATTCAGTTATTGATTGGGCTAGTTTTATATTTTGTTTCGCCATTAGGTTTGCAGAATATTACAACCAACGGAATGGGTGCAGTTATGAAGGATTCAGTTTCTAGACTTTACGCAGTAGAGCATCCTATGGTTATGATTTTAACCGTAGTTTTTATTACCATCGGCTATTCAAAACACAAAAAGAAATTGCTTTCAAGCAAGAAATTCAAAACCTTGGCAATATTTTATACCATTGCTTTGGTATTAATGCTAAGCAGAATTCCTTGGAGTCAGTGGTTTTAAAATGAAGTAAAAAAAACGTGAATAATATTTTCACAGAATAATCAATGTAGGCGCACGATTTTTCGGGCGCCTATTGTTTTTAAAAATATCACGAAGTTTTTTCTTTTTCAGCGTGTAATTGTTTGTGTGAGATAACAATCAAAATACCAATCAAGACGATTGAAATTATAGAAGCGTTCAATGTGCCAAGATCCAAACCGCCATTTGCAATGGGCTTAGTCAAAAAATCGCCAAAGGTTGCTCCAAACGGTCGCGTAAATATAAAGGCAATCCAAAATAGTAAGATTCTATTTATTTTGGTGAAATAATGAAGCAAGACCACAATCAAGATAATACTTGCCGTAACTAATGCACCGTTTAAATAAGTTAAGCCTACAACGTCACTGAGATAATCTCCGAAAGCAGTTCCCAAACTGTTCGAGAACAAAATAGCAATCCAGTAGAAAATTTCTTTGTTTCTCTCAATAATTGGGAACACACTCAGACTTTTAAATTTTTTGTGCCAAAGAAGAAGTGTGAAAAGCAAACACGCAAAAAGAATAATACTCCCAACGGTATAGCCTAAATGCAAACTACGATCCATAAAATCTGAAATCTCCGTTCCCAAAGTTGTTGTCGCTATAATAACCAACCAATAAAAAACTGGAATATATCTTTTTGAAAAAAGCTGAATCAGCAATACAATTAAAAAGAATACGGCGGTTATGGCAATACCTACCATATAGCCCAAATTGAGTGTCATTGCTAAAAAATCGCCCAAGGTTTCGCCTAGCGTGGTTGCAATAATCTTCATTAACCAGAAGAGTAGGGTTATCTCTGCTACTTTATTTAAATTTTTCATGTTGTTATTTTAATACTAAGCTATTGGTTTGAAGCAGAATTCTTATTGTCGTTTTAATAAGGAATAGCTTTATAACAAAAAACCCGCAAAAAAAATTCACGGGTTGATCATTATTTAGGCCTGCGCGTGATGAATCGCGTGCGAACGTAATTTTTTGGCACTCTTTATTTATCCCCAATCTTCTCTTTTATCAAATAAATAAAAACAGGAAAGTGGTCACTATAACCGCCAGTATAACCATTGGCAAAGCTTCTAAAAGGATAGCCTTTATATCTACCGCGTGGATTTGCCAGATAACTTTTATTGTAAATACCCGCTTTGTATAAACGATAGGATGAATAATCTTTTTTAGCCAGTTCGGTGGAAACAATAATTTGGTCAAAAAGATTCCAGGCATCACGATAGGCGAGTGTGCCCATTCCTTTTTTGTGCATATCTTCCATTGGGTTGTAGAGTTCTTTGATCTTCATGTCTTCTCTTACACTTTTCGTTTTCAAGACATCTTTTATGCTTGGGCTTGTGGGATCGTCATTCATATCGCCCATAGTCATTATTTTGGCATAAGGATCTTCGCTGAATAGTGAATCCATTATATGTTTGTTAAGTTCCGCAGCCTTTATTCTTTTTGGACGGCTTCGTTCTTCGCCACCGCTTCGTGAAGGCCAGTGATTCACTATAACACTAATTTTTTCGCCATCTAGCATACCGCTCACCAAAAGCTGATCTCTTGTAAACACACGTTTGCTGCGGTTTTGGTCATCAAAAATCAACAATGGATATGCTTTATAATTTGAAGGTGTAAAAAGTTTTTTCTTATAAAGAAGCGCCACATCAATACCACGGCGGTCTGGACTGTCAAAATGAATAATGCCGTAATCTTTGTTTACTAAAGACTCTTGGTTCAGCAAATCTTCCAGAACACGGAGGTTTTCAATTTCACTTACACCTATTAAAGCAGGAGAAGTGCCAGTTACATCTGCTCCAATTTCAGAAATAACCTTGGCCATATTTGCTAATTTAGATTCATAAATTTCCTTGGTCCAATGGTCTTTTCCTTCTGGGGTACGATCGTCATCAAAAATTAGCGGATCGTCTTCATAATCAAATAGGTTTTCAACGTTATAAAACGCCACGGTGATTATTTTATACTGTTTCTCATTCTGTCCAAATGAGACTGTACTGAAAAGCAAATAAACACCGAGGAAGCAAAAAGAAATTTTCATTTGTATCAAATTTATTTATTAAAGAGCGCTAAAAAATTTTAAGTTATAATTAACATTAGCAATTTCAAAAGTAGCCAATTCATTTAAAAAATGTAGTTTTGCACCGCATTTTAAAACAAAAATTTATACTTAACTCTATTGATTTTAATGAACAAATTATTTTTTACAATTTGCACAGTGTTTTTGGTAAGCTTTTCAGCCCTTGCTCAAAATCCTGTAATAATGGGAAAGGTACTCGATGCCAACTCCAGTGAACCCATTCCGGATGTTACAGTTAGCATTCAGAATAGTATTTTCAGCACTGTTACCGATGCCAAAGGAGCATTTTCCTTTTCGCAGCAAACCCTTCCGCAGGGCGAACAGGTTTTGAAAATTTCAAAAGCAGGTTTTTCTGACTTGCAGATTTCAGTAAACATTCAGAATGATGCTCCGGTTATTATGAAGCCTATTCTGTTGAATTTAAACCTTTTAGAAGCTGAAGCCCAAATTGGTGTTATCAGTCTTTCTGATGATCAATTGGATGAAGATGATGGAACATCCTACAACGTATCTGGATTACTGCAAGCTTCCAAAGATGTATTTTTGAGCGCAGCTTCTTATGATTTTAGTGCAACATTTTTTAGACCAAGAGGCTACGATTCCGAAGACGGAAAAGTACTTATAAACGGTCTTGAAATGAATAAACTTTACAATGGAAGACCGCAATGGTCTAACTGGGGCGGGCTAAATGACGCACAGCGCAACCAGATGTTCTCAATGGGTATTTCGGCCAACGAATATACTTTTGGTCATTTGGCAGGAACAACAAACATTATTATGCGTGCTTCAGAATATCGCGAAGGTGGCCGGATTTCCTACGCATCCAGTAACCGTAGTTACCGCGGCCGTGTAATGGGTTCTTATAACAGCGGATTGCTTCCAAGTGGTTGGGCATATTCATTTTTGGTATCCCGACGTTTTGGAAATGAAGGCTATAACGATGCTAGTTTGTACGATGCAAACTCCTTTTTTGCTTCCGTAGAAAAGAAATTGAACGAAGATCACAGTATTAACTTTACCACTTTTTATACTCCAAACCGCAGAGGTAAATCTTCGGCAAATACCCAAGAGGTTTACGATCTTAAAGGAACGAGATACAATAGTTACTGGGGAAATCAAGAAGGTGATATGCGCAACTCGCGTATAAAAGAAGTAGAAGAGCCTGTTGTTATGCTGAACCATTTTTGGAACATTTCAGAAAAAACACAGCTAAATACCAACGTTGGGTATCAATTCGGGAAAACCGGAAACAGCCGTTTAGGGTATGACAATGCTCCAAACCCAGACCCAAGTTACTATCAAAAATTGCCAAGCTTCTTTTTAGCAGATCCTACCGGTCCTGATTATGGAGGTGCGTATCAGGCATATTCACAATTTGTGAACGACGGTCAAATAAACTGGCAAGATATTTACGAAACCAACGTTTTTTACGGTGGTACTTCTCGTTATTATTTATATGAAGACAGAAACGACGACAAGCAGCTTTCCGCAAACACTATATTAACTTCTCAGTTAACAGATAATATCGCGCTAAATGCCTCTTTGAACTATCGCAACTTAAACTCCAACAATTTTGCGAATATGATTGATCTTTTGGGTGGAAATGGATATTTGGACGTTGATTCTTTCAACACTGGTGATGCTGCCCAAAACGATTTGAACAACCCAAACCGCATAGTTCGGGAGGATGAAACATTTAAATATAACTATGAAATAGACGCTTCAGATTACAGTGGTTTTCTACAAGGGCAGTTTTCATATTCATCAGTAGATTTCTATCTTGCTGGAAAAGTAGGGAGAACTTCATACCAACGTAATGGTTTGTACAAAAACGGATCTTTCGCAGAGGGTAATGATTCATTCGGAAAAAGTGAAAAATTAGACTTTACAACTTACGGAGCAAAAGCGGGAGCTACCTACAAAATTTCTGGAAAACACGCTTTTGAAGTAAACACTGCTTATTTCACAGATGCCCCTACGGTACGTAACTCTTTTTCAAACTCACGCCAGACCAATGCTACTGTTATTGGTTTAACGGAAGAAAAAAACATCAATGTAGATGGAAGTTACATTTTCCGATCGTCTTTTGTTAAAGCGCGTTTAACGGGTTACTATACTTTAATGCAAGACGCTTCTGAAGTGTCTTTCTATTATGCCGATGGTATTTCTGTTCCAGGAAGATCTGCATCAACCGCTTTTGTTCAAGAAGTGCTTACAGATGTTGATAAAAAGAATATAGGAGCCGAATTGGGAATAGAAGCCCAAGTAACCACGACAATTAAGTTGAAAGGTGCTGCTGCCTATGGCCAAAATACGTATGACAATAATCCAGACCTATATTTAGCATCAGATGATTTTACGGATGTGCCAGGCGGAGTTGTAAACTACGGGAAATCTTATTTAAAGGATTATAAAGTTGCCGGAGGCCCACAACAAGCCTACCAATTAGGCTTTGAATACCGCGATCCAGCTTTCTGGTTCTTTGGTGCATCTGCCAATTATTTTAACAATGCCTATATAGATATTTCGCCATTAACGCGTACTGAAAATTTCTATCTAGATAACGACGGAATTCCTTTTAACGATTACGACCCAGCCAAAGCAAGAGAATTGTTAAAGCAGGAAAAATTTGACGACTACATGTTGGTAAACGTTGTAGGAGGAAAGTCTTGGAAAATAAAGGATTATTACTTTGGTTTTTTTGCAACCATAAGCAACGTCTTAGATAAAGAATATAAAACAGGTGGTTTTGAACAAGGAAGAAATGCAAACTTTAGAACCCTTTCTGAAGATGCCGCAAATGATACACCCGTTTTTGGTTCCAAATACTGGTATGGCTATGGAGCTACCTATTATTTAAACGTTTACGTTCGATTTTAATTAAAATAAAAGCATTAAATTTATATACAGATGAAAAATTTAAAAAACATAAAACTACTTAGTTTCCTATTCATTTTAGGAATGATTGTTACTTCCTGCGTTCAGGATGATGATTACAGCATACCTGAAATAAATGTTGATGAACCCAATATAGATGTAAACTCCAACATTATTACTGTTAAAGATTTTTACAAAGGTTTTGAACCAAAAATAATCGAATCTGGTGATGATGCTACCAAACCATTGTGGATAGAAGGTTACGTAGTTTCTAGCGATGAAACTGGTAATTTTTACAAATCTATAGTTATTCAAGATGCTCCAGAAAACCCAACGGCTGGGATTGCTATCTCTACAAATGCAACAGATCTTTACACAAAATATGAACCAGGACGTAAAATCTACTTCCGTGTAAACGGTCTTTATAGTGGATTATATGCTGGATTACCAACCCTTGGAACTCAAGATGGCGACCAAATAGGCCGTATGAGCGTAGAAGATTTTGAAGAACGTATTCGTCGTTCAACCCAAAAAGTAGATTTAGTACCACATGTAATGACAATCACTCAACTTAAAATGAGTCCGGATCCAACAAAATCATATTTAAACCCAACTTTAAATACATTGGTTCAACTGGAAGGAGTTCAATTTCCAGCAGTACTCGCGGGCGAACATTACGGCGAACTAAACAGCACTTTTGGAGTAAACAGGATCGTGGAGGACTGTGATAGCAATACGGTAGATCTTAGAACTAGCGGTTTTTCTGATTTCAAAAATGAACTATTACCAGAAGGTAACGGTACCTTAACAACTGTTGTAAGCATCTTTAACGATGGCTACCAATTGTTTATTCGCGATACAAGCGATGTTCAACTGAAAGGTGAGCGATGCGGCGGCGGCGGCGGTGGACCAACTGGCGCTTTGGAACTTCCTTTTTCACAAAACTTTGAAGGTCAAAATGCAGGAACTGGTATGGCAGTAGCTATTGAAGGTTGGACCAACGTAAACGTAAATGGTGGCGAAAGAGTTTGGGAAGTTAGAGAATTCAGTTCTAACAAATACGCGCAGACTTCAGCCTTTAAGAGTAACGAAAATCCTTTTGAAAGTTGGTTGGTAACCCCGGGGTTAATCCTACCAAACGGCTCTACACCAACGCTAACTTTTGGCACTAATGATGGTTTTTACACCGGTGAAGCACTTACGGTAAAAATTTCCACAGATTTCACAGGTGATGTTACTACAGCCACTTGGACTAATTTGAACGCTACAATTTCAACGGGACACGACTCTGGTTATGGGCCCAATTTCACGCCGTCTGGTGATATAGATCTTTCGGCTTATGCAGGACAAGTAGTTTACATTGCATACCAGTATTTAGGTGCTTCCGATGGAATCACTACTACATACCAAATAGATACTATTTCTGTGGTTGAATAATTTGAGAAACTATAAATAATTTTGAAAGAACCGTTTCCTTTTTGGAAGCGGTTTTTTTGTTTTTACTACTTTTATAAAAACATAAGACCAAAATGAATTCTGAAAGATTACTTTTTAGACATTATGCAGCTACAGATTTTGAAGATTACTTCAAATTAGTAAGCAATGCTGATGTAATGAAGATGGTAACAGGAAAGCCTGATTTAGAACTTGATGCTCGTAAACGCTTACAAAAAATGCTGAAAATTAATCAAGAATATCCCAAAATCGGGAATTTCAAAATATCGCTCAAGCTTGATAGTGATTTTGTGGGCCATGCTAAACTTGTAATGACCAAAAAAAACGAAGCAGAAATTGGCTACCTACTTATGCCAGAACATTGGGGAAAAGGTTACGGTTCTGAAATTGCGGAAGCATTGGTAAACCTAGCGAAGCAAGTAGATGAAATTCAAAGTTTAATGGCAAATATAGCTCCTGAAAATATTGCCTCCAAAAGAATTCTTGAAAAGCAAGGCTTTGTTTGGGATTATGATGGCGAATACATTGGTCTGCCAGCTGCGTATTACAAGATGAAATTATAATTTGATTTCTTTCCTTAATATATTAGAAAAATCGAGGCGAAATAATTCTTTGACCTTTAAAAAATAAATTGAAGTTTAGCACTATCTCGTGCGAACTAGGGCCAACTGCTTTCAAATCTGAAGTCACATAGTCATACGCATAACCCACGCGAATATTCGGTGTTATCTGAAACCCAACCAGACCACTAAACGAATCGTCCAACCTGTAGGATGCTCCAAGTTCAAACTTATCATAGAATAGGGCATTGAGGTTTGCATCAACAGAAACGGGCGCGCCAAAAGCAGATTTCACCATAGTGGAAGGTTTTAGTTTTAAGTTTTCTGAAACTTCAAAAATATAACCACCCGTTGCAAAATAATGGTTTGTTTCAGAACCATATTTAAGGCTGTTTTCATCTAAATGAACAGATTTCAACAAATTTGGAACAGAAATTCCAAGGTAGAATTGTTCGCCATATAGAAAAACGCCAGCTCCGATGTTTGGATAAATATTATTTATGTTTTCCGAAAAGAAAGGATCACTCGGGTCTTGAAGTTCCAGATTCGCAAGTCCAACCTCGTGGAAGGTTGCTCCAGCTTTTAAACCTAAAGCAAGATATACGGTACTATTTACTTGAAGTGTATACGAAAAATCTGCATAAACGTTCGTTTCTTTTACGGGTCCCAATTCATCATTAATTGCGGAAAGTCCTAGCCCAATTTTATCGCTTAATGGCGAATGTGCCGAGAAAGTATATGTAACAGGATTACCTTCCAGACTAGACCATTGGTTTCTATAAAGTGCGGTGAGAGAAAGGCTTTCTTTTGAACCTGCATAAGCAGGATTTACCACGTTCATATTGTACATATATTGCGTGTACTGCGGGTCTTGCTGAGCGTGTGTTTCAATAATAGCAAACACAGCCAATAACAAAAGGATTAAGACAGAACGCTTTCTCATTATTGCGAAAATATTTCTTTTGAAAAGTAATGTATCACTTTTTGATTGAAAAAACTGCATAAACTGGAAAATGGTCACTCACACCACCCAAATAATGTGGTCCAGCGTATGTTCTAAAAGGATTTCCTTTGAACTTGCCGCTGTATTCGGTGAGTTCTTTCGGATTAAAAATTTTGGCTTCTTCATATTGAAAATCATTATCGTGTTGCTGCAAAAAATTATTCGAAACAACTATTTGGTCAAAAAGATTCCATCAATGCTGATAGTTAAGGCTGCCGGAATATTTGGTTAGTAAAAGTTCCATTGGATTGTAAAGATCTGTTCCTGATAAGGTTTTTGCACTTTCACTTGTTGGATCGTCGTTAAAATCGCCCATCACAACAATATTTGCTCGTGGATCTACTGCTGTTATTTTTGAAATGATCTCTCGATTCTTCATTGCTGCTGCGACCCGTTTATGATTAGTTATTTCAACTCCTTCACGTCGCGATGGCCAATGGTTTATAAATAGATGCACTATTTCGTTTTCAAGCTTTCCTTTCACATAAAGAATATCACGCGTAAAATCACGCATTCCTTCTTCATTATTCACTAATAATGTTATGGCTTCTTTGTGTAAAACTTCAAAACAATCGCTGCGGAAAAGAAGCGCAGTATCAATGCCTCGCTCGTCTGGCGAATCGAAATGTACATAGCTATAATTCTTGCTTTTCAGAAATTTTGAATTTACCAACCCTTTAATCACCGTTTCGTTTTCAACTTCTGCAACGCCTATAAGTACTGGCGGATGCGTGGTTTCTTCATACCCAATTTGTGAAATTATTTGTCCAAGTCTTTTCAGTTTTTTGCTGTAACGCTTTTCATTCCAGTCCATTTCGGTGCCTGGCGTGAAATCATCATCTAGAATTTTGGGATCGTTTACGGTGTCAAAAAGATTTTCGAGATTGTAGAATGCTACGGTATAGAGGTTTTTCATATTTAATTATGAAATGTTGTTAATTGCTTCTAAAGTACAAAAAACTCTTGCTATGTGTTTCGTACATTTGTGATAATCCAGTGAATTAGTGAATCGGTGAATTAGTATTCAGTAATTCTGTATTGTACTATTTAACATTGGTTATTTCAATAAAAACAGTAACTTCTACAGCATCAACAAATATATATGATTGAAAAAACAGACATTTCCTACGAAAAAACAGTTTTAATCGGGCTTATTACGCAGTACCAAGACGAAGTAAAGGCTGAAGAATATCTTGACGAGCTCGAATTTCTTGCATATACCGCAGGAGGCGAGGTACTGAAACGCTTTGTTCAAAAGATGGAAAAACCCAATCCGAAGACATTTATTGGAACTGGAAAGTTGCAGGATGTCAAGAATTTTGTTGAAGAGAATGATGTAGGCGTAGTTATTTTTGATGATGAACTAAGCCCAGCCCAGCAAAAAAATATTCAAAAGGAATTGGATTGCAAAGTGCTTGATAGAACTAATTTAATTCTAGACATTTTTGCACAGCGCGCCCAAACCAGCAACGCAAGCACACAAGTAGAATTGGCTCAATACCAATATTTACTACCTCGACTTGCTGGAATGTGGACTCACTTGGAGCGCCAACGTGGAGGAATAGGGATGCGTGGTCCTGGAGAAACTGAAATTGAAACTGATAGACGTATTGTTCGCGACCGTATTGCCTTACTAAAAGACAAGTTGAAAAAAATTGATCGCCAAATGGGAGTGCAACGAGGCAATCGCGGCGCTTTAGTGCGTGTGGCTCTTGTGGGTTACACAAACGTTGGAAAATCTACTTTGATGAATGTGATTAGCAAAAGTGATGTTTTTGCAGAAAATAAACTCTTTGCTACCCTTGATACCACAGTGCGAAAAGTCGTTATTGGCAATCTTCCGTTTTTGCTTACAGATACGGTTGGTTTCATCAGAAAACTACCTACCCAACTGGTTGAATCTTTCAAAAGTACGCTAGATGAAGTACGTGAAGCAGATTTGTTATTGCACGTTGTAGATATTAGTCATCCTTCATTTGAGCATCATATAGATTCCGTAGATAAAATTCTTGAGGAAATAGGAAGTGCGGACAAACCTACAATTATGGTTTTCAACAAAATTGATGCTTACGAAGCAGAAGAAATTGAAGAAGACGATTTGATGACCGAAAAAACCAAAGCACATTACACTTTGGAAGAATGGAAACAAACTTGGATGGCAAAACTAAATGGAGACGCCATCTTTATTTCGGCTTTAAATAAAGAAAATTTTAGTGAATTCCGAAAACTAGTTTATGAGAAAGTTAAGGAGATTCACACCACACGTTTTCCGTATAACAGTTTTCTTTATGAGGATTATGTTGAGGAAGAAGATTAAGAAATAATTACGAAGAAATAAAAAGCCTCAAAGATTAGATTGCTTCTCCCGATAACTATCGGAATCGAAATGACACTTTGAGGCTTTTACATAAGTCTTGAGTCTTAAGGCAAAAACTTCTTCGTCCTTAGAATCCGTAAGTAGCGCCAATTCCCAAAGCTTCACGAATTTGGAAACCTTGAGCTGCATTATCGTCATAAATGGCTTGGAAAGTAGCATTTGCAGAGATATACTTGTTCACTTTAAAAAGCAAATTCATCGTATAATCTATATCTACATTCTGTGGATCTTCAAGATAATTAGAATAGAGATTTAAGATATTTTCCATTGAAATGTTTTCCATCAAATCTAATTTGGCATAGCCAGAAAGAGAGGCCCCAAATTCAAAACGACTGGTTTCATTAGCACCTACACCATAATACTTATTTTCATTATATGCTTCTACTGCTCCTGGGATTGCTTCATTTACCGCAGTAAAATCTTTGTCAACTATTATCAGTTTAGCTGTAGCAGGTGAAATATTCACATATAAATTGTTGCTTTTTTTCCAAAGCAAACCAGGACCAAACTGAATATAAGCCGGTGACAAAATATGAGATTTTTCCGTACGGTAGCCAATATCTTCTGGTTCAAGATCCTTATTAAACTCATAACCCTTGGCAAACTGTGTTTTAAAGTTAAAAAATAATGAATAATACCAATTGCTTTCCTTTATCTGCTTGCCTAAAATTGAATTAAGTTCCAAACGATCATTGGTTTTACGGGAGTATTTGTCATCTTTATTTTTGGTAATACCGTATTCTCCAATAAGACGGTTGTTCCATGAAATTTTATCGTGCTTATAATTAAAATCATAGGTAAGAGAAAGATTTCCGGAATAATTTGAAGTTCCGCCACCAGTCCATTCGTGGTTAAACGCAGCTTGGTTAAACAATAACGAAATGTTTCCAGCACGAGTCCAACCGTTCGGCACTGTGTCTTTAGCAGTTTCTTTCTGAGCAATCATTGCAAACGGTGCAACAAAAAGTACAGCGAGAATAAAAAGTTTTTTCATTTTTTTAGAAGTTTAAATTTTCGCAAAAATACTCACTCTTTTGAATATTTCGCAATAATATATTGAATTACAAAATATTTTTATGAATTCTCACGATAAAATCTAGAATTTCTTACTTTCTTTTGAAAAGCGGCACCGAAGAACAGGCCTCACCATACATAATATTCTTTGCAATTGGCTGTAGTTTTTGTGCCAAAAGTACATACGCATTCTGCGGAATGGGTTTATGGGCACAGCCTTTAATGATAACAGATTTGTCTGTATATTCTGAAACGTCCATATGCTGAAGTACTTCAGCAAAAAGAATACTTTCTAGTTCGTCCAAACTACCAACGGTCACTTTCTTGGTAAATGGCGCTAAATGAAGCGATAAAAGCAAATAAGCCCAGCCAGGAACAATTGCATCTGTACTGCAAAAAAGCGACACATACTTATCTTGATATTGCGCCCAATCGTGTTCCTTAGCTTTTTCACGAAACTCACTTTCACGAAGCACAATGCCTTCCATAAGCCAATGAGAAATATCAAAAAGAATCCTTTCGCCCTTAGGATAAAAATCCTCAAGGTTGAAGGTTACAAGCTTGCTATTCGCTACGCGATTTATTATTTCTTCAGACAATGTAAAAATTATTGGGTTACTAATTACTGCCCACTGCTATTGAACACTGAATACTTTATTAAAGCATTCCAAGTTCCAGCTTCGCTTCCTCGCTCATCAATTCTTGACTCCACGGTGGATCGAAGGTTATTTCTACTTCAGCATCTTTTACTTGCTTCATAGATTTTATTTTGTCCTCCACTTCCATAGGTAAGCTTTCTGCAACGGGGCAGTTAGGCGTGGTTAAAGTCATTAGTACTTTTACTTCGCAATCTTCGTTTATGAAAACGTCGTAGATAAGGCCTAGTTCGTATATATCTACCGGAATTTCTGGATCGTAAATGGTTTTTATAACAGCGATTATTTTTTCGCCCAGTTCGGCCATGTCTATTTGTGTATCTGCTTCCATTTGTCTAATTATTTATTTGTGTTTGGTATGCCAGCGCATACATTTTCATTTGCTTTATCATTGAAACCAATCCGTTTGCGCGGGTAGGAGAAAGGTGTTCTTTCAACCCAATTTCATCAATAAAATCTGTATTCGCATCTAGTATTGCCTGCGGTTTTTGGTTTGAAAAAACGCGTACTAAAACTGCTATTATTCCTTTAGTAATGATTGCATCGCTATCTGCGGTGAAAATAATTTTATCATTATTAATTTCGGAATTGAGCCAAACCTTGCTTTGACAACCTTTGATTAGTTTGTCATCACTTTTTAAGCTTTCATCAATCAGCGGAAGGGATTTGCCCAAATCAATCATATATTCATAACGCTGCATCCAGTCTTCAAACATTGAAAACTCATCTATCAATTCATGCTGTATTTCTTCAATCGTCATTTTTCTTGGTTTATTATTCTGAAGAATCTTTCTTTGCGCTCATCAAAACGCTGCGATCTGTTTTAGAATATAATGTTAGCACACCGTTTGCTATTGCATAAGAGCCAGTATTGTTTAGTGCATCCAAATAGTCTCGTTCAGTTTTCATAATGCTTTTGTCCATACACATCTTTTCGCTCACAGCAAGTTGGCCAAAATTGATTGCATAAAGGTCAATAGTATAATTTCCAAAAACGGAATTACATCCTGTTGTTCCGCGGAAGGAATTATCTAATGCAGAAAGCGTAAAAGTTGGGTTTGTAGTGTTTTCTAACTTCTTTCCATTTATGGCGGAAACTGTGTAATTACCCGTTAGCTGAACGCTTCCAGCAACGTCAATTACTTTTTTGGTTTCGTCGCAACTCGTGAAAATTACTGTAAATAGTAATAATGATAATGTGGCAAGTGTTTTCATATTATTTTTGTTTCAAGTTTCAATTTTCAATTTTCAATTTTGAGTGAATAGCTGTCATCAGTCTTCAGACATCTATCAACTCAACATCATTTTGGCTTTTTTTACGGCGTTTACTAAGGCGTCCACTTCTTCCAAAGTATTGTAAAAAGCGAAGGAAGCGCGAACAGTGCCTGGAATTTTATAAAAATCCATAATAGGTTGAGCGCAGTGATGACCAGTTCGCACCGCAATTCCTAATTTATCCACTATCGTTCCAATATCATACGGATGGATTCCTTCGATGTTGAAAGAAACTACCGAAGTTTTATCGGGGCCTGTACCGTAAATTTTCAAACCTTCTATTTCCAAAAGCTGTTCTGTCGCGTATTTTAAAAGTTCGTTTTCGTGTTTTTCAATAGCTTCGAAACCGATTGCGTTTAGATAGTCTATGGCTGCTCCAAAGGCAATTCCACCACAAATGTTTGGCGTTCCGGCTTCAAATTTATGCGGAAGACCGGCGTAGGTTGTTTTTTCAAAAGTAACTTCGGCAATCATTTCGCCGCCACCTTGATAGGGTGGAAGTCTGTTGCCCCATTTTTCTTTCATATAAAGAATTCCAACGCCCGTTGGGCCACACATTTTATGCGCCGAGGTAACGTAAAAATCTACATCCAACTTTTGTAAATCTGGTTTTATGTGCGAACAGGATTGCGCACCGTCAATAAGCGCGGCAGCTCCAACTTTGTGTGCTTTTTCAATTATTTCAGCGATAGGATTTATTGTTCCTAATGCGTTCGAAATATGATTTACAAAAACCAGTTTCACTTTATTTGAAAGTAATTTTTCATATTCTTCAATTACCAAAGAACCTTCTTCGTTCATCGGAATAACCTTCAAAATGGCTCCGGTTTTTTCACATAACATTTGCCAAGGCACAATATTGCTGTGGTGTTCCATTGCAGAAACTATAATTTCATCGCCTTTTTCTAGAATTTCAGAAAAACCGTTTGCAACTAGATTTATTCCGTGGGTTGTACCTGCGGTGAAAATGATTTCGTAAGCTTCCTTCGCATTAAAATGGGTTTGAATTTTATGTCGCGCAACTTCATAAGCATCCGTAGCTTCCTGCGAAAGTGTGTGTACACCACGATGAATATTCGCGTTGTAATTGCTATAATAATCTACAATGCAATCAATAACCTGTTGCGGTTTTTGCGAAGTTGCCGCATTGTCCAAATACACCAACGGATAGCCGTTTACCTTCCGGGAAAGGATAGGGAAATCGTTGCGTATTTTTTGGATGTTGAAGGGCATTTGAAATTTTTATGAATTAGAAATTTGTGGTTGAGGTTTTGCCACGAATTCACGAATCCTATTATTTAATTAGTGAATTCGCGGCACTTTTTTATTGCTCAAAACCCATGTTAACCCCAATTTTAGTTGCAATCAACTTATTGATTCGTTTTTTAAGTTCAGGAATTTTTACGCTTTCCAAAACAGTGTTTGCGAAAGCGTACATCAATAAAGCGCGTGCTTCTTTCAGTCCAATTCCGCGGCTTCGTAGGTAAAATAAAGCATCTTCATCAAACTGACCAATTGTACAACCGTGGGAGCATTTTACGTCGTCTGCAAAAATCTCTAACTGTGGTTTTGCGTTTATTGTGGCTTTATCGTCAATTAAAATATTGTCATTTTGTTGATACGCATCAATTTTCTGAGCGTCTCTTTCAACAACAATTTTACCATTGAAAACTCCGGTTGAAGAACCAGCGTAAAGTCCTTTGTAATCTTGATGACTTTCACAATTTGGCGAAATGTGATGTACCAAAGTGTTGTGGTCCACGTGTTGTTTTCCTTCAAGAATTGTAATTCCTTTTAATGTAGAATCACAGTTTTCGCCCTTTTGATAAAAGTTGAGGTTGTTGCGAACCAAATTTCCTCCGAAACTGAAAGTATGCACGCGACAAACCGTATCTCGTTGTTGTGAAATATATGTGTTGTCAATCAACGAAGCAGTTGCTTCATCGTTTTGAATTTTGTAATAGTCAACGTAAGCACGCTTTTCAGCAAAAATTTCTGTAACCGAATTGGTTAAAACTTCATTGCTAGAAAGACTTTGGTGGCGCTCAATAATTTGTACGTGCGCGTTTTCGCCAACAACAATTAAATTTCTTGGTTGAAGAAACATCGCAGCTTCATTTCCTGTTGAAAAATTGATGATTTCAATAGGCTTTTCAACTTCTTTGTGCGCTGGAATATTTATGTAAGCACCTTCTTTTGTGAAAGCAGTATTCAGCGAAGTAAGACTGTCGCTTTTAGCTACTTTGTTGAAATATGCCTCAATCACAGGTTTATACTTGCTCTTATTCAAAGCTGCGGACATTAAACAAACGTCCAAAGTATCGTGCGTAGTTTCTGAAAGGAAAGAATTGTAAACGCCATCCACAAAAACCAATTTGTAAGTGTCTATTTCGTGAAGAAAATACTGGCGAACATCCTGAAGTTCTACGTGACGTTCTTTGTTTGAATAAACGCTGTAGTCTGGTTTCAGTAATGAATTCAGTGAAGTGTATTTCCAGGCTTCTTCCTTTTTAGTTGGAAATCCTTGTTCTTCAAAGATTTTTATGGCGCCGTTTCGCACATCGTGTAGTGGCGAATCAAACTCCAAATAATCTTCGAGAGCAATGTATGATGATAATAATTTGTCTTTAAAACTCATTGAAATTTTTGTTTCAGGTTTCTTTTGTTTCTTGTTTCAAGTTTTCACACTCGATATATAGGCTTCTAGTTATTTGAACTTGTTGCCTTTAAAATCATTTTTGTTTAAATAAATAATAAAATTAGCAATTCGTTTACTCAGACTCATATATCTTTCAACCAAAGAAGATAGTTCTTCTTCAGAAATATATTCAGAATCGAACACTCTATATAATTGAGAGCAAGATTCTCCCGCCGAACCTTTTGCAATTGATAAAAACTGTCTAAATTCTAGGTTTCCATCACGTTCAAATCCTTCGGCAATGTTATCCATTACGGAACCTGATGAACCTTTTATTTGGTCTTTTAATTTGTAATCTGATTTTAGGTCGGTGTTTTTCGAAAGAAGAATGATTTCTTTAGAAAGTAGTCGCGCCTCTTTCCAGATTTCTAAGTATTCAAATTTTTCTATTGTAGCCATAAATTTTTAGTTTTACACAACTCGAAACTAGAAACCTTAAACCAGAAACAAATTTTAAACCAACTCTTCTTTAATCCAATCGTAACCTTTTTCTTCCAGCTCGTAAGCAAGTTCCTTGGTTCCGGATTTTACTATTTTTCCGTTCATAAGTACGTGTACAAAATCTGGAACTATATAATCCAAAAGACGTTGGTAGTGGGTAATTACTACAACTGCGTTGTCTTTGCTTTTCAATTTGTTTACGCCATTGGCTACAACTTTCAACGCATCAATGTCCAATCCAGAATCTGTTTCGTCAAGGATTGCAAGTTTTGGCTCTAACATTGCCATTTGGAAAATTTCGTTTCGTTTCTTTTCACCTCCCGAAAAATTTTCGTTTAAAGAACGTGAAAGAAATTTGCGGTCTATTTCCAGCATATCCGCCTTTTCTTTGATCATTTTTAGCATTTCTGAAGCTGGCATATCATCCATTTTCTTTGCTTTTCGGGTTTCGTTTATGGCCGTTTTTATGAAATTGGTCACCGAGACTCCAGGGATTTCCACAGGATATTGGAACGATAGGAAGATACCTTTGTGGGCTCTTTCTTCAGGATCCATTTCTGAAATATCTTCGTTTTCAAAAGTGATGTAACCTCTGCTTACTTCATATTCATCTTTTCCAGCAACTACCGATGCTAACGTACTTTTTCCAGAACCGTTCGGTCCCATTATTGCGTGAACTTCGCCTGCTTTTACTTCAAGATTGATACCTTGTAGTATGTCTTTTCCGTCAAATCCGGCGTATAAATCTTTAATCTTTAACATGTTACTTCTTCTTTTCTGATTCGTTTAATTTGATATCTACTTCGGAAGGCTTCTCATTTACCTTCATAATTTCTTTGATAGTTATTTCTTCTTCCCAATCGCTTTCTTTATCGGTGTTTTTGGTAACAACGCCACGAACTACAACTCCTACCATATCATAATCATTCACTTTTACTGCTGCTACTTTTTTTGAAAGTTCGTCGGAAACTACATCACGCTTAACGCCGAAAATATAATTAGGTCCCATCAACACTAACGCACCCTCAGAATTGATGAAATCTCCTTTGTAAGTTTGAATTTGATCTACATTTTCAGTTGTTACTTCTTCCGTTTCGTTGTTTTTTTCTTCTGAATTTTTACAGGAAAATACCGCTGCTGAAAGCATTAGCATCAAAATGATTTTTTTCATAGTTAATTCAATTTTATTATTTACATTTTGACCCTTCGACTACGCTCGGGGTAACATTAATATTATCCAACGGAGCCTTCAAGGCTGATTTCCAATAATTTTTGAGCTTCCACAGCAAATTCCATTGGAAGTTTATTCAAAACTTCTTTACTGAAACCGTTTACTATCAAAGCAATGGCTTTTTCAGTATTTATACCGCGTTGATTGCAATAAAAAATCTGGTCTTCCCCAATTTTACTTGTGGTTGCTTCGTGCTCTATCTGGGCGGTTTTATTTTTTACTTCAATGTATGGAAAAGTATGTGCGCCGCAGCTGTTGCCCATCAGCAAAGAATCACACTGCGAAAAATTACGAGCGTTGTCTGCATTCGGCATAATCTTCACCAAACCACGATAGCTGTTCTGTGATTTTCCGGCAGAAATACCTTTAGAAATAATGGTGCTTCGAGTGTTCTTACCAATATGAATCATTTTGGTTCCCGTATCTGCTTGCTGATAATCATTCGTTACGGCAATTGAGTAAAATTCGCCTATGGAATTATCTCCTTTTAAAATACAGCTTGGATATTTCCAAGTAACGGCGCTTCCGGTTTCCACTTGTGTCCAAGAAATTTTTGCGTTCTTTTCGCAAATTCCACGTTTGGTAACGAAATTGTAAACACCACCCTTACCTTCTTTATTTCCAGGATACCAGTTTTGTACTGTTGAGTATTTTATTTCGGCATCGTCCAGTGCTATTAATTCCACCACTGCGGCGTGCAATTGATTTTCGTCACGACTTGGAGCGGTGCAGCCTTCTAGATAGCTTACGTAGCTTCCTTCGTCTGCAATCAATAAAGTTCTTTCAAATTGTCCTGTTCCACCTTGGTTGATGCGGAAATAGGTAGAAAGTTCCATTGGGCAACGAACACCTTTAGGAATATAGCAGAATGAACCATCACTAAAAACAGCACAGTTCAAGGCTGCATAAAAATTGTCACGCTGAGGAACTACAGTTCCCAAATATTTTTTAACTAGCTCTGGATGTTCTTTAATTGCTTCGGAAATGGAACAGAAAATAATTCCTTTTTCAGCTAAAGTCTTTTTGAAAGTAGTTGCTACGGAAACAGAATCCATCACAATATCCACAGCAACTCCGGCTAGCTTTTTTTGTTCGTCCAAAGAAATTCCAAGTCTTTTGAAAGTGTCCAAAAGTTCAGGATCTACTTCATCAATACTGTCGTACTTTGGTTTTTTGTTAGGTGCGGAATAATATGAAATATTCTGAAAATCAGGCTTTTCGTAATTCACATTAGCCCAATCTGGTTCTTCCATTTGCAACCAATAACGGTAAGCTTCAATGCGCCATTCTGTCATCCACTCTGGCTCTTCCTTTTTTAAGGAAATAGCTCTCACCACATCTTCATTTAATCCAACGGGAAAAGTGTCAGACTCTATATCGGTATAGAAACCATATTCGTATTCCTTGGTTTCTAATTCTTTTTTTAAATCGTCCTCTGTATATTTCATATTAATTCATTCAAAATTTAAAGTTCAAAATTCAAGGTTGAATTCAGAACTTAATTAAAGAGAAAAAGACTCGCCACAACCGCATGTGCGATTAGCGTTGGGATTGTTAAAGACAAAACCTTTTCCGTTGAGTCCGCCGCTGTATTCCAACGTGGTACCAACGAGGTATAAAAAGCTTTTTTTGTCTACGGCAATTTTTACATTTGCTTCTTCAAAAAGTTTATCGTTTTCACCAAGACTATGGTCAAACGTTAATTCATAACTCAAACCGGAACAACCTCCGCTTTTAACACCAACGCGCACGTAATCTGCGGCAATGTTAAAGCCTTCCTCGCTCATCAGTTGGGCTATCTTGGTTTTTGCATTTTCACTTACCTTAATCATATATAGATTAATTCTAAATTAGAGGGCAAATATACATCAAATAGTACTTTTAACCACATCAAAGCGGGATTTAAAAACTATTGTGTCATAGTTTTAAACAATAATTAACAGTGCGGTTTTATTGGGAAATTGAAGCGTTTGAAAAGAAACGCATCTTAATTGGGATCTTGAAAATCTGGATTGTTTATGAAAGATGGATCCGAGAGTGAAAGTAGAAAAGCTTTTAGGTCTGCTTTGTCTGGTTCCGTTAATTGTACGCCACCTTTTGAAATAGTTTTCATTAATGGATCAATGGTTGGAGAATAGACCAAGCCTTCGCTATAATGGTTTATTACTTCATCAAGAGTAGCAAAACGACCGTCATGCATATAAGGAGCAGTATAAGCTAGATTTCGTAAAGAAGGTGATTTGAATTTACCATCCTCATTAGGATCGCCAGAAACTCCGCCTAATCCTTTGTCCGTAATAACAGCGTCCAGCCCGTTGTTGTGAAACGTATTATCGGTCCACAGTGGACTGAATTCATTGCCATGACAGTGGAAGCAATCGCCTCGAGCTTCGTCCATAAAAATTGCAAAACCGTTAATTTCTTGTGGCGTCAATGAATTTTCGCCTTCCAAATATCTATCAAAAGGAGAATTGGCAGAAATAAGGGTACGCTCAAATTGAGCTATTGCTTTGGCGGTTAATTCCTTGGTGATATTTTTTGTTCCAAAAGCTTTGTTGAAAAGTTCAGGATAAGCAACGTTACTTTGCAAACTGGCAACTGCGTTTTGCCAAGTGTTGTGCATTTCTACTGGGTTTATAACTGGTTCTAGTGCTTGTATTTCTATACTTTTGGCGCGTCCGTCCCAAAAGAATTCTTCATTGATATTCCAAGCCATATTATATAGTGGCATGCTATTTCGGGTTCCTTCAAGACCATCAATACCGATGCTCAATCGCGTATTGTCAGTAAATGAATTCTCGGGTTGGTGGCAAGATGCGCAGGCTTGTGTTCCATTTCCAGAAAGGATTGGATCGTAAAAAAGTTTTCTTCCCAAAGCAATTCCTTCCACAGTTTGAGTATTATCGGCTGGAATGTATGGTGGCGGCAATAGGCGTTGTAAAATTGAAGGAACAATTAAAGGTTTGGGCGTTGGCACATATTGCTCCATTGGTTCTTCAGGATCTGTGTCGTTTGAAGAACAAGCAACCAAAACGCTTAGGACCAAAAAGCCTATCAAAAATAGATATGTTTTGCCAAAACGTTGCTTCATCATAAAAATTATTGTGTTATGGCTCCAATGCTGAAAACAGTTGCTCCATTATCGTGCATGAGTTTTTGAGCGTCATAATTCATCATTAAATCTATGTTGTAATCATTCAAATTCCAAGTGTATGGGTTTTTATACCATTCTGCTATATTCATTTTTATTTCAATAGTAGCATCATTGGTTATGGTAAAGTTTTGAGTGAAAATAAAGGTGAGGAAGTTTTGTTCAAAAACTCCATTGCTAACTCGGGCTGTACCATTATGGTAGGCATAAGGAAGTTCTCCTCCGCTACCATCATCATATTTTCCTTCCATCTGCATAAAATGGTATCCTCCGCCCAACATATCTGGCCAGTTCCAGTTTGCGGCATTAAGATCTGGAAGAGACCCGCTAGTGTTATCTTTTTCGTTGAAACCATAAGTAAATGCAATGCCGTTATAATCTCCAGTGGGGGCCAATTTTGCCGGTGTAAGTTTCAGGGAAGTTGGATCTTCTAAATCAATTAATTTATATTCTTCAAAATCTACGGTAGAACCGTCTGCTTTTAGAAGAGAAATACGCGAAATTAAATATCTAAGTTTTGTAATATTTAAAAGACTTCCAAATTCATTAGTAAAAATCGTGGTGTTGAAATCTGAATTGGTAACGTCTTTTCCGTCCCAGTTTTGGGTGAAATTAAGCGTAACGTTTTTGTTGTAAACACAAGAACCATCATCCGTATTGGCATCTGGATTGTAGTTTGAAGAGGCGGGATCAGTACAACCTAAAATAACAGCAATACAAGATCCATCATCTTTTGTTGCTGCTGCATTATAGTTTATAGAATTAGGATCAGTACATCCAAGAATTTCTGGCTGAGTATCGTCATCACCGCCACAAGAAACGGCAAAAACTGCCATAACCAATAAAAGAAATACTTTTTTCATAATTTAGATAGGGGAATTATGTTTTTAATTTTATTATTAAAACATCTTTTGAACCTTTGTTTAAAGGGATGTCTTTATCATTACTTTCACTGTTTCCGACAACTATAATTTTGTTGTCTGAAGTTTCAATTGCTTCCGAAGCATAATCTAGACTTGAACCACCTATGCTTTTCTGATCTTTAAGATTTCCATCTTTGTCTATCAAAAAGATCCACGCATCATTATAGCCATTATTGGTTAGCAGATCGTCATCATTGCTGCGACTGTGGCCTGAAAGAATATAATCCTCATTTTCACGCTGAACAATACTATGGGCAGTATCAAACTCTGAACCGCCATAAGATTTTTGCCAGATTTTGTTCCCGTTATCGTCAAACTTTATTATCCAAGCGTCGGCATTTCCACGGGGAGAGGTTACGTCTTGATCGGCGCTTCTGGAGTCACCAACCATAATGTAATTGCCGTCATTGGTTTTTATTGAAGCGTAGGAATTGTCTATTTCATTGCCACCATAAGACTTTGTCCAAACCAAATCGCCATTGGGTTTTAGTCTTACAGCCCAATAATCATAGCTTCCTTTTGGATCTGTTTTATCGAAATCTACACTTTCTGAAGTACCTGTCATTAAAAAACCACCATCTGCAGTTTCCACGGCATCGTAGCTTCGATCGTTGTTGGAGCCTCCAAAATAGCGTCGCCATTGTTTGTTTCCGCTGGCATCTAGTTTGATTCCCCAAAACTCGCCAACACCGTGAAGTACACCTCTATTTTCTCCTTTATGAAGGTCATTTCCACCACCACCACTGGCTGAGACGTCAAAAAATCCAGTTACAAAATAACCGCCATCTGAGGTTTGAAAGGCTTTATAAGCCTGATCACTTCCTGAGAAGCCGAAATTTTCGTCCCACAGTATAGTTCCTGCACTATCTACTTTAAGAATCCAGTAATCCTGAAAACCTTCATTACCAGAAACATCACCATCACTACTTGTTGTGTAGCCGCTCATCAAATATCCGCCATCATTGGTTTTGGTAATGCGTGTGGCTTTTTCATCATCGCTTCCGCCGTAGGTTTTGCTCCAAATAATTTCGCCTTCTTTAGAAATTTTCAAAAGCCAATAATCACTATCGCTACCACTTCTTCCAACAATATCACCATCCGTGCTTCGCGTTGTTCCGAAAACCATATAGTTGCCATCTGTGGCTTCTACAACTGAAACTGCTTCGTCTATCCCGCTGCCACCGTAGGTTTTTATTAATTCAACTTCACCAAAAGCAGAAGATGGTGGTGGATCTTCAACTTCTGGAGCATCGTCCTTTCCGCATGAAATGCAAATAGTTAAAAACGATAATAAAATTAGAAAACGTAAAGAATTTCTGTCTTTAAGGATTAGCATATAGGGATATAAGTAGGTTCTTTTTTATTCAATCAATAAACGTTTTGTAGTAGTCGCATTAATTTTCAAAACATACATACCCGTTTGAAGATTGGAAACATTTATATTTTCAGAAAGGTTTTCAGAAAAATTAGCATCTATAACTTTTTGACCAAGAACGTTGAAAATTTCAATACTTGTTATAGGTTCTGTTTTGGAAGTAATTGTTACCACATCTTTTACAGGGTTTGGAGCTATAGAAAAACTTAGGTTGGTATTATCGTTTACGCTCAACAACGGATCGCGAACAAGAAAAAGACCTCTGTCAATATCGCTAATAACGATGTTTCCGCTGGCAAAAAACGGATAAACGCTCCAAGCTCCATCAAAACGGGCGGAATTGCTGCTTGGATAGGTGTCAAAAAACTTGGTCTCAACCATATTTTTGTTTTCGATATCACTGATGTCCAAGATTCGCAAACCTGCACGGTAGCTAGAAAGATAAAAGTCATTACCTACAACATAACCGTTATGGTCTATTGCTGCAACAGCCGCTTCATATTCAAAATGAACCACCGGAGTGTCCAGATCGCTAACATCAAAAATGATAGTTCTCGTGTTAAAACCGAAAGTAGACTCGTCCAATTCATCACCAATTATAAAATATTTTTTATCGTCTGTTAACCAGCCTTGGTGCGTGTAATCAACACTTCCGTAGAAACCGTTTGAAATTGGAATTGGATTACTTTTGTCTGTAACATCCACAATAGAAACTCTGTCTTCATTACTTCCAAAAAATATTTCACGTCCTTGGTAATCTGGGTCTGGACCGTCATAAATTACTGCTTGTGCATCGTGGCAATAGTTATCTCCAGTAAATTGTCCTTCAAAAATAGGATTTAGTGGATTCTGAATATTTATAAAAATTGGACCTCCACCATTGGTAGAAGACGCTCCAACTGCATAAGCATAGCCGGTTTCTTCATTGATAACAATATTGTGGCAGTTTCCAAAACCTCCATAATGTGCATCTTCAGTAAAAGTTACGGGTGCGTTGTTCACATTGCGCAATCTAGTTAAATCAAAAACCTGCATTCCATGACTGCTAGCTTCACTAACAATGAAGGCGTGATCTTTATAAACTTTAATATCTCTCCAGATACTATTTTGATTATTATGAGCTGGTAATTTACCAAGATAAATAGGGTTTACAGGATCAGAAATATCTACGAAAGCGGTACCATTATCGAGACCCATAATTGCGTATTCTGTTCCATCTTGCGGATCGGTCCAACCCCAAGAATCATTTCCTGCTCCAGCATTCATTGTGCTTAGGCTTATTCTAGAAGAAAGGTCAAGACCATTACAAGGATATTGTCCGGCCATGCCGTTTTCACAAGGGGTTTGCGCGATGGAAATGGCGCCAAATAATAAAATAGATAATTGTAGAAATACTTTCATAAAAACGTTTTAGGGTTAAAAGGGGCGCTAAAATAGCGATATATTTATTGTTATAACAAACGCAAAAGGTTAAATATTAGTATAGTGTTAACATGTTAATTGCCATATTCATATTTTAACGTCATAAAAACTAATATTTAAAAGAGGCTTCACTTATTAATTTTGAAGGTGTATTTTTGCCGAAGCATGCTAATAAACAATAAAAATGTTCGAAAACAAAGACAACTCCAGTACCAATATTGAAAATTTAGGCGAATTTGGACTTATTGACCATCTCACTAAAAATTTCAAAATAAAGCAAAAGTCAACGGTAAAAGGAATTGGTGATGATGCTGCGGTGATTTCTTGCAATTCAAAAAAGGAGATTGTTGTTTCTACAGATTTGCTTTTGGAAGGCGTGCATTTCGATTTAAGTTATATGCCTTTGAAGCATTTGGGTTATAAAGCTGTAGTTGTAAACTTATCTGATATTTACGCAATGAATGCCGAACCTACTCAAATTACGGTGAGTATTGCGGTTTCTAATAGATTTCCGGTGGAAGCTTTGGAAGAACTTTATGCAGGAATCGAAACTGCTGCGAAACAATACAATGTAGATGTTGTGGGTGGCGACACTACTTCTTCAACCACAGGTTTGCTGATTAGTATAACAGCTTTAGGCACTGTGAATAAAGGCGAAGCAATTTACAGAAGCGGAGCAAAAGCGAACGATTTATTGGTTGTAACCGGCGATCTTGGCGCGGCATATATGGGACTTCAGATTTTGGAGCGCGAAAAAGAAGTTTATAAAGTAAATCCAAACAGTCAGCCAGATTTAGAACCTTATTCCTATTTAGTAGAACGACAGCTGAAACCTGAAGCGCGAAAAGATATCTCAATCTTGTTGAAGGAAATAGATGTGACACCTACTGCTATGATTGACATTAGCGACGGTCTTTCTTCTGAAATTTTACATATCTGTAAAAGCTCCAAAGTAGGTTGTAATTTATTTGAAGATAAAATTCCATTGGATCCTCAGGTAATTTCTACTTGCGAAGAATTCAATTTAGACAGTACAACCATTGCTTTGAGTGGTGGCGAGGATTATGAATTGCTTTTCACCGTAAGTATGGAAGATTTTCCAAAAATAAAGGCGAATCCACATTTATCAGTTATTGGTCATATAACTGAAGAAAAAGAAGGCGTACATTTAATAAGCCGTGCGGGAACAAAAATACCTTTGATTGCACGAGGTTGGAATCCACTGAAAAAGAGTGAAGATTAATTTAGAATTTTATTCAACACTACTTTTAGCTCACTGAGGTTTTCAATAACAGCCATATGCCCGCTGTTGAAAGTAATGAGTGTCGTATTTGTGTTTTCAGTAATTTCTTTTGAAGCTGCATAAGGAACAATAGTGTCGTGTAGTCCAGCAATTAAAAACTTTCCTTTTTTGAAGTTTTTTAAGACTTGTTTTCTGTCCTGTCGGTCCTTCATTCCTTTAATATTGGCTTGAATACCTGCAACTGGAAATGTATTTGCTTCAGCTTTTAGTTTCTCAATTTCAGATGTATTTTGCTGTTTGCTTTCTTCAGTAAATAAATTGCTAATAGCCATACTAATAAAGGCTTCTGGAACACTATCTAAAATTTTTACAGAACGTTCTCTGATTGCTTTTTTCTCGGCATCGTCATTTTCTGTTGTGGAATTTAGAAGAATAATTTTTTCTATTTTCTCGAGAAACATTTCGGCGAAAGCCAGCGTAACGTAACCACCCATTGAATGGCCAATGAAAGTTGCTGTGGAAATTTGCAAATGTTGCAATATTTCGTTTACAACTTCAGCCATTAATTCCATGGTGTGGATTTCAGCAAGAACTCCGCTTTTTCCGTGACCGGGGAAGTCAATTGTAATTACGAAATTGTTTTTTGATAACTGAGGAATCAAGGGTTTCCACATTGTGGAACTTTCCAAAAAACCGTGAAGCAATATTATTGCTGGACCGCTTCCGAAGGTTTCGTAATGGATTGGAGTATTTTTGTAGTGAAATATCATAATTTGAAAAGACCTAACAGGAGATTGCTTCTCTCGATAGCTATCGGGATCGCAATGACGCCTGTTAGGTCTAAAAGTCTTTTTTCTTTATTCTTTCTTCTATTTATTCATCAACTCCTCAATCTCTTCTGCTTCAATAGGAATATTGCGCATCAAGTTGAAAGGTTCTCCTTTTTTCTGTATCACTACATCGTCTTCCAAACGCACTCCAAAACCTTCTGCTGGAATATAGATTCCTGGTTCCACAGTGAAAACCATATCTTCAGTCATCTTTTCCCATAGAATTCCGTAGTCGTGTGTGTCAAGCCCCATATGATGGCTGGTGCCGTGCATAAAATATTTTTTGTAGGCTGGCCAATTTGGGTCTTCGTTTTTCACATCTGCTTTATCAAGTAATTTTAGGCCAAGCAGTTCTTTGGTCATCAGTTTACCAACTTCTTCGTGATATTCTTTCCAATAATTTCCTGGAACGAGCATTTTTGTAGCATCATCTTTCACACGTTTTACGGCGTCGTAAACTTCGCGCTGACGCTTGCTGAATTTTCCACCTACTGGAATGGTTCTGGTCATATCGCTGGAATAGTTTGCGTATTCTGCACCAACATCCAAAAGAATTAAATCTCCCTTTTTACACTGTTGGTTATTTACAACATAGTGAAGCACGTTTGCATTGTTGCCACTACCAACAATAGGTGTATAGGCAAAACCGCGAGAACGGTTTCTTAGGAACTCGTGCATAAATTCGGCTTCAATCTCGTATTCCCAAACTCCGGGTTTTACGAAATTTAGGATTCTTTTAAAACCTTTTTCGGTAATGTTACAGGCGGTTTGAATTAAATCAATTTCAATTTTATCTTTCACAGAACGCAAACGTTGCAAGATTGGATTGCTACGTTCCCAACTATGTGCTGGAAATTTATCTTTGGTAGTTTTTATGAAGCGATCCTCGCGGGTTTCGGTTTCTACACTTTGGCGGTAATGCTCGTTGGTGTTGAAATAAACGCGCTCGGCCTGAGTCATTACTTCAAAGAAAATTTTGTCGAACTCCTTTAACCAGAAAACGGATTTAATTCCGCTTACCTCGGTAGCCTTTTCTTTGGTGAGTTTTTCACCTTCCCAAACAGCAATATGATCGTTGGTTTCGCGTACAAAAAGCATTTCGCAATGTTCTTTATTTGGCGCATCTGGAAAAAGCACAAGGATGGTTTCTTCTTGATCTGCACCTGTTAAATAAAATATATCACGCGCCTGCTGAAAGGGCATCGTACTATCTGCGCTTATTGGGTAAATATCGTTACTGTTAAAAACTGCGACACTCTTCGGCTTCATTTTGGCCATAAAGTTTTTGCGGTTTTTTGTAAATAGTTTGCTTGGTATTTGATCGTACTTCATAATGTAGTTTTCTGAATTTATTCAAAATTAATTATTTCAAAGTAATATATGACTGGGAAAGGGTTAAAAGTGTATTAAATACAAGGAATATAAAGGAGTCTTATTCCACTTTATAAATAGTTTGCGGAGCAACAAAGTCTATTCCGTCTATGTTAGCTTCGTAGGTGTAATTGTTTTCTTCGGTTGCAATAATTTTCACTTTTAGCACTTTATCTTTATAAAACGCTATGCCGTCAGGAGAGCCTGCAATCATCTGTAAGGTGTATTCACAGGGGTTTGTCCAGACTACTTTAAATTTAGATTCTTCATCAGTGCCTTCTACTTTTTCAACTTGTATGGAATCATTTCGGGTGATGGTGCAAGCAAAGTTGAGCGCAGTATCACTCATTTTGAAGGTTCCATTTTTAAATTTTTCACAATCGTTTTGAGCAGAAACGGTATAAAACGAAGTCAGCAAGATGAAAAGCAGCAGGTGTTTCATAAATTGTATTTTTAACAAGTGATTTTTGACTATAATGAAAGTCAGTTTTTATTTCTCTAAGATTCCTTTTTTAACGCTGTCTTCAATAAGTGTTTCGGCATAATTCCATAACTCTGTTGAACCATTTTTAATTACTTTTTTCTTCGCGTAAACAGTTTGATATTTCACTCCAAATTCCTTCCAAGTTCCTCCGTCATTTGAAGTATTTTGTAATAGGGGTTCAAGCCTGTCCATTGATTTTGCAAACTTTGCTTCATTGGAATTACCTGTTTCAAATTCAGTCCAAATTTGCATAAATTTCTCCGCTTGTTTTTCGGGAAGCATTCCAAAAATACGTTCCGCACCTTTCTTTTCTTCTGCAGTGTTTTCGTGACTTTTATTTTGGGCGTATAATAAAGTATCGCCGGCGTCAATTTCTACAATATCCTGGATTAAGACCATTTTTATGACCTTTAATAAATCAATTTCCCTGTCTGAATGTTCACTTAAAACAATCGCCATCATTGCTAAATGCCAACTATGTTCCGCATCGTTTTCGCGCCTGTCCCTATTGAATAATTTAGTCTGTCTTTGAATGTATTTTATTTTGTCTATTTCTTTTATAAAATCAATTTGCTTTAATAAATCTTGAGGTATCATTTCGAAATGGAATTTTTTATATTGTTTTCTTTGTCTCAGCAGATACAGCTACTATTAATAAAAACTAGCTTTGGAAAGTTCACAGAAGTCGTTATAGTTTGATTATTTGTTGAATTTCTTTTCTGTTGTCTTTAAACAAAAATTCAACGAAATAAATACCACTAGTGAGCATTTTTAAATTTAAAGAATTATCAGAATGTTGACTATTTTGTTTTTCCCCGTTTAAATCATAAATATTTATTTCCGAAATCAGCTCCGGATTATCTATTTCATAATAAAGAAAATCATTCGTGGGATTGGGGAATATTTTTATGTTCGTTTCATAATTCTGCGAAGTACTTAAAACAATTCGATCTCCAAAAGTTTGCCAATAAACGGGTATTATATCTCCGTTATCATTCATATATGCAGAGGCGGGATTAAAACTACCATCATAATTTGAGGTAAATGTGGCTTCATTTATTTCACTTAAAATTACACGATATAAGTTACTCGGACTTCCAGTATCCCACCAACCACCGGGGTTAATACTTGTAAAAACACTTCCATTTCTGCACACATCATTAAAAAGTGAATTATCCCAAGTTGCAGTTACTGGCCAGTTGTCTGTAACAATATCAATTACAGGAATATTGAAATTGTTGGGACAAGCTTTTTTGTAGATCTGTTTTTTAGTATAAAATGTAGGCGGATCTGAATTTTCTCTTTTAAACCATTCATCAGAAATCCGAACATCAAGACCTGTAGTATAAGGTGTATTTATGATATTTATTTCTCCAAATGAACTGTCTATGCCAAAAGTTGCGGCATCATCATATCCAATGATTATGGAGTCTTTATTTCCGGCTGAATCTTAAAAAAATATTTCGAAGCTAAATTCTTGGGCCGTTAAAAATCCGTAATTGACTAAAACTAATAAGAAAAGTAGATTTTTCATAGGTAGTAATTTTAATACGTGGCAAAGGTTTGTGAATGATTAGTTTCTTGGTTAAGCAACTAATTTAGCAAATAAAAACCGAATAGAAAATCCGCGAGTTTTGATAGCTATCAGAACTCATAAGTAGGATTGCATTGGCAATTCATTTTATAAGGTGATGCCCAAGTTTCTGTGCTAAAAAATTAAAGAACCAATACTGAAATATTGGTGATGTTTTTTGCTTGTTGAGCCGGAAATAAATAGACGTAAAAGATTTATTCTATTTCAGCAATGCCAGGATAGCTATGGGTAAAATATTTGAAGAAAATGCTTGGTTTTTACCTCAGTTGTTTGTTATGTGCTGGGCTTTTGCGCACTTATTCTAAGATCAGACTTAATCTATATTTAATATTTTTTCTCAAAAAGTTTATTGATTGAGAATATTCAATATTCGTATAATATTTATTCAATAATTATCAGAAATCATTTTTCATATTCTGCAACATCTCTTAAGATTATGGAATCAACATCATTTTTATCTGAACTATGCAATACTGAAATATCTCCAGTACTTTCAAAAACTACAGCTTGGACTTCAGACAATTTATGTACGTTGGCCTCTCTTAATTTTCCCATTAAATCACTCATACCAATGTTGCAACTCTTTAAATTATCGTAAATAATTTCTCCATCTTTCATAAGCATTTGCGGTTTATTGGTGAAAAGCTTTTTAAAGCTATCATTTTTCCTGACCAAAAATGAAAAGAGGGTTTGAAATGCAATTATACAAATTAAAGCCAATGTTCCTTTTAAAATACTTTGGTCGTTATTCAATATAATTGTTGCTAATATTGCACCAACAGAAATAGTGGAAGCAAAATCGAAGCTGGACATTTTAGCAAATGTTCTGAGTCCAAAAATTCGTGTAATTATCAATACTATTGTGAAAATTGCAAAAACTGAAACAATAACGAGTAAAGCAGTATCTATATTCATAAAATTTGTTTTAATGATTCAATGGTGATTTTAATTTTACTCGCCTAAAGTATTTAAATATAATGCTAAAATTAAACCGATTGCTGTTGCCAAACCTGTCCAATATTTTTCTTTTTTGAATGCTTTTGGAAAAACCTCCAAAGCGAGTGATGCAACGACTGCGCCGCCAGCAAAACATTTTATATAATTCAAATATTCCTTAGGAACATCAGCTAATAAATAATGACTTAATAGTGCAGATGCTGAAAGTATAAGTGCAGTACCAATCCAGAGCCAAAGAACTTTCTTTTTTGAATTATCATTGTTTGACATTTCTTTCGCTCCACCTGCTGCCTCTGGGAGATTGGATAAGAGTATCGAACCCGACAAAGCGGCAACGGATAATGGTCCTGCTCCGATTAGTGCAACGCCCAGAGCCAAATTTTCGGGAATACCGTCAAGTGTAATTGCGGCGAGTAATCCGCCACCACTTTTAGAACCCCATTTTTCTTTTACCAAATAATCTAAAATAGTAAATGTAATGGCGCCGGCAAAAACTGCTGCCAATGTAATAGGTATTGAGTTTTTTTCGAGCGCAGGGTTTATCAATTCGAGCAAGGCAGAAACTAAAAGTGCTCCACCCGCCAAAGCCACCAAAAAACCTTCAAGATTTTTTGACATATTTCCATAAATACCCCAAAAAGCACCAATTATAAGTGCTCCCGTAACTATGATCACTACGATAATTGTCATCATTTTATTTTGTGTTTAGATGTGCTGCATTATTGACTAGAACCAATTCCGTGTAAATTGGAAAATGATCAGACCCTATTTTCGGTAGACGTTCCAATTTTTTCAATCGAAATTCTTCGGTTACAAAAACGTGGTCTAATGGCCATCGCATAAGAAAATTCTCTGCGTTAAAACTGTTATAAAAACCTCTACCAACCCTAACATCATAAAGAATATTTTTTGTTCCTGTCAATTCATCTACATTAGACCAAACCACGTCATTCAAATCTCCAGCCACAATGGTTGGTAATTTTCTTCCTTTAATTTCCTTTCCTAATTTTTTTAAGGCATTTTCTTGTTGCCCTGCATTGTCGGGCAAATCCTTAAAATGCGTAGGTGGAACAGGATGGATAGAATGGAAACTGATATTCTTCCCATCGGAAAGAGAAATAGTACTTTTAAAAGAGGGTACATTTTCATTAGCTAAGTAATCGACTTCTATTTTTTCTAAAGGGAATTTACTGTACAAAACCATTCCGTATGTAACCTCATTGATTGTGTGTTGAGAATAGGGATATTCATTTTCCAAAACTTTCAGTTTTTTGTCCCACCATCCATCTACCTCCATTGCCAAAATCAAATCGGGTTTTTTAAGGTCGATTAATTCAAGTAATGGCTGTGCTTTTCTATTAGTCATTTTAACATTGGACAACAAAAGGCTGAATTGGTCGTCAGAGGTTTTCAAATTTTTGGCTGTTGGAACATTTACAGAAACCAGACTTGTATAATTTATTAAGAAAAAGGTATTGATAGAAATTCCAGTCAATAATCCAACAACTAACAGATATTTAAACCATTGCCATTTTTTACTTGTAATTATGATTAATATTAAGATGACAAACGACAAAATAAAAAATTGAATTCTCGGAAAGTCAAGCATTTTTATATATCGAATTTCCGCATTTCGGAATAAGGAAAGTATAGAGCATATAGCCAAAGCAAATGCCAAAACATACAGAATAACAACTAATATTTGTCTTATTTTCCCCATAGTTTATTGAATTTCGGATTTTTTTTTGCCTTGCACATAACGGATTTGTATATGGCTCGTAGCGTGTAAATTAGCGATAACTTTTCGGATATAACACAAGCCGAATTTTTAAATTTTACTAATTATTTTATTTTTAGGAATTTGTCAAATTTAAAAATTTGGCGACCTCGCAAAAATGCCTGAACCTCTGTGATAGCAACGACTTGCGCTATTTTTTATATACGGCTTAAGTTTGATGTTTATTAAAAACACTAAATTAAGGCATATTAATAAGAAAGAACAAAAGAGCGGAATAAGGTTATTATATACGCAGAAGCATAGACTTCGTCAACATTGAAAATCCCCGCTCTTTTCTACACAGATTTCGTACAGTTCTATGAGGCTTCAGACCTCGATTTTAAGTCGTTGAAACTCGCGTAGGGTGTCCTTTCAAAAAACATTTTCTTATGAATAAAGATATAAAATATTTTGGGATCGACATCAGCCACTTGGTTTTCGATGTTACGGACTCCGAGGGCAATTACAATCAATTTAAAAACAATCCATCTGGCTTTAAGAAGTTTGCCAAACTCTTAGACCAAGAGAGCCATTGTGTGATGGAAGCTACGGGCTATTATCATTATCAGCTGGCATATTTTTTACTTGAATCCAGTATTAAAGTATCGGTAGAAAATCCATTGGCGGTAAAACGTTTTATACAGATGAAGCTGACCAAGAACAAGACCGACAAGAGCGACTCTAAACCCATATGTGACTATGCAGAGCAGGTAGCATTAAAACTCTGGCAAGGTAACTCCAAGCATCAAATTGAATGTCTGCAAATGACCAGACTCCTTGCTGTATATACAAAACAGAGCACGATGCTAAAAAATAAATTGCACGGGGAGAGTGTTTTAGGCAACCCTAGCAAAGCTGTTGTAAGTTCTTTAAAACGAAGTTTAAAACACGTTAAAAAAGAGCTGTAAGCCATAGAGACAAAATTATTGCTATTGGTAAAACAAGTGCATCAAGATGTTTTAACTCGTATAAAAAGCATCCCTGGGATCGGTGACAAAACAGCTATAATGTTAGTGGTTTTAACTGATGGATTTGATCGTTTTACAAGTGGAAGTGAATTATGCAGTTATGCAGGTCTGACCCCAATAATTCGGCAAAGCGGTAGCAGTTTAAAAGGACGTCCCCGCATCAGTAAGATTGGCAATCAAAAGCTCCGTAACCTATTATTTATGTGCAGTTTTAATGCCTGTAAATACAACAAGGCCTGTAGGGAGATTTATGAGCGCATAGTGGCCAAGGGAAAGAGTAAAAAATTAGCACTGATCGCAGTCTGTAATAAGCTGCTAAAACAAGCTTTTGCAATCGCAAAATCCGGATTAATATATGATGATACTTACAGAAGTACTTTAGTGAAAAATTAATGCATTTTTACTTGTTTTTTACCACAGTACTTTGTTGGCAGTAGTACTTTTCGTTTTTATTCAAAATTCAATTTTAATCCACGAAAGTTTCCCTGATAATGTCTTTACAATTCTTTATTTCAGATTTCGATAATTGGTTAAACGTTTTTAATATTCGAGATTTGTCAATTGTCCTAATTTGGTCGATTGCAATCATTCCCTTTTTTCCGTTATGTTTTACTTTAATTCTGGTCGGATAGTTTTTTAAGTTCGTTGTCATTGGAGCAACTACGATTGTTCTTAAAAACTTATTAATTTCGTTTGGTGAAACAATTACACAAGGTCTTGTTTTTTTAATTTCGCTACCAATTGTAGGGTCAAGGTTTACGAGTATGATGGAATACTGTTCTAATTCCATTCTTCAAAATTTTCGTCCTCGAATACGTCATTAAATAATAATCGATCATCATTATTCTCACGCATTTCTTCAAATGCTTTTCCCCAGTTTTTTCTCGGACTACTAATTGGTTTAAGGATTATTTGTCCTTTTTCCAAAATCATTTCTACCCTGTCTTTGATGTTATACTTTTCCAAAATAGTCTTGCTTAAACGAAGACCTTTAGAATTTCCGATTTTTATAATTGCTGTTTCCATAGTTTTATATCTGTAATTACAAAGTTAGTACAAATAGTTTAATGCGCAAATTTTTTTCGTATTAATGGCAACGTTTATGTATATGAGCTGTGGCGTATTAAAGCACGAACCTCTCCAAATAAAAACTGGCTTTGGAAAATCCGCAGGATTTTCCAAGTGAGGACTGACCAAGCCATAGCTTATATACTGTGTTGCCATCTGGCTTTCTGCGTTCTATTTTTCGGATGAGTTATTTTTCAATTCCGAAATTTCTATTTTCTGTTTCTCAATTATTTTGGATTGTTCTTCAATTCGATAATTAAGCGTATCAATCTTTTCTGTTAGTATTGGTTTTTCTTTCCTTAATTCAATTAACTCATTATAATTATCAATTTTTTCTTTGTCAAAACTACTCTTGCCAATTCCTTGACCAACGAAAAAAGCTCCTGCAACGCAGGCAGCAAAAATAGCCCAAAACAAGCTTGGGGGAATTCCAAAGGGTAACTTGGTAATGGTTTCTTTTTTTACTGGTGCTAACGGAAAAACTCTACTTGAAGATGTGTTTTCGGTATTGTCATCAAACTCGGCAAAACTTTTAATTTTCTTTTTCATTGGTTCGATTTTGGTTGGTTCATCTTCTTGCTCTTCTATATACTCGATATATTCATCGATAAGTTGGAGTGCCTTATTTTTGAAATGTTGCTTATCTATTCGTTCAGCGTATACGTCTCCAATTTTTTGAATTCGGTAGTCGCCAATTATTGACTGAAAATTACTTGTTCGATTAGATAAAATTCCGAAATATTCTTGAATAAAAGTTTGCGTGTTAGTCAACCAAGTTTCAAAATCGCCTTGAGATGATTTTTTCTTCTGTTCTTTTAATTTCCTTAAAATATATTCTTTGGTCACAGTTTATTTTTAGCTTGATGGCAACGTCTCGTATAAGCGCAGTAGCGGGATTTACGTACAGATTTTTCGGATTATGATTGCCCTTAAATATATACAATTACTATTGTTTAAGCACTTACCCGCTATTGCGTTTATACATTGTTGCCAATTGTATTTATAACTTCACTAATTTTTCAATTGAAGTATTACCATAGAAATCTTGAATTTCCACGATATATAAACCATCACTTAATGAAGAAATATTTAACTCTTTTACATTCGACTTTGATAATACAAGTTGTCCGGAAATATTATAAACTTTAATACTTGAAATGGAGGTCTCGGATTTAACAAATAAGATATTAGATGCGGGATTCGGATAAAGTAAAAATTTGTTTTTAGTATTTTTGGATACATCTAAATTTGTCAAGTTTTCAAACCACATTACTTTGTCTGTCACATCAAATGCCGTAGTCATGATATCTATATCATTATCTTGATCCAAATCGGCTGAATATATTGGAAGAAAATAATTAACGTTCCTTTTAAGAATTATGGGATTATTAAAACTTCCGTTATTAAGATTTTCTTGCCACTGTATAACTCCTTCATCAGAAGAACCTTGTTCATAAATGACATGAACAGATGCAATGTCCTTGTCTCCGTCATTGTCAAAATCATCGGTACAAACTGCTATAATAGCTTCTTGTTGCAAGATTGTATGTTCTATTGAAAAATCACCATTTCCATCTGTGTTTTCCAACCAACTCATGCCAACAGCAGCTCCCACGACAACAATATCATTATCCCCGTCATTATCCATATCGGCAACACCAATATCATTTATTCTTCCCTCAAAGGTAAAAGGAATAGGTTGCACATCAAAGTTAGGTTGGCCAGAGTTTTTATACCATACTATGGATTCTTTTTCAGAAGCGATAATATCTATAATATTGTCATTATCCAAATCGGCTAAAAATATGTCTCTCTTATCATTATTGGTATTTGTGGTAAGAATATGTTCGGGACCAAAGCCGCCTTGTCCATTAATATTTTCGAACCATGATAATTTAGAATCCTCTTGTTCTATTGGATTACCTATACAAGTTGAGACCACATCGAAATCGCCATCATTATCTATATCAGATGCCATTGCATTCGTCGCTCCGAAAGAGTTGTCGGATATTACATGTTCAGAACTAAAACTTCCTTGATTATCGAGATTTTCATACCAAACTATTTTATTAAAAAATAATGTGGCCAAAATATCCATATCATTATCCCCATCCATATCAGCAGCGTAAATTGTTCGTACACTATAAGCGTTAGGCGTAACAATTTTCTGTGAAGAAAAAGTTCCATGTCCATCTGTATTTTCGTACCAAGTTATTGTGGGGTATTGATCGGATGCTGAAATTATATCCAAATCGCCATCTCCATCTAGATCAGCAGAGATTACTAGGTGCGGATAGGCTAAAGTACTATCAACCACTCTTTCGGATGAGAATTGTGCCTTACAGTTTATATAAACAATTATACATATAAATAATAATAGTCTTGTTTTCATATTTTCGTCTTTTATATAATTGGCAACGTTTGGTATAACCGCAGTTACGGCTAAATATACGAGGTTTTTCGGTTAAGCACGGAAGTTAGCAATTACGCGTGGATTCGGACGCAGTCGAATCCGCCGTAATTGCGGTTATACAGTGTTGCAAACAGTTTTTCCTCACAGTTTATAACTAAGGCCGAATTGTAAAACAGAACTTTTATTATTATCACGTTCAGTAATTCCATAATTATATCGAAGTCCAATTCGATAATTTTCTGCGAAGGTAAATCCTGCTCCAACATTCAGCGCAACTTCAAATTTATCATAATCATCATTTCCAAAATTGAAATCATCATTATTATCAGTTACATCTTGATTGATTACATATCCGAATTGTGGTCCCAATTCTAAATCGAAACTATCACTGAAATAATAATCAGCCATAATTGGAAGTAAAATCAAATTCTGCTTAATATCTGCTTTAAATCTATTGCCGAAAACAGGGTCATTAGGGTCACCCATATTTATGTTTTCTGAAAATTCAATTTCTGCATTTTGTGTTGAAAACAGCAATTCAGGTTTTATTCTAAAATTGTCAGTTAATTTAAAACTTAAAAATCCTCCAAGATGAAATCCAATTTTGGCATTTGTTTCTGCAGGAATGTTGTCATCAATAATTAGGTTGGAATAATTTAGACCTGCTTTTAATCCAAATTCGATTGGTTCATTTTGAGCTAAAACACTAAAGTTTATTAGCAGAGTAGTTATTCCGATTATCAATGTAGTCTTTTTCATTTCTGATTTTGTTTTAAATTGTTTGCAACGTTTAGTATAAAAGAAGTAGGGCTGTAAATAAGCGATTATCTTTCGGATTATCCACAAGCCAAATCTTTTGCATTTTGTTTTAAATTTTTGTTCTAAAAGCCAAATCAAAAGATTTGGCGACTTAGCAAACAAGCCTTAAACATTGGGTTTAACACTGAATTGCCCTATTTTTTTTATACATTGTTGTGCAACGTTTTTTTTTTAATCTATACTTTTTCTTTTATTGACTCAAAAATATTGTTAGAATAAAGTTCAATTAATGAAGCATATTCGTTCATTCCCGTTTTAGTTTTTAAGTCCGATTTAAAAGTTGTGTCCAAATAATTTCTAAAGTTTGCCTTCTCTTTATTAAATGATAATTTTAAGAATAAGCTGATAATGTTAAGGAATTTTATATCCCCAACTTTTGATTTTAGGTTTTCTGGTAGATAAAGTTGTAAATTTTTAGAAAGCCAGAACGCAGAAAAATGTGATAAATCTTTTGAATTCAAATTTTGTGATTTGATAAACATAGCATAATCAGCCAATAATTCATTTCCTTGAGTTACTTGCTTGTTCATCGATTTTTTTAAAGAATCGAATTCTTTCGGATTTTCAATTAAACCGTCTATTTGGGCAGAGTAGCCACAAATAGCAACTGGGAATAAAGCATCCCAAATTTTCATATTTTGTTCACTTTGTAATTCGCTATACTCGGAAAAGGTATTTGTAAAAGGTCCGAAACTTAAAACGGATAAGATTTTTTTTTCATATGCGTAATTGTCATAATTACTTTTCTTCTTAAATAAATTCAATATTCCCATTTATATATTAATTTTCTTGATTTGGTCAAATGTTGCACAACGTTAAGCGGATATGATCCGTACCGTCTCAAGACCTTTTATAAAGATACTATAATTCGGAAAATTGGAATAGCTTTAAATGATATGCCGAAAAAAGGTATGGGTTATATCCGCCTGTTGTGTTTAGGTTTTTTGGGCCCACCCATGGATCTTTTGGCAACAACAAAACCGGAGTTTTGGCGACCCGGCATACAGCTGCTGCGCAAGAGTGCCTGGGCGATTTTTTGATATGCGGTTTATCCTTTGGATAAACAGCCGTCTCAAAAAGTAATTTTAAGCCCGCAATGCGCTAAAAATCAGGGCACAAAAGGCAGCGAACCCTTGACATTGTGATTTTTTTTCGCTACCTTGACCAAGTCTTCTTACGTTGACAACGTTTGGAAATGCCAATTTCCACGATGCAATCGACAAGACTTGGACGCACAAGTGCGTTTTCTGTCCAGATTTTCCCCGCTAAAAAACCAATTTAAAATTCGGCCAGAACAATAGGTCGGTAAAATTAGATGCAACGTTTAGTATAAAAGAAGTAGGGCTGTAAATAAGCAATTGCCTTTCGGATTATCCACAAGCCAAATCTTTTGCATTTAGTTTTATATTATTCATCTAAAAGCCAAATCAAAAGATTTGGCGACTTCGCAAACAAGGCTGAATCATTGGGTTTAGCATTTATTTGCCCTATTTTTTTTATACATTGTTGCCCACAGTTACTCTGCGTATTGCTTTTCCAAATCATTAATATTACTTAGATAAATTTCAGTAAGATATTCATTGTATGGGTCGTTAATTTTATAATTCAGAGTCTGTTTTGACTTTTCTAAATATTCTCTTGCTTTTGGAAGACTATCCAATTCCCTATAAACTTTAGATAGATAATAGTATGCCTCCGTTGTTTTATCCGATTGCTCTAATGCTTTTTTAAATTCTGCAATTGAAGACTCATAATTTCTAAGTTTAAACTCACAAATTCCAAGGTAAACAAAGGACTGAATATCTGCCCAACCTGCTGTCTGGTTTACAATATTGCGTTTGAAACATACGATTGCTTTTTCGTATTCTTTTTTTCCGTAATAACTTTCGCCACGAAGAAAATCAATATTTTCTCCCCAAGGTGCATCGTTAAAATTAGGCGTCAACGAATCCAATCTGTTGAAATCAGATAGTGCACCATCAAAATCCCTCAAAAATCTTAATTTCATATAACCACGATAACCTAAGTGCAATGTTGGGTCTAATTCCACAGCTTTATCAAGATATTTAAATCCTTGGTTATAATCGCCAGCTTTGTTAAACCGAATAGAATATTGCATATATTCATTACTATCAGTTGAAGTAAAGCTTTCAACACTTTGAGCTTTTTCTGCGGACTTTTTATTCATCCCTTGCACTTTGATGAAGCCGTAAATACCGATTCCAATTATTCCAATCAAAATGATGCCAAAAATAATACCTGTTATCTTAAAAAATTTCTTCAATTTTTCCGTTTTTTATTGTTAACCGAATCAAATAGTAAGTCTTAGTTTCCGTATCGTTCTGCCAATCTCTAAGGTTTTGCGAAATTTTTTCAAGTTCCGCTATTAACTTGCCATTGTTAAAGTCTGTTGGTTTATATTCTGCATTAATTTGAAAATTTTCTTGATTGCAATATTTCCCATATTTATCAATGTGAATTTTTAGAGTTATATAACCGTTTGCTGGTACGATGTCAGTTTCTTTGTCTTTAATTTCCTGAAATGCTTTTCGTATAGTAAAATTTTCGCCTTGAATTTTTGAATTATGGGGCGTGCCAAACATTGTAGTTGTCCAATAAGCTGAAGAATGTTCTTCACAGTTTGTTTCTTTTTTTCCACACGATAAAAGAGATATAAAAAGTGATAATATAATTGCAATTTGTTTTTTCATAATTGTGGGCAACGGATGGGTATAAGAAACGGTTGCCTATCCGTCCAGAGAATTTGGCAACTGTTTTTTATGCCGGGTTATCTATCTGTTTTAAAAGAAAAAAAAGGAATGCAAATGCCGATAGGCAAATATTTATAAGAGTAAAAACATAACACTATGAATGGAAAGCAAGAGTACGAAATAAATAAAGCGAAATATAATGGGAAATCAATCTGTCCTAATTGTAAAAGTTGGTCATTAACCTCTTATTCAAAAGCAGATATTTGTGATAACTGTGATTTTGAAGAAGGCTACTAATAAAATATATGAACCTAAAAGAAATTGAAAATCCAATAGCTGAACAAAATTTTAGACATCAATTAGAGATTGAGGAATCTAAAAACAGACAACGTGCAATAGCCAATAGAATTGTTGCAAGAATTAAAAACCAAAAATTATGAGTGCGTACGAAGAAACACCATTAGAACAAGAAATTAGAAATTATTCTGAAAACAAAAACCCTTATCACGAAGATTGTGTTAATAGACATTTATGGTCTGAAGGATTTAGAAGAGGTGCAAAAATGGCATCTAAAGATTTTAAAGGGGATGAAATACTTATATCTCAAAAGGCGTGGGACGTGGTTACTATGTTTGAAGAAAATGGAATGCGTGATGCTGCCAAAATGTTGAGAAACAATTTATAGTGCTTAATGGGTTATATATTTGTATATGAAACGTTGAGTACCCACACATCCGTACAGCTTGGTGGCTTTTTTTCTTTTAAAATTGTAGATAACGTTAAGATATACGCAAGTTACCAAAAAAGTGCTTATATACAACCTAATCAGTATGGTTATCAGCATGTTTTAAAGCCGTTGCGTATATACAACCTTATAGCTGTATATACGCAATGCTAAGTTTTCAAAACTTTCTGTAGAAACCCTTTATCCGTTCCGCATAAGCGTTTCCACCTTAAGGTTCAATCATTTGTTTCCTCCTCTAGCGCAGTAAGGTGTTCTTGCCAGAGCAGCATGTGGTTTTCAAAATTTCGCAGTATTTTATGTATCTTTTTTTTTTCACCCAAAAAAAACTAAAAACAAGATGGCGTCTAAGCTATATTTATTAATTTCATAGGAAGAAAAAAAATAGCGATTATGAAAACCACAAAAAGGCTAGACGAAGCTTTAAACAAACTATACACCGCTTTCCACAACAATACGCTAAATGCGGAGTGCTGCATTCATTGTGCCGTAGGAAATATTTGCAATAATACAGACAGTTGGAAGCAACTTAGTGACGATCACGGTTCATTACAATTAAATTATATTGGGTTGGTTCATGAAAATCTAGGAAGAAGGTTTCACGGCTACACACCTTCGGAACTACTTCAAATTGAAGCTGAATTTTTAAAAGGTTGCGGCTATAAACTTCCTTTAAATTATAAAAATGCTAAGCCGAAGGATCCAACTTCAAAAGAAACGCTTTTTAAAGGGCTTTGTAGTGCAGTGGCTTTTTTATGTTCCTTAGATGGGGTTCAGAATGTTATGGATTATTATCCGTTATTTCAGAAAGAACTGGAAATTCCTCTTTTAGAAACTGCCCAATAAAAAAACCGCTCTTATTAGCTGTGCCAATAAGAGCGGTTTCCAATCAATTTTTCTTTTTCAATTATACTTTTAAATTTCCTTGTTCTCCCAAATCTGGTTCGTCTCCAGTAATTGCGCCTTTAGCCATTTTTAATAAGGATAATACTTTGCCGTGTTTGGTATCCCAATAATGCGCCTCGTCTGGCTGAATTTTTATGGCTGTAATGTTGGGATCGTCCACGCCATCAAACCAAGCGTCATCACCGCTACCGTACAATTCTTTAATTCGGTTTCGGTCTGTACTGATGGAAGCGCGGCCGTAAATGCTCATAAATTCAAAGTTTCCTTTGTCGGCATAAATCAATTGGGTTTTGTTTTCCTTTTCAATGTTTTGATTGTGCTCACTGTTTTTATTGCTTAGGAACCATATATTTCCAGCTGCATCCACTTCTTTAGTGCTCATAGGAATTACGTGGAATGGCTCGCTTTTCAAATTTGTAGCCATCATGGTAAGATCAATAGATTCTGCAAGTTCTTTTATTTTCTGTCTTGCTTCTTCGTTACTCAGGTTTTTTGTGCTCATAGTTTTTTCTTTTCAAGATACTAAACTATGTGCTTGCTATATTTTAAGGAAATCATAAAGTTTATCAATTTAGCAAAAAGAGTGAACAAAATAATTGTTTCTTATAAATGCGAAGCACGAAAATTTACTTTCCAGTATAGGCAACTCTCCAAATGTGGTGCGTTGTATCATCTGTAATTAGCATAGCGCCATCTGGTATTACTACCGAGCCTACAGGTCTTCCGCGAACTTCATCTTTTTTTGCATCTACAATAAAACCGGTGAGAAAGTCTTCGGGCTTGCCAGTGGGTTTTCCATTTTCAAAAGGAATAAAAACCACACGATAGCCCGAGATAATATCTCGATTCCAAGAACCATGTTGTACTACAAAGGCGCCGTTTTTATATTTCTTCGGAAATGATTCAGCGGTATAAAACACCAATCCCAATGAAGCTGTGTGCGATCCCAGATCAACATCTGGAACAATGGCTTCTTTCAGCCTAACATTTGGTGGAATGGGCACTCGCGGATCAAAATGATTGCCCCAATAGGAGTAGGGCCAACCGTAATAACCATCTTCTTGTACCGAAGTTAAATAATCTGGCACCAAATTATCGCCCAATTCATCTCTCTCATTTACAGAAGTCCAAAGTGTTTGTGTAGTTGGTTCCCAATCCATTCCCACAGGATTTCTGAGTCCTGAAGCATACACTTCAAGGTCACTCCCATCGGGGTTCATAACGAGTATATTGGCTTTCATTACTTCATGCTCCATTCCTTTTTCGCCTACATTATCGCCACTACCCACGGCTATATATATTTTGGAATTATCTTCGTTGGCAATTATATTCCGCGTCCAATGTCTATTGACTTTTCCCGCCGGAAGATCAGCAATTTTTTCGCCTATTGCGGTAATCTTGGTTTGTCCGGTTTTATATGGATAGCGCATTACGGCATCGGTATTGGCAACATATAACCAATCATCAATAACGAGCATTCCGAAAGGCTGATTAAGGCCTTCTTTTTTGGTTAACAAAGTTTCGCGAACGTCTGGCGCACCATTATTATCGGTGTCGCGTAAAATTGTAATTACATCTGCACTGTGTTTTAAATTGTTGGAACCTCCAGCGCCTATTAGGGTAGCGCCAATTTGTTTGGGAATACTGTAATTGCTATTGCTTTCGGCCACCAAGATATCTCCATTTGGCGTCACGTACATCCACCGTGGATTTTCAAAACCATCTGCGTATTTGGTCACCGTAAACCCATTAGGAGCTTTGGGAGTTTCTCCATCGTTCCAACCAATAACGTTAGAATAATTTGAAACTGATTTAGTTGCAAATGGTTCTGGCAGCTGTTTTTCATCTTTTACTTGTGAAAAAAGCGAAAGCGGAATCGAAATTAAAAATAGAAAATATGTTTTCATAATTGGCACATTTATTTAGTTCGAAAAAAATAAAAATTAACTGTTAAGACGTATTATGGCTTTAGCATTTACAAATTCCATCATTCCGAAACCACCGTGTTCACGACCGTAACCAGAATCTTTTACGCCGCCAAAAGGCATATTGGGTTGCGCAAGACCGAAACCGTTAATGAAAACCATTCCAGTGTCAAAATGTTTGCTGGCAAGTTCCATTGCTTTCTTTTCGTCTTTGGAAAAAATACCGCCACCAAGACCGTATTTGCTGTCGTTGGCAATGCGTATAGCATCATCCGTATTTTTGGCTTTTATTAATGAAGCCACTGGTCCAAATAGTTCATCGTCATAAGCGGGTTGGCCTGGTTTTACGTTAGCCAGCACCGTTGCAGGATAGAAGAAACCTTTTCCTTCGGGCATTTCGCCACCACAAAGAATTTTGGCGCCATTCTTCACGCTTTTTTCCACTTGCTTATGAAGCGTTTCGCGAAGATCTTCCCGAGCCATCGGCCCAATTTTGGAATCTTTATCGGTTGGATCGCCGTGTTTCATTTTCTTCATTCGGTCTACAAATGCTTCTTTAAATTTATCGTAAACTTTGTCCACCACTATAAAACGTTTTGCTGCCACGCAAGTTTCGCCATTATTGTAAATTCTTCCCATTACACACATTTTTACAGCCAAATCTAAATCGGCGTCTTCCAAAACAATGTATGCGTCATTACTACCAAGTTCCATTACCGTCTTTTTTAGAGCGGCTCCAGCTTTTTTTGCAATTTCTCGTCCAGCCCCTGGGCTTCCTGTGAGCGTAACTCCACGAACCAGTTCGTGTTTTATTATGTCATCACTTTGGTCGTGGGTTATTTTAAGTACGGTAAAAAGATTTTTAGGCAAGCCAGCTTTTTCATATATTTTTTGAAGCATCAAAGCGGAACCAGTAACGTTTTCGGCGTGTTTCAGCAAAACACCATTTCCCGCCATTAAGTTGGCGATGGAATAACGAATTACTTGATATGCTGGAAAATTCCAAGGTTGAATTCCATAAATAACACCAATGGGCGAATAGGTTATTAATCCTTTTCCACCGCCGGGAAGTTCGCGTTCTTCATCTTTTAACGTTTCGGGACCGTTTGCTGCGGTCCAATCACAAACTCCTGCGCATAGATCTACTTCTTGTTTGCCTTGTTTAAGAAGTTTTCCCATCTCTTTCGTCATCAGCTCGGAAAGTTTGTCTGTATTTGCCCTTAATTCTTTTCCGATTGCCTTAATTATTTTGGCTCTTTCTTTGGGGGAAACCAATTTCCAATCCATAAATGCTTTGTGACATTTTTTAACGGCATCATCCGCCTGCTTATCTGTCATTAAAGTGTATTTCTTGATTTCTTTTCCTGTTGTTGGATTTATGGTAACCAGTTCTTTTTGTTCCTCTTTTTTCATCTTGTTTTCTTTTTAAGGAAATGTATTATTTTGCTGAATAAGTTTGTCATAAGAAAGTGTTATACTTTTTAATGCTACTGAAAATTAGACTTCAAAAGCAATCTAATTTCATAAATTTACAGCGATGAAAACTGAAATAGATAAAAACATCCGTCCCGCGCGTCCTGAGGATTTTAAACACGTTGCTCCATTAATAATTCAGGCAATGGAAGACTTGGCTTGTAGTTTTGCGAATACAGAAGATCCGCAAGAAGCAATTCCGTTGTTTGAGCATTTTTTTCAGAAAAAAGCCAATCAATATAGTTTTGAGCATACGTTAGTTTATGAAGAAATGGGGAAAATTATGGGCTCCATTACCTTTTATGATGGCGCATTATTGCCACAATACCGAAAGCCATTTCTAGAATACATAGCCGAAAAATACGAGGTTACAGATTTAGTAATTGAAGACGAAACCGCGCCGAAGGAAGTATATATAGACACGTTAAGTGTTTCTCCGAAGTATCAAGGAAAAGGAATTGGCAAAAAATTATTGGCTTCAGCAATAAACCAAGCCAAGAAAGGCAACCTAGAAAAAATCGGACTTTTGGTAGATTATAAAAACCCCAAAGCCAAAAAATTATATTCGGCATTGGGGTTTGAAAGTGTTGGTGAAAAACAGCTAGGTAACAGTGTTTATGAACACTTACAATTGCAGCTGTAAAATCGGTGTTTATGGATTGTCCACATCTGCATCTCTTGCAAGATCGGCATCGTCCTCTTGGTTTCCAATTTTGCTGTCTAAATAAAGTAGTGATTCACTAGTTGCTTTTGGGCCTCCAGCAAGTTTAAGTTTATCTAAAAGATCCATTACCAAGGTTTCTTCTTCAATTTGTTCTTTTACGAACCATTGGCCAAAATTCCAAGTCGCCCAATCTTTTTCTTTTAGTGAAAGATCTACGATTCCATAAATCGCAGTGGTATTATCTACTTCGTGCTGAAAGATTTTTTCAAAACATTCCTGAAGGTTTTTCGGGTCTTTTGGCGGTGCATCTAAAGCTGAAATTTTTGCTCTTCCACCGCGTTCTTGAATATAATCAATCACCTTCATCATATGGTTTCGCTCTTCGCCAGAATGTCTAAAAAGAAGATTTGCAACACCAGCATAGCCTTCGCTATCTGCCCAAATAGCATAGGATAAATATATTTGAGCGGCATTGCCTTCTTGGGTTACTTGTTTGTTTAAAATGTCTTCAATCGGTTTTGAGAGTCTGTTGGTGTTCATAGTTTTTTAATTTTCCTCTAAATTAATTAAAGTGAAGGATACAGCGAGTTGCCTTAACATTATGTTAGTGCAATTTTATATGAAATAAATGATTTTTTATGAAAACAACTGCATCAACACCGCCAACGATTTCGGTTTTTGGTAACCCTGCACGTGAAAACTGTAATAGGATAAAATAAATTCCAACAAATTTTGACGTTCTTTTTTTGAAAGCTTTACAGTGTTTAAAGTACTTGGATTTATTCCGAAGAAAAGCTTGAAATTTTCTATTTGAACACCTTCCAAACAATAATTACTGGTGTTTTTTGATTGAAAATTACCTTCCATTATGTTGAAATATTCGTCTTCAATATTTGAAGCATCTGGATAAAAACCCAAATACTGGCTTAATTGCAAAAGAAAGAAAATATGAAAATTGGCAACTTCATCATTTTGATCTAGCCACTGGAAGGATTGTTCCAGGAAAGTATAAAGTTCGTGATTTGGTTCTTCTTCGCGGATACAATTCTTTAGCATTTCAGATAAGAACATAACCAAGCCAGTTTTTAAAATGTCTGTATGTAGCGTTTGGTATGGGTAGAAAACTTTTGCTTCCTTAATATATTCTAGCGTGCCTTTGTTTTTGTGTTCGGCAATAAGTTCTAATTGGGTGAGTGGCTGAAAATAGGAAGATTTCAACTTTCCTCGCTTCGATTTCAAGATGTTGCGCAACAAATAGCTTTTTACGCCTGCAACTTCAGTGTAACAATTTGAAATAAGATCTGCTTCGGAATATTTTATGGCTGAAAAAACAATGGCTTTAGTAGCAACAACCATTAGCGAATTATCATTATTTTGGAGACTTTGGTTTCCGTAGCATCATTCGTAGTAACTAAAACCAAGTAAACTCCAGAGCGCACTTTGTATTTTCCAAAAGCTGTGGTGTCCCATAAAACGCTTCCTCCTTCAGAAGTTTCTTCAAAAACAAGGCTTCCGTTTATGTCGGTTATTTTTACGTTAGCTCTTGCTGTAAGTCCATCTATGGTTACGTTTCCATAATATCCCGGTCGCACAGGGTTTGGAAAAGCGTGTACATTGTCTAGATTGTCGCTTGGCGCTGTGGCTGTTCCTCGGTAAGCTACAAGACCTTGAGTTGTGGCAAAATATACAACTCCTGTAAAAGGGTCTATGGCTATATCTTGAACGTTGTTAGTTGGCAGTGGTGAGTTGTCTTTGGTGAAACGCAGTAAGGTTTCTTGCCCATTGGGAGAAAAATAGAATACTCCAGAGTTAGCTGTTGCAATCCACTTATTGTTGGAGCCATCCACTTCAATATCTGTAATAGATTGTTCAAACAAAAGTTCTTGGCGCACGCCATTTTCAACTATAATAATGGGTTTTGTTTCTGGGGTTTCGCCTGCTTCAAAAAAACCTCCTGGGCTGTAAAGAATACGTAATCCTTGAAGCGTTCCAATCCAAAGTTGGTTTTGAGCATCAAAAGCCAAAGCTCGCACACTGGTAGAGGGCAAATTACCAGCGCCATCACTCAATTTATTAAAGGTTTCTGTGCGTGGATTATAGCCTAAGAGACCATTGCTATTGCTGCCAATAAAAACATTGTTCTCGCGGCTTAGGGCTAATTTTCCCAAGGCGAGTTCTTTTAAAGGATTGGCAACAACACTAGTAATATCAATTTTTTGAAATTGTCCGTTTGGAGACAGTTTTATTAGACCTTCGTCTGCCTTGGTTTGAACAAACCAGAGATTACCCTGTGGATCAAAATGCGAGCCAAATATCCGTATTCCAGCATCTGCAGTGCCTCCTCCTGGTAATGGAACGAGGATTCTGTCTAAAGGGCTATTGCTTTCGTCATATAGAATTGTAGGCTTTTCGTCTTTGATTTTTAATAGTCCATTTTGGAAGGAACTCATATAAACCTCTTCCGGATTTAACGGATTGATTGTAACTTTTAGTAAATCTGTTGGCTCCCCACCAACGGCTGCATCCAAATCTTTATAAGGAATATTGGTCCAAAGGGTGTCTTTTAAATGACTTATGCCTCTTTTACTTAAAAGTCCGTCAGGGAAATATGGGTTGAAATCTACATCCACCTCCCCAAAACTTACCCAGAGTTGTCCGGGTGAAGCGTCAATGGCAAAAGGGCGATTCCGTATTGGACCGTTTGGCAATATTTGTGTTGGCTGGTTACTGGTGAAAGGGACAATCAACAAACCGTCTTCCGCAGTTCCCAGATAAAAGTTGGATCCAAAAGCATAGCCTGAAAGTAGGTCTAAATCATATCCTGGCACATTGGAAACGGAACCTTCTGGCACAAAACCCTCGGAATAGGACTGAATGGATTTATTTGTGGTGATAGTTAATAAATCATCGGCCAATCTAAATTTTTGAATGTTTGAAGCAAAAGTCTGTACGTTCGTCGTAGTTCCGTCTGGAGTGAAACGAAAAACTGTGTTGGAATAATTGGCAGCATAAAGTTCAGTACCTAATTTTTCTACTGCGCTAAAACCACCGCTTAAAATGGTTGTCCAATTTTGGTAATCTATTAAATCGTCATCTGCTACCATGGCCATTCGCATACCATCACTTACACTTGCGGCGAAAATATAGGGTTCTAGCACTGTGGTCTGCGTAATGTTTATCTGGCTTCCGCCATCGCCTATGAAATATGTATCGCCAAATTCCAATGCTGCAAGGTCAAAAACCGAAATACCATATTGCGTGGAGATATATAGTTTGTCATTATATTCGTTGAAATTGTTGATGCGCTTTTTGTTTGGCGGAATGGTTTGTTTTTCCAAAATATCAACAACTTTCAAAATGTTTTCTTCGCCATCTATTGCAATTTCTATCAATCCATTTTCATAACCAATAACCAATAATTTGTAGGTTTCACTATAATGAATTGTGGTGATAAAGTCTCCTGAAAGTCCGTTAACTGTTGAAAGTGTTTTGATTTCTTTAGTGGAAAGGTCATAGGTAAATACCGCGTTTTCGGCACCTACAAAAACTTTATTATCACCCTCAGAAATGTCTTTCACCGAAACGTATGAAAAAAATCCAGACCAGCGGTCTTCAAAATTCTGGGCGCTCGCCAGAAAAGAAAATAATAATAGGAAAGCAACGGCCAACCGCTTCATATAAAACAGGGTTTGTTTATTAACACGCTAAAATACTATTTATTGCGGTATCTGAACTAAAAAAAGACTTAAGACGGAAAGACGTAGGACGTAGGACTAGTTTTGGTTACCACCTAAAATATATATAGTGTCTTTTATATCAGCGAATTTGTATGGTTCTACCATTATTTGTGTGGAAGGCAATGAAGTCATTTTTATATTGGACATAGGACGAAAGGCTTACGACTATTGATAAGGTTCTATTTAAAATATTTATATCTTTTAAACGAGCATCTGTTTTTTGGTCTTACGTCTTACGTCTTTCCGTCTTATGTCATTTTTTTATTTAGTTTCTAAACCACTCCTTGAGCTAGCATGGCATCAGCAACTTTTACGAAACCTGCAATATTGGCGCCTTTAACATAATCTACATATCCGTCGCCATTTTTTCCATATTGAACACACTCTGCGTGAATAGCATTCATTATTTTGTGAAGTTTGTCGTCAACTTTTTCTGCCGTCCAAGTTAGTCGAAGCGAGTTTTGAGACATTTCTAAACCCGATGTTGCAACACCACCAGCATTTGAAGCTTTTCCAGGTGCGAACAAAATTTTTGCTTTTTGAAACGCTAAAACAGCTTCCGGTGTGCAAGGCATATTGGCGCCTTCGCTCACGCAGATACATCCGTTTTTTAGAAGCATCTTGGCTTCATCGCCTTTTAACTCGTTTTGGGTTGCGCAGGGTAGGGCAATATCGCACTTCACTTCCCACGGATTTTGCCCTTCATTATATTTGGCTCCAGTATATTTTTTGACATATTCTGAAATACGACCGCGTTTTTCGTTTTTTAAATTCATTACAAAGGATAATTTTTCTTCGTTGATGCCTTCAGGGTCATAAATATATCCTCCTGAATCTGAAAGCGTAACTACTTTTCCTCCAAATTCAATCGTTTTTTCGGCAGCATATTGCGCAACATTTCCAGAGCCAGAAATAACAACTGTTTTTCCTTTGAAGCTTTCTCCTTGGGTTTCAAGCATTTTTTTTGCGAAATATACATTTCCATAGCCCGTTGCTTCTGGACGAATTAACGAACCGCCATAGGCAAGGCCTTTTCCTGTGAGTACTCCAGTAAATTCATTGCGAATACGTTTGTATTGGCCAAACATATAGCCAAGTTCACGACCACCAACGCCCATATCGCCTGCGGGAACATCAGTGTTTGGTCCAATGTGTCGGCATAATTCTGTCATAAAACTTTGGCAAAAACGCATAACTTCATCATCACTTTTTCCTTTTGGGTCAAAATTGGAGCCGCCCTTTCCGCCGCCTATCGGGAGCGTGGTTAGGCTATTTTTAAAAGTTTGTTCAAATCCTAAAAACTTCAATATACTCAGGTTAACGGAAGGATGAAAACGCAAGCCGCCTTTGTATGGTCCGATGGCCGAATTGAATTGAACTCTATACCCTTTATTAACTTGTATTTCGCCTTTATCATCAGTCCAAGGCACTCGAAAAAGCAGAGTGCGCTCGGGCTCTACCATACGCTCCAAGAGTTTTTTGTTGGCGTATTTTTCGTTTTTTTCTATAAAAGGGATCACTGTTTCAACAACTTCGGTTACCGCTTGTAGAAACTCGGGTTCATTGGGGTTTTGTTTTTCGACTTCAGAAATGAAATCCTTTACACTTTGTTTCATTGTTTAATTATTTATTTTACTTTTAATGAATTCCTTTCAAAGTAGTGGGTATTTTATGGTTTATATATTTCTTATGATGTTTTATTTAAAAAAATATACTAAAACAACACTTTGCGTATGGAATACACAAAGATAGATGTTGAGATAAAAAAGAGTTGCCAATTTTATACTAATTAGCTAAATAGCAATTTTAAATTTCGATGTTTAAGATGTTTTTATATATTTGTTGAACTTATACTAAACCCATATAGATAATGAATACCAGAATTTTATTATTGGTATTTTCCCTGTTGATTTTTCCACTTCAGAAAGCAATATCACAAAGTGGAATAAGCCACGAAGTTGGTGTTGTTGCAGGTCCTTTAGCTTTTTTTAGCGATTATGGGCAGCGTGAAAATTTTGAAACTAATATAGGAAATACAGGCATTGGCTTTGGGCTACTATATTTTATGAACTTTACCAATAGGGCAGATGCGGGCTATAGTGTACCAGAACGTTATTTCTATGATCACTTTAAGATTCGTGGTGAGTTGGATTTTCATAAAACAAGTTTTGAACATTTTGGACGTTGGGTAGCAGATGATCAACAATCACTTTTCGCAGACCAGCTTCGTGCTATGAGCGGTTCTACCACTGTTATTGATCTTGGCTTCCAACTAGAGTATTTTCCTTTTAGTCTTCAAAGATTTGAATATCGTGAATATACTGTTTCTCCGTTTGTTAGCTTTGGATTACATTGGTCTTATTTTAATCCGAAGGTTGAATCTTCTTTAGGGCCTCTTAACACCTTAATATCTACACCTGTAAAATATTTTGATTCTTTTCAACAGGCTCCTGGACAAACGTTTTCTGTTGTTGCAAGTGCTGGAATGCGCTATAAGCTGAACCGCGATAGTGATTTAATTTTTGATGTCCGCTGGCAAAACTATTTCAGCAATTGGGTTGATGGCTTAAATCCTGATGTACCTGAAAACAAATCGAATGATTGGATTTTCTGGGTTAATGTTGGTTATATTTATTATTTGGATTAAAAATTTCGCAATTAAAATATTAAAAAAGGATCAGATTTTAAAAATCTAACCCTTTTTTCCATTTTTAAAATACTTGCGGAATTTTGAACATTGGAAACTTTTATTATCCAATCGCTTGCTCTAAATCTGCAATTAAATCTTCCACATCTTCAATACCAACAGAAAGACGAATTAACGAATCTACAATCCCTGTTTTTTCACGTTCTTCTTTCGGAATACTAGCATGTGTCATACTTGCGGGATGTCCGGCAAGACTTTCCACACCACCTAGACTTTCAGCTAAAGTGAATATTTTTAGATTTTCAACTATTTTGATGGCTTGTTTATAATTGCTTCCTTTAATTACAAATGAAATCATTCCACCAAAACCCTTCATCTGTGCCTTAGCAATTGAATGATTGGGATGGTTTTCAAAACCAGGCCAATATACTTTTTCGATTTTCGGATGATTTGCTAAATATTCGGCAATAGCTTTTCCGTTTTCGCAATGACGTTGCATGCGGATATGAAGGGTTTTCAAACCACGAAGAATCAAGAAACAGTCTTGCGGTCCGCAAATGGCACCGCTTGCATTTTGGATGAAATATAATTTTTCTGCAAGGTCTTTGTCTTTCACAATCAAAGCACCCATAACCACATCACTATGGCCGCCAAGATATTTTGTGGCGCTGTGCATCACAATATCTGCGCCCATTTCCAAGGGTTGCTGCAAATAGGGAGTTGCAAAAGTATTGTCAACCGCAAGCAAAACTTTGTGTTTTTTGGCAATAGAGGCTGCTTTCTTGATGTCAATAATGTTCATCATTGGGTTGGTTGGTGTTTCTACCCAAATCAGTTTTGTTTTATCATTAACATAATCTTCAATTTTTTCAGCGTTTTCCATTCCGACGAAATGAAACTTGATGCCGAAACCTTCAAAAATCTTCGTAAATAACCGATATGTTCCACCGTAAAGATCGTTGGTTGAAATTACCTCGTCGCCCGGTTTTAAAAGTTTTATAACAGCATCAATCGCTGCGAGACCACTTCCGAAGGCAAGACCGAATTCACCATTTTCAAGACTGGCGAATGCTCGCTCCAAAGCTGCACGCGTTGGGTTACCACTTCTGGAATATTCAAAACCTTTATGACCTCCGGGCGTAGTTTGCGAATAGGTTGAGGTTTGATAAATTGGTGGCATCACAGCGCCGAAAGCAGGATCTACATTGTGCTGGCCGCCGTGTATCGTTTTAGTGTTGAATTTCATACTCATTATGAAGTTTTTAAAGTGAAAATTAGCAATTTCAAATCTATATTATATCATTTAATATAACTTTCACAATAGCTGATTTTAAAGTTATTACTTTTGAATCACAAATGTAAAAGTTTCATTTGTGATAGCTAACCATCTATTCCATTTAACATATGAACACCAGAATTACCGTCTTGGCTTTAATTGCACTTATAACCGTGAGTTGCAACCAAGAAAAGAATATTGAGTTTTCTCCAGAAAGTTTTACCGAAAAGGAACTTTCTATCTGTAAAAACAGCAAATGTCCTGAAATTACGATTAATTATGTGGAAGTTTTTGGCGATGATGAGGTTTCCAAAAAGATTAACAAAAAGATCAAAAATTTTATCTTTAGTTCGCTGCTAATGGGCGAAGACTCTATACCTTCGGCAAAAACTATTCAAGAAGCGGCGACAAATTTTATTGAGGCTTACAATGCAGACAAAGCCCAATTTCCGGACATGGCTGGTGACTATTTTGCCGAAATTTCTGTGAACGAAATTTATAACTCGCCAAAACATATTTGTTTCGAAATGCGCCAATATCTTTTCACTGGCGGCGCACACGGTTATGGAACCACTTCATTTTTAAACCTTGACCCTAAAACAGGAGATGAACTCACATCTAAAGAACTTTTCAAAAGCAATAAAGAATTAGTCGCTTTTGCAGAAAATAAATTTCGCTTACAACAAAATATTGCAAAGAATCAATCCATAAATGACACTGGCTTTTGGTTCGAGAATGAAAAATTTTATCTTCCCGAAAGTGTTGGTTTCACTCGAGATAGTCTTATTTTTATATACAATCAGTACGATATTGCCAGTTATGCAGACGGTCCTATTGAGTTGAAAATAGCGATGAAAGAAGCTGCGCCTTTCCTAAGTATTGATTAGTTTTGAATTATGATTTTTTGCCTTCTCGAAGATTCGAGACTAAAGAGAAATCATAGAAATTATTTTTTAGGCTATAATTAAATTTTAAAATGCAAAAAGTATACTATTTATCAACTTGTGATACCTGTAAGCGCGTGATGAACGAAATAGAAATTCCTTCGTCATTCATAAAACAGGACATTAAAACACAAGGAATTACCGCGGAAGAATTGGATCAACTTTTTAACTTCACGGATAGTTACGAAGAACTTTTCAGCAGAAGAGCGAAATTATACCAAGAGAGAAATTTAAAAGATGAAAATCTTTTAGAAGAAGACTACAAAGCGATGATTTTGGAGCATTATACTTTTTTGAAACGCCCCGTAATCGTAAACAATGATAAAATTTTTATAGGAAGTAGTCCAAAAACTGTTGCTGCTGCCAAAAAATCCATTCATTCTAAATAATGGATAAGCGCTTCGTTGCCATACTTGCCGCAACCGCAACCGAGACTATTTATGGTGTTAATCACACCATTGCCAAAGGTTTGATGCCGCACGTAATTCAACCTTTTGGATTTATAGTTTTGCGTGTTGGTGGTGCAGCCTTACTTTTTTGGCTTTTAAGTTTATTTACAAAATCTGAGAAAATAGATAGAAAAGATTGGTGGCGAATTCTGGCCTGCGCCGTCTTTGGTATGGTGCTGAATATGTTGATGTTCTTTAAGGGTTTAAGCCTTTCAACACCTATAAACAGTGCGGTTTCAATGACAATAACTCCAGTTTTATTGTTGCTCCTCACGGCGTTGATTCTGCGGGAACGCATTACTTGGATAAAAACCGCGGGAATCATTTTTGGGCTTTCCGGCGCTTTGGTACTTATTCTATTTCAAGAAAAAACCCAGAATAATGCACCAAACATTCCTCTGGGAAACCTTCTGTTTGTGCTTAACGCAATATCTTATTCCTTTTATTTGATATTAGTAAAACCTTTGGTCTCTAAATACAAAGCCGTCACATTGTTGAAGTATTTCTTCCTCATCGCTTTCTTCATCAATTTACCTGTTGGTTATTCAGAATTTATTCAGGTGGAGTGGATGCAACTTACTTCTTCAGAAATATGGCAAATGGTTTTTGTGGTTGTAGCCACTTCATTTTTAACCTATCTATTTAATATTTTTGCGCTGAAGCAGTTAAGTCCATCAACTGTTGGGGTTTTTATTTATCTCCAACCGGTAGTTGCAACAATTTTCGCAGTTTTGGCTGGTGCAGATAGTCTTAATGCACTCAGAATTGGGGCGGCAAGTTTAATTTTTGTAGGCGTATTTCTTTCAACCCGAAAACCAAAAAAAGCCATTTTGCCGACTTAATTAAATTATAAATTTAAGTCCTGCGGACGCTCGCTGAATTTTCTGGTGTTTTCTTTAGTAAGAATTCTGAAATCATCTGTTTTTTCCAAATTATTGAATTTGTCATAAAAATCCTTTGGAAGCCCTGTAAGTTTTCGTTCTTTCAAATCAATCCAACCGCCCATCATTTCACAACGAGCGCAGTTTTTCCCCTTTTCGTCGTAGAAGTTATGTAGAAATTCAAAATACATTCCGTCTTCGGATAAACCTTTTAATTGAAGTGAAACAGTAACAGGTTTGCCAGGAAAAAATTCACGGAAATAATACATATGTTCATAAAATGCCACTGGTCCTAAATTATGTTCTGCTAAACTTTGTTGGTCCATTCCGCTTTGCATCAAGAAGCTCATACGGGTGTGGCTCATGTAATCTATATACGCGCTGTTGCGCATATGTCGGTTTGCATCTATATCGCTCCAGCGTATTTCAAATTGTTTTGTGTACATCATCAATTTTTTATGCAAATTTAAGCTACTTTTGTTATGCAAGCATAGTAAATATGTTTAGTTTCTGTTAAAACTTCTTTAGAGAATGACCCTTATAAAAAGTAATTATAAACCCAAATTTCCTTTTAAAAACGGACATTTTTCAACTATCTATTCTGCGAAATTTCGGCCTTCACCAAAATTGATTCAGCTGCGGGAACGTTTGCAATTGGCTGATGGCGATTTTATGGATATTGATTTTTCTTTTTCCAAAAATCCTTCAAAAAAAGTTACAATCCTGCTTCACGGTTTGGAAGGAAACGCACAACGAACCTATATTAGAGGGCAAACCAAAGTTTTAATCGAAAACGGTTGGGATGTTGCAGCGGTAAACTTTCGTGGTTGCAGTGGGGAGAAAAATCTTTCCTTTCAATCTTATAACGCAGGCAAAACTGATGATTTGGAAGCGGTTGTAGATTTTATTCTGAAAAAAGATAAATATAATGAAATTGCCTTGGTTGGTTTTAGTCTCGGCGGAAACTTGCTTTTGAAATATTTAGGCGAACGCGAGTCTTTTCCGAAGCAAATAAAGAAAGCGGTCGCTATTTCTACACCCTTAAGTTTGAAGGGTTCTTTGGAATCTTTGAATGAATTTTCAAATTGGATTTATCAAACTTCTTTTCTAATAAATCTTCGGAAAAAATACAAAGCGAAAATGAAGGATTTCCCTGAAAGGATGACGGTTTCAGATTATAAAAAGATTACTTCTCTTTTGCAGTTTGATCATGTTTATACCGCGCCAGCTCACGGTTTTAAAGATGCTTTTGACTATTATAAAAAGAATAGTAGCTTGCAATTTATTCCAAATATTCAAATTCCAGTTTATATCTTGAATGCTGCAAATGATAGCTTTCTTTCTTCGGAATGCTATCCAAAGGAATTGGCTTCAACAATGAAAAATCTTCAGCTTGAAATTCCAAAATATGGCGGCCATGTTGGTTTTCATCAAACCAATAAATTGTACTATAGTGAATCGCGAACTTTGGAATTTTTGAACGAATAAGACAACTATTCATAATACCTACTGCCCACTACCCACAAAAAAACTATTTCCTTACCTTTGCGCTTCAAAAAATCAGGAATATGATTCAATCCATGACCGGATACGGCAAAGAAGTAGTTCAATTGCCTTCCAAAACCATTTCTATAGAAGTTAAATCATTAAACAGCAAAGGCCTTGATCTGAACACGCGCGTTCCTTCAGCTTACCGTGAAAAGGAGCTCGAAATTCGCGATTTGCTTGCGAAATCATTGCAAAGAGGAAAAATAGACTTTTCACTTTACATTGAAGTTACTGGCGAAGAAGTTTCAACGCAGTTGAATGAAATCGCTGTAAAACAATACATAAAACAGTTAGCAAAAGTGGTTGATGGGGATCCTGTAGAGCTTTTAAAAATGGCCGTGCGGATGCCCGATGCTTTAAAAACGGAGCGCGAAGAGATTGATGAAAAGGAATATGAAACCATTTTAAAAGGAGTGGACAAAGCCTTAGAAGCAATTAACAAATACAGAACTGACGAAGGTTTGGTCTTGGGAAATGATTTTTTAGATCGTACCAAAACCATCGCAAAATTACTTGAAGACGTAATTGCTTTAGATCCCGAAAGGATTGACGGAGTTAAAGAAAGACTGCGCAAAGCAGTTTCAGATTTAAAGGAAAAAGTGGATGAAAATCGTTTTGAGCAGGAATTGATTTATTACCTAGAAAAATACGACATCACCGAAGAAAAAGTACGTTTAAAAAACCATTTGGAATACTTTGAAGAAACTTTGAAATCCAACGATTCCAACGGAAAAAAATTGGGTTTCATTACGCAGGAAATAGGACGTGAAATCAATACCATTGGTAGTAAAGCAAACTATGCACCAATGCAGCAAGTGGTGGTGCAAATGAAGGACGAGCTAGAAAAAATTAAAGAGCAAGCGCTAAACGTTTTATAGATGGAAGGAGGAAAATTGATAGTGTTTTCAGCACCTTCTGGAAGTGGAAAAACCACCATAGTGCAACATTTGTTGAAACAGGAAGATCTCAATTTGGAGTTTTCGGTTTCATGTACTTCGCGGGAAGCTCGAGGTGACGAAAAGCACGGGGAAAATTACTATTTCATTTCATTAAAAGAATTTAAACAACACATCAAAAACGATGACTTTTTGGAGTGGGAAGAAGTATATCGCGACAATTTTTACGGTACTTTAAAAAGTGAAGTTGAAAGAATCTGGAGCCACAAAAAAAATGTAATTTTTGATATTGATGTTGTTGGCGGACTTCGAATTAAAAAGAAATATCCAGATAAAACTTTATCTGTTTTTGTTAAACCTCCAAGCATTGACGAGCTAAAAATTAGACTGAAAAAACGCAAAACCGAAAGCGACGAGCGTATAAATATGCGTATTGCCAAAGCTTCTGTAGAACTTGCCACAGCGCCACAGTTTGATTACATCATAAAGAATCACGATTTGGAAACCGCCTTAAACGAAGCACATGATTTGGTGGAGAGATTTATAAAAAATTAGAATCACACAACGTACAGACGCACGGACGTGCGTCTCAGAATGTGATGAATTGATCCTTATGAATGTATAGACGCACCTCCGTGCGACTCTACGGCGCAAATTAAAATAATGACGAAAAAAATAGGACTCTATTTCGGTACTTTCAACCCAATTCATGTTGGGCATTTGATTATTGCCAACCATTTAGCAGAGTTCAGCGATTTAGATGAGGTTTGGTTTGTGGTAACGCCGCACAATCCGCATAAAATTAAAAAGACACTTTTAGAAGACCATCACCGCTTAACAATGGTTCGAATAGCCGTTGAAGATTACCCGAAATTACACGCCAGCAACGTAGAGTTTGATCTTCCGCAGCCCAATTATACGGTGAATACTTTGGCTTATTTGGAAGAAAAATATTCAGAAAAAAATTTCTGCTTGATTATGGGTGAGGACAATCTCAAAAGTTTTCAGAAGTGGAAAAATTATGAAGTGATTCTAGAGCGCTATTCAATCTATGTTTATCCAAGAATTTCCGAAGGAACTGTTGAAACGCAATTTAACAATCATAAAAAAATTAAAAAGGTTGATGCACCAATTATAGAGCTTTCTTCAACTTTTATCCGGAATGGAATAAAGTCTGGAAAAAATATAAAGCCAATGCTTTCTTCGGAAGTTTGGAAATATTTAGATGAAATGAACTTCTACAAATAAAAAAGCCGCCCCACCAATTAACACTTAGGGGGCGGCCTCAACTAAATAACCAACCATAACTATTGAAACACTTTTCATATTGATTTGAAATTTCATCTCAACAATCAACAGCAATAACGTCAGAAGATTTTAAATCATTGCGTGACTAGTATTAAGGTCATGTTAAATATTCTCAAGGTTTCATAAAAATGAAGATTTCCTGTTTGGGGACAAAATTAAAGGCATAAAAAAAGACCGTCTTCTCAGACAGTCCTTTTATTTTTTGCAATCAATCTAGCTTATTTTTTGTTGTTTACTTCTTTAATGTACTTCTCCAAAGCCATCGTCATAGAAGGAGTTTCTGGGGTGGGCGCTTGTATATCTACCCGCAGACCTTGATCTTGGGCGGCCTTAACCGTGGTGTTTCCAAAAACGGCTATACAAGTATCTTTTTGGTCAAAATCTGGAAAGTTTTCAAACAGAGATTCAATTCCGCTTGGACTGAAAAACACTAGAATGTCATAATAAACATCCCGAAGGTCCGAAAGGTCACTAATTACCGTCTTGTAAAAAGTGGCTTCTTTCCAATCTACCTTTAATTCATTAAGAACTGCTGGAATATCCTCTTTTAACTTATCTGAAGTGGGAAGTAGGAATTTTTCGTTTTTATATTTTTTTATAAGGGGCGCAAGTTCAGGAAATGTTCTTTTCCCAACATATATCTTTCTTTTTCTGTAAACCACGTATTTTTGAAGATAGTAAGCAACAGCTTCACTCAAACAAAAATATTTCATAGTGTCTGGTACCTTAAAACGAAGTTCTTCAGCAATGCGGAAATAATGATCCACAGAGTTTCTGCTGGTAAGAATAATGGCGGAATATTTTGTAAGGTCAACTTTTTGAGATCGAACATCTTTGCCTGACACACCTTCAACATGTATAAAGGGACGAAAGTCTATTTTCACTTTTTGTTTTTCGATTAAATCGAAATAAGGCGAGTTTTCAATTTTAGGCTCGGGTTGGGATACTAAAATAGTTTTCACTTTCATAAATTCTCCTGTTTATTTATAATGATAATCACTTAAAACAACGTTTTATAGAGTATAATATAGGGGGCAATTTCAAGTGCGCAAAGATACAAAATAAAATAGAAGAAATTACGGAATATCAAATTTCCATTTTTCTTATAGCTGTATAACAATGCAATAGTATTCAAAGCAAGAGCAAAACCAGCAAAAACTACTAGTGAGACAGTAGTTGGCGGGTATATAAAAAGAAAAAAAAGATTGCCAATAAAAAAGATTATACCAAGAAAATTACGATAACTTAATTTTTGGTAGAGATAATTATTGATAATCTCGTCCAAAGAGAAGATATTAGCTATAATTTTTTCCAAAGAAAACTTCATTAAAATAAATATTCCGTAACCAGTAAAAATTTGAAGAAATAACCATTCATTTTTTTGAACTTCCATTGGATTGAAGACTTCAAAAACCAAAAAAACAAAAACCGAAACACAAATTAGCTGCGCAACGAAGAGCATCATATTGAACGGATGGTTCAATTCGTCATTTTTGCCGTGAACGAAAAAGTACTGATTGGTAATTGGAAGCAATGAAAATTCGTGAAACCGTTTGGGATAATAATATTTGGAAAGCGCGTAAAGAACGAAGCAGCCCACAAGCAAATATGTAGCCCAATCGGTTGAATTTATAAGTCTTTCGCTGAAATCCACCTTTAAATTTTTGCGTAAAGGTACAGCAAAATTTATTTCATGTTTACGGTATCAATTAGATTTTCCTTCACATTTGTTTGTTCAAAAAAAGGTACATTTGCGCAAAATTGCAGTATGATTAAGGCAGTGGTGGTGGTGCCAACTTACAATGAAATTGAAAACATAGAGCGTCTGCTGCGCACTGTTTTTTCTTTGCAACGTGATTTTCACGTTTTGGTTGTGGATGACAATTCCCCAGATGGCACTGCACAAGCGGTTGAGGCAAATTTCAATAATTATCCAGGTAAATTATTTATACTAAAACGTCCTGAAAAAACAGGTTTGGGTTCTGCTTATATCGCAGGTTTCAAATGGGCTTTAGAAAACGAATACGAGTACATTTTTGAAATGGACGCCGATTTTTCGCACAACCCAAATGATTTAATTCGGTTATTCAATGCGTGTCATAAAGAAGGAAATGATCTGGCAATTGGGTCACGATATGTGAAGGGCGTGAATGTTGTAAACTGGCCCATGAGCAGGGTTTTGCTATCTTGGTTGGCTTCAAAATACGTTCGTTTTGTAATGGGAATGGATATTTATGATACCACCGCCGGATTTATTTGTTACAAAAGAAGCGTGCTGCAGAAAATAAACCTAGATAACATTCGTTTTGTGGGCTACGCTTTTCAAATTGAGATGAAGTTTAAGGCGCACATCAGCAAATTCAAGATAAAAGAAGTGCCCGTTATTTTTACGGACCGCACCAAAGGAGAATCCAAAATGAGTTCGGGTATTATTTCCGAAGCTATATTTGGAGTGATTGCAATGAAATTTAAAAGTGTATTTAACAGTAAAAGGTTTAATGAAACATCTTTTTATTAAATTTAATATTCAGTGGAATATTGAAGAAAGATGTTCCATTTATCCATTAAAAAAAAGAATAGTAACGTCAAATGAAAGCAGTTTTAATTAAGAATGCGAATATTGTAAATGAAGGAGTAATTTTTAAAGGCGACGTGCTTGTTCAAGACGGTCGCATTGCCGAAATTTCTGAATCTATCAGCATGAAATCTGCCGAAACAAAAGTTATAGATGCTGACGGAAGCTATCTATTGCCTGGAATGATTGATGACCAAGTACATTTCCGCGAGCCAGGATTGACGCACAAAGCAACCATTGAAACTGAATCGAAAGCTGCGGTAGCTGGCGGAATTACTTCTTTCATTGAAATGCCAAACACAGTTCCCCAGGCTACGACTATTGAGTTGCTTGAAGAAAAATTTGAAATTGCCGCAAAAACTTCGTGGGCAAATTATTCTTTCATGTTTGGTGGAACAAATGATAATCTGGATGAAATTTTAAAAGTGGATCCTCTAAAAGTCGCGGGTTTAAAATTGTTTTTAGGTTCTTCAACTGGAAATATGTTGGTAGATGATCCAAAAATATTGGAAGAAATTTTCAGCAAAACTAAGTTGCTTATTTCGGCGCATTGCGAAGATGAAGGCACTATCAAAAAGAATCTAGAAAAATACAAAGCAGAATACGGCGAAGATATTCCTATTGAACTTCACCCAAAAATTCGCAGTGAGGAAGCTTGTTATATTTCTTCTTCAAGAGCAATTAAACTTGCTGAAAAAACGGGAGCCAGACTTCACGTTTTTCACCTTTCCACAGAAAAAGAAACGCATCTTTTCAGCAATAAAAAACCGTTAGCCGAGAAGAAAATCACTGCCGAAGTTTGTATTCACCATTTATGGTTTACGGATGAAGACTATAAGACCAAAGGCACCAAAATAAAATGGAATCCAGCCGTTAAAACTGAGAAAGACAGAGACGGATTGTTAAAAGCATTGCTCGATGACAGAATTGACGTGATTGCTTCAGACCACGCACCACATACCTTGGAAGAAAAAAACAATAAATATCTAAACGCTCCTTCAGGCGGACCGTTGGTGCAGCACGCTTTGGTGGCGCTTTTAGAAATGTATCACAAAGGAAAAATTTCCATCGAAAAAATTGTTGAAAAGACTGCGCACAATCCTGCAATTTTATTTCAAATAAAAGATCGTGGTTACATTCGTGAAGGCTACAAAGCGGACTTGGTTTTAGTAGATATCAATTCGCCTTGGAGCGTTAAAAAAGAAAATTTACTCTATAAATGTGGCTGGTCACCTTTTGAAGGAACAATTTTCAAATCACGAGTTACACATACTTTGGTAAACGGCGTGATAGTTTATGAGAACTCAAAATTTCCCAACAAGGGCAAGGCAGAAAGACTTACCTTTAATAGATAATGAAACATTCGTGATTAATTTTAAACACACGACTAGATCACTAATTGGATGTTCCAAATGTCCTTTAAAAAACGAATAGTATAGACAAATGAAACAATCGATTATTTTTATATTATTCGCTTTAGTTCTTTTTGGTTGTCAGGATGTAAATTATCCTGAAAAGCCCAAAAATCTTATTGCTAAGGATAAAATGGTCGATATTCTGACGGAAACGTATTTGGATAATGCCGCCCGTAGTGTGGATAATAATTCTATTATTACAAAAGGAATAAAAATGGATTCCATGGTCTATAAAAATTTTGGAATAGATAGTTTGCAATTCGTACAAAGCAATTCGTTTTATGCGGCTGATGTAAATACATATATGGAAATTGTTCAGGAAGTTGAAGCTAGACTTACAAAAATGGGGAAAGACATGGACAGTATTTGGGAAATGAAACGCGACCGAAAAGATAGTGTTAATGACCTATTGAAACGACCCATAAAAACTCCAGATCCGGTAAAAGACAGTTTAATTTGATCCTTTTCCGCTTTCCTTTACAACTCTTTCCAATGTTTTTTCTGTTGAAATAAACTGAAATCCAAGCTCGTTTTTTATTTTGGAAGCATCGTATAACGATGTGGTAAACATAGATCTAACCGTAGCTTTTATAATTTTTCTTTTGGTGCCGAAAAGTTTGTTAGACAACCAATCTATTCCGCTTAGAAAAATCATAACGCTTTTTGAAAGTTTCTTTTTTGGCGGTTTTTTTCTGAATAATTTAGCCAGTTCAGAAAGCAACTCTTTGTAAGTCACATTTTCTCCCACCAATATGAATTGCTGGTTTTTTGTTTCGGATTCCATCAATAAAATCATTGCTTTTACCACATCTTGAACATCAACAATACCCATTGCTCCCGAAGGATAAAAAGGAATGCCGCTTGCGCCCAAAGAAATAATTACATTGCTCCCACCACCATCTGGAGAAGTTCCCAGAATAACGCCAGGATTCACGATCACAGCATCTAAACCTTCCTGTGTGCCACGCCAAACCTCCATTTCTGCTCCATACTTTGTGATGGCATACACACTATTTTTCTCGTCTGGATTCCAATCGGTTTTTTCAGAAATTAATTTACTTTTTAAGCTGCTTCCTAATGTTGCTACAGAACTTACATAACATAATTTTTCAATAGAATTAGCAAGACAGAGATTCACAATATTTGCAGTGCCTTCCTCATTCACTTTTTTGAGAACTCTATATTTTGAAGGATGGAAGGTTATAAAAGCAGCGCAATGATAAACTTTTGTGATGTTTTCAAAAGCGAGCGTAAGTGCTGGAATATCTGTGATGTTGGCTTCAACCCACTCAATTTTGTTGAAAAGCGAATCCACTTCAGAAGTATAAAGCGCAAATACTTTTTTAACGGAATTTAGTTCACTATTTTTCCTTTGAATTGCCCGAACCCGCTCGTTTTTCTTCAAAAGAAAATACAAAAGGTGAGAACCCACCAAACCTGTGCCGCCAGTTACTAAAATCATAGTGCGAAAATACTGCTTTTGTAATTGATCCCTATAGCTATCGAGACGAAACTCAAACCGAAAAATGAACCCAGCTTCAAACTTGAATTCTGTCCCGAATTCTCGGGATTGAACCTTGAATCTTTAATTGAGAACCCTATCTTTGCACAAAATTTATAAAATGGAACTGAAAAATTTCGTTGAAGAACTACAATGGCGCGGCATGATACATGACGTTATGCCCGAAACCGAGGAACATCTTATGGAAGCCATGCGTTCTGCTTATGTGGGTTTTGACCCAACCGCAGACTCATTGCATATTGGTAATTTGGTGCCTATCATGATTCTATCTTTCTTTCAGCGGTGTGGTCATAAACCCTATGCTTTGGTAGGTGGCGCCACGGGAATGATTGGCGATCCTTCAGGAAAAAGTGCAGAACGAAATTTGCTTGATGAAGAAGCTCTGCGTCATAACCAAGAATGTGTAAAAAACCAACTTTCACAGTTTTTGGATTTTTCTTCGGGAGCTGAGAATCAAGCGGTTTTGGTCAATAATTATGATTGGATGAAGGAGTTTTCGTTTTTGGATTTTATTAGAAACGTAGGCAAGCACATCACCGTAAACTATATGATGGCGAAGGATTCCGTGAAGACCCGTTTGAGTGGCGAAAGCGCGGACGGACTTTCGTTTACGGAGTTTACCTATCAGCTAATTCAAGGCTACGACTTTCTTCATTTATATAGAAATATGAACTGTACCCTGCAAATGGGTGGCAGCGATCAATGGGGAAATATTACTACGGGAACCGAACTGATAAGAAGAGTTGATGCTGGAAAAGGATATGCGTTAACTTGTCCGCTAATCACAAAAAGCGATGGTAGCAAGTTTGGAAAAAGCGAAGGAGGAAATGTATGGCTTGATGCGAACAGAACTTCACCCTACAAATTTTACCAATATTGGTTGAATACGAGCGATGATGATGCAGAAAAATACATCAAGATTTTCACCTTTCTCGATAAAGAAACTATTGAAAATACAGTTGCTGAACATAAAGAAGCACCGCATTTAAGATTGCTTCAAAAACGATTAGCGCAGGAAGTTACGACAACCGTTCACAGTGCTGAAGAGTTTGAAAACGCTGTAAAAGCTTCAGAAATATTATTCGGAAATTCCACTTCCGGAGATTTAAAAATGCTGAATGAAAAAACATTTCTCGATGTTTTTGACGGTGTGCCACAAACGGAAATTTCAAAAGAAGAAATAAAAGACGGCGTTGATATTATAGCCGCATTAGCTGAAAAAACAGGCTTCTTAAAGTCGAATGGCGAAGCACGCCGCGCTTTGAAGGAAAATTCAATTTCGGTAAACAAGGAAAAAGTTGCTGATGATTTTAGTATTTCTGAAAGTGATTTGATAAATGGGCAATTCGTTCTTTTGCAACGTGGTAAGAAGAATTATTTTATTATTAAGATGGTTTAGTAGTTGATAGCTTAATCTTATAAAAAATCCCCGGCAAAATTTGCACGGGGATTTTCGGATTAACTAACCAACCAAATTATGAAAAGTCATCACTTTCTCACAATACTTTGGTCGGAACATTCATCAAGAACTTACGCTAAGTTTCTCGAGACTATGTTAAATGTTTCATCATAAAACCATCAAATTGCAACCGCGGACGTCGCTGGAATCAAATCTACCTAAAACTTCAAAAGTGCCGTCATTAAAGGTTTTTCCTAGGTCTTGAGTTGCAATGAAGGAACAGGAATATAAGTTCGCTAAGTCAATCACGTTTATGCCGCCAGTTTTTTCGAAAGTATAAGAAAGCGCATCTTCTGGGTCACGCGTTAAAATTTTCATCCACGGTGGACAGGAAAAAATTCCGTCACCAATGGAATAAGCTTGTGAGAGCAGTTCTGTCATTCCATATTCGCTATGAATTTTCTGAACTCCAAAACCATTTTTCAAAATTTCGTGAAGTTCCTCTTTTATCATTTCCTTTCTGCGGCCTTTCATTCCACCAGTTTCCATCACTATTGTATTTTTTAGTTGAAAACTTTTCATTTCAATTAAATCAAGCAAAGCATAAGAAACACCAATTAGTATGGTTTTTTGACCGCTTTTTTCTAAAGATTCTAGCTTTTCAATCAGAGCGTCCATTTCATTTAAATAGAAGCCACTGTTGGGATTATTGCTTTTTTCAATCAGCTTTTCAACCATATAAATTAAGGAAGAGCCTTCGCGCTCCAAATAGGATGGAAGTAGTGCTAAAAAAGTAAAGCTTGATGGATTGCCATATTGACGTTCAAAGGCTTTTAGGAAGCTCTTTTCATATAACTCCAAACTTGCTACAAAATGTTTACTGGTAATACTTCCAGTTGTGCCGCTGCTTGTAAAGATGGTTTCTTTAGCGCGATTTTCAGCGATTATTTCATGGCTTTTGAAAAACTGAATTGGTAAGAACGGAATGCTTTCAATGGATTTTACTTCGGAAGGTTTCGTATTTAAAAGTTCGCAGAAAGTTCGATAAATAGGAACGTTTTCATATTGAAAGTGGAATACCTTCAATGCAAGCCGTTCAAAATCTTCGGAAGTATTAATATCAAAAATTTCCTTTTCCAGCATATTTTTCAACAACGAAATTTCACTTCAAAAATAGGTAAATAAAAAAGCTCCTGCAGAAACAGGAGCTTTAAAAATAAATTTTATAACGGATTACTTAACAACTAATTTTTTGGTAGTTGAAGTTTTTCCTTGTTCTATTTTCAAGATGTAAACACCACTGTTTAAAGCTGAAATGTCTAATCTATCAGAATTTAAAGTAGTTTTTATAACTTGCTTTCCAAGAACATCAAAAATCGAAATGTTTTTAGCACCGCTCACCTTTGAAGTGATGTTCACATAACCTTTAGTCGCTGGGTTTGGATAAACAGCAAACTGATCTTTAGAAAAATCGCTTACACCAATAGTAGCATCAAAGACAATATTATCAAACCAAAAAGATTCTGCACTTGCATTAGTTCTTCCTTCAATTACAAGTTGCACTAGACTACCTGGAAGTGATGCTGATGCATTTTGCCATTGTAGTTGGTATTCTCCACTTCCAGAATCAAATGGAACAAGATCATCAAGATCCATTCCAGTTGAGTTGAAAAGATCAATTTCAGTACTGTTGGTAATATCTCTTACATAAATACGCAATCTGTCTGAACCTGAACTGTTAACTGTCCCGTCGCCTTCGTAATTTCCGTTGGCAGGAGTGTCATTAATAGATAAAAGAAAATCCAAAGATATTGCACCAGAATTGGAGAGTGTTAAATCAACTTGGTCAAATTCTACAATCATATTTCCATCTATATCATTCATTTGATACCCTTTAGCACCATCTGTAAATAGAACTGTTGGAGAAGGTGTAAAGCTTGTAACGCCAACAAAATCACCATCAGTCAATCCAACATCTGGAGTGTCATAAGGAGTGTAAGTAGCATTAAAGCCTAATTCACCGCCAGTAGAAATAAAATCAACAAGAGGTTGGCCAGAATTATTAATTAAATCGTGCGCAACATTTGCATCGCCAGTATCGGTATATTTTCCTGAAAGCGCCTCTGGCTCTTCAAAACTGGTTCCTGCAATTTGTGCAAAAGAAACGGCACCTACTAAAAGAGCCGTAAATAAAGTAATTTTTTTCATCAGTAATTATTTAAAATTGAGTACAAAGATATATAAATGTTTGGTTTTTAAAAAGAAGGATTTTAATCTTCCATATATTTTTAACGAAAACATAACGCTTCAACTTTCTGTGATTGTCAATTGGTGTTATTAAATCGTTATGCCAAGGTTAACAATAAGCGTGCTAAACTTTAGGCAGGGTAAATAATAGTATCTTTGAAATGTTAAAAATGATTCATTTTTATATGAAAAAAAAGGATATTAAAATTTTATTGGTAGATGATGAGCCGGATATTTTGGAAATAATTCGCTACAATCTTTCTTCTGAAGGCTACCATATTGAAACTGCGGAAAACGGTATAGAAGCTATAGCCCAAGCCAAAAAAGTAAAACCGCAACTCATTATTATGGACGTAATGATGCCAAAAATGGATGGTATTGAAGCTTGCGAAAAGATCCGAAGCATTCCAGAACTTTCCGAAACTGTCATTACTTTTTTATCAGCACGCGGCGAAGATTTTTCGCAAATGGCAGGTTTTGAAGCAGGAGCGGATGATTATATAACCAAGCCAATCAAGCCGAAAGTGCTTGTTAGCAAAGTGAAAGCGTTATTGCGAAGGTTTAAAGAAGAAAAGGAAGATGAAAAAATAAAACTCGGAAATCTAACTATAAATCGCGAAGAATATAAAATCATTCTTGGTAGGGAAGAAATGGTTTTGCCACGCAAAGAATTTGAACTTTTATCATTACTTGCATCAAAACCTGGAAAAGTTTTTAAACGCGAAGATATTTTGGATAGTATTTGGGGTAATGACGTGATTGTTGGCGGAAGAACTATTGATGTCCACATCAGGAAACTTCGCGAAAAGATTGGTGATGATAAATTCAAAACCGTTAAAGGTGTTGGATATAAATTTGTGGTTTGAGAAAAGCAATTTCCGTTTTAAGTAATAAACAGCGACTTAAGATTGAAAGACGTAAGACATAGGGCATTTTACAATCAAGCTTTCAGTTATAATTTTTCAGTCCTACATCATAAGTCCTATCGTCTTAAGTCATTTTTAAAAGTATGAAATTCTCTAAAAAATATAATTTCGCCGCCTTCACATCACTGTGGATTGCATTGTTTTCAACATTGGCAATGGCTATATTTTTGTATTTTTTGGTTGAAACGGTTTCTGCTTGGTTTCTTTTGCTGTTTTTGGTTTTATTTCTACTTTCGTTTTTTATCCTTCAATATCGGGTAGAAAAATTTATTTACTTCCGAATAAAAAAAATATACAAAGATGTTCGTATTTTAAACGAAAAAGACTTTCCAAAACCTTCCGTAACCACGGATATGGAAGTATTAACTCGCGAAGTTGAAAATTATGTAAACGTCAAAAAACTTGAAATTGAAACTCTAAATGTTCGTGAAAACTACCGAAAAGAATTTATGGGAAATATTTCACACGAATTGAAAACCCCTCTGTTTACGGTACAAAGTTATGTTTTGACTTTGTTGGATGGCGCAATGAAAGATAAAACCGTTCGGAAAGAATATTTACGAAGAGCAAATAAGGGGGTGGAACGACTCATATATATAGTGAAGGAATTAGATATGATTTCAAAGCTAGAAGTTGGTGGCTTGGTGCTTAACAAGGAATATTTCAACATTATTGCCTTGGTTCAAAGTATCTTTGATTTGCTGGAAATGAAAGCTGCTAAAAAAAATATCTCCCTAGTCTTTGATAAAGAATATACCGAAGAAATAGTTGTAAACGCAGATCGAGAGCGAATTGAGCAAGTGCTGACAAACCTTATCGTAAACTCTCTGAAATACGGAAAGCAAGACGGAACAACCGAAGTAAGCATTGAAAACATTGTAAAGAGTAAAGTGCTAGTCCGCGTTACCGATAATGGCGAAGGAATACTAAAAGAAAACATGCCGCGAATTTTTGAACGTTTTTACCGTGTGGACAAAAGCGGTTCCCGAAAAGAAGGTGGTAGTGGTTTGGGACTTTCTATAGTTAAGCATATCGTGGAAGCGCATAACGAAAAAATATATGTGGAAAGCCAGTTCGGTATTGGTTCTGAGTTTTCATTCACCCTCGAAAATGGAAAATAATTCGTTGAAATCTACAGGTTTTTGCGATAAGCTTTTCAACCCTTTGTAAACTACAATTTTTTCTAGTTTTTTTAATTTGAATTTGTCCTGCTTGCAGGAAGGAACAATTCCAAGATTTTTTAGGCGTTTTGCTAGATATTCTTGTTCGTATTGTCCGGGTGTTGGGATGAAAAACGCTTGCTTTTCTAGCATTGTCAAGTCCATAATCGTGGTGTAGCCAGAACGAGAAATAACAACTTTACTTTTGTTTATGGTGTCTTCAAGTTCATCGCTCAACAAGAAGTTTATCGTTTTTATGTTTTCAAAATTTTGCCATTTTTGTTCTCCTTCAACAATTCCGCGAACTATTAAAACTTTCTTTTCACTCTTTTTTAACGTGGCTTTCAACTTCTCTTCAAAAATTGTTCGTTGCGGTTCTGGACCAGAAATTAATGCCAAAATATCTATGGTTTTTGGAATCTCCTTTTTTTTCATTCGGCTTAAAACTCCGATGTATTTTACAGGAAAGGGTTCGTGATTTAAATGTCCAAGTTTTCCACTTAAATTCATCACCACGTCATCCGTATCTGGCACCCAACAAACATCAAATTTTTTAATGATTTTCTGATGAATTTTACTGCTGAAATAAGAAGTACTTCCAGAAAGAACATGCAATTGATGTGTAATAAAAACGCAAGGTATTTTTGAATTTCGAATCCCAAAACGGTTATCGCTAATAATTCCGTCTATTTTTTCTGCTGCAAAAAGTTGTTTTACAATGCATTTTTCGGCGGAAATCGTTTGTTGAATTCTTGGTAATTTCAGCAACATTTTCCATTTAAAATATTTTCCGTCTTTAGGATATGTAATGTTGTAGGAAGGCAATTCTAAGGATTCCAATTCTGGAAATTCCTTTTGAAGAAGTAAAAGTGCGGGTCCGTCTGAAGCTAATAAAACATCATAGTTATGCTCCAACAATGCTTTAATTATTGGAATACAACGCGTGGCGTGACCCAAACCCCAATGCAGAGGAGCGACTAAGATCGTTTTCTTTTTCAGCATAAAAACAAAGGTAGCAATAATTGTGGCGGTGGGATATTTCCTTAATTTTACAAATTGAAATCGAAAATTGGAAAGTGATTTTATTTTTCAACCTCGAACTTTGAATATTGAACCTTAAACCTTGAATTAATATTGTGGGAAGCAAAAACAAACTAAGACGCTTTAGAGAAAATGACACATTTACAAACGTAGTGCAACCTTCGCGTGAGGAAGTACAGAACGACGCATTAAAACTTAAGGGAAATTGGAAAAAAGAATTCTTCAAAAATGATAATCCCTTAGTTTTGGAATTGGGATGTGGCAAAGGCGAATATTCTGTAAATCTTGCAAAAGCATATCCTGAAAAGAATTTTTTAGGAATAGACATTAAAGGTGCACGTTTATGGCGTGGCGCAAAAATTGGGTTAGAAGAAGAGCTGCAAAACGTAGGTTTTCTGCGAACTCAAATAGAACTCGTGGACCAACTTTTCGACGAAAACGAAGTAGATGAAATTTGGATTACCTTTCCCGATCCACAAATAAAGTTCAAACGTACTAAACATCGTTTAACCAACGAAGATTTTCTTCAGAAGTACAAAAAAATTCTAAAACCTGATGGCGTAGTTCATCTTAAAACTGATAGTGAATTTATGCACGGCTACACCCTTGGTTTGCTTCACGGTCGGGATGAAATTATTGAATATGCTCACCACGATGTTTACGGTAGCCAAGGTGCGCCTGAAGCCGTAACAAATATTCAAACTTTTTATGAAAACCAATATCTTGAAATAGGAAAAAAAATAACCTATATTCGGTTTAAATTCCGTTAACTAGATATTTAGTATATTCACAAAAACAACCATCCTAAATGACATTTTTATACAATTTTCTTATAGGTTTGTTTGGGTCATTTATTGGAGTGCTTCCTCCAGGGCTAATAAATATGTACGCCGCCAAAATAAGTATGAAGGAAGGCCGAAAAAGAGCTTTCCTTTTTTCGGTTGGTGTTTGTATTACCGTGATGCTTCAAACATATGTTGCGCTTCTTTTGGCAGGATATATAGGAAAGCACCCTGAAGTAGTTAGCCTGCTTCAAAAAGTGGCTTTGGGCATCTTTATAAGTCTTACTATTTACTTCATTTTTATTGCAAAAGACACACGTAGAGAAATGCGTGATCATAATGAAAATTCAAAGAGAAATCGTTTCTTTATGGGAATGTTTATTGCAGTTTTAAACCTGCTCCCAATTCCGTATTGGATTTATGTCAGCATTACTTTTTCGACTTTTGAAATGTTTTCTTTTTCGCAATTAGAACTTTTGGTAGCTGTTATTGCTTCTGGAATTGGCACTTTTGCGACCTTGGCTTTGTACGTTCAGTTTTTTAGACCAAAGGAGCATTCACGAAAATTGAGTCTAAATATGAATTATGTGATTGGCATAATTACCGCTATTATTTCTGTAATCACATTTTTAAAAATCATAAAAGAAATTTAAAAATGGCCGAAAAGGGTTTTTTTGAAAGAGTTTACGAAACCGCAAAACTTATACCCTACGGAAGGGTAACTTCCTATGGTGCAATTGCCAATTATTTAGGAGCAACAGGAAGTGCTAGAATGGTCGGTTGGGCATTAAACGGAAGCAATAAAGCAGATGTTCCCGCACAGCGAGTTGTAAACCGAAATGGATTGCTAACTGGAAAGCACCATTTTCAAGGCACAAACTTGATGCAGCAACTTTTGGAAAGTGAAGGTATTGAAGTGGTTGATAACAAAATTCAAAATTTTGAAAAGCATTTTTGGGATCCTATGAAGGAATTGTAATTTGTAGTTTTTTATTTTCCAAACTTTATATCAAATGAATCTCCTTTCCAATAATTTGCAGTTTTTTGATTGATTTTTATTTTTTTCAGAATATTTTTTTCAACTAGACTCTCCAAATCTGTTCGTGCGGTTTGATTGGTCACTGAAAAGACGTTTTCTATTTCTTTTACTGTAAAATTTCTAGTGCTGTTTTCATTTACCCAAAAAAGTATTTGTGCCTGTCGTTCATTGATGCTTGGCTCTTTGTAAAATTGAGCCAGATTCTGTACTTCTTTTTTCTTTTTGGCTACATATTCCTTTAAATCCTCAAATGCTTGGGTTAATACTTTTACTTGATAATGAATAAAATAGGTTACATCCATATCATCAATTTCGGTATATAAATAGGCATTTTCGTATTGGGTTTTGCTTTTCATTATTACTCGTGAAATTGAGAGATATTCAGTTAACCAATAACCATTCTTTAAAAGATACCAATAAAACAAAGCTCTTGCAGTTCTTCCGTTTCCATCCACAAATGGGTGAATGTAACCTATCAAAAAATGAAGGATACTTGCTTTTACAATTGGGTGAATAAAATTTTCTTTTGGATTGTTGTTGAAAAATTCGCAGAAAGATTTCATCAAGTCGTCCAATTCTTTGAATGGTGGAGGTGTATGAACAATTTCTCCAGTTAAATCATTCATTACAAAAATTTCATCATTGTCCCTAAACACACCGACCTGCTTTTCGTATAATGTTTTTTTGGTAACCAAGTGATGGATTTCAAACAATTTTTCTAAAGAAATTTCTTCCTCTTTGTGTTCGCTGATATACTGAATGGTTTCATAATTATTCAGAATCATCTGCTCGCTTTTGTTTTTTGGAGTCTTGTTTTTCCGAAGCATTTCTTTCGCTTTCACGCGAGTAGTGCTTGCTCCTTCAATTTTGGAAGAGAAGATGGATTCTTCCATTAAAGCGTTTGTCAAGTATTTTTGTTTGTCAAGTTCGTCTAACAGTTCTTTTTTTTGAATTCCTGCGCCGAAGTTGAAGTCTAAATAGTGAAGTTTTTGCTGTAAAAATTCATTTATGTTATAACGATATTCAATTTCAAAAATATCTTCCGCCAATAAATCACTAAATAGATAATCGTTTTTTGAGGTAACTTCTCGTCTCATTTTTGTTATAAACCATAAAAGCTCTTCATCTTTTATATCTGTTTTGAACAAATGAATTTTTTCATCCTTTAAATATTTTATTTTATCCCAATACAAATAATCCTTTTCAATCTTTTTTGCGGTATCTGAAAAAAGCTGTATTCTGTCTGAAAGAATTATTTTGAAAAGTTCATTTTTTATATTTGCAGATAACTTAATTACGGGTGCCTCTTCAATCATTATTTCCTAATTTTGAAAAAATTTACAATTATTTACAAATATACGTCATTTTCTATTATTTCCTAATTTTCCCAAAATTTGTAAATAATAGGAAATAATTTCAATCAAACTTACTACCAACTGCCACTGAATACTGCCAACTTATTTTAGTATATTTGCACTTTAGAATGAATCTAAATATCACAAATATACAATGAGCATTTCAAAACAAGATATCCTAAAGGCCTTAGAAACTATTACGGTTGCTGGCGAAGGGAAAAATATGGTAGCGAGTGGTGCTGTGCAGAATGTAATGACTTTTGCAGATGAAATAATCGTGGATATTAAACTTTTCACGCCAGCACTTCACATAAAAAAACGCGCTGAGGCAGATATTATTAAAACCATTCACGAAAAAGTGGATGCCAATGCCAAAGTACAAGTAAATATAAAAATAGAAGCGCCTGTAAAACCTCAAAACCCAAACTTAATTAAAGGAAAACCAATTCCTGGAATTCAGAATATAGTTGCTGTAGCTTCTGGAAAAGGAGGCGTTGGAAAATCAACGGTAACTGCAAACTTGGCAGTTACACTTTCCAAAATGGGTTTCAAAGTTGGTATTCTGGACGCGGATATTTACGGTCCTTCAATCCCGATTATGTTTGACGTTGCTATGGAAAAACCGCTTTCGGTGAACATTGGCGGTAAAAGCAAAATGAAACCTGTAGAAAACTACGGAATAAAAATACTTTCCATTGGCTTTTTCACGCAGCCAGATCAAGCCGTTATTTGGCGTGGACCAATGGCTGCAAAAGCTTTAAATCAATTAATTTTTGATGCAGATTGGGGCGAATTGGACTTTATGTTAATAGACCTTCCACCTGGAACTGGTGATATTCATCTAAGCATCATGCAATCGTTGCCAATTACTGGCGCGGTAGTGGTAAGTACGCCTCAAAATGTTGCTTTGGCAGATGCTCGTAAAGGTGTTGCAATGTTTAGACAAGAAAATATAGATGTTCCCGTTTTGGGAATTATTGAAAATATGGCCTATTTCACTCCGGCAGAACTTCCTGAAAATAAATACTATATCTTTGGAAAAGAAGGTGCAAAACATTTAGCTGAAGATTTGGATGTGCCATTTTTAGGAGAAGTTCCACTTGTGCAAAGCATTAGGGAAGCAGGAGATGCAGGAAGACCAGCAGCATTACAAACAGCAACCCAAACTGAGGAAGCTTTTGAAGCAATTACCAGAAATGTAGTAGAAGAAACCGTTCGCAGAAACGAAAATCTTCCGCCTACAGAAGCAATAAAAATTACAACAATGGCAGGTTGCAGCGCCGTAAAAAAATAATATGACAACGGAAGAACTTACAACGAAAATAGAGGAAGCATTGGATGAAATTCGTCCCTTTTTGCAGAATGACGGAGGAGATATTTCACTTGTTTCCATTGAAGATGGAAAAGTAGTGAACGTTCAGTTGCAAGGTGCTTGTGTGGGCTGTTCCGTAAACCAAATGACCCTTAAAAGCGGAGTGGAAATGACTATTAAAAAGTACGCTCCACAAATTGAAAAAGTTGTTAGCGTTTCATAGTAATGACAATCGTTGTTCATTTTTAAGAAAAACACAACTAATTTTGAATTAAAATTAAGAGAGCTTCTTTCATGATAAAAACAGATATTCTCATAATAGGCGCGGGTCCCACAGGTCTTTTCGCCGTTTTTGAAGCAGGATTATTAAAATTAAAATGTCATTTAATTGACGCGCTTCCGCAACCTGGCGGACAGTGTTCTGAAATATATCCTAAAAAACCAATCTACGATATTCCCGGTTTCCCAGAAGTACTTGCTGGCGATTTGGTAACCAATTTGATGAAACAAATTGAACCTTTCCAGCCAGGTTTCACGCTTGGCGAACGCGCTGATACTATTGAAAAATTAGACGATGGATCATTTATCGTAACTACAGATAAAGGTACCAAACACCACGCCCCAATTGTTGCAATTGCAGGAGGCTTAGGTAGTTTTGAGCCTCGAAAACCACCTATAGACCGTCTTTCAGATTTTGAAGATAAAGGTGTGGAATATATTATTCGTGATCCAGAATTATACAGAGATAAAAACGTTGTTATTTCTGGAGGTGGCGATTCTGCTTTGGATTGGAGCATTTTCTTGACAGATGTAGCTAAAAGTGTCACTTTAATTCATAGAAGAAATGAATTCCGCGGCGCTTTAGATAGTGTTGAAAAAGTACAAGAGCTAAAAAATCTTGGAAAGATTGAATTGATAACTCCTGCTGAAGTTGTTGGCTTAGTTGGGAATGATAAATTGGAAGAAGTGGTTATAAAACAAGGCGCTGAGGTATTTAACCGAGAATGTGATCATTTTATTCCGCTGTTCGGATTGGCTCCAAAACTTGGTCCAATTGCAGATTGGGGACTTGAGATTGAAAAAAACGCAATCAAAGTTAATAATGCGTTGGACTATCAAACCAACATTCCAGGTATTTACGCAATTGGTGATGTTAACACCTATCCCGGAAAACTTAAATTGATTCTCTGCGGTTTTCACGAAGCTACCTTAATGTGCCAAAGTGCTTATCAACGTATTTTTCCAGACAAACGTTATGTTATGAAATATACAACCGTTGGCGGCGTGGAAGGTTTTGATGGCAGCAAGAAGGAAGCGCCAAAAGCTGTTGTGAAATCTATTGATTAGCATTCTGATAGATCTAACAGGTTTTTAAAACCTGTTAGATCTTCTAAACTTTTAAACTTATCGACTCGTCGACTTTTTATGAAAGACATCAAAATAACAATCACAGACCGCCAAGGCGTAAAACATCAAGTTGATGCGCCTACAGATATGAATATGAATGTGATGGAACTCGTCCGTTCTTATGAATTGGCTCCAGAAGGAACCATCGGTATCTGCGGCGGAATGGCTATGTGTGCTTCTTGTCAATGCTACATTTTGAGCGACCACGAACTTCCCGAAATGAGTTACGATGAAGATTTAATGCTCGCTGAAGCTTTTAATGTGAAAGATAACAGCCGTCTTAGTTGCCAGATTTTTATAAAAGAAGAACTTCACGGTCTTGAAGTAGAACTAGCTCCCGAAGTTTAAACTTTTTCTTGAAAATTTCTTCAAAAAAACTTTTAATTTTATTTGTATTAAGTCTAAATAAGATTAGTTTTGCATTCTAAATTTACCTAATGAAGGGATTATTATTGTTACTAACGCTAATGATTGGCGGAAGTATATTCTCGCAAACTGTCTTGGACTCCGTTTCAGTCACACAGTTAAAGAAAGAAATAAAGCAGGAATTAAGAGAAGAGCTAAAAGCAGATTCCAGTCTTCAGAAAGCACCCGTTTTCAGCTTTAAAAATTTCAGTCTAAAAGGCTATGGCGCCGTTAACTATTATAATTTCGATTTTGATACCGATCCCACATTAAAAAATAAAATAGATGTGGAACGCCTAAACTTATACTTAGGTTATTCGTTTTCAGAAAAAATAAGTTTAAAATCTGAAATTGAATTTGAACACGGCGGAACCGGTGCTTCCATTGGTTACGATACACAGGAAGAATTTGGTGAGTTTGATCAAGAAATTGAAAAAGGAGGTTCCGTAAAATTGGAGCAATTATATGTAGATTTTAAGATTGCGCCTTATTTCAATATTCGTGCAGGACGGATGAAAGTATATTTTGGTCTTAGCCAAAAGTTGGACGAGCCGACATCCTATTTTACATCCTATCGTCCTGAAATGGAAAATGAAATTCTCCCATTAGGTTGGTACGAAAACGGTATATCGTTCTACGGTAATTTCGCCAAAAACTTTTCCTATAGAGCATATATAGTTAGTGGTTTGGACGCTTCTGGTTTTTCTTCACGTGGCTGGATAAAGAACGGCTATCAGCAACGTTTTGAAATGTCCAACGCAGAATCCTTTGCTTTTGCAGGAACATTAGATTACCATTTCGGCACACACGACGACACTTTTATAGGTGTAGCCGGATATATAAATGACGCCTCCGCAAACCGCCCAAAAAATGATATGAGCCAAAGTGCGTATGTAACTATGGTTGAAGGTCACGTAAGTTATAACGAAAAAAACCTTCGCTTCAGCGCTGTTGCTTTATACGGTAATCTTGAAAATTCAGACATTGTTTCTCAAAAAAATGCAAACCTTTCAAACAATTTGGGAGTTAAGAGAACTCCCGTTGGTAAGAATGCTTTAGGCGTTTCCGTAGAAGCAGGTTACAACATTTTACCGTTGCTTATTGACAATTCAAAACAAATGCTTTATCCTTTTCTTCGCTATGATTATTATGATACTATGCAGGATGTTGAAGGTGCAATTGTGAAAAATCCACGTTGGCAACGAAGTGCAATTACTGGCGGTTTAAACTGGTTTGTACATCCACAAATAGTCGTTAAAGCACATTATTCTGACCGAAAGTTGGGCTCAGAAAATTATAATCCTTCATCCCTTCAGTTTACAGGTGAGAAGCAGCACGAAAAAACATTTTCAGCTGGTATTGGCTTTGTATTTTAAAACCTTTCAAACTAAATCAATAAATAAATTAACATGAAAAAATCACTTTTAGTTTTCACTTTAGCAACAATAGTAGCTTTTGGTTTCACGAGTTGTAGCGACAATGATCCGCCAGAGGAAACGCAACAAAACAATGATGTACTTTACAAAGATGTGCTAACGAATCTTTCTTTAAATGTTATCACAGAAACCTATAACGAACTTTACACCAACTCAGGTGCCTTGGAACAAGCTGCTAACGCAATGACAGTTGGCGATGAAGCTGCTTTGGAAAATGCAAAAAGCAAATGGCAAGACACACGTGCCCCTTGGGAAGAATCTGAAGGCTTTCTTTACGGTCCTGTAGATACACAAGGAATTGATCCTGCAATAGATTCTTGGCCAGTAGATGTGAATGCCATCAACAATGTATTAAACAGTGGTAACCCAATAACGCAAGCATTGCTAGAAAGCAACAATGAAGCTCGTGGTTTTCATACTTTGGAATATTTCTTCTGGGGCTTAAACGGCGACAAAACTGCTGCTCAACTTACAACTCGCGAGATTGAATACATAAAAGCAGCAGCTTCAGATTTACATTCAAAAACAGAACAGCTGTATTTTGGATGGTTGCCTTCAAACGGTAATTTTGCTGGAAACTTTATAAATGCTGGTGAAAACGGATCTGTTTATACTTCAAAAGTCAATGCACTTTCAGAGATTGCAGAAGGAATTATGATTATAGCAGATGAAGTTGCAAACGGTAAAATTGAAGAACCTTTAAACGGAAACAACGGCGGACCAAGACCTGAAGCTGAAGAATCACGTTTTAGCAATAATTCAAAACTGGATTTTGCGAACAACATTCGCAGTATAGAACATATTTATTTTGGAGACTTTAATGGTGTTCAGGGTAAAGGATTGAGTGATATTGTTAACGCTAAAAATACCACGCTTGATACAGAAATAAAATCGGCTATAACTGAAGCCGTTGCTGCAATTGAAGCTATTCCTGGAACTTTCACAGAAGCTATTTTTGAAAATCGCGCGGAAGTGGAATTTGCACAAACAAAAGTACTTGCTCTTTTAAATATGTTACAGTCACAACTTGTACCTTTTATTTCAACGTTGAATTAGCAAATAATCATAACGGGCTTCTGGATCTCTGAAAGCCCGTTTAATATTTTTTTGAAATGAAGCTTTCTTACATTGGATTATTATCTTTCGTTTTCCTATTTGCGTCCTGCGCCAAGGATACAGATCCTGAATATGAACCTTTGCCAAACTTACAAGAACGTTTAATGGCAGGTGGGGAAACTACGATTTTTTTAACCTCAAGTAATGCTTTCAGTTCACCAGCCGCCAATCTTTCTGGCTCCAAATTGGCCTTTCATTTGGATGGTGATTTTCAGTTTGAAACCGTTTTTGTAACCGCTCCAGCTCCCGTGAATAATGGTGTTGGGCCTATTTTCAACAATTCTTCTTGTGTAGGTTGTCACCCTAAAGACGGCCGCAGTGCTTTTCCTTCAGATATTAATAGTTTAAGTGGTTTCTTTTTAAGAACAAGTTTACCTGGCGTTGGCAATTATAACGCGCCAATTCACGTTCCGGGTTTTGGTGAACAAATACAAAATCAAGCTATTTTTGGTTTTGAACCAGAAGCTAAATTTAATGTTGTTTACACGCCAATCGTTGAAACTTTGGCAGATGGCACACAAGTATCGCTTCAGAAGCCAACCTACTCCTTAACAGATACGTACATTCCTTTTCCTGCAGAAGCGCAGCTTTCTCCACGTTTGGCATCACCCGTTTTTGGACTTGGTTTATTAGAAGCGATTCCAGAATATTATATTTTGAATAATGAAGATATAAACGATGCTGATGGTGATGGAATTTCAGGTAAAGCAAATTACGTTTTCGACAATGTTTCTGGACAAGTTCAATTAGGCCGTTTTGGTTGGAAAGCAAACACGGCAACCGTAATGGAGCAATGTGCTGGCGCTTATGTTGGCGATATGGGCGTAACAAACCCTGTTTTTCCTTTTGAAACCGGCTACGGACAAACCAACGGAGACGACGGACTTAACGATGACGCCGAGATTACGCAAGCATTATTGGACGAAATAACGTTTTACTGCCAAACCTTAGCTGTACCTGCGCCCAGAAATTTAGATGATGAAAGCGTACAACGAGGATCTGCACTTTTTGATCAAATTCAATGTGCTAAATGCCACATTCCTAAAATGATTTCTGGAGATTTTTCAGTTGCCGAAGTTGCTAACCAAACTTTCTATCCATACAGTGATATGCTTTTACACGATATGGGCGATGGCTTAGCAGACAACCGCTCTGATTTTCTTGCGGATGGAAAAGAATGGAGAACCAAACCACTATGGGGAATTGGATTGACAAAAGTTGTTAATGGCCACACCGATTTTCTTCACGATGGAAGGGCTAAAAATATTACCGAAGCTATTTTATGGCACGGTGGAGAAGCAGAAAATGCAAAAAATAAGTTCAAGAATCTTTCTACTTCTGAAAGAACAGATTTGCTGAAGTTTATAAATTCATTGTAATTACTTTCGAATTATTTTAGAATGTTTTTGGCGAACGAAAGGATTTGCTCAACAAACTTTTTATAAGCCACTTCTGAAGGATGCAAACCGTCTGAAGCTACCAAATCTGCATTTTCCAATCCTTTTTGAGTTATAGGCGTGATGTTTTCAAAACGCACTCCTTTTTCTTTTGAAATCTTTGCCGCGAAAGCGTCGTATTTTTTTAGTTCCGAAGTTATTTTTTCAGCTTTACCAGATTTTTGCCCAAAAGGTGTAAAAGCGTAATCTGGAATAGAAAGTACAATTACGTTTTCAGCTTTTCCTTTGGCAAAAGCGATAGCCATATCTAGCAGTTTGGGGAATTCTTCTTCGTAAAGCGAAAAAGGTTTTTCTTGGTATTGATTGTTAACGCCAATCAATAAAGTAACCAAATCATAGTCTTTTGAAGGATTTTCAGCAGCGATCGCCGAAAGTAAATCTGTAGTTGTCCAACCTGTTTTGGCAATTATTTTTACTGAAGTTTTTTCCTTTAAAACCTCGTTTAGGCTTTCCGTTAAATGTTTGGGATAGTTGCAATCACTACAAACGCTTTCGCCAATAGTGTAACTATCGCCGAGCGCTAAATATTTATTTGTAGTTTTTTCTGCAGAAGTATTCTTTTTTGAAACTCCACAAGAAATTTGGAAAAAGGCAAGTACTATCACTATTTTGAAATTCATCATTTTCAGTATTTGTTTTGTAATAATACGATAAAAACTACGCTTCAGTTTTATAATCAATCAATTTTTGTGGCCCTTCCAGCAAAACTCGAACTACTTTAAGCGTTCCGTCCTCTGTGGTAGAAATGTGCCATTTTATAAGTGAAATTTCACCTTTTTCAATCTCCATTCCTGTTATGCTTCGCGGGTGTACACAACTTCCATCATTAAAAAATGCAATGTCGCCAGGCTCGGGAAACCTTGGTCTGTGTGTATGCCCGATAATAGTAAAAAGATTTTTATTTTCCACAATCCAACGTTTGGTGCGACGTTCAACTTTAATGAGTTCTTTATAGTTTTTTGCAGGGATTGTAGGATCACTAATGCCAAAAACTTGTAGCTGCCGCCAAAGTACACGAACCATAAAACGATTGAATTTCCAACCTACATAATTCATCCAATCTGCTTGATGACCGTGCATCATGAAAATTTCTTGATTGGTGGTTTGGTGTGAAAGTATTAATCCTTCCGTGAATTCTATTCCAGGGAAAAGTGGCGCGTCCTTACCAGTAATTTTGTCAAAATAACTGAAGAGGTTTTTCTCAACATATTTTTTGTTTCTATAGACCATATCGTGATTTCCCATGAGCCTATAAAGTCTTCCTTCGTTGAAGAAAAGTTTCATCAAATCGAATACATTTTGATGTGCTTCAAAAATATCTTTAAAGAAAATGTTTTCCCAAAGTTCGTCGCCGTCTCCTAATTCACAATACGTAAAACCGTTTTTATAATAATCTTGAAGGGCGTGAAAATAGATGTTACGGTTATTTGCAAAGTCGTCCGCAAAACTATTATCGCCTCGATGGCAATCGCTGAAAATTATGAATTTTGAATCATCGTTGAATGTAATTCTGCGAGCTGTATTGTAAGCGCGATACATTCTGGATTTTGAGGACATTGCTGAATTATTTCCTTAAAGATACAATTAGAAATCTTTTGTCAAAATATACTTAGCAGTTTTAATAATCTAAGACAATAAACCAGACCGAAACCATACTATACGGTGTCATAAAAGTTGTGGAAAAAAGAAGATAATTATTGAAAATGCTAGAGTTCGAGTAGATTTCTATTTTATTTTTTACACATTTTAAGGCAAGAAATTTCATTTTTAATATCTCTATTTACTTTAAAACTCTTGAAAAGAAAAACAATCAACAGAATTAGAATTATCGCCCCCATAACGAGCGCCAAATACGATACTATCATAATAAGAATACCTTTTTTCTAGTGGTATTTCTTATTTACGTATTATTTATATTCTTGGTTTGGTAAAGACAAATTATAATTGAAAATTATCCGATACCTTCTATCTTTTGGATGATTTTCTTACGTGAACTATTTTTCTTTAGTCTGAGTATCAGGTGTAATGTTGTCTATATGGACTATAGTCCATTTGTCTTATTTGATAGTTGTGTTTTGACACAAAAATATAATAACAAACGAACTTTTTAAAAATAACAGGATCTATATAAATGAGAGAAACAAAAAACGGCCAACTTAAAAAGTTGGCCGTTCCAATGAGTTTAAATGTTAACCGAAAGCATTTAGGCCTGTGATATCTAGTCCCGTAATCAATAAATGTATGTCGTGGGTTCCTTCATAAGTAATTACACTTTCAAGATTCATAGAGTGGCGCATAATACTGTATTCGCCTGTGATGCCCATTCCTCCTAACATTTGTCGTGCTTCTCTTGCAATGTTGATCGCCATATCTACATTATTTCGTTTTGCCATAGAAATTTGGGCACTGGTTGCAGTTCCTGCATTTCGCATTACGCCAACACGCCAAGCTAGTAATTGTGCTTTGGTGATTTCAGTAATCATCTCCGCAAGTTTTTTCTGCTGAAGTTGAAATTGGCCAATTGGCTTTCCAAATTGCATTCTTTCTTTGGAATAACGAAGCGCAGTGTCATAACAATCCATTGCAGCGCCAATTGCACCCCAAGCAATTCCATAACGTGCAGAATCAAGGCAGCCAAGTGGTGCACCCAATCCTGATTTGTTTGGAAGTAAGTTTTCCTTCGGAACTTTAACGTTGTCAAAAATAAGTTCGCCAGTTGCAGAAGCACGTAACGACCATTTATTGTGTGTTTCAGGTGTTGAGAAGCCTTCCATACCACGTTCTACTATTAATCCGTGAATTCTTCCTTCTTCATTTTTTGCCCAAACTACGGCAACCTGAGCGAAAGGAGCGTTACTGATCCACATTTTAGCACCATTCAAAAGATAGTGGTCGCCTTTATCTTTAAAGTTGGTGGTCATTCCGCCAGGATTACTTCCGTGGTCAGGTTCCGTAAGTCCGAAACAGCCCATCCATTCGCCCGAAGCTAGTTTTGGAAGGTATTTTTTGCGTTGTTCTTCGTTTCCATATTTCCAAATTGGATACATTACTAATGAAGACTGTACGGAAGCCGTGCTACGAACACCGCTATCGCCACGTTCAATTTCCTGCATTATTAAGCCGTAAGAAATTTGGTCAAGACCAGCGCCGCCGTATTCTTCGGGAATGTATGGTCCAAATGCGCCAATCTCGGCAAGACCTTTAATGATTTGGCTTGGAAATTCTGCCTTTTGGGCATATTCTTCTATTATGGGCGATACGTCGCGCTTCACCCAATCGCGGGCAGCTTGGCGTACTAATTTGTGTTCTTCGGAAAGTAATTCGTCAAGATTGTAGTAATCTGGAGCTTCGAATAAATCTGGTTTCATCTATAAATAATTTTAAGGAATACAAATGTATATAGCAGTTGTCAAATAGACTAAGCTTTTTAATCAAAACATCCTATGAAATGAATTTTCATAGGATGTTTAATATGGTTTTTGGAAAAGCTACTTGAAAATTAATTTGCTTTTTTTAATTTACTTTTTAGCAAGTCAATCTCTTGTTGCAGTTTTAAAGTTTGTTCTTTTTTGATATTGAGTTCATCCCTTAAAAATAGGTTCATTTCTTTAAACTCATCAATGGCTTTGTCGGCAAAATAGTATATTGCAGAAACACCACCTTGTTGTTGGTCATTGTGCTGTGCGCTCGCAATGGTATCTAAAATTTCTTCTATTGGGACATTGAAAAATTCGGTAAGTAAATCGCGTTCATCATTTGTAAACAATGCAAAACCAGATTCCTTACGTTGATACTGTGGTTGCGATATAGAAAGCATTCGTCCCATCTCTTCTTGAGAAACCCTTTTTTCTTCTCTTAGTTTACGTAGTTTAATATGCATATTTTATGATTTAGGGGGAGCTAAATACCGTTCAAATATATAAAAAATCGGGTAAAATACACTATTATTATTATTATTCATTTATTATGACTTATGCGAATAACAAGCATAGTATTGATTATCATTTTGTTACAAAATGAAAGAACAGGAATTTCATGATTTTTCAATTTTCGATTTGGAGTGTTTGTAAAAGCTATTGTTTTATGATTTAACTTTACCTTGTGTTTTAATACATATATTATGTTAAAAACATACTAATCAACTAAAATTAAAGCCAGATCAAAGAATAAACCATCTTAAAAAGAGAAAGCCCTTACAAGGTAAGAGCTCTCGCAGCCTCGCAAAAACTAATTATAAAAATTAGAATGTAACAAAGCGTTCACAAAATCAAAGTTACAATTTAATATTAAAACACAGTTGGTTTTTGTCTTAAAAATCGCGGTAACCGAAAAGCGTATAGAGTAGGTGTTTTAAATATTAAATATTATAGTTATGAAAAACTTATCACGTATTTCAACAATTTTGATTTTCAGTCTAATAATGACGATATCACTTGCAAGCTATGCTAATGTAATTCCTTATTCCAATTATAATATTGAAAATAAGGTTGGAGAAAGCAGCGACATTAGTATCGAATTTATGAATAATAATTTCGAAACCACTAAACTGCCTTGGTGGCTAGTGATTATATCTGTTGAATTTGGAATGAATGTTCCTAATTGTTCTTGCTGTTATAATGGAATATGCAGAATTGGTAAAACCAGTGGAAATGTAACTTTTGATACTGAAGCCCAATTGGCAAAGTATTTAAATGATACTGGAAATACTTTACTGGCTGTAAATGATAAAAATGAAGTTTATATTTTTATTGGCTCAAATGACAAATCTAAAGAGTTTAAAGATGGCTTTTCACTGGATTATTTACCTATTATTGATGATTCTGTAATAAATGAATTAAAAGCTAAAGGCATTACATTTAACAATTTAAAAAAGCAGCAAAAATATACGCCGACTATCGCCGCAGCCGGTTATAAAATGTTGAGGATTAAGTAGGACTGGAAAGAGACCGCTATAAATTAGCGGTCTCTTTTTTAAATTGAAGAAGTATTTTAAACATCTAATATTATGAGAAAATTTTTAGTATTTTTTGGTTTTTCAATTTTCATAATTATAGTTCTAATTTTAATTGGTGGTGTGTTTCTAGTTAATCGTGAAGATAAAAATTATAAAAGTTTTCATCAATATACTGATGCAAAGACTCTTTCGAAGAAAATTCACGACGAAGGTAAAAATGCAATTGTTATTATAACCAGTCCTTCCTGTTCAGGAGTGCCCGAATTTATGCCAAAAATTGAAAAACAGCAGGAATATTTGAACGAAGAGAATATAAAAATCTATTATGTAATAGATATGTTAAATAGAGATACTCGTGATTCATTGTTAACAACAGTAATAAAAAAATATAATATTAATTATGTTCCTTTAGTTATTGATCCAACCAAGCATCCATCTGGAAACTTATTTGATGCCTCTAATAAATACGATACATTCTTAACACAATTGTGTGGTATATGTAATGATGGTTCCTTGGGTTATCCCCTATATGTTTATTATAAAAGAGGAGAGTATATAGGTAAATCTTATTACCTAAACGATTCGATTTTATCGACTTTAAATTAATTTTCTAACATTAATTTATTAAAAATTATGAAACCAAAAATATATTCCATATTGGTTATGGCACTGCTTTGTTCATATTTTACAGCCCATTCCCAATCAAAAGCACCAATAGGTTTCGATATACGTGGCAGGGACTGCGCTGGCGGGGGCGGGCTTTGCAGTGTTAATAAAACCAGTAGCCCCAACAACGATATTGACATACAAAAATTGAATAAAAACACGTTTGTTTTGAACATCCTGCGTGCTTCATTAACACTAGACGAAGAAATAAGTGTTGCGGGCAATTACTTTTCTAGTTTTCAAGCCATTCTGCCAAAAATATTTATACAAGATGGTGATTTACAGTTTAATAATGATGTTTTAGAGGTGATTGGAATTGATCCAAAATACAACCTACTTAAAACTGGAAATTACCCAATGCAAATAAAAGAAGATGAAGTTATAATAACCCTTACGCTCACAGAGCGTAGCAAAAAATAAAGCCATGAAACTAAAAATTGTCTTTATAATATTCCTATGCTTTCATAAGGGTTTTTGTGCAATTAAATCAGAAGCAGACCCCAACAAAGTTGTGGATGAAATGCTTTTTGAGATAAATGTGTTGCAACAAGAGTATTCCGTAAAAAGAGAAGTGATTTTCCTGCAATTGCAACAGACAAGTATTTCGTTAAATTATGCGAAGACTATAGAAGAGAAAATAGATTTATTAATAGCAAAAGATGCATTAAATATGCAATTACAACTATTGAAAAATCTTGAATCACGTGATATTAGCAAAATACGATATATAAAAGGGCTACAAATTATAAAAATTCTTTACGAAAAAACGCTGTCTCTAGACCATCATTTTTCAGCGGTTTCGAATTTGCGGGATGTAAATAAAATAAGTAATCCAAACAATTATCCAGAGTTTGTGCAAATGAAGGATAAGTTGAAAACTACGCAGGACAAACGTGCAGGTTTTGATATATCTAACATATTAGAAAGTAATATTTACACCTCTGTTGTTTATTCCTTTGTGTCTATGTTTGTGAATACCAATACTTCCAAAGCCGAAAAAGACAGCAGCTTAAAGGAAGTAGAATGTATTCTTGATTTTACCTTGCGTATGCACAATGATCTTAATACCATTTACTTTGAGACTGCGTTTTTACAGAAGAAAAACGAAAATATTTCTGAATCTGTCATCGACCTTTTTAAGGAATACACTAAACCATTAGGTTACAGTACAGGGCTTGAAGAATGCAGAAAAAATGATGATTGGGATGCAGTTCGAAAAAATCTTGATAGTTATTTAGTGACAATGGATAAAACCATGGCAGACAAAGCAAAATTGGACACAGCAAGAAGCCTTCAAATAAATTTAGAATTCCCGATAGATAGGTTGCTACAGTTTATAACAGAGTATAATAATTTTATAAACGAAAGCGTTAATTTCTACGAAAAATTCGGCATTATGCTATCAAGCTATGAAAACGAACAGCAATGCGCATCTAAAACCCCAGTTGAATATACACGTTTGAAAGAGGGCATAACAATTACGATTGATAAGTTTAATACTGCTTACAAGCCAGTTGAGATTAATGGCACAAAAATGAAGCAATTGTTATATGGTATTAGTGAATATGATTAAGAATAATCGCTACATTTTCAAGTAAAATTCCCGCACGAGATTTTTATAATCGTCGGTATAATCGTGTCGAGAAATTTCAATAGTTAGGTTTTCAATTTTTATTAAATTCTTTTCAAAAGAAAACTCCAGCATACTTCTTTTTTCTTCGGAAGTTTCATTGCCGCGAACTCTGCAAATTCTGTTTGGAAAAAGATTTACTTCGGAAGCCATTTTTATGAAACTTTCTTCTTCTTTCCGTGGAATGATTACCGAAAAAATTCCTTCGTCTGATAGTAGGAGCGAAACGCTTTCAATCAACTCATCAAAAGGAAGTGCATCATTGAATCTTGCCAGTTTTCGTGAATTAGGAATTTTTTTCTCACCTATTGGGGGAGATGCCGCAGGCAGAGGGGGAGAATAAAATGGCGGATTCGAAATAATCAAATCATATTTATCCTCAATTTCTTCCATAAACTCTTCCAAAGAAGCATGATAGCAATAAAGTCTATCGCCCCAAGGTGAGTTTTCAAAATTGTCAACACATTGTTCGAAGGCATTTCCATCAATTTCAATGGCGTCCACCATTTCGGCATAGGAACGCTGTGCAAGTTGCAAGGCAATAATTCCTGTACCTGCGCCAATATCCAAAATTGAAAAAGGATTGTTTTTTATTGAAACCCAAGCGCCAAGCAAAACGCCGTCTGTGCCAATTTTCATTGCGCAGCGGTCTTGTTCAACGGTGAATTGTTTGAATTTAAAAGGTTTCAAAGGATTTAATATTGAAGATTGTTGATGGTTGATTGAAAATTTTGGAATTTGGATTTTCTTTTTTGGGATTTGTTTGGAATTTGGTGCTTGCTATTTGTAATTTCTACAAGTACATTTCAATCAATCCATCCGGCACTTTCAATAGTATTGTTTTATTCTCCCGATCCACTTTTTTTATGAAATGGTCTATCATCGGAATCAAGATTTGTTTTCCGTCGCGATCAATTTCAAACAAAGCTTGGGAAGTAGTGTCGTTAACGCCAGTAATTTCACCAATCTTTCCGAAAACTTCGTCTTCAGCAGTAAAACCTATAATTTCGTGAAAGTAAAATTTATTGCCAGTGAGTTTTGGAAGAAATTCTAAAGGTAGATATAAATGTGCGCCGATAAGGGCATCGGCATCGGCTTCATTTTTCACATCTTCAAACCGCACGCGAAGAAGTTCGCTTTTGTGTAATGAGCTTTCTTCAATAAAAAATGGAATCAGGTTTTTGCGTTGTTCCACAAAAACCGATTCCATTTCAGTAAAAAGTTCAGGTTCGTCCGTATCTAATTTTACGAGCAATTCTCCCTTAAAGCTATATTTTCTAACGATTTTGCCTAAGTAGAAGCAGTTCTCCTTTTGCATCGTTCTGAAAATTATGCTTCTTTGTTGTCCTCTTTAGCTTCTTCAGCAGCCTCTTCTATTGCAGATTTGGCAGCAGGAGCTTCAGTTGCTTCAACTTCAGCAGCAGGAGTAGTTTCTTCAGTAGTTGGAGTTTCAGAAGTTGCTTCAGCTTCTTCAGTTACTTCCTCTTCTGCAGGAGCAGAAGCGGCAGCGGCATCAGCAGCACGTTTTTCGTTTACGGCTTTTTCAGCAGCAAGCTTTTCAGCTTTTACTTTGTCTTTAGCGTCAGAAAGAGTTGCTTTTTTGTGATCAATAGATCCTGATTTTTGCTCTAACCATTCATTGAATTTCGCTTCAGCTTGTTCTTCTGTCAAGGCACCTTTACGAACACCACCAGCAAGGTGATTTTTCATTAAAGCTCCTTTATAAGAAAGAATAGCACGAGCAGTATCTGTAGGTTGTGCTCCATTTTGAAGCCATTTTACAGTGCTGTCCACGTTAAGGTCAATCTGTGCAGGGTTGGTTGTTGGATTGTAAAATCCTAATTTTTCAAGAAATTTACCATCTCTTTTACTACGTCCATCCGCAGCAATAATCCAGAAATAAGGCTTACCTTTCTTCCCGTGTCTTTGTAGTCTGATTTTTACAGGCATATTTAAATTAATTTTTGGAGTTCCCGACCCCGGTTATAATTAAGGACGGCAAAGATAGTATATTTTCTTTTTGAAATTCAATCAATTAAAGTTTTTATTTTACATTTGCCAAAACCCTAAATACCCTTTTACTTATGAAAAAGTTTCTATTTATACTTTTAGCCGTTCTATCTATAGTTTCCTGCGAAGATGTTGAAGATAACCAAGTTGCATTGCAGGCAAAAGTAGACAATAGATTCTATAAGTCTAACGATGTAAAGGCAGTTTTAAATGATAATGGTAGCGTTACTATTCAAGGAGTTAATGATGACGAGTCGCTAACGATTCATATTTCACGCTTGGGTAAAGGAAATTTTACTATTGCTGAAGGACGTCCAAATTATGCTTTTTATGAGGATATGGGTGGAAATCTTTACACTACAGAACCGAATGGCGAAGGTGTAATAACCATTTCTGAAGTGAATGAAACTAATAAAACGCTTTCCGGAATATTCAACTTCAATGCTTTTCTTCCTGGAGTAGATACAATTTATGTTTCAAAAGGAGTTTTACATGACGTTAGTTATGACGATGGAATCATTGTAGATCCAACCAACGATGGAACTTTTAGCGCCGTAGTTGATGGCAATACATTCTTGCCAATTCTTGTAAATGTTCGAAATACCGGTAATACCTTAATAATAACAGGAAGCAAAGCCAATTCTTTAATTGCAATTTCAGTGCCTGCTACAGTCGAAGTTGGAGTATATACTTTACCAGAAACAGGTTTTAATGCGAAGTATCAAGATCTTATTGGTACTGATAACGTAACTGACGGCTCACTAAACATCCTTGAACACGACACTACGGCAAAAACCATAAAGGGAACTTTTGCCTTTGTTACCAACCGCACCGAAATCACGGAAGGGAAGTTTGATGTTGTATATAAATAGTCTGGTTCTACCATTATTTGTGTGGAAGAAAATGAGAAATCTTTTTAATTGGACATAAGACGAAAGGACTTAAGACTAATAATAACCTCCTATTTAATATGTTTTTCAAAAAAGCTATTTTTTTAGTCTTAAGTTCTATGTCATAAAGTCTTATGTCAGTTTTTAAACACTATTATCAAACTATTCTCATAATATTCATTGTAAAACCAATAATATTCTACTTAAAATCCGCTTCAAAGGTTAAACCTTGTTAATTTGCGCTAAACTTAGGTTAATAATTCGTTGAAAACCTTCTATTCATGGTATATTAGGATATATCCGAATGAAGTTGAGCAGTTGTCTTTAGAGGAATGATGAAGAAAAAACAGCTGTATAATTTAAAACGAAAGATGATGAAGTTTACTGAAAAAATGACAAGCAAATTAAACGAACTGTTAGAGAAAAATTATGATGCCGAAAAGGGTTATAAAAAAGCTGCAGAAAAAGTGGAGAACACAAAACTGAAGCAATTCTTTGGCGAACAAGCTCAAAAGCGATATGATTTCGGTCACGAATTAAAGACTGAGATTAAAAACTACGGCGAAACTCCAGAAAAAGGTGGAAGCACCAAAGGAGCAATTCACAGAACTTGGATGGATATTGAAACGGCCTTTTCTTCAAATAATGAAGAAACAATTTTAGGCGAAGTTCAAAAAGGTGAAAAAGCTGCAATTGAAGAGTACAATGAAGTGATTAAAGACACAACATTACCTCCAACGACTCAGAAAGTTTTGACCAATCAACGTGACACCATCAATACTGCGTGGCAAAGTGCTAAAAACTTTGAAAAAGTAGTCGCTTAATATTTTTTGAAAAAGAAGAACAAAACCGTCTTTGGAAATTTCCAAAGACGGTTTTTTATTGTGAACAACTCTTCATAGTTTTCCTTCCCGAAGGCGGTTGATTTTTCTATTTTTACTTTTTTCAAAAATTGTGTCTTCGATACATTTTGGAAGCAAGAAAATTAGTCTCGAAACTTAAGTTTTCGATAATGCTTTCAAAACACTCAGACGCCTTTGTTCTAATCCCTATTTCCTAACTCCTAAATCCCTGAAAAAATGTTTTTAATCTTCGATACAGAAACCACAGGCCTTCCAAAACGTTACAACGCTCCCGTGAGCGATAGCGATAACTGGCCACGCTGTATCCAGATTGCTTGGCAGCTTCACGATGAAATGGGGGATATGATTGAGCATCAAGATTATTTGGTGCAGCCCGAAGGTTTCAACATTCCTTTTGATGCTGAAAAAATCCACGGAATTTCAACCGAATTGGCAACTTCTGAAGGAATTTCCTTGGAAGAAATGATTGAAAAATTCAAAATTGCGCTTTCAAAAACAAAATTCATTGTTGGTCAAAACCTAGGTTTCGATGTAAATATTATGGGCGCGGAATTTTTCCGTTTAGGAATAGAAAACCCGTTACCAAATTTTCCAGTTTTGGATACGTGTACGGAAACCACCGCCCAATTATGTCAGATTCCTGGTGGTCGTGGCGGAAAGTCTAAATTGCCAACATTAACCGAGCTTCACGAATATCTTTTTAGCGAACCTTTTGCCGAAGCACATAATGCAACAGCAGATGTTGAGGCCACCACACGTTGTTTTCTAGAATTGGTTCGTCGTCAAATTTTCACGAAAGAGGAACTTGATGTACAGCCAGATTATTTCGAAAATTTTTCAGAAGAAAACCCAAAAATCATTCAGCTTATTGGGCTGAAACATATAAATCTTAAAAAAGCTTCAGAAAAAATTCGGAAGCAAATGCAGGCCGTTTCAGAAAAAGAGGAAATCTCTTCCGAAGAAATAAAAGAAAATATTGCCACGCTAGAAGATGCTCCGTTTGTGCACCTTCACAATCATTCTCAGTTTTCAATTTTGCAATCCACTTCCAGTACGATAGATTTGGTGAATGCAGCCGTTGAAAATAATATGTCCGCCGTTGCAATCACGGATACGGGCAATATGATGGGCGCATTTCACTTTGTACAAGCCGTTTCTAATTACAATAAAACCTTAGCTGACTTACCTAAAAATGATGAGGAAGAAACTTCACCAGAACCTTTAAAAGCGATTGTAGGTTGCGAATTCTTCGTTTGCGAAGATCATCTCAACAAAAACCACAAGGACAACGGCTATCAAATTGTAATGCTCGCCAAAAACAAAAGCGGCTACCACAATTTGGCGAAAATGGCTTCAATCGCATACACCGAAGGTTTTTATTATGTCCCTCGAATCGATAAAAATATTGTAGAAAAGTACAAAGAAGACATCATTGTTTTAACTGGAAGTCTTTATGGCGAAGTGCCTGGAAAAATTCTAAACATAGGCGAAAACCAAGCTGAGGAAGCACTTCTTTGGTGGAAAGAAATGTTTGGTGAAGACCTTTATGTGGAAATTATGCGCCACGACCAAGAAGACGAAAAGCGCGTAAACGATGTTTTGGTTGAAATGGCGCAGCGCAATAATGTAAAACTCGTTGCTTGCAACAACACTTATTATATTGACAAAGAAGACGCCAACGCGCACGATATTTTACTTTGCGTAAAAGATGGTGAAAAACAGGCAACGCCAATTGGTCGTGGTCGCGGATATCGTTACGGTTTGCCAAATCAGGAATACTATTTTAAGTCGCAGGATCAAATGAAAGTCCTTTTTAAAGATCTTCCTGAAGCAATTTCGAATATTGAAGAAGTAGTTTCAAAAATTCAACCTTTTTCATTGCATCGTGACGTTTTGCTACCCAATTTCGGTATCCCAAAAAAATTTTTAAAAACTGACGATATTGACGGTGGGAAACGTGGTGAGAATGCCTATTTACGCTATCTAACCTATGAAGGCGCCAAAAGACGCTATCCAGAATTAATAGAAGTTTCTTATGAAGCACTTACAAGTTTTGAGCTTCCAGAAAATGCTTCAGAGCGCGTAAAAGAAATTAAGCAACGTCTCGATTTTGAGTTGGATGTAATCGCCAATACAGGTTATCCTGGTTACTTTTTGATTGTACAAGATTTTATTGCCGAAGCACGGAAAATGGATGTTTCCGTTGGCCCAGGACGTGGTTCTGCGGCGGGAAGTGCTGTTGCCTACTGCTTGGGAATCACAAATATTTGTCCAATAAAGTACGATTTGCTTTTTGAGCGTTTCCTAAACCCAGATCGTGTAAGTATGCCCGATATTGATATTGATTTTGATGATGAAGGCCGGAGCAAGGTTATGGATTACGTAATCAACAAATACGGAAGTAACCAAGTAGCGCAAATTATCACTTATGGAACTATGGCAGCAAAATCCTCCATTCGCGATACAGCGCGGGTTTTAGATTTACCGTTGAATGACGCCGACAGAATTTCGAAACTCATTCCAAACATGACTAAACTGAACAAAATTTTCGGTTTGAGTGATGCGGAACTGCGAGGTCGTTTTCGAAGTGATGAACTTCCAAAAGTGCACGAACTTCTAAATCTTTCCAAAGGAAGTGATCTGGAAGCGCAAACCATAAATCAGGCTAAAGTGCTTGAAGGTTCTGTTCGGAATACTGGAATTCACGCTTGTGGTGTAATTATTACGCCTAGCGATATTACAGATTTTGTACCCGTTGCCACTGCAAAAGATTCAGATTTATATGTAACCCAATTTGACAACTCGGTTGTTGAAAGTGCGGGACTTCTAAAAATGGATTTCTTGGGTTTAAAAACGTTGACACTTATAAAAGACACGGTTAAACTCGTAAAACACAAGCACGATATTGATCTGGATCCAGATGTTTTTCCGCTTGATGATGAAAAGACATACGAGCTTTTCCAAAGAGGAGAAACAGTTGGGATTTTTCAATATGAATCTGCCGGAATGCAGAAATACATGAAGGAATTAAAGCCAACGGTTTTTGCGGATTTAATAGCAATGAACGCGCTTTACCGTCCGGGCCCGATGGAATACATTCCGAGTTTCGTAAAAAGAAAGCATGGCGAAGAAGAAATAGAATATGACCTTCCTGGAATGGAAGAATATTTAAAAGAAACCTACGGAATTACAGTTTACCAAGAGCAGGTGATGTTGCTTTCGCAAAAATTAGCAGGCTTTACAAAAGGTGAAGCAGACGTTTTGCGAAAAGCGATGGGTAAAAAGCAAAAATCGGTGCTCGACAAAATGAAACCGCAATTTGTTGCTCAAGCTTCGGAAAAAGGCCACGATGCAGAAAAGTTAGAAAAAATCTGGAAGGATTGGGAAGCTTTTGCGAGTTACGCTTTCAACAAATCTCACTCCACTTGTTATGCTTGGATTGCTTACCAAACAGCCTATTTAAAAGCACATTATCCTGCGGAATATATGGCTGCGGTGCTTTCAAATAATATGAGCGATATAAAACAAGTCACCTTTTTTATGGACGAATGTAAGCGGATGGGAATGAAAGTTTTGGGACCAGACGTAAATGAATCTTTCCACAAATTTACAGTGAACGATCAAGGAGCAATCCGTTTTGGAATGGGTGCCGTAAAAGGTGTGGGCAGCAGCGCCGTTTCAACGATTGTTGAACATAGAAAAGACGGGAAATACAAATCGGTTTTTGATTTGGCAAAGCGAATTGACCTGCGTTCCGCAAATAAAAAAGCATTTGAAAACTTAGCATTGGCGGGTGGTTTTGATAGTTTCGATGCGCATCGAGCGCAATATCTTCACGACGATGGCGATGGAGTAATGTTTTTGGAAAAAGTGTTGCGTTATGCCGCAAAGTATCAGGAAACGCAGAACTCTTCACAAGTAAGTCTATTTGGCGATGCTAGCGAAGTACAAATTCCTGAGCCCGAAGTTCCACCTTGTGAGGAATGGGGCACGATGAAAAAATTGAGACAGGAGCGCGAAGTGGTTGGTGTATATATTTCAGGCCATCCGCTGGATGATTTTAAAATAGAAATGGACAGTTTTACAAATTGCAAGGTTTCAAATTTTAATCATTTGGAGGATTATCTTAATAAAGAAATGTGCTTTGGAGGTGTTGTTAGTGATGTTCAACACCGAGAATCGAAGGCTGGAAAAGGTTGGGCTATTTTCACCGTTGAAGATTATGACGATAGTTACGATTTCAAAATTTTTGGTGAAGAATATTTAAAATGGCGCCATTTCTTGGTTCCAAACAGCTTCATCTATGGACGGGTTTTAGTAAAAGAAGGCTGGACAAATCGTGAAACTGGTAAAAAGAGTGACCCACGCCTTCAATATAATAGCGTTCAATTACTTCACGATGTTATGGAAACGCACGGAAAAAAGTTAACGATTTCAATGCCGTTGAGCGATTTGAAAGATGGACGGATTGATTCACTTAAAAATCTCGTAAAAACCCATAAAGGCGAAAAACAATTGTTTTTTGTGGTTTATGAAAAAGACGAAAAAATTCATCTTACTATGCCTAGCCGAAATCATAAGATCAACATATCCAAGGAATTATTGGATGAGCTTGAAAAGGAACAGGTTCGGTATAAGTTGAATTGATAATAGAAATAAACAATACTCACATTTCCTAAACATATATTAACAACCACTTTATAGTAAAAAAAATAACTATTTTTGACAATCATTAAAAACAAAGATTATGGCATTAGAAATAACAGACGCAAATTTTGAAGAAACAGTTCTAAAAAGTGACAAACCAGTATTGGTTGACTTTTGGGCAGCTTGGTGTGGACCTTGCCGAATGGTAGGACCAATCATTGAAGAAATAAGTAAAGAATACGAAGGCAAAGCCATTGTAGGAAAAGTAGATGTAGATGCAAACCAAGAGTTTGCCGCAAAATACGGAGTACGTAACATTCCAACCGTATTGGTTTTCCAAAATGGTGAAGTAGTTGGCCGTCAAGTAGGCGTTGCTCCTAAAAATGTTTACGCAGAGGCGATTGATGTGCTTTTGTAAAATTTCAAAAGAAATAAATCTATAAAAGGCTTGGCGTATTGCTAGGCCTTTTTCTATATTAGTAAAATGTCTGGACAGGCGTGTCATGCTGAGCGCAGTCGAAGCACTGTCGAGACTCTCTATTAAAATAATATAATTATAAAACCTCTCGACTACACTCGAGGAGACAGACCAAAAACTATGGAAAAAACAAAAAAAGTACAAGATATAATTGACGGCAAATTATTGGAGGAACGCAAAGTGTTCCTTTGGGGAATGGTGGATGACAAAAGCGCACGCCATGTTGTGGATAGGCTGATGTATCTAGACGCCTTGAGCCACGACGAAATAAAATTCTACATCAATAGTCCGGGCGGCTATGTAACTTCAGGGTTTTCAATTTATGACACTATGCGCGAGATAAAAAGTCCGGTTTCAACAATTTGTACTGGTTTAGCGGCTTCAATGGGAAGTATTTTGCTTTCCGCAGGCGAAAAAGGAAAACGTTTTATTCAACCACACGCACGCGTTATGATTCACCAACCAAGCGGTGGGGCTCGTGGCGTTGCTAGCGATATTGAAATTACCGCTCAGGAAATTTTGAAAACAAAAGAAATCAGCGCACGAATTTTAGCTGAAAACTGTGGCCAAAAATTTGAAAAAGTGATGAAAGATTTTAACCGCGATCATTGGATGGATGCTGGAGAATCTGTTGAATATGGAATTGTAGATAAAGTTTTGAAATAATAAGTATGAAAAAGATAGTATTGGGGTTAGCAATTGCAGCAATGACATTTGTAGGCTGCAAGAATGGAGAAAAAACAGAAACTTCTTCAGAAGAAACAACGGAAACTGTAGATCAGGCCATTGTAGATTCACATAACTCCGAAAATTCTTTAGATTGGGCAGGCGTCTATGAAGGAACAACGCCTTGTGCTGATTGTTCGGGAATTGAAACTATTTTAGAATTGAAAAACGATAAAACCTTTAAACTTTCGCAAACATATTTAGGTAAGACTGAAGACGACAACTTATTTACTCAAGAAGGCAACTTTATTTGGAATCAAGATGGTACAGAGATTCGTTTAAAAATTGTAAGTGGTTCTTTTCAATTCAAAGTTGGTGAAAATCAAGTGTGGATGTTGGATGAAAAAGGAAATGTGATTGAAGGCGATTTGGCTAATATGTATATTTTGAAAAAAACGATTCAGTAGAAAATCTGACTTTTGAATATAGAGAAAGAGATAAACGAAATTACAGGTTTTAAAAACCTAGAACTGCTTGCAAAACAAGTGGTGGAAGGCTTTATTTCTGGGCTTCACAAAAGCCCATTTCACGGTTTTTCGGCAGAATTTGCTGAACATAAAATCTATAACAATGGCGAAAGTACCAAACATATAGATTGGAAACTTTTTGCCAAAACGGATAAACTTTACACCAAACGTTACGAAGAAGAAACAAATCTACGTTGCCATTTAATAGTGGATAATAGTAGCTCGATGCACTATCCGAAATTGAAGCAGTTCAATATAAATTCCTTGAACAAAATTGGGTTTTCTGTGTTGGCTTCCGCGGCAATTATGAATTTAATGAAACGACAGCGCGATGCCGTGGGATTGAGTGTTTACAGTGACGCTTATGAATTTTATGCTTCGGAAAAAGGAAGTGAGCGCCATCACCAAATGTTACTTCAAAAGTTGAATGAAGCCTTGCTTTCTTCAAAAGAAAATACTCAAACCAAAACCTATGAACACCTTCATTTAATTGCAGAAAAGCTGAAACGCCGTTCGTTGGTTTTTCTTTTTACAGATATGTTTCAAAGTGATGCCGAAGCCGAAAAACTTTTTGATGCCCTTCAACATTTAAAACATAATAAACACGAAGTGGTTCTCTTCCATACATTTGATAAAAAGCGAGAGGTAAACTTCGATTTTAGCAACCGCCCAAAGCGATTTGTAGATGTTGAAACAGGAGAACACGTAAATCTTTATGCAGATAATATTAAGGAACAATACGAAGAAGCCGTTCAAAATTACTTTAAGGAACTGCAACTTCGCTGTGCGCAATACAGAATAAAATATGTTTTAACAGACATTAATGAGAGCTTCAACAAGATTTTGACTACCTATTTAGTGGAACGCCAGAAGTTTGGGTAAAAACTGTATTTAGTGTTCAGTGGCGGTGTGCATTTACAATTTTATAAGTTTGAAGGTAGATATATGGCTCAAAGCAATTAATTTATTTTTTTCAATAAAATAGTTTGCGAAAATGAAATGGAGTAGTATATTTGCCACCGCTTAATACAGCAAGGAACATGTTTCCAAAATGTATTGGTAACAATTTTTCACTATGCCTAACTGTTGTTAGGGTTTACCGAAAGGTAGATTGAAAATTTGGTCTGGTAGTTCAGTTGGTTAGAATACCTGCCTGTCACGCAGGGGGTCGCGAGTTCGAGTCTCGTCCAGACCGCAACAAGATGTTGTGTTGAGTCACTTAAAGGTGGCTTGTGGTTTAGAAATAGACCGATGAGAAGCTTTTCCTAATGGAGAGGCTTTTTTTGTTTTATCACAATTCTGAATTTCTTCAATTCACATACAACTTTTGAGATTGTCCTCAAAATGATTCCATTTTTTCTTAGATTAGTAGCTTCAAATTTAAAACAATTGTTATGCAACCCGCTGATTCAAAATTAATTAAAATGGGTCAATATATAGAGCAATGGAAATCTATTAAGGATTCACGACTAGTATTTCTAAACTGTTACCATTTAATGAGTACCAATATGGTTTCAGCAATTAGTAACAACGAGTTTCACGATACCCTTTGGGTAAATAAATTGCTGCGTCGCTTTGCTAATTATTATTTTGAGGGTTTAATCTGTTATGATTGTGGAGAGCCAACCTCTAAAGTTTGGGACAACGCCCATAAAGCTACAAAGAATTCTAATTTAAGCGAACTGCAATTCTTAATACTTGGTGTGAATGCTCATATAAATTATGACTTGGTATTGGCCTTACACGATCTATTAAAACCTGAATGGAACACACTTTCGGAAATTCAAAGAAAGCAGCGTTATGAAGATCATCGTCATGTAAATCATGTAATTGCAAGTACTATAGATCGGGTTCAAGATGAAATTTTGGAGCCATTAAACCCAACTCTTGTGTGGGTAGATTTATTGTTGGGTCGAATGGACGAATATCTAATTTCCAAACTCATTACTAATTGGAGGGAAGATGTTTGGGAAAAAACGCAAGAACTTCTTGAAATTGAACATTCTGAAGAACACGAAGTCTTTCGCTTAAAACTTGAAAAATCTGTTTTAAAGCGTGCTGAAACCATTTGTATATTCTAAATGTATTACAATAATTCCAAATTCAGTAACACAAATTGAGTATTTGGCTAGATCCTAATAATTATAGGTAAGATCGATGAGAAGCTTTTCAAAATGGAGAGACTTTTTTTGTTTTTGATTGTTTCTACTTATTTTACCTTAAATTCTTCCATTTGGAGGAGCCTTTTTAGGGATCAAGACTAATTGCTGTCGTTATGAATCATCCTCAATAGCCTGAATCAGTTTTTTCATACTTTGATTAAACGGTTCTTCCCTAACATCAAGACACAAACTATCTCTTAATCTACCAATAATCCCATCCAGATTGTTTCTAAGTGCTAATAAACGAGTGTTTTGAATATTAAGATCTCTGGTGTCTATCATCTTTTGCTGATATTCAGGAATCATTTTCTGATTGGTTTTCAGCTGCTCGTCAATGTCAGTTACTGCCTTTAAAGTATAATCCGGTTGAAAGAAATCGTCATCAAGATAACAGGCAATAAATTTTTTGTTTTTCATGTAGCGTTCTAAAAAGAAGGTGTCAATAGTTTCAAGTGCTACCCAAGCAGATTTTAAACTTCTGTTCGATACTAAAGAAACGGTTACAGTAGATTCACCTATAGATTTCTCAATAAAGTTTTTTATATCAGCTCCTGCCATCATATCTTCTTGATCTATAATTACTTCTATGCTCGCTTTTTCAAGAGCATCCAGTATTTTTAAAGCAACTTCACTATCACTATGATTATAAGATATAAACACTTTTGGATCCATATTGGAGAAATCAGTGCTAGCATCAACCACCTTTTTGATATATAATTTTTTTCGAATTAAATAAATTATAAACACCTCCAACGGAATAAGTAGTAGCGCAGACATTAGTAAAGTCTTGGAATATGCCAAATATGGAAGCCCTTCTTGTGTTGTAGCAACATATCCTTGCAAAAGAATAGTAAGTAGCGATAAAAACACAAATAAGCCAGAAAGAGCTACTATAATTGTAATATTCCGTTTTACGGTTCTTTCTCCAATTTGAAATAAAACTAAAATAGGAGCAATGTAAAGAGCCACCAACCAAAGCCAAGGAATATAAACTAGGTTTTTATATTTACCTCCAATGGTTTGCAAAACTATGGCAAGCAACAATAATATGAAACCAGTTAAAAAAATACTCAATAAGCGTGTACGGATTTGTCTGATTGTTTTCATTTAATTTTTGCTTAATTCACCCCAAAGTTTAGCTTTTACTAAGTGCTCCCTTCCTTGATGTAAACTATGAGGAACAAGGGCAGCGTTAATATCATTTTCTGGGAGTTGATATTCATAGATTAAGGCGGTAACGTTATAGTTCTTAGTGAATAATCTCTCAGGAATTCCGTATGGAATATCGGGTTCGCCATTATCGAGCCAGCCCAGTGCTTCATCTTTTGTAGGACTTTCACTTGATTTTTTTAAAGAATTGTCCGTAACAATAAAGGCGATTACCCTAAAATATCCTTTCTGAGGAAAAAAAAGCGAGCTAAGATATTTTGAAAATGAAATATCTTTCCTTTCATTATACTTTATTGCCCATCTATCTGTCCCCTTTATTGATGTGGCGTCTTCATTTATTTGTTCTAAACGAGTAGTAACCACAAATCCGTGTTCACCATCTCCAATTGGATAATAACTTTTTTCAAAATATTCGGCTTTGTCCAGAGCTGATCTGAGAATTACATTAACATCTCCCAACGTTTTACAAGTTGAAAAAAAGCCCTTCGGAATTACATCTCGGGCAGAAGCCTGAGGTGGTGGCCATGGAAATGCGAATCTTGGCATAAACGACATAACCGTATCATCTTTCCAATTGGAACAGCTGCCATAGCCCGTATTGCAATTTGTAATATACCCAAAAGCAGCCAAGTCTTGTTTTCCATTGGTAATTGCTTTTATGTTAGTTCTTGCAGCCAGAAAAGCAACATAAGGAAACCCATTTACTATTTCCTTTGAAAAATAAGTGCTGAATAAACTGCTTTCACCTTCTTTTAAGGTTGCATTGCTTCCCGTTGTAAAACTTAAAAGACCCTTATCAAAATTCTTAGGTTTTGCGAAAGAAATTCCATTACTTGACGCGGATTTATTGAATTTAAAATGACTTGGGTAAGCAACATCAATAGCGATTACACTTTCTCGTGCTTTTAAATTATTCATCATAGAATCCAATGCAACCGTTTGGGAAATTACATTTTCCTCCTTATTTATCTTTGCATCAATGGGAACCAAATAATTCTTGTCATTGAGTACAACCATATGACCAGAATAATAAAAAAAAGCAACTCTAGCCTGTTTGGAATTTTCTTCAAAAACTGAAAAGACTTGGTACATTTCATCACGCGAGGCATCGTCTATCCTTACAATATAAAAATTCAATTTTTTTAAAGCGGTTTCCATTTTTGCAACATCATTTTTAGGTGTTTTCAGTGCGTTTTCTCCTTCATATGCGGCGTTGCCTATTAACAGTGCAATTTTATCGCTGGAAGCAGGAGTAATCGCACCTCTAGTAGCCGGCACCACATCATTTTTTATTTGAGCAGTTATGGTTGTTGAAATTAACATGAAAACTATAATGGAAAATACGGATAATGAGGTGATTCCATTTTTTAAGTACATAAGATCAATTTTTTATAAGCATTTTCCACAAAGGGAAATTTCTAAAATAAAACTTCATAATGGAATTGCTCGGTTTCAATAAAATGTAATTGTTGAAGGTGAATGTCTATTTCAGTTATGACTATTATATTGTTCACATATAAAACATTAAAACGTAAGGTGAGGATATCGTTTTATATGTTTGTGAGGATATGAGGCAAAATTGGAAATATTCAATAACTTGATTTCTTGACAAAACCGAACAAAAAAAACATTTTTGGGTGTATTAAGTTCAGCAATTACTAGCTTTTCTATTATGAATAAATCCATCTTGCAATAAGATAACTTGTTAAAATTAATGTATTTTTTTGGTTAAAATCTTGGTTTAAGCTTTAAATTTTTAGAAGATTGAAAAAGAACGTTCTTTAAAAGAGCAGTTTTATTGCTTCTAGAAAATTGTTGAAAGGGATTAATATAACAATATAGTAACCAGATTTCTATTGAATGCCAAAGCATTGATAGGTATTATCAACTATAAATAGAACGATAAGAGGCTATCTTAAAAAAAGTGCAATTTTCGTTTCAACTTCAATTTGAGACTAAAATCTATCAACTACAATTTTGCTTCAAGGCAGAATAACTTTACTTTTGGCTCGTTAAAAATTCAACTATTAATGAGCCGATTGCTTCTTTTTTTCTTTTTAATTCTTTCGTTTTCCTGCTCTAACAAACCGGATTATAAAAACAGTTCGAGAGCAACTGGCTGGAAAATGATTGGCCGTATGGGTGGTTTTGCAAAAAATTACAATAAAGAAGCACAAGAACAGGAAACAGGTCCGGGTCTTGTTTTGATTGAGGGTGGCACATTCACTATGGGGAAAGTGCAAGACGATCCTATTGGCGATTGGAACAACACTCCAAATCAGCAACACGTTATGTCCTTCTATATGGACGAAACAGAGGTAACCAACCTAATGTATCTAGAATATATAGATTGGGTAAAACGAGTTTTTCCGCCAGAAATTGATAATTATAAAAATATTTACGCTAGCGCAGTGCCGGATACATTGGTTTGGCGTAATTCTTTGGGGTTCAATGAGTCTATGGTCAAAAATTATCTGCGTCATCCTGCTTTTGGGGAATATCCAGTGGTTGGTGTAAGTTGGTTACAAGCCGTTAATTTCTGCAAATGGAGAACAGATAGAGTGAATGAAATATTTCTAGAAGAATCAGGATTTACCGCTCCGAATGCACGATATAATGTTCAAGGAGCTGAACTTTTTTCAACAGAAACCTATTTAACAGCGCCTTCACTGTCTTACGGCGGAAATGATTCCATATTAAATGGTGGCAAACGCTCCAAAATATTGGTAGAATTGAAAAAGGATAGTACTGAGCTTGGTGCAAAACACACAGATTTATATTTGCAACGAAAAGACGGAATTTTTCTTCCTGCATATCGTTTGCCAACGGAAGCCGAATGGGAATATGCAGCCTTAGGTCTTGATGGTATTAGAGAATACAACACCCACAAAGGAAGAAAAAAATATCCGTGGAACGTCCAATACACACGTTCGGGAAAACGTAAATCTCAAGGAGACCAATTGGCAAACTTTAAACAAGGTGAAGGTGATTATGGTGGAATTGCAGGTTGGAGTGATGACAATGCAGACATAACCGCAAAAGTAAAAAGCTATGTGGCAAATGATTATGGTCTTTATGATATGGCTGGAAACGTGGCAGAATGGGTGGCAGATGTTTATAGACCAATAGTGGAAGATGATTATAATGACTTCAATTATTTCCGCGGAAATGTTTACACCAAAAGTTCTGAAAATGCAGACGGAACTTTTAATTCCGTAACCGTAGATGCTATTATCTATGATACATTACCGAATGGAAAACTCATTCCAAGACAACTGCCTGGAGAATTAATTCAAGTGCCTGTAGATGACAAAGAAACCTATCTTCGCATAAATTTTTCAACAAGCGACAATAGAAATTACTTAGATGGCGATCAAGGTTCTAAAGCCTATAATACAAAAAATGCTTCTTCAACAGAATACCCAATGTACAATTCACCAGTTCAAAAAACTTATGTCGATAGTACTGGAAAAATTCAAAGAGAATACGATAAAACCGCTAATAAAACTACACTTATCAATGATGAGGCGCGTGTGTTTAAAGGTGGTTCGTGGCGCGATAGAGAATATTGGCTAGATCCTGCACAACGTAGATATTTGCCGGAATATATGGCCACAAATTATATTGGTTTTAGATGCGCAATGTCTAGAGTTGGGTCAAAAACCAACAAAAAGAAAAGAGCTCGTTAAGATTAATTATGTAGAAATAATTTTTTTAAAGTTTCCTCATTTATCCAAAATTGTTTTTTTAGAAACGCGCTTTCAGTATCTTCACGACCCTAAATAAAAACAATGATTTCAGAAACAATAAAGAACAGACGTGCGGTTTTTCCAGCACAATATAACGATCAGCCAATTTCCAAAGAAGAAATTTTAGCCATCCTTGAAACTGCCAATTGGGCGCCAACTCACAAAAGAACAGAACCTTGGCGTTTTAAAGTTTTTCACGGTGAATCTCAGGTAGCTCTCGGAAAATTTGCTGCAGAAACCTACAAGCAAACTACTTCAAATTTTTCAGAATTTACTTATGCAAAATTCATGGACAATCCCGTAAAAGCTGGTTGTGTAATCGCTATTTGCATGCAACGCGATCCAAAAGAAAGTTTGCCCGAATGGGAAGAAATTGCAGCTACATCTATGGCTGTTCAAAATATGTGGCTCACGGTACACGAGATGGGTATTGGCGCATATTGGGCCTCGCCAGGTATTATAAAACATATGGACAAACTTATCAAGATGGAAGAAGGAGAACAATGTTTAGGCTTTTTCTATATGGGAAAATACAATGATGAACTTCCCGAAGGAACCCGCAAAAGCACTATTGAAGAAAAAACCACTTGGATATAGGATTCAATCCCGATAGCTGTCGGGACAAGATTTCTAATTCAAAATTTACACTTAAAACCTCACAGATTCCTGAAATCTGTGAGGTTTTTTAATAGGAATATAATTTTATTAACTAAAAAATTAGTTTAAACTAATTTTTTAGTTATATTTGATAACTGATAACTGATAACTGATAACTGATAACTGATAACTGATAACTGATAACTGATAACTGATACCTGATACCTGATACCTGATACCTGATACCTGAACCATGAAACAACTTACAAAAGCAGAAGAAGACATTATGCAAATCCTTTGGAATTTAAAAGAAGCAAATGTAGCTTCAATTATGGATGAATTTCCAGAGCCAAAACCAGCCTACAATACCGTTTCTACCATTGTTAGGATTTTGGAGAGCAAAGATTTTGTGGATTACAGAAAAGAAGGACGTGGCCATGTATATTTTCCAAAAGTGAAAAAAACGGAATACAGCAGCCAATCATTAAACAAGTTGATGGACGGTTATTTTCAAGGTTCCTTTAAAAGTATGGTTTCCTTTTTTATGAAGAAAAACGACATCAGCATTCAAGAAATGGAGGTTATTATGAAAGAAATTAACGCTGAGAAACCTGAAAAATGATACACACACTATTTCAAATACTCGTTTTTCAAATACTGTTTTTGGCAGTTTATGATCTTTTTTTTAGGAAGGAAACTTTCTTCAATTTGAACAGAGTTTATCTATTGTTAACACCAATTTTAGGCTGTGTTTTACCATTTATAAGCTTAGAGTTTCTTCAACAAAACATTCCGAAGGAATATGTATTTCAGTTGCCAGCGGTTATTATTGGCGATACTTCTGAAACAATTTCAAGTGGAGTTTCATCGTGGTTTCCCAGTTTATTAGATTTCTGGTTTTTAGGAATGCTTCTCAGCGCATTGTTTTTCGGTTGGAAATTATACAAAATAGCAAAGTTGAAAATCGCTGGAACTGTGGAAAACTTCCCAAATTTTAAATTGGTGATTCTTCCCAAAACAGACACTGCATTTTCTTTTTTCAACTCAATATTTATTGGCGAAAACATTTCCGAAGAAAGCAAAGCCAGCATCATTTCTCACGAAAAAATTCACATAGAGCAAAAACATTCTCTAGACTTACTGTTTTTTGAAATTCTAAGAATTGTGTTTTGGTTCAATCCAATGATTTATCTATTTCAGAATAGAATAGCCACTCTTCACGAATATATTGCTGATGCAAAAGTGACGCAGCAAAAAAGTAAAAAACAATACTATCAAAATCTACTTTCGGAAGTATTTCAAACCGAAAAAATATCATTCATCAATACATTTTTCAATCAATCATTAATCAAAAAACGAATAATTATGTTACAAAAATCAAAATCCAGAAAAATCGCGCAACTTAAGTATTTACTATTGTTGCCAGCAATCTTCAGCATGTTATTTTACACAGCTTGCAGCGACGATCCAAAAGCCGAAGAAACGCAAACTGTAGAACAGTCAAATTCCGAAGTAATGAACAAAATCAATGAACTGGACGAAGCCATTATGAAAAAAGGCGAAATGACTCCAGAAGAAGAAAAAGCCTTGAAACTTTTAACAACAGAAGCACAACCAGGCGATAAAGTTTACACTTCCGTTCAGGAATATTTGGACGAAACAAAAGATCAAAACGAAGCAGATGTTCCTTTTGCAGCTATTGAAAAAGTGCCAGTTTTCCCTGGCTGCACAGGCGCTGATAATGAAGCTATGAAAAAGTGTATGTCTATGAATATTTCGCAATTTGTTGGCACCAATTTCAACACCGAGCTTGCCAATAGTTTAGGCTTGGTAGGCAGACAACGCATCGCCGTTCAATTCAAAATTGATAAAACTGGAAAAATAGTAGATGTTCGCGCGCGGGCTCCAAAACCAGAACTTGAAGCGGAAGCTGTTCGTATTGTAAAGTTACTTCCACAAATGCAACCCGGCGAGCAGAAAGGTGAAAAAGTAGGCGTACTCTATTCTTTACCTATTGTTTTTGATATAAAGTAAATTTTTAATTACAATTATTACCAAAGCCGAAGAATTTCTTCGGCTTTTTTGTTGAAATAATTTCTTCATGCTTCAAACCATTTAGTTTCAGTAAATTTGTACTTTTCAAGTTGAATTTTTTCTGAATGATAAAGCGTTTCCATTTTGTTTTTCTTTTATTACTGGCAACCTCCTGTCAGTTTTTTGAGACCGAAAAAGTTTCTTCAGAAAATATCTATGAACAAGAAATGAAAACAATAAATTGGAAAGATGTGGATAGCTACCCATCTTTTTCAAACTGCGAAAACGCCTTAGAAAAACCCGAACAGAAGGAATGCTTCATTAACACTATATCTACACAGCTTTACAAATCGCTTAACCACGAGGAAATTGTTGCAACTCGCGATATTTATGACACTATAAAAGTAAATTTTGAAGTGAGCAGCAAAGGCCAGCTTTCCATTCTCCAAATAAAAATGGACACCATTTTGCAGAAAGAATTCCCAAATTTGGAAATTTGGTTATTACAAAGCATCGATTCCTTAAAGCCAGTAGCACCAGCTTATAAACGTGGCATTCCTGTGAAAACACAATTTACGTTGCCGGTTATTATTAGAACAAATTGAATTTTCGATAAAGCAATTATTGCTTTTTAAAACTACGACCCTTCCAAGCATAACTTCCGCATAAACTTCCAATTACAACCAAAACTGTTATAATAGCATACAGAAAAGGTTGCCAAATAAAGTTTAAGACTGAAATTTTTACGTTGAAAAAACTAGAAGTTTGTTTTATTACAATATAATCGATGCTTATTTTAAAGAAGATTAAAAGTAGAAATAGAATAATATTTTCAGAATCGAAAATCATTAAAAAAGGAATTGCCAAAATGGAAGCATTCACAAAAAGTACAAGCAAGCCTAATAAAAGTGAAGAAATATTCTTCTGTTTCGAAGTTTTTGAAGCCCAACGCACACGCTGATTAACAACCTTTTTCCAACTAAGTTGAGGTTTAGTAGAAACAACTACTTCTTTCGATTTTAGAAATTTAACCATTTCAGGAAATGCTTTTTTCATCTTTTCCAATAGAAAAATATCGTCACCACTGGCAATGTGATCATTACCCGAAAAACCATTCACAAGTATAAATGCATCTTTTTTATACCCCAAATTTGCACCATTACTCAACAAAGGATTCCCAAAACCAAAGCTTCCAATAGTTACAGCTTGCAGACTTAGGCCGTCCAATTGTTGAAAATTTTCAATAAAACTTCCGTCACTTTCATACACAACAGGACCGCAAACCATAACTGGATTATTTTTCTGAATGAATGCATCCAAGGTTTTCAACCAATTTTCAGGTAATTCACAATCGGCATCTGTAGTTACAATCCATTCAAAATTTGAATTTTTTATGGCTTCGGAAATTGCGTCTTTTTTAGGAGAATTTGAAATACGATTGTTCTGAATAAGTTTTATTAAAAATTTACTTTTTTCAATTGCTGAACAAAGGATTGCTTCAGAAGTATCTTCGGAAGCGTCATTCACAAAAATGATTTCAAATAGTTCAGTAGAATAATTCAATGCTTCAATAGTTCTTAGAAGATATGGAAGGTTTTCTGCTTCGTTTCTAAAGGGAATTACAATACTAAAACGAGTTTTGTGAATTATTTCTTCCGAAGAAAAAACGGATGCTTTTCTAAAACCATAAACCAATGCCATCATACAAATAAAGTATGCGCCAAAAAGAATTACAAAACCCCAAATCATTGGGTAATTGGTTTATAGGTAAGCACGAAAAAACTTCCAAGAAATGCAGGAAATACAAAATTGAAAAGCCACATTGCAAGAACGGTACTCAAAACAACCAACTCCGGAACTCCCGCAAAAGAAAACAACCAAACCGCCGCGCCACTGCGGATTACAACGTCAAAAATAAAAAGTGTTGGCACAATTGAAACTAATAAATACATTGCAAAAATTAACGGCATAGCTTCAAAAAAAGAAATGTTTGCGCCAAAAAAAAGTAACATTCCGTAAAACATTCCACTGAAAATTACATATCGAAATGCAGAAAATAATACAGTTTTAAACTTTATTTGAAACGGAATATTTCTGAAAAATTTTGTCTTTTTTGTTATTGAAAAACCTTTCAGCAAGAGTTCTTTTTCCTTAAAATAATAACCAATCGCAACCATTAAAATTACACCAATTCCAAAATAGCAAATTGTAGTAATTGAATAATTTATATTAAAATTCTTCAACAAATAAAATACCCCAAAAACACCGAAAAACCCCGTAACCAACATTTGAGTTGTACTAGAAAAGAAGTTTAGTAATAGTATTTTTTTCCGCTTTCTCGTTTCAAAAAAAAGCGCTTTTGCACCATATTCCCCGATTCTATTTGGTGTTGCCAATGAAACGGTCAATGAAGCCAAACTCTGTTTTAAGGCCGTTTTAAAATCTATTTTTTCAATCGTTGAAACCAAAGTTTTCCATTTCAGAATTTCAAAAAACCAGTTGGCTGATGCTAAAAGCAGAAAGAATACTAATGAATAAATAGCAATAGTTCCTTTTGAAATGATAGTCGTTATAAACTCACTAAAATCCAAGGAAGCATTATTCTTTAGGGTATAAAAAATGTATCCAAAAGTCACAGCAAGCACCAAAACTTTCGTGGCGACAAGCAGATATTGTTTAGCTTTGTGGGATATGGCAATCATGATGCTAAAATACTAATTCCTGCGAAAGCAGGAATCTCTATTGAAATGGAAACTAAAACAGAAAAAATAATTTTAGGAATAGATCCCGGAACCACAATTATGGGTTTCGGTCTTATAAAAGTGGTTGGCAAACAGATGCAGTTTTTACAACTGAACGAACTTCAGCTTAAAAAATACGACGACCACTACCTGAAATTAAAACTAATTTTTGAACGTACCATAGAACTAATAGACACCCACAACCCAGACGAAATTGCTATTGAAGCACCTTTCTTCGGAAAGAATGTTCAGTCTATGTTAAAATTGGGTCGTGCACAAGGTGTAGCAATGGCGGCTGGACTTTCAAGAGAAATTCCGATAACAGAATATTCGCCAAAAAAGATAAAAATGGCAATTACAGGAAACGGAAACGCTAGTAAAGAACAAGTGGCTAAAATGCTTCAAAGTCTTTTAAACCTAAAAGAACTTCCAAAAAACCTAGATAGCACCGACGGACTTGCTGCTGCGGTTTGCCATTTCTACAATTCAGGAAAAATGGAAACAGGTAAAAGCTATACCGGTTGGGCGGCTTTTGTAAAACAGAATGAAGACAGGATTAAGTAGGCAGTTTTCAGTTGCAGTTAGCAGTATTTCCAACTAATCTCTGAACCTTCGCCAATCAAAACAATTTCCTCTGTGCCCTCTGTGCCTCTGTGGTAAACTCTCAGAGGAACTCTAATTCCGAGAAACCCAATCATCCACAATATGCGAAATTTCTTTGGCTTCCTGTAGCTCAATAATTTCTATATCAACTTTTCGTTTTAAATCGCTACCAATAGGAAATACAAAACCGTAATATTGAGGCTCAATTTTTCGTTTGCTCAACACAAAATCATCCTTGTCTTTTGATTCAAAAATGTATTCAAGTGGTATTTGGTCATAAATAAGTGCATCCACTTTTTTGTTTAAAAGCATTTCGTACCCTTCAGCAACAGAATGAACAGCTATTGGTGTACCATCAACATTAAGCACACGGTCCATTATTTTTTTATAGTCGGGCACAGCAACTTTTTTGCCTTCCAATTGCTGCATACTTGTTATGGTTTTGTCTTCACGTGTGGTCATTGAAAGCGTTGTGGCAATTCCAGCAACAAAAGAGGTTGCTAAAATCAACGAAATTATCATCCACGAGCCCATCACAAACCTTCCGGCGGGAGTTCGCGGCGCATAATCGCCATAACCAACGGTAGTCATGGTTGTGATTGCCAGCCAAATACCAATACCAACTCCCTGATGCATATGTTTTCCGTATTCGTCCTTGAATTTTCTGCCTTCCACCAACCAAAATACAAAGCCAACAATGGTAAGTACTAGTAAAAGACCGAGTACACCAAATAGAAATGTTTTTGAAAAAATAGGCCGTACTTTATCCCAAAAAGTAAGTTCTTGTTTAGGAGCTAAAACCGCCATTTCCGTATCATAATAAGGTTGTGAAAACGAAATTTCTGTTGCACGCTCCACATTTATCGTAGTTGGACCTATTAGAATATCTATTTCGTGGTTTTTTGCAGCGGCAATCCCATCTTCCACTGAAGCGAATTCTTGATACGAATATTTTAGATTGAGGTTGAACGCAATTTCCTTCCAAATATCAAAAACAATCCCATCTTCTTTGTCGTCGTGCATCACAAAAGGCGCCGAGCCCGCATAGCCAACCCGTATATTTTTTTCGTCGGTTTGTCCAATTGATACTATGGAACAGAAAAGAAAGATTGACAATAGAAAATGACGCATAAAGTATTGAGTTTTTGAATTAATTTGAAGTTAGCCTTTTTAAATGAAGAACCTCAATTTCGGTAAAAATAATAAGTAATTTTGAGGACTCATGAGAATTTTAGCTTTTTCGCTACTGGCAATTCTTTTAAAACCGAAGTGTTTCTTTAAATATGAAGAATAATTCAGAAAATATTGAAAGCAATACAAATGGAGCAGGAATCTACATTCACATCCCCTTCTGCAAACAAGCCTGCCATTACTGCGATTTCCACTTTTCAACTTCAATAAAGAAAAAGGGAGAATTAGTAGATGCCCTTTGTAAAGAATTAGTGCTTCGTAGAGATGAAATTGAAGGAAGAATTGAAACAATTTATTTCGGTGGCGGAACTCCAAGCTTACTTTCTTCGGAAGAATTAAAGCAGATTTTTAAAGCAATTTACGAAAATTATAAAGTTTCCGAAAACCCAGAAATCACGCTAGAAGCCAATCCAGATGATTTAATAGATGTCAGTCTGAGCGCATCCGATAGCTATCGGATCGAAGACCTTTCGAAGATCAAATTAAAGGCATTAAAGGAAGCAGGAATCAACCGTTTAAGCATCGGAATTCAATCCTTTTTTCAAGAAGACCTAAAACTAATGAATCGCGCCCACAATGCAACAGAAGCTTTGGGATGTATTGCGGAAGCAAAGAAATATTTCGAAAACATAAGCATCGATTTAATCTACGGAATTCCAGGAATGACTAACGAACGGTGGAAAAAAAATCTTGAAATAGCTTTAAATCTTGACGTGCCTCATCTTTCGTGTTACGCTTTAACTGTTGAGCCGAAAACGGCTTTAAAAAAATTCATCGATAAAGGAATTGTGCCACCAGTTGATGAAGATGTGGCAAAACAACACTATGAAATTTTAGTTGAAGAAACCGAAAAAGCAGGTTTGGATAATTATGAGTTTTCAAATTTTGGAAAACCTGGATTCCATTCTAGAAATAATACGGCCTATTGGGAAGGAAAACCATATTTGGGCATCGGCCCTTCAGCACACGGTTATGACGGAAAATCACGAACTTGGAATGTATCAAATAACACAAAATATATTAAAAGTATAGAAGCTGGAATACTACCTTCAGAATCCGAAACCCTTTCGAAAAAAGATAAATACAATGAATATATTATGACTGGATTGCGAACCAAAAAAGGTGTTTCGTTGGAAAAAATTGAAAGTGATTTTGGAAAAAACTATTCAGAGTATTTATTGAAACAAGCTGAAAATCCTATAAGAAACGAATTTTTAATTCTTGAAAACCAAACTTTAAAAGTTTCAAAAAAAGGAAAATTTTTGAGTGATGGGATTGCTAGTGATTTGTTTTGCGTATAAACCTAACAGGTGTCATTGCGAGGCACAAAGTAATCTAGCCTGTTAGATTTTAGATTTTTGTATCTTTAATCTTCAAAATTTACAAATGAAAACCACAATTCAAATAAACAATCAAATCATCGAAGTTGATCTTTCCAAACCATTGGATATTTCGATCCCATTGCAAGCTTCCGAGGAAAATCCGCTGGCGTGGTATCTAAAAGAACCGGTCATTGAACCTGTAATTATGGGCGATTGGACGGCAAAAGTTTCTGAAGGCGCTTCGGTAAACTTTAATAATATATTTTTCAATCCACACGCCCACGGCACGCATACCGAATGTTTTGGGCATATTTCTAAAGAATTTCATTCGGTAAATGAAGCTTTAAAAACCTTCTTTTTTTTAGCTGAAGTAACTTCAGTAAAACCTGAAAAAGTTGGCGAAGACGAAATCATTTCCGAAGAAAGTATCCGTAAAGCTTTAAACGGAAAAACACCCGAAGCAATAGTAATCATAACACTTCCGAATACTTCAGATAAAAAATCAAAACATTGGTCAAACACCAATTGGCCATTTCTTCACGAAAAAGCAGCTTTGTTTTTAAGAGAAATTGGGGTGAAACATTTATTGATAGACCTTCCTTCCGTAGACAAAGAAATGGACGAAGGCAAGCTTTTGGCGCACAAAGCGTTTTGGAATTATCCCGAAAAGCCTCGCGAAGATTGTACAATAACAGAGCTAGTTTATGTTCCAGATTCAGTTGCAGATGGGAATTATCTTTTGAATCTGCAAATCGCTTCCTTTCATAACGATGCTTCACCAAGTAAACCAGTTTTATATAAAATTATTTAAAATGAAAACTACTATAAGACTTGAAGAATTGGCACAATTCATTTTAGGAATTGTACTTTTTTCACAGCTTGATTACGCGTGGTGGTGGTTTCCAGCATTAATCCTGACCCCAGATATTGGAGCAGTTGGGTATTTAATTAACACAAAGGTCGGTGCTTTCACCTACAATTTTTTTCATCATAAAGCTGTGGCAATTGCGGTAGGTTTGTGCGCTTTCTACCTCGATAATTCGCTGTTAATTTTAATAGGTGTAATTTTGTTCTCCCACGCGGCTTTAGATAGAATTTTCGGGTATGGATTGAAATATCCTGACAGTTTTAAAAACACGCATTTGGGCGATATAGGTAAATAATAATATGGAATATCTTTTTATAGGTTTAGCGGTAGGAGCGATTTTGGCTTACTTTCTGTTCGCACGTTTTGGCGGTGGAAGAAAGGAAAAGGTCACAACACAATCGGTTATTTTAATGGAAAAAATTCGTAGTGTCTGCAAATTCATCACTATTGAAGGCGATTTTTCTGAAATCTTCTATTATGAAAATGTAAAAGAAAAATGGTTAAGCTTAATTTTAGGAAAAAAGAAAGCTTTGGTTCTCATTGAAGCAAAAGCGCATATTGGCTTCGATCTTACAAAAGTGAAAATGAATGCCGACACCAAAAACAGAACCATAATTCTCACAAATTTTCCACAACCGGAATTACTAACTATAGAAACAGACTTTAAATATTACGACAAAAAAGAAGGTTGGGCAAACCCTTTTACAGCTAGCGATTTAACAGATATAAACCAAGAGGCAAAAAAGCATATTGTAGATAAAATTCCTGAAAGCGGTTTGTTGCAAGAAGCTTCAAAACAAGCTTTAGAAACAATAAAACTTATGGAAACCTTGGTGGAAACTATTAATTGGAAATTAGATTATTCTGCACTTTATGCTGCGGACGAAAAACCAAAGTTGGAGAAATGAACATAGAACAATTCAGAGAGTATTGCATAGCAAAAAAAGGAGTAACGGAGTCTTTTCCTTTTGATGATAAAGCGCTCGTTTTTAAAGTGATGGATAAAATGTTTGCGTTAGCAGGTTTAGATTCTAACCCTGCAACCGCCAACCTAAAGTGCGATCCTGAGCGAGCAATTGAACTTCGCGAAGAATATGACGGGTCGATAATTGCAGGGTATCATATGAGTAAAAAACATTGGAATACAATTGAAATCGAAAACGTATCGCCCAAATTACTCACTGAATTAATAGATCATTCTTATGATTTGGTTGTAAAAGGTCTCACCAAAAAGTTGCAAACCGAACTTGCCGCACTATAAAAAAGTCTTAAGTCCGACGTCCTTCAGTCTTATGTCAATTAACTTTATTTGAAAAAGAATTAACTTAATGAACAAACCTTCAGATTTTTACAAACAACAGATCGAAATCCATTCCGAAGATTTACAAAAGCTAAAAAAGAAACTTGCCGTTTCTAGTACCATTCGACTTTTGGTGTTTTTACTGGCTTGTTTTGGCGTGTATTTTTTCTTCGGAAATGCTAAAGTGATTATTGCGGTCATTGTTTTAACAATATTGGCTTTTATTTATTTAGTTTCAAAACACAGCGGTCTTCAATACCAACGCGATTTAAAAAAAGCATTGATCACCCAAAATGAAACCGAGCTAGAGGTTTTAAACCTCGCGTTTCACCATTTACCTTCTGGGGAAAAATATAAAGATCCGCTACATTTTTACAGTCAGGATATTGACCTTTTTGGCAGTGGTTCTTTCTTTCAATATTTGAACCGAACAGCATTAGAAAGTGGTTCCGATTTTTTGGCGAAAATTTTTACTGAAAACGAAATAAATTCCATTCCAAAAAGACAAAAAGCGATTGCCGAATTATCTGAAAAACCAGCATGGCGTCAAAAGTTTTCAGCAATAGCTTCTTTAGTGAAAACTGAAGTTCCAGCAACCGAAGTTACCGATTGGTTAAAAGATTATAAAACGTTTGTGCCAAAATGGATTAAACCAGTTTCCATTGTATTTACAGCAATTTCCGTAGCCTTAATTGTTTTAAATTATTTTGATTTGCTTTCAGGTTATGTTACCGGCGGTTGGTTCATTTTAGGACTTGCAATTTCAGGAAAATATCAGAAAAAAGTTAACGATTTTTCTTCCCACACTACAAAAATTCAGAGCACTTTTGAGCAATTTCATAGACTGATTTTAGAAATTGAAAATGAAAGATTTTCTTCTGAAATACTTTCCGAAAAACGAAATTCTGTAGTCCAATCAGATATTAAAACTTCAACAGTCATAAAGCAATTTGCTAGATATTTGGATGTCTTAGAACAAGGAAATATTATGATTTTCGGAACCATTATAAATGGATTAACGCTTCGAAACCTACGCCAATCTTATAATATTGAAAAATGGATTGAGGAGCATAAGGAAAGTGTCCCCGTTTGGTTTGAAAGTATTACATTTTTTGATGCATATAATAGTTTGGGAAATTTCAACTTCAATCATCCCAATTATGTTTTTCCGGAAATAAATAATAAAGTTCCCGTATTAAAAGTAAAAGGAGCAGGCCATCCATTATTAAAGGAATCGTCAATGATTCGTAATGATTTTCAGATTAATTCAGAAGAATTTTTTATTGTTACGGGCGCAAATATGGCCGGGAAAAGCACATTTTTAAGAACCGTTTCACTCCAAATTGTGATGGGAAATATAGGCTTACCGGTTTGTGCGGAGAAAGCTGAATACAATCCAATTAAGCTGATTACTAGTATGCGAACCACAGATAGTTTAACGGATGATGAGTCGTATTTTTTCAGTGAATTAAAACGATTAAAATTTATAGTTGACGAAATAAAAACCGACCGTTATTTTATCATTTTAGATGAAATATTAAAAGGAACAAACAGCACAGATAAAGCAATCGGCTCCAGAAAATTTGTTGAAAAACTTGTGGCTAGTAATTCTACCGGAATTATCGCCACGCACGATTTAAGTCTTTGCGTTGCTGCCGAAGAATTGCCAGAAGTAAAAAATTATTTCTTCGACGCAATTATTGAAAACGACGAACTCTTTTTCGACTACACCTTCAAACCAGGAATCTGCCAAAATATGAACGCCTCTTTTCTGCTGAAAAAAATGCAGATAGTAGATTAATTTTTTTAAATGGATTCAGTAACACAAATAGTTTTGGGTGCCGCCGTTGGCGAAGCGGTCTTAGGGAAAAAAATTGGCAACAAAGCAATGCTTTTAGGAGCTATTGCTGGTACAATTCCAGATTTAGATGTTATTGCAAATTATTTTACCGATACTGTTTCGGCATTAGAAATGCACCGCGGGTTTACACATTCCATTGTTTTTGCGGTAGTTTTTGGGTTGCTCTTTGGATGGCTTCTATCTCTTTGGGATAAACGTGCAAGTTTTAAGGAATGGTCGTGGTTTTGGTTTCTCTGTTTCGTAACGCATCCTTTGCTGGACGCGCATACAACTTGGGGCACGCAACTTTTCTGGCCGCTGGATCTTCGTTTGGCTTACAAAAACATATTTGTAATTGATCCACTTTATACGTTGCCATTTCTAGTGTTTTTAATTTTGGCGATGTTTCAAAAAAGAGGAAGTATCAAAAGGCGAAAATTCAATAATCTCGGGTTGATAATTAGTAGCGCATATATGTTACTTACACTAATTTTAAAGGGAATAACATATTATAAATTTGAAAATGCGTTGAAAAATCAAAATATTGCTTATTCTGAAATACAGACCAAACCCAGTCCAATGAACACCATTTTGTGGACGGCAAATGTGGAAACCGAAGACGCGTTTTTGATTGGGGATTATTCCTTTTTCGATTCGAAACCGATTCAGTTTTATGCGAATCCAAAAAACCACGAAGCATTGGGAGATTTAAGAGAAAATGAAAAAGTAAATAGACTTATAAAAATTACCCAAGGTTGGTACACTATTTCTGAAAAACCTGAAGGAATTTATTTAAATGATCTTCGTTTTGGGAAGATAAGTGTGGATCCAAACTCAGATAAATATGCCTTCAGTTTTCTTATTGAAAAAGTAGGTGACGACGTTAAAATTACCGAAGAACCCAAAGAAGTTAGGGAAGGAGGCAAGTTGCTTTTAGATCTTTGGAAGCGAATAAAAGGAAATTAGTAAATGACAAAGAAAGCTGATCTTCCTCAAAAAATCTGTATTACTTGCGGCCGCCCATTTTCGTGGCGAAAGAAATGGGAAAGGGATTGGGAAAACGTGTTATATTGTAGTAAAAAATGTCAGAAAAACAAAAGCAATCCATCGGTTTAGTTTGGTTTACCAAAGATCTTCGTGTAGGCGATAATCATTCACTTTCAAAGGCTCTAACCGAAAATGAAAAAGTAATCGGTGTGTATTTTTTCGATCCACGTCATTTTGACACCACAGTATATGGTTTTAAAAAAACTGAAAAATTCCGTGCGAAATTCTTGATTGAAACAGTTGAAAATCTGCGAAAGAATCTTCAAAAGCTCAATATAAGTCTTTTGGTTTTCCACGAGAAACCAGAAGTAATTTTTCCGCAGCTTGTCGAAAAATATCAAATAAAATCGATTTATTTTCAACGCGAATGGACAAGTGAAGAAGTTGCCGTGAGCAAGAATATTCAGCAAAAATCACCCGATTGTAAACTTATTAAGACTTACGATCAATTTTTGTTTCATTCCGGAGACATTCCGTATTCTGACTTTTCAGAAATTCCCGAAGTATTTACCAATTTTAGAAAAAAAGTTGAAGCAAATACTAAGGTTAGAAAATGTGACGGAAAACCTGAAATTCAGTCTCAAATAAATCTTGTAGAAAACAATACAGAAATTCCAACTTTGAGTGATTTAGGATTAGAAGATTTTGAAACGGATTCACGTTCGGCATTTCCATTCAAAGGAGGAGAAGATGCTGGGGAAGAACGTTTGAAGGAATATTTCTGGGAAACTAAAAGTCTTGCAAAATATAAAGAAACTAGAAATGGATTGTTGGGCGAAGATTACAGCTCCAAGTTTTCTGCTTGGCTAGCGAATGGTAGTCTTTCGCCACGTTTTATTTACGAAGAAGTGAAAAGATTTGAAAGTGAAATCACCGAAAACGAGAGTACGTATTGGTTGATTTTTGAATTATTGTGGCGCGATTATTTTAAATATGTTTCGTTGAAACACGGTTCTAAAATTTTTCATTTAAACGGTATTTCACAGAAAGATTTAGATTGGAACAAAAATTCCAAAATTTTCAAAAAGTGGATTGAGGGCAGTTTAGAAGAACCATTTATAAATGCAAATATGAAGGAAATCACTGCTACCGGCTTTATGAGCAACCGCGGAAGGCAAAATGTAAATAGTTTTTGGGCCAAAGAATTGTTGCAGGATTGGCGAGTTGGAGCTGCTTATTTTGAAAGTATGCTCATCGATTACGATGTACATAGCAATTGGGGCAATTGGATGTACAATAGTGGCGTTGGCAATGATCCGCGCGACCGAAAATTCAATATAAAAATGCAGGCAGAGCGTTATGATGCAGATGGAAAGTATCAAAAAACTTGGCTTAAATAATTTTGTTTCATAACTAGATATTCAATGAAAACACTTCGACTTATACTTGGCGATCAACTTAACCACAAGCATTCTTGGTATTCAAAACCCGAAAAGGATACGTTGTATTTTATGGCTGAAATGCGGCAGGAAACTGATTATGTACACCATCATATTCAAAAAGTTGTTGGGTTTTTTGCAGCGATGCGAAATTTCTATGAGCATTTAAAAGACAACGGACATCAAGTTATTTATTATGAAATTGATTCCGAAGCAAACAAACAAGATTTGGTTGAAAACCTTAAAGATTTAATTCAAAAGCACGACATTGAAAAGTTTGAATACCAACTTCCCGATGAATACAGATTGGACGAACAATTGCGAAATTTTTGCGATAGTCTAAATATTGAAAACGAAGTTTTTGACACGGAACATTTCTACACCACTCGCATCGAAATGGCCGATTTCTACAAAGGCAAAAAGGAAATGACGATGGAATATTTCTATCGCGATATGCGAAAGAAGCACGAGCTTTTAATGGAAAATAAAACCAATCCCGAAGGCGGAAAGTGGAATTTTGATAAAAGTAATCGTAATAAATGGAATGGCAAACCCGAGATTCCCCACGAAAAGGGATTTCGAAAAGATGTTTCTTCAATTTTGACACAGATTGAAAAGCAAAAAATAAAAACTATTGGAAACATCAATGCTTCAAATTTTAATTGGCCCACTTCGCGAGCGGACAGTTTAAAAGTACTCAACTATTTTTGTGATAATTTATTGATTCATTTTGGCGATTATCAGGATGCGCTTCATACGGAACAAGCTTTTCTGTTTCATTCGCGGCTTTCATTTTCATTGAATACAAAAATGCTTTCGCCAAAAGAAGTTGTGAATAAAGTGATAGAAACCTATTACGACAGAAAATCTGAAATTGACATTTCGCAAGTAGAAGGATTTGTGCGGCAAATTTTAGGTTGGCGAGAATATATGCGTGGTATGTATTGGATGAAAATGCCAGAGTATCAAAACCTGAATAAATTGGACAATCAAAATAAATTGCCTGATTTTTATTGGACTGGGAAAACAAAAATGAATTGTTTAAGCCATTCAATTACTCAAAGTCTGGATAATGCATACGCGCATCATATTCAGCGATTAATGATTACAGGAAACTTTGCGCTTCTCACTCAAATAAATCCCGATGAAGTAGATGCTTGGTATTTGGGAATTTATATTGACGCAATAGAATGGGTAGAAATGCCAAATACAAGAGGAATGAGCCAATACGCCGATGGCGGAATTGTAGCGACAAAACCCTATATTTCCAGCGGTAGTTACATCAATAAAATGAGCAATTATTGCAAAGTGTGTACTTACAATGTGAATGAAAAAACTGGAGAAAATGCCTGTCCGTTCAATTCACTTTATTGGAATTTTCTAAATGAAAAACGCACACATTTCAAAAATAATCAACGGATGAATATGATGATGAGTTTATTGGAAAAAATGAATTCTGAAACTTTGGAAGCGCATATTACAAGAGCTCACGAGATTATTGAGAATCCCGATAATTTTTAAAGTTAGCTGATTTTAGCAACTTAAATCTGCAATAACTTTCCATTCTCCTTCAATTTTTCGGAAGATAATAAGGAAAACCCCGTTAGCATTTCCAACATCCCGAACCAAATGGAACTGGCCCATTACGTAATAGGAGTCGTCTTCAATTTTAGTGATTGCTTCAATTGTAAAACTAAGCGTGCCAGTATACTCTTTTGAAGGATATCCTTTTCTGTAGTTGTCCAATGTTTTTTGCCAACCATTCGTAACGCCTTTGCTACCGTAGAATTTTAATGAATCACTTTTCCAATAGCCTTGCATAAAACCCTCCAAATCGTTTTGGTTCCAAGCTTTTTCCTGTGTTTTCAGTACGGAAAGAATTGCTTCTTTATCGGCGGCTTCGGTTTGGGAAATAGCATTTATCGTTAAGAGTATACAAAAAAGTAGAAGTAGTTTTTTCATAATTAAGTGTTTTAGACTTTGTGTTCTCTGTGCCTCTGTGGTGCAAAATATAACCACAGAGGCACAGAGAACACGGAGAAAATTGAAAGTAAAGATAGAATTAAAGTGAGCAAATGCAATTTAAATTGCTTATCGAACAATTGGTCAACAAAATTTCTTATAAATTTACAAATAGCTTAAGTGTTAAAACAAATTCTCTAATTCAAAAATAATATTTTGAGCGATTCCAAAATTTCCATTAACGGTATTTACCTAATCAAAGCATTCCTGATTTTGGGAAGTATTTTGACAATTTTTTATTTTGGGGCAAGTCTGTTGCTGCCTCTTTTTGTGGCGGCAATTATTGCGATTTTGCTGGATAAACCTACCAAAAAAATGAAACAATGGGGATTGCCCAATTGGTTGTCCATAACGTTATCTATAGTATTAATGATCGTTATTTTTTTGCTGCTAACCTGGCTTATAAGCTCCCAAATAAATAATATTGCTGGAGATTGGCCTACGATAAAAGAAAAGGCGAGTGAAAAATTGAATTCCCTTTCGATGTGGGCAAATGAACGTTTGAACTGGGATTATAAAAATTACATTGACAACAACAAAAGATTGGTGCAAAAGGCCGAAAGTTTAGGGAAAACGTTTCTTTCTTCAATACTAAATCTATTGTCGCAGTCACTTATCATCTTTATTTATATCATTCTTTTGTTAATGCAGAAGACAATGTTCATCAATTTTTTTAAAAAACTTGTTTCCGATTCTTCGGCAATGGCAGCACTTTTAAGAGATTCCGCAAAGATTACTAGTGCGTATTTCATTGGAAAAGGTAAAATTATGTTATTCCTCTTCGGAATATACTACCTCGGGTTTACCTTGGGTTCAGTGCCCTATGCTTTATTTTTGGCGCTTTTTGCAGCCTTATTTTCCATAATTCCGTATGTGGGTAATTTTATCGGCGGAGGTTTTGCTGTAATACTTTCGTATTTATATTCGGGCAGTACGCCTGCATTAATTGTTATTGGCGTAATTGCCGCAGCGCAATTAGTAGAGAATTATATTTTGACGCCGTGGATAATTGGTGATGAAACGGATCTCAACCCATTCATTACCGTATTTGGAGTTATTCTTTTTTCCTCGCTTTGGGGAATGGTGGGTGCAATTATTGCGTTACCAATAATTGGCGTGTTGAAAGTTATTTTTGAACACACTAATGGGATGGAGGCCTATGCACATTTAATTAAAAAGAAGGATTCATAAAACTCCGTGTTCTTTATGTTTCTGTGGTACAATATAAAATCACAAAGCGCACATAGTGTTTAGAATTTCAACATATAATCTTCTCCAAAAACAGTTTTCAATCTAAAGATAAGCTCTTCTGCATTTTCTTTACTGAAAACCATGGGCGGTTTTATTTTTAAGACATTGTGATCTGGGCCGTCAATGCTCATCAAAATGCCGAGTTGTTTCATTCTGTTTGCCAAATAGGAAGCATGTTCGGGTAACGGATTTTTATTTGAATCATTCAATTCAAACCCTAAAAACAAGCCTTCGCCGCGAACATCACCAATAATTGGAAATTGCTTTTGTAGGGTTTTCAATTCAGCTATTAAAAATCCTCCAACTTTTAGAGCATTCTCTTGCAGATTTTCCTCTTCAACAACTTCCAAAACCGCGCGACCAATGGCACAGGAAACTGGATTTCCACCAAAAGTATTGAAATACTCCATTCCAGTATTGAATTTTTCTGCCACTTCTTTAGTGCAAGCTACAATTGCAAGCGGATGTGCGTTACCTGCAGGTTTTCCCATTGTTACAATATCTGGCTGAACATCGTAAAGTTCAAACGCCCAAAAAGTTTTGCCCATTCTGCCAAAACCTGTTTGCACTTCGTCTGCAATACAAATACCGCCAGCTTCGTGAACGTGTTTGTAAACTTCTTTAAAATAGTTTTTGGGCGGAACAATTTGCCCACCGCAACTTATCATGCTTTCACCAATGAAACCTGCGATCTCCTTTCCTTCAACTTTTAAGTTTTCAATGATTTCCTTTGCGTGATTTGCGTAGTCAATTCCGCAGTTTTCAGAAGTATATTTTCCGCGATAGGAATCCGGAAGCGGAAGAATATGCGTTGTTTCAGGTTTTGGGAAACCGCCTTTTCCTTCAAATTTATAGGAACTCACATCCATAACGGCATTCGTGTTTCCGTGGTAACCAACTTCTATCGCCAAAATATCTTTGTTGCCTGTAATGGTTTTTGCCATTCGTAGCGCAAGTTCGTTGGCTTCACTACCCGAATTTACAATATGAATTACAGATAAATGTGGTGGTAGCTTTTTCAGTAGAGCTTCTGCATACCCAATAATTTCTTCGTGAAGATATCGCGTGTTGGTATTTAAAACCGCCATTTGTTTTTGCCCGGCGGCAACCACTTTGGGATGCTGATGGCCTACGTGATTTACGTTGTTTACGGTGTCTAGATATTTTCTGCCATCAATGTCAATCAAGTAAACGCCTTCGCCGCGAACGATGTGCAAGGGTTTGTCATAGGAAAGACTCAAACCTTTTCCAAGGTGATTATTTCTGAAATTGATTATATTTTCTTCTGAAATCTTTTCTTCCGAAGTATTCAACTCCTCTTTAAAAATAAAGTTAGGATTGGGGCAGATGCTTTTCCAAATTTCAGCATTTGAAGGCAAAGCCACGCCATTGAAATTTTCATCATTTCCCAAAAGATCCAAAATAAGTTGGAAGTGCAGATGCGGCGCCCAATTGCCATTTTCGTTTGGCGAGCCGATGTAAGCGATGAGGTCGCCCTGTTTTACTTGCTGCCCAACTTTTAAAATTCCCAAAGAAGTGAGCGTTAAATGACCATAAAGAGAATAAAATTTTGATTCTTCAAAAGTGTGTTCCAAGATTAGCATTGGACCGTAATCTTTGTCGTAATTGTTGTGATGAATTATTTTTACTGTGCCATTAAAAGGAGCGTGGACTGCTGTTTGCGCGGGTACCCAAAAATCGGTTCCCAAGTGAACGGTTCTGTATTGCGGGCCGTTATTGCCTTCGCTTTTAAAGGCATCTGTTGTGTAAAAAGGCCGTGTTTCTAAATAGCCGTTTAGCAAAATAGTTTTAGGAAAATGCTTTTGAAATTGTTTCAGTTTAAATTCAGAAACTTCAGCATCGCTGTATTCCGAAGGATTGCCAAGTAGTGTGCTTCCAACGCTCATATCGAGATTCATTACTTTTTCAGAAGCAACGGTTGGAAACATTGTTTTTAAAGAAACTTGATTCTTTTTTGACCAGTTTTCAAATTTTTCTTCCAACGGATGCGCAGAATATCCACAAGCATTTCTGAAAGAATAATAGGCGAAATTTTCGTTCACATCGAACCATTTTTTCAATAAATTCCAAGCAGGTTTTTCGCTAATTACGTAATAATCATCGTTCGGGAATTCTTCTTTTTTTATGGAAGCGTTCGTAACGGTTGTAACGAGGCGCATTCCAACCAAAATGTACAGACATTTCAGCTCATTTTCCGAAATTTTGTAGTTCTTGTTATATCCTTTAACAACTTCCAAAGCTGCAGAAAGTGGATCAGGCAGATCCATAATTGCATACGCCAAAACAATAGCCAGATCGTTAATGGTTTGCGTGAAAACTGAATCGCCAAAATCAATTAATCCCGAAACTTTTGGATTACTTAAGTCGTCGGAAACTAAAATATTATAATCGTTTAAATCATTGTGAACTATACTTTTTGGAAGGTTTTTATAAGTGGTTTGAATTTCTTCAAAACGGTTTTGAAAGTGTTGAACAATTTCTTTTGCTTTTCCTAAAAAACGATTTATATGTTCTGAAGTCCAAGTGGAATTCGCCAAATCCCAATCTAAATTTCTATGTGCGGCGGGATGTTCAAAATCTTTTAGGGCAGTCGTTAAACTTCCAGCAGCTTCGCCTAAACTGATTCGTAAGCTTTCTGTTTTTGGGTTTACAGTTGCCCAAAGTCTTCCGGGAAGCCACGTTAATATTCTTGCGGTTTTATTATTTTGAAATTTTGAAAGTGAATTTCCTTCATTGTTTGAAACAACTTCAGGTAACGAAACAGCGTGTTCTTTTGTTGAAAGATATTTCAATATTTCAACTTGAAAATCTAGTTGTTCACTGTTTTCTTCAGAAGAAATTTTCAGAAGAAATTTTTCATTCGAACCAGTTTTCAAAAGAAAGTTCTCATCAACATAACCATCAAGTTTTGAAGCTTTGGCTGTAATATTGAAATGTTCAAAAGCTATTTTTGAAGCTTGCTCAGTAGTAATTATGGACATCTTTTTTCAATGAAATTAACAAACAATAATACTGAAAAAAGAGAAGGACGAAATTAAACTTCACGTTAAAATTTCGTCCCTCAAACTTGGCTAAAAAAATAATTATAAAATACTCTTCTGCTGCTTATAAAAAGCATCGGCTTGCATTTGCATCAATTCGCGGGCTTTTTTGCGTTTGTAGTCGTAAAGTTCTTGTTCCTCGGCTATGTCTGCATACACTCTGTTGTTGATGTCTCGGTCTGTGGTTACCAAAATATCTCGTTGCGCTTTTTGTTGCGTTACCCACGATTTTAATGCACTTTCCTGTTCTTCCAGCTTTAAATCGTAAGCGCCTTTTGGAGATAAAAGTTTTGCTAGAATTGGCGAAGTTTCAATGGCGAGGAATAATAAAAAGATAAAAAGTGAAGGCAACCACGGAAGTTTATCCAAAGCATTTACGCGCGCCATCAAACCATCGAAACCGTCTATTACGGGTTGAGTGTCTGCAACTTTTGTTTTGTATTCTACGGCGAGGATTGCTACTTGAGCCTCTGCAGCTGTTATCTTTTCGGCATTGGTTTTCTTTAACTCTGCTAATGCAGCTTGTTCTGAATCATGTTTATCGCGTTTTTCTTTATAAACGGGACCTTTGCCTAGTTTTTCGGTTCCTTTTCTGCCTTCGGCTTCAGCTATATAGGTTTCGTAAAGATTGTTTACTTCAGTTTCTTTTGTGGTTATTTCATTTTTTAAACTTTCGATTTCTGTTTCCAAAGCATTTATGGAAGGAGTGTATTGAAGCGCCAATTGGTCTTTGTTGGCGAGGGTCATTTCGTTTTTCTCGGTGAGCAATACTTGGTTGATTTCCTTTTCGAAAATTTTCATCTCCAAAGGTTTTGAAATTACTATCGCGATGATTATTGCTAGCGCAATTCTCGGGGAAGCCTGTATCAATTCATCAAAAAAATTGTCTCTTTTTTTAATGGTGGAAACGATAAATCTATCCAGATTGAAAATCAATAATCCCCAAATAATTCCGAAGAAAATAGCAGAGAGATAAGTGTCGAAAATCGTGTAAAGAGCATAAGCGGCGGCGATTGTAGCCATAACGGCTGTAAAGAACACTGTGGCGCCAATGCCGGCATATTTAGTGCGTTCGCCGGGAGAACATTCGTCAAGGATGGCTGTATCTGCCCCAGAGCAGAAGATGAAAAAGCGTTGTAACATACGGATTTTAGATTGATGAATCTATATAACGCAATTTGAATCAGTTTGTTACAGCCTAATCAAAGAAATTTTTGAAATCGCTTATCTTTTTAGAGTGAAATGGCCACGATAAATCTTGCCGTTTTTGAAGATGGCTTTATACCAATAATCTGATGAGGACATTTGTTTGCCATTGTAAGTGCCGTCCCAGCCACTGCTGTTTAAATCTAGAATGTAAAGTATTTTACTGAAACGGTCGAAAATTTCAACACGCTCCAGTTGTTCGTTCTCGCGGTCTAGTCCTTCAACTTGCCAGAAATCGTGATAGCCATCATTGTTTGGCGTAAAGAAATTTGGAAAGCCCAAAACGTATGCAATTAGGGTTGTGGTGCCGCAACCATTTGTGTCTTTTACCAAAATAATATGTTCTCCAAGACTTACATTTTCAAAAATTGGGCTTTGCTGATATGGACCATTGTCAAGCGAATAAAGATAATCTCCAACACCTTCAACAATTACGGTTAGGATTGGATTGCCAACGTTTCCAGTTAATTTATAACTGACTTGTGCAGTTTCGGAAGGCAGGACAGTAATGGTTCTAGTGCTCGCGCAGGAATATTTTTCGCCATTAATAGTTTTGCTTCTGGTTACAGTTACTGTGTATGTTCCTGCTTCATTAATTTCAATTGAAGCGGTAGTTTCACCATTGGACCATTCAAATTGGGCATCTGCACTATTTCCTATTAAACCTGAATCAATTGTTATGGTTTCGGGGAAAGTGTTTAGGCAATAAATGTAAGCTTCTTCACCTTCAAATTCTGGGGTGTTGATTACGTTGAGGTTAATTTTGGCAGTGCCAAGACAACCGCGGTCGCCATCTATTCTGGCATAAATTGTTTGTGTGTTTTCTTCGGAATTTATAAACGGATTGGGAAGCGGATTGATTTGTGAAATTGCGTCGTCATAGGAAAGATGGTAGGTTACTTCGGCATTATTTCCGAAGAGAATTTGTAAATCCGAAGTGGTTTGCGAAAAATTGAAACTTGCAAAACCAGGATTTCCGTCTATGGAACAATTCACTAGAAAGAAATCTGAAACAGTGTTGGTTGTGGTTTTTAGAGTTACTTCGGCTACGCAAACGCAATCATATTCAGAGACAGCTCTGGCGTAAACTATTTCGTTTGGGCGCGTGTTTGTATAACTTTCAGGATTTGGAATCGGGCTGAGGTTATTCTCGGCATCATTGAAATTTTTGTGAAAGGAATAGACGCGAAGCAGTGGATCGCCATTGATTATTATCGTTTCAGTCTCAAAAAGATTGAAAGTTGCACGACCATCTGCGGTGGGTTCACACTGAAATAATTCTGTATTTTGGACGGTTACAGGCGCGCTGTATTCAATTAAAACTTCGTCTGTAGCGATGCAGGCGCTGCCGTAATCTATTTCAACTTTATAAGTTCCAGCAGTGGTAACGGTGAGTTGGGCAGAGGTTTCACCAGGAATAAGAGTCCCATTTCTGAACCATTTGTAACCTATCGGAGTGGTTCCTTGCGGCGTGGCATCTAGTACATAGATTTCGTTTTCGCAAAGAGGGTTGTAGGTTACGAAACTTTGATCTGGTCCAAGATTGGCAGCAATATTGAAACTTTCTCCTTCAAGAAAGACGGCGGAATCGTAACGGTAATTGGCTTCATCTGCAATAACGAGTTTAATATGATACCCTTGGTTTACGGTTACAGGCGTTTCGGCGACAAGAATTTTGGTCTGTCCGTTAAAGTTTATAGGTACGTTGGAACCGTTCCAGCCTTCAAAATAGGTTTGGTTAATGGGCGGACAAGAGCCTGGAATGCCAGAATGAACGGTAGTTACCAAAACAGGAGTGTTTGTTCCTGGAACCACTGCAATATTGGTGTAATTGCCGCCTATAGGTTTAATTAAAAAGGCGAAAGCATCGCTGTAAATACAAGTGTTGGGGTCGCCTTCTTGGTATTCTTCGGAAGCAAAAAGATAGCGGAACTGAATGTTGTCTGCGTTTGGAACAAAATCAAATTCTATTATGGTGGCGTTGGTTGTGTTGGTTATGTTTAGTGCGGTTTCTAAGTCTTGGTCGCCAGTCCAACCCGGAGCGTCATCATCACTTAAATTGTTGTTGGGGCCAGGAACGTGTTTTAGCTTTCCTGTACTCATCACAATGCCTTTGTTGAAAGGAAAAGCACTACCATTAGCACTGAAATAGCCAAAACTTTTGTCGCCGTCGGCAAAGTTGCCGCTTACCGTTTTAGAAACTTGAACATTGCTGATGCAGCCGCTGTCAATAAGTATATCTTCCACCAACTGCTGGGGCGTGTATGTTGTGGCGTCAACCTGAATGTTTTGTGCAGAAGGAATCGCGAAGCACAGAATAGTGAACAATAGGAAAACAAACGACTTCATGAATCGGGGATTACTTTTCTTTTAAGCGAAAGCAAATTTAGGATTTTTAGTTTCTGGTTTTCAAGTTTTTGGTTGAAAGTTTTTTGAAGGAACGTTATTGCGGATTTCCTATAAATATATTGTAGCGTGAAGTCTTCTCTATTCTCGTTTTTAGAAATTCATTCATTCTAAAAACATTGCAATTCAAAAAAATTACTCTCAATAAACGTTAGTGATTCGTTCCTATTTCCTCCGCAACTTCTTCGCCTTCCGCGTCAAGCTGTTTATCCAGATAGAAAAGACCGTTTTGGGTGGGTGTGTAGAAATATTCGGCAATGCCACTGGAGTCTTCTGTTAGGTTGCCGTTTGCATCATAAAGTGAAATACGCAATGTTCTGCCGCTTTTGTCTATTTGATATACATAGTCTGCAACTCCTTCTTGATTGTTTAAAAGCTTTTGGTCCGTCCCAAAAGTTTTGGAACGCTGCACTTCATCCATATCATTAAAGTGATTCTCTAGACTGTGGAATCCTTCTGGGCCTAGTGTGGGTTTCTTTTTAGTGTTGTAATATGAATAACTTCGCACAAATCCTGAAGTGGTCAATTCCATTTCCATACTAGAAAAACCTTCGGTGCTGTTCACCCTTTCACCATTTTTGCCGAAATAGGTGTAACCAAAATACCTATCATATTTATCTCGCAGATAGATCGTTTTGTGAACGCCAATTTCGTTGAGCGCTGGCTGGTTTTTTTGATTGTAGTAGCTTTCGGAAGTCAGCAGTCCTTGTGGATTATAATAGTATCTCGTAATGCTTGCGCCAGTAACCATTTGATTTTTTACGTCATAATTGGTCACTATGGAATCCTTTCCAAAACGGTTTAAAACCATAGTCGTTCGGAATGCACCATCATAAATACTGGGCTGCTTATTTTTATCATAATTGCTGCGTTCCACCAAATTACTATTGGCATCAAACTTAAACTCGTTATAGGTTGTGTTTTGTAAGGCATCTGCTAATTCATCATCTACAGTAAAATAGGTGGTTTTGATTCTGTTGTTGTTTTTGTCGTATTCCCAACGGCTAGTTGCAACATCTTCTTGCCAAGCCTTTGTTTTTCCGAGGGAATCATAGGCTATTAACTCGGTTTGGTTGCCTCTTTCATCATATTTATAAGTGTAAAAACCTACACCGTTTTCTGTTTTCGCCCAGTTTCTTTCGGTTCCAAAAAATTGTTCTTTTACAACTTCTTTTTTAGCGTTTAGGAATTGCTTTGTGAAGGATATTCCCAGATCGTTTACAGTTTCCATTCCATAGGCGTCCACATTTTTAATGTTTACGAGGGAATCTCCTAAAAATTCTTTGGCGGTTGCGCCATCTTTATTGTCTGTAAACTTCAAAACATAATTTGGATAATAATTTGCGGAGAAAGTAATTCTCCCCAAAGTATCATAAAGGTTTACTAGCTGATGATAATCATCCGACCCTTTAGTGGGAAGATTGCGAATGTTGAATTTTCGCATATCAGTACAATTGTCATATAGATCATAAGTATAGGTGTATTTATGAACGCCGTTTACGTTTGCGACTTTGTTTCCAAGTTTATCGAAATATGCTTCGGAAGTTGTATTGCCGCGCTCATCATGTTCATAAACGGTAATATAACCGTCCAGTACGATAGAATAGTTGCCATCAACATCAAACTGTTTAAGCTTGGTAACCATTAAGTTTTCATCAGACTCGTATTCATAAACGGATGCAAAATCTTTGTCGCGCATCGGTTTTCCAGATTTATCAAAATAGGAAATCTTCTTAGTGACTTTATTGTCGCCCATTTCCCGAAGTTCTTGAAACGCGCCGCGACGCATTACCGCAAAGCCGTTTTCATCAAAATAAGTAGAATACATACTTTTTTTGGCGGCATTCCATTTTCCCTTTAGTGTGAATATTCCTTCGTTGGAAACCTGTTTTTCGTTGGCGTCGAAATAGGTTCGAGTAATATTGCCTTCAGTATCTTTCAAGACTCTAGTGATGTGGGCTTCTGTTTTATTGGAAAAAGATTTTCCCTCCGCATCAAATAATTTCACCTCGCGGGTGGCGGAATTTGGATGTGTAATTATCGCCAAAGCTGCTTCAAAATAACCGCCGTTGGTAGGTTTCCCGTTTTGGTAGAATTTTACAAGTGTGCTGTCCGCATTCTTTTCAATATGATACACCTCGCCATAACGACTGTTTTCAGTATTTTCTGGGTAGGAGGTAAGTAGTTCGCCTTCCACAGTGTTGTAAACTCTTCGGTGCCAAGGTGTGGTTTCGGCAAAAAACTCTTGATAGCTATACAGATCTTGACTTGCATAATGAGCGGTTTCGCGCAACAAACCCGCAACGTGAAGCTCCCAATAGCGCTGCATAGTCCATTCAATATTATGCTTGGATTCTTGGTCGTATTGAAACTGCATGGTATCTATTTTCGCTAAATATTTCTTACCAAGACGTTGCAATTCGGAATTTGTTAAATTTTCTAAGCCTATGCCAATAGCTTCTTTTCGAAAAAGACGCGCGTGATATTCCGTAATATTAAAATGGTTTTGCTCGTGAATGAGCAGTTGGTCTGTTTCCGTATCTTCTTTTGTAACCCGGCCAGATTTATAGGGAATCATTTGTGCGTAAATACGAAGGGATTTATCCTCCCGATTGCCTTCAAATTGTATGTCTGAATAAACCATAGCATGATAATCACCTGGAATGTTATCGATAACAGGAAAATCATCCCAGTTAAGCAAGCGCTCGCTCCAACGGATGCTCGTGGTAACCTTTGTGTTCTTGGCAAAAGCCAGCATGACTATAAAAGCTATTGCCACTGCCGAAATAATAAGATGATGTTTAGGCTTCAAGCGGAATTAGGTTTGGTTTTTTTTGAATTTTATAAATATAGTAGGGAATATAGGTAAGTATAAAAGTGGATAGTATATAAAGTAAATCCCCACCAATGGCGGCAAAGTCGAAATAGGTTAGATTGTTGCTGAATATTTCATATCCCAAAAAAACAACATACCAACCAACGCTAAAAATGGCTCTATGCACGATAAAATAGATTGGTAAATGCGGCAGCGGATTCATTTTAAAACTCAATAGCAACACCATTAAATAGCCTGCCATAATCAGGATGCTTTCAATAATAAAATATATCCAGTCATCATTGCCTAAAAAATAACTTAGTAAGGCTACGGCTAGCGTGGTAAGAAGTATGCCGCTTAGCAATTCGCTACCAATGGTTTCCTTACTTTTTCCTTTCGGAAGGGTTAATTTTTTGGCTGGCGTGATTAACTGTACCTCGTTAGTTTGCAGTTCCGAAAGTTTGGGATCTGCTCCGTATTTATTGCTTCGAGTATGGCCCTCACTAAAAAGGAGCACAAAAATATAGAAAGGGATAAACTGGTAAAAACCATTATTACCAAGATCGTGGCAACGTTTGGCACTTTGCGCAAACATAAACCAGTAACTTGCCGCAAAGAGAACAATTAACTGATACCCACCAAGATTAAACCCTTCAATAGCAATAGCAAAGCCATATATGAAGAACAGCGATAATGCGTAACTAATACCAAACTCGGTTCTGCGGATTCGGCCATTAAACGAAAAAGGATTCTTAAACATTTGTTAAAATAACTAATGCGCAATATAAATTAATCAAAATGAATATTCCAAATTGAAAAGAGGATTTTTATTATTTTAAGTTTCTTGTTTCTTGTTTCTTGGTTCTTGTTTCTTGTTTCTGCTCCTGTCTCTTGGCTCTTTCTTCTTGGCTCTTTTCTCTTCCATAAATCAATCAACAAATCACGCGAAAATCCATCATTAATAGTAACACTGCCAAGAAAAGCAAACCGAAAAGGCCACCAATACCCAAAGCAATCCAGGCCATCGTATTTCTTTTAATAAAAAGACTAATCGCGCTAAAAACTATAGCGAGAAAAACAAAAACAACAAATAATAAACTAAGCACATCCTCGGTACCATTGCCCGCGTAAAGCAAAAATATAAAGCAAATAACCGCCAAAACACAACTAAGTAGCCCAGCGATGGCAGTAGGACGTTCGTTCATAATTACCAATTTAAAAGCTAAAATAATAAATTTACTGTCTAGAACTTTTCTTTGAATTTTTGAATCGGAGAATTATTTTGAACTGATTTTACAAACTCGTCTCTCATTTCTTGGTTCTTTCCTCTAGTCTCTAGTCTCTAGTCTCTAGTCTCTAGTCTCTTGTCTCTTGGTTCTTGGTTCTTGGTTCTTGTCTTTTGCATCTTGCCTCTTCGCTCCAACAAATCAACAAATCAATAACAACCGCCTCTCTCCATCATTCTCCTTTGGCGCCCGATGCACACAAGGAAGCACTTTACTTTTAGGATGATCCACCGCCAACCGCCATAAGTTGCCAATGCCTAAATTGATGGGCTCAGCATTTGGGATGGCGTTGTAATGCAGATCAAAGAAGTATTCACTTAAAAATTCTTCAAAACCAGCGCCTTCTTCTCCTTCATATAATTTTTTGAGTTTAGCACGTATTTCGGGAACAAGTACTTTTTGAATGGCTTGATCATTTGGAATTATGTCACTTGAAGCACCAAAATAAGTACATAGAAATGTATCAGTTGGAACAGGAGAACGATCTACATGATAAGAATATACATCAGTCGGAAACAGCGGAAAGTCTTCATCTCGCTCATAATTCTCAATTACATTTAGAATAGGAGCTGCGCCGTGGGACTCCAATAGTTTTAAGTCGTTTAAAAGAATCTCTCGAGCAAGTTTTCCTTGCTCACTCAACTGAAGTTCGAGAAGTTCCTCTGGAGTTACGGTCGTCATGTTTCCATCGCAGACAACTTTTTCAGTAATCTCAGAAAAATCACCAACCAATTTACGCTGCCAACACATTGCATTAATTTCACCTCGAAAAGGTGTAGCAACTAAATCTTTAAAACTCGCTACGTCTAAAATTTGAGCGGAAGCAAAGGATAATTTTTTCATACTTGGAATTAATATGATACAATCATTTACCAAAAGTAGTGAAAATAGGTTTTTGGTTTAAAGTTTCTATTTTCAGGTTTCAAGTTTCAAATTCTTGTCTCCTGTCTCCATTCTCCTGCCTTCTGTCACCCAGCATCCGTCTCTTTTCTCTTTGTTCTTTCTCTTGTTTCTTGTCTCCTGTTTCCTGCCTTCTGTCACCCAACTTTTGTCTACTTCATAAACCCAACAATCTCATCATACCGTTTGCTCCAAGGCCATAAATATTGCAAAATCATTGGAATGTGCTTTTTTGGAAGTATAATAGGCTCCACTTCCGGTTGAAAAGGATGGAGGGCGTTTAAAAACCTGCGATTACTTTCTTTGATAGATGGGTAGGTTTTACTGCCCAAATACATCATAATTGGCGGCGTGTTTTCATCGATAAAATATATTGGCGAAGCAGCTTTCCAAACTTCTGGATCGTTGGACCAAGTGGTTAGGTAGTTGTTTTCCGTTGTTGGCGGATCTTTTTGAAGATAATTATACATATCGAGTCCCGCAGCGTCATTGAGAATGATTCCTGAAATTGTTGTTGAGTCAATACCGTATTTAGGATTCATTGTGGCTAATGAAACCAAGTGTCCTCCTGCGGAATGCCCGGTAACATAGATACGCTCAGGGTCGCCGTTGTACTCTGCAATATGCTCCTTGGTCCATTTTATGGCTTGGGCGGTTTGTTTGGCCATTTCGTCATAGTTCACTTCTGGACTTAAGGTGTAATCTGGAATGACGGTAATAACATCCTTTTTGGCGAAATTTCTTCCAAAGAAACCATACGTATCTTTACTGCCGCTATTCCAATTGCCACCATATAGAAAAATCAAAACAGGCAACTTTTCTTTTGAAGTTTTTCTGGGAGTAAAAACATTCAGCTTTGGAGTTTGTGCAATATTTGGATTGGGTTTTTCGATGTACGAAATATCCTTGTGCTTTTTGGCAGCACAACCAGTAAAAAGAATTCCAAGAAAAGATAATAGAAGCATAGCAGTTAAGCGCATATAATTTTTTGTGGGAAGGTAGCTTTTTGAATAAACAGCGATTAATAAGGGAACGTTAAAAAAAATGTCTAACTCCTATTGAATAAACCCAATTCTTAATCAAGTTTTGAACAAGAAACTAGAAACCAGAAACCAGAAACCAGAAACAAGAACCAAGAACCAAGATGAAAGAAACGAGAAGCAAGAATTAAGAAAAATTAATTTCTTTCCAAAAAACTTTTAATCTTTTGCTGTCGCTATCATAGAAGGATAATGAGCAAAAAGGATTTCAACTAGTTTTCCGTTTTTATCGTAGCTTCCCACATTTCTCCATTTTCTATGAACTCTGTAATTTTATAAGAGTTATCACTTTTTGTTCTCTTTTGCTTCCCGTTTGTATAGTATTCCAACGTATTATCTAGAACGTCATCCTTATTAAAACTTGTTTTTATGGCTTCATTGTTTACAGTTCTAATTTCAGGTTTTATCTCACCTATATCTAATATCGTAAATGATATCATTTGCCTTGAATTGTTCCTTCGCCACGCAGTCCGATTGGCCATCAAAATTTTCATTCTTAACAACTTTTTGTTCCTTTAGCTAAAACTTCGCTAAAAGTTGGTCATTTTAACTTCCCTATCATCGAGCGGAATTTTTGCAAGAGCATTAAAAGTGAAGAAATAACAGATCAGGAAAATAAATTTTAAGAATTTCATACGATGTTTTGGGTGTAATATCCTGAAAAACAAGTCCTTCCTTTATTTTATACTAGCAATACAAGTAAAACCTATCGCTTATTTTCATATATTTGGGATACTAGCTTTTGCACTTTCTCCTGAATCGTTTTAGAATTATTGAAACTTACTTTCTTGAAATGATTCACTTTAGCTGAGTTTTTTACTATTTATGGGAATATTCGTTTTATATCAATAGGAGAATTTTCGGTAGTATTTATAACAAATTAATTTTAGAATAATATGTCGACAAATCAAGCATTAACCGCAGAAATGGAGCTGGCACTTGGAGTTTCAATTATTAATAGAAGGCCTCTTGCCTCCGAAATCTTTAAATGGCAGGATATCGATTTGCTGCCACATTCCTCTACAGATACCATTTTATGCGAGATATTTGATTGGAACGGCAGAAACTGGAGAACTACAGGTAAAAATTTGATAGGCTATCTTTTTGAAAATAATGAATTAAAAAGGTTTAAAGTAAGCTTACTGGCAGTACCCAAATATGAAGCTTCCATTCCCGATTTTGAATTTAATAAAGACCAGATTATAGATCTCGGTTTCAATCTTCCTTCGCTTTTCAATATTGGTTTTACAGGAAATGTAAAGAATGCAAAAGAACTTTCCATAAAAGTAAATAAAGTAACAAAATCAAGAATCACCAATATAGATTCGCCCGGAATAGAAACTATGCACGCATTATCAGCATTTTCAGAGAAGGAATCTAGATTATACAAAAAACATATAAAGAGCAATTACCTCACTCAATCCTTGTTTTATGCCGAAAGCGTTGAGGTTTCTTTAGAAAAAGAAAGTGGGGTAGATGTAGGCATTTCATTTGATCTTGAAGGAGTAGAGGTAGAAACCAAAGTAGATACCAATACCAAAAAGAATTTTAAGTTGACCTACAAAAACGCTCTCGCTCCTTTTGGTGCCACTTTTGTGAAAGGCAAAGATTTTTAACAATCCCGTCCCGTTAGCTATCGGGATCAAAACGCTCCTTCCTCTCTTAAAAAATTTCAATTAGAAGCAAAATGTTTAATTAAGGGGAAGGTGTCCGCCGCAAGATTTTTCCTTAATGTATAAATTTCAATCGGCGGACGGAAGGGGTTCTTAGTACAAATTTGAAACTGCTATCGCTTTTTAAAACAAGACAAATTGATTTTCGAACCGAGAGCTATCTAAATCTTTTTATCTCAAGACAATATAACCTTCAAAATTAAGTCTTAAGTCTTAATTCCTATATCGCAGCGGTCCTAAGTCTCTGCAGTTAAAACCCTATTTCTTTTTATAAGGTGATTCCTTAATATTATCGGGTTCGCTATAGCCTGCAGGATCGTTAGATTCTGGAACTTTTTCTGGTTCTTCCTTTGTAGGCTCTTTTGGAGTGTCTGGTCTAGAGTTAGGATCCCCCTGAGAATCCTGATCTTCAATTTTTTGTTCGTTTTTCTTTTTTGGGTCCAGCATTGGGGTTTTCTTGTCCATAATTTATAGTTTTAATTATTTTGAATACTCTTTTAGCATTAGTGATACAAGCTATTAAAACCGTAGGATTTTACAATTCTTCCTAACATTATTTAACAAACGCTTCCCTCTTAAAAGTTAAAAACAGAAACACCCACCACCCACTAATTACCACTCACTACCCACTACCCACTACCCACTACCTACTCCTCACCACCCACTACCAAAAAAAAGCCCCCAGTTTCCCAGAAGCTTTTATAAAACAAAATCTATTATTAATTACTGCTCTCCTTTTGTAGGATCTCGCTGCGTTTTTACAATCAGATCTCCTATATCTACAGTGCCAATTCGTTCTTTGTCACGACTAAAAATAAGTTTGCCTATACTATTGTTTTTTGGCAGCGATATAAACACACGTCCATTTTTCAAGGAACCAACATGGTTATTTTCTCCTTCACAGGAATGAATATTCAAAGGGTCCTGCATAAAATATTCAGTGATTTGTTTTCCCTGCTTATCCATAACGGCCACTTTAAAATTGCCGCTGGGGTAAGGTAGTTTTCCCGGTACTACAGAAATGGTGGCAGTGCTGTCAATAACAATTTGATTGTTTACTATCATCGCTTCCAAAACATAAAAAGAGTTTTCAGAGAGCGAAAAATAGCTCGGGTTAAAAGGCTTGGTGCTTTTTTCTACTCGCTCGCGCTTTTGCTCGTTGTTTTCTTCTTGGGCTTTTGCAGCTATTGTTAAGAATAGGCAAGCCATTATAAAAAATACTTTTTTGAGTGTTTTCATGGTTTTTTTAATTTGAAGCGTTATCAAAAACTACATAGGTTATTCTGCTTTGACCAGGACAATCATAGCCTGTAGGGCGTGTTTGAGAGACATAGTGGCCCATTTGGCAGTTGGATACACACAAGCGGTGATAGCCACTATCGTCTATTTGTACAGCATCAGAACTTTGCTTGCAACTTCCGTAGCCTGTAGATGCCGCTTGGGCTCCTGCAAGAGTGGTCCAATTGTTTGGCAACACCTCTTCTTGCCAATGCACCCCTCCAGAATATTCATCCGCAAGGCTATAGAAAGCGTGACCACTTTCGTGCATAATGGTTCCCCTGTTTTGCATTTCTGTTGAAAAAAGGCTGCCCATTCTATAATCACGTAGATCCAATTGATGCATAATAACCTTGCCTTCTGCAAAGCTTAAATAGGCGTTGTTTGAAGGCGCTACATGATACCCATCAGTCTCAGTATGATCATAATCAGTGGCGTGACCTTTTTCCTTGTTTATATAAAAATTATATTGTCGTCTCCAAAACTGTGTATGAGGTTCTTCAAAAAAAGCCTCGCGGATGGCACCTCTACAGTTTGTATAAAAGGTATTCATACTAGTTACATCAGTATCTGGGATAAATACCAAGTCAAACACATCATCTGGATCGCCTTGCACATAAACCGGAGCAGGAATATTCGCTACTGGATAAGGTCTGGTGGCATAAGTAACCTTAAAGGTCTTGGTCTGGTCTGGCGTAGTGAAGACCCAACGGTAGGTTACCAATTTGTTATCTCCGTGACCACTGGGTTTTGTAAAACTCAAATCGCCACTCGGGCTGTTCCAAGTTTGCAATAAGGTTTCTGTGCCAGTGGAAGTAATACTACCACTATTGTTTATAGTATTTACGGTTTCATACAGTTTTGCATCGCTAATGCTGCCATCCGTTACGCGTTCAGCGTTATAAGTAACAGCTTGGCTCCCCGTTGGATAAATAGGATTGTGCAATACTAAGGTAATTGGGTTTTTTTCGCAGGAAATAAATGCCATTCCCATCATTAAAACAAACCCAGCCTGTTTCATTTTTTGGACTAGTAGGTTTTTCATAGTTAAGTTATTTAGAATTACATAACAAATGTAAACAATTAACAATTAAAAGGTTAGGGGTAAATCCCCCAAATTGATTAGGGTTTTCCTGAAGGCATTTGGGGTTGGGTGATTGGCAAAAAAGTGAAATGCGTTGACCAAAACACCCTAATCAAAATCTTCTTCTTAAAATAAGAGATGTTTAAATAACAATATTTTAGGTTAATCTTCTTTTTTTTAACAGTGGTAAACTTTATTTTCGTGATTCATTTTTAAAAAAAATAGTATGAAAGAATTAATCGAAAAAATCCACGGAGAATTTGAAACCTTTAAAACAGAATCAGATTCACTTACAGAAAAAGGAGTTAAAGCTGCAGGAGCAAGAGCGAGAAAATCAACGCTTGAATTGGAGAAATTATTAAAACAATTTAGAAAAGTTTCTATCGAAGAATCGAAAAAATAATAAAAGTAAAACTATCAGCATATTAATGCCGATATGTTTCTATTTAAAAGGCCTGTGTTTAAAACGCCGGCCTTTTTTTATTAAACTAGTTAGTAGTTGAAGACTATAGGAAAAATAGGGAGTTAGATGTTCCAAGTACAAGTACATCTCTTAGTTCTTTGCTCTAGCTTATGACGATCAAACAAGAAAAACACTTTTATAAACGGATTGTTTTGTAAATTATATTTATTTGATTTTCTTCCCAATAATAATTAGTTTCCAATGCGAAATCTCATAATAGGTTGCTTCTGTATTGTTTTAAATTTATTGAATTTATAATCAAAATTTGAATGACAGCAATCCATTCAATGCATTACACTCTAACGAGAAACGACTGCTAAAGAATGTTGGATATGATGATTCCGTTTTGATATTACTATTGTCTTGGAAACGAAAAACAAGAAACAGGAAAGTTCGCCATCTAGAGACCATCGGAAACCTGCTTCAAAAAATAAACCGCCCTACTTACACAATAGAACGGTTTATGGAAACTGGGCAAAACAATTCTCCCCAAAATATGAAATGTTATTCCCAATGCAAAGAAAAGAAGCTCTGCACGATTGTTTTTGCGGGATTCCTTAAAGTGATGATTATTTTTTTAAAGTCGAGAACCGAGAACCCAAGACCCTTTCAATTAAATCAATCCTAAATCTTTTACCATTGCCACGAGATGGATGGCATTCTTGGCTTTAAAGTGAATACAAAGTTTCCCTACCCGTTTTTCTACAGAGCTCAAACTATTTGGCAGAATGTTTACATCCCGAAAGTGTTCACTTATCTCCTTTTGGGACAGACCGTTTGCAAGTTGCGCCATTAGGGCGATATCGTAATCTTCTATAACAGGAGTGGTCTTTCTGGAGAGGGCATTTTCCACTTGGGATGAAAGATAGATCTCTCCATTAAAAACCCTATTTATTGCAGTTTTCAGTTCTTCCAGCCCTATTCTGCCTTTGCACACATAAGCGTTTAGCTTGTGGTGCATAATAAGAGAGCGCACCCTTTGCAGTCGGTCTTCTACGGAATAGGCTATAATGGGCAATTCGGGATGTTTTCGTTTTAGTGCGGCTATCAGTTCTTCCCCAGAAGTAAATGTTTGTTCTCTATGGTCGGGGGTATAGGAGAGATCTGTTATCAACAAATCAAATGGGGCCTTCTCCAAAATTGCCTTTTCTATTTTTAGAAGGCATCATCGCAATACACAACTTCTGTAATGGCTTCAATCTTTAAAGCATGCAGAACAGAGATGACGCCTTGGTTGATACAATCTAGGTCGTCTGAAATAAGCACTTTTTTAAACATACTCAAATAATTATAGTTGCTTTAAACCCTTTATTTGGTTCTGATTCAAAAGTAATAGTTCCGTTTATCGCTGCTATGCGGGATTCCGCATTCTGAAGCCCATTTTTGCATTTTATTGTACAACCCTTCCCATTATCGGCATATTTAATGGCAATAGTTTTTCCTTTTTGATCAAAATTAAGCACCACCGCAGTAGCGTTACTATGCTTTGCCATATTGGTCATCAACTCCTGCAATACCCTGTAGAGATTGGTTTTTTTGATATCAGATACGGTGCTCCAATCAATGATGCCAACATCACGTCGGATTACCGATACCTGCTGGTTCTCATAACCCAACAACAGATCTGAGAGCACTTCTTGGAAATTCTCAACAGCAACGACACTGTTTTCTTTGGAGATATCTCTACTCTTGTTGTAGATAGATTCCAGATCGTCCAGAATCTCATCTTTCCCGACGGGCTTGCTCTGTAGTTTGGCCATCAGCCTGTACACATCGTTTGCCACTTCGTCGTGTACCTTTTTCGAAATACGCTTTTCAGTGGTTTGTACTTGTTGAACCTTCTCTTGTTTGTGTTTGTATTTTATTGTTAAATAGAGGACAACGGCAACCACAAATCCTACTGAAGCCAAAGCCAAAAGCAGTATCGTCCAGGTCTTCTGCTTTTCCTTTTCCAATTGGGCGGCAACGGTATTTTTGCGTTCCTTCTCCACATTGTACTTCATAAAAGCATTTTTATTCTCTGCCAATTGCTTTTCTGTGGCGATGCTATCAGTTATTTTTTCAAACTGTACAATTTTAGGATCAGGGCTCATTGTTACAAACACAGAAAGCGCATCTTCCAAATAAGAAAGGCCGTTCATTGTATTCGCCACGGCGTAGGCTTTGTTCGCATAATCCAATGCCTGTTTTGTATCGTTTTGGTCAAAATAATAGAGCGCCAGACTTTTATAGCTGGAATATTTCCCCGCCATATCATTTTTGCTTTCTCTCAGTGCCAGAGCCTGCTGCATATTTGCTAATGCTGCCGCACTTTCACCAGTTTTTGCCAGTGCCACTCCCTTATTGTTTAACAACCTGGCAAAGGACACTGTATTTTCCTTTACGCCACCTTTTATCAATGCAAGGTCAAATTGCTCCAAGGCTTTTTTATACCGCCCCATATCCATATAAACATTCCCTATATTGTTTAAAAGAGTAAGGCTATCATTCTGGTTAGCCGAAAAGCGTAAGGCGTTGCCATAGGCATCAATGCACTCTTCAAATCGATGCGTAGCCCTGTAGATTCTACCCAACTGATTGTAAAGTCCCTTTTTAGCGTCAACCAAAGTATCTGCAAATGGAGAATTATCTATTAATTCCAAGGCATCCACAAAAGCCGTTTCACTTTCAAAATTATTTCCCATTTCAAACTCAGCGATGGCAATCATCCGTAAATCCTCTATCGCACCATAGGTGTTCTTGTCCCTTAGGTGCTTTTCCTTTAAACCTGTGTAATAAGTAATCGCCTTCGGAAAATCTGAACTGTGCTGTGGATTTATAATATGATTATAGTGATAGGTTGTGCTGTCAATATTATATTGACCGATCATTGTATTTGGCAAAATGCCTATGATAAGGCAAAAAAAGAGAAATGAAAATAGGAGTTTCTTAATTTTTCAAAAATAGGAAGTAATTGTTAATTACCCGAAGTAAAACCGCGTTAGGTTAGGGATTAGGAGTTAGCGAAGAGCGATTAGGGGATTTTTAGATTATTGGATTGTTGGATTGTTGGATTGTTGGACTGTTGGATTTTTTTTAATTACGCTTTATCGAGAAAAGCTTTTTTATTGTTGAAGTACATAATGGATTTAATATATTTGATTTTCTCCCCCGATTAATTTATGCAAATGCGGTTTCCCGTAATGGGATGCGTTTGTATTGTTTTATATTTGAAGAAAAACCAAAATTACCCAACCAATTAATGTCCAAAGAAAAAATTACCCTATCCCAATTAGAACAGTATCTATCAAAAGCGGCCTGGATTTTAAAAGGTCCAGTTGATGCTTCTGATTTTAAAGTATATATCTTCCCACTGCTTTTCTTTAAGCGAATTTCTGATGTTTATGATGAAGAGTATAAAATCGCTTTGGAAGAATCTGAAGGCGATAAAGAGTACGCTTCTTTACCAGAATTTCACCGATTTGAAATACCACAAGATTGTCATTGGAATGACGTGCGCGAAACAACTACTAACGTTGGACATGCTATAGAGAAGGCTTTGCGTGGAATTGAACAAGCCAATCAGGAATACCTCTATGGTATTTTTGGAGATGCACAATGGAGCAATAAAAATAAGCTTTCGGATAGATTGCTGAATGATTTAATAGAACACTTCTCTCAATACGATTTAAGCAATAGCAATGTAGATTCAGATTTGCTAGGCAATTCGTATGAATACCTTATCAAACACTTTGCTGACTTAACCAATAAAAAAGCAGGGGAGTTTTATACGCCACGCTCGGTGGTACATTTGCTAGGGTTGATTCTTGATCCTCACGAAGGTGAGACTATTTACGATCCCGCTTGTGGTACTGGGGGAATGCTTTTAGAATGCGTAGATAATTTAAAACACAACAATGAAGATTTTCGTACTCTGAAGTTATACGGACAAGAGAAAAACCTAACGTCTAGTTCCATTGCTAGAATGAATATGTTTCTACACGGTATTGAGGATTTTCAAATTGTTAGAGGCGACACCTTGCGCAATCCTGCATTCTTTGAAGCAGATGGATTAAAGACTTTTGACTGTGTAATTGCAAACCCACCTTTTTCTTTAAAAGAATGGGGTGCAGAAAATTGGGTAAACGATCCTTTTGGTAGAAATATAGCAGGAGTACCGCCAAAAGGCAATGGCGATATGGCTTGGGTGCAGCATATGATTAAATCTATGAACAGCACTGGCCGTATGACGGTTGTACTACCGCACGGGGCCTTGTTTAGAAAAGGAGCGGAGGGCAGAATACGTGAAGAATTATTAAAACAGGATTTACTGGAAGCGGTAATTGGTTTAGGGCCTAATATATTTTATGGTACCCAATTAGCAGCTTGTGTACTTATTTTTAAACAGAACAAGGAAGCCAATAAAAAAGGAAAAGTACTTTTTATAGACGGGAGTGAACAAGTGCGCGTAGGCAGGGCCCAGAATTATTTGGAACCAGAGCATGTGCAACAATTGTTTGATTGGTATAATGGGTATGAAGATGTAGAAAACTATGTAAAAGTTGCTTCTAAAGCGGATTTAAAAGAAAACGATTATAACCTAAACATTCCGCTGTATGTGGAAAAAATAATAGAAGATAATTTACCGTCTGTAGAGGAAGCATTGACAGATTTAAAAACTGCTTGGAATGAAAGTTTAAAAGCGGAAGATAAGTTTAAAATAATATTAAAGAAGTTTGTTCAATGAGCAATAAAGATTTTATAGAAAAAATAATTCAATCATATGTTGATTCTCGAGAGCTCAGCTATGGAAATGGTGGATATAACATAACACGTGGCATGAGTCATTCAAGTTCAGGAAAAGCTGAAGATTTGTTTGCACTTTTTGTTGCAAACTATTTAGATGATAATGATTTAAAATTTTTAGTTGACAAACCTATTTCAGCCAATATAAGTACTCAAAAGCGTAAAAAAACTTTTAAGCCCGATTTAGCTATAGAACAGAACAATCAACTTACACATTATTTTGACTTAAAAATGGACTTAGGTTGGAATAGAGATATTGAACATTATTTATATGTTAAAAATAACTTTATCAATGAACTGAAAAAGTCTAAAACGGCATCGTATAAAATATTGGGAGGTAAAAAGGAAATACAAATTGCTGATGCATTAATATACCAAATTGTTATACTCACTCCCAAAAATGGAAATGCTAAAGCATTAAGGAAAAACATAGAAGTTGCAAAAAAATTGGAAAATGTAAAATTATATATTTTAACTGAAGGAGTCCATCTCAATTTTTATAATCCAAAAGAACGAGAAAGTTTGATAATAAGAGATGATCAATTTGAAAAACTTTTGCAGGATACAAAACAAAAATTAATATGACTCAACAACAACTAGAAAAATACCTCTGGGGTGCAGCCACACAATTACGCGGAACCATAGATGCAGGAGATTACAAACAATATATCTTCCCACTCTTGTTCTTTAAACGTATTTGTGATGTCTATGACGAAGAGTTTGAAAAAGCATTATCAGAAAGCGATGGCGATATAGAATACGCCTCCTTCGCAGAAAACCACCACTTTCAAATTCCCGAGGGTTCTCATTGGAACGATGTGCGTGAAACCACTACCAATTTAGGTACTGCGTTGCAAGACGCTATGCGGACAATTGAAACTGCCAATCCAGATACTTTGTATGGGATTTTTGGCGATGCCTCTTGGACCAATAAAAACAGATTGAGCGATGAAACGCTAACCAACCTGATAGAACATTACTCCCAACACAAACTAAATCTGGCTACTGTGCCCGATGATAAATTGGGGAATGCCTATGAATATTTAATAAAGGAATTTGCTGATGACAGCGGCCATACCGCAGCAGAGTTTTACACCAACCGCACGGTGGTTAAACTGATGACGATGATTATGGACCCGCAACCGGGCGAAAGTGTGTATGATCCTACCTGCGGTTCTGGCGGACTTTTACTTAACTGCGCCCTGCATTTAAAGGAAGAAGGCAAGGAATACCGAACCCTTAAATTATATGGGCAGGAAATAAACCTGATTACCTCTGCCATTGCGCGTATGAATATGTTTATGCACGGCATAGAGGAATTTAGTATTGTACGTGGCGACACCTTGGCGCGGCCAGCTTTTTTGCATAACGACCAACTTAAAACCTTTAATGTAATCCTTGCCAATCCGCCGTACTCCATAAAAGCGTGGGACCAAAAAGCATTTGTAAACGATCCTTATGGCCGTAATCTTTGGGGAACGCCGCCACAAGGCTGTGCAGATTATGCGTTTCAGCAACATATACAGAAAAGTTTGGATGCTAAAAACGGACGGTCAATATCCTTATGGCCACACGGCGTTTTATTTAGAGATGCCGAAGCAGAAATGCGAAGAAAGATGATTGAAGAAGATTTGGTGGAATGTGTAATTGGACTTGGTCCAAACTTGTTTTATAACTCACCAATGGAAGCTTGTTTGTTGATTACACGAACGAATAAAGCCAAAGATAAAAAAGGTAAAATTTTATTTATAAATGCGGTAAACGAAGTAAAACAAGAAAAAACTATTGGGATGCTTGAGCAAAAGCATATTGATAAAATATTTACTGCATTTAAGAATTTTGAAAACCAAAAAGATTTTGCTGCATTGGTTAGTTCAGAAGATGTTCTTGCCAATAAAGGCAATATGAATATCAGTTTATATGTGCAACCTGAAAAAGAGATAGACAATCAAATAGTACCTTTTGAAGATGCTTTTGAAAGTTGGAGTGAATCAGGAAATAACTTGAAATCCTCAATGGAGGAATTATTTGAAATACTTGAAAATTAATGGAGACAATGACCAGTGAAAAATTATTGATTGATAAAACAAATTGGACTCCAGTTAAATTTGGTGATGTAGTGTTTGAGCCAAAGGAATCATCTAAAGACCCAATAGCTGATGGAATTGAACACGTTGTTGGGCTTGAACATATTGAATCTGAAAATATTCATTTGCGCAATTCTGCAAATCTTGATACTTCCACCACTTTTACTAAAAAGTTTAAAGTGGGAGATGTTTTATTTGGAAGAAGAAGAGCTTATTTAAAGAAGGCTGCGCAAGCTTCATTTAGTGGTATTTGCTCAGGCGATATTACTGTTTTTAGAGCAAAGAAAAATTTGATTCCAGAACTTCTGCCATTTATTGTAAATAATGAGAAATTCTTTGATTACGCAATAAAGCATTCTGCGGGTGGTCTTTCTCCCAGAGTTAAATTTAAAGATTTAGCTAATTACGAATTCCTCCTCCCACCCATAGACCAACAAGACCAACTAGCCGAATTACTTTGGGCGATGGATAAAGTTATTGAGAGTGAGAAGGGACTGGTTGAAAAAACGGAAATTATTAAAAGCAGTCTGTTTAAAAAATTTTCTGGCTTAAATAAAGATTGGAGAAGATATAAAATTGATGAACTAATGAACTTTCACTATGGAAGTTCTCTTAAAGAATCGGATAGAATTGCAGGTGACTATTCCGTAATTACCTCATCCGGTTTTCAAGGTACTCATAAAGAATATTTATGTGAGGGTCCTGGTATTGTAGTAGGTAGGAAAGGAAATGTAGGTCAAGTCACTTGGGTAAATAATAACTTTTGGACAACTGATACAGCATATTATATTCAAATTAAGCCTGAATTTGAAGACATCCCAATTAAATTTTTTTACTATTTGCTGAAAGCAGCAAATTTAAAAAGACATTCAATAGCAACAGCGGTTCCAGGATTAAATAGAGATGATGCTCTTATGACTAAGGTTTATCTTCCTAATCGAAGAGAACTTTTTACTTATTTAGAAAAATTTGAATTGCTTGATGAAAAATTATTGGTTTTAGAATCAAAATTGTCATGTTCAAAATCCCTGCAAAAAAGTTTAATCAATCAAGTGTTTTAAAATGACTTATACGGGACCTTATACTTACGACCTAACTTTAGAAAGTTTAAAGGATGATAGGTTAATAGCAACGCGAATTTTTGAAGGGGCTGAATGTAGAACATTTAAAAAACCAGTTACAAATGATAAAACTCCAAAAATCTATGTGTTGCAAGCAGATGGAAAAACGCTTTATATAGGTTACACAAGTCAGTCTATATCTACCAGACTGCGTGATGGATTAAAAAAAGCAGGAACATTTAAAGATTATAAAGGTTATAAATGGAAAGATTCTAAATCAGTAAAACTTTCCGTTTTTGTGTTCAATCATAAACTAATAGGAAAACGGTGTGATGAAGATATTCCCTTTATTGATTTAGCAGAAGCCGTGGAAGCGGAGTTGGTGTATTTGGTTAGGCAAAAAACAGGCAGATGGCCCGAGTTTCAGAATGAGATACATTTTAATAATGAAGAAAGAGAAAGGGCTAAAGAGATAACTGAGGATTTTTATAACAAGATAATGAAATGATATAATTGTAAAAAGAATATACGCTGTGGATGCAAAAAATAAGTTAATCGGTAATATAAATCACACACAAGGTACAGCCTTAAAAGCCTCACAATTTAGTTTTGCAAATATCAATAAATCAAAGAATGTATGGTGGTTTAATATTCCAATTTCAAAATTTTCAGACGATGTACATTTATTGCTCAACACTCCCGATTATGCATATTGGGTGCATTTGCCAAGAGGGTTTGCCAAAGGTGTTCCGTTTAGAATTCGCCCAGATAAAAATGCTGTGGATTTAGAGATAAGTGCCAATCCTGGGGATCGGTATTTAAGGGATGTTAAGTCTAAAGGTGCTGGGTTTGATTTTGAGCCTTATGTAAAAGAAAAAATTACTAAATAATGACACTGCACGAAGCTATCCAAAGGGTGTTAGAACAAGAAAAACGCTTATTAACTGCAAGTGAAATTGCAGAGATACTGAATGCTAGAAAATGGTATTCAAAAAAGGATGGTTCTATTATTAAGAGCAGTCAGATATCGGTGCGTGTCAGTAATTATCCAAACTTATTTATAAAGTCAGGGAGTCATATTCATTTGAATGGAAGGGAATTAAAACCTATTCTTAAAAAAAGTGTTGCACCTGTAAAACAGAAAGTAGCTAAAGCAAAGTCAATCGCTACTGCGTCTACTCTTGAAGTGACAGAAATAGATAAAAAGCTTATGCTGGAAAAATGGTTTATTCCAGTTTCTCAGGCCTCTCATCAATTACCAGATTCACCAGGTCTTTACGCAATACGTATTGCAAAACCGGGAAATCTAAAAGCTAGCTTACGCAAAGAATTAGGTAATCGAGGACATAATATTATGTATATCGGTATTGCTTCCCAAAGTCTTAAAAAAAGACTTGGACAAGAACTATGGGCTAAAGGTCACGGAACCTTTTTTAGAAGCTTGGGAGCTGTTCTGGGCTATCTTCCTCCAAAAAGTTCTTTGGTAGGAAAAGGTAATCAGAATAATTATAAGTTTTCTCCAAAGGATGAAGGGAAGATTATTAAATGGATAGAAGAAAATTTGACGATTAACTGGTTGACCTTAAGCGATAACTGGAATATTGAAGAAGATAAATTGATAAAGAAATATTTTCCAATGCTTAATATTCAAGGGAATCCTGGGGCATTGCGGGAGGTTGTGGATGCGAGGAATAAGTGTAAAGTGATCGCAAGAGGATAAATAAAGTGGCAGAAAAGCTATAATTCGCGATTCGCGAATCGCGAATTAATAAAAAAGATTATATTTGCTACACTATCAAATAGTTTAATATGAAGCAACATAGTGGAATGCGGCCTCACGATATTGTGATACTCCTTAAAATAGCAGCCAAAGGGAAGCAAAAGTGGTTTATGAAAGACCTTGCTTTTGAATTGGGAATTAGTGGAAGTGAAATTAGTGAGAGTATAAATAGATCTGTTTATGCAGGATTAATTGCCGGAAATAAAAAACGACTTATGAGTTTGGCCTTACTTGATTTTCTAGAACATGGATTACCTTATGTATATCCGCAACAACCAGGAGCAATTAAAAGAGGGTTGCCAACTGCACATTCTGCACCGCCTTTAAACAATATTATGTTAAGCAAAGAAGCTTATATCTGGCCTTATGCGAATGGAAATATACGAGGACAGGAAATCCAACCCTTACATCCTAATGTGCCAGAAGCGTGTTTAAAGGATTCCCTTTTTTATGAGTTAATGTCGCTTTGTGATAGTTTACGTGTAGGGAATTCAAGAGAAAAAAATATCGCGATGCAAGAGCTGAAAGATAGAATATGCTAAAAAATACGCTGCTGAATAGAAAAGTAATTAGTAAAGTTGCCCTTGCTTTAGGCGATTTGAACGACCAAGTAATGTTTGTTGGGGGAGCAGTCGTCAGCCTGTATATAGATGATACCGGAGCCGAAGATATTAGGCCTACTAAGGACGTGGACATAAGCCTGGAAATAAAAAGTATAAATGAACTGGAAGAATTAAGAGTTTCATTAAATAAAAAAGGATTTACACAATCTCATGAAGATAAAGTGATTTGCAGGTTTAGGTTGGAAGATGTTATTGTAGATGTTATGGGTACCAAATCTATTGGTTGGGCACCAGGTGACCGTTGGTTTGAACTAGGTTATCCAAAAGTCTATGAAGTTAAACTTGATAAGATTTCAATTTCTCTATTGCAGTTACCATATTATTTAGCTGCAAAGTTTTCAGCTTTTAATGAAAGAGGAAAAGACCCCAGAACTAGCAAAGATTTTGAAGATATCGTTTACTTACTAAATTATACTTCTAATATTGTTGAACAGATAACGGCTTCGGAACAAGAGGTTAAAAATTTTTTGAAGGAGGAATTTAAAAAAATAGCTTCAGAAGCTAAATATGAGGAGGCAATTCTTGGACACATTTATTACGAAGAACAAGAAGTGCGTTTTAAACAGATAAATGATAAAATAGAAGGTATAATTAATGGGATTTAACGAACTTAATAGCGTAGAACACTACATCATCCACCAACTAAGCGGGAGCAACCTAAATCGTACAGGTGTTTCAGAGCCAAACGCAGCCTATGGCAAGCAATGGGTTTTTAAATCTTCCCAAGAATTACAACGTGGTGTTAATGAAGTGCTGCTGGAAAATGAGTTGAAAGAAGCTTTAATCAGGTTAAATCCTGAGATAACTCAAAACCCAAACTTGGCAGATGAGGTTATTTATAAACTTCGTGCTATTCTACTTTCCGTAAATCAAACTGGTTTGGTACGCGCCAATGAGGAGATTTTTAAATGGATGTCTGGCGATAAAACCATGCCGTTTGGAGAAAACAATCGGCATGTTCCTATTAGGTTAATAGATTTTGAAACTTTAGAAAATAACACTTATATAATTACCAACCAATACCGGATTCACAATAGAGAAACCAAGATTCCAGATATTGTAATGCTTATAAACGGTATTCCCGTTGTAATAGGAGAGGCCAAAACGCCTATTCGTCTATCGGTGAGTTGGTTGGATGGAGCACACGAAATTCACGAAGTATATGAAAATGCGGTGCCACAGTTATTTGTACCAAACATTCTCTCCTTTGCCACCGAAGGGAAGGAACTTTATTATGGAGGCGTTCGAACTCCTCTAGAGTTTTGGGCTCCGTGGCGCTTGGAATCGGATAAAATGGATTTGGCGCAACAATTAGGGTTAGAAGGAATCGGCAAACAGCTTTCAGATTTAATGAGTCCTAAAAGACTCTTGGATATACTGCAAAATTTTTCTCTTTTCTCCACGAATAACAAGAAACAACGAATCAAGATTATCTGTCGTTTCCAACAATATGAAGGCGCGAATATGATTGTGGAACGCGTAAAGGAAGGAAAGATTAAGAAAGGATTGTTATGGCATTTTCAAGGTTCGGGTAAGTCTTTGCTTATGGTATTCGCTGCACAAAAATTACGGAGAGAACCCTCGCTTAAAAGTCCTACTGTGATAATCTTGGTAGACCGCACCGATCTAGACACTCAAATTTCTGGTACTTTTAATGCCGCTGACGTGCCTAATGTAGAAACCACCGATAACATTAAAGATCTTCAGAGACTACTGGAAAGAGATACCCGAAAAATAATTATTTCAATGATTTTCAAGTTCCGAGACGCAAAACCAAATATGAACACTAGGGAAAATATTATCGTCTTGGTGGATGAGGCCCACAGAACGCAAGAAGGCGATTTGGGAAGACAAATGCGTGCAGCCTTACCTAATGCTTTCTTATTTGGTTTAACAGGAACCCCAGTTAACAAAGCCGATAAAAATACGTTCTGGGCTTTTGGTGCGGAGGAAGATAAGGGAGGCTATATGTCTCGCTATACTTTTCAAGAGTCTATTAGAGATAACGCAACCCTGCCTTTGCATTTTGAACCGAGGATGGTGGATGTTCATGTTGATAAGGAAACAATTGACGAAGCCTTCAAGCTCTTTGTAGAAAGTGCAGCTCTTACAGATGAGGAGGCAGATGCTTTGAATAAAAAAGCAGCCCGTATGGCGGCATTCTTAAAAGCCCCCGAACGTGTAGACCGCATTGCAAAGGATATAGCCACTCACTTTAAGGAAAAAGTTGCACCACAAGGATTTAAAGCCATGGTTGTAACACCAGACAGGTATGCCTGTGTCCTATATAAGGAAGAACTTGATAAATATTTTATTCCCGAGGCGAGTCGAGTAGTTATTTCAACCTCTGCCAATGACCCTTTTGAATTTAAACAGAAGTGGGGAATAGATAAAAGTCAGCAGGAAAAAATAATTGATGAGTTTAATGATCCGCAATCAGATTTAAAATTCTTGATTGTGACCGCAAAACTACTTACAGGTTTTGATGCACCTATCTTGCAAACAATGTATCTTGATAAGTCTATAAAAGATCATACTCTTTTACAAGCTATCTGTAGAACCAATAGACTATTTCCAAACAAAACTTTTGGGCGTATTGTGGATTATTTTGGAGTTTTTGATGATGCTGCGAAGGCTTTGCAGTTTGATGAAGAATCAGTGCAAAATATAATAACCAATCTATCATCGTTACGCGAAAAACTTCCTCAAGCAATGGAAGATGCCCTGGCACATTTTGAAGGAGTGGACCGAACTCTTATTGGTTTTGAAGGACTTGAAAAAGCTCAAAATGCTATTAAGGATGACAAAAAGAAAGATGAGTTTGCGAGAGATTATAAATATCTATCTCGTTTATGGGAATCTTTATCTCCTGATCGAGTACTCGATGTCTATCAAGAAGACTATAAATGGGTGTCGCAAGTCTTTGAATCAGTCAGGCCTCCAGGAGATAATTTGGGTAAATTATTATGGATTACATTAGGTGCGCAGACAACAAAACTTATGCACGAAGGAATGCAAGTAGGAGAGGTGCATGCGCTGGAGGAATATAGATTGGATGCAGATGTAATTGAAAGTATTTTTAATAATCCAGATCCCTCAAATGCTAAGAAACTCGAAAAGATTCTAGCAAAGCGATTTAAAAAGCATGATGGCAATCCTAAATTTAAATCCCTCAGTGAGCGTTTAGAGGCTCTAAGAGACCAGGCGGAACAAGGCCTGATTACTTCCATCGAATTTATAAAAGAATTGTGTAAGCTAGCTAAGGAAACAGTTCAGGCAGAAAAGGAACTGGAAGAACTGATCCAAGAGAAGACACCGCAGGCCGCTTTAACTGAGCTATTTATTGAACTAAAAACTAAACAAACTCCCGCTGTTGTGGAACGAATAGTAAATGATATAGATGGAATAGTAAGGATGGTACGCTTTCCCGGCTGGCAAACTACAAGTTCTGGAGAGCGAGAAGTTCAACAGTCGCTTAGAAAGGCACTTTTAAAATATAAGCTTCATAAAGACCAAGTACTTTTTGAGCGGGCTTATGGGTATATTAAGGAGTATTATTAAACCGCCAAACAAGATGCCAATTATCTCGAGCGCGACGAGGAGAAATTAGTAAAATTCAAAAACGAATGCCCCATCCATTCTCTCTGAAAGGTTGGGAGTCTCTTTTTTTTGAGCAATACATACAAAAGGAGCTTAATTAAAACCCAATACATAGAAACAACTTTCATCCCATTCTCTTTGGTAAATTTATACAAATCACCTCTAAACCATCAATCACAAGCAATCCGTTCTCTAATAGTTCCATCCTCCCTATGAATTATGACATCGGCTTTGTGTTTTTTGGCTAGACGTTTCGCTTTAATAATGGCGGTGCTTTGTTTACGGTGTTTGGAAGTGATGCGTTTATTACCCTCACGCCTTACTGCCCAATCCCCCTCATAAGGTACCACGTGTTGGTGCCAGGTACTGGGTGTAGTGTTGCTTCGCGAACTTTCAAAAATAACTTTAATTATTTCTAGCAGTGCTTTTAACCAAGATTTACCATTTGCCATAAAACCATAAATTACTAGCCCCGAAGATACTGTTTTTAATAAATAGCGATATCTGGGTGCGCATTAACAAACCAAACTTGGGGCTTTCTAGTAGAGGTGTGTTCTTCGACAGGCTCAGGGTGACAGTAGGATGTTGTACTTCAAATGCACTTCGACTGCGCTCAGTGTGACATTACGTTTGCGGGTGGCCCACCAAACTGCAACAGATAAACATCCAAATATGATCCCAGCTAGAGTGGCTATATCACCAACATATAGACTACCAACATAAAAACCGCCAAGAACAATTATAATAACATTACCAATTAGCAAAAAGGTAATAGAGATGGTAAAACAACCTAAAACTCTAAATCCTCAACACCAATAACACACCAGCCCTGGGTATGGATAAGCACCCAAACTTCATCTTTTTTCATCTTAAAATGGTCAATGGTAAAATTTTCTACGTTTCCCATAATTGAAATGCCTTTGGTGGCTTGCAGCTTCGATGCTAGCTTGGTATTGACGAGATCGATTTTTTCTTTTATTATTGGCATTAAATCAACGCTTAAGGCTTTCAATATTTTTTTATAAATAAAGCTGTTAATCACAGATTTTAGGAGGGTATTTGCAATCCAATTTTCTCCGCTGCTATTAATTTTATAGCCTTCAACATATAATTTTTGAGTTTCAACATCCAGCTTTACAAGTGCTTGAACCGACACTTCAATTTCTTTATCGTGGAATATACGCGTAAGGGTTTGTAGCTTGAGCCTTAATGCTAGATTATATGGTGCACTATTACTTTCAGCTAGATTAAGATCCAATATCTTAAAATAGTTAGATACTTTCCCCTTAGCATCGGTTTTACTGATTGTGGTAGCAATAAATTTTTTCTTTAGAAAAGTTTCAATAGCGGCAAAGCCTATTCGCGCCGGCAATTTTATTGAAATATCTTGATCTGGTGTTGTTGAATTAGAATTCATATAAAGTAAATTGAGAGCTTACTCGTAATTTAAGATAAATTTCAAAATTAAAACCTTTTAATTTGGTCTTTTACTATTTGCTAAAAGCTAATTAGCCATTGTTGGATATTTCCAAAAGAATATCCAAGCTCCTAAAAGGTTGTATGGTGTGGTCTCAAATCAGCATTCCCCTATTGGAATAATATTCTATAAATCATAATTTTGGTAAAAGACAATAAACTTCCAATTGTCAGGGTGAGCCCTTCGGCTACGCTCAGGACAGGCTAAAGTCGAACCCCTTAGTTATAACGAAATAGTAATTTAAATGGCGAGCACTTGGACTGCGCTCAGGACAGGCTACGCGGTGCGACATTGGGATGCTTCTTTAAACTTTGGTATGTCAGGATGAGCGCATCCGATACCTATCAGATCGAACCCGTTTAGTTAGAATGAGGTTTATTATTAGCTACAAAACCCTTACACTACTACTTTTACGATTTCAAAGGCAAACGTCAAACTCTTGACTAAATACCCTAATTAATTCATATTCAGTTTAGAATACGTAAAAATGTTCATAATCATTTTGAAAATTCCCCCTATCCGAATACCTTTAATATGATATTTAAAACACTCACTTCAAAAATTTATAAAATGACAAAAATTACCATTACTCTAAGGATTGTTATGATAGCCAGCTTATTTGGTATAACAACCGCCTCGGCCCAATACAGTCAAGAGGCAAAAATAGTAAGTGAAAATAGGGAGTCGCGCGCAGAATATGGCACTTCTGTAGCTATTCGAAATTCGTATGCCTTAGCAGGGGCAGCGCGGGAGAATAATGCTTCGGGTGCCGCTTATATCTATCATAAAGATTCGGGTGGCAATTGGACTTTTCAACAAAGTATTACCGCCCCAGACCCCAATGAAGGTGCTGAATATGGCGGTGGGGCAAAAATGGTTGATAGTCTAATGGTTATTGCTGCTGGTAGGGCTGATGTTTCTGGCTTGCAGCGTACTGGCGCTTTATATGTTTATCAACTGAACGAGACTACATGGGAATACCAAACCAAACTGATAGCAAATGATTTTAGCGCTGATGCCAAGATGGGAATGAATCCTACCTCCCTCGCGATGGAAAACGCTACCATAGTAGCAGGTGCCCCTGGTGAAAATGGCTGGGTGGGTAGTGTGTATGTCTTTGAGAAGTCTGGCGGTACATGGTCGCAGGAGCAAAAAATAATGAGTCCAAACCCACAACCCAATGATACTTTCGGAATAGGAGTAGCCATTGCGGGTGATTTTATGGTGGTTGGCGCCAATGAGGAAGACAATACAAAAGGTGCCGCGCACATATATAGAAAAAGTAATGTTGGAGTTTGGGACCATATTCAAAAAATAACCGCCTCTGATGCTATGGCGCAAGGTTATTTTGGCACTTCGGTAGCTATAACAGATTCCTATATCGCCATTGGTGCTTACGGCCATGCAGGTGGGGAGGGTTCAACTTATATCTTTGAGAATGATGGTACAAACAACTGGACGGAAACCCAAAAAATCACGGCTTCCTCCCCTTCCATTGAAGCAAATTTCGGGTGGAACTGCATACTCCAAAACGAATATCTAATTGTGAGTGCTCCCCATCCATACGGCTCAGAAAAGGGAGAGGTTTACGTTTATAAAAATAGTGCTGGTGTGTTTAATGAAATTCAAAAAGTAGAAAGCCTTGATCTTGCACCAGAGGATTTTTATGGATGGAATATTGAAATGGATGGCAACCAACTTATTGTTGGGGCGCCTTGGGAAGATGAGGATGCCACGGGAGGAAATACGGTGGACAGAGCGGGTTCTGCCTATATTTTTAAGGATCCAGCTCTGGCAATTAATGATTTTCACGATACTACATCTTTGCTTGTCTATCCCATTCCCACAAAGAAAAACATTACCATAACTTCAAATAATAGCATTAATAAAATAACGCTCTTAAACGAGTTAGGGGCGTTGCTTTTAGAAAGCAATCCTAAAGCAATCCAAGAATATAATCTCGATCTTTCTCAATATGCAAAGGGACTTTATTTTCTTAATGTAGAAACCACGAACGGACAAACAACGATAAAGAAGGTTATTGTGGAATGAGATGGTTTTGGATCTCAAAGCACTTCGACTACCCTCAGTGTGACAGACGGATGTCAGGGTGAGCCTTTCGGCTGCGCTCAGGACAGGCTAAAGTCGAACCCCTTAGTTATAACGAAATAGTGTTTTTAATGACAAACACTTCAAAAGCTTTCAATATAAGGCCCCACGCTATCCCAATCGCAATTCCCACCAAAAACCCCACCAAAAACCCACAATCTTTTCTTAAACTCCCCATCAAAAAGCACATCCCTTTGTAAATTAGTACTAACAATAAAAAAACAAAACCTATGAAAACGCTAAGAACACTTTCCGCAGTTGGCCTTTTGGCCTTACTTACCGCTTGCGGGAGTACCCAGACCAGTACTACAGATACCCAGACAATAACGCCAAATAGAGGCAAGTCCAATACCGAAATAACTTCTGCTGGCAAAGCACCCACTCGCCAAAGTTCTACGGTAAGTGCGAACAGCGATACCACTAGAAACAACGCGGCAGCAACCAAAGCAGAAATGGAGAAGATGTACACCGCTTTAGATATGAATGACGATCAAATAAGTCAGTTTAATACTAAATGGCAAACAGAAATGAATTCTTGGAGCCGCAGCAACCGCAATAATACAATGAACAGCTTTGAGCGTACAGAAACCCAAGACAAAATTATGAAAGGAATTTTAAACGATACCCAGTTTGTAAAATATCAGCAATGGGCAAGAGACAATGCGGATAAAAACGCAAGAAATTAACTATTGAAATTAATAGGATACTGAAGAAATAAATCTTGAATGCTTATTTAAAAGCAATTCATTGAACTTCAAATTGAATACATAACCGAAGAGCTCAGCCAGACAATTCAATGTCCAGCGGAGCCCTTTGCCAATTTTGGTACTGAAGGAAACTGAAATCTTTTTATCTTTGACATAAGACGAAAGGAGGTAAGACATAGAACTATTAAAAGAACAGTTATTTTGGTCTTACGTCCTATGTCCTAAAGTCTTATGTCAGTTTTTTTAAACATTAATATCAAATTATCTCCTCAACATTCGTAGTAGAACCCAAATCAAAATACTAGCTTATCAATACTACAATCATCTATTAGTAAGTTGAGAAATAATTTGTAATTTGCATTCGGTATTCAATTACCTTTAATTAATTGATTGTCAATAATAGTACTGTTGTAGAATAGTTTGAAATTTATTTATTTTTTGATTTCAACCTATTTCCCTTTAGGGATAGGGTAAAAAATAGGTTGAAATCAAAATTCTACATTATTCTAAATCATCCCTTAAATAATTTATATTTTTAAAAAGCTATTTAGTTCTTTACACATAGCTTTCAATGCAATAAAACTCCACTATGCGTACTAATTTTTATATTTTTTCAACGCTTTCATTGTTGATCACATTTGGTTTAGCCTTTTTTTTAAGCGCTAACTGGTATGTGCTGTTTGCAATAGTATTAGCCCTAACTATTTTGGGATATTACGATACCTTTCAAAAACGACACACCATTATGCGGAATTATCCCGTATTGGGCAGACTGCGTTATGTGCTGGAAGAACTACGCCCAAAAATGTATCAGTATTTTATTGAATCTGATATTGATGGCCGTCCGTTTAATAGGATAGATCGCTCCACGGTTTACCAAAGAGCAAAGGCAGTACGCGACACCATTCCCTTTGGAACCCAACTGGATGTTTATGCCGAAGGTTACGAATGGATCTGCCATTCCATAGCACCAAAGGCTTTTAATACATTAAATCACGACCCTCGGATTATGATAGGAAATAAGGGATGTTCACAACCTTATTCCTCCAGTATATTGAATATTTCAGCAATGAGTTTTGGATCTCTTAGCGCAGCAGCGGTAGAGGCCTTAAATGGAGGCGCAAAAATTGGAAATTTTGCTCAAAATACAGGTGAAGGAGGTTTGAGTGACTATCACTTAAAACATGGGGGCGATGTAATTTGGCAAATTGGTACAGGGTATTTTGGATGTCGTGATGAAGCAGGAGACTTCAGTCCAGAACTATTTTCTGAAAAGGCGAAACATCCTCACGTAAAAATGATTGAGCTTAAAATTTCCCAAGGCGCAAAACCCGGCCATGGTGGAATCCTACCAGCCGAAAAAAACTCCGTGGAAATTGCGAAAATAAGAAATATTCAACCACATACTAAAGTGGAGTCACCGCCTTATCACTCCGCTTTTAGCACTCCTATGGAGATGGTACAGTTCATTCAGAAACTTCGAGACCTATCTGGAGGAAAACCGGTTGGCTTTAAATTGTGTATCGGTTATAAAAGTGAATTTATTTCTATCTGCCAAGCAATGGTAGAACTAGATATTTATCCAGACTATATTGCTGTAGATGGTGGTGAAGGAGGAACAGGAGCCGCTCCACCAGAATTCAGTAATTATGTAGGTGCCCCGTTGATTGACGGTCTTGATTTTGTGCATAATATTCTTAGAGGAATGGGCATCCGCCATCATATTAAAATTATTGCGGCTGGTAAAATCACTTCTGCTTTTCACGTAGCTCGTGCTATAGCTTTGGGTGCTGATGGTTGTAATCAAGCCCGCGCTATGATGCTCGCCTTGGGATGTATTCAAGCATTATTATGCAACACAAATAAATGCCCTACAGGAATCACAACCCAAGATCCTAAACTAACTGTAGGTCTTGTTCCCGAAGATAAAAAGGTTCGTGTTGCGCAATATCACGAAAAAACAATTAAAAATTTCGTAGAAATTCTAGGAGCTAGTGGTTTGGATGAAATGAAAAATTTAACGCGCTCTCATATTTATCGCCGAACTTCCCTAAATGAAATGATTACTTATGAAGAACTTTTTCCATCCATAAAACCAGGATCAATGTTGGAGGGGGTAATACCAGAAAAGTATAAAATGGATTTTGCTTATGCAAATAAAACACGTTGGGGAGTCCATCCATTGGAAGCAAATAGTTGTACTTATTAAAAAGAATCGCTAATCATTTTAATAAGGCATTAATAAAAATTGCCTCACTATTTTGTCTTACAACAAGTAATAAATTATAAAGAAAGCTCCTTTGAAAGGAGCTTTCTTTATAAAAATTAATATTTGGTTATTTTAATTGTTGCTTTTTTTCCATCCATAGTTGTTACTGTAGCTAAATAAAGTCCTGCTGCCCCAATAATTTCAACATCTAGATTTTGTGTGTTTTTATAAGTTGAAATTGAAACAACTTGCCCCAACATATTTAGAATGGTAACTTTGCTTTCAGAAAAGCTTTCTCCAAGATTTATAGTGAATCTACCGTTGTTTGGATTTGGATATGCGGTAATTGATGTGCCAAAATTATTTTTTGAAACTCCTAGAATTGCTGAGGTGGTTTTGAACACCCAATAATCATCCAAGCCTCTGCTGTTCTCGCTTTTATCACCAGAGATATTTGAATCTGAAGAACAAAACATTATGAAATTACCATCAGCGGTTGGAAGGATGTATGGACCGCTTTCATCGGCAGAACCTCCTATGGAATTTTGAGAAAGAATATCTCCAGCTGCATTTAGTTTTACCAGCCAATAATCGTAACCGCCATTGCTGTTTTCGGTTTTGTCGCCAGAAATGTTACTGTTGCTATAGCCGGCGATCATATAGGTGCCATCTGCGAGTTGTTTTACATCGCGCGCATAGTCTATGCCGCTACCGCCAATGGTGTTTTGCCATACCAAGTTGCCACTACCGTCCAGTTTCAATATCCAGTAGTCGTAATCGCCCTGAGAATTTTCGGTTTTATCGCCAGAGATATTTGATTTTGAATAGCCACCCAAAAGATATCCGCCATCTGCGGTTTGTGCCATATTACGGAACGCGTCTTTATCGCTGCCGCCAAAGGTTTTGTTCCATTGTATATTACCGTTGGAATCCAGTCTTACTATCCAGTTGTCGCTTTCGCCTCTGCTTATTTCCGTTTTATCTCCAGAAATCCCTGAAGTTGAAGAACCACCAATAATAAACCCGCCATCTGCAGTTTGGAATCCTACTTGAGGACGGTCTACTAAGCTTCCACCAATACTTTTTTGCCAAACGATAGCACCCGAACTGTCTAATTTCATGGGCCAATAATCACGCTGTCCTTTTGTGGGGACTGTTTTATCGCCGCTTATATCGCTATCTGAATATCCACTTACAAAATAACCGCCATCTGTGGTTGGGACCACGTAGGTGTCAAATTCAGGTTGGGCGCCGCCGTAGGTTTTTTGCCAAACGATAGCTCCAGAACTATTTAATTTCAATATCCAGTAATCGAAATCGCCGCGAGAGTTTTCGGTTTTATCCCCAGAAATGTTGGAATCTGAACTTGAGCCCACAATGTATCCACCATCGGAAGTTTGTTTTACAGAGATTAAAAAGTCTTCCCCGCTGCCGCCAATGGTATTTTGCCACATAATATTGCCAGAATCGTCAATTTTCACGATCCATATGTCTGTACCGCCGTTGCTATTTTCAGTTTTTTCGCCGGAAATATTGCTTGTTGAATAGCCTCCGATGATGAAGCCTCCATCTGAGGTAGGTTCTAAGACTGTGGAGAAATCGGTACCGCTACCACCAATGGTTTTTTGCCAAAGAATGGCGGGGTCTTGTGAAAAGGCGCGTATGGCGCATAGTAATAATACGAATAAGATAATTTGAGTTTTCATTTTAATTTGGTTTAAGGATTATAAGTGTATATCGAAATTGCTGTGGAAATGTCATCAATTTTTTTAGCGGGAATAGAAAAGGTAGAATTGAAGCGCGAATAGCGTAGAAAAAATATTTTTATAAAACAAAATGCTCCATATCTCAGGAGCATTTTCACATTAATAACCTAAAATGAAATAGAAAGAAATTACTGTTTCGTTATTTTAATGGTCGCTTGTTTTCCGTCATTAGTTTTAACGGTTGCAAGATAAATACCTGCGGCACCGTTAATTTCCACATCAAGCGTGTTTGTGTTTTGGTAGTTTGTAGATGAAACAACTTGACCAAGCATATTATTGATGATGACATTTATTGCTGAAAAACTTTCGCCCAGCTTTATGGTGATTCTACCATTAGTCGGATTTGGATAAGCACTTAGTGATGGCCCAAAAGTATTTTTAGCAACTCCAAGAATTGCTGGAGTAGTTTTAAACACCCAGTAATCATCCAAGCCTCTACTATTTTCACTTTTATCGCCTGAAATATTGGAATCTGAGGAACAGAACATAATATAATTGCCGTCATTCGTTGGAAGAATATATGTGCCGCTTTCATCGGCAGAACCGCCAATGGAATTTTGGGAAATAATACCGCCAGAAGTATTTAAGCTTACCAACCAATAATCATAACCACCATTGCTGTTTTCGGTTTTGTCGCCAGAAATGTTGCTGTTGCTCCAACTGGCAATAACATATGTACCATCAGAAATTTGCATCACATCCCGGGGATAGTCTATACCGCTACCGCCAATGGTATTTTGCCACACGATGTTTCCACTGCCGTTCAATTTTAATATCCATTGATCATAATCACCCTGTGAGTTTTCAGTTTTGTCGCCAGAGATGTTTGATTTTGAATAGCCGCCCACTAAGTAGCCACCGTCTGCTGTTTGTACCATATTACGAAGTACATCACTATCATTGCCGCCATAGGTTTTGTCCCATTGCACATTTCCGCTACTGTCAAGTTTTACGATCCAGTAATCGTTGCCACCACGGGTATTTTCAGTTTTGTCTCCCGAGGCTGGCGAATTTGAAAATCCTCCTATTATAAACCCACCATCATTGGTTTGAAAAGCCGCTGACGGACGGTCTACCAAACTACCGCCGATACTGTTTTGCCATACAATGGCACCGCTGCTGTCCAGTTTAAGCGCCCAAAAATCGCGCTGACCGTTTGTTGGGTCGGTTTTGTCTCCACTAACTTCACTGTCGGAATAGCCACCTACAAAGTAGCCTCCATCTGGGGTTTGAACCACGTAATTGTCAAATTCGGGTTGATTGCCACCGTAGGTTTTTTGCCAGACAATGTTACCAGAAGCATTCAGTTTTAATATCCAGTAATCTAAGCCGCCACGAGAATTTTCGGTTTTGTCGCCCGAAATATCTGAGTCTGATCCTGCACCTACTATATAACCACCATCTGAAGTTTGTTTTATAGAGATTAGATAATCGTCCCCGCTCCCGCCAATGGTGTTTTGCCACATAATGTTGCCGGAAGCGTCAAGCTTAACGATCCAAATGTCGATGGCACCGTTGCTGTTTTCGGTCTTCTCGCCAGAAATGTTGCTGGTGGAATAGCCCCCGATGATGTATCCTCCGTCTGAAGTAGTTTCAAAAGCAGTGGAAAAATCGGTATCGCTGCCACCGATGGTTTTTTGCCAAATAATGGCGGGGTCTTGTGAAAAGGCGCGTATGGCGCATAGTAATAATACGAATAAGATAATTTGAGTTTTCATTTTAATTTGGTTTAAGGATTATAAGTGTATATCGAAATTGCTGTGGAAATGTCATCAATTTTTTTAGCGGGAATAGAAAAGGTAGAATTGAAGCGCGAATAGCGTAGAAAAAATATTCTTATAAAACAAAATGCTCCATATCTCAGGAGCATTTTCACATTAATAACCTAAAATGAAATAGAAAGAAATTACTGTTTCGTTATTTTAATGGTCGCTTGTTTTCCGTCATTAGTTTTAACGGTTGCAAGATAGATACCTGCGGCACCGTTAATTTCCACATCAAGCGTGTTTGTGTTTTTATAGTTTGTAGACGAAACAACTTGGCCGAGCATATTATTGATGGTGACATTTGTTTCTGATAAACTTTCGCCTAGTTTTATTGTGAATCTGCCATTTGTCGGGTTTGGAAAAGCGCTAATTGAAGTTGCAAATGTATTTTTTGAAATGCCCAGAATTGCAGGTGTTGTTTTGAATACCCAATAGTCATCCATTCCTTTACTATTTTCGCTTTTATCGCCTGAAATATTACTATCTGAAGAACACGCCATAATAAAATTACCATCTGCAGTTGGAAGGAGATAGGGAGTAGATTCGTCTGCAGAACCTCCAATGGAGTTTTGTGATAGTATGTTTCCGGAAGCATCCAGTTTAACCAACCAATAGTCATAGCCGCCGTTGCTATTTTCAGTCTTGTCGCCACTTAAGTTGGAGTCAGAATAACCGGAAATCATATAAGTGCCATCGGCAAGTTGTTTTATATCGCGCGGATAATCTATTCCGCTGCCGCCAATAGTGTTTTGCCAAACAATGTTTCCGCTTACGTCCAATTTTAAAATCCAGTAATCATAATCTCCCTGTGAGTTTTCTGTTTTTTCACCAGAAATGTTAGATTTAGAATAACTGGCTATCAAAAAACCTCCGTCTGCTGTTTGTATCATATCGCGCAGAACATCGCTATCGCTGCCGCCATAAGCTTTGTCCCATTGAACGTTACCTCCGCTGTCTAGTTTTACGATCCAATTGTCGGAATCGCCTCTGCTAGGTTCTGTTCTGTCGCCAGAAATACCAGAAGTAGAAAGTCCACCAATCATATAGCCACCATCTGATGTCTGAAATGCAGCTTGTGGTCTATCTACCAAACTGCCTCCAATACCGTTTTGCCAAACTATATTCCCGTCACTGTCCAGTTTTAGTGCCCAATAATCGCGTTGGCCGTTACTGGCTTCGGTTTTATCCCCAGAAATACCAGAGTCGGAATAGCCGCCCACAAAATAACCTCCATCTGGAGTTTGTGAAACGCGATCGTCAAATTCAGGTTGAGCGCCGCCATAGGTTTTTTGCCAAATAATATTGCCCGAAGCATCGAGTTTCAGAATCCAATAATCAAGTCCGCCACGAGAATTTTCGGTTTTGTCGCCAGAGATATTGGAATCTGAGCTTGCGCCAACAATATAACCACCATCATCCGTTGTTTTTATGGTAAGAAGAAAATCGTCGCCGCTACCACCAATGGTATTCTGCCACATAATATTACCGGAATTGTCAATTTTAACGAACCAGAGATCTATCTGTCCGTTTGAATTTTCGGTCTTGTCACCAGAAATGTTGCTAGTGGAGAAACCTCCAATAATATAGCCACCATCTGGAGTAGCCTCGAAAGCATTTACGAAATCAGCATCGCTGCCACCGATGGTTTTTTGCCAGATGATAGAGGGATCTTGGGAAAAGGCTGTAAAAATGCCTAATAATAATGCGAAAAGGGTAATTAGAGTTTTCATATTTTGATTGTTTAAGGATTATATAGGTATATCGAAATTGTGTTTAAAGGTCATCACTTTTTTTAGTGAAATGTGAGTAGTAGGAAGTCAGAAGAAATGGAACAGGGGGAATGTACTCTAGTCAATATAATAAAAAATGCCCCATATTTCAGGGGCATTCTGGTTGGTAGATCAACCCCACAAGCTATTGAAAGATCATTGTTTTATAATCCTAAAAGTATTAGACCCTTCTTTAGCAGTGTTTACTTTTACGAAATATATTCCTGTGGAAGCATCTATTTCTTGTGTTATTGTTTTTGCCGAAGCGTATTTTTCCGAAGAAATAAGTTGACCGAGCATATTGTAAATCTGAACAGTAACATCTGTATATTCCCTACCCATTTCTAACGTGAAATTGCCGTTTGTTGGATTTGGAAATAGCTTTACATTGCTCAAGCTATTTTCTTCCGTGCCCAAAACGATGTTGCTTACTTTTAGCGTAACACTATTCCCTCCACAAATTACGTCGAAAGTATAAACGTGGGAATCATAATACGCAGTAACAGTTGCTGGTAAATTGCAAACTACAGCACGGTTGACAGAATATAACACTGTAAATTCATCTTCCAAGACTGGTGCGAAGCCAAGATCTACCACTATGGTGCCATTCATATCAAATGAACCTCCATTGTCTGCCTGTATTATATCATATTCGGTTTCAGGAGTATTTCCGTTTATATCCACTACAAGTCTCGCGTCTCCGTCTTGCCTGTAACCATTGTAAATAAACATTTTGTTTGCTCCAGGGCCGGACTTAAATATCCCGTTGTTGATTAGAGGCTGAACAATGTTTAAATTTAGCGTTCCAGTCCCCAAAAAAGTTCCATCGATGGTATTGTTGACTAGAACGCTACCAATGGCAAAACTAAAATTATGAGATCCGTAATTAAACAGACCACTATTTATGAAATTCACTCCCAAGCCTACATTATTTGTGGTCACTACAGTGCCATAGTTTTCTAGTGTTTCTGCACCCGTATTCCCATTAAAACCTAAGCCGAGATTGAGAACACCAGCGGCTTCGTTTATAATGTGAGAACCGTTCCATAAATTCCAAGATGTATTATTTGCGGATAATACGCTATTGAATTCTCCATTGTTAATGATCTCTAAATTTTCAATCGTTTTGCCCAGGCCGCCGCCATCATTGGTAACGTTGAATTTGGAGTTGTTTATAAGCGTTCCACCTCCGGAAATGTTTCCGAAATAAAAAGTTAATCCATTTCCGCCTATTTCATTTATTAAAGTACCGTCAATAATAAAATTGTATCCTTGCAAACCAAAAGCTCCATCTACTTGGCCACTAAAAGTGCCTCCCAAGGTAAAATTACCTAGAGTCAGTTTTGATCCTGCAACCACATTATAGGTGCCGCCATTAAGGGTATTTGCCGAAGGGCTAAGACCAGTATGAAAATCTAAGTTACCATTTTCTACACTTATGGTTCCGTTGTTGTTTTCTATGATTGTAAGTACAGAAAGACTGAAGGAAGTTATACTTCTTATAACTCCACCATTGTTTATTATTTTGTCATCAATAGAGTCTGAGTTCATTCCCAAACCATCAAATGTAATTGTGCCCGTGGCAGTATTTGTAATGGTAGTTCCACCAGATATTACTGTAGGGTTATTAGGCACCTCGCTTAACAATGTGGCATTGTTAATTATAGAAATATTGGACGTTCCTCTACTAAGAGCCGCAACACCAGAAAAGGAAAATACTGAATTGTTAATAAGTGTTCCTCCACCATTGATAGTACCGTTAATAAAAATGACAGTTCCTTCATTTGTTACTGTCATTCCTGTGGGAATTGTAGCATTAAAGTAATTATTCGGCACTTGAGGTGGGTTCCAATTATTCGGGTCATGCCAAGTTGTTCCATCGCCATTACCGGTAAATACAATAAATGATAAAGTAGTTCTTTCTTGTGCTGAAATAGTTAAGCAAAGAATGCTCAAAATCGAAAAAAATAGTAATTGTTTCATCATATTTGGTTTTAAGGATTAATTGAAAAAGTTTTTATGCAGTCCATTTAAGGCTGGTTGCTGTAATCCTAACGGAACTTTTGAAAAAGGTCATCACTTTTTTTAGAGAAAAGAAAAAAGGTAAAAGATAGGAGAGGCAGGGCTAAAAGGAATCAGGAAAATAGGTTTAAAGAGAAAACTACTTGAGAAGAATGAAGAAAGGAAAAGGCTTATGTTCCGAATCTTTCGAAATTTGGTCAAAGGGAGAATATATTGTGGACGAGGTTGAATTGTGAGCTTTGGAAATGCCGAATACCGAATTATTATACCGAAATTTTTATATTCCGGTATTCAACATTTATTCTGTGGCAACCTAAAGCTCCTTAATTTTTAGTGAATTTTATTGCATTTCCCTTTTCAAATTTCAGAAAGTATAATCCATTGGCTAAATTTTCCACAGAAATATTTTCAGTTTTAGAGACATTTCCATTACTTATTTCAGCACCCAAAACATTATAAATTTTATAATTCTCTGCCTTATCCAGACCGGAAATCTGGATAAAATTAGTAGCCGGATTTGGATAAACTTTTATAGAATTCGTGTTGAAATCATTTATGCTTAATGGGGGAATTGCAATTTTGGAAATCTTTCCTGCAAGAAATTCAGAAATAAACAATTCGTTTCCATTTATTGCCAATCCATAAGGAGAAGAAAGGCCAGCAACCACCTCTGTAGCTACGGGATTGGTGGCAGTTATATCAATTTGGGAGATCTTGCTGCCATTTAGCTCTGCGAAATACATTGTGTTTCCATGTAGGGCCATTTGATAAGGCCCCTGTAGATTGCTTACAACAATTGTAGCTACAGGATTGGTGTCCGTGATATCTATTTTAGCAATTAAACCGGAATCAACTGCAGTGAAGTACAAATCGTTTCCATTTAGTACTAAATCAAGAAATCTTAAGAAACCCGTGAAAACAGGAGTAACTATGGGGTTTGTATCGGTTATATCTATTTTAGAAATCAAATTGCCATTAGATTCAGCGATGTATAAAATATTTCCATTTAAAGCTAATCCACTGGGTTGGTTAAGCCCTGAAACAATCTCTATGGCTACTGGATTAGTATCGGTAATGTCTATTTTAGAAATTTTTCCATCAGAATATTCCGCAATATAAAGGTCATTTCCATTTAAGATGAATTCAGAAGGATTGCCAAGTCCATTAATAACTTCTATAGGCACTGGATTGCTATCAGTTACATCTATTTTTAAAATTCGTTCGGCATTATCACAAATGTACAGGTCGTTTCCATTAAAGTTTATACCAGATGGGTAGGTAAGTCCCGTAATTACATCCGTGGTTTGAGCATTTGTTATGTTCCCATTCACAACTAAAAGGGTTAGCGAAAATAAAATGTAAATCTTTTTCATGGTGTTTAATTTAGATTAATGGTCAGTTATAAGAGCTGTTAAATGCAAGCTCTTTAATCTTAAGACGTAATAAAATGAAAAGGTCATCACTTTTTTTAGTGAAATGTGAGTAGTAGGAAGTTAGAAGAAATGGAACAGGGGGAATGTACTCTAGTCAATATAATAAAAAATGCCCCATATTTCAGGGGCATTCTGGTTGGTAGACCAACCTCACAAGCTATTGAGGGATCATTGTTTTATAATCCTTAAAGTGTTCGATCCTTCTTTAGCAGTGCTCACTTTTACAAAATACATTCCTGTGGAAACATTTATTTCTTGTTGTATCATTTTTGCGGAATTATATTTTTCCGAAGAAATTAGCTGGCCCATAATATTGTAAATCTTTACGCTTACATCTGAATATTCCTTACCCAAATCAATGGTGAACCATCCGTTGGTAGGGCTTGGGTACAATACAATGCTTTTACCTTTTAAAGGATCGGTGCCTAAACTAATGGTATTTTGAATAGCAAGTAGTGCATTTATTTTTCCATAACCCCAAGTATTATTTGGAACAGATCCCGTAAAGGCATCCTGATTGCAAGAATTGCGCAATATATTTTTTATCTGGGAGGGAGTAAGGTTAGGTTTTACCTCTAGCATCAATGCAATAATCCCTGTTACTAAAGGTGACGCGGCACTTACCGCATTTTGGATTCCATATAGGCCGTTACCGCCCTGTACAAGTGAGGTGACGTAATGGCTATACCACGTATTGGGACTGTATGCGCCAAAAGCAATTTCGCCCGGAGCCGCAATATCTGGGGCTAATCTCTCATCCTGTGTAGGCCCCTTACTGGCGCCGATCCATAATTCTCCAGGATCGCCTTGTCCCGTAAATTGTTGAAAGTTTCCATTAATATCATACCATCCTTCGCTTATTACATAATCTGTGGGCACTATATTTAATGCGGCACTCGCATAATCATTGATACTGTAGCCAGGCACTACATAGGATAGAAATTTATTGTTACTGGTAAAGTTAGAGGGATTTAAAGTACTGTGGAATTCGCCACCATTAGGTGTCGATGCACCTTGGAGGCGTACTTTATAGGTGCCTGTTGTTCCAGAAAAATCAATAAGTAATTCTCTCCGTTCAGCGTCAGAACCCCAAAATTCAACATTCTTTCCGCGATGGGCCATGAAAATATCTCCTAAGTTCTCATCCACAGAGTCATTAGGCCCATTGGGAGCAGTGAAAGGTCCTTCGACAATTCCGTTAGGTCTTTCAATACTAACCGTAAATCGGTCGCTTTCACTATACCAAAGATCAAATCTTAAATTTCCAGAATTTGCCTTATCTACCAAAAGGTCAATTGTCTGGCCTTGTGAAACCGTGCCTGAGGCATGATTTTCGCGTCCGCCATCATCACCTATTCCGCAAACGAAAGTATGACCACTTTGTACATATTGGTCAATAGCTCTGCTATACATACTCGTTCCATCCGTAGGGCCACCTATGGAACCAATATTCATTAAGGTTATAGACGGCAGTCCGAGTTCAGCAATTTTATCTGAAGCAAATTGCAACGCAATAGCTATGTAAGAGGGATCAAAAAAAGCATCTTGCCCGGGCTGGCCGTTAAAAGGAGGGAAATAGTCGTGAGTTATTTTTATACTAATAATGGTAGCTTTTGGTGCTACTCCGTGAAATTGGCCGTCTGTTGTGCCACTGCCATTGCCACAAATAATTCCGGTGGTTGCGGTGCCATGACCAAACCTATCGGTTGAAAGTGGAGGATCGTTATTTGCCAAAGCAGTATTTAAGGCCTCATGGTCATGAATGGTTCCTACACCATAGGGATTATTAGGATCGTTCGCTCCCGTTGGATCGACCATATCGTATATATAGGCAAGCCTCGTATTGCCATTTTCATCAATAAAATCTGGATGTGTATAGTCAATACCCCGATCGATCATAACAATTAGAACACCTTCCCCGCTTAAACCATATTGCGTATAAACATCATCTAAGTTAACTTCAGCCCTTATTACAGGACCCTGAGCAAGTAATTGCATTGAAAATAAGAAAAAAAGAATTTTAATTGTGTTTTTCATGACTTTAAAAATTTTAAGATTATACGTTTATATTGAAATCGTTTTGAAATTAGAAAATCTATTGTTTTATAATCCTTAACGTGTTCGATCCTTCTTTAACAGTATTCACATTTACAAAATAAATCCCTACAGGGGCGATAATCTTTTGTTCTATCGTTTTGGCAGCAACATATTTTTCCGAAGAAATAAGTTGGCCGAGCATATTGTAAATCTGAATGGATACATCTGTGTATTCCCTGCCCATTTCTATCGTGAAATTGCCGTTTGTTGGATTGGGGTAGAGTGATATGCTGTTCAAATCATTATCTGAAACATCCAGCATAACCGATTGCATTTTATAAACCCAATAATCCAGAAAACCTTGAGAGTTTTCAGTTTTATCTCCTGAAATATCTGAACTGGAGGAATTTGCTACAACAAATCCCCCTTCTTGCGTAAGAATAATATTTATGGGATCGTCTCTAAAAGTACCTCCAATGGTTTTCTGTCCCGTTATAGCACCAGAACTATTGACATTGAGAAACCAATTGTCGGAATCACCTTTTGAAGGATCAGTTTTATCACCACCTATTCCAGAATATGAAATACCGGTAACCAAAAAACTTCCGTCCGTCAGTTCTTTAAAATCTGTAAAAAAATCATCTAGGCCGCCACCTATTGTGTTTTCCCAGACTATCGTGCCACTACTATCCAATTTCATAATCCAATAATCAGATAGTCCGAGAGAATTTTCAGATTTATCCCCCGAAGCTGGGGAATTCGATTGCCCACCTGCAAGATAGCCACCATCCATAGTAGGGATTACTCCAAATCCAGCGTCATCATTTATACCTCCAATGGTATTTTCCCATTGTACGGTTCCATCGGGGTTTAACTTTACTACCCAATAATCAAGACCACCAATAGAATTTTCCGACTTATCCCCTGATATATTTGAAATGGACGAAGTATTTATGATATAACCGCCATCATTGGCTAATGAAATTGCATTTGTATAATCACCACTGCTTCCTCCTATGCTGTTTTGCCAAAGAATGGTTCCGTTAGAATCGAGTTTAAGTATCCAAATATCGGCATCTCCGTTTGATGGATCTGTTTTTTCCCCCGAAACTCCTGAAGTTGAAGTGCCCGCTACTATATAACTACCATCTGAAGTTTGATGACCTCTGGGAAAATAATCTGCATCGATGCCCCCATAGGTATGTTGCCACATTATGGTGCCCGTAGCGTCTAATTTTAAGATCCAGTAATCAAACCCACCCCTTGAATTTTCGGTTTTGTCTCCAGAAATATCAGAATTTGAGTCCGCTAAAATCAAGTATCCACCATCCACAGTTTGGAAAATACTCCATAATCTATCTTCACCGCTGCCGCCAATAGTATTTTGCCAAACTATAGCACCTGTGGCGTTTATTTTCACGATCCAGAGATCACGACCGCCATTGGAATTTTCGGTTTTGTCCCCCGAAATATTGGAAAAGGAATCCCCTCCAATAATATAACCGCCATCACTGGTGGGGCTTATTTCTCTAGCATCTTCCCTTTCGCTCCCACCTATAGTGTTTTGCCAAAGTATGGCTGGGTCTTGGGCGAAAGCTGAAGTAATACTATTTAGAAATACGAGCAATATAATTGAAGTTCTCATAATTACATCTCTTTAATTTTTAATGACTTTTAAGGTTTTATTTGCCCCTTGGGCGGTACTAATCTTTACGAAATACATACCTGCTACGCTTGTGATCTTCTTTTCTATTGTTTTTGCCGAAGCGTATTTTTCCGAAGAAATAACTTGGCCTAGCATATTATAAATCTGTACGGCTACTTCTGTATATTCCTTACCTAAATCTATAGTGAAATTGCTGTTTGATGGGTTGGGATAGAGGGTTGCGAATTTCAAATTATTGCCGGCAACACTTAAAGGGCCATCAAATTTATATACCCTCATCTGTCCAGAATCTTGTCCGTTGTCATCACGCTGTGGGAATCCAATGCTTATGGTATTTCCTGTACCGCTGAATTCTAGGCCAAAGCCTCCATTGTCTCCTGCCTGGCCATAAATTGTTTGTCCCAATTGCACCCAATCAGTTCCATTAAACCGAAACATTCTTGTATTACCACTTAGGTCATTGGCATTTCCCTGACCCAGCAAGCCTTTTATGGCAATTATATTTCCTTGCTTGGTTATGGAAACTCTAATCCCAATCCTATCGCCATCTGCCATTCCATCTATACTTGAACCTTTTTGCACCCACTGGGTTCCGTTCCAGGAAAAAATTCTTGCTCTTCCTATACGATCACCATTGCCATTTTTAAATTCACTTTCAGCTGAAATAATTGTATTGCCATCTGCACTAATGTCAACGGATAGTCCAAAATTGCCATTGGTTTGTTCGCCTGGAATATCATCTCCCTTCGCAACCCAATCGGTCCCATTAAATTCGTAGATACTTACTTCACCATTGCCATTGCTTATAGGATCTGCATAAAGCGCGCCTGCAACAAAAGTATTTCCATCTGCGCTTAATTTTACGGAATACCCAAATTGATCATCCATTGCCTCACCATTTATATTTGAACCCAATTTGGCCCACGCACTCCCATTCCAACCAAAAACCCGTACCTGCCCTGTGTTGAGACCTTGCGTGCGTGAATCTATGGAACCAATGGCTACCCGATTGCCATCTGCACTCATACTAACCGCGCCGCCACTTTGATCATTTGGGGTTTCACTGGGTATGTTTACTCCGCGCTGAACCCAGTTTGTACCATCAAATACAAATACTCTTACATTCCCAGAACCGTTTCCCGTATCATCATTTAATGGTGCGCCGATAGCCATTGTATTGCCATCCGCACTAAGACTTACTCTGCTGCTGTGGTCTTCTGCAGCTTCACCATTAATGTCCAATCCTTTTTGGGACCAAGATGTTCCATTGTAGGTAAACACCCGAACCTGGCCCGCATTGCTTCCTGCATCGTCATTATATTGCGCTCCCACAGCAACAGTATTGCCATCTGCACTAAGGGAGGCCCAGCGACCGAAATCGTCTTGAGCGGCTTTACCATTTATATCATTGCCAAGCTGTACCCAATTTTGGGCTGAAACGGTCAAACATAAAAGGCTCATTATTGCAAAAAATAAAAATCGTTTCATAATATTTGGTTTTAAGGGTTATTGAATTTTTTTTTGAACTTTTTACAGCATGGCTGAAGCTAGTTTCTATTAACTAACGAGGGTAGTGAAAAAGGTCATCACTGCTTTTAGAGAAAAGATGAAAGAATAAAGAAAAAAGAGGGATGCTGGATTCTGGTAATTGGAAGTTGGAGGTTGGATGCTGGGTGACAGACTAAAGGGTTTGAATTCTAAAGAAACTTGATGCAGCTATAACGGCTTCGTTACGTATTCTTGGCGTTCTTTTTTTTCAGACGAAAGATAATAAATAACGCAACCAGTACTAACCCGACAACCCACCACCAAATTGGATTTAATGAATGCTGTAATTGAATGGGAGCAGTATCGCCAATCAATACCAAGCCTGCCCAATATTGAGGTGATGCAGCACGACCATCAGCAGTGGATAGGTATTTTAATTTGGCTTTTTTAAGAGCTTCATCCTTTGGGAGTCCTTCGGCAAGAAAATCATAGAAATAGCCAACTATCTGTGAGCTCGAAATTTCATCGATTGCCCAAAGGCTTGTCAAGATACTTTCACTGCCGGCATAATTAAAAGCGTGGGCAAGAGAAATCATTCCTTCGCCGGGCTGATAGGTTGGTTTTCCAGTTTCGCAAGCCGTTAGAATGGCGAGGTTAGAGGATAGGTCTGTATTGTAAATCTCATAACTGTACAAGGAGTTTTCATCATAACTCTTTGGTCCTTCAAGAGTTTTTGCAAAAATAAGCCGAGAGAATTCAGGACTTATATTGTTGCTTTCGCCATGGGTGCCAATGTGGATTATTTTGTGCTCTCCGGCCTTATTCTGAAAGACGGTTTTGGAAGCATTTTCATTTAAAAAAGAAGTGCCATCAAAAATTTTAGAATATTCCTCAGCCAGTTTTACACTGCTGGGTTGCGATAACAGCGTAAGGTAGGTAGCATCCTTATCTAGGGAATCGGTTATACTGATTTTATAATCATCCTTCATCTCTTTGCTAAAACCTGGGGCGAATGCCACAAAATTGTTTGAGAACATTTTGGGCTTTTTATCTTCATTCAAGAGCAACAGGCTAAAATTATACGAAATGGTATATCTTGCCAAAAGGCTGTTTGTGGCAAGTTCATTATAACTTTTTATTTTGGAGGGTGTAAGGGTCTCGAAACTTAAATTGAAAAGCGCGCCGTCTGGTAGGATGATTATCTTTTTAGTATGGATTAAGTTTTCCAAAGGTTTCCAAAGATTTCCATATAACTCGTAAAGCAGAGCTGATTCTTCTTCTAAAGAAGGCTGTGGTTTATTTAGGTATTCAATGTGATTTTTGACTGACTCGAAATCCAATTTTATGAGGTTCCGATTTTCCTTGTCCAAAACCATGGCGTACAATATTTCGTCAATAAAGAAATAGCGGATAACCGTAGTGTTTTCGGGAATGTATTTTTGAAGATCTTGGAGTGAAACGTCCAAAGTGGCAAACTTCATTTTATAATATTTTGGATATGCAATTTTTAGGGAATCCAAAAAAGAGTTATAAATGTCGTTCGCCCCAAGATAGCTTTGAAATGATGAAGTGGAATCTTCAATGCTGGCTGCAATGCTTACAGCATCTTTTTTTAGCTTGCTTTCACGCTTTACTATCCTTTCGGGTACATCAGCAAAGTTGATTTCATCCTGTACCATCAATTTTGATCGAATACCGTAATAGACACTGTTTTCTTGAGTTTCAATAAGTTTGGTTAGGTATTCTTTATTTTTCGTTTGAATGTAAAGGTTGCTATAAAGCTCTTTTGTGAAACTGTACAATTCCAAAAAGTTAGAATATAATACATTAACATTATCATCTTTTGAAATTAACGCTTTTTGGTCTTCAAGAATTTTAAAAGCATGCTCCATATTCTTCAGTAGCTCTTTTAAAAAGATGGAGTCCTTAACGGTTTGTTGTTTATAGCGCGCTTTTGAATTTTCCAGAATTAACAGCGGCTTTAGGTACGTGAGCTTTACGGCATTAAGGCTCGTGGTCTTGTTTTGGGCTAGTTTGTCAATAAAGGAAATTCCCTTTTCACTCCACTCCAAGGATTTTGGATACTCGCTGACGGTGTAATAAACTTTAGCCAAATTCAGCATATGCGAAATTAGGTCGTTATTGTTCTCACCTCCGTTAGCTTTTAAGTAATTATACGCATTTAACGCAGTGCTAATTGCAGCTTCCGGCTTATTGTTTTTTGCTAGAAACATTGCTTTATCGATGGCAAAATCCAAATAGGTATCATCTAAGTTTTCGCCCAAGGCACTTTTGTATAATTTATCAGCATCATTATAGGTTTTTTCCGCTAGCGCTATTTCCCCTTTTTGTTCATAGCAGGTTGCAAGGCTTCCTGTGGCGATTGCCTGCCAGAAGATATCTTGGCCAGAATCTGTCTCATATATTTTTAACACCTTTTGGAAGGACGCGATAGCTTTATCAAATTCCTTTAAAGACATTTGAGTCTGCCCCAACAAAACAATGGAATGCGATTTTTCAGGATCACTATCTTGATACAATTGGTCCCTTTTATGATAGATATAATTTACAAGTTCATAAGCACGATTTACGTTGCCAATGTTATTGTAAAGTGTTGACAGGTTTGAAATACCTATCCATAGAAGGCGTTTACTATCTTCAACCGTAGCAGCATCCTTAGACTCCTTGATTACAAAAGAACAGTCCTTTATTATTTTTTCGAGCGTTTGTTTCGCTTCGGAAATATTTCCCCGGGCTTCCATTATCTGTGAAATGTTCAACTGGATACCAGCCGCGGAATATATTTTGTAAATGGAATCTTTATCTGCTTTTTGAAGACTGCTTATTGACTTTTCAAAATAATATTGGGCACTGTCCAATTTTTGGGAGCGCCACATCAAAACACCAAAAAAATTATTTACATCTGATAATCTGTTATAGTCCTTTTCTTTGGATTTCAAGAAGTGGTATTGTGATTTTTTACACTGATGAGTGGCATCTACATATTTTCCAGCGAAATAATAACTACGCGTTAAGACGTAATATGCCTCACCAATTTCATTTTGGGTTGCATCGTTTACAGAAAGAATAGTTTGCAATGATTCTTGGGATGCCTCAAATGCTTTTTGAGTTTCACCCAAATCTTGATATAGGTAGGATAGATCGTGTAATGCTATATATTGAGCACGTTTGCTAGCGCCTAACTTCTTTAGATTTTCAAAAAAAGTTTCCGCTTGTTTAACAGCATTATACTGATTGCTTTTTAAAAGTGAAATCTGTCCCACATACTCGATGTACTGGGCGAGGGAATCTATTTGTTTCGCTTTTTTAAAAGTTTCAATTTGGGATTGAAGTTCGGAATCTGCCTGCTTAACCTGATCGTTTAAAAGGTAAGAGTCAATTAATGCTGTTCCTGTACTTAGTTTTTCTTGGGCACTTAATTTTGTTGGGGAGAGCAAAACGAAAAAAGCCATGAAAAAGCAAATTTTGTATTGTTGCCCCATTTTGGATTTTTTCTTAAATATAGCAATAAAATTTTATTCATTAACATTTCTTTAAGAATAATAGCATTTTCTTTCCGCTTCAAGATTTATACTTAAAGAATATCTATAGTAGAAATTCTTTTTAAGAACGAAAAACGGTTAGCGACACTATGCAAACTGGAATCGCGTAACCTAATTTTCTAAAGCGGCATTTATTCTTCTTGAAGTAATTTTAGGAGCTTGGTATTTCGATCTGAAGGGTATTTATTCAACAATATTTTGGCTTCCTCGAATTCCCCTTTCTTTATTTTTGCCAATGCGGTATAATAAGCAGCATCTTCTTTAAAGATACCTTGTTGGAAACGTGTTTCATTTTGAAGAAATTTTAATGATTTGTCCGCATTGCCCAATGCCAAATTTGCTACTCCCAAAAAGTAATTTACAGTGTCGTTTTCTGGGTTATCCTTTATTAAAACTTCCCATTTCGCAATGGCTTCATTGTAATTTTCTTGTTTATAATCCAGCATTCCTTCATAAAATTCTAAGTTGTTTGTAGCACCCATTTTCAAGGGCAACCCAATGTCTGGCTTAAAGTTTTCAGCAAAGATTTTTTCTGAGGTGGAGTTGCTTTGCATCATCCAAAAAATACCTATTAATCCAACCATTACTGCGGCAATAGAATACCATAAAATCTTGGAATTTAAGTTGCGGGCAGGGAGCTTTCTTACATCCGTACCTCTTTCTGCAACTCGCACTTGACTGTGAAATTCTTTAATTTTTGATTGCCGAATGCTGTCCTCAATTTCTTCCTTTACTTTTTTAATGTGTTCTATTTTTTTCTTTACGTCTGGGATTTGAGTAAGTTTTTCATTCAACATTGTTGCATTATCTGAAGCCTCGTTTTGGTCCAGATAAGTTTCAATTATATCCCATTCTAATGGGTTTATGTCAATTTGGGATTTCATTCTTTAAGTTTACTTTTTTTATTTTATTTTTACTGACTACTGACTACTGACTACTGACTACTGACTACTGACTACTGACTACTGACTACTGACTACTGACTACTGACTACTGACTACTGACTACTGACTACTGACTACTGACTACTGACTACTGACTACTGAATACTGACTACTGACTACTTTTTTCTAAGGCCAATTCCTTTAACTTTTGAATGCACCTATATTTCTTATTCTTTGCAGAGGCTTCTTCTATTTTTAGACTTTCCGCAATGATCCGCAGCGACAGTTTATCAAAATAAAACTGCGTAAGCAAATCCTTGCAGGCTTGTCCAAGATTTTCAAAAGCGGTCAAGGTTATGGATAGTTGTTCGTCTTCTTTTTCTAACTCGCCTATTTGTGTTGTTTCGTCTGCTTCAAGTTTATACATATTTTCATCTATAGAAACTGTTTTCTTTTTGTTCACATTTCTAGTTAAGTCTATCCATTTATTTTTAGCGATTGTAAATAGATATGCCTCTATTTCTTTTTTATTTTTTGGTCTGAATTTTCCCGTGCTCAATTTTTTCCAACAAGCAAAATATGCTTCCTGAAAAACATCGTTGGCATTATCTAAAGTGCCTCCATTTTTAAGAATGTAATATTTGGTTTTAGGATATTCAGTAATATAAAACGCTCTAATGGGTGCTTCTTTATTATTTAAAAAAGCGTCCAGCAATGCAAATTGATCTTGAGTAAGTGTATCTTCCATAGAATAGGTACGGAAATATACAATTTTTTTTAGTCAATGTTGCGACTCAATTTAATTACGATTTATGATCTATCTTCAAATTAAACTTCATGATTTACCTCGTTTAATTGGATAACGAAGGAATGAAAAAAGGTCATCAATTTTTAGAGGAAAGAGGAAAGAATAGAGAAAAAAGACGGATGACCGAGGCCAGATGACAGAAAAGATGAGTTCGTTAATCTTTACTGTAATAAAAAATGCCTCATATTTCAGGGGCATTTCCGGTTGGTTTACAACCTTACAAGCTATTGAACGATCTATTGTTTTATAATCCTTAAAGTGTTTGATCCTTCTTTAGCAGTGCTTATTTCTCGTCCCACTGTTTTTAGAACTATATTCCTACATCGAAACAGTTTTGAAATGTCATCGCTTTAATTGAAAAGAAGTTTATTTTTGTTTTTTAAAGGAAACGAGATTGAAGGGAAACACGAACCAAGACTATGATTGAAAAACAATTTATTTCAAAGCTGTCCGCCAATTCATTGGAAGAAAAGTTTAAAACATTGGAAAAAGGTGCTGTTTCCTGGCAATCGCCCAGTAACATTGCCTTAGTAAAATATTGGGGTAAATATGGTGAACAATTGCCTATGAATGCCTCGGTTAGTTTTACGTTGAAGAATTGCAACACTAAAACTTTGTTGTCTTTTGAAAAGAAGAATTCTGAAGGTTTTGATTTTGAAGTTTTTCTAGACGGAAAAAGAGAAGTTTCTTTCGAACCGAAGATTCTGAAATTCTTTGAAAGAGTTGAAGTGTCTTTACCATTTCTAAAAAATTATAAATTTAAAATTAAAACCACTAACAGTTTTCCACATAGTAGCGGTATTGCTTCATCTGCCAGCGGGATGAGTGCGCTAGCGCTTTGTTTAATGGATATGGAAAGGCAATTTCAGCCAGAAATTTCGGAAGCTTATTTCAATGAAAAAGCATCTTTTCTTTCGCGATTAGGTTCAGGAAGTGCCTGTAGAAGCATTGAGGGCCCGCTAATTGTTTGGGGCGAACATCCCGAAATTGAAGGTAGTAGCAATCTCTTCGGAAGTAAATATCCATTTGAAGTTCACGAAAATTTCAAAAATTATCAAGACACAATTCTGCTCGTTGACAAAGGTGAAAAGCAAGTTAGCAGCACAATTGGTCACGATTTAATGCACAACCATCCTTTTGCCGAACAACGATTTAAACAAGCAAACGATAATCTTTCAAAACTAATCCCAGTTTTTAAAAATGGCGACCTTCCAGAATTCATAAAAATTGTAGAAAGTGAAGCATTATCTCTTCACGCAATGATGCTAACCTCAATGCCTTATTTTATCTTGATGAAACCAAACACTTTGGAAATCATCAATCGCATTTGGAAGTTTAGAAATGAAACTGGAAGCAACGTTTGTTTTACACTAGATGCTGGAGCCAATGTACACGTGCTTTATCCTGAAATTGAAAAAAAGGCCATTTCAGAATTCATTAAAAAAGAACTCTCTCAATTCTGTAAAAATGGTGAGTTTATTGAAGATAAGGTTGGTTTGGGGGCTGAAAGAATATCGAACACTAAATTTTAAATAATGAATAACAAAGTTTTGAACTTGGAATGTACTTCGATATTCATTATTCTACGGTTCAATTTTCAGAGTTAATCCTGTTTGTTACGTTTGTATTGAAATATTAAAATTAGCAAGGCGAGCGCTACAATTACCGCTAAAACATACCACCACCAAGCCACGCTATTGCTTAAATCTATTGGTGTAGTATCACCAATTAAAACCAATCCTGCCCAATACTGTGGCGCTGATGTTCTACCTTCGGCTGTTGCTAGATAGCTAAGTTTCGCTTTTCGTAAGGCTTCATCTTTTGGCATTCCTTCAGAAAGGTTATTATAAAAAAACCTAACTATTTTTGCGCTGGATTCTTCATCTATTTCCCAAAGACTGGTCAAGATACTTTCGCTGCCTGCATAATTAAAAGCGTGTGCCAAAGAAATCATTCCTTCACCAGCTTGGTAGGTTGGTTTTCCAGTTTCGCAAGCAGTGAGAATGGCAAGATTTGAAGATAAATCTATGTTGTAGATTTCGTAGGAATACAGCGAGTTTTCATCATAATTCTCTTTGCCATCCGTCGTTTTTGCAAAAATGAGACGACTCAATTCTGGGCTAATGTTATTGCTTTCGGCGTGAGTACCAATGTGAATTATTTTGTGCTCCTTTGCTTTATTTATAAACAGATCCTTACTGGCGTTTTCGTTTATAAAGTAATTACCGTCAAAAACTTTGGCGTATTGTTTCACCAAATCTTCACTAAATGGCTGCGGTAAAAGCGTTAAATATGTTTTATCCAACGCCATGGAGTCTTCGATTGTAAGTTTGTACTCCTCTTTCATTTTATTATTAAAACCCGGCGCAAAGGCTATAAATTCTGAAGAATAATCCGCAACCTTCCTTTTGTCTTTATAAAGTAGCAAACTAAAATTATAGGAAATATCATACTTAGCCAATAAACTTATAGTTGCCATTTCCTTAAAATTACGCATCGGTTTTGTGGTAAGCGTTTCAAAACTAAGATTGAAAAGCTCGCGATCTGGCACAATTACTACTTTCTGGGTTTGTACATACTTTTCCAATGGAAACCATAAGGCGCGGTACAATTCATAAAGAATGGGACGCATTTTTTCAACTGAAAACTCATCATTTTGTAGTTTGGGAATATAGTTTTTTACGTTTGAATAGTTCAGTTTTATCATTTTCTTGATGGAAGGCGAAACCACATAAACGTAGAGTTCATCTTCAATAAAAATATACCGAACTACAGTTGTGTTATCAGGTATTTTCTGTTGAAGATCATTCATTGGCTCTTCCAAAGTGGCGTAACGCATTTTGTAATATTTGGGATAATTTTGCTTTAAAGAATCCAGAAATTGCTCCCAATTTTCAGAAGCTTCAAAGAATGGAGCAATGCTACTATTTTCAGAATCGTTTAGGGAGGAAACCATTTTGCTTTTCAATTGGTTTTCTCGTAAAACGACTTTTTCTGGAATATGCTTAAAAGCCACGTTCTCCCGAAGATTTAATCGGGAACGGATGCGGTTGTAAATGCTGGATTCGTGAAGGGAAATCAATTTATCTAGATATATTTCGTCTTTGGTTATTTGGAAAAGCTCAAGCCTTAGTTTTTCAGCGAAATTCAAAAGTTCTTCGTTTTCGGTTATCAAAAGCGTAACATCTTCACTATTGCTAACTACTTTTTTTCGCTGGTCCAAAATGGAAATACCTTCTTCCATTTGCTGTAATAGATCTTTCAGAAAAAATGGATTTTTATTTTCTGTAGCATAATATTTTGATTTAGCATTGATAAGCAATGCCTGCGGTTTTCTGTATTGACTAAGTATAGAATCTGAAGAAGTGATTTTCTCGCCTTCTTTTAAAATATTAAAACAAAGTGCTTCGTCGCTATATTTTATTGCTTCTTTATAATCTCTTAAAAGAAAATGAACCTGCGCCAGATTCACAGTGTGATAAAACTCCTGAAGCGTGTTTTTGAAGTCGCCAGTATGTGTGAAATTGTAAGTTTCCTTGGCGAGAGAAATTGCTTTGTCGCGTTTTTGGTTTTTTGCAGCGAAGATGGAATATTCCAAAAGTGCGTCTAGAAAATCTTTGGTGTACGTATTTCCCATAGACTTTCGGTAAATGGCTTCCGCTTTTTCATAAAATAAAGTTGCGTTTTCCACATCGTCCAAAGAATCATAAATCGTGGCGCGGGTTGACAGCGCGGCGGCTTCCCAATATAAATCTGCACCAGGACTGGTTTTTAAAAGTTCCAAAGCTTGGTCTGCATTTACTGCGGCACCCTCAAAATCGCGACTTGCCGTTTTTGCCTCTGCAAGAATAATGTTTGAGATTATCAGGTTAATATCGTTCTTTTCAAAAAGTTTTTTTTTCTGTTCAAAGGAATATTCAATGAGTTCCTGAGATCTGGAATATTCGCCTAATGTGTTATAAAAAGTAGCCATATTGTCAATGGTCACACATTGATGATTTTTTGCTTTATAGATTCGCGCTTCATCTGTGGAGCGATTTATATATTCCTGAAATCCTGCAATGGCTTCTTCGGAAATAGCTATGGCTTCACGGTTTTTACCTAAGGCATTCCACAAAACCGCAAGATTCAACTTCACTAAGGCTGGGCGATAGTAACGGTTCATAATATCCGTTTCGTCTGTCTTTTCTAATACTTTCACGGCTTCCTGAAAATAGAACTTTGCACTGTCTAGCTTGGCTTCTTGCCACATCATTCCACCAAGGGCGTTATATACTTGGTTGTAGAAAACATAGTCCTCTTTCCCGCTTTTCTTCAAAAGGCGCAATGCTTTTTGGTAGTGCTTGTTTGCTAATTGAAAATCGCCCATTTTGGAAGCGTAATACCCTTGTCTGTATTGAACTCCAGCAACGTCAGTATTCTTTGGCTCTGTATTTTTAAGGGCGAACGCAGTGGCTGAAGCAAGATTATCATACGCTTTTTGATGCTGCCCGGCGTCATCGTATATCCAGCCTATTTCCGTTATGGCTTCAACTACAAAATGCGGGGAAGCGTTATTTCGTATTTCTTCGGTAAGAGCTTCGGCTTTTTTGATTGCTAGTTTTTTGTCGTTGTTGTTCAGCTTAAAACTTCCTTCAAATTGGATATAATTGTAGAGACTGTCGTATATTTTTTCAGTGCGATAAAAAGAGATATTTTTTGAAACTTCAGCTCGAGCTTTAGCTAAAGAATCCTGCTCCACCAAGGTTTGGATGTCTTTTACAGTCGAAATTTTCTGCTGCGAAAAAACCGAATTTATGCAGCATATAAACGCAAGTAAAAATACAAAAAGGACTCTTTGGTTTTTGAACGCCATAGTATGGTGGAACTTCAATAGAAAATATGTTCGCGGGGATAAGTTCAAGAAAGATACAAAATATATTTGATTGATGTGTTTTAAATCGATGGTGTGCTTCTTAAAACGTTTCCGATGAGACTAGTTATCATTTATAAAGTATATTGATTCTTCCATTATTTGTGTGAAAGGAGATGAAAACTTTTTAAACAGGACCTAAGACGAAAAGACGTAAGACATAGGACTATTAAAAGAACAGCTGTTTTTGGTCTTACGCCCTAAGTCATATAGTCTTATGTCAGTTTATAAAAATTAATATCAAATTATCTCCACAACATTCATTGGATAACCAACTTATTATTTCTTAATATAATTTTCTGAATCCATCATTGTTAAAAACCGTATCTTTGCGGTAAGTATCGTTTATAAAAACAAAAACTGTACTTTTATAGTTAATTACACGCCTATGCACGGTCCACTTTTTTACTCAAAAATTCTTCTTTTCGGTGAATATGGAATCATTAAAGATTCCAAAGGACTTTCCATTCCGTATAATTTCTATAATGGTGCGTTGAAAATTGATAAGCATCATACCATTTCTACCCACAAATCCAACGGCAACTTAAAAAGGTTTGTTGATTATTTGGAAACGCTTCAAACAGAAAATCCAAAATTGGTTTCTTTTGATATGGAAGCGTTAAAAAGTGATGTGGAAAATGGTTTGTATTTTGACAGCAGCATCCCGCAAGGTTATGGTGTGGGCAGTAGTGGTGCTTTAGTAGCCGCTATTTACGATAAATACGCAAATGATAAAATCACTGTTCTTGAAAATCTTACGCGCGAAAAACTACTTTCATTAAAAAATATTTTCGCCGAAATGGAATCTTTTTTCCACGGAAAATCTTCTGGTTTAGACCCGTTAAATAGTTATTTGAGTCTTCCTATTTTAATCAATTCCAAAGACAATATTGAGCCAGCAGGAATTCCTTCGCAAACCGAAAATGGAAAAGGAGCCGTCTTTTTATTAGACAGCGGAAGCACGGGCGAAACCGCGCCAATGGTTCAGATTTTTATGGAAAATATGAAGCAGGAAGGTTTTCGCAATATGCTTAAGGATCAATTTGTAAAACATACCGACGCCTGTGTGGAAAACTTTCTACAAGGCGATGTTAAAACCTTATTTGGAAATATTAAAGAGCTTTCAAAAGTAGTTCTCGATAATTTCAAACCGATGATTCCCACACAATTCCACAAACTTTGGAAAAAGGGAATTGATAGCAATGCCTATTACCTAAAACTTTGTGGTTCTGGCGGTGGTGGCTATATGCTTGGCTTCACAGAAGATATTGATAAGGCACGCAAAGCGTTGAAAGATTATAAACTTGAGGTGGTTTATAGTTTTTAAATAGCTTTTCTGAGATTTATTTCAGACTCCTTCAACTCTAAAATTGTATGCTGAACCGAAAACAAAAACTCTTCCTCTTAAAGTTTTTTAGCCTGTTTTCTGTGGTTCGTGGCTACAATATTCTAATTATTGTAATCGCACAATATCTTACCAGTATTTACATTTTGGCGCCAGACTTGCTTGTTCGCCGTGTTTTGTTTGATGTGAATTTATTGATGTTGGTCTTAGCGTCATCTTCAGCAATTGCGAGTGGTTACATTATAAACAGTTTTTACGACAGCGAAAAAGATTTAATAAATCGTCCACGGAAGACAATGTTGGATAGACTTGTAAGCCAGCGTACCAAGCTCTCGGCATATTTTGTACTCAACTTTTTGTCGGTCGTTTTTGCGAGTTATGTTTCGTTTAAAGCGGTATTGTTTTTCTCTATTTATATTTTTTTTCTATGGTTTTATTCCCACAAACTAAAGAAATATCCTTTCATAGGTAACATAACAGCGGCCATTCTTGCTGTAATTCCGTTTTTTGCAATTTTTGTGCATTACGGTAATTTTGACATCGTGATTTTCGTGCACGCCACTTTTCTTTTTTTATTGATTGCTATGCGCGAATTAGTAAAAGACCTTGAAAATATAAAAGGAGATTTAACCCACGGTTACAATACCATTCCAGTGGTTTATGGCGAGAAATATTCAAAAGAAATGCTTACAGTTTTAAGCATTTTAACCCTTGCGCCAATCATTTTACTCATCACAAAGTTTAAGCAAGAAATAGGATATATGGATTATTATTTTTACGCAAGTATCGCCGGGTTGGCTGTGTTTCTTACTGTTTTATGGTATTCAAAAAACAAAATTCATTATATGGTTTTACACAATATTTTGAAGTTTGCCATTGTTATTGGTGTTTTCAGTATTGTACTAATTCACGTAAATTTATTGCTTCACCGATTTTTATAAAACTTACTTTTTTCTACCAACTACGAGCTAAAGTCTATCAATTTTACTCAGTTTCACAAACAGATCCCAGACAACGACCCCAACACTTACTGAAATATTAAGCGAATGCTTTGTTCCAAACTGCGGAATTTCTATCACCGCATCACTCTCAGTAACCACTTTTTGTTGAACACCTTTCACTTCATTTCCAAAAATTATTGCGTAAGTCAATTCCTTTTGCACGGAAAAATCGTTGAGGTTTACGGCGAGTTCAGCTTGTTCTATTGAAGCTATAAATACACCTTCATTTTGCAGTTTTGAAACCACTTCCATAATATTTTCGGCATATTCCCAATCCACACTATCCGTTGCGCCTAATGCGGTTTTTTGGATGTCTTTGTGCGGAGGCTGCGCCGTAATACCGCAGAGGTAGATTTTTTTAATTAAAAAAGCATCCGCCGTTCTGAAAACAGAGCCTATATTATTTAAACTTCTAATGTTGTCAAGAATAATTATTAGTGGCGTTTTCTCCGAAGCCTTATATTCTTTAGGATTAATGCGGTCTAGTTCGCTGTTTTTTAACTTTCGGTTTTTCATAAGTGCGTAAAGTTAATTGTTAAAAGTTAAAAGTTATTGTGTTATTGGGTTATTTCTCTGTGCAACTCTGCGGTTCTCTGCGCAACTCTGTGTAATAATTTTTTTGGCAATTGTTGATAAAACCCAATAATTCACAACCACTTCATTCTAAAGAAAACAGCAATTTCGTTACTTTTATCAATTGAACTTTTAATGAAAAGATACCCGCCTGCGCGGGCATTTATTATGGCGAAGAAGGAAACCCCATTAATGAAGCAGTATAATACCATTAAAGCAAAGTATCCCGACGCTTTGTTGCTCTTTCGTGTGGGCGATTTTTACGAAACTTTTGGGGAAGATGCCATTCGCGCCGCAGGAATTTTAAATATTACACTTACCGCCCGCAATAATGGGGGCGACAATGTGGAACTCGCTGGTTTTCCGTATCATTCCTTAAATACATATTTACCAAAATTGGTAATGGCCGGTTGTCGCGTTGCTATCTGCGATCAATTGGAAGATCCAAAAATGACCAAAACTATCGTAAAGCGCGGCGTTACAGAATTGGTTACGCCTGGAGTTGCTTTTAATGATGATATTTTACAATCTAAGTCGAATAATTTTTTAGCTGCTGTTCATTTCGGTTCAAAGAATTTGGGCGTTTCCTTTTTGGATGTTTCCACAGGCGAATTCTTGGTTTCTGAAGGTTCTGCGGAATATATAGACAAACTACTTCAGAATTTTAATCCTTCGGAAGTGCTTTTTTCAAAACAAAAACGAAAGCTTTTTTCTGAAACTTTTGGTAATGAATATCACGTTTTCCACCTCGAAGACTGGATTTTTCAAACAGATTATTCCTTTGGAACACTCACGAAGCATTTCGACGTAAAAAACCTAAAAGGTTTTGGGGTGGATCATTTGGAAGACGGCATTATTGCTGCAGGTGCTGCGCTTCATTATTTAAGTGAAACGCGACATACAAAATTGCAACATATTTCTCGTTTGTCGAGAATTGCCGAAGACGAATACGTCTGGATGGACCGATTTACAATTCGCAATTTGGAATTGTACCATTCACATCAGCAGAATGCGGTTACGCTTTTAGATGTTATTGACAAAACTATTTCGCCAATGGGCGGACGACTTTTGAAGCGCTGGATGGCGCTTCCGCTTAAAAATGCGGACAAAATAAACCGTCGGCACGAAGTGGTAAGTTTTCTGTTGGACAATCCTGTTACTTTAGAAAAAACCCAGCAATACACTAAACGCATTGGCGATTTGGAACGTTTAATTTCAAAAGTTGCTACGGGAAAAGTGAATCCACGCGAGGTTATTCAGCTTAAAAATTCTTTGGAAGCCGTGGTTCCTATAAAATTGCTGGCTTTAAATTCGAAAAATGAATCGCTTAAAATTATTGGCGAACAGTTGCACGACTGCGAATTGCTTCGGAATAAAATTAAAGAAACACTTTTTGAAGACGCTCCTGTTAATATTTTAAAAGGGAATTCCATAGCTGAAGGTTTTTCTGAAACGCTTGATGAACTTCGAAATATTTCAGCAAACGGAAAAGGATATTTAGACCAAATGCTGCAGCGCGAAACGAAACTCACAGGAATTTCTTCGCTTAAAATTGCTTCCAACAACGTTTTTGGATATTATATTGAAGTCCGAAACACCCATAAAGACAAAGTTCCGCAGGAATGGATTCGTAAACAAACCTTGGTAAATGCAGAAAGATATATAACCGAAGAATTAAAAGAATACGAAACCAAAATTCTAGGCGCCGAAGAAAAAATTCTTGCTCTAGAGCAAGAGATTTTTGGAAAATTGGTGGAGTGGATGCTTCAATATATTGCCTCGGTTCAGCAAAATGCAGCGTTGATTGCACAAATGGATTGTTTGTGTTCCTTCGCCACCCAGGCGAAAGAAGCAAATTATACACGTCCGCTGCTCGATGATACTTTTGATTTAGATATAAAAGATGGCCGCCATCCGGTTATTGAAAAGCAGCTTCCGCCAGACGCGCCCTATATTGCAAATGATGTTTTTTTAGATTGCGAAAACCAGCAAATAATAATGATTACTGGGCCAAACATGAGTGGTAAATCTGCCATTCTTCGTCAAACGGCTTTAATCGTTTTATTGGCACAGATGGGGAGTTTTGTTCCAGCTTCGGCAGTGCGAATGGGCTGTGTGGATAAAATATTTACAAGGGTAGGAGCCAGTGATAATATCTCGATGGGCGAATCTACTTTTATGGTCGAGATGAATGAGACGGCGAGTATTCTAAACAACCTTTCAGAAAAAAGTTTGATTCTTTTGGATGAAATAGGTCGTGGAACAAGCACTTATGATGGAATCTCGATCGCCTGGGCTATCAGTGAATATTTGCACGAACACCCTTCCCGAGCAAAAACGCTTTTTGCCACGCATTATCACGAGTTAAACGAAATGACCGAAACTTTTGCACGAATCAAAAACTATAATGTTTCAGTTAAGGAATTGAAAGACAACGTTCTTTTTCTTCGGAAATTGGTTCCAGGAGGAAGTCACCACAGTTTTGGAATTCACGTAGCAAAAATGGCGGGAATGCCACAAGCTGTCCTTTTACGAGCAAATAAAATCTTGAAAAGACTAGAAAAGAGCCATGCTTCTGAAGAATTGACCGAAGAAATGAAGAAAGTTTCAAAAGAAGAGATGCAATTGAGCTTTTTTAAATTGGATGATCCACTGCTAGAAGAGCTTCGTGAAGAAATTTTAGAGATTGATATTGACACACTTACGCCAGTGGAAGCCTTGATGAAGCTTAATGAAATTAGAAGAATGTTACAGCGGAATGCATCGGTTAAAATGAAAAAGTAAAATACATCAATAATTTATCAAAAAAGACTTTGCTTTTGAAGTAAAATTTTTAAATTTGCTCCCGCTTTCAATAGGAAGCGAAGTTCTTTAATTAATTTGCGAAAATAGCTCAGTTGGTAGAGCGCCACCTTGCCAAGGTGGAGGTCGCGGGTTCGAATCCCGTTTTTCGCTCAACCTTAAATGCCGAATACAGTTCGGCATTTTTTGTTAAGCCGCAGTTGTTTTAGACAACTAATTTAAGCTCGAGTGGTGGAATTGGTAGACACGCCGGACTTAAAATCCTGTGACCATCTGGTCGTGCGGGTTCAAGTCCCGCCTCGAGTACAGAATCCCCTTTGTTGAAAGACATCGGGGATTTTTTGTTTTCAGATTATAACAACAGTATATATGTTGTATTCCAAATCTATTGATAGTTATTATACAGTTCGCTGTTTAGAATTCTATAAACGTTTTCAACCGCATTTGGATAAAATATTTTACAATTCATAATGAAGAAGGGCATCGCTGAATTTAATATTTACAAATGAATGATTTTGAGCATTGGCAAACGAACAAAATAGAAAATCACATAATATCTATGAAAAGAACTAAATAGATAGAGAACCTTAAAAAATTCACATAAATTGATTTCTCGTTAATTATATGATTTATTGCGGCTTCATCCCGATAGCTATCGGGACCCGCCTCGAGTAAAAAGGGCTTCTTCTTTATTGAAGAGACTTTTTTAGCTTATATTTTAAAATTTAACGCAAAAAAAGCCTTTCCAAATCTGGAAAGGCTTTCTATTTTTTTAGAAAATTTAATGCTTATTGACCGTCAGTAGCGTCTTCAACAGCTTCTTGAGTGTCATCAGCAGCATTCTCGATAGCGTCGCCAGTATCTTCAGCAGCATCTTCGATTGCGTCTCCTGCATTGTCCATAGCATTTTCTACATCATTAGTAGAAGTTTCAGCTGTATCATCAACTTTAACTGTAGTTTCTCTACAAGAGTAAACAGAAAATACTAAAGCAAGAGCGGCAAGTGATAAAAATATTTTTTTCATTGTTGTAATAGATTAGTGATTAATAGTGCGCAAAAGTAAACAAAAATTTGATTCAACAATTTTTTTCTGACAAATATTTCCAATACCGCTTTGGAATATGTTTAATGTGCAGCTTCATATTCTTTCGAGTGGCTATATTGCTGCTCTTAAAGTAATTATGCCAAAGTTTTTGAAAGTGAATTTCTTCTGGAGTGAAGTAAAAACTGGTCTTATTTCTATAATTTAAATCTGTAGATAGCTCTAAAACGACAGTTTCTACTTTCTGAAGGTCATAATATATTCCATAATTTCTTTTTAAATCATAAATCAACCATTTTTGATCTGCATATCTATTTTTGAAATGAGAAGCATTTAAGGGCAAAACGTCAAAATCCGGTTCAACATTTGCAAAATAGATTCCGTCTTGGGTAAGTCTGAATCTTACAAAAGCATCCATTCTATGCTTTTCTCTATTTACTTTCTTAACTATCTTCTCTAAAAGCAAAATTTTGGGATCAGAAAAATCAGTTTCAATATTTATAGTAGAAGACAGCGATTTTCTTATAATATAAAAAATTAGATTTTCAACATTTGGAATCTCACTTAAAAATGCTTTGTAGAGCTTCATTTTTCCTTGAGTAGATGTTTTTTTTGAAAGGCCTTTCCATACCCGTTTTGCTTTTGAAGTATCTGAGATAATTGCTACAGAATCGTCAAAAAAGTTTGGCTCATGAATTTTTCTTTTTTCGATGGAAATTGAAAATTGTTTACATTCATAAGCATAAAAAATACTGGAAAGCAAACCTTCAAAAGTGCCATCATATTTTAGAATTGTTTTCACGCAGATAGCATGTTATTATCGCCAAACAAATTTAATTGCTGGCTAATTGAAGCTGAGAATTTAGAAGATGAGTTAGACAATATTAATCCTTTTATCTGTGCGGAAGTCCTGTCTTTACTCTCATAACTTCTAGAATCGCAAACTATAAAATATTTTGCCCTATTTAGAGAAGCGCCGATTGCTTTCAAGTTTTCCCAGTTTAGTTTTCGATATTTACGTGCGTGCATAATTTTATAAACAGATTTGGTGCCCAAACCTGGCACTCGGAGTAGCATTCTCATATCGGCCTTATTAATGTCAATAGGAAATTGATCTAAATTGCGAAGTGCCCAACTTAATTTTGGATCTATGTCCGATTCTAGATTTGGAAACTCCTTATTTAATAACTCGCGAACATCAAAACCGTAAAAACGCAACAACCAGTCTGTTTGATAAAGCCTATTTTCTCGCAATAACGGAACTTCCGTGCCAATTGATGGAAGCCTATTATCATGACTAATGGGTACATATCCAGAATAATAAACCCTCTTTAGGTTGAAAGATTTATAGAAATAAGCAGAGGTGTACATTATTTCGGCGTCCGATTCTCCACTAGCACCAACTATCATTTGCGTGCTTTGTCCTGCTGGAGCATAGATAGGCACTTTTTTCAATAGTTTTTTTTCATTTTTATATTGAATGATTTCATTTTTAACCTTCAGCATAGGTTTTATAAAATCTTTTCTATCCTTTTCTGGTGCTAAAAGTTTTAAACCTTTTTCTGTTGGAATCTCAATATTTACAGACAGTCGGTCTGCGTAGAGTCCTGCCTCCCGCATCAATTCGTCACTGGCCCCAGGAATAGATTTAAGATGGATATACCCATTAAAATTTTCTTCCAATCGTAACTTTTTGGCAACAGCAATAAGGCGCTCCATCGTATAATCGGCATTTTTAAAGATGCCACTACTTAAAAACAATCCTTCTATATAATTTCTTCGGTAGAAATTAATAGTTAAATCTACCACTTCTTGTACTTTAAATGCCGCTCTTTTTATATCGTTGCTTTTTCGAGTTACACAATAGGCGCAGTCAAAAATACAATGATTGGTAAGTAATATTTTTAAGAGTGAAACACATCTTCCATCTTCAGTATAACTGTGGCAAATGCCCATTCCGCTACTATCGCCCAGTCCTTTATTCGTGTTTTTTCTATTACTGCCGCTAGAAGAACAGGAAACATCATATTTGGCTGCATCTGCGAGGACTTTCAGTTTTTCGTTTATTCTTTCAAAATTCATATAATTGGGAATATGACCAAAATTAGGGAAATACTCCAATATAGTAGGATATTATCCAAGATTTATTTGGATATTTTCCAAAATGAATTATATTTGTTTATGGATTCGAAACTAACTATTGAAGCACAGCGATTTAAAAAGATTCGCGAAGAACTGAGACACACTCAGCAATCATTTGCTGAACTTTTGGATATTGGAGCAACTACGGCAGATATTGAAAGAGGAAAGACCAAGATTACTGGAAAAATTGTGATGGAATTAATGTTGCAATTCAATATTAATCCGCTTTGGATTTATGGTAAAAGCTTTGAGAAGCATATAGATACTTCAAAAGGAGATGTAAGTCCGAAGATAATCACTCTTGATGCTTCGGGTAATGACAGTATTTTGCTGGTAAATCAAAAGGCCGCTGCTGGTTATCCAAACAATATTCATGATATGGGTTGGTACCAAACCTTGCCAGCTTTCAATATTCCGCTGCCAGAATTTAGAAATGCTTCCTATCGCGGTTTTCAAGTAGAAGGTGATAGCATGTTGCCCAGCATTAAGCCAAACGAATGGGTTTTGGGGCGCGCGGTGCCAAGCATCAATGAAGCTACAGATAGTAAAATATATATTGTGGTTTTAAGAGATTCGGTTTTGGTGAAAAAACTTCAAAAAGTTCCGAATAATCCCCAAGCGATTAGGCTTATTTCCTTAAATGACGAATATTTACCTATAGATGTTAAAGTGAGAGATGTTCAAGAACTTTGGCAAGTGAATAGTAAGTTGAGTTTTGGGGTTGATGAACCTTCTGAAAGTAATTTATTGCGACAACTTCAGCAATCTATGGATGAATTGAAAGGGCAAATAAGCAGTCTGAAATAAGCTGATATTAAAACCTTTCTTTTGACTTTCCTTGTGTTTAAGCTATTTCCTCGAGATTTTTGTGGGTTAACACTTTACTAATTACTGGAAATATTATTTTATTTCTAGATTTTCTTTCGAAATATTCTTTTCTCAATAGCGCTTCATTTTTTTTTAAATGAATAGTAATTAAACTTAATTACTATTCAAAAGTCATATGGTTGCTAAACTTTAAAACAACATATTATGAAAAAGGTATTGATAATTTTTATGGCATTAGCCACTTTCGCAGTGAATGCCCAAAACAAGAATTCAGAAAAAAGGGAAAATCGAAAAGAGTTAAAAGCGAATCTCACTCCTGAACAAAAAGCTGATTTAAAGACGAAAAAAATGACCTTGGCTTTAGACTTGAATACTTCACAACAACAAAAATTGAAACAGCTTATATTGAAAACGGAAAACGATAAAACTGAAACGAGGCAAAATAGAAAAGAAATGACAAGTCTTCAAAAATATGAAACAAAAAGTGCGGGATTGGACCGTCAAATCGCTTTGAAAAAGGAGATGAAAGAAATTCTGACTACAGAACAACTGACAAAATGGGAATTTCATCAAAGTCACATACGGAATAGAATGAAAGACAAAAAGGACACTGAAAGAAAAGACCGAAATTAAATTTTTCTTAAAATTTATACTTTTGGTGTGGTTATTGTTTTAGTTACTTTCAGAATAGTTACATTAGTAACCTTAAATCATTAAAACCATGAAAAACATACTGACAGTATTTGCGTTTATAGCAACAATGTTTATGGGAGTTCAAACGAGCTCTGCACAACAATTGTCTCAAGATAAAAGCAGACCAGAAGTAATAGCTAAAACCGAATCTGCTAAACTTACAGAAACATTAGGTCTAAGCGGCGACCAAGGTCGTGCTGTTTTTAGAGCTCTTGTAGCTAAAGAAGTTGGCTATCAAAAAAATGTTGATGGCAAGGACGCCAAAAGTGCTCCTGTTGCTGCTGAAAAGAAAAAATTGGACGATCAGTTAAAAGATGCAATGAAAAAAACTTTGACTGACCAACAATATGCCAAATGGCTCAAAACGAATAATTAGTGATTAATTATATTTAAATGCAGACCCTTTCTAAAGTTTTAGAAAGGGTCTTTTTTTTACTCTATTAACCACTGAGGACACAAAGGAGGCGCAAAGAACACTAAGTTTTCTTTATGAACTCTGTGAAAAAACTTCGTGCTCTCTGCCGTTTCCTTTCCTATTTAAGGGTTTTCGCAACTTTTTTACAAGCTGCAATTGTAGTATCTAAATCTTCATAACTCAAAGCATCACAAATAAACCAAGTTTCAAAAGCGCTAGGCGCAATGTAAACCCCTTCGTCTAACATTCCGTGGAAGAAGATTTTGAAGTTTTCATTGTTTGCTGCTGCCGCGGAAGTAAAATCGAAAACAGGTTCTTCAGAAAAATGTATTGAAATCATCGAACCAATACGGTTGATAGTATATTTCACGTTTTCAGAAGTTAGCGCTTCATCCAAACCTTTATGAAGGTATTCCGTCTTTTTGTTTATAGAGTTAAAGATTTCTCTGTTTTCATCCAATTCTTTCAACATTGCTAAGCCAGCAGCCATCGCCAATGGGTTTCCACTTAAAGTTCCAGCTTGATACACTGGGCCAATTGGAGCCAAATAATCCATTGTTTCTGCTTTAGCAGCAAATGCACCAACCGGTAATCCGCCGCCAATAACCTTTCCGAAAGTTACTATATCGGCCTTAACGTTGAACAATTCCTGCACGCCACCAGCGGCAAGTCTGAAACCAGTCATTACTTCATCAAAAATCAGAAGGATTTTGTTGTCGTCGCAAAGCTTTCGTAAACCTTCTAAAAAACCTTCGGTTGGCGGAATACAACCCATATTTCCTGCAACGGGTTCAAGGATTATACAGGCTATTTCGTTTTTATTTGCAGAGATCACTTCCTCCACATTTTTTAAATCGTTGAAGTTCGCCAACAATGTGTCTTTTGCAGTTCCTACTGTAACACCAGGACTGTTTGGGGTTCCAAAAGTTACTGCGCCGCTTCCTGCTTGGATTAGGAAAGAATCGCTATGACCGTGATAACAACCTGCAAATTTTATAATTTTATCCTTTCCAGTATAACCTCTTGCCAAACGTACCGCGCTCATGCAAGCTTCAGTACCACTATTTACAAAACGTATTTTTTCAATATTTGGAACCATAGCAACTGCGAGTGCTGCAATTTCTGTTTCAATTTCCGTTGGCATACCAAAGGAAGTACCTTTTTGTGCTTTCTCAATAACTGCGTTTACTACAGGTTCGTGGGCATGGCCTAAAATCATTGGTCCCCAGGAATTTATATAGTCTATAAGTTTGTTGCCATCCACATCATATATATAAGCTCCTTTTGCTTCTTCAACAAAAATTGGAGTGCCGCCAACGGCTTTAAAAGCGCGAACTGGTGAATTTACACCGCCTGGAATAACTTTTTGGGCTTCTGCGAATAGGGAACTGCTTCTTTGGTATTTCATTGTAATTTTTTTGGAATTTTATTTATGAAGCACGCGATAAATCGCGAGCCTACATAATTTTTTACTGATTTTTCACGGAATGTAGATAAAGCAATTGGCCGATAGCGATTTCATTACTCTTTAAACCGTTATAATCTTTTAAAGTTTCCACAGTAAGATTAAAACGTCTTGAAATACTGTAGAGCGTATCGCCTGCTTGCACAGAATATGTATTTATTTTAGAGTCATCAGTATTTGAAGAATTCGATTTTTTACCCAGAACTTGCTCGTCGTATGTCTCTAAATTATACCTTTCTATGATGCCAATAAGTTTTTCTGGATACCTGGGGTCGGTTGCATAACCTGCTTTCCTAAGTCCTTTTGCCCAACCTCTGTAGTCGTCTTTCTTAAGTTTAAAAAGATCTTGATAGCGACTGCGTTGTGTTAAAAATAAGGAATGATCTCTATAAGAATATTTTGGATCTTTATATTTTCTAAAACATTCCCCGCGTTCATCATCATCGTGATAAACGCTTTCACCTTCCCAACCAGTGTGACATTTTATTCCGAAGTGGTTATTCGCTTTTCTGGTAAGTTCACCCGCGCCAGCGCCACTTTCTAAAATGCCTTGAGCCAAAGTGATGCTTGCAGGAATTCCATATTGAAGCATTTCTTCCTTTGCAATATCGCTGTATTCTCTAATATAATTTGCTACGCGTTCACTATAAGAAATGTTTACAGGAACTTCTATTACTTCAGGTTCTTCGGCTTTTGTGTCTTTTTCTTTTATAGGTTGTTTCACCCTAACAACCCGTTCGGTTTTATGGTTTTTTCTGTGTTTTGTGGCAGTTTTCTTTGATTTGCAACTGCTAAAACAAATAGTACATATAAGAAGAAGGGTAAATATTCTGCCAATCATTTTATTCAATTATAGGAAGGTTTTTCTTTATCAATTTCTGGTTCATTCCTGCTATGCCTTGTAAACCGCCGGTATGAACCGCGAAAATACGGCTATTTTCTTTGAAATGCCCCTTTTTTAAAAGATCCATAATGCCATACATCATTTTGCCAGTGTAAACCGGATCTAGTGGAATATTGGTCTTTTCTTTAAACTCATTTATGAAACGTATCAAATCCGAATCTATTTTGCCATAGCCGCCAAAACAATAATTATCTGTGATTTCGAAATTGGTTTTTGAAGTATATTTTGCTATTTCCGAAGATTGAAAACTTCCTTTTAAAGCTGAAAACCCAAGAACTTGCTGGTTTTCTTTTGAAGCTTTTATCAGTCCAGCCATAGTGCCGCCTGTGCCTACGGGTACACATATATAATCGAAGGAATTGGTTTCTTCAGTTAAAATTTCTTCGCAGCCTTTTACGGCAAAGTCATTAGTGCCGCCTTCGGATAAAAGATAGAAATCGCCTAATTGTTGTTTCAAATTATTGATGAATCCAACTTCATCTTTATTTCGATAAGCTTCCCGAGAAACGAATTGCAACTCCATACCACAATCTCTAGCAAAGGAAAGGGTAGCGTTTTCTGAAACTTTATTTATTAATTCCTCACCTCGAATAATCCCGATGGTTTTGAAACCGAATTCTTTTCCGGCTGCTGCAACTGCGGCAATATGGTTTGAAAAAGCACCTCCAAAAGTGAGGAGTGTATTTTGTTTCTGCTTTCTTGCTTCAATAAGATTGTATTTCAGTTTTCTGAATTTATTACCTGAAACAAAAGGATGCAAAAGATCTTCGCGTTGTATAAATAAAGAATAACCGTGACAATAAAAAAGAGATAAATCAATTTTTACTAGTTGCGATTTTACATTTGCTGAATTGATATTCATAAGAACAAAGATATGTCCTTAAAGATTTAATTTCAGAAAAATTGAGGAAGCACTTTTAGCTTTTTTATATTATCTAAGATCTCGCCATATTACTCTAGTTGTTGCATAATTCAAAATATTACCACAGGTTCTTTTATATTTTCCATCAATACCCACTCCTTGACTACATACTATTTTGCAATTTTCATCAATTATATAATCATACTGATCACAACAGCCTGGGGGAATCACATAATATTTTTTTTCATTAACCGAATATTCTGTAACAATCGTTGGCGGATTTCTTTTTTCCCCATTTTTAATTTCTTCTATTCTTTCGGAAATGCATTGAGGAATTTGAGTTTGAATTACAACATTCTCCTTATTTTCTTCAGCAAAAATTGCGTCGGTTGCAGTTACTTTTTCAATAATCGGATTAGCTGCATCAGATTCCATTTTTTTGGACTTACAGCTAATGAGGATGACTAATATAATTAAGACACATATTTTCATAGTTTTTGTATTTAATTAGAAGAATTTCTCTCAATATTCTAACTTCCGCTTTCTTCTGTGTTTTTTTTGAAAGGTAGCTTAAAAAATTTGAGGTTATATAATTTATTTCATTTTAGCGCATAAACCCAGTAAGTTCGGTATAATGATGCAGAACTCCATCGCGATATTCCTCAGATCTTACTGTACCTATTCCTTTAGCCACCCAATGTTTACCAGTTGTTGTTTCAGCTGTGCCACCAAAAGCACCTACATCCACTATGGTATGGGTTGTAAATTCTAGCACATAACAGTTAAAAGTACCAGCGGGCGTTTCAAGTTGTTCCTCATCAATTACTGATCTTCCATAGGTTTGTGAGGAAAAGTGTAGTTCAATTCCCTTCACGTTCCCAAAAACCTCAAGAAAATAGTCAGGTAGTTCGTCCCCTACGCTTAAATTGTAAGGGATTTCAATAGACTTTTTAATTATCCTTCCATTATACTCCTTATAGAATTGTTGTAACAATGCAGGGTCTATCCATTGTGAAGGGTCTGTAAATGTAACATCTCCATCACATACAGTTTCCACTGTGGTATTATAGGTTTCATTATTACCTATAATATGTCCGCGAAGTCCGCATTGAATGGTCTTTTTCCCTCCGATTGTATTTACGCTGAGAACAGTAAGATCAACAATCGATTCTAGAGTGTTGTCTGCCTTATAACTAGAATGTTGAAATTTAGTTCCTCGTTCGGAAGGGAAAAAGATTGCTGTACAGTTTTGACCAAGTGAAACACAGCAACTAAAAAGGCCTACGATAATTGGAATCAGTATACTTTTCATTTTTATAGTCTTTAAAATTTTTAGAATAACTTATTACGCTATATTTAAAAGTGCAGTTTACAGAGGTACAATTGCGACTGGACCTCCACCAACCCGAACTGTTAGTTTGCCAATTGTGGTATTGCCGGCATAATCTGTTGCTGAAAAAACCAATTGAAATTCTTCAGTTCCAGAAGGGGTTCTTGTTTTCGGAGTGAATGTAAATGTTAATGCCCAACCATCTAGGGGGTTATTGTTATCACCTCGCCAAACTAAAGTTCTAGTATTTCTGACCGGGATTCCAGTAGTAGCTGGCATAAATGTCCACGATTCTGGTAAAGGTTCTTTAATTTCAAATATCACACTGCTAGGTATCTCCATGGTAGCCTGTTTAATGCCTCCCATATCATTAAAGCTATAAATGGCAGTGTATTCTCTATTTCTTGCTAGCTGAAGCGCATGGGTATCAAAAATGGATGGTGAATCTTCAGATTTAATAATAAAATGTGGAAGGTGTCCTACATTTTGTAGTTTAAGGGTTGGCGGTACACTGTCCCCATCTGGTATTCTTACTCCGCAACTAGAAATTGTAATTAAAAAAAACGACAATAATAAAAAAATTGATTTTTTCATGATTTCTATTCTTTAGGATTAGTAATTATTAAATTTTTATTATGTTAATAGTATTTGAGATGACGAATGTTTTTTTATAACGTTTAGTCTCTAAAATTTTGTCATTTTCGTTTGTTTTTAAATGTTTAAAAATCCAATCCATCAATTCTGTTTTTTTCGCGATGAAGAATCATTATCTGCTGTTGGTCGAATTAATTCTTTTTTTGAACTAAAATCTTAGAATTTCTTCCTGCCGCAAAATTGTCGATTTGGGCAATATTATCCTTTTTATCTAAAATCCAGCTTCCACAAAGGGTGCCGTTTGGTTTTATATTTAAAGCTGAAAATGATGAGCCAGAAATTGTTAATATGCCTATTCCCCAATCACTTGTGATTACAAAATCATCTTTTCCGTCTCCATTAAAATCACCCACCCCTTTAACTTTGTTATCTACTGTATTAAAATTCCAGTTACCAAAACGGGTTCCATTTGGTTTAGCTACGATGGAGTACAATGAACTATCTCTAAGTTCCAAAACTCCAATCCCCCAGCTACTCGTTATCAGTATTTCATCCCTATTATCATTATCAAAATCACCAATTCCTTGAATTTTGTCTTTTCCTCTATTTACGCTGGCATCATATCTCCATTGATTAAACCAAGTATCTTTAGGTTTTATCATCAAAGTTGATAAAGTGCTTCCGGTTACCGTTAGTATTCCAATACCCCAACCACTTGTGATTACAAAATCGTCTTTTCCGTCCCCATTAAAATCACCAACTCCTTTAATTTTGTTATCTGCTGAATTAAAATTCCAACTACCAAAACGAGTACCATTTGGTTTAGCTACGATGGAATACAGTGAATTATCTCTAAGTTCCAATATTCCAATCCCCCAGCTACTCGTTATTAGTATTTCATCCTTATTATCATTGTCAAAATCACCAATTCCTTGAATTATATCTTTTCCTCTATTTACGCTGGCATCATACCTCCACTGGTTAAACCAATTATCCTTAGGTTTTATCATTAATGCCGATAGAGTACTTCCATTTACAGTTAGTATTCCAATACCCCAGTTGCTTGTAATTACAAAATCGTCTTTGCCGTCTCCATTAAAATCACCCACTCCCACAATTTTATTGTCTCTGGAATTAAAGTTCCAACCGCCAAATCCTGACCCATTCGGTTGTACAACTATAGGTTTCCAAATTATTCCATTATAAGTTAAGATGCCTATTCCCCAACCACTTGTAACAATATAGTCATCAATGTTATCACCATTAAAATCACCGCTCGCTACTAAATTATCTTCAATTCCTATTCGCCATCCCCCAATCCAATCATTGACTGATTTTACAGATTCGTCTGTTAATTGGTTGTTATCAAGTTTAAGAATCCCAATACCTTTTTTTGCTGGATCATTTACACATTTGCATTCGGTCCCATTATAATGGGTTATCGTTTGAAGTTGATTGGATCCGTCGCAATCATTTAAATTACAGGCATTTCCCGATTGACCTATTATATCAGAAATACAATTTCCAATAATATAGGGCATTGTATTTACCTGAAAATTCCAAGTAGCATCTCCTGCATATCCACAATTTACTAAGGCATTTATTTGATCGTTGGCGCCATGTGTATATCCTTGTTGATGCATTACTTCGTGCCACACAATACCTGCCGCTTGCGAATAGGGCCAGGGATAGTCAGCCCATCGACAATTGTCTGTATCTGGTCTTTCCCCAGCAGCTAAATCGCAAGTTCTTTTTCCAAGTTGGTCATATACTCCTGAAAACCATCCTCCCCAAGAAAATGATTCATCGGTAAGTCTTCCATATTCACCTATACTTGAACTCGCATTTCCGCTACCTCCTGTACACTTTATATGTACATTGTTAAGACTTCTGGATATTTCAATAACTTTTTGGATTTGATCTTCTATTGAAGAATCATAGAACGGATCTCCATTACACTTACGGTATAGATTTGTAACTTTTTCCCTTACACATTCTTCAAACGCTTGTGTAGATACAGCAATTCTTCCGAACATCATTATGTCATCATTAAAAGCTTGATGTTCTGCGCTACAGTCATCTGCCGTTGTAACTTCACCTAGCAATGCCGAAGTATTGCGGCCAATCTGACTAAATACATTTGAGTTAAAAAGTAATATTATGGTGAGGATGAAAATAAACTTAATATGTTTTGTTGTTTTCATATTTTTTGATTGAGCGATTTTAACTCTTCCGTTTTTGTTAAATTTATTTTTCATGATTTTTGATTTTAAAGTTTTATAAATTCAACCCTGCGGTTTTGGGACTTTCCATTTTCTGAAGAATTATCAGCCACGGGATTTGTTTCGCCTTTACCGTCTGTTTGTATTCTTCCTATTGAAATTCCATATTGGCTAACTAAGGCTGCTCTTACAGATTTTGCGCGCTCGTCTGAAAGTTTTAGGTTGCTGTTAGAATCACCGTCTCCATCAGTATGGCCCACTATCATTATGCGCATATCGGGCACACTCTGCATTACCTCACCCACTTCTTTTAAAATAGCTTCACTCCCACTTTTGATGTATGCTGATCCTGTGTTGAAAAGAATAGCGTTTGTGGAAAATCTTCCTTTTTCGTTCAGTTCTTTTAAAACTTGGCTGCGTTCATCTGTAGTGGTTTCTGCTATTGTTACATTTGAGAGATAAAAATAGTTAGCTTGTGTTTCGATTCTTCCACTTGTTATTGCAGTGAAATATAGCGCATTGCGATATTCATCTTCAAATATCGTTGGTAAATCAACTACTTTTTTTCCTTCTAAATAAATACGTATCCGTCTTCCCTGCACTTCCATAGCCACTTTTATTGGAGTATTTAGTGGTGCCTCATAATTTGTTGAAATTTTGTTTGCGCCAAGTTTGTTGGCAGCATATCTGAATCGATCAGAATTATGAGCATATTGTTTTTCTGATGAGGAATAGATATCGAAATCAAAATTGTTAAAGCCTGAAGTTAGGTAATCTATGTTCTTCGGCTCTCTGCCAAGTCCAACTCCTGCATGCCTAATTAATGCATCAGACGGAAGAATAATCTCAAACTCGACCGTAAAGTTTTTGGGCAGCTTTTTTTTCAATTGCACGCTTACGGTGCTTTTGGCAGGAACTTTTAAATATTTACTGTTAAACCCTTTTAGTTTTTTTACTTCACCTCCCATATTGGTATTCCAATTTGCTGGAAAATCGCCAAGGGCATCCCTCTCAAAGTTATCGCTGAAAATAATACGGTTACCGCGTTTAAAACCAACTTCATTTTCACCCATTTCTTCCAGGCTAGAAGAATTTTGACTGGTAATTGTGGTGGAAGAGGAATTATCGGTATCTGAATTTCCACCAATCACATTACCACCGTTTTTTTGTTTGTTTTTGCTTTCGCGCCGCTGTTCTTTTTTGGATTTTTTAGGACCATCTATTAAAGTGTCCAATGCCCGGTCTGTGCTTTTGGAAGCTTCTCTGTCAACGCGATTTTCCACTGTACGTTCTGCCGCGCGCTCGGCTATTTTGCCCAATCTCTTACCGAATTGCGCGTTCATCATAGTTGTGCCCAAAAGGGTGGCACAGATCATAAGGGTTTTTAGTGTTTTCATACTTTTAGGTTTTAAAGGTTACTTCTTTTATTGCTTTATTGTTCAACATTATTTTTAAAGTATATAGTCCGTTTGCCAGATTATTAATGTTTAAATAGATCTGTTTTCCCGGGACAATCCCCAGATTGCCTGAATATTGTTTTATTTTTTTCATAATTGGGGAATAGGTAAGGTAAAAGTAAAGTGATGTTGAAAGGAGTACTGTGACTATTGTAACCAAAACTATGACAGATGTAACAATCCGATACTTAATGGGGTTTTTATAGCCCAAAATCTATTTTGAAAGATATTCCGAAGGTGAAGAACCAAACTCTTGTTTGAAGCATTTGGTGAAATAGGAAGGATCGTTAAAACCTACTGCATAACCAACTTCCGAAATAGATATTTTATCTACTTTCAGCAATTTTGAAGCGAGTCTTAAACGTTGCGAACGAATAAATTCGGTAGTGGTTTGGCCTGTTAGGGCTTTCAGTTTTCGATGGAGCTGCATGCGGCTAACGGCCATTTCGGCAGCAAAAGTTTCTGCGGAAAAATCGGGGTTGGTTAAATATTCATCAAGTACTTTTTGTAGTCTTTCCAAAAACTTTTCGTCTTCAGAAGAAACTGCAATATCCTTTGGCGCTAAAATAACTTCCTGCGCAAAACGCTGTTGTAACTTTCTTCGGTTTTCAATGAGATTATCAACATTTGCACGCAGTAATTGTGGATTGAAGGGCTTGGTAACGTAAGCATCTGCGCCAATGCCCATTCCTTCAAGTTTAGCGGTTACTTGGTTTTTTGCGGTGAGTAATACTACAGGAATATGTGAGGTAAGTTGGTTTTCCTTTAAATGCTTGGTTAGTTCAAAACCGTCTTCAACTGGCATCATTACATCGCTTATAACAATATCTGGAATATGTTCCAATGCTTTTTCAAAACCTTCCTTACCGTCTTTGGCAGAAAGCACAATATAAATTGTTTCAAAAATGGAGCTAACATAATCTCGAATATCTTCGTTATCGTCAACAATGAGAAGTATTGGTGCATCTTCAGGAATTACGATGCTTTTTTCGAGGTTGACTATTTCCTGAGTTGGTGAAAATTCTTCCGTTTTTGAAATCGCCGCACAAAATATTTCATTGCTTTCAAAAGCATTTTTGTTGATAGGTATTTGTACCGTAAATGTTGTTAGGCCTCCTTTTTCACTATTTACTAAAATGGTTCCGTGATGCAACTCGGTGAGTTCTTTGGTAAGTGCAAGTCCAATTCCCGCGCCGGGACTCAAAGTGGTGGATTTATAAAAACGCTCAAATATTTTCTCTCGCTCTTCAGCTTTAATGAAGTTGCCAGAGTTTTCAATTGTTATTTCATACTGGTTGTTACTTCTCGAGCCTTCAATAGTAATGGTTCCTTGTTCTGGGGTGTACTTAATAGCATTACCGATTAGGTTGTAAAATATTTTTTCTAACACGTCACGATCAAACCAATCCACAACTTCATCTTTTTCAATATGGATAGTGTAGCTAATATTTTTTTCCGAACAGCTAAACGAAAACGCTTCCGCTTGAGCCACCAAAAATTGCGGTAGATTCGTATTTTGTACTTGAAGGTTCAAGTTTTTGCTTTCCAGTTTAGAAAGTGCCAATAACTGATCTACCAAATCTTCCAGTCTTTGCGCACTTCTAAGCGCCATATTTAGATTTTTCCGTTCGTTTGGCGATAGTTTTTTAGAGGAAAGTTGATCTTCAATAGGCCCGTTAATAAGTGAAAGCGGCGTTCGGAATTCGTGCGAAATATTCGCAAAGAAGGTTGATTTTGCCTTGTCCAGTTCCTTTAATTTTCCATTCGTTTTTTGGCGCGTTCTATACTGGAAAAAAATAAACAAACTGACTATCCCGAAAAGAAGAATGCTTCCAAGAAATATCAACCGATCGTTTTTGTTTTGTTGTTCTATCAATAGTTTTTGAGATGCTAAGAGTGCAATTTGCTGTTCTTTTTTTTCACTTTGGTATTTGGTTTCTAGCTCTCGAGTGAGATCGTTGTTTTCTTTTTTAACTAAATCTCGCTTTGTTTCATAAGCTTTTTGATAGAAAATATAAGCCTTTTCAAAATTGTTCGTTTCCGCAAAACACAATGCCATACCTTCCATTAAATACATATAACGGTCGCTCAGTTTTAAATCAATTTCGTCATAAATTGTCTTGGCTTTTTCAAACTGGATCAAAGCTTTGCTACAATCATTTCTACGTTTTCTGAAATAAGTGCCATAAGCAGTAAGCATGCTTGCTAATTGCTCTGGATTGTTTTTGTTGGAAAGATATTCAATGCCTTCTTCCAGTTTTTTGCCGGCGTTATCATAATCGTCAACGGCGTAATAGTAATTCATATAAGTAAGATAGACACGCGCCATTCTTTCTACGTTGTCCTCTTTTATATAATAATTGAAGGCTAAATCCACATAACGCTTGGCCTCTGGATAGTTTTCTATTAGCCCATTCATATCTGATAGGCGCAAATAAAGGTCGTTTATTAGTTCTTCTGAATTTATTTTTTTAGCCAGTTCAAGCGCCTGCAATTGTAAATCGTGACCAATTTCCACTCCGTCGTGAGTAAAAGTGATTCGCGAAATTTCAGAACGCGCCATAACAGCTTTTACAATTGTTTCATTCAAAAAATCATATTGATTGGCTAGTGAATCGACTTTCAGAAAATACGGCTGTGCTTCACCCATATCTCTATTTTCAAAGTGAGTGCGGCCTTTCATATAATAAACAGCTGCCAAAAGAGTTGGTTTTTGGACTTTTAATGCGTTTTGTAAGGCAAGATCAAAATACTGAGATTGTTCTCCGTAATTTATGTTGTTTGTGGTATAAAACAATTCCAGAGCAGCTTTTGCGACTAATGAATCATTTTGAAGATTTTTGAAAATAGTTAGACTTTCTTTAGCTGAAGTATAAGCGCTATCCCAAACTTTTTCTTTGTTGAAGTTGTCTGCTTTTGCAAGCAATTTTAATCCACGGTCATAACTTTGAGAGGTTGCTGAAATCCCAAGGAGTAACAATTGAAGAAGAAACAGTGCTCTTTTCACTTTTTGTAGGGATAGAAAAATTAGAGCAACAAGTTAGCAAATTTGAAGGAATCAAGCCGTGTTTTTCAGCAACTGTTTTAGTAATCAGATGATTATGTAAGTCTATTTTTATAACGAATACATTAAAACATTGCCTTCGTCACCTTTCACCACAAGGTTTTTAGAGCTGTTTCCATTGCCTTCACCCAAGAAAGCGGCAGAAGTTCCATAAACTGGAAAACCATTTAGAAGATCGCCGTTCTTATTAAAGACGTACACTTTCTTTTCTTGCGTTTCTGTAATACTGATATATGTATTTCTATGCACATTGAAAAGTTGCGGTTTTGTGTAAACGCCCAAGGGTAGCTCTGCCAATTTTCCGTTGATTCGAAGCAGGTTATCGTCTAGCGTAACCTTCACATTACCGTCAATAGCAAACCAATAGTTAGTGCCGATATCTAGTTTTTGGGAAGAAATTTTTCCGTCCTGTGAAATACGTTCTTTGGTGTTTTCCTTCGTAATAACCACAAATGTATTGTCTTCTTCAGCAATTGGAATTTCAGCAAAATTGAAGTTTTTTGACACTGAAACTCTCGGTTTTCCAACACGGCTTAGAATGTTTAATTTTCCGCTTTCCTCGGCAATCACAATATAGTCCTTATTGCCCATCCGTATGTGAACTGGAGATTGCACAATTTTGCTTTTCGCTTTTTCAAAACCGAAACCTTTCACAGTTTTTCCAGCTTTGTCATACATCAGCACCTCTTTGCCTTGCACAATGATAAATCGATAGTTACCATTGTTATCATAGTCAAAAACCGAAAGTGGTTGCGTAACATTGTCTTTAAATTTTACAGGAAATCCTTTTGCTTCCTTCCCGTTTCGGTCTAAAATATAGAACGCATCCTTGGTCGCAAACGCCAAGTTTTTGTTGCCGGAGATGTTTACCGCTTCAATAGCTCCTAAAATGGGGGAATCTAGATTTTTAGACCAAAGAGTTTTTCCGCTTTCCGTAATAAAATAGAGTTTGTTGGTAACGTCTTGAACAACCACATTACTACCATTATTTTGGTTGTTGAAAATTTGTGGATTGCCCAAAATAGCATTATCCAATTTTAAATTGAATTTTTCTGAAACAGTCCCTGAAACACTCTTTGCAACCGCACCAGCTTCTTTACAGCTCAATGTTACGTGTGCAAAATTCCGGTCATAACTAAACTGTAAAACTGCCAAAGGAAATTCATCAAAAGAAATTTTATCAATCTCTGCGCTACTTTTCACATTAAAAAATCCTGAGATTGCTTCGGAAAATTCGCCTTTCATTTTGAAAATCAATAGGGAAGAAGCAGAGCTTAAATCTGTTGCGGTATTTTTAAAATAGGAAGTACTTTTTAGCGTATTATTGTTTTGAAAATCACTGATTATTTGCTGTGCGGTGATTTCACTTTCGGTAAAAACAAAGAAGTTTTCTAATTGAAAAACATAATTTTCATTTTTAGAAGTAATAAAAGGGGAAAAGGTTTTTTGAAATAGTTGTGGTTCGCTAAAGCTCTTAATATCAATTTCTCGAAAAGAATTTTTCACAGAAACATAGCGCGCCAAAGCGTCCGCGGTTAAAGCGGCATCAATGCTTTTAAGAAATACGGCGGATCCAACTTTTAGCTGAATGGAACCAACCTCGCTCACCGAGCCAAAAATTCCTGTGGTTTGAACAGCCTCTTTTTCGCCACGAAATTTTCGAAGGTTTTTTTGAAATTTTTCAGCATCGTTGAACGTAAAACTCACAGCGCCCAAAGCATCCGTCGGCACCAAAGCAGAAGCATCATTTTGTTGCGGTACTTGATCTTCAAAAACGTTCAGTAATTGCGGAATACTATCAGTGGCAAGAGTGATTCCTGATGCTACGAATGATTCAGGCGTTATTGCAATATCCATCGCACTCCACGAAGTGAAAGCCGCTTTTGTGGAATCGTTTAATGCAACTTTATTTCCGCGAATTAAGGCCGTAAATTCATTTGAAGATGGCAGATTGAAAACTTTTTTGAAGGTTTCATTGCGCTCCGTTTTCCTATTTAAAATATCCAGTAAAATTTGTTGTGAAGACGAGACCACAAACGTACTATCAATAATTGCTGAATATGCTATTTCTTTATCAATCGTGATTCTTTGGAAGGATTGCTCGTCCAGTGTCAACGTTTCGATCGTTTTGTTTTTGAGAGAATCTAGTTGAAAAAGATTCTTGGTTTGCTTTGAAATATAAGTATAAGCCGAAACAGAATCGTTCACTTTATTAATACATAAAAGGCTTTGCGAGGTGGGATGCAGATTTTTTAGCAAGGCCGCTTTTTCAGTAAAAAAGGAATAAGGCAAGGTTTTTTCAAATTTTGAAAGCAGGGAATTGTTTTGAATATCTGCCTGCAAGTTTTCAAAATTCGAAATCTTAAAAACCACGGAAGTGTTCTCTGGAACAAAATCCATCAAAGTTCCCGTTTTTGGAGGTGTGTTGTCACAACTTCCAAAAATTCCCAAAAGTATTGGGATGAAAAGTAAAAACGCTAGTTGCTTGCCAAAAATTTTTCCCATAATACAAAAGTAGCAAGGAATAGTGAAGGTTTTGTAGTTAGTTGAAATAGTTTATTGACGGGTTTTCAACAGTCCCCCTCCGCCTTCGGCACCTTCCCTTGAAAAAGGGGGAGGAACTATTTTATAGATTCAATTATATGGTCTGGTAAAAGTTTAAAACTTTTCCTATGAAAATCGCAAGCTCCGTAATTTCTAATGGCTTCGCGATGCGTCTTGGTAGGATATCCTTTGTTCTGTTTCCAGTTGTACTGCGGATATTTTTCGTGAAGCGCGGTCATATATTCATCGCGATACGTTTTTGCCAAAATGGAGGCTGCGGCAATGTGCAAGTATTTTCCATCGCCTTTTACCACACATTCAAAAGGTGTTTTTCCGAAAGGCTTAAAACGGTTACCGTCAACAGCAATAAATTCTGGCGCGCAGGAAAGGCCTTCTATAGCGCGGTGCATTCCTAAAATTGAAGCATTTAGAATGTTTATTTTGTCAATTTCTTTCATCATCACATGAACCACTTTATAACAAATAGCTTCTCGTTCGATAATATCTTTCAGTTCCATTCGTTTTTTCTCTGAAAGTTGTTTGCTGTCCGTTAAAAAAGGATGTTTAAAATCGTTGGGAAGAATTACTGCTGCAGCCGTTACGGGACCAGCCAAGCATCCACGACCAGCTTCGTCTGTGCCACATTCAAGGAGATGTTTATTGATTTTAAGTTTTAGCATATTGGTTCAAAATTCCTAAAAATTAAAACATTCGTCAAATAAAGAAGCACCAAATATTTAAAATTCCAAATGTAAAAAAAGCAAATTCTAAATAAAAAGTAAAATCGAATTCCAATAGCTATCGGGATAAAAAAACGAACCTTTGTCAAAAAGCTCTCTTTTGAAGTTTTGATTTTTTCATTTGTGAAATTTATTTGGAATGTGGAGCTTGTTATTTGGAATTTCTTCCTATTCTCTTTCAACCAAAAAAAATATACCTTTGCCCGAAAGTTTCCTATAGATGAAAAAAACACTTTTGCTACTTATTATTTTGATCACTTCGGCAACGGTGTTTTCGCAAAGTTCTCCTATAAAAAAGGAAAAACCGCCAATTGATTATTACAAAATCATTTCCACTGCGCGTGATACTACGTTTGTGGATACTACGCTTTCCATCAAAAAGAAATATAAATTCAATTATTTAAGAAGTGATAATTTTGAACTGCTTCAGTTTTCAAATGTAGGGCAGGCGTATAATTCATTGGCATATTCCTTTGATCGGTTGAATTTGAAACCGCTTTTTGCAGCGCAAGCGCATCATTTCAATTATAAAGAAATAGAAGATGTAAATTATTTCAACGTCCCGACACCTTTTAGCGATTTGTATTTTAAAACGGCTTACAACCAAGGACAGCAATTGGATGCTTTTTTTACGGTGAATACTTCGCCACAATTCAACTTTTCCGTTGGTTATAAAGGCGTTCGCTCGTTGGGGAAATACCAACATATTTTAACGAGTACAGGAAATTTTCTGTTTACTTCAAATTATCACACAAAAAGCAAACGCTACGTAGCTCGTATGCACGTTGCGGCGCAGGATGTTTTTAATCAAGAAAATGGTGGATTAACGCCAACTTCATTGCAATTTTTTATCAACGACAACCCTGAGTTTAGCGACCGTGGAAGGTTGGATGTAAATTTTGAAAATGCCGAAAATAAGTTAGAAGGATTACGATTCTATGGCGATCATTATTATGAATTGCTCAGCCAGCGCGACAGTACCGGATATTCGGTGCTTACCATTGGAAATGTTTTGAGTTATGAGGATAAATACTATAAATATTTTCAATCTGCTCCGTATGAACCTTATGGCCCTTCGTATGAATCTTCAAACCTAGATACGAAGACGAAACTGGAAGATTTCAACGCAAAAGCGTATGCAGATTTCGACAATTCTCTAATCGGAAAAATTACTGCTTGGACGGGATATACTAATTTTAATTATGGTTACAATTCAGTTTTAATTCTTGATGACGAGCGAATCGTTAATAGAATCAAAGGAAACATAATTGAAGCTGGAGCGGCCTATGAAAAGGAATACCGTGGTTTTAAACTTTCAGGAAAAGGCGCAATAAACGTAGCTGGTGATTTTGATGGAAATTATCTACAAGGCGCAGCTTCCTATAATTTGAATAAAGATTATAATGCGAAAGCGTCAATAACAGTCCATTCCGTAGCGCCAAATTTCAACTTTTTGTTGAATCAAAGCGATTATCAAAATTACAACTGGGAGAACGAACTGAACAACGTAAAAACCCAAGAACTGAAGTTTGAAATCAATACCAAAAAGTTCGGAAATGCTTCCGTGAGCTATACAGGAATTGATGATTACACTTATTTTGGAATAAAAACGAACGACAGCACACCGTCGCCATTGCAAGCTTCCGAGAGGGTAGATTATCTCAAAATAAAAGCTGAAAAAGAATTTAACTTCGGCGTTTTCGCTTTGGATAATACCGTAATGTATCAACAGGTTTTGAGCGGTGAAGGCGTTTTCAATGTGCCGCAGATTATCACTCGAAATTCACTTTATTATCAAGACCACTTGTTTAAGCGCGCACTTTTCATGCAAACAGGTGTTACTTTTAAGTATTTTACAAAATACAATATGAACGGCTATGATCCTGTTTTAGCAGAGTTTTATGTTCAGAATGACCAAGAATTGGGTGGTTTTCCGTTAGTAGATATTTTCCTTAATGCGAAAATTAGACAAACGCGTATTTTCTTTGTTTATGAAAATTTCACGACGCTCTTCGGAGGAAAGAAAGAACATTTTGCAGCGCCAGGATATCCTTATAAAGATGCTGTTTTGCGCTTTGGATTGGTTTGGAATTTCTTCTTATAAAAAATAACCCTTCCAGCGTTTTGAATGCTGGAAGGGTGAAATAGTCTTAATTCTTATTGTCTTATCTCTAAACTTAATCTCTCAAAAGTCCTCTAGAAATCACAATCTTCTGTATTTCTGAAGTGCCTTCATAAATCTGTGTAATCTTCGCGTCGCGCATCATACGTTCCACGTGATATTCTTTTACAAAACCATTTCCGCCGTGAACTTGAACTGCTTCTACTGAAACATCCATTGCTGTTTGTGAGGCGAAAAGTTTTGCCATAGCGCCGCTCATATCATAATCATTGCCTTGGTCTTTGTCCCAAGCAGCTTTCATTACCAAATGACGCGCCGCGGTAATTGAAGTGTGCATATCTGCCAATTTAAAGGCGATAGCTTGATGGTTGCAAATTTCAGTTCCAAAAGCCTTTCGTACTTTTGAATATTCACGAGCCAAATCATAAGCGCCAGCTGCAATTCCCAAAGCCTGGGCTGCAATCCCGATACGTCCTCCAGCTAAAGTTTTCATAGCGAATGAAAATCCAAAACCATCTTCGCCAATACGGTTTTCCTTTGGAACTCTTACGTCGTTAAATATCAAGGAATGTGTGTCGCTTCCACGGATACCAAGTTTATCTTCTTTTGGGCCGATTTCAAAACCTTCCCAACCTTTTTCAACTATAAAAGCGTTGATGCCTTTGTGTTTTTTCTCTTTATGGGTTTGCGCAATTACCAAATAATAATCTGCGGTTCCACCGTTGGTAATCCAGTTTTTGGTACCGTTAATTATATAATGATCGCCGTCTTCAATTGCGGTAGTTTTTTGTGAAGTAGCGTCACTACCAGCTTCTGGTTCGCTTAAACAGAATGCGCCAAGTTTTTCGCCAGTCGCTAATTTTGTAAGATATTTTTGTTTTTGATCTTCGGAGCCATATTTTTCAAGTCCGTAACACACTAGAGAGTTGTTAACAGAAACGATTACAGAGCACGAAGCATCAATTTTGCTCAATTCCTCCATCACTAAAACGTAGCTCATCGTATCCATTCCGCCACCGCCGTATTTTGGATCCACCATCATTCCCAGAAAACCGAGCTCCCCCATTTTCTTTACTTGTTCGGCAGGAAATTTTTGAAGATTGTCACGTTCTATAACGCCCGGAAGCAATTCGGTACGTGCAAAATCGCGAGCGGCGTCGCGAATCATCATTTGTTCTTCGGATAGACTGAAATCCATAGGCTTTATTTTTGAAAAAATTCTTGATTAAAGAATTGCAAATGTACTTTAAAAATAAAGCAAATCCCAAATCTCAAATTCCAAATAGCAAAAAGTACAGATTTTGGATTTTATCTTTTGAATTTTGAATTTTATTTGGAATTTGGAGTTTGTTATTTGGAATTTATTTAAAATTTGATTGGTATCTTTAAATTTCAAATATTCACTAAACCTTGAAAAAAGAAACATATCATATTATTGGTGTAATGAGTGGCACCTCTCTGGATGGAATTGATTTGGCAGAAATCATTTTCAATTATTCCGAAGAAAAATGGAGTTTTGAAATCCTCGCTGCTGAAACCGTTTCATATTCTTCGTTTTGGAAAGACGAGCTTCGCGAAGCCGTCAATTGTTCCGAAGAAAAGCTGGAACGACTCGATTTTAAATACACCGAAAAGCTTTCAGAAGAAATTATAAAATTCATTAGAAAACACAACATACGAGAAATTGACGCTGTTTGTAGTCACGGGCATACCATTTTGCATCGACCCGAAAAGGGGTTGACCTATCAAATTGGAAATCTTCCACGCATTTCAAAAATGCTTGGCAAAACTGTAGTTTGCGATTTTAGAGTGCAAGATGTTGAACTTGGCGGACAAGGCGCGCCATTAGTGCCGATAGGAGATAAGCTACTTTTCCCTGAATATGATTATTGTTTAAATCTCGGAGGTTTTGCAAATTGTTCATTCGAAAAAAATGATAAACGCATCGCTTTCGATATTTGTCCTGCGAATATCGTTTTAAATAAATACGCCGAAAAACTTGGGAATGATTTTGATGAAGGAGGAAAGATTGCAGCTTCAGGAAAAGTTGATAATAATTTGCTTCAGAAGTTAAACGAGCTTTCATTCTACAATGAAAATTCACCGAAATCCTTAGGTTTAGAATGGGTTAAAGAAAACATTTTTCCACTTTTGGAGACTTCGGAAATTTCTTCCGAAGATATTTTGAGAACTTTTACGGAGCATATTGCATTTCAACTTGCCAATCAGTTTTCAAAAGATTCTTCAGTTTTAATAACAGGCGGAGGCGCATATAATTCTTTTTTGATTGAAAGATTGAAAGATTTGGCTTCAATTGAAGTGGTTATTCCTTTCGCAGAAATTGTTGAATACAAAGAAGCTTTGATTTTTGGGCTTTTAGGTGTCTTAAAATTGAGAGATGAGGTGAATTGTTTGTCCAGTGTTACTGGAGCTTCAAAGGATCATTCTTCGGGGAAAATATTCTCTCCATAATTTTTATTCAAAATAAATATAAAGCCTTGACAAGTTTTTTATATTTGTCATCACGCTCCTTCGCATTAGCTAAGGAAAACTTTAACTCTCCGCATTAAATGAAAGATTTACTAAAAAAGTACGAAGAAAAAGAACCCGAAATAGTTTTTCATTGGAATGACTCTGAAACAGAGGCTGAAGGCTGGACAGTAATAAATTCATTGCGTGGCGGTGCCGCGGGCGGTGGAACCCGAATGCGAAAGGGACTTGACTCTAACGAAGTACTTTCTCTTGCAAAAACAATGGAAGTTAAATTTACCGTTGCTGGGCCTGCCATTGGTGGCGCCAAAAGCGGAATTAACTTTGACCCTCAGGATCCTCGTAAAAAAGGAGTGTTGGAACGTTGGTTTAAGGCAGTTTCACCTTTGCTGAAAGCGTATTACGGAACGGGTGGTGATCTAAATGTAGATGAAATTCACGAAGTGATACCAATGACCGAAGAAAGTGGTGTTTGGCATCCGCAAGAAGGTGTTTTCAACGGGCATTTCTCGCCGACGGAAGCTGATAAAATTAATAGAATTGGGCAATTGCGTCAAGGTGTTATAAAAGTATTGGAGAATGTAAACTTTTCTCCAGATGTTTCCCGGAAATACACTGTGGCCGATATGATTACTGGTTATGGCGTTGCAGAAGCAGTTCGCCATTATTACGATATTTATGGTGGAAGCGTAAAAGGAAAACGCGCCGTAGTCCAAGGTTTTGGAAACGTTGGTGCAGCGGCAGCCTATTATCTTTCACAAATGGGTGCTAAAATTGTTGGGATTATTGACCGCGATGGCGGCATCATCAACAAAGACGGTTTTTCTTTTGAAGAAATAAAACAACTCTTCCACAAAAAGGATGGCAACACGTTGGTTGCGGATAATATGATTCCTTTTAAAGAAATAAACGATAAAATTTGGAACCTAGAAACGGAGATTTTTGCTCCTTGTGCCGCTTCAAGATTGGTTACGCAAGAGCAGATTTCACAAATGATTGAAACAGGTCTGGAAGTGATTAGCTGCGGCGCTAATGTTCCTTTTGCAGACAAAGAAATTTTCTTTGGACCAATTATGGAATATACCGACGAGCGCGTTAGTTTAATTCCAGATTTTATCAGTAATTGCGGTATGGCACGTGTGTTTGCCTATTTTATGGAACGCAAAGTGCAAATGACAGATGAAGCTATTTTCAACGATACATCCATTACCATCAAAAACGCTATTCAGAATACATTTGATAACAATAGCACCAAAACAAACATCAGCAAAACCGCTTTTGAAATTGCATTGAAACAATTAATATAATTAACTGTAACCAAGTATAGTATGGCTTCAATCATCATTTTAATTTTCGTAATTGGGTATCTTTCCATCACTCTGGAGCATCCATTAAAATTGGATAAAACTGTGCCCGCGCTTATAATGGCATCATTAATATGGGCCGTTTTAGCCATCGGTTTTGTAAACGATTGGTTTGATGTAATTAATAGTGACGAACAGGCTTTTAATTTCCTTTCTGGAGGCGAAACAGCCATGGAAGGTTTTGAAGGAACACTACTTCATCATTTAGGGAAAACTTCCGAAATCCTTATTTTCCTTATTGGAGCAATGACTATTGTTGAAATAATAGATCTTCATCGTGGTTTTGAAGTATTGAAAAGTGCAGTAAAGACAAAAAGTAAACGTAAACTACTTTGGATTATCGGGATAATTGCTTTTTTCCTTTCAGCGATTATTGATAACCTAACTGCAACTATCGTTTTGATAACGTTGTTAAGAAAACTGATACACAGAAGAGAAGATAGAATTTGGTATGCTGCATTGGTAGTTATCGCAGCAAATGCTGGTGGTGCTTGGTCTCCCATTGGAGACGTTACAACAACCATGCTTTGGATAGCCAAGAAGCTAACCGCTGGAGGTCTTATTGAATTTGTAGTTTTACCATCAATAGTGTGTTTTGCAATTCCATTCTTAATTGCAAGTTATTTGCCAGCTTTCCGCGGAAATATTGAAGTGGATGCTAGAGAAGACAAAGACGAAGAAGCATTATTGAGCAGCAAAACCATGCTATTTTTAGGCCTTGGTATGATAATTTCTGTACCCGTATTTAAAACCATAACGCATTTACCGCCATATATGGGAATGATGTTGGCATTAGGTGTGGTCTGGCTTGTTTCAGAATACATTCATCCTGAAGAAGATTTCAGCAAAGAAAGAAGACATTTATATTCTGCACACAAAGCTCTTTCACGTATCGAAATTTCAAGTATTCTTTTCTTCCTTGGAATATTAATGGCAGTAGCTGGGCTAGAAAGTCTTGTTTATGGCGTTGTTAATGGAGAGGAAGTGGGAACACTTCGTTATGTTGCTGAAGTTTTGCAACAAGCTATTCCTAATCAAGATGTTGTTATTATTTTGTTGGGTATTCTATCCGCAATTATTGATAACGTACCGTTGGTAGCAGCTTCCATAGGAATGTATGATATGCCAATAGACTCTGTACTTTGGCACTTTATAGCCTATTCTGCTGGAACGGGTGGTAGTATGCTTATTATTGGCTCTGCCGCTGGTGTTGCCGCAATGGGAATGGAGCGTATAGATTTTATCTGGTATCTTAAGAAAATCACGTGGCTGGCTTTTATAGGCTTCATTGCAGGGGCTGGAGTATTTCTTTTGTTTGAAAGAGTCTTATTTCACCATACCTAACAATTTCTGAAACCTATTATCGTTATTCACTAAAACAAAACCTTTTTTATGTTAAACTTCTTTATTCAAGAGGGTGCCGAAGTTGCGCAAGATCTTGAACCTGTTGTCGAAGCCCAAGAGAAAACGCTTTCCATCATGGATTTATTAATGACTGGCGGTATAGCTGGTCAAATAATTATTGCGGTTCTTTTTGTACTTCTTTTTGTAGCGGTCTATATTTATTTTGAAAGACTTTTTGCAATTAAAGCTGCAAACAAGATGGACGGTAACTTTATGAATCAAATCCGAGACCACGTTGCCAAAGGAAATATTCAAGCTGCAAAAGTACTTTGCGCACAGAATAATACGCCGGTTTCACATTTAACTGAAAAAGGAATTTCACGAATTGGAAGTCCTTTGGAAGATATTAATACCGCTATTGAAAATGCTGGTCGTTTGGAAGTTTATAAACTTGAAAAAAACGTAAGCGTTCTTGCAACAATTGCCGGAGCAGCACCCATGATTGGTTTCTTAGGAACAGTAATCGGGATGGTTTTGGCTTTTCATACACTTGCAACCAGTAGTGGCCAAGCCGAAATGGGAACCCTAGCTGAAGGTATTTATACAGCAATGACAACTACTGTAGCTGGATTAATTGTTGGTATTATTGCCTATATGGGCTACAACCATTTGGTAGTGCGGACCGATAAAGTGGTTCACCAGATGGAAGCCACAGCGGTAGATTTCCTTGACATGCTAAACGAGCCTGCTTAATGAACTTACGAGGAAGAAATAAAGTAAGTGCCGAGTTCAGCATGAGTTCCATGACAGACATTGTGTTTCTGTTGTTGGTATTCTTCTTGCTTACTTCGCCTGCTATAACGCCAGATGCTTTGGATTTAATACTTCCGAAAGCAAAAGGAAAAACGTCCAATGTTCAAAAAGCATCCGTAAGCATTACAAAAGATGGGGCATATTATGTGGACAAAGAACGCGTAAGTGAATACAGCATTGAAAGCGAACTGAAAAAAGCACTCGCAGGACAAGAAGAACCAACGGTAATTCTACGTGCCGAAGAAGGCGTGCCTATTGAAGATGCCGTTTTTGTAATGGATATTGCCAATAGAAATAACTTCAAAGTAGTTCTGGCAGTCAGACCAAATTGAGTGTTCAGTATTCAGTAGCAGTTGGCAGTAGGCTCGCAATTTATCGCGTGCCCAAAGATTTTGAAAAATAGTCGTTACCTGATAAATCAGTTCTTTTATAAACTCCTATTTCAAAAAAACTTCACAATCTTAAATTTAAAACCTTGAATATCTTAGATACAGAACATAAAAGAAAAAGTATGATCATCACGGTAATCGTGCATGTTATCATTCTTATTCTATTGTTTTATGTGGGAATGAAATATTTGGATCCACCATTGGAGCAGGGAATAGCAATCAATTTTGGTACTACGGAAACTGGCAGCGGAAACATTCAGCCTACTGAAAAAATACAATCTGCACCTCAAAAAACTACATCAGAACCTGTTTCGCAACCTAAATCTGTTGTAAAGGAAGAAGTCATTACCCAGGATAAAGAAGATGCTCCCGTAATTCAAAAAGAAAAGCCAAAGAAAGAACAAAAGGAAACTCCAGTAAAAGAGCAACCAAAAAAAGAAGTAAAAAAACCAGACCCAAAGCCTGATAAAGCTACAACAGATGCACTTTCCAGCATATTGAACGGTCCAAAAAGTGACGGTACTGCAAAAGGAGGCGAAGGTAACGATGGCAAACCAGGCGACAAAGGAAGTCCAGACGGAGATCCCAATGCCAGCAGCTATTATGGTACCGGAAAAAGCTTGGACGGCGACGGCAATTATTTACTTGGTGGAAGAAAGGCTCTAAACAAAGAAAAATTTGTGCAAGACTGCAATGAAGCAGGAACAGTAGTTGTAAGTATTGAAGTTGACCGAAACGGAAAAGTAATAAGCGCAACGCCTGGCGTTCGTGGAACTACAAATAATTCAAAATGCCTTACGGAACCTGCAAAGCGAGCAGCTTTAGCCACAAAATTCAACGCAGACGATAAAGCTCCTGCAAAACAGATTGGAAAAATTATCTATAGGTTTAGTCTTTCTGAATAATTGGTCAATAAATTTATGTCATTTTCATAAAGCTTAAAATTCACTATCTATATTGAAGTTTAAAAGATTGAGTTATGACTATTATCAAAATACAAGAGGATATAAAAGGCTTGGAAAAAACGACCTTTAAAACCATTGCTGAGGCGCACAGAGCATTGGGGAAAGCACGAAGATTTCTCCAAACCTTCCGCTCGATGAAGCCGTTGAATCTATAAAATATCAAGACGATAAGATCATTGTTTATAGAAAGGACGGCGAAATTGAAATTCATGCACCAATGGTCGATCAGGATACAAATGAGATATTCGATTTGGATTTTCGACCACTTACCAAAGAAGAACTAACTCCCGAAATATTAAAAAGTCTTAAAAATTTTCGAAAGAATTTTAATCCCGATGACTTAATCGATATTCGATGAAAATAGTTGAAAAGGATGCTTCGATTTTAAAATATCTAAAAAAGAGAAATATCGTTAAACTCTACATAAAAGCCAAACTATATTTGGAAGCAGACTTGACGGAAAATGCAAATTTAAAATTACTCAAACCTAAAAGCAGCTTAATTTTTTCTTTTCGAATTACCAAAGAGCACCGAGCACTTGCAGTAAAAGAAAACGATGTTCTCATAGTTTTTGAAATTTCGGACTATCAATAGGCAAAATCGAAATCATTAGTCTTCTTTTAAAATAAATATTTCCTAATAAAAAAACCTTTCATTTTTCAGTATCTTTAAATTTCAAATAAAGATGCTATGCTTCGCACTTCTACTTTTCTCTTCGTATTAATTTGTTTTATTGGATGTAAAAATTCTACAGTAAAGGAAAAATCTTTTTCTTTAGAAAATTCAACTTCAAAAAATTCTGAAGAAAAAAGCGAGAAATATCCTTTCGATTTAATGTTTATGCAGCGTGCCTATCCAAGTGGCGAGATAAATACTTCAGCATATTCCGCAGCAATTCAATGGAAAAAACAAGCTTCAAATAAAAACACAGCCAATGAAGTATGGCAATTTAGTGGTCCATTAAATGTTGGCGGACGTATAACAGATATTGAAATTCCTTCTTCTCAACCAGATGTCTATTACGTTGGCGCAGCTTCTGGCGGTATTTTTAAAACGGTGAACGCTGGAACAGATTGGACTCCCATTTTTGACGACCAACAAATGCTCTCCATCGGCGATATTGAAATTTCAAAAAGTAATAACGATTTAATTTATGTAGGTACAGGCGAAGTAAACGCAGGCGGAGGTTCACTAGTTTACGACGGCGATGGAATTTATAAAAGTAATGACGGCGGAACAACCTGGCAGTCTAAAGGTTTACCAGATATTGGAAGTGTTGGAAAAATAGTTTTGGATCCAAATGATAATAATACAGCCTTCGTGGGTGCAATGGGGCCTTTGTTCAAAAACAGTAGCAATCGTGGCGTTTATAAAACTTCAAATGGCGGCGATAGCTGGCAGCAGGTTTTGTTCGTAAGTGATTCTACTGGCGTGGTTGACATGTCAATTCACCCAACAAACGGCAACATTGTTTACGCTGCAAGCTGGGAGCGCATACGAAGACCAAACCGCAGACAGTATGGCGGAATAACTTCAGGAATTTATAGAACGACGGACGGCGGCACCAACTGGACAGAACTTACCAGCGGTTTGCCTAGCAGTGCTTCACAAAAAGGAAGAATTAGTATTGATATTTCACAATCCAATCCAAATGTTTTATATGCTAGATATGCAAGTACTTCCGGAAGCATTCAAGGAGTTTATAAAACCGTAAATGGTGGAGATTCCTGGACTGCTGTTAATTCTAGTCAGTTAACAGATGTAGGTTTTCATTGGTGGTTTGGTGGAATTTTTATTGATCCAACGGATGAAAACGTACTTTACAATGTAGATTTTAATGTTCAGAAATCAACAAATGGCGGTGCTAGTTGGAATGATTCCTTCATAAATGCACACGTAGATCAACACGCAATGGCTTTTAATGCTTCGGCTTCCAATGAGATTTTACTTGGGAACGACGGCGGTCTGTATGCTAGCAGCAACGGTGGAGCTTCAGCAACAAAAAATTTGAAACTTCCCATTACGCAATTCAACAGAATGTATGTTGATGCACAAAATCCGAATAAAATTTACGGTGGTGCGCAGGACAATAGCACGAGTAGAACCCAAACTGGTGGATTGAGCGACTGGAACATTATATACGGTGGTGATGGATTTCAGCCGTTGGTGGATCCCACAAATACTAACGTTATTTATGCGCTTTATCAATATGGTGCGCTTGGTAAATCCACTAATAATGGTGGTTCGTTTTTTAGCGCCACAAACGGAATCTCTGGTGGCGATAGAAATAATTGGGACACTCCAATAACCTTTGATCCTAACAATTCCCAAACGCTCTATTTCGGAACCAATAAACTATACAAAACTACGAATGCGGCGGGCAATTGGTCTGCAATTAGTCCCGATTTAACCAATGGACCACACAATGGAAATCTCACTTTTGGAAGCATCACAACCATCAGCGTTTCACAATTTAACAGTCAAGTTATTTATGTTGGAACAGACGACGGAAAAGCTTCGGTAACACAAGACGGAGGTGCGACTTGGACAGACATTTCAGCGGGAATTCCGAATCGTTGGGTAACGAAAATTTTGGCTTCAAAAGAAAATGCGAATACAGTTTATTTAACCCTTTCTGGATATCGCTTTGGCGAAAATGTAGGTCATGTTTATAAAAGTATTGACTTCGGAAATAGTTGGGTTGATATTTCAATCAGTTTGCCAGATATTCCTGTGAATGATATTGCGCAAGACAGTTTCGGAAACCTATTTGTCGGAACGGATGTTGGGGTTTTGGCCACAAAAGATGAAGGAGCTAATTGGACTGTTTTAGGCGAAAATTTACCTTCTGCTGTAGTTTCAGATCTTTTCATTCACGAAAATTCTCAGTTTCTTTATGCAGCCACCTTCGGTCGTTCTAGTTATAAAATTGATATTTCTGGAAATATTTTGAGCACAGATAAAACTAATTTTTCTTCGGAATTAAAAGTATTTCCAAACCCTGCTTCTACAATAGTCACGATTTCTTTAGAAAAATCCTTCGTAAATGCTTCTTTGAAGATGTATGACGTTATGGGAAAAATGGTAAAACAATTAAATTTTGAAAATAATAAAGAGATTCGTTTTTCAGTTGAAAGTTTACAGCCAGGCATTTATTACCTTAAAATTTCTGAAGCTGGAAAACAAACGACCAAAAAATTAATCGTAAAATAAATAATCTAAGGATTCTTTTCGATAGAAAATTTTACTAGAAATAATCAATTATTAACCATAAACCATTCCCCCATCAATTATTCAGAAACCATAGCGTGGCTTTTTGCACAACTGCCAATGTACCAAAGGGTAGGGCAGTCCGCTTATAAAGCAGATTTAGCGGCTACAATTCATCTTGCCGACTATCTAAATAATCCCGAAAATAGTTTTAAAAATGTGCACGTCGCTGGCACGAATGGTAAAGGCAGCACGAGCCATATGCTCGCCTCAGTTTTTCAGGAAGCTGGTTATAAAACGGGGCTTTACACTTCACCGCATTTAAAGGATTTCAGAGAACGGATAAAGATTAACGGCGAAATGATTCCGAAGAAAAACGTTTCGGAATTTGTAGAAAAGCACAAATCATTTTTTGAAAATAACCAGATCTCCTTTTTTGAAATGGCCGTGGGTTTGGCGTTTGATTATTTTAGAAATGAAAAAGTTGATATAGCTATTATTGAAGTAGGAATGGGCGGAAGGCTGGATAGTACGAACATAATTTCGCCAGAAGTTTCTGTCATAACCAATATCGGTTTGGATCACGTTCAATTTTTAGGAAACACTTTAGAAAAAGTAGCTGTGGAAAAAGGCGGAATTATAAAGAGCGGAATTCCAGTTGTTATTGGCGAAACATTGCCAGAAACAAAACCTGTTTTTGAAAAAATTGCTTCGGAAAGAGTTGCGGCAATCACCTTTGCTGAAACTTTTGATGCCGCTGATTACACTTCAGATTTGAAAGGAATCTATCAGAAAAAGAATATAAAAACTGTTTTGGCAACTTTGGAAATCCTTCAAAGTAAGGATTGGAACATTTCCGAAGAAAATATAAAAAGCGGATTAATGAATACTATTAAAAACACTGGATTATTGGGACGTTGGCAAATTTTGAATGAATCTCCGAAAGTTATATGCGATACGGGTCACAATAAAGATGGCTTGCAATTAGTACTGGAACAGTTGAAATCAGAGTCCTATAAAAACCTGCACATTGTTTTAGGTGTTGTTAACGATAAAGATTTGGCTTCGGTTTTGCCTTTGTTTCCTAAAAATGCAACTTATTATTTCTGTAAACCAAGGATTCCACGCGGTTTGGACGCTTCACTTTTATTGTCGCAAGCCCGCGGATTTGAATTGGTCGGTGAAGATTATATTTCTGTGAAAGAAGCTTATAACGCCGCTGTTAAAGCTGCATCTATAAATGATTTGGTATTTGTGGGTGGAAGTACTTTTGTTGTGGCGGAAGTTGTTTAAGCTAAATTTTAAGCATAAAAAAATCCCGACGAATTCGTCAGGATTTTTAAAATCTGGTGGGCGATGAGGGGTTCGAACCCCCGACCCCCTCGGTGTAAACGAGGTGCTCTGAACCAGCTGAGCTAATCGCCCTTCTTATTAGCGGTTGCAAATATAAACTACTTTTTAATTTCGCCAAGCATTTATTTGAAATAATTATTTAAAATGAAGTTTTTGTTTGGTTGTCTAAAGCGCTATTTAAGTTTAACTTTGGTTCCATCATTAATTTAAAAAATTAAAAACATTTGATTCCATTCTTCAAAACGATTATAGTAAACGTTGTTAAAAACCGCCGAAAGAATAAAACCGGCGCCAAACCGCTGGAGTCTTTTGACAAAAGTGTTACAAATCTTGAAGTTGAGGTAACGCATGAACTTTCGGATTTATTTTATCTTCTTCTTGGGGTGTTATCCGCTTCTTTTGGATTGCGAGGTTTTTTGATGCCTAGCGCCTTTATTGATGGAGGTGTAACAGGAGTTTCATTGATGATAAACGAACTTACAGGAATTGGACTGTCATTTTTGTTAGTTTGTTTTAACCTTCCGTTTATCATTCTTGCCTATTTCTCAATAGGGAAACGGTTTGCTATTAAAAGCGTGATGGGTATCGTGCTCTTGTCTATAGCTGTTGCTTTTATTCCTTTCCCGCAGATTACGGACGATAAAATATTGATTGCTGCCTTTGGTGGTTTGTTTTTAGGGTTAGGAATAGGACTAGCAATCCGAGGAGGTGCAATTATAGACGGAACCGAGGTTTTGGCCATATTTATTAGTCGAAAAACAAGTCTTACGGTTGGAAATGTAATCATGATTTTTAACGTGATTATATTTATGACTGCAGCCTATTTCCTTTCTACCGAAGTTGCACTTTATGCAATCTTAACTTATTTCGCAGCTTCAAAAACTGTAGATTTCGTAATTGACGGTATTGAAGAATTTATGGGAATTACCATTATCTCTGAAAATAGTGAAGAAATACGTCTTGCGATCATCGAAAAAATGGGACGTGGCTGTACTATCTTTAAAGCTGAAAATGGTTTTTCTAAAAATGGTGAAACTCGAAGACCTGTTGATGTTGTTTATACCGTAATCACACGTTTAGAAATGAGCAAACTTAAAACAGAGGTTGATAAAATAGATACACAAGCCTTTATGATTATGACTTCCGTAAAAGATGCAAAGGGTGGAATGATAAAAAAGAAACCGATAAAGAAGTTCGATAAATAACTTTTCTGACCGATTCTTGTTTTGGTCCTTATAGTTATGATGGTTGTTACGTGTTTTTTGGTGCTTTAAAAAATAAGACCATTAACTCAGTTGGTTGAGAGTGTCACGTCGACAACGTGGAAGTCGTTGGTTCCCCCGAAGCCTCGGGGCAACATGGCTCACAACAAAAAATCCTGATGAACATTTTCATCGGGATTTTTTGTTTGTACCATATACGTAGTAGCACTTATAGGAAGTAATGACTTTTTTGTTAATATTATAATTATTAAAAGGTTAGGATTTAATCAGAGCTAAATACACTGTATTTTAAAACTAAGAGCCTCGTAAAAGACCCAAATCAGTATTAGTAAATTTCTTGTATTCCAACTCTTATTTAGTATGCTAATTTATTGGAGCTTAAAAAAATTGACTTCTTAAAATCCATAGTTATGATTGATAAGGCACTAAGTTTTATTACAGATTTCTTAAACCAAGAATTAAAAAGGACCTGTGATATAAGTTCAAATTTGGTAATAGCAAGCGGTTTGGTAAATCCAGATGGTTCAGTTTCAGAAAATATTCAAAACAAGATTGTCATTTCGGTTATAAATCTTGAAAATGAAACCTTCCCAAAATCATTGGACAATTTTAGAACAACAGCGAGCAATACGTACGACAAAACGGCACCGCCAGTATATCTCAATCTATACTTGTTAATTTCGGCCAATTATGATTCCTCAAATTACTTGGAATCTCTTAAAATGCTTTCTACCGTAATTACTTCATTTCATTCAAATTCTTACTTCACCAAAAATGAACATCCCAATATGCCGTCACCTTTGGAGAAATTAACACTGGAAATATACAATGTGCCAATCACGGAGCTGAGCCATATTTGGAATGGCTTTGGGGCTAAATATGTTCCTTCAGTAGTTTACAAACTGCGAATGATAACATTATAGTAAGAACGAATCAAGATTTATTAAGAAATAATTCGGAAGAGAATAATGCTCCATTCCAGTTTACAACAATAGTTTATGATTAGCTAAAATTAAAAGACAATGCCAAAAGATATAAAAACCCCAGGAGTTTACATTGAAGAAGTGAATGCTTTTGGAAATGCCGTTATACCTGTCCCGACTGCCGTGCCTGCTTTTATTGGCTTCACGCAAGAGACCTCCTTTGACGGGGGAAGTCTATTGAACAAAGCCGTCAAGATAAATTCTTTGGCAGAATTTTTAACCATTTTTGGAAGCGACGCTCCTAAAGTGCAGCACAGCGTAAAATCAACGCCTTTGCCAGAACGATTAGCGAATCTTGAAGCGGAAGTAGTACGAACACAAGCTATTTTGGACAAAGCAAATATGATGGTTAAAAAAGTAGGAAATGATGCTACTGATGGAATGATAAAAGCACAGACCAATGCTAAAACATCAAGTGACGCGGCTAACGAAGCTCTTAGTACTGTAAAAGCAGACAAGACCATCAAGGCACTTTTGGACGCAAAAGATAAACTTCCGAAAGATGAAACAAAGCCCACAAAAATACAATTGGCTGCCGTGTTCGAGGCCCAAAAAACTTATGATGAAGCCATTGTCACGGCAGATTTTGCAGTAGATGGTTATGCTTATTCGGTCAAAGCCAAAACAATTAATTATAGATTATACAGTGCGTTAAAATTCTTTTACTTAAACGGTGGAAGCCAATGCTATATAATGAGTATTGGTGGATACAACTACACCAAAGGCACCATTACGGACACAAAACCATTTACAGATGCAATCACGCTACTTGAAAAGGAAAAGGAGCCCACAATACTCGTGATTCCTGACGTGGTGGAAATTGCTGATCCAACTGTAACAGATCCAAATGAGGCTGATTATTTGAAAAATAAATTTGCCAATGCGTATTCATTGCAAAGCGCCATGATTAACCATTGCGGGAAAATGCAAAACCGATTTGCAATTCTTGATGTTCCAAGAGGTTTTACTGAGCCAATGACGGGAACAACTAGTGTTGAGCAGTTTAGGGACAGTGTAGAGCCCCAAGATCCAAGATTCAACAGCTATGCTGCGGTTTATTACCCTTGGTTGCATACTACAGTCTATCAAACTTCAGAAATAGGGTATGAAAATCTGGATCCGGCTTCATATCTTCAAGTTGTCCAGTTGCTAACTTATGAATTTACTGATTTAAAAACAGGTGCATTGAATGAAAATATTGCTCCTGTAATACAAACCTTTTCAAGTCCAGCGAATGCTACAAAAGCAGGTTTTGGAAAAGGGGATAGCATGCTTCAAAATTTAAGCAATTCATATCAACTCTTGATGAAAACAATTCTGGTAAATATGAACCTAATTGCACCGAGTGCTGGTATGGCGGGTATTTATACTTACATAGATAACAATGATGGAGTTTGGAATGCTCCTGCCAATGTTGGTATTCAAAGTACCATTATGCCTTCCATTAAAATAGACAACAAAGCCCAACAGTATCTGAATGTGCCCATAAGTGGTAAATCGGTTTGTGCCATTCGTGCATTTACCGGCCGTGGAAACTTAGTTTGGGGAGCGAGAACTTTAGATGGAAACTCTAATGATTGGCGCTACATCAATGTGCGAAGAACACTTATGTTTATAGAACAATCTGTAAAAGAGGCGACAAAAGCTTATGAATTTGAAGCCAATGATGCAACTACTTGGGTGAACATAAAAAATATGATAGATAGCTTTTTAACAGGACTTTGGAAACAAGGAGCTCTTGTTGGAGCAAAACCAGCAGATGCCTTTTCAGTAAAAGTTGGTTTGGGAAGTACCATGAGCAGTGACGATATTCAACAAGGAATTATGCGCATTTCTGTTATGGTTGCCGTTATGCACCCTGCAGAATTTATGGTTATAACATTCCAGCAGAATATGCAAAAAGCTTAAATAACTAATGTTTAATTTTTAAATTCACAAAATCATGTCAGACGAATCAGCTCAAGACAATCCGTGGCTATTACCAAAGTTTTACTTTGCGGTAAGTTTAGGTTCACAAAATAATATTGTTTCCTTTAAAGAGGTTTTGGGTTTGGATATTAAAGCACAAATCATAGAATACCGGCACGGTGATAGCCCAATATTTTCAACAGTAAAAATGCCTGGAATAACAAAGTTTGGGAGCATAATTATGAAGAAAGGAATTTTTGTAAATGGTACTAATTTCTGGGAGTGGTACGATGCCATAAAAATGAACACCGTAAAAAGAGAAACCGTTATCATTTATCTTTTGGATGAAAATGGAAAGCCTACTATGATCTGGACTTTGAACAATGCTTGGCCAACCAAAATAACTGTTGTCAATATGGAAGCAGATGCAAACGAGATCGCTGTGGAAACTTTAGAACTTAGTCATGAAGGATTAACAATTCAAAATAGTTAATAATGAATAGCTGCATTTTAGTAACAAGGTGAATCATGCTGTTAAACGCTAAAGTGAATGAGCTTTGGGTGATGGTGTGGAAATTATAAATTTTTATCTTTGGATTAGGCCCAATAAAAAATGTGAAAACTAGCGCATATCCTTACAAATGGGCAGGATAGACCCAGAAAATTTGGGGATATAAACAAGTTGTAACATATTTAGACTAACATTGGCAAACTAGAAAAACTTATAAATCGGATTACGAAATTTGGTCTTAATGATAAAGTTCAGTCGGATAACAAAGAATTGGAAATTCAACAACTTTTGGTTGGACTTTACTCTGAATTTCTGAATATGGAAACGGAATTTGATGATGCTGATTTTGAAGAAGAGCCTACTTTCGATTATGACACAATAAAGAAAAACGTACAGACAAATTTTCCAGAATTTGGCTGTTATCATTCAGTTTGGGAATCACATAAAATAGTTGAAGATGCGGACTTGGTTACTGGAGATGCAATTGACGATTTAAGTGATATTATTAAAGATATGCTAGTAATAAAATGGCAATTTGATAATACGAGTGAGAAATATGCAAAATGGTACTTTAAGGATATAATGTGAATTCACTTAGAACAACACTTTGTGATTTTTTAAAATATTTAAAGGACAAGAACGGTTAAAATCACGAAACCAGAAATTAACTTTTTATAATGATTGTTAGTTTAAGCGAAATAATGACGGAAAACCCTTTTTACATTGGGAGTTTGTGCCTAATTTTAGGTGTATCATCCTTAATTTACAAAATCAGTAAAAAAAATTCTTTTAAAATGAAAGATTATAACGTGATGAGTTGGAAAGCTATGGTTAATTCTTGGGCTTTCATAATTATGCTAATAGTCTTGGGAATCACATTAATATTTCAGAATTAATTAAAAAACGTGGTACCACAAAGTACTGTGGTAATAAACAAGTAAAAAACCCCACAAGCTTCCCTTAAATAAACTCAAGCAACCTAAATCAACTCCAAAACCCGCTCCAAAGCCATCCCTCTTGAAGCTTTTATCAAGATAGTTGCATTTTTTGGCGAATTGTTTTCAATGACTGTTTTCAATGCATCAAATGTTTCAAATTGATAAATGTGCGAGGTGTTATTTTTTGTTTTAAAGAAATTACTTCCCACTAAAAACACTTTTCCAAAAGGGTTTTCAACTAAAAAATCAACTATGTTTTGATGCTCGGTTTCTGCTTCTTTTCCCAGTTCAAACATATCGCCCAAAAACATAATTTTGTTATCGCCATTTGCCTGTTTAAAGTTTTCCAAAGCTGCCAGCATGCTGGTTGGGTTCGCATTATAGGCATCCATTAAGATTGTGTTAGAACCTTTCGTCATCAACTGCGAACGGTTGTTGCTTGGAACGTAGCCTTCAATACCTTTCTTTATTTCTTCTGAAGAAACCTTAAAATAAGCCCCAATAGCAATTGCCGCAGAAATATTTGCAAAATTGTAAGCCCCCACTAAATTGCTTTGAATTTTTATTCCTTTGAATTCTACCAAAAGGTGATGGGAACTATCTAATAAGTTTACATCAAAATCACTTTGAGGCGTGCCAAAAGTTATTCTTTCAATTCCATCGGAATTGGATAATTGTTTCGGGTCGTTCGCGTTTACAAATATTTTCTTATTATGCACTTTCAGAAATTGATAGAGCTCGGTTTTACCTTGAACTACGCCTTCAATACTCCCAAATCCTTCTAAATGCGCTTTACCAAAATTGGTTATGTAGCCGTAATCTGGTTCGGCTATTTCGCTTAACATTTTTATTTCGCCTAAATGGTTGGCGCCCATTTCCACGATCCCAAGCTCGGTTTCCTTATTCATCGATAGTAGCGTTAAGGGAACGCCTATGTGATTGTTCAAGTTTCCTGGTGTGGCAACGGTTTTGAATTTTTGTGAAAGCACTGCATTTATAAGCTCTTTGGAAGTAGTTTTTCCATTGCTTCCCGTTAAAGAAATTATAGGAAGACTAAGAAATTCTCTATGAAATTGAGCTAATTGTTGAAGCGTCAATAAAACATTGTCAACAAAAATCGTTTCCCCCGTATTTTTATGGAAGGCTATTTCATCAACAATTACTTTGAAAGCTCCTTTGTCAAGCGCTTCCTGAGTAAAAAGATTTCCGTTGAAATTATCGCCTTTTAAAGCAAAGAAGATACATTTTGGAATTATTTTTCGGGTGTCTGTGCAAACACCACTACTATCCAATAAATATTTGTGGAGCAATTCTATAGTCATAAAATAAATATACTAAAAAACCCTCCGAAGCTGTATGCCAAGGAGGGTTGATTTTATAATTTTTTATACGTTAGTTTCTAGCACGTTTACCTTTTTTGCTCTTAGAACCTACGCGGCTCATTGCACATCTAAAACCAATATAGTCTGTTGCCATATCCTGTGGAAAATAACGTCTTTGAGCAGGATCTAACCAATAGTCTCTGTCTCTCCATGAACCTCCTTTAAACACACGAACTTCGTTATCAATTAAAGTAGTTCTGGTTGAGGACTTATCATATTGACGATCTAGAGAGCCTGTGCTATCTGCGCTTACTTTTTGAACTGGTGAGTTGTACATACGTTTTGTGCCATCACCATTTTCGTCAGCTTCATCTGCAAAAGACTGATAGTAACGAGATGAACTCTTGTCACCATCACGATAATCGCGGTTGTCACTTTTCGAGAAATTGGTGCGTAAATAAGTTTCGTTTTCGTCAACTGGTACTTGAAGAATTTCTCCAGGTAAGTTACGGGCAATGATTTTACCATTGCTCAAAGTATCGTATATTATTGAATCTTTTGTAACTACTTTCACTTTTCCGTCTTCACCAATAGCATTTTTAGTGTAAACGTTTCCACGATAATAGTTGAAGTCATTAAATTCATCATCTACAATAGGGCGGTAAATATCTGCAACCCATTCGGCAACGTTTCCTGCCATATCATACAACCCATAATCGTTTGGTTCGTATGATTTTACTTCGGCTGTAATATCTGCTCCGTCATCACTCCATCCTGCAATACCACCGTAATCACCATCGCCTTGTTTAAAGTTGGCCAATTGGTCACCACGAGATTTTCTTTTTCCAGAACGTGTGTATTGTCCTTCCCAAGGATATTTTTTCTTTCCTCTATAAACATTATAATTACGAATTCCTACTAAACCAAGTGCTGCATATTCCCACTCTGCTTCGGTTGGAAGACGATAAGCTGGTTGCAGTAAACCATCTTTACGCGAAATGTATAGGTTTGTACTGTCCTTGCTTCTTTTTGCTATAGATTCTGATTTTTTTCCACCACGGGTAATAGAATCATTTCCACCATAAGCTAAGGTTGGAGCATTTAAATATGTTTCTGTATTGAATGTTTCGCCTGGTTTTGCATCATATCTGGCGTTACGTGAAGTAATTCCAGCGCTTTCTAAAGCAGCCTCGTTAACACGGTCTGTTCTCCAATTGCTGAATTCAACAGCTTGGATCCAGCTAACACCTACTACTGGATAGAGTGCATAAGCAGGATGACGAAGGTAATTGTTAGTCATTACTTCGTTAAAACCTAAACGGTTTCTCCAAACAAGTGTATCTGGTACTGCGCCTTCATATATTCTTCTATAGTTTTCGTCAGATGGAGGGAAAACTTTCTTCAACCAATCTAAATATTCAAGATACATTAGGTTGGTTACTTCAGTTTCGTCCATATAAAAAGACTGAACGTGTTGTTGAGTAGGTGTGTTGTTCCAGTCGTGCATAGGATCGTCTTGAACTTTTCCCATGGTGAACGTTCCACCTTCAACAAAAACAAGGCCTGGGCCTGTCTCCTGTTCTTTAGTTTTGGGGTCATACTGGAAGCCGCCTTCTTTCGAATTCATTTTCCAGCCCGTTGCTCGGGAACTGTCTTTATAGTCTCTAGTTTTGTTGCAAGCCACAAAAAATGAGGCTATTAATACAGTGATAAATAGATTTAAAGCAAGATTTTTTCTTAACATCATAGATTCAATTATGATAAAATTGGGTTCGCAAGATAGTAATTAACGATAAAAACACAATAATATTTTGTTATTATTGCGTTGTGAGTTTTTAATAGGTATTACGACCAATACGGTATGCAAACGTATTAGTTTTAAAATTATTATCCTAATATCATTTTGTTTGAAGAGTTTAAAATGCTGCTTATACTAAGTGTATATTTGAAGCGTTATTGGTACTAATGAGAAAAACGATACTACTTTTTATTTTATTTGCGCTCCCTCTTTTGGGAATGGCGCAGTCTAAAAGCATAACTATCAACTGGGGCAACAATAGTTCTGGTGTTCCTGATTTTGGAGGAAAAGAATCTTCTGACGATAAGAATTTTGATCCGCTTAAGCTTCAATTGAGCAAAGAAACTGTCCAATATACTACGCAATGGGTAGATGGTGATTTCGCAGACGAAAATTCTTTAACTGTTACAAATGTTCGTTTTGGAGTGGTTTCTTCCGAAGAACTAAAAAAAATAACACCTCAATCTTTGCCAAAAAAACTTGAATACCATATTGGAAGCACAATGGGTAGAGATGTGCTTTACACTGTTTTTAATATTTCTCCGATAATTAATAATAATGGAAGCTACCAAAAAGTGCTATCTTTTGATCTTAATTATAGGTATGGCGGAATATGCATAGGGGAACCGCCAGCAATTACCAATTCTGTGCTTGCAAGCGGCTCTTGGTTCAAATTTAGAGTTGAAAACACTGGAATTTACAAACTTGATAAAGCATTCCTAAATAGTTTGGGAATGAACACAGACGGTATTAATCCTCGGAATATTAAAGTGTATGGTCACGGTGGAAAATCATTGCCTTTGCTGAACAGACAAACCCGTTTTTTTGATCTTCCGGAAAATGACATACAAGTTGTGGGTGAAGAAGATGGAAGTTTTGATGGCGGCGATTTTGTGCTTTTTTATGGAACTAGCACTCAAGGATATGTGAGAGAGAACGACTCTAACCTTAACCCTTATGCAGACGAATCCTATTATTATGTTACAGCAGATGGTGCTTCAGGAAAACGAGTAAAACCAATGGTGGAACCAACAGGAGCTGTTAGCTTAAGCATAAATGAGTTTGATGACTACCAATTTCATGAAATAGACGAAGTAAGTCCAACCTTGTTAGGTAGAAAATGGTTCGGAAACCGTTTTGATATTGAGGACGAACAAAGTTTTAGCTTTGAATTTCCAAATATTATTCCTAGTAAACCAATGAAGTTGACTGTTAAAGCCGCTGCCGCTTCAGAAAGCGGCACTTCTATGGCGGTTTCAATTAATAGCGCCAGCTTAGACCCGATTAATTTTGATCGTCTTGGAGACGATGGGCTTTTAAGCATGAAAGAATTAGTGAAGGAGATTCCTGCAAGCACTGCAACCGTTACGGTAGATTTAGCCTATAATAATTCAGGAAATCCATCTAGTATTGGATATCTAGATTATATTGGAATCTGGGCAGTGCGGCAGTTAATGGGCGCAGAAGGGCAATTGGCTTTTCGCCATAACGATGCGGCTACCACCTCTGGAGTAGGGGAATATCAAATAAGCAATGCCGCCCAATTTTCGCAGGTTTGGGATGTAACTGATACGCAATTTATCACTTCAAAGCAAAATGAAGGCAATGCTTCATCGTTCAGTTTTAAGCAAACTCTTGGCGAGGTGCGAAACTATGTGGCAGTAGACCCAAATAACTATTATGTTCCTACTAAAATTTCTCAATCTTCGGTTCAAAACCAAAACTTAAAAGGAACAATTTTTAAGGATGAGTCTGGAAATTTTAAAGATGTGGACTATCTTATTATTACAGCGCCATTTCTTATTCAGCCTGCATTGCGCTTAGCACAACATAATAAGGAATTTCAAGGGCTTAACGTAAAAGTAGTGACAACAGATAAAATTTATGAAGAATTCAGCTCTGGCAGACAGGAAATTAGTGCCATTAGAAATTTTATTAGATACGTTTATTATAATGCCTCATCTCCTTCGAAACGCATAAAATATCTGGGAATAATGGGCGATACTTCCATAGATTATAAGAATAGGATTACTAGAAATAATAACAACGTGCCTACATATCAAACACTTACAGGTACCAGTATAAGTAGTTCTTTTATGTCGGACGATTTCTTTGGAAATATGGATCCTTGTGAAGGAACCATTGGTTCTAACGTTTATGATGATGACGGTGAAAAATTATCTGATATTGACAAATTGGACGTGGCAATAGGTAGGATTGTTGTTGACAATGTTTCATTAGCAAACGCAATGGTGGATAAAATTATAAGATACAACACAAAATCTTCCTATGGCAATTGGAGAAATAATTTTGTTCTTATCTCTGACGATAATGATAAATCTGGTGAGAAAGATTTAGAAGTTGAACTTGATAAAATTGGTGATACAATTTCAATGAAAAAGCCATTTATTAATGTAAAAAAAATACACTCAGACTCTTACCAACAAGAAGCATCTGCAGGTGGTAATCGCTATCCAGAAGTTAATGACGCCATCAAAACAGCTTTTGAGGCCGGAGCAATAATTATAGATTATTTTGGTCACGGAGGTGAGGACGGTTTGGCTAATGAAGCCATATATACAAAAGAAGCTGCTTTGGAATTAAAAAATAAAGATAAACTTCCGTGTGTTATAACTGTTACCTGCGAATTCACAAAATTTGACAACCCTAAAAGAATTACTGCCGGAGAACTTACCTTTCAAAACAAAGAAGGGGGTGCCATTTCATTGGTTACTACAACTAGAGCGGTTTATATATCTGATGGAATAGCATTAAACAAAAAACTGGGGAATCAGCTATTTGGTTATGAAAGGGATATACCCGAACCACCTGCTGTAGGTCTTAGAAAAGCAAAAAACCAAACAGGTACAGCGTTGAGGCGGGTTATATTTTATATAGGCGATCCTGCAATGCCACTAGCCTTTCCAAAGAAAAGCATTCGGCTTACCAAACTTAATGGGGTGCCAATTGGCGAGGCAACAGATACCTTAAAGGCATTGAGTAAAATTAAACTAGAAGGCGAAGTCATAAATGCGGATGGAACATTAATGACAGATTATAATGGAGTACTGGAGGCAAAACTTTTTGATAAAAACGTAATGCGCCAAACTTTGGATAATGATAATCAGGGTTTTATAATGAATTTCATAACGCTGGGTGAAGGGCTTTTTAACGGGCAAGCAAGTGTTGCCAATGGTGTTTTTGAATTTGAATTCGTAGTGCCGCGCGATATACAAATTCCAGTGGGCAAAGGTAGAGTAAGTCTTTATTCAAAAAGAAATGACGTGCTGGAAAACCAAACTGGTGTAAACTTAGATTTAAATGTAGGTGGTCTTAACAAAGATGCGCCTGAAGACAATGAAGGTCCATTAATTCGGCTTTATATGAACGACGAAAGTTTTGTTTCAGGAGGAATTACGGACAATGCGCCAATTCTTTTAGCAAAACTGGAGGATCCAAACGGTATAAACACCGCTAGCGGAATTGGTCATGATATTGTAGCCATTCTGGATGGCGATGAATCCAATCCATTTGTTATGAACGAATTTTACCAAGCAGAAGTAGATGATTACACAAAAGGTAAAACCCATTACAAATTTCGCGATTTGGAAGATGGGTTGCATACGCTAACATTAAAAGCTTGGGACGTTTACAACAATTCATCCACTGCCGAAATACAGTTCATTGTAGCTGGCAGTGGCAAACTTGAAATTACAAAAGTGCTTAATTATCCAAATCCATTTGTAAGCTATACTGAATTTTGGTTCAACCACAACAGACCAGATGAAACACTAGATGTGCAAGTGCAAGTATTTACCGTGACCGGAAAAGTAGTTTGGACTAAGAATGCCTCTTTACCACCATCAGGCAGCTATTTAAGCAGAGAAATTAAGTGGGATGGCCGCGACGATTTTGGCGATCGTATTGGAAAAGGTGTATATGTATATAAGATAACGGTAAGATCTGCGTTAACCAATCAGCGGGTTGAAAAATTCGAGAAACTCGTCATCCTTTAAAAATTAAAATTATATTTGCTCAAAATTATTTAATATGAAGAAATTAATTATCCCAGTTATAATCGGATTAGTTGCTTTTAAAAGCATAGGACAGACTAATCCTCCGCCTCCGCCAGATAATGCAGGAATTGAAAATCGTGTAATCACCACAGGTGTTCCGTTTATGTTAATAGGCGCCGATCCGCGTTCAGGTGGTATGGGTGATATAGGTGTTGTAACTTCCGCTGATGCTTTTTCACAACAATGGAATCCAGCAAAATATGCCTTTGCATTGTCAAAACAAGGAGTAGGTGCTACCTATACACCATACTTGAATAAATTGGTGAATGATATATTTTTAGGAAACCTTACTTATTATAACAGATTGAACGAGCAAAGCGCTGTTGCAGCTAGTTTTCGTTATTTCAGTCAAGGTGAAATAGAACTTCGCGAAAGACCAGATGATATTCCAGTAATTGTGAAACCAAACGAACTTCTCTTCGATGTTTCCTATGCACTTAGACTTAGTGAGCGATTTTCTATGGCTGTAGCTGGTAGATATATTCGTTCAGACTTAAAGCTGCAAACATCAGTAGAAGATGCAAATGCAGCTAGTTCTGTTGCGGTAGATGTTGCAGGTTATTATCAAAGTGAAGAAATACCTTATGACGATTTTGACGGTCGTTGGAGATTGGGTTTCAACATTTCAAACATTGGTCCAAAACTGAAATATGACGAAGTAGGTTCAGAAAGTAACCTTCCAACAAACCTTGCCCTTGGTGGTGGTTTTGATTTCATTCTTGATGAATATAACAAAGTGGGTATTTCAGCAGAAGTGAACAAATTATTGGTTCCAACGCCTAGTGATTCAAATAACGACGGTAATATTAACAAAGAAGACGACTACTATAACAAAAGCTTTTTTAGCGGTATCTTTTCATCTTTCAGTGATGCCCCAGATGGTTTTAGTGAAGAATTAAAAGAATTCACTTGGGCTTTGGGCGCAGAATATTGGTACCAAGATGTTTTTGCATTGAGAGGTGGTTATTTTAATGAAAGTGATGTAAAAGGAGGAAGAAAATTTGCAACTATTGGAGCAGGTTTCCGCTATACCTTCATAGGTATAGACTTATCCTATCTGTTTTCTACCTCTAAGTTGGCAAATAGCCCATTGGATGGAACGCTCCGTTTTGGGTTGACTTTCAACTTTGGCGATACTTACGACGAGTATTAGGAAAAAGTTTATAAGTTTAGATGTGAAAACAAAGAGTTTCATTTTACTTTACCGTTTTGGCGGACAGGCTAATAAGCCCTTAAACTCCTAAACATTTAAACTCATCAACAAACAAGTGAAAAAACAAAAAATTGAAATCTCGCTAGAAGTTTTTGAAACCATTTCAGAACTTCCAAAAGACATTCAAGAACTAATGAATAAGGCGCAGCAAGCACGTGAAAATGCTTATGCGCCTTATTCACGTTTTAGGGTTGGGACGGCGCTTCAGCTTGCTTCTGGAGAAATAGTTTTAGGCAGCAACCAGGAAAATGCTGCATATCCTTCAGGTCTCTGTGCTGAAAGAGTTGCGGTTTTTAGCGCAGGAGCAAACTTTCCGAATCAAACTATAACCTCGTTAGCTATAACGGTTCGCTCCGAAAATCATGAAATTTCAGAAGCCATTGCGCCTTGTGGAGCTTGCAGACAATCATTAGCAGAGTACGAGCAAAAACAAAAAAGCCCCATCGCAATCTACTTTATGGGCGAAACAGGTGAAATCATTAAAGTGGCTTCGGTCATGGATTTGCTGCCATTGGGTTTTGATGCCAAGTATCTTTAAATAAATTCCAAGTTCCAAATTCCAAAAACCACATATAAAATTCTAAATTCGAATTTAATATGTGGTTTGATTATTGAGTTTTAGAATTTGGAATTTGTTTTTTGGAATTTGGTGCTTATTTGTTATTTGGGATTTGTTTTTTGGTACTTATTTGGAAATTGGAACTTGAAATTTGTTATTTCTTTGTTATTTGGATTTTGGAATTTGGTGCTTTCCCTTTTAAAGTGCTACTTTTGTTGTCCCTGTAATAAAAGTATAGATGAAAAAAATCACCAAAAAAACATACCTAGATTGGTATGAAAACATGCTCTTTTGGCGCAAGTTTGAAGATAAACTAGCGCAAGTATATATCAATCAAAAAGTAAGAGGTTTTTTACACCTCTATAATGGTCAAGAAGCCGTTTTAGCTGGTGCTTTGCACGCAATGGATCTTACTAAAGACAGAATGATAACGGCCTACAGAAACCACGTACAGCCAATCGGTATGGGCGTGGATCCAAAAAGAGTAATGGCAGAACTTTACGGAAAAGGAACAGGAACTTCCCAAGGTTTGGGTGGCTCGATGCATATTTTTTCTAAAGAACATCGCTTTTACGGCGGACACGGTATTGTTGGTGGACAAATTCCTTTAGGAGCTGGTCTGGCTTTCGCAGATAAATATTTTGATAGAGATTCCGTAACCCTAACCTATATGGGCGATGGTGCAACGCGTCAAGGTTCGCTTCATGAAACTTTTAACATGGCTATGCTTTGGAAACTTCCAGTAGTTTTCTGTGTTGAAAACAATGGGTATGCAATGGGAACTTCCGTTGCGCGAACCGCAAACCATACAGATATTTGGAAACTTGGTTTAGGGTATGAAATGCCTTGCAAACCAGTAGATGCAATGAAACCAGAGGTTGTTGCAAAAGAAATGGACGAAGCAATAAAACGAGCTCGTCGTGGTGATGGCCCAACATTTTTGGAACTAAGAACCTATCGTTATCGCGGTCACTCAATGAGTGATGCGCAACATTACCGCACCAAAGAAGAAGTGGCTAAAAAGCAAGAAGAAGACCCAATTACTTATGTGCTTCACCAGATTTACGAAAATAAATGGGCAACTGAGGCTGAAATTAAAAAGATTGACAAGAAGGTAAAAGCCAAGGTGGAAGAATGTGAAAAATTCGCAGATGAATCTCCATATCCAGACAAAAATTTAATGTTTGACGTTGTTTACGAACAAGAGGATTATCCTTTTTTATCAGATAAATTATAGAAAATGGCAGAAGTAATAAACATGCCGCGTTTGAGCGACACGATGGAAGAAGGAACGGTAGCAACCTGGCTTAAAAAAGTAGGCGATACCGTAAAAGAAGGCGATATTCTTGCCGAAATTGAAACCGATAAAGCCACGATGGAGTTTGAGTCTTTTCACGAAGGAACATTGCTTCACATTGGTCTCAATGAAGGTGAAACCGCGCCAGTGGATACTCTTTTGGCTATTATTGGAAAAAAAGACGAAGATATTTCAGATTTAATTGGCGGAAAATCTTCGGATAAGAAAGAAATATCGAAGGAAGATGAATCCAAAGATGAAAAAAAATCATCTGATAAAAAGAAGGATAAATCTGAAGATGAGGAAGAAGATGATGATTCTTCAGAAAAAGATGCTAATGAAAAAGAGGAATCTGACGACGAAGATTCAGACGAAGATGGAAAATCTGAAAGTTCTTCAGATTCTGCTGAATTACCAGAGGGCGTTGAAATAATTACAATGCCACGACTAAGCGATACAATGACCGAAGGAACTGTTGCATCTTGGCTCAAAAAAGAAGGTGATAAAGTAGAAGAAGGCGATATTCTTGCCGAAATTGAAACCGATAAAGCCACGATGGAATTTGAATCATTCTATTCAGGCACATTACTCAAAATAGCTATAGATGAAGGCGATTCTTCTCCTGTTGATGCAGTTCTTGCTATAATTGGCCCAAAAGGAACTGATTTTTCTGGTCTATTGGAAAATTATAAAAAAGGAGGAAAGTCTTCAAGCAAAAAGGAAACTTCTTCAGAAGAAAAGTCTTCCAAAGAAGATAAAAAAGAAGATAAAAAAGAAGAAAAGAAAAGTTCTGATAATGCTTCAGAAAAAGAAGGAACTAAGAAGGAAACTACTTTAGATAAAAAATCTGAGTCTTCACAAACTACAAACGAAGGCCGAATTTTCGCTTCGCCTTTAGCTAAAGTTTTGGCTGAAGAAAAAGGAATAAATCTACGTCAAGTTAACGGAAGCGGCGAAAATGGACGTATCATAAAAAGTGATATTGAGAACTACCAGCCAGCTGCTGGTGGCGGAGAAGCTTACACTCCAGTAGGAACCGAAAGTTTTGAGGAAGTGAAAAACTCCCAAATGCGTAAAACAATTGCAAAACGTTTGGCTGAATCTAAATTCTCTGCACCAGAATATTATTTAACTGTTGAGTTGGATATGGATTACGCAATTGCCGCTCGTGAAGCGATTAATGCAGATCCAGATGTAAAAATATCTTTTAACGATATGGTTATAAAAGCCTGTGCGATGGCTTTAAGAAAACATCCGCAAGTAAATAGTCAGTGGACTCCAGAAGCAACCAGAATCGCAAAGCATATCCACATTGGTGTGGCAGTTGCGGTTGATGAGGGATTATTGGTTCCTGTTCTAAAATTTGCAGACCAAATGACCTTTTCTCAAATTGGCAGACATGTAAAAGAACTTGCTGGAAAAGCGCGAAATAAAAAAATTACACCAGCCGAAATGGAAGGCAGTACGTTTACAGTTTCAAATCTTGGAATGTTTGGAATCACTGAATTCACATCTATTATAAACCAACCAAATTCCGCAATTTTATCTGTTGGCGCAATTGTTCAAAAACCAGTTGTTAAAAATGGTCAAATTGCAGTTGGTAATACAATGATAGTAACTTTGGCCTGCGATCACAGAACTGTGGATGGCGCAACGGGTGCGAAATTTTTACAAACATTACGACAGTATATTGAGAATCCTGTAACGATGTTTGTTTAACCAATTGTGGTAGGCACGAGATTATTCAAGCGCCTACTGATATTTAAAAAACATGAAAAACATAATAATTACAGGAACTTCCCGCGGCATCGGTTTCGAAATGGTTAAACTATTTTCTGAAGCGGGCCACAATGTTCTAGCACTTTCACGAAATTCAAAACCAATTTCAGATTTAAAACTGAAAAATGTTACTGCACTAGAATTCGATATTGCAGACGAATCTGAAATTGTAAAACTTTCAGCTTTTCTTCAAACGGGAATGAAAACTGTTGCTATTTTAATAAACAATGCAGGCTATTTAGTAAACAAACCTTTCGCTGAAATTTCTGCGGAAGAATTCAAAAAATGTTATGATGTAAACGTTTTTGGCGTTGCTTCATTGATGCGAACAGTGCTTCCGTTTATGAAGAAAGAAGGACACGTAGTGAACATTAGTAGTATGGGCGGCATTCAGGGAAGCGTTAAATTTCCTGGTCTAAGCGCATACAGTAGTAGTAAAGGTGCAATCATTACTTTAACCGAATTGCTTGCTGAAGAATACAAAGAAACAGGTCCTTCCTTCAATGTGATGGCTTTGGGCTCTGTGCAAACTGAAATGCTGGAAGAAGCCTTCCCAGGATTTAAAGCGCCACTTTCAGCAACCGAAATGGCGCAGTATATTATGAATTTTTCTCTTACCGGAAATAAATTCTACAACGGAAAAATATTGCAAGTTTCAAGCACTACTCCTTAACTTTAACCTTCTGCATTTTCTTGCTTTTTCTATTTTTCTTATTCAACTTATTCAGCCAAATAATAGTTCCAGTTATTGGAAGACTTGTAGCAATCAAGCAGGAAATAAAGTAGATGGTTTTTGAAAACCATCCAAAGATAGTTCCCGTATGAATTGCTTTTATGGAGCTCGCAATCTGAACATTTAAAGGTTTTTCTGAAAAAAGTTCTTTTGAAATGATACTTCCATCGCGATCAATTTTTAGTTCGTCTGAAGCAGTTTGAAGAAAATCTTGATCGTGATATTTTCGAACGCTAAAAATTTCTGATTCATCTTTAGGAATTTGGAAAACAGTTGTTCCTTCAAAAACAAGTTCGCTTTCTGTGATTTTTAATATTTCAGCAAAACTTAAGGTATCTTCATTTTGAGGAATTTTAGAATCTATTTTCGGACCGCCGCCGCGACCTCCGAAAACTTCTGTACCAAGAACAGCGCTTCCCGCATCTCTGTACCATTCAAAAGACCAAAACAGTCCGGTGAGCGACATAATCACTAAAAATACAGCAGTGTAAAAGCCTAAAGTAACGTGCAAATCGTGGTTTATTCGTTTCCATTTTCCACGCCAATCGATTTTGAAACCGGGTTTTAGACTCTTCCATTTTAGTTTTTTTAATTTCTTATTCGGAAACCAAAGTACAATTCCAGTGATGGAAATTATTAAAAAGATAATGGTTGCAATCCCAACAATGGGCCTACCTATTTTCAAATCTAGCAATAACCAACGGTGCAATTTAAAGTTTGTCATAAAAAGACCGTCTAATGGATTTTCAGCTTTTTTCACATAATTACCCTTGTACTGATCTATAAAAAAAGAAGTTCCACGTCTGTCTTCTTCATTCGTTTTTACCGAAAACTCATAAGGTTTTGTCTTTTCAAGATTAATGGTGACACGCATCACTTCGCCTTCGGAAGCAAGGGTTTCTTTCAATTTTTCTATAGGAAGAATTTCTGTAGTAGGCGAAACAATTACTTCTTCCGCAAAAAGACTTTTTATTTCTTCTTCAAAAGTAAGAACAGTTCCTGTAAGGCAGATTATCACTAAGATGATTCCACTTCCAATTCCTAACCATAAATGGATGTCGTTAATAAATTTCCGAAGGGTGTATTTTTTTTTCTTCATATATGGTTTTTAATAACGGAATCTTCCGCGATTCAGGATTTAGACGACAAATTAAAAGGCACAACCTAAGTCGTGCCTTCGCACTTAACAATCAAACAACTAAAAATTATAGCGCAGTACTCCTGCAAAGTTTCTTGGATCAGTTTGGTTTATATAGCTTGTTCTGTAAGCGTTATAGCCAATTTTGTCAAACACATTATTCAATAAAAATTGAAAACTCCAGTTTTGGTTGAATTGGTATTCTGCTTGAAAATTCACCAAAGTATAAGCATCAACATTAAATGGTTTTTGGCCAGGAACAATTCCTTGATGAGTGATTGCGCCAGAAGACCAGTCGTTTATTGGACGTTCGCCAGTAAAATAGGCTCCAGCACCCAAGGAAAGACCTTCCAAAGTATTGTTTCTGAAGGAATAATTGACGTAAGCATTAAATGTATGTTTGGGCGTGTTTAATGGCTCTGAACCGTAAACATAAGAAGTGTGCTCTTTGTACTGCGCATCAATATATGCGTAACCGCCAATCAGTTCTAAATTTTCTAAAGGTCTTCCGGTAAGTTCTACTTCAATTCCCTGACGTTGGTCGTTTCCGCCTTTTGCGTAGTATAGAATGTTCGCCCAAGTTTCATCGTAAACAGGAAGGTTTATATTCTTGTTATTGATTTTATATAGCGTTAAATTGAAGCGTAAACGGTCGTTAAGCCAAGTGGTTTTGAAACCTGTTTCCAATTGGTCATAACGCTCGTTGCCCAATTCTTCGCCATTCTCGCCTAATCGCGCGGCAGAACGCGGGTAGGAGCTGTTTGTATAGGAAACAAAAAGATTCACATTTTTGATTGGGGAAATGATAATTCCTCCCAATGGATTGAAAGCATCGCTTCGTGTATTTTCAACTTCAGAAATGGTTTCAGTAGAGCTATATCTCGCACCCAAAAAGGTTTTTAACCAAGAGTTCCACGAAATTACGTCTTGCGCCACAAAGCCTAATGAATTTGTTTTTCCGCCGTTTAGGTTTGCTTCATCAAGCGAAATATTAGGCAATCTGTGTTCAATATTTTGAAATACATTGATTGTGTCCACAACTGCCGTTGATTGCCTGGCTGTACTAAAATGTGAAGAACGATAGTCAAACCCAATTTGAAAAGTGTGTTTTATGGAACCTGTGTAAATTTTATCCCCAATTAAATCGAACTGAAGCACACTATTATCATCGTCTCGTGTAGAAGTTGAATAGCTTCGTTGACGCACATTATATAGCGGAAATTCATTCACTTCAATAGTTTTATTCAATTTTGCACCTTTATCATCCAATTTTAAAGATGAACTGTAGAAAGCACCTTTTAAAGTAAGTTTATCACTCAATTCGTGATCCATTCGGACTGCATAAGTTGTATTCTGAGTTATAGAACGATCATTTTCAAAACCTAAAAACTGCGAATGTGGAAGGTCATAAATTGCGTTTGTATCGTTTTCAGCTAAGTTTACAGTTCCTAAATCTGGCGTTCGGCTGTCGTAATAATGGTCTAATTCTAGCGTTACTGTTGTTTTGTCATTTATTTTCCATTCAAAAGAAGGATTGAAGTAAAAGCTTTCTTTTTCAACCAAATCTCTAAAACTATCAGCTCTTTCCAAAGCACCATTTAAACGAAAAGCGATGTTTTTTTCTTTGTTTAAAGGGCCAAAAACATCGAAGGTTGGCCGAATTTTTCCAAAGCTTCCACCGCGTAAACTCACGCTTCCGCCAGTAGTATATTTTGGAGTTTTAGTAACTATGTTAATGATTCCGCCGGGACTTCCTAAATCTGTAGCAACTCCTTGAGTTATGGAAGCAGTTCCTTTCAAAACTTGAATATTGTCAACGCCTTGCATATCGGTTAAAATTCCAACGCCACGAAAGTCTGAATGTATGCGAACTCCATTTTTAAGTATTGGAATTCCTCTAAACCCACGAGAAGACATACTTTCTCGCTTGTTGCCATAGGTTGCGAAAGTGTAAACACCTGGAACGTTTTTAGTGGCATCAGAAATACTCAAAGCACCTTGATCTTCAATCAATTTTTCTGAAAGAACGGATATACTTTGAATTTGTTCGTACGTTTTTAAAGGCAAACGCGTAATGGATTCTATTTTGTCAGGACGGTCATTTCGGTTTCCGAAAACTTCCACTTGATCCAGCTCATTATCGTGAGTAAGCTGAAAAATAATGCCACTTAAAACAGGTTCATTAAGATTTATGGCTACAGTTGCAGGTTTGAATCCTACGGCACTTGTGGTAAGTTGCCAAAGGCCATAAGGAATATTTGGTATGGTAAAATTTCCATCCTCATCTGCGGCACTGCCTTTTTTAAGTTCAGAAATATATGCGCTTGCAAAAGGAATGGGATTATTGTCGCTATCTGTTATAGAGCCTGTAATTTTAGCTACTTCTTGAGCCACAATAACGTGAGCACAGAGGATGAAAAGTAGGGTAGTAATAAATTTCATTTGGAGATTATTTTTATTTAGACTGAATATAATTAAGCGACAAATATATTACCTGATTTTACAATTTCAAAGTTTATTTAGAATTGTTTTAAATAAAAATATATAAGCGATTGATACTAAAATAAGTGGAATTGAATTTATTTTCTAGGAAGTTCTATTATCTGCCATTTTAAGCTGAAAAACCACGTTATATTGGCAAAGACTCTTTATTTTTGAAGACGAACAATCTTAGTTTTTTTGCTTTTATGACAGAAATACTTGAAAAATACATTCCCCAAGCTTCCGTAGTTTCAGCCTTTGAACTTATAAAAACGCATAAAGTTCATCTAAAGATTGTGAATGAACGCGTTACTCGCCACGGCGATTACCAAAAAATGCCGAATGGACAACATAAAATTACAGTCAATGCTTCGCTGAATAAATATCGATTCTTAATCACGTTGGTTCACGAGATAGCGCATTTGGAAGCTTTTACAAAATATGGAAGACTCATAAAGCCACATGGTTTGGAGTGGAAACGGACATTTCAGCTTTTGATGTTACCATTTTTGCGTCCAGAAGTTTTCCCAAATCAGCTGTTGCCATTGCTGGCGCGTCATTTCAAAAATCCAAAAGCTTCCAGTGATACAGACGCTAAGCTCGCCTTGGCTTTAAAGCAGTTTGACCCAGAGAACGATAAAAACTATATCTTTGAAATCCCCTTCGGTGGGCATTTTAGATTGTACAACGGTAAAATTTTTAAACGTGGAAATCAACGTGTAAAACGCTTTGAATGCTTAGAGGTTTCAACTGGAAGAACGTATCTTTTTAATCCTAATGCGGAAGTGGAGTTTTTGAAGTGAACCACGTACCAAGACATAAATGAACCACGACTACAGAGTCAGGATATAGTGATACAGAAAGGGTTATATATTAGATGAATATTAAATTTGCGAAAGAGAATTTCGAGCAATCCGAAATCGTCGTGGGTCGTGTTTCCCTTAAGTCGTGTCTTTAAAATTAAACTATGAACAAAGATTATTATGCAGTAATTATGGCCGGCGGCATTGGATCGCGATTTTGGCCTGTTAGTACCGAAGTATTTCCAAAGCAATTTCACGATATGCTTGGAACGGGGCAAACTTTGCTGCAAAAAACTTTTTCGCGGCTTAACAAAATTATCCCTTCAGAAAATATTTACATTCTTACTAATGAAATGTATCTGGAAATTACACTAAAACAACTTCCAGAAATTTCTGAGAAACAAGTTGTTTTAGAGCCCGCAATGCGAAATACGGCGCCTTGTATTTTACTTTCGGCTTTAAAAATTAAAAAGAGAAATCCAAATGCCATAATGCTCGTAGCGCCAAGCGATCATTGGATTGAAGATGAAAGAGCTTTTGCACAAGATGTGCAAGCTTGTTTTGATGCCGCTCAACGCGATGACATTTTACTTACATTAGGAATTGAACCAACCTTCCCAAATACAGGTTTTGGATATATTGAAAGTGATAAAAACGATTCTTCTGAAATTAAAAAAGTAAAGCAATTTTGTGAAAAGCCAGATTATGAAACAGCAAAACAATTTCTAAATGCTGGAAATTTTCTTTGGAATGCAGGAATATTTATTTGGAGCGCAAAAAATATTGTTGCTTCTTTTGAAAAGCATTTAACTGAAATGAATTCATTGTTTTCAAAAGGAATGGCTTTTTTGAACACTTCCGAAGAAAAAATATTCATAGAAGAGAATTATTCCGAAGCCCAAAATATTTCTATTGACTACGGAATTCTTGAAAAAGCTGATAATGTTTATCTAAAAAAAGCAACTTTTGATTGGAATGATTTGGGAACATGGGGCGCACTTTATGATAAGCTTGAAAAAGATGAAAACAATAATTCGGTGGTAAATGCGGAAACTTTTGTAAAAGATTCCAAGAATAATATGATTTTTATGGCTTCAAAAAAACTAGTTGTTTTGGACGGAATTGAAGACTATATTGTGGTCGATAAAGAAGATGTTTTACTTTTGTTTCCGAAGCAAAAGGAACAAGAGATTAAGGAGCTTCTAAAAGAAGTTTCAAAAAAATTTGGTAAAAAGTATTTATAAATGGAGAATACAGAACACAAGGATGATATAAAAATAACTCCGAACGACAAGGAGTTTGATCAAGTAAAGTTAAATACATGGCAAAGTATTAAACAATTTTTAAGCGAATTATTTGATATTCGGGCAGATACGGATCGCGATGCTACGATTGATGCCGTAAAGAAAGATATTTCGTTTAAAGGTCACACGGCTTGGATTCTAATCTTTTCCATATTTGTGGCTTCCATTGGTCTGAATGTTAGTAGTACGGCGGTTGTAATTGGAGCGATGCTTATTTCGCCTTTAATGGGGCCTATTGTGGGTATTGGGCTTTCCGTTGCCATTAATGATGTTGACACGTTAAAGCGTTCGCTGATAAACCTAGGAGTAATGGTTTTTCTTAGCGTGCTAACAGCTTTTCTCTATTTTAAACTTTCACCGCTAACGGAAGAAACGCCAGAACTTATAGCGAGAACCTATCCAACAATTTTGGATGTTTTGATAGCTATTTTTGGTGGTTTGGGCTTGATTGTCGCCAAGACTAAAAGTGGAACTATTGCCAGCGTTATTTTTGGTGTTGCTATTGCCACGGCGTTGATGCCGCCTTTGTGTACGGTTGGTTATGGTTTGGCAGTTGGTAATGCTTCCTATGCGGGTGGCGCGCTGTATCTTTTTTCCATAAACGCAGTTTTTATTGCGCTTTCCACGTTTATTGTTTCAAAAATTTTGCGTTTTCCAATGGTTCGTTTTGCGAATAGCAAAAGACGAAAGCGTACTGCTCAGATTGCAACAGTTATTGCTATTGCAGTAATGGTTCCCAGCGTTTGGTTGTTTATTAAATTATTGGACCAACAGGTTTTCGAAAACAAGACTAGAGATTTCGTAAAAAACATCGTTAAATATGAAGGTGCAGAAGTGGTTAAGTTCACCCATGATTATAAGTCGAGAAATATCGATGTGTATTTAATAGGTCGTCCAGTGCCACAAAACAAAATAAATGAATGGTTATCAAAACTAGAGAAAACAGAAAACTTAGAGAAAACCCATTTAAGAATCTACCAAGGCTCAGATCAAAGTAGCGAGGTGGCGGCGAAACTTTCAGGTGCAATAAAGGCTGGAATATTGGAAGATTTATATGTAAAAAACGAGCAGATAATCCAAAATAAGGATGAAAAAATAAGTTTTCTAGAAAATGAAATTGCATTATTAAAAGTTCAGAATATTCCTTTTCAAGAGTTGAGTAAAGAGTTGAAAATTAATTATGAAAATGTTGAAACCTTCAGCTATTCAAATAAAATCACGACTAACTTTAAGAAAACAGATACAGTTCCTGTAATTAGTTTACGTTGGAAAAAAAATGTTTCTTCCAAAGAAAGAAAAGCAGAATTAAAGAAAATTGAATCTTGGTTAAAATATAAATTGAAGTTAGATTCGCTTCAAGTTTCAGAATATCCTTAAAGAAGTTTACCCTTCTTTCAACTGAACTTCACGAATTTTTTTGAATAAATCTGAGGAGTAAACAAAATCAGTAACATCTTCATTATCAGTTTTGAATATTTCCTGATTATCGCCTTGCCAAACTAATTTACCATTTTTTAGTAAAACCACTTTTTCACCAATTTCCATAACCGAGTTCATATCGTGGGTAACAACGATGGTAGTGATATTGTTTTCGTGCGTAATATCTTGAATTAGGGTATCTATCAAAGTAGCCGTTTTTGGATCTAGACCTGAGTTAGGCTCATCACAAAAAAGATATTTAGGCTTGTTAACTATTGCACGGGCAATTGAAACCCGTTTTTGCATTCCACCAGAAATTTCCGCTGGAAATTTTTTGTTAACATTTTCAAGCTCTACCCGTTTTAGAACCTCATTTACACGAGCCACCATTTCATTTTTTTTCTGTTTAGTGAACATTCGAAGTGGAAACATTACATTTTCTTCAATATTCATAGAATCAAACAGCGCACCACCTTGAAAAAGCATTCCTATTTCTTCGCGAAGTGCACGTTGTTGATCGTCGTCCATATTTTGTATGGCTTTATCTTCGTAAAAAATTTTGCCTTGTTCTGGCTTAAAAAGTCCAATAAGGCATTTTAGTAAAACACTTTTTCCGCTTCCGCTTCTACCTATAATAAGGTTTGTTTTTCCTTTATCAAACTCTGTAGTTATACCTTTCAGAATTTCTTCATCTCCAAAACTTTTATGTACGTCTTCTATTTTTATCATTAGCTTAATAGGAGTTGGGTTATTATAAAGTTTGATGCTATAATAAGTACACTAGTCCACACAAATGAATTTGTACTTGCCTTTCCTACTTCTAGTGAACCACCTTTCATATAAAACCCTTGCCAAGAAGGAACCGTGGCAAGAATAAAAGCAAAAACAGAAGTTTTAAAGAATGAGTAAAAAATTTGATACGGAATAAAATCTTGCTGAACGCCAGCTATAAAATCTGATGAACTAGTAAAACCTCCATAAACACCAGCTACCCATCCGCCAAGAATTCCAAGAAACATTGCGAGAACTATTAAGAAAGGATAGAACATTAATGCAACTATTTTGGGAAATACTAAATAATTTAGAGAATTTACTCCCATAACTTCTAATGCATCAATTTGTTCCGTAACCCGCATAGAGCCTATGCTGGAGGTAATGAAGGAACCTACTTTACCCGCCATAATGATGGAAATAAATGTTGGAGCAAATTCCAGAATAACGGATTGGCGTGTTGCAAAACCTATCAAACTATCAGGAATGATTGGATTGTCCATATTTAGCGCAGTTTGAATTGCCACAACACCACCCACAAAAAAGGAGATGAAGGCAACGATGCCTAAAGAACTAATAATAAGGTCGTTGATTTCCTTAAAGATGAGATGTTTTAAAACCGATGTTTTGGTAAAACTGCCAAACACCTTTTTAAGCATCAAAAAATAGGAACCAATATCTTGTATGTACTTCATAAAATAGATAGCTAGGGCTAAAGTACTAAAATTACATCACTGAAATTTATAAAACTACGTTAAGTATTTTGTAATAAGTTTTCAGTGTTCAGTCGCGGTCTTCAGTCACAGTTTTCAGCCACAGTGTTCAGTTGGATTATGAATGTTTAAGTTCGCTCGGCAAACGAATCAACGAATCCCGACTTCACAAATTCACCTTTTCAAAAGCTCCATGATTTTATGATAAATCTCGTTGCTTTCGTAAATTCCGTTGAAGAGTATAGCGCCAGGACCTTCTGCAAATACTGGAACCATTGTTCCAGAATGTCCGGTTGTGGAAAAACTTGGTTTTATTTTGTTGTAATCGCTGCCGTCTGAAGCTAAGGTATAACCGCCAGTTTCATGGTCTGCGGTAACAATCACAAGTGTTTCGCCGTTTTGTTTTGCGAAATCTAAGGCTACGCCTAAAGTTTTGTCAAAGTCTAATAGTTCTTGAATTAAGTAGTCTGCATCATTGTCATGGCCGCCCCAATCTATTTGGCTACCTTCAACCATTAAGAAAAATCCTTTTTCGTTTTTTGAAAGTTTTTCCAAAGCCAGTTTTGTTGCGTTTGGCAGGAAGTCACCACGACCTTCGCTCATTTTAGGCATTCCGTTTTCTGCGAGTAAAATTAATTCGTTTTTTTCGCTCGGAGTAGTTGGAAGTTTGTCTGTAATTACCTCATAGCCTTTGGTTTTCATTTCTTCTAATAAATCTTTCCCGTCCTTTCTTTGGTTGAAGAATTTAAGTCCGCCACCCGCAAAAAAGTTTACGCCAGAATTTGGCGCAAACTCGGTAATCTCTTCATACATTCTTCTGCTTTTTACATGGGCATAAAAACTAGCAGGAGTGGCGTGCTGAATTGAAGATGTTGCAACAATTCCCGTCGCCAAACCTCTTTTTGATAAATGTTCAACAATAGTTGGGAGCGGGATAGTATCCTTACTTACCGCAATTGCTCCATTATAAGTCTTTTCTCCTGTAGAAAAAACGGTGGCGCCTGCAGCAGAATCTGTTACCAATTCATTGGAAGAAGAGGTTTTGCTCAAGCCTATGGTATGGAAACGTTCAAAATTTGGTTTACCGTCTTTGTAATAAATAGCGGTGGAAACTTGGCTCAAACCCATTCCATCACCGATTAAAAGAATAATATTTTTTGGTTTTTTTATTTCTAAAGAAGTTTGAGTAACCGTATTGTCCTTTACTTGAACAGTAACGCAGGAAGTTGCAATTAAAATAAATGATAAAAGAAGGGTGAGGAGGGAAAGCTTAGTTTTCATTGAAATATTTTATTTGTAAAAATAGCTAATATAAATAATTTGAGGTGTTAAGAAAAAATTCAAAATTCAGTCCCGATAGCTATCGGGATCCGAGTTAACGAATCCCAAGTTTCTTGTGAATATTCTGCCAGCGCAGATTTCTGATGAAATGTCCTTCTTCTTCTGAAACGATGAATTCTAGTTTTTCTTTTTTAGCCTTGGAATATCCTTTCATTGAATCTACAAAAAACTGAAAATTGCTTTTTTTGGAAGCTAGTTTAGTCGAAGCGATAAACGTGAGCCAAAACCCATAGCGCATTTTGTAGAAAGCTTCGCCCTGTTTAAATCTTGCCGCTTTGGTGTAAACTTTACCAGTAGGTTTAAGATGTTTTACGTGCAGCGAAGTATCGGTTTTTATTTCCCAGCCGTTATATTGTGCTAAAAGTTCGTCCACGGTGTCCCAACCCATGGTGTTTCGCAAACCTTTTATTTGTTCAAAACATTCTTTTCTGTATGCTTTTAAAGCTCCGCGAATATGGTCTTTATTGGTTAGGTTTTCTAAAATCCATTCCCCATTTTTTTCAATATAACAAAAACCACCAACCATTCCCACCGAAGGATTTCTTCGGAAAGCAGTTGCAATTTTTTCAAGATAATTCTTCGGGAAAATTAAGTCTGCATCAAACTTGCAGATAATTTCAAAATCTTGATCGATAGTTTCAAAGCCTTTGTAAAAGGCATTGATCACCTTGCTTCCTGGAGCATGTAATGCTTCAGAATTGTGAAAAACGCCTTCAACGAAATTATATTTTTCTGAAAATTGATCTATTACCTTTTGGGTGCCGTCTGTGGAAGCATCATTTACAACCACAACTTTTTGGGGAAGTAGAGTTTGATCAACTAGAGATTGGAGCGTACCGCCAATGAATGCTTCTTCGTTATGCGCCGGTATTACTATTTGAAAATTCATTTGAAGCGTTCAGCATAAACCAAATAATATCTTGGTGTAATTCTTCGAAGTATAGGTCTAATGCCTATCTTTTTTATTGGATTTGTAAACTTTTCACTTTTCACAATTCGCCAACCTGCTTTTTCTAGTAGCCAATCAAACTGCCAATCTTCAAACTCGTGGTAGTGACGATCCCATTTATCAGTTTTGCTTCTGTATGCTGAAGCAAACCAAAGTTTTAAAGGAATGGAAGCGACCAATTTTTTTGCCTGAATATCTTTTAAAACATTGAAGGGTGAAACCAAATGCTCAAAAATTTCAAAAGCGGTAACTACGTCAAATGCTTCTGTTTTTACAATAGTGGTTTCAAGGTCAAGGTCTTCGCCATTGGAATTTGTAACGTTGAAGCCTTCTTTAGTAAGTATTTCAGAAAACGGATTTTGAACGCCTAAATCGAGAATCCTGTCCTCTTTAGAAATAACTTCGTTTAGAAATTGTAGCGTGTGCTTGTATCTTTTCGTTGGAAATTTGCCTTCATACATATTCTTAAAGTAATGGCTTTTCTAATTTAATGATATCTTAATTCCAGAAAGGAAATAGTCAGGATTATCCGTGCCAAAAGCCATGTATATATATAGTGTTCCATTCTTTATAATCGGTGAAGCAAAGGCGCCTAAATGATCCCAAGCCCAATCATAAATTGGATATTTGTTATATAATTGCACTGGATTAATTAATAATGGACTTCTGCTGTCGTGGTTCCAAATATTCCCATCCCAATTCATCAAGCCGTATTCTCTATTGTTTGAAGTTAAATAACTTGAAGACTCTTCTTCACTACCTAATAAAATATACAATTTTGAATTAAACTGAATGTACGAAGCGTCGTCAGCTTTTCCTCTTAAATACCCAATTCCGGTACTCCCTTTTTGTAAAATTTTTGAAGATATAATACTGCTGTTTTGATCTAAGGCGTCAAATAAATTAGTGGCAATTACTTCGTGAATCTCTCTATCAATGGAACGCGGATTTCGTTTATGGAAAATAATCCTGAAATTATTTTCAAACTTTGTTAGGGCTAAAGGGAAGCTGTTTTGGTCATTTCCATGCCATTCAGGAATCATAATCTCCTTAGGTTGTTGAACGATATTAAGTTCTTCATCTATAATCATATATGCAGATGTGTAATTATCGTTAGGTTGCTGAACACCAAGTAAGACGAGATAGTTTCCGTTTTCTAATTTATATGGATTATCACTAGAAAAAACGTTTCCATTGGTCTTTGCAAATGGTATCATATCGGTGCTTAAAATCTTCTCGTCATGAAATGTCCAATCTTCTAAATTATCGCTGCTAGCATAATAGATACTTCTTTTTGCGTGAGATCCAAAAACCACAGGTGTTAAAAGCACAAAAGTTCCGTCTGTTTTTTCAATAATTCCACCTGGTTGGATGTAATTAAAAACTCCCTCAGAAACGCGGGTTGGATATGGATTAAACAATGGGCGGTCATTGATAATATCATAATTTACGAAAGGATTAAAAAACTCTAGGGTTGCGCCTATATTTTTGTTTAAATCTCCTAAATAAGTTTCACCTAATGTAATCCAACCACTAACTGTATCAATACTTTCAATTTCAACCAAAGTTGAAGCTTCACTGCCTTGAGTTACAAACCAACTTCGATTATTATTTGCCTGAACCAATAAATTTTCCAAATAGGAATAATTGGTTTTAATTCTATTGTTTACTTCATCGTACGCTACTATTTGAACAGGATTTTCTCTTTTCAAATTATTGAATCTATCTGAAATTAATGCGTTTGAAAATAGATAATTTAGACTACCTTCTGGAAAAGTTTCTTCGACGCCGGTACCTGTGCCGGTTCCAGTACCTGTGCCAGTACCTGTTCCAGATCCTGGATCGTCATCTATGTTTGGTTCTACATCATCATTACTACAAGAAATGATAATAGAAAATACACTTAATAATAAAATTTTCTTTAACATATTATAAATTTGAAAGACTTGTTTACAGAATTCATAATTCTGAATTAATTAAATCTTATAAACAATAGCATTAATGTTCATCCCAGCACCTACACTCGCAAAAATAACAACATCGCCTTTTTCAATGGAATGTCCTTCCATTTCATTATTCAAAACCAAATCATAAAGAGTTGGGACGGTTGCAACGCTGCTGTTGCCCAATTTATCAATGCTCATAGGCATAATTTTTTCAGGTGGCGTTTTACCGTAAAGTTTGTAAAAACGGTTTACGATGGCTTCGTCCATTTTTTCGTTTGCCTGATGGATAAAGATTTTTTTCACTTCATCTATACCAATTCCGGTTTTGTCCAAGCACGTTTTCATTGCATCCGGCACGTGGTTTAAAGCGAATTCGTAAATTTTTCTACCGTACATTTTTATGTAACGACGATTATCTTTTTTCTCCAGGTTGTTGCTTTCGCCAAAAAATATGAAATGTGCCTCATCAAAAGCATAGGTAGCGCTAAAATGATTTAGAATTCCGCCCGCTTCTTTAGTAGCTTCAACTATCGCTGCGCCAGCACCATCACTGTAAATCATGGAATCCCTATCGTGAGGATCTACTACGCGAGAGAGAGCTTCGGCACCTATAACCAAACATTTTGTGGCAATTCCAGCTTTTATAAAAGCATAGGCTTGTATCATTCCTTCAATCCATCCTGGACACCCAAAAAGCACATCATAACCAACACATTTTGGATTTTGGATTTTTAGATTGTGCTTTACGCGTGTTGCAATGCTGGGAACGGTATCGCTCTGAACGGAACCATGTTTTACGTCGCCATAATTATGTGCAACAATTATATAATCGAGTTCTTCTTTATTTATTCCAGCATCTTTAATGGCATTTTCCGCCGCAAAGGATGCAATGTCTGAAGTGCTTAAGTTTTTAGGAATATAACGTCGTTCAGCAATTCCAGTAATGGCCTTGAACTTTTCAATGATGGTTTCGTTTTCTTGGCCAAAACGAGTCCCGTCTTCATTGTAGAAATGATGGTTGCCAAAATGTTCGTTTTTCGCAATCTCACTGGGAATATAACTTCCTATGCCTGTTATTTTGACATTCATATACTGAAAAGTTTGGTTAAAAGTACGGAAAAAAAGTTTGCAGTATTCAGTAGCAGTATTCAGTAAAAATATTTTGCTTTGAAACTGCCTACTGCGACTGCCTACTTAATTATGCTTCCATATAAGCTTCAATTGGGTTACAGGTACATATTAAATTTCTGTCGCCAAACGCATCATCTACTCTTCTAATGGAAGGCCAGAATTTATTTTCTGAAACATATTCCATTGGGAAAGCCGCCTCTTGTCTGCTGTATGGGAAATCCCATTCATCAGCAGTAAGCATTTCCAAAGTATGTGGCGAATTTTTCAATACGTTGTTAAAGTCGTCTTTGTCTGCTGCTTCAATTTCTTTTCTGATAGAAATCATTGCATCACAGAATTGATCCAAAGCCATCTTGCTTTCACTTTCCGTTGGTTCTATCATCAAAGTTCCCGCAATTGGGAAAGAAACCGTTGGCGCGTGGAAACCATAGTCCATCAATCGTTTTGCAATATCTGTTACTTCAATTCCTTTTGCTTTAAATGGACGACAATCCACAATCATTTCGTGAGCGGCACGGCCTCTTTCGCCTGCGTAAAGCACTTCGTAATGGCCGTTCAGTCTTTCTTTAATGTAGTTGGCGTTTAAAATTGCGTATTGCGTAGCTTTTTTCAAACCATTTACGCCAAGCATGCAGATGTAAGCGTAGCTAATTAAACAAACCAGCGAACTACCATAAGGAGCTCCGGAAATTGCAGAAATAGCGTTTTCGCCACCCGTTGCAATAATAGGGTTTGAGGGTAAAAATGGAACCAACTGTTTTGCAACACAAATAGGTCCAACTCCTGGACCACCACCGCCGTGAGGAATGGCGAAGGTTTTGTGAAGATTTAAGTGGCATACGTCTGCACCAATTGCGCCCGGATTGGTCAAGCCAACTTGCGCATTCATATTTGCACCGTCCATATAAACTTGTCCACCATTTTCGTGAATTATACTTGTTACTTCGCGAATGGCAGATTCATATACGCCGTGTGTTGAAGGATAAGTAACCATCAAACAAGAAAGATTGTCTTTGTGTTTCAGTGCTTTTTCGCGAAGATCTTCTACGTCAATATTCCCTTCCTCCGTAGATTTTGTAACAATTACTTGCATTCCGGCCATAACAGCACTTGCAGGATTTGTTCCGTGTGCAGAAGCAGGAATTAAGCAGATATTTCTATGTTCTTGTCCTTGTGATTCGTGATAGGCTCTTATTACCATCAAACCAGCATATTCACCTTGTGCACCACTATTTGGTTGAAGAGAAGTGCCAGCAAAACCTGTGATTTCTGTAAGTTGTTTTTCCAGTTTCTTTAAAACAATTTGATATCCTTCGGCTTGTTCCACTGGAACGAAAGGGTGCATATTGCCCCACATTGGGTCGCTCAATGGTAGCATTTCCGCAGCGGCGTTAAGTTTCATCGTGCAAGAACCTAAAGATATCATAGAGTGGTTTAACGAAAGATCTTTGCGTTCCAGTCTTTTTATGTAACGCATTAAATCTGTTTCACTGTGATATTTGTTGAAGACTTCTTGTTGAAGAAATTCAGTTTTACGAGCAACTTCTCGTGGAATTTTATTGCCAGTTTCTAACTCGGTAATCTTTTGGAAATCCTTTTTTATGGCTTCGGAAAAGATTGCAACTATTTTGTTGAGGTCTTTAACGGTTGTAGTTTCATTAATTGAAATTGAAACCGTTTCGTCATTAGGATAGTAGAAGTTTACTTCTTTCGCTTCTGCTAAAAACTTGATTTTTGTAGCATCAGCTTTTATTGCGATAGTATCAAAATAAGTTTTGTTCATTTGTTCGAAGCCTAACTTTTCCAAAGCAGTTGCAAGCGTTGCAGCCCCATTGTGAACTTTTTGAGCGATGTGTTTTAAACCTTCTGGCCCGTGATAAACCGCGTACATTCCAGCCATAACAGCCAATAACACTTGCGCTGTACAAATGTTTGAAGTTGCTTTATCGCGCTTTATGTGTTGTTCACGTGTTTGAAGTGCCATTCGTAAAGCACGGTTTCCATCAGTATCTTTTGTAACACCAATAATTCTTCCAGGAATGCTGCGTTTGTATTCATCTTTTGTAGCGAAGAATGCTGCGTGAGGTCCACCGTAACCCAACGGAATTCCGAAACGTTGCGTGGTTCCAACAACTACATCTACTCCAAATTTTCCTGGAGATTCTAGCATTACAAGACTTAGAATATCTGCAGCAACAGCAACTTTTATTTGGTTGTCGTTCGCTTTCTCAATAAATTCTTTATAGTCGTGAACTTTTCCAGTTCTACCAGGATATTGAATAATTGCGCCAAAAAATTCATCTGAAAAGTCGAAATCTTCGTGCTTACCAATAACCAATTCTACGCCAATAGGTTCAGAACGAGTTTGCAAAAGCGCCAGTGTTTGCGGAAGTATTTCTTCAGAAACAAAAAACTTGGAAGCGTTACTTTTTTTCTTGTCCTTTTCACGAACTGCGAAAAGCAAGGCCATTGCTTCTGCTGCTGCGGTAGATTCGTCTAAAAGAGATGCATTTGCCAATTCCATTCCAGTTAAATCTGTAACAACGGTTTGGAAATTCAACAAAGCTTCTAGTCTTCCTTGTGCAATTTCAGCTTGGTAAGGAGTGTAAGCTGTGTACCATCCGGGGTTTTCCAAAATATTTCGTTGGATAACGGGTGGTAAATTGGACTGATGATAGCCAAGCCCAATATATGTTTTGAAAAGTTTATTTTTTGTGGAAAGTTCAGTAATGTGCTCAAGATATTCCTGTTCGCTCATTGCCGTGTCCAGATCTAATGCTTTTTTAAGCAGAATATCATCTGGAACTGTTTCATAAATTAGTTGGTCTAGGGAGCTTGCACCAATGGTTTTAAGCATTTCTGGAAGGTCGTTTTCCCGGGGACCGATATGCCTTAAAGCAAAAGAATCTGTATTCATTGATTTGCGATTGAAATTTAGCTGGCAAAATTACAATTTTAAACCTAAATCACTTCACATATTAGTGTCCGAAAAATTTAATTTTTCAACTAAATGTGAAGGTTACTAACACTTTGAGCTAAATAAAGTTTTCCAATAAGTCAAGAATTAATGATTTTGTGAAAAAATGAAGTTTTTTTGGGTTACTTAACAGCGCTACGAAAGGAAAAAATCACGAAATTTGGGGTTAATCATTAAATTTTTAAACTGTTGAAAAATCTTAAAACAATTCATCGGTAATTTTTTTCACGATGAAGTTTTTAAACCAAGCATTTGCGTTTTATGTAAATAGCAGCATCCACGTTGCCTTGGCAGTCGTGGCATTGCTGGCGGTTTCCGTTATGGAATATGATTTGATTATTCCAAACGAGCTTTGGGCTTTTGTTTTTCTGGGCGCATTAACGGGTTATAATTTTGTGAAATATGCTAAAGTCGCAGGATTGCACCATCGCAGCCTGACTCAATCTTTAAAAACGATACAAGTTCTTTCAGGAGTTTGTTTTTTAGCACTTGCTATTATAGCTTTTCAACTTTCCATAACAACTCTTTTGGTCACAACAGCTTTTGGTCTTGCTACTTTTTTTTATGCAGTACCTTTTATAAGACATAAAAATCTTCGGAATTTTTCTGGATTGAAGATTTTTGTTGTGGCTTTTGTTTGGGCAGGAGTTACAGTAATTGTTCCATTTGTAGCTTCTGAAAATGATATTTCTGGAGATGTGTTGCTGACTTTCTTACAGCGTATTTTGATAGTTGTGGCGCTCATTCTGCCTTTTGAAATTCGTGACGTACCTTATGATTCACTTAATTTGAAAACGTTACCGCAACAAGTTGGTGTAAGGCAAACAAAATTATTAGGCGAAGTTTTATTGACCCTTTGTTTGGTTTTTGAATTTTTTAAAGAAAATTCTGGGGTGGCTTATATTGTAAGTATGCTTATTTTTTGTGTGGTTTTGGGTTGGATGATTGTTATCTCCAAAACCAATCAAACACGCTATTTTTCTTCTTTTTGGGTGGAGGCTTTGCCAATACTTTGGTTCCTTGTCTTTGTGCTTTTTAATTAACTTTGAATTCTTCGCTCATTATCTATTTCATGCCGAAGTCGCGCTTTTAGAATCTCTTTTTCTTCAGGACGAAGTGTTTTGATATTTGCCGAATTTATGGTTTTGGTAAGTTTCACATTACGTTTGGTGTAGCCACGGCAAATTTTACACATCAATAAATGTATGTGTAACATTAATTTATCAAAAAAGCCAGCCTCTTTGTATTGACTTTTGTCGCATACATTAGTTGCTTCATCACACTTAAAAAAAAACTTCATATTCTCTAATTAAACCAATTCTTCTCTAGGCACGATACCATTGTTTTTCGTGCCCGATGGATTATTACCCACAAGTTAGACGGCGTAATATTGTATTCTTTACAAATAGCTTCGGTATCAAAATTTTCAATGGTTTTCTTTTTAAAAATTGCGGCTTGTTTTTCGGGTAGTTTGTTCAAACATTCCAAAATTGCAAGTCTCAATTCTTCGTTTTCCATTGTATCCTCGGCAGTTCTGTCAAAAGGATCAGCAGCGTTCTCTTCAAGCCAGTCTCCTTCTGAGTCTTCGTCGCGGTAATTGATATGAACTTCAGCTTTTCCTTTTTTGGAATTAATTTTTCTATAATAATCGATTATTTTTCGCTTTAAGATGGAAATAAGCCAGGTTCGTTCCGAAGCCTCTCCTTTAAAGTTTTTTTTCGATTTAAGTCCCGCCAAAAAAGTTTCAGAAATTAGGTCTTGCGCAACTATGTGATCGTTTACCCTAACAATCGTGTAATTGTAAAGGTAGTCCGCATAGTTGTCAATCCATTGGTCGGGATTCAGTAGTTCCAAAAGAATAGTTTTTTGCCTATTTCAAAAATAGGGAAGTTTTTAAAACATATACGAAAAAGCTAACTGTTTAGTTTGAAATATTTTATATTGAAATAGTTAAACTTTCATAATGCAACCATAAATTCAGCAGAAACTTTATTTTTACAACATTAACTTTATAAAATTCCTCAATGAAAAAATTTACTACATTACTTTTTACGTTCCTTTTATTTTCAGCTGCTGCAATTGCACAACACGGAACTTCCTTTTATGCAACTATGGACGCTGCAGATGCTATTTCCATTCAGAAGCTTTACCCAAACGAGATTCAGATTTTGGAAAGTAAAGACAATCAGGCTGCTGTTTTGCTTTCTGAAGAAGTGGCGCATAAAATTCACGATAACGTTCGTACTCACGGACCTGGATATATTTTCAAGGCTTCCAAAGAAAAAGCTCTTAGCGCTTTAAACACCGTGCAACGCAGAAATTCGCTATTAGACTATACTATTACTGAAGACGTTTTGGTAACCGAATGTCTGGATTTAGTAAACGGACAAAACATTGAAGACAATATTTTAGAACTTCAAAATTATGGGACGCGCTACCACACAAAATCTCAAGCTGTTCAGGCAGTGATGGACCAACAGGCAAAATGGGATGCTATGATTCTGGCATCGGGAAGATCAGACGTTCACACTCGTATTTACAATCACGTGAATACGCCAATGCCTTCCGTTATTTTAACTATTGATGGTGCAAATACGCCAGATGAGTTTGTAATTATTGGTGGGCATATTGATTCAACATCTTCCAATAAAAACGATGCTCCTGGCGCGGATGATAACGCTTCTGGAATTTCATCATTAAATGAAATGGTTAGAGTGCTTTTGGCAAAAGGCTTTGTTCCAAACAGAAGTATTGAAGTAATGGCTTTTGCTGCTGAGGAAATTGGATTAGTAGGTTCAGCTGAAATTGCTGAAGAATACGCTACTAATGGAGTGAACGTAGCTGCTTATGTGCAGTTTGATATGACGGGCTACAAAGGCTCTAGTAGAAGTATTTACATTACAACCGATTCTTATAACAGCCCTACACTAAACAATTATTTAACCGATTTGATGGATCATTACAACGCTTCTGGTGCTCATAGTTTTAATTATGCCACAACCGTATGTGGTTATGGGTGCTCAGATCACGCCAGTTGGGCGGCGAATGGATATGATGCTGCTTTTCCTTTTGAAGCATCTTTTAGTCAAGACAATCCCAATATTCACAGTTCTGGAGATTTGTATTCATTTTTCAATACCCCAGATCACGCTGTGAAATTTGCAAAATTAGGTTTGGAATTTTTAATTGAAGCCGCAAAATCAGAGTTGCTTTCCGTTAATGATTTTTCTGAAAAAGCGATTAGCGTTTTTGTAAAAGACAAGGTGTTTAATTATCAATTAAACAACACAGTTTCCAACGTAAAAGAAGTATCAATTTTTAACGTTGCTGGACAAAGAATAATTTCTGAAAACTTGAATAATGAAGCAGGAAGCTTTCAGCTTAGCCAATTTGCACAAGGTTTTTACATTGCCCAGTTTGCCTTGGAAAACGGACATACCGTTTCGAAGAAATTTCTATTGAATTAATATACTTTAGCCAATTGTCTATATATTAACCATAATTAGAAAAGGCTTTAAAAGTTATGTAACTTTTAAAGCCTTTTTATATTAAAGCAATCCTGCTCTTTTCAACAAAGCTTCCGGATCTGGTTTTTGTCCTCGGAATTTAATGTAAAGCTGCATCGGATCTTGAGTTCCACCTTGTGAAAGCACGAAATTTTTGAACTTATCCGCTACTTTTCTATTAAAAATCCCTTCCTGCTGAAAATACGCGAAAGCATCTGCATCCAATACTTCAGCCCATTTGTAACTGTAATATCCTGCGGAATAACCTCCTTGGAAAATATGTGAAAAGGAAGTACTCATACAGTTTTCCTTCACATCTGGATAAAGTTGAGTATCATCAAATGCAACGACTTCAAAATCTTTAACATCCGTTATTCTTGATGGATCTTGGCCGTGCCATGACATATCCAGCAATCCAAAACTTAATTGACGTAGGGTTGCCATTCCCTCTAAGAAGGTGGCTGAATCTTTTATCTTTTCAACATATTCCATTGGGATTACTTCGCCAGTTTTATAATGCGTTGCGAAGAGTTCCAAGGTTTCTTTTTCGTAACACCAATTCTCTAAGATTTGGCTTGGTAATTCTACAAAATCCCAATAAACACTTGTGCCAGAAAGGCTAGGGTAGTGAGTGTTTGCTAACATTCCGTGAAGGGCGTGGCCAAATTCGTGGAATAATGTTGTTACTTCATTAAAAGTTAAAAGTGAAGGTTTGCTAGCTGTAGGTTTTGTGAAATTGCAAACTATTGAAATATGCGGGCGGTCGTTTTTACCGTCCTTCATTTGTTGTGGTTTGTAAGAAGTCATCCACGCGCCATTTCGTTTCCCGGCTCGCGGGTGGAAATCTGCGTAAAAGATGGCAACCAATTCGCCTTCATCATCTTTTACTTCGTATGTTTTTATGTCTGCTTGGTATTTGTCTATGTTTTGTACTTCTTCAAAATGAAGTCCGTAGAGTTTTTCGGCAACTGTAAAAACACCGCTGATTACATTTTTTAATTCGAAATAAGGCTTTAGCTTTTCATCATCCAGATTAAAAAGTTTCTGTTTTAGTTTTTCTGAATAGTATGCGCCGTCCCATTTTTCTAGACGGTCAATATTGTCTAGTTCTTTTGCGAAAGCGGTTAGTTCTTCAAATTCTTTTTTGGCAGCAGGTTTTGCTTTTTCGAGCAATTCATTTAAAAATGATTTTACTTTTTCGGGGGTTTCAGCCATTCGTTCTTCGAGAACAAAATGTGCGTGACTTTTATAACCCAACAAGTTTGCGCGTTTATGACGAAGCGTTACAATTTGTAAAACATTTTGCTGATTATCCAAGGCGTCATTGTGAAAACCTTTAGCGCCAAAAGCAATCGCTAACTTTTTACGAAGTTCTCTGTTGTCAGCATAAGTTAGAAAAGGAACATAGCTTGGATAATCTAAGGTAAAAACCCAACCTTCTTTTCCTTTTTCTTCTGCAGTTTGGGCTGCGGCTTCAATAACGCCTTCAGGTAAGCCTGAAAGATCTTTTTCCGATGTAATATGAAGTTCAAATTTGTTGGTTTCGGCTAAAATATTTTCGCCAAAAGTTAGGCTCAGTTTTGAGAGTTCTGTGTCTATTTTACGCAGTTCCATTTTCTTTTCTTCGGAAAGGTTTGCGCCATTTCTTGAAAATGCCTTATACTTTTTATCTAATAGCATTTGCTGTTCTTCGGAAATGTTTAGACTGTCTTTTTGTTTGTAAACCTTTTTTATTCTTTCGAACAACGCTTCATTTAACAAAATATCGTTACTAAATTCAGTAAGCATAGGCGAAATTTCCTGCGCTATTTTTTGAATTTCATCGTTTGTTTCGGCACTGTTGAGGTTGAAGAAAATACTCGTAGCACGATCTAATAACTCACCTGTATTTTCCAAAGCTTCCACCGTGTTTTTGAAAGTAGCTTCTTCGGCATTTGAAGTTATTGCATCAATTTCTGCCTTCGTTTCTTTAATTAATTTGGTGATTGCTGGGAGGAAGTGTGCGTTTTCTATTTTGGAAAATGGAGCGGTATTGTATGATTTTAAAAGAGGATTGTTCATAATGTACTTTATGTTTGAAATATGCTTATGGTCGAAAATAATGCCAAAGGGGTAAAAAGCTAATCACGACAAGAATTAATGACAGGACTATGCCAATTAGGCTGAGTTTTCTAAATGATTTAAAACCTTTTATTCCAAAGAAAACACCAATGAGTCCAATAATTAAGGCTGACATTTTGTGAACTTTTGGAGTTATAATTAAGCCAGGTTCGCTAAGTTGTTGATGGGGCTGAAGTAGGTTTATTTGCTGCGCAAAGTAATAATTCATATAAAGAATAAAGCTTATTCCTATAGCGGCAACAATTATGGAAAGAATACTGTGTTTCACTAATTGTTTTCTTTCATCTTTTTTGCGCCTTCTTCAACCTTTGTCTTAAGTCTTTCTTTATAGGCTATAATCTTATCCAAAACAGCATTATCCGAAGCTCCAATAATCTGTACGGCAAGAATACCTGCATTTTTAGCGCCATTCAAAGCAACTGTAGCAACAGGAACGCCGCCCGGCATTTGGAGAATGGAAAGAATGCTATCCCAACCATCAATAGAGTTGCTAGATTTTACGGGAACGCCAATTACTGGTAATGGAGAAAGTGAGGCTATCATCCCAGGAAGATGCGCCGCGCCGCCTGCTCCAGCTATGATTACTGAAATACCACGCGTGTGGGCGTTCTTGCCGTAATCAAAAAGTTTATCGGGTGTTCTGTGAGCGGAAACGATGTCTACTTCCACTTCAATGTTGAATTCTTTTAAAATATCTACCGCTTCCTGCATTACTGGCAGGTCGCTGGTGCTTCCCATTATTATTGCTACTTTGGTCATATTGTTAGTTCTATGTCTATGTCTGGTCGAGCCCTTCGTCTGCGCTCAGGACGGGCTTCGTCGAGAGCTAATTCTTTATAATAATCCTGCTTAATAAGAACCTCTCGACTGTACTTCTACTGCGCTCAGTACAGGCTGCTCGAGGGGACATTTGAGGTTTCAAAGATAGTTAATATTGGTCTGTCTGGTCGAGCCCTTCGTCTGCGCTCAGGACAGGCTTTATCAGGACCTACCTAATTTAAGGTAATTCTGCTTAATAAGAACCTCTCGACTGTACTTCTACTGTGCTCAGTACAGGCTATTCGAGGGGACATTTTAGTTCTATGTCTGGTCGAGCGCAGTCGAGACCTCCTCGTGAGTTGGCTTATACTTTGAATGTGTCATATTTCTACATTCCGCCAATATTTGAAGCATTTCAAAATCTCCATTTGCCAAGGCTCGTTTTTTCTGTGCACTCCAATTTTTTATTTTCTTTTCAAAATATATTGCTTGTTCTACATCATTAAATTCTTGATGAAATATTAATTCTAATGGTCTTCGTTTGTATGTGAAACAAGATTTATTTAATCCGTTTTGGTGTTCATCGAACCGCCTTGAAATATTATTTGTGAAACCTGTATATAGTAAACCATCGGAACATTCTAATATGTAAATGTAATATGATTTCATTTTTCGTTTTCATAATGAGGTCTCGACTGCGCTCGACCGGACATCGTAATTGTCAAAGTTAATTAAAATTCTTTATAGTAATCCTGCTAAATAAAGACCTCTCGACTGTACTTCGACTGCGCTCAGTACAGGCTATTCGAGGGCACATTTTATTTACTAATAACTTCAATAGTCTTCTTAACCTCCTCCGCTATTTTCCTCGCTTTGTTGAGATCTTTATTTACAATGGTCACGTGGCCCATCTTTCTAAACGGGCGGGTTTCTTTTTTACCGTAGATGTGGGGCGTTACGCCTTCCATCGCTAATATGTTTTCTATGTTTTTATACACTACTGGGCCAGTGTGGTCTTCGGCGCCTACTAAGTTAACCATTATGCCGCCTACTTTACTATCCGTGTTACCCAAAGGTAAATCTAAAATAGCTCTTATTTGCTGCTCAAACTGGTTGGTGTAGCTGGCTTCTATGCTGTAATGGCCGCTGTTGTGCGGTCTGGGTGCTACTTCGTTTACCAGTATTTCGTCGTCTTCAGTTTGGAACATTTCTACTGCCAAAAGTCCTACGTGTTTAAATGCTTCGGAAACTTTTTTCGCAATGGCTCTTGCTTTGTTTGCAACTGCTTCGTCTATTCTGGCAGGGCAGATTACGTATTCCACTTGGTTGGCTTCTGGGTGGAATTCCATTTCAACCACTGGATAAGTTTTTACTTCTCCGGAAGAATTTCTAGCTACGATTACTGCCAATTCATTTTTAAAAGGAATCAATTTTTCAGCTATACAAGCGCTTTCTGCTAACGGAATTACATCTTCAGCCTCACGAACAATACTCACACCTTTGCCATCATACCCGCCTGTGCAACTTTTCCAAACAAAAGGAAAGTGCAATTCTTTGCGAACAATGGCTTCATTTAAATCATTTTTGTCTTTATAAACTTTAAACGGCGAAGTAGGAATTTGATGTTCCTTATAAAACTGCTTTTGAACGCCTTTATCTTGAATATTTCTTAAAGTTCCTGCGCTTGGAAAAACTTTTACACCTTCGTTTTCAAGTTTTTCCAAAGCTTCTATGTTTACGCCTTCAATTTCAAAAGTAAGTACATCTACTTTTTTTCCGAAGTTATAGACGGTTTCAAAATCCATTAAATCGCCTTGTTCAAAAACATCTGCTGCAATGCGGCAGGGAGCTTCAATACTTGGATCGAGAACGTGTGTTTTTATATCCCATTTTCGGGTTTCGTAGAGCATCATTTTGCCCAACTGTCCGCCGCCTAGAATGCCGAGGGTGAAGTTGGTGGAGAAGTAGTTCATTGGGTATTATCTATTTTTATTACTTATTCTGCAAAGATAGTTATTTCGGGATTTGTTAATTGGTTAATTAGGGATTCGTTCTTTGTGGGTAAAATGTTTCTAGCGTCAATCCCAAAATTTGATAATATAGTTATGCTCGGTGCTGTATTCGTTCTTTTTCGAAATTCGCAAGGGGTTTGTTTCGGACTGATTGTATTGATAGAGAGTCGTGTCTTTTAGTTTTCCGTTTTCTAAATGTTTAACTTCTGTGACTCTGTTTTTGTTATCATAACTAAAAAAATAGTGGTGTCTGTCGCTATCAAAATAGCTTTCCAAAACTTTTCCATCGGCATCGGTCAAAATTTCTATGGAGCCGCTTCTTAAAACTTTGATGCCGACAACATGATGTTGTGCATCAAAAATTAAACAATGCTGATCGCCACAAACTGTGTTTTCAGAAATATGCCGGCTAAATACGTTTTCCTTTAGGTCGCCCACAATATTGAATCGTAGATCATACCGATAATTGTCGTTAAAAATTAAATGATGTTGTGTAATTTCTAAATCGGTTTGTATGTAAGCATCGTATGGGCTTTCCTGTTTATCAATTTGGATTTTTTCCGAGTAAAGGAAGTCTTCATCTTTGTAAAAATACAACGTCAAACTTTTTTCATAAGCTGAATTTGTTGCCGTTTCTACTTTTTGAAAATTGGTATAGGTGAATTTTTCTTCGGAATGAATTTCATCTTTGGAACCTCTAGTCTCAATTAAATGAATGGTTTGAACTTTGTTAAATCGAAATATTTTAGAGTCTGAAAGTTTCTTTTCATCATTAATGCCTTGGAAGTTTTCTATTTTCAATTCATAGATTTTTTTATTGAAATCAAACATTTTTAAAACCTCCAATTCCTCAGGGCCTTGACTAAACTTGCTTAAATTAATTTGTTCGTCGGTCAGGTTTTCCTTTGTGGTTTTTGAAGCAGGAAGTAAATGCTGTATAAAGTATTTTTTCAACTTTGGAAATTTTACCACTAAACTTTGCAATTCGGCATCTCTTAATAAAAGTCGAAATGCTTTGCCTTCCAAAATCTTGGAAGACTTAGAATAAGCGGGAAATTGAATCATTACGCCAGCGGCATAAGGGAAAATAACAGCTTCGGAATAGTCAATCATTTTTCTAAAAGTAGTGTCAATAGAAATTGGATTCTTAATCCGTTCCGCATCATTCAATTCCAGTTTTTCGGTTTGTAGCAAATATATTTTTTGGAATTCTGAAATTGTAAGCGTTTCCAGTGTTTTTTGCTGTTCTGCATTTGGTTTTATATCGATGTTTTCAATGGCGCCAGTGTTTAAATTGGCCGCGTAAAAATGGTTTGTAAATAACTTTTTGAAAGAATTGGAATCGGAAGAATTTCTTGCTTCAAAATTATAGTTCACAACATAGATGGCAAAATCATTGACAACACTTATCAGTTTTATGCTTACTTTTTTAAACTCCAGCTCCATGTTTTCCAACTGCTGATTTTCGCGAGTGTTGATTGAAATTTCATTAGCAGTACTGAGTTGTTTTTTGACCGCGGCATTTATTTCAAAAAATGAAACTGCATTTTCAAGATTTTCGATTACAATCTTTTTAAATGCTAAAACTATTTTTTCCGATTGGTCATTTTCTAGTTCTATTTTATCTTGATAAATTTCTACTTCAGATGGAAGATAATCTTTGTCAAAATTTTCTTTTGAAACACTTGTAGAAACCGTGTAGCTTTTATTTTTAAAAACATCAATGATTTGCGCGAATCCAGTTTGGAAAGCAAAAAACACAAAAAGAATAAGAAACTGCTTTTTCATAATACTTATTTTTCTGTGTAAAACTGAAGGATTAGTTTTTGTTTTTCTTCACTGAAATTAATTCGAATTCTATAAAAATCTTTACTTTCCAAGAAGCGTTTTAAATCTTCGAGATTAATAGTTTCATTGGAGTTTTTTGGAATGAAATTATTTCCATCAGCTTTTTTGCCATCAATCTCTATTTCAGCAGCCACAAAATTTGAACCAGCGAGCATTTCAGTGGTTGTTGCATTCAATTTGATGTTTTTTCCATTGTTCGAATAATCAAATTTTAGATTGGCCTCCGTAATCTCAAAACCATAAAACTTGTCTATTTCGTTTTTTATCAAGGGGAAATCTTTGATTCGGGGATACCAATATTCTAATTGTGGCTCGATTCTCGGTTCGGCTTTTATAACTTCCACTTCAAGAAAATCTTTAATAATGCCAGTAGTAAAACAAGCATTTTTATCGGCAGCATAATCAATTTCCAACTTCTCTTCTTTCAGATTAACGGATTTGGTATCAAAGTAGCCCGTAAATTCTTGATTGTTTGAAGCGTTTTTCAAAGGACTATTTTCAAGACTAATTGCTATTCGATTGGTGTTTAGATTTACCCAAAATGTTTTTTTGGTCTTGACATTATAGTTAAAATTTGCATCGAAATTACTGATATAACCATCGGTTTTACACGGATTGAGATTGATTTTAATGTGTTTGGCAAGCGGCAGATAGAAAGAGAATTCTTCAAATAAAAGTAATTTCATACCTGAATATCCCGCGCTTTGATCATTGTCTGACCGAAAATTGATAAAGAATATTTTCTCGTAGTTAAAACCTTCAAAAGGAATAATGTATTCTGGGAAATATGCAGATATTTTTTGATAATTGCTTATCGAAGAAAGCGTTTGGGCAAACCTGATTTTCTCGTTGGGTAAGGATCTGTCGTAACAGGCGCAATCGTCTTCATCTTCTGCGATTATTATAATTTCACCATCTTTATAATGTAAAATTTCCTCTTTTCCATCGGCGTCAAAGTTGATCCATTCTCCATCGCGTTTGCGCTCTTTAAAATGGCCTCGGGTGAGCAACTTTCCTGTTTCATCATAGAGTTCGTAAACTCCGTTTGGTTCGTCGTTTTTCATTTCGTGAAAAGTTCGCATTTGCCCGTTTTCAAAATAGGCTCTTCCTTCGCCCATTCCTGTGCGAAGATTTATTTCTCTATGGTTTCTCAATCTATTTTCCGAATAAAAACTTTTCGAAATGCGAATGGAATCTGTTTTAATACGCAGCAAATTGCTAGAAAGCGTATCGCCAGTAGCCGCTAGCTGAAGAGATGTGTTGTTGCTGTAATTCTGCATTTCCTTTAATTTCCCGTTGGGATAATAGGCAAGATGCAAGTGGTTTTTACCCAGAGAATCGTTTTTATACAGTTCTATCAACGTGCCGAATTCATCATATTGATATGCTTCTTTTATATTGTGATTTGGATAATACTTTTGGCTGGTGATTAAAATTCCTCCAGATTTCTTTTTCACCCAATTTCCGACCGGTTTTCCGTGCTCAAATTCATAATGTATAATTGTGTCATTGGAAACTGCATCGTAAACCGTCCATTTTCCGTGTGGCAAACCTTTATCAAATTCAATACTGAAAAAAGGACTGCCATCTGCGTATTTCCATTTATACTTTCCTTGGGTTTTAGGATTGATAATCAAGTCTTCGTTGAACCATTCGGGATTGGATTTTCTTTCAATTTTGATTGCCGTTTTTTTGAGGCTTTCTTGATTTTCTTCTTCAAACGTACCATTAGTCAGTACTTGAATAACATCTCCATTTTGAGTGAGACTTGCAGTTTGCATTTGATAATTGTCTTCAGCTATGAAGTGAATTCTTCTAGGTTTCTGGTTGCTGAAAAAATCATAACCATATAACGGATGGGAAGAATTCATCATCCAAAGCAACGAAGCCAGTTTTTGTTCTGGGAAAAAGTCAAGCTTAAAAACGCCAATTACATTTATATTTTTTGTAAATCCGTTTTCAAAACTCTGCCCAATAATATTAGCACCATCGCCTTTGGCATAAAAGGTATGCGATAGATTTCCATTTTCGTCATAGGTTTTATTCCATCCTATATACTCAGAATCTTTTCCATTGGATTGATAATTGAAATCTTGGTGAAGAGCGCCGTTATTATAAAAACTTTGAAGTTTTCCGTCGAGCACTCCATCTTTATAAATCATTGTCTTTTCAAGTTGTCCATTGGAATAATAAATATTAAGAACCCCGTTTAACAGTCCGTTTTTCCATTCGGCTGTTTTTTTCAATGCACCATCCTGCCAGGTTGTTTCTGTACCCGTTTGCTGGGAAACAAGTTTATTGTCCACTTCCGCAATTTCAAAATATGCTTGATAATTTAATTTGCCTGTATTGTCCCAACGCTCTTCAATGCCATCTTTTAGGTTGTTTGTGTAATTTTCTCTTTTGTATAATTCTCCTGTTCGAGATGTAAACGATTCTACTGTACCATTTTTCATGAAGTTTTTCCAGTGTTCCACACGTTGTCTCACTCCATTTGGTTGGTTATTTATTATTTCGCCGTCATATACATTTTTCAGAATGGTGTCATTCACCTTAATTTTCTGATAATAAATACCTTTTCTTTCGAGATTTCCGTCGTAATAATAATGTGTGTAGGCGCCATGTGGTAAATCGTTTTTATAGTAAACCTCTGATTTTAAACTATTGGTTTTGTTCCTGTTGTATTCTTTTAAAACGCCATCCCGCTTTCCTTTTTTATAATAATAATCTTGTGAAATGTTACCGTTATTGTAGTAATATTTTATTCGCCCGTCCAAAACCGATACCTTTTTTCCTTCTTCGTTGGTTTCTATAATATAGATTTCATTACGCAGCAAGATTCCGCTGGCGTCATAAGTTTTCTTTTTATTTATATTGAGCCCGTTTTTGAACTTTCCTTTTTCCCTGAGATTTCCGGTGGGATTATAAAGCCAATATCGGCCATTTTTTTCACCGTTTTTAAAATGAATAACAGAGCTCAAAATACCTTTTGGATAGAATAATTTTTGAACTCCGTGTTTCTTTCCGTTTTTGGTTTCACTTATTTCAATTGTCTCTTTAGCGGCATTAAAAACGAACATTTTATTGTTCTTCCAAATTGTATCACCGTTGCGTTGCTGAGGTGGATAATCTCCCGGTTGCGCAGAAGCCATCGTTGCAAAAAGAGCAAGAATAAAGAAAAGGGAATAATGAAAGGAGTTCTTAAAGCGCATTAAGTTTGGGGTTTGAAGTAACAAAGATACCGATCTTAGCTTAGGTTTGGAGCTAGGAATATTAATCAATTTAAACCTTTATTTTATAAAAAATAATATTCTTTTCACGTAAGCTTAAATATTGTTTCTTCTGCGAATTGCAACGGAATCAATATTTGCGTGCCTATAAAAAATAATAATGTTTAATTTTTAAAAACTACAATGCCGGTTTTTTTGTATCTATTTATGTAATATTGTTTTTCAAACACAGTTTAAGTTTTCTTTTTTGATCATTGAAACACTTGTTTGGTAGCAGGATATTTTACTTATAATCAAAAATTATTTTCACCCCCAATGAAAAAAATTACCTACTATAAGCCAAGAAAGGGCTTCTTCGGTCTTTTGGCTATTTTACTTTTAGTTTTATCTACTGCCACAGCACAAGTGGGTATTGGCACCACCAATCCCGCGCCGGGCAGTGCTTTGCAAATTGACAGCACCGTAGGCGCCTTAGTGCCGCCCAGAGTTACCAATGCACAAATGATTGCCATACAAAGCCCTTTGGAGGGTTCTATTGTTTATAACAATACCTTTTCAGCTTTGTTTATGTTTTCCTCTGGCACTTGGAATAACCTTACAAGACCCGATCTTCCTTCCATTGTTATGAGTAAGGATTGGGGCCAAAATGATGACAATAATTTGGTGAAGACAGGAAACGATACGTACTATAACTTTCCGCTCACCCCAGCCGAAGTAGTTTCCAACGAGCCTAATTTTTTCACCGTAACGGCTAGTGGCACCATACAGGTTAAAAAAGCAGGAAATTATTTAATTACTGCAGGATTTTCCGTGAACAGTTTGCCCACCGGAGGCCATAAATATATTATTGGAATTTACAAGGGCACTAACACCTTGATTGGCTATTTGGTGCGCGGAAATGTGATAATGCAGAGCGATGATGAGTTTGGTACCAGCGGGGTATTGATGCTTCCATTTAATGCAGATGAAAAAATAAGTCTTAAATATGTGCTGAACAATAATGGATTGGTATTAGACGCAAGGTTCTTTAAAATAGGAATTATAAAAATTTAAACTTCTATGAGCAATTACATTAGAAACATTATTTCAACGCTATTGTTGTTCAACGTATTATCGCTAAGTGCGCAGTCAGGCGTAGGTATAAATACTACCCAAATTGCTGCTGGCAGCGCACTACAGATTGATAGTGCTACTGGAGCACTGGTTATGCCGCGAATGACCGATGTGCAGATGACGGAAATTACAGATGTTTTGGACGGCGCCATTGTGTTTAATACAACCTATGGTAATTGGTATATTCGTATAAACGGAATATGGACGCCATACAGTTTTAATGACACGCCTTCGCTCATTCTAAACAAGGAAAACGGTGATCTTGCTCAAACCTCAGAGCCACTACTCGTGCCTTTGAATAACCTTAACTTGCTGCAAATTTCACCCGGATATTACGATGTGGGCCAAATAGGCATAGAACTTAAAAATGCAACTATACGTGTATTACGAGAAGGTCTTTATCTTGTTTCCGCGGGTATGAGCACTACGAATCTTCCTAAAGGCCCGAAAAAGTATAAGCTTTTGCTATACGTAAACGGGGCGCTTGTTTCCTATCTTACCAGTGGAAATGTAAATCTTACTGCCTCCGACTTTTGGGGAACTAGTGGAAATTCTGCAGTGCTGCTTCAAGCAAATGACGTTGTGGAAATTAAATATATCCTGGACGGTACGGAAACCCTTAAAGGGAAGTTTTTCAATATTGGGATTTCTAAGCTTTGATTTAAGGATTGTTAGATTTTTTGTTTTTTGGAATTTTTAGTTCTTGCCTTTGGCCTTTTGCCTTCTAAAAAATTAAAAGTTATATTTGGTATCATCTCCTTTGTGCTGTATTTCTGTGTAACTCTTTAAAGAAATCGTTACGGATTTTATTTTCAATTCTCTTATGCTGAAAAAAATCTTTAAACACAAAAGCACCCATAGCCGGAGACTTTGATAATTATAAAAAAGCAACATCAAACAAACCGAAACTCATATTGTTCCCAAACTAACAACTCCTATTCGGCTTCAAGAATATGGAGTGGGTATTTTTCAGGCAGCTATAACAAAATCAGCATTAAAGAAGGTTTTAAAGAAACAGTACATTACGGTTAATGGGGTTGTTGCTAGTTCGGCTACTTTTATAAATGGGGGAGAATGTATTAGTTTATCTATTGATGAAGAAGTGAGCCCTAAGAAGAAACTAATCTTTCCACTTAAAGTATTATTTGAAGACGATTACCTAGCGGTAATTCATAAACCTGCTGGTATTTTGGTTAGCGGCAATAGATTTAAAACCATTGCCAATGCTTTAGCTCAAAACCTAAAAAGAAGCAAGCTCCCTGATGCCGCAATCCCAAAACCTGTTCACCGATTAGATTTTGCCACCACGGGTATTTTATTGGTTGGAAAAACGAGCGGTAGCATTCGTGCGTTAAATAAATTATTTGAAAATAGGGCCGTTAAAAAAACCTATTGTGCGGTTACTATTGGTGAAACGAAGGAGCAGGGAGAAATCAATTCAGAAATTGATGGCAAGCAATCACAATCTAAGTATACGCTTTGCGAATCTGTGCTTTCAGAAAGATTCGGGAAACTTAACTTGGTAAAATTGGAACCCCAAACAGGAAGAAGACATCAATTGCGCAAACATCTCGCTGCTATTGGAAACCCCATATTAGGAGATAAAGACTACGGAATTGAAAACCTAATTTTAAACGGTAAAGGCTTGTATTTGCACGCCTATTCTTTAAAATTTATACATCCTTTTACGGATGAAGAAATCTGTTTAAAAGATGAATTACCGCAAAGGTTTAGGAAGCTGTTTCATTACAGAGACTAAAACATTATTCTGCAGCAATTAAGAACATATTTACAAGGGAAACATAACAGTATAACTAAAAAATTAGTTTAAACTAATATTTTAGTTATATTTGAATTCACTTAATTTATCTGCTATGAAATATATAAGCCTGCTGTTGTGTTTTTTTATAACAACTTCTTTGTTTTCGCAAACAAGTTCACAATATGAAACACCCACCAAACAACAATTAGATTCCTTAACAACTAAATTAGAAACGCTGTTTATGAAAGACCAAACTTTTAGACGCATCTATATTGAGGCAGAAAATAAGCTAGGAGCAGATTCAGATGCTTATGAATATTTTTGGGAAGTAGTGGAGGCTCAAGACAAGGTTCTTGAAAAGGAACTCATTGACATTTTAGATAAATATGGCTGGTTGGGAATCTCACAAGTTGGCAGATTAGCAAACGGAACTCAATGGAGTGTGCTACAACACGGTACTGTTGCATCTAAAGAAAAATATGCACCATTATTAAAAGCATCTGTATTAAATAATGAATCTCAAGCAATCCATTATGCTAGGCTTATAGATAGAATGCTTTTAAACTCTGACAGGCTTCAATTGTACGGCACTCAAATTAATTATGCTACTCATACACCTACTTTTTACGAGCTGAAAGATCCTGAGTTTGTCGATAAAAGAAGAAATGAACTTGGACTTGATTCGATAGAAGAATTTGCGAGATCGAACAAAATTGAATGGAGTATAAAACAAAAGCAATGAAAGTTTTATATCTTTTACTATTCATAAAAATCAGTAGTTTCTCTTTTGCCCAAAACAATAAATATTTTAGGCAATTAAGATATAACCACGTTTCTCCCTACGTTCACATTGTAGGTACTCTTCCTATAGATAGCAATATTGCCAGTGAAACGTCTCATTATTTTTTCAAATATGATAAATCTAATAGGTTAACAGAAATTATCAATCACCATTATCATACTGAAAAAGTGCATCCATTAGCTTCTTTGGGAGTTTATAAAGTTGTGTTCAACTATGAAGATGGAAAAGAAACAAGCACTTTTTATGACCCAAATAATAATAGGGTAACTAATGACAGAGGCGTTTATAAAGAAGTTTACTTAGTAGCTGAAAATGGGTTAAGAAAGCAATTAAATTTTTACGATTTAGACAATAAACCAATGGAATCTAATTGGGAAATTACAGAATATCAATGGCAGCAATCAAGGAAATATATTATTGAGAGAAGGTATAATTTAAAAGGAAACCCAGTAACCGTATCGCCTTATTTCAAATTTGGTAATACTGGAATTCTATTAGATCAAAATGGAGCACCTAGAGGACATTATAATTTAGATGCAACACTAGAAGTAACAGAAAATGAAGATGGATTGGCATCCTATCAAGATACCTATGACGAAATAGGAAATCATATAAAATATAGCTATCACAATAAAATGGATGCATTAACTATGAATCAATGGAACTTTGCTGTTGGTGAAAAGAAATATGATACGCTTGGAAATTTTATAGCACTTACATTATTGGACGATATGGAAAACTTGATAATTACTCGTGAAATAAATTCTAATGTTTCAATAAAAACAAGTGCAATAGCTTCCAGAGAGGATTCGTTAGAAATAAAAAAACAATCATTAGGTTATTTATTGGCGCTTCAACAGTTAAAGCCAGAACTTATGGATGCTGTTTTAAACGACAGGTTAAACAAAATAACCATAGACTACGACAGAAAAGAAAAGAAACAATATGGAATAGCCACGAGCAAAAAGCAAATGATTAAATATGCTCAAAGCTGGAATAAATCGGGCACTAAATTTCCATTAAATCCAAAGAATGAACTTGAAATACTAGACATTTACAATCGTATTGCAACCGTAAAATTAGTTTCCGATAATTGGGTGGAATATTTACAGCTAATCAAATTAGACAGTAAGTGGGAAATAATGAATATAATTTGGCAGTACAGAGATATAGGAATGTATAGGGAATAAAAAGTAGCATAAGCGAGAAGCTTAAAATATTTTATAAAGCGTAGTTACAATAACCCCTTTCCCATCATCCAAAACAACAGCCGATAATTGTGTTTCTTCTTTAACCTTAAATTTAAATGGCGAAGCCAAAATGTTTACGCCACTTTGCACTTTTAGTCTATTTCCCTGCCCAGAAATAATATCTTTATTAGGAATAAAATTGTCTTGGGGTGTATGTTCTGTTAGAATAACATATTTATAAGCAGCTAACTTGTTTACAATGCTTTGTATTTCTGTATTTGATAGATGTTGAAGTACCTGTCTGAGTATCGCACAATCTCCAGTAGGCAAATTAGCTACTGCGATGTCCAAACACTGGAATTCTAAATTTTCAGCTTTAAATGTTTCGTTATTGCGGGCTATTAGGCTTGGCACTATATCTACTGCAACATATTTCTTAGTATGGGTTACCAATTGATTGCCTACATTAAAATCGCCGCAGCCTAGATCGCATACCGTTAGCTTATTTTTAAACGAGGTTAAAAATGCTGTTACCGCATCTATATATGGATTTACTATTTCTGGATGGTGCGATCCCTCTCCTGAATAGAAATCAGTTTGGTTGCCGCCCCAAAGTTTCTTTTCATAAACCTGCTCCATAGCGAGTTTTGTGGGCCAGGGGGTTTTTGGTTTTTTCGCCATTAATAAATTATTGATGGTCAAAGGTATTATTAAAATTTATTAGCTATTAGCTATTAGCTATTAGCCATTAGCCAATAGCCTTTGACCTATTGCCCATTAAAAATTAAAACTTATATTTGGTATTCTCCACAATTAAATATGAGTCCTTTACGGTTTTCCGTAAGTGGGTTGTTTTACTTTCATTTATATTTGAAATTATAATTACTTGCGCACATGTGCGGGATAAACACAATAGGACATGTTGTTTATACACATGTTGTGTGCAATCAAAGAAATGACAAACGAACAACTTTAAAATAAACAACCATGAAAATAGTAATTACACTACTGTGTATTTTTTCTCTTTTGATAAATTCATCTTGTAATAAAGTCATTGAAAAGGAAGGTTACGTAAATGTTGAAGGTGGTAAAATATGGTACAAAATTGTGGGGGAAGGTGATGGAATTCCTCTATTAATTCTTCATGGTGGGCCAGGTTCGAGGAGTTGTGATATGATCCCTGGATTCTCTCTATTGGCTAAAGACCGTCCGGTAATATTCTATGACCAACTAGGTTCAGGAAATTCGGATAGACCTACTGATACAACACTTTGGAAAACGGAAAGATTTGTAAATGAAATAGACTTGTTAAGAAGTGCATTGGAATTAGATGAACTACACATATTGGGACATTCTTGTGGGAGCACATTTTTAATAGAATACATGCTTACGAAGCAACCGAAAGGGGTGAAATCTGTAATTTTCTCTAGTCCACATATAAGTAGTCCTGATTGGATGGCAGATGCCAAAATTTTACTTTCTCAACTGCCCATTAGTGTTCAAGACACGATTTCTAAATACGAAGCATTAAAAAATTACAACGCACCTGAGTACCTATCTGCTACTGATTCATTTTATGCTAGACACCTGTCAAGAAAGAGTTGGCATATAATTCCTAATGTAGAATGTGAAAATGTACCCGGTTTTAACGATCAAATCTATGAATATATGTGGGGCCCAACTGAGTTTAATATTACTGGCACCCTTAAGGATTTTGATAGGACAGCTGATTTAGATAAAATCATCGAACCAATACTTTTTATGACGGGTGAATATGATGAAGCAAGACCAGAAACCATGTACAAATATCAAAAATTATCTAGGAATGCAAGTGTTGAAATTATTGACGATGCCGCTCATAAGACAATGATAGACCAACCAGAGAAAGTTTATGAAGTTATAAGTAGGTTTCTTAAGAAGGTTGAAAATAATAAATAAAGACTGCCTACAAGAATGTATAAACGCAATAACGGAGTAAGTGCATGCTAAAAAGTAATTATAAATTTAAGGTCAGTTATTAACCGAAAGGTTCGTGAGTAAATCCCGCTACTGCGCTTATACCAAACGGTAGTGCATTTGAAAAAACAATATGAGATTAGGAAATAACTATTTTGAAGAACCAAATATTTGTCGTCATTGTCACGTCGTAAACGAACCCGAACTAAAACATTTCGTATGGACGACTAGTATGGAAAATGTTTTTAATATTTGAGAATTACTACAAATGCACATTGCAGAAGAAATATTAATAACTGACATTTAGTTAAAAGAAATCAAATGATAAATTATAAAATATTTAAGCTAGTTTCATTTCTTTATGTATCAATTTTACTTACAAGTTGTAGTGATGGTAAATTAATTGAAAATCAAGGTAGATGTCATTCTTTATTAAATAAATCTAATGAAATAAGGTCATTCACCATATTAAATGAATATAAAAATGATATTTCTAAGACACAAATAATCACATTAAAACCAGGAGAACAAGTATTATTAGTATGTACTGGTAGTACTAGCTCTACTATTACAGGTAGCATAAAAATAGACCCTAGTAATTACGAGCAACATAAATCTATGGATAGCTGGCCTTATGGAAATTCAAGATTAAAAAGAGTTCATACAAATTAATTAATAATTTTATAAGAACAAAAAGTTAAGTCGATAATAATCTGTAATGACTGAAAGAGGAATCACAGAATAAAACTACGTAGAATAAATTATAAACGCTTTACGGCGGATTCGACTGCGTCTGAATCTAAGCGTCATTGTTAACGTCCGTGCTAAACCTAAAAACCTTGTATATTTATCCCTAACTGCGATTACACTAAACGTTGCCAGTAACATGGGTACGGTAAAGGGACATCTTTTACAAAGTTAAAGGGACATAGTTTACACTTTTAAGATTCATAAATTGCTTGAAAAAGCGATTTATCATGGTCTGGAAAGCAAAAACTAAAATGGAACAAAAAGTAGAATTTATTCACGAATGGTTAACTCAAAATTACACCATCACAGAACTTTGTAGGTCATTTAATATATCGCGACCTACCGCTTACAAATTGATTTCTCGGTATGAAAAAATGGGTTTATCTGGCTTAATTGAGCTAGAAAGAGCTCCGATTAACCACCCTAATAGAACCGATCAAGAAGTAGCGGATTCAATTCTAAAATTAAAGAACAAACACATGCTCTGGGGTGCCAAGAAAATCCGCATATTGTTGTTTAAACAGTATCCAGAGGAACTTATCCCAAGTGTGGTCACGGTTCACAACATCCTTTCTAAAAATGGTCTAGTTAAACCTCAAAAACGAAGCAGAAGAGTCAAGCCTGTGTATCCAATTTTCGATCCTAAGAAGTGCAATGAAGTTTGGAGCGCAGACTATAAGGGGAAGTTTTTAATGGGTAATAAAATATACTGTCATCCGCTTACTATTGCCGATTCCAAAAGCAGGTTTTTGTTTACTGCAAAAGGACATTACAAGGAAAATTTTATCTCTGTTAAGCAAGAGTTTACAAAGGTTTTCAGAAAATATGGCATCCCAAAACAGATACATACCGACAACGGAAGTCCCTTTGGATCTGTAGCTGCCATTCAAAGATATACCAGGCTATCTTATTGGTTTATTGAACTGGGAATAGATCCTGTCTATTCCGATCCCGCAAGACCAGATCAGAATGGACAACACGAGCGTATGCACCGTGATTTAAAGGCAGCTTGCGCCAAACCCTCATCATTCGATTTAAAGGCCCAACAACGTAGTTTAAATCGGTTTGTAAAAGAATATAACCACATTAGACCCCACGAAGCTTTAGGAATGAAAACTCCTGCAGATTGCCATGATTTTTCCAACAGGCCATACCCTGAAAAGATCCCAAAATAAGATTATCCAGCAACAATGAAAGTGATGAAAGTATGTCAAAATGCATCCCTGCGGTGGAAGTCATATTATTGGGTATATTTAACTGCTGGACTTAAGGGGAAATACGTCGGTGTTGAAGATCAGGGAAATGGAATTTGGAGGGTATTTTATAGAGACGTATTTTTAGGTTACTTTAATGAAAATAAAATCAGAGATAAACAAGTATCAATTAGACTAAGTCAGAATCTAGTGTAAAGCATGTGGCTTTAACTTTGTAAACTATGTGCCTTAACGAACACATGAAAAAAGAACCCGAATTTCAAGGACAGCATAAAATTCCACAAGTCTATTTGAAAGAATTTGGATATTCGATAGATAATGAATGCTGGCTATCTATTTTAAAATATGGAAGTAAAAATACTGAAGAGGTTAAGATTATAGATTTCACCAAAGAGATAAATATTTTTGACTTACCATTCAAGGATATGGAGGCAAGACGGCATTATGAAAACTTATTTAATACAGTTGAAAATCGCTATAAAACAATCATTAATAATATTCGGAATCAGAAGCAACTTATTGAATTAGATAGCGATTTCTTAAATCATTTCGTAGCAAATATCCTATGTAGAACAAATCCAACAAGATTTTTTATTTTCGAGTCTTTAAAAGACGAAACAATAAGAAAAAAGTTCATTAATGAAATAACGTTGTTCTCAGATGACACAGAACACACAGAAAAAATCTTAAAAATATTCAAAGTTGACTACCAACTTAATGTTGCTTTAGGAACTGTAATGAATCATTTTGTACACGTATTAAGAAATTTCAACAAGATAATTATAACCGAAAATAACGGAAATGAATGGCTGACTACTGATAGTCCAGTTCATATTGACAAACAAGGTCGTAATGAATGGCTAATACCTGTAGAAGCGGAAATTTATCTTCCTCTTTCAAAAGATTTTTGCCTTTTTTTGTATCATCCGAAATCAGAAATTTCAACCAATCCTCTTAGAAAATTAAAGGAAAATAAAGTAAACAAAGTGGATTTTAAAACTTACGAAAAAATATCTAATAAAATTATTTTTGATATTGATGAATACTTAATACTGAGCGAAAAACTAAGCAATGAATATAATATGATAAAAAAAGCCTAACATAGGGCTATAAAGTTACCACCAATGAATAAAAAGTATAAAAAAATAATTGCAAAGGAATTCTTAATATTTATTGGAACGGGTGTTGTATTTATTTTCCTTTATATCACTTGGCTACAATTACATCAATTCAATAAATTAAAGGAAAAAGAAATTGAAATTGAAATTTCAGAAATATTTAATATAGAACCATATATTTCGTTAGAAAGATTTGTGGATAACTACGAGGATGATGCAATATTAGAAGCATCAACGTGGGAAAGCCGAATTTCAGATTTTCCAGAGTTAAAGAAATATGAAGAACAATCTTTAAAAGATTACATAGTAACTGTTAATAGCAAAAAATACACTAATCCATTAATCCTAAATTCTAAATTTCCGGAATTTGGGTTTACAGATAAAGGACTTCCGAAAGACGTAAATCAGGTTGAATATTTTAATCAAATACATCAATTGAAGAAAACGAAAGAATCCTTTTTCAATAAAAACATTACTCAAGAAAAAGTTTATTTTTTATTTTTTATTTTAATTTCAATCACATTTATTTCGAGATACTTAATTTATGGTATTAACTGGAGTATTAGGCAATTAAGACAATAAAAGCTTAAATAAATAAAATGAAAATATTTGGATAATTCAAAACTTCAATATGAATAATTAAACCGTAAATACCTCGCTAGCAAAAGTATACCGCCACGCTAACGCAACCATTCCGCTCCTGACTCTTCCAACCATCTTGCCATTCCCCAATTAAAAACTATATTTGATATTCCCGGCAGTTAAAAAGCTCATTCATAAAGCTTTCAACAGTATTTGGGCCTTAAAAATAACCAAAACCTCACTATCTATGTTCTTCGCTAAAGGAATATCAAAACTTCGAAAAAACAATTATTACTATCTTTTAATTGGTGTGCTGCTAGTAACCCAAAGCTGTAAATCGCCAAGTGAGCAAACTTCCTCACAAGCAGATTTACCTGCGGAAGAAACATATACCGTAATTATTTCGGGGGTAAAGGTTGGGCATTTAAACCTTAGCCGTTCTGGCGATACGCTTGTAACCGATTACGATTATAAAGACAACGGGAGAGGCCCTACCATTAAGGAAACCATTGTGCTCAATAGCGAAGGTTTCCCCGTGCAATGGGATATTACTGGCAATACTACTTTTGGCAACGACATTAAGGAAAGTTATAAGTTGGACGGGCAGCAAGCAAGTTGGACGGACGCCACGGGAGAAGGTTCTGCAAAAATGGAGCAGCCTTCCTTTTATGTAAATCAATCCGGCAGCCCGTATTCATTGTTTATGCAGGCTCGCGTGCTGCTAAATTCAAAAGATATGTCGGTGGAGGCTTTGCCAGCCGGGCGGTTACAGCTTGCCGAGTTAGAGACTATTACAGCAACTTCGGATGCTGGGCAAGTGAATTTGAAAAGCTATGCCTTATCTGGATTGGACCTAAATCCTTCTTATTTTGTTTTGGATGAAAAGAAGCAGTTTTTTGCGTTAATCACGCCAAGGGTTATAGTCATTCGTTCTGGTTTTGAGAAAGAAGAAAAGGCAATGCGTCTGCTTGCGGAAAAATATTCGGCACAGCGTTATGAAGATTTGCAGAAGAAATTTGCACATAAATACGATAAGAATATCCGCATTCGCAATGTGAAAATATTCGATCCAAAAACCTTGGCGCTTACTGACTTGTCTTCCGTAGTGGTTAGCGGTGATAAAATACTAAGCATTGAAGCCGCTGATGTGGCTGCTGGCGAAAACGAAATTGAAATAGATGGCGCTGGTGGAACTTTGGTAGCAGGACTTTACGATATGCACGGACATATGGGCGCGAATTCTGCGCTTTTGAATGTTGCCGCTGGAGTTACTTCGGTTCGCGATATGGGGAATAATAATGAGGTTTTGGACAGTCTTATCCAAAAAATAGAATCAGGGGTTCTTGCTGGGCCGCACATTACGCGTATGGGTTTTATTGAAGGGAAAAGTCCGTTTAATAGTAACAATGGAATTCTTGTGGAGAGTGAAGAAGAAGCACTTGAAGCAGTTCAAACTTATGCAGATAAAGGTTTTTATGGTGTTAAATTATACAATAGTATGAATGGGGAATGGGCGCCGGCCATTGTTAAAAAAGCACACGAGTTGAATATGCCTGTTATGGGTCATGTTCCAGCTTTTTCTACTGCGAACGATATGATAAATGCCGGTTATGATGAAATGACACATATTAATCAAACGATGTTGGGATGGGTTTTGGAGCCAGATGAAGATACGCGTACCTTATTGCGATTAACGGCTTTACAACGCTTACCAGAGTTAGACTTAAACAGTGCACCCGTTCAAGAAACTTTAGATTTAATGGTGAAGAATAATGTAGCAATGGATCCAACGTTGGCAATTCACGAGTTGTTATTACTTTCCCGTAATGGAGAAACGCAAGCTGGCGTTTTGGATTATATTGAAAATATGCCGGCCAGCGAACAGCGCGATGCAAAAATGGCGATGGCAAGTATAGCCAACGATACAGAAGATAAGGCGTACCGAGGCGCGTATGATAAAATTGTTGAAGTTCTAAAACTTATGAAGGAACGCGGCATTTTGATAGTGCCAGGAACCGATTTGGGAGGTGCATTTAACTTGCATAGAGAATTGGAACTCTATCAACAATTAGGATACACTCCAGCAGAATTATTGAAATTGGGAAGCTACGATATGGCTCAATATCTTGGGCAGGAAGATAGAGGGGCAATAGAACCGGGAATGCTTGCCGATTTCTTTCTTATTCCTAGCGACCCAACGAAAGAATTGAAAGCTATAAAAAAGATTTCCATGGTGTCTCGTGGTGGCGTGCTTTATTTTCCAAGTGAAATATATCCTGAATTTGGCATAAAACCTTTTGTGGATAAGCCAGTTGTTAAAGAGAATTAAAACATATTTATTATGAAAACCTACATAAAAAATATAAAAACAAAAGTTCTAGTTTTCGTTTTAGTTATTGGTCTTCCCTTACAGATGTGCAGCCCCATAGATGATGACGATTGTAACTGCGGTGTAGTAACCGGAAAGTATTTCGACATTAACGGAATGGAATTAAAAAACTACAAAAAAGTTGGTGAAAATTCTGTTAACTTAATGATACCGAATGAGGCGGTTTCGTATGAAAAATACGCAGGTTTAACGGTTGAATACAGTGTTGATTACATAAGCCAAAGTCGTCCAAAACGACCAAGTTTTTCACTTATTCCGAGTGCCTACGCTTGTTCGTGTATTGGCAATGGCGATTACGGATCTAAATTTGAAAAGCTTTCTAATATTACTGTTATTACGTTAAATGATTTCGACGAAACGCATAAGGCGAACGATACGATAAACGACTTGATTTTGGCCAAAGGTTTTTACAATCAAGAAGATGAATATTTACAAAACTATTTGATAAACGATACTACAAACATTCAACTTCCCGCAATTAAACTTTTGGTGGATAGAAAACCTACTTTAGATGAAAACTATAAAGTAAAAGTAATTGTTGAATTATCTACAGGGGAAATTTATCAGAATGTGAGTGAGTCTATAATCATTAGATAACTGTTTTTTTCGGATAAGCCTTCTTATTTCTAAACTACCAAATTGGGACTAACTGTAACACAGTTCATTTTCTTGCGTCCTATTTGTAATCAAAAAATAATTCACCAATCAAAATCAAACACATCATGAAACCAAATCATTACTCTTTTCGCAGAACCGCTATTTTGGCGGTTATTACTTTTGTGGCAACTTTTGCTGTTACTTACGCACAAACAAAAACAACGCAACTAGACGAGTTGTTAAACAAGTACACTGAATACGGCCAGTTTAACGGTTCTGTGCTCGTGGCAGATAAAGGACAAGTTATTTATAAAAAAGGCTTCGGAATGGCAAATATGGAATGGGATATTCCCAATACGCCAGATACCAAGCACCGTTTGGGAAGCATTACCAAACAATTTACTTCAATGCTCATAATGCAATTGGTAGCCGAAGGAAAGTTGGATTTACAGGCTACAGTTTCAAAATATTTACCAGATTATTCAAAAGTGAATGGCGATAAAATTACGATTCATCAATTGCTTACGCATACTTCGGGAACGCCTAATTACACTTCGTTTCCTAATTTCTTTAAAGATTTAAGTCAAAATCCGCATTCACCAACAGAAATGCTAGCATTGTTTGGAGATTTACCGTTGGAATTTACGCCCGGAGAAAGGTTTGCGTATAGTAATTCGGGTTATATACTCTTGGGTGCTATCATTGAAAAAGTTACAGGGAAAACCTACGAAGAAGTGTTGCAGGAGAAAATATTTGATCCTTTAAAAATGAAAGATTCAGGTTATGACCATCACAATACAATACTCAAAAAACGCGCTACGGGTTATGAAATGAAGGGTAGTACTCCTGAAAATTCACCTTATATAGATATGTCTACACCTTATGCGGCGGGTTCGCTGTATTCCACAGTGGAAGATTTGTACTTGTGGGATCAGGCTTTATACACCGATAAATTACTTTCGAAGAAATATATGGATATGCTATTTGAAAAATACATTCCTGCTTTTGGCGAGTATTACGGGTATGGTTGGATGATTGGCGAAATGCCTATTGGCAATACAAAAGATACCGTGAAGGTAGTTACGCACGGGGGAGGAATCAACGGTTTTAATACACTTATTACGCGTGAAATTGAAGATAAATCCTTGGTTGTTTTATTGAACAACACAGGAGGTGCGCCACTTTACAGCATAAACGTAGCAATTAGTGCAATTTTAAAAGGTAAAACCTATGATATGCCAAAACAATCCTTGGCGGATTTAGTTTTAAATAAAATTTTAGATAAAGATTTAAATGCAGGACTTGAGTTTTATAAAAAGAATAAAGATTCAAAACTGTATTCTCTTGAAGAAGATGACATGAATAGTATTGGTTATACCTTGCTTCAAGCTGGAAAGATAAATGAAGCAGAAGCAATTTTTAAACTGAATGTGGAAGCTTTTCCAAAATCGTCTAATGTGTATGACAGTTATGGGGAAGCCTTAATGGAGCAAGGGAAGAATGAGTTGGCGATTATCAATTATAAAAAATCTGTAGAACTCAATCCAGCAAATGAAAGCGGTATTGCAATGTTGAAAAAGTTGGGCGTAGAAACCGAAGATATGGTAAAAGATGTAAGCGTACCAGATGCTATTTTGGAAAGTTATGTTGGTAAATATGAACTGCAACCCGGATTCATTCTCACAATAACCAAAGAAGGTAGTCAGCTTAATGCCCAAGCTACGGGTCAACCTATGGCACCAATTTTTCCAAAGTCTGAAACCGAGTTTTATTTGAAAGTAGTAACCGCGCAGATTATCTTTAAAAAGAATGCTGCTGGAGCAGTGGAGAGCTTGACTTTGTTTCAAGGAGGACAGGAGATTGTTGGGAAGCGGATTTAGTTGCTTCCTTTAGTATTGTAGTTTTTACAGTAGCTTACAAATTCATTCATTGAATTTGTAAGCTTTTTTTATTCTGAAAATAGATAGTTTCTAATTGAATGTCATTTCGTATTTTTATTGACTACTATTCAAATATTCAACTACTTAAAAAAATTAATCTTGATAAAACTAAATCCAATATTATGAAAAAATCATTACTATTAATAGTCGCGTGTATTTTTGCAATTGCTTGTGGAAATTCTGAAACTTCTAAAGCAGAAAGCACCCAAACCGAAGCGATAACGAATGAAAAAGAAGCAGCCCCTGAAGTAATCGAAAGTGCTTCTTCGCCTTGTGGGTTTGTAACAGAGGAAAAAATAAAGGAAATATTGGGCATACCAGCTGATGATCTTGCCGAAATAAAAGATGTGGTACGAACCTATCCAACCTGTTTTTACAAATGGAAGACAACTGCATTTACCACTAAAAAAACTGTTGCCGGGCAAGAGATAAGTCTTAATTATCCAGCTGAAGCAAGCATCGTATTAGTAGAAAATGCGAATGAAAAAATGTTTGGAATTTCAACAAAGGTTTATAAAGATGGAGTGACCGTAGATGGCATTGGCGATATGGCTACTTGGGGCTCAAGAATGTCGCAGCTTACCTTTTTGGCAAAGGGAACGATGATTCATCTACATGTAAGAATTTCTGATGATGCCGCGGCTAATAAGGTTAAGGCTGTTGCATTAGCTGCTTTAATTATTGAGAAGCTTTAAGAAATACATATAAAGGTCTCCTTTCCTTTTTAGAAAATAAACCATTTAGAAAATGAAAATTCACATAGTAACAGATCGCCTACTTATGCGCGATATGATGGATGAAGATGCACAAGGAATGTTCGCAATGGATAGTGATGCTGAGGTACATAAATTTTTAGGAAACAAGCCAATCGCAACCTTGCAAGAAGCCCAAAAAATTATTGCCTCCATAAAGCAACAATACATTGATAACGGAATAGGACGATGGGCAGTTGTAGAAAAAGAAAGCGGAGATTTTATTGGTTGGAGCGGTTTTCGTTTGATAACAGATGTTGTAAATGAAAGAACCCAATATTACGATTTAGGTTACCGTTTCCTCAAAAAATACTGGGGAAAAGGCTACGCATCCGAAACAGCATTCGCTTCATTAAATCACGGTTTTAAAGAATTAGACTTTAAAGAAATTGTAGGAATTGCCGATGTAGCGCACACAGCGTCGAATACTATTTTGAAAAAAGTGGGGCTTATTAAAAGAAATGAATTTATCTATGATGGGACGCTTCACAATTTCTACTCGCTCAGCAAGGAAGAATGGAGAGAGAATTTGAATAAATAAGATTTTCACTAGGTGTTTTATTAATAGTTTCTTATGTCAAAAACCAAAACTTGCGGGTTTCTTTAAAAAAGACCTAAAAAACCCTGCCAATGCTGGTAAGGCATAATTATAAAAACTAAATAATATATTATTGTTTAGCGAATGTTAGGGTTAAATTATTAGTTGAATTCAACGTAACATCACCCTGAGTTGAAGTCTCATTTTTCACACCGTTTAGAACCAATTTATTAGCAGTTAATTCTACAACTGTTAAAACTTCTATTTCTGTACCATCAGAAACGGATAGTTGGTTGCCAGCTAATGACCAAGTACCATTTGGGAAAAAGATGATATTTTGAATAATGGTTTGGCCACCAAAAGTTGCCAATTCAATATCATAACCTCCATTAGTTATTACTCTATTAGGGTTTTCAGAAAAACTCATGGTGTAAGTAACGTCACTTGTAATCCCGTTATAATTCTTAATTACGGTCTGTCCTGGACCATTAAAAGTTTGGTTTATTTTATAATCTATAGCTGATGCTTTCCATGTGGCATTAATGCTGATTACCGGTTCTGGATTGTCATCTTTTTTGGAACAGGAAATTGTTATGGAAATAAGTGTAACAAATAAAAATAAGTTTAAAATTCTCATCAACTGTGGTTTAAATTAAGATAAAATGATTCGATAGGCAAGATATGTATTTATACGAAATGGAGATTGACTTTCAGTTTTTTAGTGGGCTAAAATAATCCATGAAGCTCAGCATCTATCTTGTTTATCACTTCGCCCAAATGCTCCGGATCATCAACAAAATCGAGATTATCTACATCTAGAATGATGAGGTTTCCTTTATCGTAACCGTGAATCCAAGCTTCGTAACGTTCGTTAAGACGGCTTAGGTAATCGATGCTTATAGAGTTTTCGTACTCACGACCGCGCTTGTGTATTTGGTTTACTAGGTTTGGAATGCTGCTTCGTAAATAAATCAGCAAATCGGGACCTTCTGTAACGCTTTCCATAAGTTCAAAAAGCGAACGGTAGTTTTCAAAATCACGGTTGGTCATAAGGCCCATCGCGTGTAGGTTTGGCGCAAAAATATATGCGTCTTCGTAAATGGTTCTATCCTGAATTACACTTTTCTCCTTTTCGCGAATTTCAAGAATTTGACGAAAACGACTGTTCAAAAAGTAAATCTGAAGGTTGAAAGACCAACGTTCCATTTGGTTGTAAAAATCGTCTAAATATGGATTGTCTTCCACATCTTCATAATGGGCTTGCCATTTGTAATGTTTTGATAACAGACGGGTAAGTGTGGTTTTTCCGGAACCTATGTTTCCTGCAATTGCAACGTGCATAGCTATTCTTTAATTGGGATGGTTAGTTTAAAAGTGTGCAAAATTTCGCCGTCATAAATATACAGGAAATCATTGGTAAGCTGCAAATCTTTAATTTTTATTTCGGACAAAGTCAGTTTTACGGTTTGGTGTGAAAGGCCTTCATTCCGCTTAGCAAAATCTGGAATGTAATAAAGCGAATCATCCTTCAAAGCCACTAAATTCTCGTTTTGCTGAACTATTTTATCATAATCTTCCGAAGCCGATTCATTTAGAATGCTTCCGTAAATGTTGAAAGCGCGCAATTTCTTTTCGGTTAAAGTGAAACAATAATTAAAGTTGCTCGCTTGTGAAATCAATTTCCCCGGAAAGGGTTGTGAAACCACGGTTTGCAACTTAGAACCGTAATTATACATTTCAAGTTGCTGTGCGTCTACATTAAAAAGCCACAAGCTATTGCTTCCCGCATTTGTTGCTGTACTCACATTTAAAAACTGAGGCAGATTATTAAAATTGATGCGTTGAATTTCACTCAGCTTATTGTCCAACAAAACCACGGTATTGGTATCCTGAAAAAACACAACCACTTTTAACGGATTTATAATATCTACGGAAGTAATTCGCCCCAATTGCAAATCGTTAAAACGAAAATTACCGTCGGGACCTTGTTTGATTATAACGCGATCTTTAATGAAATACGTGTTTTTATAATTGTCAAGACCTATAAAACGGTCAGCAACAAGAGACGTCTTACTAACGGGAGTGAGACTTTGCGCAATGCCCAATTGGCAAATAAATAGAAAAAGTAGGAAAAGTTGTTTCATAAAGTTGGCAAGTTACGAAATGTGAACATACTCTTTAACGAAAATTAATGTAACAGATTATAACTTAGTTCGTCTTAATGATAACACGTATTTTTGTTCAAACAAATTAAACTAGTTTTAAACATTTTGGTCAAATTATTTTAATTTTGACTTCAACTATCAAAAAATCTTATGAAAAAATATCTTTTAATTTTTGCACTTCTTTTCACCTTCGGAATAAACGCCCAAAACATTAGCGGACAAGCTTTTTATGAATCCAAAACTACTGTAGATCTTGACGCCATGGACGGCGGGAGAGAAATGACCGAGGAGATGAAAAAAATGATTTCCCAAATGATGAAAAGCGCCTTGGAGAAAACCTACATCCTCACTTTCAATAAAGAAGAATCCATTTATAAAGAACAGGAAAAACTTGACGCCACGCCAATGAATCCGGGTCTTAAAATGATGATGAGCAGCTATTCGCCCGGAGCGCAATATAAAAATTTAAAAACAAATCAAATTGTTGAAGAAAATGAATTCTTCGGAAAACAGTTTTTGGTAACAGATTCCATTAAAACCTTAGATTGGCAAATAACAAAAGAGTCTAAAACCATCGGACAATACATCGCTTTTAAAGCCACGGCAATAAAGAAAGTAGATCCAAGCGATTATAGTATGGCGCGTCCAAAAAAGAAAGATGAAAAAGAAAATGCTGAAGTAAAAAGCGACTCCACCCAATCCCAAGACCCAATGGATAATATTGAAATTCCAGAGGAAGTTGAGGTTACGGCGTGGTTCACTCCGCAAATCCCAGTTAGCAATGGTCCGGGTGAATTTACTGGTCTTCCAGGCCTAATTTTGGAATTGAACGTTTACAGAACTACATTGCTTTGCTCAAAAATTGTAATGAATCCAAAAGAATCTGAAAAAATAGAAGCGCCTACAAAAGGTAAAAAAGTTACTCGCGAAGAATACGTAAAAATCGTAAAAGAAAAAACGGACGAATTGCGAGATAATTTTAAGAATAGTGGCGGCAATGGACGTCGTGGGGGTGGATTTTAATTAGAAGTCAAGCTTTGTGAACACTGTGAAAACCTCTGCGAACTCTGTGGTTAAAAAGTCCTTTCCCCTAAAAATTGATTAAAATTTCAATGAATAAATTAGTCTTTTTATTAATTTGTGTTTTCTCACTTTCCCTTTCCGCTCAAAGCATAAAGGTAAAAGGAACCATAAAAGACAGCATCGGCAATCCGCTGGAATTTGCCAATGTTATAGCCAGCATTAAAGCAACCGGCGCAACGGAGTCTTATGGAATTACCAATTATCAAGGTCGCTATCAACTAGATCTTCCAAAAGGAGAAACATACCTTTTAAGAGCGAGTTTTTTAGGGTATGAAAACAAAGAACAAACCGTAAATGTTTCTTCAGATTCAGAAAATGTTGATTTGGATTTCATCTTAAATCCGCAAGAAAACCAGCTGGACGATGTGGAAATTGTATATGAAATGCCCGTAACCGTAAAAGGCGATACTATAATTTACAACGCAGACAGTTTCACAAACGGTGACGAACGCAAACTGGGCGACGTAATGAAAAAGCTTCCAGGAGTTGAAGTAAACGCTGATGGTGAAATACAAGTGGAAGGCAAAACCGTAACGAAAGTTATGGTTGAAGGAAAAGATTTCTTCGACGGCGACAGCAAGCTCGCCACCAAAAACATTCCCGCAGATGCTGTTGATAAAGTAGAGGTTTTAAGAAATTACAATGATGTGGACCAAATGCGGGGTTTAGGAAATGACCGAGATAACGTTGCAATAAACATCAAATTAAAAGAAGGAAAGAAGAATTTCTGGTTTGGAGAGGTTACCGCTGGAGCAGGAATTGCAGATGAATATGGTGAAGAAAACGGCAGATATTTAGTGCATCCAAAACTATTTTACTACAGTCCAAAATACAGTATAAACATAATTACCGATTTCAACAATATTGGCGAAGTACCTTTTACGTTTCGTGATTATTTCAACTTTACGGGAGGTTTTAAAAATTTCAATAAAGGAGGTGGAACCAATTTTAGAATTAGCGACAGTGACCTCGGTTTTGCGGTTTCACAAAACGATAAGGCAAAAGCTATTGATGCCAAATTTATTGCGGGAAACTTCGGTTATTCCGTAAATAAAAAGCTGGACATTAGTGGTTTCGGAATTTTGAGCGACAATAAATCAAATTTTGTAAAAAACAGTATCCGTCAATATACTTTAACGGGAATCACAGAAAACACAAATGCCGAAAACGCCCAACGAAGTCAACTCGGGATGTTGAAATTAAGCAGCACCTATAAGCCAAATTCCAACTTTCAACTTGATTATGACGCTATCATAAAAACTTCAAAACAGTCTGAGGACGACAATACGCTTTCACAGTTCGCTAATTTCGACAATAATATTGAAGAAGTTAAGGAAAACAAACCCTTCAGTATTAATCAAAATGCCAGTGTTTATTACACTTTAAACGACAAAAATATCTTTGCTGCACAAATTCAACATTTGTATCAAGATGAAGATCCGTTTTACAAAGCCATTACAGATTTACTTCCGTTTCCAGACATTTTACCGTTAGATGTGCCACAAAACAGGTACAATATCAACCAAGAAAAGAAAATTAAAACCAGCAAAATTGACGCTAAAGTAGATTATTATTATGTGTTGAATAATACAAGCAATCTTAATTTTACAATAGGAACAACGTATAGCAATCAAAAATTCAACAGTAATATTTTTCAGCTTTTGGATAATTCTGATCGATTAGATTTCAATTCTTCACAAGAAATAGAAGGCGAAACTTTTCCGTTGGTCAATGATGTATCTTATGCTTTTACAGACGCTTTTTTTGGACTTCATTATAAAGTAAAAAAAGGAAAATTCATTTTCACGCCAGGTGTTACACTTCATAATTACAACCTTAAAAACGAGCAACTCGGAAGTACCGTAACGCAGAATGATTGGATGATTTTACCAGACGTAAACGTTATTGTTGAGTTGAAAAAGAGCGAAAATATTAGGTTTAATTATGCCATCACTTCAGAATATACAGACATCAATAATTACGCTCAAGCTTTTGTTTTCAACAACTACAATAATTTATATCGAGGAAATAGAAATTTAGAGAATTCACTTTCGCAAAGTTATAGTTTGACTTATTTCAGCTTTAATCTTTTCAACTATACCAATATTGGTGGAAATTTGAGCTATACCAGACAGATTGATGCTATAAAATCCAATGCTGAATTGGTGGGAATTAATTTAGTGAGCAGCCCAATAAATTATGACAGCAACTTTCCAGATGAAACATTTTCGGCAATTGGAAGGTTTAGTAAAACCATAAAAAAAGTTCAGTTTAAAATTGACGCGGCAGTTATTTTAACCAAAACGAACAATACAATTAACGAAGAAATTCGCGAAAGCCAAAGTCTTACGCAAAATTACAATGCCAGTATTTTAAGCAATTTCAAAACCTTCCCAAATTTTGAAGTTGGTTATCGTTTCGTTAAAAATGATTACGACAATGGTGGATCAAAACAGGTTTTTTTCACAAACCGTCCGTATGCAAATGTGAACCTTCGTTTTTTGAAGGATTTCAATCTTTTTGCAGAGTGGGATTATTACAATTATGCCAATAATCTTAAAACGGTTAAAAATGATTATTCCTTCTTCAACGCAAATTTATACTATAAACAAGGCGAAAGTCCGTGGGAATTTTCAGTTCAAGCCACTAATATTTTGAATACCGAATCCATAAACAATGACAGTTTTAATGAGCAGTATAGCACCACTTCACAATACTTTGTAATGCCGCGCATTGTAATGTTTGTTGTGAAATATGATTTGTAAATGTCCTTGCGAGCTGAGCGAAGCAATCTCACTAAATTTTCCGTCATTCTAAATTAATGTTTATTTTTGAACTATCCCTTTGCAATTGTGATAGTCTTATATCTTACGTCTTTTAGCGCAGCGGTCTTAAATCTTTTTTATGAGAAATATTTTCCTCGGAATTGTAATTGCCTTTGTAATCGTTTTCGGTTTGCGTTATTGTGAAGACCGCAAAGACACTCGTGAACAATTAGAAGCCAACACAGCTTTAATCCAAAAGGAGTTAAAAAATGTAGGAAAATTGATTGTTACTGAAGGTAGCTACGCACAAGTTTTCAGTTATAATGATAGTAAAGATTTAATGTACGGTCTTTTTGATGCTCGAAAAAAAGCGTTGATTGTGGTAAATGCAAAAGCAAGCATAGCTTATGATTTGAGTCAAGTAACTACAAATATTGACGAAGTCACAAAAACTGTCACCATAACAAACATCCCCGAACCTGAACTTTCTATAAATCCGAATATTGAGTATTATGATGTTACGCAAGATTATTTAAATCAGTTTACGGCGTCAGATTACAACAAAATAAAACAACGTGTTGAAAAATCACTTCGAAAAAAAATAGAGGCATCTCAACTTCGAACAAATGCCCAAAATAGGCTCATTTCTGAGCTTCAGAAAATATTCATTCTCACCAATTCTATGGGTTGGACGCTTAAATATAATGGAAACCCAATTGAAGAAGAAAAAGATTTTAAGAAACTGAAATTATAGTTTTTTACTCAAACTAAACCAGCCGCCACCATTCATCGCTTCCACGCCATTACTTTTTAAAATCCCAGCAGCACTCGCACTGCGCATTCCGCTGGCGCAACAAGTAATGATTGGTTTGTTCCATTTCTTTATATCATTCATTTTTGAAGAAATACTTTGAAGCGGTATATTTTTTGAACCAGGAATGGCTCCGCCGTCATATTCTCCCTTACTGCGAACATCTATAATAATAGCGCCACGGCTTTTAAAATCTTCAATTTTCTTTGCTTTGTTTCCGAATAAAAAATCTAATAATCCCATCTAATAATTTTTATATTGTTATACTGAGCGCAGTCCAAGTGCTTTTCTCAGCATTTTTTTAATTAATAATTAGTTCTGGTCACTAAGCGAAGCCGAAGTGCCAAGTAACGACAACCCACCTTCAATTAAATGCGCTACTTTTGGCCGCTTTTCCGTCAAATGTAAAAGATGTTTTAAAACTTCTTCAGAAAAATTTGAATTCGTTTTTGCAACCAACTCAAAAATTTCCAACGGCAGTAGCCAATCTGCTGAATGGTTTTCTTTTACAGTTTTAAAAATTTGCTGAAGTTTTTTTGAATTTAATTCTTTGGAATTACGGGTGGAACGAACTTCTTTATAAAGTAAGTTCAACGCTATTTCCGTAGCGGAAAGTTTCGTGCGGATGGTTTCACTATTGGGATTGTGATTCGCCAAATCAAACGAATGATAATCTGCCGCACCTGCAAATGCAGACAAAATTTCCTTGCCAACAGCCATATCAAAATCGCCCATTTCTGGGGAAAATAATATTTCGTTTTTATATTGCACGGTACAATCTGTAAATTGAATCAACATTAATTCACCTCGCAAATTTCGAATTCCTGTAACGTTCAATCCTTGTACAATTATTCCACTTTCAAACTCAAAAGAAATTGGTTTTCCATCGTAAAAATTATAGGCTTGCAAATCGCGCGGGCCCATATTTTCAATGGAGAGATTTATACCCTTCAACTTTCCTAGAGGCGAACGAAAACCATTTTTATGACGACTTATTCCGTGACCAATCACTTCTTTTTCACGGTAACTAAGTGCTGTTTCACCTTTGGTTTCAAAATAGACAACTTCGTTATCTTCATTCATAATCATTCGACTAAAATGTCCGCTAATCTGAAGTCCGGTGCTAATTTCAACAGTACCAAGTTGTTTTGATTTTATCAATTTTTTCAACCCACGCCAACCGCCTTTGCGGACAGCCATTGTATTAGCGAATTCTTCTAAAACTTCTTGTAAATAAGCAAAGTCTGGCGTAACATAAAGTTGAGGCTGTGGTTTTGTAATATCGAAATCTTGGTAAGCCGCATCAATAGAATAAGGGATTTTCTTCACTTCATCTTTCATACACCAAACGCTTTCACCAATGGAAGAAAGCAATCCCGCACCATAAATCTTTGGATCTTCAACCGTTCCCACCATTCCGTATTCAACTGTCCACCAATGAAGGTTTCGAATTAAAGAAATTTCAGAAGGTTTTACCTTTTTATGTTGAAGTTCTTCAACCCTGGCTTGGGCAGCGTTTATCAATTCCTGCGAAATACCTTCGGCTTCTTTCAAAATAGATAGTTCGCGAACGGCTTCGTACATATCAATATCGTGGGCGCTAGAAATGGCTTTGGCACCTACTTCGCCAAAACGACGTAAATATTCAGCATAATCTGGGCTTGCAATAATTGGAGCGTGACCTGCTCCCTCGTGAATAATATCGGGTGCTGGCGTGTATTCTATATTTTCAAGTTGGCGAATATCGCTCGCAATCACGAGCACTTTATAGGCTTGAAATTCCATAAAAGCATTCGGCGGAATAAATCCATCAACAGCAACTGCGGCCCAGCCTATTTCCTTCAGAATACGGTTCATTCCATACATTGAAGGGATTTCATCTATGGAAATACCGGTTTTTCTTAGACCTCCCAAATAACTTTCGTGGGCAACTTTCGCTAAATAATCTACATTTTTTCGCATTACATACCGCCAAACCGCTTGGTTTATGGGCGTATATTGCTCATAATCCTGTGGTTTTATATATTGTTTTAAATGCGGTGGTAACCGATCCAAAAGTTCGTTGGTTTCAATCTTGCTTTCCATGCTTCAAAAGTAGACCAGACCTTTAAGGTTTCCAAGACCTGCAAGCTCTATTTTTTGTAAATTGCAAAGGTTTATGGAACAACTCAATAGGAAAGAAGAAATAATAGTAACCGCGGCGCGTCTTTTTTATGAAAAAGGATATAAAGCTATATCTATGCGCGACATTGCTGCAGCAATGGATATAAAGGCTGCGAGTCTTTACAACCATATAAAAAGTAAGCAAGAAATACTTTCGGAAATCATTTTGAAAGTTGCCGAAGAGTTTACCGTTGGTATGGAATGTGTGGTCGCTGAAAATAGTTCAGCAATAAAAAAAATTGAAAAAGTAATCGAACTTCATATAGATATTACTGTGAATCATTCAGAAGCTCTAGCAGCTTTGAACAACGATTGGATGCATTTGGAGGAATTAGATTTAAACGCTTTCGTAATGATGCGGGAAGATTATGAGCAGAATTTTAGAAAGATTATAAAACAAGGAATTGATACCGGAGAACTGAAACCTCACCATCCCGAAGTCATTCTCTTTTCAATACTTTCCACGTTAAGAACTTTATATTTGTGGTATCAAAAACGTGGAAAATTAGATGTGAATATTCTTAAAAAAGATATGATTTCTGTTTTGATAAATGGAATTGTTTGATATTCAGCGAAAAATCTACTAAGACATTCTTAATAATTTGCAATTCTAACTAACAAGCGTTAGTTTTGTTAACCTAATTCGAAAAATATACGTGGCGAAATTTCATAAAATAAAAGTAAAGGACGTTTATAAGGAAACTGACGATTGCTCAGTAATCACCTTCGATGTGCCAGAGAATCTATCGGAAGAATTTCACTTCCGCCAAGGTCAACATTTAACTTTGAAAGCCGATATAAATGGCGAAGATACCCGCCGTTCCTACAGTTTGTGTTCCAGCCCTGTTGATAAACAATGGCAAGTTGCGGTAAAAACAATTCCGGGAGGTGCTTTTTCAACTTTTGTAAACTCTACATTGAAGTCTGGTGATACCCTAGAAATTATGGAACCTAGCGGAATGTTTGGTGTTGAAGTTAATCCAGACAAAGCAAAAAACTATTTATTTTTTGCCGCAGGAAGTGGAATTACCCCGGTACTTTCAATGATTAAAACACACTTGGCGTTAGAGCCGAATTCAACTTGCAAACTGTTTTATGCAAATAGAACGGCCAAATCCATTATCTTTAAAGAAGCTTTGGAACAATTGCGAAACCAATACTTCGGAAGACTAGAAATTTATTATTTTTTGACCAAGGAACGCCGAGACATAGCCCTCCTCAACGGTCGTTTTGACGATGAAAAAATGAAAGTACTAACCAGTAATTTCATAGATATTCCAGATACGAGTGAAGTATTTTTGTGCGGTCCCGAAGAAATGGTACATTATGTGAGCAATTATTTGGTTGAAGCGGGTTTGCCGAAAGATTTAATTCATTTTGAATTATTCGTAACAGGATTAACTGAGGAAGATAAAAAACGCACAGAGCGCTTGGCGCAGCAAAATGTAGAAGGCGTAGAAGTAACTATTGTGGATGGTGGAAAAGAATTCCAATTTACAATGACAAAGGATTTTGACAACATACTCGATGCTGCCTTAAATGCCGGCGCAGATTTACCTTTCGCCTGTAAAGGTGGCGTTTGTAGCACCTGCAAGTGCGAAGTAATAGATGGTAGTGTAGAAATGAAAATTAATTACGCATTAAGCGATAAAGAAGTTGGGCAAAATTTGGTGTTAAGTTGCCAAGCAGTTCCAACTTCAGATAAAGTGAAAGTAGATTTTGATGTATGATGAAATTTCCTGCAAGGTACTCCTCGCTATTTTAGAGGCTCCTTATAGGTATTAAAAAAAATAGAATTATGAGCGAGAAAGAAGTAAAAAACCTAGAAGAAATTTTTGAAGCCCGCATTGCGCGCGATGAAAAAATAGAGCCGAAAGATTGGATGCCAGAAAAATATAGGCAAACACATATTAGGCAAATGAGCCAGCACGCCCATTCTGAAATTATCGGGATGCTTCCCGAAGGAAACTGGATTACCCGCGCTCCTTCTCTAAGAAGAAAAGCTGCATTATTAGCAAAAGTTCAAGATGAAGCTGGACACGGATTATATTTATATTCTGCTTGCGAAACCCTTGGAATTTCAAGAGACGAGCTTTATGAACAGCTTCACAGCGGAAAAGCAAAATACTCGTCAATTTTTAACTACCCTACAGTTACTTGGGCAGATATGGGAGCCATTGGCTGGTTGGTTGACGGTGCTGCGATTATTAATCAAGTTCCTCTTTGCAACACATCTTTTGGCCCTTATGCTAGGGCAATGGTTCGTGTTTGTAAAGAAGAAAGTTTCCACCAGCGTCAGGGATATGAAATTATGCTAACCCTTTGTCGTGGTTCCGAAGAACAAAAAGCAATGGCGCAAGACGCACTAAACCGCTGGTGGTGGCCAAGTTTAATGATGCTCGGCCCAACTGATGCTGAATCTATTCACACAGAACAATCCATGAAATGGAAACTGAAACGAAAAAGTAATGACGAATTGCGCCAACAATTTATAGATCAAACAGTGCCGCAAGCAGATCTTTTGGGAATCACGGTTCCAGATCTAGATCTAAAGTTTAATGAAGAAACGGGTAGTTACGATTTTGGTGAAATAAATTGGGACGAATTCTGGCAAGTAGTAAAAGGTCACGGTCCGTGCAATAAAGAAAGAATGAGTGCCAGAGTAAATGCATGGAATAATGGCGAATGGATTCGTGACGCAGCGATGGAGCATGCTGAAAAGAACGAAAAACGAAAAGTAGCGAAAGCAAGTTAAAAAAATGACTTAAGACGAAAGGACGTAAGACGTAAGACAAATAATTTAGTCTTACGTCCTATGTCTTATAGCGAAGCGGTCTTATCTCTAACACATAAAATTATGAAAAAAAACTGGCCCCTTTGGGAAATATTTGTCCGAAGTAAAAACGGATTAGAGCATCGTCACTTCGGAAGTCTTCACGCCGCAGATGCAGAAATGGCAATGGAAAACGCTCGCGATGTTTACACACGTAGAAACGAAGGCGTAAGCATTTGGGTTGTTGAAAGTATAAATATCACAGCTTCAAACCCTTCAGAAAATGGTGAAATGTTTGAGCCAGCACAAGACAAAGTATATCGCCATCCCACCTTTTATGATTTGCCGGATGAGGTTAAGCATATGTGATATTGAGGTATTTGGCAATAGGAATTAGGAATTAGTATGAAAAGCAATTATCATTTTAAACTCGAAGATTTAAATGTTTATCAAAAAGCAACGGATTTTGGCGAATTGGTCAATACCTTAGTAATGAAATTTCCTAAACACGAATTATATGCGCTTTCTTCACAATTTAGAAGAGCCGCAGATTCCATTGCTTTAAATATTTCAGAAGAATATCCCAGAAGTGATCCGCAATTTATCAAACATATCCATTATGTAATTTATAGCTCAAATGAATGCGTTTCTTGTAGTTCAAAAGCATATAGAAGAGATTATATTTCAGCTGAAGAAAATGAAAACAATCGAATGTACCTTTCGGAATTAACGAAAATGCTTTCTTCCTTCCGAAATAAAATTCAAGAAAGAAATAACTAATGCCAAATCCCTTAATACAAATGAAAAACCAAAATCTCTATAATTATATCCTCACAATTGCCGACAACTCCCTAATCCTTGCACAGCGATTGGGCGAACTCTGCGGCCACGGTCCAAGTTTGGAAACGGACATTGCGCTTACTAATATTTCGTTAGATCTATTAGGGCAAACAAGAAGCTATTATCAATACGCTGCAAAAATTTCAGAAGAAAATAAGTCAGAAGACGATATCGCCTTGCTCAGAATAGAAAGAGAATACAGAAACTGCTTATTAGTTGAACAGCCAAACACGCATTTCGGTTACGTAATTGGCCGTCAGTTTTTATTCGATTTTTACCATTTTATGTTGATGGAAAAGTTACAAAACAGTCCCGATGAAATTCTTTCCGCCATTGCAAAAAAAGGAATTAAAGAAGTGAGTTATCACAAAAGATTTTCAAGCGATTGGGTAAAAAGACTAGGTGATGGTACCGAGGAAAGCAACAAAAAAATGCAAGAAGCAATAAATGATCTTTGGCGATTTACTGACGAACTTTTCTATATGACCGATGCTGAAAAGGAAATGTCAAAAGAAGGAATCGGAATTGAAGTTTCATCTTTCAAAGAAAAATATTACAAGGAAGTTTCTGAAGTTTTAAAGGAATCCGCCCTTACAGTTCCCGAAAATAAATATTTCACTAAAGGTGGAAAAGAAGGCGTTCATAGCGAACATATGGGCTATATTTTGGCAGAATTGCAGTATATGCAACGCACCTATCCGAATATGGAATGGTAAAAAATAACGAACACCGAATTCTAAATATCGAATAATGAAGTGCCAAAACTTCGATATTCTGTATTCATAATTCAATATTCGATATTCAAAAATGACACTCACAGAAAAACCAAACATACAGAAAGATTTAATCCCAGTTCTGAAAACCGTTTCAGATCCGGAGATTCCAGTGCTTTCTGTTTTGGCTCTTGGCGTCATTCGAGAAGCAATTGAAGCAAACGGAATCGTAAAAATAAAATTAACTCCAACATACTCCGGTTGCCCAGCAATGGATGTAATTTCGGACGATTTAAAAAAGGCTTTTTCAGAAATAGGTAAAAAAGTAGAAGTTGAGTTGGTGCTTTCCCCTGCATGGTCCACAGATTGGATTAGCGAAGAAGGACTCCAAAAAATGGAAGAATATGGCATTGCTCGTCCACTTTCAGAATCGCACGACAAAGACGTTTTGCTTGGTGAAAAAAAACTAGTAAAATGCCCGCAATGCGGAAGTACAAATACACATTTGGTAAGCCAATTTGGTTCTACGGCTTGCAAAGCACTTTTTAAATGTGACGATTGCCACGAACCATTTGATTACTTTAAATGTTTAAAATAAAATGAATAATGAACATCGAATTTTGAATACTGAATCATGAAGTTTGGATACTTTAAGATTCAGCGTTCTGTGGTTCGGTGTTCGACATTAAATGATATATGAGTAAAAGCATAACCACCCAAATAGAAAATAAAGTAGCAACCCTAACACTAAATCGTCCAGAAGTTTTTAATAGCTTCAATCGTGAAATGGCATTGTTGCTTCAAAGTGAATTGGACGCTTGCGAAAAAAATACTGACGTTCGCGCAATTGTAATCACAGGAAGCGGAAAAGCTTTTTGTGCGGGACAAGATTTAAAGGAAGTTACTTCGCCAGAATTAAACCCTGGTTTTAAGAAAATTCTTGATGAACATTACAATCCAATAATCACCAGAATTCGAAATATTGAAAAACCTATAATTGGGGCAATTAATGGTGTTGCAGCAGGAGCAGGGGCAAATATTGCCTTAGCTTGCGATGTTGTAATTGCTTCAGAAAGCGCAAGTTTTATTCAAGCATTCAGCAAAATTGGTTTGGTTCCCGACAGTGCAGGGACTTTCTTTTTACCAAGGTTAATTGGTTTTCAGAAAGCTTCGGCTTTGATGATGTTGGGCGATAAAATTTCAGCATTAGATGCTGAAAAATTGGGAATGGTTTACAAAGTGGTTTCTTCAGAAAATTTTATGGAAGAAGTGAATGGCATTGCAAATACATTGGCAAAAATGCCTACGAAAGCATTGGGACTTACAAAACGTTTGTTAAATAATTCATTACATAATAATTTGGAAGAGCAATTAAACATGGAAAGCAAACTTCAAATAGAAGCCGCCCAAAGCGAAGATTATGCAGAAGGCGTTGATGCGTTTGTCAATAAAAGAAGACCAGAGTTTAAAGGAAAGTAATCTTATTCAGACCTGTCAGGTTTTAAAAACCTGACAGGTCTGATCATAATATATCTATAAATGATTAAAATAGTAGGGATAATAGGCGCCGGAACAATGGGTGCCGGCATTGCGCAAGTAGCGGCAACAGCTGGCTGCTCCGTGAAATTATACGATACGAAAACAGATGCGTTAGAAAAAGCCAAAACCGATTTGGAAAAAATAATGACTCGCTTAGTCGAAAAAGGAAAAATCAATTCGGAAGAAAAAAACCGCATTCAAAACAATATAAAATACGTAAACACTTTAAAAGAATTAAAAGATTCTGATTTGACTATTGAGGCAATAGTTGAAAACATAGACATTAAAAAGAACGTATTTTCAACTTTAGAAAAATTTGTAAGTGATGAATGTATAATCGCTTCAAATACTTCTTCACTTTCAATAGCATCAATCGCGGCTTCCTTACAAAAACCAGAGCGCTGTATTGGGATTCATTTTTTCAATCCAGCACCATTAATGAAATTGGTTGAAGTAATTCCAGCGATACAAACTTCGTATGAAACGTTAGAAACTGCAATGGATACAATTGCTAGTTGGAAAAAAACAGTCGCAGTTGCAAAAGACACTCCTGGATTTATTGTAAACAGAGTTGCAAGGCCTTTTTACGGCGAAGCACTTCGTATATATGAAGAAGGAAACGCTTCGTTTTCTGAAATAGATTCTGCAATGAAAGAAATCGGAGGTTTCAGAATGGGACCTTTTGAACTGATGGACTTTATAGGAAATGACGTAAATTACACCGTAACAGAAACCGTTTTTGAAGCATTTTATTTCGACCCACGTTACAGACCAGCCTTCACCCAAAAACGTTTTTCAGAAGCGGGGTATCTAGGAAGAAAATCTGGTATAGGATATTACGAATATGATAAAAACGGAAACCTTGTAAAAGATTCTGATATAAATTCGAATGTAATTGACTCTTCAATTTCAAATAAAATTTTTGAACGAGTTTTAGTAATGCTAATAAACGAAGCCGCTGACGCACTTTTTTGGAACATCGCTTCTGCAGAAGATATAGACAGCGCAATGACAAAAGCCGTAAATTATCCAAAAGGATTATTGGCGTGGGCAGACGAAAAAGGAATAGATTGGTGTGTAAAGAAAATGGACGAACTTTACGATGAATATCATGAAGACCGTTACCGTTGTTCGCCATTACTTCGGAAGATGAATCGTGAAAATAAAACCTTCTTTTAAATGCTTAATTCTAAAAAAATACCGGTAAAAATGCTAAGTCAAGACGCTTTTAGCTCGTGGCTCGGCATCAAAATATTGGAAGTTGAAAAAGGCAGATGCAAAGTAGCAATGACGGTTAGAAAAGAAATGCTAAACAGCATGAACAAAGCTCACGGAGGCATCAGTTATTCATTGGCAGATACAGCTTTCGGTTTTGCAGCAAACACACACGGAAAATTTGCCGTTTCCATTGAAACTTCAATCAACCACATTGAAGCACTCAACGAAGGCGATTATTTAATAGCAGAATCCGTAATTGAAAAAGTTGGCAATAAACTAGGTTTCAATATTGTTGAAGTAAAACGTGGCGATGAATTGGTCGCACTTTTTAAAGGTGTAGTTTATAGAACGAACAAAGATTGGGAATAAATATAAAAGCAACATAACTGTAACTAAATAGTATTAAAGATGAAATGGCAAGGTAGAAGACAAAGTGGCAACCTAGACGATCGTCGCGGTATGAGTAAAGGCAAACTAGCCGCGGGTGGCGGAATAATAGTAACATTAATAGTACTCGGACTTCAGTTTTTTGGGGGTGAAACAGGTCAGCAACTGGCACCAATAGTTGAGCAATTAGGCAATAGCCAGTCTGGTCAACAAACCGAACAACGTGAACTTACGGCTCAAGAAAAAGAGATGGGAAGCTTTATGGGAACTGTTTTAGCAGACACTGAAGATGTTTGGAATCAAATTTTTAGTGAAAACAATATTGGCGATTATGTAGAGCCACAAATGGTTCTATTCACAGACGCCGTTAGCACAGGTTGCGGAAATGCAAGCTCAGCTTCGGGTCCGTTCTATTGTCCTGCAGATCAAAAACTATATATGGATTTAGCATTTTTTGACGAATTAAAAACACGTTTCGGTGCCAAAGGTGGTGATTTTGCAATTGCCTATGTAACCGCTCACGAAATTGGCCACCACGTACAAACATTGCTTGGAACTTCTCAAAAAGTAACACAACTGCAACGACAAAATAGGAGTGAAGCCAATAAACTTTCTGTAGCTTTAGAACTTCAAGCCGATTTCTATGCTGGTGTTTGGGCTCATTACAATCAAGAATATTTAGAAGAAGGCGATATTGAAGAAGCATTAAGTGCTGCAAATGCAGTTGGTGACGACGCAATACAAAAAAGATCGCGAGGCGATGTACAACCAGACAGCTTTACCCACGGAACCTCTCAACAGCGAATGAAATGGTTTATGAAAGGTTACAAAACTGGCGATATTAAGCAAGGAGATACTTTTTCTGAAATAATGAATTAAATCAAATTCTAATTTATCACCTTTTTAAAGAGAGTTAGGAGGAGCTTTCCTCGGAATTAATTATATATTTTAAAAATGAAAAACGCTTACATAATAGACGGAATACGAACACCAATCGGTAGTTATCAAGGAGCACTGAGCGCTGTGAGAACAGACGATTTAGCCGTATTGGTAATTGCTGAAATAGTAAAACGAAACCCAAACATTCCAAAAGAAGCTTACGATGATGTAATTCTAGGTTGCGCAAATCAAGCTGGCGAAGACAACAGAAATGTCGCAAGAATGGCTTCACTTTTGGCAGGATTACCAGTTACGGTTCCCGGTGAAACGGTAAACCGACTGTGCGGCAGCGGACTTTCAGCAATCATTCAGGCTAATCGTGCAATAAAAGCTGGAGATGGCGATTTGTTTATTTCGGGAGGTGTTGAGAATATGACGCGCGGGCCGTATGTTGTTGCTAAGCCATCTTCCGCTTTTGGAACAGATGCAAAAATGTACGATTCCAGTTTCGGTTGGCGATTTATAAATCCAAAAATGGCCGAAATGTACGGTACAGACGGAATGGGAAATACCGCTGAAAACTTGGTAGAAAAACACAATATTTCACGAGAAGACCAAGATGCTTTCGCGTATAATTCACAAATGAAAGCTTCAAAAGCGCAACAAACTGGAAGGCTTTCAAAAGAAATTGTTTCTGTAGAAATTCCGCAGCGTAAGAAAGACCCGATTATTTTTAAAGACGATGAATTTATCCGTCCTTCAACAACCAAAGAAGTTTTAGCAAAATTGCGACCAGCGTTTAAAAAAGACGGAAGCGTAACCGCAGGAAATTCTTCAGGGTTAAATGACGGTGCGGCAGCAACGATTATTGCTTCAGAAGATGCTGTGAAAAAATATAATTTGAAACCAATCGCTCGAATTTTGAGTTCAGCAGTTGTAGGAGTCGAACCTCGAATTATGGGCATTGGTCCCGTTGAAGCTTCCAACAAAGCTCTTAAAAAAGCTGGCTTGAAAATGGAAGACATGGACGTTATTGAATTGAACGAAGCCTTCGCTTCACAAGCTTTGGCGTGCATCCGCGAATGGGGATTAAAAGATGATGATCCAAGAATTAATCCAAATGGTGGCTCAATCGCCATCGGTCATCCCCTTGGTGTTACTGGCGCGCGACTTGCTTATTCCGCAGCTTTAGAACTTCAACTTCAAAATAAAAAATATGCACTAATTACAATGTGTGTTGGTGTTGGACAAGGATATGCAGCAATTATTGAAAACGTTTCCTAACCTGTAAGATGTTGTTTTCTTCTAGCGAAAGCTAAAAAGAAAATCTCCTTGTAGGTTTAATGACCAATATGAATTATATTTACAAAAAATAAATATAAAATGGCAACATTCACATCAAGTTTACCAGACAAACTTTTAAATGATCTCGCAGAAAGAGCAAGTGAATTAAAAGTGCCAAAAAATAAATTAATTCAAAAAGCTTTAGAATACTATTTGGAAAAGTTAGATAGAGCTGCTTTTTTAAATAGTTATAAAAAAATGGCAGACGATCCAGAACAATTATTACTTGCTGAAGAAGGAATCGAAGATTGGTTTAAAATTCTTGAAGAACTCGAAAACGAATGAATCAAGGCGATATTTACGAGATTTTTTTAGATCCAACACTTGGAAGTGAACAGAGAGGTAGACGTCCTGCTATTATTTTATCAGGTTCTGGTATTAATAAAATTATGAATACTGTTATAGTAGTTCCTTTAACGACTAAACTTAAATATTATAATGATAATTTAATTCTTGAACCTAATACTACAAATGGGTTGAAAAATACTTCAGAAGCCCTACCTATTCATATTCGAGCTATTGATAAAAAAAGATTGCAAAATAAGATGGGGAATATTGAGGAATCCGAAATCAAAATTTTAAAAAAAAGCTTAGATAAAATTCTTAAATATTGAAACGTATTTAATTAGCTTCTAATAAAATATCAATGAAAAAACTACATAATTACGTAACAGGACAATGGATTACAGGTAGCGGCGAAGGCGTGCCTATGCACGACGCCATTACGGGCGAAGTGATTGCGCTGTCCGATACCGAAGGACTAGATTTTGCGGAAATCCTTCAATACGGAAGGACAAAAGGTGGACAAGTTCTTCGGAAAATGACTTTTCAAGAACGCGGGAATATGCTAAAATCCTTAGCGCTATATTTAACAAAAAAGAAAGCTGATTTTTACGAGATAAGTTATAGAACAGGCGCAACAAAATTGGATAGTTGGATAGATATCGAAGGCGGTTTCGGAAATTTATTTGCCAATGCTTCTCTTCGTAAATTATTTCCTAATCAATCCTATCACGTTGAAGGCGAACCAATAGATTTGTCCCGTGGCGGACGTTTTATGGCGCATCACATTATGGTGCCAAAACGCGGAGTTGCAATTCATATAAATGCTTTCAACTTCCCTGTTTGGGGAATGTTGGAAAAGTGTGCTGTAAATTGGATGGCTGGCGTTCCTGCCGTTGTAAAACCTGCAACAAACACTTCATTTTTAACGGAAGCTGTAGCGCGCGAAATAATAGCTTCTGGAATTTTACCAGAAGGAGCATTGCAGCTTATTAACGGTTCAGCGCGAACTATTTTGGATTTTGTGGAATCTCAGGATGTAGTGACATTTACAGGTTCTGCAACTACAGGTCGAATGCTTAAAGCACATCCAAGAATTATAAATGAGGCAGTTCCATTTACTATGGAAGCGGATTCTCTCAATTCCTCTGTTCTAGGTGAAGACGCCCTTCCCGGAACGCCAGAATTTGATCTATTTATTAAAGAGGTGAGAAATGAAATGACGGTTAAATGTGGTCAAAAATGTACCGCCATTCGACGTGTAATTGTACCGGAAAACTTAATTGAAGACGTACAAATTGCACTCGGAAAAGCACTTTCAAAAGTAACCATTGGCGATCCGCGTTTAAAAGAAGTTAGAATGGGCTCTTTGGTGAGTTTGGATCAAGTGCAAGAAGTAAGAGAACGCGTTCAAGAATTATCCAAAACCGCAAGTATTGTTTATGGAGATTTAGATAAAATTGACGTAATCGGTGCCGATGCTAAAAAAGGTGCTTTCTTAGCTCCAATCTTACTACGTGAAGATCATCCATTCAAAAATTTGGCTGTTCACGAAACCGAAGCTTTTGGTCCTGTGAGCACAATAATGCCCTATAAAAATTTGGACGAAGCCATCACTTTAGCCCAAATGGGGAAAGGTTCTTTGGTTTCATCCATCGCAACAAACGATGATAAAATCGCAAAGGAATATGTTATAAATGCCGCTTCCCACCACGGACGGATTTTAGTCCTAAACCGCGAAAGTGCCAAAGAAAGTACGGGCCACGGTTCGCCTTTGCCAAGTTTGGTTCACGGCGGTCCAGGACGTGCAGGTGGCGGAGAAGAAATGGGCGGAGTTCGTGGTATAAAGCATTACATGCAACGGACCGCAATTCAAGGTTCGCCAACAACTTTAACCGAAATTACAGGAATCTATCAAGCAAACTCAAAATATAAAGAAGCAGATCAACACCCGTTTAAATATCATTGGGAAGACATCCAACCCGGAATGTCCCTAAAAACACACAAACGCACGCTTACAGATTCTGACATTATAAGTTTTGCAAATCTCACTTGGGATCATTTTTATGCGCATACTGACATAACTTCACTTGACGGAAGTATTTTTGAAAAGCGAACAGCACACGGTTATTTCATTATAGCCGCAGCAGCAGGACTTTTCGTTTATCCGAACAAAGGTCCAGTAGCAGCGAATTATGGATTGGAAGACTGCCGATTCTTACGTCCGTTATACCATAACGACACTATTTATGTGCGCTTAACGTGTAAACAAAAAGTAGATCGCGACGTTGCTTCGGCAGAACATCCCAGTGGAATTGTAAAGTGGTTTGTAGAGGTTTTTGATGCTGAAGATGAATTGGTAGCAGTTGCAACGATTCTAACAATGGTTCAGAAAAAACAAGAAGTTTTTGTTGAAATGACTGATGAAAAAATTCAAGAACTTTTAAACAAATTAACTGAAGAAACTAAGCCAAATTGGGGAATCATGACGCCTCAACATATGTTGGAACATTTGGAATATACTTATAAAATTGCTTCAGGAAAAATTCAAGATTTTGAAGTTGCAACACCAGAAAAGTATTTAGAAAAAGTGCACGCAAGCCTGTATAATTATGATAAGTTTCCTCGAAACTCGAATTTTCCAATGCTTGAAAAAGACATATTGGATACCTTGAAACATCCTGATTTAGCAACAGCTAAGGAGAGATTTCTTGAAGAACGTGAAGCTTATAAAACCTATTTCAAAGAAAATCAAGATGCTAAATTAAAAAATCTAGTTTTTGGTGAATTGAACCGTTATGAAGGGTATTTATTAGAGCGGAAACATTTAAATCATCATTTCGAGCAATTTGGATTAATATAAATTTTAAAAGTAGAAACATGTCTGAACCATACGTTCATATAAACACAGAAAAGGGAATAGCAACAATAGAATTCTTTCATCCGGCGCACAACAGCTTGCCGGGAGATTTGTTAGCGAAACTAGCAAATACAATCACCGACGCTGGAAATAATGACGACGTAAAAGTTATAATCCTAAAAAGTGGCGGTGACAGAACTTTCTGCGCTGGCGCTAGTTTCACCGAACTAATAAATATCAATGATGCCGAAACTGGAAAGGTCTTTTTCAGCGGTTTTGCAAAGGTAATTAATGCAATGCGTAAATGCCCAAAATTTATCATAGGAAGAATTCAAGGGAAAACCGTTGGCGGTGGTGTAGGCGTTGCTTCGGCAACAGATTACTGTATGGCAACCAAGTTTGCTGCAATAAAATTAAGCGAATTAAATGTAGGAATCGGTCCATTTGTAGTTGGTCCCGCTGTAGAAAGAAAACTTGGTTTGAGCGGAATGAGCCAAATTGCAATAGATGCCAATTCATTCTATGAAGCTGAATGGGCAAAACAAAAAGGATTGTATAATCAGGTTTATGATTCTGTAGAAGAATTGGACGAAGCCGTGCAAAAATTTGCAGAAAATCTTTGCAATTACAATCCCGAAGCCATGAAAGAAATGAAAAAAGTATTTTGGAGTGGCACGGAAGATTGGGATGAATTACTTGCTGAAAGAGCCATAATTTCAGGAAGATTGGTGCTTAGTGATTTTACAAAAGAAACATTGAAACGATTTGAATAAAAAATGATTTATTCTTTCAAAGAACATATTCCAGTTATTCACGAATCTAGTTTCGTCCATCCACTTGCAGCAGTAACTGGTAACGTAATCATTGGCAAAAACTGTTATATTGGTCCTGGAGCAGCAATTCGCGGCGATTGGGGTGAGATAATTTTGGAAGACGGCGTGAATGTTCAGGAAAACTGTACTATTCATATGTTTCCAGGGAAGAGTATTGTTTTGAAAGAAGGCGCTCACGTTGGTCATGGAGCAATAATTCACGGTGCAAATCTGGGAAGAAATTGTTTGATTGGAATGAACAGCGTAATTATGGACGATGCCGAAATCGGTGATGAATGCATTGTTGGCGCAATGAGTTTTGTAAAAGCTAATGAGAAATTTCCAAAACGAAAATTGATAGTTGGAAATCCAGCAAAAGCAATAAAGGATATTTCAGATGAAATGATTGCGTGGAAAACAGCGGGAACAAGATTGTATCAACAATTACCATCGGATTGTCACGAAAGTTTGAGAGAAGTGGAGCCATTACGAGAAATTCCAAAGAATCGGCCAGTTCAGGAAGATTTTTATAAAACTTTGGAAGAATTTAGAAGTAAATACTAGTTGTTGCAATAATTAAACTCTATGCGTTCTTAGCGCCTCTGCGGTAAATATTTCACCGCAAAGCCGCAAAGACCGCAAAGGAAAAAGTATAAGGAAAAAGTGAGTAAACAGGAATTTAAAATGCCCAAAATGGGCGAGAGCATTACCGAAGGAACCATCATTGAATGGCACGTAAAAGTTGGTGATACTTTTGAGGAAGGAGATGTGCTTTTAGAAGTAGCAACGGATAAAGTAGATAATGAAGTGCCGGCAATTTCTTCGGGGAAAATGATGGAACATAAATTCAGCAATGGAGATGTTGTGCCAGTTGGCGAAGTGATTGCAATTCTGGAAGTTTCAGAAGGTGGAAGTTTAGAAAAAACTACTTCAAAGACTTCGGAAACGAAGGGAAAATCGAAGGTTTCAATTTCAAAATCAACTCCAAAGCCAACTTCGTCTTCCGCTTCAAAATCATTCAAAGTAAATGAAAACGTTTTCATTTCACCTTTAGTTAACAGCATTGCTCGCAAAAACCATATTAGCTACGAAGAGTTAGCTCGAATTTCTGGAACTGGAAAAGACGGACGGTTACGAAAAAGCGATGTTTCAGAATATTTGGAAAACGGACGTCCGTTTCAGTTTGCACAAGCTGTTTCAGAGTCTTCAGGATTTCAAATCCCTGATTTAAAATTCGACAAAGGAAAAGGAAAAATAATAGAAATGGACCGTATGCGTAAGATGATTGCGGATCATATGGTTTTTTCAAAGCACACTTCCCCGCACGTTACTGCTTATGTGGAAGCTGATTTAACCGAAATGGTAAAATGGAGAAATGCAAAAAAAAATCCTTTTCAGGAAAAGCATGGCGAACGGTTGACGTTTACACCATTATTTGTGGAAGCTGTAGCAAAAGCAATCAAAGATTTTCCAATGATAAACTCTTCCTTAGACGGGAAAAATATTATTGTAAAAGATGAAATAAATATCGGGATGGCAACAGCATTACCTTCAGGAAACCTAATTGTTCCAGTTGTGAGAAATGCCGATAAAAAGAACTTAAAGGAATTGGCCGCAGCTACAAATGAACTGGCAGGAAAAGCTCGGGATAACAAATTGAAGGCTGACGACACCAAGGGTAGCACTTTTACAATTAGTAATGTAGGTACTTTTGGAAGTTTGATGGGCACACCAATTATCAATCAACCCGAAGCAGCAATTTTAGCTGTCGGAGTTATCAAAAAACGAGCGGAGGTAATAGAGCGTGAAGATGGAGATACCATTGAAATCCGCCAAATGATGTATCTTTCACTTTCATTCGATCATAGAATAGTTGATGGATATTTGGCAGGTTCTTTTTTAAGAAGGATTGCTGATTATATGGAACAGTTTGATTCCAATAGAAAAATTTAAAACAGAACAGACCTAACAGGTTTTTAAAACCTGTTAGGTTTAGTTATAACGATATAATTAGTGAATTCGTGGCTAAAAACATAAATAAGAATATACTTAAAAAAGCTTTCACAACGCTCGTAACCGCAAAAGCGATGACCGAGATTTATGAGGAAAATTTTAAGACAGTTTCAAAATACGTACATGCTACTTCTCGTGGTCATGAAGTAATTCAGATTGCGGTTGGTATGCAACTTCTGCCGCAGGATTACGTTTTTCCATATTATCGTGACGACTCTATATTACTGTCAATTGGAATGAAACCTTATGAGTTGATGCTTCAGGTTTTGGCGAAAAAGGATGATCCATTTTCTGGCGGAAGAACATATTATTCACATCCTAGTTTAAAGGACGATGACAAACCGAAAATTCCACATCAAAGTTCGGCTACGGGAATGCAGGCCATTCCAGCAACAGGAGTGGCATTGGGTTTCTGGTATAAAGAGGCCGAAGGTTTTCCGCAAAATGTTTCTGATAATCCCATTGTAGTATGTAGTTTGGGAGATGCCTCTGTTACGGAAGGTGAAATTGCCGAAGCATTCCAAATGGCAGTTTTAAAGAAATTGCCAATTCTATATTTAGTACAGGATAATGGTTGGGATATTTCTGCAAATGCTGCGGAAACTCGTGCCCAAGATGCTTTTGAATACGCAAAAGGATTTAAAGGATTGGAAGCTATATCCATAGATGGAACCGATTTTGAAGAAAGTTACAACACAATTCAGGAAGTGATTTCAAAAATAAGAACTGAAAGAAGACCGTTTTTAGTTCACGCAAAAGTTCCGCTTTTGAATCATCATACTTCTGGCGTTCGGATGGAATTTTATCGCGATGATTTGGAGGAAGCGAGAACTCGCGATCCATACCCAAAGTTGAAAAAGCTTTTGCTTGATAATGGTTTTTCTAAAAAAGAACTTTCAGAAATTGAAAAAAATGCAAAAAAGGAAGTTGCTGAGAGTTTAGAGAAAGCTTTTAAAGCTGAAAATCCCAAACCTGAAGATTTGTTCACTCACGATTTTGCACCGACTCCAATTACCGAAGAAGTAGGTGAGCGCTCCCCAAAAGGAGGTGAAAAAGTGGTGATGGTAGATTGCGCACTTTTCGCTATTGAAGAATTAATGGCAAAGCACAAAGAATGTTTGCTTTACGGGCAGGACGTAGGCGCGCGTTTGGGCGGGGTTTTTCGCGAAGCTGCAACGCTAGCGCAGAAATTCGGCGACAATCGTGTCTTTAATACGCCAATTCAAGAAGCGTTTATTGTTGGCTCAACAGTTGGAATGAGCGCGGTTGGATTGAAACCTATTGTTGAAGTTCAGTTTGCAGATTATATTTGGCCTGGACTCAATCAACTTTTTACGGAAGTTTCCCGAAGCTGTTATCTTTCTAATGGAAAATGGCCAGTTTCCATGGTTCTTCGTGTGCCGATTGGCGCTTATGGCAGTGGTGGTCCATATCATTCTTCCTCTTTAGAAAGTGTGGTTAGCAACATTAGAGGTATTAAAATTGCCTATCCAAGTAACGGAGCGGATTTGAAAGGTTTGCTAAAAGCGGCCTATTACGACCCAAATCCTGTGGTTATTTTTGAGCATAAAGGTTTGTACTGGAGCAAAGTGAAAGGCACCAAAGGCGCAACTTCATTAATGCCCGCGGAGGACTATATTTTACCTTTCGGTAAAGCTTGGGTTTTACAAGAAATCTGGAAAAAAGAAGATGAAGAAACCCTTTCCATTATTACTTACGGAATGGGTGTACATTGGGCTATGAATGCTTCCGAAGAACTTGGAATGCAGGATAAAATTGAAGTTGTGGATCTTAGAACGCTCCATCCTTTAGACTACGACACTGTCTTCAAAAGTGTGAAAAAATGTGGAAAATGTTTGGTTGTAACTGAAGAACCTTCAGAAAATGGTTTTTCAAGAGGATTACAAGGTAGAATTCAAGAAGAGTGCTTTCAGCAATTGGACGCTCCTGTAATGTTGATTGGTTCTGAAAATATGCCGGCGATACCCTTAAATTCCATACTTGAGGAAACTATGATTCCTTCCACTGAAAAAGTAAAGCAAAAGATTTTGGAAATTTTGAGCTACTAAAAGCAAAACAGCACTAATTAAATAAAATGTCAAGAATCTAGGAATTTGTTTTCATTCACAAAACCAATAAGCATCGCCGTATTATTCACATTTAGTTTTGAATAAAGATTTTTTCGATGACTATCCACCGTGTCAATACTTATAAAAAGTTTTTCTGCAATCTGATTGTTTGTTAATCCTTCAACGATTAAAATTAAAACTTCTTTTTCGCGCTTTGTTATTTTTGGTAATTTTTTCTGGAGATTTATCTCGTATTTTAGGGCTTCTTCGGCTTCTGGAGTTAAATATTTTTGTCCCGATTTAACGGTTTCAATAGCTTTCAGTATTTCAAATTTGGATGCATTTTTTAGCAAATAACCTTTTGCACCATTCTCTATCATTTTCCGAACATAGGTTCCTTGTGTAAAAGTGCTCAAGGCAATTATATTAAGGTTCGGATATTTTTCTATGAGAAATTTGGTCAAATCAATGCCGCTCATATCTGGTAAATTAATGTCCATAAAAACAACATCTGCAGATTGAGCGATAAAAAATTGTTTGCAAAGTTCCGCAGTAGTTGCAGTTCCAACAATTTTTATTGTTGTCTCATCTTGAAGCAATGATTTTATGCCTTCAATTAGCATTTGATGGTCGTCAACTATAAAAAGCTTTATTGGGTTAGACATTGAGTTCAATGTTTACTGAGGTTCCTTTGTTTAAACCTGTTTCTGTGTCTATGGTTCCATTGAGATACTGAACACGATATTCAATATTATCCAAACCACTACCATTTTTGTTTTGCAAGTTGGTGTTTTCATAACCAATGCCATTATCTTCAACAGTTATGGAGGTCTTCGTTTCTGATAAGGCTAACTGCACAATTATTTCAGTTGCTTTTGAGTGTTTTACAGCATTGTTTGTTAGTTCTTGAATAATTCTATAAACAAACACTTCCGCTGTATTGTTTAGTTTTCGATTAACACCTATTTTCTGGCAGTTAACGGTGATTTTAGACGAGGACTGTATGCTATTGCAAAAGTCGCGCAAGGCTTCATTAAGACCAAATTTCACCAATGCTTCTGGCATTAGGTTTTGTGCTACTTTTCTTAAATCTACAATTGTTGTGTCCAACATACTTAGGGATTTATCAAATTGCTCAGCGTTTTCGGGAGTTAAAATAAGATTTTCTTTCATATTGATAAAGGATAGTTTAGTTCCGGATAATAAACCGCCCAGACCATCGTGAAGGTCTTTTGCGATGCGGCTTCGTTCTTCTTCTTGGCCTTTTAGCATGGCATCAACCGTAAGAAGTTGTTTGTCTTTTTCGAGTTCAGATATTTTAAGGTTTTGTACTTTTCTTTTGTTACGAAAGTTTCTGTATGCAAAAAATAATATTAGTAAGAGCGCGATTGACGATCCTATTAAAATGGCGTTAAAGGTTTCTTTTTTTTCGTTTGCCGCTTTTAGCTCACCTACTTCTTTTTCAGATTCTAATTTAGCAATGGCATTTTTGTTTTCTTGTGAAAACAGTGAGTCGTTCATTTTTGTTGCAACCACTAAATTTTCATAAGCATTTTTATAATCCCCTTTTAATCCTTGGAGTATAGATAAGTATAGTATGCTTTCACTAACTCCTTGTATGTTGTTGTTTTTTTTTGTAATATCTAAAGCCCTTAAATAGAACGATTCGGCATCATTAAATAATCTTATTTTAGTTTTTGGAACTATTGGGTTTTTAATATTTTTTAAAAGTGAATCATTGGTTGCTACGGTTATATATAAGTCACCCAAAATGGATAAACAATAGGCAGTTGTTGATCTTTCTGGTGCTATTTCATCTAAAAGAGCTTTAGCTTCAAGTTTAAGATCAATACATTTTAGCGGGTCAGATTCAAGATATAAATCTGATTGTTCATTTAAAGTACTGGCTAAATTGAATTTATTATTTATTTTTTTAAACAAAGTTGCTGCTTTACTCAAGTAAGTATCTGCTTTTTTAAAGTCTTCTAAGAACCTATAAATAACTCCTTTAATCATTAAATTGTGCGCAATAAGTTCTTCTGGGGTACTTTTAGTTGTATACTTTTCAGCCAATAAATTATATTTTAATCCATTTTGATAGTTAGCTTGAGCAACAGATACCATTGTTAATCCAGAATATGCTTTTACTATGATTACTGAATCTTTCTCCTTCGTTGTTTCAATCGCCTTCAAATAATATTTTGTGGCTTCTATATGATCGGCTTTTTGAGCATAACACTTACCTAAAATATAGTAACATAATGCGAGTTCCGCTTTATTATTTTGTCTTTTATTTATTTTTATGGCTTCATTAATCGTTGCAATAGCTTGGACTTGATCTTTATATTTACTCCGTACATCCGCTTTTGTTAGTAGTGCTTTTGCCAGAATTTGGTCGTCTTTAAAAGAGTTGGCAATCTTCATCATATCATCAACTAAAACGAATACGGAATCTTTGTTGCTGGTTTGAATTTTTTCTATTTCATACCGCATTTCATGAAACTCTTCCTCCGTCATTTTCGATTTTCCGTGTTGCGAAAAGCCTGAAAAAATACCAGAAAATAGTACAAATAATATTAATTGGAACTGTCTCATAACATCAAATCTTAGTGGATTATTTATATGTAAAGATTTGTCATTTTTTTTGAGTATTCCTACTACTATGCTAAAATTCACCCTTTTACGTGAGATAAAAAGGTTAATTGCTGTGCGATATTTGTAATGTATTAATCCTTAAAAAAACAATTATGAAAAAAGCAATCTTTTTAGTAGTTATTGCCTTTATAACAATGAGCGTGACACGTGCGCAGAGTTTAAGTCAGGTAGTAATAGCAAGTTCTGGCGCAACCATTAGTGGAGCGTCCAACACATTAAGCTTTACCGCTGGAGAATCCGTTATAGGAAAAATCTCAAATGGTGAAAGCTTAGGTCAGGGCTTTTGGCAAGGAGCCATTGAAGGCGTGGTATTAAGCAACGAAGACTTCACACTTGAAGTTCAAGCAACAGTATATCCAAATCCGGTAACGAACTATCTCAATATTAGTTTTAAAGATATTGAAGGTGAAGTCTTCAGAATAATGGTTTATGACATTAACGGTAAACAAATCTATCAAAAAGAACTCATAGGAAGCACATCCAATGAAATACTAGACTTTAGTGGATATAGCAGCGGGATGTATATTTTAAACATTGAGCAACGTGCTACCAAAAAATCAAAATCATTTAAAATAATCAAGCAATAAAAATTTAACCATAAAAATTTACAATTATGAAAACTATAAAAACATACATCGCTATCGCCCTATCCTTAATCACATTTTCAGGAATGGTTGCGCAAAATAGAATTGAAGGAGGTGCATCATCAAATTCAACTAATTCAAACAGAATGTCCGCTCTCGATCTTATAAATTATCAAGCAGTTGCACGAGATGCTGCGGGAGCGCTTATAAAGAACGCCGCCATAACCATCACTTTTGAAATAATTGAGGGAGTAGGAGGTCCAGTCATTTTCGATGAAACACAAAACCTAAATACAGATGCCAACGGAGTATTCGCTGCAAAAATAGGTGAGGTTAACTCACTTTCAGGAATACAATGGGATTTATTTTCGGCATATTTACGTGTAAGCCTTAACGGAACCAATGTAGGAGAAACCCAAATGGTGAGTGTTCCGTATGCCTTGTTTGCAAATGATACCGATCATGCTAGTTATGCCGATTCTGCCGGGACGGTAATTAACGGCGTAGAAGAACTTAGAGATTTGTCAGACGCAAAAACTGCATTCGGAACCATATATATAGGAAGAGATGCGGGATTAAACGATGATTTTACCACTGAACGTTATAACGTAGGTCTTGGTGATGAAGCATTAAAATCAAATACAACTGGAAATCGTAATGCAGCATATGGCTATCAATCTTTAGCATCAAATACTGTAGGAAGTAATAACACTGCAACAGGTATTGTTTCATTATTTAGTAATACCACAGGTTCTAATAATACAGCAACTGGATATTATGCTATGCGAGATAATACAACAGGCGTTAATAACACTGCAACGGGCTATTACGCATTGAAGTCAAATACTGCGGGAAACAGTAATGCAGTCTATGGTTTTGAAGCACTAAAGCAGAATACCATAGGAAGCAACAATACAGCTATTGGTAGAAGTGCATTAACAAACAATATAGCTTCCAACAACACAGCAATTGGTCATAACGCAATGGGAGGTGCAGCATCTGCAACTGGTGAAAACAATACAGCTGTTGGTGTTGAAGCACTAAAAAGCCTTACCACTGGACGCAGCAATACCGCAATTGGTCTTTCTGCGGGTTCTGATTTAACAACTGGCGATAAAAATATAATTATTGGCTGGAATGCGCAAGTGGCAAATGCTGCGGGCGATTTTCAGGTGCAAATGGGAAGTTCATCCGTTACAACGGCAAGAATACAAGTGCCTTGGACTATAACTTCGGACCGTCGCTTTAAAAATAATATTGAAACTTCTAACTTAGGCTTAAGCTTTGTAAAAGCTCTAAAGCCAGTTTTTTATCAAAGAAACAATGACGAAAGCAAGAAAGCAGAATATGGGTTTATAGCGCAAGAGGTTGAAGCAACTTTGAAGGAATTTGGCGCAACAAACAACGGGATAATAAACGTTGATGATGCTGGTATGTACAGCGTTCGCTACAATGACTTTATAGCCGTACTTACAAAAGCACTGCAAGAGCAACAGGCAATTATAGATAATCTTCAAGCTACAGTTGGTAGCCAACAAGCAATAATTAAAGATCAAGATTCAAAAATAGAAAGTCTTTCGGCATCATTAGAACAAAACCTTATTGAAGCAAAAGACTTTGATACTAGGTTGAAACAATTAGAAACTAAGCTTTAAACAATTGCGCAATGAAAACAACAATAACCCTAATGACCGCGCTGCTGCTGACAGCAACCATTACCGCCCAAAATACTTTTGAGCTGGTAAAAGACATTAACCCCTCCAATAGTGCTTACCCAAAAGATGCTGTAACATATAACGGCAAGCTCTATTTTTATGCAAATGATGGTACCAATGGTGATGAACTTTGGGCAACAGATGGCACAACGACTGGTACGATACTGGTAAAAGATATCAATCCTGGTGGAAGTAGCTACCTCCCTGGAGCTAATCCTCCTTATTTCGCCGAACTTAACGGCAAGCTATACTTTAATGCTTACAACGGATTTGATGGTGATGAACTATGGACTACTGATGGCACCATCGCTGGCACAGTAATGGTCAAAGATATAAACTCTGGACCAGGCGACGGTCGTCCCGGTAATTTTACCAAATATAACGTTAAGCTCTATTTTAGTGCAAATGACGGCCCCAATGGCAATGAGATATGGAGAACTGATGGCACTACAGCTGGCACCAATATGTTTAAAGTTATCAATCCTACTGGAAATAGTGATCCTTCTCAATTTACAGAATATAACAGTAAACTTTATTTTAGTGCAGATGATGGCACCAACGGCAAGGAGCTATGGGTGAGTGATGGTTTCGGAACCAACACCACTATGTTAAAGAACATCAATTCCTCCGGAGATAGTTATCCACGCTATTTTACCCAATATAACGGCAAGCTCTATTTTAATGCAAGAGACGCCAACGGCGAGGAACTTTGGACAACCGACGGTACTTTGTCTGGTACAGTAATGGTCAAGGATATAAACCCCGGAACATTCTCTGGGTTTCCTACGGATTTTACTGAATATAATGGTAAACTCTATTTTAGTGGAACTGAATTCGCTAACAATAGTGAACTTTGGGTAACCGACGGTACCACGGCAGGTACGGTAATGGTAAAAGAAATTAATCCAGGGACAGATGGTAGTAATCCATCAGGTTTTATCAAATATAATGGCAAACTCTATTTTAGTGCAAAAGACAATGCCAGTGGCTATGAACTTTGGGCAACCGACGGGACCGAAGCAGGTACAGTATTAGTCAAGGACATTAGCCCTGGGGCGGACAATGGTTCTCCATATTTTTTTACCAAATATAACGGCAAACTCTATTTTAGGGCAAAGGATCTCATCAATGAAAAACAACTTTGGGTTACTGATGGCACCACGGCAGGTACAGAATTGATACGGCCCCCGATTGCCCCCAATACAAACCCTTTAGGCGATACTATTGAATTTGTGGAATATGATGGCTCACTCTATTTTAGGGCAAACTATGATAGTAACGGCAATGAACTATGGAAATTGACCACACCGCCACTCTCGGTAGAAGGGTTTGCCACAAACAGTTTTATACTTTACCCCAACCCAGTAAAGAATATACTGAATATCAACACCACACAGCCTACAACATTACAACTGTATAACATACAAGGACAATTGCTGAGAGAAATAGAAGCAGGAGCAAACACCCAAGTAGATATCAGTAGCTTGGCTTCTGGAGTATATATTGTAATGGACATAATCCGTGGCACTGGTCATAAATTGATAAAAGAATAATTAAGTTGTAATATCATCAAAAAGTTTAACAAGGCAAATTGGGGAATTTGCTGGAAATACATTTCGACTAAGTGCTTGAGGAAACATTGAGATTTTAGAACTAGGTAGGTAAACAGAGGCTGTTGGAACCTTTGGGCTCTTATTTCCCAAAACCTATGTCTTAAAAATTTGAAATGCATAACGCTTGATGAACGTTACAAATTAATTAGTATTGAGGAGAAAACTCAACGATTTTATGTCGTTGAGTTTTTGTTTTTTAGGCTGAAGCAATAATAAAAAAGGTTTTTCTTAAGAGCAAATAATTTTCCTAAATTGTGCTGCGTAATCAAAGTTTGCTGCTTCCATAAAGATACTTGCAATTCCTTTAAATATGGCCCTTTAGGAAACGATGATTTCCTCAATGAAAAAACTGAATAGGATGATTTTAGATATTTTGAAATAGTAATGAAGAAAATCACCGCATTCATTTTTTGCTTTATAGCATTTTGTGTTCTTCAATCCTGTAAGAAAGATGAAGAAAAAAGCATCTCGTTTTATCATTGGAAAACCAAATATTCAATTGCCGAAGCTGAAAAAGGACTTCTGAAAAAAGCAAATTCCGAAAAGTTATACTTGCGTTTTTTCGATTTGGTTTATAGTCAGGAAGAAAACAGAGTTTTACCAACGGCAACGCTTCAAATTTCAGAAGTTGATTCCACTTTGGCAATACAGATTATTCCGGTTATTTATATTATTAACGAAGTATTTCAGAAAGAAACAAACCCTTCTCAAATTAATTATATTGCTGAAGAAACCTTGAGAAAAATACTTCGAATTAAAGAGAAGCATTTTAATATAAACACCAAATTTCCAGAAATACAGATTGATTGCGATTGGACGGTAAGCACAAAAGACGCGTATTTCAGTTTTTTGAAAGCTTTACAGAACAGCAAATCCCTTAGTAGATTTGGAGAAGACCCAATCAGATTTTCTGCAACTGTAAGACTTCACCAAGTAAAATTTCCAGAGAAAACTGGAATTCCACCAGTAGATGAAGCCACAATCATGTTTTATAACGTTGGCGATTTAGGTTCTATGGACGAAACCAATTCTATTCTAAATTTAGAAAAAACAGAGTCATACCTTTCTAGACTTCACGAATATCCTTTAAAATTCAATGTAGCTTTACCAATTTTTGGTTGGGGCATACTTTATCGAGATGATAAATTGGCTGGAATTCTATCAGATATTGACGAAAAACAGTTTAAACAAAGCTTTACTCCTTTAGATAAGGAACATTGGTTTGTCGCCACAGAAGAAACTTATATAAATGGAAGCTTTATTTACAAAGGTGATAAACTTCGAATGGAAAACGTAACATTTTCAGACTTTAAAAAACTTCAGAAATTAATTTCAAAAGCTGCGGGTCGCGAATATTCAGTAATTTTATATCATATAAATTCCACCACACCTCAAAATTTGAATATAGATGAACTATTGGAAACTGTACATTAGCGTTTTCTTCTTCGCATCAACAATCGCTTTAGCTGCTGAAAAACCGAAGGTTTTCTGCGGTTATTTTCCCGAATATGAAGAAGTTTATTACCCAATAATAGATCAAAAAATTATTGGGGATGCTTCGTTATATCCTTTTTTAAACTGTCCGTGGAGTACTTTTTGTGAATCTCCAGGAACACTTACAGCTTCCCAAGAAAATTTTGAAGATTGGCGAAAATTCTTCGGAAATAATTTAAGTGAACAAGTTCTTCAACAATTTATTTATAATGAAACGGCAGATTGGTATCAAAAACTTGCAGAAAACAACGCCAATATTATCAATGGAATAATGGCAAAGAAGATCAACAAAAGTCTTCAGAAGCCTTTTGCAAAATATATGCTTTTGGCTAAAAAATGCGAAGGAATAAGCAGTAACAATAGTGGTGGCGGTGGTTGGTATCAAGGTGAAGAAAACGACGGCTATGACGAAAAACCTGAGTTGTTGGAGCTGGCTTTAAAAAATTATAAGGCTGAAACCAATGCTTTTTTAAAGAATCGTTACGGCTATCAAATTGTGCGGTTAGCACATTATCTTCAGGAGAACGAAGCTGCTTTAAATTATTTTGACAGTTTTTTAAAACTGGATAAAGAAACGCCGTACATCTATTATTTGGCTTTGGAACAGAAATCTGGCGCAGCATACAATCTAAAAAAGTTACAGGAATCCGCCAAAGGTTTTTTGGAGGTTTATACCAAAGTTCCATCACGCCGAAGAAGTTGTGCGCTTAGTTTAAGGTATCTGGATTGGTCCAATCCGCAGCTTAATGACGAGTTTTTTGCAGAAGCTGGTTTTGCTGAAATTGAGTCTTTTTTCAAGTCATATTATTTCAATGGAAGTATTTCTAGAGAGATGCAGAAATTGCAAAAGAACAATCCAAATTCGCCTTATTTAGAAGTTCTGGCCATTCGCCAAGTAGATAGATTGCAGAACCGCTTATTCAAAAACCAGTATGATGGCTATTATGGATATTCAGAGAATAAAGAAGACACAAATTCGAAATGGCTTCAAGAAATCGCGAAATCTCAAATAGCAAATCTCAACGTGCAACGAAAGGATTTTTGGCGAATTGTACTTTCAGCATCCTATTTAGAAGTTAACGATTACAAAAATGCGGCTTCAAGCGTGGCAGAAATTTCGAAGAATAGCGAAATGTACATTCAGGCGAAGCGCTTGTCTTTTTCCATTGATGTTTTGAACTTAAAAACAGTGGATAGAAAAGAAATAGGAAATCTTTTCTCAAGATTGAAAGCTGATAAACAATTGTATGAATCGCGACCATTAACGGCGTTTTTCTTTAATTCAATTTCAGATTTATATAAGAAGGATGGTAATGTGATTGTTTCGCTTTTAGGAAGTCTCAATTATTATATGGAAAGCTCCGAATACGATTGGGAACAGCTTGAAACAAACTTAGGCAACAATTGGAAGTTGCATTTTAAAAATGAATTGGTTGATGATGAAATTATCACAAAACTTCAAAACTTTATAGATCTTCCCGCAAAGAGCGAATATGAAAAATTAGTTATTTCCAAAATAAAAGCCAGTCCGCAAGACTATGCCAATGAACTTCGTGGCACTTGGTTTTTTCAAAGAAATGATTTAGACCAAGCAATTTCCTATTTCAAAAAAATTGAAAATCCGAACGTTTTTTATGAAAAGAATTTTAGACCCGAACTTTTTTCCGGAGCTATTAATGAATATTTTGACACGCCTTTTTCCCAACAATCAGACAAAATACATCTAAAATATAAAACTCTTTTTGCTGAAGATATTCAAAAAAATGATCGAGATGAAAACTATGCAGACAACAAACTAAAACTTGCTGAAACTTTTCAGAAACTTGAAAAACTAGCTAAAAGTGATCCTCAAAATGCAGCTGACTATTATTATATGCTCGGAAATGCTTGGTATAATATGAGTGATGCCGGTTGGTTTCTTAATACGTTACAATATTTAGGCAACAATGAGCGCAACCATGTTTTGGATTATGATTCTTATAATGAAGGGGAACAAAAAAGCAAGAATTCCTCTTTTGATATTTATGCCACAAATTATTTTGAAAAGTCCAGAGCTGCAAATGGTTCAAAAGAAACCAAAGCGAAGGCTACGTTCATGCTAGCCAAAACAAATTATTGTTTTAACGTAGAACGAAACGCTGATTATAAATACCGAGTTATCGTTTGTAGAGATCATAAGGAGTATTTTAAAAGTTTACGTACTAATTATTCAGATACAAATTTTGAAGCACAAGTAATTCGAGAATGTAGCTGGTATCGAAATTATTTGAGTGAATAATTAATAATGACTTGGGTTATTTCATAAAACATTAAGCTTTTATATATCTGATCCTAAATAACCAATACAAATTATTCAAGGATTAAAACATAGATTTTTATTTAAATTTGATCTTAGATTATTATTAAAACTAATCATCTTTAGAAATTTCCTCGAGATATTCATTACTAAAATCAGTTTTAAGTTCAATCCACATAGGCAAGTGATCACTCATTTTGTAGGTTCGCCAAGTGCTGTACGCAGAGGTGGATTTAAGACCGTTACCTAATTCATTTCTATAAATTGCCTCGTCCTCGGTTTTGAAAACGTGTTCGTAATAATCAAAAATATTGGCGGCTATAATGTTCAGACGCATATAACCCGCAACCCTGGATGGTTTCCAAAAAGCAATTTGGTCGTAGGCTTTGTCTCGGGCAACATTGGAGCCAGGAATAGATTTTAGCTGATCTGGAATTACAAAATCGTTCGATTCCAAAGCTTGCATAGTGGGATGACCTTTTCCCAATATGTTGAAATCCCCCAAAACACCCATAAAGGTCTTGTCATTATATTTGAATTCTCCTTTGGCTTTAGCAGCAAGAGAAGCGGTTAGTGCGCTTATTTCGCTACGCCGCTGTTCCAGTTTGTTTTCATCTGTTGTGTCGCCATAATAAATATGAACGGTGCAAAGATTTAATTTTAACCACCCGGTCTGAAACGAAATAAGAAAAGGGGTGCGGGCAAATTGTTGAAAGGAATCATCAAAAGAGTTTTCGGGCATGCGAACGCCAAAATCCTTACCTTTTATATTATTTAATGGAATAGAAACACTTGCCTTTCCTCTTCCAGGACTTGTTACTACTGTGTTTTTTTTAATAACGAGGCTGGAGCCTAAAGGAAGTTCAAGGATAGTGTTTTCGGGTAAAGGAATCTCTAAATCTGCATCAAGTTTTTTGGCTCCAGAACTTGTGGTTTTTAAACGGGCGCTGTAAACTCCCGATAAATCTAGGGTTCCGGCAGGTAGATTTACTTTTATTCCGTTCTCTAGTTTTATGCGTTCCCCAAATGCTGCTCGTATTTTTGCATCTGCTGGAAGGGTCAACTCCCCAGCAATATTTGTAAACTGAACTTTTCTTCGGTTGAAAACAAAAACCATCCTTTCATCATTACCCGAACTGCCGTCTGTTGTGTCGGTTGCTATATAATCCCAATCTGGGCCAAGGAGTTTTCTTAGTTTGTCAAATTCTTTGAGGTTAGAGCGTACTTCTTGAAGGGTTATAATGTCGAAATGCGAAATTATTTCGGCAATATAATAAATAGGTTCAAAATCTCTTCCTTTATATTTTCCGCTTCCAAATTCACGAAGGTTCCAAGTAGCTATTTTCACCGAATTTTTTGAATCAATAGTTGAATTTGAAGCAATAAAATGTTGGTTAAGGGCAATCTTAAGACTTTGCAACCTTTTAGAGGTCCGCATTTTTTTCAGTTTTAGTGCATCGCTGGTGCTTCCACCAATTTTTAGGTTAGGATAGAATGGCATAACATTAAGTTCAAAAGTTAGAAATGATTCACAATTATTATGAACGTAAAAACGTAAACATTTTGGGAAGAAATACTATGCAATATAATATAAATACTTAATAACCAATAGGGTTATGGTCAACAAAATTTATTGGACATAAAAAAACCCTCAGTTTCCTGAAGGTTTTTAGTTTTACTTTTTCATAGCTCCCGGCGGGTATTCCGCTAAAATATTCATCACAATTTCATTGATGCGAGCTTCCTTTTTCTCCATTGAACTGTTTACTAAATCCGCCTTGCCCATTCCTTGCCAAACTAGATTGTTGGTTTTGGCGTCAATCAAATCTATGTAAAGCGTTCCTTCTGTAGATCGTGAAACGTTGCTGGTACCATAATAACTGCCATAGTACCAAGGATTCCAACCCCAGCCGCCGCCAAAACTATTATTGTAAACATCAACACGCTCGCGTTCTTTAGTGAAAATGCTAACCAGTAAATCTGGTGTTTCAGACTTAACCATTCCTTTGGTTGAAAGATTGCCTTCAATTGCGCGAAGAATTCGTTTTTTGTCGAGGTCGCTAATTTCAGCCTTGTCTATTCCTGGCTTAAAAAAAGCGAAGGATTTGTAGTTGTTAAAATTTGCTTCTTTGTCGAAATCTGTCGCCACTCGAACGGTAGAACAGGATGCGAAAACAAAAAGCAGGAGCAGGGGTAAAAATTTAAGTGCTTTCATAATCTGTGTTTTTAAGTCACTAATTCACGAATATTTTTATTTTTGGAAAATTAATAGGTTTCGACTGCGCTCAACCTGACATTTTATTCGTGTATTCGTGGTATTTTTTTTTTATGTGAATAAGTTATCATCAACGAAATTTGGAAGCGTAACTTTTAACTGCGGATTGTTGTCCATCGCACGTTTTATTGCGAAAACAGCTTCTCCATTCCGTGCCCAACTGCGTCTTGCGATTCCATTATTTACATCCCAGAAAAGCATATTTTCTAGACGTCGTTGTGCATCATTACTACCATCAAGAACCATTCCGAAACCGCCGTTTATTACTTCGCCCCAACCAACGCCGCCGCCGTTGTGGATGCTTACCCAAGTTGCGCCACGGAAGCTATCACCAATTACGTTTTGAATTGCCATATCTGCCGTAAACCTGCTGCCGTCATAAATATTTGAAGTTTCACGATACGGTGAATCCGTTCCAGAAACATCGTGATGGTCGCGACCTAAAACTACAGTTCCAATTTTTCCTTCTTTAATTGCTTTGTTGAAAGCTGAAGCAATTTTTACTCGTCCATCAGAATCTGCGTATAAAATTCTTGCTTGAGAGCCTACAACCAATTTATTTTCCTGTGCACCTTTAATCCAAGTTATGTTATCCTGCATTTGTTGCTGGATTTCTTTTGGTGAATTTTTCATCAATTCTTCTAAAACTTCGCAAGCTATTTCATCTGTTTTTTGAAGATCCTCAGGTTTTCCCGAAGCACAGACCCAGCGGAAAGGTCCAAAACCATAATCAAAACACATAGGTCCCATTATGTCTTGAACGTAAGAAGGATATCTGAATTCCTTCCCTTTTTCTTCTGAAAGAATAGCTGCTCCTGCACGCGAAGCTTCCAAAAGAAACGCATTTCCATAGTCGAAGAAATAGGTGTCTTTTGCAGTATGTTTGTTAATTGCTTCCACTTGACGACGTAAACTTCTCTGAACTTCTTTTTTGAATTGTTCTGGATTACTAGCCATCATTTCCACGGATTCTTCATACGTCAATCCAACAGGATAATAACCTCCCGCCCACGGATTGTGAAGTGATGTTTGGTCGCTTCCTAAGTCAATTTTAATGTTGTCTTCATCAAATTTTTCCCAGACTTCAACAATGTTTCCATCGTAAGCTATTGAAACTGTTTCTTTGTTTGAAGTAGCTTCTTTCACACGTTTTGAAAGTTCATCTAAATCTGAAATTACTTCATCTACCCAACCTTGACTGTGTCTGGTTTCCGTAGCTTTTTTGTTCACTTCGCCACAAACCGTAACGCAACCAGCAATATTTCCAGCTTTTGGTTGCGCACCGCTCATTCCACCTAATCCTGATGTTACGAACAGACCTCCTTTGGGTTCTTTTTTAATTTTTCTGAAACCATTCAAAACAGTAATCGTTGTACCGTGAACAATTCCCTGTGGGCCAATGTACATATAACTACCTGCCGTCATTTGGCCGTATTGCGTTACGCCAAGGGCATTAAATTTCTCCCAATCATCTGGTTTTGAGTAATTCGGGATCATCATTCCATTAGTAACCACAACTCTTGGTGCGTCTTTATGTGAAGGGAATAAACCCATTGGATGGCCAGAATAAACAGCCAGAGTTTGTTCGTCCGTCATTTCGGACAGATACTTCATTGTTAAAAGATACTGCGCCCAATTTTGGAAAACGGCTCCGTTTCCTCCGTAGGTAATTAGTTCGTGCGGATGCTGTGCAACTGAGTAATCCAAGTTGTTTTGGATCATCAACATTATTGCTTTTGCTTGGTTTGATTTTCCGGGATATTCATCAATCGGTCGTGCGTAAATTTTATAATCTGGACGAAATCGGTACATATAAATACGACCGTATTTTTCCAATTCCTCACGAAACTCGGGTAGGAGTGTGGCGTGATGTTTCGGATCAAAGTAGCGAAGCGCATTGCGGAGCGAAAGATCTTTTTCTTCTTTTGAAAGAATATCTTTCCGCTTTGGAGCGTGATTTATGGTTGGATCGTAAGGTTTCTTCTCTGGCAGAATTGAGGGAATACCTTGTTGTATTTGTTCTTTAAAATTCATAATATCTAAGTTTTTCTCCGTGTTCTCTGTGCCTTTGTGGTGGTTATATTTACCACAGAGGCACAGAGGACATGGAGTTAATTCAAAAAGTCTTTTGCCTTTGAAAGCGCTTCGTCAATCCCATCTGGATTTTTTCCGCCTGCAGTTGCGAAGAAAGGTTGTCCGCCACCGCCACCTTGGATAAATTTACCCAATTCACGAATTATTTTCCCAGCATCTAGTTTTTTTTCGGTCGCTAATTCTTTTGAAATATAGCAAGCTAATAATGCTTTTCCGTCGTGTTCGGCACCAAAAACTGCGAATAGATTTTCAGTTTCGCCACCCATTTCAAAAGCTAAATCCTTCATTCCGCCAGCATCGAGGTCAATCTTTTTGGCAAGGAAATTTACGCCGTTTATTTGTTCAATTTCAGATTTCAATTCGCCTTTTAAATTTTTCGCTTTATCTTTTAGTAAATGCTGAATTTGCTTTTGAAGACTACTATTTTCTTCTTGCAAACTTTCCACAGCTTTTACAGGATCTTGGGCATTGTTCAGCGCTTTTTGAAGTGTCGCAAACGTTTCACTTCTATCCACGAAATATTGTTTTGCGGCATCGCCAGTAATTGCTTCAATTCTTCTAATTCCTGAAGCTACGGCGCCTTCGGAAGTGATTATAAAATGCCAGATTTCATTGGTGTTTGGTACGTGTGTTCCACCACAAAGCTCCATTGATTTTCCAAATTTAATTGCGCGAACGGCATCTCCATATTTTTCGCCGAAAAGTGCAATTGCACCTTCGTCAAGGGCTTGTTGGTATGGAATATTTCGTCTTTCTTCCAACGCAATTCCTTCACGAATTCTGGCGTTTACGAAGTCTTCAACTTGCTTCAATTCTTCATTGCTAACTTTTGCATAATGTGAAAAGTCAAAACGAAGATTTCGGCTATGAACCATACTTCCTTTTTGGGCAACGTGTTCGCCTAGAATATTTCTCAAACCTTGATGTAACAAGTGAGTGGCAGTGTGATTTGACGCGGTTCTACTTCGTTGCAATTCATCAACAACGGCCATAAAAGTAGCTTTAGGATCGCGAGGAAGTGTTTTGGTGAAGTGAATAATTAAATTGTTTTCCTTTTTGGTATCAACAATATAAGTTACGCCGCCATCAGCAGCTTTTAGATAACCTTTATCGCCCACTTGCCCACCGCCTTCGGGATAAAAAGGTGTAAGATTGAAAACGAGTTGGTACATTTCACCGTCTTTCTTGCTTTCCACTTTTCGGTAACGGGTAATTTTTACTTGCGTTTGTAAAGTATCGTAACCGACAAATTCCTCATCATCGTCTTGCTCCAAAACAATCCAATCGCCTGTTTCTACTTTGGTAGCGGCGCGTGAACGTTCTTTTTGTTGTTGAAGTTCGGCGTCGAAATCTTTTTCGTTTAAAGAATAACCGCGTTCACGAAGAATTAAGGCCGTTAAATCAATCGGAAAGCCAAAAGTATCATACAATTCGAATGCTTTTTTCCCAGAAATTTCTTTAGAATCTGCCGTTTCGATTATGTTTTCAAGCAAAACCAAACCTTGGTCTAAGGTTCTTAAAAAAGATTGTTCCTCTTCACGAATAACATTTGTGATTAAGTTCTTTTCAGTAATAAGCTCTGGAAAAGCTACGCCCATTTGTGCTGAAAGCGTTTCAATTAATTTAAAAATGAAAGGTTCTTTTTTGTCCAAAAACGTAAATCCGTAGCGGATTGCTCTTCTTAAAATTCTTCTTATAACGTAGCCAGAACCTGTATTGCTTGGCAATTGACCATCTGCGATTGAAAAAGCTACCGCGCGAACGTGGTCTGCAATTACACGGGTTGCGATGTCCTTCTTTTCGTCTGTTCCGTAAGTTGTATTTGTAATTGTGCCAATTTCACGAATAAGAGGCGTGAAAACATCCGTGTCATAATTACTCTGTTTGTTTTGAAGCGCCATACACAAACGTTCAAAACCCATCCCAGTATCAACGTGCTGTGCTGGGAGTTTTTCAAGAGTTCCGTTGGCTTTTCGGTTGAACTGCATAAAAACTAAATTCCAGATTTCCACAACTTGCGGATGATCGTTGTTTACCAAATCGTTTCCAGGAATTTTGGCTTTTTCTTCCGCAGAACGAATATCTACGTGTATTTCGCTACAAGGTCCACAAGGGCCTTGATCACCCATTTCCCAGAAGTTGTCTTTCTTGTTTCCGTTTAAAATGCGCTCTTCGGGCACAAATTGCTTCCAAAGATTGTAGGCTTCGGTATCGCGTTCCAAACCTTCACTTTCGTCACCTTCAAAAATGGTAACGTAGAGCATTTCTTTGTCTATTTTATAAACTTCGGTTAAAAGTTCCCAAGCCCACTCGATTGCTTCTTTTTTGAAATAATCTCCAAAACTCCAGTTTCCGAGCATTTCAAACATGGTGTGATGGTAGGTATCCATCCCAACTTCCTCCAAATCGTTGTGTTTTCCGCTAACGCGAAGACATTTTTGGGTGTCGGCAATGCGGTTGCTTTTTGGCTTCCCATTTCCTAAGAAATATTCTTTAAACGGCGCCATTCCGCTATTTACAAACATTAAGGTTGGATCGTTTTTCACAACCATTGGCGCGGAGGGAACAATGGCGTGTTGTTTCGACTTAAAAAATTCTAAAAATTGGGAACGGATTTCCTTAGAGTTCATTACTTATAAATTTATGCTAAAATTAAGGGTTGTGCGCAGTAGCAAACAATTTCTATATTTGTAAAAACGTTACCTTTACCTCGCGCGAATAAACAACGTGCAAAAATAGCAATTTTTTAACGCATGTCTAAGGTTAAATATTTCTACGATAGTGAAACGCTTTCGTACCAAAAAATAGAAAGGAAAAAGGGGAGAAAATTTAAGATTTTCGCTCTTAGCCTTTTGGGAATGTTCTTGAGCGGCTTTTTGCTGCTTTTGGTATATTTAAATTTACCATCTGTTCAAACCCCAAAAGAACTCTCTCTACAACGCGAATTGAACAATATGGAGCTTCAGTTTGAGCTTTTGAATAAAAAGATGAACCAAGCGCAGAGTGTTCTTGGCGAAGTTGAAGAAAGGGACAACAACCTGTATAGAGTTTATTTTGAAGCAAATCCCATTCCAGAAGAACAAAGAAAAGCAGGTTTTGGTGGGATAAATAGGTATAAGGATTTGGATGGTTTTGATAATTCAAAATTGATTATAAACACAACCCGCAACTTGGATATTTTGACAAAACAGATTGTGGTTCAGTCAAAATCGTTGGATGAAATAGCTAAACTTGCTGAAGAAAAAGAGAAACTTTTAGCAGCAATTCCAGCAATACAACCCGTAAAAAATGAAGACTTAACGCGGATAGCTTCTGGTTACGGATATAGAACAGATCCATTTACAAAAGCGAGAAAGTTTCATTACGGAATGGATTTTACAGCCCCCCGAGGCACACCAATTTATGCCACAGGCGACGGTGTAGTTTCCCGAGCCGATAATACTGCAACGGGCTACGGAAATCACGTTGTTATAGACCACGGTTACGGCTACGAGAGTCTGTATGGCCATATGTACAAATACAATGTTCGCGCAGGACAAAGAGTGCAACGTGGTGATATTGTTGGGTTTGTGGGCAGTACTGGAAGAAGTGAAGCTCCACACTGCCATTATGAAGTTTTTAAAGATGGTGAACGTATAAACCCGATAAATTTTTACTACGGAAGTTTAACTGCGGAAGAATTCGCCGAAATACTTAAAATTACACAACAAGAAAACCAGTCTCTTGATTAATTCAGAATTCAAAATTCAGAATTCATAATTAGAAAAAATGCACATAGACCTACCCGAAAGATTATATTACAACATTGGCGAAGTGGCCGAGGCTTTTGGAGTGAACACTTCGTTAATACGTTTTTGGGAAAAGGAATTTGATGCATTGAAGCCTAAAAAAAACGCCAAAGGCAATAGAAAGTTTACGCCACAAGACATTAAAAATCTGGAACTAATTTATCATTTAGTAAAAGAACGCGGATTTACTCTTGAAGGCGCAAAAATCCATTTAAAGGAAAATAAACAAAAAACATTGGACCAGTTTGATATTATTCGAAAATTGGAATCAGTAAAAGCAGAACTACTAAAAATAAAAGAACAACTCTAAAAATCACCTCATCATGAAAAAATGGTTACCTATCATTGTTATACTAGGCCTAATCTTATTAATCGGCGCCTATATGGCCAGCCTAAACAATAAACTTGTTGTCTTGGACCAAAATGCAACAGCTCAGTGGGCTAATGTGGAAAGCTCCTACCAGCGTCGTGCAGATCTTATTCCAAATATTGTTAGCAGTGCAAAAGGATATGCTGAATTTGAACAATCAACTTTAGTTGCGGTTACTGAAGCCAGAAGCAAGGCGACATCTATCAATATTGATCCTTCAAACATTACGCCCGAACAACTTGCTCAGTTTCAACAAGCGCAGGCTGGTGTTACTTCAGCCCTTTCACGTTTATTGGCAGTTTTTGAAAGATACCCAGATTTAAAGGCGAACGAAAATTTCAAGGAATTGATAAACGAACTAGAACGCACCGAAAACCGTATTAATGTTGAAAGAAACAGGTTTAATGACGCGGCTAAAGAATTGAATACTAAACTTAATCAATTCCCAACCAAGATGTTTGCAGGTATTTTAGGTTTCCATGAAAAAGCGTATTTCAAAGCAGATGCTGGAAGCGAGAATGCTCCTAAAGTAGAATTTGACTTTGGAAAGGATAAGAAATAAGTATTCAGTGTTCAGTTGCAGTTTGCAGTTGTTGCGGCTGTATTTTTGAAAAATGAAATAACAGATTCGTCCTACGTATTAAGTATTATTGTCTTAAGTCAAACTGAAACATTCATCATTAATAGAATTTAATCGAAATATGTCTAAAGTTGAAGATTTTCTTACTTCGGAAGAAGAAACTGCCATAATTGAAGCCATTCGCATTGCTGAAAAAAATACTTCGGGTGAGATTCGTGTACATTTGGAAGCCAATTCTGTTTCTTCAGAAGAACCAAACAAGCCCATTGACGCCTTTGACCGCGCCGCTGAAGTTTTTGATATCCTTCATATGAACAACACCAAACAGAGTAACGGTGTGTTAATTTATGTTGCTGTTAAAGATAGAACGCTCGTAATAATGGGCGACAAAGGCATCAACGATATCGTGGGACAGAATTTTTGGGAAAGCACCAAAGATATTATCATCAACCATTTCAAAAACGGCGATATGAAACAAGGTTTGGTAGAAGGAATCCTAAAAGCCGGCGAACAGTTAAAGAAACATTTCCCACATCAAAAGAATGATAAGAACGAACTACCGGATGATATTTCTGTAGGGTAGTTTTTGCTCCGTGTTCTCTGTGCCTCTGTGTTTCAAATTTTACCACAAAGGCACAGAGAGCACAGAGTTTTAAATATATAACACCAAAATAATGAAAACAATTTTTCAGAAATTTTCCATCATATTTATAATATTGACGGTTTTTTTAGTTTCTGAAAACGTTTCGGCGCAGTATGAAATTCCCCCGAAACCATCAGTTCAGACTTCACTTTATGATTATGTAAATCTGCTATCACCATCGCAAAAAAGTGCTTTGGAAAGTAAATTGATACGTTATGCAGATTCTACTTCTACACAAATTGTTTGTATCATTATTGGCTCTACCAATGGTGAAGACATCTCCATGCTCGGCGCAGAATGGGGTCAGAAATGGGGCATTGGACAAAAAGGGGAAGACAACGGAATCGTTATCACTTTAGCTAAAGACGACCGAAAAGTAGATATAAATACAGGCTACGGTATTGAATACCGAATAACCGATTTAATGTCTGAACGCATCATAAACCGTATAATGATTCCAGAATTTAAAGCAGGAAATTATTATTCTGGACTTGATAAAGGTAGTGATGCCATTTTTGCAGCGTTAAATGGTGAATTTAAAGAAGACCGGGATTTCGGAAAAAAAGACGGTGGAAAAATTCCGTTTTTTCTCATATTCATTTTTATTATAATAATGATTGCAATCTTCAGAAAAGGAGGTAAAGGTGGAAAAGGCGGAGGCGGAAGTTTACTAGACATAATCGTGCTCAGCAGTCTTGGTCGTGGCGGTTTTGGCGGTGGCGGCGGAAGCTTTGGCGGTGGCGGAAGTTTCGGTGGCGGTGGCGGCTTTGGTGGCGGTTTCGGTGGTGGCGGCTTTGGTGGCGGTGGTGCTTCTGGAGGCTGGTAAAATTAGTTTTCAGTATTCAGTCTCAGTGTTCAGTAGTCAGTTTCAGTTTTCAGTGAATAGTTCAATGATGATGCTATCTGAAAACCTCAAATACCTTGTAGCTTTTGAAATGTTATAAATATGAAACTATCATTACTTTCAATTCTTCTTTTTAGCATCATTCTTTCCTGTAAAGGTCAGAATATAGATTATTCAAAAGTTTTTCTAGAAAATCCTAATTCTGTTTCTGTAGTGGATTCTTCACATATATTTTCAACTTCAGAAAATTTCGAGCTTGCTACCAAACTAGTTCAATATGGAGAGAAAACGACACGGCAAATAGCTGTAGTAACTGTAGATTCTATCTCGCCATATAATGATATTCAAAAATACGCCACTGACTTAGGGAAGTATTGGGGAGTTGGTCAAAATAACCTCGATAATGGGCTGCTAATTGTATTATCAAAACCACTTAGAAAAGTCGCGATAGCTACTGGGTTTGGAACAGAAAAGGTTTTAACTGATTCCATCTGTAAACAAATAATTGATAGCGTAATGATTCCAAAATTTAAAACTGGAGATTATTATGAAGGAGTTAATATGGGGGTCGACAGGTTAATTATAATCTGGAATACAGCTAAATAGCTCTAGCCCCACGAAGAAATATATTTAACCAGAAAATTTCAAAAGGAAGTGAATTTCAAAGATAATTTTTCAAAACAATCCAAAGCTTATCAAAAGTACAGACCTTCTTATCCGCAGGAATTGTTCGCTTATTTAAGCAGTCTTTCCAAAAATCACGAGTTAGCTTGGGATTGCGGCACGGGCAACGGACAATCAGCTTTTGGGTTAGCAAATTATTTTGAAAAAGTATTCGCAACTGATCCCAGTGCACAGCAAATCTCAAATGCGCAAGCACATCCAAAAATTACTTATCAAGTTGAAAATGCTGAAAATTGCTCTTTAGAAAGTAATTCTGCGGACTTGATTACGGTTGCCCAAGCACTGCATTGGTTTAATTTCGAAAAATTTTATTCCGAAGTAAAAAGGGTTTTGAAACCAGAAGCAATCATCGCCGTCTGGACTTATAGTTTACCAAGAATTTCTCCTGAAATAGATGAAATAGTACTTCATTTTCACGATACTATTGTCGGTTCATTCTGGCAGAAGGAAAACCAATATGTTATTGAAGAATATAAAACTATTCCATTTCCTTTTAAAGAAATTGAAACATCTTCCTTCAAATTTCAAAAGGAAATATTACTTGAAGATTTAAAAGGACTGCTAATTAGTTGGTCTGCCACCCAAAGATATAAAGATCAAAATGGGACTGATCCTTTGCTGGAAATTGAAACGAAGCTTCAAAATCTTTGGCAAAATTCTACTGAGGCGAAAATTGCAACTTGGACTATTTTTTTAAAGGTAGGAAGGGTTAACGGATAACTTCAAAAGAAAAATATCAATCCCACGGATTATCATCTATTTCTCCCTTCTTCCCAAGTGTATTAAATTTATAGCTTAGTGTAAGCATAAAATATTGCTTTAAAACAGTACTCTGAATATCCTGAATATAATCTTGGTTTGAAACGCGACGTACGTTGTTATTTTGGTTCAATAGGTCATACACTTTTAATGTTGCACTACCGTTATCTTTTAAAAACGAGTAAACCAACGAACTATTCCAAAAAGCGAAGCTTTTCTCAAAACCATTCGCTACATCGGCGTTGTAAACGTATTCGAAATCATTATTCCACTCTAAAAATTTAGGAAAAAATGTTTTTGTTTTAAAGCTGAATTCGTGACGTGTGTAACTGCGATCCTCAAAAGCATCAATATCAAAACTATTATTATTGAAGTTTATGGAATAACCGGGGTTTATTTCAAAGTAATCTTTCCACGTGAAGGTTACTTCCACAGACGGAAAGTATCTAACGCTTCGGTTACTGTATTCTATATTATTATTAAAGTTCACACTTTTGTCACTAACCACATAAAAATTCGCGCCATATTTTATAGTGCGAATGCTATCTAGTTTCACATTTTTATTATAACCAATACTTGCGGAAAGGTTATAATTGCCATCAACATTTGTGTAAGTTGTATTTCTAACAAAATTTTCATCAATTACAGTTTTCGGCACTACGCGGGCACTTGATATATCTGCATTTAAGTATGAATAAAAACCCGATTGGCTTTTATAGTCATAATTATTAAGGCCAATATAAATGGAATGCTCGTTTGAAGGTTTCAAATTTGGATTTCCCTGCGTTATGTTTAATGGGTCTGAAATATCAACATAGGGCGAAAGCTGACTTATGTTTGGAGCATCGTTAAACAAGTAATAACCACCATACAAACTTAAGGTTTTGTCGAATTTATAACTAAAACCTGCATTTAATTGAAGAGCTCCATAATTATTTTCGAACTCAATTTGTCGTAGTGCATCTTCACTTTTTAGGGTTCTAAATAAATAGCCAATATTGAAACGGGCATAGATTTTTTCGGATTTATAAGATAGTCCACCTTCAGCTTTTGATACATTATTTGTGTTTGAAAAGTCAGTGCTTTGTAGATTGTTAATATCAGAGAATTGCTGCATCTGTTCATTGAAATCAAAAACATTTCGGCGATCTTTATTATTGATATGCCCAAAGGTGTATGATGCGTTAAAGAAAAGCGTGTCGGCAATAATAGGAAACCTTAAAGAGGGCGTTATATTGATGTCGGTCGTTGTTTTTTCACCATCTGACAATTGATTGCGAATGATACTTTGTGGCTCATTACCGAAAATTTCAGTTCTGGAATTCGTGAAATCTTCATTTTTAATGGCATTGGTTTCAGAATTTGTAGATATTTTCATGAAACCACCTTTGGTGCCATACTTCTTTGTTGCAACTAATCTGTTTTTAAAATTTATTCCTTCACGGTTGTTTTTATTATCAATTGTAGACTGATTTATCAATTCATTTGAAAGATTTAGAGACGTTTCATTTTTAGTGAAATCTTCTGAATTTTTATTAAAAGTGAATTGTGGGATTACCTCAATCATAAAGGTAGAATCTATTTGTGTTTTGAAACGAATATTTGCGGAATGTGTGTCATTGTCACTTTCTGAACGTGAATTTGAGGTGGAAAAATATCTGTTTTCAGGTAAAATATTTTCACGATTACTAATGTCTTCGTTGAATGTATTTGCTGCCGAATAAAAATAATCTGTACTTATCTCTGTGCCTTTGGCAAAATTATTAGCATAGTTGGCACCTGTCGTTCTGGAACTGGTAATTCCCTTTCCACCTCCAAAAGATTTGCCGTCAACATTGAATGACCCATCACTACTAAAACTACGATTTCGGGCGCTGCCGAACATTTTCTCAATTTCTCCAAAACTGAATCCAGGTGAGTTTATGTTGTTCCCACCGGCAAGAGCACTAATGCGAAGGTCATTGTCGAAATAGTTTATAAGACCTGCATATTCAAAACGTTTATCTGTTCCGGCCCCAGCGGCCACGCGACCAAAGTAGCCTTTGTTTTTTTCTTCGTCTATGGTAATATTTATGGTTTTATTTTGGTCATCGCCTTTTTCTCCGGTAAAAGCCTCGGAGTCTGTTTTTGTATCTGTTACTTGAATTTTATCAACAATGTCTTTGGTAAGATTTCTAGTTGCAATTGTTGGATCATCACCAAAAAATGATTTTCCATTCACCAAAATTTTATTCACCGATTTTCCATTCACTTTTATGTTTCCTTGCGCATCTACTTCAACTCCGGGCAGTTCTTTTAGTAGGTCTTCAACCGTCGCATTTTTATTTGTACTAAAAGAGGCCGCATTAAATTCCAATGTATCCTTTTTAATAGTTATGGGTGCTCGATTTGCGGTAACGGTAACCCCATCCAGATCCTCCGCTAAAATTGCTATTTTAATTGTGCCTAAGTTTATAGGTTCACCATTGAGCGCTATTTTTTTTCGATATGGAGTGTATCCGTTATAACTTATATTTAGGTTTATCTCTTTGTTTGCAGTTTTACCTACCAATTCAAAATTTCCTTTTTTTCCGGTAATAGTATAGGTTATTAGTGAACTATCTGCAGGTTTCTCTGCAAAAACTGTTGCAGATTCCAATGGAGTTTGTGTGGCTTCATCTATCAGTTCGCCGCTTATCTTAAAATTCTGAGAGAATGATAGCGTGGAAATAAATAAAATAAGAAAACAGGAAAGAATTTGTTTCATAAGATATTTAGGTAGTTATCACTTTTCAAAGAAACAAAATTATAAAGAATTTTTTCTCTTAAATTGTTGTAAATATTGCGATTTTGAAATTGCAGAGAAGCGTTATTAATATATTGTTGCCTTTAAACTTTATATCTGCAATCAATTTCCTTTCATTTTTGTAGTTTGCGCGTTGAATTTTCCAAAGCTTTTAGATGAAAGGTGATACCAAAAAAACCTGGCGACATAATCTAATACGTTACACATTCTACTTTGCTGGGCTGATATTTTTCGGACTGGGAGTGGCGTTTACTGTTAAGGTGAAATATCTGGGATTGCATCCTTGGGATGTTTTGAATGTTGCGCTATTTGAACATTTTGGCTTCAGTATTGGTACTTGGAGTATTTTTGTGGGACTTATTCTTATTGGAATTTCACTCCTTGTAAGCAAGAAATATGTGAATATAGGCACGTTTCTAAATGCCTTGCTTATTGGTCCGATAATGGATTTCTTCCTTTGGTTGGATATTTTGCCAGACGCGAGTAATAATTGGACGGACTATCTTCTGTTATTACTGGGAATTGTAGTGATTGGTATAGGTGGCGGTCTATATGTATCTGGAGGCGTAGGTGCCGGTCCTCGAGACGGATTTATGCTTTCAATGTCTGAAAAAACAGGATTATCTGTTAGTAAAGCACGAATCGTGGTGGAAAGTATCGTACTTGTTATAGGCTATCTTCTGGGCGGCCCTGTTTTTTGGGTGACTTTTGTTTTCACCTTTATATTGAGTCCAATTTTTCAGTTTTCGCTAAAATTCTTCACGCGTTTGCGATTACGAATTAGTTGATGAATAGATGCAAGACCGCTTCGCTATAAGAGCCAAGAACCAAGATTCAAGACGTAGATTAGTTTTGAAATTGGTAAAGAATTTACGATAAACCTTCCTTAAAATGCCTTGATAGCATTTATTTTTTCCTAAAATAAACTGTAATTGGAACTCCTGAAAAATCGAAGTTTTCTCGTAATTTATTCTCAATAAAACGCTTGTAAGGATCTTTCACGTACTGCGGAAGATTACAGAAAAACGCAAAACTTGGATAAGGTGTTGGTAGCTGTGTACAGAACTTAATCTTCACGTATTTCGCTTTATAAGCTGGGGGTGGATAGTTTTGAATAATAGGAAGCATAACATCATTCAATTCGCTTGTTTTTACTTTTTTGCTTCGGTTTTGGTAAACTTCAACAGCAGTTTCAATGGCTTTATAGATTCGTTGCTTTGTAAGAACTGATACAAAAACAATTGGCACATCCACAAAAGGTTCGCATTGCTGACGGATGTATTTTTCATAATCCTTCACGCTGCTGGTTTCTTTGTCTTCCACTAAATCCCACTTATTAGCGAGAATCACAATACCTTTATTGTTACGCTGTGCAAGCCAGAAAATGTTTTCAACTTGTCCGTCAAAACCACGAGTGGCGTCAAAAACTAGAATTATTACATCACAATGTTCAATGGCGCGAACGCTTCGCATTACGGAATAGAATTCCAAATCTTCCTTTACCTTACTTTTTTTACGAATTCCGGCAGTATCTACCAAGTTGAATTCGAAACCAAAACGGTCGTATTTCGTGTCAATACTGTCGCGAGTGGTTCCTGCAATATCTGTAACAATATATCTATCCTTACCAATAAGAGCATTGATGAAGGAAGATTTTCCAGCATTAGGACGACCCACAACTGCAAATCTTGGAAGTTCGCTATCGTCTGGTTCTTCAGTATCTGGCAGGGCTTTTACTAAATCGTCAAGCAATTCTCCCGTACCACTACCGTTGATACTTGAAAGATTATATTGATACTCAAACCCTAATGAATAAAACTCCAAAGCGGCGTTCATTCTTGAGGCGCCATCAACTTTATTGATTGCTAAAAATATAGGTTTTTTAGAACGACGAAGCAGTTTTGCAACCTCTTGATCCATTCCGGTAACGCCACTTTCCACGTCTACCATAAAAATGATAGCATCTGCTTCGTCAATGGCAAGTTCTACTTGTTTGTCTATTTCGGCTTCAAAAATATCGTCGCTTCCTTTTACATAACCACCTGTGTCTATCAAGGAAAATTCCTTTCCGTTCCAGTCACTTTTTCCGTAATGACGGTCACGCGTAACGCCGCTCACTGCGTCAACAATGGCTTCTCTACGTTGAATCAATCTATTGAAAAAAGTAGATTTCCCTACGTTTGGTCTTCCTACTACGGCAACTATGCTCATAATCTTAATTTTAGGGTGCAAAAATAGCTTTTAGTTAGCAGAAATAATACTATTTTAACGGCTTTAAAAATAAATAAGTAAAGAATGCTTCCGAATGAAATAGTATTACGTCCACGTTTCCAAATGGAACTTGAACACTCTTGTTCACAAATAGTTAAGCGGTTTGCCGAAGTAAAGAAGACTCAAAATAAATTTAATGTTTCTTGCGTAGACGATCATATATTTATAAAACTTCCAAACAAAGAGCAACATTTTTGGTCGCCACAGTTGCATTTGGAACTATCTGAAATCACTGAACACAAATGTTCAGTACATGGTTTTTTTGGTCCAAACCCAACCGTTTGGACTATGTTTATGTTTTTTCACGTAGCCGTTGGCATACTTTTTATGGTGGATTTAACTTGGATGTACACCAGATATAATTTAGATAACTCCATCGGACTTCAAATAGGAATTGCCATTATCTTGGTTATTCTTTGGGTACTACTTTATATCGCTGGAAGAATTGGGAAGAAAAAAGGAAAGCCTGGAATGCGGGAGCTTTATGATTTTATGTTGGAAATTATAAATTAGGATTATCGGTATAAAACTAATTTTCAGTTTTTCCAGCTTTTGCTTCGTCCATATTCTGTTGAAAACATTTAGAAAGCATTTGGTATAGATCTGGATGTTTTTTCTTGAAAAGGTCTGGACGTTCAAAGAAATATTCTGAGGCAACTGCTAAAAACTCGGTTTGATTAGTCCCGCCGTATTTCCGAATGTCTGACTTATTGCTGTTTATGGTCTCCATTTCTTCGTGAATGAGCTTCAACCAAGGTGTTATATATTGTCTTTGTAGTAATCTTTCAGGAACGCCATCTGCTACTCCGTCCATTTTATCTATTAGATGAACAAATTCGTGAACGCCAGTATTTCCTTTATCCATGTCGTTTTCAAACCCGGAATACAATGCTTTTCTAGAAAGAATCATTTGGTTTTCAAACCTTCCAGAACCCACTAGGCCATTAATTATCCTGCTTTCACCACTTTGGTCGAATTCCAAGTCGTCGTTAAAATTATCTGGATACAAAATGATGCCGCTAAGATTGTTGTAGTGCCATTCTGAAAAGCCAAAAACAGGAATTACCGCACTGGCAGCAATTAGTATTTTGTCTAAATCCACCAATTCTGTATCTACAGCATCAATATAAACTTCACTCAAAAACGCCATCATTCGCTTTCGGAATTTTTCTTTGTCAGTTTCAGAAAGCTCCCAGTAATAATGCACATGTTTAATTAAAAGACTTTTCCAAGCGGGAGGGAAAGGTTCTGCCGTGCGTTTTTTATTTTGAAGATAAGCGTAAACTGCGAAGGCAATAAGCAGAATAAGTGCTATAAAATAAATCATTTTCATTTATTGTTATATCCAAATCTGCGCAACTGTCGTTCATCACTTCTCCAGTTTTTAGCAACTTTCACATAAAGTTCTAAGTGGATTTGTTTTCCGAAGAACTTTTGCAAATCTTTCCGAGCTTCTGTTCCAACTCTTTTTAAAGCCGAACCTTTGTGGCCAATAATAATTCCTTTTTGCGTTTCGCGTTCCACCATAATAACGCTGCGAATGCGGATGATGGTTTCATCTTCAAAAAACTCTTCGGTGTCAATTTCTACGGAATAGGGAATTTCTTTTTTATAGTGAATCAATATTTTTTCACGAATGGCTTCATTTACGAAAAATCGCTCGGGTTTGTCTGTTAATTGGTCTTTTGGATAGAATGCCGGCGATTCTGGCAGTAGTTCAATTATTCTGTTGAAAACTTCGGGAACACCAAAATTTTGAAGGGCAGAAATTGCAAAAATTTCAGCATTTGGAACTTTTTCTTGCCAAAGTTTAAGTGCTTCGGAAAGCAGCTCTTCATTACCAATATCAATTTTATTTATAAGTAGCAGTACTGGAATTTTGGAATTGGTTATTTTGTTGAAAAAGGCCTCGTCCTTAAGTTCTTTTTCACCTAATTCCACCAAATACAGTAGAATATCGGCGTCTTCAAAAGCAGATTTCACAAAATCCATCATACTTTCCTGAAGCTGATAGGCAGGTTTTATAATTCCCGGTGTATCGCTTAAAAGCACTTGAAAATCATCACCATTCACAATCCCCAAAATACGGTGGCGCGTGGTTTGTGCTTTGGAAGTGATTATGGAAAGTCGCTCGCCCACAAAAGCATTCATAAGCGTGCTTTTACCTACGTTTGGGTTTCCAATAATATTTACGAATCCGGCTTTGTGTGTTGTCATTTCTTTTGAATTGATTTTGCAAATTTAAACCTTAAATCCCGAAACATTGGATTTGCTTCAATTTTAAAACTTTCCCCATTGAAATCCGTACTTTTGCGAGATGCTTTTTCCAAAGAAAAAAATAGAACTTGAAGAGGGCGATTATTACCTAACTCCTGAAGGTTATAAATGCTTTACAGAGCAATACCACTTAAAACGCGGCTATTGTTGTGAAAGTGGATGCAGACATTGCCCGTATGGCTTTGATAAAAAAACTGGAAAGCATAATTAATAATCTTTGTGCAACTCTGTGTTTTCTCTGCGAAACTCTGTGTAAAAGCTATTTCACAGAGTAGCACAGAGCACCGCAGAGAAAACACAGAGTTTACTCAAGCTCAAAAACATGAAACTCCAAACCGAAATAAAACTAAATCCCGAAGAACCCCAAATAGACTATTCCTCAAAAATCCTTTTGTTGGGAAGTTGTTTTTCTGAGAATATCGGGGGGAAGTTTGATTATTTCAAATTTCAGAATTTACAGAATCCGTTTGGGGTAATTTTCAATCCTGTTTCTATTGAAAAGCTTATTGAACACGCTATAAACAACGAGTTATTTTCTGAAGAATCCATTTTTCAACACAACGGAATTTGGAAATGTTTTGAAGCACATTCTGAACTTTCTTCATTGGATAAAGATGAATTTTTAAAGAATCTGAATCTTGCACTTCAAAGTTTGCGGGAAGCATTAGTTTCTTCAACGCATATAATTTTCACCTATGGAACTTCGTGGGTTTATAGACATATTGAAAGTGACGAAATAGTAGCAAACTGCCATAAACTTCCACAGCAAAATTTTAAAAAGGAATTGCTTTCAGTAGAAACTATTTCACAAAGCATTCAATCTTCAATTGAAAATATTTCAGAAGTTAATCCCAATGTTACAATTATGACAACCGTTTCGCCAGTTCGGCATATTAAGGATGGATTTGTGGAAAACTCACTGAGCAAAGCGCATTTAATTTCGGCGATTCACAACTTCTTAAATCAATACTTCGACAGGCTCAGTACGGCGCAATCAAAAATCAGCAATCTCCAATCATTTTATTTTCCTTCCTTCGAAATTATGATGGACGAATTGCGCGACTATCGTTTTTATGCGGAAGATCTGCTTCATCCCAACAAAACGGCGATTGAAATTATTTGGCAGAAATTTTCAACGGTTTGGATTTCTTCGGAAACCGATTTGGTTCAAAAGAAAATTAGTTCCATTCAAAATGGGTTGCTTCATAGACCTTTCAACCCTAAAAGCGCTGAACACATTCAGTTTTTAGAAAATGTTCAACAGAAAATTACTGCGCTTCAGCAAGAATATCCACACATTTCGTTTTAATTTTTTATTAATTCCTGATGCGCGCGATAAATCGCACGCCTACAATCAGAATACGGCAATTGCCCTATTGTGAAACCTTGGCTTTTGCGCCAATTTTGCTTCAACAATAATCATGTATCTGCTGTAGCGGATCATTAAAAACCTAAATTATGAAAACATTCAACAAAACAATTTTAGTATTAATGGCAGTACTTGCCATAAGTTTAACTTCATGTAGTAGTGATGACGATGGGGGTGAAGATCCGTCTGGAGGAACAGGAACTTTTTCTGCAAAAGTTGATGAAACTACATTTACTTCCTTAGAGGGAACTGTTGCTGGTCAATTAACAAGCTCAGGACCAACAAAAGTCTTAGCAATTTCTGCAGGTACATCGAAATCAGAAAATTTACAGATGATTGTTACAACATTTGATGGAGTAGGAACGTACGATCTTAATTTTACAAATATTGGCACATACAGTTTTTTGCCAGATCCTAGTAATCCAGATCCTAATACGGTAGTAATTTATTCTACGGCTAACGGTCAACCTTCTAATGGACAATTAAAAGTATCGAGTTATGAGGGTAATGTAGTTAAGGGAACATTTAGTTTTACTGCATACAATTTAAATAACACGTCACAATCTGTTTCTGTAACTGAAGGTGAATATAATATTGAAGTTGTAGTTAATTAATAAAAGAACTTAAGAAAATCTCTATGTTGAGGTTTTTACGTGGACCGGGGTTGAAACGCAAGTTTTCTCTCCGGTTTTTTTTGGATAAAAACTTTATAGTTGGGAGGTATAAGGTTTTTTAAATACCAAAAACTCATTATAAGGCAATTGCCCTATTGAAACCTCTTTTATTCCGATGCATCTTTGAATAATCAAATAATAAATACCACGATAATGAAAACTTCAATAAAATTTTACGTTTTAAGCTGCTTTATGTTTCTATTGGCAAATCAGTTAATTGCTCAAAAAGCTGAAGAACCAGATTTTCGGTATGATACCGGAGCCAAAATAAATGAAATGACATTAACCCAAGGGGGAACAATGGTTGTTGCTACCAACGATGGTCTTGTGGGGATAAAACCAGGTAGCAACCAACTGTTGTTTAATTTTACCGAATACGGAAGGGTAAAACCAGAAGAATTAACCTTTGTGCCAAATACGCCTTATGTTATTATTTTTCAGGGTGGATTTGCCAATTTAAGTTCAAAAAAGACAGTTGTAGATTACATTTCAGGCAAAACTTTATTTAGCACTGAGGGTAACGGATGGAAAGATGTAATTACTTGCGATGTGATGATGCCGCAAAACAAATTGGTTGTAAGTGGCAATCGAACTTCAAAAGAAAACTATGCGCCTCAAGTTGCGGTTTATGATCTTAATACTGGTAAAGAAGACTACCGTTTTGATATTGGCGAGCCTGGCAGAGTTGGTATTGCTAAAAGTTATATGGTTACCGGACGACCTCTTTTGATGAAAAATAGTTTGGTTTTGCCAACATCACAAGGTGTTTTTAATATGAAAGCCGAAACTGGTGAATTGCTTTGGCAAAATAAAATGAAAAACATGAATATGCTTGTTGCCAATGCATCTGAAAAGGAAATTTATGCTTTTGAGATTGTTAACAATGGGAAAAACACAAGAATACATAAACTGGCAATCAACGGTTCAGAACTTTGGGAGGACGACCATAAAGTGAAAGGAGAAATTGTAAATTTTGAGATTCTCACTAATGGGATTGCCGTAGTAAGTAATCAAAGCGATGGTGGTAGCGATAGTGTTTTTGCGCGGAGCAACGAATCTAATATTGCATTTTTAAGTGCTACAAATGGAGAGGATCTGTGGGAAAAAGCTCCAAAAACAAAGGGTTATGTTCAGCATTTTTATATAATGGAAGACGGAATTCTCTTCGGAATTTATCAAGGAGGAATCAATAAAATTTCGTTTGATGGGCAGACGCTTTTCAAAAAACCTTTAAAAACGGGTGAAAACATTTTGACAATGGCCCATACTCCACAAGGTTTGATATATATAACTTCTGAAGATGCCAATATTGTAAATCTTAAAACAGGCGATGCCATTTGGGGAAAGCCGTTAAAGTATAAAAGAGCCGGAGCAGTAAGTTCAACTTTTGATAAAAAGAACAATCGTTATCTTTTAAGTGCAGACGAAACCCTATATGCTGTGGATGCCAATTCTGGAGAGGTAAGCACCTTGGCAGAATCAAAATTTGATGGAAAGGAAGCGCCTTCGCACGTGGAAGTTCGCGATGGTGGAATTCTTCTCACAAGCGATCAAAACATGCATTTGCTAGATTGGAACGGCGAACAACAATGGCAGGAATATTATCGCGCTCCTGGTAAAAGTGCTATGGGCGCAATATTGGCTGGAGTTACCGCCGTTGCTTCTATGGCAGCTGCAACTGCGGCAGCAAGCTCTTCTGCAAACAATAGATTGCAAGGCTATAACAGCCAAGCAGACCGTGACGCCGAACTTGCTGGAGGAATGGCGGTAGCCGCTGGAGCTTCAATTACAGAAATGTTAAAGCGTTTTAAAGCCACTGCCGCTACAGAAAACGATCAATTTATTCTTACAAAACTTGACGATGGTGTCGGTTTGGTAAAAGTGAATAAAGACACAGGAAAAAAAGATAAAGAAATAATCTTAAAAGATAAGAAGCCAGAATATATTGTAGATGAAATTGGTGGAATCCTTTATTACAAAGCGGACAACAATTCCATTTTTGCTTATGATCTTAAAAAATAAAAAAATAGTAACCAGATTATTTTTCAAACCGAGGGTGAAGTGAGGAGCGCCCAAAGTTCTCAAACCCCATGTTCAACTATGGGGTTTTTATTTTTTGTTGATTACGAATATCTCAAATTCTGTTTGTGGATAAACAGTTTTTTTTAACGGATAAACATCTAAAATTATGTGGAAAGCAATCTTAATGCCTACTAAATCTACTTCCATTTTGTGGGCAAATGCCTTGTTTTTATTGCTACTTTTAGCTTTTAATTTGGCTGCACCGCTTACTATAGTTTTTGCCTATTTTTTAGAGACTATTATTATTGGGATCATCCATTTAGTAAAATTATGGTTGGTGAGTAAATACGGACAAAAATCCACCGATCCAAACAACCAACTTTCAGGAATTCCGTTAATGCTATTTTTTACAGTGCATTATGGAATGTTTGTTGCCATTCAGTCCATTTTTGCGTTTTCATTATTTCAAGGAAGTGTTCCTGGTTTAAAGGATGGGTTTGATATACTTTACAATTACAAATTTATTCTGGGCTATGAAGGGATGCAGCTTATTTTGGCTTCAATCATTTTAAACAACGTAATTTATTTTTTCACCAACTTTTGGCAAAACGAGAAGTATAGAGAATATTCGCCAGATCGTATTTTTATGAAACCGTACTTGCGCATTTTCATTCAGCAATTTGTGGTTATTTTGGCGTTTTTCTTTTTCATTATTTTCAATAGCGGAATGATAGCGGCGGTGCTTTTAATATTCTTTAGACTTTTTTTGGATTTGGTGCTTTTTTCCATCAAGAAAGACAGCCGTATGTTAGAAATATTAACCAAAAAAATATCAAAATCTCCAGATCAATATGCTGAGGTTAGTAAACAACTTCAAGAATATAGTGAGTGATAACTGAAAATGGTTTTCTATGAAAAATGCTACAAAAGCTCTTGTTTATAACTCATTTGCCTTGGTTTTAGCGCTAATTGCACTTTTAACCGCTTGGTTTTGGATTTATTACATTAACCTATTTACGGCTTTGCCAAGTGCTATAGTGGCTTTTCTGTTATGTAAATTCGCAGAGAGAGCAGTTCCAAATAATACATTTACAAAAGTTAATTATGCTTTGATTATTACTGCTGTATTAGAGGGATTGGTAACTTTGGTTTTTCTTCTTTTCAATAATTGAAACCTCTTTGTTTTACGATTATAAGGCAGTTGTCTTATTGATTTGAGCCTATTTTCTTTGGAAGTTTATCTATTAAAATTCAAACTATGAAAACTTCATTAACGCTAGTGCTTTCTGTCTTATTTTTTTCCGCACAAGCTCAATATACCGTAAACTGGGGCATAGCACCAATCAATCCGCTTCCAGATATTTATATTCTAAATCATCATAAGATAGATGGCAATGTAACTACTTATACTGATGTAATCGAAAAAACCGTAATCATATTTAATAAGGACGGAAAAGCAGTTTCAAAGAATGACCCTTTTGGTAAAACTGCCTGGGTTTATGATAATTCCGGTCATCTTATTCAGCAAAAATGGGGAGATAGTCCTAATTCAATGGTTCACTATAAAACAAATGAAAATGGTTTTATTACATCAATTATTTACAATAGTGGTAGAACCCAGACTATCAATTATGATCAAAATGGCTTGTTGTTTCAAAAATAGAAGAAGGTGTGGCCGTTGTAAAATATGAATATGACAAGCAAGGCCGTGTTGTGAGCGAAGTTTTTTTCTTTAGTTCCACGCCAACTGTTATTAATAATCATGTTTATACTGAAACGGCGGAAGGCTTAACCATAATAACTAATCGTACTCATAAAGATACGGACGAGAAAGACATTCTTGTTCAGAAATTCAATAAATGGGGAGATGTTGTATTCAGTTTTAACCAAAAGCGCGAATACCAATATGATTCCCACGGAAATCTACTTATGAGTATTGGTAAAAATTTTCCAATTAAATATGAATACGTCTATTCAGCTGAAAAATGATGAAATATTTAAAAGTAAAAGATTCATTAAAACGATTACGAATTATAAACACGGCCCTAAACCGTGTTTGCTTTTTTTGTGTATTTTCGATAAAAATTTTCAATGTATAAAAATTACAAAAAAGTTTTTCTTCTTTTTATGTTGGTAGCTTCATCAGCATTTTCTCAATCCGCTCAAAAAAAAATGGATAGTTTGATGCAAGTTGCCAAAACGGCAAATGATTCTACCAAACTCGCAATTTATAATGATTTGGGCTTTTACTACATTTTCAATGATCCCGCAAAAGCGAAAAGTTTTCTTCTAAAAGGCTTAAAGGAAAAGACCACGCCAAAAACGGCATACAGTAAAACACGGCTCACAAATACCTATGGAATTTATTATGATGTAAAAGGAGTATATGATTCTGCTCAAAGTTATTTTAAGAAAGCGCTATCAATGAGCAAAGAATATGGCTTTCACGACTTGGAAGCAAGATGCACTAATAGTCTTGGAATGTCCAATTGGAATCAAGGAAGCTATCAAAATGCGTTGGACTATTTCTTCCAGGCACTTGCATTGAACAGAAAACATGGCACGCCAGATAAGGAGGATACATATCTTAACAATATTGGTCTTATTTATCAAGAAATGAATATGGCAGATAAAGCTTTGGAGTATCATCAAAAGGCGCTTGCCATTCGTCGGGAATACAAAAAAACAAAGGATATTGCAGTTTCCCTAAACAACATAGCTATTAATTTACAAGATAAAGGAGATTATGCAGAAGCAGAAAAAATGCTTGTTGAAGGTAGAAATCTAGCCAAAGAAGTTGAAAACCAAGATTTGTATTTTGACAATACGCATTCGTTAGCTAGCCTTTATCAAAAAACCAATCGGACTGACCTTGCCATTCCTCTTTTACAAGAAATTATAGCTGGTAGATTGGCTACAAATATTGGTAATCACAAGGTTATTGTTTCCATAAATAATTTGGCTGAAGCCTATATTCTAAATAATAAAATTAACGAAGCACTCAGTATTTTGAAGAAAGGAGATACTTTAATCAAACAATTTCCAGAACAAAAAGTAAGTATTTCTGAATATTATTATGCTTCGGCACAGGCAAATTTTTTGAACAAAAATCCGAAAATAGCCAATGAGTTTTTTGTAAAAGCAATTACGTTAAGAGACAGTATCTTTTCACAACAAAATGCAGAAAATACAGCGGCTCTAGAAACTAAATTCAACATTTCCGAAAAAGAACTTGCCCTTGCAGAAACCCGCGCAAACTTGGCGGAAAGAGAACTTGAAGTAGAACAGAAAAACAATCTAATCTTCGGAAGTTTGGGGCTTGCTTTGCTCTTAGGATTAATAGGGTATCTTTTTTACAATCAGCAAAAACTTAAAAACCGCCAACTTCAAAAAGAAGGCGAGCTTAAAACCGCCCTTGCAAAGATTGAAACCCAAAACCAATTGCAGGAACAGCGGTTGCGTATTTCTCGCGATTTGCACGATAATATAGGTTCACAACTCACTTTTATTATTTCTTCTATCGATAATTTAAAGTTTGGTTTAGAAGGTGCCGCCAATACTGTAACTAATAAACTGGGAAAGATAAGCGAGTTTGCTTCTCAGACTATTTACGAACTGCGGGACACGATTTGGGCAATGAACAAAACCGATATTTCGGTAGAAGATCTTCAAGCCCGTATTTCAAATTTTATTGAAAAAGCAAGAGTTTCTAGCGATGTTGATTTTCAATTTAATGTAGATGAAAACGTTTTAAACGGATCCAATTTTACTTCTGTGCAGGGAATGAACATTTATAGAATCATTCAAGAGTCGGTAAACAATGCTTTAAAATATTCCGAAGCTACATTAATAAAGATGCAAATCTCAATATCCGAAGCAGTCGAAAATGAAGAATTAGAAGTTTTAATAGTTGACGACGGAAAAGGTTTTGATTTTGAAAACACAAGCTTCGGCAATGGAATAGCAAACATTAAGAAACGCGCAAAAGATTTGGGTGGAAGCGTGGAGATTTCTTCAGAAAAAGGAAAAGGAACCATCGTGAAATTGATTTTTTAATATAGGGCAATTGCCCTATTTCTATTAAAGTATAATTACCTTAATTTTAGGCTTTTAATAGAACTTCAAAATATGTTTGCCCAAATTGCTATAACCCTTGTGCTGCTACTTTCAATTGTAGGAATAGCTTCGTGGTTTTATAATCAAAGGAATGCAATGAAGCGCATCCATAACCAAGTCATTACGAACTTGGAAATTACCATTTATACAAATCACAGTCAAATACGTTATAGAAACTCTAATCTAAACCGTTATGATTTTCAACAATACAATCTTAATGAAACTTTGATAGCGCAGCATGAAATCGTAATTTAAAAAGGATATGACAGCGATTAGAATTTTATTAATTTCCTATTTTGGCCTCTTTCTAAGTATTGAAATGGTTTCTCAAAACCCAGTTCAAATTATTGATAGTCTTAAAATTCAACTTCCCAAAGCTGCTTCTGCAAACGATAGATCGAAAATACTTGCTGATTTAACATGGTATTACAGCATGGTTAATACAGATTCGGCATATGTTTATGGAAACGAATCTATACGCAGTGCTAAAAAAATTGGAGATTCAACGCTTATCGCACAAGCGCTAAGCGATTTTGCAGTAGTTAATTACAGTAAAGGAGATATAAAAACAGCTCTTAATTATTACAATAAATCATTAGTAATAAGAAAGAAACAGAAGGATTCTTCTGGAATTGCCTCACTTCATTATAAAATGGGCACCGCTTATCATAAAAAGACCCAGCTTGACAGTGCGATGATTTATTATTTAAAAGCGTTGAAGTTTTATGAAGATACTGGTAATGAAGTTCTAGCAAATTCTGCAGAAAGTAATATCGGAGCTTTGCATTTCAATCAAAAAAATTATAATGAAGCACTTCGTTATTTTAATAAGAACATAAAGTTTTTCAGAAAGACAGAGCAGACTAAACTTTTGGGAAATGCCTTAGTTAATAAGGCAAGCATTCAATTAGTTATGAAAGACACTTTGGAAGCTGTTAAAACTTTGAAGGAAAGCATTCAAATCTCAGAAGCCATCAATAATGTTGAAACTCTCGGTGCCTCATACAATAATCTTGGGGAAGTTTATATGGCGCAGAATAAAATTGAGCAAGCCAAAGAAGCTATATCGAAATCACTTCAATACCGCGCTAATTCCAGTATGGATGCAGATTTAACGAGCTCTAAACTTACTTTAGCTGGAATTCATAATACATTGGGAGAATATGAAAAAGCTCGAAGATTATTAGATGAAATTAGACCTTTTTACAAGAAAGAGAAAATAAAAGAAAAGCTTTCCACGCTTTATCTTCAATATGTTATTGTTTTTGCCAGTGAAAAAAGACCTGATAGTGCGAGATATTATACTGCAAAATATGCAGAATTACAGGAAGAAATTGTTGGAGAAAATGCTTTGAAAATTACCAATGAACTTGAGGCAAAATACCAAACCGAAAAAAAGGAAAACCAAATTCTTCAACAACGCGCCCAATTAGCAGAAAAAGACCTAGAAGTCCGCCGTAAAAACACCTTTATTTTTGGAAGTTTGGGATTGGCTATAGTTCTTGGATTGTTAGGTTATTTGCTATTCAGCCAGCAAAAATTAAAAAACCGTCAACTTCAAAAAGAAGGCGAGCTAAAATCTGCTTTGGCGAAAATTGAGACTCAAAATGAACTACAAGAACAACGCTTGCGAATCTCTCGCGATCTTCACGATAACATTGGAGCACAGCTAACTTTCATTATTTCCAGTATCGATAATTTGAAGTTTGGGTTTACGGACATAAGTGAAAAATTAGGTAATAAATTAAGCAATATAAGTGCTTTTACCTCGCAAACCATCTATGAGTTGCGAGACACTATTTGGGCAATGAACAAAGAAAACATCACTTTTGAAGACCTTCAAGCGCGCATTGCAAACTTTATTGAACACGCCAAAGATGCTTCAGAAAAAACAGATTTTTCTTTTAATATTGAAGAAAATATTAACCAGACACATCTATTTACTTCTGTAGAAGGAATGAACATTTACCGAATTATACAAGAAGCAGTTAATAACGCCTTAAAATATGCTTCCGCAGAAGAAATTGAAGTCAATATTTCGAAAGAAAAGATACAATATCATATTAGAATTACTGACAATGGCGCAGGTTTTGATCCAAATTCCATCGAAATGGGGAACGGTCTCAACAACATGAAAAAACGTGCTCGCGAGATTGATGGAAACATCCAGTTCATTTCAAAAATAAATAGGGGAACTAGAGTAATTCTAAATTTTCCAGCAAAAGCAACCTAATCCCTAAAAACAATTATACGTCAATTGCCCTATTTAGTGAACAATTCATAAAATGTATTTTTAGTATCTTTAACTAATCAACCAAATTGAAATGCTAAAAATCGCAATTGTAGACGACAACAGCTTCCTAATTCACGCTGTTAAGGAAAAACTTTCCTTTTTTGAAGACGTTTCCGTGAAACATACTTCACTAAATGGCAGCGAATTGCTCACAAAACTCGAAGAAAACCACAACCTCGATTTAATATTGATGGACATAGAAATGCCCGTTCTCAACGGCATTGAAACCACTCAAATCGTAAAGCAGAAATATCCACATATCAAAATAATTATGCTCACTGCTTTTGATAACGACGAACATATCTTCAACGCCATAAAAGCAGGAGCAGATGGTTATTTGCTGAAAGAAATCAATCCAAAAGATTTATACGAAGGAATCATAGAAACATTAAACGGCGGCGCAGCAATGAATCCTTCCATAGCGATGAAAACATTGAAATTGCTCAGGAATCCAATAGACATCCAAAACCCGCGAGATCAAGAAGAGATTTCACTTTCCACCCGCGAAGTTGAGGTTTTGGAACAATTGAGCAAAGGTTTAAGTTATACCGTAATTGCCGAGCATCTCTTTCTTTCGCCAAGTACAGTTCGTAAACACATTGAAAATATCTATAAAAAACTGCAAGTACACAGTAAGATTGAAGCAGTGCAAAAAGCTAGAAATCATAATATAATCTAAAGCACTAAAAATTTAAACTCCAAATTCCAAAAGACCACATCACCCTCGAAGATCTGGGAAGACAGCGAATCACTTACTACTTTGTGCACTCCGTGAATCCCGATAGCTATCGAGACTGCGATCTTTGTGGTTAAAAATTTCAACCGTCAGTTTCATAAATATATCGTAGTTTTAGATTTCATTTCTGAAAAAAATCCTCGGAAGACTAATCTATTCTATTACTATGAAAAAACTATATTCCCTTACATTATCATTTCTTTTATTCTCAACAATCACAGTGTTTTCACAAGAAAAAAACCCTGTAATTGAAAACATCCAAAAGGAAGCCTATAACAACTCACAACTCGAAGTTCTAGGCCACGAACTGCTGGACGACATAGGCCCACGATTAGTCGGAACGCCACAAATGCAACAAGCCCACGATTGGGCCGTTGAAAAATATAAAACTTGGGGCATTTCCGCCGAAAACCAACAATGGGGCGAATGGAAAGGCTGGGAGCGAGGCATTACACATATTGATATGGTTTCTCCCCGAATTCAAACGTTAGACGGAACGCAACTGGCTTGGAATCCTAGCACTTCTTCAAAAGGAGTAACTGCGGAAGTTATGGTTCTTCCCGAAATAAAAGATTCTATTTCTTTTAAAAAATGGTTGCCAAATGTGAAAGGAAAATTCGTGATGATTGCTATGAAACAATCCACCGGAAGACCAGACGATAACTGGAAAGAGTGGGCCACACCTGAATCTTTAGAAAAGATGAAGAATGAAAGAGAAGAAACTACGAAAGCTTGGAATGAAAACGTAAAACGAAGCGGCTATGACCGAAGAAGTATTATTCCCGCTTTGGAAGAAGCTGGCGCAGCTGGAATTGTAGATTCTTATTGGTCCAAAGGATTTGGTGTAAACAAAATTTTCGGTGCAAGAACTAAAAAAATTCCTTCCGTAGATATGGAATTGGAAGACTACACTATGCTTTACAGAATGGTGGAACACGGTGACAAACCGAAAATTCACGTAGTTGCGGAATCGAGAGATTTGGGAGTTGTTCCAACTTTCAACACAATTGCCGAAATAAAAGGAACTGAAAAACCCGAGGAATATGTAATTCTATCAGCGCATTTTGATTCTTGGGACGGCGGAACAGGCGCAACCGACAATGGAACGGGAACTTTGGTAATGATGGAAGCGCTGCGAATTCTGAAAAAAGTATATCCCAACCCAAAACGAACTATTTTGGTTGGCCATTGGGGAAGTGAAGAGCAAGGTTTGAACGGTTCGTCTTCTTTCGTTGCGGACCATCCCGAAATTGTTAGTAATATTCAAGCAGTTTTTAATCAAGACAATGGAACTGGAAGGGTAACAAAAATTAACGGTGCAGGTTTTTTACAATCGTATGATTATATTTCGCGTTGGTTAAAAGCTGTACCCGATACCATAAGTAAGCATATTGAAACTACTTTTCCGGGAGAACCTGCGCGCGGAGGTTCAGACAATGCTTCTTTCGTGGCTGCCGGCGCTCCGGCTTTTAGTTTAAGTTCGTTGAGCTGGGATTATTGGAATTACACTTGGCACACCAACCGCGATACGTATGACAAAATTGTTTTTGACGATGTGCAAAGCAACGTAATTCTAACCGCGATTTTGGCTTATATGGCTTCGGAAGATGATGCCAAAACCTCTCGTGAGCAAGTTATTTTGCCAATGAATGAAAAAACGGGAGAGCCACAAACATGGCCAACGCCAAGAGTTCCTGAGAGGAAAGGGGGAATATAAATATTCTTAAAATTCCAAAATAACAAATCCCAAATCCCAATTGTATTTTTGGAATTTGGGATTTTGAGATTTATTTGGAATTTGGGATTTTGAGATTTATTTGGAATTTGGTGCTTGTATTTTGGAATTTAAATTCCAAATGCATCCTTCACTTTATCAACATAATCCAACTTCTCCCAAGTAAAAAGCTCAACTTCTTTTTCTATTCTTCCGTTGTAAGGGCTTTCAAAAACTTTTGAAACCATTTCAGGAACACGACCCATATGGCCATAAGCAGCGGTTTCAGAATAGATAGGGTTTCTCAATTTCAATCTTTTTTCAATAGCCGCTGGGCGCATATTGAAAATTTCTGAAACTTTTTTGGCAATCTCTCCATCGGAAATTTTCACGTTTGAAGAATTGTAAGTATTTACAAAAATGGAAGTCGGTTCTACAACACCAATTGCATAGCTAACCTGAATCAAAACTTCATCCGCAACGCCGGCAGCCACAAGATTTTTAGCAATATGCCGCGCAGCATACGCTGCACTTCTATCTACTTTACTCGGGTCTTTTCCGCTGAATGCTCCACCACCGTGAGCGCCTTTTCCGCCGTAAGTGTCAACGATAATTTTTCTTCCTGTAAGTCCGGTGTCACCGTGGGGTCCGCCAATTACGAATTTCCCGGTTGGATTTATATGATAAGTAATATCATCGTTAAATAATTCCTGAACGTATTCTGGCAATTGTTTTTTCACTCGCGGAATCAAAATTTCAACAATATCTTTTTTGATTTTTTTCAGCATCGGCTCGTCTGCATCAAATTCGTCGTGTTGGGTTGAAACCACAATCGCAACTATTTTCTGCGGAACATTATCATCGCTGTATTCAATGGTTACTTGGCTTTTTGAATCGGGACGCAAATATTTTATTTCAGAATCTTCACGTCGAAGCGCAGCCAATTCAATCAAAATTTTATGCGAAATATCCAACGCCAAAGGCATATAGTTTTCGGTTTCCTTTGTGGCGTAACCAAACATCATTCCTTGGTCGCCAGCGCCTTGTTCTTCTTTATTTTCACGATCCACACCTTGATTAATATCTTGGGATTGTTCGTGAATTAAGGAAATTACACCACAGGAATCACCGCTGAATTTATAAGCTCCTTTCGTATAACCAATTTTGTTGATCACTTCCCGGGCAATATGCTGTACATCGAGGTAAGTGTTGCTTTTCACCTCGCCCGCCAAAACAACTTGTCCTGTAGTAACAAGTGTTTCACAAGCAACTTTACTTTCGGGATCAAAAGCTAAAAAATTATCTAAAAGCGCATCGCTAATTTGATCCGCAACTTTATCTGGGTGTCCTTCAGAAACACTTTCCGAAGTAAATAAATAGGCCATAAAATGTTTTTTAAATTTTAAAAAATTGAAAACGACGCAGGATAAAAAGACGTAAGACGTAAGACTAAAATTATTTCTTAATATGGATTAAATATATAATAGTCTTATGTCCTATGTCTAAAAGTCTTATGTCATTATTACAGAAGATTTGACGAAAGTGCCGAAGGGTAGTTTTCACTGCCTTTAGCATTTTTTAATGAGGTAGCAATCAGTCAAATCTGTCCTCTTAATTTGTCTTGGGCAAAAGTAAAAAAATTAAATGAATAGCAATTTTATTTGAAGTTTTTTGGAGAAATAATTAGTAGTGGTGCAATACCAACAAGTATGCATCTATGTTATTATTAAAAACCTTATAATCGAATTACCTCCTATTTAGGTAAAAGCTGTTCAATCTTTGCTATCAAATCGGCCATATCAAAGGGTTTGGAGATAAAATCTGAAGCTCCTGCCTTCATGCAGTTTTCTCGTGCGTTGCTAAGTGCAGACATCATTAGTACAGGGGTTTTGGAGGTAGCGGCTGTTTTTCTGATTTTGGCACAAACGTCCGTGCCGTCCACCCCGTAGATAAGTTTGTCCAGCAACACAAGTTTTATGTCATGTTTAATGATATCTTCATTAGTGTTAAGGGGTTTTCTTGACAGCATAACGTTGTAGCCGCTAAACCCAAGCATTTCCTCGATCATAATTCCTAAATTGTGATCATCCTCTACTATTAGTATCTTGTTCATCTTGGTTAAGATTGGTTACTATTCTTATTTGATATTTTAAATTTATTTGCCCAAAACCTTTTCAATATTTTCAAACAACGTATTCATTTCAAATGGCTTTGATATAAATGCAGATGCACCAGCGCGCAAACATTCCATTTTGATCTCAGGGTGTGCAGACATCATAATTACCGGGACGTGCGCCGTGTTCTTGTTTGTTGTTAAGGTAGTGCAAAGCGCTATGCCATCCAGCCCCGCCAGGAACTTGTCCAAAATTATCAATTCTATTTTTTGTTGAAGGATGGTGTGGTAAGCTTCGCCAGCATTCGCGGTTACCCATACCTCAAAGCCTCTAAAATTAAACATATATTTCAACATTTCACCTATTATGCGGTCATCATCTACAATTAGTATTCGTTTCATTCCTTATTTTTATGATTATTTTCGGCAATAATGGGAAGGGTAAAAATAAATTCGGATCCTTTTCCTTTTTTGCTCTTTACGTCAACGTATCCATTGTGACGCTCTATAATTTCTTTGGCCAAAAAGAGGCCGATTCCAAAACCGGAAAAATTTGTTTCGTCTTTTCCGCTGACACGATAGAACTTTTTAAATAGGTGCTCATGGTCCTTTTTGTCGATCCCGATTCCTTTATCCTTTATGCTTACCGCACCATTTTCTTCATCTACTTTGTAAATACGAACGAGAATGTTTTTATCAATTGGAGAATATTTGATGGCATTGGTAATGAAGTTGATCAAGACTTGATTAATCCTGTCCTTGTCGCCATTCACACTGAATGTATCATCATGGGTTATCTTAATTTTGTATTCGTCGTTGGTATATTTGATGTCATTAACACAGTTTTCCACGAATTCGTTTATGCTGAAAGTTTTCTGTTGCAATTCCAGTTTGCTCTCCTCCATACGTGAAAGATCCAGCATTTCTGAAATGAGACGGGTAAGCCGAGATACTTGGCTGTCTATCCGCTCCAAGCTCGGGATCAATGGAACGGTGCCTATGTTATCCTGCGCCACACTTTTCAGCATGCTCAACAACAATTGGGTATATCCTTTAATTGAGGTAATGGGTGTCTTGAGCTCGTGGCTTACCATTTTAAGGAAATCTTCCTTACGTTTTTCCTCATCCTTTAATTTCTGTATTTCGGTACTGGCACCTACCCACATAATGATTTTTCCGGTTTCATCTTTAACGGGATTGGCGCGGCTAATATGCCATTTAAAATCCCCATTTCTGTCAAGAAGTCTAAATTCCATCTCAAAATCATTCCCGGTTTTCACTGCATTCATCCAGTTGTGTTCGACTGTGGGTAACTCCTCTGGGTGCATCAATCTCCCCCAACCCTCTTTTTTTATTTTTTTCATGGTCAATCCAGAAAAATCGGTCCAGACGTTGTTGAAATAAAATAGTTCCCCATCCACGGTTGCATTGATTATCATATCTGGCACCAAGTCGGTCATTTGATGGAACCGAGCTTCGCTTAGTTTTAGTTTTTTATGCAGTTCGGCTTGGATAGTAACTTCGGTCGAGATAACGGCAACACCCTCAATTTTTCCATCCAAATCCCGTTGGGCTTGGTAAACAAAATCGAAATAAGGCATTTCCATCTTACCGTTGCGAATAAGGTTCATGGGCATTTCGTGGGCATGATAGGCTTTGCCAGTTTTTAGAACGTCCAGCAAATGCTTATCAAAACCCTGCCCTTCCAGTTCCGGTATAGCATCCATTAAGGGCTTGCCGATGGCACTTTTATCTTTGCCCCACGCTTCCAAAATGGCATCGTTGGCCGTGGATATCACTAAATCTTCTCCTACAAAAATAGCGATAAGGGAAGGCGAAGAATGTATCATTTCATTATACCTGTGCGCACTTTCCTCTACCATTTTTCGGGCAAGTACTTGCTCGGTTACTTCATTTACTATTACCATGATCCCGGTAATAATATTGTCTTGATCGCGCATGGGTTGGCACACAAAATTATAAAATCCCGGTTCGGCTTTCTTTTCCCTGCCCATCTTCACTTCCATTTCGTTACCGTAGTAAGGTTCCCCGCTTTTTAGTGAGTTGTAAAGAAGTTTTTTGAGACCGTGTTCTTTAAGTTCGGGCAAGGCTTCAAAAATGGGCTTACCCACAAAGTTTTTCCCTTTTTCAACCAACTGCAAGAAAAGATCGTTGGCCAGTTCTACTTTATAATTTTTACCTTTTAAAAACATGATGGCCACGGGGGCCTGCATTACCAAGTTTTTAAATTTCTCTAAAAGTTCTTGTTTTCTTTTCCAATGAAGCTTTTGTACCGTAATATCCTTAATTGCCAAGAGGATCAAATTCTTAGATCGGTCCTCGCGTTTAATCTCCGTGGCATTTAAACACATGCTGCGTTCCCCAATGTGTTCAAAAGTATGGACTACCTCAAAATCTTCAAAGCTATTTTTTTTGGGCAGAATGGTTTCAAGCTGCCTCCGTAATTCAGGGATGTTCCATTGGTTGTTGCCCAGTTCATAGATCAACTTGCCTTCTGTTTCCTTCTCTTTAGTATGGAAGGTTTTATAATAAGAATTGTTAGCGGCGCTTACTTTGAGGTTCTTGTCTAAAACCAACAAGGGTTCATGGATGGTTTCCACAATGCTTTCGGCATAATTGCGCTCTTCGGTTACCAGCTCGTTTAAGTTGATGAGCTCGTGGTTTATTACTGTTATTTCTTCATTAGTGCTTTGCAGTTCCTCCTTACTGGTTTCCAGTTCCTCGTTCAGGCTTTGCAGTTCCTCGCCTCCGCTCAGCAGTTCTTCATTTGCACTTTGCAATTCTTCATTGGCGGCCTCTTGATCCTCGGTGATGCTGCGCATATCTTCAAGGGTCTGCTCAAGCTCATTTTCCAATTGCCTGATGCGCAGGTCCTTTTCATCTTTTTCGGAATCTTTTTTATTTAGGGTAAGATCTTCCTGGGCTGCTAACTGCCGGTGAAATAGTACCAAATAATGCGGTTCAACCACATTTGGAAGCGGCACGGCTTCCAAACAGATTAGCTGCCGGATGTCATTTTCAACAAAAGGGACATTTTCCTTTGTAACCGAAGTGCCCTCTGTCTTTACTTTATGGATGATGTTTCGCAGTTCAATCGCCAAACTCCCTTTAGCCATTTTGAACAGGTTATGGCTGGGCTTGCCACTTTGCTGCCCTAAATAGCTGTTGGTATTACCATTAAAAAGGATAATGTCCATGGCCTCATTCACCACAACACTGGCGGGGGTAAAACGGCTTAACAATAGTTCGTCCGCTATTTTTTTAAAATCGGTGCGCTTTTTTTCGGTTTCTGGCTCAGATTCTTCATTGGTATGCAACCTTTTTTCGCTATATCTCGTGGAGGACTTTATAACGGAAGTCGCCGAGTTTTTCCGCATAAATAGCTTGTCTTTCTTGTTTACTGGGCTAAATTGTTCAGACATACTGCTGTTAGTTTCCGATTTTCCGAGCAACAGATATCCATTTTCATTTAAGGAGTAATGAAACGTGGCAAGCGCTTTTTTCTGCAAGTATGGCTGAAAATAGATGAGTACGTTTCTGCAGCTTATAATGTCCATATTGCCAAAAGGGGGATCGCTCAGGAAATTATGTAACGCAAATACGCACATTTCCCTGATTTCTTTGTTAAGCTGGTAGCCTGTTTTGGTTTTGGTAAAGAATTCCTTCAGCCGCTTAGGGCTTACATTTTCCACTTCACTGGTTGTGTAGAGCCCTTTTCTTGCCTTTGCTATGGCGGGTTCGCTGATGTCTGTGGCAAATAACTGTATTTTAATACCTGCCTTAGCTGATTTGTCGCCATTTAATGTCGGGTTCGCATTTAAGTATTCCTTCAAGCAAATAAGAAGGGAGTAAGCTTCTTGGCCAGTACTGCATCCTGCGGACCAAAGGCGTAAGGATTCATTGCCTTCTTTGTTCTGTAGCATTGGTATCAAGCGTTCACATAGGGTATCAAAAATATCCACATCCCTGAAAAATGATGTTACGGGAATCAGTAAATCTTGGTACAATACATCCTGCTCGTTCTTGTTTTCCCTTAAATAAGCAAGATAGTTTGCTGGCTTTTTGTTTTTATTGATGGCCATCCTGCGCAGTATCCTTCGGCGGATGGTGGTCTGTTTGTAATAGGTAAAGTCGGTACCTTTGCGTATGCGCAACAATGAAAGGATTTTCCGGAAAACCTCTTCTTCCTGATGCGAAATGTCTTCTTTCTCAAAGCCATTTCTATCCATAGATCTTATCAAATCCAAAATTTTGGCTGGTATTTCCTCGGGCTTGAGTATAAAATCAACCACGCCAGCATCTACAGCGCTCTGGGGCATCCCGTCCCACTCGGCAGATTGTTGGTCTTGTGCAAAGGTAATCCCGCCATTATCTTTAATGGCCATTAACCCCGCGGTACCGTCAGACCCTGTGCCGGAAAGCACAACGCCCAATGAATGATTTTGGTGCACTTCTGCCAGCGATCTGAAAAAGAGATCAATGGGCAGGTTTCGCACGCTCTTATTGGGGGTAGGCCGCGGGCTAAGTTCCAGAACCCCATCATTGGCCAGCAGCATTTTGTTGCTGGGGATAATGTATATGTGATCGGGTTCTACTTTAATATCGTCTGCGATTTCCAGCACCGGGATTTTTGTAACCTTTTGCAACAGCTCTGCCAACAGACTTTCGTGGTTGGGATCCAAATGTTGCACGATCACGTAGGCCATGCCCGAATCTTCAGGGATTGCTTCCACTAATTTTTTAAATGCGGCCAAGCCACCGGCTGAGGCGCCTATGCCCACTACTGGAAATTTGTTGGCAGATTTTATGAGTTTTTCTATTGGTTTGCCCAAGGATGTTGTTTTTGATGGTTCAATTGCTTATGCTAATTCTCTTGTAGGAGGTGAGCCTATTGACTTTGAAAGATAATAATTTATAATTTTATTTTTCCTAATGTTTTGGTAATTGTTACTTGGGTGCAAATGGCCCCGTTTGATATGGGATGGCCAATAATTTATTTTTCTGAAAAAATTTGGTTTTTAAATTTTTCTGACGCTATATTTGCACTCACAAAGTTCAAACCTTTATTGAAATGTTATCAAGAAAGGCCGAGGGATTAGACCCTATGACGCCTTAGCAACCCTTTCACCAGAAAGAAGGTGCTACATTCTACAACAATTTTGAAATTTTCAAAATTGACGATAGATAACGACAAGTCAATTTTTTATTCCTAAAAAATTGCTTTCATTCTTTTTAACATTTTTCTATTGTTCCGAATAATTCGGGCTTGACTTAATCTATTTATTAACTCAAAAAACTAGAAAAATGAGTACACAAAACAAATTTGCAACAAACCTGTTGCACGCAGGACACGATGTAACCGCTAACGGAGGAACCAGAGCGGTGCCAATTTACCAAACGTCAAGTTACGTTTTTAAAAACAGCGACCACGCTGCAAACTTGTTCAATCTTTCTGAGCCAGGATTTATTTATTCGCGCCTAAACAATCCAACGTGCGATATTTTGGAGAAACGTTTGGCGGCTTTGGAAGGTGGTATTGGTGCAGTTACTACAGCTTCTGTCGCATCCGCTATTTCAACCACATTTTTAACATTGCTTCGTGCTGGCGATCACATTGTAGCTTCCAGCAGTTTGTATGGCGGCACGTTCAATTTGTTGAACGTTACTTTACCGCGTTTGGGAATTACAACCACGTTTGTGGATGCTACGGAGCCTGAAAATTTTGGAAAAGCAGTTAAAGAAAATACCCGTGCAATTTTTATTGAATCTCTTGGAAACCCAAAGTTGGATGTTTTAGATATTGAAGCGATTTCAAATGAAGCCAAAGCAAATAAAATTCCGCTTATTGTAGATAATACGGTTGCTTCGCCAGCTTTATTGAACCCCATTGCGCACGGTGCAAACATTGTAATCCATTCGCTTACCAAATATATTAACGGAAACGGGACAACCCTTGGCGGCGCAATTATCGATGCAGGCACTTTTGATTGGACCAACGGGAAATTTCCCGAATTCACAGAACCTTCCGCCGGATATCACGGTTTGGTTTATTCCGAAGTTTTAAAGGAAGCAGCTTTTATAGCGAAAGTACGTCTTGAAGGACTTCGCGATTTCGGCGCTGCGTTGAGTCCGTTTAGTGCTTTTCAAATTATTCAAGGTTTGGAAACTTTGGAAATTCGAATTAAAAAACACAGCGAAAACGCTCTGAAGTTTGCAAAATGGCTTCAAAGTCGCAAAGAAGTGGCTTGGGTGAATTATCCCGGTTTAGAGGAAAATCCTTATTTCAACCTCGCACAAAAATACCTTCCCAAAGGGCAAAGTGGTTTAGTTACTTTCGGCGTAAAAGGTGGTTTTGAAACCGCTAAAAGAGTAGTTGATAATGTGAAATTATTTTCACTTTTGGCAAATATCGGCGATACAAAATCCTTGATAATTCATCCAGCAAGTACAACGCACCAACAATTAAGTTTGGCAGATCAAACTGCATCTGGCGTGAGTCAAGATCTGATAAGACTTTCCATTGGTCTGGAAAATATTGAAGATTTAACGGCAGATCTCGAACAAGCTTTCGAAAGTGTTTTTAAAGAAGAATTGGTTTAATGTTTTAATCTCACGTCTAATATCTCACACTTAATGTCTCAAATCTCAAGTCTAACCATAAAAGAATACACCACCAAAAGTGGATTTCACTTTAAAAACCTTCCATTAACCTATCAGGTTTTTGGACAGAAATTGGGCACGGCGCCAATTGTTTTGGTAACGCATGCACTAACTGGAAACAGCAATGTTTGCGGCGAAATTGGCTGGTGGAAAACGTTAATCGGTTCTGAAAAATGTATAAATGTTGAAGAATATACTATTCTTTCGTTCAATATTCCTGGTAATGGCTATGATAATTTTTTAATTGAAAATTACGAAGACATCACCATTTACGACGTCGCAAATTGGTTTTTGATTGGACTTGAAAAACTTAAAATACCGTCGATTTTTGCGGCGATCGGCGGTTCTTTAGGTGGAAGTATTCTTTGGCAAATGGCAGTTTTAAAACCCGATTTATTTCAGAATTTAATTCCGATAGCGACTGATTGGAAAGCCACAGATTGGATAATTGCACACTGTAGGATTCAAAAGCAGATTTTAAAGAATTCTGAAAATCCTGTTCACGACGCTCGAGTTCATGCGATGACTTTTTATAGAACGCCGCAATCTTTTAAGCAGAAATTCAATAAGACTTTAAGCGAAACTGAGAATATTTATAATGTTGAAAGTTGGCTACTTTATCACGGGGAAGCTTTGAAAAAACGTTTTCAGCTAAGCGCCTATAAATTGATGAATCATTTATTGATGACGAGAAATTTCGAAACAGAAGATGTGTTTTTAAATTTGGCCTCAAAAATTAAGGGAAACATTTATTTAATAGGAATAGACAGCGACGGATTTTATTTAAATGAAGAGATAAAAGAGACTTATTCAATGTTAAAACCAATAAAAAACAACGTGCATTTTGCCGAAATAAACTCCATTCACGGGCACGATGCATTTTTAATAGAATACGAACAATTGGCGGGAATTCTGAACCCAATTTTTAATTCAGAAAAACATATTACAAAAACAAAAAATTATGAGCACACAAGTATTAGATAATCCGGTTTTAGACCGAATTGACCTAAATAATATAAAGAAGAAGAAGATAAACATCGCCATTTTTGGACACGGAAATGTGGGCAGCCATTTGGTGGATCAAATCATCTCCTCGAAGGAGGAGATCTCAAGAAGACGCGATTTAGATCTAAATATTTTCGCTGTTGCCAATTCAAAAACAATATTGCTTCAACAGAAGGGATTGAACAAAAACTGGCTAGAAGAAAAGACAGAATCCGGAGAATCATATAATGTAGAAGATGTAATTTTCTTCGCAAAAACCAACAACCTGCAAAACCTGATTTTGGTAGACAATACAGCCGATGCTGGCTTTGTTCAAAATTATTCAGCTTTTGTTGAAAATGGCTTTCATTTGGTTTCTTCCAATAAAATAGCCAATACGTTGGATTTGAATTTTTATAAGGAACTTCGAAAAAAACTGACTTCAAAAAAACGTCATTATTTATATGAAACGAATGTAGGCGCCGGACTTCCGTTGATTGATACAATCAAACTTTTGCATCTTTCGGGAGAAAATATTACACGAATTCGCGGCGTATTTTCAGGGTCGTTAAGTTATATTTTCAACACTTTTTCGGAAGAAGATAGAACGTTCAGTTCGGTTTTGAAATCGGCGATAGATAAAGGTTTTACTGAGCCAGACCCTCGCGAAGACCTTTGTGGTAATGACGTTGGACGGAAATTACTTATCTTAGCTCGCGAATTGGATTTGCACAATGAATTTGAAGATATTTCCATCCAAAACCTTATTCCAAAAGATTTGCGAAGCGTTTCTAAAAAAGAATTTTTGGCACGATTAAAAGAATTGGACGTTCCGTTTCAAATTAAGAAGAAGAATCAAACGAAGGATACAGTTTTTCGCTATGTTGCAGATTTGAACGGCGATTTGTCAAAAGAAACAGGCGCACTTTTGGATGTAAACTTGGTTTCAGTTCCCAAAAATAGTATGTTGGGAGCACTAAAAGGAAGCGATTCCATTTTTGAAATATACACAGAAAGCTACGGCAATAATCCAATTGTTATTCAAGGCGCAGGCGCAGGCGCGGCAGTTACAGCTCGCGGCGTTTTTGGAGATATTTTACGAATAAGCGATAAAGATTAAAAAAGACATAAGATATAAGACCGCTTCGCTAAAAGACGTAAGACTTATGACAAAAAAGATCCTGTAAAATTTAGTCCTACGTCCTAGGTCTTTTTGTCTTAAGTCATTTCTATTATAACGATAAACACAATATAAGCTATGAAAGTTACCCTAAACAGAATAAACGACAAATTTCTTTTTGAAGCGAAAGGCGGTTCTGGCGTGCCAGTTTTCATCGACAACAAAACCGACGAACCTTCAAAAGGAGCAAGCCCAATGGAACTTTTACTGATGGGCGTTGGCGGTTGTAGCGCAATTGATGTGATTTTAATTTTACAAAAACAACGACAGGAAATCACTTCCTACAAAATGGAAGTGGAAGGCCAGCGAAAAGAAGTGCGTGACGCCAAACCATTTGAAGGAATTCATGTCACGCTACATTTGGAAGGTAAAATTGACGAAGCCAAAGCAATCCGCGCAGCTGCTTTAAGCTTTGAAAAATATTGTTCGGTTTCAATAACAATGGAGGCTTCGGTGAAAATTACTTATACCATCGTGTTGAATGGAAGGTCGTTAGAAATAACCTAAGTAGTAGGACTTAAGACTAAACTGGATTTTTCATAACTCAAAACTGTCCTACGTCTTATAGGTAAGCGGTCTTAAGTCTTTTTCATAAGTTAATTTTGCGTTCTAAAGTTTATACCGTTACTTTGCGTCAGTTCATATTCATAATGAAACGTTATCAAGAAAGGCCGAGGGACTAGACCCTTTGACGCCTTAGCAACCTCCCGAACTTCGGGGAAGGTGCTACATTCTATCCCGAAGTAAATTCGAGAATAGATAACAAAAAACAGGTTTTTCCTTCACCTTTTCTTGATATATTTTTTTATGGCGTGCCCCGAAAAGGGTCGGGCTCTCGGCACTCGCTTTTATTTTTATTTTTAAAAAAAATAAAGAGCTCAAACAAAGCCTCCATCCCTCACGCAAATCTGAACTTTAATCAAAAATCAGGAAATGAATAAAATACAACAAGCATTACAAAACAGAATCCTAATCCTAGACGGCGCAATGGGCACAATGCTCCAGCGCTATAAATTTTCGGAAGAGGATTTTCGTGGCGAACGGTTTAAGGATTTTCATAAATCGGTTCAAGGAAACAACGATTTAATTTCCATAACGCAGCCACAAGCAATTGCAGAAATACATTCAAAATATTTCGCTGCAGGAGCAGATATTGTGGAAACCAACACCTTTTCCAGCACTACAATTGCGATGGCCGATTACGATATGCAGGATTTGGTTTACGAATTGAATTACGAATCAGCAAAAATCGCAAAAAAAGTTGCGAATGAATTCACCGCAAAAGAACCCAGCAAACCACGATTTGTAGCAGGTGCAATTGGTCCGACAAATAAAACAGCAAGTATGAGCCCCGATGTAAACGATCCTGGTTTTCGAGCCATTTCTTTTGAACAATTGCGGGTTGCATACAGACAGCAAGCAGAAGCATTAATTGAGGGCGGCGTGGATCTCCTTTTGGTCGAAACCATTTTTGATACGTTAAATGCAAAAGCCGCACTTTTTGCAATTGATGAAATAAAAGAAGAGCGAAATTTCGACATTCCAATAATGATAAGCGGAACAATAACCGATGCTTCTGGGAGAACACTTTCTGGCCAAACTGCTGAAGCATTTTTAATTTCAATATCACACATTCCGCTTTTGAGCGTAGGTTTCAATTGTGCTTTGGGCGCCAAACAACTCACACCTCATTTGGAGGTAATTGCAAACCGCACTAATCTTGCCGTAAGCGCCTATCCAAATGCAGGCTTGCCAAACGCTTTTGGCGAATACGATGAAAGTCCTGCCCAAATGGCTTCGCAAATAAAAGAATATTTAGATAAAGAACTTGTAAATATAATTGGTGGTTGTTGCGGAACAACACCAGAACACATAAAAGCCATTGCCGAAATAGCTTCGCAATACAAACCGCGACCAGTTTTTCAATCCGAAAATAGTATCGTATGATTCCCACAAAACAAGAAGTTGAGGAAGCTTGTGAACGAATAAAACCATACGTTCACAATACGCCTGTGCTAAAATCTTCTTATTTGAATGAACTTTCTGGCGCTGAAATTTTCTTCAAATGCGAAATCTTTCAAAAGATGGGTGCTTTCAAAATGCGGGGAGCAACCAACGCTATTTTGCAACTTTCCGAAGCTCAGAAAAAAGCTGGAGTTGTAACGCATTCCTCAGGAAACTTTGCACAAGCACTTTCTTTAGCTGCCAAAAACTTGGGTGTAAAAGCATATATAGTAATGCCCGAAAATGCGCCGCAAGTGAAAAAAGATGCAGTTAAAGGCTACGGGGGAATTATCACTGAATCAGAATCCACAGCAATCGCTCGTGAACAAGAAGCTGAGCGAATTCAAAAAGAAACTGGGGCCACTTTTATTCATCCTTCAAACGATAAAAATGTGATTTTAGGAAACGCAACTTCCGCGGCAGAATTGTTACAATCACATCCTGATCTTGATTATGTTTTCACACCTGTTGGCGGCGGCGGATTGATTGCAGGAACTTCACTTTCAGTAAAATATTTCGGAACTAATTGTAAAACTATTGGAGGCGAACCATTTGAAGTTGATGACGCTTTCAGAAGTCTTCAATCTGGAAAAATTGAATTTAACGATACCACAAATACGAGTGCCGATGGACTTAAAACTTTTCTCGGCGATATCAATTTCCCAATCATAAAAGAATTGGTTTCAGAAATAATTAGAGTTGAAGAAACCGAAATTATTTCAGCAATGAAAATTATTTGGGAGCGAATGAAAATAATAATCGAGCCAAGCTGTGCCGTTCCATTTGCAGCATTACTGCGAGAAAAAGAGCGATTTAAAAACAAAAAGATTGGAATAATCCTTTCGGGAGGAAATGTAGATTTAAAGAATTTACCATTCTAGAAATCTCTGTGTCCTCTGTGCCTCTGTGGTGGACAATTAACTACAAAGGCACAGAGAACATAGAGAAAAATGAAGTTGAAATGAAAAACAAAAAATATTTAAAATTAAGCGGTCTTGAACCATTAATAATTACCCCAGAAAGCAATTTCATAAACGTGGGAGAGCGCACCAATGTAGCAGGCTCAAAGAAATTTCTTCGATTAATTAAAGACAGAAAATTTGAAGAAGCGCTTTCCGTTGCTCGAGAACAAGTTGAAAACGGCGCGCAAATCATTGACATAAATATGGACGATGGTTTGATTGATGGCAAAGAAGCAATGGTAAAGTTCCTAAATCTCGTTATTGCTGAGCCAGACATTTCTCGTGTTCCCATTATGATTGATAGCTCGAAGTGGGATATCATTGAAGCCGGATTGCAAGTTGTGCAGGGAAAATGTGTGGTAAATTCCATTAGTTTAAAAGAAGGCGAAGCAGAATTCATTCATCACGCAAAACTGATAAGACGCTACGGTGCCGCGGTAATCGTTATGGCTTTTGATGAAACTGGCCAAGCGGATAATTACGACCGAAGAATTGAAATTGCCAAACGTTCCTATGATATTTTGGTAAACCAAGTAAAATTCGCCCCTGAAGATATTATTTTCGATCTTAATATTTTTCCAGTAGCAACTGGAATGGACGAGCATCGAAAAAATGCAATCGATTTTATTGAAGCCACACGTTGGGTTCGGGAAAATCTGCTGCACGTTAGCGTTAGTGGTGGCGTGAGCAATGTGTCCTTCAGTTTTCGCGGGAACGATCCTGTTCGTGAAGCTATGCACTCCGTATTTTTGTATCACGCAATTCAAGCGGGAATGAATATGGGTATTGTAAATCCAGCAATGTTGGAAATATACGATGATATTCCGAAAGACCTTTTGGAGCGTGTTGAAGACGTAATGTTCGATCGTCGTGAAGATGCTACAGAACGTTTGTTAGATTTTGCAGAAACGGTTATTGGAAAATCAAAAGAAAGTAAAATTGATCTTTCCTGGCGTGAAGAACCTTTGCAAAACCGAATAACCAGAGCTTTAGTGAAGGGAATTGATGAATACATTCTTGAAGATATTGAAGAAGCGCGCCAAGTTGCCGATAAACCAATTGAAGTTATTGAAGGCAACTTAATGATTGGAATGAACGTAGTTGGTGACCTTTTTGGAAGTGGAAAAATGTTTTTACCGCAAGTAGTGAAATCGGCTCGAGTGATGAAAAAAGCGGTGGCGTATCTTTTACCATATATTGAAGAAGAAAAACTTAAAAATCCACAAGCGGGCGATTCCAAAAACGCTGGAAAAATACTTATGGCGACCGTAAAAGGTGATGTTCACGACATCGGGAAAAACATTGTTGGCGTTGTTTTAGCTTGTAATAATTATGAAATTATTGATTTGGGCGTAATGGTTCCGCCAGAAAAAGTTATTGCAACTGCAAAAGAGGAAAATGTAGATGCCATTGGTTTAAGCGGATTAATCACACCTTCATTAGACGAAATGGTTTTCTTGGCTAAGGAAATGCAGCGCCAAAACTTTAAAGTTCCATTGTTGATTGGTGGTGCCACCACAAGTAGAGCACACACAGCCGTAAAAATTGATCCGCAGTACGAATGTGCCGTGGTTCATATAAACGATGCTTCACGCGCGGTTACAGTTGTTGGTGATTTGTTGAAAAAGGAAACTTCGGAAGCTTACAAAGAAAACATAAAGCAGGAATACGATGATTTCCGAAAGAATTTCCTAAAACGTCAAAAAGTAAAAACGTATTTACCAATTTCCGAAGCACGAAAAAACAAGTTTCAAATTGATTGGAAAACTTCAGAAATAACGAAACCAAATCAATTGGGTGTTCAAGTGTTGAATGATTTCGACTTAAATCTATTGATTGATTTTCTAGACTGGACACCGTTTTTCAGAAGTTGGGAATTGCACGGAAAATACCCAAATATTCTGACGGATAAAATAGTGGGCGAGCAGGCTTCGGAACTTTTTGAAGATGCAAAAAAAATGCTCCATAAATTAATTTCAGAAAAACTACTAACTGCTCGTGCAATTTTTGGAATTTTTGAAGCGAATACTATTAATGATGACGATATTTTTTTGAAAGCCTCAAATCCCAAATCCCAAATCCCAAATCCCATTTTTAGAACTTTACGCCAGCAATCCCAAAAAGCAAAAGGAAAACCAAACATCGCTCTGGCAGATTTTATCGCGCCAAAGGAAACTGGAATTAAAGATTATGTGGGCTGTTTTTGCGTAAGCACAGGATTTGGCACTGCAGAATTGGCAGCCAAATATGTTGCAGAGTTAGACGATTACAACGCTATAATGGTAAAAGCATTGGCAGACCGTTTAGCAGAAGCTTTTGCGGAATATCTTCACAAAAAAGTACGCACCGAATTTTGGGGCTACGCTTCCGAAGAAACCCTTTCCAACGAAGATTTAATTTCAGAAAAATATAAAGGAATCCGTCCTGCGCCAGGCTATCCGGCGTGCCCAGATCATTTGGAAAAAAGAACCATTTGGGAGCTTTTACAAGTGAAAGAAAATATTGGAGTGGAACTTACCGAAAGTATGGCAATGTGGCCGGCAGCTTCAGTTTCGGGCTATTATTTTGCTAATCCCGAAGCGCGGTATTTTGGTCTCGGAAAAATTAAGGAAGACCAAATTGAAGATTTCGCCAAGCGAAAGAATATGAATTTAGACGAGGCCACGAATTGGCTAAAAACAAACCTTGCAGACTAGATGAAAGTAACAGAACACATAAAAAACGGAAACGGAAAAACCCAGTTTTCATTCGAAATTTTACCGCCTTTAAAAGGTGAAAACATACATTCCATTTTCAGCAATATTGATCCATTGATGGAGTTTAAACCACCATATATAAACGTGACTTATCACAGAGAGGAATATGTTTTTAAGGAATTAAAAGGTGGTTTGATTGAAAAGAAAGTGGTTCGCAAACGTCCGGGAACGGTTGGTATTTGTGCGGCAATTCAAAACCGCTATCACGTGGATGCTGTGCCTCATATTCTTTGCGGCGGTTTTTCAAAAGAAGAAACAGAGAATTTTTTGATAGACCTTCAATTTTTGGGGATTGATAATGTAATGGCTCTTCGTGGCGATGCGGTGAAAAGTGAAACCTATTTTACGCCAGAAAAAAACGGTCATAAATACGCCTGTCATCTAGTTTCGCAAATAAATGCTATGAACAAAGGTTTTTATCTTGATGATGAACTTCAAAATACATTTCCAACAGATTTCTGTGTTGGCGTTGCAGGTTATTCAGAAAAACATATGGAAGCACCTAGTAGTGAAAGCGATATTCATTTCCTTAAAAAGAAAATAAAAAATGGCGCAGAATATATTGTAACTCAAATGTTTTTTGACAATGAAAAATTCTTTCAGTTTGAAAAAAAATGTAGAGCAGAAGGCATTACGGTTCCCATTATCCCTGGCTTAAAACCCATTGCAGTTAAGTCACATTTAAATCTTATACCGCATCGTTTTAAAGTAGATTTACCCGATGCATTGGTCATGGAAGTGGTGAAAGCAAAGGACAATAAAGCCGTTCGGCAGATTGGAATTGACTGGTGTGTACAGCAAAGTCAAGAGCTTGTAAAAGCTGGCGTTCCATTTCTACATTATTATTCAATGGGAAAAAGTAGTAATATTAAGGAAATTGCTTCTCGGGTATTTTGAGATTGCTTTATTTTGCGACAATGTCCCGAATCGCGCTTTTAGTATTTTTTTTCACAGCTTCTTTTGTTTTTTCACAAGAAAAAAACAGTAAGAATTTCTTTGTAGATGCCAATTGTTTTTACGGGACTATTCTTCGGCATAATAAGGATATTTCACATTTGGTGAAAGCCCATCCTGATGGTTTCATTGTTGGCTTTAACAGAAAAACTTACGGAACCGAACGTTGGCATCAAGAGTATAATTACCCAGATTGGGGGTTTTCTTTCGTACATCAAAATGCCCATTACGAAGTTTTAGGAGATAATTACGGTCTTTACGGACATTTCAATTTTTATTTTTTAAAACGAAATCTTTTCTTCCGAATAGGGCAGGGAATTGCCTACAATACAAATCCATTTGATTTGGAAACCAATTTCAAAAACAACGCTTACGGCAGCCAATTTTTGAGTTCAACCTATTTAATGCTGAATTACAATAAGCAAAATCTTTTTAAAAACTTCGGAATTCAAGCAGGGATTGCTTTGGTGCATTATTCGAATGGGAATTTTAAAGCGCCAAATTCCAGTACGAATGCTTTCACAATAAATGTTGGCGTGCAATATTCCGTATCTAATGAAACTTCGGAATATATTTTCGATTCGCTTCCGAAGAAAATTTCCGAACCCATTAAATACAATTTTGTGCTTCGCGGTGGCTTGAATGAAAGTGATTATTTAAACCTCGGGCAGCATCCGTTTTTTGTGGTTTCAGCATTTGCAGATAAGCGGTTGAGCTATAAAAGTACACTTCAATTGGGAGCGGATTTTTTCTATTTACCATTTCTGAAAAAGGAAATAGAATATCTTTCAATTGCTTTTCCAAGCGCTGGAGTTGAAGGTGATGAAGATTTTAAACGTGTTGGTGTCTTTGCGGGTCACGAATTACGGATCAATGATTTAGCAGTCGTTACACAGGTTGGTTATTATGTTTATTATCCTTACGATTTTGAAGGAAGAACCTATTTTAGGGCAGGTTTGAAATATTATGCTACCGATAAACTTTTTGGCGTGATTACTTTAAAATCGCACGGTGCAAAAGTGGAAGGTGTGGAATTTGGCGTGGGAATTAGAATATAAATTATGAAGAAATTATTATTTATCGGATTGCTTTTTTTGATGTTTTCGTGCGATTCCGAGAATAGTTGGGATTGTATTCAAGCTGCTGGAAGTTCGGTTTCTAAAGAATATATTGTTTCAGATTTTTCAAAAATTAGAATCGAAGATGATGTTACGTTGTACCTAAAACAAGGGGAAACACAACAGGTAAAACTTGAAACGGGTGAAAACCTTTTGAGCGATATTTCCGTAACTATTGAAGGAAAAACGCTCGTGGTTAAAGATCACAACAATTGCAATTTGGTGCGCGATTACGGAATTACAAATGTTTTTGTAACAGCGCCAAATATTACTGAAATAAGAAACAGTTCGGCTTATGATGTTATTGGCGAAGGAATTTTGAACTTTCCAATACTTACGTTGGTGAGCAATACCACTTCGGATCCAGAAACAATTCGTAAAAGCGGCGATTTCTTTCTGAATTTGCGATGCGAAGAATTTAACGTAAGCGCGAATGGACAAAGCGTTTTTTACATAACAGGTACAGCTGAAAAAGCCAATTTGAGTTTTGCCGACGAAATGCCGCGCTTTGAAGGAAAAGATTTCGCAATAAATGATCTTACTGTATTTCAGCGAAGTGCCAATAAAATGATTGTAAACCCGCAACAAAGTATCGTTGGAAAAATTGTGGCAACTGGTGATATTGTCAGCTATAATCGGTCTCCGTTGGTAGATGTAAAAGAATTATTCACTGGCAGGTTATTATTTGAAGATTAGTTTATCTTTACCGGCGTTGAAAAAAATATGAAGCACCTTCTTTCCGTATTCACAGTTATACTTTTAAGTTTTCCACTTTTTTCGCAGGAAAAAGAATTGAAACCCATTTCTATAGAAGCAGATTTTTTCTACGGAAGTATTCTTGAGCACAATCCAGACATTGAACATTTAATAACCGGGCATCCCGTTGGATTTTTTCTTTCTTTCAACAGAAAAACTTATGGTTATAATGAATGGGAACGTCGCTACCACTATCCAGATTGGGGTTTTACGGCGGCTTATCAGGATATGCACAATGAATATTTAGGAAATGTGGCGAGTGTTTATGGACACTTTAACTGGTATTTTTTGAACAGACATTTAATGTTGCGCGTGGGTCAGGGGATTGCATATTCCGCAACTCCTTATGATTCTGAAACCAATATCAGCAACAATGCGTACGGAACAAATTTTTTAAGTTCCACTTTTCTAAAAGGTAATTTTGTATGTGAAAATATTTGGAAAGGTCTTGGTTTTCACGCTGGTTTTACGATAATTCATTACAGCAACGCAAACTTTAAAGCACCCAACAATAGTACAAATTCCTTTTTGCTGAATGCCGGAGTTAGTTACTTATTGGATTATGAAGAATTTCCAGAATTCATCCACAAAGAAGATTCGTTGAGTAAAACGCACACCGAAAGATTCAAATACAACCTTGCATTTAGAACAGGGATTAACGAAAGTGATGTAGTTGGCTTAGGGCAACAACCGTTTTATGAATTGTCCTTTTTTGTGGACAAACGTTTAAATTATAAAAGCACGCTCACTGGAGGAGTAGATGTTTTCTTTTCAACTTTTTTGAAAGATTTAATAACCTACCGTTCCATTGCGTATCCAGAAGATGGACTTTCTGGCGATGAAGATTATAAACGCGTTGGCGTTTTTGTGGGTCACGAATGGCGATTTAATAAGGTTGCTTTTGTTTCGCAAGTTGGTTATTACGTTTATTGGCCTTACGCTTTTGAAAATCGCGTTTACAACCGTTTAGGTTTAAAACGTTATTTCTTTGATGATAAAATGTTTGCAACCGTAACCGTACACGCGCATTGGGCAAAAGCGGAAGCAGTAGAATTCGGTATAGGATATAGGTTGGGAGGCAAAAAGAAGAAAAAAGATGAATAAGAATAATCTCGAAATTTTCAAAAAATCATTCAGTTTTGTTCGAACAATCTTGATTCTTGGTTCTTGCAGCATAGCGGTCTTGTTTCTTCTTCAAAGTTGTGATTCGGACAAAGGTTGGGATTGCACACAAAAAGCTGGAACTATTGTTGAAACCGAATTTACAGTGCAACCATTCACGAAAATCCTTGTTTGGGAACGCACAAAACTCTTTGTAAAACAAGGTGACGTACAAAAAGTAGTTGTTGAAACTGGCGAAAACTTAATGACCGATATTGAAGTTACCGTTACCGATGGAAGGCTAGAAATCCATAATTACAATGGCTGCAATTTGGTTCGTGATTATGGTATAACAAAAGTTTACGTGACCTCTCCAAACATTACTGAGATTCGCAGTAGTACAGGTTTGTTGGTTGAAAGTATCGGAACACTTAAGTATCCGTTATTAACACTTTTATCCGAAGACCAAGAATTTGAGGACCAATATCATATAGATGGCGATTTTAAATTAGATTTGGAAGTTGGTCATTTAAATGTTGTGGCAAGTGGCCTGTCAAAATTCTATTTAAGCGGAAGTTCAGTTAGTGCCGATTTCGGATTATATTCTGGAGATTGTAGAATCTACGCTCAAGATTTAATTGTGCAAAATTTACATATTTACCAAAGAAGTACCGGCGACATGGTCGTTAATCCACAACAATACATAAAAGGAAAAATAGTTAGTTTAGGCAATGTAATTTCCAAAAACAAACCCCCAGTCGTTGAGGTTGAAGAACTTTATCGAGGTAGACTTATTTTTGAATAGTTAGTTCGCTAAACAACTTCTCCAACGTAGTATTTTTTTGATGTAGTTGAAGAATTTTTAAACCATTATCGTGCGCAAAATCGAAAACTTTTCCACGCATATCTTCCTCGGTTTCAAAATATAACTGATAAACAAAACCTATAGAATTTTCAATCTTTTCAATCTTTGGAAGGGTTTGCAGTGCCACTTCTTCCACACGATAGTCAAATTCTACTTCAATAATTTGCTGTTTGTTGTTTTTTAAATCTGAAAGCTTTTTGTCTAAAACTATTTCACCTTTATTGATGATAATCACGCGGTCGCAAATGGCTTCAACTTCCTGCATAATGTGAGTGGAAAGCAAAACTGTCTTTTCCTTGCCAACGTTTTTTATAAGCTGTCTAATTTCAATCAATTGATTGGGGTCCAAACCAGTTGTAGGTTCATCGAGAATCAAAACGTCGGGGTTGTGCAAAAGTGCGTTTGCAAGCCCAACACGCTGTCTATATCCTTTGGAAAGTTGACCCATTTTTTTGTTTGCTTCGGGCGTTAAACCTGTCTTTTCAATTATAGATTCGACTTCAGCTTTTGAAATATTATAAATTCCAGCATTAAAAAGCAGATATTCCCGAACGTACATATCTAAATATAATGGGTTGTGTTCGGGTAAATAACCCACGCTTTTCTTTACAGAAATATCCTCTTTATTCACTTCAAAACCGTTAACGATTGCAATCCCTTCCGAAGCTGGAAGAAAAGTGGTCAAAATCTTCATCATCGTAGATTTTCCGGCACCGTTAGGCCCAAGAAAACCAACGATTTCACCCTTTTCAATAGTGAAGGAAACATTGTGAAGCGCTTTTTGTTCGCCGTAGGTTTTTGTGATATTTTCAACTTGAATAGACATAGTGATATAAGTTGCGCAAAGTTAAACAATGAACGTCTTTAAATTTTTTAGATTGTAGAAAATTTTAATGAGTTTGAATAAAAAGTGAAAAAAGTCTTTTCTGTTTTTAAGAAATGTTTACATTAGCAATCTATTAAAACACTATGAACGCATATTTTTCTTTCAACAACTTTTGGTTTTTCTATTTTAGAAATAGAACCGGGATTGTTGTATAGCTAAACGAACTATAAAACATTTAAAGTCCCGGAAAATTTTTCCGGGACTTTTTTTTTAATCTGAAATCTAACTTAAACAATAATTATATGAGCATCAAAATCGCCATTCAAGGAATAGAAAGCTACTTTCATCACCTTGCCGTTCAGAAACTTTTCCCCAACAACAATGTAACCCTAATGCCTTGCGATAGCTTTGATAAGGTAACGGCAAACATCACAAATTTAAGTGCAGATTTTGGTGTTATAGCCATTGAAAACTCCATTGCTGGGTCTATTTTGCCAAATTACACTTTGATTGATAGAGAGAATCTTCAAATTTTGGATGAGGTTTTTCTAAATATTGATATGTATTTAATGGCTTTGGAAGGAGAAACCCTTCATACTATAGACGAAATACATTCGCATCCCGTGGCACTTCAGCAATGTAAAGATTATTTGATGCGCGTTCAGCCACATTGCAAAATTGTGGAAGGAAAAGATACAGCTTCCGAAGCAAAAAGAATAAAAGAAGGAAACCTAAAAGGAGTAGCTGCAATTGCTGGAAAACAAGTAGCTGAAAAATACGGTTTAAAAATTCTTGACAGCCACGTACAAAGTTTGAAAGAAGACAAAACACGTTTCGTGGTTTTAGGAAGAAACACCGAAGCCTCGCCAATTGAAGCCAATAAAGCTTCATTAAAATTTATTTTGGGGCACGAAGTTGGTAATCTTTCCAATGTTTTACAATTGCTCAACACGTTCAATATTAATTTGACTAAAATTCAATCGCTGCCAATCCCTGAAAAGCCTTGGGAATATGCCTTTTTCGTAGATGTTCTTTTTGAAGACAAAGAACTTTTTTCTGAAGTAATCACAATGCTTGGAAAAACCGTAAAAGAATTGAAAGTTTTAGGCGTTTACAGACAAAATTTTGAAAACACACCTAGTCATCTAATTGAAAATTTAGTCCATGGAAAATAATAAAAACCTCCGCAACTGGCTTAACAAAATGGATCTTGCCCATCCAATAGTAATCGCCGGACCTTGCAGCGCAGAAACTGAAGAACAGGTTTTGAAAATTGCACATCAATTGAAAGAAACTGACGCGACAGTATTACGTGCCGGAATCTGGAAACCTAGAACCCGCCCTGGAAATTTTGAAGGCGTAGGTGCTTTGGGATTAAAATGGCTTCAAAAGGCGAAAGAGGAAACCGGATTAATGACCGCGACCGAAGTTGCAAATGCTAATCACGTAGATTTGGCTTTGAAACACGATGTAGATATTTTGTGGGTTGGAGCGCGTACAACGGTTTCCCCTTTTATAGTTCAGGAAATTGCGGATGCCTTAAAAGGAACTGACAAAATTGTTTTAATAAAGAACCCAGTAAACCCAGATTTAGCGTTGTGGTTAGGAGCTGTGGAACGTTTTTATGCTTGCGATGTAAAAAATCTGGGCGTTATTCACCGTGGATTTTCAACGTATGAAAAAACGCGTTACCGCAACAATCCTGAATGGCAAATCCCGATTGATCTTCAGAACAAATTTCCAGATTTACCTTTAATTTTAGATCCTTCGCATATTGCCGGACGCAGAGATATTATTTTTGAACTTTGCCAAACCGCGCTAGACTTGAATTACGACGGGTTAATGGTAGAAACTCATTTCGATCCAGACAAAGCTTGGAGTGATGCAGAACAGCAAATTACGCCAGCAACCTTGAAGCAAATGACTATTGATTTAAGGATAAGGAAGCAAGAAGGAGATGCGGTAGAATTCAAAAATAAACTGAATACATTACGAACAAAAATCGATGTGCTTGATCATCAACTATTAGAATCTTTAGGAAAACGGATGAAAATTTCTGAAGACATTGGGGTCCTAAAAAAGAACAATAACGTAGCCATTCTTCAAACAAAGCGTTGGAATGAGATTTTAGGAAAAATGATTTTGGAAGGCGAAGAAAACCAATTGAGTGAGGAATTTATTCTGAAAATTTTTAAGGCCATTCACCAAGAATCTATCAATCATCAAAAAATGGTTATTAATGAGTAAAAAGTTTTGCAACTTTGCGGCATGAAAGGCCTAGTCTATAAATCCACAGGAAGCTGGTATTCTGTAAAGGCAGAAAATGGAACTTTTTACGATTGTCGTATTAAAGGTAAATTCCGTATGAGTGGAATAAAAAGTACAAATCCAGTAGCAGTAGGCGATCACGTAGATTTTGATATTGAAAAGAAAGGCGATGAGACTGTAGGAGTTATTAAACATATTGACGAACGAGACAATTACATCATCCGAAAATCAGTAAACCTTTCAAAGCAAACCCACATTATCGCTGCAAATATTGACGTTGCTTTTTTATTGATAACGCTGAATAATCCGCCAACATTCACAACATTTATAGACCGTTTTTTGGTTACTGCGGAAGCATATCACATAAAAGCAGTACTTCTTTTCAATAAAATTGATACTTACAACGAAGACGAATTGCTGGAAATAAAATTTCTAGCCGCACTTTATAGAAAGATTGGGTACGACTGTATTGGTATTTCAGCAATCACAGGGAAAAATATTGATAAAGTGAAAGCGTTGATGCAGGATAAAGTGACTATGTTTTCTGGTCACAGCGGCGTTGGGAAATCTACCTTAATTAACACAATCGAACCCGGCTTGAGCTTAAAAACCTCAAAAATTTCCAATCAGCATCTTCAAGGCCAGCACACCACAACTTTTGCTGAGATGTTTGATCTTTCTTTTGGCGGACAAATAATAGACACACCTGGAATTAAAGGTTTCGGTGTGGTGGAAATTGATAAAGAAGAGTTAGGTGCTTATTTTCCAGAGTTTTTCAAACTGAAAGAAAACTGTAAATTCAATAATTGTTTGCATTTGGAAGAACCACATTGCGCTATTAAAAATGCCTTGGAAGAAGAAGAAATTTCTTGGACTCGCTACAAAAGTTATTTGCAAATTTTGGAAGGAGAAGATGAACATTTTAGAAAAGACATTTATGAGAAATAAGTATTCAGTAGCCAGTAGTAGTTTGCAGTAATCCAATATTCCTATTATGCGCGTTTTAATTCAAAGAGTAAAAAAAGCTTCCGTAACCATTGAAGATAAGATTTTTTCTGAAATTGATCAAGGGTTGCTCATTTTATTAGGAATTGAAGAAGAAGATAACCACGAAGACATCAACTGGTTAACAGGAAAAATTGCGCGTTTACGAATTTTTTCAGATGAAAACGATTCTATGAATCTTTCGGTTCAGGATGTTGATTGAGATTGCTTGGTGGTTAGTCAATTCACACTACATGCAAATACAAAAAAGGGAAACCGTCCATCTTTCATAAACGCAGCTAAACCCGAAATTGCGATTCCACTTTATGAAAAATTCATACTTCAACTTGAAATTGAAACGAATAAAAAAGTAAAAACTGGAAGCTTTGGCGCAATGATGGATGTGGCTTTAATCAACGATGGACCGGTCACAATTTGGATAGATTCAAAAAGAAGAGAATAATTTCTTTAACTTTTTTTTAACCTTTCAGAAATTTTATATATTGACAAGCATTAAACGGATTTCATGACACGGATTATTTGTTTCGCACTTCTACTTTGCTCTGCACATTTATTTTCTCAAAAGGACTACTCCTTAGCCGCTGTAAACTTGGAGCTGAAGGATTATTCAAACAGTATTCTTATTGACGAATTGGTTGAAGTTGACGTGACTGATATCAATAAATTAAAGACCAAAACCCGCCGCGTTTTGGCGGTTCTCAACAAAATGGGCGATGGTGACGCCAACCTATATGAGTATTATGACACCAATTCTCGCGTAAAAAATGTTGAAGTCTGGATTTACAACGCTCTGGGCAAAGAAATGGAACATTTCAAAAAGAAAGATTTTGTAGATGTGAGTCGTACGGGAAATAATATGTATGTAGATTCCAGAGCGCTATACTTAAATTATACACCTACAACCTATCCTTATATCGTTGTTTTTGAAAGTGAAACCGAAACCGGCGATTCTGCTTTCATCAGTCCTTGGTACCCACTTGGCGGTTATGCGGAAAGCACTCAAAAGAGTATTTTCAAAATAAAATTTGATCCTGCAAACAAACCAAAGTATAAGTCTAAAAACTTGGATGGTTACGACATTAGTATTTCTGAAACGCCCGAAGAAATTACCTTTTCGGCAAATAACCTAAAAGCAATCCGCTACGAAGAACACAGTCCGTCAAGAGATAATATTCTTCCAAATATAACGGTAGCGCTCAATTTATTTAAACTGAAGGGAACTTCAGGATCTGGCACGGACTGGCATGAATTTGGAAGTTGGATGAATAAAAGTTTGCTTACAGACGTAAATGAACTTCCCGAAGGCACTATAGCAAGAGTGAAAAGTCTCGTTGCCCACGAAACTACAAACGAAGGAAAAGCGCGAAAAATTTACCAATTTGTGCAAGATAAAGTGCGCTACATCAGCATTCAAATAGGGATTGGTGGCTGGAAACCAATGCTCGCAACAGATGTGGATAAACTGAGTTATGGCGATTGCAAAGCCTTGACAAACTACACAAAATCTTTGTTGGACATTGTGGGCGTGCCGTCCTACTATACAGTTTTATATGGCGGTTCTTCGGAAAGGGATATAATTTCAGACTTCACTTCTCTACAAGGAAACCACGTTATTCTTGGAATCCCTGATGGTGATGAAATAACTTGGCTAGAATGTACAAGTCAAGATACACCTTATGGCTACATTGGTGATTTTACTGATGATCGTGATGTTTTAATAATGACTCCTGAAGGTGGAAAGATTGCCCATACCAAAATTTATAAAACTGAAGAAAGCACCCAAAAAAACACTATAAAAGCAATGGTGGATGCTCAGGGCAATGTGACGGCAGCTTTTGAAAGCATTTCCGAAGGACTTCAATACGACGATAAATATCTACTTCCGAAGAAAAAACAGGATGATGTGGATGAATTCTACAAAAACCGTTGGAGCTATATCAATGGTTTTTCATTGAGTAATTTTGAATTCAACAATGATCGTGAAAATATAATTTTTACTGAAAAAGTAGGTGTAATCATCCCAAAATACGCAAATCCAGTTGGTAAAGATTTTTTGTTCTGCGCCAATATTTTCAACCAAAGCCGTCACATTCCACCGCGAATTGAAAGTAGAAAACAAAACCTTTATTTGGATTATGGTTATGTAGATTTTGACACTGTTGAAGTTGAAATTCCAGAAAATTTTTCCGTAGAAACCTTGCCAGAACCAACCGTTTTGGAAACCAAATTTGGAAAATATGAAATAGCCTTCAGCAAAATTTCTGAAAACAAATTGACATACACCAGAAAACTAAGAATGGACAAAGGCGAATATCCGCCAGAAGAATATGAAAACTTTCGCGACTTTTTAAGGTCTATCGCACGGCTTGATAAAACAAAAATACTTTTAAAACAAAATTTACAATAAATTACTTAACTCAATGAAAACAGCTATACTCACTGCAATTACGGTTTTATGCTTTCTAAATATTTCCGTTGCGCAAAATTATAAATTCGGAAAAGTTTCTAAAGAAGAAATCCTTCAAAAGGAACACCCAACAGACCCAACGGCAGAAGCTGCGATACTTTACCGAGAAATTAAAACTGAATTTCAATATACAGAAGACTCGGGTTGGTATATGGTAACGGATTATTTTGAACGTGTAAAAATTTACACCAAAGAAGGTTTTGATCGCGCAAATGCTACTATTGATTTATATAAAGGAGATAAAGCGGACAAACTAATCGGTCTGAAAGGGTACACCTATTATCTGAATGCAGACGGAAAAGTGGAAGAAGTGAAACTTAAAAGCGATGGTATTTTTGAGGAAGAGTCTTCAAAATATTTAACGCAAACAAAAATCACAATGCCAGACGTTCGCGAAGGTTGTGTTATTGAATATAAGTACACAATCAATTCGCCTTTCATCTTTAATATTGATGAATTTAGATTTCAAGAAACCATTCCGGTAGATAAAGTGAGTGTGCTTTTTAAAACTCCAGAATATTTCATTTATAAAACACATCAAAGAGGGTGGGTTCCATACAAGGTTGAGACTTATTCAAGAGAAAGATTAATGAGTTTTAGGCAAACAGAACAGATGGATACCAGAACTTTTGGAAAAGAAGTTCCAAAGGTAGAAACTAGGGAAATAAAATTTAAAGAAGATTCATATACCGTAGAACTGGAAAACGTTCCGGCCTTAAAAGAGGAAGCTTTTGTAGGTAATTTGAATAACTACACAACCGCTCTACAATTTGAGATGAGCTATATAGACATTCCTGGAGTACCATTGAAAACCTACGCCACCGATTGGGAAGACGTTTCAAAAAGTATTTACCGAGTAACTGAATTTGGTGCTGAGCTGGAACGAAACAACTATTTTGAGAAAGACATAGACAATATTTTAAGCGGCCTAACCACGCCAGAGGAAAAGATTGGCGCTATCTTCTATTTTGTTTTGAATAAGATGAATTGGAACGGCTATCGCGGTTTTTATACCAATGAAGGCGTTAAAACAGCCTATAAAAAAGGCTCTGGAAATGTAGCAGATATAAACTTGATGTTAGTGGCAATGCTTCGTCACGCAAAGCTGGACGCCAATCCAGTTTTGGTTAGTACAAAATCACACGGAATTCCGTTGTTTCCTACTCGCAACGGTTTCAATTACGTAATTGCAGGCGTAAATTTACCACAAGGAACTTTATTGCTGGATGCAACCAATAAAGATGCCGATATTGGCGTTTTGAAATCTAGCATTCTAAATTGGCAAGGTCGCGTTATTAAGAAAGACGGCACTTCAGGTTGGGTTTCTTTGAGCTCCATCGTGCCCGCCGTAAAAAGTGCGATGGTAAATGCTGAAATAAAACCAGACATGTCAGTTTCTGGAAAGTCCAAAAATAGATTCACGGGCAACTATGCTTTCAAATACCGCTCTGAATTTAAAAGTATGAACGAAGATGCCCAACGTAAAGAACTTGAAAAAAACAGCAACCAAGCAGAACTTTCAAATTGTAAATTTGAAAATATGAATACTCTTGGTGAGCCAGTTTCTTTAGAATATGATTTTGAAGCGCTGGATGTAGTTGAAGATGTAGCAGGAAAATTATACTTTTCGCCAATGGTTTTTATGGCTACAAAAGAAACTCCCTTCAAGTCTGAAACTCGTCAATATCCTATAGATTACGGATATCCAATAAAGGACCGCTACATAATTAACATTGTGTTGCCTGAAGGTTATATCGTGGAATCATTACCAGAAAACGCGGCTTTCAATCTAGGCGAAAACACTGGCAGTTACCGTTACCTTATTTCGCAAGTTGGCAACAAACTGCAGCTTTCCGTGGAATTCGCGATGAACAAATCTTTTATAGCTGCTGAAGAATACCCGAATCTTAAAAAATTCTACGAGCTTTTAATTGCGAAAGAAAACGAAAAAGTTGTACTTTCAAAGGCATAATGGAAATCAAAAACGCACAAAAAGCAGTTGATGCTTGGATACAGGAACACGGAGTTCGCTACTTTAATGAACTGACCAATATGGCCCAACTTACGGAGGAAGTAGGCGAAGTAGCCAGAATAATAGCTCGTCGCTACGGCGAACAAAGCGAAAAAGAAAGCGACAAAAATAAAGATTTGGGCGAAGAGCTTGCAGATGTTATTTTTGTAATACTCTGCCTGGCCAACCAAACAGGGATTGATCTTGAAGAAGCTTTCAATAAAAAATTAGACCTTAAAACCAAACGCGACCACGACAGACATCATGGAAACGAAAAACTGAAATAAATGTTCAAAAAAGTAATAAACACGAAAGGTTTTTGGAAATCGGTAATTTCTCTCGCAGTAACATTTGCCGTACTTTTTGCATTAGTTAAATGGGCGATTGAAGGTTTTGATCTAGAATATTTCACAGAAAGAAATCCGTGGATGTTTATGCTTACTTTACTTCTTGCAGGCTTCGTTTATGGCTTTTTTGTAACCTTCGGAAAGTTTCGTGCGAAGCTTAAGGAGAAAGAATCAAGGAGATGAAAGCCATTCTTAAACGCGAAAATTTTCCAAGTAAAAACATAGAAATCAACATCAGCGGTTCCAAAAGTGAATCGAATAGAATGTTGATTCTACAGGCGCAATTTCCAAGTATTTCAATAGAAAACCTTTCCGAAAGCGACGACACCAAAGTTTTACAAGAAGGTTTAAAAACTACAAAAGGAATTGTGGATGTGCATCACGCAGGAACCGCAATGCGTTTTCTCACTGCCTATTTCGCTGCAAAAGATGGAGCAGAAATAATCCTAACCGGAAGTCAGCGAATGCAGGAACGCCCAATTGGAATTTTGGTAGATGCTTTAAAAAGTCTTGGAGCGGAAATTGAATACCTTAAAAACGAAGACTTTCCGCCGTTAAAAATCATAGGAAAATCACTTCAGAAAAGTGAAGTGAAAATTGAGGCTAACGTTAGTAGCCAATACATTTCTGCGTTAATGCTGGTAGCACCAATGCTTCCGAAAGGTTTAAAAATTTCGTTGGAAGGAAAAACTACTTCAATTCCATATATTGAAATGACGCTTTCACTTCTAAAAAGTATCGGAATTAAAGGAAGTTTCAGTAATAATGAAATCTCTATTGCTTCAGTAGAAAAAATTGAGAAAACTTCTTTGGTTATAGAATCAGACTGGAGTTCGGCCTCTTATTTTTATAGTTTGGTGGCATTGTCTGGTGAAAAGAAAAATTTTGAAATAGCACTCAGTAGTTTTTCAAAAGATAGCTTACAAGGTGACGCAGCACTTGTTCAGATTTATGACTCTTTGGGTGTGCGAACTGTTTTTGATGCTTCAAATAGAACAATTTCTCTTTCAAAAAAGAACACGGAATTGCCAGATTCTTTAATTCTAGACTTATCAAACACTCCAGATTTGGCACAAACAATCGCCGTAACTTGTTTTGGGTTGGGCATTAGTTGCAAACTCACTGGTCTTCACACTTTAAAAATTAAAGAAACCGATAGACTTCTGGCTTTAAAGAATGAATTGGAGAAATTAGGAGCTACAATTCAAGTTGATGAAAGTTCGTTAAACCTTGAGAAATCTTCAAAAATCAATTCAAACATAACCATTGAAACTTACCAAGATCATAGAATGGCAATGGCATTTGCGCCACTTTCTTTAAAAACGAATCTTACAATTAACAATGCAGAGGTTGTTTCAAAATCATACCCGAACTTTTGGAACGATATTCAGAAAACGGGAGTTGGTTTAGAGTTAATGAATTTTGATGTTTAAGAGTATATGTGTTTAAAAGTTTACAGTTTAGGGTTAAAAGTCTAATTTTTTCCAAAATCAGTACCCAGCAAGCATCCGTCATCGAGCACCTGCCTTGCATCGTTAAACATTTCTAAATAATAAACCGCTATTTACTTGACATCGCCTGTTTCACGGTCGTATATTTGCACCCTTTTAAAATACTAAAGACACGACGAATTATGGGAATGAAACTTTCAAATTTCAGCTTTAACCTTCCAGAGGAATTATTGGCCGAATATCCAGCTCCAAACCGCGATGAATCTCGCTTGATGGTGCTAAACAGAAAAGATAAAACTATTGAACATAAAACATTCAAGGACATTATTGATTATTTTGAAGAAGATGATGTTTTAATAACCAACAATACCAAGGTTTTTCCAGCACGTTTGTTTGGAAATAAGGAAAAAACCGGTGCCAGAATAGAAGTTTTTCTTTTGAGAGAATTGAACCCTGAAACCCGTCTTTGGGACGTTTTGGTAGATCCAGCACGAAAAATTAGAATTGGTAACAAGTTGTATTTCGGCGATGACGAAACTCTTGTGGCAGAAGTTATAGACAATACAACTTCCAGAGGAAGAACACTTCGTTTTCTTTTTGATGGTTCTTATGAAGAATTCCGCAATAAATTGACAGAACTTGGTGAAACGCCACTTCCAAAATATATAAAAAGGGAAGTAGAGCCAGAAGATGCAGAGCGTTACCAAACTATTTTCGCTAAAAATGAAGGAGCTGTGGCTGCGCCAACCGCGGGTTTACACTTTTCAAAACACCTTTTAAAGCGTCTTGAAATTAAAGGAGTAAATATTGCTGAAGTTACACTTCACGTTGGTTTGGGAACTTTTAGCTCTGTTGAAGTGGAAGATCTTTCAAAACACAAAATGGATTCTGAAGAAATGGCTATCCTTCAAGATGCCGTAGATATTATAAATACAGGGATTAAAAGAAAAAAACGTGTTTGCGCAGTTGGAACTACTGCAATGCGCGCTGTGGAAAGTTCAGTTTCCTCAAACCATACCTTAAATGCATATGCTGGTTGGACGAATAAATTTATTTTCCCTCCCTATGATTTCAGTATTGCAAATGCGATGATTACGAACTTCCACACTCCAAAATCTACATTGTTGATGATGGTTTCAGCCTTTGCAGGTCATGATTTTATAAAGGAAGCTTATGCCGAAGCTATTAAAGAAAAATATAATTTTTACACGTATGGCGACGCCATGTTGATTATCTAAGTAAATGGACTTAAAAACTAAAAATCCTGATGCAAATCAGGATTTTTTTTTTGGTTTAAATTCGAATGACTTAGGGCGATAAGACAAAATATTCTTTGTTTTTAACTCTTTTAGCCCTAAAGCTTATCTCTTTTTTTTCTTACGTCAAATTTTTTATAAGCATTTGATTTTCAAATGTCAAAATAAAAAATTACCTTAGTCAACCTTATAAAAAACTAACTGTTGGCAAGAATGAAAAAAACTACGCTTTTCTTCATTTTATTTTTTACCATTTTTACCGCCTTTCCGCAAGGTGGTGGAGGTGATTTGCCTGAAAGTTGGGATCTCAATTTAGAAATAGTGCCCAGTATTGTTCGTCTGCCAGCAATAGACTTTCAGAATGTAACCCAACAAGACAGTATTAATGATTTAGACAAAACAATGCCTTGGCGTTATGGAATAGAAATTCCATTAAGTCTTGATATGCAAAATGGCGGACTTTGGACAGTTTTGCCTGACGGCGGAAAAATCTGGCAAACAACCATACAATCTTCTGGAGCTTTAAATTTAAGTATCAATTTTGATGATGTCTTTTTGCCAATGGGTTCGCGACTTCAACTATATAATAATGACCATACCGATATAATTTCAACTTTCACTAGCTCTGAAAACCGAGACGAGAAGCAACTAGGTACTTGGTTTGTGGAAGGTGATATTATTTGGATAGAATATTACCAACCACCAAGAGTGCAAGATTCACCAAGACTTGAAATTAACAGCGTTATTCACGGTTATAGAATGGGGAAGATAAATATACTTTATGATGACAACCGAGGTTTAAATGATTCTGGGGCCTGTAATTACGATGTTAATTGCCCAATAGGTAACGATTTTGATTCAAAGAAAGATTTGGTCAAAAAGGCTGTTGCTCTACTCAATTTGGGGAATGGACATTTGTGTTCCGCAGCGCTGACCAACAATGCGATTAACGATAAAACTCCTTATTTGCTAACTGCAAATCATTGTTTGGATAATAGTAATCCTGCACTTTGGTCGGTAAGGTTCAATTGGGTTAGCCCAACGCCAGTTTGCGCTACGGGTGGCGATAGTGGCAATTTGCAGACAAACTTTACAGTTAGTGGTGCAAAGCTAAGGGCAAATAGTAGTGTGAGTGATTTCGCGCTAGTTGAACTTTTAAACCCAATTCCCAACTCTTGGGATGTGGCTTTCGCAGGTTGGGATAATACAGATACCGATCCGCAGTATGAAGTGGGAATACACCACCCAAATGGCGATATAATGAAAATATGCCGCGATGATTCTGGCGCACAAAAGGTTGATGCTAACGGAACTCAAGTGTGGCTAATTGGCGGTGGAACTCACGGACCTGGCGAAGGTTGGGAAATTGGTACCACCGAAAGCGGTTCTTCAGGATCGCCTCTTTTTGATCAAAACGGAAGGCTTATTGGCCAATTATATGCCGGACAATCTGCTTGCACTGGTATAGAAAACAATGGCGATTACGATATTTACGGAAGGTTTGGCGTTTCTTGGGATGGTGAAAACACCCCAGAAACAAGTTTAAAAGAATGGTTGGATCCAACAGGCACGGGACATACTACTGTTGAAACAATTCAAAACTTATTGAATACACAGGAATTTGAATTTATAGGCGATCTTAAAATTTATCCTAATCCTGCAAGTACAATGATAACTGTTATGAACAACCGTTATCCACATTTATCGTATGTGTTTTCCAACGTAATGGGTCAACGGATTCGTTCGGGATCTTTGTCCAACACAATGAATACGATTGCTGTGGACAATCTTTCGGATGGGGTTTACCTGCTTTATCTTATGGATGAAGACAGCAAGGATTCTATTACGAAAAAGATAATTATTAAAAGATAAACCATAATTCTATATTATGTGTTAAGCCTCTATTCTGAAAAGAAAGGGGCTTTTTGCTTTAAATAGAGTAATTTTGCAAAATGGTTTCAGAAAAAAAGGACATACGCGCGCTTTCAAAAGAAGAACTTAGAAGTTTTTTTGTTAGCATTGGCGACAAAGCTTTCCGCGGAACGCAAGTTTATGAATGGTTATGGAGCAAAGGCAGTCATAGTTTTGATGAAATGACCAACCTTTCAAAAGAAACCCGTGAGCATCTAAATGAAAACTTCGTAATCAACCATATTAAGGTAGATCAAATTCAAAAAAGTAATGACGGTACTATTAAAAATGCTGTAAAACTGTTTGACGGTTTAATTGTTGAATCGGTTTTAATTCCTACTAAAAAGAGGACCACGGCTTGCGTTTCCTCACAAGTTGGTTGTAGTCTGGATTGTTCTTTCTGTGCAACTGCTCGCTTAAAAAGAATGCGAAACTTAAATCCAGATGAAATTTATGACCAAGTAGTAACCATAGATAAAGAAAGCCGTTTGTATCACGATAAACCCCTTTCAAACATTGTATTTATGGGAATGGGCGAACCATTAATGAACTACAAAAACGTGCTGGAATCCATCGAGAAAATAACGTCTGATGAAGGTTTGGGAATGTCTCCAAAACGTATTGTAGTTTCAACTTCTGGTGTTCCAAAGATGATAAAAAAGTTGGCTGATGATGAAGTAAAATTCAATCTTGCCGTTTCATTACATTCCGCCATTCAAGAAACGCGTGAGCAGATTATGCCATTCGCCAAAAATTTTACATTACCAGATTTACGTGAGTCGTTGGAGTATTGGTATGAAAAAACCAATCGAAAAATAACCTATGAATATATTGTTTGGAAAGACATAAATGATAAGTGGGAAGACATTGAAGCGCTCGTTACTTTCTGTAAATATGTGCCTTGCAAAGTAAATATTATTGAATACAATCCAATAGACGAGGGCCATTTTCAGCAAGCATCTTCAGAAATAATTGATGATTACATTGAAGCCTTAGAACACTACAGAATTCCAGTAACCGTGCGCCGAAGCAGAGGTAAAGACATTGATGCCGCCTGCGGACAGTTGGCAAATAAACAATAAAAAGAGCGGCCAAAAGCCGCTCTTTTCAATTCAATATAAAACGTAAATTAGTTCTTTACAATTTTAAAAGATTTGCTTGCTCCATTAATAGAAACTGTAGCAATGTAAACTCCAGATTGCAATCCAGAAAGATTTACAGTTTCGTTATCGCTAGATAGTTTTTGTGAAACTACTTGCTGACCTAACATATTGTAGATAGCAACTTTTTCAATTGAAGTGTTAGCAGAAAGACTTAATTGGTTGTTTGCAACAGAGTATTTGAAGCCTTTAAATTCGTTTGTTCCAACAGCTAAAACACCAGTAACCATTACATCATCAATAGAAAGGAAATCTTTATCTGTAACATCATGGTGTCTGAAAGCTAAATAAACAGTCTCTCCAGCCAAGCTTGAAAGATCTAATGAACGCTCATATTGAGTTCCTTCATCATTTGGATCATCATAAACTTCAGTAAAAGTAACAGTTGCAGATTCTAAATCAGCAAGATCGCTGCTTGTCGCAACGTATACACTATAATTTTCATTGTCCCATTCAGCCGCTGCAGCCTGAACTTTCCAAGTTAATTGAACGTCTCCATTAGCAGTTGTCAAATCAATTGCTGGAGAAACAATCCAGTTATCTGGAGTTAGTGGAAAAGATTGCCAAGATCTAGAAATTAAAGAAACTGGTGTAACTGGATTTCCATCTGTGTCAGTAACTTCAAATATGTCAGCCCAAGAGTTTCCATCACCATCTTCATCATAAAGGGTCCAATCTGAAACATCTTCATCATTGAAATCGTCTGAAAAGAAGGTTGTCTGTGCAGTCATAGCAAAGCCAGCAAATAATGCGGCCATTAATGTAATTTTTTTCATTGTAAATATTTATTAGGGGGTTAAAATAATTTTTTCAAAAATATAGGTTGCCTCAACGTTTACAGCCCTTTTGAAAGGTTTTAACATCTTTTAAAGCATTCTGATATTATTGCTCAAATAATGAATTTTCTCTATTTATATTAACAGTCTTTCTATGCAATTCAATTATTCTAAGCTCGTTTTTTAGCTTTGTTATATTCGGCGTAATTATTGGTTTTAATAAAATTTTGTTAAATCAATTTTCTTAACCTAAAGAACAATCTATTCTACGGCTTATGTGGAGTAAAACCGTCATCCATTTTAACTATCTTTGATCCTTTATGAAGATAGTTTCACGCATCAAACTTCCCATTGAAACCGAAATGGAGCTTTTTGAAAAAAAGTTCACTGCTTCCATGTCTTCAAAAGTGTCCCTCCTAAACCGAATCACCCATTATGTAGTAAACCGAAAAGGAAAGCAGATGCGGCCTATGTTCGTTTTTCTAATTGCGAAAATGACCGGAAATGGAGAGGTGAACGAACGTACTTATCGCGGAGCTTCCGTAATCGAACTTATACATACCGCAACTTTAGTGCACGACGATGTGGTGGACGATAGCAACCGTCGTCGTGGTTTCTTCTCCATAAATGCACTTTGGAAAAATAAGATCGCCGTTCTTGTTGGCGATTATTTACTTTCAAAAGGATTGCTACTTTCCATTGACAACGACGATTTTGATTTGCTAAAAATAATTTCCGTCGCCGTTCGCGAAATGAGCGAGGGTGAATTACTTCAAATTGAAAAAGCCCGAAAACTAGATATAACTGAAGAAGTTTATTTCGAAATAATCCGTCAAAAAACCGCAACTTTAATAGCTGCTTGTTGCGCAATGGGCGCCCGCTCCATAATGGCACCAGATGAAGAAGTAGAAAAAATGCGCAAGTTTGGTGAACTTATAGGTACAGCTTTTCAAATTAAAGATGATCTTTTCGATTACGGTAACGAACATATCGGTAAACCCACAGGTATAGATATTAAGGAGCAAAAAATGACGCTACCTTTAATATATGCCTTAAATAATGCTACTTCCGAAGAAAAAAAATGGCTTATCAATTCGGTTAAGAACCACAATAGGGACAAAAAACGCGTCAAGGAAGTCATTACTTTCGTAAAAGAAAACGGCGGTCTAGATTATGCCGTTGCAAAAATGAAGGAATTTCAACAAGAAGCCCTTCAACTTCTAGGAACCTATCCAGCTTCGCCCTACAAAGAATCGCTGGAGTTGATGGTTAATTATGTTATTGATAGAAAAAAGTAAATTCGTTAATTCGGGATTCGTTGATTTGGAGGTCGTTGCTTTAAAATTTTGACCTACAACTAAAAACCTGAAACAAGAAACAAGAAACTTTTTTCAAACCTCAGACAACTATTTTTAATAAACCTGCGTCTATTAAAATAGAAGCTTTTAACAGCGAAGCTTATTTTGAAAATTATACTCTTACATAAAAACTATTCTAAGTTGATTGCGAAAGCGTCCAAAGACGACCGTCGTGCGCAGCATCAATTATTCGAAATGTTTTCACCAAAAATGCTTGGTGTTTGTAGGCAGTATTTAAAGAATAATGATTTAGCTGAAGAAGTAATGCTTTCCGGTTTCCTAAAAATGTTTACGCATTTAAAAGACTTCAAAAATGAAGGCAGTTTTGAAGGTTGGATTCGCAGAATTATGGTGAATGAAAGTATTTCACAACTTCGGAAAGACAAAAAACTAAATTTTGTTTCAGAAAAAGAAATTGAAAATACAACGCAACATTCCACCTACATTGAAACCGAACTTGAAACAGCTGAAATTCAAAAAATGATAGACAGTCTGCCCGACGGTTACAAAACGGTTTTTGTGCTTTATGCGGTGGAAGGTTACAAACACAGCGAAATTGCAGAACTCTTGCAAATAAGTGAAAGCACTTCAAAAACACAACTTTTTAAAGCACGAAAAATGCTTCAAAATATGGTTAAACAACAAAACAATTTAAGTTATGGCACCTTATAAATTAGAAGATAACATTCGCGAAAAGCTGGAAGCGAGGGAGCTAAAACCTTCATCAGACGCTTGGGAAAAACTAGAAGCAAAATTGGACGCAGCAAAGCCAAAAAAGAAACCTGTGTTGTGGTATTATATGGCCGCAAGCTTTGTAGGCTTTTTAATTCTGGCCTCCATTTTCTTCAATAGAAATACTTCTGAAGTGAGCAATCAAATAGTAAATGAAACTGTTGAACAGCAAAATTCTGAAAAGCAACTTGAAGTAATTCCGAATAATTCTAAAGACGAAGAAATTGTTTCCCAAGAGAGCATTTCAGAAAAAGTTGAAACTATAAAACCTAAAGAAAAGGATAAGCTAAAGACAAATTCAAATACACTAAAACCACTTCCGCAGAAAAAATCTGAAGTAGATAAAAAGATTCAAAAATCTGAAATGGTTGCTAATGTTTCAGAAAATGAAAAGGAAAATGAAATTGAGAAAGAGAAATTAATTCTTTCAGAAGAAGAAAAACACTTCAATACAAAAGTGGAAGAAGTTGTGGCTTCCGTAAAAAAAATTCAGGAAAACAACACAGAAGTCACCACTGCCGAAGTAGAAGCCTTATTAAACAACGCTCGCCTCGACATGCAAACCCAACGAATCCTGAGCAGCACAAAAGTAGATGCCACAGCACTGCTTCAAGACGTAGAATGGGAGCTGGAAAAAAGTTTTAGAGACAAAGTCTTCGACGCTTTGGGCGAAGGTTTTATTAAAATCAGAACTGCTGTTATTGAAAGGAACGATTAGAAATATTCAATGTTCAGAATTCAAAGTTCCGAGTTCAGAGTTTAGAGTTTAAAACAATTTATTATTAGTACAAACATTCATCATCAATAATCAAAAATCGAACAATTATGAAATCATTAATTACACTATCCGCAGCCTTCACTATTTGGCTTTTAGTTACCAATTACAGCTATTCACAGGAACGCTATGATTGGACAAAAGCAGAAATTGAACAACTCAATTCATCAAAACAAAAATTAATTCAGGAGGAAAAAGATGCTTTAAAAGTAGAAGTTGAAAGCATAAACACTCGCCTCCAAAACAAAACAATCACGGAAACCGAAGCCGAAACACTAAAAAAAGCAGCAGCAGAAAAACACGCCAAAAACATCGAGAATAGAATTGCTATTGTGGATAATCAATTGGCTTTAATAAATAGGAATGGAATAGATTCTACCAAAATTAGGGGAACAAGCATTAGTCTCGGTATAGGCAATGAAGATGCCGATAATAATCGAATCTTTGGAATCCAGGTGAACCGTGGTTCCGAAAAGGAAGATATAAAGTATGACCGCAGAACTACCACGGGTTTTGTCTTTGCCTTCGGTCTAAATAATGCAATTACAGAGGGAGAATCTTTGCAGGACTCAGATTTCAAAGTTGCAGGCAGTCGCTTCGCAGAATTAGGTTGGACGTGGAAAACTAGAGTTTTTAAAAACACAAATTGGTTACGAGTTAAGTATGGTGTTTCTTTTCAGTTTAATGGATTGAAGCCCACTGACAATCGTTTTTATACAGATACAGGCGAACAAACCGAGCTTCAAACCTATCCACTAAAATTAGACAAATCAAAATTTAGAATGGACAATCTTGTTGTGCCAATTCAATTTGAAATCGGACCTTCACGAAAAACAGAGAAAGATGAGTCTATAAGATATTCCAACGACGATCATTTCAAATTAGGTCTAGGTGGATATGCAGGTATTAATCTCAGTACCCGTCAAAAACTGCGATTTAAAGAAAATGGCGAAACTCAAAATCAAAAAATAAAAGCAGACTACAATACCAACAATTTTATTTATGGACTAAGTGGTTATGTGGGTTGGGGAGCGACCTCACTCTATGTAAAATATGACCTAAATACCATTTTTAAAAACAACCCAGTGGATCAACAAAACATTTCATTGGGTCTAAGACTTGATTTGGAATAGCCAAAACGAATTCATGATTCGATTGTTTATTTAACCTGCACGGATTATTAAAATTAGTGCAGGTTTCTTTTTATATATTGCTATTTTTACCGCCAAGCTACGCCCAATTAATTTTAACATTTTTCAATTAACTTGATTTCCAGAATAACCATAGACAAAATTTTTGAAACCGCCAGAGTAGAGGAGGTTATCGGCGATTTTGTACAACTAAAAAAATCTGGAACCAACTACAAAGGCCTCAGCCCTTTTACTGACGAGCGTTCGCCAAGCTTTATGGTTAGTCCTGTGAAACAAATTTGGAAGGATTTCAGTAGTGGAAAAGGCGGGACCGTGGTTTCATTTTTAATGGAACACGAACATTTTACCTATCCCGAAGCCATTAAATTTCTAGCGAAAAAGTACGGAATTGAAATTGAAGAAACTGAACAGACTTCCGAAGATAAAGAACAAGCCAACGAACGTGAAAGCTTGTATTTGGTCAGCGAATTCGCAAAGGAATATTTTCATACCACATTATTAAAAACGGAAGAAGGCAAAGCCATCGGGCTATCCTACTTCAAAGAAAGGGGTTTTACAGATGAAACCATCAAAAAATTTGACCTTGGTTATTCGCCCGATTCTTGGGATGCTTTTACAAGTCACGCTATAAAAAAAGGCTATAAACTTGAATTCCTTGAGAAAACGGGTCTTTCAATTGTAAAAGAAGAAAAACAATTCGACCGTTTTAAGGGAAGAGTTATGTTCCCAATAGTAAGTATGAGCGGTCGCACGCTTGGTTTTGGAGGAAGAATTTTGACTTCAGATAAAAAAGCTGCGAAATATCTCAACTCTCCTGAAAGCGATATTTACCATAAAAGCAAAGTGCTTTACGGAATCTTTCACGCCAAACAAAGCATCGCCAAGGAAGATAATTGCTACTTGGTTGAAGGTTATACAGACGTTATTCAGTTTCATCAAACAGGAATACACAACGTCGTTTCTTCATCGGGAACGGCTTTAACTTCAGAACAGATTCGTCTTGTAAATAGGCTGACAAAAAACATAACCGTTCTTTTTGACGGTGATACAGCTGGTTTGCGAGCATCACTTCGCGGTATCGACCTGATTTTGGAACAGGGAATGAACGTAAAAATCTGCACTTTTCCCGAAGGAGAAGATCCAGACAGTTTTTCCCGTAAAAATTCGTTGGAAGAACTCACGCTTTATTTAGAAGAAAACGCCAAGGATTTCATCACTTTTAAAGCTTCGTTACTCGCTAAGGATGCAAAAAATGACCCGATAAAAAAGAGCGAGACCATTCACGATATGGTTAACAGCATCGCGAAGATTCCTGATGTTATAAAGCGCGAAGTATATATAAAGGAGTGTTCTCGAATTATGGATATTTCGGAACAAGTGCTTTTCAATACCCTTGCACAGGTTCTTCGGAAGGAGCAAAAAGACGCTTCAAAAAGAGCTGAAGTTCCGCAGGAAGCTTTTGAAGTTATTTCTTCAGAAAAAAAGATTGAAAAGGTTGATGTTCAGTTTCAGTTAGAACAAAAAATAATTCAGTTGTTGCTGCTTTATGGCGATGTTGAAGAAGATTTTGAGGAATTAATTATGGAAACGGACGAAAAAGGAGAAATCATTTTAAAGCCAGAAATACATAAATCGCGTGTTTTTGAAAAAATTTATCTCGATTTGCAGGAAGATGAAATTGAATTTATGAATCCCGAATTCAAAGATTTATATTTTGAAGTAGTTAACCGTTTCAACCAAAATCCAGAAGCAAAAGCAGAGACTTTCGTTACTGAATTGAATCCTGAAATGGCTTCTGCCGTTACCAATTTTTTGATGGAGGAAGAACGATATTCACTCAGTGATTGGGAGCGTAAGGAAATTTATGTGAAGAAAAAAGAACTAACCATTGCTCAAATGGTTAGCGAAACCATACTAAATCTGCGCCGTCACCTGGTTTCCCAAAAAATATCTGAACTTTCCGAAGTTATGAAGCAAGAAGATAATCCTGAAAAAGAGTCTGGATTACAGGAAATTGTGGATTACATTAGTCTTAAAAAGGTGCTTTCCAATAAATTGAATAGGGTGCTTTAAATTAATTAAACTGAAAAATCCGAGCTTGGTGAATCATTTCTGCCAAATTTGTAACATTCAATTTTTTCAACAGCCGTGTTTTATAAGTACTCACAGTTTTTTCGTTTATTTCTAAAAGTGTGGCTATGTCTTTGTTGCGCTTTCCGGTGGAAAGTAGGTTGAGTACTTCAATCTCCCTAGTTGATAGTTTTTTATATCGCTCTTGAATGCTGTTTTTGTTAACAGATTTATTTTTAAGTGTAGCCTCAATTTCTTTTGTTAAAAACACTTTTCCTAAAGCAATACATTTTATAGCTTCAAGAAAAACAGTTTCTGAAGCGGTTTTTGGAATATACCCAGACGCACCAGATTTTATGGAGCGAAGTGCGTAAATTTGTTCTGAGTGTGATGAAAAAATAACAATTTTTGTAAATGGAAATTCTTCACGCATATTACGAAGAGCCTGAAAGCCATTAATTTCAGGAATCTTAAGCTCCAAAATCAAAATGTCTGGGCGTTCTTTTCTTAAACATTTTGACAATTCTGAACCATGTGATACTCTTCCAACTATGGAATATTCATTTACACTATTCAGCAAAACTTCAGCTCCTTTTCTGATAATGGGATGATAATCTGCTATTACAATTTTTGTCATCTTTTTGAAATTATATATTCTTTTCAATTAAAAAATCACAGATTTTCGAAGGCTGTGCTTTTTAAACCAAGTAATATTAATACTACATTTTGAAAATATAAAATCTTAAAGAAAAGAATAATGAACCTTTCGTTGAATGGTTAAATTATTCGGCAACTAACAGGTTTACAGGATTTCATTAGGAATCTCACAAACTGGAATAGGGTTCATTTTGTGTTGATTGGCCTTATTTAACCGATTGAAAAGATTGAAAACCACTTGTTGTCTTCCGGAAAAGTCGGCGCTACTTTTATCATCCTCGACCATTTTCATAGCCCATTCCAGTTCGTCATAGCTTGCGCCAAGTTGGTCCTCGTCAGAACGATCATCCCCGAACAAGCCGTCCGTTGGTGCAGCCTTCATAATTGAAGCTGGAATGTTCAGTGCTTCGCCAATTTTGTAAACTTCACTTTTCATTAAATCTGCAATGGGGCTTAAATCTACACCGCCGTCACCATATTTTGTGTAAAAACCCACGCCAAAATCCTCAATTTTGTTACCCGTTCCCGCTACCAAATAACGATGTAGGCCTGCAAAATAGTAAATCGTCGTCATCCGCAATCTGGCGCGTGTGTTGGCCAGGGAAAGATCAAGGTTGGTGTCATTACTGGTTTGCGGTACTTCGGTTTTAAATTGTTCAAAGACCGAAGTTAGATTTACTTCTGTATTGCTTACGTTTGCAAATTTTTCCTTTAAAAACTGAATGTGCTCGCGTCCACGAGTCACTTGGTTAGGCGCTTGATGAATGGGCATTTCTACACAAAGTGTCCGCATTCCTGTTTTTGCACAAAGTGCAGAAGTTACTGCGGAATCGATTCCGCCGCTAATTCCTACCACAAAACCGTCCATTTTTGCGTTTACTGCGTAATTTTTCAACCAATTTACTATGTGATCTATAACTTTTTCGGTTTGCATGATTCTTCTATTTTTTTGTGACTTATTAGTTTAAATCCCAGCCTTAAAGAGAGCCTTTTGTTCTCACCTTTAGGAGATGGTGGTAAAAACTTTTAACTTTTAAACTCCTAAACTTTTAAACTCTTTCTACAATCAAGTACCTTTGCCGCGCAAAAGTTGTTAAAGATAAAATTAATAAAAAGGAATGGCGTTAACCAACTATAACATTTTTTCTACTATGAAGTATTGGGTATTGGTTATTTTGAGTGTTTTTCTTTTTTCTTGCAACAACGAAAGCAAAGTTGAGAAGGAGATTGAAAAAATTCCTATGGATGTTGAAATTATTCGTTTCGATAAAGAATTTGCACACGCTACGCTATCAGATCTTCCGAAGTTGAAAGCAGAATTTCCAGCATTCTTTCCAAAGCAGTACAACGACAGTATCTGGGTTGAAAAGTTGACGGATACGCTTCAAGATCAGCTTGAAGAAGAAGTGTTAAAACTATATTCAAAAGATGAAGTGTTGAATGAAGTGATCGTGCCGCTTTTTCAACATATAAAATATTATTTTCCAAATTTTGAGACTCCGCTTGTAATCGCGACAACTTCAGACGTAGATTATCGCAACAAAGTGATCTTGGCAGATAATATGCTAATTATTGGTTTGGACAACTATTTAGGAGCTGATCATCATTTTTATGAAGGGATAGATAAATATGTTTCCAAGGAAATGAAGGCGTCTCAAATAAGCCCAGACATTGCGGAAACCTATGCGCGACAATACATAAAGCCACCGACGAAAGCTTCGTTTTTGGGTCAAATTGTTTACTTCGGAAAGGAGCTTTATTTGAAAGATTTATGGCTTCCAAACATTTCTGATGCAGAAAAAATAGGTTATACGGAAGAAGAATATCAATGGGCCGAAGAAAATGAAGAATATATGTGGCGGTATTTTGTGGAGAAGGAATTGCTTTATAGTACAGACCCAAAACTTGGTGCCCGATTTATAAGTCCTGCGCCATTTTCAAAATTCTATCTTGAAATAGACAACGACTCTCCAGGAATGTTGGGGCGTTATTTAGGTTGGAAAATTGTGCGCGCCTATATGGAAAACAATGACACAGACGTTCAGCAATTGATGGTTGCTGATGCAGAAGAAATATTTAAAAATTCAAAATACAAACCAAAGAAATAATGGCAGTAAAACATACTTCACAAATAAACCTAACAGTTGCAATCGACGAAAATAAAATTCCAGAAAAAATTCACTGGACAGCTGAAGATGGAGGCGTTACAAACGAAGAATCCAAAGCAGTAATGCTTTCAGTTTGGGACAGCAAGAAAAAAGAATCACTAAGAATAGATCTTTGGACAAAAGATATGCCGGTTGACGAGATGAAAATTTTCTTTCACCAAACCTTAAGCGCAATGGCAGACACGTTTCAGCGTGCTACAAATGATGACAAAATGAGCGACACCATGAGGGATTTTTGTGAGTATTTTGCTGAAAAGTTAGAGTTGAAGCGGGATAAATAAAACTAGAATTCGGAAGCTTGAATTGAACTATTAAGTTTATTAATATATTTTAAAACTTCATCCCGTCCTGTAGATTCGCTAGCGGAAGTAACAAAGTATTGGGGCATTTCTTCCCAAGTCTCTAGCATTTTTTTGGTGTAGACTTCAATGTTTCTTTCCAAAGCTTTGGGTTTCTCCTTATCCGCTTTTGTGAAAATTATATTGAAGGGAATTCCACTTTCGCCCATCCATTCCATAAACTCTAAGTCGATTGGTTGAGGTTCGTGGCGGCAATCTACCAAAACAAAGGCGAGTACCATTTGCTCTCTTTTTTCAAAATAATTGGTGATAAATTTCTGAAAAACCTTTTTGCTGCTTTTTGAAACGCGAGCATAACCATACCCAGGTAAATCTACTAAATACCAGCTTTTATTGATAATGAAGTGATTGATAAGTTGTGTTTTTCCAGGTCTTCCTGAAGTTTTTGCCAAGCTTTTACGCAGCATCAACATATTGATGAGGGAAGATTTCCCCACGTTGCTTCGGCCAATGAATGCGTATTCCGGTAAACGGTCTTTTGGACATTTGGTAACATCACTGTTACTCATCAAAAATTCCGAGGATTTAATGTGCATTTTTTTAGTTATAAGTTATATCGAAGAATACCTTTTGACAAGTCCACCAATGCTTTTTATTGTCGGGAAAACTTTAAATTAAAATTTTCTCTTTTCCAACCAAGAATTAAGCAGTTTATTAAATTCATTTGGATGCTCCATCATTGCGGCGTGGCCACATTTGTCAATCCAAAAAAGTTCAGAATCTGGTAAGAGTTCATCAAACTCTACGGCAACTTCGGGAGGTGTAACATTGTCGTTTTTACCCCAGATTATACAGGTTGGCGTGTGCATTTTAGGAAGATCCTTCGCCATATTGTGCCTAATTGCGCTTTTGGCAATAGCAAGGGTTCGGATTAATTTGTTTCGGTCGTTTACGGTTTCATAAACATCATCCACAATTTCTTTTGTAGCAACAGCAGGATCGTAAAAAACGTTCTCAGCTTTTTGTTTAATGTATTCGTAATCACCACGTTTTGGATAGCTTTCGCCCATTGCACTTTCGTAAAGGCCTGAACTTCCTGTGATGATTAAAGCTTTCACTTTTTCAGGATACATTTTTGTGCAAAGTAAACCAATGTGTCCGCCCAATGAATTACCCAGTAAAATAACTTCGTCGTAACCCAAATGATCGATGAATTGCGAAACGTATTTTGCAAAATTCTTCACGTTCGTGCGTAGTAAGGTCATTTTATAAATTGGCAATTCAGGAATTAGAATTTTGTAGCCTATCGGCGGAAAGAAATTTGCAACTCCGTCAAAATTGCTCAATCCACCCATCAGTCCATGTAGGATTACGATTGGGGTGCCTTCACCTATTTCTAAATATGAAAACTTTCCTTCTTTCTTTAAGTTATGGGACATGCGTTGATTGGTGCAATTTAGAAAGACAAAAGTAAACAAAATTATTTCATACAGTCTATTTAAAATCAGGCTTTGTTTTTTCAATTTCAATTGTGGGTTATCTACAAAGTGGTAGAACTTATCAACAAAGTGGTAGAATGTGGTAAAAAGTGGTAAAAGTTATATATATTTGAATCAACAAAATTCAAACTGGAAATTTCCACAATGCTCAATCTAATAGGCACATACGAATGTAAAGCAGACGTAAAAGGACGCGTCATGGTGCCTGCGCCTTTAAAAAAGCAATTGGCTTCGGCGGCACCAGATGGATTTGTGATTAAGCGTGCGGTGTTTCAGCCATGTCTGGAAATGTACCCAATGAAGGAGTGGAATGACCTAATGCAGAAAATGGGCGAGCTGAATCGTTTCGACAGAAAGAACAATGATTTTATAAGAAGGTTTACGGCAGGTGTCAAAACCGTGGAGCTAGACGCTACAGGGCGTTTACTGATCCCGAAAGATCTGCTTTCTTTCGCAGGAATAAACAAGGAATTGGTAATTTCTTCAGCAATAAATATTGTTGAAATCTGGGATAAGGATAAATACGAACAAGCGATTGACGATGCTGCAAATGATTTTGCAGATTTGGCTGAAGAAGTAATGGGAAACAAGGGTAATGATGGAAACTGAATATCATAATCCAGTTTTGCTGAAGGAAACAGTTCAAGGACTAAACATAAAGCCAGATGGTGTTTATGTGGATGTAACTTTTGGCGGTGGCGGCCATTCCCGAGAAATATTGAAGCACTTAGGTCCAACCGGAAAACTAATTGCTTTTGACCAAGATACGGATGCGCTGGAAAACGCTATTGATGATGAGCGATTTCTACTAATCAATCAGAATTTCAGGCTTCTCAAAAAGTTTTTACGCTTTCATGGCTATAAAACGGTTGATGGCATTTTGGGTGATTTTGGAGTTTCATCGCATCAGTTTGATGTTGCAGAAAGAGGTTTCTCAACCCGTTTTGAGGCTGATTTAGATATGCGAATGAATCGTGATAGTAATTTTTCAGCATACACGGTTGTCAATAAATATGATGAAGTGCAATTGCGAGATGTTCTTTCAAATTATGGTGAATTGCGAAATGCAGCCGCAATGGCTCGCATCATTGTTGAAGCGCGTCAAGATGGTAAAATTAAAACCAGCGAACAACTTAAAAAAGTGCTTGGCAGGTTTCTTCCACCGCACAAGGAAAATAAAATTCTTGCACAGATTTATCAAGCAATCAGGATTGAAGTGAATCAGGAATTGGAAGCTTTAAAAGAATTTTTGCTTCAAACAAACGAAGTTTTGCAACCAGGCGGACGCATCTGTTTGATAAGCTATCACTCGTTAGAAGACCGATTGGTGAAAAGATACATAAGAAGTGGAATGTTTCAAGGCGAACCCGAAAAAGATGTTTTTGGAAGATTTGAAGTTCCATTTAAAGCAGTGGGAAAATTCATAATTCCTTCAAAAGGCGAAATAAAACAAAATAACCGCGCCCGAAGCGCCAAGCTTCGAATTGCGGAAAAATTATAAAATTCGGGATTCGGGATTCGGGATATGGGATTCGACAAACCGAAAATCATAAGCCAAAATCGAATCACGAGTAAACAAATCACGAATTAACGAATCAACGAATCACAAATTTTGAAAGAAGGTTTTTACAACATAATAAAAGGTAAATTTTTAGTAAGTGACGACGCGCTAAAAAACTGGCGCTTCATCATTTTTCTTTCTGTTTTGGCTTTGATAATGATTGGTAGTTCGCATACCGCCGATAAAAAGGTACATAAAATTTCAAAATTGAATGCACAGGTAAAAGAGTTAAAAAGTGAATATGTAGATGTGAGGATGCTGTTAATGCAGGCAAGGATGGAAAGCAAAATTATAGCCGCAATGGAAAGTCGTGGCTTGCAACCATCAGGCACACCGCCGAAACGGATAATGATTATTGATAAGAAAGAGTAAAGAAAAAAGAGCAAAAAAATAAGACCAACAACTGAACATTGAATACTGAAAAAATGGCTTTTGAAGAGAAAAACATACTAAACCGTTTGTACATAGTCGCCGGATTTATGTTCCTCTTCGCGCTTGCAATAAGCATAAAGTTGATGAATATTCAATTTGTGGATGGTGATATGTACCGCGAACTTGCAAAGGAAAACACTACTAAAAACTTCACAATTCCAGCCAATAGAGGTAACGTTTATGCTGACGACGGCAGTCTTTTGGCAACATCGGTTCCAAAATACGACATCCGTTTTGACGCGGTTACCGTAACTTCTGAAGATTTCAAAGAAAACTTAAAACCACTTTCAGAAGGTTTGAGCAAAATGTTTGGCAAGCCTGTTTCCTATTATCAAAATATGTTTAGAAAGGCGCGCGCTGATAAAAATCGGTATTTGTTTATCGTTAAGAATCTGGGCTATTCAGATTATATTAAGGTTAAAAATTTGCCGCTTTTTAGAAAAGGGCCTTACAAAGGAGGCATTATCGTAGAGCAACGTACCGTTCGCGAACATCCAATTGGGCAAATCGCGCAACGAACCGTTGGTGATGAGGCTTTTGACCGCCCTGGTTATTACGCGGTTGGTCTTGAAGGCGCTTTCAACGATTTATTGACTGGAAAGGAAGGTCATCGTCTAAAACAAAAAATTGCAAAAGGTCAATGGAAGCCGGTTTATGATGAAAATGAAGTAGAACCTCAAGATGGTTTCGATATCGTTTCAACCATAAACGTAAATATCCAAGACATTGCACACCACGCTTTGCTAAAACAACTAGAATATTACGAAGCCGAACACGGAAGCGTAATAGTGATGGAGGTTGCTACCGGCGAAATAAAAGCAGTTTCAAATCTTGGAAGAACTTCAGATGGAAAATACTACGAAAAACTAAATTACGCCATTGGCGAATCTCACGAACCTGGCTCTACCTTTAAGGTTATGGCTTTTATGGCTGCTTTGGAAGATAAGGTGATAGACACGAGTTCTGTAATTGAAACTGGGAATGGAAGAAAAATGTTTTACGGAAGACCTATTAATGATTCCCATCGCGGAGGTTTTGGAAAAATTTCAGCAGCCCGCGCTTTGGAAGTTTCTTCAAATATTGGTCTTGCAACTATCATTGATAATGGTTATTCTAAAAACCCAGATAAATTCATCAATCGTTTAAAAAGCTGGCATCTTAACGAAAAAACAGGCGTTGCCATTAAGGGTGAAGGAACACCGATGATTCCACAGCCAGGAGACAAAAAGTGGAGTAAAAACGCTCTTCCGTCCATGGCTTATGGTTACAATTTACGATTAACGCCTTTGCAAACGCTTACATTCTATAACGCTATAGCGAACAACGGTGTAATGGTTAAGCCTCGCTTTATAAAGGAAGTTCGGGCTTGGAACGAGAAAGTAACTACTTATGACACCAAAATTATCAATCCTAAAATTTGTTCTGATGAAACCTTGCGTGAAGTAAAGGAAATAATGAAAAACACCGTAAAACGTGGTACCGCCAAATCACTCTATTCTCCAGATTTTTCAATGGCGGGAAAAACAGGAACTGCGCAAACTGAATATTGGATGCCAGGTTGGAAGAATGATCGCCGTTATGTTTCATCCTTCGCGGGCTTCTTTCCTGCGGATAACCCAAAGTATTCTTGCATCGTGATTATTCACAAACCAAGTACAAAAAAAGGATTTTATGGAGTAGATGTTTCTGGGCCAGTTTTCAAAAGAGTTGCTCAAAAAATATTTACAGACTCTCAAGTTATAGACTCTGTGGAAGGTGTCGAAAAAACCGACCCAGCAATCCAAAAGGATTTTGAACAGTATTATACAAAGTTGCAACAATCTTCCAAAACCATTCCCAACGTAACTGGAATGGCAGGTATGGATGCTGTTTCAATATTGGAAAATCTTGGACTAAAAGTGCAAGTAGTGGGCAACGGGACAGTTTCAAACCAATCCATAAAATCTGGTGAAGCTCTTAAAAAAGGACAATTAATAACCTTGAATTTATCGTGATAGTTTTAAAGGACATATTGTATAAAGTTACCATCGAAAGCGTCGTTGGAAACACTTCTGTAGCTATTAGCAACCTAGAATTTGATTCAAGAAAGGTTTCTTTGAACGATGTTTTTATTGCAATAAAAGGAACACTTTCAGATGGACATCAATTCATCAAAAAAGCTGCGAATCAAGGTGCTTTAGCAATTATCTGCGAAACTTTGCCAGAAAATATTGTGAATGGAATCACCTACGTTCAAGTAGCCGATTCGCACAAAGCATTGGCAATTATGGCGGCCAATTATTACGATAATCCTTCCGAAGAATTAAAACTTGTTGGAGTTACCGGCACCAACGGAAAAACAACGGTTACTTCGTTATTATACCAACTTTTCAAAAAAGCTGGTTTAGCAGCTGGATTGCTTTCCACTGTGAAAATAATGGTCGGAGATATTGAATATAAAGCAACGCACACAACGCCAGATTCGTTGACCATCAACAAATATTTACGTGAAATGGTAGATGCTGGTGTGGAATACTGTTTTATGGAAGTGAGTTCCCACGGAATTCATCAAAAGCGTACTGAAGCTCTGAAGTTTTGCGGCGGCGTTTTCACCAACCTTTCGCACGATCATTTGGATTATCACAAAGACTTCGCTGAATATCGTGACGTGAAAAAATCTTTTTTTGACGAACTGCCGAAAACCGCTTTCGCATTGGTAAATGTAGATGACAAAAACGGCGTGGTGATGCTCCAAAATACAAAAGCCAACAAACAAACCTACGCTCTAAAAACTTACGCAGATTACAGAGCGCAGATTTTGGAAAGTCAATTTACAGGACAACTTCTTAAGATAAACAATCAGGAATTATGGGTGAGATTGATTGGTGGTTTTAATGCCTATAATTTATTAGCAATCTTCGGAACAGCGCAGCTTTTAGGATTAGAAGAACTTGAAATCCTCCAAATTATGAGCACTTTGGAAAGTGTGGACGGACGCTTTCAATATCTAATTTCAAAAAAGAAAATCACGGCAATTGTGGATTATGCCCACACACCAGATGCTTTAAAAAATGTTTTGGAAACCATAAACAGCATCCGTACTGGAAATGAAGAAGTGATTACCGTTGTTGGCTGTGGCGGCGATCGCGATGCGCAAAAACGTCCGGTAATGGGAAGTATTGCTGCTGCGTTAAGCACAAAAGTGGTTTTTACAAGTGATAATCCGCGCAGTGAAAATCCAGAGAAAATTATAGAACAGATTGAAGCAGGTGTTCCTGCCGAACATTATAAAAAAACAATTTCAATAACAAATAGAAAGGAAGCCATAAAAGCCGCTTGCCAAATGGCGAATGAAAACGACATTATTTTAATCGCGGGTAAAGGTCACGAAACCTATCAAGAAATAAACGGAGAGCGCTTCGATTTTGATGATTTTAAAACCGTAAACCAACTTTTAACAACCCTAAACAAATAGCCAATGCTTTATTACTTTTTTGAATATTTGGATAAAACGTATGATGTGCCGGGCGCAGGTTTGTTCAATTTCATTACGTTCCGAGCTATTTTGGCGGTTATACTTTCACTTTTTATTGCTTCAGTTTACGGTAAAAAAATAATTAATTACTTAAGAAGAAAACAAGTTGGTGAGTCTATTCGTGATCTTGGTTTAGAGGGTCAAAACGAAAAAGCTGGAACTCCAACAATGGGTGGAATTATCATTATTTTGGCAACGCTGATTCCTGTTTTGCTCTTTGCGAAACTGGAAAATATTTATGTAATTCTTTTAATAGTTACAACCCTGTGGATGGGAACTATCGGTTTTATTGACGATTACATCAAAAAATTTAAAAATGACAAGCAAGGTTTGCCGGGAAAGTTCAAAGTAATTGGACAAATAGGTTTGGGGCTCTTCGTTGGCGCAACCATGTATTTCCATCCAGATATTGTGGTTCAGCACAGCACAACCAGTCCAGGAATTGAAACTGAAATAATAGCTAAAGGCTCAGAAAATAAATTTTATGTGAAGGATAAAGCGATGCTTACCACCATCCCTTTCGTAAAAGAAAACGAATTTAATTATTCCGAATTGATAAGCTGGGCGGGTGAAAACTATAAAAGTTATGTCTGGTTAATTTTTATTCCAATCGTAATTATCATTATAACGGCAGTTTCAAATGGAGCAAATCTCACCGATGGAATTGATGGGCTCGCCGCAGGAACATCGGCTATAATCGGGCTCACACTCGCATTGTTCGCTTGGGTTTCGGGCAATGTCGTCTTTGCGGATTATCTCAACATAATGTACATCCCAAATACGGGCGAAATGACCATTTTCATAACTGCATTCGTGGGTGCCCTTATCGGATTTTTATGGTACAATACCTATCCGGCGCAAGTTTTTATGGGCGATACCGGTAGTTTAACTATTGGCGGAATTATCGCCGTAATCGCCATCGCGGTTCGTAAAGAATTATTAATTCCTATTCTCTGCGGAATTTTTTTAATGGAAAATCTTTCAGTGATTTTGCAGGTTGGATGGTTCAAATACACAAAGAAAAAGTTTGGTGAAGGAAGACGCATTTTCAGAATGGCACCACTTCATCATCACTATCAAATAAAAGGATTTCACGAAAGTAAGATTGTAACACGGTTTTGGATTGTGGGAATTTTTTTAGCAATTATTACAATCGTCACATTAAAAATACGGTAACACCGTAGAGACACAAAATTTTGTGTCTCCACCTTGAATTATAAATAGAATGAAAGAAAGATTGGTGATTTTAGGAGGAGGCGAAAGCGGAGTAGGAACAGCCATTTTAGCAAAAAAGAAAGGTTTTGAAGTATTCGTTTCAGACTTCGGAAAAATTAAAGAGAAGTACAAACAAGTTCTTATAAATAATGAAATTGAATGGGAAGATGAGGGTCATTCTGAAGAGAAAATCCTTTTCGCTGATGTAGTAATGAAAAGTCCAGGAATTCCTGATAAAGCGCCAATCGTTAAGAAATTACACGAAAAAGGAGTGAAGGTAATTTCTGAAATTGAGTTTGCTGCAAAATTCACAAAGGCAACAATTGTTGGAATTACCGGAAGCAACGGAAAAACCACAACTGCAAGTTTGACTTATGAATTGCTGAAGTACGGTGGCCTAAACGTGGCTTTGGGCGGAAACATCGGAAAGAGTTTCGCTGAACAAGTTTCAGAAGAGAAGTATGAAAATTTCGTACTCGAACTCAGTAGTTTTCAACTTGATGGAATTGAAACTTTTTCGCCACACATAGCAGTTTTGACCAATTTGAGCCCAGACCATTTGGATAGATATGATTATAAATATGAAAATTATATCGCTTCAAAATTTAGGATAACGATGAATCAAACGTCTCAGGACTATTTTATATATGACGCAGACGATGTAGAAATAATTAAATGGCTATCGCAAAACCCCATAAAAGCACAGCCGCTTCCTTTTTCAGTTAAAAAAGAATTGAATCAGGGAGCATTCAAAAGAAACAACGAAATAATAATAAAAATAAATAATAAAGAATTCAATATGCCAATCGCAACAATAGGAATACAAGGAGAACACAACGTAAAAAACGCCATGGCTGCTTCAACCATAGCAACATTATTAAGAATCCGAAAGCAGACAATTCGTGAGAGTTTGGAAGGTTTTCAGGGTGTTGAGCACAGACTTGAAAAGGTTTTGAAAATTCATAATGTGATGTACATCAATGACTCCAAAGCCACGAATGTGAATGCTACCTATTTCGCACTGGACAGTATGGAAAATCCAACAGTTTGGATTGTTGGCGGTGTAGATAAAGGAAATGATTACAGTGAATTATTGCCATTGGTAAACGAAAAAGTAAAAGCAATAATCTGCCTTGGCGTTGATAATCAAAAAATCATCAATGCCTTCGGAAACGTTGTTGAGACAATAATTGAAACAGATTCTATGGCAATGGCGGTGCAAGTTGCATACAAATTGGTTGAAAATAATAACACCGTTCTCCTTTCCCCAGCCTGCGCAAGTTTTGATTTATTTGAAAATTACGAAGACCGAGGAAGACAATTTAAAGAAGCAGTAAGAAACCTGTAGAGACGCACGGACGTGCGTCTGAGTGAATAAAGAAGATAGAGAAAAGAATAAAGAAACCAGAAACCAGAAACCAGAAACCAGAAATTTTTCAAGTGAAAAACATTTTTCATTACATACAAGGAGATAGAGCGATTTGGGGAGTAGTATTCCTTTTGGCGTTATTTTCGTTTATGCCGGTTTATAGCGCGAGCAGTAACCTTGCCTATTTGTATGGCGATGGAAGCACGCTGCCTTACTTATTTAGACATTTTGCGCATTTAGTTTTGGGTTTTGCCATTTTGTATGGCGTTCATAAAATACCGTATAATTATTTTAGAGGGCTTTCTATTATTGCGATTCCAGTAGTTATTTTGCTTTTGGTCATAACAATGGCCGAAGGAACAACCATTGAAGGCGCCAATGCCAGCCGTTGGATTCGTGTGCCTTTTGTAGGGGTTACGTTTCAAACTTCAACTTTGGCGGGTGTGGCTTTAATGACTTATGTAGCACGGTATTTATCACGAATAAAAGACAAAGCAGTTACTTTCAAAGAAACCTTGTTACCGCTTTGGGTTCCAGTGTTTATAGTGCTTGCATTAATTCTTCCAGCCAACTTTTCAACAACGGCTATCTTTTTTTTAATGATTGTTTTGTTGGTATTTATAGGTGGTTATCCGTTGCGATATTTAGGAATTATACTAGGAGCAGGATTGATTTTCCTAACCCTTTTTGTGATTTCAGCCAAAGCATTTCCAGGAGTTTTTCCGAACCGTGTGGATACTTGGATGAGTAGGGTTGAAAATTTTAGTGATGATAAAGATACCGAAGCAGACTATCAAATTGAAAAAGCAAAAATAGCCATTGCTTCTGGTGGTATCACAGGTGTTGGACCTGGAAAAAGCGTTCAGAAAAACTTTTTGCCGCAATCGTCTTCAGATTTTATTTACGCAATCATCGTTGAAGAATTTGGTCTTTTAGGCGGATTGTTTTTAATGGTTTTATATCTATTTCTGCTTTTCAGAATTGTGGTAGTTGCACACAAAGCCACTTCCGTTTTTGGGAAATTACTGGTCATAGGTGTGGGTCTTCCAATTGTGTTTAGAGCGATGATTAACATGGCGGTTGCGGTGGAATTATTCCCTGTAACAGGACAAAATTTACCATTAATAAGTAGTGGAGGAACCTCCATTTGGATGACGTGTTTGGCGTTGGGAATGGTTTTAAGCGTAAGCGCAAAAAGAGAAGTAATAGCAAAAGAAGAAACCGAAGAAAATCCATTGGACATATTAAGTGAAACCATATAACCGTAGAGACGCACTGACGTGCGTCTAACAGAACAAAGAACAAAGAACAAAAAGAAAAAATTGAAACCAAAATTCATCATATCAGGCGGCGGAACCGGGGGTCATATTTACCCGGCAGTAGCCATTGCAAACGAGTTAAAAACCCGTTTTCCTGATGCTGAATTTTTGTTCGTCGGTGCCAAGGATAGAATGGAGATGGAAAAGGTGCCACAAGCAGGTTACAAAATTATAGGACTATGGATTTCAGGTTTGCAAAGAAGTTTATCACTTCAAAACCTGGCTTTTCTGTTGAAATTAGTTTCTAGTTTACGGAAATCTCATAAAATTCTAAAAGAATTCAAACCAGACGTTGCAATTGGAACCGGAGGATATGCAAGTGCACCATTATTAAGAATGGCAGCGTTAAGAACTATTCCGTGTTTAATTCAAGAACAAAACAGTCACGCAGGCATCACCAACAAATGGTTAAGCAGCAAAGTTCAAAAAATTTGTGTGGCTTATGAGGGAATGCAACAATTTTTTCCTTTAGAAAAAATAAGGCTTACTGGAAACCCTGTTAGGCAGGATTTGCTAGATATTTCTTCAAAAAGAGAAGAAGCGATTTCTTTTTTCAATTTGAAAAAAGATAAAAAAACCTTACTGGTTCTAGGCGGAAGTCTCGGAGCAAGAAGAATTAACGAATTGATTGAAAAATCATTACCATTTTTTGAAAAGAACAACGTACAAGTTATTTGGCAATGCGGAAAATATTACGAAGAAACCTATAAAAACAAAGGGAGTGAAACAGTTCAAGTCCACACATTTTTAAATCGAATGGATTTGGCCTATGCAGCAGCAGATTTCATCATTTCACGAGCTGGCGCACTGTCGGTTTCGGAATTGTGTTTAGTAGGGAAACCAGTTGTTTTCATTCCATCGCCCAATGTTGCTGAAGACCATCAAACGAAAAACGCAAGATCCATTTCTGATAAAAATGCTGCATTGCTGATTAAAGAAAGTGAATTGGATTCAAATTTTGAAAGCGAATTTTCAGAATTAATTACTTCCGAAGAAAAACAAAAAGCACTTTCGAAAAATATAAAAAAACTGGCAAAACCAAATGCCACAAAAGATATAGTTGAAGAGATTGAAAAATTATTGAACAAAAGTTGAAGAGTTTATGAGTTTAAAAGTTTAAGTGCTATTTCGAAGCACTCGGCTTTTAAACTTTTAAACACCTTAGCATTTAAACTTAAAAATGAATAACCTAAATAACATACAAACTTACTATTTCGTCGGCATCGGCGGCATTGGGATGAGTGCGCTTGCACGGTATTTCAAAATGCAAGGGAAAGCTGTTTTTGGGTACGACAAAACTTCAACAGATTTAACCGAGGAACTGGTTGCTGAAGGAATCCCCGTGACTTTTACAGATGAAATTTCTGAAATTCAAAAGGAAGTGCGTTCCAAAGAAAACGTTTTAGTGGTTTACACGCCAGCTGTTCCGAAGGGCAACAAAATATTAAATCATTTCTTTTCCGAAGATTTTCACGTCGTAAAACGAGCCGAACTTCTAGGCGAAGTTTCAAAAAACACACTTTGTCTTGCCGTGGCTGGAACGCACGGAAAAACCACAACTTCAGCGATTTTAGGACATTTATTAGCAGAATGCAATATGCCTGTAACCGCGTTTTTAGGTGGAATTGCAGAGAATTACAATTCAAATTTTATTTACAAAGGCAGCGAGATAACTGTTGTTGAAGCAGATGAATTTGACCGTTCTTTTCTTCAACTTCGTCCAGACATTGCTTGTGTAACCTCAATGGATGCAGACCATTTGGACATTTATGGAGATGTTGCCGAAATAGAAAACGCGTTTAGAACCTTTGCGCAATTAGTCAAAAAAGAAGAAAATATATTCATCAAAAGGGATCTTCCTTTAGACGGAAAGACTGTTGCGATTGAAGAAACTGCCGATTATGAAGCACAAAACGTAAAAATTCAAGACAGTGCTTATGTTTTCGATTTAAAAACTCCAAGCCTAATTTTGGAGAACCTAACTTTTAATCTTCCAGGAAGACACAACCTTACAAATGCTATCATGGCTTTGGGCATGGCAATTACCGCAGGATCCCCAATAGATTGCTTGCCTAAAGCATTAGCATCTTTTAAGGGTGTGAAACGTCGCTTTTCATATAAAATTAAAACTGAAAACATGGTTTTAATAGATGATTACGCACATCATCCCACAGAAATTGACGCCCTTTTTCAAGCCGTTGATGAAATGTACCCAAACGATCATAAACAGATTGTTTTTCAGCCGCACCTTTTCAGTAGAACTAGAGATTTTGCTGAAGGTTTTGCAAAAAGCCTTTCGCAATTTGATGAAGTTATTTTGCTAGATATTTATCCAGCACGCGAAGAACCCATTGAAGGAATTACTTCAGAATGGCTTTTAAGTCAAGTAGAAGCCCTTCACAAAAGAGTGGTATTCAAATCTGCATTACCAGAAGTTTTGTTGAAGTCCAAATGTAGAGTAAAACTGTTGGTAGGCGCCGGAGACATTGGTGCCGAAGTAAATAAAATCACTCAAAAACTAAAAGATGAAGCGTAGTCTGGCAATTTTAAAATTTATAGTTCTTTTTGGGTTGATTGCGTTCCTTTTCAGCTTTACCAAAAAGCGCAATGACGCCAGAAAAATTAGCAAATTAGACGTTGAATTTGTAGATGAAAACAGCCCTTTTATCACCTACAATTCAGTTAATAAATTGTTGATACAAAATTATGGTAAGGTTGCGGACATAGGCAAAGAAACTTTAGTTTTGAAGAACATGGAGCAAAGACTGCGTGAAAACCCTATGGTTCGTGACGCTCAGGTGTATGTGTCCATAGATGGGGCGTTGGGTGCGAAAATTGAACAGCGCAAACCAATAGGAAGAGTGTCTGCTACGCCAGATTACTACCTGGACGCAGACGGAAAAAAGATGCCACTGTCTGATGTGTACTCCGCAAGAGTGCCCATAATTACGGGAACTTCAAAAAATAATTTTGATGAAGTTACGGACTTATTACTGAAAATAAATGATGATGAATTCATGAAGAGTAGCGTAGTAGGCTTAAACCGAAAGGCAGATGGAGATATTGAAATGGAACTTAGAAAAGTGAATTTTAAAGTGCTTTTTGGAAAGCCGTTAGACATTGAAAAAAAGTTTCAAAACTTTAAAGCATTTTATAAAAAAACAAAACAGGACAGTACGCTGTACGGTTACAATTTGGTGAATCTGAAATTTGAAAGTCAGGTAATTGCCACAAAAAAGTAAGGCATGGAAAACGATAATATTGCTGTAGGATTAGATATTGGAACAACCAAAATAGTTGCTATGATTGGTCGTAAAAACGATTATGGTAAAATGGAGGTTTTGGGAATCGGGAAAGCCAAAAGTCTTGGTGTGCACCGCGGTGTTGTTAACAATATTACCCAAACCATTCAGTCCATTCAGCAGGCTGTTCAGGATGCTGAAACTTCTTCAGGTTTGAAGATTAAAGAAGTGGTTGTAGGTATTGCCGGTCAGCATATACGTAGTCTTCAGCATAGCGATTACATTACTCGGCCTAATGGCGAAGATGTTATTAAAGAAGAAGATATAGACCGTCTTTGCAACCAAGTTCACAAATTGGTAATGCTTCCTGGCGAAGAAATACTGCACGTTTTACCACAAGATTTTAAAGTTGATGGCCAAGCCGAAGTAAAAGAACCCATCGGAATGTACGGCGCGCGTTTGGAAGCAAATTTCCACGTGGTTGTTGGACAGGTTTCCTCTATCAGAAACGTGGGAAGATGTATTAAAAGTGCTGGATTGGAACTTTCAGCAATCACTTTAGAGCCATTGGCTTCCGCAAAAGCAGTTTTGAGCCAAGAGGAAAAAGAAGCTGGAGTGGCCTTGATTGACATAGGAGGTGGAACGACTGATTTAGCAATTTTTAAAGACGGAATCATTCGCCATACAGCGGTAATTCCTTTCGGCGGAAATGTAATTACTGAGGACATAAAAGAAGGTTGCTCCATCATTGAAAAGCAGGCAGAATTGCTGAAAATTAAATTCGGCTCCGCTTGGCCAGGGGAAAATAAGGATAATGAAATAGTTTCAATTCCGGGTCTTCGAGGTAGAGAACCAAAGGAAATAAGTCTTAAAAACCTTTCAAAAATAATTCACGCTCGCGTTATCGAAATCATCGAGCAAGCGTATATGGAAATTAAAAATTACGGTCACGAAGATCAAAAAAAGAAACTAATTGCAGGAATTGTGCTTACCGGTGGTGGTGCACAACTTCAACACATTAAGCAATTGGTTGAATATATTACTGGAATGGATACGCGTATCGGTTATCCAAACGAGCATTTGGCTGGCGATAGCGATGCCGAAACCACGAGCCCAATGTACGCCACCGCCGTAGGTTTGGTATTGAACAGCTTAGAAAGCAAAGAAAAATCTTCTCTAATGAAGCGTTTCTCCCACGAAGAATCTTCATCTGAAAAAGTGAAGACATCAGAAACAGTTGAAAATGATACAGAAACAGATTCTGAAACTATAAAAGAATCAAAATCTGATAAAAAAGATAAAAAAGAAAAAGAATCAAAATCCTCAAAAAAGTTTTTTGATAAATGGGCGGAGAAATTCAAGGAATTCCTTGACAACGCCGAGTAAAAAAGTTTACAGTATTCAGTAGCAGTGTTCAGTAAAAAAATAAGAAAAATTGCAATAAAAAATAAAACTATGAGCAGCAAAAAAACAGAATTTGACAACATTTCCTTCGATCTGCCAAAGAACCAATCCAATGTGATTAAGGTGATAGGTGTAGGCGGCGGCGGAAGTAACGCCATTAACCATATGTTCAGTCAGGGCATAAAAGGAGTAGATTTTGTAATCTGCAACACAGATTCACAAGCTTTGGAAAACAGTCCGGTACCAAACAAAATTCAATTGGGAGTTTCCTTGACCGAAGGTTTGGGCGCTGGTGCAAATCCAAAAGTTGGCGAGCAATCTGCAGTGGAAAGTATGGAGGAAATTCGCAGTATGCTAACTACCAATACCAAAATGATTTTCATCACAGCCGGAATGGGCGGTGGTACGGGTACAGGTGCAGCGCCGATTATTGCAAAAATGGCAAAGGATATGGATATTCTAACTGTAGGGATTGTAACCATTCCATTTCAATTTGAAGGCAAGACCAGAAACGAACAAGCGCATATTGGGGTTGAAAAACTACGCCAAAATGTAGATTCGTTGGTGGTTATCAATAACAACAAATTACGTGAAGTTTATGGAAACCTTGGTTTTAAAGCAGGCTTTTCAAAAGCTGATGAAGTTTTGGCAACCGCTGCTCGTGGAATCGCTGAAGTAATTACACATCACTATACTCAAAACATTGACCTTCGCGATGCCAAAACGGTACTTGCCAATAGCGGAACTGCCATTATGGGAAGCTCCACGGCTTCTGGTGCCAACAGAGCGAAGGAAGCAATTGGAAGAGCCTTGGATTCCCCATTGCTAAACGATAACAAAATAAAAGGAGCCAAAAACGTATTGCTGCTAATCGTTTCAGGTTCTGATGAAATCACTATTGATGAAATAGGCGAAATCAGCGATCACATTCAAAATGAAGCTGGTCACAGCGCAAACATCATTATGGGTGTAGGTGAAGAAGAAAGTTTAGAAGGTTCTATTTCCATCACAGTAATTGCAACAGGTTTTAACTTTGAACAACAAAATGAAATAGTAAATACCGAAACAAAAAAGATAATCCACACGCTGGAAGATGAGCAAAAATCGGAACACAACCTAACGCCAAAATCAACAGGCACTTCCGTAAATCTTCCGCAAAAATCAATGCCAAGTCAGACACAGACAGAAGCCCCTGTGGTAAAACACACACTTTTTGATAATGAGGAAATTGAAGAAAAATTACCGTTTGAAGGATATATCAAAACTTCAGAATTGTTAAAAAACTTAGGTGTTTCTTTTGAAGAATTTGAAATTGAGGATATTGAAACCTATAATCAAGTTGAAGTAAATAAAATAAACGTTAACGAGTTTGTTATCATTGAAACGCCTAAAAAGCAAGATGAGGAAAAGAAAACAAGTATTGAAACTGCTTCCGAAGAAATGGAGGATCAGATACTAATGTTCGATATGCCTATAAATGTTTCACCTAAAAGAACGCTAGAGCAGGACAAGAAAGATGAAAGAGTCTATCTTGATTTAGAGGAAATAGAAGTTAAAGATCACGTGGAGATTATTCCTATAACAGAGGTTACAGGTGGAGGAATAAAGCGTTATAGTTTGGACGATTATCAAGAAGTTGAAGATCGTTTAAACAGTGCAAAACCTTCAAAAGCTGTAAACATGGATGATGAAGACGAAGAAATAATATTTGAGAAACGAACCGTTTCTGAACCAGATTCAAAAGAAGAAGACTCAAAAGATGAAGATCCGCTAAATTCCCCAATTGCTAAAATATTGAGCGATCGCACTGAGGAACGCAAACGGAAGATGAAGGAGTTCAATTATAAATTCAAAAACAGTCCGTCCCGCATAGACGAAATTGAAAAGCAGCCAGCTTACAAGCGTATGGGTATTGATTTGAACGAAACCAAAAACGAACCAAACATTTCAAGAACCTCTATAAATACGGAGGACGATGAGATTGAATTGCGCAAAAACAATTCATTTCTACACGATAATGTGGACTAAGTGATTTATCTATTCACTTAAAGCAGGGGCCTAAATTTCTTAATTGAGTTTAGGCCTTTTTCTTTAAATAGACGGTTCCTCAATAAATGTGTTTTCCAAGTTTCGCATTTCGGCTTAAATAAGTATCTTCGTGCACTATTAAAAAACAAAGAAATGAGCTTACAAGAAAAGGTAATGGAGGCGATGAAAGCCGCAATGAAAGCGAAAGACACGCAATCTTTAGAGGCTTTGCGTTCCATAAAATCTGCCATGCTTTTGGCACAAACCGAAACAGGTTCTAAGATGGATTTGTCTGAAGAAGATGAACTGAAATTACTTCAAAAACAAGTAAAACAACGAAAGGACAGTGCTGCAATTTACACAGATCAAAACCGTCCAGACCTTGCGGAACCAGAATTGCTTCAAGCAAAGGTTATAGAGCAGTTTTTGCCACAACAATTAAGTGAAGAAGAAGTAAGTAGGATTGTAGATCAAGTTATCTCTGAAACAGGAGCCTCATCAATGGCAGATATGGGAAAAGTAATGGGACTGGTAAGTGCTAAACTTGCTGGTAAAGCAGATGGAAAAACCATTTCTACAGCAGTAAAGACTAGGCTTTCGTAAATTTCAGTTATCAGTTATCAGTTATGGGTTAGTAGATAATTAGGTTGAATTGAACTACTAAAAATTATTTTTGAATATTGAATATTGAACATTGAATACTAAATACGGCCGCGTGGCGCAACTGAATAGCGCATCAGATTTCGGCTCTGAGGGTTGGGGGTTTGAATCCCTTCGCGGTCACTACTTAAAAGGTCTCGATTTTCGAGATCTTTTTTATTTTGTAATATGTATTACGTATACGTTTTAAAGAGCTTAAAAGATGGTCGACTTTATAAAGGAATGACTTTGAATTTAGATGAACGTATTATTCAACATAATTCAGGTAAAAATAAATCCACGAAAGGATTTATTCCTTGGTTCTTAATTTATTTTGAAGAATTTGAATTCAGGAAAGATGCTAGAGTTCGTGAAAAATATTTTAAGTCGGGTGTTGGTAGAGAGTATTTACATAGAAAGTTGAGAAGTTAGCTTTTGTCGCGTGGCGCAACTGAATAGCGCATCAGACCTGCCTGCCGGCAGGCAGGTTTCGGCTCTGAGGGTTGGGGGTTTGAATCCCTTCGCGGTCACTATTAAATGAAAAGGTGGAAAAAAGTTTTTCGAGCTTGCTCAAAAATTTTTTTCCGCCTTTTTTTCTGTCTTTTCGTAAGAAAGCACATTAAACAATCCCACCATTAAAAATGTGTTAATTAATACACCTTTAAGAGCCATCCCGCCCAACAATTTTTAATTTTAATAATTAAAATAAGTTAAACTAAATACATATATCATGTTCACTGTTGTTAACGGACTTCCTGAAGATATTTTAGGAATACTGATTTCCGGAAAAACCACAAAAGAAGATTATGATCAACTAAATCCACTATTGGAAAAGCACAAAATGGAACACGGAACCATTAAGTTTTATGTTGAAATTGACGAACTACAATATACGGCAAAAGCCATGTGGGAAGATTTTAAGGATGGTCTGCATTATTGGCGCGATATAAAATTCGTAGCCCTTGTTACAGATAAAGGTTGGTTAGAAAAAACAATGGAGGTATTTGGAGCTATAATTCCTGGAATGAAGGTAAAAGGCTTTGATCTGAACGAACGCCAAGAAGCCTTAAACTGGTTGAAAACCCAAAAGGAGTAACATTTATATATTATTTTTCAAACCCCAAACTGCCTAAAATGATGGTCCAAATGCTTATACTGCATCTGTCCCCATTGCTGTTTTGTGAAGTAACCAAACCCAGGATGTGCTTTCCATTCTTCACGATTTCTTTGACTCTCAAACTCATCTAATAATTCGTTTAGCTTCTGCTTTTCAGTATTAAAATCTCTTGGATCAGCTTCTTTCAAAAACTTTGCAGTTGGTAAATTTTTACGATAAGGAGTGTCGTTATAAAACATTTTTTTGAAGAATAACTTAGCTAGAAAGTTCGGTTTAAGTCCATAATCAACTTTTTCCAACATAATATTAAAAGGACCTTGGCAGTGGTGTAGCATTTGTCCAGCAGTCATTTTGCCCCATTGTTTTTCGGAGCTTTCGGAAAGGTTGTTCAATCTATTACGGGTATCAGATAAAGCTTCAGTGTCAAAAAGTGATTTCATCTTTAAAAGATTTGTGATTGAAGTCATAAATTTATTCAATATAATTTGAAATACAACCTACCAAAAGATTGTTTTCTAAAAGGTGTTGTAGATTGAACATTCATTATTACCTTTAAGGAAACAGAAATAACCTTGGAAGAAAACAATTCCTTTTCCATAAAAAACTGGAACGCAGACGACCGTCCGCGCGAAAAAATGTTGCTAAAAGGGCGAATTGCCCTTAGCGATGCAGAACTAATTGCCATACTAATTGGTTCTGGCAGCCGCAACGAAAGCGCCGTTTCGTTAAGTCAACGTATTTTGGCTGTCGCAAATAATAATTTGAGCGAACTTGGAAAACTATCCATTCCTGAATTAATGGAATTCAAAGGTATAGGTGAAGCAAAAGCAATAAGTATAGCCGCTGCGATGGAATTGGGTAGAAGAAGACGAACAGGCGAAGCTTTAGAACGAAAAAAAATTACCTCCAGCAACTCTGTTTTTGAATATGTGCAACCCATTATCGGCGAACTTCCACACGAAGAGTTTTGGATTCTTTATCTCAACAACTCAAACAAAATTATTAAAAGCGCCCAACTCAGTAAAGGAGGAATAACAGGAACTGTGGTAGATGTTCGACTTGCGTTTAAGGAAGCCTTACAACTTGGAGCCGTGGGAATTATTTTGGCGCACAACCACCCTTCAGGCACCTTGAAACCGAGCCAAGCAGACATTCAACTGACCAAAAAACTGAAAATCGCTGGCGACAGTTTAGACATAAAAGTGTTGGATCACCTTATAATTACTGAAAAAGCGTACTTTAGCTTTGCCGATGAAAATATGCTGTAACCCACTATGCTGTTAATCTACACCCAAAAACTTACTCCTCGAATTTCATACATTTTTAAGCATATTTGCCTGCGTGTATTAAGCATAGAAATTGAGTTCACTTCTGTTATAGAAGAATTTATAGCGCATGCCGGTCCAAAAATATCTTATGGCAAAAAGCCTTTAGGAAATGAACTTTTCTTCCAAAGTTATGGGCTTTTAGAACAACAAGGTTTTGAGTCTGTTGAAATAGCTGTAAAAAAATGGGGCAATACGTTTGGCTTTTTTTCCGTCTCCAATTTAAGCACTTTACCGTTTGATATTTTTTCGTCAAGTTTTTATATGATTTCGCGCTACGAAGAATATCTTCCGCACGTAAAAGATGAAATGGGGCGCTTTATGGCTTCAGAAAGTTTGGCATTTAAAGAAGGATTTATTCATCAACCCATTGTAGATATTTGGGTCTATTTATTCAAAGACAAGCTTTCGCAGACCTTTCCAGAGATAGAATTTCCGCAGAAAAAAATCACAATCCATCCCGTTATTGAAGCTGCGCAACCTTATGCCTACAAGCAAAAAGGTTTGTTCCGTTCGTCTGTAGGTTATGTGGATAGCGTTTTTCACGGAAAATTTCGAAATATAATTTCTCGAATTCAAGTAAATCTTGGGCTTAAACGCGATCCTTTAGATACTTTTAAATGGCTTGTTAACATAGCAAATCGGAGCAATTTCAAGCTTACTGTTTTCTTTCTTTTGGGCAATGCGCTGTCGTTTACTGAAAGTATGAACACACATAGGCAGAAGTTTAAAATGCTTATCAAGTTTGTTTCAGATTATAAAGATGTTGGGCTCATTTTTTCATATAATTCCTTAAACGATTATGAAATGTTGAAAAGCGAAAAGCGCAGAATGCAGGAAATTACCAATCGTTCGCTCGCAAGTTCTATGAATTCAGAGTTTCTGGTAAATCTGCCTGATATTTACCGCCATTTGGTAGAATTAGAAGTGAAGCGCGATTTTACAATGGTGTTTCGCAATACTGTAGGTTTCCGCGCTGGAACTTGCACGCCTTTTCTTTTTTACGATTTGGATTATGAAATAAAAACGCCGTTACTTATTCATCCTTCGGCTATGACTACATTGGCGTTTCAGAAAAAGTATGCTTCAGATATTGAAAAAACGGTAAATAATATTATAAAAGCGATTGCAGAAGTAAATGGTACTTTTACCATGATTTTCTCCAACAAAGATTTTTCTTCAGAAGAAAGCAACAAAGTCTGGCGTACTATTTTTTCAGAAAAACTACAGGAATATGCAGAATAATGAAATCACTGATATTTTTTTCGACCTAGATCATACGCTTTGGGATTTTGACAAAAATTCTGGTTTGGCATTTCAAAGGGTTTTTGAGAAATATAGTATAACATTACCACTAACCGATTTTTTAAGAGAATACGAGCCAATAAATTTAGTTTATTGGAAGAAATATAGAGAAGAACGCGTTTCTAAAGAAGAGCTTCGCAGAGGCAGACTGACCGAAACTTTTGATGTTTTCAAACTTAAATATCCCATTGAAACCATTGACGCACTTGCTGTTTGCTATATTGAAGAACTTCCCGTGGATAACCATCTTTTTGAGAATACTTTTGAAATTCTGGAATACCTTTCTAAAAAATATGCGCTTCATATAATAACCAATGGTTTTGAGGAAGTGCAACATCTAAAATTGAATAATAGCGGTATTAAAAAATATTTCAGCACAATAACTACCTCTGAAGAAGTTGGGCTTAAAAAACCACATCCTTCGGTTTTCCAGACCGCTATGAAGAAGGCTTCCGCAACGCCTCAAAAAAGCATAATGATTGGCGATAGTTTTGAAGCAGACATCGTTGGGGCAAAAAACGCAGGTATGCACACCTTGTTTTTTAATTATAGAAAGGAAGAAGTAGCACCATCTAATTTTTCGATAAACGAACTTTCTGAGATTAAAAATTACTTGTAGTAATATTCTGATTTAAAATGCGTTAATTACAGGTAAACTATCCCCATATATGAATAAATCCCTGGTCCTATCCATTTTCATGGTTTGTGCTTGCCTGTTTTTTACGGCATGTATAAAAGATACCGATTTTGACCAAGCCGAAGATATTGCACTAACGCCAGTGATTGAGTTGGATTTGATATACTTCAATTTACAGGCTAACCGTTTTTTCGACACAATAAATTCTGTTCCAATATTTACTGTTCGCGATACAACTTTAATAAAATTTTTAGACGATAGCACTTTACAAGAAAGCCTAAAACGGGCAGAATTTTTCTTCAAATTCACTAATAGCATACCACGAGATTTTCAAGTTAACTTTCAATTTTTAAGTGAATTGAATGATACAACCTATGTTGCAGGAACCTCTGTGGCGTCAGGAACAAAAGCCGCTCCCGTTATTACGGAGTTTACAGAAAACGTTGAGGGCGAAGCTATCTTGAGCCTTACGCAAGCACAGAAAGTTGTGGTTTCGGTAACCATTCCTTCTTCCAATGAAAACCTAGAAGGTATTCTGAATTTGAAATCCAAAACTACTTACTATTTGGAATACTAAGACAATGCAACATTTTTTAACAATCATAATCTTTCTTTTGGGAGTATTTGCTTTCGCTCAAAATAAGCAGATACTCTACGGATTTGATGACATTCCCCAATCATTAATGTTAAATCCTGGTAACAATGTGCTTCAGAAAAAGCATTATGGAATTCCGTTATTGTCACAAATACATTTTAATGGAGGCTCTTCGGGCGTATCGGTTTATGATATCTTCAAAGATGGAAATGATAACATTAATGACCGTATTACAAAAAAGATTTTTGAAATGAAGAATACCGATTTTTTCACGGCCACCCAGCAATTGGAGCTTATCAATTTTGGTTGGCGGGCTAAGAATGAAATTTATTTTTCAGCCGGGATTTATCAAGAATTCGATTTCATAACCTATTTCCCAAGAGATTTGGCAATCTTAACTTGGGAAGGAAACGGCGATTACTTAGACTACCAATTTGATTTAGGCGAAATAAGTACTACTGGCGATTTTATGACAGTTTATCACGTTGGTTTGAATAAAAAAATCAGTGAAAAACTTACGGTTGGCGTACGATTAAAATTTTACTCAAGCATGTTCAGTTTCCGAAGCGTGAACAATGCTGGTACCTTCGTGACCAGGTTAGGAGATGAAAATTCAGGAAATATATATGAGCATACCCTTGAAAATGCCGATGTTACTGTAGAAACCTCAGGTTATGCCTCCTTGCGGGATTTGGATGGAGCAGGACAAGTAACTAGTGAAATATTAGGACGTGCTTTTTTTGGAGGAAACCTTGGGGTAGGTGTGGACCTCGGTTTTACTTATAATATTAATGAAGTATGGAAACTATCTGCCAGCGCTTTAGATGTTGGTGCCATTTTTCATACAAAAGATGTGGAAAGTTATCGGGCTCATGGAAACTATACTTTAGACGGAATTAACCTGATTTTTCCAGCCATAGGAGATGGGGAATCAACCTTTCCATACTATGACGATCTTGAAGATGAACTGGAGCGCGAAATTCCGATAGATACAATTTATAACAGTTATACCCAGTTTCGGCCAGTAAAACTAAATATGGGATTAAGTTATGGTTTTGGTAGGTTTAATGCCTCTGGTGCCTGTGATTGTTTAAATATGGGAGGCGATAAACTTCATAAACAGAGCGTAGGTTTGCAGTTCTATTCCATAAAAAGACCAAAAAGGTGGCAAGCAGCGGGAACGCTTTTTTATCATAGAAGAATTACAGATTTCCTTTCAGCAAAAGCAACCTATACCGTGGATTCCTATTCTTATTCAAATGTTGGCTTAGGAATTTCGGCAGATTATGGCAAACTAAATTTTTACATTGCGGCGGATAACCTTATTAAATATAGCAATTTGGCCAAAGCAAAAAGTGTATCTTTACAGCTAGGATTTAACATCATAATTGACGAATAATGACACGATATTTACTACTTTCTTTAACGCTATTGCTTGCTACCACCGCTATTTCACAAAATACAAACTTAAGTGATTACAGCTATGTTGTAGTTCCTGAACAATTTGATTTTTTAAAAAGTAAAGACCAATTTCAAATGAATTCTATGACCCAATTCTATCTTGAAAAAAATGGGTTCAATGCTTATTTAGCAGAATCAGTGCCTAATGCCAACCGCTGCGATGGTCTGTTTGCAAATGTAGAAGAGATAAAAACGCTTTTTGGAACTAAACTTCAGGTTGTGTTGAAAGATTGCAATGATAAAGAAGTTTACAGAGGTGAAGAGGGGAAAAGTAAGTATAAAGAATATGATAAATCTTACCAAGACGCATTACGAAAGTCTTTCATGAGCTTTTCAGCTTTACGCGTAAAACAAAAGGATGTGAATATTTTAGTAGAAAGAACAGACAATACAATGTCTTCTTCTAAAACAAAACAAAATACGGCAACTGATGAACTTTCAAAACCAAAAGTTTCAAGAGTTTCTGGCATTTTATTGCCAGATGCAAAATTTTCAAACTATTCAAATTCGGGTAAAACCTTTCTACTTCGCAACACGGCTGAAGGTTATTCTTTATATGAAGAATCTGCAAGCGCGGCAGACGGACTTCTTTTGAAAGGAAAAATCATCGTGATGGATAACCTTGTTAAATATATGGATACTTCTGGAAATGTAGCTGATGCGGCTTTTGATCCTTCTGGAAATCTTGTTATTAAAGAAGGAAATGTTAAGACAGTTTACTTATCTGAAGATTAATACCTGTTATCTTCTATAAATACACCATCCTTTCGGGATGGCTTTTTTATTTATACGAAAGTCGATAGTAAACAAGATTTAATAATACTTCAAAAATCATATTTATCTTTCCAAAGCTGCGTTAGATAATTTTTCAACGAATTTTCCTTTGGGTTGTTTCCTGGTCTATAAAAAGTAGTTCCTTTTATTTCTTCGGGCAAAAATTCGTGCGGCACAAAGTTGCCTTCGTAGTTGTGAGCATATTCGTATTCCTTTCCGTATCCCAATTGCTTCATAAGCTTCGTTGGCGCGTTTCTTATGGACAAAGGAACCGACAAGTCGCCAGTTTGCCGAACAAGTTGTTGCGCTTCGCCAATGGCTTTATAAGAAGCGTTGCTTTTTGGTGAAGTAGCCAAATAAATAGCACATTGGCTCAAAATAATTCTGGCTTCCGGATATCCGATTGTATTGACAGCCTGAAAGGTGCTATTTGCGAGTAAAAGCGCATTAGGATTTGCCATTCCAATATCTTCCGAAGCGAGGATAACCATTCTTCTGGCAATGAATTTTATATCCTCGCCACCTTCAATCATGCGTGCCAACCAGTAAACAGCTGCGTTTGGATCACTACCACGCATGGACTTTATAAATGCTGAAATAATATCGTAATGTTGCTCGCCAGTTTTGTCATAAAGCACCGTATTTTTCTGGGCTTTTTGCATTACAAGTTCGTTGGTAATAGTAACCTTTTCACTTTTTTCTGAAAGGACTACTAGTTCCAAAATATTCAAAAGCCTTCGTGCATCACCGCCAGAAAGTCTTATTATTGCTTCGGTTTCATTTAAAGTTACCTTCTTCTTTGCTAAAATTTCGTCTTCTTTTAAAGCTCTTTTTAGCAATGCTTCCATATCCTCACGGCTGAAAGATTCTAGAACATACACCTGACAGCGAGACAATAAAGCGGGAATTACTTCAAAACTTGGATTTTCAGTTGTAGCGCCAATGAGCGTGATCCAGCCTTTTTCCACAGCACCCAAAAGCGAATCCTGTTGCGATTTGCTGAAACGGTGTATTTCATCAATAAATAGAATAGGGTTTTTGGTTGAAAACAGGTTGTCGCTTTTCTTTGCTTTTTCTATCACTTCCCTAACTGCAGCAACTCCGCTATCCACAGCACTTAAAATATAGAATGGTCTGCCGCTTTCATTCGCAATAATATTTGCAAGCGTTGTTTTACCCGTTCCCGGCGGTCCCCAAAAAATCATGGAAGGAATCATTCCTGTGCTTAACTGGGAGGTTAAGGAACCTTTTGGACCAACCAAATGTTGTTGGCTTAAATATCCTTCAAGAGTGTTTGGCCGGATTCGTTCTGCAAGAGGTGCGTTCATAGTCTTCAAAATTACAATTTTAATAAATCGGTTTCACTGACAATTTATCATAAATTTGATTTGGGATTGCTTTTTGTAATTAGTGAAATATGTCTAATCCAAACCAATTAAAATTTACACCTGATGTTTTTGGCTATCCATTGCTATTTGTGATGGTGCTTTGGATTGTGTTTTGGGTTGAAACCCGTTTTGGTTTCAATTTCAACTCGTATGGAGTTTATCCCAGAGAATTGAAAGGTTTACGCGGAATTTTATTTAGTCCTTTCATTCACGGAAGTTTGGAGCATCTTTTCAATAATTCAGTGCCATTATTTGTACTTTCTTCTGGCTTATTTTACTTCTACAGAAACATTCGCTGGAAGGTTTTAATCTTTGGTCTGTTATTGACAGGAATAGCAACTTGGTGCATTGGCAGATCATCCCTTCATATCGGAGCTAGTGGCGTGGTTTATATGTTGGCTGCTTTTTTATTTTTTAAGGGAATTTTTTCGAAACAGTTTCAGCTAACAGCTTTAGCATTAGTTGTTGCCTTTCTTTACGGTGGAATGCTTTGGTATGTATTTCCCGGAATCCCTGAAATATCTTGGGAAGGCCATCTTTCAGGATTTTTTGTTGGATTAATTTTCGCCTTTTTCTATAAAGAAAACCCTATTCAGAATAAGAAGTTTGATTGGGAACGCGAAGATTTCATCCCTGAAAACGATCCTTTTATAAAGCAATTTGACGAAGACGGAAATTTTATTGAGTTACCAAAAGTTTTACTAGAAGAAATTTCTGAAGAATCTTCAACAGAACAAATAGTTACGAATACTTCACAAAGAGTAAGGATTGTATATAGTTTTAAAAATGAGTCAGAAGAGAAACCTGAATAAGAACTATTTATTATCTGCGTTGACGCACTACTTCATAAAGAAAAGCGCCACAAGCCACAGAAACATTTAATGAATTAATTTCTCCAAGCAAGGGTAGGGAAGCACGCTCGTCCACCAATCCAAGTACGGATTTTGATATACCTTTTCCTTCTGAGCCCATGATCAAGGCCAACGGAGTTTTTAAATCTAAAGAATATATTTCTGAATTTGTTTTTTCGGTAGCTGCAACGGTTGTAATTCCAGAACCTTGCAAATAGAAGATTGCATCTTTAATATGTTCCACCTTACAAATTGGAATTTTGAAAATTGCTCCAGCAGAAGTTTTCACGGTGTCTCCAGAAACAGGAGCTCCACCAGTTTTTTGAATAATTACCGCATCTACGCCAGTACATTCAGCAGTTCTAAGAATTGCTCCAAAATTACGGACATCCGTTATTTGATCTAAAATTAGGAATAGAGGCGTTTTATCACCTTCGAGTGCTTTTTCAACAACACTTTCCAAACTATGAAATGCCACAGGCGAGGTTACCGCCACAATACCTTGATGGTTCCCACGGGTTAATCTATTGAGCTTTTCAAAAGGAACAATACTTACTGGAATATTTGCTCTTTCAAGGTCTTTAATTAGGCCTTCAATTTTGTCGCTATCTATTCCTTTCTGAACAAAGACTTTGTCAAAAACAACTTGTGATGATAAGGCTTCTTTGACAGGGTAAATTCCGAAAATGGTATTTGTTTTATCGCTCATTGTTATAGATAATATGTGATGTGGTTTATTATTGCGTTCAAAGATAAATAGATTTAACTTGGGTTCTGTTATAAAAAACAGAGATATAAAAAAACACCTCCTAAAAAGATAAGAGGTGTTTGATTTGTATTTAACGTGTTGTTAAATTAATCTAGTTAACTTTTAAGTCTAACTCTCACTGTAAATCTTCCTCCAGAAACAACGTTTCCTCCGCCTTCAATTGCAAGAGAGAAATATTCGCCTCTTGGATCTACAATAGATTTACCAAAACCAGTAACTGTGATTGATCCTAGTTGCTCGTTTGCAGGGATTGTCACAGTAGCATCAAAGCTAAAGTTTTCTGGATTAGTTGATACATATGGTGGATCTGCTACTTCTAAAATAGTAGGGATGACCACAACCTTAAATTCTCTATCTACATCAGCAATATCTGAAACAAACAAAACATTATTAAAGGTTCTCTCTCTCTCACCGCCAACAACAATATTATTAACGTTATTGTCAACAGGACTTGTGAATCCAACCACAGTTTTGCGTTCTGCGTTGAAGTCATCGTAAGTTTCGCAAGAAACCGCGAACAAAGCTAATGCTACGAACGTAATTATTATATTTATTTTTTTCATTTTGATAAAATTTTAGAATTATTAATACCCAGGGTTTTGTTGCAAATTTGGATTTAAATCTGTCGCAGTTTGAGGAATTGGCAATTGGAATTTTGGATTTCCTACTGGTAAATTCTGTGCATCAGATGGAGTTCCACTTCCGTCTTTTAAATCACCAAAGCTACCACGTTCCACTGGAAGGCTCCATCGTTTCAAATCAAAGAAACGTTGAGATTCGAAAGCAAATTCTAATCTTCTTTCAAGACGGATTGCATCACGAAGTGCATCGCCAGTTTCTCCACTTGGAGGAGTAGTATATCTTTTTGTTCTTATAGCATCTAAAGCAATGCGAGCAGGTCCTTCGTTTCCAAGGTTGTATTCTGCTTCAGCAATATTCATTTTTGCTTCTGCAGCGCGAAGAATTTTTATATCAACACGCCCTGGATTTTCTCCATCTTCTCTTGCAAACAATTTTTTGATTGCGTTAAACTGAAGTGCACCATTTCTAGCTTGTAAAGTGTAGGCATCTTTTCTGATGTCATCATCAGCGAAAAGCTGAAAAAACGGATAAGAAACCACGTATTCTGGTACTAAAGTTAGTGTGCCGAATTGACTCCATGTTACTCAAGGAGTGATGTCTAATCCAGGAGGATCTACATCAATCCAGAAAATTACTCCATCTTTGGATACATCTTCCCAAACACCTACAACAGTGTTTCTGGGAGCGATTGATGTAGTAACTTCGTTTGCAGCATCAATTGAATTTTGCCATTGACCCATATACAAGTAAGCACGTGATAAAAGAGTATTTACTGCGTCTTTATTAAAGCGACCTGCTGGAGCTGAAGCTGGAATGTCTACTAATGCTTCTTTAAGATCTGTTACAATCATATCGTAACTTTCAGCAACGGTTAATCTTGCAGGCTCAATAGTATAGTCTGCTTTAGTTACATAGGCAATACCTAGGCTACCATTTGCATCTGCAGATTGAGTTGGCATTTTAGCAAAAAATGAGGCGATATCCATGTGGCCTAAGGCTCTTAGCGCTTTTGCTTCTGCTACGACTTTAGCTTTGTTGCTTCCGTCAAAATCCGCACTTTTTTCTATCAAGGTATTTGCGCGAAAAATCATTCTATAAGCACTTTGATAAAGTCCGCTCAAAGGTTCGCTAGATGCAGAATATTGCCAGTTGTGCAATGTTCTTCTAGATCCTCTACCTTTTTGGGCAAAAGTAACGTTGTCTGCCAATACATCTGGGGCGTCAAGCATCCCACCTGCATCACTTCCACCGTATAGTGAACCGGTGAATAGTGTTGAATAGATACCTCTCGTCGCGTTTTCAAAATCGGAAACTGTAATATAAGCTTGATCTGTTGCAAGCTCATCGAAAGGTATTTGTTCCAGTTCACCCTCACAAGAAGTTAAACCTCCAATGATCAGTGTTAAGACTGCTATTTTATAAATTATTTTTTTCATTTTATAGGTTTTTTTTAGAATTAGAAACTTACATCCAAACCAAATTGGAATGACTTAACATTTGGATAACTGTAAAGAGTTGCTTCCCCAGGAGCTACTGCATCAGCAAATGAAATAGTCTCTCCAGAAGAAAGTCCTACTTCTGGATCTCCCCAAAATTTGGTAAACGTTAATAGGTTCTGCCCTTGTACATATAGTCTTAGGCTCTGTATTGGAGTTTTATCCAAAAATTCGCTAGGGAAATTGTATGAAAGAGTAACATTACGCATACGTACGTAATCTCCTTTTTCCAAGAATCTGTCTGAGTTTACAGCTTGATCTACTGAAGCGTAAATTGGACTTGGCATTACACCAGTATCGCCAGGTTGTTGCCAGTAATTGAATGCGGTAACAGCTTGATTATCATCAACTGCTTGCCCATCAGACTCAGCATTAGATCTAACGAAGTTGTTTATCCAGTTTCCTGTTTTGAAAACGAAATCAGCTCTCAAACCAAAGCCTTTATAGCTAAAGTTAGTAAAGAAACCTCCTTCTTTATCAGCGATGGTTGACTTTCCTTGAAATACTCGGTTCTCACCTTCTGGAAGATCTTCAGCAAAATAAGTGTTACCATCTGCACCTAAAAATAAAGATTTTCCAGTTGCAGCATCAACTCCAGCATAACGAACTAAATAGTGCTCATTAATTTTTCTACCTTCACTAAAGCGAATGTTATATGTGTTATCAGACGGAGTGAAATCTTCGTGATCTGGTAGTTCAATTACTTCAGTATCTAAGAAGATTATGTTTCCTCCAAGAGTCCAAGTAAAATCATTAGTACGAACTATATCACCTTGTAAGGATATTTCAAGACCTTTATTTTGGATTTCACCAATGTTTCCAGCAACACTTCCAGTTCCAGATTCATAAGCAGTAGGAACATTAAATAATAAGTCAGAAGTATTTCTAATGAAATAATCGGTAACACCTCTAAGACGTTTGTTGAAGAGGTTGAATTCTAAACCAACGTTAGCAGTAGTGGTAGTTTCCCACTTTAAGTTTGGACTTGCAATGTTTGAAGGAACTGAACTTGAACCACCTGGATAGAATCCGAATTCATTTGTTGCCTGAGGTGCATAACGACCAATTCCATTTCTGTTACCTACAGAACCGTAAGCTGCTCTAATTTTAAGATCATTTACAGCATCTACACCGAAAAAGTCCTCTTTAGCAACGTTCCATCCAATACTTCCACTATAGAAAGTACCGTATTGGAAATCAGCTCCAAAGTTAGAAGAACCATCACGACGTATAGATGCAGAAAGAAGATATTTTTCTTTATAATCATAATCTGCAAAAAGACCATAAGACACTAATGTCAATCTATTTCTGTTAGTGAATCCATCATTTAAATCTGCAGCACTAGTCTGTGTGCTCAACAAAGGAGAAGGGAAACCTGTGCTACGTACAAAAGTACGATAGAACTCATTAAGGTTGTATTCATATAGACCCAAAACATTCAGGTTATGATTGTTTGAGTTTAATGTATAGTTTAAACGGTTACTGATGGTAAGGTCTAATCTATCTTGTTGGTCATCAAACTTGTTACCAACGGGTGCGTTGTTCAAAATAATATCCAAAACACCTCCTGGCTTAGAATAACTTTCTCTCCTACGTAGTAAGTGGTTAACAGAAGTATTGAAACCATAGCTCCAGTTTTTCGATAATTTTACCAATGCATCTACACTAGCAAGTGTAACATTGTTAATGTCTGTAGATTTTTCAGTCTCAAGAGCTTTTCTTGTAGCGAAATCTCTGTGAGTTGGGTTGTAAGTAGGTTCTCCGTTGTTATCCAACAGTATTTCGCCGTCATCATCGTATAAAAACTCGTTTTCATACTCGTTGGTAACGTAAATAGGTTGAAACGGGTTTTGAGTGTTGTTTCTATCTCTTGGTTCATCACTTGTAGAACGTGAATACCCAACATTTACACCCATAGTCAACCATTCTTTAGCGTCAAAATTAACGTTCAAACGGGTTCCTAATCTTTCAAAACCATTGATTTTATCAATAATACCTGTGTTTTTATCGTGAGTTACAGAAAAGTAGTAATCTACTTTTTCACTACCTCCAGAAACAGAGACATTGTTGTTCTGAATTACACCTTCTTTAAGTATAAGGTCTGCCCAATCAGTTGTGCGAGCAAGTAATTTAGCGCGTTCTGGTGACCCAGGAGCTGTTTGTACCCCTGGTAATGAACCGGCTGCACCAACACCCAAAGCATACATTTCTGCTTCGTATTGCAATTTCTGCTCCGCGTTCATCAATGTAAAGTTTGGTTCTATTCTGGTTGTTGTTCCATAACGAGAGCTGTAACGGATTACAGCATCTTTGTTTCTGTTACCGTTTTTTGTTGTGATTACTACAACCCCGTTTGCTCCACGAGAACCGTATCTAGCGGTTGTTGGGGCATCTTTTAGGATTGTAATGTTTTCAATATCCTCGTTAGGAATACTTGCAAGATCTTGCTCTCTAATAGGAGCGCCATCCACAATGTATAATGGTGAAGATGCACCTGCAACAAGAGATCCAGTTCCACGAATACGAACAAAAGCTCCTTGTCCCGGCTTACCGTTTGCAGAAGTTACCTGTACACCAGCTGCCTTACCTTGAAGCATATTATCTATACTTGTAGTTGGCGCCATTTGTGACAGTTCCGAAGCGGAAATAGATACAACGGCAGATGTTTGCACCGTTTGGTTTCGTGTAGAATACCCAGTTACTACAACTTCTTCAAGTGCCGCAGCATCTGGTTGTAAAGTAACATTAATTGAATTTTGAGCTCCTACTTTTACTTCCTTGGTAACAAAACCTACATAACTAAAAGCAATTGCCTGACCCACATTTGCAGATATGGAATAATTTCCATCAAAATCTGTCTGTGTTCCAGAACTCGTGCCCTTGATTATTACGTTTGCACCAGGCAATGGCAGACCTGTATCGTCCGTCACTGTACCTGTAATAGTTTTTTGCTGCGCGAAGGTAAGCTGCACAACTAACGCTAATATAAGCGTTAAAATTCCACTAAACTTTGTTCTCATTTTTATAAATTATTTGAATTAGCCAACGGCAAAAATCATAATAAAAAGTTAATTACACAAGTATTTGCTCCCAATTTTTAAGTTTTATTTAGGATTCTTAAAGGGTTTGGACGTAATATTTTAAAATTTTGAGGAAACACTGATGTGTATCTTGGTATTTGAGAAACTGAAGTTTTGGTTTTCTGTGTTTCCATTAGCCACATTAAATTTGAATAATCCCGCTTTGGTATTGAGTCCAATGCCCACCCCGAAGCTATAGAGGTTTTGTTTTAGTTTAAGTGTTTCGTTTTCAAAATAGGCGAAGTCAATTATACTGTGTAGATAAACCCCTTCATTAAATTGGTATCTGTACTCGGTGTTAACTACGGAAAAAAACGAAGCATCAATGCTGTTCTCGTTAAAACCACGAATACTGTTTATGCCTCCAAATCGAAAAAGTTCATTCACCAAATAACTATCACTCACTAATATACTTGTGCTATTTTGCACGAATATTGAATTTTTAAAGTTCAAATTAAATATATTGCTTAATAAGCCTTCCAAGCGAACTTGGTTTTCCGTTATGGAATCATTCTTACGGGAGCCAACTCCGCCGTCCAATGATAAAATGGTTTTAATTGGAAAAAGTTTTTTGTTTTGTGTTTTAAGGTAAGTGCCGCCAGCGATTAAAAAGTTAGACTTGAAATCTTCAACAGGAGATCCAGCCACTGCGTTATCTAAGAGGTTGCTAGAATCGTAACCTTTATAGCCAAGATAAATTGTAGACTTTGGGTTTATTTGGTATGTTGCTCTTAGTTGTTGTTCTGTAGTGATAAAGGTACTGTCTCTCTTAAAAATTTTTAGCTCACCGCTTAAACCAATAGGGCTTTTAAACAAATATGGTAAAGTTGCTTTTACTCTAAAGTTTACTTGCTCTTTACCGTCAGATTTATAGTTCAGCAATAATTGCTCGCCAAAATTAAGGTTATTATTGAGTTCTAGATTTAGATAACCATTGAAAGTGAGTTTCTGTGTTTCTTCATCTGTTGCAAAACCGATTATTCCGTCAAATAGATTGTTGTTCTGTTTTTCTAGATAGAAATAGACGGTTGTTGAGTCTTTTCTGAAAAGTGCTTCTGGTGGTTTTATGGCTGAAACAAAACCTAAGCTATTTAGATTTTCATTTTGCTCCACTAATTTCTTTTGATTGAATACCTCACCTTTTTTTATACCGGCGTAATATTTAAGAAAAGATCTCGGGAATTTTTCATAACCTTTCACGGCTATGGAATCTACATTTCTAAAGTTTCCATTATCAACTAAAAGTGTTGCCGATAAATTATTGTTTTCGTCTTTTTCAAATTCACTTAGCCTTAAACGAGCAAATGCATTTCCTTTTTGGTTGCGAAGCGTTGTAAGTTTCCTTAGTGAATTTGGAATAGCTTCAAAAGGAAGAGTAAAGTAGGTGTCGGTAATTTCGGAAGCAACGCGTTGCAATTCTTTTTTGCTGAAATCTTCTTCTGAATAGAAAATGCTTATTTCATTGTATTTTTTTCCGAGGAAGAAATCTGCTATGTAGCTACTATCATTTTCTTTTTGCAGCTGAAGCAGTTCACTTTCAATAAAACCCATCCGTTGCATTTTTAAATAAAGCGTATCGGTTTCCTTTTTAAGTGAAAGGAGATCTTTGAAAGAAGTGTTCATTTGCAACGAGTCTTTCATCGCTTGCGAAACCGGTCTTTCTGCTTTGACGGAAAGGGTGAGTTCCTGCGCATTCATTCCAAAGAAAAAACAGGTATATATATTAAGGTATAGAGAAGTGTATAGATATTTTTTCAAAAAAGGAGTGTTATTAGCGTTGTAAATCTAACGTTTCATCTTGGTGTTTTATGTTCAAAGTAAAAAAATATTAAAAGTATGCTGAAAATTAATTCAGTATGGTTTGATTAATAGAAAAAAAATTCTACATTTGCATCCCCTAAAAATAGGGGTGTTTTATTTTTAAACAGTAATAATACATATTTTATATGCCAACAATTTCACAATTAGTACGTAAAGGAAGGACCAAAATAACCAAGAAGAGTAAATCGGTTGCTTTGGATTCGTGCCCACAACGTCGTGGTGTTTGTACGCGTGTATATACTACTACACCTAAGAAGCCTAACTCTGCAATGCGAAAAGTTGCAAGGGTAAGACTTACAAACGGTAAGGAAGTAAACGCATACATCCCAGGCGAAGGTCACAATCTCCAAGAGCACTCGATAGTATTGGTTAGAGGTGGAAGGGTAAAAGATTTGCCAGGAGTTAGGTATCACATTGTTCGTGGAGCGTTAGACACCGCAGGTGTTGCCGGCCGCACGCAACGTAGATCTAAGTACGGAGCAAAACGCCCTAAAAAGTAGAAACGCAATGCTTGCGTTTTAAGAAAAATGAAAACGGGTTAATCATTAATTGTACGCACAATTAATATTTAACCATTAACAAAACAACAAATGAGAAAAAGACAGGCCAAGAAAAGACCCCTTTTGCCAGATCCAAGGTTTAACGACCAGTTGGTTACACGTTTCGTAAACAACATGATGTGGGATGGAAAAAAGAGTGTGGCTTTCAAAGTTTTCTATGATGCTATTGACATTGTGGATGAAAAGAAACAAGACGACGAAAAAACTGCGTTGGAGCTTTGGAAAGAAGCACTTTCCAATGTTATGCCTCACGTAGAGGTTCGTAGCCGTAGAGTTGGTGGGGCAACCTTCCAAATACCTATGCAAATTCGTCCAGACCGTAAAATTGCAACCGCAATGAAATGGTTAATTAACTATTCAAGAAAAAGAAACGAGAAGTCCATGGCCGCAAAACTTGCAGGTGAGATTCTTGCTGCTGCCAAAGAAGAAGGCGCTGCTGTTAAGAAACGTATGGATACTCACAAAATGGCAGAAGCTAACAAAGCATTCTCACATTTCAGATTCTAAAAAATGGCACAAAGAGATTTAAAATACACAAGAAATATCGGGATTGCTGCGCATATTGATGCTGGTAAAACCACAACTACAGAGCGTATCCTTTTTTATACAGGGGTAAGCCATAAACTTGGAGAGGTTCACGATGGAGCCGCAACTATGGACTGGATGGAGCAAGAACAGGAGCGTGGTATTACCATTACTTCAGCGGCTACTACTTGTATATGGAAGTTTCCAATGGAAAATGCTGAGCCTACTCCAGAAACAAAAGATTATAACTTTAATATTATTGACACTCCTGGTCACGTGGATTTTACCGTTGAGGTAAATCGCTCACTTAGGATTCTTGATGGATTAGTGTTCTTGTTTAGTGCGGTAGATGGTGTAGAGCCACAGTCTGAAACTAACTGGAGACTTGCGGATAATTATAAAGTACCTCGTATTGGTTTCGTTAACAAAATGGACCGTTCAGGAGCTAACTTTTTAGCTGTTTGTCAACAAGTAAAAGATATGTTAGGTTCCAACGCGGTGCCAATCGTATTGAATATTGGTGATGAAGCAGACTTCAGAGGAATAGTAGATTTGGTGAAAAACCGAGCCATTATTTTTCACGATGAATCATTCGGTGCTACTTTTGATGTTGTGCCAATTCCTGAAGATTTGAAAGCTGAGGTTAAAGAATTGCGTGGCAAATTAATTGAAGAGGTTGCTGCTTACGATGAAAATCTGCTTGAAAAATATATGGAGGATGAAGATTCCATAACTGAAGATGAAATCCACGCTGCACTTCGTGCTGCCGTTATGGATATGTCTATAATTCCAATGGTATGTGGTTCTTCATTTAAAAATAAAGGTGTTCAGTTTCTTTTAGATGCTGTATGTCGTTACTTACCAGCTCCAACCGACAAAGAAGGTATTATAGGTATTAACCCTGATACTGATAAAGAAGAAATACGTAGACCAGATGTTAAGGAGCCTTTCGCGGCACTAGCATTTAAGATTGCAACAGATCCTTTTGTAGGTCGCTTGGCTTTCTTCCGCGTTTACTCTGGTCATTTGGATGCAGGTTCTTACATTTTGAACAACCGTTCAGGAAAAAAAGAACGAATTTCTCGTATCTACCAAATGCACGCTAACAAACAAAATGCTATCGATTTTATTGAAGCAGGAGATATTGGAGCAGCAGTTGGATTTAAGGATATTAAGACGGGTGACACCATGACTGATGAAAAACATCCTATTGTTTTGGAGAGTATGGACTTCCCAGATCCAGTTATTGGTATTGCTGTGGAGCCTAAAACAAAAGTTGATGTTGATAAATTAGGTATGGCTCTGTCAAAATTGGCAGAAGAAGACCCAACATTCCAAGTGCGTACAGACGAAGCTTCTGGGCAAACTATTATTTCAGGAATGGGAGAGCTTCACTTAGATGTTCTTATAGATCGTTTACGTCGTGAATTCAAAGTTGAAGTAAATCAAGGTCAGCCTCAGGTTGAATATAAAGAAGCAGTAACAAAAACTGCAGATCATAGAGAAGTTTACAAAAAGCAATCTGGTGGTCGTGGTAAATTTGCTGATATTGTATTTACTTTGGGTCCAGTAGATGAAGAAGATGCTAAAGAAGGTCTTGTATTTGTTAACGCTGTAAAAGGTGGTAACGTGCCAAAAGAATTTATTCCTTCAGTTGAAAAAGGTTTCAAACAAGCAATGATCAATGGTCCACTTGCAGGTTTTGAAGTTGATAGTATGAAGGTTACTTTAAAAGATGGATCTTTCCACCCTGTGGATTCTGATGCATTATCTTTTGAGCTGGCTGCAAAAATTGGTTTCAAAGAAGTTGCCAAAAAAGCAGGAGCTGTAATTATGGAGCCTATTATGAAAATAGAGGTAATTACTCCAGAAGAAAACATGGGTGATATTGTTGGTGACCTTAACCGTCGTCGTGGTACCATCACTAACATGGGTGACCGTGCAGGAGCAAAAGTAATAAAAGGTGAAGTGCCTCTTTCTGAAATGTTCGGTTATGTAACCACTTTAAGAACATTATCATCAGGCCGTGCAACTTCAACTATGGAATTTTCACACTACGCTCAAACACCTTCAAATATTTCTGAAGATGTAATAGCAAAAGCAAGAGGAACCGCTAACGAATAATAATTTCAGCAATGAGTCAAAAAATAAGAATTAAACTAAAATCTTACGATCACAATTTGGTGGATAAATCTGCTGAAAAAATCGTTAAGACCGTAAAGAGTACTGGAGCTGTAGTAACAGGACCAATTCCTTTACCAACACATAAAAAAATATTTACAGTATTACGTTCTCCACACGTGAACAAGAAAAGTAGAGAACAATTCCAATTAAGTTCATACAAAAGACTTTTGGATATCTACAGTTCTTCTTCAAAAACAATTGACGCTCTAATGAAATTGGAGTTGCCAAGTGGTGTAGAAGTAGAGATTAAAGTATAAATTCCCGCGAAGGCGGGAATCTCATCGAGCCATTGACTGGCCATCGAAGAGACCCCTGCCTTTGCAGGGGTGGAAATGTCCTCAACGATGGTTGTGGAAAAACGGAAAACAAAATAACATTCAGGGTTGAATTTATTTTGACCCTGTTTGTTTTTCAGTAGGTGCGCAATTTATCGCGTTCAATTAAGGAAGATTGTGATTTATCACATTTCAAATAAATAATATTAATAATCAATAAATAATTAAATATGTCTGGGTTAATTGGAAGAAAGATAGGGATGACCAGCATCTTTGACGAGAACGGAAAGAACATTCCGTGTACCGTTATAGAAGCAGGACCCTGTGTTGTCACCCAAGTCAGAACCATAGAGGTTGACGGGTACAATGCTCTTCAACTTGGTTTCGATGACAAGAAGACTGTAACTAAAGCTGCCGAAGGGCACGCCAAAAAAGCAGGAACCGTTGCAAAACGCAAAGTTGTTGAATTCAAGGGATTTGAAGAAAAATACAAATTAGGTGACACAATTACTGTGGAGCATTTTATCGAGGGAGAATTCGTGGATATCGCGGGTACTTCTAAAGGTAAAGGTTTCCAAGGGGTTGTTAAACGTCACGGTTTTGCTGGTGTTGGTCAAGCGACTCACGGTCAGCACAACCGTTTGCGTGCACCAGGTTCTATTGGAGCTGCATCATATCCTGCGAGAGTTTTCAAAGGAATGAGAATGGCGGGCCAAATGGGGAACGAAAGAGTAAAAGTTGAAAATTTAAAAGTTTTGAAAGTAGTTCCTGAAAAGAATCTACTTGTGGTAAAAGGAGCAGTTCCTGGCCATAAAAACGCTTATGTAATGATCGAGAAATAATGAAGGTAGCTGTATTAGACATAAACGGAAAAGACACAGGTCGGAAAGTTGAACTTTCTGCAGATGTGTTCGGAATAGAGCCTAACACTCACGCGGTTTATCTTGATGTGAAGCAATATCTTGCCAATCAAAGACAAGGAACTCACAAAGCTAAAGAACGTGCTGAGATCTCTGGTTCTACCAGAAAGATAAAGAAACAAAAAGGAACTGGTACTGCTCGTGCGGGTAGCATCAAGTCTGGTGTATTTAAAGGTGGTGGTAGAATGTTTGGACCTCGTCCACGTAGCTACTCTTTTAAATTGAACAAAAACCTAAAGCGTTTGGCACGTAAATCTGCCCTATCGATGAAGGCGAATGATAAAGCAATTTTTGTATTAGAAGACCTAAGTTTTGATGCTCCAAAAACCAAAAGTTTTACGGCAGTTTTAAACAGTTTAGGACTAAATGACAAAAAATCTTTATTTGTGTTGGGAGACTTAAATAATAATGTATATTTGTCCTCTCGCAATTTGAAAGGTACTGAAGTTATAACTAACTCACAATTAAGTACTTATAAAATTATGAATGCAAACAGTTTAGTGCTGTTTGAAGGTTCTTTGGAAGGAATTGAAACAAACTTAAGTAAATAGAAACAAGATGAACATCTTAATTAAACCTATAATTACGGAAAAAGCTACTAAAGATGCTGAAGACAAGAATGTTTTTGGCTTTGTAGTAAACCCAAAGGCGAATAAGGTAGAAATCAAGAAAGCGGTGGAAGCTGCTTACGGAGTTTCTGTTGAAAAAGTTCGCACAATGAATGTCCGCCCCAATAGGAAGACCCGTTTTACAAAAACAGGTGTCCAAACTGGTAAAACGAATGCTTACAAAAAAGCAATCGTACAGGTGGCGGAAGGTGATACAATAGATTTTTACAGTAACATCTAAGATAACTTAGATTTAATTAGACACAAATGTCAGTAAGAAAATTAAAACCAATCACCCCAGGTCAGCGTTTTAGAGTTGTAAATGGTTTCGACGCCATTACAACTGATAAGCCGGAAAAGTCTTTACTTGTTCCGAACAAACGATCTGGTGGTCGAAATAGTACAGGTAAGATGACCATGCGCTACATAGGTGGTGGTCACAAGAAAAAATATCGAATTATCGATTTTAAACGCGACAAAGCGGGAATTCCTGCAACTGTTGCTAGTATTCAATACGATCCAAACCGTACTGCATTTATTGCACTTTTAAACTATCAAGATGGTGAAAAGCGATATGTAATTGCACAAAACGGACTACAAGTTGGTCAAAACATCCTTTCTGGTGAGGCAGTAGCTCCCGAAATTGGAAATGCAATGGCTCTTTCAGCTATTCCATTAGGTACAATTATTTCTTGCATCGAACTTCGTCCAGGACAAGGTGCTATTATGGCTAGAAGTGCTGGTGCTTTCGCACAACTTATGGCTCGTGATGGAAAATTTGCTACCGTTAAACTTCCTTCAGGTGAAACCCGATTAATTTTGGTAAACTGTATGGCTACCATTGGTGCCGTTTCAAACAGTGACCACCAATTATTAGTATCTGGTAAAGCTGGTAGAAGCAGATGGTTAGGAAGAAGACCACGTACAAGACCAGTAGTGATGAACCCAGTAGATCACCCAATGGGTGGTGGTGAAGGTAAATCTTCAGGAGGTCACCCACGTTCTAGAAAAGGTATCCCTGCAAAAGGTTACAGAACCCGTACTAAAACGAAAGCAAGTAATAAATATATCTTAGAACGAAGAAAGAAATAAGTTATGGCAAGATCGTTAAAAAAAGGACCATTCGTTCATTATAAACTAGACAAGAAAGTTCAACAAAATGTTGATGATAACAAGAAGACCGTAATCAAAACTTGGTCACGTGCTTCTATGATTACACCAGATTTCGTTGGCCAAACCATCGCTGTTCACAACGGACGTCAATTCGTCCCTGTATATGTAACAGAAAACATGGTTGGGCATAAACTAGGAGAATTTTCACCTACAAGATCATTCCGTGGTCATTCAGGTGCTAAAAATAAAGGTAAAAAATAATAGGCCATGGGAGTTCGTAAAAGAGAAAGAGCAGAAGCAATCAAAGAAGCAAAGAAGACACAATACTTTGCCAAATTGAACAATTGCCCCACTTCACCAAGAAAAATGCGTTTAATGGCAGACTTGGTACGTGGTGAGAAAATAGACAAAGCACTTAATATTTTGAAGTTTAGTTCAAAAGAATCTTCACGCAAATTGGAGAAACTACTTTTGTCTGCCATCAATAACTGGCAACAAAAAAACGAAGACGCTTCAGTAGAAGATGCAGATCTTTTTGTTAAGGAAATCCGAGTGGATGGTGGAACAATGTTGAAAAGACTTCGTCCAGCACCGCAAGGCCGCGCACACAGAATTAGAAAGCGCTCCAACCACGTAACACTGGTATTGGCAGCTAACGATAACACACAAAGCAATTAATTAAATGGGACAGAAGACAAATCCAATCGGAAATCGCCTGGGTATCATTAGAGGTTGGGAATCCAACTGGTACGGAGGCAACGACTACGGCGATAAACTTGCCGAAGACGACAAGATCAGGAAATACATCCACGCTCGTTTAAGTAAAGCTAGTGTGAGTAGAGTAATTATTGAGCGTACGCTTAAGCTTGTAACCGTTACTATAACCACGGCCCGTCCCGGTATCATTATCGGAAAAGGTGGTCAGGAAGTAGACAAGCTAAAAGAAGAGCTTAAAAAAATTACAGATAAAGAGGTACAGATCAACATTCACGAGATTAAAAGACCTGAGCTTGATGCATTTTTGGTAGCTGCAAGTATTGCACGCCAAATTGAAAGTCGTATTTCATACCGTCGTGCTATTAAAATGGCAATCGCGGCAACAATGCGAATGAATGCTGAAGGTATTAAGGTGCAAATCTCAGGACGTTTGAATGGCGCTGAAATGGCACGTTCAGAATCTTACAAAGAAGGTCGTATCCCGTTATCAACTTTTAGAGCCGATATTGACTACGCTTTAGTTGAGGCACACACTACTTATGGTAGATTGGGTGTTAAAGTATGGATTATGAAAGGCGAAGTATATGGAAAGAGAGAACTTTCCCCACTTGTTGGTCTATCGACTGGCAAAAAGAGTGGTGGTAAAGGAGCTCCAGCAGGACGCGGTGGCAACAAAGCACGTCGCAGAAAGTAATTTTTTAAATAGAAGAAAATGTTACAACCTAAAAGAACAAAGTACCGTAAGCAAATGAAAGGTCGTATGAAAGGCGATGCCGGACGTGGCAACCAGCTAGCATACGGAACCTTCGGTATAAAATCGTTGGAATCAGAATTTCTTACAGCAAGACAAATAGAAGCTGCACGTATTGCCGCTACTCGTTTTATGAAGAGAGAAGGTTCTATCTGGATTATGATTTTTCCAGATAAGCCAATTACCAAAAAACCTCTTGAAGTACGTATGGGTAAAGGTAAAGGTGCTGTAGAATATTACGCAGCTGTAGTAAAACCAGGAAGAATGCTTTTCGAAGTATCTGGTGTTACCCTTGAAACAGCAAAAGAAGCTTTGCGTCTTGCAGCACAAAAGCTTCCAGTTAAAACCAAATTTGTAATGTCTAGGGATTTCCAAGCATAATTTTTTTGACAAATGAAACAATCAGAAATAAAAAAAGCATCAACGGCTGAACTTAATGAAGCGTTCGCTGAATCAAGAAAGGCTTATTCAGACCTTAAAATGGCTCACACCATTTCACCGTTGGAAAATCCAATTCAACTAAGATCCCACAGAAGGGTGATAGCAAGAATAGCGACGGAACTAACTAATAGAGAAGTGCAATAATTGTACAGCTGAAAGATGGAAGAAATTAAAAGAAACTTAAGAAAAGAACGTATAGGTGTAGTAACCAGCAACAAAATGGACAAGTCTATTGTAGTTGCAGAAGTGAAAAAAGTAAAACACCCTATGTACGGAAAGTTCGTGTTGAAAACGAAGAAATACGTAGCACACGACGAGACAAACAACTGCAACGAAGGCGATACAGTAAAGATCATGGAAACAAGACCTTTGAGTAAAACCAAATGTTGGAGATTAGTAGAAATAATTGAAAGAGCGAAGTAATTATGTTACAACAAGAATCAAGACTCAGAGTCGCAGATAATACCGGTGCTAAAGAAGTTCTTTGCATCCGTGTATTAGGCGGAACCAAAAGAAGATATGCTTCTATTGGAGACAAGATTGTAGTTTCTGTAAAAGAAGCAACGCCAAACGGAAACATTAAGAAAGGTGCTGTTTCTACAGCAGTCGTTGTACGTACTGCTAAGGAAATAAGAAGACCAGATGGTTCTTACATCCGTTTTGACGATAACGCTTGTGTACTTTTGAACCCACAGGGTGAAATGAGAGGAACACGTGTTTTCGGACCAGTAGCAAGAGAGCTTCGCGACAAGCAATTTATGAAAATAGTATCATTAGCACCAGAAGTGCTTTAATATGAAAACTAAGATGACAAAGCTTAAAATAAAATCAGGCGATACAGTAGTAGTTACTGCCGGAGACCACAAAGGTTCTGAAGGTAAAGTGATGAAAATACTCCTTGACAAAAACAAAGCAATCGTAGAAGGAGTAAATATGGTTTCTAAACATGAGAAGCCAAGTGCAAAAAACCCTCAAGGTGGAATTGCAAAAAAAGAAGCTCCTATCCATATTTCAAACCTTTCATTGGTTGATCCAAAATCTGGAAAAGCAACACGTGTAGGTTACAAAACTGAAAATGGTAAAAAAGTGCGATTTTCAAAACAATCGAATCAAGCAATATAGTTATGGCATATACACCAAGACTTAAAGAAGAGTACAAAAGCAGAGTGGTAAATTCACTTACTGACGAATTTGGTTACAAAAACGTTATGCAGGTACCAAAATTGGAGCGTATTGTTGTTTCCCGCGGTGTGGGTGCAGCAGTAGCAGACAAGAAACTTATAGACTATTCAGTTGATGAATTTTCTAAGATAACCGGGCAAAAAGCAATTTCAACAAACTCTAAAAAAGACGTTGCAAACTTCAAACTTCGTAAAGGCATGCCAATTGGTGTGAAAGTTACGTTGCGTGGAGAACGTATGTACGAATTTTTAGACAGATTAGTTACTTCAGCTTTGCCAAGGGTACGTGACTTTAACGGAATTAAAGCAACAGGTTTTGACGGAAGAGGAAATTACTCTTTAGGAATTACCGAACAAATTATCTTCCCAGAAATCGATATCGATAAAGTGAAGAAAATTGAAGGTATGAATATTACGTTCATCACTTCTGCTGCTACCGATAAAGAAGCGAAATCATTATTACAAGAATTGGGATTACCCTTTAAAAAGAACTAAGAGATGGCTAAAGAATCAATGAAAGCCCGCGAGGTTAAGAGACAAGCAACGGTATTGAAGTATGCTGCCAAACGTAAAGCTTTGAAAGAAGCTGGCGATTGGGAAGGTTTACAAAAACTACCAAAAAATGCCTCACCTGTACGTTTGCACAACCGTTGCAAATTAACAGGAAGACCTAGAGGATATATGAGAACTTTTGGTATTTCACGTGTAACTTTCCGTGAAATGGCAAATTCTGGGTTAATTCCTGGAGTGCGTAAAGCATCTTGGTAAGATAAATTAGGAACGCGATGCGTGGTTTACATTTGTAGGCGCGCGATTAATCGCGGGCCTAGCGAAAAAAGTATAAACTGGTTGTAGGTTTGGGATAATCCAAAAACCACTTCCGCAATTTTAAATAAATGAATACAGATCCAATTTCAGATTATCTAACGCGAGTTAGAAATGCTGCGAAAGCCGGACATCGCGTAGTAGAGATTCCAGCTTCAAACCTAAAAAAGGAGATTACAAAAATCCTTTTTGATCAAGGTTACATTTTAAGCTACAAATTTGATGACGAAAGTACCCCACAAGGTATCATCAAAATAGCTTTAAAATATGACAAGGTTTCTAAAGAATCCGTGATCAAGAAAATTCAAAGAATCAGTAAACCCGGTTTACGTAAATACGCAGGTTCAACAGAACTTCCTCGCGTGCTTAACGGTCTTGGTATTGCTATTGTTTCTACTTCTTCTGGAGTAATGACTGGCAAACAAGCTAAAGCACAAAATGTAGGTGGTGAAGTATTGTGTTACGTTTACTAAAAAATAGACAAAGAAATGTCAAGAATAGGTAAAAACCCGGTAGCAATCCCACAAGGAGTTACAGTTGATGTAAAAGACAACGTAATTACCGTAAAAGGAAAATTAGGCGAGTTATCTCAGGAGTTTGATTCTGATTTAACCGTGAAAGTAGAAGATGGCCAAGTATTGGTAGAACGTCCTTCAGATTCTAAAGACCATACTGCAAAGCACGGTCTTTATAGATCTTTAATCAATAATATGATTGAAGGCGTAAGCAACGGATGGACCAAATCTTTAGAATTGGTAGGTGTGGGTTACCGCGCTAGCAACCAAGGACAAAAATTAGATTTGGCTTTAGGATTTTCACACAACATCGTTTTGGAAATTGCTCCAGAAGTAAATGTGGAAACTATATCTGATAAAGGTAAAAACCCAATCGTAAAACTAACGTCACACGACAAACAATTAGTAGGACAAGTAGCAGCGAAAATTCGCGCTTTCCGCAGACCAGAACCTTACAAAGGAAAAGGTATTAAGTTTGTAGGTGAACAATTAAGAAGAAAAGCAGGTAAATCTGCATAACAAATAGAGTTATGGCATTATCAAAATACGAAAGAAGAGAGCGCTTGCGCATGCGAATCAGAAAAACGGTTGACGGAACTGAAAGTCGTCCTCGTTTGGCTGTTTTCCGCAGTAACAAAGAAATATACGCTCAGATTATTGACGATGTAAATGGTAAGACAATTACTGCTGCATCTTCAAGAGATAAAGACATTGACGCTTCAAAAGTAAATAAAGTTGAAGCTGCAAAATTAGTAGGAAAGGCAATCGCAGAAAAAGCTGTTAAAGCAGGTGTTGAAACCATCGCTTTTGACAGAGGCGGTTACCTATACCACGGAAGAGTAAAATCATTAGCTGAAGGTGCACGCGAAGGTGGCCTTAAATTCTAAGTAACATTATGTATCAAGATTATAAAAACGTAGAATTAGTAAAACCAGGAGGTCTTGAATTGAAAGATCGTTTGGTAGGTGTACAACGTGTAACCAAGGTGACCAAAGGTGGTCGTGCTTTCGGATTTTCAGCTATCGTAGTTGTTGGTGACGAAAAAGGTGTGGTAGGACAAGGTCTTGGGAAATCCAAGGACGTTGCAAGCGCAATAGCAAAAGCTATTGAAGATGCAAAGAAAAACTTGGTTCGTATTCCACTTAACAAAGTGACACTTCCACACGAACAAAAAGGTAAATATGGTGGAGCTCGTGTAAACCTTCTTCCAGCTGCCCCTGGTACTGGAGTTATTGCTGGTGGTGCTGTACGTGCCGTATTGGAAGCAGTAGGAGTTCACGATGTATTATCAAAATCTCAAGGATCTTCTAACCCACACAATGTGGTAAAAGCAACTTTTGATGCTCTTTTGCAAATGCGAAGTGCACAAACTGTAGCTGACCAAAGAGGAATTTCACTTGAAAAAGTATTCAAAGGATAAATATCAGAGCGATGGCAAAAATTAAAGTAACAAAGGTAAGAAGCGTTATAAAACGCCCGAAAAACCAAAAAAGAATCATGGAATCTTTGGGTCTTCACAAGATGAACCAAACGGTAGAGCATGATGATACGCCAAGCGTACTTGGTATGATCAATAAAGTTAATCACTTAGTTTCTGTTGAAACTAAATAAGTACACACAAAAAATGGATTTAAGTAACTTACAACCCGCCGCTGGATCGGTGAAAAATCAAGGCAAGCGAGTAGGTCGCGGACAAGGTTCTGGAAAAGGTGGCACTGCTACCCGTGGACATAAAGGAGCAAAATCACGTTCAGGTTATTCCAAGAAAATTGGATTTGAAGGTGGACAAATGCCCCTACAACGTCGTGTACCTAAGTTTGGATTTACAAACATCAACCGTAAGGAGTATAAAGGTATCAACATTGATACCCTACAACAATTGGTTGACGACAAGAAAATAAATGATGCCGTTGACTTTGTAACCTTATTTGGTTTAGGTCTTGCTGGAAAGAATGAAATGGTGAAGATTTTAGGAAGAGGAGAGTTAAAGGCAAAATTAAAAGTATCTGCACACAAGTTCACTGCCTCAGCAAAAGAAGCTATTGAAGCTGCTGGAGGTGAAGTAGTAACATTGTAACAAAAGATAAGGATGAAATTTATTGATACCTTAAAAAACGTTTGGAATATAGAAGAGTTGCGTAATCGCATCTTGCTTACTTTGGGAATGCTTTTGGTATACCGTTTTGGTGCACAAGTAGTATTGCCAGGTATTGATGCAGATATGCTAGCACAGTTTGCAGGTCAATTTAATGCCGGTGGTATTGGTGGATTGCTAAACGCATTTACTGGAGGGGCTTTTGCCAATGCTTCTGTTTTTGCATTGGGTATTATGCCATACATTTCTGCTTCTATTGTGGTTCAATTGATGCAGATTGCTGTTCCTTATCTTCAGAAATTACAGAAAGAAGGAGAAAGTGGTCGTAAAAAAATCAACCAGATTACCCGTTGGTTAACCATCGGTATCTGTTTGGTACAAGCGCCAAGTTATCTTGCAGGTCTTCCAGCAATGGGAGTGCCAGCAGAAGCTTTCATAATGGGACAAAGTTTTATGTTCTACTTCTCTTCAGTAATAATACTGGTAACTGGAACAATTTTTGCAATGTGGTTGGGTGAAAAGATTACCGATAAAGGTATTGGTAACGGTATTTCCATACTTATTATGGTTGGTATCATTGCACGTTTACCACAATCTTTTGCACAGGAATTTGTTTCAAGAGTAATGGAATCAAATGGAGGTTTGATTATGATTCTTATTGAATTGGTTATCTGGTTCGTAATTATATTACTATCAATTATGTTGGTAATGGCAGTGCGTAAGATACCTGTTCAATATGCAAGAAGAACAGCAAGCGGAGGCTATGAAAAGAATATTTTTGGAGCGCGTCAGTTCATTCCATTAAAGTTGAATGCTTCTGGAGTAATGCCAATCATCTTTGCGCAAGCAATTATGTTTGTACCTTCAGCGGTTGCAAGTCTTTCTGATAGCGATATGGCACAAGGTATTCAGGCTACATTTAGTGATATCTTTGGATTCTGGTACAATTTGGTTTTCGCTGTTTTGATTATCATATTTACCTACTTCTATACGGCCATCACGGTTCCAACCAATAAAATGGCGGACGACCTTAAACGTAGTGGTGGTTTTATTCCAGGTATCAAACCAGGATCACAAACTGCGGAGTATTTAGACAAAATTATGTCTCAAATAACACTTCCAGGTTCTGTCTTTTTAGCTTTGATTGCAATTTCTCCGGCCTTTGTGGTAAAGTTGATGGGAATCCAGCAAGGTTGGGCATTATTTTATGGTGGTACTTCACTTCTAATTATGGTAGGTGTGGCTATAGATACTATGCAGCAAATAAACTCATATTTATTGAACCGTCATTATGATGGATTGATGAAAAGCGGGAAAAACAGAAAAGCGGTAGCTTAAAAATAAGTTTACAGTCGCAGTTGAATGTATTAATAATAACAATAAAGAATAGACGATTTATTAAATGGCAAAACAAAGCGCAATAGAACAAGATGGTAGTATAGTGGAAGCACTATCAAACGCAATGTTCCGTGTGGAACTAGAAAACGGTCACGTTGTTACGGCACATATTTCTGGTAAAATGCGAATGCACTACATTAAATTGTTGCCAGGAGATAAAGTAAAGCTTGAAATGAGTCCTTACGACTTGACGAAAGCGAGAATAACATACAGATATTAATCCCGATAACTATCGGGACGAACCTCACGGTTCATTGAATAATAAATAATAAACAAGAACAGATGAAAGTTAGAGCATCCGTAAAGAAAAGAAGTGCCGACTGCAAGATTGTACGCAGAAAAGGCAGATTATATGTAATTAACAAAAAGAACCCAAAGTTCAAACAAAGACAAGGATAAGTTATGGCAAGAATCGCAGGTGTAGATATCCCGAAGCACAAAAGGGGTGTAATCGCGTTAACGTATATCTTCGGAATCGGTAAAAGCCGTGCCCAAGATATTCTGAAAAAAGCCGAGGTTAACGAAGACAAAAAAGTAAGTGAATGGAACGATGATGAAATCGGTGCTATTCGTGATGCTGTTGGATCTTTCAAAATCGAAGGTGAATTACGTAGTGAAGTTCAATTAAGTATTAAACGCTTAATGGATATTGGTTGTTACAGAGGTATTCGTCACAGATCGGGTCTTCCTTTAAGAGGACAACGTACTAAGAATAACTCTCGTACAAGAAAAGGAAAACGTAAAACTGTTGCTAACAAGAAAAAAGCAACTAAATAAAACCTAGAGTTATGGCAAAGACAACGTCTAAGACTACAAAAACAGTTAAAAAACGCAAGGTTAATGTTGAATCTGTTGGTGAAGCACATATTACTGCTTCCTTCAACAACATTATCGTATCGTTAACAAATAAAGGTGGAGATGTTATCTCTTGGTCCTCAGCCGGTAAAATGGGTTTCCGTGGATCAAAGAAAAATACTCCTTATGCAGCTCAATTAGCATCAGAAGATTGCGCAAAAGTTGCACACGACGCCGGATTACGCAAAGTAAAAGTTTACGTAAAAGGGCCAGGAAACGGTAGAGAATCTGCAATACGTTCCATCCACAATGCAGGAATTGAAGTAACAGAAATTATCGATGTTACTCCAATGCCGCACAACGGATGCCGTCCTCCAAAACGTCGTAGAGTATAATTTATATATCAATGTAGGCGCGCGATTAATCGCGCGCCTACTATCAATACAAACCAAAGGATTAACTTAAGACCTTAATTTGGTTTCATTAAAAACAAAAATCTAAGAAATGGCAAGATATACTGGTCCAAAAACAAAAATCGCTCGTAAGTTCGGGGAAGCAATCTTCGGAGATGATAAATCTTTCGAAAAAAGAAACTACCCTCCAGGGCAACACGGTAACGCACGTCGTCGTGGAAAAAAATCTGAATACGCAATCCAGTTAATGGAAAAGCAAAAAACAAAATACATGTATGGTATTTTGGAGCGTCAGTTCAGAAATATGTTTAAAAAAGCAACAGCAGCTCCAGGAATTACCGGTGCCGTATTGCTTCAATTGTGTGAGTCACGTTTAGATAACGTAGTGTACAGAATGGGAATTTCCCCAAGTCGCTCCGGTGCTAGACAATTGGTTTCTCACCGTCATATCACCGTTAATGGTGAAAAAGTAAACATTCCATCTTACCAGTTAAAAGCTGGAGATGTAGTGGGTGTTAGAGAGAAATCAAAATCTCTTAGCGCAATCAACGATTCATTAGCAAACGCAAACCATGTTTACGAGTGGATTACTTGGAACGGCGAGAAAAAGGAAGGAACATTTGTTTCTATTCCTGAGCGTATCCAAATTACAGAAAACATCAATGAGCAATTGATCGTTGAATTATATTCTAAATAATTAAAACACAGAAAGTCAATTATGGCAGTATTTAGTTTTCAGAAGCCTGATAAAGTTATAATGGTAAATTCTACCGATTTCGAAGGGAAATTTGAATTTCGTCCTTTGGAACCAGGTTACGGACTTACCGTTGGTAACGCATTAAGACGCGTATTACTTTCCTCTTTGGAAGGATTCGCCATTACTTCGGTTCGCATCGAAGGCGTGGATCACGAATTTTCTACCATCGCTGGAGTAGTAGAAGATGTTACCGAAATTATTTTGAACCTTAAACAAGTTCGTTTCAAAAGACAAATAGACGAGATAGATAATGAAACCGTTACTATTTCAATGTCTGGAAAAGATCAGTTAAAGGCAGGAGATTTCCAAAAATTCATTTCAGGTTTTCAAGTATTGAATCCAGAAATGGTTCTTTGCAACATGGACAAAAAAGTGAGCCTTAATTTCGAAATTACTATCGAAAAAGGTCGTGGTTATGTTCCTGCTGAAGAGAACAAAAAAGCGAATGCTCCTTTGGGAACCATCTTTACAGATTCTATCTACACACCAATAAAAAATGTGAAGTACAGCATTGAAAACTTCCGTGTAGAGCAAAAAACAGATTACGAAAAATTAGTTTTCGAAATCGTTACAGACGGATCTATTCATCCAAAAGATGCTTTAACTGAAGCTGCAAAAACATTGATTCACCACTTTATGTTGTTCAGCGATGAGCGCATTACTTTGGAGGCCGATGAGATTGCGCAAACTGAAACGTATGATGAAGAATCCCTTCATATGCGTCAGTTGCTTAAAACAAAATTAGTAGATATGGACCTTTCAGTTCGTGCGCTAAACTGTTTGAAAGCTGCAGAAGTTGATACATTGGGAGATCTTGTTTCTTTCAACAAAAATGACTTGATGAAGTTCCGTAACTTCGGTAAAAAATCGCTTACTGAGCTTGAAGAGCTTGTAAACGTGAAAGGCCTGAACTTCGGAATGGATCTTGCAAAATATAAATTAGATAAAGACTAGAGGATTTCGGATTTACGATTTCAGAATGCTGAAATCGTAAATCTAAAATCGTAAATCTAAAATAAATTTAACCCATCATAATTTGCTCTCCGAAGAACGGATCTTGTAGCAAGATGATGAAAACAAAAATGTCATGAGACACGGAAAAAAAATAAACCACTTAGGAAGAAAAACTGCCCACAGACATTCAATGTTGGCAAACATGGCTTGTTCACTTATTGAGCACAAACGTATTAACACAACTGTTGCAAAAGCAAAAGCGTTGAAACAATTTGTAGAGCCATTAGTAACAAAATCTAAGGAAGATACTACGCAAAACCGTCGGTTGTGTTTTGCTAAAATGCGTCAAAAAGATGCAGTTGCAGAACTTTTCAGAACTGTTGCGCCAAAAGTTGGTGATCGTCCAGGAGGATACACTCGTATTATTAAATTGGGTAATCGTCTAGGTGATAACGCAGATATGGCAATGATAGAGCTTGTAGATTTCAACGAAATTTATAACGCAGGAAAAGCTACCAAGAAGAAAACTACTCGTAGAAGTCGTCGTGGAAGCGCTGCCGGAACTGAAGCTGCTGCGCCTGCTGTGAAAGCCGCTCCAGCAAAAGCTGAAAAAGAAGCAAAGAAAGAAGAAGAATAAATGAATTTGATTCATTAATCAACAAAGGGATAAGCGTTTTCGTTTATCCCTTTTTTTTATACTATTTTTGCAAAGAATTTGGAAAAGCTGGATGCTCGAAGACGGATGCTTTTAACCTGAAACTTGAGACCAGAAACCAGAAACCCTTCAAAATAATGAAATACCAAACACGAAAAAAAGCACTTATTTTACTAGCAGACGGAACCATTTTCTACGGAAAAGCGGTTGCAAACAAAGAAGGTTCAGCCTTCGGCGAAGTTTGTTTCAACACTGGAATGACGGGTTATCAAGAGATTTTTACAGATCCTTCCTATTTCGGGCAGATTATGGTTGCCACCAATGCCCACATCGGGAATTACGGTACCAACAAAGAAGAAGTAGAATCTCAAGGAGTTAAAATTGCAGGTTTGGTGGTTCGTAATTTCAGTTATCATTATTCCCGTGATGCGGCAGATGATTCTTTAGAAGAATTTATAAATAGAAATAACCTACTCGCAATCAGCGATGTTGATACGCGCGCTTTGGTAAGCTACATTCGCGATAATGGCGCAATGAACGCTGTTATTTCAACAGAAGTTGATAATATTGAAGGGCTTAAAAAACAACTGGCAGCCGTTCCAGATATGAATGGTTTGGAACTCGCTTCAAAAGTTTCGACAAAAGAACCTTATTTCTTCGGAAATGAGAACGCGAAGTATAAAGTTTCAGCTTTGGATTTAGGTATAAAAATGAACATTCTCCGCAGACTTGCCGAACGTGATTGCTACATTAAAGTATTTCCATACAACGCATCTTTTTCAGATATGGAAGCTTTTAGCCCTGATGGATATTTTATTTCCAACGGTCCTGGCGATCCAGAACCTTTAACCAGCGCTATTGAAGTTGTAAAAACCATTTTAGAAAAAGAATTACCAATGTTTGGAATCTGTTTAGGGCACCAAATGCTGGCTTTGGCAAACGGAGTTTCAACTTATAAAATGCACAACGGCCACCGAGGAATTAACCATCCTGTGATGAACCTTATTACCGGTAAAGGTGAAATAACTTCACAAAATCACGGTTTTGCCATCAATAGAGAAGAAGCTGAAGCCAATCCTAATATTGAAATTACTCACGAACATCTAAACGATCATACCGCAGCAGGAATTCGTTTGAAAAACAAACCAGCGTTTTCAGTACAATACCATCCTGAAGCTAGTCCTGGGCCGCACGATGCTTCATATCTTTTTGATCAGTTTATTGAAAGTATAGAAAAACATAAATTACAAACGGTATAAATTTAAACCTGACAGGTTTCCAAAACCTGTCAGGTTTTTTTTAGATAATATATAATCACAATAAATACTAAACCAATGAGTATCATCATCGACATCAATGCCAGACAAATTTTTGACTCTAGAGGAAACCCAACAATAGAAGTTGACGTAATCACAGAAAACGGTTTTATGGGTCGTGCCGCAGTACCTTCTGGAGCTTCAACTGGCGAACACGAAGCCGTAGAACTTCGTGATGGCGGAAAAGCTTATATGGGCAAAGGCGTATTAAAAGCTGTTGAAAACGTAAACGGTAAAATTGCTGGTACACTTTTAGGTGTTTCAGTTTTTGAACAAGAACTGATAGACAAAACAATGATTGATTTGGATGGAACCAAAAACAAATCAAAACTTGGAGCGAACGCTATTCTTGGCGTTTCATTAGCCGCTGCAAAAGCTGCTGCCAATGAACTTGGGATGCCATTGTATCGTTACGTGGGCGGTGTGAGTGCGAAAACGCTACCAGTACCAATGATGAATATTATTAACGGAGGTTCACACAGTGATGCGCCAATCGCTTTTCAGGAATTTATGGTGATGCCCGTAAAAGCCAAAAACTTCGCACACGCAATGCAAATGGGTTCGGAGATTTTCCACAACCTTAAAAAAGTATTGCACGACCGTGGTTTAAGTACTGCCGTGGGTGATGAAGGTGGTTTTGCACCAACGTTGGACGGAACTGAAGATGCTTTGGAAACCATTGCAAAAGCGACTAAAAAAGCTGGTTATAAATTAGGGGACGATGTAATGATTGCCTTAGATTGTGCTGCTTCAGAATTTTATGTTAAGAAAAAGTACGATTACACCAAATTTGAAGGCGAAAAGGGAAAAATTAGAACATCGAAAGAACAGGGAGATTATTTGGCTGAGCTTTGCGAGAAATACCCCATAATTTCAGTAGAAGATGGTATGGACGAAAACGATTGGGAAGGTTGGAAATATCTCACCGAAAAAATAGGACATAAAGTACAATTAGTGGGTGATGATATTTTCGTGACCAATGTAGAAATTCTTTCTAGAGGTATTTCAGAAAAAATAGCCAATTCAATTCTTATAAAAGTGAATCAAATTGGAACATTGACTGAAACTATTGCAGCAGTAAATATGGCGCACAATGCTGGCTATACTTCAGTAATGAGTCATCGAAGTGGAGAAACCGAAGATAATACTATTGCCGATCTTGCAGTTGCTCTTAATTGCGGACAAATAAAAACCGGCTCTGCTTCAAGAAGTGATAGAATGGCGAAATACAATCAATTGCTCAGAATAGAAGAACAATTGGGCGAAGTTGCTTATTTTCCACAGCACAATGCTTTCAAAATATAGCTAATAATCAATAAGTTGAAAAACCTCGCCAATGGCGGGGTTTTTTTATATTTGGAAATTCGACGGTATAACTGATGATTTAAGGTTTTTTTAACCTAATATAACTGCGAATTGTTAAAAAAAATTGCTCAGAATTTTGTAAATTAGCATTTCCGAATAAATTAAAACACACAATATTTTATGGCAAAGATGGCGACCCTCGAGATAGATGGTAAAAAATACGAATTTCCCGTAGTGGAAGGAACTGAAAATGAATTAGGTATAGACATAAAAAGTCTGCGAAGCGACACCAACGGGGTTGTTACTTTAGATCCTGGATACAAAAACACGGGCGCCTGCGAAAGTGCTATAACGTTTTTGGATGGCGAAAAAGGAGTATTACGATACCGAGGTTATGCAATTGAGGAACTTGCAGAAAAGGCTCATTTCTTAGAGGTTTGTTACCTTCTTATTTTTGGCGAATTACCTACGAAAGTTGAGCTCGATAAATTTCACACAGATATTAAAGCACAATCTCACGTTGATGAGGATGTGAAAAGAATTTTAGATGGCTTTCCAAAAGCGGCGCACCCAATGGGTGTTTTGTCTTCACTGACTTCTGCTTTGGTGGCTTTCAACCCTTCGTCCGTAAATGTGGATAGCGAAGAAGATATGTATAAGGCCATTGTAAAAATTCTTGGGAAATTCCCAGTTTTAACGGCTTGGACTTATAGAAAGCGAATGGGACTTCCGCTAGATTACGGTGGAGATTCTTTAGGTTATGTAGACAACTTCCTTAAAATGATGTTTAAGAAACCTAGTGGAGAGTATACTACCAACCAAACTGTATTAGAAGCCTTAGATAAATTATTAATTCTTCACGCAGATCACGAGCAGAATTGTTCCACTTCAACAGTGCGTATTGTTGGATCTTCTCATGCAGGTTTGTTTATTTCTATTTCAGCTGGAATTGCAGCTTTATGGGGTCCTCTTCACGGAGGAGCTAATCAAGCGGTAATTGAAATGCTGGAAGCTATTAAAGAAGATGGTGGTGACACCAAAAAATTTATGGCAAAAGCGAAAGACAAAAATGATCCTTTCCGTTTGATGGGGTTTGGACATAGAGTTTATAAAAACTTTGACCCACGTGCAAAAATTATCAAAAAAGCAGCAGATGATCTTTTAGATAATTTAGGAATAGACGATGAAATTCTGGATATTGCAAAAGCGTTAGAAAAAGAAGCTTTGGAAGATCAATATTTTGTAGAAAGAAAACTATATCCAAACGTAGATTTCTACTCAGGAATTATTTACAGAGCGTTAGGAATTCCTGTTGAAATGTTCACTCCAATGTTCGCCCTCGGTCGTTTGCCGGGTTGGATTGCACAATGGAGAGAAATGCGTTTGAACAAGGAACCGATAGGTCGTCCACGTCAAATATACGTTGGGGAAACCCTTCGCGATTTTGTGCCAGTAGAAAAAAGATAAATACTTATTTTTATATAATTAAAAGCATTTCGGTATCGGAGTGCTTTTTTTATATTTGCTATTATGATAAAATTAAACATAAACGACGAAGTTTCGTGGTTAAGAGCCGTAGTACTTGGAAGAGCAGACAGTAATGGCCCAGTACCAAAACTTGAGGATGCCTACGATCCTAAATCTGCCGAGCATATAAAAGCTGGAACATATCCCAAAGATGAAGACATGGTTAAGGAAATGGCCGCAGTTGCTGCTGTTTTCAAAAAATACGACGTAAAGGTTTTTAGACCAGATTCTATAAAAGATTACAACCAAATTTTCTCGCGCGATATTGCTTTTGTAATTGAAGACAAATTTATAAAAGCCAATATACTCGACGATAGAAGTAAAGAAATAGATGCTATTCATTCAGTCATTGAAGAAATAGATCCGTCCAAAATTATTGAATTTCCTGAAGATGCACATATTGAAGGTGGTGATGTAATGCCGTGGGGAGATTATATTTTTGTAGGCACTTATTATGGAGAAGATTACTCTAGTTTTATAACTGCACGTACAAATATGAAAGGTGTTAATCATCTTCAAAAGCTCTTTCCACATAAAAAAGTGAAGCCATTCAGCTTGAGAAAAAGCAACACGGTTGCTGAAGATAATGCCCTGCATTTGGATTGTTGTTTTCAGCCTTTGGGGAAAGGAAAAGTAATCATTCACAAGGAAGGATTTTTAGTGAAAGAAGAATATGAATGGCTTATTGATTTCTTCGGAAAAGCCAATTGTTTTCATATTACAAAGCAGGAAATGTACAATATGAATAGTAATATATTTTCTATTTCTCCCGATGTTGTCATCTCAGAAAAAAACTTTACTCGCTTGAATACTTGGCTTCGTGAACAAGGTTTTATCGTGGAAGAAGTTCCTTACGCTGAAATCTCTAAACAAGAGGGTTTACTGCGCTGCACTACTATGCCTTTAGTGAGAGATTAGCTTAAAATTTTAGTTCTCAAGAGTCTATTTTTCAAATTTCAGGAAGTGTGCAATTTTTAAGCAATTGTAACTAATTGTTATTCCTATTAATAATTGTTACAAAGCCTTATTTAACACAAAAACCGCTACCACTTTCACAAAAAATTAGTAAACTTGGCGTAGCAAAATTTTAACACTTTGAAAAGATTTAACTCCCTAGCTTTTTTATTGCTGTTTTTAACAGCTTTTCCAACACTTACTGCACAACAGAAAGACATAACTCTTGAAGAAATTTGGAGCGGAGCTTTCCGAACCCAAGGTTTGGATGTTCTTCGTTCTTTAAACAATGGTAAGGAATACGCTGTTTTGAATTACGATAGACAAAACAAAGCTTCAACCGTTGATGTTTTCGACTATAAGAGCGGGGAAAAGGTTCGGACGCTTCTTAATAGTAAAGATTTAAAAGGAATAGATTTCGTTATTTCCTATGAATTCAATAAAGACGAAACGAAAATCCTTTTTTCAACTGAATTGAAGCAAATCTACCGTCGTTCTTCCCTTGGAACCTATTATGTTTATGATGTAAAAACTAAGGATTTTAGTCTAGTTTCAACTAATAAAATTCAAGAACCTACTTTCAGCAATGATGGTAGCAAGATTGCTTATGGTTTTGAAAACAATCTTTATATTAAAGATTTGACTTTAGATGAAACCAAAAAAATAACCACAGATGGCAAGAAGAACAGCATCATCAACGGTATTACAGATTGGGTTTATGAAGAAGAATTCGCCTTTGTTCGCGCTTTTGAATGGAGCAAAAACGGCGATAAACTTGCTTACATAAAATTTGACGAAACCGAAGTTCCAGAATACACTATGGATATATATGGTACTGATTTGTATCCTACTGCCGATACTTTTAAATATCCGAAAGCTGGCGAAAACAATTCCAAAGTTTCCTTGCAACTTTATGATTTAAGCAGCGGAAAAACTTCTGAAGTAGATCTTTCAAAATACAATCGTTACTACATTCCTAGATTGCTTTGGACGGAAGATAACAATCGGTTAAGTGTACAATTGACCAACCGTCATCAAAATGTGTTGGATTTGGTTTTTGTGGATGCCTCTAATAATACTTCAAAATTGATTCTAGAGGAAAAAGATGCTGCTTATGTAGATGTGACAGACAACTTAACTTTCCTTAATAACAACAGTTTCTTTTGGACCAGTGAAAAGGATGGTTGGAACCATATTTATCAGTACGACAAAAACGGAAAATTGTTAAACCAAGTTACCAAAGGTCCTTGGGAAGTTACCAATTATTACGGTTTCGATCAAAACACTGGAAGAGTTTATTATCAAAGTACAGAGAACGGAAACATAAATCGTGATGTATATTCCATTCTTCCTTCGGGAAAAAATAAAGTGAGATTATCTCAGAAAACTGGAACAAATGCTGCAGATTTCAGTGCGGACTACACATATTATATTGGTTCTTTTTCAGATGCCAATACGCCATATGTTTTTACGCTTAATGAAGCAAAAACAGGAAAGCAACTTCGTGAAATAAAAAATAACAACGATTTAAAGAATCGTTTATCTTCCTATAGAATTTCCCCCAAAGAGTTTTCAACCATAAATATAAATGGTGAAGACTTGAATATGTATATGATAAAGCCCTTGGATTTTGATGAAACAAAGCAATATCCACTGTTTATGTTTCAATATTCTGGGCCAGGATCGCAGCAAGTTGCGAATAGTTGGATAGGTTCGAATGATTACTGGCACCAAATGCTAGCAAACGATCAAGATATTATAATCGCTTGCGTGGACGGTCGTGGAACAGGGTATAAAGGAAGAGATTTCAAAAAAATGACTCAGAAAGAATTGGGTAAATATGAAGTGGAAGACCAAGTAGCAGTTGCAAAAAAACTAAGTGAGTTACCATACATTGATGCTTCAAGAACAGGAATTTGGGGTTGGAGCTATGGTGGTTTTATGTCTTCAAACGCATTGTTTCAAGCGCCTGATACTTTTGAGATGGCCATTGCCGTTGCTCCCGTTACAAGCTGGAGGTTTTATGACAGTGTTTATACCGAGCGTTATATGCAAACTCCGCAAGAAAATGCTTCGGGATATGATGAAAATTCACCGCTTTCGCACGTTAATGGATTAAAAGGAAAATTTCTATTGGTTCACGGCACTGCGGATGATAATGTACACGTACAAAACAGCATGCGCTTGATTGAAGCTTTAGTACAAGCTAATAAAAAGTTTGACTGGCGCATTTATCCTGATAAAAACCACAGTATTTATGGTGGAAATACACGTTTGCATCTTTATACTTTAATGACCGATTATATTAAAACGAACTTATAACAATCAACACTAACTAATTAATAATTAATAATTCAATCTTATGTCAGAATCACTTCAATATCAAAAACAAAAGGAATTATTCGGTCATCCGGTAGGTCTTTACATTCTGTTTTTTACCGAAATGTGGGAACGTTTTTCCTACTATGGAATGCGCGCCATTTTGGTGCTTTATTTGGTAGCTGAAGCATCTAGCGGTAACCCAGGTTTGGGTTGGACTAATGGTGATGCGCTTTCGCTTTATGGAACGTATACAATGTTAGTTTATGTAGCTTCCATTCCAGGAGGTTGGATTGCGGATAAATTTTTAGGACAAAAACAGTCTGTACTTGTTGGTGGAATATTACTTGTTGCAGGTCACGGAATTCTTTCTATTCAGGCAATGTGGGCATTTTACACAGGTCTTGGTCTCATCATTGCTGGTGTAGGAATGCTAAAGCCCAACATTTCAACAATGGTTGGAGGTCTTTACAAGGCTGGGGATATTAGAAGAGACAAAGGTTTCACCATATTTTATATTGGTATAAACGTTGGCGCTTTCCTTTCAAGTTTAATTGTAGGATATGTAGGTGAAGTTTACGGATGGCATTATGGTTTTGGACTTGCAGCAATAGGAATGCTTTTAGGTTTAATTCAATATTTGGCAGGACAAAAACATTTGAAATATGTAGGGAATAATACAAATAAATCAATGGATCCTGAAGAAAAAGCGGCAATGCAAAGACCACTTTCAAAAATTGAAAAAGATAGAATGATTGTATTGTTTATTTCTTTCATTCTGGTAATTGTATTCTGGGGAGCTTTTGAACAAGCAGGAGGTTTAATGAATATTTATGCTTCTGAAAAAACCAACAGAATGCTTATGGGTTGGGAAGTACCAGCTTCTTGGTTTCAATCTTTGAACGCCCTTTTCATTATTCTTTTAGGAACAAGTGTTGCAGCTTATTGGGCGCATAGAAAACTGAAAGGAAAGATTTCAACTTCTCTCTTTAAAATGTGTATAGGGTTGATAATTATGGGTGCCGGTTTCTTCTTTATGACAGGTGCTGCTGCACAGTTTAATAGTGAAGGCTCTTCTGCAATGTACTGGTTGGTTGCTGCTTACTTATTTCATACAGTTGGAGAATTATGTTTGTCGCCAGTTGCACTTTCCTATATTACCAAATTGGCACCGCTAAAATATGCTTCTCTTATGATGGGGGTTTATTTTGCAATGACTGGTTTTGGAAATAAAGTAGCTGGATTGCTTGGAGAATCTGCTTCAGATTTAGGAGAATATACAGTTTTTACAGGAATTGCAATTTTCTGTGTGGTCTTCGGATTATTGGTAATGTTAGTTAGAAAGAAATTGGAAAACCTAACCCACGGCGCAGAAGACAACGAACGTGAAATTGATGACGACAATGAGCCATATGAATTGGCAGATCCAGATTTCAACAAAGCCTAAATAACTTCAGAAATATTTTTAAACAAAACATAGACCAATGAATACCGATATAGAAAATCTGTTTAAAGACAAAGTTTTAGGACATCCCGCGGGACTTTTTATACTTTTCTTTACTGAAATGTGGGAGCGTTTTTCGTTCTACGGAATGCGAATTCTTTTAGTGCTATTTTTAACGGCGCCGCTGTTGAGTGACAATCCTGGTTGGGATTGGCCAAGAGAGCACGCACTAGCGCTAATTGGAACCTACGCTTCACTTTTATACTTAACTCCGATTATTGGTGGATGGATAGCAGATAAAATTACTGGCTATAGAATGGCGGTAGTAATTGGTTGTATAATTATGACTTTAGGCCACGCTTCTATGGCTGTGGAAACAACTGCTTCCTTTTATTTAGGACTTGCACTTTTAGTTATTGGAACAGGTTTCTTTAAGCCGAATATCACTTCTATTATTTCTGAAATGTATAAAGGCAAAGAGTCTAAAAAAGATGGTGCTTACACTATTTTCTATATGGGTGTTAACGCAGGTGCTTTCTTTGGAATGATGCTTTGCGGTTACTTAGCCGAAAATTATGGTTGGTCTTGGGGCTTTGGTCTTGCTGGTATTTTTATGTTCTTTGGAATGCTTCAATTTCTTTTGGCAGGTAAAATATTTGGTGACATTGGTGCAAAACCTACCAAAATACACGAAGTTGAAATACCACAAAATATAAATGAAAAAGCGCCAGAACTTCGTGAAGACGGAATAGAAGAAGCACCAATCAAGTTGAACCCTTTCACGATGTTTGACTATGTTTTAATTGTTCTATCATCTGTTGGAGGTTTATTGTATCTCTTCAACGACCCATTAGAGAAAATCTATGATACCTCGTTAGTTCCTTTTGAGATTGGCGGAATGAGCGGAACAAACATTGTGGTTCTCGCTGCATTAGCAATGTTCCTAATATTATTGATTACGCGTATTGCACGTTATTTACCAATTGTTCGAGATAGATTAATAGCTGTTTCAATCTTCGGATTATTCACTGTTTTCTTTTTTGCCTTTTTTGAACAATCATTAGGTTCCATGACGCTTTTTGCTCAGGATTATACCGATAGAAATCTAACTGGTGACTCCGCTATTATTTTCAAAGTTATAGATGCTTTACTAACTACGGTTCCTTTAATTATAATCTCGTATGTAATATTTTTGCTGGTTAAGAAAACGCATAACAGGATTGCACTCTCCAACGTTGCGCTTGTACTTGCTTTTATAGGTATTTGGGGGCTTGTTATTTTTAGATTAATGGATAAGTTTGCTCAAACGGAATTGGAAGTGGATGCCACTTGGTTTGGTATTCTAAACTCCTTCTTCATTATTACTTTGGCTCCTATATTCTCAAAATGGTGGGAAAGCAAATATAACCCAAGTGCAGCCGTAAAATATGGAATCGGACTAATTATGTTAGGCTTAGGCTTTGCAATACTTTCATATGGAGCGTCAGATATTCCTCCAGGCGCAATGACTGCGAAAGTGAGTATGATATTCCTAATTTTGGCGTATTTGCTTCACACAATGGGCGAGCTTTGCCTTTCTCCTTTAGGATTGTCTTATTTAAGTAAATTGGTGCCAGCACGTATGATTGGCTTTATGTTTGGAGTTTGGTATCTTGCCATTGCTGTAGGCCAAAAAGCTGCAAACACGATGGGCGGAATGATTGATAAGATTTCAGCAGAATATTCTATGGGAACTTTCTTTTTAATATTTACCTTAATACCAATTGCTGTAGGGATCGTTTCAATGTTGCTAAATCCTGTTTTGAAAAAATTAATGCACGGTATTCGTTAATATACAATACTTTATATAATAAAAGCGTTCCTTTTTGTGGAACGCTTTTTGTTTTGTTATTTTTGAACTTATAAAAAAAAAGAAATTCGATGAAAAATATTTTACTACTTGCTTTGCTTTTGGTTTTTGGTGTCGCTAATTCACAAGAAATTAAATGGATGACGATGAATGAAGCTATTGCAGCGCAAAAGAAAGAGCCTAAAAAGATTTTTATGGACGTGTACACCACTTGGTGCGGTCCCTGCAAAATGCTTGATAAAAATACTTTTTCAGACAAAAATGTTGCTGCCTATGTAAACAAACACTATTACGCCGTTAAGTTTGATGCTGAAGGAACGGAGGAAATAGATTATCAAGATTTTGTTTATACAAATCCTAATTACGATCCAGCGAGAAAAGGAAGAAACTCCCAACATCTGTTTGCTCACGCAATGAAAGTGACTGCCTATCCAACGGTTGTTTTCTTCAAAGATAATGGAGATATAATTCAGGCAGTTCCAGGCTACAGAACACCGCCACAACTGGAGCTTTTCCTAAAAATGATACAGTCTGATGATTATTTGAAAGTTACAACAGCAGAGGCTTGGGAAGAATATCAAAAAAACTTTAAACCTACATTTTAGAATAACTATTTAGGTTTCATATTCTGGTTATTCTATTGAGAAAGCTCCTTGTTTGGCGGTATAGCTAAACGGGAGCTTTTTTAATTTGCAGGATTGTTCCCAGCGTTTCACATAAGTAAAATAATTACTTCCATCCGCCACAATTTGCTTTGGTTTTAAGCTATCAATAAGTCGGTTGAGGTTTATTTTTGGGCTGTTTGTTAGCAAAAGTGTGTGAATATCATTTCGCTTCGGATAGATTCCCAAACTATCCAAGATCAATATATTCTTGTTGTTATATTGAAAAACTTGAGGCAGCTTTTCTTCGGAATAAGTAGTGATATTCGCAGCTTCCCTAAATGATTTTAAAGGATAAGTTTCGAAAATATTCTTAGATGAATCATTTTTAAAAACAATCAACTTCTTTCCGTTTTTATAACCAAGCAACGTCAGTTTGCTTTTCTGAAAAACAACAAGCTGGTTCCCCGAAGTTTTGAATTCATCATAAATAAAAATCGTTATAAGTATTGAAATTGCTAAAAGTGAAATGACGAATCTGTGATAATTCATTTTCTTCAGAAATAGCGCTAAGGCAATTATCAAAAGATAAACTCCAAGAACCTTCAAGGTAGAAAAGTGTATATTTTTGAATAGAAATTCATCCTGCACCGCGACCCAATGAATAAAACCGTTTAGCCATTCAATTAAAAGATTATAGCTGTTCGCAAGCCAATCGGGAAGATAATTAAAGGCTGCTAAAACCACGATTATAATTCCACCAAACATCAGTATTGTTAAACACGGAAGCACTACAATATTAGTCAACAAGAACAACCCCGGAAATTGATGAAAATAGTAAAGACTCAGCGGTAAAACCCCAATTTGAGCAGAAAGCGTAACTGCAACAATAGTCCAGGCTTTACGCACAATCCAGTATTTTGAATAGCCGATTTTGTAAAAAAGCGGTTGTAACCAAACAATAAAGAATACAGCCAAATAACTCAACTGAAACCCAACCTGAAACAGCCAGAATGGATTAATAATTAGCAAGGTTAAAAACGAAAGAAACAAAGTGTTTATGGAATTGGTTTCCCTATTAAATAGTTTTGCCACTGCAAAAAAGCTGAACATTGTTACCGCACGAGTAACCGATGGCGAAAGTCCTGAAAGCAGTGCAAATCCCCAAAGCAACAACACAATTGAAATCGCTTGGAAATATATTGCAAATTTCCAACGAGCAATTGGTTTAAAAAGTAGGGTAAGAATATAAAACAAGATACCCACGTGCAGACCAGAAACCGCTAATATATGTACTGCTCCAGCAGCTGCATACTCATTGTAAAGATCCTTGTCAATGTCTCGCTTTTCGCCTAAAACAAGAGCTTGGATTATGGCGCGTTCGTCTGTTTTCAGTTTTGATTTTTTTAATTTTTCAACTATCGCAGCGCGTAAGTTTTGAGCTGTTCCTTTTAAGGTTGGGTTTCCTAAACTAGTTTCTAATATTTCTTTCTCTGAAATTCGTAATTGGTCATAAACTCCCAGCGATTTTATATATGCTGAATAATCGAATTGGTAAGGATTTAGCGGTTTCGGAATTTCGGAAATAGATGCGTAAACCAACAAAATTTCATCTGCTGTAAATGATTTGGACAATGAATCTTTTGAAATAGAAAGCAATATTTTACCATTCGTAGGTATGCCATTCTTGGCGTTCACATTAGCAAAATATTTAAAATTGAATTTATCTGCCTTTAATGTTTGTGTGATTTTAAGTTGAAGTAATTCAGAAGTTTCATCTGTAATAAAGTGCGAGTAATGTTTCTCCTGGAACTGCGGCAATCGAATTTGATAACTAAAAAAACCAATCGTAAAAAAGCAGATATAGGTAATAATTCCGAAGTAAACAGTTTGGATTAATTGCTTTCTGGCCCAAAGCCAAAAACCAAAGACACCTACTAAAAGAGCAAACAGAAAATTTAATGAAAGAGTGGAAATCGGGAAGAAGTGTGCTGCAAGAATACCCAACACCAAGAAAACCGAAAACTTTACAAACGCGAAGTTTATGAATTTCATGCCACAATACTTTAAGGTTATACTTAAAATTTATTGGGGAGGATGAATGATTATAATTTCAGGGAGGTGGGGTTTTGCCTGCTGTCCCAGATTCTTAATATTTGTATGTTTTCAATACTAACTTCGTTAAAAATCATATAATCCTTAACGATTATAAGTCTTATCTTTTCAGTATCCGTAGCTTTTCCAATTTCGGGATATTTTGCAATTCCGGCCACAGACTCCTTAAATAATTCGAACAATTTCAAACTGTAGGTATTGGATTGGTTCTTTTTCTCCAATAAGCCAAGATTTCTTTGCGATCGTAGTTAGCGGTTTGAGACCAAATTATTCTTTTAGCCATTTTTCAATTTCGGCATTTGCTTCCTCATTTGTTAAAAATCGGCCATTTCTATAGTCTTCTCTTGCTTCTTCAATAGCCGTAATTTGTGCTTCATTGAGTACATAAATTTCTTCGTTTGCATAAACATCTAGATGACGCATTACGTTCTCAAGAATCTCAGTGTCTTCGGTAGTATTGATTTTGACAATCAATTTTTTTTCATTTCCGCAGTTTCCATATCACAAAGTTTATTCTAAGGTACAAAAAAGTTTTTTATATAACTCTTCGAACCTCTACAAAAGCTTTTTTCCAATAAGCCTCGTCGAGCGATGAAATTATGACTCCGGCACTGGTTGAAGAATGAATAAATTTTACTTCACCTCGTTTTGCTTCAACCACCAAACCTACGTGGGTAATTACGTTTTTGCGGCTCGTTTTAAAGAACACCAAATCGCCTTCCTCAATATCTTTAAAGGAAATAAGGATTCCCTGTTTCGCCATATCCCGAGAGATTCGCGGTAGCGTTATGTTTTCCTTTTGAAAAGCGGTATAAACCAATCCGGAGCAATCCATTCCCGCTTCAGTCGTGCCGCCAAACTTATATCTCGTGCCTTCAAATGTTTTGGCGTAATCAATTATTTCCCTTTTTATTTCTTTTGGACTTTCTTCTGCGTTTTCAATCTCTACTTCTTCTTCCCTTTTGTTGTTCGTGATTTTAGTGTTATTGCGGGAATTTACTTTCCGAACCGATTTGGGCTTCGATTCATTTTTATTAACGATAACCTCAGGAACTTTATCCGTGTTTTTTGTACTTCCACAGGAAACTAGAAATAATGTAAAAAAGGAAAGAAGCAGCAGTTTTTTCATCAATAGAGAATAGAAGATTAATCTTTAAAAGTAATAAAAATTAGTTACTTCGTCTTTATAGTGGAATAGATTAGTTTGGCCGTATTTTCACTTGCACCCTTGCCACCAAGCGCTTTTTCAAGATCGTAATAGTCTAAAAACATAGTAGCGCGCTTGTAGGGTTCCAAAATGTTGGTCAATTCTTCCTTCAACCTCTTTTTGTTGAAGTCTGTTTGAATAAGCTCTGTAACAACCGTTTTGTTAAGAATTAAGTTCACCAATGAAATATAGTCCAACTTAATAACACGCTTGGCAATTTCGTAGGAAACTCGACTACCTTTATAGCAAACCACTTGCGGTACTTTAAATAGCGCAGTTTCCAGCGTGGCTGTACCAGAGGTAACCAAGGCAGCTTCCGAAATACTTAAAAGGTCATACGTTTTGTTAGTTACAAAATGCACATTCTTTGTAGTCAGAAAAGTTTCATAAAAAGATTTTTCCTGACTCGGCGCGCCTGCAATTACAAATTGATATTCCTTAAAATCTTTCGCCACAGAAATCATTATTTCAAGCATCTTTTTTATCTCCTGCTTTCTGCTTCCAGGAAGCAATGCTATTACAGGACGTTCATCTAGACCGTTTTCTTTTTTGAAGGTTTTTGGATTTACCTGCTTTTGGCTGTAAATAGCGTCAATCAATGGATGACCTACAAAATGTACTGGGAAATTATGTTTTTCTTCGTAAAAATCCTTTTCAAAAGGAAGGATTACATACATCTCATCCACATCGCGTTTTATTTCTTTTATGCGACCTTCCTTCCAAGCCCAGATTTGAGGTGAAATATAATAGTGTGTTTTAAAGCCTTTTTGACGCGCCCATTTGGCAATGCGAAGGTTAAAACCTGGATAATCTATGAAAATGATAACATCAGGATTGAAACTTTCAATATCTTTTTTGCAAAATTTAATGTTTTTAAGAATGGTTCCGAGGTTCAGAAGTACTTCAGCAAAGCCCATAAAAGCTAACTCGCGGTAATGTTTTACTTCAACGCCACCAACTTCGCGCATCAAATCGCCACCCCAAAAGCGGAAGTCTGCTTCGGTATCTTCTTTTTTTAAGGCTTTCATTAAATTGGCTCCGTGCAAATCTCCAGATGCTTCGCCTGCTATGAGGTAGTATTTCATTTAATCGATTTAAAATTCAACCCTTCGACTGCGCTCAGGGTGACAATATAGCTTGTCTTTATTCTTTTATCTTTGCTCTTTTTTCTATTTAATTACATTCTGCAGCAATATATCAAAAAACTCCGTCAAAGTCATTCCAGCTTCCCGAGCTTGCTTTGGAATGATGCTTTCTTTGGAAAGACCAGGATTGGTGTTTATTTCCAAGAAATAAGGTTTTCCTTTTTCTATGATGAAATCACTACGGGTTACACCTTTCATATTTAACAATTTATAAATACGTTTGGCTTCATGCTGAAGTATTTCAGTTTCTTTTTCTGAAATACGAGCAGGAGTTATTTCTTGTGATTTTCCGAGATATTTTGCTTCGAAATCAAAGAACTCATTTTCTGAAACAATTTCGGTAGGTGGAAGCGCGATAATTTCGTTGCCGTTGTTGTAAACGCCAACTCCAACTTCGGTTCCAACTAAGGCTCTTTCTATTATTATTTCGGAATCTTCGGTAAATGCCTTTTCAATGGCTGGCATCATTTCGTTCATTTCGTGAACTTTACTTACACCAAAACTGGAGCCGGAACGATTCGGTTTAACAAAACAAGGGAGACCTGTGATTTTTATTATTTCGTCTAAATTAATCTCAGTGCCTTCATTAACGTAGTACGAATTTGCACAACGCACCCCAAAATTCTTCAAAACAGAAAGACAATCCCGCTTGTTGAAACTCAGTGCAGCTTGATAATAATCTGTACTTGTGTGGGGAATTTTCAGCAGTTCCCAATAGGCCTGAAGATAGCCATCTTCACCGGGTGTTCCGTGAATAGTGTTGAAAATTGCATCAGGACGAATGGTTTCCGTACCGTTATCAAAACTGAAATCAGCTTTGTTTATGGGGTGTTTCGTTCCGTTTTTGGCAACAAAACTCCAACCTTCCTCCAAAATATGGATTGGATATACTTCATATTTATTTTTGTCGAGAGCTTCACAAACCACTCCACCACTGTTTAGCGAAATTTGATACTCGCTGGAATAGCCGCCCATAGCCACCGCAATATGTTTTTTACCCATAACAAATGATTAAAATCTACGTTTACAAAAGTATTAAAAACTTGCAGTTGTCCGTTATCTGTTATCGGTTATCTGTAGACTTTGGATTTCAATTTCAATTTCTACCGAGGCTTCGGAATCAATTTCATCAAAAGATACTACCTTTGGGCTTTATATTTTTGTGCATTAACAAACAAACCTATGACTTTTTTCCAGTTCGTTTTTTCAAAAGCATTTTTAAGACAGTTGCTTTTGGCTATTGTTGCTTTACTCGTTTTAGCTTTTTTAACATTGTGGTGGTTGCGTTTTAGCACTAACCACAACGAAAAGATTGAAGTTCCGAACCTCGCCAAGATGTCTTTAGATAAAGTAGAGGAGAAGTTGGATGAAATGGAACTTCGTTATGAAATCCTAGATTCAGCAAACTACAATCCAGATTTCCCAAGATATTCCGTGATTGAGCAGATTCCGAAACCGGGTAAATTTGTAAAGGAAGACAGAAAATTATATTTAACCTTAAATCCATCCGGTTATCGAAAAATTGAAGTGCCTGATGTTTTAGGCCGTACACGAAGACAAGCCGAGCCAACGCTTTTGGCAATGGGTTTTAAAATTGGAAAAATAAGTCATAGACCCCATATTAGCGATAATGTTTTGGAAATGCGTTACAATGGCGAAAAGCTCGATCCAGGAACGCCGCTTCAAAAAACATCGGTTATAGACTTGATTGTTGGGGATGAATCGCAGAATAGAATTCAATCTGAAATTGATTCTTCCGAAGAAAACCAAGATGCGCCAATAGAAAACCAAGAAGAGAACGATGGCGAATTTTAAAGAAGGAGAAATTGAAGATACAGACGGAAATGATGAACTTTATGAACATTACCGTTTTAAGGCAGACAAAGGTCAGCGCGCGTTAAGGGTTGATAAATACCTGATGAATCTGATTGAAAAAGCTACTCGAAATAAAATTCAAAAGGCTGCTGTTGCTGGAAATATTCACGTAAACGACGTTCCCGTAAAATCAAACTACAAAGTAAAGGGTAATGATGTGGTGACTGTTCTTTTTGAGCATCCGCCATATGAGTTTCTTTTAGTGCCCGAAAACCTTCCGATTGATATTGTTTATGAAGACGATGCTGTGCTTGTGGTAAACAAAGCTGCAGGAATGGTTGTGCATCCCGGTCACGGTAATTACAGCGGAACGCTAATAAATGCTTTGACGTATCATTTTGAAAACCATCCAAATAATTCCAGTAATCGTCCCGGACTTGTTCATAGAATAGACAAAGACACCAGCGGATTATTAGTTGTTGCAAAAACTGAGGAAGCAATGACGCACCTCGCCAAACAGTTTTTTGACAAAAGTACCGAGCGCGAATATGTAGCTCTAGCTTGGGGAAATATGGAGGAAGATGAAGGCACGATTGAAGGCAACATTGGCCGCCACCCTAAAAATCGTTTGCAGAATACCGTTTACGAAAACGACGAAGAGGAAAAGGGAAAACACGCCGTTACCCATTACAAAGTTTTGGAACGTTTAAGCTACGTTACCTTGGTCTCTTGTAGATTGGAAACGGGCCGTACGCACCAAATCCGTGTGCATATGAAATATATAGGCCACACGCTCTTCAATGACGAACGTTATGGTGGCGAAAAAATACTTAAAGGAACAACTTTTACAAAGTATAAGCAGTTCGTAGATAATTGTTTTAAAGTATTGCCACGGCAAGCTTTACACGCCAGAACACTAGGTTTTGTGCATCCAGTAACCGAAAAATTTATGCGTTTTGAATGCCCCATTCCTGAAGATATGGAAGCTTGTTTGGACAAGTGGCGGAATTATTCGCAGCATGTTATTGAATAGAAATGACCAATTACGAAGCGCCAAATTCCAAAAAGTGGAAATAGAAAGATAAGATGAACTTAAATTCTGATCAATTTACAAATACCCGCTCCTTCACCTTCTAATAATTGTAAATCAAAAGTTCTAATTTTCTTTTAGGGAAAGGTGTCCCCCCGAACGAATTTCAATTTTGAGCAAATAGTATAATTCGGGAGACGAAAGGGGTCTTAGCAAATTTTAAATTAAGTACTCACCCCGAGCAGCCGAGATAGAGCTCCCTCTTTTTCATAGAGGGAGCAATTCCCAATCAAAAAACTGTATGTTCAAGCTTAACGCTACCTTCCAAATCCCGCCCAAAGATCTGCAAGCATTTCCCAAGGAACTTGTCCGCGTTTTTTGGTTTCGGAAGCAAAGTCTTTTAGCATTTTGTCCATTTGTGGCGTTCCTGCCATTCCCATAGCATTTCCTATGAGTTCAGCGACTTGTTTTCCAAGATCTGTTGGATTTCCGCTTGCCCACGATTTACCATATTCCACCCAATAATCTGCGGTTGCGTAATGTGGCGCTTCAACATCTTTACTTGTTTTTGGAACAGTGGTCTTTGTGGTTGTTTGTGGTTGCCAAACTTTTTCGCGATAGGTAATCAAAGTGTTCCCTTCGTCAAAATCTGCGAAGGATTGTTTTAGGGTTTTGTCTTCCCATCGCAATTCCATATAACCTTCAGATGGACGGTAAACAGAAGTGTAGATAGTTCCAAAACCATCGTTATATTGTCTGTTGAAAAGTGGTTTTTCTAAGAATTTATTCGCCAGTGCATCTGCTTCTATATTGCCAGACTTTAAAGCTTCCTGTAAAAACTTTTCGCGCTCTACCGTTTTTGAAAAAGCCGCGTGCTCTGGCCAATCTACAGTTCCTTGGTGGTTGGTTGAAATTTTTAAATCAGTAACTTTCGGTTTATGGTCTGGCGCCAATTGCAACATTTTGCTATTTCCGTCTTTATCCAGAAGCATAATATTGTATGCCATATGTGAAGGAATGCGTTGCAAAACTTCTGAAGCTTCTTCAATAGTACTACAAAATTCCAGGACATAACGAAGAATAAAAGGGATGCCGAAACCTTTTCCCACAACTTTTCTGCCTCCGAAAGTAAGCGATGCCACTAGTCCGTCTGAATTCATTCCATCTACCACGCCCCAAAGACAATCGCCAATTGCAATCACGTGTTTTCCGTTCCAGGCGCTGTTTAATAAGGTGCCTTCACAGAGATTGGGGTGATAATCGTAATTACGAACCAATTGCGGAGGGTTTTTAATCACCGCTTGCGAGCAGCCTGAAATATAAGCGGGCGGTTGGTAACCTGTAAGAAAGCGGTGGGCAATTATATCGTCGCCAGCAAGTTCGCAGAGCCTATTGTAGGTTGGAATAAATTTGGGCATATACTCCTTTAGTTGCTGCTGGGCTTCTTTAAGAGAAGGAGAATTTACAGCACCTTTTGAAACAAACCAAGCTTTATAAGCTGGCCAATGTTTATTGAAAAGTTGTTGCCATTTGTCTCCGGGAAGGTTTTCGGCGATAGAATTGAAATTTAATTGAAGCATTTTTTTTGTTGAAAGGTACTGGAAATAATAAGTTATGCTTGCCCGATTTCAAAAAGCTATTAACACATTTAAATTTTTCAACACTATATTTTCATCAATTGTTTGGTGCTAGAACCTTTATTATTGGTAACATTAACAAAGTAAACACCTTCTGACAAAACATTTAAGGATGTTTCATCTTTTCCCAAAGTGAAGGTTTTTAAAATCCTACCGCGGCTGTCCGATATTTGGACTGTTCCTTCATTTATTCCTGAAATAGTGAAAGCACCATTGGTTGGGTTTGGATGAATGGTGAATTTTTCTGAAGAAATATTTTCATGAATACCTATTAGTCCGCAGGCTTGTAGAATTTCTTGACGGGAGGCGCAGCCTGGGGCATTATCCGAAATTAGAGCTTCATTTGATGGATCGTCTAAATATTGACAGATGTTAGTATAGGCGCAAACAGATAATTGAGGACAAGCACCAATGCTCAAATAGTTTACAGTCGACATATTAACGTTAGAGAGTGCGGAAATATCATTAAGGTTATTAAGTCCCCCAAAAGACAAATAATTTACAGAGTCTAAGTTTTCCAATCCGTTCAAATTTGATAATAACGGAGAATTAACGATTCCAAAGGAATCAGCGGAGCTGGTAAAATTGCTTAAAGCTTCAATATTTAAAAGAGCAGTGTTTCCATTGATATAGGCATCTTCGACTGAAATAAGACTTTCCAATCCATTAAATGATTCTAATGAGGGGTTAAAATAAATTAACATCCCCTCTCCTCCTATGGTTGTCAAATTATTCAATCCTTCGAAATTGATTAAGTTAGGATTATGATTAATTTCAAGTCTTTGGCTTAATTCAGTTAAATTGTTAAGACCATTTAAATTAGTCAACAATTCATTATTGCTTATTTTTAGAAATCCAGCTTGCGGAGGGATACTACTGAGTCCGGATAAGCTTACTAAGAGTGGATTTTCTTCAATTATAATTGTTATTTCTGGAGTTGTTATAACTATATTATGAAGCCCTTGGATAGATGTTAAAGAAGCATTATTTACAACTCTAATGTCCCGAAGTACTTCTTGGAGATTCTCTAATGCATCTAGATCTTGTAAATTTGTATTGTCTACAATAAAAAGATTGCCAGAAGAGTTTCCATCCGTAATAGCAGTTAAATTGTTTAAACCATTGAGGTTAGTCAACGCTATGTTATCTATAATCTTTAAATTTTTTACTTTAGTAATTTGGGACAATCCATTTAGATTTGTAATATTCCCTGGTTGTGAATCATTAATATTGAGTGTGCCGGTAAGTTCTGTGCAACCGGGATGAGATGTGGCAAAGTTGTCTATTTCGTATTGATGACTAAATGAAATTGAACTACACTGTCCAAACAACAAGTTAGAAGCCGAAAAAATAAAAACCAGCAATCCCGAAAAAAGTATTTTTGAATTCATAAGAATATTGATAAGCCTCAAAAGTAGAAATTAAATCCAATTTCCAAAATTTGAGGCTTTTGTATTTAAAAAAATCTATGTTAACCGAAACGATTCAATCAATTCTTCACCCACTTCGCTGTGGAGGTATGTTTTCCGTCTGAAATTGTAACGAAATACAATCCACTATTCAAATGTTTTAGATTGAAAGTAGAAGTTGTCTCCAGATTTCTTTCTTCCGAAAAAACCATCTTTCCGTCTATGCTAAATATTTTCAGTTTTGCATTTTGCATTGCCGAAGAAATTTTAAAAGTCAATATTCCTTCCGAAGGATTTGGGAATATATTAATAGTTGGAACTGTATTAAATTCTGCAACTCCAATTGGTGGATCTAGTTTTACATATCCAGCGCGGGTGTTATCGCCTTTATAACCGTTTCGTTTTATGGAATCTGGATTGTAAGGTACGTTGAGGTTGTAAACATTTACAAATGTAGAATCAATGCCGGTTCCGAAGGTTTGGGTGTAGCTATTGGCGGTGAGGTCTAGCAAACCATCATTGTCCACATCGCCCAAAACTGCGCCGTTTAAAAAAGTGAAACCGTGAGGACGTAATGGGAAACCAGGAATTTCGCCACTGCCATCCAATGAAAAAGCGTGGATATAACCTTCGCCAGCAGCATCGGTTAGCACGCTTGGGAAAATAATATCCAACGTGCCATCATCATTAACATCTGCAATGGAAAGTACGCCTTCAGTACCACCATATTTTTCTATGGGAAAATTGGGCAAATTGTTACCAGCAGGGTCTAAGCCATAAATGGTTGGAAGCGGATCACCTGCTGTGCCGCTCGTATTTCTGTCGGACATAAAGATGTCAAAAACCCCATCGCCATCAAAATCCAAAACCGTTGCGGGGGAATATGTCCATCCGCCAAGGGTAATAGGCCAGCCGGCTTTATAGGTGCCGTCATGCTCCATAACGTAAAAGCCGGGAGCATCGCCGTGGTTGCTTCCTATTATTTCAAGATCGTCATCACCATCTAGGTCAGCGAGGATTGGGGATTGGTAGGAATATTTCACATTAGGATCAAAAACTGGGAAGTTTGGGAATACTTGACCTTGATTGTCAAAAATATACATCCCTGCGCTGGAAGCGGCAATAACCACATCTGCATTACCATCGTTGTCAACATCTGCAATGGAAGGGGTGAAGGCTGGTGTGGCAGCTACTTCTACTGGCCAGTTTGCATTGAGCGGCGTTCCGTCCATTTTTATTACGTGTACGAAACCCACAGCACCGCTCACGCGTTCTCCGGTAACAATATCTAACACGCCATCTCCATCAACATCTGCAACAGCTGGGGCGTTTATCATCCAGTGGTCGTCAAAATTTAATGGCCAACCAGGAAGATTGTTTCCTGATGGATCCAAAAGATATACACGGCCTGCGTTTGGAACTCCGCCAGTATTTAAAATAATTTCTAAGGTTCCGTCACTGTCTAGGTCTGCTACTGTTGGGGGAAGGAGGATGGTTCCGCTTACTGGTTTTTCCCATAGTACGGTTCCATCGCCTTTTAAAGCATATAAAATTTTATTGATTCCGTATAGAATTTCAGCTACACCATCGTTGTCAATATCGGCCAAGGTTACGCCGCGAGTGTTTTTGAATGTTGGATTGGCAGGTTGGCCATAGCGCCAAATTGTATCTAACGCTTGAGTTCGTTCTTGGTTGTAATAATTTTCAGGAAGTGTAACTGTTTCAACCGAAATAGTTCCATCCTCATTTAATGTTGCTTTTTTGCCTTGCTGCTGGGCGGTGGCAAGGGTGGCAATTCCGAGGAATAGAACCGATAGGAGGGTAGTTGTTTTTTTCATTAGTTCATTTTGTGAAGTTAGATTTTATAAAGTTATTGATAAATGTTGGGTTTTCAGCAGTTTTGCTTTGGTTGTCGGCGAAATTTGTTCAGATGCCGATGTATTTTTTTGAATGAATGTGGTGCAAATGGTGACGAATAGTTGAACGATTATAGAACTTGGCACTTGATGATGCGATGAACAACACTTTCTTTCTTGGCGGGGAATTTTTTTGAAGATGATTTTATTAAAATAAGATTTTTATTTTTTGGAGATATATTTAAATCTATATATTGTACCAATTAAACAAGAGTCTGGTGGCTTTTGTTTTGAGAACTAAATTTTTTGTATGAAATTTCGACTCCTCGCTAAGCTAATAATCTTCAATAGAATAAATAATGCGCAAACTATTACTTCTTGTCTTTTCTTTGGCTTTTCAATTAAACTTTATTTATGCACAATGCCCTACGGCTCCTTTAGCTTTGTCAACACAAAGTGAAGTTGATAATTTTTCAGTTAATTATCCTGGCTGTACAGATTTGCCGGTGTCCTTAAGTATAATAGGGAACAATATTACCAATCTGAACGGCTTGTCAAATATTCATTCTATTAGCGGTTCTTTGGAAATTCTTGCCTCTTCAACATTGACCAGTTTAAATGGTCTAGAAGGTTTAACATCAATAACGGGATATTTAAAGTTACGCAACTTATCTGCTATTAACGATATTTCGGCGCTAAACAATCTTACTTCTGTGGGCGGATATATTGAAATATCATCCAACAACAATTTAATTTCAATAGCTGGTTTAAACGTCATTACAGGTGCTTCGGGTAGTTTAAGATTACTTTCTAATCATCGTTTGGAAAATGTTAGTGGGTTGAACGGTGTAAATTCTCTTTCGAGTCTTGTGATTACGGACAATATTGCATTGGTAAACCTAATTGGATTCAATGGAGTATCAACTATTAATGGAGATTTTAATATTTCTAATAATTCTGTTTCTGTAATAAATGGTTTTAGCAATTTGGGGACTATAGGCGGGAGCTTAACAGTAAATGATAATGATTCTTTAACTTCTTTTGGCGATTTGGAAAAACTACAAAATGTGGAAGGAGATATTACCTTTAGCAATAACGAACTGTTAGTTTCTATTGCGGATTTTGATTTGCTTGAAACAGTAGGTGGAAGTATTGATATTGAAAAAAATGATGTTTTGACGCATTTACCCAATTGTCCGAATTTTTCGACCTTAACGGGTAATTTAAAGATATTTTTGAATAATTCTCTTCAAGATTTATCTGGTTTGGGGAGTTTAACTTCTGCTGCAAATGTTTCTGTTAATTACAATGAATCGATGATTACATTTGGATTAGAGAGTCTCACAACGGTAAATGGGTATATGCATATTCAAAAAAATAATGCGCTGGTTAATATCAATACTTTGGATAATTTGGTTAGTGTTTCTGGAAGTTTGATTGTAGGAAGAACTTCAGCTGCATATCCTGGCAATCCATCTTTAAATAATATTTCTTTAGCACAATTACAGACAGTGGGCGGAGATTTTATTATAAGTGATAATATTTCTTTAACACAATTGGATAAAATAAACTCGTTGGCGACAGTAGGAGGAAGGTTGTATATATTGGGAAATAACAATATAGAAAATATAACGGGTTTTAATGGCTTGGAAAACACAATAGACGGTATTGAAATTAATAATAATGATTCCTTAATTACCCTTGCTGGATTTGATTCATTGAATACAATAGACGGAAGATTGGTGATTGATGAAAATGAAACGCTTAACAGTATTACAGGTTTTCAAAATCTCAATACAATTAATGGGTTATTAAATATATATGATGATTATTTGCTTACAAGTTTAATTGGATTTAGCTCCCTTACGGAAATCACGGGAGATTTTTATTTAGGCGCAGGCTCACTTAATGATGGACTAACCAGTCTTCCTAATTTTAATGGACTAGAATCATTGGAAACCGTAGGGGGGTCATTACGAATATCTGGTTGTGAAATTATTACAAACCTTAATGGTTTTGATGGCCTTATGTATGTTGGTGGAGATTTGACTATTGGTGGAGTATTAAACTCACAAAATGCAAATCCGGCATTACAAAATTTAGTGGGTTTGGAATCTCTTGAAACAGTGAATGGCGAGCTATTTATTACCTCTAATGAGTCCTTGAACTCACTTGTTGGTATGAGCTCGCTTACAACAGTGAACAAATCTTTTTGGATTTTTGAAAACAACATCCTGCAAAATTTTACGGGAATGGAAAACCTTAGTTATATAGGAGGCGCATTGAAAGTTGATCAGATGGATGATATACTCAATTTTGTAGGTCTTGACAATTTGGTGGAAGTTGGAGCGCTTGTTGCACTTAATTCCCCATCAATAGCTAGTTTTCAGGGGCTAGAAAGTCTTGAGATTATTAATAATTACTCCACCCAAGTTAATGACTATGGATTTTTAAAAATAGAATCTTGTGATGGTTTATTTTCTCTTAATGGGCTAGAAAATTTAAATATTGTACACGGAATACGGTTTACAGGAAATGCTGTATTGCAAGATATTAATTCAATAGAAAATATTGACTCTAATATTCTTGAAAGAATAACTATGTTTAATAACCCCAATCTTTCCAATTGCAGCATAATAAGTTTTTGCAATTATCTTAATCTTCCCAATCCCGTTATCACTCTTTCAAATAATGGGCCCGGTTGTAATTCTGAGACTGAAATTTTCGATAATTGTTCGCCAAATAACAATATAATTAGAGGTATTGTTAGAGCAGACATTAATCAGGATGGCTGTGATCAGAATGATATGTTAGTTCCTAACATTCCTTTAATTACGACTAAAGATCAAAATAGTATTTTGAGATATTCAAATTTGAATGGTGAGTATTCTTTCTTTGTAGGTGAGGGCACTTATACAACAGTTGTAACGCCAAATGTTGGATATTTTACCAGTAATCCTATTAGTCAAGACTCAAACTTTATAGGATTTGGAAATGAGGATGTTGTAGATTTTTGTTTAGAGCCTTTGGGTAATTTTAATGATTTAACTGTTTCTATTGTACCTACAAATCAAGCTCGACCGGGGTTAGAAGCGCATTACAAACTGGTTTATGAAAATGTGGGAACCACCATACTTAGCGGTGCTGTAGAATTAAACTTTGTTGAAGGGCAAGTAGCTTTTTTAGAAGCGACACCTTCGGAAACTTCCGTAATTGGAAATACTATTTCTTGGGATTACAGCAACCTGAATCCTTTTGAAATTCGGACTATTGAAGTGATTTTTGATGTTGCCATGCCACCTATAGTAGTGGGGGATGATGTGATTCCCTACACCGTAACAATAAACCCGGTAAATGGTGATACTGCGCCAGATGATAATGTTTTTAATCTAAACCAAATAGTGGTAAACAGTTTTGATCCTAACGATAAGCAAGTATTAGAAGGCAATCAAGTGCTTATTGAGGATGCTGATGAATATCTGCATTATGTGGTGCGTTTTCAGAATACGGGTACCGCCAGCGCCATTAATGTTCATATTGAAGATGCTTTAGATGAAAAACTGGATTGGACAACTTTAAGGATTTTGGATGCAAGTCACTTGATGGAGACTGAGGTTGTAAATGGCATAATAGATTTTATTTTTGATGACATCAACTTACCCACAGTTACTTCGGATCCTGAAGGAAGCCACGGCTTTGTGGCTTTTAAAGTAAAACCAATGTCAACGGTTCAATTGAACGATGTGGTTGTTAACTCCGCAGATATATACTTTGACTTTAATGCGGCGATTGTGACGAATACTGTCTTTACGACTTTTGTTGATGAACTATCCGTTTCAGATTTTGAAACTTTAAAGATTATAGCTTACCCTAATCCTGCTAGTGATATACTGAATATTCAGGCAGAAGGTTCTATTTCTTCTATAGAAGTTATGAATTTGCTTGGGCAGCGATTGCTTATTTCCAAAGGAAACAGTAACCGTCAACAAATTGAAATTTCTGGGCTTAGTGCTGGTAATTATTTTGTGAAGGTTTTTGTTGGGGATATTAGTCGGGTTTTGAGGGTTGTAAAAAAATAATCCACCCTGTCCTTCGGGCACCCTTCCCTTTCAGGGTGAGGAGCTTTTCCTCATCATCACATATAATTCTCCAGTCTTAACAAAAAGTTAAAGTTCCAGTGTTTTTGCTCTTTTTAGAACGGGGGAAGCTAGAAGAAAGGTGAATCCGTCTATATTTACCGTTCTGTAATTTTTAAGCACTTTCTAGTGCTTATTATAGAATTGATATTAATAAAAACTCCCTTTAACTAATGAAAAAACTTATTCTTTCCCTTATTGTAGCTGCTTTTGTTTTGCCTGTTCAGGCCAATGAAGGTATGTGGTTTTTAATGCACATTGAGCGCTTAAACTACCGTGATATGCAAAAAATGGGCCTTCAACTTACGCCCGAAGAAATTTACAGTGTTAACCAATCCAGTCTTAAAGATGCCATTGTGCAGTTTAATCGCGGATGTACTGCGGAAATGATTTCAGACAGTGGTTTGGTTCTTACCAACCATCACTGTGGTTATGGACAGATTGCCGAGCTTTCTACTGCTGAAAATGATTACTTAACAAACGGATTTTGGGCTGCGAACAATTCCGAAGAACTAAAACCTAAAAGTTTATCGGTTCGTTTTTTCGTAAGAATGGATGACGTTTCAAAACGTATATTGGCTTTGGTGAATGATAATATGACCGAAGCAGATCGCGAAGCAACCATAAACAAAGAGATTGCGAAGATTGAAGCAGAAAACAACGAAGGTGGAAAGTTTACAGTTTCCGTGAAATCTTTTTTTCAGGGGAATGAATTCTACTACTTTGTTTACCAAGATTACAACGATGTTCGTTTGGTAGGAACGCCTCCTGCAAGCATTGGAAAATTTGGTGGCGATACAGACAACTGGGAATGGCCAAGACATACTGGCGATTTTTCGCTTTTTAGAGTGTATGCAGACAAGGACGGAAATCCTGCTGAATATTCTGAAAGTAATGTGCCTTTGAAACCAAAACAACACTTAACTACAAGTCTTAAAGGTTTTGAGGAAAATGATTTCGCAATGATTTTGGGCTATCCGGGAAGAACCAACCGATGGATGCCTGCTGGTGGAATTGCCCAAAACGTAGAATATGCTTATCCAGCGTGGGTTGAGGCTTCAAAAACGTCTATGGATGTGATGAAGACTTTTATGGACAAAGACCAACAAGTAAAACTTGACTATGCTTCAAGTTATGCAGGAATTGCAAACTATTGGAAAAACCGCCAAGGAATGATTGATGCATTGAAGCAACACAAAACTGCTGAAAGCAAACGTAAAGACGAAAAGGCTTTTCAGAAATGGGCTTCCAAAAAAGGCAATGAAAAGTATGCGGACGTAATTCCTGTAATCAATAATTATTATGCTAAGACGAATGAAATAAGCCGTCATAACAATTATTTGAGTCTTCTAATTCGCACTAGAATGGCAACCTTGCCATATCGTTTAGGAAATTCAATAGCCTATTATTTAGAGCAGAACGAAGCGAAACAAGCTGAGTTAAAACCTAAGCTGGATTCGGATATTAATGATTTATACGAAGGACTTTATGCGCCAGCTGAAAAAGCTATTCTGGCTGCCCAATTTAAACTTTACTCCACCAAAGCGGAAAATCCTGCACCTATGGTAGCCGCAGCTGCGGTTGAAAATAATAAAACCGATACTGGCTGGAATACCTATATGGATGCTGCTTTTAAGAACAGCATTTTTGAATCTAAAGAAAAGTTGGAGGCCTTTTTAGCAAATCCAGATGTTGAGGTGTTGAATAACGATCCATTGTTTCAACTTTCAAACGATTTGTTGACGCGTTACCGTTACAAATCTGATGAAGAAAAGCAGATGGCAGATAATTTTGAACACGCTTACAGATTGCTAGTTCAAGGTATGCGACTTCAAAATCCAGATGAAAAGTATTATCCAGATGCAAACAGTACGCTTCGTTTAACCTACGGAAAAGTGATTTCTTTACCAGCAGACAAACGCAATGATGCAACCAAAAATTATTACACAACGCTAAAAGGAACCGTTGCAAAATACCAGCCTGGCGATGCTGAATTTGACATGCCGAAACAACTAATTGATCTTTATGAGAAAAAAGATTTTGGACAGTATGCAGATAAGGATGGTTACCTTCCAGTAAATTTCTTGACCGATAATGACATTACTGGCGGAAACTCAGGTTCCCCAGTATTAAACGGAAAAGGAGAGTTGATTGGTTTGGCTTTTGATGGTAACATTGAAGCAATGGCGGGTGATGTTATTTTTGATGACCAATTGCAAAGAACTATCAATGTTGACATACGTTATGTATTATTTTTGATTGATAAATATGCAGGAGCGAGTCACATTATTGATGAGTTGACTTTGGCTAAATAATTTTACAGCTTTTTTAAAAGCTGTATTTTTAAGAAACCACATATCCAATAGTTTTGGGTATGTGGTTTTTTATTATTCTGACCCGTTGTGCATTTTGATCAGATTTTGACAAAATTACCCAAACCCTAAAGGGATTATCGTCAAAATCTTCATTTCTTCCTTTAGGATCGAGGCAAAAAATGAAGATTTTGTTCTTTTATGGGTAATAAGAGTCAAAATGCACAACGGGTTATTCTAATTTGGAAATACACACTTTGATATGTTCTTCTTGAAAATATTAATTATTAAATTTTTTATAAGAAGGAGGGTTGGATTATTTAAGAAAAGAGTTAATTTTTGGTGTTTATCTTAAAAAGGTTATATTTAAAAAAAATATTTTCCGATAACGAAAGTCTTGTAATAAGTATAATCTCCTCACATGAAGCATACTAAAGTGGCTGGAACCGCATTTGGCACCATTATTTTTATTCACGGTAATTCCTCTTCTTCAAAAATATTTAAAGAAACGCTTACTTATTCCGAAATAAAAAATACTAAAATAGCGGTAGATCTTCCTGGACATGGAACCAGTCGAAATGACTTTAAGGGAGAACCTGATTTTTCAGCAAAAAGCTATCAGCAACAATTAATTTCATTCATCGAGAAAATTGATGATGAAATCTTATTGGTTGGCAATAGTATGGGCGGCCATTTGGCTTTAGAGATAGCGCCAAAAATAAAACGTCTTAAGGGATTGGTAATTTTTGGAACGCCTCCCGTAAAAAAACCCATCAACTTTGAGGAAGCTTTTGTGGTGGTTCCAGCTTTGCAAACCTTCTTTACCGAAAACCCAACCGATGTAGAAATTGCAGAGGCAGCAAAACTGGCCGTACATAACGTTGCCCACGCGGAGCAAATTACGGTAGATTTTAAAAACACCCATCCCAAAGTGAGAAACGCGATTGCTTTTGATTTGATGAATGATAATCTGGTTGATGAAGCTGCATTATTTGTATCACTTAATATTAAAAAGTTTATTATTAGCGGCAATCAGGATCCAACTGTAAACCATAATTATCTAAAAAAACTATGTGAGCAATGCGGGGAATCTTGTACGTTTATTAGCATAGAAAATTGCGGACATTTTCCAAGTTTGGAACAGCCTACCGAATTTAATAAAGCGATTGCTAAGATTGCGAACCAAGTATTTTGAAGGAATGACGTCTCACACCCAACAGGAAAAAGTTTTTAAAATTCAGCATTTTGCTTATAAAATGCGGAATCTGTATACAGAAAATCCAGAACTTTTTAATGAAGTGGTTCAGTATATTCCGTATATAGTGCATACAAACCGCAAGGACAATCTCGACATCATTTACGCAAATGAAAAATTATTGCAAAAGGGCCCAGAACTTGAAAAGCTTGTTGAGTTAGGTGGAAGCTATCTTCCCGAAATTTCTTGCAACACGCTCTTAAAAAGTGCCGTGGAAAAAGCGAAAATTTTTGCAAAGATTAATGATGGCCATGCGGTTTGCAATTATATTCAATACCTGCAAGTAAACAAGGTGAAAAAATATGTGTATTCCAGTAAGTTATTGCTAGATGAGAACCTTTATTTCAACTTATCTGTATTTACGGAAGAAATGGGAATGATTGATAAAATGTTTAATTCGGTTTTTGGGGCGATTCATCAAAACCCTATAAAATGGCAACAATTTCAATCACTTACCAAAATGGAAAAAAAGTTAATAAAACTTTTTGCCGATGGACATAGCAATAATGAATTGGCAGAAATGCTTTTTATTTCGCCACATACCGTACAAACGCACCGCCGAAATATTTACAGTAAATTGAGCATAAGTAAAGCTGCTGAATTGATAAAAATTTCCTTAGTGCTGGAAATTCTTTAAAAATCCTTTTTAATACAACGAAATACCTACGCCAACAGTAGTTTGGTTGTGGTTATAATCAATTAAGCTTTCTCCATATCCTGTAAAAACTTGCGCGTGGATTTTTAAGTTTTTTATGAAACGGTAACTGTAATCCAGTCTTGCGCTTCCGTGACTTTTATCTCCATCACGAAGAGAGTGCCGCGTAACTAATTGAAAATCGTGTTTTCCGAAGGCATAGCTAAGATCTAATTCTGCCCGGCCCATAAAATCATTAATGTCTGGATTGTCGTCATTCTTTTCCGCTTCTGGTAGCCGTATCCACGGTTTCAGAACAATTTGCACATTATTCACTTCCCAACCAGCTTGAAAAATAATACGGTTCCAACTTCTACTCAGTGGGTTTGAACGACCATTGCTTTGATGGTTTAATCCGAAACCTGTAAAAACACCTTTAAAATTTCCAATATTATAAGGAGTGCCAAAAAGTAAAAAGGCTTCAGGTTGGTAATTAGTTTCCCGAAAAGGTCTGGAAAGTGTGTTGTTATAAATTTGCCAACGCGAACTTTGAGTATAGGCTCCCCAAACATCGCCACCCAACTTTTCACCTAGGATATTATGAAGGATTTTTGTTTTAAAACTTATTTGAAATGCTAACTCCACATTGTTGTATGGAATGGGTTCCTCAACAACATTGTTTTCATTGCTGCTTGCTGGAGAATGATTAACATTGGTAGTATAATTCGCAAACAATATATAGACAGGCTTATAAGGTAAAAGTCTAAATTCAACCTGTTTAGAACGTGAAGTGGAATCCAACTGCCAAGCTTCCGCCAGTGTTGGGTATTTCGTCACGCTTTGGGCAACCACATGTGAACAAAGCATTATAAAGCATGCGAAGAATAGAAATTGGGGATATTTCATCAAAAAATTTTAGGGTGCAAAGATATATTGGGGAATTCATTTTTAAGGATTTAACTCTTTTTTTTCAGAAACAATTAGTATTTGAAGTAAATCCGAATCCCTTAATTTGTTTATTTAGGATTATTAATCATGTAAATTTGCGCTCTAAATTTTACAATTGAACTATTTTAAAATACTGAGTTTAGCGGCTGTTTTGGTCTTCTTTGTTAGTTGTAAAAACGAATATAAGAAATACACAAAAAAGCCTGATTATATTACTAATGCAACTGGGAAACACAAGACATATTTTGATGCGTATGACGAAACCCTTAAGCAATGGGACGTAGATTATGAGGAGTTATACATCACCACTTCCCACGGAATAGCACACGTAATTGTGAGTGGTGGTAGAAATGCGCCTCCATTAGTTCTGCTTCACGGAATGAATGCTAGTTCCACCATGTGGTATCCAAATGCGAAAGCCTTGGCTAAGGACTACCGTATCTTTGCAATTGATTTACTCACAGAACCAGGAAAATCTTATAAAACCTCCGACTTCAATAATATTGAAGATATCACTTCGTGGTTTCAAGAAGTATTGTGGGCTTTAAAATTAGATTCGTTCCATTTATTAGGAGCTTCACGTGGCGGATGGTTGGCAATGGATATCGCTTTAAGACATCAAAATAATATAAAAAGCATTGTGTTGTTAAGCCCTGCGCAAACCTTTACTTGGATTCGGCCCAGCAGGAACTTACTAAAGAATATTATCAGTGCTTTCTCTTCTGAAGAAGAACAAATGAAAAGTAGTTTAGCGACGCTATCTAGCAATGCGGGTAATATTGACAAAAGTTATTTAAAGCAGTATAAGGTTGGCGTAAAGAATGATTCGCTTCCGAAGTTTATGATGCAGATGACTCCATTTTCGAAGAAAGATTTCCAAAGCTTAAAAATGCCAGTATTTCTATTGATTGGTGATAACGATATGATAAACAATGAAAAATCCATCCGATTGGCTAAAAATGAAATAGCGAAAGGAAAAGCTGAAATTGTTTATAATGCGGGTCATTTTTTATCTATAGATCAGGCAGACACTGTTAATAAGAAAGTTATAGACTTTTTGAAAAGTGTAGATAATGATGATTAAAGACAAAGTGGTTTTTAGCAAATTGTTTTTTATAAACGGAAGGGAACAAGATCAATCAACTGTAGGGTGTAGTCCTCGATCCGATAGTTGCGGGATGTGATAGAACAGAAAATGAAAGTTACTTTTAGGGCATAAAAGTTATATATAATTAGAAAAGTTAATAATGCAAGAAAAACCAGTGAAAGAAATGCGCCGAAATTGGGTGTTGTTCGCGCTTATGATTACAATGATGCTGGCTGCGATGGACAACACGATTGTTGCCACAGCAATTCCGCAGATAGTTGGCGATCTTGGTGGTTTCTCTCTTTTCAGTTGGTTGTTTTCAATTTATTTACTTATTCAAACCATTACCATTCCTGTTTATGGAAAATTGGCAGATATTTATGGACGAAAGCCAATTTTAATAATTGGAATAATTATCTTTTTGATAGGTTCCGCGGCTTGCGCGGGGGCTTGGAATATGCACTCTTTAATTTTCTTTAGAGGACTTCAAGCTGTTGGTGCAGGAGCTATTATGGCTACCGTAAACACTGTTGCTGGCGATATTTATACTATCAAGGAACGCGCAAAGATTCAAGGATGGCTATCAAGTGTTTGGGGTATTTCGGCGATTATGGGACCGGCTGTTGGAGGGGCTTTGGCAGATTACGCCTCTTGGCGGTGGATTTTTTTAATAAACATCCCTATTGGTCTTGGGGCAATAGCGTTGATTGTACTTTTTCTGCACGAAAACAAATCGCATAAAGGGCATAAAATTGATTGGGCAGGAGCCGTAGCCATGTTGGTTACGGGAACAGTTATCATGTTTGGTTTGCTTCAAGGAGGTCAATCGTGGCCGTGGTTTTCATTAAACACATTGGGAATTATTGCGCTTTCGGTGGTTTTAATTATGATAACTATTCGTATAGAACGCAAGTCTGCAGAACCAATTTTACCGCGATGGGTTTGGAAGAAGCGGGTTATTTTGGGCGCAAATCTGGCCACCATTGGAATGGGGATTATGACCATGGGACCGAATATGTTCTTACCTGTTTTTGCGCAATCGGTTACAGGAGTCGGCGCTATTGCGGCAGGTTTTATTTTGGCGAGTATGAGCATTACTTGGCCGCTTTCCTCTGCCTTATCAGGTAATTTATACCTTCGCATCGGGTTTCGGAATACAGCTATTTGTGGGATTATAATAGTAATAATTGGAGCAGCAAGTTTCTTATTTCTGCCATTTCCTGGACCTGTGTGGTATTTGGTCGCTGTACAGATGACTTTGGGAGCTGGGTTTGGATTAATTACCACTCCGTTGTTGGTCGGCATACAATCCACAGTGGAATGGGGACAAAGAGGAGTGGTTACAGGAACTAGTATGTTTTCTCGTTATTTTGGACAAAGTATTGGCGCAGCTGTTTTTGCGGCGGTTTTCAATTCGTCGCTTACGGATAGTATGGAGAATGCGCCTGCAAGGCTTCAGTCGGAACTTCCGAGTGTGAATAAAGTAGTTGAGGTTTTACAATCGCATAAGTCTGTTTCAGATGTTAGTTTATATTTACGGGAATCTTTTTTTGCTGCCACCCACAATGTTTATTTGGGGATGGTAATTGCTGGATTGGTAACGCTTGTTATTTTATTGCTTACTCCTGCAAAATTTCCCAGTATAGAAGAGGTTAGATAAAGAGGAAATCTGATGAATATGGTGCGTATTTTTTAATTAATGAAATTTCATTCAAATAAAAAAGGAGTCTTTTGAAAAAGGAATCAATTAAAGTGTCTTTTGGATGAAATAGTTTCTTACAGCTTCTCTATTTTTGCGATTCTTTAAAATAAACAAAACGTATGGCATCAGGATTTTTTGCAATATTGGACGACATAGCTGTACTGCTGGATGATGTAGCAATGATGAGCAAGGTTGCAGCAAAGAAAACGGCTGGAATTTTAGGAGATGATTTGGCTGTAAATGCTGAAAAGGCTTCGGGTTTTGCTTCTAAAAGAGAAATTCCTGTTCTTTGGGCCATTACGAAAGGTTCTTTTTTGAATAAGCTAATAATATTACCAATCGCTTTCTTATTAAGCGCTTTTTGGCCCACTGGCGTAATTATAATTTTAGTGCTGGGAGGTTTGTATTTAGCGTATGAAGGAGCCGAAAAAATATATGAATTCTTTTTCCCTCACGCACATTTCACAGAATCATTAGTAGCCGAAGGTCTCACTGAAACTGAAATATTGGCGATTGAAAAAGAACGCGTAAAAGCCGCAATTGTAACAGATTTTATTCTTTCCGTAGAAATTGTAATTATAGCGTTAGGAAGCGTTGTTGGCCAACCGCTCGTATCGCAAATAATAGTTGTAAGTATAATCGCAATCATTGCTACCGTTGGGGTTTATGGTATTGTAGCACTAATTGTAAGGATGGATGAAGCGGGTTACAAGCTTATAAAAAGCAGTAAAAAGGAAAAAAGTCTCAAAAGATCCTTTGGGCTTCTTCTAGTCAAAGCGTTACCAATTGTGATTAAGAGCTTGACCGTTATTGGTACAATCGCCTTGCTTTTAGTAGCCGGCGGAATTTTTGTGCATAATTTAGATTTCTTTCATAATCTTCTGCCTTCAATACCTTCTATTATTGTTGAATTTATCGTGGGATTGGTAGTTGGATTTCTTTGTCTGATTGTTGTTATGGGATTTAAAAAACTATTTCTTAGAAAGAAGGAATAAGATAGGCCATTGCAAATCTATTGTTCAGAAAATGAATTATGAATAAATACTCAAAAAATCTAAATATATAGTCTCAATTTCACGAAATTTGAAATCTCTTTAATTTTATCGTTGAAAAAAAGAATCATCGCCATATCGTTATTATTTTTATTATTTGCACCTCTTGCAACGATATACATTTATTTTCAATTTGAAAAATCTGCTATTAGGCGCGAAATAAAATGGAAGATGATTGCAGGAATGGATCAAGAGGAATTAGTACTTCTAAAATTTACCAAAGAAGAAACCGAAACAAAACTGCGTTGGGAACATTCCAAAGAGTTTGAGTATGAAGGCCAGATGTATGATGTTGTTTCTAAAGAAGTAAAAGGCGACTCCATATACTATCGCTGTTGGTGGGATTACGAAGAAACGAAGCTCAATAAAAAACTGGAAATACTGGTTGCAAATGCGTTAAACCAAGATGATACTAAACGTACAGCCCAATTAAGCCTTCAAAATTATTTATCTTCTTTTTTCTGCACAGATTTGTTTGATTGGCAAGCAACACCATTGCAAAATTTTGATATTAAAAATCCAGAAGTGATGTGCGTTAATGTGTTTAACGCTATTCGCTTATCTCCACCAAAGCCGCCGCCAAAGCTAAGTTAACAGTCAAGTAACAGATTAAATTATCGTTGCCATAACAAAAGGCAACGTGGACTATTGTGTTCTTAAGGGACACGTTAACTTAAAAATCAAACCATAAGATGAAAAATAAATTCATGCTTTGGTTGTTGTTGGCTTTTGTGGGAACTTCCTACGCCCAAACAATAACCATTAAAGAGCAACAAACCAATGAACCTGTAGAGTTGGCAACTATCAATTCAGGGACAAAATTGTTTGCGACTACAAACTCCAAAGGACAAGCGGACATTTCAGCATTTAAAGGTGTTGAAAAGATCGAAATCCGCAGTTTGGGTCACAAAACAGTAATAAAAAGCTATTCTGAATTGGAAGCAGATGGCTTTACAATTTCCCTTGAAAACGCCAATTTTAGTTTAGATGAAGTAGTAATTTCTGGCTCGCGCTGGAGACAGAGCAGCGATGATGTTCCTGCTAAAATCATCTCTATTACGGCTAAGGAAGTGGCGCTTCAAAATCCGCAGACCGCAGCAGATCTTTTAGGAATTTCGGGGAAGGTATTTATCCAAAAAAGCCAGCAAGGTGGTGGAAGCCCAATGATTCGTGGCTTTTCTACTAGTAGATTACTTTACTCGGTAGATGGAGTTCGTATGAATACGGCCATTTTCCGCTCCGGAAACCTTCAGAATGTAATCAGTCTCGATCCTTTCGCCATTGAGAATACCGAAGTAGTATTTGGTCCAGGTTCTGTTATTTACGGTAGTGATGCCATTGGGGGCGTTATGAGTTTTAGAACTTTAACACCACAATTCTCGCTAACAGATGATCCGTTGATAACTGGGAAAGCAAACTTCCGTTATTCCTCAGCAAACAACGAAAAAACTGGGCATATGGATGTAAATGTAGGCTTTAAGAAATGGAGTTTTTTAACTAGTATAAGCTCTTTTGATTATGACAATCTGCGTCAAGGAAGCCACGGCCCGGAGGATTATATTCGGGATTATCACGTGCAGCGTCAAGACAGTATGGATGTTGTAATTACTCAGGAAGATAGATTACTACAGATTCCAACTGCCTATTCGCAAATTAATATGATGCAGAAATTTAGATTTCAGCCAAACGAAAAATGGGACTTCCAATATGGGTTTCACTATTCTGAAACTTCAGATTATGGGCGTTATGACCGCCACCAACGTGTAAAAAACGGAACGGCGCGCTATGCAGAATGGAACTACGGCCCACAAATCTGGATGATGAACAACTTGAGCATTGGCTACAGTGAATCCAATTCACTTTTTGATCAAATGAATATCCGCTTAGCGCATCAATACTTTGAAGAAAGCCGAATGGATCGTTCTTTAAATAAATCTGATAGAAGTATTAATGACGAAGAAGTTCATGCGTATTCCATAAATACAGACTTTATAAAAGCAACTGGTGAACGAAATACTGTTTTCTACGGACTGGAATATGTTTTGGATGACGTGAAATCCGCCGGTAAAATAACTGATATTACTACAGGTATTACTGAAGCAGGCCCATCGCGATATCCGAACAGTACTTGGCAATCATTGGCGGCTTATGTAACGGATGAATTCAAGGTTAACGACCGTTTTACCGTTAGCGGTGGCGCCAGATATAATCAAATTTTGTTGGATTCTGAGTTTGATACAACGTTTTATCCTTTTCCTTTTACCGAAGCGAGTTTGAGCAACGGAGCATTAACAGGAAGTTTAGGAGGTGTTTATCGCCCAACCGATACTTGGGTTTTAAGTGCAAATTTAGGAACTGCTTTCCGTGCGCCTAACGTTGATGATGTGGGAAAAGTGTTTGATTCTGCGCCAGGACAAGTTGTGGTTCCTAATCCAGACCTAAAGCCTGAATACGCCTATAATGCAGATTTGGGAGCGGCCAAAGTTTTTGGAGACGTTGTAAAAATTGACGTAACCGGATATTACACGCAACTAAAGAATTCTTTGCTGCGTCGTGATTTTAAACTAAATGGTCAAGATAGTATTCTATACCAAGGCGAAATAAGCAAAGTGCAAGCAATACAAAATTCTGCGGAAGCGAATATTTATGGAGTGCAATTTGGCCTCGAAATAAAATTGTCTCGTGGTTTTGGGTTTAGTACAGATTTCAACTTTCAAAAAGGAAAAGAGGAACTTGAGAATGGAGAAAAAAGCCCAGTTCGCCATTCAGCACCATTTTTTGGTATTTCTCGCTTAAATTACAAGACCCAAAAGTTGAGTATGGAAGTTAATTTTGCCTTTCAAGGAAAACGTGATTTCGATGATATGCCCGATGGCGAAAAGTCTAAAAAAGAACTTTATGCTCTAGATGAAAACGGAAACATTTACTCACCTTCTTGGTACACGCTAAACTTCAAGGGGCTTTATAAAGTTAGTGATACTTTTGATGTAAGTGGTGGTATTGATAACCTAACAGATCAACGCTATAGACCGTATGCTTCTGGAGTTTCGGGTGCGGGAAGAAATTTTGTTATGGCATTAACCGCACATTTTTAGAAATGCAATTCTTTGATTGTTAATCTTTTGATAAATAGAATTTTAGAAGTGAGTTTTTATATACTTTTAAAAAGTAAATGTTTATAACTCCCCACATAATTTAAGAAACCCACATTCAAAAGATGCGGGTTTTTTTTAGAAAATAAAAAAAGGGCCGAGCAAATAATATGGCACGGCTCGAGCCCTTTTTCATCATCAAACCAACTATTCAAAAAACAAAATTATACACGCGACTTGCGTTTTTTCATCTTTTTTTCTTCCAGTTTTTTTAATATTTTTTCCTGCTTCAGTGCGTTTGCATCTTTTGAAGAAGCTCTTAAATTTCTTTTAGACATGATAGATTTCTTTAAAATTTAAAACTAACATCCTAGTTTCCTTTCAAAATAAACCGCTCAAGCGAGTATAAAACACCAAAAAAAGGCGTTTTAAGATAGATGTGATTTTAAAAAAGGAAACTATTATGGCACACTCGCGGGTGCGCCTTAATTCGGGAAGATGATCTTCAATTTAAAGAATGAAACCAAAGATTTCCGCAACTCGATTGGGATACAAATGCTCTTGCTAAATAAATAAAAATCAAGCATATCGGACGTTTTTTGATTTCTGAACAAACATATCCAATTATAACTTGAAAAGCAAATATAAAGACCTCAAAAACCCCTTGATTAGTTTAATGAATCAATTCGTGCCAATCCACTTCTTTTTAATAGTTTTGCAGCCTTAAAAATTTGATATGATTTCAATAGATAATCTGGCAGTAGAATTTAGTGGCGATACACTTTTTAGTGATGTTAACTTCGTAGTAAACGAAAATGACAAAATTGCCCTAATGGGGAAAAACGGCGCAGGAAAAAGTACGATGATGAAAATTATCGCTGGTGAACAAACCCCAACTCGCGGTAATGTACGTGCGCCCAAAGACGCCGTGATTGCTTACTTGCCGCAACATTTGTTGACAGATGATACCGCAACAGTTTTTGAAGAAGCTTCCAAAGCCTTCAAGCAGATTTTTGAAATGCGGGACGAAATGGATCGCCTAAACAAAGAGCTGGAAACCCGCACCGATTATGAAAGTGATGCATATATGAACATCATCACCAAAGTTGCAGAGGTTGGTGAAAAATATTACGCTCTAGAAGAAATAAACTATGAAGCCGAAGTAGAAAAGGCCTTGCGCGGTCTAGGTTTTAAAAGAAGCGATTTGCACCGCCAAACTTCAGAATTTAGTGGCGGATGGCGTATGCGGATTGAATTGGCAAAATTATTACTTCAAAAACCAGATTTGATTTTGCTCGATGAACCTACAAACCACGTAGATATTGAATCCGTGATTTGGTTGGAAGATTTCTTGCTGAATAAAGCTAAAGCAGTAATCGTTATTTCGCATGACAGAACTTTTATAGACAATATTACAAACCGAACCATTGAGGTAACAATGGGGCGCATTTACGATTACAAAGCTAATTACAGCCACTATTTGCAGCTACGAGCTGATAGACGATCGCACCAAATAAAAGCTTATGAAGAGCAGCAAAAATTCATAGCCGAAACCCAACAGTTTATTGATCGTTTTAAAGGAACCTATTCCAAAACCAATCAAGTGAATTCCCGCGAGAAGATGCTTGAAAAGCTTCAGATTATTGAAATTGATGAAATAGATACTTCAGCATTAGCATTGCGTTTTCCTCCAGCACAACGCAGTGGCGATTATCCTGTGGTTGCGGAAGGACTTACCAAAAAGTATGGTGACCTCGTGGTTTTCAATGATGCAAACATGAGTATTTCCCGTGGTCAAAAAGTAAGTTTTGTGGGAAGAAATGGCGAAGGAAAATCTACAATGATTAAAGCCATTATGGGCGAAATAGATTTTGAAGGAACTTGCGCTTTGGGCCACAATGCTAAAGTGGGTTATTTTGCCCAAAACCAAGCCGCACTTTTAGACAAAGAACTTACCGTTTTCCAAACTGTAGATGAGGTTGCAAAAGGCGATATCCGGACGCAGATAAAAAATGTTTTAGGCCGTTTCATGTTTAGCGGAGATGCTATTGATAAAAAAGTAGGTTTGCTTTCTGGAGGTGAAAAAACACGTTTGGCAATGGTAAAATTATTGCTGGAACCCGTAAACGTATTAATTCTCGATGAACCAACGAACCACTTAGATTTAAAATCGAAAGATGTTTTGAAAGAAGCACTTCTTCAGTTTGATGGTACGTTGATTTTAGTTTCCCACGATAGAGATTTCTTACAAGGTCTTTCAGAAAAAGTTTTTGAATTCAAGGATAAGCGTGTGATTGAGCATTTTGAAAGCATCGACGATTTCCTACTTCGCAATAGAATTGAGAATTTGAAGGAGATTGATTTGAAAGCTTAAATTCAAGTTTATGAATTTATGTTTTTAACGGTTGCTTATGAGAGGTTTCCGCTGTATTCTCGTAATTTTGAATTACTAAAAAAACAAAACAATCTTTATAAATATCATGAAAAAATTAAGCATTTTATTTATCGTCCTTTCACTTCTTCTTGTAGGATGTATTTCCAACACCGATAAATCTACAGGTCCAGAACCTAGCCCAGCAGATCCAGAAGTTGTTGCTCAAATGGAGCAAGATGCCTTAAAACCAATAAACGACAGTTTGCCAATTATCGGTTTGTTAATGTACAACGGTGTTTTAACAACCGAAGTTACTGCGACGGCAGACGTTTTTACAAAACATACCGAAGCAGGAAAACAGCTTTTCAACGTAATCACAATTGCTGAAACCGCTGATCCGATCATAAGCGAAGAAGGTCTAAAAATTACACCAGATTATACTTTTGAAAACTGCCCAAAACTCGATGTTCTTTTTGTGCCAAGCGCTTATGATATGTACACCCAAGTTCACAATCCAAAAATTGTAGATTTCATAAAAGAGCAAAACAAAAACACAAAATATACAGTAAGCAATTGCGCCGGTGCACAACTTATCGGTGCAAGTGGAATTGCTGATGGCAAAAAGATCGTGACTTGGATCGGCGGTGGCGAACAGCTTCAAAAAGACTATCCAAACTTAAAAGTTCAAGATGATAAAGTTGTGAGATATATGGAAGATGGAAAGTTTATTTCATCTAACGGAAATCTTATCAGCTACGTTTCTGCATTAAACTTGTTGAAAAAAATGGCAGGGCAGGAACAGGTTGATTTTGTTGAATCTTACCTTTATATGAAAGAATTGCAGAACTGGAAACAGTGAAAAAGTCGCAATACACAGTCGCAGTAGCCAATAATCAGTAGACTCGCGATTTATCGAGTGCAATCGGATAAACTGCGCACACGGATAAATATTCCTTTGCGACCTCTGCGTCAAACCTTTATGCTCTCTGTGGTTAAATGGAGGAACAATGACTTTTCGGCATAGAACTTGTTAAATTTCATTCGTTAAAAAAGAAAGAATTATGAAAACTCCAAGCTTTATATTCGCTGCAATTTTTGGTTTAGCACTCGGAACTGTTTCGGCACAAAAGAAAAATTTAAAAGAAAAACCTGCACTTGAAAATGAAAACAGCAATGCTATTGAAAGCCTACTAAATTCTCAGACTTTTGAGTTTATTGCTACTACTGCATATGCTATCAGTGAAACCCCTAAAAGTATAGCAGGAAGTGGATATTCCGTAACTTTTTCTCCAGAAAAAATTGTTAGCAATCTTCCATATTATGGAAGAGCTTATAGCGGAATGACGATGGGACGTGATAAAGGAATGCGCTTTAAAGGAAAACCTGAAGATTTTACAGTTGATAAGAAAAACGAATACCTTGTAAATACGACTGTTTATGGCGAAAACGATACTTATGAAATATCCTTGTCAGTAAACACCTCTGGTTATGCCACTCTTTCCATAAGTAGTAATGACCGCGGAACAATAACGTATCAGGGGGAGGTTAAGTATTTTTCGGAATAACTTTCAATTTCAATAAAAAATGAATAGCGGCTTAAGGTTTTTACCAAAGCCGCTATTTTTTACTGGGTTATTGAAGGATTTTGCTAATCGTTATCAACTCTTATAAAAACTCCATCTAGAGTGAATTCTAATTCGGTGTCATTATTTAATTCCACTTGTTGGAATTCGTCTTCAAATTCCCAATCCGTGATATAATTGTTAGGATAGTTTTGCGCTACATAATCTAAGATAGATTGAGGAATAACTGAATCTGGCAGTTGGTATTCTCCATCAATTTCAATTATTGCAAAGGCTTGGTTAAAGGTTAATTCAAAATTTCCGGTTAAAAATAGTTCATAGGAAATTACATTGTTTTCTGTTTCCTTGATTGCTCTCAAAATAGAATTACCGCCAAAATGCGTTGTGATATATGTTTTAATCTCAGTAGGTATTTCACCTTCAGTAAGTATTACTTCAGTTTCATCATCATCGTCATTATCGGTATCTACTCTTATAAAAACACCATCTAAAGTAAATTCAAGTTCTAGGTCATTATTCAATTCTACTTCTTGATAGTTTGTTTCCAATTCCCAATCGGTAATAAAATTGTTTGGATAGTTTTGTGCAACATAATCTAATATAGGTTGCGGAATAACTGAATTAGGAAGTTGTGAGTCGTCGTCAATATCTGTAATCTCAAAGTTGTTGTTAAATTCCAGAATAATACGTTCACTTAAAAACACATCGTAGCTTATTTCTTTATTATCTGTTTCTTTCACTACGCGGTCTATCGTGTTTGAAGCAAAATTTGTTGATACGTAATTTTTTATCTCCGCCGGAATTTCGGCCTCAGATAAATTAACCGTTGTATCATTATCATCGTCTTTACTGCAAGACGCAAATGTTAGTGAAAGTACGCAAAGTACTAATGCAAGATTTTTCATAATTTAAGATTTTATTTGTTTTGGATTAACTGTCCGTCTGCAGAAAAGTGAAGATGTCTTTCATCATTTCCTTTTTCAATTTCAACCCAAAAGCTTTCCGTTTTATTTTCGGTAAATTTTTTGGCATCGTCAATGGAATAATCGACAAACTGTGTTTTAATTGTTTCTTTTATAGCCTGTGGAATATCACTTTCAGAAATTTCTTCGGAATATTTAATCATCTTTCCGGATTGATCAAACCAAGCTTCGTAATCGTTAAACCAACCAATTTCAAATTCTACGTTATACTGTTCGCCATGGCGTTCCCATTCCACATCGCTAGCTTTTGGAAAGTCCTTTTTAAAAGTGTTTAGTACAACTGATGGAACTTGGCTTTCTGCCATATCCTGTGCGAAAAGTGAGGCAGTTCCCAAAAGTACTGCCACTAAAAATGTTACTGTTTTCATCTGTTTTTTTTTAAATTATAAAACAAATGTAGCAGCCAATTCTGGAAGGAATTTGGAATCTATTTCTGCGGAAGAATATTTTTGAAATTTACCGTAAAACAGTGACTGTTATCTTTAAAGTGATACATGATGGGCAATTCATAGAAATCGCAAATAGCTTTACATACTGCCAATCCCAATCCGGTACTTTGGGTTTTGGTCGCGTTTTTTTGAAAACGGGTAAAAATATTTTCTTGCAGAAGTGACGCGTTATTTCCTGAATTGCAGATCGAAAATTCGTGTTTCGTATATGATATATTAATTTTACCGCTTTCAATATTGTGAAAAACAGCGTTCTTTATTAAATTTGAAATAAGTATTGACGCCAAAGAAGTATCCATTATTACTTGCAGACTTTCTTCTTCTTCAATAGCGATTTTTATCTGTTTATATTCTGCAAAATCTTCAAAATTGGCCCAGCTCTCTTTACCCAATTCATTAATAGAAATAAGGGATTGACCCAGAAACTGCTTGTTTTCAATCTTCGCCAACAGTAGTTAGGATTTGTTTAGTTGCGTTAAACGTTCAACCATATTTATTACTTCGGCTATGGTGTTTGCATCTGCATCCTTTAAGTTTTCAGACTCCAGCAAAAGTTCCAGTTTATTGGCAATTATAGCCAACGGAGTTTGCAGTTCGTGCGAAGCATTTTCAGTAAACTGCTTTTGCGATTTATAGGCCTCGCGAGAGTGACTTATAAGCGCATTGGAGGCTTTTTGCAGTTCAACAAATTCAGCTGTTTTTGTGGGAATGTTTATGCTTGTTTCCTCTTTATCTACTCTATAATTTTTCAACCTATTCAAAATATCATAAAAGGGGTTCCACACTTTACGTAGAATTACGTTATTTATAATAATTGTGCTTCCCACCAAGATGAGGAAAAGCCAAACAACGCTCCAAAAAGAGTCTTCAATTAGATCGTCCTCCTCAACCAAAGAAGAGATTACCTTAAGCCTATAATAATTGTTTTGATACTGAAATGCAGAATGCAAAATACGCACCGGCTCTAAATCGTCTTCATTGGCGCGATACATTAAAGTATCTTTATAAACATCTCGTTGGGACAGTGCTTCTTTTTTAGAAATAGGGTGTATTTCAAAATTATTACCTCCAAATTGTCTTTGAAGAAGTAAGGTAGAATCTGTCCGCACTTTTTGGATAAGCAGCAACTTGTTGTTTTGCAGCCCATCATCAATACTATCCCGAATTTCATCTTTTAGGTTGAAATAGAAGATAACCGCCCAAATTCCAATTATAAAAAGAAAGGCCAGAGAAAGATAGATAAGGGAGCGGTTTAAAAGTTTCATTGTTCAATCAATTTATAACCTACACCATAAACGGACTCAATGCTCACGTCTGTCGAGGATTCCTGTAATTTTTTTCTCAAATTTTTTATTTGATAATAGATAAAATCGAAATTATCTGCTTGGTCTATCTGATCGCCCCAAACGTATTCTGCCAGAGCTGTTTTTGTAATAAGACGGTTTTTATTGAGTAGGAAATAGTTTAGTATATCAAACTCCTTTCTGTTAAGATGGATGGGCTGTTGGTTTACAAAAAGTGTTCGCTCGTCAATATCAAAAATTAGGTTTCCTATTTCAATGGTGTTTTTTCCATTCAAGCTTTTTCTGCGCAGTACAGCCTTAATGCGTGCGTTTAATTCGGCGATGTGAAAAGGCTTGGTTAAATAATCATCGGCACCCAGTTCCAATCCTTTAAGTTTATCATCTAAAGAGTCTTTGGCAGAAATGATTATAACATTTTCAGATTTGCCAATTGCTTTTAATTCTGAAAGGATTTCTAAACCGTTACCATTAGGAAGCATAACGTCTAGCAAGATACAATCGTAATCGTAAATTGCAATTTTTTCCACTGCATCGCTGAAATTTTCCGCAGTTTCCACTACATAAAATTCTTTTAGAAGCGATGCAACAAGCGTATCACGCAGCTCTTTTTCGTCTTCAATTAACAAAATTTTCATCGCTTAAAAGTAGAAATTAACATGGGAAAGATTTGGGAATTTTTGGTTTTTTAAAAAGATTGCACATATTTTTGGGATTAGTTACTGTATTAATAAATAACTTATAGTAACCTCTAAACTTTCAAACAAACTTAAAAATGAGTCTATTCAATAAAATATTAGGAAACGCAAGTGAGGTTTCTTCGGAAAAATTAAACGAGAAATACGGTCGGCTATTGATTAGTGGGGAAGAAGTGGAACTTGGTTTCAAACTTTTTCGCGATGTGTTTATGTTTACAAACAAACGCTTAATTTTAATTGACGTACAAGGAATAACGGGAAGTAAAGCCGAGTACAAATGTTTGCCTTACAAGCACATTTCGAGATTTTCGTTGGAAACCGCCGGTACTTTTGATTTAGATGCAGAGTTAAAAATCTGGATTTCCAGTGAAGACTTACCCACGGTGAGCAAAAAATTCAATAAAAGCATAGATATTTACGAAGTGCAGAAATATTTGGCTGCGAAGGTTTTGTAGTTGCAGGATTCAGTCTCAGTCTCAGTTTTCAGTAGCGTCGACTAAATCTATTTGGGTGTCAACCTTTAAACTTATAAACCCTTTTACGGCGGGCAGGCTTCTAAACTTTTAAACTATTCAACTTTTAAACTTTTTTTTCAAAGCACCAATTCCCCAAAAAGCCTTTCCAAAGTAGCTTCAAGATCATCGCTAAATCCATTATGTGGGCGTGAAGTTTGAAGGGAAGAACTGCGTTGCGCCGTAAGCCATCGGAATCTGTCGGGAATTTCCCATGATGCCACAGGACCACCATCTTTGGAACCCGAACAAATTTTTTCAAAAGCCTTTAAATTGTTTTCTAGCTCATCAACTTCCAATTCGCAGGAAAAAAGGTTTAGTTTATCGGTGTCAATGCGGTATTTACAATTCAGATATTTGGCGTCTTTGCTGAAAATAATTATTCCAACATTTAGGAATTCCTCACGTTCAACACGCGGAACCAAACGTATTACCGCATATTCATACAAGTGTTTTCCGGGCATCCTGAATTTGTTTTACAAAGTTGTTTGAATTGTTTCTTCTAAGCACTAAAAATTGAAAATACACTTCCCTGATTTCTGCTACATTCATTTCTGAACCTTCCCATTGCAACCAATCGGTTGGAATAAGATTGGTTATTTCGCTTAATTTTTCGTCTGAAAGTAGCGCGACCATTTCACTGTTTATTTCTTCAACAAAAGCCGCTTGTGGTAACAGAACGTGGTCTTTACTATATGGAAACGGACTTACTGCCGCTTTTTTCCAATCGCCCCAAGAATGGTGAAAATAGAACGTGGCTCCGTGATCTATTAACCACAGTTCTTTATGCCAAATAAGCATATTGGTGTTTTTTACTGTTCGGTCTATATTTGTTATAAATGCGTCTAGCCAAATAATTTTTGAAGCTAATCTTTCTTCTACTTGTGTAACAATTGGGTCGAAGGTAAGAGCTCCCGAAAGAAAATGTAACGCCAAGTTTAAACCCTGGCTACCTTTTAATAAATCCTGAATTTCTTCATCACCTTCACTACGACCAAAGGCTTCGTCTAAGTTTGCAAAAACTAGTTCGGGTACCTTTAATCCTAAAATACGTGCAATTTCGCCGCCTAATAATTCGGCAATCAAAGCTTTAACACCGTGACCAGCACCTCGAAATTTTAAAACGTATTTAAAATCGTCGTTCGCTTCAGCCAATGCTGGTAATGAGCCGCCTTCTCGGAGTGGAGTTATGTAACGCGTAACGTTTACGGTGCGAAGTTCTATTTTGCTATTTGTCATTGTATACAAAATTAGAGTTATTTGTGAATATGGAGCTCAAATTTTAAACTGATATTTTTTTGTTGACTTTAAAAAATTGATTGTGGTTATTTTAAAAAATTTAAATTTGTATTTTTCGGAAATGCAATTATAAACTGAAAGTTATTGGATCTAACCATTGAAAACATTCTGCTTATTGGCTCGCTCTTACTTTTTATAAGTATTATAGCGGGTAAAACTTCATATAAATTTGGCGTTCCCACCTTAGTGCTTTTCTTGGGGATTGGAATGCTTGCTGGTGAAGATGGTATTGGCGGAATTAGCTTCGACGATCCTCAAATTGCGCAATTAATAGGTATAATATCATTAAATTTTATTCTTTTTTCTGGTGGGCTCGATACAGATTGGAAAGCGGTAAAACCTATAATGAAAGAAGGTCTCGCACTTTCTACCCTTGGCGTTTTATTAACGGCTGTGGGTTTGGGAACTTTTGTTTATTACGTTACCGACTTTACCATTTATGAAAGTTTGCTCCTTGGCAGTATAGTATCATCTACAGATGCTGCTGCAGTATTTTCCATATTACGTTCAAAAAACCTTGCGCTCCGTGCCAATTTACGTCCCACGTTAGAGATGGAAAGCGGTAGTAATGACCCAATGGCTTATGTGCTAACCATTGCTTTTTTAGGGTTAGTAATTAATCAAGACAAAGGCTTAGCATCCATGATTCCGTTATTTTTTCAGCAAATGATTCTCGGTACCATTGCCGGTTTTGGTTTTGGGAAATTAAGCAAGATTATCATCAACAGAATTAAATTAGATTTTGAAGGTTTATACCCAGTGCTTGTAATAGCTTTAATGTTTATTACCTTTTCCGTGACCGATTTTGTGGGAGGGAATGGTTTTCTTGCTATCTACATTTGTGCGCTCTATCTAGGAAATCAATACTTGATACACAAAAAAACCATACTTAAAATGTATGATGGTTTGGCTTGGTTGATGCAGATTGTACTTTTCTTAACCTTGGGGCTTTTGGTTTTTCCTTCGCAGATTGTTCCTGTGATTGGCATCGGACTAATTATATCCTTGTTTTTAATATTGGTGGCACGTCCTGCGGCTGTTTTTATTAGTCTTATTCCCTTTAAAATGAAATTGCGCAGACGATTTTATATTTCGTGGGTTGGTTTACGAGGAGCAGTGCCTATTGTATTTGCAACATATCCATTGTTAGCAGGTATTGATAAGGCGAATATGATTTTTAATATCGTGTTTTTCATTTCCCTAACCTCTATTTTGATTCAAGGAACTACCCTTTCAGTAGTTGCTAAATGGTTAAAAGTGAGCATTCCCAGCGAAGAAAAAATATTGACTCCTTCAGAAAAATTTCTTGAGGAACATCCCAAAACTGAAATGCGGGAGATAGGTATTGCAAACGGAAATAAAGTTGTAGGTAAAAAAATTGTGGATATTGAATTTCCTAAAACTGCGATTATAGCAATGATTAAAAGAGATGAAAAATACATAACACCAAATGGCAGTACTGCAATTAAGGAGGATGATGTGTTAATCGTGCTTTCAGAATCTAAAAAAGGAATCAAGAAAGTGTATAAGGCTTTAAAAATCAGAGAGTTTTCGTCTGCATAAATTTAAAGTTAAATTATATTCGTGGTAATCATATAATTAGATAGTTATGAAAAATCAAAAATTACTATTGCTTCTGCTATTGTTTTACTCGGCAACTTTTTTTGCCCAAGATATTTCCATCGGAAAACGTGATAAAGTATATTCTGAAATCTTGCAGCAAGACAGGGAATTTTCTGTGTATCTGCCACCGTCCTATAATACTTCGGTAAGCCAAAAGTATCCCATGCTCTATATTTTGGATGGCGATTACAACTTTCAATATGTTGCTGGCTTTTTAGAGTTACAGGGTGCAATTAGTGAAATTATTCCCGAAATGATTCTAGTCGCAATTTCAGGAAAAGGAACAAATGAATACCGTAAAAACTGTAAACCCAATATAGATGGCGTGGAAGATAGCGGCAATGCTAAAGAAGTAGTAAATTTCATTGAAAAGGAATTGATTCCCTATGTAAACAAAAACTACAAAGCCTCTGATTACAAAATCTTGGGCGGCCATTCTGTGGGTGGAATATTTGTTGTAAATACAGCAATTAATCATCCTGACCTCTTCAATAATTATATAGCAATCAGTCCGGCGCTTTGGTGGGGAAAAAATGCAATGGAAGATGTGCTTAAAAACACTTGGGGTAAAACCGAAAGCACCACAGCAAGCTTGTATATTTCGCTGGCCAATGAAAAGGGAATGGGCGTTTCAGAATTTGTGAAGAAAATTCCCAAGAGCATTATGGAGAAAAATGTAAAGTATCAAGAATTTCCCAATGAAACCCATAACTCCGTGGGACTCGTTACTTATAAATGGGCATTGACTGATATTTTTAAAAATTGGTTTGTAGAAAAACTATATTTTTCTTCTGCCCCAGAATTAAAAAACCATTATGCCGAAGTGCAAAAGCAGTACGGGAATATTTTTAATATTACTCCTTCCGTAGTGGGTTACACAAATTATATTCTGAAAAAAAACGATAAAGAGCGAAAGAAGGTTGCTGAAGCTTTTAAGGTTTTGAGTACAGATGCGTATGTTTTGTTCAATAACGCCCAAGCTGGAGACCTTATGGAAGCTGAAAAGTATGAAGAAGCCGAACTGCTTTTAAAAGAAGCACTAACTACAAACCCGAATAGCTTTGATAGTTATAACGTATTAGCGAAAGTTAAAATGGCAAACGGCAACGCAACCGAAGCAAGCAAAACTATTGAAAAAGCAATATATCTTTCAAACCAACAAAATGCTAGACAATGGCAAAAAAACGAATTGCTGGAAACGAAGGATAACATCGATAAAAAGCTGTAGTTTTATAGGAATATAAAATCATGAGAAGTCACTTAAAAATATACAAACTCACAGCATTTCTATTCCTCTTTGGAATGCTTTTGGGATGTGAAGAACCCAAAGAAATAAGTTCATATAGCCCAAATCACTGGGAGAACCATTATGCTGATATCCCACAAATGGATTCGCTGCAATCAGGAATTACCTATTTAAGTATTTACTCGCATATTTACAGTCTCACTTTGGCAACCTCACACAATCTTACCGCCATGGTTAGTCTTCGGAATGTGAGTAAAACAGATACAATCTATATTTCAACAGCAGATTATTATAGTACTGAGGGAGAGTTGATTCGGCATTATTTCAAAAAACCAATCTACCTAAAACCTTTGGAAACTGTAGAAATTGTAATAGACGAAACCGATGAACACGGTGGCAGCGGTGCCAATTTTATTTTTGAATGGACCACAAAACCCACAATCCCAGAACCACTTTTTGAAGCAATTATGACTTCGCTTCGAGGCTCGCAGGGATTGAGTTTTACTACGATTGGGAGAAGGATTGAATAATATTTAAAATTCAATATTCTGCACATTGAAATAGATTTATTTTCAAATCCGATTAACTCTGTGTCCTCTGTGTCTCTGTGTTAAAAATCACCACAAAGGCACAGAGGGCACAAAGTTTTAATAAGTATTTAATACCTAAAACCCAGCTTTGAATATTGAATTTTAAACCTTGAATCTATTTTCTTTTCATTAATTTTGAAGAAAAAGCTTAATAGATGAAAATAGTAGTTTCCCCAGCAAAAACACTCGATTTTGAATCCAAACTTCCTACAACACGAGGCACCCAACCCAAATTTTTAGAGGAAGCCGAAATGATAAACAACAAACTGGAACGCAAAAGCAAAAAAGCCATCGGCGAGTTGATGCACATAAGCGATAAATTGGCAGAGCTCAATTACCAGCGTTACAAAGAATTCAATACACCATTTACCACAGAAAATGCCCGCCCAGCGGTTTACGCCTTTGCTGGCGATGTTTACACTGGCTTGGATGCTTACACAATTCCTTCAGGAAAAATTGATTTGTTGCAAGACTCATTGCGCATACTTTCGGGAATGTATGGAATACTTCGTCCGTTAGATTTAATGCAGCCTTATCGTCTTGAAATGGGAACTAAAATCGCTATAAATCGAAAAAAGGATTTGTATGCTTTTTGGAAAAAAACACTCACCGAAACTTTAAATGATGAATTGAAAAATAATGAGTTATTCTTAAATCTCGCAAGTGTAGAGTACTTCAACGCCATTGATGAAAAGAAGTTGAAAGTACCTGTAATTTCCCCAGTTTTTAAAGATTTCAAAAATGGAAAACTGAAAATAATTTCCTTTTACGCCAAAAAAGCACGCGGTAGTATGACGCGGTTTGCCATTGATAATAATGTAAAAACTTTGGATGACTTGAAGGCGTTTAATTATGATGGCTATGGTTTTAGTGAAGAATATACGGAGAAGGAGCATGAGCCTGTTTTTATAAGATAATTAAAAATGAAATTTAAAAGCAGAAAGGATTTTCTTTTCATTGTAATCATTTTTGGACTTAATACATTTTTGATTGGTATTACGGTTTATGGGCACATAACTGGTGAAATTGAACCAAAAGAATATTGGACATCTGCTGTTATTTTTGCGCTTGTTGGGTTTGTGTTTTGGATATTTTTTACAACCAATTATGAACTGAATCAAACTCATTTCATATATAGAAGTGGTCCTTTTAGAGGAAAAATAAAAATTGAAAGCATTCGGAAAATTGAAGCTGGAAAAACAATGTGGGTTGGTTTTAAGCCTGCTACTGCAAGGAAAGGATTGATTGTACATTATGATAAATTCAATGAAATATACATCAGCCCAAAAACCAATGAAGCTTTTATTCAAAAAATTTTAGAACTGAATAATACAATTGAAATCGAAACTTAAATCGAAAAAGAAATCGAAATCGATCCCGATAACTAAAGGGACGAAACCGAAACTGACCTCGAGGCTTCGCGAAAAATCAAAAATCGTTAATCAGCAATCGTTAATCAAAAACCGTAAATCATTTTGTTCCACCACATTCACCCATATCCACCGTATATTCCCGAAACCGCTACTAAGTTAATTGTAGGTACGCTTCCGCCGCCGCGTTTCACAACTGGCGAATTGAAGGAGGGCGATGTAGATTTCTGCTACGGCAGTCGTGACGGACAATTATGGACCATTCTAGATAAGATTTTCGGTTTAAACTTAAAGTTTGAAACCACAGCCGAAGCAATAGAACAACGCGAATATTTTCTTAAAAAAAGAGGAATTGGTATTTGTGATATAGTAGCTTCTGCGAGACGCGAAAAAGTGGATGCTTCAGATATTGGAATGCAAGAAGCAGAATTACGTGACTTGGTTGTTATTCTTCAGCAAAACCCAAAAATAGACACGCTTCTTTTCACAGGAGGAAACAGTAAAAATGGTCCAGAATATTTCTTCCGAAGAAAATTAAAAGAATACAATATTTCATTAGAATTGGTTTCCAACAAAGTGCCTAGAATTCACAAATTCCAACTTCCTGAAAATGGTAGAATTGTAAAAACAGTTTCCTTAATTGCACCTTCAGGAGCTGCGAATAGGGCAGTGGGAAGTCTTGCTTCCTATAAAAAAATGAAAGCTGAATTTCCTGAAAAAACTACCATCGATTTTCGGGTAGAGCAGTACCGACCTTTCTTTTAAATACTATTAAAACTCTCCGCTAAAGGGGTTGGGTCAAGCCAAATACTTAAATGTAAAGACCTAACAGATTTAAGAGACCTGTTAGGTTTGCCAAATTTAAAACGTAAAATTAAAAATCGGTGGCACTTACGATAAACCACTAGCCTTCGGTATTTTCGAGCCCAATTTTGGTTTCGTTTTTAGTAAACTTTCCATTATTATTTGTGAAAAAGGTGGGAGCCATCCCCTCATCGGTTCTAAAAGATCTAGGTCTTTATCCTTGTTATTATCTGAAAAAACAGCTTCGGAAAACATTCCGATTTCTTTACGCGAAGGATTTTCTTTTGTTCCATTATCTGAATATTCTAATTTATTCCTCTTTTTTGAAGTTTCTGAACAAGAAATTAATAGCATTGAAAATTAGGCTTTATGAATATTTTTTTCCGAAGGAAATGTGTTAGTTGCTTTTAAATAAGACGATTATGACTTACATATTTTATATTTTTTTTGTTCAGTTGAAATATTTCTTAATTCTTTAAAATTATAGTTATCAGGATTAATTTGTAATTAGGGATAATTTAACTATTTTTAACGACATATTAACTAGTAACTATAAATTTAAATTTATGAAATTATGAAGAAAATTACGTTAACACTCTTATTGCTCTTATTTGCAATTGGGAGTTCTTTTAGTCAATGTATTGCTACTTCGGCCTTTGGCACTATTGTGTCTAATAATTCTGGAAATGTTCAGAATATTACGACCTGTAACTTTGGTGGCGAGTACGGTACAGTAAGTGGCCTATTGATTGGTGAAGATTACACTTTTACCTCTACGGCTGCTTCTATTACAATTACCGACACCAGCAATAATGTTATTGCTTTTGGACCGTCTCCCGTTACTGTTATTGGGGTTACGGTAACAACACTTAGATCTCACATACACAGTAGTCTATTTCCTACTTGTGGTACTGCAGCATCTTGTTTTGTGTCATCCATTCAACTTATATCACCACCGCCACCGGCACCAGCAAACGATCTTTGCGCTAATGCAATAACCATAACAGGGGACGGTGTAATTTCAGGTACATCAGTTGGAGCAACAATTGATGCGGCTCCGGCTTGTGGAACCTCAGTTTCTTCACCCGGTGTTTGGTACAAATTTACTGATGTTTCGGGAACAGGAGGTACTGTAGATTTAAGTCTTTGCACTGGTACATCTTATGATACTAAGCTTTCTGTTTATACCGGTAGTTGTGGAACCTTTACCTGTGTTACAGGAAATGATGACTCCTGTGGTGTTCAAAGTGCTGTGAATTTTACCACAGATGGTTCTTCTACATATTATGTATTAGTGCATTCCTTTGGAGGAGCTACTGGTGCATTTGAACTTACCGTAAGTGGTTTCCCTGTGGTTGGCACAGGTAATCCGCCAATCATTGCTTGTCCTGCAGATATTGTTATAAACAATGCTCCAGGAACCTGCGGTGCAGTGGCAAACTTTGCTGGTATCGCTATTGATGATGAAGATGGAAATATTTCTGCATCGATAATAGCTACTCCTGCTAGCGGAAGTACTTTCGCAGTAGGCGTTACTACAGTAGTACTTTCAGTAACTGATAGCGATAACAACACCGTTACCTGTTCTTTTACAGTTACAGTAAATGACAACGAGCTACCAGTAGCCGTTTGTCAAGACATAACAGTAGATATAGACCCAGTAACAGGAATGGCAACAATAGCAGCTGCTGATGTGGACAATGGTTCTACAGACAACTGTGGCATTGCTTCTATGAGCTTGGATATTTCATCTTTTGATTGCACAATGACTGGTGCAAACACCGTAGTTCTTACTATTACAGATAACTCTGGAAATATTGCAACCTGTACTTCTACCGTTACCGTACAAGACGTTACCGCTCCTGTTATCACTTGTATTGGTGGAGTAGCAACTGTTTCCGTATCTGAAGATTTTGAAGGTGCTACTATTCCATCTGGTTGGACTACTGATATACAAGCAGGAACTTACGACTGGACATTTGGTTCAGGCGATATGCCATTAGGTGCAGATTTCCCAACCAATGCAGCCATCTTTGATGATGATGCAGCCGGAAGCGGACAAGTAAACTTAGTTAGTTTACTATCTCCTGTATATGATATTTCTGCCGCAACTTCTGCCACTGTATCTTTTGATTATATTTTGAAAGACTTTATAGGCTTTGGAGTACTGACAGTAGATGTTTATGATGGAGCAACTTGGCAACAGATACTTATTGTTGACGATATTGACGTTGGTCCAGTTAATACAGGTGATCTTGATATGATGGCATATGCCAATGCTAATTTCCAAGTACGTTTTACCTATGACGATGAGGGTTCTTGGGCTTATGGCGCAGGAATAGATAACTTCTTGTTGAACTACGAATCTGCAGCCGGTGGTGGTCTTGATGTATTTCTTGATGCAAACGGAATGGCAAGTGTAGATCCAAACGATCTTTTATTGAGCGTTGATGAAGCGTGTGGATATACTGTTACTGCTGGCGGAGCCGGTGGTGGATATTCAGACTCACTTACAACCTTATTTGCTTCAGGCAATGGAGGATCTGCTAACTGGACTGTAATGTATGACGTTTCCGTAGGTCCAAACGATATTGAGATCACCGATCTTGATGTAAATACAGATGCTACAACAGCCTTTACTTTAGATTTATATACTTTAGTAGGTACTTATGTAGGTAATGAAACCAACGCTGGTGCTTGGGGAGCAGCTGTAACTTCTGGATCAGGTACCGGAGCTGGAATTGACAATCCGAGTAATGCAGTTCTTGCAACACCCGTTACACTTTCTGCGAATACTACTTATGGTATTGCCGTAATTATGAATGTACCAGTAAAATACACCAATGGTACAGGTTGTCCTGGAAACCAATGTTATGACAATGCAGATCTTTCTATTAATCTAGGAACTTCTGTTGCAGGAGTCTTTACTGGTTCCGTATTCCCTAACCGAGTTTGGAATGGAACAATCAACTATACAGTTGGCTCATCAGGTGGCGGTCTCGACTTCACTTGTGCAGACCTTGGTCCAAACCAAGTAGAAGTAACAGTTACGGATGCAAGTGGAAACGAGTCTACCTGTATAGCAACAGTTAATGTTATTGACAACATTGCTCCTGTAATTACTTGTGGAACAAATCCAACAGTTTCAGAAACAGAGGATTTTGAAGGAACTACCGTTCCTGCAGGATGGTCTACTGAGATTCTAGCTGGAGTTGCAGATTGGACCTTTGGTTCTGGCGCAATGCCTACTGGTGATGATTTCACATCCAACGCAGCAATCTTTAATGATGACGCAGCTGGTAGTGGACAAACCAATAAAGTTTCCTTATCTTCTCCAGTATACGACCTTACAGACGCAACCAATGTATTGGTTGGCTATGATGTTGCTTTCCAGGAATCTGGAGACCAAACATTCACTGTTGAGGTTTATGATGGAACAGCTTGGCAACAAATAGCACTTTACGATGCAGATTTGGTTCCAAACATCCAAACGGAGTCAATTGATGCTTCTGCTTTTGCAAATGCAGCGTTCCAAGTTCGTTGGACTTTTGACGATCTTGGCGGTTGGGGCTGGGCAGCTGGCGTAGATAATTTTGATCTCAGCTATGAACTTGCTGGAACAGGCAATGTTGTAGAAGTTGAGCTTGGACCTGATGGAACTACAACCATCGATCCTTATAGCCTTCTTTCTGATATAGTTGAAGCTTGTGGAATTAGCACCATCGCAGTAGATGTAACCACAGTTAGCTGTGCAGATATTGGAACTCCAATAATGATTACCGTGTTTGTAAGTGATGCTAGTGGCAACATTGCCTCTTGTACTGCCGAAGTAAATGTGGTAGACAAACTTGCTCCAGTAATTACCTGCCCAGCAGATCAAACTGTTGATCCAGGAGCTGGTGGCTTGTTCTACATCTTGCCAGACTATTTTGCAACTGGCGAAGCTACAGCTGTTGACAACTGTACCGACCCAGTAACCATCACAAGCCAGTCTCCAGCAGTGGGAACTCCGCTTCCTGATGGAACACACACCATTACACTAACTGCCGAGGATGAATACGGAAACGTTTCTACTTGTAGTTTTGTACTTACTGTGGAAACCACAATTGGTGTTGGTGAAAACTCATTGGACAAAGGTTTGGCATTATATCCAAACCCAGCGAGCAATGTGGTTAACCTTGTGAACAAGACCAACATTTCTTTAGAGAAAATGATGATCTATGACATAAACGGAAAACTAGTAAACACAACAGACCTTCGCACAATGCAAGGTGAAAAAGCAGTAGATGTTTCATCACTTGCTTCTGGCGTTTATGTAGTTCAGATAATTGGTAACAACGCAAGCACTGTGAAACGCTTGATTAAAGAGTAATTACCAAATAATTAACCAACCAAAAAAAGGAAATCCCTTCAGCTTTTGCTGAGGGGGTTTTTTGATTTTAAACAAATTGAAGCATTACAAAACCTTCTAAAATTTTTTTAAAAATCTAAATAAAAGCGGTTTTGCAAGAATGTATAATTTAGAAATCCAAAACTGCACTAGCTCATCATATTCAAACATACTCCCCTAGTTTTTTGGGTATGCTAAATAGCTATTGGAAAATGATTAAACACCTTTTTTCTCTAAATCATATCATATAAAAGCCTTTCCCAAAATACGGAAAGGCTTTTTTAATGCTTTACTGTTAGTTTTCATAGTAAATTAATCATAGATATCTTTTTAACATAGATTTTTAAATTAATGGTTTAAATATGTGAAAATGATTTGTACAAATGCTGTTTTGTCGAATTTTCTTACACTTTGGCTAAAGATTGGCTATGCGCGGGCCTTTATTAGTGTACTATTGTTTAACTATTGCAGTACATATTAGACCAATTTTGACCTATTATAATCCACTGCAAATGAAATGATTATGAACAATTATACAAAAAAATCCATAACAACTTTAATAAACTTGAAGTGCTTTTTCGGAATTATTCTGATGATCGCTTTTATTTTGCCTGCTACGGCTCTGTCACAATCGCCATTGCCAGTGAATCTTGGAACTTCTAGTAATTTCGTGGTTTTAGCAAAATCAGGAATTTCAACTACAGGAACCACTTCTATTGTTGGAAATATTGGGGTTAGTCCTATTGACCATACTGCCATAACTGGATTTAGTTTAATATTAGATCCTTCAGGTCAATTTGCAACTTCATCTTTAGTTGATGGAAAAATATTTGCATCAAACTATACGTCTCCAACTCCAACACTATTGACTACGGCTGTGAGCGATATGGAAACTGCATACACCGATGCTGCCGGAAGAATACCAGATTACACTGAACTTTACGCTGGAGATCTTACGGGACAAACCTTAACTACTGGTGTCTATAAATGGGGAACCAACGTTCTGGTTTCTGCTGGTGGTGTTACAATCTCAGGTAGCCCAACAGATGTTTGGATCTTCGAGATAGCGCAGGATTTAATTATAGCTAACGGAGCCATTATTACTCTTAGTGGAGGGGCAAAGGCATCCAACATCTTCTGGCAGGTGGCTGGTCAAGTTACCCTTGGAACAACATCAGATTTTAGTGGAAATATATTATGTCAAACTCAAATAGCTATGCAGACAGGAGCAACATTTGACGGTAGAGCGCTGTCACAGACCGCTGTTACATTAGATGGCAATAGTGTTGTGCTTGGAATCAATGAAAGTTCATTGGATCAAGATTTGGCGTTATACCCTAACCCAACAACTAATGTGGTGAACCTTGTCAACAAAACCAATATTTCTCTTGAAAAAATGATGATTTATGACATAATCGGAAAACTAGTAAGCCAGACAAACCTTCGCGAAATGCAAGGTGAGAAAGCAGTAGATGTTTCATCTCTTGCCGCTGGAGTTTACGTTGTTCAGATCATTGGTAACAACGCAAGCACTGTGAAGCGCTTGATTAAACAATATTCCCCAAATAATTAATCAACCCAAAAAAAGGAAACCTCTTCAGCTTCTGCTGAGGGGTTTTTTGATTTTATGACATTCAGGATAAAAAGAATACATATTCTGTATCTTTACCATACAATCCAAAAAATTTATAGAAATGAAAAAAGCAATTCCTTTTTTAACGCTTGCCATGCTTGTTGTGGCCTGCAATAATTCCATAGAAAAAGAAAACCAAAGTGATGAACAAATGAACACTACCGAAAATCCGTTACTTTCTGAAAGTACGTTGCCTTATGGCGCCCCAGATTTTTCAAAAATAAAAGATGAAAACTTTCAGCCTGCAATGTTGGAAGGAATTGAACAGCAGAAAAAAGCAGTAGAAGCAATAGCCAACTCTGTAGAAGAGCCCACTTTTGATAATACTGTGCTCGCCCTTGAAAAAAGTGGTGAGTTGTTAAGCAGGTCTTCACAAATATTTTACGCTTTGGCTGGTTCAAACACAAACGAAACCCTACAAGCTGTAGAAGAAGAAATGGCGCCGAAATTCGCTGCTCAAAATGACATGATTTACTTGAACGAAAAACTGTTCAAAAGATTTAAAACATTATACGATAAAAAGGAATCGCTCAATTTGGATGCAGAATCATTAAAACTATTGGAGGAATACTATGAAGATTTTAAAATAGCAGGAGCCAATCTTTCTTCTGAAGATAAAGAAACGCTAAAAGAGTACAATGAAAAAATAGCTACGCTTACCACCAAGTTTGGAAAAACCCTTTTGGATGCCAACAATGCCGGTGCAGTAACTTTTACCAATAAAGAAGACTTGGCGGGAGTTGACGAAGATTTCCTAAAATCTAAAGAAACCAAAGATGGAAAAGGTTGGAGAATTCCGTTGCAGAACACTACTCAGCAACCTTTGTTGCAATCTATGGACAATCGAGCGAGCAGAGAAAAATTGTTTATGGCGGCTTGGCATAGGGCAGATCAAGGGGGAAATGATACTAGAGAAATTATTAAGGAATTGGTAGAAGTGCGTGCCCAAAAAGCGAAACTCTTGGGCTTTAACAACTATGCTGAATGGAGCCTTCAGAAAACAATGGCGAAAACGCCAGAAAATGTAAATACATTTTTTGGTAAGCTAATCCCTGCCGCCACTGCCAAAGCACAAGATGAATCTGATGAAATCCAGAAAATGATAAAATCCAAAGGACAAGATTTTACCTTGGAACCTTGGGATTGGAACTATTATGCTGAAATGGTTCGTAAAGAGAAATATGACTTAGACGAAAACCAAATAAAGCCTTATTTCGAGTTGAACAATGTGCTTGAAAAAGGTGTGTTTTATGCCGCCAATAAACTTTACGGAATTACTTACAAAGAAAGAACAGACATTCCAGTTTATCAAGAAGACGTAAAAGTTTATGAGCTTTTCGAAGAAAACGGAGATCCGCTTGGACTTTTCTATACAGATTATTTTGCGCGACCTAGCAAAAGTGGTGGTGCTTGGATGTCTAATTTTGTTACTCAGTCCAAACTTTATAATAAGAAACCGGTAATATATAATGTTTTGAATATTCCAAAACCTGCTGGCAATGAACCTGCCTTGTTGACTTTTGACGAGGTTACAACAATGTTTCACGAGTTTGGTCATGCACTTCACGGTTTCTTTGCAAGCCAACAATATCCTTCACTCTCAGGGACAGCTGTTGCGCGCGATTTTGTAGAGTTTCCTTCACAGTTCAATGAAAACTGGGCCTTGTATCCAGACGTGCTGAAAAACTACGCAAAACACTATAAAACTGGCGAGCAGATTCCACAAGAACTAATTGATAAAATAAAAAATTCTGGAACTTTTAATCAAGGATATAGTTTAACTGAAAACTTGGCTGGAAGCAATCTGGATATGCAATGGCACACCATTTCCGCAGACAAAAAGATTGAAGACGTAAATGCTTTTGAAAAAGAAGCTTTAAACAAAACCAAACTTGATGTGGTCCACGCTGTTCCGCCAAGATATCGCTCTACTTATTTCTCTCACATTTTTGCAGGAGGATATGCGGCAGGGTATTATTCCTATTCTTGGACGGAAATGCTAGACCACGATGCTTACAATTGGTTTGAGACCCACGGAGGCTTAACCCGTGAAAACGGACAACGTTTTAGAGATATGGTTCTTTCAAAAGGAAACACCATGAATCTTGAAAAAATGTATAAAGATTGGCGCGGTAGCGATCCAAAGATTGAGCCTATGCTGAAAGCGCGTGGCTTGAAATAATTTTATTATAAAACCACAAATCCACGAATAATTTTTATAATTATTCGTGGATTTGTAGTTTTTGATAATGACTTTTCGAAACAAAGTTGATTCGATAGCTATCCGATGAACTTAACCAAACATTGTAATTACTTCTTCTTTTTCTTCTTTTTGGATTTCCCTATTTCTTTTTTGGGATGCACCAACTTCAACTCTTTAATTAAGTTAGTCGCTCCGGCGTATTTATCCATTATGAAAAGCACGTAGCGAATATCAACCATAATGTTGCGCGATAGGGCAGGGTCGTAGTAATAATCGCTCATTGTTCCTTCCCATACACGGTCAAAGTTTAGACCTATTAGATTTCCGTAGGCATCAATTGCAGGGCTTCCAGAATTTCCGCCTGTAGTGTGATTGGTTCCTATAAAGTTAATCGGCATTTTACCATTTTCGCCATATTGCCCATAATCCTTGGCTTTGTATAGATCGATCAGCTTTTGAGGGACATCAAATTCATAATCGCCAGGAATGTATTTTTGCATTACGCCTTCCAAATGAGTTACAGGTTCGTAATAAACAGCATCAGCAGGCGAGTAGCCAGCCACTTTTCCGTAGGTTACACGTAGGGTGCTGTTGGCATTTGGAAAAATACGAGCATCTTTTGGACTAAGCTCTAATAATGCTTTCATATAATCACGTTCCAAACCAGAGATACTTAGCTTTAATTCTTCATATTTTGGAGCTACTTTTTCATTATAAGCATCTGCCATGTCGCTTACAACTTGGAATCCCGGGTCGTTGTTTAACTTTGCCATAACTGTTTCGGCATCACCTTCTAAAAGATTTTTTAAGGAAGCAAAGTCCACAAAAGCTGATTTTTTATATACAGAATTGGTAAGTGATTGCGCATTTAAGTTTTTAAAGAAATCTGGTAAAAACTGCGGTTGAACATTCTTTACATAAAGCGCGATTAAAGCTTCAAAAACCTCTTCATCCACCTGTTTGCTGTAATCTTTATAATGACTTTCCGCTCTTTCTATGAGGTTGTTTCTTCTATCTTCAAAAGATTGAGCGCCACGATTTTCATAAGCTTGTTTCAATTGGTAGGTTTGATAAGCTATACGGAGCAGCTCCACGTTTCGCAAAACGGTTTCAACGTAATATTCACGAGCGAGGGAATAAGGTTCTATTTCGGTATAATGTTTTTCAAATTGTGGTAATATCTGGCCGTATTCCTGTTGTTTACCTTTTTTATTTATCTCAGAAGTAAGCGCGGTTTCCTGTTGTTTTTTAATTCCAACTGCATTCGATTTTGTTAAACCAAGGGTTTCGCCTCGCCACTTTTTCCAGTAATTGGCAATACGAGCAAACTTAGAAGCATATTGAATCTTGATCTGCGGATCTGCACGCATATATTTATCCTGAATAGCTAAAGCAGCATCGCGAATAGCGATTCGGGCTGGATTGATGGTGTTTATAACCTGCTCAATTGCTATAGAAGGTAAATATTCATCAGTAGTTCCTGGAAAGCCGAATACCAAAGTGAAATCATTTTCTGCCACCCCGTCTAATGAAATTGGTAGGAAGTGTTTTGGAGTGAAAGGTACATTGTCTTTAGAATATTCTGCGGGACGATTATTTTTGTCGGCATAGATTCTAAAAAGAGAAAAATCGCCTGTGTGTCTTGGCCAAATCCAGTTATCAGTATCGCTTCCAAACTTCCCGATTGAAGAAGGCGGAGCGCCAACTAGACGAATATCTTTATAGGTTTCCACCACAAAAAGCATATATTGATTGCCTTCATAAAAAGTACGTACGCGGTTTTCCTGATAAGCTTCTTTTGGTGAAGTCTGCGTGACATTCGCAATGTTTTGTTCAATCTTTTTTTGTTTTTCAGCTTCACTCATTGCCGCGGTAATACCATCCATAATTTTGGTGGTTACGTCTTCAATTTTCACAATAAAAGTAGCGGTAACTCCTGGATTGGGAAGTTCTTCCTTTAAGTTCATCGCCCAAAAGCCATCTTCTAAATAATCATTTTCCAAAGAAGAATGACTCTGAATTTGTGAATAACCGCAGTGATGATTAGTTAGTAAAAGCCCTTGGTTACTGATTACTTCGGAAGTACAACCGCCATTAAAATGCGGCACAGCGTCTTTTAGACTTGCATTGTTAACATCATAAATATCCTTGGCAGTCATTTTCATACCGAGGTTGGTCATTTCAGATTCATTCATTCCTTCTAAAAGTGAAGGAATCCACATACCGCCTTGTTGGGCAAAAAGAGGAACTGATAAAAAGATAAAGAGTAGTCGTAACGTTTTCATAATAGAGGATTTTCGAATAATAATCTGCAATATAACAATACGTCTTGAAACCACTATTCTTTTAAATAATAGAATATGACGAATAATATGAAAAGGGAAGGAATTTTAAAAAGGAGAGCAGTTTTATACAAATTGGAAGTAGAAATAGGTCAAAAACAAATCTGTCAGATTGCGAAAAGGTATCGCTCCTGTAATTATAATTAATAAAGTTTAGTTAGATTTTTTTAAAGTCGTTCCTTCAATTCAGAAACGATAAAAAGTGCCACAAATAATATGACTGTTCCAACTGCTAGTGTACCTACTCCCATAGCACAAAATTAATAAAATTTACTTTGTATAAAAGTGAATGGAATAAATATAATGGAATGGGAGCGTTTTTTAACAACTAATCATATTCAATTTCTATAACTTGAAGTTTTCTTTGATCTTCGCCCATAGTGAAATCGACAACATCGCCAACTTTACTTCCTGTAAGCGCAACCGCGATTGGTGCGACAAAAGCTATTTTTCTTTTGGCTACATCGGCTTCATCTGCACCAACAATCTGAAAATTCTGAAGCGTGGGTGAGGGACTTATTTTATAAGAAACTTTTGCTCCAAAACGCACTTCTTCCTTTGGTTGGAATTTAGGATCTAGAATTCTTGCAGATGCAATACGTTCGTTTAGTAAATCCAGCTTGCCATTTAATACTGCCAATTCAATTCGCCGTTGCTGTTCATGAGTTGTGTTGAGATTGGCGCGCTCGTTTTCTAACTGTTCACGTTCTTCAAGCAGCAATTCCATCCCTTTTGGCGTAACATAATTTATTGCTCCAGCAGGCAGCGCAGCCCTTGGTGGAATTATTGGGGTTTCTTCTTGGTCTCCTTCTTTTACAAATCCGCGGCTCATATCAATTTTTTATTTTCAAGATACTAATTTTAGATTACATTTTTGAAATTGAATTTCATTCTTAGGTTTTCCGAGTTATAATATTTGAAATCCTGCTTTTGCCTTAATTCGAAAGTAACTTCATGAGAGTTTGAATTCTTTTCTATTCATCAAGAAATTGTACCTTTGCCGCTTCAAAAATAACTATGGAATACGCAGAAAATATATTAGGAACCATCGGTAACACGCCAATGGTGAAGATCAACAAAATAATTGGAGACATTCCTGCTTTGGTACTTGCCAAATATGAAACCTTCAATCCAGGAAACTCCGTGAAAGACCGAATGGCGGTAAAAATGATTGCCGATGCCGAAGCAGATGGACGTTTAAAACCAGGCGGAACCATTATTGAAGGAACTTCAGGAAATACTGGAATGGGCTTGGCGCTGGCTGCAATCGTAAAAGGCTATAAAATGGTCTGCGTAATTAGTGATAAGCAGAGTAAAGAAAAAGTAGATATTCTGAAAGCTGTGGGAAGTAAAGTTATAGTTTGCCCAACAAACGTAGCTCCCGAAGATCCTCGCAGCTATTATTCTACATCAAAAAGACTTGCTGAAGAAACCCCTAATAGTTGGTACGTTAATCAATACGACAATCCAAGCAATGCGGCAGCACATTACGAAAGCACAGGTCCAGAAATCTGGAAACAAACCGATGGAAAAGTGACGCATTTTGTGGTAGGCGTTGGTACTGGAGGAACGATTAGCGGCGTTGGTAAATATCTAAAAGAACAGAATCCAAACGTAAAAATATGGGGAATTGACACTTACGGAAGTGTTTTCAAAAAGTACCACGAAACAGGAATTTTTGACGAAAACGAAATTTATCCATACATAACCGAAGGAATTGGCGAAGATATCCTTCCGAAAAACGTTGATTTTAGTGTAATTGATGGTTTCGTAAAAGTAACTGATAAAGACGCAGCAATCTACACTCAGAAACTTGCGAAAATAGAAGGTTTCTTTTTAGGAAATTCTGCTGGAGCTGCGATTAAAGGATTACTTCAACTAAAAGATAATTTCACAAAAGATGATGTGGTAGTTGTTCTTTTCCACGATCACGGAAGTAGATATGTAGGTAAAATGTACAATGACGAATGGATGCGCGAGCGTGGTTTTGTGGAAGATGTGGCTAAAAACGCTTCAGATTTAATTAAAGAACATCAAGACTTTCCATTAATAACTGTAAAAACAGAAGAGCTTGTAGGCCACGCCATAGAGCGCATGAAAAAATACAACATCAGCCAAATTCCTGTTGAAGACACCACTGGTTTTGTGGGTGCTTTGGATGAAACCGATTTACTTCGAAAGTATTTAGAAAACAAAAATGTTGCGGACCTTCCAATAAAAGAAGTGATGCGCAAACCTTTCCCAATCGTAAATAAAAACACGCCAATTGAAGAAATTTCAAAATTGATTCAAAAGGAAAACAACGCTGTTTTGGTAGACTTAGGTGATGGGAAATTCAATATAATTACGAAGCACGACGTTATAAGTGCTTTGTAGTTTTTTACCACAAATTCACGAATATTATTATATATTTATTTGTGAATTCGTGGCGAAATTTTCAAATATATTATTCGTATTTTTAACCTAATATGAAAAACGAAGCAAAAAAATTATTCCGCTTTTTACGCACCAAGCCTTTGCCTGCGAACACCAATGAAATTTTAGCATTGGAACGCACAAAATTGGCCAATGAGCGCACTTTGCTTTCCTATATTCGTTCTTCGCTTTACTTGCTTTTGGGCGGTATTGCTATTCTTCAACTTCAGGATTTTAGAGACATTCATTACTTGGGCTACTTAGCACTTGTAGTTTGTGTTATCTTTTTGGTAGTGGGGATTTTCCGCTACGTTATACTTTCACGAAGGCTTTATAAATGGAATCGCATTCTTTTTGTGGACACCATTTCAGAAAAAGTAGAGAAGCAAGCAGATATGCAGGAAAAAATGGTGAAAGACAAAGTTGAATCACAATAATTTCTCCTTATATTTACATTACAACTTTACAGGCTCCCCCTTAAAATAAATTACAATGAAAGAGGATTTTCTACACTATGTGTGGAAATTTCAGAAGTTGGAAGTGGTTGATTTTTATACTTCGGACGATGAAAAACTCCACATCAAGGATCAAGGGAGCCACAATCTAAATTCAGGCCCCGACTTCTTCAATGCCCAAATTGAACTAGACAATCAGCTTTGGGCTGGCAATGTTGAAATACACATTAAATCTTCAGATTGGTATGCACACCGACACGAAACTGATCCTGCGTATGACAATGTAATTCTTCACGTAGTCTGGGAACACGATGCCGAAATTTTCAGAAAAGACGGTTCTACAATCCCAACTTTTGTTATAAAGAAACACATTCCCAAAAATACTTTGGAGCGTTACAAAAAACTATTTTCAAAGGAAAAAAAGTGGATCAATTGTGAAAATGATTTTGAAGCTGTTGATACTTTTGTGATTGAAAATTGGTTGGAACGTCTCTATTTCGAAAGACTTCAAAAGAAAGAAGCCATACTTCTTAAAGAACTGGAAGATTCCCAAAATCATTGGGAAAGCCTGCTTTTCAGAATGCTTTGTAAAAATTTTGGGTTAAAGGTGAATGGTGATTCTTTTTTCAGCATTGCAAAATCTGTAGATTTTTCTGTTGTGAACAAATGCAGTCAAGACCTTCAGGATTTGGAAGCATTATTAATGGGTCAAGCTGGTTTGCTGGACGGAGAGAAGGAAGATGGGTATTTCAAAACGCTGAAAACCAAGTATGATTATTTAAAACATAAGTTCCATCTTAATAATAAAAACGTTATTACTCCTAAATTTTTTAGACTTCGACCGCCAAATTTTCCTACGCTGCGGCTTGCGCAGTTTGCAGTGGTTTATTTTCAGCAGAAAAACCTTTTTTCGAAAATAATAAGTCTTCAAAATGCAAAAGATTTTCAAACGCTTTTCAACGTTTGTGCAAGTGATTATTGGAATACGCATTACAATTTCGGCATTTCGTCAAAAGAACGAAAAAAACAAATTACTAAAAGCTTCATTGACCTTTTGATAATAAATACGGTAATTCCTCTAAAGTTTTGTTACGCACGGCAACAAGGACGAGATGTTTCAGAAGAAATATTGGAACTTGCTGCGGAAATTTCTTCCGAAGAAAATATGATTGTAAGTAAATTCAATTCACTTAAAGAAATTTCAAAAAACGCATATCAAAGTCAGGCGTTGCTTCAGCTTAAAAGTGAATATTGCGATAAAAACAGATGTTTGCAATGCGCCGTGGGAAATTCAATAGTTGGTTCGGAAAGAAAAATTCCGGAGAACTAACTTCTATTTTCTATTTATGAACACACAGTTTTTGCTTGAAAAAGTGTAATTTGCGAGTATGTTGCAAGCAGTATATTCATTGCGGTATTATCTTGAAAAACGTGGTTTTTACGTGTCTTCGCGCTTAGCAGATAGATTAGGAATGCGCGCTAAAAGCGTTCGTCTTTTTTTTATCTATGTTTCCTTCGCCACCTTGGGCGTTGGCTTCGCACTTTATCTTACGATGGCTTTTTTGTTAAAACTTAAAGATCTAGTAAACACCAAACGAACCTCTGTTTTTGATTTATGAAGCAACTCTTCAGCTCTAAAATTACGGTAGCAATCCTGCTCTTGCTTTTAGTGTTTATGACGGGCGTTGTTGGGTTTCATTTTTTTTCACAATACTCTTGGATAGACGCTTTTTATATGACGGTAATCACCGTAACTACTGTAGGTTATGGTGAAGTGATGCCATTGAGTGCGCAGGAAAAAATATTTGTTTCGCTTCTCATCATTTCCAGTATCTTTATCGTTGCTTACGCCATTTCGGTAATTACAGAGTATATTTTAAGTAAAAATTTAGGCGATTTAAGACATAAAAAAGTGCAAAAAAAATTAGATTCCATGCAAGATCACGTCATAATTTGCGGTTATGGCAGAAACGGAAAACAGGCGGCCCAAAAGTTATTAGCTTACAACCGTAACTATGTTATTATTGAAAAAAACCAAGAAGTTATTAATCATTATTCAGATGAAAATAATTTATTTGTTTTAGGAAATGCTATTGAAGACGAAATTTTACTGAAATCTGGAATAGAAAGAGCTTCAACCCTAATTTGTGCCACCCCCAATGATGCGGACAATCTATTCATCGTGCTTTCTGCGCGGCAAATGAATAAAAACCTAAAAATAATAAGTCGTGCCAGTGAAGAGACGAGCTACAAAAAAATGAAACTCGCAGGCGCAGACAACGTGATTATGCCAGATAAAATTGGCGGCGACCATATGGCTTCATTGGTTGTTGTTCCAGACTTGGTTGAGTTTTTAGATAATCTGACTGTTGCTGGACAACAAGACAGCATCAATGTTGAACAAATATCCTTTGAAAAAATGTGTCCGCATGGACGGGAGCAAGCCATAAAAGATCTTGATGTGCGGAATAAAACGGGCTGTTCCATTATTGGGTATCGTTCGCCAACAGGCGAATATATTGTTAATCCGGAACCTTCACTTATACTTCAAAAAAATTCAAAACTAATATTGATTGGGCGTCCAGAACAAATTGAAAGCCTTAAGAAAGAGTACGGAGTTTAAGAAAAAGTTAACAAATTTCTGTTCGATTCTTCGAGATTCTTAACTTTTTTGGACATCTTGCTTTTTTTTTCAATATTAAACTTGATAAATCCGCCATGAAGAAATTTCTTCTTTCACTAATTACATTTCTAATTCCAATCTTCACTTTCGCCCAAGAACAAAAAAGTCTTGGAGATAAAATTGATGGTGCGTTTGCTAAATACACAACCCCAATCGTAGATTTAATTTTTTATCCTGTAACAATAGCGGGAAAGGATATGCCGATTGTAATTATTCTTTTGTTATTGGGAGCACTTTTTTTCACACTGTATTTCAATGGTGTTAACTTTAGATATTTAAAAATTTGTATAAAAACAGCTGCTGGAAAATACGATGAACTCGACCATCATGTTCCTGCGGATCAAGAAATTGAGGTAAAGGATGGTAAAATTCACGATACGGTTCATTTAACTGGAGAAGTTCCTGGTGAGGTTACTCACTTTCAAGCATTAACGGCTTCCTTGTCCGCAACGGTAGGACTGGGAAATATTGCTAGTGTTGCTGTTGCCATTGCCATTGGCGGTCCAGGAGCAACTATATGGATGATTGTAGCTGGACTATTGGGAATGGCTTCAAAATTTGTGGAATGTACACTAGGTGTAAAATATAGAGAAGTAGATGCAGACGGGAAAACCTATGGAGGGCCAATGTATTACCTAGCCAGTGGTCTTAAGGAAATGGGAATGGCCGGCTTTGGTAAATTTTTGGCTGTCTTTTTTGCTGTTATGTGCATTGGAGGATCCTTTGGTGGGGGAAATATGTTTCAATCCAATCAAGCAGCTGCTCAGTTAACACAATTAATGGATTGGGATGGACCAAACGCTGGTCTTTATGTAGGATTGGTTATGGCCGTTGTTGTTGGTTTGGTAATTATAGGTGGAATTAAAAGAATAGGTTCCGTAACCGAAAAAGTGGTTCCTTTTATGGCCATTGTTTATGTGGGAGCTGGTTTAATAATTATAGGAATCAATTACGATATGATTCCTTTTGCGGCCAATCAAATATGGGAAGGCGCTACAAACCCAAATGCTGCTTTTGGTGGTGTTATTGGAGTACTAATTGTTGGCTTTCAACGTGCGGCGTTTTCTAATGAAGCAGGAGTTGGTTCTGCAGCAATTGCGCACTCCGCAGTGAAAACACGTTATCCAGCCAGTGAAGGCTTAACCGCATTGTTGGGACCTTTTGTAGATACTGTTATTATATGTACTATGACAGCTATAGTAATTATTATAACCAATGCGAAGCACAATTTATTTACTTATGGAAATCTAGATGCTGCAAGTAATGTTATGCTCAATGCAACCAATCAACCAATCAACGGAGTAGATTTAACCTCTGTGGCTTTTAATTCTGCCATTCCAAACTTTTCTATAGTACTTACTATAGCGGTTATCTTGTTTGCTATATCTACTATGATTTCTTGGTCCTACTATGGGCTTCAATCTTGGAAGTTTCTTTTTGGAAAAGGAAAGGTTTCAGATATTACATATAAAGTATTGTTTTTAATATTTTTGGTTGTAGGAGCTTCTTCAAGCTTGGGTGCTGTAATCGGTTTTTCCGATGCTATGATTTTTGCGATGGTTTTTCCAAACATTATTGGTTTGGTATTGCTTTCTCCTAAAGTGAAAAAAGAATTGAGAAAATATCTGAACGCAATTAAAATAAATAAAATGGATGCTACCATTCATAAAGAAAGTAAAGAAGTGAAAGAAATTTAAGAACAGTTTACATTAATATAAAATCCCACTTCACGTTCCCTGAACAAGAACGAAGTGGGATTTTTATTTTTATTGCACATTTTTTCTTTGTTGTGTAGATTTTTCTCAGGAATCGGAATGCACTGAACGAATTAAAAGTTATAAAAAGGACAAATGGAGTTTAGGAAAGCATTAACAAATTTTTGAACAATTTTTTGATATTTAGTTTTTTTTAAGCATCTTGCTTCGTTTTTATTTTAAAAACCAATTCATCCTTAAAACTCCACTATGAAGAAATATCTTCTTTCGCTATTCACATTTTTAATTCCATTACTAAATTTTGCACAAGAAGCACCTCCAGAGATGGGGATTGATGAACAAATAAATCAAGCTTTTGCACCGGTTTCCAATTTTTTCTCGAGTGTTGTTTTCTTTCAAATAGGTGGGATTCCCTTTGTTTTGATACTTCTTGTAGTTAGTGCTACATTTTTCACATTATATTTTGGCTTTCCTAATTTCAGATATTTTTGGCGAGCAATACAAACTGTTCGTGGTAAATATGAAGACATAGAAAATCATGGTGCAAAAGTTTTGTACGGTGAAGGTGGTATTGCTCAAGGTGTAGATATGAATAAGGTTGACGACTTTCATGCACACGTGGAAGCACTTGATGATGACCTAGCAATAGATGGCGATATTGTAGATACCATTCGTGATGAAAGTTCAGCTGGAGAAGTTAGTCACTTTCAAGCATTGGCCACAGCTGTTTCTGGAACTGTAGGTAATGGTAATATTGCTGGAGTTGCTTTAGCCATTGCACTTGGTGGTCCTGGAGCAACCTTTTGGATGGTTGTTTGTGGTCTTTTAGGTATGTCCACCAAATTTGTAGAATGTACTCTTGGAGTTCAGTATAGAGATGTGGGCCCAGATGGAACCGTTTATGGAGGACCCATGTATTATCTAAGTAAAGGTTTAAAAGAAAAAGGCTTCGCAACTTTGGGTAAAATTACAGCCGTTTTATTTGCAATTTTTTGTATAGGCGGATCATTTGGTGGTGGTAATGCAGCACAATCTAACCAAGCAACTATTGTATTAAAAGATTTATTTGACCTTCAGAGTACTGCTGCTGGATTTTGGATTGGCGTATTGCTAGCAATTTTGGTTGGTATTATTATTATTGGAGGTATAAAAAGGATAGCACAAGTAACAGAAAAGGTAGTTCCCTTTATGGCAATTATGTATGTAGTAGCTTGTTTGTATATAATTCTCAGTAATTTTAGTTTAATTGATGATGCTTTTAGTTTAATTTTTAGAGAGGCATTTAACCCAAGTGCAATAGGAGTAGGAACTTTAATTGGAGTATTATTAGTAGGTTTTAAAAGAGCTGCATTTTCTAACGAAGCAGGTGCAGGTTCAGCATCCATTGCTCACTCTGCCGTGCGCACAAAGTATTCTGCAAGTGAAGGCTTAGTTGCACTTTTAGAACCTTTTATTGATACCGTAGTGATCTGCACAATGACTGCTCTAGTTATTATTATTTTTAATATGGGAGGGTTCTTTGAGTATGGAGATGTAACCGGCCACGGTGTTGCTATTATTGATGGTGTTTCGTATGAAGGTTCTGGAATTACTGCCCAAGCATTTCACGAGTTCATTCCATATTCAAACATTTTCTTAACCATAGCCGTATTCCTTTTTGCGGTATCTACAATGATTTCTTGGTCTTATTATGGACTTCAATCTTGGAAATATCTCTTCGGAAGAGGAAAAACGATGGACTTAGTTTATAAAGTTCTTTTTTGTATCTTTATTATAATTGGTGCCGCTGCAAATATGAAATCAATCTGGGACTTCTCTGATGCGATGATTTTTGCTATGATTTTCCCAAACATGGTTGGATTATTCTTCCTTTTCCCTGTGGTGAAAAAGCAGTTAAAAAGATATCTTGACGCAATAAAACTGAAAAGGGACGCCATATCGGAATAAACTTTTAAAAGATGAATATAAAATCCCACTTCACGTTCAATAAGCAACAACGGAGTGGGATTTTACTTTTGTTGCTACTCATCATCTCATTGCTGTGCGTGTATTGGTTTGTAAATTTTTCTAAAGAAGATACTTTTGACAACTCTTCTGCGGAAATTGTTTCGATGCAAAAGGAATTGGATTCCCTTCGCCTAATTGAAATAGAAAAACGGAAACCGAAGAAATATCTCTTCAACCCAAACTTCATCACAGATTACAAAGGCTACACTTTAGGAATGTCTAATGAAGAAATTGACCGTTTACTTCAATATAGAAAAGAAGACAAATGGATTAATTCTGCTGCGGATTTTAAGAAGGTTACAGGCGTCTCAGATTTATTATTGAATGAACTGAGTCCATATTTCAAATTTCCAGTTTGGATCACGAATCCAAAACCGAAAACCGATTTTAAAGATTTTAAAAGTGAAAAAGGGTTTACTGAAAAGTCTTTCGTCCAAAAAATTGATTTAAACAAAGCTACCAAAGAAGAACTGCAACAAGTTAGCGGCATCGGCGAAGCATTGAGCAAACGTATTATTTCCGATCGCGACAAGTTAGGAGGATTTTCAAGTGATGTTGAATTGAATAGTATTTACGGTCTAAACCCAGAAGTTGTGCAGCGAACCTTAAATCTTTTCACTGTAAAAACGCCGAAACAAATAGCCAAAATCAATGTGAATAAGGCTTCGGCCTCAGATATTTCAACCATTCCAGGGGTGTCTTTTGAAATGGCAAAGAAAATCTGGGAATACAGAAGACTTCACGAAAAAGTGAGCAACATTCAAGAACTGGACAAAATTGAAGGAATGACGGAAAGAAAGTTACAGCTAATTCAGTTATATTTGTCCGTTGAGTAAGGTGTAAAATCGCCTTCTTGGTGTCAAAACCGTTTCAAATAACGATCCAATAAAAAGAAATACAATGAGTTTATATTTTACAGAAGAACACGATTTTTTCAGAAAAAGTTTTCAGGATTTTCTTCAAAAGGAAGTAGTCCCACATATTGATAAGTGGGAAAAAACTGGAACCATAGACCGTTTTATTTGGGAGAAATTTGGCGAGATGGGCTATTTCGGAATCTATCAACCCGAAGCCTACGGCGGACTAGATTTAGATCTTTTTTACACCGTAATTTTTCTGGAAGAACTTCAAAAAGTGAACAGTGGCGGTTTTGCAGCAGCGATGTGGGCTCACGCTTATCTTGCAATGACGCATCTTAAAAAAGAAGCCAACAACGAACAAAAAGAAAAATATTTAGCACCAAGTATTACAGGCGAAAAAATAGGCTGTCTGTGTATTACCGAACCTTTTGGAGGAAGCGATGTATCTGGAATGCGAACCACCGCAGTAAAAAAGGGAGATAGCTACATTTTGAATGGTTCCAAAACTTTTATTACAAACGGAATTTATAGCGACTATTTAATAGTTGCCGCCAAAACTGCGCCAGAACTAGGTAACAAAGGCATCAGTATATTTGTAATGGATCGCGACACCAAAGGAATTACTTCAAACAAGTTAGACAAACTAGGCTGGAGAGCAAGCGACACAGGAGAAATAGCTTTCGATAACGTCGAAATCCCACTTGGAAATTTATTGGGCGAAGAGAACGCTGGTTTTCCATATATAATGCAGCATTTTGCTTTAGAAAGGCTCATTATGGGAATCAATGCACACGCTCGCAGCGAATTTGCTTTGGAGTATACCATTCAGTATATGAAAGATCGTTTTGCCTTCGGAAAAAGTATTTCAAAATTTCAAGCCTTACGTCATCGAGTTGCCCAACTTGCAAGTGAAATTGAGGTTTGTAAAACATTTAATTATGTAACTGCAAAACGTTTAAACGACGGTGAATATGTGGTAAAAGAAGCTACAATGAGCAAGCTAATTTCTACCAAAGTTTCTGATGAAGTAATGACTGAATGTCTTCAATTTTTAGGAGGTTATGGTTATATGGAAGATTATCCATTGGCACGGTTGATGCGTGATAGCAGACTTGGCCCGATTGGTGGTGGTACTTCAGAAATTCTTCGTGAGATTATTGCCAAAATGGTCATTGAAGGAAAAGAGTATAAACCAGCAACCTAAACTTCTTTTGACCATTTTGGCAAAAATTCAATTTAATTATTGCGAAGATGGTTATTGTAGGAGTTGCTTATAAACTAGCCACATAATAATCTTCATTTTTTAAATTCTTAAATCTTATTGCGAGGAATGAAACATTTCACCATAAAACATTTTTTTACCTTACTAATCCTTTTCATTGGCGCAACCACCTTCGCCCAAACAGAGCTAAAAGGAAAAGTTGCAGATTTCCTAACCTATCAACCCATTGAAAGTGCCAGTGTTTATATTGAAAACACAACGATCGGCTCCATATCCAATGCGGATGGTAATTTTGTATTGAAAGTGCCGGCACAGCATTTAAAAGACACTTTAATTATTTCTTCCATAGGTTACAAAAGCTTTAAAGTCATTATAGGTGAATTTGAAAATGGTACCGATATCTTTTTGGAAGAAGATGTTGCTTCTTTAGATGAAGTGGTAATAGTTGCAGATCCACGTCCCAAAACTGGTAACGGGATCGTGCAAAAAGCCATTGAAAAGCTACCGAGCAATTTGCCTGAAACAGCTTATCTTCAAAAAGGGTTTTTACGTCACAAAGAGCGAAACAAAAAAGAATACAAATGGCTCATTGAAAGTGCCATCACGTTATATGATTCTAGCTACGCTTCGGGCGCAAAAAACAACTTGAAAATAAATGTGGACGAAACCCGAAAAAGCTACGATTTAAGAGATGTAGATAGCCTTTTCACTTATTCAGCATATCTTAAAAGTATAGGCTCCAAAGCAGGAAATTTAAGTAGAAAAAACATTAAAACTTCTGCTTTAGTTGACGCCATAAAATGGAACGACAGCCGCGTAAATGGTTTAGAAAATCTTTTCAAAGGAAAGCTTAATCTGGTTAGAAATTCAAATATTACGGGCGCTTTGTTAGGTAAAAATATGCTCGAAAAACACCAATTTACTTTAGATACCATTTTAGTAGATAACGGAAGAAAACTTTACAAAATTAAAATTTCAAAAGGAGCAGATTTTGTTGGGTTGAGCACGCCAAATATTTACAATGAAGGTTTTGAGCCAAAAGGATGGATTTATATTTATTATGACAACTACGCCATCAAGAAAGTAGAGTATGAATTAGTCGCTGCCTCCGATATTCAGAAAAAGCGTAGTAAAAGCCTTTTTGATACGCAGGTAATTCATAAACTTATAATGACTTATAAGGATTACAATGATAAAATGTACTTAAACTACATCTATTATGAAACACCAAAATTAGTAAACACAGGCGACCGATCTTCAGACAGAACAAAAACCGAATCAGAACCAGGTTTTGATAAAGCTGAACAATATTATTACACGGTTCAGGAAATTTTATTTAGCGATATTATAGAAGATCCAGAATTAATAAGTCAAGAATTGCAGCAAAACGACTGGTCCGCTGATGTTTTTTCAAGCAAACCTTACCATGAATCCTTTTGGAAAACCTACAACGTTTTGTTAGAAAGCAAGGAGGAAGAGAAGCTAATTCAAGACCTAAGCAAGCGTGCAACTTTATATGAAGAATAATTTTTTAAAAAAACTGAACACTGAGTACTGAATACTGAATACTTTTTTTACTTTTGCCGACCTAAAGAGAGGAGGTGATGACACTATGTTAATTATACCAGTTAAAGACGGAGAAAATATCGATAGAGCGCTAAAGCGTTTTAAGCGTAAATTTGATCGTACAGGAACTATGCGCCAATTGCGTTCAAGACAAGCTTTTTCGAAACCTTCAGTTAAGAAAAGAGCGCAAATGCAAAAAGCCCAATATATCCAGAATCTTAGAGATCAGGAAGATATTTAATAAATTCCTGCGAAGGTAGGAATCTTAAACATACAAATCCGTTGGAATTTTTTTTCCAACGGATTTTTTTTATGAGTAAAAGTTATTGGGTTGTTGGGTTATTGAGTTATTTTGTGTTAGAAACAAGAAACAAGAAACAAGAAACAAGAAACAAGAAACAAGAAACAAGAAACAAGAAACAAGAAACAAGAAACAAGAAACAAGAAACAAGAAACAAGAAACAAGAAACAAGAAACAAGAAACAAGAAACAAGAAACAAGAAATGTCCTTCCAAGCCTTCACAAACTATCTCCAACTCGAAAAAAAATTTTCGCCACATACGGTGATCGCTTATTTGAGGGATTTGGAAGATTTTCAAGTATTTGCTTCAACAGAATATCAGTACGACGAAATTTTAGGTGTAAACTATTCCATTGTGAGAAGCTGGATAGTTTCGTTGGTAGATTCAGGCATTTCAAACCGAAGTGTAAATCGGAAAATATCTTCGCTTAAAACCTATTATAAATTTCTTTTGAAAACGAGCCAGATAGAAATAAATCCTTTGGCAAAACACAAAGCGCTTAAAACTTCAAAAAAAATACAAGTTCCTTTTTCCGAAAAAGAAATAGTAAATGTTATGGAGCTGCTTCAAGCCGAAAATAATTTTGAAGGATTGCGAAACCGTTTAATTGTTGAGCTTTTTTATTCTACGGGCATACGAAGGGCAGAACTTATTAATCTGAAAGTTAACGACGTGTCTTTTGCCCAAAAAACCATCAAAGTTTTAGGTAAGAGAAACAAGGAGCGTATCATTCCATTGTTGCCGTCAGTACTGAGAACTATAAATGAATATTTGTCCTATCGAGACGAGTTAGAAAAAATAGTAGACACAGATCAAATGTTTCTAACCAAAAAAGGGATTAAAATCTATGAAACCCTTGTCTATCGGATTATTAATTCATACTTTAGTAAAGCTTCAGAAAAAGTAAAGAAAAGCCCGCATATTTTGCGTCATTCTTTTGCAACACATCTATTAAACGAAGGAGCAGATATAAATGCGGTGAAAGAGTTATTGGGCCATTCAAGTCTTGCCTCGACACAGGTGTACACACAAAATAGTATAGCCAAGTTGAAAGAGGTTTACAAAAATTCACATCCGCGCAATTAGTAAATACTAAAAGTAAAGTATGGTAAAAAATTACATAATATATTAATTTAAAAATTATATAATTATGAAAGTAAACGTACAGACACCCAATTTTGCTGCGAAAGATGAATTATTGGTATTTGTTGAAAAGCGATTATCTAAGCTAGAACAGTTTTATGACAAGATTGTTTTTGCAGATGTATTTTTAAAAGTGAACAAGACAAGCGAAAAGGAAAACAAAAGCGTTGAGGTTTTGTTGAGCATCCCTGGAGATGATATAATGGTAAAGAAAGAAGCGAAAACCTTTGAAGAAGCAATAGACGAAGTAGTGAAAACTTTAGAAAGACAGCTAAAAAAAAGAAAACAGAAACAAAAAGCATATTTGTAATAGATTTTTTTTAGAAAAAGTTTTGTAGAAAAAATAATTTCTCTACATTTGCAGTCCGTTAGAAATAGCGGACTTTTTTATGGCTAAAAAATAGCCGTGAAAAGACGTTCAAAAGCCGATGTAGCTCAGCTGGCTAGAGCAGCTGATTTGTAATCAGCAGGTCGTGGGTTCGAGTCCCTCTATCGGCTCTTAAATATTGAAATTATCATTTGAAATTTCGGTTTCAAATGAATCGGGGAGATACTCAAGCGGCCAACGAGGGCAGACTGTAAATCTGCTGACTACGTCTTCGCAGGTTCGAATCCTGCTCTCCCCACAAACAATTTTTGCTTTGGCAAAAATTGAAAATTTCAAATTACAAAAACCAAATTCCAAAAGAATTGGTTTAAAATTTGAAAGAGTTCATTAAAATCTTGAAAATACTTTTAGATTATTTTCTAAAAATGGTTTCAGCTTCTTTTGGAATTTGGAATTTAATTTTTGGAATTTATTTAAAAAATTGCGGGAGTAGCTCAGTTGGTAGAGCGTCAGCCTTCCAAGCTGAATGTCGCCGGTTCGAACCCGGTCTCCCGCTCTAAAGTTCTTTTAAAGATTGAAAATGTAGTTTTATTGCTGTGTTTTCATTTAAGAATAATGAGCAAGGGTGAGAAGTTTATGCTGAGCGTAGTCGAAGCAAACCTGGTCTCCCGCTCTAAAAAGTTAATTGTTGAAAGTTAATTGTTAGTTTAATAACTCAAAACTTTAAACTTTGAACCTGAAACCCATTAACGCCGGTGTAGCTCAGGGGTAGAGCGTTTCCTTGGTAAGGAAGAGGTCATGGGTTCAATTCCCATCATTGGCTCAAAAATATTTTGAAATTACCAATACGATTTAGATGGTTAAGGTTCTTTCAAATTTGATTTCGATTTCAGTTTCGATTTCATAAAATTTAGAATACAAGTAACACTAATATATTTATAACTAAGATTAAAATTAATACAAAATGGCAAAAGAAAAATTTGATCGTTCGAAACCACACTTAAACATTGGTACTATTGGACACGTAGATCACGGAAAAACAACCACTACTGCAGCTATTACTAAAGTTATGGCTGATGCAGGATATTCTTCAGCGGTATCATTTGATCAAATTGATAATGCGCCAGAAGAAAAAGAAAGAGGTATCACAATTAACTCTTCACACGTAGAATACCAAACGGCTTTGCGTCACTACGCACACGTAGATTGTCCGGGTCACGCGGATTACGTTAAGAACATGGTTACTGGTGCTGCTCAAATGGATGGTGCTATTCTTGTAGTTGCTGCTACAGATGGTCCAATGCCACAAACACGTGAGCACATCCTTTTAGGTCGCCAAGTAGGTATTCCTAGAATTGTAGTATTCATGAATAAAGTTGACTTAGTGGATGACGAAGAATTGTTAGAACTAGTTGAAATGGAAATCCGTGACCTTCTTAGCTTTTACGAGTATGATGGTGACAATGGTCCTGTTGTTCAAGGTTCTGCTTTAGGAGCACTTAACGGTGAGCAAAAATGGGTAGATGCGCTTCTTACATTAATGGAAGAAGTTGATAAATGGATTGAAGAGCCAGTTCGTGATATCGAGAAGCCTTTCTTGATGCCTATTGAAGATGTATTCTCTATTACTGGTCGTGGAACTGTTGCTACAGGTCGTATCGAAACTGGTATTGCTAAAACTGGAGATCCAGTTGAGATCATTGGTATGGGTGCAGAGAAATTAACCTCTACTATTACTGGTATTGAAATGTTCCGTCAAATTCTTGATAGAGGTGAAGCTGGTGATAATGCTGGTATCCTTTTAAGAGGTATTGAGAAATCTCAGATTTCTAGAGGTATGGTTATTGTTAAGCCAGGATCTGTAACACCACACGCTAAATTTAAAGCTGAGGTTTATATCCTTAAAAAAGAAGAAGGTGGACGTCATACTCCATTCCACAACAACTACCGTCCACAGTTTTACGTTCGTACAACTGACGTAACTGGAACAATTATGCTTCCTGATGGTGTTGAAATGGTTATGCCTGGTGATAACTTAACAATTAATGTTGAGTTGCTGCAATCAATTGCAATGAACGTAGGTCTTCGTTTCGCTATCCGTGAAGGTGGACGTACTGTAGGTGCAGGTCAGGTAACTGAAATTTTAGATTAATTATCATATAATTAAAAGTTCTGGGTGTCCCGAATTAACTTCGGGATACCTTGGCTTTTATAACGGGTTTAACTAATCTGTTGATTTTTAAATCTGAATAATATTCATAATTCTGAATTCACAATTCATGATTATTATAAACGGGTTTAGCTTTCCCGATAGCTATCGGGATTGTAGAGCACGAAAAAAGATTGAAATAGAAATATTTCATTTACGGGTTTAGCTCAGTTGGTAGAGCACTGGTCTCCAAAACCAGGTGTCGTGAGTTCGAGTCTCCCAACCCGTGCAAAAAGAACTGTTTTTTGAAATTGTTTTAATAAAACAAAAACTTCAAAATAACCCAAATTTAATACTACGACAAAATGGTAAACTATATTACAGAATCGTACAAAGAACTTAGAAACCACGTTAGCTGGCCTACTTGGGCAGAGGCACAAAAGCTTACCGTGATCGTAGCGGTTTTCTCTGTTTTGTTGGCCTTGGCAGTTTGGGGTATAGATACTGTATTCCACTGGTTAGTAGATCAATATTTCATCTGGATCAAGTCGTAAGCAATGACTGAAACAACAAGTACAAAGAAGTGGTATGTAGTCCGTTCAGTTAGTGGACAGGAAAACAAAATCAAATCGTATATCGAAAGTGATATTAAACGATTAGGTCTTGAGGACTATGTTGATCAAGTTCTCGTGCCCACAGAAAAAGTAATACAGATCCGCAACGGAAAAAAAGTAAACAAAGAACGTGTTTACTTTCCTGGTTATATAATGATACAGGCAAACTTAGGAGGTGAAATTCCACACATTATTAAGTCAATTAATGGTGTTATTGGCTTCTTAGGTGAAGTTAAAGGAGGAGATCCTGTGCCGCTTAGACAATCTGAAGTAAACAGAATGTTAGGAAAGGTAGATGAGCTTTCTGTTAAAGACGACAGTGTAAACATCCCTTTTACCATTGGCGAAACCGTAAAAGTTATAGACGGACCTTTCAATGGATTTAATGGTACTGTTGAAAAAATAAATGGAGAAAAACGCAAGCTTGAAGTAATGGTTAAGATTTTCGGAAGAAAAACTCCATTAGAGCTAAGCTATATGCAAGTAGAAAAAGTTTAATTGTTACGCTTAATAGGTTTTTTCAAAGGCTTCCACTTTTGAATAACCAAACTAAAATTTAGAAATGGCAAAAGAAATTAGTAAAGTAGTTAAGTTGCAAGTTCGTGGAGGTGCTGCTAACCCATCACCGCCAGTTGGACCTGCTCTTGGTGCTGCCGGTGTAAACATCATGGAGTTCTGTAAGCAGTTTAATGCTAGAACACAGGATAAGCAAGGTAAAGTATTGCCAGTAGCGATCACGGTTTTTAAAGATAAGTCTTTTGACTTTGTTATTAAAACACCACCCGCTGCAGTGCAAATACTAGAAGCTGCTAAGGTAAAAAAAGGCTCCGGTGAACCACACGCAAAAAAAGTAGCCACAATCTCTTGGGAACAAGTAAAAGTAATCGCGGAAGACAAAATGCCGGATCTTAATGCATTTACCATCGAGTCTGCTATGAAAATGGTAGCTGGTACTGCACGTTCTATGGGAGTAAAACTAAAAGGTAACGCACCTTTTTAATCTGAAAAAAGAATCTATAAAATGGCACGATTAACTAAAAAGCAAAAGGAAGCCGCTGCAAAAATAGAGCCTAATAAGGCCTATTCAGTAGCTGAAGCTTCTGCTTTAATAAAAGAAATCACCAGCGTAAAGTTTGATGCTTCCGTTGACCTTGCAATTCGTCTTAACGTGGATCCACGTAAAGCGAACCAAATGGTTAGAGGCGTTGTTACCCTTCCACACGGAACAGGTAAAGACGTTAAAGTATTGGCATTGGTAACTCCAGATAAGGAAGCCGAAGCTAAAGAAGCAGGAGCAGATTACGTAGGTCTTGATGAGTACCTCGACAAAATTAAAGGAGGATGGACAGATGTTGACGTAATTGTAACTATGCCAAGTGTAATGGGTAAACTAGGTCCCTTAGGACGTATATTAGGGCCACGTGGCCTTATGCCAAACCCAAAGACAGGTACAGTAACAATGGACGTTGCTAAAGCAGTTTCTGATGTGAAAGCTGGTAAAATTGACTTTAAAGTTGACAAAACTGGTATTGTACATGCCGCAATCGGAAAAGCATCTTTTGATGCCGAAAAAATTGCAGGAAACGCAAGAGAATTATTAACAACCCTCGTTAAATTGAAGCCACAGGCAGCAAAAGGTATTTACATAAAAAGTATTTTTATGTCTAGTACTATGAGTCCTGGTGTTCAAGTTGATACAAAAAGGTTTACTGAGCAGTAAAAACAGGAAATTATGACAAGAGAAGAAAAATCACAAGTAATTGAAACGTTAACTGCACAGTTGTCTGATAATACTAATATTTATTTAGCAGATATTTCAGGCCTTAATGCAGGGGCTACTACTAACCTTCGTCGTGCTTGTTTTAAAGCAGGAATTCAGTTGGCAGTTGTTAAGAACACATTGCTTAAAAAAGCAATGGAGAGTTCAGATAAAGACTTTGGAGATTTAACAGGAATACTTAAAGGAAACACTTCTTTAATGTTCTCTGAAACAGGTAATGCACCTGCTAAAGTAATTAAAGAATTCAGAAAAAAATCCGCTAAGCCTGTTTTAAAAGGAGCCTACATCCAAGAGTCAATTTACGTTGGCGACGATCAATTGGATAGTTTAGTAGAGCTTAAATCTAAAGACGAACTTATTGGAGAAATTATCGGGTTGTTACAATCACCTGCTAAAAACGTTATTTCTGCTCTTAAGAGTGGTGGTAATACAATTGCAGGACTTGTTAAAACCTTATCCGAAAGAGAAGGATAAAACAAACATTGCACTAATAAATTTATATAAACACAATTATTTTTAAAAACGATAGAAATGGCAGATTTGAAAGATTTCGCAGAAAAATTGGTTAACCTAACAGTAAAAGAAGTTAATGAGTTAGCTACAATATTAAAAGACGAGTATGGTATTGAGCCTGCTGCTGCAGCTGTTGCTGTTGCTGCTGGTGGAGGTGCTGGTGCTGAAGATGCTGCTGAGGAGCAATCAGAATTCACAGTAATGTTGAAAGCTGCTGGTGCATCTAAACTTGCCGTAGTAAAACTAGTTAAAGAATTAACTGGTGCTGGTCTTAAAGAAGCAAAAGAATTGGTTGATAGTGCTCCTTCTCCAATAAAAGAAGGTGTATCTAAAGATGAAGCTGAAGCTTTAAAAGCACAACTAGAAGAAGCTGGAGCAGAGGTTGAGCTTAAGTAAGCTCCCAGAGTTCCAAACCTTAAGGTTTAGGTCTTCCCGATAAGTCGGGAAAGACCTAAACCATTTTGCGTATAATATGGTTAACACCTTTTTTATACGATTTTCAATATTATTTTAATTAAAATTCCGTCCATAGATGTCAGCAACGCAAACTGAAAGATTGAATTTTTCCTCTGTAAAAAATAAGCCGGACTATCCCGACTTTTTGGACATTCAGATTAAATCCTTTCAGGATTTTTTCCAGTTGGAAACCAAATCAGAAGAAAGAGGCCAAGAAGGTTTATACAAAACCTTTTTGGAAAATTTCCCGATAACCGATACTCGCAACCAATTCGTTTTAGAGTTTTTAGACTATTTCGTAGATCCCCCAAGATATTCCATTCAGGAATGTATTGAACGCGGTCTAACCTATAGCGTACCTCTAAAAGCACGGTTGAAACTGTACTGTACAGACGCAGAACACGAAGATTTTGAAACCATAGTTCAGGATGTTTACTTAGGTACTATTCCATACATGACCCCGAGCGGAACTTTCTGCATCAATGGGGCCGAGCGTGTTGTTGTTTCTCAACTTCACCGTTCGCCAGGTGTATTCTTTGGCCAGTCTTTCCATGCAAATGGAACAAAGCTATATTCTGCCCGTGTAATTCCTTTTAAAGGTTCATGGATTGAATTCGCCACAGATATCAACAGCGTAATGTACGCCTACATTGACCGTAAGAAAAAGTTACCGGTTACCACACTTTTCCGTGCTATCGGTTTCGAAAGAGATAAAGATATTCTTGAAATATTTGACCTTGCGGAAGAAGTGAAAGCTTCAAAAACAGGACTTAAAAAATACATTGGTCGTAAACTTGCCGCTCGTGTGCTAAAAACTTGGCACGAGGATTTCGTAGATGAAGATACAGGCGAGGTTGTTTCCATTGAACGTAATGAGATTATTTTAGACCGTGATACCGTTCTTGAAAAGGAACACATTGATGAAATACTCGATTCTGGAGCTAAAACAATTTTATTGCACAAAGAGGATAACCTTTTGGCAGATTACGCCATTATCCACAATACCTTACAAAAAGATCCTACCAACTCTGAAAAAGAAGCGGTAGAACATATATATAGACAACTTCGTAACGCTGAACCGCCAGATGAGGAAACTGCTCGTGGAATTATCCACAAACTTTTCTTTAGCGACCAAAGATATAATCTTGGGGAAGTAGGGCGTTACAGAATGAACAAAAAACTGGGTCTTGATATCGCTATGGACAAGCAAGTGCTTACCAAAGAAGATATCATTACTATAGTTAAATACTTAATCGAGCTTATCAACTCTAAAGCTGAAATTGATGATATTGACCACTTATCTAACCGTCGTGTACGTACTGTAGGTGAGCAATTATCACAACAATTTGGTGTTGGTCTTGCACGTATGGCGCGTACCATTCGCGAACGTATGAACGTTCGTGACAACGAGGTGTTTACACCTATTGATTTGATTAATGCGAAGACTTTGTCTTCTGTAATTAACTCATTCTTTGGTACTAACCAACTTTCACAATTTATGGATCAAACTAACCCGTTGGCAGAGATTACGCACAAGCGTCGTCTTTCTGCACTAGGGCCAGGAGGTCTATCTCGTGAAAGAGCAGGTTTCGAAGTTCGTGACGTTCATTATACGCACTACGGTCGTCTTTGCCCGATTGAAACTCCTGAAGGGCCAAACATTGGTTTGATTTCTTCTCTTGCAGTTTTTGCGAAGGTGAACAATCTTGGGTTTATTGAAACGCCATATCGAAAAGTGACAGATGGAAAAGTTGACTTCAAAAATGAACCTATCTATCTTTCTGCAGAAGAGGAAGAAGATATGCACATTGCACAAGCTAACATTCCATTGACGGATAAAGGGGTTATAGATACAGATAAGGTTATTGCTCGTATGGAAGGTGACTTCCCACTAGTAGACCCAACTGTTTTGCATTATGCAGATGTTGCGCCAAACCAGATTGCATCAATTTCTGCATCGTTAATTCCTTTCTTGGAACACGATGATGCAAACCGTGCACTGATGGGATCAAACATGATGCGTCAGGCAGTACCGTTAATGATTTCTGATTCTCCAATCGTTGGAACTGGTCTTGAAAGACAAGTTGCTTCAGATTCACGTGTTTTGATAAATGCCGAAGGAGATGGTGTGGTAGAATATGTTGATGCAAACGAAATCACTATTAAATATGACCGTACCGATGAGCAGCGTATGGTTAGTTTTGATGCTGACGAAAAAACATACCAACTTGTAAAATTCAGAAAAACCAACCAAGGTACTTCCATTAACTTGAAGCCTATTGTTAGCAAAGGCGATAGAGTGAAAAAAGGACAAGTACTTTGTCAAGGTTACGCTACTGAAAAAGGAGAACTTGCACTTGGACGAAACATGAAGGTTGCCTTCATGCCTTGGAAAGGTTACAACTTTGAGGATGCAATCGTTATTTCTGAAAGAGTAGTTCGTGAAGATATTTTCACTTCTATACATATTGATGAGTATTCATTGGAAGTTCGAGATACCAAATTGGGTAACGAAGAATTAACAAATGATATTCCAAACGTTTCAGAAGAAGCTACTAAAGATTTAGATGAAGCGGGTATGATTCGTATAGGAGCAGAGGTAAAACCTGGCGATATCCTTATCGGAAAAATTACTCCAAAAGGAGAAAGCGATCCAACACCTGAAGAAAAACTTCTTCGCGCTATTTTTGGAGACAAAGCTGGTGATGTGAAAGATGCTTCCCTTAAAGCTTCACCATCATTACATGGTGTTGTAATTGAGAAAAAGTTGTTTGCTCGCGCCGTAAAAGACAAACGCAAACGTGCTAAAGACAAAGAAGACATCGCAGAACTTGAAGCAAAATACTATGCTAAGTTTGATGAACTTCAAGATGTTTTGGTTGAAAAACTTTTCACAATTGTTGGAGGTAAAACTGCACAAGGAATCAATAATGATCTTGGTGAAATAGTATTTCCAAAAGGTAAAAAGTTCACATTAAAAATGCTTCACGCTGTTGACGATTACACTCACTTAACTGGGGGTGTTTGGACAACGGATGATGAAACCAACGTGTTGGTTGCAGATTTAATGCACAACTATAAAATTAAGGAAAACGACCTTCAAGGTAACTTGCGTCGTGAGAAGTTTACAATCTCTGTTGGAGATGAACTTCCATCCGGAATTTTGAAACTTGCTAAAGTTTACATCGCTAAAAAGCGTAAACTAAAAGTAGGAGACAAGATGGCGGGACGTCACGGAAACAAAGGTATTGTTGCACGTATTGTACGTGAAGAAGATATGCCTTTCCTTGAAGATGGAACTCCTGTAGATATCGTGCTGAACCCACTTGGGGTACCATCGCGTATGAACATTGGGCAAATTTATGAAACCGTTCTTGGATGGGCTGGACAAAAATTAGGTCGCAAATATGCAACCCCAATTTTTGATGGTGCAACGATAGACCAGATAAATGAATTGACTGATGAAGCTGGAATTCCAAGATTTGGACATACCTATCTATTTGACGGTGGAACTGGTAAGCGTTTTGATCAACCTGCAACCGTAGGTATAATCTATATGCTGAAACTAGGCCACATGGTAGATGATAAAATGCACGCACGTTCCATAGGACCTTACTCACTTATTACACAACAGCCTCTTGGTGGTAAAGCACAATTTGGTGGTCAGCGTTTTGGAGAGATGGAAGTTTGGGCCTTGGAAGCTTATGGTGCATCCAGCACGCTTAGAGAAATATTGACTGTTAAATCTGATGATGTTATTGGAAGGGCGAAAACCTACGAAGCAATCGTAAAAGGTGAAACCATGCCAGAACCAGGATTACCAGAATCTTTCAACGTACTTATGCACGAATTGAAAGGATTGGGTCTTGACATTAGATTAGAGGAATAAATGAATCCCCGCGAAGGCGGGGATCTCATTGAATTTCTTCCGAGGAACTTAAAGCCTCATTTAACAACAAAGTTTATTTTAAATCATGATGAACAGAAATAAAGAAAACACAGTACAGAAATTCGACAAGATTTCTATTGGTTTGGCTTCCCCTGAATCCATTTTGGCGGAATCACGTGGTGAAGTTCTAAAACCCGAAACAATAAACTACCGTACGCACAAACCAGAGCGTGACGGACTTTTCTGTGAGCGCATTTTCGGTCCTGTAAAGGATTACGAATGTGCCTGTGGTAAATATAAAAGAATCCGCTACAAAGGTATTGTTTGTGACCGTTGTGGTGTGGAAGTGACTGAAAAGAAAGTACGTCGTGACCGTGTGGGACATATCAACTTGGTAGTTCCTGTGGCGCACATTTGGTACTTCCGTAGCCTTCCAAACAAAATTGGTTACCTTCTTGGTTTACCTTCCAAGAAATTGGATATGATTATTTACTACGAACGTTATGTAGTAATTCAGCCAGGTATTGCAAAATACGAAGGTGGAGAAGCTGTTAAGAAATTAGACTTCCTTACCGAAGAAGAATATCTTGCAATTCTAGATACAATTCCACAGGAAAACCAGTATTTGGATGATACAGATCCAAATAAATTTATCGCGAAAATGGGCGCAGAGTGCTTGATCGATCTTTTACAAAGAATCGACTTGGACACTTTGTCTTACAACCTTCGTCATAAAGCAAACAACGAAACTTCAAAACAACGTAAAACTGAGGCGTTAAAGCGTCTTCAAGTTGTGGAAGCACTTCGTGATGCAAACAAAAACCGCGAGAACAAAGCTGAGTGGATGATTATGAAAGTAGTTCCGGTAATTCCACCAGAACTTCGTCCATTGGTGCCGCTTGATGGTGGTCGTTTCGCAACTTCAGATTTAAATGATCTTTACCGTCGTGTAATTATACGTAACAACCGTTTGAAGCGATTGATGGAGATTAAAGCTCCAGAAGTTATTCTTCGTAACGAGAAACGTATGCTTCAGGAATCGGTAGATTCATTATTTGACAATACACGTAAATCTTCAGCAGTAAAAACTGATAGCAACCGTCCGTTGAAATCTCTTTCAGATTCATTGAAAGGAAAACAAGGTCGTTTCCGTCAAAACTTACTTGGTAAGCGTGTGGATTATTCTGCTCGTTCGGTAATTGTTGTTGGACCAGAATTAAAATTGTTTGAATGTGGTATCCCAAAAGATATGGCTGCCGAACTTTACAAACCTTTCGTAATCCGTAAATTGATTGAAAGAGGAATTGTAAAAACCGTAAAATCTGCAAAGAAAATTATAGATAAAAAAGAGCCTGTAGTTTGGGATATCTTGGAAAACGTTCTTAAAGGACACCCAGTTATGCTAAACCGTGCGCCTACACTTCACCGTTTAGGTATTCAAGCTTTTCAACCAAAATTAATTGAAGGTAAAGCAATCCAGCTTCACCCATTGGTATGTACCGCATTCAACGCGGATTTCGATGGTGACCAGATGGCGGTTCACCTTCCATTAGGGCCAGAGGCTATTTTGGAATGTCAGCTTTTGATGCTTGCATCACACAACATTTTGAACCCAGCAAACGGTCAGCCGGTTGCGGTTCCTTCTCAGGATATGGTTTTGGGTCTGTATTATATGACCAAACTTAGAAAAACTATGGGAGATGTTGTGGTGAAAGGAGAAGGTCTTACTTTTTATTCAGCTGAAGAAGCTATCATCGCCTACAATGAAGGTATGGTGGATCTTAACGCCGAAATAAGAATTAGAACTCAAGATTTTAACGAGGAAGGTAAGTTGACAATGCAAATTATCACTACCACACTTGGAAGAGTAATCTTTAACGAAAAAGTTCCTGTAGAAGCAGGATTTATAAACGAAGTATTGACTAAAAAGTCGCTTCGTGATATTATCGGGAAAATTTTGAAAGTAACTTCAGTTCCTGTTACTTCAGCTTTTCTTGATGAAATTAAAACTTTAGGGTATAAGTTCGCATTTGAAGGCGGATTGTCTTTCAGCTTAGGTGATATTATTATCCCAGCAGAAAAACAAGGAATGATTGATAGTGCCAACGAACAAGTTGATGGTATTATCAACAGCTATAACATGGGACTTATTACCAACAACGAACGTTACAACCAAGTTATTGATATTTGGACTGCAACCAACGCAGAACTTACTGAGCTTTCTATGAAGCGTATTCGTGAAGATCAGCAAGGTTTCAACTCTGTGTATATGATGCTTGATTCTGGTGCGAGGGGTTCTAAGGAACAAATCCGTCAGCTTACTGGTATGCGTGGTTTGATGGCTAAACCTAAAAAATCAAACTCTGGTGGAGGTGAGATTATTGAAAACCCAATTCTTTCTAACTTTAAGGAAGGTCTTTCAATTCTTGAATACTTTATTTCTACGCACGGTGCGCGTAAAGGTCTTGCAGATACCGCTCTTAAAACGGCAGATGCTGGTTACCTAACACGTCGTTTGGTAGATGTTTCACAAGACGTTATTATCAACATTGAAGACTGTGGTACCCTTCGTGGTATTGAGGTTTCAGCTTTGAAAAAGAACGAGGAAGTTGTAGAAACTTTGGGCGCAAGAATTGTTGGGCGTATTGCGCTTAACGATGTTGTTAACCCACTAACCAAAGAACTTTTAGTAGCTTCTGGTGATCATATTGATGAAGACATTGCAGATGCAATTCAAAAATCACCGTTGGATAGTGTTGAAGTTCGTTCCGCACTTACTTGCGAAGCGAAAAAAGGAATTTGTTCACAATGCTACGGTCGTAACCTTGCCAACAATAAAATGGTTCAAAGAGGTGAAGCCGTTGGGGTAGTGGCAGCACAATCTATTGGTGAGCCAGGAACCCAGCTTACACTTCGTACGTTCCACGTGGGAGGTATTGCAGGTAACATTTCAGAAGAAAACAAATTGGTTGTTCGTTTTGACGGAAAAGCTGAAATTGAAGATCTTAAAATCGTTAAAGGTGAAGACAATCAAGGAAAAGCGGTAGACATCGTTATTTCTCGTACTTCGGAATTGAAATTAGTTGACAAGAAAACAGGAATCACACTTAGTACCAACAACATTCCTTACGGTTCTACACTGTATGTGAAAGATGGCGATAGCCTAACTGCTGGTGATGTAGTTTGTTCTTGGGATCCATATAACGGTGTGATTATTTCAGAATTTGCTGGAAAGATTAAATACGAAAACATCGTTCAAGGTTTAACCTATCAAGTTGAAATTGATGAGCAAACTGGTTTCCAAGAAAAAGTAATTTCTGAATCTAGAGATAAAAAACGTATTCCAACCCTTCAAATTTTAGGGAAGAAAGACGAAGTTATCCGTAGCTATAACCTACCGGTTGGAGCACACATAATGGTGGACGATGGCGACAAAATAAAGATTGGTAAAGTACTTGTTAAGATTCCACGTAAATCTGCGAAAGCGGGTGATATTACAGGAGGTCTTCCTCGTGTTACCGAACTTTTTGAAGCGCGTAACCCTTCAAACCCTGCTGTAGTTAGCGAGATTGATGGTGTTGTTTCCTTCGGAAAAATAAAACGTGGTAACCGCGAAATTATCGTAGAGTCTAAATTAGGCGAATTGAAAAAGTATTTGGTGAAATTGAGTAACCAAATTCTAGTTCAAGAAAACGATTATGTTCGTGCAGGTATGCCACTTTCTGATGGTTCTATTACGCCAGAAGACATCCTTCGTATTAAAGGCCCTTCAGCAGTACAACAATATTTGGTGAACGAAGTTCAAGAGGTATACCGTCTGCAAGGGGTGAAGATTAACGACAAGCATTTTGAAGTTGTTGTTCGTCAAATGATGCGTAAGGTTAGAATTCAAGATCCGGGAGATACTACTTTCCTTGAAGATCAACTAGCTCATAAAGACGATTTTATTGAAGAAAACGATAAAATCTTCGGAATGAAGGTTGTTACCAACGCTGGTGAATCTGAAAACTTGAAAGAAGGTCAGATACTTTCGCCAAGGACCCTTCGTGATGAAAACTCTTTATTGAGAAGAAATGACAAAGAACTTGCAGAAGCACGTGATGTGGTTACAGCAACGGCAACTCCAGTACTTCAGGGTATTACAAGAGCTTCGCTTCAAACTAAATCATTCATCTCTGCGGCTTCCTTCCAGGAAACTACTAAAGTATTGAACGAAGCAGCAGTAGCTGGAAAAGTTGATACCTTAGAAGGCTTGAAAGAAAACGTAATTGTAGGACATAAAATACCAGCCGGAACCGGTATGCGTAGATATGATACTATAATTGTGGGATCAAAACAAGAATTGGAAGAAATGAACCGCGCAAAGCAAGAAGTGAATTATAATTAATTTTATGCGGCCCAACTGTAGAGACGCACGGCCGTGCGTCTCTGCCAGGACGCAATAATAATAATAATCAAACAATGGCAGATCAAAAAAATCAACCACCAAAACAAAGCCAGATAAACATTGAACTGGACGAAGCCGTAGCCCAAGGAATCTACAGCAACTTGGCCATCATCAACCATTCTGTTTCAGAATTTGTGATAGATTTTGTGACCATAATGCCAGGAATTCCAAAGAGCAAAGTGAAGTCGAGAATTATCTTAACGCCACAACACGCAAAAAGATTCCTAAAAGCCTTGAATGACAATGTTAAAAGATTTGAAAATGCCCACGGCGAAATAAAGGATTATGAGCAGCCGCCCATTCCCTTAAACTTTGGCCCAACGGGCGAAGCATAAAAAAAGCCCCAATTTTGGGGCTTTTTTTGTGCTTCAAATTTCAAAATACTAATGCCAAATTTCAAAGGGAAATCTATGCGTATAGATCTTCAAGTGTTTTAATTGGTGGAAGACTAATTTTTCATTTTTTCAAACTCGCTAACAAAATGCAATTTCACATTCGGATATTTAGATTGCGTCATTTGTAGCGTAAAGGCCGAGTCGGCGAAGAATACTAATTGTCCGCGTTTATCCTTTGCTAAGAACTTCGCTTTCACTCTTTTAAAATCTGCAAACTCCTCACTTTTTGGGTCTTTGGCCTCTACCCAGCAAGCTTTGTATACATTGAGATTTTCATAAGAGCAACTTGCGCCATATTCGTGTTCAAGCCTATATTGAATTACTTCAAATTGAAGTGCGCCAACTGTGCCAATTGCTTTTCTACCATTTAGTTCCAATGTGAAAAGTTGCGCCACACCTTCATCCATTAATTGATCGATTCCCTTTTCGAGTTGCTTGCTCTTCATAGGATCAGCATTGTTGATATATTTAAAGAATTCAGGAGAAAAACTTGGAATACCTTTGTATTGCATTTCTTCACCTTCAGTAAGCGTGTCGCCAATTTTAAAATTTCCAGTATCGTGAAGGCCAACAATATCTCCGGGATAGGAAACATCAACAATCTGTTTCTTTTCAGCAAAGAATGCGTTTGGACTACTGAATTTCATTTTTTTGCCATTGCGAACGTGAAGATATGGCGAGTTTCTTTCAAAAATTCCAGAAACAATTTTAACAAAAGCCAAGCGGTCACGATGCTTCGGGTCCATGTTTGCATGAATTTTAAAAACGAAGCCAGAAAATTCCTTTTCATCTGGTTTTACCAGTCTGGTTGAACTTTCTTTGGCGCGTGGAGTAGGGGCTATTTCAACAAAACAATCCAGCAGCTCGCGTACTCCAAAATTATTTAATGCCGAGCCAAAAAATACAGGCTGTAGGTTTCCTTCAAGATATTCTTTACCATCAAAATCTGGGTAGACTTCATGAATAAGTTCTATCTCCTCCCGAAGCGTATCGGCTGCTTTTTTACCAATTAACTTGTCAAGTTCAGGACTGCTTAAATCTTCAATTTCTATGGTTTCTTCAATATTCTTTCTGCTATCGCCACTAAAAAGGTTTACATTTTTTTCCCAAACATTATAGATCCCCTTAAAATCATAACCCATACCAATCGGAAAGCTTAAAGGGGTAACACGTAAGTGCAACTTCTGTTCAATTTCATCTAACAAGTCGAATGCATCACGGCCTTCGCGGTCTAATTTATTTATGAAAATGATAATCGGAATATTGCGCATTCTGCAGACTTCAACAAGTTTTTCAGTTTGTTCCTCAACTCCTTTGGCAACGTCTATTACAACTATTACACTATCAACCGCGGTTAAGGTTCTAAAGGTGTCTTCGGCAAAATCTTTATGCCCGGGAGTGTCTAAAATGTTGATTTTAATGCCTTCATATTCAAAAGCCAGAACAGATGTAGCTACGGAAATACCACGTTGTCGTTCAATTTCCATAAAGTCACTGGTGGCACCTTTTTTTATCTTGTTATTCTTTACGGCCCCTGCTTCATTTATTGCACCACCAAAGAGTAAAAGTTTTTCTGTAAGAGTTGTTTTTCCGGCATCAGGATGGGCGATTATCCCAAAAGTTCTTCTACGTTGTATTTCTTTTTTTAATGACATCTTTTTTTCATAAATAATCTTGACAAAGATAAAGCTTGTTATTGTAGATTGAAAAGACTTATCCAAGTAAAACCAAACAAATTAGTTTTTGAAAATTTGAACGTTTAATTAGTGAATTTTTGCTCAATATATTCTCCGTTTAAATGGTGAAATGTTTTATTAATATAACATTTAAAGAAGTTGTAAAGTCCTATTTTTAAAGGAATATACGTATTAACACGTATATGTTTTACATAGATTAAGGTTCCTATTTTTGGACGATTTATGTTGTTTATCGATTATTTTTAACCATTCAGCTAATAGTTGTTTTCATCCTATAATTTTACAATTCAATCAATATATCTTTGTGCAAGTAAATTTTAAATCTCCATAGGCCGATTAGTTTTCTTCCCCACTTATAGCCTTAAATAGTATAAGATATTAATAGTTGTAAATTTTTAAAAGTTTAAATATGTTGAAAATAATTACTAAATTATTTGCTTCTGATAAGAGGTTTTTAATAAGTCTCATTTTTATCGCCTTTTTTGGTACACAAGGTTTTTCCCAAGCTAAAGGTTATACAGATGAGGGAGAAGTAATACTTCCTTATTCGCAAGAGTATTTGGATCAGTATAATGCTGCTCTAGATAAGAAAGCTGCTGAAAATATTGCAACCTTCCGCTCTAGATCAAAAGCAGAAGCTTTTAATAATGCTAGTAAAGGTAATCTGGCAGGTGCTTGTAATCTAATTACTTGCGGATCTTTTGAAAAAGCAGATGTTAGTGGTGGTACATTCCGAAATGCTGTTGGTGGCACAAATGGCCAATACCAAGCCGATGCAGCTTACACCTGTTGGAATGATGTGGGAACTGTTGATTGGTCTGAAGGACAATATATATCCTATTCACAATCAAATGCCAACGTAGTTTATCCTGGGATTATTCAACCATCAAATTTTGATGGTGGCGGATTTGCTATATTTTCATTTCGAAATGAAGCGATAAATCAAACTTTAACTGTAGTTCCAAATACAGTCTATACAGTATGTTTTGAGATTGCTGTAATTCCTCGTTATAATGAAGTTAATGCTAATAACGGTGGCGGTACCATAATTGAGTATGTACCAAACCTACAATTTGGTGTTCAGAATGGAGCTGTACAAATTTCCGATCCACTTACTTATACTCATGCGAACCTAGTTCAACATACTACTGCAGATTTCCCTTCAAGATTGTCGAGGTCCACAACTGGGGCCAATCAAAATCCTGGTGGATGGACAAATATAAATCCTTATTGGGAAAATAGATGTATTACTTTTAGGTCTGGACCTTCAGCAACATCAGTAAATGTTTTCTATAAAACTGGAAACCCAGGTAGGTCTGTGGTTTTGGTAGATGGTTTAAGATTAGCGATCGAAGGTTACGCAAATGCTCCAGTAGTTTCACCAACAGATAAAACATATTGCGCCCCAACACAGGTGCAACTAGACTCTTTTGTTACTTCAACAACTCCGGGAGGGGCGCAACTAAGATGGACAACTAATCCAGATTTAAGTGTAACGGCAGATTACTTGCCTCAGAATCCAACTAGAACAACTCCCGGCGTATGGTATGCTTTTTATTACAATCCTACGGCTGGCTGTACATCACCATCAAGAAAGCTAACTTTAAGAACAACAGATTTAGATTCAAGTTTTACAAAAACTAATGTTACTTGTTTTGGTCAAGCCAATGGTGCTATTGATTTAACCGTTACAGGAGGAAGTGTACCCTATACTTATCTCTGGTCTACCACAAATGGAAGTGGTCTAAACCTTACAGCTCAAGATCAATTTGGATTAACAGCTGGAACATATAATGTTACGGTTACTGATGATAATGGTTGTAAAACTCTGGAAAGTGTTGTGATATCTGAAACATCTGCAGTTAATCCACCAATCAGCGGCGGAAATAAGACGGAATGTAAGACGATTCCAATTCAAACCTTGACTGCATCAGCCATCGTTCCAACTGGGCAGACAGTCGTTTGGTATTTGATTCCAGTTGGTGGAACGCCTGTTTCACCTCCAACGCTAAACACAGTTGGAGTAAAAGATTATTATGCTGAAGCTGTGGTGACTGCGAGTGGATGTAAATCTTCAACGCGAACCAAGGTAACTTTGAAGATAATTAATACACCAACAGTTGATGATCCTGCGGATGTCACCCGTTGTGATAGTTATACTTTGCCTGCCTTGACCAATGGAAACTACTTCACTGGTAGTGGAGGAACAGGTACTCCATTGTTCGCTGGCAACAACATTACCAGTACTCAGACCATCTATGTTTATGCTGAGACAAGTACTACACCAAACTGTACTGCGGAGAATAGCTTTGTTGTTACAATAAACCCAACACCAACAGTTGATGATCCAGCGGATGTCACCCGTTGTGATAGTTATACTTTGCCTGCCTTGACCAATGGAAACTACTTCACTGGTAGTGGAGGAACAGGTACTCCATTGTTCGCTGGCAACAACATTACCAGTACTCAGACCATCTATGTTTATGCTGAGACAAGTACTACACCAAACTGTACTGCGGAGAATAGCTTTGTTGTTACAATAAACCCAACACCAACAGTTGATGATCCAGCGGATGTCACCCGTTGTGATAGTTATACTTTGCCTGCCTTGACCAATGGAAACTACTTCACTGGTAGTGGAGGAACAGGTACTCCATTGTTCGCTGGCAACAACATTACCAGTACTCAGACCATCTATGTTTATGCTGAGACAAGTACTACACCAAACTGTACTGCGGAGAATAGCTTTGTTGTTACAATAAATCCAACACCAACAGTTGATGATCCAGCGGATGTCACCCGTTGTGATAGTTATACTTTGCCTGCCTTGACCAATGGAAACTACTTCACTGGCAGTGGAGGAACAGGTACTCCATTGTTCGCTGGCAACAACATTACCAGTACTCAGACCATCTATGTTTATGCTGAGACAAGTACTACACCAAACTGTACTGCGGAGAATAGCTTTGTTGTTACAATAAACCCAACACCAACAGTTGATGATCCTGCGGATGTCACCCGTTGTGATAGTTATACCTTGCCTGCCTTGACCAATGGAAACTACTTCACTGGTAGTGGAGGAACAGGTACTCCATTGTTCGCTGGCAACAACATTACCAGTACTCAGACCATCTATGTTTATGCTGAGACAAGTACTACACCAAACTGTACTGCGGAGAATAGCTTTGTTGTTACAATAAATCCAACACCAACAGTTGATGATCCAGCGGATGTCACCCGTTGTGATAGTTATACTTTGCCTGCCTTGACCAATGGAAACTACTTCACTGGCAGTGGAGGAACAGGTACTCCATTGTTCGCTGGCAACAACATTACCAGTACTCAGACCATCTATGTTTATGCTGAGACAAGTACTACACCAAACTGTACTGCGGAGAATAGCTTTGTTGTTACAATAAACCCAACACCAACAGTTGATGATCCAGCGGATGTCACCCGTTGTGATAGTTATACCTTGCCTGCTTTGACCAATGGAAACTACTTCACTGGCAGTGGAGGAACAGGTACTCCATTGTTTGCTGGCAACAACATTACCAGTACTCAGACCATCTATGTTTATGCTGAGACAAGTACTACACCAAACTGTACTGCGGAGAATAGCTTTGTTGTTACAATAAACCCAACACCAACAGTTGATGATCCTGCGGATGTCACCCGTTGTGATAGTTATACCTTGCCTGCTTTGACCAATGGAAACTACTTCACTGGCAGTGGAGGAACAGGTACTCCATTGTTCGCTGGCAACAACATTACCAGTACTCAGACCATCTATGTTTATGCTGAGACAAGTACTACACCAAACTGTACTGCGGAGAATAGCTTTGTTGTTACAATAAACCCAACACCAACAGTTGATGATCCTGCGGATGTCACCCGTTGTGATAGTTATACCTTGCCTGCTTTGACCAATGGAAACTACTTCACTGGCAGTGGAGGAACAGGTACTCCATTGTTCGCTGGCAACAACATTACCAGTACTCAGACCATCTATGTTTATGCTGAGACAAGTACTACACCAAACTGTACTGCGGAGAATAGCTTTGTTGTTACAATAAACCCAACACCAACAGTTGATGATCCTGCGGATGTCACCCGTTGTGATAGTTATACCTTGCCTGCTTTGACCAATGGAAACTACTTCACTGGCAGTGGAGGAACAGGTACTCCATTGTTTGCTGGCAACAACATTACCAGTACTCAGACCATCTATGTTTATGCTGAGACAAGTACTACACCAAACTGTACTGCGGAGAATAGCTTTGTTGTTACAATAAACCCAACACCAACAGTTGATGATCCTGCGGATGTCACCCGTTGTGATAGTTATACCTTGCCTGCTTTGACCAATGGAAACTACTTCACTGGCAGTGGAGGAACAGGTACTCCATTGTTCGCTGGCAACAACATTACCAGTACTCAGACCATCTATGTTTATGCTGAGACAAGTACTACACCAAACTGTACTGCGGAGAATAGTTTTGTGGTTACTATAAATGTTACACCGTTGGCAGATAATCCAAGTGATGTTAGTGCTTGTGGTAATTATACATTACCAGCATTAGTTAATGGCGCATATTATACGAGTCAGAATGGACAGAATCCTATTGCTGTTGGGACTGTTATTATTGCTACACAAACGATTTATGTTTATGCAGAAACGGGTACAGTTCCAAACTGCTTTACGGAAAATAGTTTCATAGTTACTATAAACAATTGTGGAATTATTTTAGAAAAAATAGCTACTCCAAATAATCCACAAGGATGTACTCCAATTGCCCCAGGAGAGTCTATTTCATACACATTTAAAGTGTCAATTCCGACAGGAAGCGCACCTGTAAATAATGTTGTAATAACCGATCCATTATTAGAGGCACCAAACCCTATTGTTCCGATTGTATATGTATCTGGTGATGACGGTGACACTATCTTGGAAGACGGTGAGTTGTGGACATACAGTGCATCTTATGTTGTAACTCAACAAGATATTACAAATGGTCTTGTGCAAAATACGGCAACTGTAAATGGTCAGGTTCAAACCTCAGGAAATCCTTACCCAGTTTCAACTTCTGGTTCAGTAACGGTTAATCTTTGTCAAAATGCTGAAATGTCTATTGTAAAATCGAGCAGTAGCGAAACAGGAAATTGTATTTCTTTTGAAGAAGGTAATACGATAGATTATAAGTTTGTAGTAAGTAACGATGGTGATGTAGATATTACAAATGTTGTTATTACTGATCCATTATTTTTGGCGCCAAACCCAGTAGTTTCTATTGTATATGTTTCGGGAGATGATGGTGATGGAATCTTAAATATTGATGAAGATTGGACATATACTGTAACTTATACAATAACACAAAGCGATGTAGATGCAGGTTCTATTGTAAATACTGCAGAAGTAGATGGAAACTCAGTTTTGGGTGCTGTTGATACGGCTACTAGTAATACAGTTACGGTATTGATCTGCCAAGCAGCAGACATCGCAATTGTAAAAGAGAGCGATCAAGTACCGGGCAACGACGGATGTGTTGCACTTGAGGATGGTGATATCATTACCTATACCTTTAGAGTAACCAACGAAGGCAACGTGTCAATAGACAATGTAGTTATAACTGACCCATTAGTAGGTCTATCAGCGATCACAGGTCCAACAGGCGATACTGGTTCAGACGGTATCCTAGGACTTAATGAAGTTTGGGAATACACTGCAACCTATACAGTAACGCAGGATGATGTTAACGATGGCGAGGTAACCAACCAAGCTACAGTTAACGGATTGGCAATGAACCCATCAAATACACCAGTAATCGATGACTCTCACCCAACCTCTACAACAGCAGATGGCGATACAGTGGTTGTTATCTGCCAGAACCCTGATATCGCAATCGTAAAAGAGAGCGATCAAGTACCGGGCAACGACGGATGTGTTGCACTTGAGGGTGGTGATATCATTACCTATACCTTTAGAGTAACCAACGAAGGCAACGTGTCAATAGACAATGTAGTTGTAACTGACCCATTAGTAGGTCTATCAGCGATCACAGGTCCAACAGGCGATACTGGTTCAGACGGTATCCTAGGACTTAATGAAGTTTGGGAGTACACTGCAACCTATACAGTAACGCAGGATGATATTGACAACGGTGAAGTTACCAATCAAGCTACAGTTAACGGATTGGCAATGAACCCATCAAATACACCAGTAACCGATGACTCTCACCCAACCTCTACAACAGCGGATGGCGATACAGTGGTTGTTATCTGCCAAGCAGCAGACATCGCAATTGTAAAAGAGAGCGATCAAGTACCGGGCAACGACGGATGTGTTGCACTTGAGGATGGTGATATCATTACCTATACCTTTAGAGTAACCAACGAAGGCAACGTGTCAATAGACAATGTAGTTGTAACTGACCCATTAGTAGGTCTATCAGCGATCACAGGTCCAATAGGCGATACTGGTTCAGACGGTATCCTAGGACTTAATGAAGTTTGGGAATACACTGCAACCTATACAGTAACGCAGGATGATGTTAACTATGGCGAGGTAACCAACCAAGCTACAGTTAACGGATTGGCAATAAACCCATCAAATACACCAGTAACCGATGACTCTCACCCAACCTCTACAACAGCGGATGGCGATACAGTGGTTGTTATCTGCCAAGCAGCAGACATCGCAATTGTAAAAGAGAGCGATCAAGTACCGGGCAACGACGGATGTGTTGCACTTGAGGATGGTGATATCATTACCTATACCTTTAGAGTAACCAACGAAGGCAACGTGTCAATAGACAATGTAGTTGTAACTGACCCATTAGTAGGTCTATCAGCGATCACAGGTCCAACAGGCGATACTGGTTCAGACGGTATCCTAGGACTTAATGAAGTTTGGGAGTACACTGCAACCTATACAGTAACGCAGGATGATGTTAACGATGGCGAGGTAACCAACCAAGCTACAGTTAACGGATTGGCAATGAACCCATCAAATACACCAGTAACCGATGACTCTCACCCAACCTCTACAACAGCGGATGGCGATACAGTGGTTGTTATCTGCCAAGCAGCAGACATCGCAATTGTAAAAGAGAGCGATCAAGTACCGGGCAACGACGGATGTGTTGCACTTGAGGATGGTGATATCATTACCTATACCTTTAGAGTAACCAACGAAGGCAACGTGTCAATAGACAATGTAGTTGTAACTGACCCATTAGTAGGTCTATCAGCGATCACAGGTCCAACAGGCGATACTGGTTCAGACGGTATCCTAGGACTTAATGAAGTTTGGGAGTACACTGCAACCTATACAGTAACGCAGGATGATGTTAACGATGGCGAGGTAACCAACCAAGCTACAGTTAACGGATTGGCAATGAACCCATCAAATACACCAGTAACCGATGACTCTCACCCAACCTCTACAACAGCGGATGGCGATACAGTGGTTGTTATCTGCCAAGCAGCAGACATCGCAATTGTAAAAGAGAGCGATCAAGTACCGGGCAACGACGGATGTGTTGCACTTGAGGATGGTGATATCATTACCTATACCTTTAGAGTAACCAACGAAGGCAACGTGTCAATAGACAATGTAGTTGTAACTGACCCATTAGTAGGTCTATCAGCGATCACAGGTCCAATAGGCGATACTGGTTCAGACGGTATCCTAGGACTTAATGAAGTTTGGGAATACACTGCAACCTATACAGTAACGCAGGATGATGTTAACGATGGCGAGGTAACCAACCAAGCTACAGTTAACGGATTGGCAATAAACCCATCAAATACACCAGTAATCGATGACTCTCACCCAACCTCTACAACAGCAGATGGCGATACAGTGGTTGTTATCTGCCAGAACCCTGATATCGCAATCGTAAAAGAGAGCGATCAAGTACCGGGCAACGACGGATGTGTTGCACTTGAGGGTGGTGATATCATTACCTATACCTTTAGAGTAACCAACGAAGGCAACGTGTCAATAGACAATGTAGTTGTAACTGACCCATTAGTAGGTCTATCAGCGATCACAGGTCCAACAGGCGATACTGGTTCAGACGGTATCCTAGGACTTAATGAAGTTTGGGAGTACACTGCAACCTATACAGTAACGCAGGATGATATTGACAACGGTGAAGTTACCAATCAAGCTACAGTTAACGGATTGGCAATGAACCCATCAAATACACCAGTAACCGATGACTCTCACCCAACCTCTACAACAGCGGATGGCGATACAGTGGTTGTTATCTGCCAAGCAGCAGACATCGCAATTGTAAAAGAGAGCGATCAAGTACCGGGCAACGACGGATGTGTTGCACTTGAGGATGGTGATATCATTACCTATACCTTTAGAGTAACCAACGAAGGCAACGTGTCAATAGACAATGTAGTTATAACTGACCCATTAGTAGGTCTATCAGCGATCACAGGTCCAACAGGCGATACTGGTTCAGACGGTATCCTAGGACTTAATGAAGTTTGGGAATACACTGCAACCTATACAGTAACGCAGGATGATGTTAACGATGGCGAGGTAACCAACCAAGCTACAGTTAACGGATTGGCAATGAACCCATCAAATACACCAGTAATCGATGACTCTCACCCAACCTCTACAACAGCAGATGGCGATACAGTGGTTGTTATCTGCCAGAACCCTGATATCGCAATCGTAAAAGAGAGCGATCAAGTACCGGGCAACGACGGATGTGTTGCACTTGAGGGTGGTGATATCATTACCTATACCTTTAGAGTAACCAACGAAGGCAACGTGTCAATAGACAATGTAGTTGTAACTGACCCATTAGTAGGTCTATCAGCGATCACAGGTCCAACAGGCGATACTGGTTCAGACGGTATCCTAGGACTTAATGAAGTTTGGGAGTACACTGCAACCTATACAGTAACGCAGGATGATATTGACAACGGTGAAGTTACCAATCAAGCTACAGTTAACGGATTGGCAATGAACCCATCAAATACACCAGTAACCGATGACTCTCACCCAACCTCTACAACAGCGGATGGCGATACAGTGGTTGTTATCTGCCAAGCAGCAGACATCGCAATTGTAAAAGAGAGCGATCAAGTACCGGGCAACGACGGATGTGTTGCACTTGAGGATGGTGATATCATTACCTATACCTTTAGAGTAACCAACGAAGGCAACGTGTCAATAGACAATGTAGTTATAACTGACCCATTAGTAGGTCTATCAGCGATCACAGGTCCAACAGGCGATACTGGTTCAGACGGTATCCTAGGACTTAATGAAGTTTGGGAGTACACTGCAACCTATACAGTAACGCAGGATGATATTGACAACGGTGAAGTTACCAATCAAGCTACAGTTAACGGATTGGCAATGAACCCATCAAATACACCAGTAACCGATGACTCTCACCCAACTTCTACAACAGAGGACGGCGATACCGTTGTTGTTATTTGCCAAAACCCTGATATTGCAATCGTGAAAACAGGGGTCTTCAATGATGTAGATGGCAACGATTGTGCTGATGCAGGAATTGATACGATTACGTATACGTTCACTGTGACCAATGAAGGAAACGTGAGCCTATCAAATATAACAGTTACCGACCCATTGTTGGAAGCACCGAACCCAGTAGTTGCTATTTTATACCAAAGTGGTGATACTGATGCAGATGGAAAACTTGATGTAACCGAAACTTGGATTTATACAGCTACTTCCTATGTTATCACACAGGATGATATAGATGCAGGTAACGTAACCAACCAAGCTACAGCAGTTGGCACATCACCAGCAGGAGACAATGTAGAGGATCAATCAGGAACTGATATTAATAATGACGATGCAACGGTTATCGAGCTTTGTCAAGACCCAGCTATCGCAATTGTTAAAACTGGTATCTTCAACGATGAGAACCAGAATGGATGTACAGATGTTGATGAGACTATCACTTATACCTTCTCAGTAACCAATGAAGGAAACGTGAGCTTGAGTAATATTGTGGTTGATGACCCACTATTGGGTGGACCAATTGCGGGACCAGATAGTGGTGATACTGATGGCGACGGCAAACTTGATGTAACCGAAACTTGGATTTATACAGGATCTTATGTGATTACACAAGACGATATAGATACTGGTGAGGTAATTAACCAAGCTACTGCAACTGGAACTGCACCAGATCAAAGTACAGTAAGTGATCTTTCAGGATCAACTACTACTACTGATGATTCAACAGTTATCGAACTTTGTCAAGACCCAGCAATAGCAATAGTGAAAACAGGAATCTTTAACGATGAAAACCAGAACGATTGTTCTGATGTAGATGAGACTATCAGCTATACTTTCACCGTAACAAATGAAGGCAATGTGAGCTTGAGCAATGTAACAATAACTGATCCCTTGATTACAACAATCACTGGTCCAACGGGCGATACTGATGCTGATGGTGAACTTGATGTAACTGAAATATGGACATATTCAGGAATCTACGCAATCACACAAGACGATATAGATGCAGGTGAAGTAGAAAACCAAGCCACAGCAGAAGGTACTGCGCCAGATGCAAGTGTTGTAAGCGATCTTTCAGATGAAAGTAGCGTTCTGGAAGACGATCCAACAGTAATCGAGTTGTGTCAGGATCCAGCCATCGCAATCGTTAAAACGGGAATCTTCAACGATGAGAATCAAGACAACTGTTCCGATGTTGATGAAACCATCACTTACACTTTCACTGTAACCAATGAAGGAAACGTGAGTTTGAATTTTGTTGAAGTAACAGATCCACTTATTACTATAATTACTGGACCAACAGGAGATACAGACGGTGATAGTGAACTTGATGTAACTGAAGTTTGGACATTTACTGGAACTTATGCTATCACACAGGATGATATAGATGCAGGTGAAGTAATAAACCAAGCGAAAGTAAAAGGACAAGCTCCTAATGGTGATTTGGCAACTGATCTTTCTGATGAAAGCAGCGTATTGGAAGATGACCCAACGGTAATTGAGCTTTGTCAAGATCCAACTATCGCAATCGTTAAAACAGGAATCTTCAACGATGAGAACCAGGACAACTGTTCCGATGTTGATGAAACTATCACTTACACTTTCACCGTTACCAATGAAGGAAACGTGAGTTTAAGTAACGTAACTGTAACAGATCCATTAATAGCCATAATCACTGGTCCAACTGGTGACACTGATAACGACAGAAAACTTGATGTTACTGAAACTTGGGTTTACACCGGAACCTATGCAATCACACAAGATGATATAGATGCAGGCGAAGTAATAAACCAAGCCACAGCAGAAGGTATTGCACCAAATCAAAGTACCGTAACCGACCTTTCTGATGAAAGCAGCGTATTAGAAGATGACCCAACAGTAACAGAGTTGTGCCAAGATCCAGTTATTGCTATAGTGAAAACAGGAATCTTCAACGATGAAAATCAGAACGATTGTTCTGATGTTGATGAGACCATTAGCTATACTTTCACTGTAACAAACCAAGGCAATGTGAGCTTGAGCAATGTATCTGTAACAGATCCATTGATTGCCACAATCACTGGCCCAACAGGCGACACTAATGGTGACGGTGTATTTGATGTAACTGAAACTTGGATATATACTGGAACTTATGCTATAACGCAAGCAGATATAGACGCTGGTCAAGTAACAAACCAAGCAACAGCAGAAGGTACAGCACCAGATGCAAGTGTTGTAAGTGACCTTTCCGATGAAAGTAGCGTACTAGAGAACGACCCTACAGTAATTGAACTATGCCAAAACCCAAAAATTGCTCTTATTAAAACTGGAGTTGTTGATGACACTAATGGCAACGGTTGTGCTGATGTAGGTGAAACTATTGATTATAGCTTCATTGTTTTCAACCTTGGAAATGTTACGTTATCAAACATAATAATTACAGATCCTTTGGTAACTGTAAATGGCGGTCCAATAACATTGGCTCCAGGTGCTACAGATGAAACATCGTTCACTGCAATTTACACTATCACACAAGGTGATATTGATGCAGGACTTGTTATAAATCAAGCCACAGTTACAGGTACAGATAATTCTGGAACCATAGTAAGCGATCTATCTGATGACAATAGTGAACTTGAAGATGATCCAACCATTACTGAACTTTGTCAAAACCCACTTATTGCTTTAATAAAAGTAGGTGTGCCAGCAGATGAAAATGGTAACGGTTGTGCTGATGTTGGAGAAACAATAATATACAGCTTTAGTGTTAAAAACACTGGTAATGTTGCATTGACTAATGTAATGGTAACCGACCCACTAGTTGATGTTGTTGGCGGCCCTATCAGCCTAGTTGCTGGTCAAGAAGATGTAACAACATTTAAAGCAGTATATACAGTAACCCAAACAGATGTTGATGCAGGATTTATTGAGAATCAAGCTACAGCAGATGGAATTGCTCCAAATGGTGATATGGTTTCAGATCAATCTGATAATAACAGTTATCTTGAGAACGATCCTACAATCACTGTTCTTTGTCAAAACCCATCGATTTCATTAGAGAAAACAGGTGTGTTCAACGATGAGAATGGAGATGGTGCATCAGAAGTAGGCGAAACAATATCCTACGCATTCGCTGTAACTAATACAGGAGATGTGACTCTGTATAACATTATGATTACAGATCCATTGCCAGGTATTCAAATTTTTGGGGGCCCAATTGCAAAACTGGAACCAGGTGAAGTAGATAGTACAACATTTACCACAACCTATGCTATAACTCAAGAAGATATTGAAAATGGGGAAGTAGTAAACCAAGCAACTGTAACAGGTGAGGATATTAGTGGTACTATCGTTACCGATGACTCGGATGATCCAACAGACCTGACGAACAACGATACCAATGGAGATGGAGATCCTGATGATCCTACAGTAGTAATATTACCAAATGTGTTGCCTATTACTTTTGTAATATACAATGGTATCACGCCAAACAATGATGGTATAAATGACTTCTTCTTATTGGAAGGTATAAGCAATTGGCCAAACAATAACGTTAAGATTTTCAATAGATGGGGTGTACTTGTCTTTGAAACTGATGGTTATGGTGGCAGTGACGATAAACAGAATGTGTTCAGTGGAATTTCTGAAGGTCGTGTAACGGTAGAGCAGAGCAAGGAATTACCTACTGGAACTTACTTCTATATTCTTACTTTCCCAGGAGAGAACCCTGGTAAAGGAAGCTACAACGGATACTTATATATTAACAGATAGAAAATCAAAAAATTCCTGGGAGGAAATTCCCTCCCAGGATTAAAATACATAACTATGAAACACAGTTATCTAACATTACTAATTTTGATTTTACTTGGTACGTTTTCAAGTAAAGCACAGCAGGATCCACAGTACACACAATATATGTACAATACGGAGGTAGTAAACCCTGCATATGCGGGAAATCGTGAAGCTCTAAGTTTTGGTTTACTTTACCGAACTCAATGGGTTAATTTTGGTGAAGGAGCTCCGAACACAGGTACTTTTACCGTAAACTCACCAGTTGGTAATAACATGGGTTTAGGTCTCTCCGTAGTTAACGACAGGATTGGTCCCGCAATTGAAACTAACTTTAATATTGACTATTCTTATAGTATCAATACTTCTGAAACTGGGAAATTGTCCTTTGGGCTCAAGGCAGGTTTGGATATTTTAGATGTTGATTTTTCTAAATTAAATATATACGATCCGAGCGATCCTTATTTTCAAGATAGCAATATAGACAACAAACTTCAACCTCAAATTGGAGCTGGTATTTATTACAATACCGAAAAGTTTTATGCAGGTCTTTCAGTTCCCAACTTCTTGACGACTAAACATTTCGATAAAAGCAGTATTGCTAACACTACTGTAGAAACAACAGCTGCAGAACGAATGCATTACTTTTTAATTGCAGGATATGTTTTTGATATTAGTGATAATTTAAAGTTCAAGCCAGCAACTTTATTTAAGTTAGTAAGCGGTTCTCCATTGCAAGCTGATGTTTCTGCCAATTTCTTACTTTATGATAAAGTAACTCTTGGAGCTGCATACAGATGGAGCGCAGCAATGAGTGGCTTGGTTGGCTTTCAGGCTACTGACAATATATTCATAGGTTTCGCTTATGACTATCAAACAACAGATATTCAAGCATACAGCGATGGTTCTTATGAACTAATGCTTCGTTTTGATTTGTTTAATAAACCTGAAAGAGTGCTAACTCCGAGATTCTTCTAAAAAAATAAAGACTATGAATACAATAGTACGAAACATATTTCTTTTCGCCTTTGTGGTTTTAACCGCAGGAAGTTCTTTTGCACAGCAAAAGGATATTAAAAAAGCAAACAAAGAATTTGACAAATTTGCCTATATAGACGCCCGTGAAATCTATTTGAAAGTAGTGGAAGACGGCTATGAATCTGCTGAAATTTTCAAAAAACTTGGTGATACCTATTATTTTAACAGTGATTACACGAATGCTGCAAAATGGTATGAAAAATTGGTAACACAATTTCCAGATCAAACAGAACCTGAATATTATTACAGAGCAGCACAATCTTTAAAGAGCCTTGGGAAATATTCAGAATCTGATGCACTTTTGAAGGATTATGTTGCAAAAGGTGGAAAAGGATTGGTAATCAAAAAATTTGAAGATGATCCTAACTATCTTAAAAGCACCGTTTTCAAGACGAGGGATTTCGCTCTTGAAAAAGTAGGTGTCAATACTTCTAATTCAGATTTTGGTGCTTCCTTTTACGGAGAAGATAAGATTGTATATGCATCAGCATCGAATACTGAAGGAGCAAAAGTAGCAGATTGGACCGATCAACCTTTCCTAGATTTATTTATGGCGGATAGAGATTCTATTGGCCAGCTTAGCAATGCTACGCGATTAAGGGGAGATATAAATACTGCGTATCACGAATCATCCGCTGCATTTACCAAAGATGAATTTACAGTTTATTTTACAAGGAATAACTTTCTGGATGGTAAAAAAGGAAAGGATAAAAACAAAACTATACGCCTAAAATTATATAAAGCTACCAAAGGCAGCGATTCTTCTTGGTCTAATGTAGTTGAACTTCCTTTTAACAGTAAGGAATATTCCGTAGCACATCCAGCTTTAAGTCCAGATGGGAAAAAACTATATTTTTCTTCTGATATGCCCGGGACACTTGGTATGTCTGATCTTTGGTATGTTGACATTCTTCCTAACGATACCTATGGAACACCTATCAATTTAGGATCTGGTATAAATACTGAGGCACGGGAATCATTTCCTTTCATAAGTGATAAAAATAATCTCTATTTCTCAAGTGATGGCCGCTCAGGCCTTGGCGGCTATGATATATTTGTAACTCCTCTTGATAAGGATGGAAAATCTGGAATAATTACAAATTTGGGAGCTCCTTCAAATAGTGCTCAGGACGATTTTGGCTTTATAATTAATGAAGATTCGCGGATAGGATATGTTTCCTCAAATAGAGGTGGAGACAGAGGAAGTATTGATGATGATATATATTTGGTAAAGGAAATATGTTCAATCACCATAAAAGGAAAAGTTTTCGACGAAGATACTAAAGACCCGATTCCAGGAGCAAGCGTTTCTTTACTTGACGAGAATAATCAGCTGGTTAACCAAACCACTGCCAAAAATGATGGAACCTATAGTTTTATTGGTAATTGCGGAACTCAATACACTGTGAGAGGGGTAAAAGAAGGATACAATCCTTATGAGAAAGTAATTGAAACTCCGCTGCTTTCAGGAACCGTCGAAGTACCGCTTCCGTTAAAAAGAATTGGGCCTTGTCCACCAAACGATTTGGGCTGTAAGCTAAATCTACAACCAATCTATTTTGATTTCGACAAATCAAACATTCGTCAGGATGCTGAAATAGAACTTGCTAAAATTCTTGCGGCAATGGGAGAATATCCAGAATTGATTATCCATATAGAATCTCACACAGATTCAAGAGGTAATGATAATTACAACGAGGCTCTTTCTGAACGCCGTGCACAATCTACTCTAAAATGGTTAGTTAGTAAAGGTATTGACAGGAATAGACTAACTGCCAAAGGATATGGAGAGACACAACTAGTTAATCAGTGTTCAAATGGAGTACCTTGTACTGCAGAAGAACATCAGCTTAACAGAAGATCTATGTTCATCATAAAAAACTAAATTAAATATATCAATTCTTTTAAAAGCGTTCAATACTTGCTATTGAGCGCTTTTTACTTTTAAAACACTTTCCCTTTTCGTACTTTTGGGGCAAATCGCGTTTTTAAATAATGGAAGAGCAAGTAATTTTAGTGAATGAGAATGATGAAAAAATTGGTTTAATGCCTAAGCAGGAAGCCCACGAAAAAGGGGTGCTTCATAGAGCATTTTCAGTCTTTATCTTTAACAGCAAAAATGAAGTAATGCTGCAACAAAGAGCATTGCATAAATACCATACGCCTGGACTTTGGGCCAACACTTGCTGTAGCCATCAGCGTGATGGTGAAACTACGTTGGAAGCCGGAAAACGCAGGCTTTTTGAAGAAATGGGTTTTGTTTCAGACTTAACAGAAACCACTTCATTTATCTACAAAGCGCCGTTTGAAAATGGATTGACAGAACACGAACTGGATCATATTTTAGTAGGAAAATTTGAAGGTAATCCTGAAATTAACCCAGAAGAAGTAGCTTCCTGGAAATGGATGGAGCTTGAAGAAGTGAAAAAAGACATTCAAACCAATCCTGATATTTACACAGCTTGGTTTAAAATTATTTTTGATAAATTTTATCAACACCTTCTTGTATGAGTTTGACCGTCTATAGAAAAGCACATTTCAATGCTGCACATCGTCTCTTCAAAAAGGAATGGAGCGATGCCAAAAATCTAGAAATTTTCGGCAAATGCAGCAACCCCAATTATCACGGTCATAATTATGAACTGGAAGTTGGTATTACAGGTGACATTGATCCCGAAACAGGTTTTTTAATGGATTTAAAAATCTTAAGACAAATTATTGAAGAAGAAGTGGAAACTCCTTTCGATCATAAAAATCTAAACATTGAAGTTCCAGAATTTAAAAGCCTAAACCCAACAGTAGAAATTATTGCAGTTGTAATTTGGAATAAAATAAGAACTCGCATAGATTCAAAATATAAAATTTCTGTAAAACTATACGAAACTCCTCGCAACTTTGTTGTCTACAACGGTCATTGATGATTACTATTTCAACTTTATATCCGCTAAAATTTGAGCCTATACTAAAAGAAAAAGTATGGGGCGGCAATAAGTTGAATACCCTTTTTCAAAAAGAAGCAATTGGTGAAATTGGGGAGAGTTGGGAGATTTCAGGCGTTAACGAAAATGTTTCCGTAGTTTCAAATGGATCATTAAAAGGAAAGTCTCTAAACTGGTTGTTGGAAGTTTATAAACACAAATTGGTTGGCAGAAAAGTATATCGACATTTTGGAAATACATTTCCGTTACTTTTCAAACTTATTGATGCTTGCGAAGACCTTTCTGTCCAAGTTCATCCAGATGATTTTTTGGCGAAGAAAAGGCACAATTCCTTCGGAAAAACTGAAATGTGGTACATTCTAGATGTTGAAAAAGAAGGAAGACTCATTCTCGGCTTTAATGAAAAGATGAGCCAAAAAAAATATTTGAAAGCGCTATCTGAAAATAGAATCACCGAAATTCTAAAATCTGAACCTGTAAAAAAAGGAGATGCTTTTATTCTGAAACCAGGAACAGTCCACGCCATTGGTGCAGGAGTTTTGTTGGCAGAAATTCAGCAAACTTCAGATATAACCTATCGAATTTACGATTGGGAGCGTCCAGACACCAACGGGCAAATGCGGCAATTGCACACCGATTTGGCTTTGGATGCAATAGATTTCAATTCTTCAAAAACTAAATTGGAGTTTTCAGAAGAAAAAAATATTCCTTTAACCATTGGAACCACAGATTTCTTTTCAGTAAATAAACTAATTCTTTCTCAAAACTACATTCGTAATTTTGAAGTAAAAACTTCGTTTACAGTTTATATGTGCTTGGAAGGCACCGCTATAATTGAAACCGACAACTATTCCGAAGAAATAATAAAGGGACAAACCATCTTGATTCCGGCCCAATTGACTGAAATAAAATTCAATACGAATTCTGCAAGCTTTTTAGAAGTGTACATTCCGTAAATCTTCGTATCTTTGCCCGATTTAAAAAATTACCTAGATTAATTATAGCAATAAAAAAGAACAACTAAAATGGCAAACGTAAGAGATTTAAAAAAAGATATTAACTATGTTTTGGGAGATATTATTGAAGCAGTTTACATGTGGGAACTGACCAATGCAGACAAAGACAACAAAAAAGCTGAGGGTCTTATAGACGAAGCAATTCTTACTTTTGATGAACTAATTACAAAAGTGAACCAAAAGAATGTTGAAAACAAAAAGAAACATTTCACGGCTATAAATGCTCAACTTGAAGCAGATGGCAGAAAGCTTATCGATAAAATAAACGCACTATAATATAGTATCCGCTTTTTTACGATTTACAATAAAAGACTCCAATTCGGTTCCGTATTTGGAGTTTTTTATTTTTGGTGATAAGGCATTATAAACAGTATCTAGATACTTAATATTAGAATCATAAACCTCGCTCAACATCAAATAGGGCGCTACTTCCTGATCTTTATGATTCATTGCAAAATTGATGGTTGCCAAATATTTACTTGTAAGTAATGCCCGCTGTTTCTGATCGATTTTCATTAATGAAGAATCTACATTTTTAGAGTCCACTTTCAATCTTTCCTCAATCAAGCTTAAGTTTTTAATAATGTAACGATCCTTCAGTTTAAGGTATTCTTTCAAAACACTATCGTTTTTAGAACCAGTTACCTTGGCAGCACTTCCAAAGTTTTTCAAGTTGGTTTTAATGTTTAGCTCAGCATTTTCAGCAAAAAAAGCAATGCGATCATCACGCATAGTACCATCTTTCAACCGAACATAGAGATAATAAATCTCTGGACTTTCAATTTTTTTAGAAAAAGAAAAATTTGAGTTTCCATCCACAATAAGGGAATCTATAGTAACCAAAACCGTGTCTTCAAACTTCTGAAGCAACAACGTTCCCTTTTTCAAACCTTTCACATTTCCAGTAAGGTTCATCATTTCTGTATCTGTAGAGCAACCAATAAGGCTTAGAAATACAATTGTAATTTTAAGAAAATAGCGCATTTTATCTTTTTTTAAAGGAATGCAAATATGAATAATTTTTTTCAAAAATAGTTGATAAACTTGAAGCAGGAATCAGGAAAAAGAGATTAAAGAACAAAGAGCATAGACAAAAGAAGCTTTGAACTTTTAATTTTAATTTTTGAAATAGAAAATAGAAAATAGAAAATAGAAATAGAAACTAGAAACTGGAAAGCCTAACTTGTGGAAGCTAATTGCATCAGCACCGTACATAAAATTGCGCCAACCGTTCCAATTGCGTAGCCAAACACAGCTAATAAAACTCCAACTGTCGCAAGTGATGGATGAAAAGCCGAAGCTACAATAGGCGCCGAAGCAGCACCACCAACGTTTGCCTGACTTCCTACGGCCAAGAAAAAATAGGGCGCACGAATCTTTTTTGCAACCAAAATCATCAAGCCGGCGTGAATTGCCATCCAGACTAAGCCAATAACGATTAGCCATAAGTTGTCAAAAATCAAAGTCAAATCCATTTTCATCCCAATGCTCGCTACCAAGATATAGATAAAAACACTTCCAAATTTACTTGCGCCAGCGCCTTCGTAACTTTTCGCTTTTGTGAAGGAAAGCAGGACTCCAATTATTGTTGTAATGGTTATCATCCAAAAGAAGCTGGAATCAAGGAAAGTAAAAATGTTTCGGGTTATACCTTTCGGAATTCCGTCAACCACTGAAGTAAAGAAACTACTAAGAATATCTGCGCCAAAATGAGCAAAACTAACCGTTCCGAAGGCTATTGCAGCAAGAATCATTAAATCTGTAAGCGTTGGATTTCTTTCTGATTTTTTGGCGTAATCAGAAACCTTCTCCTTCAAGCTTTCAATTGCAGAAGTATCTGCTTTTAACCACTTATCAATTTTTTCGGACTTTCCAATTCCGAAAAGAATTACGGCCATCCAAATATTGGCAACCACGATATCTACAAAAACCATCCCTCCGTAAAGCTTTTGGTTGTAACCGTAAATTTCTAGCATTGCAGTTTGGTTGGCTCCACCGCCAATCCAGCTTCCTGCAAGTGTTGACAGTCCACGCCAAACAGCATCAGCGCCAACGCCGCCGACCGCTTCTGGGTGAATGGTCCCAACTATCAAAACAGCAATGGGACCGCCAATAATAATCCCTACCGTTCCTGCAATAAACATAATAAGTGCTTTCGGTCCTAAGTTGAAAACACCCTTTAAGTCAATACTAAGCGTCATCAGTACCAAAGCAGCTGGCAATAAATATCTGCTGGACATATAATAAAGACTTGTACTTCCAACGGAAACATCGCCTGTATCTGAAATGGAGGTCCATTCTGGTGAAATTACTCCTGTAGTTGTAAACAACGCTGGAAGAAAATAAGCCATGAAAAGTGCGGGCACAACACCGTAGAATTTTTTCCAAAAACCATCTTCGCGTGAAGAGGTATAAAAAATGAAGCCTAAGGCTATCATTAAAATACCAAAAACAATGGTATCATTAGTAAATAGAGGAGTAGTGTCCTTTATGATTTCGATGGTTGTATCTTGCATTTTGGATGGTTTTGACGCAAAATACATATTTATTTCAGAACTATGAATTCCGAATTATGAATTGTCGTTAATTTTTGTCAGCCCTTAGTTTCATATAAACAGTAGATTTATAAACCGTTCCACGACGGACAGGGATCTAAACTCATAAACTTATCAACTCATTTCGCAATAAAATCACTTACAGTATGAATCAATTCAGGCATTACGGGAAGGTTGTAAATATTGTATGATTTGGTATTTTCTAAATCATTTCCTTGAATTTCTTTGAAAATATGATTCATATTAGAAATGATTTTATATTCAGCATCTGGCTTTGCGTTTTTTAGCATTTCAGCTTCAGATACTTGTACTTGAATGTCTTTATCACCATTTATTATTAAGACTGGAATCTTCAATTTTGTGATTTCTACTTTAGGATCATATTGCATCCAAGTGTAAATGAAAGGTTGAATATCTTTTCTGAAAATGGAAGCCAGCCCAGGACTGTAGTTATTTGCAACACCGTTTGCCCGAAGATCCTCAAAAGAAGTTCGTGCATTTTCCACAAGACCCGGTGCTTGTTTAGTGAGTTGATCTACAATTACAGCATCAATTCTCTGTCCAGCTCCAGCTAAAGAAACAAAACCATCCGCACCATTTTGTGCCGCAACTATGCCAACTAACGAACCTTGACTATGCCCAATAATATAAATTTTTGAAAACCTTTTATCGTTTTTGAAATATTCAAGAACGGCGATGGCATCAGTAATAAAATCGTTAAAACGAATCTTTTTTTCATCTACAGAGCGTTGTTTCATTTGCTTTACAATTCTTTTATCGTACCTAAATGTTGCGATATTATTTTCGTAAAGTCCTTCAGCTAGAAATTTTGAGGAATTGTTTTCAAGCATTTGCTGGTTTCCGTTTCTATCCGTTGGTCCGCTTCCGCCAATAATTATTGCCAACGGCAATTTCTCTGATGTTTCAGGAACTATTAAAGTGCCATCAATTAAGGGTGTAATGCTTAAATCTTCAGCATTATAGATTTTCTTTTGGGCTGTGGCAATAATTCCGAAGAAAAGTAGAATGATTATTAAGGGCTGTCTCATATATTTTTTTTAAAGCTACTGATTATAACCTTTGGTTTGGAAAAAAAGTATAATGGTTTTGTTAGAAAATTTCAAAAATATAACAATGAAAAAATCTAAATGCATTAATAGGGATGAGTCTTAGGTACAAAATTGAAAAAGCACACTTTTATAGGTTAGTATAATATACGTATTGATACGTATTGTGAAGTCTTTCAGAATTATAGAAATTTGAAGGAATAAGAAATTTAGCAAGTTAGATAACTTCAAATTTGTTTTTAAACCGATCGACAATTGGATTTCTTGTGCTTTTGAAGTTTAATCAATATTCCTTTTAAATTTGAAAACAACCATTAAAACCAACCACATGAAACTATTTATAACTTTTATCGCAGTATGTTCCATATTCCTTGGATGTGAAAATAGGACTGCCGTCACTTCGCAAGAGCAAACTACTGCTTCCGATGAGAAATCAATTCTTGACGGAAAAATTATAGACCTTACCCATACATTTTCAAAAGAAAGTATTTATTGGGTTACCGCTAAAGAGTTTAAGTTAGACACAGTCGCTTTTGGTGAAACCAAAGGTGGCTATTTTTATTCCGCCAATAATTTTGAAACTGCGGAACACGGCGGCACGCATATAGACGCACCAATCCATTTTGTTGCAAATGCAGAATCTGTAGATCAAATTCCCTTAATCCGATTGATGGGAAACGGTATTAAAATAGACGTTTCAGAAAAGGTGGATAACGATCGCGAATATCAAATTTCAATTTATGATTTTACAAATTGGGAAAAAGAAAACGGGACAATTCCAGACAATGCAATTGTTTTATTGGAAACAGGTTTTTCTATTTTCTATCCAAATAAAAAAGCATACTTAGGCACAGACGAACGTGGTCAAGAAGTTGTACAAAAATTACATTTTCCAGGCCTTTCGCCCGAAGCTGCTAAATGGTTGGTTGCGAATAGAAATATTAGCAGCATTGGGCTAGATACAGCAAGTATAGATTATGGACAATCAACTATGTTTCAAAGCCACGTTATTTTGCTTTCTGCCAATATTCCAGCTTTCGAAAATGTTGCCAATCTTGAAGAATTACCAGCTAAGGGTTTTCAAGTAATAGCGCTTCCTATGAAAATAAAAGGTGGTAGCGGCGGTCCATTGCGCATTATTGCTATTGTTCCAGGGAATTAAAAGTTACAGTAGCTTATCGAATAAACAGTGAAAAATTAAATTTTCAATGAATATAACCAAAGAAGCAAAAGGGTCAATTCTGAGCAATTTATTGAGCCGAACACCGCATGCCATCACGATGCTTTTTGGGATTATAGTACTGGTTTCAGTATTAACGTATATTCTACCGGCGGGAACTTATGATAGAGTGCTTCTAAACGGTAGGAATGTAGTGATTCCTAATTCGTATAAAACAATTGCGGCTTCCCCAATAAGCATTCTCGATTTATTCAAAGCCATTCCATTAGGGCAATTTCTCCATAAAACAACAAAACCACGCCTATCGGCGTGGCTTTCTAAGTAATCAGTGGAGCCGGGGAGATTCGAACTCCCGTCCAAACGCGCAATTATAATGCCTTCTACATGCTTAGTTTTCATTTAGATTTTCGTGAGATTGCCGGTCGAAAACTACCAACGCACCCCTTATCTTTACTTGAGCTTCACGGCAACATCAAAGCACTATTGCCGCTAGGTTTACTTTTACGAAGCCACTAAATCAACCGCCGCAAACCAAGGCCGTTGAGTGACTTCCTGCTTACCCACCTTGTGGGCCGAGGCACATCCTACTATGATTCGGATTATGCAGCTAGGGCGTAGTTATTCTCGCCGTTTAAAAAGTGTGAAATATGATATTTACGAGCTATATCCCAGCGCTCGACATGCTTACAATACAATTAGACCCGCTGTCAAAACCAGTCGGCCCCATTATTAGTATTCAGTGTTCAGTTGCAGTATTCAGTGGTTGCGTTAACTTGAAACTTGAAACTAGAAACCTGAAACGCGCACCAAAGATACATGAAAAACCCTATCTTTGCGACCGCTTTAATTTATTCAAAAAACATACCAGAATGCCAATAACCTTCGCTATCATTAAAGAACGCAAAAACCCGCCAGATCGTCGGGTGGTTTTTTCACCAGAAAAGTGCCAAGAAGTCATAAAACAATTTCCAGATGCTAAGATAATCGTGGAAGCGTCTGACGTTCGCATATTTTCTGATGAAGCATATCGCGATGCAGGTTTTGAAGTGAAGGAAGATGTTTCGGAAGCAGATGTAATGTTAGGAGTGAAAGAAGTTCCTGTTGACGCGCTAATTCCAAATAAAAAATACTTTTTCTTTAGCCATACCATTAAGAAACAGCCTTACAATCGCAAACTTCTAAAAGCGATGCTGAACAAAGATATTCAAATGTTCGATCACGAAACCATTGTGAATGCGGACAAACAAAGGCTGATTGGTTTTGGTTATTACGCAGGTTTGGTAGGTGCTTATAATGGTTTTAGAGGATTGGGATTGCGTGATAATTTATTTGAATTACCAAAAGTGGAAAACCTTCCAGATCTAGATGCTGTGAAAGCGGAATTGGACAAAATATCACTTCCGAATATAAAAATCATCCTTTCTGGAACTGGAAAAGTGGCAAGAGGAGCAAAGGAAATATTAGATCATTTAAAAATATGCGAAGTTACCGATGCGGAATACCTTTCCGAAGAATTCAATGAACCAGTTTATTGTTTGATAGACGTTTCAGAATACAACAAACGCAAAGATGGTGGCGAATTCAATAAAGAAGAATTTTACGAAGATCCATCCGATTACGAAAGCGATTTCATGAAATACGCCAAAGTGAGCGATGTTTTTTTTACAGGTCATTTTTACGGTAATGACGCACCTTATTTTTTCACGAAGAAAGACGCCAAAAACCCAGATTTCAAAATAAATCTGGTTGCAGATATTTCTTGTGACGTGGACGGGCCGATAGCCTGCACGCTTCGCGCTTCCACTATTGCAAACCCTTTTTACGGTTACGATAAAAAAACGGGAAGTGAAACTGCCTATGATTCTCCAAGCGCAATTACAGTAATGGCAGTAGATAATTTGCCTTGCGAATTGCCGAAAGATGCCAGCGAAGGTTTTGGCGAAATGTTTTTAGAAAACGTAATTCCCGCTTTCTTTAATAACGATAAAGACGGAATTCTACAACGCGCCAGAATAACAACTGAAGACGGAAAACTTACTCCGAGATTTGTATATCTACAGGATTATGTGCAATTTGCCGACTAACAATTTCACTTTTCGTTAACAGCTAGCAATTGGAAAACACGAAACAGAAAAATCAAATAGCACTCGTTACTGGCGCCGCTTCAGGACTTGGGTTTGAACTGGCCCTGCTTTTGGCCAAAGATAATTACGACCTGATTTTGGCAGACGTAGATGCTGAAAAACTACAAAAAGCGAAGGAAACCATCACTTCAGAATATGCTTCAGAAGTACAACTAATCATTAAAGATTTAAGCAGGAATAATATAGCCGAGCAAATATTTCAGGATTTAGACGGCAAGCCCATTGACGTACTTATAAACAATGCTGGTTTTGGAATTTTTGGAAGTTTTATTGATACCGATTGGCAACGCGAAATGGATATGCTGAATCTGCACGTAATGACCACAACGCATTTAACCAAACTAGTGCTAAAAGGAATGGTTGAGCGCGGTAGCGGAAAAATATTAAATATGTCTTCGTTAGCGGCTTTTCAACCAGGACCTTTAATGTCGCTGTATTACGCTTCCAAAGCATATATTCTTTCCTTTTCTGAAGCAATTGCGAATGAGTTGAAAGGCTCAGGTGTTACCGTTACTTGCTTATGTCCTGGACAAACCAAAACCTGCTTTCAGGATGTAGTCTCTAATGGTTGTAAGGCTTCAGATAATAAAATAAAATTTAATATTGGTTCTGCAAAAGAAGTTGCTGAATATGGTTACGAAGCCATGCTGAAAGGTAAGGTTGTTGCTATTCCTGGAAATATTAATAAATTTCTTTCTAAACTACCACGTTTCGTTTCGAGAAATACTGCAACAGCTATCATCAGAAGGATTCAGGAGAAGAACAGAGAGGGTTAGTTTTCAGTCTCAGTGTTCAGTCTCAGTGTTCAGTCTCAGTCTCAGTAATCAGTATATTAATAGCTATCAGATTTTTTTTAATTCGATGGGTTCATCAGATTGAATTTTAATCAGTTCACCAAAAAATTCCTGTAAAGATTTATAGGCTTCAGGTTCAAATTTTGGGTTGTTAAGTTTAACGCTGAGCCTAATATTTACCTTACTTCCAGAGACATCATAAATAACCGAAAGTTCACCGTCATTCTCTGGCAATTTCAACAATTTGTTTGCGGGAACTTTTACGATTTGATACTGGTCTTTCACATCTATGGAAACCAAATAATTGTTTTGTATTGGAAAACCGAAATCTATTGGATAAAGCCGTTTTTCAGCAGAAAAAGGATTTTCAGAGAAATAAGTTTGCATCACAAAAGGATAAAGAAAGAACGTACTTCCAACAGCTTGGTCGTGCAATGAAATATCATAACTTTCTTTATAAGGCTGTTCTAAATCTTTTTCGTTTTCAATAGTTAGGTTTGTAACATCTAAAAATTCATTTCGGCTTTGTTTCTTTTTTATGATTTCATCTTTTCTGAAATCATTGTATTCTTTTCGTTTATAAACCGAAATATAACCCGTGGAAACCTCGTTTACTTTTCCAGAAAAAAGACCAGATTCATTGGCAGAAAGCTGCAAATTCACATAATGCATGTTTTTTGCAATTGGTGCAATCGGTTCCCAATAACTTCCTTTTTTGAAATCCAAAACACGTCCTTCTACATTCAAATCTCGAAATGGAAGCACGCCAAAAGGAGTTTCTTTTTCCGTAGCGTCAAGCAAGTATTTTTCATTGTTAATGGTTAGTAGTACGATGGCGTAATTAAAATCGGTAAGTACAGGATATTGCTTTGTTGGCAAAGCTCTATCGCGAGTGGCAATGAGCATTATTTTTGCGTCAAGACCTGCAACTTCCAACGCATTGATTAACCCTAAATTGATTTCGGAACTATTGCCCGTTTTCTTTTCAAAGGCTTCTTTTACGCGAATATCTTGAAGAATCCGCGTTTCGTTATTCCAAGCCATGTTTTTCTGAATAAAATAGTAAACAGCTTTGGCGCGTTCCAATTCATTTGAAATTGTAGTTACGGAAGCAGGAATTTGCTCCTGAAAATAGCTGTTGTACTTTAACTGGCGCCCCAAATCTTTATCATAACGAAATTCACGATCTACATCATCCCAAGATTTTGAAAAGGCTGATCTACTTTCATCTAAACTGATAACATCTCTAAGCTCAAACTTCATCGATGGAATGTAATTACTCTTGGAAAGCATATATTTTTCTTCCTTATAAGCGGGAATCGCTTTCATTGCATAGGTGGCAGATTCACAATCGGCAGGAATTTTAAAACCAGGTAGATGAAAACAATCCTTTTTTATTTCGGCGTGGTTTACATCTAATTTTCGATCGCCATAAAGCGTGCGGTTATAGGTGTAGTTTCCAGGAATTTCTGTGTGAAGTTCAGAATAGATTGTAGGCAGTTCATTCATAAAAACCCAGCCATCCAGTCTACTAAGAAAAGGTGTTTCAAGGCGGTAAGTATATTCCAAAATACTGCCATCCTGCACATTTGCAAAAGTGAATTTTTTGATGGTATAATGCTGCCCTTCCTTAATATCAAAGATTGCATTGTCACTTACGAAGACTTGTGATTTGCCATTGTGGGTAACAGCTCTCAAGCCTTTTATATTTTCGTTAACCTCGTTTTCGCGGTAATATGGAATTTCAAAAGTTGCATAATCAAAGTTCTTGGCGTCAAAAACCTTAATCTTTCTATGCACTTCTTTTATAAGCCTTATGTAGCCATCGGCAGCATCTACGGTGTAATTGCCTCTTTCATATAAAACAACGCCAGTTGCCTCGGGATCTAAAGGATAGCTTGTTAATGCAAATTCTTCTGCCAAAGGCTCGCCGAAGGTTTGAACTCTACTAACTTGTGCAGATAGCGAAGAAAGCACAAGAAAGCAGTTAAGAAGAAGTAGTGTTTTTAAAAGCATATTATATTTTTTTTAATGTAATTGGTTCGTTTTTCAACGTGGTTACGATCGTGCCAAAAAACTCTTTTAAGGATGCATACGCATCGTTAGGAAAACGAAAAGCATTAAGTTTCATATTGAAACGGATGTTTATTTTGCTTCCTTCGGCAACATAAGTAACCGAACATTCACCATCATCATTAGGAAGTTTGATGCTTCTACTTTTTGGTAATTGTTCAACTTCATAAACCTCGCCCAAATCGATGGATATTAAATAGGTGTTTGAAAACGGAAAGCCGAAATCCATCGGATAGCTACGTTCCTTCATTTTGAAAGGGTTTTCAGAAATATATGTTTTGTTGAAAAATGGATAAAGAATCACTTTGTCGCCCACAGTTTCGGGTTCTATGGAAATAGTATAATTTTCTTTTAGCGGGTTTTCAATTACGTAGAGGCCTTCCACTTGGTAGTCTTCAATTTCGATTCCTGCTTTGTCCTTTTGTTGAGTTTTTATATATTCTTGAAGCGATTCTTCGTCAATAGTATTTCTTTTTTTCAGGGCAATGTAGCCATAACCAGCTTGGTTCACTTTTCCGGTAAAATTACCATCAGTTTGAGCAGTTATTTGTGAATTTACATAATCTATGTTTTGCTTAAAAGGTTCAATGGGCATCCAGTAGCTTCCTTTACTGAAATCCATTACACGGCCTTGAACATTTAGGGCGCGAAAGGGTATAAGGCCGAAGGGAGCTTGTTTATCTGTACCGTCAAGTAAAATTTTTTCGTCATTTATCATTAGCACCGCTAAGACATAATTAAAATTGGAAAGAACAGGGTATAATTCTGTAGGTAAACCATTGTTTCGGATGGATAGTAGTACGGGCATAGCATTAAGTCTTGCAGCCTCAAGTGCATTCACTAACGAAAGATTGATTGCAGCTACGCTTCCTAATTTATCTTTGAAGGCATCTTTCACTTTAATTTCATAATTAAAAAAACGCTTATTCCAAGTGTATTCTTCTTGTATAAATTTATAAACAGCTTTGGCACGATCAAGATCATTTTCAATTTTCAAAATATCATTTGGTATTTTTCTTCTGAAGTAATTATTTTGATTCAATTGTTCTCCAAAGTCATCATCATTTTCAAAACGTTTGTCAACATCTTTCCAATTTCGGGTAAATACTTGTTCTCGCCAATCAATTTGAAAACTTCTAAAAGACAAGGGTTCGTAAACAAGTTTAGAAACATAATTCTTTTTGGCCAACATATAATTTTCCTCGGTAAATGATGGAATATTTTCCATAGCGTAAAGGTGAACTTCAGAATCAACCTTACTTTTATCTGGTAACAAACACCCCTTCTCCTTTAACGACAAGTTTTTTATTGCTAATTCCTGATCTCCGTATAGAATACGGTTATATTTCAAATTTACGGGCAGTATAGTTTGGAACAAGCTGTAAATTGTGGGGAGCTCGTGTTGAAATTCCCATCCATTCAAATAATAAAAAAAAGGGCTTAAAATGGTATACTTATATTCTAAAATACTTCCATCTTGAACATTTGGAAAGGTAAATTTTAGAGTTTTTATGGAACCTGTTTCCTGTGTTTTAAAAAATCCACTTTCCGATACGACACTTTGTTCCGTCCCATTGTGGGTTATAGCTTCATATTCTAGAATTTCCTCTTTGCTCCAACTATTTCCTTCATAATAAGAGATTTCTACAGTGGAATAATCAAATTTTTTTGCATCAAATACCTTAATTTTTCTATAGATTTCCTTGACAAGATAAATTCCTAGACCAACCGACTTGACATAATAATTGCCAGATTCATATAAAATTATCCCAGGAGAATCAGGCTCAGGTTCGTACTTTTTGAGCGCAAATTCTTCTTGGGTGGGTTTGCCAAACCTTTCAAAACGCGGTTTTTGAGCATTCAAATAAAAAAAATTTACGAGAAAAATTAAAAGTATGCCTCTTTTTATGTGCATTTAAAAATTTATAATTTGTTTCTACCGCAAAATAGAATAAATAATAGAATAATAAAATTGTCAAGCCATCATATATCGAAAAAGGAATTTTTCAAAAAACCAATAACTCAATTTTAGAAACAAACCAAAAAAAATGGTGAACAACCACGCCTGAAGGTTGTCAATTGGGTTGGTAAGTATTGCGAAAATGTCCATTAAAAGTCCAAAAGGGGTATGAAGCAAATCCCAAGAATTCCATCGTAAAACCCTGCCTAGATACATTCCAAAACTCACCATAAAAGGAAGGATTGCCATAAACATTGAAACCAGTTTAATACTGAAATTTTTTAAAAGTACTTCCTCAATATCTCTAATTGAAAAAATATAGTAGGTGATGCCCGTAATTGCAAAAACGGAAATCATTAAACCGTCAAAGCCAATCCATCCAGAAGGACTTAAGCGAAGGTGAATAAAATCTGTCAGTAAATACGGTGCATTTGGAAGAAAAAGTATCCAAACTATTAATAAAAAATATGGTTTATGTTTTGTCAATTGCTGTTTCGTTTTAATATAAGTGGAAATGAAAAAAGGAATCATCGCCAAAAATAAATTCCACGACAGAAATAGGTAGAAGAAGGAATAGGTAATTTTCATTCGAATAGTAAGAAGGAAAATACTCAAAACTGTCAACAAAAAAAGTGGAAATAATATGTTGAAACGATCAAAGAGAAATGTTTTTATTTTTTGCATTCTTTAGTGATAAGATTTTCGATTAATAAAATAAGGAGAAAGCCAATGAAATATGCTACAAGATCCCAAACGTCAAACACGGAACCGATAATGGTTAAAAGTACTTTTGATTGTACTTTTTGTATTTCCGCTAGCTTGAAATATTGTAAAATTTCCACAAAAAAGGCAAAAGTTAAAACTGAAATAGCAATTTTGAAAACGTTTTTTCTGATGAAAATTTTTAAGAAGCAATACAGAAGCACTATTACCAAAACATCACCCAAAAAACCTCTTATAAAATAGCTAAAGTGAAAATAAGCGATTGCGAATTCAATTAAAAGTACGATTACGAATGTGCTGAAATAATTTCTGTTAAAATAAAGCATACTGAACGTTTTGGATGAAAACCTCACAGGTTTTAAAAATCTGTGAGGTTTTTTACTAGCACTGTTATTAGCTTTCATTATTCCAGTCAATTCGTCTTGAAGCGAACATAACAATCGCCAAAATCAAGAACAGGCCAATGCTGCCAACCAAAAGTGCATAATTTTCCAGCTGAATAATCACGTAAATAAATCCATAAAGTGAAGCCAACGAACCGCAGATAAGCAATGGAAACTTAAACCCTTTCAGAATAGCTCGGGAATAAACTGTTATCAACGCAAGTACCGAAAACGCGGCAATAGCATAGGCCTTAAAGAAATTACTATGTTCCGAAATTGAAATGAGCAGTGTATAAAACATTACCAAAGCCAAACCAATCATCACATATTGAAACGGATGTATGTAAATTTTGCTAACCAATTGTATCAACAAAAACACAAGCAGCGTTAGCCCAATAACCATAAATCCGTATTTGGCGGTGCGTTCGCTCTTTTGATATTCATCCACGGGAATGATAAGTTTCGTCCCAAAAGCCGAAGCCGAAAGGTCTGGAAGATACCCGAAAAACGATTGCTCAAATTGCCGGTTAATTTGTAGCACCCGCCAAGTGGCCGTAAAACCGTCTTTGCTTATTTCCTTGTTGGTGTCTTCTGGCAAAAAGTTTCCATCAAAACTAGGGGAGTGCCAGTTGGATTTCATCGTGGCATCAGTTTCTTTTCCAATAGGTAGAAATTTTAAACTTTCACTACCGTTTATTTTTAAGTCGAAGGAAAAAGGAAGTGGTTTTGTAAAAAATTCTTTAGCGTCGGGAATGTTGTTACTCTGAATAGTATTTAAATATTCTGTGGAATATTGCGGCGTCATGGAAAGTGCTTCAGAATCCAGCTTCACGACTGGCGTGGTTTTAATACCCTTCAAATTTGAAGTTTTCAGAATAACGGTGGCTTTTTCCCAAAGTATATTTTCATCGGCAATATCAGTATTTGAGAAATCAATTTCAGGAAAATTACCTTTCACATTAATTTCTGCGGAATAAACTACAGATTCGTAAATACTTCGGTTTAAAGGTTTAGTGTCCACCTTTGAGGCAATGTTCAGTTTATCTGGGAAGAAGTAAGCATTCTCAACGGTTTCCTTCGTTTTTGTGTAATACGAATTGCTTTTTTCGTTAAAGATCTTTTCTTCGGAAATCACTTTATAAGGAATTTTCACTATAGGGCCTGAAAGCAAAACCTCGTTGCCCCACTTTTCGTTTATTTCTCGGATAACTTCTTCTTGCCGGTACGCTCTCTCATTTATGAGCGATTTCACGAATTCCAACGGAATCAATAATACCAATAATAAAAACCCGACCACCAACATTCTTGCGGTGATGGAATTACGCATCCAATTGCTGAATTTACTTTTTTTCTGTTCCATGATTTTTGTGTTTATAGTTTGTATTTAAAAGTTTATGGTTTCTTGTCGAATCATTTTATAAAGTACTTTGTTTTTCAAAGCAAAAGAATAAAAAAAAGGTTTTATTTAATTTCATCATCCCCTTTAGGGGCAAGTGATTAAGACTTAGGAGGTTTCCCAATCAACCGCTCCAAAGCCTCAATATGTTTTTTAAATTCAGCACGGCCTAGTTTCGTTGCAGTGTAATTGGTATTGGGTTTTCTTCCCACAAAACTTTTTTCAACCAGAATATATTCAGATTGTTCTAGTGCTTTTATATGGCTAGCTAAATTACCATCAGTAACATCCAGCAATTCCTTTAAGCGATTGAAATCGGCATCCTCATTTACAACAAGTATACTCATAATTCCCAAGCGAATACGATGATCGAATAGTTTGTTTATGTTGTCAATTATTCCCACGTTTAGTTTTTTCGCTCTTTTATATACATCATGCTTCCGTAAATAATGTGGAAAACGCCGAAACCTAAAAGCCAAAACCACATACCATAACCAGGCAGGACGGCGCAAATGAGGCCGATAATGATTTCAGCATACCCTAAATATTTTACATTGCCAATGGTATATTTTGAAGCATTCACAAGTGCAAGTCCATAAAATATAAGCATCAATGAAGCGGTTAATCCGTAATGCTGGCTGTTCAGTTTTATGATGATGTAAATCCCACCAGTAACTAAAGGTATTAGAAAATTCAGCAACAAGCGCCGAGTTGTTGTATCCCAGATTTTTTCGTTGTTTCTTTTTGCTCTTCGGGTAGTTAAAAGGTAAGCGGTAACAATACTTAGCAATGCTACTGAAGCCAAAAGCACTACTAATAGCTTGAAGTTTAGACTATGGAGTGTAAGATATTCTCCAGGTTTAGGGAAAAGATAAACATACGCAATTGCTGCACCTACTATTGCGTAAAGTCCAGCAAAAATACCGGAAAGGCCGCTGAGCGAAATAAACCGAGAAGAGCGGTCCATTAAATTCTTTATCTCGCTAATGTCTTTTAAATAATCTTTTTCACTCATAATAAAGTACTTTGTAAAACAAAGTAAATATAATTAATTTTATCCTGCAACTATATTGCTAAAATAATTTCGCGCTGTCAAAGCCCGCCAATGCTCAAAACAGGAAAAACCCTTAAAAAATAAGGGGGATTTCACTCTTGACTGGCCTTGTTATATGCCGCATCTTTGTATCACTAGACATTAATTGGGGAGTTAATAATTAGTGATTTTGAAAAGGTTGTCCGTTTTGGACAGCCTTTTTTTTTTACTAATTTAACAGAAATGTTATTATTGGTTTTATTAATCTAAAAAACGCCATAGGACGTTAAGACCTAGGACTAAACTTAAATAGTTAAAAAACACAGTTTTTTCACGAAAATACGTCTTACGTCCTATGTCTTAACGTCCTAAGTCAAATTCAACATGTTTTTTCGATTAATCTTAAGCTAAAAAAGGGGGAAATCCCCCTATGAAAAACAGGGTTTTCCCTCTTGATTAGTATTGAAGTTCTTCGCATCTTTACATCAGCTAATTAATTGGGGAGTTAATAGGGCAATGATTGAAAAAGCTGTTTCGTTTAGAAGCAGCTTTTTTCTTTTGCAACATATTGAAAAACAGGAAAAACCCTGTAAAAATTTGGGGGATTTCCCTCTTGATTGGTATCTGTTTTTAGTGCGATATTTGAATACTTATTTAATTGGGGAGTTTTGTAAGTGTTAAGATTAATCGCTGCTCCCTAAAAAGAGCAGCTTTTTTTTATTGATAATCAACCAAATTAAGTTTTATAAATAATTTGTTTTTAGCCAAAGTGCCCTGCCATCAATTAATGGCAGGGCACTTTATTTTTTTAGTATCTTCACGGCTATGAATCCAGCGGCCTTATATATCTTGGAAAAGCCAGAACCATTTCGGTCAATACTGCTTCATTTGCAGGCTACTGTGGAAACTGTGATTCCAGAAGCAGAATTGTTATACAAATGGAGACTCCCTTGTTTTTATATTGAAAACAATCCGTTTTGTTTTTTGAATTTTTCAAAAAACTATGTCGATTTGGTTTTTTGGCATGGCGCCCATTTAACGCAACATACTGAATTTTTGATTTCTGAAGGTAGAAAACATATGAAATCCCTTCATTATAAAACACTTGAAGAAATAGATCAACAAATTTTAAAAGAGGTTCTTTTGGAAGCTCATTCCTTACGTGATAGGAAATATTATAAATGATTAATTGTCTTCCTAATTGCTACAAGATCTGTCAACAGTTTTTCCAGCAGACTTAGGTCAAGCATATTTGCACCATCACTTTTAGCATTTGCTGGGTCAAAATGGGTTTCTATAAAAATTCCATCTGCGCCAGTTGCAATTCCAGCTCTCGCGATTGTTGAAATCATTTCTGGCCTTCCGCCAGTAACTCCTGCACTTTGGTTGGGTTGTTGCAGGCTATGGGTTACGTCCAGAACAACTGGAGCATATTGTTTCATTGTGGGAATTCCTCTAAAATCCACAATCATATCTTGATAGCCGAACATTGTTCCGCGGTCAGTAATCAATACTTGCTGGTTGTTGCAATCTGTAACTTTGGTAACGGCGTGTTTCATACTTTCTGGACTCATAAATTGTCCTTTTTTCAAATTTACAACTTTTCCAGTTTCTGCGGCGGCAACTACTAAATCGGTTTGGCGTACTAAGAATGCTGGTATTTGCAATACATCTACATATTCCGCAGCCATTGCGGCATCGCTAACTTCGTGGATATCTGTAACTGTTGGAACATCAAAAGTTTCGGAAACTTTCCGAAGTATTTTTAGCGCCTTTTCATCGCCAATTCCCGTAAAGCTATCAATGCGGCTTCGGTTTGCTTTTTTGAAACTTCCTTTAAAGATGAAAGGGATTTCAAGGGTATCAGTAATTTTCAAAATCTTTTCAGCAATCTGCATTGCCATTTCCTCACTTTCAATGGCGCAGGGACCGGCAAGTAGGAAAAAGTTGTTGGAATTTGTATGTTTTATTTTTGGGATTAGGTTTAGTTGCATTTTGTGTAATGTCTATAGGTTTGTGAGTATTGCTTTCAGGGTTTTTGGATCTTTTTGATTGTTCCAGAATAGGAGGAGTTCAATCATATCCTCGTTTATTACTTTATAGTAGATTGTAGTTTGTTTGGAAATAACATAAAAATAGGTTGAAGTTAAAAAGGTGCTTTTACCTTGAATAATTCCGGTTTTCAATATTTCAATAAATTCAAAAACTAATTTTGAAAACTTTTCGACTTCGTCTATGTTCCATTTCCTTAAAATAAATAAAGATTCATCCTCATAGGACTGAAATGCTAAATCGGTCCAATCTACTTTCATTATAATTGAAAACCATACTTATTGTTAATCAATTTCTTAATCTCATCATTAGATCGCGTTTGGCCGTTTTCTCCTTGTTTAATTGCAATTTTCAATAAATCTTTTATTTCTTGAGGTGGATTTGCTAAATCTATTTTTCTTAATCCATACTTAGCTCTCGTTTCTCTCATAACTTCTTCATTGGGAAAAGTTTTACCTTCATCAATGTGTTTCATTGATTCCTTTAAAAGCTCTTGAATGGGTCTTGGTAAATCATAAAACCAATTTCTAGGTTCTTTATCAAAGGAGTTTATTACTGTTACTAAATGTAGTAACTCCGCTTCATTTGCCGTTTCAATCTTTTTTATCAAGCGTTTTTTTAATTCTTGGGTTTCCATAATTCTTGATTTTCTTGATTTCAAAGATAAGGATTAATGAAATAAGTTAGTAGGTTGGCAATACTCCGTTTATCAATCTATACTTACTAAATTTATTGCCTCAAAACTTTAAATGTCTGAAAATTTCCGCTTTCATCTTCAATCTTCAGAATATAAACGCCCGATTCTGCTTTTGAAATATCTATTTGGTTGTTTTTTGAATTTGTTTCGATTAATTGCCCTAAAAGATTAAAGGTAGAAATCTTAGAAATCGATTCTTTGGATTCTATTGAAAGTAGACCATTCGTCGGGTTTGGATAAATTTTATAGTTGGCAATTTCATTTTCTGAAATGCCCAAGGTGTTGTTTTTGTACCAAGACAATTTGTTATTACCTGCAGATGCCGAAGCAATATCGAGCCAACCATCGCCATCAAAATCTGCCGCTTTAGCATCACTTGCAAAATCAGCTGCGGCATTTATAATATTAGGCGTTCCGAATGTCCCATTTCCGTCTACATTTTTTTTCCAAGAAAGCTGATTTAAATTTCTATTCCATAGTAGCATGTCATTGTCATTATCATTGTCAAGATCATAAAAAAGGTATTCATCATAAAAATCTAATGGTATAGATTGAAGGTCTCCAAAATTTCCTTGATTATCTAAGTTTTCAAGCCAATGGGTGCTTACGACGGAATTATCATCTATAGAGGTAATTATTACATCCTTTTTTCCATCTGTGTTTATATCTGCATATTGAAATTCAATAATATTCGTGCCTCCAGATTGAACATAAAGGAATTGATAAATAATCTGCATTGGGTCAAATGTTGCATTTCCTAAATTTTTATACCAAAAAATCTTACCTTGAACATAAACAAATTCTGTTGCCAAAATATCCAATAAGCCATCGTTATCAATATCTACAAGTGCTATTTTAGCAAATTCATTATCATTTTGAATCAATAAATTTTCTTCACCGAAAGTACCTTGACCATCCTCATTTTCATGCCAAACAATCTTCACGCTAGAACTATTGGCCAATGCAACAATCAAATCTTTATCCCCATCATTGTCCATGTCCAAATATCTAACGGAAGAAATAAAATCCTGTTCGTTTATAATTTGTTCTGGTCCAAAATTTCCAGAACCATCAATGTTTTCCAGCCAAGCAATGTAACTCGCATTATTGCTATGATATAAAATATCCATATCGCCATCATTGTCAATATCAACAAAATCAACTGAAAGATAATAAACAGGAGTTTCATTGATAATAATTTCTGGACCGAAATTTCCGAGACCATCAAGATTTCGGTACCAACTCATGTTATAAGTTTCTCCAGAAGCAGTTAAAACATCAATAAAGCCATCATTGTCTATATCAAAAGGAATGGATAAATAAGGTTTCACTGTAGTCGTAGAAATAATCTGCTGGTCCCCAAATTGCGCAAAGCCTGAAACAGCGTAGCATATTGAAAGCGCGAAAAGTAGAATTGTCTTCATATTAAAAGATTTAGAATAAATATATCCTATTTTTTTGACAAAATAAAATCACAACTTTTATTTCTAATTCACTTAGAAACACTACTTTTGCACCCTCTAAAAAAAGGAGCATTGTTATGAAAGTTAAAAACATCGCCATTATTGCCCACGTTGACCACGGTAAAACCACCTTGGTAGATAAAATTATGCACCACTGTAGTATTTTTCGTGAAAACGAAAATACTGGAGACCTTATCTTAGATAATAATGATTTGGAACGTGAACGCGGTATTACTATTACTTCAAAAAACGTTTCAGTAATATATAAGGATACTAAAATTAATATTATCGATACTCCTGGTCACGCCGATTTTGGTGGAGAAGTAGAGCGTGTATTAAATATGGCAGATGGTGTTTGTTTGCTGGTAGATGCCTTTGAGGGGCCAATGCCACAAACACGTTTTGTGCTTCAAAAAGCGATTTCACTTGGGTTGAAACCTTGCGTGGTTATTAATAAAGTAGATAAAGAAAACTGTACACCAGAAGAGGTACACGAAGCAGTTTTTGATTTAATGTTTGAATTAGGTGCCGAAGAATGGCAACTAGATTTCCCAACCGTATACGGTTCTGCAAAGCATAACTGGATGAGTGACGATTGGAAAAAACCAACAGATAACATTGAGCCTTTACTAGATATGGTTTTGGAACATGTTCCAACCCCAGTTTTTGAAGAAGGAACTGTGCAAATGCTAATTACTTCATTAGACTTTTCATCATTTACAGGACGTATCGCTATTGGTCGTTTGCAACGTGGAACTTTGAAAGAAGGTATGCAGATTGCGCTAGTTAAGCGCGACGGGAAAATAGTAAAATCTAAAATAAAGGAACTTCATACTTTTGAAGGCTTGGGTCGTAAAAAAGTTTCTGAAGTACAAGCAGGAGATATTTGCGCTTTGGTTGGTTTGGAAGGTTTTGAAATTGGTGATACTGTTGCCGATGCTGAAAACCCAGAAGCATTGCAAACCATAGCTATTGATGAGCCTACAATGAGTATGCTTTTCACTATAAACGATTCTCCTTTCTTCGGAAAAGATGGAAAATTTGTTACTTCACGCCATATTAGAGAGCGCCTTGAAAAAGAGTTGGAGAAAAACCTTGCCTTACGCATGGAACCGACAGACAGTGCTGATAAATTTATTGTTTTTGGCCGTGGCGTTTTGCATCTTTCAGTTTTAATTGAAACAATGCGTCGTGAAGGTTATGAATTGCAGATTGGTCAACCACAAGTTATCATCAAGGAGATTGATGGCGTTAAATGTGAGCCAGTTGAAGAAATGACTATCGATTTACCTGAAGAAGTGAGTGGGACAGCCATCAATATGGTTACCATCCGTAAAGGCGAAATGCTAAGTATGGAAGGAAAAGGAGATAGAATGATATGCAAATTCATTATTCCATCTCGTGGGATTATAGGGATGCGTAACCAATTGCTTACTGCAACTGCGGGTGAAGCAATCATGACACACCGTTTTCTTGAATACCAACCTATGAGAGGTGGAATTCCAGAAAGACAAAACGGAAGTTTGGTTTCTATGGAACTAGGTTCTGCAATTCCATATTCAATTGATAAATTGCAAGATAGAGGTCGTTTCTTTGTAAATCCTAACGAAGATATTTATGAAGGACAGGTTATTGGTGAAAATACACGTCAAGATGATATGGCTGTAAACATCACTAAAACCAAAAAAATGTCAAACGTACGTTCTTCGGGTGCTGATGATAAAGCTAAAATTATTCCAGCAGTCAAATTTTCTTTGGAAGAAGCGTTGGAATACATTCAAAAAGATGAATATGTTGAGGTTACACCTCACTTTTTAAGACTTCGTAAGATTCATTTGAAAGAAACAGATCGTAAGCGAAACAAAATATAGATAAAAGAAAAACGCCGAGCCACTCAATAAACTCGGCGTTTTTTAGTTAATTTGTAGTGGCTGAGCGAAGTCAAAGCCTTGTTGCCAAATGGCAAACGTATTATAAAAAAATAGGTATGAATTTTCTTTATTTCGATCCGGGCGTTGGAGCAATGATAGTACAGGCAGTAGTGGCAGCAGCAGCTGGTATTTTGCTTTTTTCAAAAGGGGTAATGTATAAGGTGAAATCTTTTTTCGGAATGACAAAAGAGAAAGAAGATACTTACGATTCAATTGACGTTGAAGAGCAAGACACCGATACAGATGACGAAAAAAACTAACCCACACCAAGCCTCATTTCGCGATCCTTCAGGACACATTTTTTATGACGAAAAAATCTTGCGAAGGGCTATCAATCCTATATATTTTCCACAGTACAAGAAACTAAAAGAGAGTGGTTTTTTCAAAAACCTAATTTCAAACGGTTTGCTGATTCCGCACGAAGAGACTTCAGTTTCTTTAGGGGAAATAATCATCACTCCAGAAGAAATTCCTTTCATTACAAATCCGTATGAATGGAGTTTTGAGCAATACAAACACGCCGCACTTCACACTTTAAAAATTCAAAAATACGCGCTTTCAAAAGGTTTTATTTTGAAAGATGCCTCTGCTTACAACGTTACTTTTCACAAAGGGAAACCTGTTTTTATAGACACTCTTTCTTTCGATTTTTATGAAGAAGGAACGCCGTGGAGAGCTTACAAACAATTTATCACACACTTTTTAGGACCATTGGTTTTGGCGAAATATCACGGCACTGAAATTTTCAAAATGATGCAAACGCACATTGACGGAATTCCTGTAAAATTGATCGCGTCTTTGTTGCCTTCACGTACCAAACTAAGTTCGGTACTTTATCCAAACATTCACTTGCTCGCCAAAATGGAAAGCAAGCATAGCGAAGATTATAAAGCTGAAACCAAAATTACAACCCTTTCAAAAAAAGCGCAAGAAAATATAATTGAAAGCCTTTTTGACTACATTAAAGGTTTAACGTTGAAAGAAGCCAGTGAATGGGGCGATTATTACAATAAAACCAATTATGACGAAGCAGCTTTCGAAGCTAAAAAAACGCTCATAAAAGAGTGGATTAAACCATTGGCTCCAAAACGCCTGATTGATGTTGGTGGAAACGACGGAACTTTCGCAAGAACAGTTATTGACAGTGTTCCACATATTATTGTTACCGATATTGACAGTAATTCTGTAGATTATAATTACAAACAACTTCAGCAGAACAAGGAAACTAATATGCTTCCCTTTGTTTGCGATGTTTTGCAACCTGCGCCAGGTATTGGTTTCAACAATACTGAACGCAATTCGTTGATGGAGCGCTTGGCGGAATATGCGCCAGATGTTACAATGGCTTTGGCTTTGATTCATCACATAACGCTTTCTGGAAATGTTCCTTTTGAAAAATCTGCGGAATTCTTCGCTTCATTTTCAAAAAACCTTATCATTGAATTTCCGAAACGTGAAGATTCTTGGGCAGAATCCTTATTAGTTAGAAAGCGTGAATTTATAAACCATTTCGATTTTTACAACGAAACAGAGTTTGAAAATGGTTATTTGAAATACTTCACACTCGAAAAAAAGGAAACGGTAAATGGGACAAAACGTTTGCTGTATCTTTTGAAAAACAAGAATCATGAAGGCTAAAGAAAAACAGGGATTCTTCTCGTTTTTTTTTAAAAAAGAGAACCTGTTTCCAATAATCACAGCGCTTGCTGCTGGTTTGTATCCGCTGCTTTTTTATTACACAAACAACTTTAAATTAATAAATTCTTGGGGACACTTCGGGTATTTTATCTCGTTGTTTCTTTTAACTCCGATTGTTGTTTTTTTCATTGCCCACAAGATTTCGAAATTTCAAGTTTTTGAAAAACTACAACCTTACGTTCTTCCTTTTTTAAACTTTTTCGCCTTCTTTTTCTTTCTAAACGTCGCGCTCTATGCTAGTTTTAGTTGGTTGCGGACTTTTGTTGTTTTTGCGATAGCGTTTCTTCTTATTTTTTTACTTTGGAAGTATTTCAAAAAAATTATTGCTTTTCAATTCATTCTGGCAATAATTGGTGTTTTCACCTTAACGCCAGTACTTATAAAACAGCTCAACTATTCCAAAGAATGGATGAAACAACCCGACGGAATTGAAACTGCAGTTTTCAAAAAGAAACCAAACATCTATTACATTCAGCCAGATGGTTATGTGAATTTTTCAGAACTAAAAAAGGGTAACTACAAAATTGAAAATAGTGTTTTTGAGAATTTTTTGAAAGAAAACAATTTCAAAACCTATCCCAATTTCCGAAGTAATTACGCAGCCACGCTTCCTTCAAACAGCGCGACTTTTATGATGAAGCACCATTATTACAATAACGGTTCTGACTTCACGGAAACCATTGATGCACGGGGAATTGTTATAACAGAAAATAGTGTTCTTAAGTTTTTAAAGCATAATAATTATCATACATTCTTTCTCGCCGAGCAACCCTATTTTCTAGCAAGCAAGCCAAAATTGGGCTATGATTTTTCAAACTTTTCGTTGAAGGAAATTGAGTTTATTACCAAAGGTATTGGCGAACCTAGAGATGTTATTGAACCGTTCAAAAATTATTTGAAAACCTATAATCAAGGACCCAATTTCTTTTTTATTGAAATTTTCAATCCAGGACATATTATTAATAGAGAATCGAAATCCAAAGGAATTGAAGGAGAACGCGCGCATTATATTGAAAGCTTAACCGAGTCCAACAAAAAACTAACGGAGCTCACAAAAACAATCTTAAAAAACGATCCTGAAGCCTTGATAATTATTATGGCAGATCACGGCGGTTTTGTGGGAATGCGGCATACCAACGAATCTATTACAAAAAACACCGATCCAGATTTTGTGAATTCAATGTTTAGCACCATTATGGCAATTCATTGGCCAAACGGCGAAGCACCAGAAATTGATGCTAAGTTGAAATCTTCCGTAAATTTGTTTAGAATTTTGGTTTCCTATTTAAGTGAAAATGATTCGTATCTTTCAAACTTGCAGCCCGATGAAAGTTATATAATCATCAATTTTGACGCGCCAAAAGGAGTTTATGAATATTTGGACACCGACGGAAATGTAGTCTTTAAAAAGCATTAATGGAATCTAAACCACCAAAAGAAAATTCTAACAAGTTCTTCGGAAGTTTCTCCGAAAACCCTCTATTTATAGCACTTGGCGTAGGGCTTTATCCTTTGGTTTTCTATTATTCTCGAAACTTTGGAATGATAAATTCTTGGGAACAATTCGGGTATTTTTCGTTACTTTTTATTGTGCTTCCCATACTATTTTTTTCATTGTTGAAGTGGATTTCAAACTTACCTTTCGCCTCAAAATGGGGTAAATATTTACTTCCGTTTTTTAGTATTTTTCTGTTTTTATTTTACCTCAAAATCGTTTTATATGTAGATATGGAGCGTAAAATTATCGTAGGAATTTTTATGATTTCTGCGTTGATAGCCTATTTCCTCCTTAAACATTTTAAAAAATGGATTGCGTTGCAGCTCATTTTGGCTTCGATTGGTTTTATCGGTTTGGTGCCAACGTTGATGAAATATTTTAATTATTCTTCAGATTGGATGCAGCAACCAGACGATATTGAAGAGGTAGTTTTTCAGAAAAAACCCAACGTTTACTATATCCAGCCAGACGGTTATCCAAGTTTTTCTGAATTAAAAAGTGATTTTTATAAGGTAGATAACGCCGATTTTGATAGTTTTTTAGCCCAAAAGAATTTCAAAAATTATCCAGATTTCCGAAGTAATTATATTTCAACGTTAACTTCTAATAGTGCTACTTTTATGATGAAGCACCATTATTACAACAATGGAAAGGATTATTCTGAAATGTTGAACGCTCGTAAAAATATAATTTCAAAAAACCCAGTGCTTTCCATTTTCAAAAATAATGGATATAAAACTCATTTTATAACGGAACATCCATATTTAATGGTAAACCGCCCGAAAATTGGGTTTGATTATACCAATTTCACATACAACGAAATCCCTTATTTAACAACGGGCTTCAATGTTATAAAAGATACTTATCCAGATCTAGAGAACGCAATCGATTCAAAAAACGACAGTGGAAATTTCTTCTTCATCGAAATATTTGAACCCAGCCACATTGCCACCACGAAGGAAACTTCAAAGGGAAAAGTGGCAGAGCGGGTGGAATGGCTTAAAAAACTTGAAATAGCAAACACGAAGCTTGAAAAAATGGTCAACCTAATTACTGAAAAAGATCCCGGTGCGCTCATTATGATAATGGCGGATCACGGCGGTTTTGTTGGGCTGGACTATACGCTTCAAGTTTACGCGAAAACCTCAAATCCCGAGATTATTTATACTACTTTTGGAGCAATGCTGTCCATTCGCTGGCCAAATAATGAAGTGCCCGAAATAGACTCAAACTTAAAAAGCGGTGTAAATGTTTTCAGGATTTTGTTTTCGTTTTTAGGCGATGACCCGAAATATTTAAAACATTTACAAGACGACGGCAGCTATGTTATTTTGAAGGAAGAAGCAGAGCCAGGCGTTTATCAATACATTGATGATAACGGAAATATCGTTTTTAAAAAGTTGTGATTTCTGAAGTAATTATTTTAAAGTTAGACTTCAAATGTTTCAATGTTCTGAGTTTTGATAGAAAATTCATCATTTTGAAATATTTGAACAGCAATTCGAGTTATAAGTTTGAAAATAACACTTCTTCACAATCAGTTTGAGTATTGAAGAACGAAAACGTAAAAGTGATTTCATATTAAAGGAAAGCAATACATTGGAAGAAAACTACCAAATAAAAATATACAAACCATCACAAAAAACTGCATGGAATAGCTTTGTAAAAGAAGCAAAGAACGCTACCTTTCTCTTTCAGCGCGATTTTATGGACTATCATTCTGATAGGTTTCAAGACCATTCACTGTTGGTTTATAAAGCTGAAAAGTTGGTTGCTGTACTTCCTGCAAACATTTCCAATTCAGAATTACATTCACATCAAGGCCTTACTTATGGCGGATTGGTTTTAGGTAAGAAAACTACATTTGAAGAAACATTGCAGATTTTTAAAAGTCTGCTTTCATTTTTAAAAGAAGAAGGGGTTGAAGTTTTAAATCTAAAATTACTTCCTAAAATCTATCATCAATTGCCAAGTGATGAAATTGATTATTTATTGTTTCTCGTAAAAGCTTCACTTGTTAGACGAGATATTACAAGTTGTGTTTTCAATGAGAATCCTTTAAAAATAGCATCTTCAAATCGTTTACGCGGAATTAAAAAAGGCGAGAAAAACGAATTGCAGGTTAGGGAAGAGGCCAACTTCAAACCTTTTTGGATCGAAGTTTTGGAACCGAATTTAAAGAAAGTTCACAATCAAAAACCTGTTCATTCTTTGGAAGAAATTGAATTGTTGCAATCCCGATTTCCTAATAACATTAAGCAATTCAACGTTTATAAAAACGACGAAATCGTAGCAGGAGCAACCATTTTTGAAACTGCTACTGTTGCGCACGCCCAATATATTTCAGCAAACGAAATAGGCCGCCAAACTGGCGGATTGGATTTTCTGTTTAAGTACTTGCTACAGCATTTTTCGCATAAAAAGTATTTCGACTTTGGAATTATAAATGAAGAACAAGGAAAAAAAATTAACCAAGGACTACTCAATTGGAAGGAAACCTTTGGCGGGAGAAGTATTGTACACGATTTTTACGAAATCAAAACCGAGAATCACGAACTTTTAAACGACATTTTTATATGATTCCATTTTTGGATTTAAAGGCAATAAACCAACGGTTTGAAGCAGAGTTTCAAAACAGTTTTCAACGTTTTTTAGATTCTGGCTATTATATTTTAGGAAGCCAAGTAAAGTTGTTTGAAGCGAACTTTGCCAACTATTGCGGAACAACTCATTGCATTGGCGTTGGCAATGGTTTGGATGCGCTTCGTTTGATTTTGGAAGGCTATAAAATACTTGGAAAACTTAAAGAAAATGATGAGGTTTTGGTAGCTTCAAATACCTACATCGCCACAATTTTGGCAATAAAACAAGCGGGCTTAAAACCCATTTTGGTAGAAGCCGATTTGGAAACTTACAATTTCGATTTAACTTCACTTCAAAATGCAATTTCAGAAAAAACAAAAGCCATAATGCCCGTACATCTTTACGGACAACTTTCCCCAATGGATGAAATTTTGAAGATTGCAAAGGCAAACAATTTGTTGGTTATTGAAGACGCGGCACAAGCTCACGGAGCAAAAACAAAAATCGGAAAAGTTGCCGGAAATATTGGTGATGCGGCAGGTTTCAGCTTTTACCCAACTAAAAATCTTGGCGCTTTGGGAGATGCTGGAGCGGTTACAACCAACGACGATGCTTTAGCTGAAGTAATCCAAAAACTAAGAAATTACGGCGCTTCAACAAAATATGTAAACAAACTTTTAGGTTTCAATTCTAGACTTGATGAACTTCAAGCTGCATTTTTGAACGTTAAGTTACCGACTTTAGATATTGATAATGAACGTCGAAGAACCATAGCCAAAAGATATATTTCTGAAATCGAAAACGACAAGATAGCGCTTCCGCAATATGACGGCAGCGAAAATCACATTTTTCATCTTTTTGTAGTTCGAGTAGAAAATAGAAATGAATTTATAGATTATTTAGATAGAAATGGTGTTGGCCATTTAATTCATTACCCAATTCCACCTCACAAGCAACAGGCACTTTCGGAGTTTTCTAGTTTAAGTTTTCCTGTCACCGAAAAAATCCATAATGAAATTATTAGCATTCCAATTAGCCCAATTCTTTGTAGTGAAAATGTAGATGCCGTTATTTCAGTTTTAAACAAATATTAATTGAAAATTCCACAATTCATACGCGGCAATTTGCTTTTAAAGATGACTTCTTTGAACGCCGTGGTTATTGGTGTTAGGCTACTTATCTCTGCCGTAGTCCAACGTTTATTAACTGAGTATGTTGGGCCGGTTGGGCAGTATAAAATTGGGCAACTTAGAAGTTTGTCGCTGCTTTTAATGTCCGTTACTTCCTTAGGAACTTTTAATGGAGTCGTAAAATATATAGCCGAATATAAAAAAGATCAAATAAAGCTACAAGGTCTATTTTCCTCAGTTTTTTTGTTTCTAATTATTGGTACTTCAATCACGGCAACTACGCTTTTAACCTTTTCTTCGGAAATCAGTTCGTATCTATTTTCGACTGAGGAATATTCATATTTAATAAAATTAACAGCGGTTATAGTTCCATTTATTGCTGTTCAACGTGTTTTTAACGGCGTCATAAACGGTCTTTCTGAATATAAAAAATTCGCCAAAATTGATCTGATTAGTTACCTGTTTAGCGCTTTTCTAACCGTAGTTTTTCTATTTCAATATAACTTGGACGGTGTTTTAGTAGCAATTGCAATTACTCCGATTCTTCAGGTTTCGGTAATGCTTTTCGTTTTTTATAAGGTGCTTCGAGAGTATATTCAGTTTAAAAGTCTCACACTAAAAGCGCCAATGGCTAAAGCGCTTTTGGCCTTTACTGTTATGTCTTTTGTTTCCTCCATCTTATTGCCAATCGTGGAAATTGACATCCGTAGTATGCTGGATGAAAAATTATCTGGAAGAGATGCTGGAATTTGGACGAATATGACCTTCATTTCGCAGAATTATATGGTATTTTCAAGTTCTATTTTTACACTTTATGTAATTCCGAAATTTGCAGGAATCTATGATTTTAAGCTGTTTAAGAAGGAAGTGATTTCAATTTATAAAACTTTATTACCTCTTTTTGCCGCAGGAATGATTCTAGTGTTTTTATTTAGAAATGTTATTATAGACCTTATATATCCTGGACAAGTAGAAATGGCACCACTCTTTAAATGGCAACTTATGGGCGATTTTGTTCGTTTGGCATCCTTAGTATTGGCGCATCAGTTTTTGGCTAAAAAATTGGTTCTAAATTATATTTTCACTGAAATTTTGTCGCTTTCCATTTTTTATGGATTAGCCTACTTTTTGGTTGGAAAATTTGATGTGGAAGGAGTGGTAATAGCACATTTTATTAGGTGTTTAATTACATTCTCCGTAATATTATATTTGGTAATTCGCTATTTTAAGAAACGAGAGAATAATTTAGAAACTAATTAAGTAAGAAAGTGAAGGATTTTTTCATAAATATATATCGTTCGTTAAGAAGGTCTAAATATGCTTTCCTTTCCAACAATAAAAATATTGAAGGAAATTATAACGCGCACCAACCCATTCTTTTCAATGGACTTGGGAAAATTTCCTTTGGTACGAACGTAAATTTTGGGGTGATAAATTCGCCTTCTTTTTATAATTCCTATTCTTACATTGAAGCGAGAAACAAAGCAGCAATCATCTCTTTCGGAAATAATGTAAATATAAATAATAGTTTTTCTGCAATTTCTGAAAAACGAATTACGATAGGCAATAACGTTTTGATTGGCTATAATTGCCAAATATCGGACAGTGATTTTCACAATTTAAATAAAGACAGTAGACAACAAACTGATCCATATCCAATGGACGTTAATGTGGGAGACAATGTGTTTATCGGCAATAATGTTACGATACTAAAAGGAGTTGTGATTGGTGAAAATTCGGTAGTTGCAAACGGAAGTTTAGTAACAAAAAGTTTTCCGAAAGATGTAATTATTGGTGGCATTCCTGCAAAATTCTTAAAGGAACTTTAGAATTTTCAGAGATTCATATTGTCTTTACTTTTCACGGATTTTCACTCTAGTTTAATGTCTTTTTAAAAACTGATTCTACTTTTGACATAGTTGTCTTTACTTAATTTCTTTAGTAATCTCTTCAAAATTTAGGAGAACAGAACCTGAGATAATAGCTATATTTGCGAAAAATATCCAAGACCTAATTTTTATGTCCCAAGCACTTTTTAATCCCTTCCAAGATTTAATTTTCGACGAACATTTTTGTTTCCTTTCGGGAGTTTTGACCACGGAAAAAATGACCGTTTTCCCACAATGGTTGATGGATCATTTTAAGTTTGGCAACGAACGGATTGAGATGATGGATAAAACTAAATCTTACACATATTCCGACCTTACATTACCGTGTTCGCCAGAAGTAAAGCTTGCTTTTGAAGGATTGGGAACAAAAGTTCAAGCAGCCTACATAAACGGTTTTGAAGGAATGGCGGCACTTGATGAAGAACTTCTTTTCCAGTGGACAGGAAGAATGGTTTACGGCTTGCTTTATTACGAAATGCTTTATGAACGAGACAGATTGCTTAGACTAGGCGAAGATTTTGTCCTTTCCACAGCGCTTAGAGAACGTTTTGGGCACTTTCATCTAATGCTGCAATCTTTGATAGAGCCAGTTTCATTCGTGGGTAAAAAGCCTTGGAGCATCGTTGTTTTTCCGCTAAAATATTCCTCAGATATTTTTAGTTATCGTGATGATGCCATCAATTTAATGTTCTCTTTCGGCGTAAATGGTTTTGGTTTTATTGCCTGTTTGCAGGACAATGGTGTAATCGGGGACAAGGAAAAGGAATTGCTCGAGAAAATGAAAGACCACGTTTTGCATCCCGTTCAATTTGAAGAGTTGTACGCGCGGTTTCATTATTCAGATTATATATTGCAGTACAAGCCTCAATTCAAAATTGAGAGCGAAGACGACGGAATTACGATAGAAGCGCTTCCCATTGAGGCGAAAGGGAACAAGCCAATTTTCGGGTTTTGGGATGAAGATATATTTGCCCAGTTACTCTCCAATTATTGGAACGTCTACGGCATTGAAAGAGAAGATATTCTGAAATTTCAAAAGCCGCCACTTAGCTTTCTTGAAAATCCGTACACCAAGGATTTTATCAACCCAGAATCCATTGATTTGCCGTTCTAATTATTTGCTCCAAACTTCAAGATATTTCTTGGCGATGGCAATATAGTTATGCTTCCGTTCAATGAATTCGTAGGCGTTTTTACCAATTTTTTGAATGTTTTCGGGCTTTTCAATTAACCACTTTAATTTTGAAACCAAACTTTCAACATTGGAAACTGCGTTTATACACACTTCATCTTCCTCTAAATTATAGCGTTCCAAAAACTCAATTTCTGCTCCTGTGAACACCACTTTTCCTTTTGCCATCGCTTCCAAAGCATTATAGCCTTGATCGTAAGCAAAAACTTGGTCCAAAAGAATATGAGCGGAATTATACTTTTCAATATATTCTGAATACGGAACATTTTCAACCGTAATCACTTCAACTTTTGAAGGATATTTCCGCTGAATTTTAGCTAGTGCCGCTTCAAAGTAATCATTTCCTTTTTTGAAATAATTCGCCCGATTGATGCCGTGAAAAATGATGATTTTTCCTTCGGAAGAAAACTTTTGAAACTTTAATTTTTCAGTATTCACCGGGTTTGGAATCAAACCTAAGTATTTTTCTTGTCCTTGAAGTGGAATGTCATAGTCCAAATCGGAGGCAATTACACCATTTACTTTTTCAAAAGTGAAATCGTGTAAATCTTTGTATTCAGGTTTTAAATATTTCAACGCTGGAAAAAAGTCTTTTTCTGTAACTTTTCCTTCAAAAAGTGGATCGAAAATTGAGTAACGAAACTTTTTCTCAAAGGCGTATTTCACACTCGTATAATCAGTTCCGCAGGAAAGTAGAAATAGTTTTTTGTTGTTTTGCTTTAAAAATGAAATGATTTCCTTTTCATATTTTGGCAAAATCCCGAAGGGACTTTCGTTTATAAGTTGAACAATATCAAAGCCTTTAAACTTCTGTTGAAGTTGGAAAAACTGCTTTTTTTGATATTGTGAATTAAGATCCATCCCAAAAAGATTGTACAATCCTACTTTTATATTTTTCGGAATACCAGTCTCGTATTTACGTTTTAGAAGAATATCTGAAGGAAAATCCTTAAATTCATCACCTGTTGAAACCAGCGTAACTTCGTGGCCAAGCGCCTGCAATCCTTCCTTTAAAGAATTGTGCAACCTACTATATTCGCCAACCAAAAGTATCTTCATAATTATTCTTTACCCCAGAGGATAAGGGTTTAGAGCAAAGTTTAAAAAAAATTTTCTGCGTCCTCTGTGCCTCTGTGGTTATTTTAATCAAACACCAGCAAAAGTATTCATAGAAACCTATCTTTGTCTAATACGGTCAAAAATACACAATAAAAATAGATGACTTCTGAAAAGAAATTTAAAGTCTGCTTAGTTTCCATTTCGCTTGCAAAAGGTGGATTGGAGCGGTCTTGCGCCATGCTATCACAAATGTTGGATGCACACGGTCACAATGTGCATTTGGTAATTCTGAATGATGAAATAGATTATCCTTACAGCGGAAAAATGCTGAATTTAGGAAAGCTAAAAGCCAAAAAAGACACGCTGGCGAGAAGATTGCTGCGTTTTCGAAAATTTCGGAATTATTTGAAGAAAGAAAATTTCGATGTAATAATCGATCATCGTCCTAAAAATAATTTTGAGCGAGAACTGTTCTATTCAAAATTTATCTATCGCGAACTGAACAAAATTTACGTAGTTCATAGCTCCAATAAAACTGAATATCTCACTGAAAAACCGACGGCATTTTCAAAAACCTGTCAAGAAAATGTTTTGAATGTCGCCGTTTCGGAATATATTGAAAACGAAATTTTAAGAAAAGAAGGAATCACCAATTCCGTTACAATTCACAACCCTTTTGACCCTTCTTGGGCTGAAATATCTGGCGATTTTCCTGAGATTCTTCAAGACAAGAAATTCATACTTTCCTACGGCAGATTAGATGATTCAATTAAGGATTTTTCATTTTTAATAGAAGCTTTTTCACAATCAAAAGTTTGGGAAAATGATTTTCAACTTGTGATTTTGGGTGATGGAAAGGATAAAGAAATGCTTCAAGAATTGGCTACTTCTAAAGAATGTGTAGATCAGATTTTATTTTTGCCCTTCACAAAAAATCCTTTTGAAATCATTAAAAACGCCCATTGTGTAACGCTAACCAGCAAATACGAAGGCTTCCCAATGGTTTTGGTAGAATCACTTTCGTTAGGAACACCAGTAATTTCATTGGATATAGTTTCTGGTCCTTCGGAAATTGTGCAACATCAAACAAACGGCTTGTTGATTGCCGAAAGAAGTTTACCTTTATTTGCGGAAGCTTTGGAGCGTTTATGTTTTGATGAGAACTTTTATATAACCTTAAAAAGCAACACCAAACCTTCTGTAGAAAAATTTTCAATGGAGAAAATTGCAGCAAAGTGGAACCAAATTTTACAACATGCCTTACAATAAAATAGAAAACATCAATTTATTGGACATTCCAAAAATCACCGATCCTCGTGGCAACCTTTCTGTTGTTGAGGAAGGTTTTTTACCCTATGAAGTAAAACGGGTGTACTATTTGTACGATGTGCCAAGTGGCGCATACCGCGGCGGACATTCCCATAAAGAGCAACAGGAATTTTTAATAGCCTTAAGCGGCAGCTTTGAAGTAATTCTGGATGACGGAAAAAATAAAAAGTCTGTCACTTTAAACAAACCTAATTCGGGCTTATTAATACCAACCGGAATCTGGAGAGAACTGGAAAATTTTTCGTCGGGATCGGTCTGTCTAGTACTTTCTTCAGGACGGTTTTTGGAGAGTGATTACATTCGTGAATACGATGAATTTAAATCATTTAAAGGTGCCTAACCTTAAACCTAGTTTTTCTAAACCGTTTTTAGTTCTAAGCATATATTTTAAAACCGTTTTGTTCTGCTGAAGAAGGAATCGTTGTTTCTTACTTATATTCCTTGGGCTTATTTTCTTATAATTTTTCTGAAAAGCGTCTTTATTTCCTTCCACTTTGGCTAAAATGCAAAGTGAATATCGGTTTAAATCTAAGAATTTTTTAAGAGCAGGATTTTCTTCTTCGTAAACTTCGTATGCTTCGAAATTTGCTTTTTCATCCAGGTTTTTTATACTTTTAAACAGACTATTTTCCCGAACCAGATAAGTCGCGCATACCTTTGGGCTAAAAACTACTTTGTATTTTAAACCGATTCTTACGTATAGATCTGTGTCTTCGCCGCTTTTTATTTTTGGATTGTACCAACCCGCGTTTTCAAAAACTTCTTTTTTTAATACTGTGGAAATACTTAACAATACAGAATCGAGTTGACTTGCTTCAAAATAATCTACGACAACAGCATCGTTTTCAATGGTTTTAATAGAATAACTGTTTTTAAATATTTTTCCATTTCGTTTAATTTCTGTGGCCGTTGCAAAAACTGATTCTTCGGGAAACTCAGTCAATAAACGGTTTTGCTCTTCTAAATAAAAATGATACCAATAATCATCAGCATCCATAAGGGCAATATATTCAGATTTTGCTTCTTGGATTGTGAAATTCCTTGCAGCGGAAGCGCCACTATTTTCTTTTGAAAAATAGCGAATCCGCGGATCCTTGAATTTTAGGATTTCAGCTTCACTTTTGTCTGTGGAACCATCGTTTAAAATTACAACTTCAAAATCTGTAAATGTCTGGGCCAAAACACTTTTTAAAGTGTCCGCAATATATTTTTCTTTATTAAAGACCGCTATGACTACTGAAAACTTAGGCATTTTCTGGTTTTAAGGTGCTTAGATATCCCAACCGATATAAATCAAAATAGAAGAGTGATGGTTTTGAGGAATTTAGATTTTTCAGCATTTTGTTTTTTGAAAGATTAAAAAACCATCGCACGCCGAAAAGAAGATTGCTTCTTTTTAGTTTTAGATATGTCTTTAATATTTTCACAGTTTCGTCATCTATTGCGCCTGTTTCATGAAAATTCAACAAATTTTGGAGAGCAAGTTGAGATTTGTTTATAAAATCAGCATTTGTTTCCAAATTTAAATGAATTACAGGATTGTCAATATGAAACAGAGGAGTTTTGTTTTTTTGAAGTTCATAGGCAAAAACAGAATCCTCATAGCCATAGCCAGAAAGATTTTCATTGAATTTTATTTTCCCAAAAACTTCTTTCTTAATAGCGAAGCCCATTGTTATAAAACTTCGGTATGGAATTTTAAGTCGTTCTGAGAGCGGCAGACTTTCTCGTTCGGTTCCATATTTATAACGCAAACTAAAATTTTTTGAAGTGTTTTCTGGATATCCAATTCCGCCAAAAATAACCGTACTTCCCTTTGAAAGAGCCGTAATGTATTTTGAAATGAATTCTGAATTTGAAGGAAAAGTGTCTGCATCAAGAAATAGTAACCAACCATATTTTGCTTTTTCAGCCAACAGATTTCGGATTTTACTTCGCCCAATATTTTCTTCCAAAACTTGAAAACTGCAATGAATCAATGAGTTGATTTTTGAATTTTCTTCAATTATATTTTTGTGATTGGAAGCATCGTCAACCACCAATATTTCATAGGCAATCTCAGCATTTTCGCACTGTTTATGCAAGTTTTCAACTAACGGAAAGACGTTATAATTATATGTTGGGATGAGTATGGAAATCATTTTTTGGCAATTAAAACAGTTTCTTCCATAAAACCATAACGCTCATTTGCAGGAAAAGTTTTGATTTCAACATTTATAAAGCCGTTTTCATTCAATCTTTTTTGCAATCCTTCCACCGAATAGATGCGCACGTGGTCTTCCTGACCAAAAGCCGCCAATCTTTCTTCTGAAGTCTTTTTTGAAAAATCTTCGTAAATATTTCCTTCTTTAAAAGGAGTTTGAATTATGCAGGTTCCACCAGATTTCAAAACGCGGTGCAATTCTTCCATTGCTTTTTTATCGTTTTCAATATGTTCCAAAATATGGTAGCAAATTATTAAGTCGAAAAAATCGTTTTCTTTTATAATTTGGGTGATGTCGTAACGATAATCCGCAAGAAATTCATCTTCAAAATCGGTGCTAAAATAAGTTATGTTTGCGTTTTTCTTTAGCAATCTATAAACGCTTCGTGAAGGCGAAAAATGCAACACTTTTCCGCAGATTAAATCATTCTCGTTTAGAAACCAATAAAGCCTTCGGGTTCGCGAGCGACTTCCGCAAAAAGGACAGAGCAAATCGCCATCGGGAATTTCTAAGAATTCTTTATTTCCGCGACCACAAACGGTGCATTCGTGATTTTTTCCACGCAAGTGAAAAGCAAAAACAGACCGAAAAAACGCCTCGTTTTCAAAGAGGAATTTTCGCGGAATCACAGAAAGTGCAACTTTTTTAAGCGTTTGATACATTCTGCTAAAATACAGCAATCTTTTTTGGATGCTAAAAAAATGTTCAGAATTGATTCGCAGATTCATAGCGGACACATATTTTATTTAGAATACTATTCGCTACTAATTCACGAATAAAACATAAATCGGGGAGCAAAAGTAACTGTGGCTAACAAACTTTTTAAAAATTAGTGAATTCGTGGCGTTTTTTAAAGATTATACTTGTCATATTCGTAGGCTTTAGTTATTTCTTCAATTTTGAAAAAAGAAGTACCTTGTGTAAAAAACAATTCGTGCGTATTTTATTCCTGCTTTCTATAATTTTTCTTTCCTCATTTTCGGCTATCGCCCAAGAAGATGCTTGGTTTTATCTTAGGGCTCGTGATACTGCTTTTGTTCCCACCTTTGAAAAAAAGGGAGATTATTTAATCTATTCTGGAAACGATGCCAGATTGAAAGCCGCATTAAAGAATTATAAAATCATGGCTTTTAAAAAAACATGGAAACACGCCAAAAAAGAAAACCTGAAAAAAACCTTCTTTGTGATTTCGGATAATGCCGCATTGATGCAGGATTTATTACGAAATGTTTCAAATCACTTTGAGTTTGGAGAATTAATTGCTGAAGAAGACAAAAAAATATTTGAGCCTAACGATTATGGTCTCACCAGCACCATTGGAAAAAATTTAGGAGTTCAGCGGAATTTTGATTATCTCGATTTTTTAGAAGTTCCAAAGGCTTGGTATTATACTACTGGCTCTAGAGATATTATTATTGGTATTTCTGACGGAACCTTGGATCCAGATGATATAGAATTTGCTGGAAAAACTAAAATTATACAAAAATCTGTTAGTGCCAAGGGTCACGGAATGTCAACGGCAGAAATTGCCGCAGGCCAAGGGAACAATGGGTTTGGCGCCCCAGGAATTTGTTATGATTGTAGTATATACGGAACAAATTTTTTACATTATAAAAATTTGGTACAGCTTTTAGAACTTTCCAAATTGGGTGTAAAAGTTATTAATTGTAGCTGGGGTGTTACGAGATACTACGAAACTGCGCAGCAAGCTATTTATGAAATGATGGAAAATGGTACTGTAGTAGTTGCTATTGGCCACAACACGCCGTATTCCTCCTCTAAAGGAAAAGAGTTCTATTATCCCGCTTCCTATGACAAAGTGATTGCGGTTTCTTCGGCTTCTCACAGATATGAGCACTATACTGAAAACATTCAATATTTAAAAGAGCAAGATTTATATTATGTAAAAGACATTCGTTATTATGTGGGACAAACAGGAGGTTTTAAAAATAATGATACCACAAAGACCCCAGACCTTTATCCTATTAGTGTAAGTAACTTAAATTCAAAAATTGATATTTTGGGACCGGGAACAGGCCTTTTTCTTTATGGTGATCTTAAAACGAAAAATAATATTGTAACGACTGAATATAACCAAACATCCATTGTTGCACCGGTAGTTTCGGGCACTGTTGGACTTATGTTTTCACTCTATCCTTGTCTTCCAGCGGAAGAGGTGGAGAGCATTATTAAATTTACTTCTACAAATATCGATGATGTAGAACCCAACAAACCATACGCAGGAATGTATGGCGCTGGAATGTTAAACACAGGACGCGCCGTGGAAATGGTTTTTAGAATGTTTGCCGAAAAAGAATCTGTAAAAATTGAAAATCAGCGTTTCAGCCGTTGGGATTTTAAACTTACTTCAATTACTGAAGTGATTCTTAAAAACCAACAATTTACAGAAAACGCTACTTTAGATCTTACTTCAAAGAAACAAATAGTAATTTCTGAAAACACCGTTTTAAAACCGAACGCTTCTGGAAAAATTCATCTAAAAATAGATCCAACACTTAAAAAGGAATGTGAATTACGTTTACGCGACCCAAGTATATTGAAAGATTAATACGGATTTGTCGTTTTGAAACACGACGTTTAGAACCACGACTTTTTGAAACAAGACAGTTTGAAAAAACATTAAATATTCTTACTTACTGAATACTGCTAATGAATACTGCGACTGAACACTGAATACTTTTTTAAACCGTCTTCTGAACAACTTCAAAAATCTGATTTTCGTCGCATTTCAAAGTTTTTGAAGGATATTTAAGAAGCAACGCATAATCGTGAGTGGCCATTAGGATGGTGTTTCCGTTTTTATTTATTTCTCGGAGAACCTCCATTACTTCAACGCTTGTTTGTGGGTCTAGGTTTCCTGTTGGTTCATCTGCAAGAATCAATTCAGGGTCGTTTAAGAGTGCGCGGGCAATTGCCACACGCTGTTGCTCACCACCAGAGAGTTGGTAAGGATATTTGAAGGCTTTTGTTTTCATGTCTACTTTGGATAGCACTTCATTTATTTTGCTTTCCATTCCTGCTTTGTCTTTCCAGCCAGTTGCGGTTAACACAAAACGAAGGTTGTCGTGAACTGTGCGATCATTCAGCAATTTGAAATCTTGGAAAACTACGCCCAGTTTTCTTCTTAAAAAAGGAATATCATTTTCTTTAAGTGTTGCAAGATTATAACCAACAATATGACCTTCACCTTCTTTTAAAGGAAGATCGCCATAAAGCGTTTTCATAAAACTACTTTTTCCCGTTCCGGTTTTCCCGATTAGGTAAACAAACTCGCCCTTATCAACGGTTACGCTTACGTCGGAAAGCACCAAATTATCGGTTTGGTAGATTGCGGCGTTTTTTAATTCCAATACGGCTTGGGACATATTTTTTATTGTTTAGGTAAAATTGAAATACAACTAAAAGAATCAATGGAAAAAAGGGCATTGAAAAGCGGGCATTGGAGCCAAAGGTAACTAAAGCTTGCCCCAATGATGCGCCCAAAATTAGTAAAACACAGAAGAATTCAAAAGTAAATGACCATTTTCTATTGCGTATGCGTGTATAAAAATGAAACGCACAGATTATTAGAAAAAGTATTTTCAGAATTATAATTATTGGAGTCATTATAAATAGCCAAACGCCAGTCAAAGCCCACTTAATTTCCTTTATTGGGAAAGAGTCGTAATTCCACATCATTCCCGTTCCCCAAAAATCCAACCATGAATGAACCACTTGTTTTAAATAGGCGAGCTTATTATTTTCAAGAAGGTCGTCGTTCATTGGTTTTAGTAATTGTGAAAATTCAGCAACGGTTAGAGGTTCTTTTTTGCCCAATTCAGCGTAAACATGCCAAATAGCCATTGCTTCATCTGCGCCAGAGGCAATCAACGAGTCTCTTTTCCGAATATGAATTTCGCGAATATCTGCGTATTTGTCGTCAGCTTTTTCAACAAAAAACACGGTGGTCTGGGCAACATTTATTCCTGAAAAGGAAGTAATAGCCTTGTAACCCGTATGGTTTTCATTAAACGAAACCCAAAAGGAATAAAAGATGAAGGCTGGAATACAAAAGAGAAAAATTCGGCTTAGATTGTGAAAGATTCCACTTCTAAAGTTTAAAACCAAGTAATAAAAGGCTATAAGTGGTGGAAGTATCAAAAACATAGGTCGCACCATAAGAGTTATTGCCGCAGCTAAACCGATTAGCAAAACTTTCCATAGACTAACTTTTTGCGTAAAAAAATCAAACTTGAACAAAAGCCAAACACAAAAAACCAAACAAAACAGTGTTAGGTTTTCCGTAAGAATTGCACGTTCATAAAAAAGAAGATGTAAAAATATTGAAGGAATTAGCCCAATTAATAACGAAAAATGAAGGTTTTTGCTATTCTTATAAAAAATATAGAAAAGCATCAAAGAAGTAAGTATTCCAAGTATGCTTTGCAAGATTGTGGTAATTTGTAGTGAAAGATTCGCCAAAAATATCAGCAACGGATAACCAGGAGTGCGCGTACCGGCATAATTGCTGAAATCCCAATTTTTAATCATCTCGGCCATGGTTAAGTAGCCTTCGGAGTCATTAAAAATACTTACATGACCATAATAGAGCACGTAAATTATAATCCGAACTAGTACGCCAAAAATTAAGAGGAAAGAGTAAGGATACTCTTTAGCCCAAGACCACGGTTTTTTTAAAATCATTCTTTTACTGTTTCTGAAGAGAGAACCAGTTGTTTTAAAACATCAATTTCTTTTTGCTGTTGAAGGATATAAAGCGTCAACTCTTCTATTTTTTTAAGTAAAATCAAATTCATTTCTTTTAAAAAAATCCCCTCATTCTGCATTGTCTCAGCAGAAGGGACATTTGGCAAATGATTATTTTTCTTTACAAAAGCTTCCAGTTCTTCCAAGGAAATCAATTTGTATTCGGGCATTGCTTCTGAAAAACCGTTGAAATAGCTTTCAAAAACATAATCTGGTGCTATGGCTCCATTTAAATCTACTAATACTTCTTGTGTATGAATCTTTCCTTTAACCGTTAAGAGTTCGTCGGGGAAATCAGTTCCAATCCCTATTTTACCGTTTTTTTCTGACAGGTTTTTAAAAGGGTTTCGCTGTGCGGCGGCGGAAAAACAGAATAGTAGTGTAATTGCAAATACTATTGTAGGGAAGATTTTTTTCATGATCATTAAATTTTTATAAAAATAGGGATATTTTTGGATTCAAACATTTTTGATTTTTTTTGATGATTAATTATGAAATTTATCATCCTTCCAATTTTGTGGGTTTTTGATAATATAATTTTCAATACGATTATATTCATCGTGGTTCCGAATGATGTGGTCGTGAAACCTGTTCTGCCAGCCATTTTCAATTTCCAAACGATTGGCGTGTCGCGTGACCGCAGATTTATAGGAACCCACAATGGACGAAATGGTATTTTTTCCCTGATTTTGAAATCGGGTTTTTCCAATCGTTTTTCCTGTTGTTCCATCCATCGTTTTTTCCGTTTTTTCGCCCGTTGATCCGTCTGTTGATCCGTCTGTTGTTCTGTTTGTTGTTCCGTCCGTTGTTCTGTCCATCGTTCCCCGTAGAGACAAGGCATGCCTTGTCTCTACCACGCCGTCAACCACGCCGTCAACCACGCCGTCAACCACGCCGTCAACCACGCCTTCTAACCCATCGTCATCCAAACCACAATCCATATCATCGCCATTCGGTTTGTCAATTAATAAAATACCATGGATATGGTTAGGCATAACCACGAATTCGCCCAACGAAACGTGTTTTGAATGATTTGGAATTTCGTGCCATAATATATCAACAATAATTCCTAAGGATGAAAAAACCATTTTCCCATTCTTAATTTCCCCGAAAAAATGTTTCCTGTTTTTAGTGCAAATGGTTATAAAATAAGCCCCATTCCAACCATAATCCCACCATTGCGCACGAATGGATTCAATTCTATATTTCCCCTTAAATTTTTTCATTAGGTATTAATTTCAAATCTTTAAACGGAATCCTAACTCTTAAAAATAAGGAATATTCCTGTAAAAATTAGCAATATAATTTATTGTAATTTGCGGCGTTATAATAACAATAAATTCACCAAAAAATCATTCGTTAATTAAACCTTAAAAATTTACAGTATCGCCGAAAGCTACATTTAAAGTTAAATATCTTTACGCCACCAAAACTGTAAATAATGATTAAGAATTTCTGTGTCTTTTCGCTTTTTCTATTCCTCTCATTTTCATCATTTTCCCAGCAAACAGCAACATATACTAACGAACTCGTTGATTTTAACCAAGCCTTAGAATTATATAATAATGGCCAATATCTTGCCGCGCAAAGTCTTTTCGATAAAATAAAGAACAGCAGCGATGATGAAACAGTACAAAGTGACTGTGCCTATTATGTTGCAAATGCAGCCGTTCGTTTAAATCAGCAAAACGCCGACCAGCTGATGGAAAGTTTCGTGGAAAAATATCCCACGAGTTTAAAACGAAATTCTGCTTATATAGATGTAGCAAATTACTATTTCGAAAACGGAAAATATCCTTTCGCACAAAAATGGTACGATAAAGTTGATCAAGGAAGTTTGAGCAGAAGTGAGCAAGAACGTTTCAATTTCAACAATGGCTATGTTTATTTTAAGGCGAAACGTTATGACGATGCAAAACCTTTTTTCAACAAAGTTTCCACGTCACAGAAATATGGTTCTCAGGCTAAATATTATTTAGGTTTTATAGCTTATGAAGGCGATGATTACGAAGTAGCCAACAAGAATTTTGAAGAAGTAAAAGGTGAAGAACGCTATTCCGAAGACCTTTCCTATTACCAAGCCGATATGAATTTCAAACTCGGAAACTTCCAAAAAGCCATAGATATGGGGAAGGAGCAGTTTAGTAAATCCAGTCCCGAAGAAAAGAGTCAGCTTTCAAAAATTATTGGGGAAAGTTATTTTAATCTAGGCAACTATTCTGAAGCCATTCCATATTTAAAAGACTACAAAGGCACGCGTGGCAAATGGAACAACACAGATTATTACCAATTGGGTTACGCTTATTACAAAGAAGGTGATTTCGAAAAAGCAATCGGTGAGTTCAATAAAATTGTTGATGGAAAGAATGCCACGGCCCAAAATGCTTACTATCATTTGGCTGAAAGTTATTTGAAACTAGACAAAAAGCAAGAAGCATTAAATGCTTTTAAAAATGCTTCGGAAATGGATTTCAGTGCTGAAATTCAAGAAGATGCTTATTTGAATTATGCAAAATTGAGTTATGAAATTGGGAACAGTTATAAAAGCACGCCACAGGTTTTGCTTTTGTTTATTGAAAAATATCCAAGCAACGCTAATAACGACGAACTTAAAAAATTATTGATTGACAGTTATATCACTTCAAAAAATTACAAGGAAGCCTTTAATCTGCTTGAAAACAACAAAGATTTCGCAGATAAATCGGCTTACCAAAAAGTAGCCTTTTATAGAGGAATTGAACTTTATAACGAATCAAATTACAACGAAGCGATTTCGTTTTTTGATAAAAGCATGAAAGAGTCGCAGGATGCAAGGTTTGCAGCACGCGCAACTTATTGGAAAGCTGAAAGCGATTATCAACTTTCTAATTTTGAGAAATCGTTGGCTGGTTATAAAAAGTTTGCACAAATGTCAGGTTCTCAAACCACTTCAGAAAACAAAAATTTGAATTATAATATAGCTTACAATCAATTTAAACTGAAGAACTACACTGAAGCCATTTCAAATTTTAAAAGTTATGTTGGCTCTTCTTCCGCTGAAACAGTTCGGAAAAAAGATGCTTATTTGCGATTGGGCGACAGTTATTTTGTGACCAGTCAATATTGGCCAGCGATGGAAAACTACAATGCTGCTGCTGAAATGGGAGGTGATAATGATTATGCACAATTTCAAAAAGCAATCAGCTACGGTTTTGTGGATCGCCCCGATAAAAAGGTTGAGGAATTGATTGCATTTGCAAAAAAATATCCAAAATCCGTTTATCGCGACGATGCTTTGTATGAATTAGGAAATACCTACGTGGCACAAAATAAAACAAACGCAGCTATCTCGGCGTATGACCAATTGGTTCGCGACATTCCAAACAGCAGTTTCGTTTCAAAAGCATTGCTGAAAAAGGCACTGATTTATGACAATACTGGAAAAAGTAACGATGCGTTGGCTATTTTCAAAAGAGTGGCAAAGGATTTCCCATCAACTCCTGAAGCTTTGCAAGCCGTTGCTTCCGCAAAAATCATTTACATAGACCAAGGAAATGTTGACGAATACGCCCGTTGGGTAAAAACTTTGGATTATGTGCAAGTGGGCGATACAGAACTTGACGACGCTGCGTATTTGGCTGCAGAGCAACCTTATTTAGAAAACAATCAAAGTCAGGCAAAGGGCCGTTTTGAGGATTATTTGAAGCAATTTCCAAATGGGCAACACGCACAGAATGCACATTTCTATTTAGGCCAAATTTATTTTACTGACGGGAAAAATGATCAGGCAATCCCACATTTTGAATACGTGGTAAATCGTGAAAGAAGCGAATTTACGGAACAAGCTTTAGCAAGAGTTTCAGAATTGTATTTAGGCAAAAAAGATTATAAGAACGCTTTAAAATATTTAACGCGTTTGGAAGCCGAAGCAGATTTTCCACAGAACTTAATTTTTGCACAGACCAATAGTATGAAGGCTTCGTATGAATTGAAGCAATATGTCGAAGCAGTAAATTATGCTGAGAAAGTACTTCAAAATTCAAAAATCGACAATTCAATAAAAAGTGATGCACAAGTGATTATTGCTCGTTCGGCAATGAAAACAAATAATGAAACCAAAGCCAAAACTGCTTATGCCGAAGTGCAGAAAATTGCAACTGGTCAATTAGCTGCTGAAGCGCTTTATTTCGATGCTTACTTCAAAAATAAGGAAGGAAAATTCGAAGCCTCAAACGCTTCTGTACAGAAATTAGCTAAGGATTATTCTGGCTATAAATTATACGGAGCCAAAGGATTGGTGCTGATGGCGAAGAATTTTTACGAATTAAAAGATGCGTACCAAGCAACCTACATTTTGGAAAGTGTAACTAAAAACTTCACCGATTTTCCAGAAGTGGTTGAAGAGGCAAAAGCAGAATTAGCTGTAATCAAAAACGCAGAAGCAAAAACCAATTCATCTGTAGAAACAGGAAACTAAAAACTCCGTGACCTCTGCGACTTTGCGGTGTAGTTTTTACCGCAGAGGCGCAAAGGATGCAAAGGGCGCAAAGAATATTATAAAAAAATTAATAAAAAATTTGAAAATATGTCCATAAAGCAAATCGTTTTATTTTCAATTCCAGCATTATTTCTATTTCAATTTTCAGCTTTTTCCCAAGAAAAAGAATTGGATCCTGAAGTGGTAAATATTGTAAAACCATACACGCCCACTATTTCTGACGCCTTTAAAGTAAAGGAAACTCCAACGTTGAACGATTCAATTTCAACTACAAAAAAGCCTGTTAAGTATAGCATTTTTTCTGTTCCCGTGGCTTCTACTTTTACACCTTCAAAAGGGAAAGCTACAACTGTTGAAAAAGCAAAACCTGTGAAGTTGTATGACAATTATGCAACTTTGGGTTTCGGAAATTACACTTCTATTTTAGGTGAATTGTATAGCAATTTCGAAATTAGTGGAACGGACAATGCTGGATTTTTCTTTCGTCACAACTCTTCGCAGGGTGAAATAAAAGATGTGAAATTGGACAATAAATACTACGATACTAGCCTTGATGCCAATTATACAAGTCGTCAAAAGGATGTAACTTACAGGCTAGATATAGGGGCGGAGCACCAAATTTACAATTGGTACGGTTTGCCGGAGAATTCTTTTTTATATCCTGAAAATGTAATTGCAGAACTTGATCCGTTGCAAATGTATTTTAGCGGTTATGCCGGCGGAAGCATTGCTTTGGATGATTCCTTTTTTGAAAGAGCTGCCGTGAATATTCGCTATTTGGGTGATGCGTTTTCTTCTTCGGAATTTAATGCGACTTTCAAGCCAGAATTTTCGTTTCCCATTGAAAACGTTACTTTAAAAGTAGATGGCGATGTTGATTATTTAAGTGGAAGTTTCGACAGAAATTACGCAAATACTTCAGATGTAAATTACAGTTATTTAAACGTAGGCTTGGCGCCTTCCATATCATTTGTAAATGACGATCTAAGCGTTTCCTTAGGAATTGCGGGATATTTAAGTATGGATTCTGAAAACAGTGAGACTGATTTTTCATTATATCCTAGATTGAACGCTTCCTACCGTTTGCTAGACGAAATGGTCATTATTTATGGTGGGGCAGAAGGTGGGTTAAAGCAAAATTCCTATTATAACTTTAAGGAAGAAAATCCCTTTGTTTCACCAACTTTGAATATTGCACCAACTAAAAAACTGTATGAAGGTTTTGCGGGAATGAAGGGGAAACTTTCAAACTCGTTCGCCTATAACGTGAGGGCTTCCTACGGAAAGGATGAAAACCGCGCGCTTTTTCAGAGGAATCCTTTAAAGATTTATAACACAAATTTTAAAGGGTACGAATATGGAAATTCCTTCAACGTAGTTTATGACGATGTTAATACCCTTGCTTTTTTCGCAGAATTGAAAGTGGAAGTTTCAAATACATTCTCTTTGGGAATAAACGGAACTTATAATAATTATGGAACAGATTTGCAAAATGAAGCGTGGAACTTGCCTGATTTAAAGGCGTCAATATTTTCAAATTTCAATATTACTGAAAAGCTTTATGGTGGCGCTTCCTTGTTTTATGTTGGCGAACGCACCGATTTGCTGAGACGAGAGGTTATTAACAATATTCCCACTATTGACGAAAAAGTTACCTTAGATGGCTATGTGGACGCCAATCTAAATTTTGGCTACAGGTTTACGGATAGACTTTCAATTTTTGTGAAAGGAAGTAATCTTTTCAGCAATAATTACGAAAAATGGCTGAATTATCCTGTGCAGGGAATTCAAGGATTGGCTGGAGTAACTTATAAGTTTGATTGGTAGTTTTCTAAAAAAAATTATAATTTCTTAAAACATTCGTCTTTGGCGGATGTTTTCTATTTTTACACTTCAACAAAACCAATTATGAAAAAACTATTATTTCTTTTATTAGCAATATCAATTGCATCCTGCGCCCCAGAAAAACTTCCCGCAGATTTATTAATAAAAAACGCAACAATCTATACGGTTGACAAAGATTTCAGTACAGCAAATGCGCTGGTGGTAAAAGACGGAAAAATTCTTGAAATAGGTTTAAAACCTGAACTGGAATTAAAATATACGATCAAAGAAACCTATGATGCCAAAGGCAACACTGTAGTTCCGGGATTGATTGATGCACACGCACATTTATATGGTCTTGGTTTGGGTTTACAGAATGTAGATTTGGTTGGAACGACGAGTTTCGATGAGATTTTGGGGCGTGTTGTAGCTTTTCAGGAAGAAAAAAATATGCCCTATATCATTGGACGTGGTTGGGATCAAAATGATTGGGATGATAAAAATTTTCCAACTAAAAAGGAATTGGATTCTCTATTTCCCGATACAGCTGTTTCTTTGCGCAGAATTGACGGCCACGCGATGTTGGTTAATTCGAAAGCTTTGGAGTTGGCTGGAATTACTTCAAAAACCAAAGTTGCCGGCGGCGAAATAGTTTTGGAAAATGGTGAACCATCTGGAATTATTATCGATGCTCCAATGGATTTAATCGCTAAAACTTTTCCCGAAATTACAAGTGAAGTTTCCACCGAAGCACTTTTGGAAGCTGAAAAGATTGCTCTTAGCTATGGCTTAACAACCGTTGATGACGCAGGTTTAAATAGAAATATTATTGAACTTATTGATGCACTTCAAAAAGAAGGAAAATTCAAACTTAGAATTTATGCAATGGTTAGCAACAGTCCTGAAAATCTTGATTATTATTTGAAGCAGGGAATTCAAAAAACTGATAGATTAAGTGTCCGTTCATTTAAAGTATATGCAGACGGTGCCTTGGGTTCCCGCGGTGCTGCAATGCGCGAATCGTACAGCGACATGCAACTCCATTTTGGAGCAATGATTACAACTGCTGATAGTTTGAATTATTTAGCTGAAAAAATTGCAGCTTCCGAGTTTCAAATGAACACTCACGCCATTGGCGATTCTGCCAATATTGCTGTTTTGCGAGCTTACAAAAAAGCTTTGGAAGGAAAAACCGACAGACGTTGGAGAGTGGAACATGCGCAGATTATTTCTGAACCAGATTTCAATTATTTTGATGATAATAACAATATTCTTCCATCCGTACAACCAACTCACGCAACAAGCGATATGTACTGGGCTGAAGATAGAGTAGGAGCAGAACGGATGAAGGGCGCTTATGCCTATAAGAAATTGCTTGATGAAGCTGGAATGGTGGCTTTAGGAACCGATTTTCCAGTGGAACACGTAAACCCAATGTACACTTTTTATGCAGCCGTTGCGCGAAAAGACTTAAAGAACTATCCCGAAGATGGTTTTCAAATGAAGGATGCGCTAACTCGTGAAGAAGCCTTAAAAGGAATGACAATTTGGGCGGCTTTTGCCAATTTTGAAGAAAATGAAAAAGGAAGCATTGAAGTAGGAAAATTTGCAGATTTCACGATTCTTGATAAAGATATTATGAAAGTTGACGAAAAAGAACTTTCAAACACAAAAGTAATCGCAACTTTCATAAATGGCGAAATGGTTTATAACGCCCAATAAAAACCTTCGTGTCCTCTGTGCCTCTGTGGTGTTATTTTACCACAAAGACATAGAGAGTTCAGAGAAAAATTGAAGATGGAAAACATTCTAAAACACTTTCCACAAAAAGCAAAAGAAGTCGAAGTCGAAAACAAAAAGTTTTTTGCGAAGCTGAAGAAAAAACCGCCCAAACATTTGGACAGTTTGATGCAAGAATTGCACGAGGAAGAATTCAAAAGAACAGATTGTTTAACCTGCGCAAACTGCTGCAAAACCACTGGACCGCTTTTTACCGATAAAGACGTAGAGCGAATTTCAAAGCATTTTAGAATGAAGCCGCAACAATTCATCGAAACCTATTTGCGGATTGATGAAGACAAAGATTACGTGCTACAAAGCGTTCCTTGTACTTTTTTGGGAGCTGATAATTATTGTAGTATTTACAATGTGAGACCTAAAGCTTGCCGCGAATTCCCTCATACAGACCGAAAGAAATTTCAACAGATTTCAAACTTAACAATGAAGAATGTTGAAATTTGTCCTGCGGCTTTCAACATTGTTGAAGAAATGAAACGACTTTTGAATAAGTAAAGAGTTTTCAGTCGCAGTCGCAGTCGCAGTCGCAGTCACAGTCGCAGTTTCGGTTATCAGTTTGATTCCGAAATAATCAAACTAAATATTTTCGAAAATTTTGAGTTCAATTAAGAATTGAAATGGACAACTGAATAAAAATCTACTATAAGTTTATAATAGATTTCCATTTTTCACTGTAAACTGCGACTGCGACTGAAAACTGCGACTGCGACTCTTTTCAAGGATACATCAAATATTTCGCCCGAATCTTCTCAAATTCTGCTAACCCTGGCTTCCAAGAATCCCTAATTTCTTCCGCAGAAAGACCTTGTTCAATTTGTTGTTGAAGTCTATCCGTTCCGGCAAGTTTCACGAAAAATGAATTAAAAAAATCTTTCTTTTTTCCGTTGGCGTTGTATGCTTCGATAAGCCATTCTAAATTTATTTTATTCAAACGAGGTTCTTTCTGAAGATTTTTTCCGTGGCAAAGTTGCCCTTTAAATTTTGGACTTTTTGCGCCTTCATTGGGTTGAGGGGTATATTCAAAATTATATTTTGAAACTGGTAAGCTTGGAGCTCCAAAAACTTGAAATTGCATTTCGGTTCCACGGCCCGCGTTTATGAATGTTCCTTCAAAAAAGCAGAGACTTGGATAAAGATTTATGGCTTGGTCGTTCGGTAAGTTTGGTGAAGGCTTTATGGGAAGTGAATATGGAGTTGCGTGTGTGTAATTTTTCATCTCAATTATGGTAAGATCACAATACATTTTTTTCTTTGACCAATCTTGCTCTAAATTATTCAACCAGCCTTCACCATTAATCATTGAAGCGTATTCGCCAATAGTCATTCCGTGAACAATAGGAATGGGGTGCATTCCCACAAAACTTTGATTTTCTTTTTCTAAAATGGGGCCATCAATGTAATGACCATTTGGGTTTGGACGATCCAGAATGATTACTGGAATTCCCAACTCTGCACAAGCTTCCATAACGTAATGAAGCGTGGAAATGTAGGTGTAAAACCGTGCGCCAACATCTTGAATGTCAAAAACCACAACGTCAATTCCTTTCAATTGTTCCTGCGATGGTTTTTTATTACTTCCGTAAAGCGAAATTAAAGGAACGCCTGTTTTTGAATCAACACCATCTTTCACGTGTTCGCCAGCATCTGCAGTTCCTCGAAAACCGTGTTCTGGTGCAAAAACTTTTTGAACTGAAACCTTTTTCGAAAGTAGAAAATCTACTAAATGCGTTTGTTGATATTCAATTTTTTCCGTTCCATCATTTAAGTAATTCCGCATCATATCTATCTTAATAGACGTTTGATTGGCCACCACGCCCACGTTTTTATTTTTCAACAATTCAGAGTAAAGCCGAAACTGATCTATACCAAGTACGATTGCACCCTCTACATCCGTTATCAAATTTTCGTCATCCGTCACCCGAATTCCGCCATCTGCCTTCTCACCTCTTTCCTCTTTCTTCTCAACAGAACTTCCACAGGAAAAAATGGTCAAAACAACCAATAAAACTGTATTTTTGAAAAAAGTTAACCCCATATAATCGTAGTGAATTTCGAATTTTTCATCGCCCAGCGCATTATTGCTTCTAAGGATTATAAAAGTAGTATTTCGGCACCGATAATAAAAATTGCAATCACTGCAATTGTGCTTAGCATTATTATGATGCTTGTTTCGATTGCTACAACTTTCGGACTTCAAAAAAAGATTCGCGAAAAGGTTTCTGCTTTTAATGGTGATATAATAATTTCGAATTTCGACACCAATTTCTCCAACGATTCCCAAAATCCAATTTCAAAAAATCAAGACTTTTATCCAACGTTTAAAAGTATTGACGGTATAAAACACGTGCAGGTTACTGCTTCTAAAGGCGGTGTAATCCGTACAGAAACCGATTTTGAAGGCGTTGTAGTTAAAGGTGTGGGCGAAGATTATGATTGGGAATATTTTAAAGATTATTTAGTTGAAGGGAAACTTCCTGATTTTACAGGCGATTTAAATGAAGATATATTAATTTCGGAATATCTCGCAAATCGTCTTCATCTAAAATTAGGCGATAAAGTAACCACTTTCTTTTTAAACGACGAAGTGTCCAAAACTCCACGTAGTCGCGGTTTCGATATTGTGGGAATCTATAACAGCGGTTTCCAGCAGTTTGATGAACAGTTTGTTTTAACGGATATTCGGCATATTCAACGATTGAACAAATGGGAAAAAGATCAAGTTGGTGCTTTTGAAGTTTTTGTGAATGATTTTGACCAAATTGTCCCCATCGGTAATGCAGTTTATAACGAAACCGGAAGTACACTAGACACCCAAACCATTCGCCAAAAATACGCCTCCATTTTTGAATGGATTGACCTGTTTGACTTCAACATTGCGTTGATTATTGGTATTATGATCTTGGTTGCAGGCATCAATATGATTACCGCATTGTTGGTCTTAATTTTAGAACGCACCCAAATGATAGGAATCTTGAAAGCCCTTGGCAGCAGTGATTGGAGCGTTCGGAAAATATTTCTTTACAACGCAATGTATTTAATTGGAGTTGGTTTATTTTGGGGAAATGTGATTGGTATTGGTTTACTTTTAATTCAGAAATACGGCAAAGTGTTCAAGTTAAATCCGGATACTTATTATGTAAATGAAGCACCCGTTTATCTACATTGGGACTATATTTTAATACTGAATGCAGGCACATTTCTATTGTGTCTTTTAATGCTTTTGATTCCTTCCTTTATTATTTCGAAAATATCTCCTGTTCGGGCTATTCGGTTTGAGTAATTTCGAGCGGAGTGAAGCAATCTCAAACCTTTTAATCCCTACTTTAAAAAGATCTTATTATTTTTAAAATTTAACATGTAAATATTCTTCAATTCGTTTTTTTTTTTTCATTTGCGGCGTATTTCTAAATGTACAGGTGCGCACCAAACTTTCATGATACAAATTATTTATTTATAACCTATAAAATTTATATAATGAAAATTAAATCTCAAATCGGGAGCTATTTTAGTGTTTTACTTTTATCCTTTGCCTTATTCTCTTGTCAAAAAGAAGAAAGTGCGGATCAACCACCACAAGCGCAGCAACTTGAAAATTTTATTGATAAAGCAAAAGCTTCTGAAATTGCTTCTGAGTTTACTTTTGACGTTAAGGCGAAAAACTCAAATGAAACCACATATTTAAAGAAAGAAGTAGCAGAAGTTTCTTCAATTAATGATGAAGAAGAGAATACTGTTTTCTACATTATTAATTATAAAGATGGTGGTTTTGTTATATTAGCAGCAGACAACAGATCAATACCGGTTTTAGCATATTCAGATTCAGAAACTTTTGATTTAAAAGCTGAATCTTACCCATCTGGATTGGTTAATTGGTTAGCTAGTACTAAGGAGAGTATAAAATATGTAAGGGAAAATAATATAGAGCAAAATATTGAAACTAAACTTAGTTGAGCAAATATAAATGCATTTAACCAAAAGGAGCCGCCATACATTGGATGTGATAACGAATTTGAAAAAGTTGACCGATTGTTGAGCACTAAGTGGAATCAAACTTGTGGTTATAATACATATATGCCAGTTCTAAATTGTGACTTTACTTGTGATATTAATAATGCATATGCAGGATGTGTGCCAGTTGCAATTGCCCAAATCATGAAGTATCATCAGTTTCCTGTTAGCTATAATTGGGCAAATATGCCGTTAGATAATGGAAATAATACTATTGCATTATTAATTAAAGATATTCACGATAAAATTAATTATTATGGTTCTGCAGTTCATTATGAATGTGATGGAACGGGTGTGAATACCGACTATAGTACAGCATTCTTATTTAGAAATTTCTTTGGCTATTCTACCGCAACTTCTGCAGATTATAATTCCAATACTATTGTAAATGAATTAAGAGCAAATAGACCTGTAATTTTACAAGGAGGTAGAAATGCAAATTGGTGGATTTTTAATAATTATGAGGATGGACATATGTGGGTATGTGATGGTTTTCAAAGAAGTGTAGTCTGTATGTATGATGACGATGGAAATCCTATTGGGGCAGTACACTATTTATACTACAGAATGAATTGGGGATGGGGCGGAACTTATAATAATGCTTGGTATGCAAATAATAATTTTAATCCTGGATCCAATACGTTTAATTTTCAAAAAAAAATGATTTATAACATCAAACCCTAATACGATGAAAATAACTGTAATAATTATAGTGCTTACTTTTTTTGTAGGTTGTAGTAAAAAAGATGATGCTCAGGAGCAATTTTTATATGATTTAGACGTGAATATTTCTTTAAATACCACTAGTGGAGAGGATTTACTCGATCAAACTAACCCAAATTCTTTTAAAAAAGCAGAGATAAAAACCTACCATCTAATCAATGGTAAAGAACAGGTTGTAGGTGCAGATGATATTATATTTCAATATAATAACGAAGGTATAAACTATTTTAGAACTTTTGTAAATTATGAAGGAAATGATGAATTTCCCATAACCTATATAGATTGGAGCGAAACTGATAGAGATACAATTAAAGCTGAAATTTATAAAAGTAAATCAAGGATAATTAGAACTAAGATTTGGTATAATGGAGAGTTGAAATGGGATGGTAATGATCCGAAGGGTTGTTATTTTGATATTATAAAATAAAAAATAGTAAAGTTGAAATAGCTTCACAATTTCAAAAATCTTTCCTATAAAAACATATCTTTTACCCTAATGGAAATACATCTAATTTTCAAAAAAAAATGATTTATAACTAAAACCTTAATACATATGAAAGCAATTTTTATAATTTTATCTGTATTCTTTTTGATTAGTTGCAGTAAAAATGATGATTCCCAAGAACAATTTGTTATTGACTTAGGTGCAAGTTTCTCTATACAGAATGCTGCTGGAGACGATTTATTAGATCCCAATAATCCAAATGCATTTAAACAAAGCGATATTAAAACATACCATTTAATTAATGGTGAAGTTAAGCTTGCTGGTGCAGATGATATGCTTTTTCTGGGGAACAATGGTCTATATGTTTTTGGAACTTTTGTAAATTATGAAGGCAATGATGAATTTCCAATAACCTACATTGATTGGAGCGAAACGGATAGAGACACGATTAAATCTGAAATTTACAGAACTGAAAATCAAATTAGAGCAATAAAAGTTTGGTACAATGATACTTTAATGTGGGATGTTGAGAATGGTGATGCGCCTTATTTTACTATCGTAAAATAAATTTTTTTTTTAAAAACAGACTAGGCCTCACAGATTTCAAAAAATCGTGAGGTCTTTTGTTTTGGAAATAAATCATTCCTTTACAGGTTAAAAATTGATATTTTGATATTGAATGCTGGAGTGTTTCTTTGCTTTCTTTTTGTACTTGTGATTTCTACATTTATTATCTCTAAAATTTCTCCCGTTCGGGCTATTCGGTTTGAGTAATTAAAATAGTTAACAGGCTTTTCAGAAAAAAACATCTCATAATTTTGTGAGATTTTTTTCAAGAAAGCAAAAAACTCAAAATACAATTCAATTATTGAAATTCAGGATACTATCTTTGTCAATTCTGAAATAAATTAGTTTTGATAAAATTTTTATGAATATGAAAAGGTTTTTGGTTGTAGTATTGGTTGTCCTATTTTCGAATTGTCTTTCCGCGGCAGAAGATTGGGGGAAAACGGGCCACAGAGTAGTTGGTGAAATAGCTGAAAAATATTTAAGCAGAAGAGCTGAAAAGAAAATCTCAAAATTACTGGACGGGCATTCTTTGGCTTTTGTTGCAAACCATGGTGATGACATAAAAAGTGATCGCAAATATGACTCTTATGGTCCGTGGCATTATGTAAATATGCCTTTTGGCGAAAAATATGAAACCTATCCTAAAAGTGAAAAAGGAGATATTATTCAAGGCATTGAGAAGTGTATTTCAGTTTTAAAAAACGAAAACAGTTCAAGAGATGACAAAGCTTTCTATCTAAAAATGCTAGTTCATTTTATTGGCGATTTGCATCAGCCATTGCACGTTGGTTTAGGTGAAGACAAGGGTGGTAATGATTTTCAGGTTCTTTGGTTTAAGGATGGCACGAACTTACATACCGTTTGGGATTCTAAAATGATAGATTCCTATGATATGTCTTATACCGAAATTGCTAAAAACACTGATGTTCTTTCAAAAGAACAAGTGGAAGCTATAATGAGTGGAACCGTTTTAGATTGGATGTACGACAGCCGTGCATTATGCGAAAATATCTATGCCAATACAGAAATTGGACAAAAATTAAGCTATAATTATATGTATGATTATATGAATCCACTTCGTTCGCAACTTCAAAAGGGCGGTATTAGATTAGCGAAGCTTTTAAATGAAATTTTCGGCTAACCAGAGAAAGCCAATACCTTTTTAATTAGTTCGTCTTGCGTCTTTTAGCGAAGCGGTCTTAAGTCTTACGTCTTTTTAAGTATAAAGATATGCCCAATACATCAATCCAAATTGTAAAGGAAGTCTAAGAATCAACACCCATTTTGGAAGCTTCATTGCTGCTTTTTCATTCTGAAGCATGTAAATATGCACTGTGAAGAAAACTATGAGCATTGCTATAATTCCCCAAGCAGCTTCTGTTTGGGTGTTTTTATTCATTATCATAAATCCCAGAATCATTTCTGCGAAGCCACTCAACATTACCATTGCACTATGAGCGGGAATATATGGAGGAATAATGCGTTCGTATAGTTTTGGTTTTCTAAAATGGTTTATTCCGGCAAGCACATATAGTACGCCCATTAGGTATTGGTGCCAAGGTAACATATCTTTTTTTTAATTTTTTAAAAGTAATCTTTTTGAAGACTTTGCCAAGCTTCAAACTGTAAAAATGTAAAAGCCTCCCTATGTTTCCATAGGAAGGCTTTCTTTTTTAAATTAAAACAATTAACTGAAAGTTTACTCTTTAATCAAGCGTTTCACAGTGCTTGCGTTGTTACCAATTATCTGAACTACATAAACGCCAGAAGCAAGTGATGAAACATCTACTGCTTTTTCACCTTGCATTGTGCGAAGGTCTGTTGTGTTTACTAGTTTTCCGTTTATGTCATAGATCATCATTTTCTCTAAAGAAATGTTGGTCTTGTTCACAAGGTTAACCACATTGCTCGCTGGGTTTGGATATAATGCCAAACCTTTGTCCAATGAGTTTTCACCAACACCAATTGTGGTTTCCACAGTAAGTACAAAACTACAAGTAGAAACGTTTCCGTATTCATCCTCGGCAGTTAGTGTAATGGTGTGTGTTCCATCAGGAAGCGGAGTTCCCACTGCTGGAGACTGGCTTGTGATGGTTACTGGGTCGGTACAGTTGTCAACAGCTGTAGCTTCGCCAGTTGCAAAATAGTCTGGCAAGATGTAGAACAAGCCACCAGCTCCTGGATCAACAGTTTGATCTGCTGGGCAGGTAATTACAGGGGCAAGTTTGTCTACCACATTTACTTCGGCAGTACAAGAGGCTATGTTGCCGCTCGCATCGCTCACAAATACGGTAATCATTATTGGGGTTCCAATATCTGCACAGCTAACTGTGGTTACATCTACTGCGATGGTGCTAATTCCACAAGCTTCAACTATATCAGAAAGAAGGCTATAAGGATCGATGGTTGTAGTTCCATCAGGTCCAAGCTCAACTTCTACAACATTGCCTGTTCCAGCAAGTTCATAGCTGAGATCAAAATTATCTACGCCAGCTGCCCAGCCCCAACCGCCAAGATCGTCAAAAGTCCAACGAACTTGGAACGCTGCATTTGCAAAAGCAGAAGCATCAATTGACTCCGTTTGGATGTTTGGAACCAAATCTGCATCGTAAAGTGCTATTTGTTGCCAAGCTGTTCCATCATAAACCTCAACAGTGAATGTTTGGTCTCCAGATTCCTGGAAAGCAACATCATAGCCAACCAATACATTGGTTGCGTCTGTAAGGTCGTATACTGGAGAAGATAAGGAAACTTTATTGGTTTGTCCACTACCAGCTGCGTCATCATTAAAGATTGCTGCGTTGGATGTGAAATCATCACCAGTAGGCATTGCGCCAGAACCAAAGGTCCAATCTGCAACTCCAGCTAGAATCTCAGTAGACCATCCTGCAGGAACGGTAGTTCCTTCAAAATCCTCTGTTTCTGAAACTGTTGGATTTGTTCCACAAGTAATTACAGGAGCAATGTTGTCAATAACATTAACTGTTGCTATACAGGTAGACTCGTTTCCACTTGCATCCGTAACGGTTACTTCTACTTGGTTTGGACCAAGGTCTGCACAAGTGAAGTCGAGACCGCCACCACCGCCTCCGGTTGTGTAATGGATGTTCCCATTGAAGACACGTGGCTCAAAACCGCCAGTGAATGGATAATCCACTCCACGTCCTTCATAAAACTCAAGGTTTGCATCAGAGGCGAAAAGGTTTCCAGTTACAGTACCATTGGTATATGACAAAGTTCCGTTATCCGTAGTCGTAACATAGAATGCAGCTCTATCACCAGCAGGAACAACAATTCCTAAGTTTAGGTTTAGTGCTGTAGGCAAACCTGCACCAGCAGAAGTAATACCAGTAAGTGTTGCTAACAATGTCCAATCACCAGGATTGGTATTGGAACCGACCCAAGTACCAGTTTTATAGTATATTTCAAAATCATTATCTGCACCAGTTGGAAGATTAACATCAAATGAGTCAATTGTAAGATCATTGATCGCCGTAACATCAAACATAGCACCATCAAGTCCATTACCACCCGCAAAAGTTGTAGTAAGCGAACCCGTAGTTCCACCACCGGCTCCGCCAGCAGTAACAGTATATCCACACGCTTCATCAACGCTCAATAAAAGATCGTTTGGATCTACACTTGCCATTCCGTTTGCATCAAGAAATACATCAAGACCACCACCGGCTGCAGATTCGTAGTTCAACAGGACGTTGTCCACACCTGCGCCCCAGTTAAAGCCTGTTTCATCATCCCAAGTGAATTTTACTTGGAAGGCAGCATTTGCAAATGCCAATACATCTAAAACTCCAGTATTTACAGGGTCGATATCGGCGTTGTCCGCCAAGAAGACTTGTTGCCAAGCGGCTCCATCCCAAACTTCAGCACGTAATAATCCTGAACCTGCAAAATCTTGTAATGCATAATCAAAAGAGAGTTCTGCAGTAGTAGTTCCGCTCAAGTCATAAATTGGAGACAATAATTCTGCTACATTGTCGCCATTTCCAGCTGCGTCATCGTCAAAGATGGCCGCATTTGTTGGGAAATCCCCTCCAACTGGCATATCACCAGATCCAAAGGTCCAGTCGTAAGTACCTACAAGGATATTGGTGGACCAACCTGTTGGAATTGTAGCACCTTCAAATTCTTCCAATACGGAAACAGTTGCTACTCCACCAATACAAGTGATAACAGGAGCGGTAACGTCTTGTACGGTAACGGTAGAAGTACAGGTAGCTATATTTCCAGAGTTATCAGTAACAGTAAGAACTACGGTGTTTGCACCCGTCATTGAGCAATCAAATGTAGTAATGTCCAATGCTAAAGTTACGCTACCACAATTATCCATAGAACCATTATCCACATCAGCAGCTGCTATTGTTGCCATTCCTGTTATTGGGTCTATATCCACTGTAATATCTTGACAAACGGCTATTGGTAGCTCATTGTCGTTTACTGTAACTGTAAAAGAACAGGTAACAGTGTTGTTATCACTATCAGTTACTGAAAGCTCTACTGTAGTAACGCCTACTGCGAAAGTACTTCCGCTAGCTGGAGTAGCTATAATAGATGAAGAAATGTTACCGTCTTCATCATCAATCGCGACACCAGCAAAGTTTGCAACTGCGCCGCAAGTTCCTGGAGCATTGTTTATAACAATATCCGCAGGACAAGCGATAGTTGGTGGATTGCCCACAACAATTGCTACTTCACTGAAGTTAATGCAATAGCTTAATAGAGTTCCACTATCTCCTCCGCTATCATCGCAGATACGAAGTGTCCAGTCACCAGTAATTGATTGACCGGCAAGTAAAGTATTTAACAAACCACCTTCTGCAAGATAATCAGCCATTGGTGCTCCTCCCGTCCATCCGGTTACGGCATTTACAGAACTATCTGTAAAAACTAAAGTAGCAGCAGTGTCCAATCCTGTGCTTCCACCATTGTCGGTTGAAAGTTCAACAGTTATAGTACCATCTGGTGATATTAAGAAAATATCAAGATCGGATGCCCAAGTGTGGGTCAATTCAATTTCGATGCTATCAAGATTATAATCACCTGCTCCAGTACCTACGTTTCCAGTTGCGGAAACAGTTGCTAGAGAAAGTGTTGGGTTGGTACAAGCACTACCACCAGTTCCAACTGCTGGAATAGGGGTTGGAACAACTGTAGCGCATTCAGCAACTGGGCCTCCGCCTCCAGTTGAAACAACAGAACCAATAATTTGAAAAGGTAAACCTTGTTGGGTGCTAGTTCCAGCATCTAGCAATGGGTTGTATGGTCCGCCAGCTAAGGACTGTAAACCATTTCCAGTTGTGGTTTGTCCCAAGATAGCAATAGGGGGAGCCCATGGACCAGAAGATAAAGAACCACTGTAGTTCCAATCCAACCAATAGGTTCCAGCAGTTAACGTAAGACCTGTTGGATTAATAGTACAATCCATTATTGGTCTGTTTGTAGCAGGTGTACTTTCTGAATCTCTATAAATTGTACTCCAAGCAGAGGAAGCAAGAACATTGGTTGTAGCATCGCCCCAAACAATATTACTGCCTGCAAGACCCGGAACACCATCCCAAATTCGTAACGTAATTCCTGTGATGGTGGAAGTAGTTGTAGAACCAGTTTGATAGGTGTAAAAGTGAAGTTCGGTAATGTCGTAATCGTCGGTTAAAGTAACATCATCTGCCATTCGGTTGTTAGCAGTGAATTGTGCACCTGCTCCTAAGGAGGTCATGCCTAGGGTTATATTTTGCAATCTACTTCTATCCGGAGCCACATTTAAAATCGGTCCATTGTCGTAGATTAAAGCCGGAGCCGCTGGGCTCGGTGGGTAATAGGTTCCCGTATTCGGGATTATCCTACTAAGATTAAAAAAAGGCTGCGTCGTATTCGCACCATTAACCGTTTCGGCGGATTGTCCGAAAACCCCAATGGTTAAAATACAGCACAACACGAACGTAATGCAATAAGTAATTTTTTTCATGATAAATATATTTATAGTTAGAGCAATAAATATATGTTAAATCATTCACATTTAGACTAGTATTTCAAAAATTTATGTTAAATATTAATGGTATCTAAATTCAATTAGAATTTTAAAGAAGTATCAATAAAATAAGCCATTCCAAGAATATGGAATGGCTTATTTTAAACTTAAAAATTGTTTACAATTATTTTATCATCTCATAACTGCGTTTTATGAACGCTGTAAGCTCTTCTCCTTTCAATAAATTTTTACTCAATCTTGCCAAATCGAGCGCTTGATTTACCAATCTTTCTTTCTTCTTTTCCGTTTTGGTGTTTAATATTTCGCTAACCAATTCGTGATTAGTGTTAACCACCAAATTATACATTTCAGGGAAACCGCCCATTCCGAACATGCCACCACCGCCGCCAGATTTTTGCATATCTTTCATTCTGCGCATAAATTCTGGTTCGGTGATTATGAAAGGATTTGCATTACTATCCAGTGCTTCAAGTTGAACACTAAATTTTTCCTTAGGAATAACGCCTTCCAAGAAGGTTTTTAAACTTTCTTTTTCTTCATCAGAAAGTTTTGAAATCTGCTCGTCGTCTTTTTTGATGAGGTTTTCAACGTGATCGCTATCTACACGCACAAAAGTTACTTTTTCTTCACTACCTTCTACTTTTTGAAGCAAATGGGTTATGATTGGCGAATCTAAAAGCAAAACTTCATATCCTTTTTCTTTCGCAGTTTCAATGTAACTATGTTGCTCTTCTTTGTTTGAAGCATAGAGAACAACAAGGTTTCCGTCTTTATCAGTTTGAACATCTTTTATTTTTTCTTTCAATTCTGAAAGAGTAAAGTAAGCATTGTCAACGGTTGGATACAAAGCGAAATCTTGTGCTTTTTCGAAGAATTTATCTTCAGTAAGCATTCCGTATTCAATTACGATTTTAATGTCGTTCCATTTCTTTTCAAAACCTTCACGGTCGCTATTGAAAAGACTTTTCAATTTATCTGCAACTTTACGAGTAATGTAGCTTGAAATCTTTTTAACTGCGCCATCTGCTTGTAAATAGCTTCGCGAAACGTTTAGTGGAATGTCTGGACTGTCAATAACGCCGCGTAACATCGTTAAGAATTCTGGTACAATTCCCTCAACATTATCAGTTACAAAAACTTGGTTTTGATACAATTGAATTTTGTCTTTCTGAATGCTCATATCGTTAGACATCTTCGGGAAATAAAGAATTCCTGTAAGATTGAATGGATAATCTACATTTAAATGAATGTGGAAAAGCGGCTCTTCAAATTGCATCGGGTACAACTCTCTATAAAAAGAATTGTAGTCTTTATCTTCAAGTTCTGTAGGCAACTTTGTCCACGCTGGGTTTGGGTTGTTGATTATATTGTCAACTTCCTTAGTTGGCGCCTTGTCTTCTTTCTTTGCATCGTCTGACTTCGGAAGGGTTTCGGTGCGAGTTCCAAATTTAATTGGGATTGGCATAAACTTGTTATACTTCACAAGTAACTCACTGATTCGTGAATCTTCCAAGAATTCAGTCGAATCTTCTGCAATATGAAGAATAATCTCTGTTCCTCTTTCTTTTTTATTGGCTTTTACTAAAGTAAATTCAGGCGAACCGTCGCACGTCCAATGCACTGCTGGTTCGTCTTTGAAGCTTTTAGTGATGATTTCAACCTTTTCCGCAACCATAAACGCAGAGTAAAAACCTAGACCAAAATGCCCAATGATTCCTGCATCTTTCCCGTCTTTGTCTTTATATTTTTCTATGAATTCCTCAGCACCAGAAAATGCGATTTGATTGATATATTTTTCAACTTCATCTTTGGTCATCCCAATTCCTTGGTCTGTAATGCGAAGTTGTTTTTTCTCTTTATCAAGTGTAACTTCAATTTTCGGGTTACCGTATTCTACACCTTCAGCTTCACCAATATTGGCAAGATGCTTCATTTTTAAAGTAGCATCCGTCGCGTTCGAAATTAATTCACGAAGAAAAATCTCGTGGTCGCTGTATAAAAACTTTTTAATCAGTGGAAAAATATTATCTACTGATACATTGATAGTTCCTTTGCTCATTTTATTATGTATTACTATTAATTATTATTTATTCCTGGAGCTCCAATTTTTCTTCGGCTTCGTTCAGGGAACAAAATCATAGTCAAATAAAATACCACAGCGCAAGTTTCTGCCACCTTGTCACAGAAAAAAGATAATAAACTTTAACAGAACATTCTGTTTAAACATTGAGTTAAAACATTCAACAGTAGTTATATTTGTATATTGATGTAAATGTCAAAATTTGTTCAATTTTAAATACTTACGAAACCATGGCAACTGTAATAAAAAAATCTCCAGCACCTAAAAAAAAGGCTCTAAAGAATACTATTAATAAGGATAAAATAATTTCGCTTTATATGGAATCGGTTCTTATGAACGAAAAAACGCCGAAAAGTGTTTTTAAATTCTGCAAAGAACACAATTTTGAAGAAGCCGTTTTTTACGAACACTTTGGTTCTTTTGAAGGCTTGCAAATGGAGATTTGGAATTCCTTTTATAGAAAAACTATTCTGCTGGCGAATAACGACGAAGCTTTTCCGAATTATTCCAACCAAGAGAAAATGCTTACGTTTTTCTATACTTTCTTTGAATTACTCACATTAAACCGAAGCTACGTTCTTTTCACTTTAAAAGAACATCAAAATATGATGAAAAATTTGAGTCAGTTAAAAGGACTTCGAAAAGACATAAAACACTTTGCAGCTGAACTGATTCGTGATAATAACGAAGACAAAAAGCTTAAAGTTTTAACACAATCGGTAACCGTTTTTTCTGAAGGCGCTTGGTTGCAAACACTATTCTTACTAAAATATTGGATGGACGATAATTCTGCTGGTTTTGAAAATACAGATGTGGCCATTGAAAAATCGGTGCGTGCAATTTTTGACGTTTTCGATACCAAACCGCTAGAAAGTGTGTTGGATTTCGGTAAATTTTTATGGAAAGAAAAAATGATGTAATGAAGACGATAGACAAAATCCCCACCAATAAAATTCAGCGTGCTTCAAAGTTGATGACCACCGGCGTAAAAGTTGGCGGGAATTATTTGAAGTATTACGGAAAAAAACTTGTAAACTCAGAGCATACAAAAGACGAGTTAAACGAAAGCAATGCCGAAGATATTTACGATAGCTTAAAAAACTTAAAAGGCAGCGCTCTAAAAGTTGCGCAAATGTTGAGCATGGAAAAGAACATTATGCCAAAGGCGTATGTTGAGAAATTTTCGTTGGCTCAGTTTCAAGTGCCGCCACTTTCGGCACCATTGGTACGTAAAACTTTTAAAAAGTATTTTGGAGATACACCAGAAAGTCTTTATGACACTTTTAATGCCGAATCTGTGGCTGCGGCGAGTATTGGCCAAGTGCATAAAGCCAAGAAAGATGGTAAGGATTTAGCAATAAAAATTCAATACCCAGGAATTGCAGAAAGTATTAGCAGTGATTTGGCGATGGTAAAACCCGTTGCAATGAAAATGTTCAATATAAAAGGAAAGGATAGCGATAAATATTTTCAGGAAGTGGAAGGCAAATTGTTGGAAGAAACCAATTATATTTTGGAATTAAAGCAGAGTGAAGAAATTTCTTTAGCTTGTAAAAACATTCCCAATCTAAGATTTCCAAAATATTATCAAGAACTTTCCAACGAGCGAATCATTACAATGGATTGGATGGAAGGTCAACAACTCTCTGTATTTGTGAAGCAGAACAAGAGCATTGAAAATTCGCAAAAAGTAGGGCAGACGCTTTGGGATTTCTATATGTTCCAAATGCACCAGTTAAAACGCGTGCACGCTGATCCGCACCCAGGGAATTTTTTGGTAGATGAAGATGCAAATTTAATTGCTATCGACTTTGGTTGCGTGAAAACCGTTCCCGACGAATTTTATGTGCCTTACTTTGAATTGGCAAAACCTGAAAACATCAATAATCCCGAAGTTTTTTTAGAGAAAATGTATGCTTTGGAAATTCTAAAAGAAGAAGATTCGCCAGAAGAAACAAAATTCTTTTCAGAGTTGTTTTATGAAATGTTGAGTTTGTTTACAAAACCCTTCCACGGCGAAACTTTTGATTTTGGTGATGAGGAATTCTTCGGAAAAATTGCAGAGCTAAGCAATAAATATTCAAAAGATCCAGAAATTCGGAAAATGAACGGAAATCGAGGCTCCAAACATTTCCTTTATATAAACAGGACATTCTTTGGACTTTACAACTTGATGAACGATTTGGGAGCGAAAGTAGAAATCAATAATTATAAACAATACATTTAAACTTTAACAAAACTTTGTTTAGGCCTTTAACAATTTCAATAAACAAAGCGCTGTATCTTTACATCTAAATAATGAATATTACATTGCTATGAAAAAGTAAAAATATTCCATTATTTAATTGGTTAGGTTGTTTAAGAAGGGCGCATCTTTTGCGCCCTTTTTTGTTGTTTTGAAAAATCGTTTTCCGCACTAACTGTTATGCGTGCATATTATATAAGCTTTATTTACTTCCTTTAAAAGCAGTATATACTTATCTTTCCACTCTATTTTAAATTCAAATAAATGTACACTTCAAAAATTACTGGTTTGGGTTATTACGTACCCGAAAATGTGGTTACTAATGATGATCTTTCAAAACTGATGGACACCAACGACGCTTGGATTCAGGAACGAACAGGTATCAAAGAACGCAGACATATTAAAAAAGGTGATGGCAATTCTACATCCGTTATGGCGGTTAAAGCTTCAACAATCGCCTTAGAACGTGCGAAACTTGAGCCCAATGATATAGATATGATCGTTTTTGCAACACTAAGTCCAGATATGTATTTTCCAGGCGGCGGGGTAGAAGTGCAGGAAATGATGGGAATGCAAACCATTCCAGCTTTGGATGTTCGCAACCAGTGTACTGGTTTTGTGTATGCACTTTCCGTGGCAGACCAGTTTATAAAGACAGGAATGTATAAAAACATTTTAGTGATTGGTAGTGAAAACCACAGTGGAGGTTTGGATTTTTCGGATCGTGGGAGAAGTGTTTCCGTTATTTTTGGTGATGGTGCTGGAGCAGCCGTAGTTTCTAGAAATGAAACAGGAAAAGGAGGAATTCTTTCAACACATCTTCACAGTGAAGGACAACATAAAAACGAACTTTCCCTAAAAGGCCCAAGTACCGAACATTGGGTGCCTCAGATTATTGCTGAAAACCCACAAGAAGATATTCCTTATTATCCTTATATGAACGGCCAATTTGTTTTTAAGCACGCTATTGTTCGTTTCTCTGAAGTTATTCAGGAAGGCTTGGAGGCAAATAATCTTGAAGTAAAAGATATTAGTATGTTAATTCCACATCAGGCCAATCTTCGTATTTCGCAGTTTATTCAGCATAAGTTGAAATTGACAGATGACCAGGTTTTTAATAATATTCAAAAATATGGAAACACAACTGCAGCTTCTATACCAATAGCTTTAACCGAAGCTTGGGAAGAAGGAAAAATTAAAGAAGGAGATTTGGTGGTTTTGGCAGCTTTCGGAAGTGGTTTCACTTGGGGAAGCGCTATAATTAGATGGTAGTTTTCTTCAGTAGAAAAAAATGAAAAAGCCTTTCAGCAAATTTTGAAAGGCTTTTCAGTACCTAAAAAGGTATAATTCGTTAAATGCTAATTCAAACAAACCATAAAATGAAGTCTTAGGTATTTACTATATAGACGTAGAAAAACATCTTATGGTTTCACTACAAGTCATTATTTAACAGAATAATAACAAGAAAAGCCTAAAACAAACAAACCCGAAGCGTTTGCCTCGGGTTTGAATCTTTACTGCAATTATTAACACTAACCATCAACGTAAAAAATAGTGCAGTAAAGAATAAATTCTAACTACTATATAGACGTTCAAAAAGTGGAAATGTTTCACAACCCTTCTCTTTTTAACGAACCTTTATGAAATGCCAGTACCAAAGAACAGAATTCAAAGAAAAAATTTATAATTTAGGCATTCCATCTTCAGCTTTATCAAATATTAAATAAAGTTGAATTCTTGAAGATTGGTGTTGTAATTTCCCTAGAAACTATTAAAATTGAAGAAGACATTAGTACTTGGCGCCAGCCTTAATTCCAGCCGATATTCAAACTTAGCCATTAACCGCTTGGTAAATCACGGACATACTGTCAAAGCTGTTGGTTTGAGAGAAGGAACGGTTGCAGGCCTTACTATTTCAACCGAAAAAGAAGCTTTTGAAAATATCGATACTGTGACGCTTTATTTGAATCCGAAACGTCAGGAAGAATTTTATGATTATATAGTTTCCTTAAAGCCGAAGCGCGTCATTTTCAACCCCGGAACCGAAAACCCTGAATTTTATGAAATACTTCAAAAAAATAATATTGAATCTGAAGTTGCTTGCACTTTAGTTCTTCTGGGAACGAATCAATATTAAGCCTAAGAAAGTGAGCGCTCCGTTCAATATTAATATGAAGAAGCCGAATTCAAAATTCAAATATTTCAGACTTAATGTGCTTATTGAGTAGCCCAAAAAAGGAGTTAGTATTGCGACTATGGGCACAAATTTGTCTTTTACGTTCCATTTCGTGAAAAGACCATAGGCATATAACCCTAACAGCGGACCGTAGGTATAGCCCGCAAATACAAACAGTTTTGCAATTACAGATGCATCGGCAATTACATATTTGAAGAAAATAATCACCAAAATTAGTAGCACAGATACCAAAATGTGAATTAGTTTACGAACGCGGATTTGCTTCTCTTCGTCATACTTTTTTTCAATTTCTAGAATATCAATGCTGAATGAAGTCGTTAAAGCTGTTAAAGCACTATCTGCGCTACTATAAGCTGCGGCGATCAATCCTAAGATGAAGAGCACGGCAACGCCAATCCCAAATTCATTCATCATTGCAAGTGTAGGGTACAATTGATCTTTGTGAGCATCTATTCCGTTCTGTTGCGCATAAACTGTCAATAAAAGTCCTAAAACCAAAAACACAAAATTTACAATGGTTAAAACAATTGTAAACCAAAACATGTTTTTCTGCGCATCCTTTAAATTGCGGCAAGTTAGATTTTTCTGCATCATATCTTGGTCTAAACCAGTCATAACAATCGCTATAAACGCACCACTAATAAACTGTTTCACAAAATGATCGCTAGATTTCCAATCGTCAAAAAAGAAAATTTGACTCATATCACTATCCGCAATAAAGTTGAATAGATTACTTCCTGATAATCCTAAATCTGTGGAAACAAAATACACCGAAACCCCAACAGCTACAAGCATAAATAGAGTTTGAAGCGTATCCGTCCATACAATGGTTTTTATTCCACTTTTGAATGTATAGAGCCAAATCAATAATATGGTAATAGTAACCGTGACCCAAAAAGGGATATTCAGATCATCAAAAATCATACTTTGCATAACAACCGCTACCAGATAAAGCCTAAAACTAGCGCCCACAATTCGTGAAAGTATAAAGAATGAAGCTCCAGTTTTATAGGAAGACGTTCCAAACCTACTCTCTAAATAGGTATAAATAGAAGTAAGATTCATTCTGTAATATAGCGGTAGCAATACAGTGCCAATAACCGCATAACCCACGATATATCCCAAAACCACTTGAAAATAACTAAATTTTGAAGCTTCCACCCAACCAGGAACTGAAATAAATGTCACTCCGCTTAACGAAGCCCCAATCATTCCAAAAGCAACCAAATACCAAGGCGATTGTTTGCCAGCCTTAAAAAAATCTGCGTTGCTTCCGCCTCTATTGGTTAAAAAAGAAACAAGAATCAAAACCAAAAAATAACCAACAATTAAGAGCAGTATGTGTAAGGGTTGCATAAAAATTAAGACTTCATTGGTTAGTGATACTTTTTGGTAAAAATACAAAGTTTGATTTCCCCACCATTTTTATTTTTGATACATTTGAAAACTTTGAATTAAAAAAAATATAACTCCTTAAAAATTAAAAAGATGCGTTTTAAATTACTTCTACTCTTAGCCTTGTTTTTTGGTTCTTTCACCAGTCAGGCGCAGGAATATTTACAAATGATTGATGATGGCACTTATAAAGTGCAGGACGTCATAGACAATGCTGAAGCCTACTTCGCAAACAGAGACAAAGGTCGAGGAACTGGTTACAAACCCTTTAAAAGGTGGGAGTACAACGCCCTTAGAATGGTTAAAGAAAACGGATACCTTCCAACAACTGAAGAGCGTTTAACCGAACTTCAACGTTGGAATGCATATTTAAACAACACTGCCCAAAATCGCTTAGTTCTTCCAGATAACTGGGAAGAACTTGGACCAAAAGCTTGGAACAATACATCCGGTTGGAATCCTGGAGTTGGAAGAATTACAGGTCTTGCAATTGAAGAAGGAAACATCAACCATATGATTATTGGTGCTAATACTGGCGGTGTATGGAGAACTACAGACGGTGCCCAAACTTGGACTCCGCTGTGTGATTATTTCTCAAATCTTTCAGTTTATTCAGTAGCAATAGATCCTGATGATGCGAATACCTATTTTTTCGGTTCTACAAACGGAAAAATATTTAAATCTACAGATGCTGGAGCAACCTGGAATTTACAAGGAACTATAGGAAACAGTATTGTAAATAAGATTCTTATCAATCCAACTGATACTAACATTATGTTCGCAACTGCTGAAAATGTGGGCATCTATAGATCTACTGATAGTGGTGCAAACTGGGTAAAAGTTGTGTCGGGAGATAATAGAGCTTATGATATTGAATTTAAACCTGGAGATCTTTCAGTAGTTTACGCATCAGGAAGTGGTTTTCACAAATCTACCGATGGTGGTGCTACATTTACTACAATTGGAGGTTTCACAAGCGGGCCAAAAATGATTGGAGTTTCTGCGGATGATGCAAACGTTGTTTACGTTTTGGAAGCTTCTGGAAGTAAATTTGGAGCTTTTTATAGTTCAAACGATAGTGGAGATAGCTTCACAAAATTAAATCACGGAGGTCTTAACTTTTTTGGATATGATACCAACGGAAATGATAACAGCGGCCAAGCTCCACGAGATATGGGGATTGCTGTAAACCCAACTGATGCAAACGAAGTTCATATTGCTGGACTTCTTACTTGGAAATCATCAAACGCAGGTGTAAGTTTTACTTGTACCTCAGACTGGACAGTACAAAATGCTGCAGCTAAGAATATAGGATATTGTCATTCAGATATTGATGACCTTCAGTTTTACGGAACTACTTTGTTTTCAATTTCTGATGGAGGTATTTATAAAGCTGAAAATACAGCAGTTGTGAATAGTACCTACTTTGAAGACCTTACGGAAGGTTTAGGAATTCGTCAATTTTATAAAATTGGAGTTTCCCAAACAGCTGATGTTATTGTTTCAGGGGGTTCACAAGACAATGGAACTTCTTTCTACACAGCCGCAACAGGATGGAAAGATTGGTTGGGTGCAGACGGTATGGAATCTTTTATAAGTAACTCTAACAGCAGTATCTTTTTTGGAACAAGTCAAGGTGGGCAATTGTATCGCTCTATGAATGGCGGGAATTCTTATATTAATATAAATGAACCTGGAAGCGGTTCTGGAAACTGGGTAACACCTTTTGAACAAGATCCTACACTAGAAAACACTATATATGTTGGCTATGACCACGTTTATAAATCTTCCAACTTTGGTGGTACTTGGACTACGATTTCACAAGATTTCATAAATAATTTGGACAATTTGAAGATTGCTGCGTCAAACAATCAAGTAATGTTTGCTTCAACAGGCCCGTTCCTATATAGAACTGGAGATGGAGGAGCAACAGACTGGATTAGAACAACATTACCAGGCGGAACTATAAATTCTATAGCTATCCACCCTAATAATTCTGATAAAATAGCCGTAGCAACATCAAGTAACAACCGCGTTTTTGTTTCTAATGACGGAGGAGCTACTTGGGAAAACTATAAAAAGAACCTTCCGAATTTCAGTGCATTAGCTCTTGTGTGGGATAATAATGGTGAAGATGGTTTATATCTAGGAATGGATTACGGAATCTATTATATAGACAACACCTTCACAGATTGGCAGCCATACAGTAACTTATTACCAAACGTAATTGTAAATGAATTGGAGATCAATAACACAACAAATACATTGTATGCTGGGACTTACGGAAGAGGTCTTTGGGCTTCACCATTAGTAGCAAGCACTATTGGTATAGAAGATGTAATTTCTGAAAGCACCATGAGTATTTACCCAAACCCAGCAACTTCAGAATTTACAATTGGATTGCCAAAATCTATGAATGCGGAAGTTAGAGTTTTTGATATCACTGGAAAACTTCTTATTTATGAAGCCAAAGCATTAATATCAAACAATCATACCGTTGATGTTTCATCGCTTTCTTCTGGAACGTATTTTGTTCGTTTGAATACTGAAGATGGAACTGCAACTAAAAAATTGCTTATAAAATAAATATCTTCTTTTAAATATTAGGAATGCTTCAGAAATAATCAACTTTTTCTGAAGCATTTTTTTTAACTTGTCCGCTGGTAAAAAACTATGGAATTTTCTTCAAAACTTCTTGAAAACGCAGTAAACGAAATGTCTCAACTTCCTGGAATCGGGAAGCGTACAGCTTTGCGTTTAGTGCTTCATATGTTGAAACAGCCAAAGGAGCAAACACAAAAATTGGCATCCAGTTTGACCAAAATGCGCGAGGAAATAAACTTCTGCGCAAACTGCCATAATATTAGTGATACAAAGCTTTGCGAAATATGCGCCAACCCACGCCGTGACGAACAGTTGGTTTGTGTAGTTGAAGATATTCGCGATGTTATGGCAATAGAAAATACAAGTCAATATCGCGGTCATTATCACGTTTTGGGTGGCAAAATTTCGCCAATGGACGGAATTGGTCCGGGTGATTTAACCATTCCTTCTTTAGTTGAAAAAGTAAAAACAGGAAACATTCGTGAACTTATTTTTGCGCTCAGCTCAACTATGGAAGGTGATACCACCAATTTCTACATCTACAAACAAATAGAATCTTACAGCATAATTACAACCACAATTGCTCGTGGAATTTCAGTAGGTGACGAACTTGAGTATGCCGATGAGGTTACGCTAGGACGAAGTATTTTGCATCGAATTCCTTTTGAATCTTCACTAAAAAGCCTGTAGTTTGAAGCTATCCGTTGTTATCCTAAATTATAATGTTCGCTATTTTTTAGAGCAGTGCATCCTTTCAGTTCAAAATGCAATCGAAAACTTGGAAGCTGAAATTATTGTAATTGACAATGACTCAAAAGATGATAGTTGTGAAATGTTAAGACGAAATTTCCCCGAAATCATACTTATTCAAAACAAAGAAAACGTTGGTTTCAGCAAAGCAAATAACCAAGCTGTTGCCATAGCAAAAGGGGAATATGTTTGTATTCTAAACCCAGATACTGCCGTTGCTGAAGATACTTTTCAACGAGCAATTAAATATTCTGAAAGCGTTGAAAATATTGGCGCACTTGGCGTTTATTTAATGGATGGCACGGGTAATTTTCTTCCAGAAAGCAAACGAAATTTACCAACCCCAAAAGTATCTTTATTTAAATTTTCTGGCTTTTCGAATAAATATTATGCTAACAATATTTCTGAAACCGCAAAAGGAGAAGTTGACATATTAGTGGGCGCTTTTATGCTATTAAAAAGAAGCATTTACAACGAAGTAGGCGGTTTTGATGAAGACTATTTCATGTATGGAGAAGACATCGATTTCTCCTATAAAATTACAAAAGCTGGTTACAAAAACCATTATTTAGGAAGCACGACCGTACTTCACTATAAAGGCGAAAGCACTAAAAAAGACGATATATATTTTGAACGTTTTTACGGTGCGATGCGAATTTTCTACCGAAAACATTTCAATAAAAACCTGCTATTAGAAAGTTCGGTTTCTGCGGCAGTTGCTTTGGCCAAAAAAGCTCGAAAAATTTCGTCCGACAAAAAAAAGACGCCAACAGCAAAGGTTGAAAAAAGTTATTTCTTCACAGAAAATGTGGAATTGCTCGAAAAACTTTCAACGAGTATAGATATTGTTTTTCAATTGGTTTCAAAAAATATGCACCATTCTATTATTCTAAAAAATAGCTTGTTTGTCTTTGACGCAGCATACATTTCTTATGAAGAAATCTTCACGATAATGAAGCAATTAAAGGGTAACGGCAATCTTTTTAGAATACTTCCAGTGGGTTGTGACTTCATAATAGGAAGCGACCAAAGTGACGAAAAGGGCGGCGTGGTTGTTTTTTAAGAAATTTGAAACCCAAAGCGAACAAATTTTAACTAATTTTGCAAACTTAACTTATGGGCTTGGATTGTTAACTGAGCTAAGCCGAAGTGCAGCCGAAGGGTTGGAATCTTGAACTTTAAACCTTGAATTTTTGAATTGCTATGGCAAAATTTGAATTGAAACTTCCCAAAATGGGCGAAAGTGTTGCAGAAGCAACCTTAACTAATTGGCTAAAAGAAGTGGGCGACACTATTGAAGCCGATGAAGCTGTGCTTGAAATTGCGACCGACAAGGTGGACAGTGAAGTTCCCAGCGAGGTAGATGGCGTTTTGATTGAAAAACTTTTCAATGTAGATGATGTAATTCAAGTAGGTCAAACCATTGCCATTATTGAAATCGCTGGTGGAAGCGATGAAAGCCCAAAAGCAAGCACTGAAAGCACTCCCGCGCCAGAAGTTATCAAGGAAGTTGAAAAACACGTTGAAACTGCCAAACAAGCAACTCACGCACCAATTGAAAATAAAGGCGATCGTTTCTATTCGCCATTAGTAAAAAATATTGCTGCTGCAGAAGGTATTTCCCAAACAGAACTAGACGGAATATCAGGAAGCGGAAAAGATGGACGTGTTACCAAAAATGATATTTTGGGTTATGTAGAAAATCGTTCAACTGCAAAACCGCAACCGCAAGCTGTTGCTGAAACTAAAACTCCAGAAACAGCAAAACCTTCAGAACCTACAAAACCAAAAGCTGCAGTATCAGTTGGCGGCGATGATGAAATTATTGAAATGACTAGAATGGGCAAATTAATCGCCCATCATATGGTTGAAAGCACGCAAAGCGCTGCGCACGTGCAATCGTTTATAGAATGCGATGTTACCAATATTTGGAATTGGAGAAATAAAATGAAAACTGCCTTCGCTAAACGTGAAGGAGAAAATTTAACCTTCACCCCAATATTTATGGAAGCCGTGGCTAAAGCCTTAAAAGACTTCCCAATGATGAATATTGCTGTAGATGGTAATAATATCATCAAACGTAAAAACATAAACTTAGGTATGGCCGCGGCACTTCCAGACGGAAACCTAATCGTTCCCGTAATCAAAAACGCAGACCGATTGAATTTGCTTGGAATGAGCAAAGCAGTAAACGATCTTGCAACCCGAGCGCGCGAAAACAAATTGAAGCCAGACGATATTCAAGGCGGTACTTATACGGTTACGAACGTTGGAACCTTTGGTAGTATTATGGGAACTCCAATCATTAATCAACCACAAGTAGGTATTCTTGCCTTAGGAGCAATAAGGAAGGTGCCTGCAGTTATTGAAACCCCAGAAGGAGATTTTATTGGTATTCGTTTCAAAATGTTCCTTTCTCACAGTTATGATCACAGAGTTGTAAACGGTGCGTTGGGAGGACAATTCGTGAAGCGTGTTGCTGATTATTTGGAAGATTGGGATGTAAATAGAGAAATCTAATTCGAAATAAATTGTTATGAATAGGAGGTTTTGAATTCAAAACCTCCTATTTTTTTTATATATTATTTCAAAATTTTAATAAAAAGTATCTTTGCCTAACAAAACAAAACAATGGAGCTCAAATTAAAAAAACCAATCTGCTTTTTCGATCTTGAAACCACAGGTGTTAATGTAGCAAAAGACAGAATTGTTGAAATTGCTATTCAAAAAGTATTTCCAAACGGAAATGAAGAAAGCCACACTTGGCGCGTAAACCCAGAAATGTCCATTCCCGCAGAATCTTCCGCAATTCACGGAATTACTGATGAAATGGTTGCCGATGAACCTACGTTTAAAGAACTAGCCGCAAAAGTATATGCTTTGATTAAAGATAGCGATCTTGGTGGATTCAACTCCAACCGTTTTGATATTCCGCTGCTAGCCGAAGAACTGCTTCGTGCTGAAATTGATTTCGATTTAAAAAAATCACTTTCGGTAGATGTGCAGACTATATTCCACAAAATGGAAAAACGAACTTTAGAAGCAGCATATAAATTTTACTGTGATAAAGATTTAAAAGACGCACATAGTGCAGCAGCAGATACAAATGCTACTTATGAAGTTTTAAAAGCACAACTAGATAGATATAGTGAACTGGAGAACGACATGAGTTTTTTAGCAGATTTCAGCTCTCATAAAGATCATGCCGACTTTGCTGGATTTGTCAGTTATAACGAAGATGGTGTTGAGGTTTTCTCCTTCGGAAAATATAAGGGACAATTAGTTACAGATATTTTAGACAAAGATTCTGGGTATTTAGGCTGGTTGTTAAATGCAGATTTTCCGCTTTATACCAAAAAAGTCCTAACTCGTATTAGGCTTCAAAAGTTGAACACAAAACAATAAAATACAGATGAAAATAATTTGTATAGGTCGAAATTATACAGACCACATTAGCGAGCTTAAAAGCGCAACCCCAACAGAACCAGTTATCTTCTTAAAACCCGATACGGCAATATTATTAAAGAAACAACCTTTCTTTATACCAGAGTTTTCAAACGACGTGCATCACGAAGTGGAACTTTTGGTTCGCATTACTAAAATTGGAAAACACATAGACCAAAAATTTGCACACAAATATTATGATGAAATTGGTCTAGGAATAGATTTCACAGCAAGAGATCTTCAAACAGAATTGAAAGCAAAAGGCTTGCCTTGGGAAAAAGCAAAGGGCTTTGATGGAGCTGCAGTTGTGGGAAATTTCATCAAAAAAGAAGAAATTGTTGACTTAAATAACATTATTTTTAGCTTAAAACGTAACGGAAAAACAGTGCAAGAGAGCAATTCTATGCTGATGATATGGAAAATCGATGCTTTAGTCGAATATATTTCAAAATATTTCACATTGAAAATTGGCGATATTATCTTTACCGGAACTCCAGCAGGTGTAGGCAAAGTTGAAACCAACGATGTGTTGACTGGATATATTGGTGAAACAGAAATGTTTTCCATAAAAGTGAAATAACATGGCTATTTATTATTCTTTGGAAAATCTAAGAGAAATTGCAGAAGGCGATGAAGATTTTCTTAAGGAATTGGCAAACGCTTTTTTGGAGGAAATCCCTATAGATTTGGGCTCCATAACAGAAGCCATTCATAACGACAATCGTGAACTGGCTTATCAATTTGCGCATAAAATGAAACCCAATATAGAAATGTTTGGTATAGACGGGCTAAAGGAAATTACTATTATTGAGGAGTGGTCTAAAACATCTAAAAATAAAGCCACAGTTCTTCCAAATCTTGAAAATGTTCTCGTAACTTTGAACCACGTGTTTGATGAATTAAGAGAAGACTTCCAATTATAGTGCTCGCAGAAATTATAACCATAGGCGATGAGATTCTCATAGGCCAAATTATTGATACCAATTCAGCCTTTATTTCAAAAGAGCTAAACAAAATAGGGGTAAAGATTTATCAAATTACCTCCATTCAAGATGATAGAGATCATATCCTACAAGCTTTTAAAGATGCCAAAAAACATGCCGATTTAGTTATAGTTACAGGTGGTTTGGGTCCAACCAAAGACGATATTACAAAACAAACTTTCTGCGATTTTTTTGAAGATACTTTAATTGAAGACCAAAGCGTAGTTGAAAACGTAACCCAGCTTTTCAAAAAATATCAATTAAATAAACCCTTGCCTGCCAATTTTCTGCAAGCGATGGTTCCTTCAAAAGCAACTATTTTGACGAATCAGTACGGTACCGCTCCTGGTATGTGGATGGAAAAAGACGAAACCGTTTTTGTTTCCTTACCTGGTGTGCCTTATGAAATGAAGCATTTAGTGCTAGAAGAAGTTTTGCCGAGTGTTATAAAGCGTTTCAACAGACCTTATATATACCACAAAACACTTTTAACCTACGGTTTAGGCGAAAGTGCGGTTGCCGAAAGAATTGCTGATTGGGAAAACAGTTTGCCAAAAACCATTAAACTAGCGTATCTACCCTCGTTGGGGAAAGTTCGTTTACGATTATCTTCTAGCGGAGAGGACGAAGTATTTTTAAAAGAAAGCATTGATTCCCGAATGGAAGTTTTAAGTGAAATGCTTTCAGATATTGCTATAGGTTTCGAAGATGAAACCAGTATAGTCGGCAGAATTGCGCATATTTTAAATGAAAAGAAACAAACTTTAAGTCTTGCCGAAAGTTGTACAGGCGGCGCAATTGCAGAGCGGATTACCGCTGAAGCTGGCGCTTCTTCCTTTTTTATGGGAAGCATTGTTCCATACAAAACTGAACTTAAAACTCAGATTTTAGGTGTGCCTTCATCTTTAATAGAAGAATACTCTGTGGTAAGTATTGAAGTAGCCGAAAGTATGGCGGTAAATTCTTGCAAGCTTTTCAATACAGATTATGCTATTGCAACCACAGGAATTGCGGGCCCAACAAAAGGCGATGGAAAAGATGAGGTCGGTACGGTATGCATCGCTATTGCTTCACCAAGAGGAATTGTTTCGGAAAAATTCAACTTTGGTAATGACCGTTACCGTGTTATAGAAAAGACTATAAATAAGGCTTTTGAAATGATCTTAAAAGAAATTTCAAAAAACTGATTTTCTTTTGTTGTACATACCAAAAGAATTACTTAAATTTGCACCCTGTTTTAAAATAACTAATTAAAGTTAAAGGAAATGTCAAGAGTTTGTGAACTTACAGGAAAGAAAGCGATGGTTGGAAACAACGTCTCGCACGCGATGAACAAAACCAAACGTAAGTTTGATGTAAATTTGCTAAAGAAGCGTTTTTATATTCCAGAAGAAGACAAGTGGGTAACCCTTCGTGTTTCAGCTTCTGCGATAAAAGACATCAATAAAAAAGGTATTTCTGCGGTTATGAAAGAAGCTCGCGAAAAAGGCTTTTTAACTAAATAATTGCAATAATCAATAAAGTCTATTATAATGGCTAAAAAAGGAAATAGAGTACAAGTAATTTTGGAGTGCACTGAGCACAAGGAGTCTGGACAAGCTGGAACTTCTCGTTACATCACTACCAAAAATAAAAAAAACACACCGGACAGAATGGAGTTGAAGAAATTCAACCCAATTCTTAAGAAAATGACGGTTCATAAAGAGATTAAATAATATAGGTCATGGCAAAGAAATCAATCGCATCGTTACAATCAGGTTCAAAGCGTTTAACCAAAGCAATAAAAATGGTTAAATCGCCAAAAACAGGAGCATACACATTCTCTGAGTCTATTATGGCTCCAGAAATGGTAAACGACTGGTTAAACAAAAAATAACCAGCTTAAAATATTAGGAAAAAGCCACTTTTTTACGAAGGTGGCTTTTCGTATTTTTACTCTTTCATTTTATAACTTTGACAAAGTTTCAAACTTTGTCAAAGCTGATAAAAGTTAAATAAACGAGTAAGTAATATAAAAGCTGCTAGACCCCTTCCGTCTTTCAAATTGCTTTTAGGGCAATTTGAAATCCACCTTCCCCTGAAATAGGGGAAGGAGCTGTGAAAAGATGATTAATTTTACTGATTACTGATTACTGATTACTGATTACCGAACACTGAATATTGAAAGATGAGTTTTTTTAAAAATATATTTTCCAAAGAAAAAAAGGAAACCCTCGATAAAGGGCTCGAAAAGACAAAAACAACTTTTTTCGACAAACTGAGTAAAGCAGTTGCCGGAAAAAGCAAAGTTGATGACGATGTATTGGATAATTTGGAAGAAATTCTCGTTTCCAGTGATGTTGGCGTAAATACAACACTCAAAATAATTGATAGAATTGAAGCCAGAGTTTCCAAAGATAAATTTTTGGGAACAGATGAATTAAATAAAATACTTCGTGAAGAAATTGCTGGCCTATTGAGCGAAATTGATTCTGGAAACGCCACTGAGTTTGAAATTCCAGAAAACAAAAAGCCCTATGTAATTATGGTTGTTGGCGTGAATGGCGTTGGTAAAACCACAACAATCGGAAAGCTTGCATATCAATTTAAAAAAGCTGGAAAGAAAGTTGTTTTGGGAGCTGCGGATACTTTTCGCGCTGCGGCAATAGATCAGTTACAAATTTGGGCGGACCGAACTGATGTTATTCTTGTAAAACAAAGTATGGGTAGCGATCCAGCAAGCGTTGCTTTTGACACACTGCAAAGCGCCGTTAACCAAAATGCGGATGTAGTTATTATTGACACCGCTGGACGACTTCACAATAAAGTTAATTTAATGAACGAGCTCACAAAAGTGAAGCGAGTAATGCAAAAAGTAATTCCAGATGCACCGCACGATGTGCTTTTGGTTTTGGACGGCTCTACAGGTCAAAATGCTTTTGAACAAGCAAAACAATTCACAGCTGCAACCGAAGTAACTTCCCTAGCCGTTACAAAACTAGACGGAACAGCGAAAGGTGGCGTTGTTATAGGTATCAGTGACCAATTTAAAATTCCTGTAAAGTATATTGGAGTAGGTGAAGGTATGGAAGATCTTCAAGTGTTCAACAAATTTGAGTTTGTAGATTCCTTCTTCAAATAAAGCCTACTATGAAAATAAGCCACGAATTCAAGAATATTTTAATTAATATTCGTGAATTCGTGGCTAAGATTAGACTGTTACGTCTTTATTTTTTCTCTTTTTTCTCTCTTCTAACTAAAGCGTTTCCTTCAACCAACTAAAGAACTCACGTTGCCAAACAAGTGCGTTTTGAGGTTGCAACACCCAATGGTTTTCTTCGGGAAGATAAAGTAGTTTACTTTTTATTCCCTTTAATTGCGCAGCCTGAAACGCACCTAAACCTTGTTCAATTGGTACGCGGTAATCTTTTCCACCTTGAACAATCATTATTGGAGTATCCCATTTGTCAACATAAGTTATTGGGTTAAATTCGTTAAAAGATTTCTGTGCTTTCGCATTGTCTTTTTCCCAATAAGCACCGCCCATATCATGGTTTACGAAGAATAATTCCTCAGTAGTCCCATACATTGCACGCGTGTCAAAAACGCCATCGTGAGCAATAAATGTTTTGAAACGACCGTCATGATTTCCAGCTAACCAAAACACAGAATAACCACCAAAACTTGCGCCAATAGCGCCAAGACGATTTTTATCTACATATGGTTCTTTGGAAACATCGTCAATAGCATCAAGATAATCTTGCATTGCGCCACCGCCCCAATCGCCGCTTATTTCAGCATTCCATTCCACACCGTGGCCTGGCATTCCTCTTCGGTTTGGTGCAACAATAATGTACCCTTCGGAAGCCATTAATTGGAAATTCCAACGCGTAGAATAAAACTGCGACAAAGCAGATTGTGGTCCGCCCTGAGCATAAAGCAAGGTTGGATATTTTTTATTTTTGTCGAAGTTTGGCGGAAGGATTACCCAAACTAACATTTGCTTGCCATCCTTGGTTGTCACCATTCTTTTTTCAACAGTTGGTAAATCAAGTTTCCCGTAGAATTTAGTATTTACTTGTGTAAGTTGCTTAAAAGTTTTGTTTTTTAAATCGAAAGTAAAAATTTCCGAAGCATGGTTCATATCTGTTCTAGTAACAATCAACTGACCATTATTTTCGGCAACAATTCCGGTTACATCAAATTGTCCTTTTGAAATTTGCTCCACAACCGCCATTTTTCGAGTTTTCCCAGGGTAATCAACTTTAAAAAGCTGCACGGTTCCATCAACCGGAGCCGTGAAATAAATATCCTTATTGTTGCTCGCCCAAAGAAATCCGTTTACAGTTCCGTCCCATTGTGAAGTAAGATTTTGTTTCACACCATCCTGAAGCACGATAATATCGTTTTTATCAGCTTCATAACCTGGAGTTTTCATCTGTAAATATGCCAAAGCTCCAGCTTTTGAAAACGCTGGCTGCGTATCATAACCTTTGTTTTCTTCGGTAATATTTTCAGTTTTTTTGTCTGAAAGATTATATTTATAAATATCTGTATTGGTACTTATAACATAATCCGTTCCAGCAGATTTTTTACTTACGTAATAAATATTTTCACCTTTTGGTCCCCAAACATAATCTTCATCACCGCCAAAAGGAGCTTGCGGTGTATAGTATGGTTGGCCAGGAGTTATATCTGTTTCCGCACCCGTTTTTGTGTCTTTGTAAAAAACGTGGTTGTAGCTTCCGTCGTTATAAGTGTCCCAATGTCTGTAATCTAAAGAGGTAAAAACGTAGGCATCGCTCTTTGGTAAATCCTTGTAAATATCTTTACCTGTTATGTCTTTTACGTGAACAGGTTTATTCATCAACAGAAACTGTCCATTTGGTGAAATATTTTTATCGGCAACTTTGACCTCTTCTTTAGTAACTTCTGCAAAATTGCCGCCAGAAACTTTCATTGCGAAATATTTTGAATCGAAGCTATTCTCTTCCATATTTGGAGTGGAGACCTTATAGAATAGAACTTCGCCGTTATCGGAAATACCCATTGGGCTTACTTTTTTAACCTGCCACAAAAGTTCAGGTGTCATTGTTTTTTGTGCGAACAAAAAGCCAGCGCATAGAAACGCTAGCAGGAATGTTATTTTTTTCATCTTTAAGTAATTATTGAATTTTTAAGAAGTGTAAAGTTAGTTAAAAAAAATTGCAGTAATCAATAGCAGCTGGTAGTTATCAGCTTGGAATACATAAATATTTCTTAATGAAAATATTACCAATTGAAACGAAATCTATATTTGCTCAACTTAAAAACTCCTTGTTATGAAAACTGCTTTTAAACTTTTGGTACTTTCCTTTTTTTTGATGGCTTTTCAATGTGATGATGAAGATGAATTAATTTATAATAATTTTAAAATAAGTGTAACTCCGCAAGCTACGTTTTCCTTACAGGATACAATTTGGATAGAAGGTAAAATATCATCAAAGATTTATAATGCAGATACAAATGATTCAATTCCATATATTAATCCACCAATTCAAGAAGTGTTTTATGTAATGAAATTAATTGATTCAAATCTCAATGCAAATAGTGAAGGAGCATTGGAACAATTTGGAATAATAAATAATCTGGGCGAATCATTCCCATGGCGATGTGATAAGTCTGATTTAAGGATTGAAAGCGTTCTTAATTCTCAAGGTGATTCATATAGTTTTAAAATTGGTTTTGTCCCATTGCAGAAAGCGGATTATGTTTTCAGTTTTACAGAGGGAAAATTGACGAATCCCGAAAGAAATGAAAATATAGCTCAAGATTATCTTTTGAGTTCGAGACCAGATGCAATAGGTTTCGAGAGATGTGGTGAATACAGTTACAGAATATTAAATGAAACAGATAGAGAATTCTATTTCTCTGTACGATGATTTAAAACTAGGTATTTCAATAATTAAATAACGCTGCTAACTTACCCCAAAGTTCATCGTCAAACCCCGAGGGACCAGGAAGTGGGTTTCCCGCATTACCGCCCATACGAATCACAATTAAATCCTGACTAGGGACGATGTATAATTTTTGATCGTCTTTTCCCAAAGCAGCAAAGAGATCATCGGGTGCATTTGGGATTAATTTCCCTTGAAGTTCAAGTGTTGTTTGCGGGAGTCTATAACTTTCCTTGCCATTTAGCCACCACAAGTAACCATAAGCTTTGTTTAGATTTTGTGAAGTACTTGTCATTGATTGAAAATAGTTTTCATCCAACAATTGATAACCATCCCAATTTCCGTGATTTAGGTTTAATATTCCAAAACGAGCCATAGAACGAGCATTGCTAAAAAATACACGGTTGTAATTAAATTGCAACCAAGTGCCCGACATTCCGATAGGATTTTTTAGTTTTTCACTAAAATAATTGTCAAATCCTTCAGGAATTGCAACATCCATAACGGGCTGTAACAGAGTGTAAAAAGCGTTGTGATAAAACCAAAAACTTCCTGGTTCATTTAAATACTGCAAACATTCAGGCTTAATGCAAGATGTGTCTGCAACGTTATAATCTCCACCAGAAGTCATAGTAAGTTGATGGCGGATTGTTATTGCCGCCTCCTGCTCAGATGTCATTACTGTCCAACCTAGTCCCAAATACTCAGTGGTTGAATCATCAAGACTCAGGTAGCCATCTTGTAGTGCCATTCCAGTCGTAAAAGCTGTCAGCGTTTTTCCTGCCGAGTTCCACTCGTGTGGGGTTGCTGAAGTAAAATCGTTATAATAATACTCTACAACAATGCGCCCATTCTTAAGAATTATAAAGGCATCTGTATTTTTTTCGTCTAAAAATGCTTTAAGCTCGGGTAGAAATGCAGTATTCCAGTTTAAAGATTCTGGACTAACCGATTCCCAAACTTCAGAATTGGTCGGTGGAAAATAGGGCTTAATTGAAACGGTTTCTGTATTGTCGTCAGTTTGGGAACAACCTGAGAAGAAAGCGAATAACAAAATAATCATCAAAATGGAAGGTTTCATAACTTGTGGTTTTAGCTTTGACCATTCTTTATTGTTATGGTTTAAAATGGTTGTATCTTTGCACCCCGATAATAAAAATTTATATGCGTACCAAAACTTTAAAGAAGAACAAAATTAACGTAGTAACCCTAGGCTGCTCCAAAAACGTTTATGACAGCGAAATATTGATGGGCCAGCTTCGCGCCAGCAATAAAGAAGTTGTACACGAAGAGGAGGGCAATATCGTAGTGATAAACACTTGCGGTTTTATTGCCAATGCGAAGGAAGAAAGCATCAATACAATTCTTGAGTACGTTCAGAAGAAAGAAGAAGGCTTGGTGGATAAAGTTTTTGTTACGGGTTGTCTTTCCGAAAGATACAAGCCAGACTTGCAAAAGGAAATCCCGAATGTGGATGAATATTTTGGAACGACCGAACTTCCTGGACTTTTGAAAGCTTTGGGAGCAGATTATAAGCACGAATTGATAGGTGAACGCGTAACAACTACCCCTAAAAATTACGCGTACTTTAAAATAGCTGAAGGTTGTGACCGTCCGTGTTCATTCTGCGCAATTCCAATTATGCGTGGAAAACACAAAAGCACTCCAATGGAAGATTTGATTATTGAAGCCGAAAAGCTTGCTGCAAAAGGTGTGAAAGAATTGATTTTAATAGCACAAGATTTAACATATTACGGACTTGATTTATACAAGAAACGAAACCTTGCAGAACTACTTCAAAAATTAGTAAAAGTTGAAGGCATTGAATGGATTCGTTTGCATTACGCTTTCCCAACGGGTTTTCCGATGGATGTATTGGACGTTATGCGCAACGAGCCTAAAATTTGTAATTATATAGATATTCCATTGCAACATATTTCTGACCCAATTTTGAAGTCAATGCGCCGCGGAACTACAAAAGCAAAGACTACCAAATTGCTGGAAGAATTTAGAGCAGCTGTTCCTGACATGACCATCAGGACTACATTAATCGTTGGTTATCCCGGCGAAACTGAAGAAGATTTCCAAACCCTAAAACAATGGGTAAAAGATATGCGTTTTGAGCGCTTAGGTTGTTTTACCTATAGTCATGAAGAAAATACGCACGCTTATAATCTTGAAGACGATGTGCCAGAAAAAATAAAAATGAATCGCGCTAACGAGATTATGGAAATCCAATCTCAAATTTCGTGGGAGCTGAACCAACAGAAAATAGGTAAAGAATTCCGTGTAGTAATTGACAGAAAGGAAGGTAGCTATTTTATTGGAAGAACTGAATTTGATAGCCCTGACGTTGATAACGAAGTGCTTATAAATGCTGAAGATAGTTATATGCGTACTGGCGAATTTTTCAATGTGAAAATCACTGCAGCAGAGGATTTTGATTTATATGCTGAAGTGATTTAATCGTCTTACTGAACCCTTCGGCAAGCTCAGGATGAACTAAAGTTGGAGGATTGGTTTTTATGTAGCAGTAGTAATTTAAAGTTTCACGCAAAGCGGCCAAGTCGCAAATATTGCTATCTTCTTAATTAAATACCTTTAAGCCACTCCTGATATTTTTCTCCCAAAATTGGAACCGGCTTTTCTCCTCCGTTTATTGCACCCATCAATCCAATTACCCATAAAACGATTAAGAAAATACTACCTAATATTGATACTATCCAACCTAAAATTGGGATTACATTTATGATGGATAATGCTAAACCTGTAATGCCCAAACCCAGTGATTGGCGTATGTGATACGCGGCAAAGGAATTCTTTTTCTCGTTGTTCATCACAAAAGCAATTATGAGTCCAACGATTGTTATATAGGCGATAATCCCTATTGTTTTTCCATCTTCAACTGTATTTATAGATGTTCTTGACGTTGTGTTTGGTGGTAATTGAGAGTTAGTTTCGTTTTCCATGATTTTTTGGTATTTATTAAAGTGAATTTTAAACTTCTTATTATTACAATAGTTACTAGGATTTACTAAAGACAGTCTACTTTGATTGAAAATATACTTCTTTCGTTTTACCAGTGTCATTATCTAAATATTTCAGCACTAGATTGCCTTTGGCATCAAAATGAGCCGCGCCATTTATAGTTGAAGAAGTATAGCGGTATAAACCTTCTTTTGGTGTAGGAGTTAATTTGGCATAAACACTGGATGAGCCGCTTTCTGAAAGCTCAAGGCCGTTTTTATTAGATTTTATTTGAAGAGCAGCATTATTAAAATACAAGTGTGCTGGAATTCTTTCAATCTTATTTTTGCTATTAGAGTTATGCCAAAAATCTGGAACAGCGATGCTTTTTTCTGCTACTTTAGCGTGCGTGTGATCTGGCGTTGACACTCCTTTTTCTTCTACTTTGGAAGTTTTTTGTGCATAAGACGGCATCGTAATTAGTATGCAGAATAGCATTCCTGTTAGTAAAATTGCTTTTTTCATGATTATTTATTTTTATGATTAATACTTTTTTATAATTTGTGGTTTATATGCTTTCGCCGTTAGCAAGTTTTTTTCGATGGATTTAAATTGGCATTTCTTTAAATATTACCGGATTCAATCAATACGCATAAAATCAAAAACCAAAGGCTCAAAACCGCGCTTTGCTCTATCACGACCACTTCTATCGCCATTAGGGATTTCCTCCAACTCCAATGTTGTATCATTAATTTGCATAATTCTATATTTTGTAATTGGAGGAAATGGGCTATCTTGGAAGCGTGGACTTTTGGCTAAATCAACATATAACAGATTTCCTTCCACATGATAGCGCCCAATAAGATATTCATTTATAATACAACTTTCATCATACCATCGCAATTTCATTTTACCATCTGATGAAAAATGCAAACGATCTGATTCTCTTGTACATATATTTTGATAATCCACCAGTTCTGGGTTTGAATGTTTGTTTAAAAAGCCTGTTTTTTCAAAAGCCCAACTTCCCCAAAGAATTCCTGGAAGTGGCTGTTGTAGGGTTACGCAACCGAAAGTTATATAACAAACCAACACTAATAAAATTACACTTTTTAGTTTTGAGCGTTTCATACTAAACGATTTTTATTTAAATGCTATCCATCCTGCGTTTGGTGATAATTGTATTTTTCCAATATCCATCCAAAAATCTTCCGCCAATTACTTCTTCTTGATATTAAACTTCCCTTCAATTACTGCTTTTTTATGATTTTTTGAATATAAGGTTCCTGAGAAAGTACCTTCAGAATGTGTATCTCCAATGGATGTGATGGTGATCGTAGTTTTGCCTTCCTTCCCGTCTGCGCTTTTATATTGGGTGCGATACACCTCGGTGAGCGGACCGTCTTTTTTTACATTTTGTAAAGTTATATTAGCATATGGCACATCATAAGATTTCTCTTCTACAGGATTCTCCAAAAAGTTTAATCTCAGCAAAAGAAGTAAACTGTAATCGGTTAAACTGGCGGTTGGGAGATTCGGGGAAAATGCTTTTCCCGATATTGTTTTGGCATCTAGTTCGATGTCCCTTCCATCATCTAAGTGAATAATAGCATAAGATCCATTCCCCGTTTCCGTTTTGGATGTTGACGTATCATCAGTACCATTTTCAGTTTTTGAATTGTTTTTGCACCCTGTTATAATAATTGTGAAGATTCCTAAAAGCAGTATCAACCGTTTTGTTTTAAACATAATATTGTGTTTTAAAATTAGTTTAATTAAATCCTGTGAAATTTTAATTCGATAGCTCCAAAATTTAAAACTTTAAAACTTTAAAAATTCCATTGAATTTACATCCGTTCAATCACGCGTTTTGCCAAGATTTTGGTTTTCTCAATCTTCTCTTGTTTATCCATCATATTCTTATTACCGTACATGATTGATAGCGATACATAAAAAATATACCCATCTTCAGCTACGCGCAATTGCCCGCCACCAAGGTCGCTCCAGCTCGCTTTATCGCCCACGTCAGAAACCTCTTCGGGATTCCATTTTTTATAAATTCCGTTGTTTTGGCCTTCCCAAATCGCATCGATTTGCGAATTAGTGTGTTGACCATCTCTAGCAAAATTGAGACTTGCGGAAAAAAGAGTCATTATCCCTTTGTTTATGCTCCAGTCATATGAGCAAATTGTACCATGACTACTCTTTTGTTCTAGCTCATTTTCTTCAGAAAGTCCAAACACTTCCATAATGTCTTCTTTGTTCATTAGCTCACAGATATCATCTCGTTTGCTGGAACCGGCAAAATTTTCGTCATCTTCCAAATTGTCTATTTGGTCTTTTAGATTTTTTTCACTTTTTTTATCATTACACGAAACCCCTATAATGAATAAGGAAAAAAACATTAAAAGCGCTACTGTTTTTTGAAATTTGAATTTGTTTTTCATTGTTGTTGATTTTTAAAAATTGAAAAAATGGTTTTAATGAACTGAGCTATATTCTTCTTTTTAAATGTTTCACAGAAATTTAAAAGTTTCATCTAATAAACATTTTAATAGCTCAAACTGTTTAATCCTTAAATTTCGAGCAAAACTATCTTTATGGTATATCTATATCAGCCAACTCTTTTCCACCATAATCTGAAAATAGTTTTGGAGTTTTGTCTAATGTTAAATTAGCCTGTTCCAAATGAGATCTTTTTACATTTTGAAGACTCATTCCATATTCAAAACAATTACTAAACACCACATCGTGGATGTTTAGGAATTTTGAATCTCCAAGAAAAATTGCGCCGTTTGGCTTTTCAGTGGTTCTGCCAGCATTTTTAAAAATTACATGGCCAATTTCATTTAAAGGACTACTTGAATCTATATTTAACTGTTGCCAAAAGCCAGCAACATCGTGTTCGCCACGAATGATTATTGGCTCTGCTGCTGTGCCTACCATTACTAAAGAAGCCTTATTGGATAGATGCATCCAGTTTTGGGCTGATATAATAATTTCCACTCCAGGTTCTACGGTAAGTACACCGTCTTGATATCTAAAGTTATTTTGAAGAAAATAGGGCACATCCAATTTTGACCAAGTGGCATCGCCTTTTAGATTCTCGCGATCTATGTAGACATAATCGTTTTTGTTTCCAGAAAAACTGTTGCTGCCGTTAAACATATTTAAGCGCGTAATATTTGTTTTCACGGGTATGTTATTTTTAGTGAAGGTGCTATTCTTCATATTTATGTTATTCACATCTTTCGCTACATCGTCCCTAACGAACATTCCAGTAAATTTGCTATTTGAAACCGTACAGTTTTCCATTTTTATACTGCTGGCTTCACCATAGATTGCTAAAGCTGATTTAGAATTACCACCTCCTGCATAATCTATCGTTACATAATTCATTACATTATTTGAGTTCGGGCTCTCGGTATAAATACCGCGCCAAAACCCTGGCGTTTTTTCTTTCCCGGTTAGAAGAATTGGTTTTGCGGCGGTACCTATCATACTAAAGGAAGATTTATCTTTAAATTCCATACCTGCATTTTGTTCAAAAGCAATCACTACGCCTGGCTCGATGGTCAGTTTGCCATCGATTCTAGTAAAACAAGTAATTATATAATCTATTGGAGCTTCGGGATTATCTTTTAAAACCGTATTTGGATTGTCTTTAAAATAGTTACAGTCCAATGTTAATGGCGCTGTATTTCCTTTCGGTGAATTCGGACTTGTGGCGTCGCCATCTTCTTCTGTGATGGAGGCGCTACTATCTTTTTGTAAATCTGAATTTGCGTCTCCAGCATCATCTGTATTTGAAGCATCTACTTGCTCTAAATTTGAGTCATCATTTGATGCTTCACCATCTTTTCCATTGCGACAGCTGGTAAAGGCAATGCCCACCAAAAGTACCAACAATAACATTTTAAATTTAAATTGAATCGCTTTCATATTTATAATTTTGAGTAATTAAGATTATGATGTAACATATTGTTCTTTTTTAGGTGAGGTTGATAATAAATAGATTAATAGTGAAATTTTTAACCAGCATTACGCATTTAATAGAACTATTTTTTTTTATAAACCCCCATAGCTTTCTCAGGACTTATTACAATAGTACCTGAACCGTGGTAAATGTCTTCTTTGTTACCATTCTTTTGGAATTCACCTTCAAAATTGAGTGTAAAGCACGCAGCTCCGCTCATTGGCATGGGCAAGACATACTTTAGGTCTGAAAAAGTCATGGTTCCAGAAATACCATTATATTCATCACCTTGATCTTTAGGGCGTATGGATAAAGTGGAAGCACTTTTATCTCCACGTTTAACGTTGGTAAAAGGCTTTAAGTTTTCATCTACTCTAATTATGCCAAAAATACCAGCTTTGCCACGGTTGTATTTCTTTCCAATAAACATCATAATAGTACGGTTTCGTCCTCCTTGTTCATCGGTTAAAGATTTTTGGTCGTTATATATGGCACCTCCTTCTTTACTGGGTACAGTCTCCGAAAATTCAATAGTTTCAGATCCCTTTACCAACGTTATATCAAAGCTATGGGTTGCATCTGTTGTTTTCTCTTTTTTATCAGCTACTACCTTTTCTTTTTCAGCATCAGTTGATTCGTTCTTTTTATTATTGCAACTTGTAAAGGCAACATTAATAAGTAGCAGAATCAGCAGTATTTTCCCTGTTTGTTTTATCATTTTCAAGGTTTTGAATATGTGTTGAAATATTTCCATTTTTTATTGGTTTTTACAGTTTGTCATATTTTTAAATCTGAAATAATTATCATTACCAATTACAACCTAAGTCATTCTAACTTATCCTAAAATAAAAACCTCTGTGCAATTGAGTGATAATTTTCACGTCATCACACAGAGGTGCTTTTTGCTATTATTTCAATTTAAAATACCCTATTTTTCTTCAAAAATTATTTGGCAATTGCTGTTATTTGTTGAAATCGTTGCCTAAAAATTTATTCTTTTACGAGCTTTTGATAATAGGTTTCCTTTGAAGAACTTAATTTTAAAATGTATAGTCCCGAATTTGAGTTAGAAATATTGAATTCCTTATTTGATTCTTCAAAAACTTCACTAAAAATTAATTTTCCATCAATATTGTAACATTCTATATGCTGCAACCTAAGTCCTCATTTGTTAATCGTGTAACTTCGCTCTCGCTGAGAATTCTGTTATAAATACGAATATCGTCTAATATTCCATTATAATATTCTGTAACTCCTGGTGTATCATATCCAATCATTAAGGATAATTGATTGGATACTACAGGCTCTATTCCAGCAATATCATTAATCAAAACACCATCTACGTATGTTTTTACAGTTCCTGAATCATAGGTTAGCGTTAGATTGTACCATTGATCTAAATCAAATGAAAAATTTCCAACTACATCATTATTAAAATATATATCGCCATCGTCATTGTAGAACAATGAAAATTGTCTTGAGTCCAAAGAAGTCGAATTTCCAGATTTTGCTAATAAACTTGCCCAACCCTTTCCCGTGTAGTAATATTCAGTTGTATTAAACCAAACAGACATACTCATCTGTGAATTTAAGTTTTCAAGGCTTTGCGAATTCTCGACTTCCATATAATCGTTGATACCATCAAACAAATAGGCTTTGTCGGAATTACCATATCTGTCTTCAGTTAGGGTTGCTCCAAATATTGTTGCATTGTTATTGTTGTTACTTTCATCATTTGCATTTCCGCAGAATGAATAGAATGCAACTAAGCCATCATTTATTTGACTGACGGGACTAGGATTTTGCACCCATTTTTGTATATATCCAGCACCTGGTGCCGCATCTACAGATATTCTGAGTGTATCGTCAACCCCAAATGTTAGAGAGGATGGATAATAACTTCCATTACTCCCCAGTTCTTCATATCTGTAATTTGTTTCATCTTGTGCAACGATGTCTTTCCATTTTACATCACCTATTTGAAGCTCAACGCTATTACCAGGTGCTTTATATGTTATTACGCCTGAGTTTCCTGAAACATTAATTTTCATTCCGTTGTTCGCAGGTTGATTTCCACCAACTCTGGTCCATGATCCTTGAATCTGGTCAAGATTGAGATTCGAATTAATACTTTGCTCATCATCTTTACTACAACTGGTAAATGCGATGCCCACTAAAAGTGCGAATAAAAGGGTTTTGAATTTAATTTGAATTGTTTTCATTTTTTTAAAGTTTTTTGAGTTATACGTTTTTAAAATTTATATATAACTGAGGAGTTAAATATGAGTTTTGAATTAGTATGTTAGTGACCTAATCGTATCAAAAATAAACGGTATATAATGCTGTGGCAAGACGCAATTAGTATTTGGTGGGGATGGTTTAGAATTTGGTATTTTTTTTAAATTCGAATAAAGTTTAGCCCGCACTATATTGTTTAAAGTTTAGAATAACGAATATTTACAATTTTCCCAAAATATCGTTGATTTCGTAATCACTTAGATCGAAGTACTTAGGATCTGATGATTTTTTGAAAGTGGTAATATCCGTTATCATACTAGGTTTATCACTTTTCTTATTGAAGTAAATACTGCGAACCATCATTCCTCTTGGAAAGTTTTCATCCATTTTGGAGGGAGTGTTGGAAGCAGTTTCAGTAGCGAAATCTCTAATCTGTCCGCCAAAAAGATGGTTGCCGCTTAGGTCAATACTAATGTCTTGAGTGACCCACGCATACATTTTCGTGTCTTCTTTTGGGTTGAGATATATATATTTTCTGCAGTTGTAACCATTGATTTCTTTTTGTTCGTTGGTTCGTTCCCATTGTCCGTTATCGTCGTCAATATCACCTTGACTTTCTGCTATTTTTTCAGCCATCTTTTGAAAATTAATCATTGGCATTTTCATGGCGGTTTTTTCGTTTTCATTCACCATATATGTGGCGGCACCTTTATAATCGAAGAGCATTCGGGTTTCGTCTTTATCGCCTTCATTCATAATCATACATTCTCCGGTTTCGCCAAAAACCATCTTTGTAGTGTTAGTGTCATCCAATTTGCCATTTTTTTTGAAAGATTGCATTTGCATCACCAGCGTTGCTTTCACCGGATTTTCTGGAACGGGGTAACGAGTGTCGTTTTCATAAGTAATATCTTCAAGTGCCTTCTTGCCCTTTTCTCTTTCGGGTTCGGCATATTTTTCTTCCATGTCTTTCCTAATTTTATTCTTTATTTTTCGATGAATAAAGCCTCGTTGGGCTTCTACCGGAGGAGCGATAAAAAGGAAAATTAGGGTGAATAACGAAATGATATACGTCTTTTTCATGATTATTAAGATTTAAGGTTTTTACGTGTAATAACAAACCTACACTACATAGGCATACGCGTCAACCACCAATTAGTATTTGGCAGCTATGATTTAGAATTGGGTAGTGAAACTGAAAAGAGGCTATAAGAAAGCTATATCAGAAAATAGCTATGCAAGTGTGAAGCAAGAAACGGTTATGAAACAATAAACCGCTTTTTTATATTGGTTACACTTATAAATATTTATTTAAACCGAAGCATGGTTTCCAAAATTTCATTGATTTGTTTAGATTTCTGCCTGGAAACTGGAACTTCAGTATCATCTTGCATAATTAAACTGCCACCGTGGTGTTTTAAAATTCCTTGTACAAATTGTGGATTTATCAAGTGGGATTGGTGTACTCTTAAAAAACCGTGATCTTGTAATAGTTCTTCAATTTCCTTTAATGTTCTACTGATCAAAATCTTGTTTTTATCTTTACAAAAAATATTGGTGTAATTACTATCAGACTGGCAACGAACAATATTCTCTATTTCCACAATTTTATAACCTACTCCTGTTGGTAATGCTATTTGCGAACATTCCTTGCCTGAATCTTTCAAGTAACCCTGAAATAATTGCCACTGTTTACCACTGGTTTTTTTGCGTCTTTTTTCCCAGTTTGAAAGTGCTTTTACAATTTCCTTTTCATTTATAGGTTTCAGTAAATAGTTGATAGCACTATAGCGAAATGCCTTTATAGCATATTGGTCATAAGCTGTAGTGAATATAACATCAAAATCTATTGGAAGTAGGTTATCCAGCAATGTAAACCCATTCATATTTGGCATTTCAATATCTAGGAATAATAAATCTGGCGGGTTTTTTTTAATAAATTCCAATCCGTGCAATGGGTTGGTGAAAATGCCAGTAATGGTATAGTCCGCATGTGTTTTTTCAATTAAACTTTCTAACACGTTTGTGCAGTGCATTTCGTCGTCAATTATTATCACTTTTGTCATAACTTAATATTGATAGGTTAGTGTGATTCTGGTTCCTAAAGCGTTTTCGTCTTCCTCAAGATCCGTTGTTTTTAGATGTATGGAATGATCGTTTAGATGGTTATAAAGTGTCAATCGGTCTTGAACAATGGTGGAACCCATAGAATTATGTAGTTTTTTCTTTTTGGAACTTTCCTTTCTTCCTATTCCGTTATCTTCAATTATGATCTTTAAATCTTCTGAAGTTTCAAAAATAATGGTCAAGTTCTTTTTAAATTTTAAACTAGGATGCAATCCGTGCCAGATGGCGTTTTCTACTATAGGTTGCAATAGCAATGGTGGAATGTTGAATTGAGAAAGTTCCTCCCTAGAAGAAAAGTATATGTTGTATTCAAATTCCTTTCCCATTCTATTTTTTTCTAATGAGAGATATAATTCTAAAATCTCTAACTCTTCTTCAACCGTAATTTTTTTAAGATTGCTGTTTTGCAAAATTCCTCGAAGCAAACTGGAAAAATCATCCAGATAAGCAATTGCATCATCCTTTCTAAAGGTCATCATTAAGTGTTTTATTGCACTCAGACTGTTAAAAATGAAATGAGGGTTCATCTGGGAGCGCAGAGCGATCATCTCAGTTTCTCTAATTTTTTGGTTGAAATCGTTTTTTATTTTCTGCTCTTTCTCCATTTCTATTTCGGAATAGAGTTGAATAAGTTCATCTGTCTTTTCGTTTATCTTCTCATCAAGTTCACGATTCATTGTTTCCTGTAAGGTTTGGTTCTCTCGTAATTGGACAATTAGTCTGTAAGAAGTGTCTTCTTTTTCTTTTTGGAGTAGAAAAACATTATGACCCAATGCAAGCGAAAAACAATATACCTCTATTAATAAACCAATCTGAAAAATAATGTTTGGGGCTTCCGTAAAAGCTACTATGCTTTCAGAATCATAATGAAAAGCAGAAGAACCAACATAGGATGCCAATGCAGCTGCTATAAAAAAGAATGATTGACCTAATATGAAAAAGATTAACAACGGATGTTTCACTTTAAGAAGTATCCAAACAAATAAAGCCAAATTCAAGGGAAGAATAATTATTCTAACTATTGAAAATAGTAGTCCATTTAAATATTTATCGTGAAAATAATAGGTGGAAAAAATATAGGCGATGGCATATAAAAAACAAACATATCCAAAGTATTTGAGCACTCGTGCTAATGACTTATTATACTTTTTTATTGTGAGCAAATGATTAATGAAAAAGATATAAAACCCTATAAAAGCAAATTGAATCGGCTCATTTAAATTATAAGCGAGTTTTGGAAAATACTGAAAAACATTTCCTATTGGTCCTGCGGTTCTTCCAAGAATTATCAAGCCATATAAAAGTTGAAAAAATAAATATCCTAAATAATACAAGTAAAGTTTAGCAGACATTCGCAACCAGAATACTACGGTAAAAAGTATTATGGTTAATAAGGATATGGTATAAAAATAGATAAATGCAATCGTGTTCGTTTGGTTTTTATTGCCACTTCGTGAATACTTTATATAACCTTTTCCGCTGTATAATGTAGGGTAGCTATTTACTCGAGGTTGGTGATACGTTTTTAATTTTACGTAAATCTGTGATTTTTGAAAAGGTGCTAATGTTAGTTCTGTGAAAAAATCTGTTGCTTTATCAGTGTCTTTGGACAATGGCACGAAAATTCCATCTTTCCATTTTTTGAAAGCATTTCCATTTTGCTGAAAGATTGTAGTAACGTGATTTTTACTATACAGATAGTTGTGAAGTGTATCATCGCTACGGTTTTCAATTTGAAACTTTAACCATATAGCGGTTTTTGAAGTAGCGTTATAATTTAAATTATATTGTTTCCATCCAGTCTTTGTTTGAATCTCTTCAAAAGTTGTTTTTGGGTCGGTTCGGAGTACTTCAACTTCCTCATTATTTAATAAAGACAACTTATATGATATAGAATCAGCAACAATCTGACCGTGTAAATGTGTCAAACTGGCTAAAAAACAAAACGTTATTAAGAAGTAGATTCTCATCAGTTTAGCTAAAATACTATACTATCTGCTTTACACCTGACAATTTTAGCATTTGGTCACTTTTACTTAGTATTCGGTAGTTTTATGGGTCCTTACTGAATTCTAATCCATAGTAGCCAAATTCTAAGTACATATTTCAGGTTATAGATCTTCCCTATAAGTTTGTCTTCGATATTCATATTGTAATTTTTTCAAAGATTTTAAAAATGCAATAATGACTTACCGAGGAATTTTTTTCAATTCACTTTTATAACTCCTCAATTAAATAAGTGAACTAAAAATAATTAAAACACAAAATGATGAAAAATGTAATTACCTTTTTAATGTGCACACTTTGTATCCTTACGGGGATGGCACAAGCAGACCTTAACGGGAACGGGATGATAATTCCCGAAAGAACACCAGAGCTCCAAGCCCTGTACCTACAATCCAAACAACTGGAAATTAAAGGCACTGCGGCAGAAATAAACGCAAACCGCCTTGCCATAAAAGCCGCTTGGGAGCAAGTAGATCCCGCAGTGGCCGCGCTGTACAAACCCATTGAAACAACAGGCGTTGGCCCCACAATGGTGGAACGCGAAATAAACCCCGACCAAGCGCAGCCCATTTCTCGGGCGCCAGAAGATTGGAGCACAGACCTTCTGTTGCGCGAGGGTTATATAGACGGATTGGACATGGACGTTGCCGGCAATGGCGATATCTATATTGCCGCCTATGAAAATTATGTGGGAAGTGGATTTGATGATTCAGTCACCTATATATACCGTTCAACCGATGGTGGTAATTCTTTCGTGTTATGGAAAGAGAATCTGGTAATCTCCTCCGAACTCTCGAAGATTCAACTAATTTCAATGGATGGTAATGGTGTTGATTATCTATTGCTTTATGAGTTATTCGATAACGGACAATTCACTGTTGCTAGATGGAAAATGTCTAGCGGTGATTTTGACTTTGATCCTGTTGCAAGTTCCATAACCGATTTCAGCGTGGATCGCAATTATACATTAGATACCAGCGCACAAAGGGTTTTTGCGACCTATCAAAAATCAGATCAGATAACGTATTCCGCACGTAGTACTGCGGGTAGCTATGGTTTTGATTGGGTAGATGAATTTAGGTTTGGAATTGTTGGAGAGCAAATAGACTTTGCTTATGGCTTAAATGGTGGATGTTACACCACATTTATTGGCTTCAATTCCAAAAATCTTAAAGCTATGGAGAATTCTAGCTTTAATGATCCCGCATCCTGGAGCTCAGCAGTGAATCTAACAGACAGTAGCATAACAGAAGTAATAAACCCCACTATACGAGCGGCTAGATTAGAAATGTCTAACGATAAGGTCATTATTTGGGCTTCACAAAGACCAACTGGATCATCCGAAGGTTACGATGGATTGGGAATGAAGCGCGTCAATGGTGCTAACTATATCAATTTTAGCGGTTTTCCTGCAGGAGGTTCACAATGGAGCATTGCACAAACCGATAGTTGGGTGCGCAAAGTTAATGGTTCAGAGGAGATTCGCTTATCCTATGTTCGCGATAATATACCAAATAATGAGAATGATGTAAATCGATCTCTAACCTTTAATGGGACAGACTTCGATCCCTTCGAACCAGTAGCAGATACCTCCGTCAACGTTTTTGAGGGCTTTTCCTCCGCTATTGCGGAAACCAGTGATGGTTTACCTTGTATGGCTTTTGCAGGTACTTCTGGATCTGATGGCTATAACCTTTACTTTGATGCCAAATCCACTTTGGGTATAGAAGAAAATAGTCTGGATGGATTCACTTTTTATCCTAACCCAGCCCAGGATATTATAAATATTTCAGCAAAAAGTACTGTTGAAAAGATTGGAATTTACTCTTTGTTGGGACAAGAAGTGATGCAACTTTCTCCAGAACAGAAAAGTCCATCCCTCAACGTTTCGTCGCTTGCGTCTGGCGTATATGTGATGAAGGTTGAGGTAGATGGCCAAATTGGAACCTATAAAATTATTAAGAAGTAAAAAAGCGATTGTTTGATTAGTAAAGAAATGGAGCTGCTTAACTGCGGCTCTTTTCTTTTTTACTGAATTCTAATCCATAACCTCCAAATGCTAAGTAGGGGTTTCGGATTAGCTTTCTTCCTTATAAGTTTGCCCTAGAATTTGAAATGCTATCACACTAAAAAAAATAAAGTCCATCCTTCAACTTTTCATCACTAGTATTAGGAGAAAATGTGGTGGAAGTTGAAGCGGATGGCCAAATAGATCCTTTGAAATAAATTCATTTAAAAGACTTCTTATTATTTTGAATCTCCAAACGGACTTGTTATTTAATAAAGTTGATTAGTGAAGGAAAGTATCTCCAAAAGCATAAAAAGATTATTAAAACCGAAAAAATGCATCAATCAAAAAAACTGTTCCTATTTAATTTCTTGTTTATATGTGTTACAATCGCGGCAATTACAGGTTGTAATGAGAATAAGAAAGGCTCAAACAATCTGAACTCTACTGAGTCTATTGTATCATCTGACAATACAGCCTGCTTTGAAAAATACAAAACAGATTTAATGAGCATGCTCACAAAAGAAGAGATTCTATCAGGCTATAAAGGCGATATGGCAGGCGCCGAACTAAAGTCAGATTTAAGGGAAAAATATAGCAGTTTTTCTTCTTATACTTATTCTTGGCTAGGCGATCCAGATCGTGCGGAACGGATTATGGCCAGCGGAAGAGATTTCGGGCCTATGAATTATAGAATTGGCGTAGGATATTTGGATTTTTACAAAGAAGGGACCAAATTCATAATTAAGAACTTTACAAGTACCTATAATCTTACAGATGCGAAAAAAGCCGCAGCTAAGGAAGCAATAAATAAAGAGCTTGAAAAGCAAGGTGTTGATACTAAAACAAAAAAAACATCCAAAGCAATCACAAATTCCATAATTCCAGATCTTAAATTTACACCTGTAGAAGGTATTGGTGACGCTGCTGTTTGGAGTTATATAGACAGTAGCTTGATTGTTCTAAAAGGAAGAACGAAATTCAGAGTAATAGTAGATGTTAGCGATAACCATGAAGAAGATGTGGCCTTGGCCAAAAAATTAGCTCAGATAATTTTGGATAAATGTGAATAAACTATTCATATAAAGAAAAACCCGTGATATCTAAATCACAACATTTAACTATGTCGGAAATCGACATTTTATTTTAAGAGCAATGAGAGAAGTAATAATTCGCTCACTGATTAACTAAGTTTAAGAACCTTTCTGAAGAATTTATTTTTCAAGAAGGTTTTTTTATTGCTAAGAGTAGCTTTCCAATTTTATTGAGAGAAATTTCATATCCACTCATCTTATTTCCCGATTGAGTATCTTTGGAATAAAACTGTATCTATGAAAAATTCGCAGAGATTCAGATTTCCAAAAACCGTTCTGTTCGGTATAACTGCGCTGTACATCGTATTAATGCTCGCTACTTATTTTCTATATTATAAAGAACCTGTAATAATCTGCGCCCAAAGAATGTTGGTAGGCCAGTCTATAGCCTTGGTTTTTCAAGTAGTGTTGAATTACGTTAACTATCATTCCAAACAAAAAATCGTTATTCTTGCCACGCTGTTCGTTAGTACCATGCTTCTTATGGGAGCGCTTTCTGCCTTTTTCAATCTGGGATTAATGTGCGAATTCTATGGATTTTAAAAATGAATGAAAACGCTACTTTTAAAGAACATACCTTCCCGAACTTAGTATAAATATTTAGCCGATGACTTTTTTAAAATTAATCTTTACAATTTTTCTTAGTGTAGTAATACTTGTTTCCTGCAAAACTGAAACAAAAAAGAAAGCTATAACTTCTGAAATTGAAACAACGGCAGAAACTGTCACTTTATTAGAAAATCCAACTTCTGGCAATAGTGCTCTACCAAGACTTTTTGGAACGGAGAATCAACTTTTTATGTCTTGGGTTGAAACGAAAGATTCAATTTCGGTATTGTATTTTTCAACATTTGAAGAAGGCAAATGGACAAAGCCTTACGAAGTAAATTCTGGAAGTGATTGGTTTATCAATTGGGCAGATTTCCCCGCCATTGCAGAAAATAATGGAAATATTATAATCACTTACCTACAAAAATCCGCCAACGGGAAATATACCTATGATGCTAAAATCAATCTTTTTTCTGCTGAAACACAGACTTGGAAAAAGAATATTCTTTTGCACAACGATGGAACAGCTAGTGAACACGGCTTTGTTTCAATCGTGCCGCAAGGAAAATCTTCTTTTTATGCAATCTGGCTCGATGGTAGAAACACAAAAGCTGAAGCAGGCGGCCATGGCAATCACGGGGCAGGAGCAATGTCGCTTCGTGGACGTTTGGTGCATGCAGATGGCACAATGCAGCCTGATCTAGAACTGGATAACCGTGTTTGTGATTGCTGCCAAACAGCGATGACTTCCATAGAAAACGCACCATTGCTTGTGTACAGAAACCGAACAGGTTCCGAGGTAAGGGATATTTCTCGCATCGGACTTTTCGATGATTCATTTTCAGAATCGCAACCAATTTTTAATGATAACTGGGAAATTCCAGGTTGTCCAGTTAATGGTCCTTCCATTGCTTCCTATAAAAATAATGCGGTGGTTGCTTGGTTTACCGCTGTAAACGATAACCCTAAAGTGCAGCTTGCGTTTTCAAAAGATAAAGGCAAAACGTTTGCAGCTCCAATTCAAGTAAATACCTACAAAACTCTCGGCAGAGTAGATGTTGTAATGATTTCCGAAAATACCGCTATTGTAAGTTGGATGGAAAATTTAGGGGAAGATACCCTAATACAGGTAATGCGCATTTCCGCAGATGGCACCGAAGGGTTTCCTGTTACTATTTCAAAAACGAGTTTTGAACGTGCCAGTGGTTTTCCGCAGTTGGAGATTGCGGGTAATACACTTTATGCCGCTTGGACAATGGTTGACGGCAAGAAAAAATCTATTGAAACTGCGTCCATTTCAATTCCAAATTTATGAGGGGAATAGCACTTCTAGCAAATCCGTATCTTTGAAAAAACTAAAATTGAAGAAACTTCTCATTATTGGCCACACTTTTCCTGAACCCAGCACCACTGCTGCGGGAAGCAGAATGATGCAGTTGCTAAAACTGTTTAAGGAAGAAAATTACCAAATCACTTTAGCAAGTACTGCTGCAATTTCTGAACGAACAGTCAATCTGAAAAATCAGAACATTTCAGTAAAAAATATTCTGTTGAATGACGCTTCATTTGATGAATTTGTAAAAGAACTAAATCCTGAAATCGTAATTTTTGACCGTTATATTACGGAAGAACAATTCGGGTGGCGCGTTTCTGAACATTGTCCGGATGCTCTCAAAATTCTCGATACGGAGGATTTGCATTTCTTAAGAAAGGCTAGGGAAGAAGCTATTAAAGATAACAAACCAGTTTCCGAAGCAAACCTTTTTTCAGAAATTACAAAGCGAGAACTTGCTAGTATTTTACGTTGCGACCTTTCGCTTATCATTTCAGAATACGAAATGGAACTACTTCAAAACACGTTCAAGATTTCTTCTGAAATACTTTATTATTTACCGTTTTTGATTGAAACTATTTCCGAAGAAAAAACTATCTCTTCTTTTATAGAACGTCAAAATTTTCTCGCTATCGGTAATCTTTTACACGCCCCCAATGTAGATTCTGTTTTGCAGTTGAAACAACTTTGGCCTAAAATAAAAAAACAATTGCAGAATGCAGAACTTCACATTTACGGTGCTTATGCGCCACAACAAATTCTTCAACTTAATAATAAAAAGGAAGGTTTCATCATAAAAGGTTGGGCGGAGAGTATTGAAAGTTTAATGAAAACTTATCGGCTTCAACTTGCGCCACTTCGCTTTGGCGCAGGATTGAAAGGTAAATTTTTAGATGCGATGCGTTTTGGTTTGCCTTCCGTAACTACTGAAATTGGGGCAGAAGGAATGCATGACGAATTTCGATTTGGAGGTGCGATTACTAATTCAAACGCAGCTTTCATTAATATTTCGGTTAAACTATATTTGGATGAAAATCTTTGGGAAGAAGCGCAGAATAGTGGTTTCGAAATTATTCGAAAACGTTTTCAAAAAGAACTGTTTTCTGAAGATTTCAAAAATCGTATCCGTTTTCTTGAAGCAAATCTTGAAAACCACCGTGAAAATAACTTTTTCGGACAAATTCTTCAGCACCATACGTTGCAAAGCACAAAATATATGAGCAAGTGGATTGAAGTAAAGAGCAAGTGATTATTTTGTTTTTCAAAAAAATAATGAAATAATGTTTTTGTTTCATTAAAAATCTATTTTTGAAACCAAACATTTTCAGATTTATTTTAAACAAATAACATTTTAAATTATGAAATTTTCTTACTTAAGTTTTCTCTTCCTTTTTTGTTTTGCAGTGGGCACAGCACAAGTTAATTATGAAGCGGCGTATTACATCAACAATACTGGTGAAAGAGTCAGTGGATTTATAAAAAATAAAGGCTGGAAAAACAATCCTACCAGTATAGAATTCAAAACAACGACCGATGTTGAAGGGGAAGAACTAATGATGAATTCCGTTTCTGAGTTTGGAATTAAAAATAAGTTCAAATATGTTCGCGCCAAAGTAGCGATTGATAGATCTTCAGACGACAGCAATTTTCTTACCATAACCAAAACCCCAAAATTTGAGGAGGAAGATCTATTTTTAAAAGTCCTTATGGAAGGTGATGCCAACCTGTATGAATATACAGATAACAATCTTCAAAGATTTTTTTACAAAACGGAAACCGTTCCTCTTGAACAACTTATTTATAAGCGTTTTAGAGCATCTGCGGCTGTTATAGCAAAGAACGACCAGTACAAACAACAGTTATTAAATAATCTGAGATGTGAAGATATAAACCTTAGTATGGTTAATAATCTTGAATATGACCAATCTAAATTGGTTCGTATTTTTAAAACCTATAACAAATGCAGAAACGCCATTATAGCAGATTATGAATTAACCGAGGCCAAAGGAGATTTCAATTTTAACATACGTCCCGGTATTCGTAGCGCTTCCTTTTCTTTTAAAAATGCAATTGCCAAGAAAAAAAACGCAACATTTGATAATGAAATTGGTTTCACAATTGGTTTGGAATTAGAATATGTTATGCCTTTTGAGCGCAACAAATGGGCTGTTATTTTAGAACCCACCTATCAATATTATAATCCCGCCCCAGAGATTACTGAAGATAAACAGGGAGTGGAATTAAAGTATTCATCAGTCGAATTCCCCTTCGGTTTAAGATATTATATGTTTCTAAATGACAAATCGAAATTTTTCGTAAACGCCTCCTTCGTTTTGGATTTTGTTTTAGACTCAAAACTAGTTTTTGAAATGGGTGATGATCTAGATATAACATCTGGCAGCAGCATAGCACTGGGTTTTGGCTATAAATACAACAATAAGTACAGCGCAGAAATACGTTACCAAACTGAAAGAACACTTTTGCAGGATTATAACGCCTATACGTCTAAATATAGCTCGTTCGGTTTATTGCTTGGCTATACGTTATTTTAAAAAATGAAATAGCGAAAACATCATAGTTTTTGGCGCCCTTATTTCTTACTACAATTAGGTTTAGTGCAGCTTCATCTACAAAACTTACCGAATATGAGTTTTCATATTTCTGGTTTTCTTTCAGTATATAATTAAATATCTCAGCCGCAGAAGTGGTTTTAAACGCTAATAAAAGAAACGCAAGCAAGAGGTTTTTCTTGAGAATTAATTTTAGGGGAAAATAATAAAACTATTTAAGGAACACCAAATTCAATTTGTGTCTTGGAAGAATAACTTAACACAACCTTCACTACTTTTAAATTTAAGCCAATTATCTTTAAAATAGTAATAATCAAAAAAAGTATAAAATGAAAAAGTTAGGATTATTGGCTACTCTAAAAGCCAAAAGTGGAAAAGAAACTGAGGTTGAAGAATTTATTAAGGGTGCTGTAGAATTGGCCCGTAAAGAAGATAAAACGCTCACCTGGTACAGTTTTAAAATAGATAATAACACCTTTGGAATTTTTGATACCTTTGAAAATGAAGAAGGTCGCGCCGCACACCTTAACGGTGATATTGCCAAAGCATTGATGGAAAATGCAGAAAAATTGCTTTCCGAAGATCCAAAAATTCAAATGATTGATATCCTTTCCTCTAAATAGAAGACACTATATTGTGGTTGCAGTAGCTAAGTTTATAACAATCATAAAGTAACCACTGCATGTTCAGAACCCGTTTAATATTTCTAAATATTACCATTGTAAAAAAGACTCCAAATTGGAGTCTTTTTTTCTGGGCTATTCCAACTGTAAAATACCTAAAATGTTTTTATCTTTAAACTTTCTCCTTTAAAATGAAACAATCTCTTTTAACATTTATAAAAAAGTTTCAAGATTTTCTGCAACAAACTTTCAGAAAGAACAATCCAAAACTTCCTTATGTAATTACGATTTTAGTAGCCCTAATAATTGTAGTAGCTGGACTAAACATCTTTATTGAGCTTACTGAGACTTTAAAAGAAGAAATCCTTGCCAACTACGATCAACAAATTTCAAACTATATTATTTCATTTCGCAACCCGTCACTCACGCGGTATTTTATTTTTATGACTAATGTGGGAGATATTTATGGTTATTTAGTTGTACTAGTTTTGGCCCTGTGTATTTCGTGGTTCTTTTTTAAAAACTGGCGTTATGTAGCCCAAACGGTACTGGTTTTGATGCTGGCGTCAATTTCCAACGTTATGCTTAAACGATTTATTGATCGAGCAAGACCTGGAATTGAACATTTGGTTTCCGTGGAAACACTGAGTTATCCCAGCGGCCACGCAATGAGCGCTATGGCTTTTTACGGTTTTTTGATTTATATTTTTTATAGGTTTAAAATGAACAACTGGCTTAAATATGGTATAATCCTACTTCTGGTTTTTATCATTTTGAGCATTGGCATAAGCCGAATTTATCTAGGGGTACACTTTCCTTCAGACATTGCCGGTGGCTATATTGCAGGACTAATTTGGGTCTTTTTCTGTATTTTGATTTTTAACTTGGTTGAGGTTTTTCGGCGAGATCCAAAAACATAATTAGTTCTGTATTCATAAACATCTAAACTCATAAACTTTTAATCCAATCCGCTCAATTCTAAAAAACACAACAGCTATCTTTGCGCAAAATTTTTTATAGTTGGCTCTTTCAGACTACACCCGCGAATTTAAATACAACACCAAACTGGCAACCCCAGTAATTTTGGGAATGCTCGGGCACCAAGTAGTTGCATTGGTGGATAATATTATGGTGGGCCAATTGGGAAGTGCAGAGCTCGCCGCCGTTTCGCTTGGAAACAGTTTTATGTTCGTGGCAATGAGCATTGGTGTTGGCTTTTCTACAGCTATTACACCTTTGGTTGCAGAAGCCGATGGCGAAGGAAATCGCGCAAAAGGAAAATCATCTTTTAAACACGGTTTGTTTTTGTGTATTATTCTCGGCTTGGCGCTTTTTGGGATTGTAATGGCCGCCAAACCCTTAATGTACGTGATGAGCCAACCACCAGAAGTGGTTGATCTGGCAATGCCTTATCTCACTTTGGTTGCTGCCTCATTAGTGCCGCTAATTATTTTTCAGGGATTTAAGCAATTTAGCGATGGTCTATCTATGACGCGTTTCCCAATGTATGCAACTATTATTGCCAATTTGGTAAATGTGTTACTCAACTATATGTTCATCTTTGGAAAATTTGGCGCACCAGAAATGGGCGTTGTTGGTGCTGCGATTGGGACATTAGTTTCACGGGTTGTTATGGTTGGTTATTTATGGTATTTATTAAGCCGAAAAGAGAAGTCGCGTTTTTTTGTAACGAACATTAAAATATTCACTCTCAGCAAAAAAATGCTAAAAAAACTGTTGAACCTCGGTTTTCCTTCGGCTATGCAGATGTTTTTTGAAGTGGGAATTTTCACTTCCGCAGTTTGGCTTTCTGGAATTCTTGGGAAGAATCCGCAGGCGGCAAACCAAATTGCCTTAAACTTAGCGTCGATGACCTTTATGGTAGCAATGGGTTTTAGCGTGGCAGCAATGATTCGCGTTGGTAACCAAAAAGGCTTGAAGAACTTTCGAGAACTGCGTCGTGTCGCCATTTCTATCTTTTTATTGACCTCTCTATTATCGCTGGTTTTTGCCATTGGTTTTATTCTCTTCAATGGACAATTGCCTAAAATATTCCTCGATTATGACAGTACTAAGGATTTTGCAGATAACTTTGAAGTTGTCACAATCGCCGCCCAACTTTTAATTATCGCTGCTATTTTTCAATTTACTGATGCCCTTCAAGTGGTTGCTTTAGGCGCACTACGCGGAATGCAAGACGTTAAAATACCTACGGTACTTACATTTATAGCCTATTGGATTATTGGTTTCCCAATTTCGTATTATTTGAGTATGCATACCTCGCTGGAAAGTATGGGGATTTGGATAGGTCTTTTGGCAGGACTAACGGCAAGCGGCGTCATGTTATTCATCAGATTTAATTATCTTTCCAAGAAATTAATTAGGTTGGGCTCTTGATGAAAGATGCTTGAAGACAGACTTATAACTTTTAACTCATAACTCAAAAAAAATGGATTTCCCAAAATATTTACTAGGAGACAACAGCGATTATCCCACGGCGATTTTCGTGATACATACTGAATTTCCACGATTCATCATCAATCTTGAAAATGATGAAGTGGAATGGTTAGAAGACTTTGATGCCGAAGACCAAAAGGAATTAGAAGCCGAAGCCGAAAACTTAATCCAACAAGCAACTGACTTTTACGATCGCGAGATTGCAATGTATGATAAGGATTAGAGACTTGTATATTTCTTTATCATTCCAAAATTACTTGTTAAGCTCTATTTCGCAATTTTAAATTTCTTCAAAATGAAGCGTTATTTTTCAATTTTATTTCTAGTTTTTCCTGTTCTTGTTTTTGCTCAATTGAAGGCTCCATCGGAGTTTTTGGGATATGAAATTGGAACTCAGTTTTCCCGCCATGCAGATGTTGTTTCATATTTTGAACACGTTTCAGCCAATAGCAAAATGGTGAAATATTTCGATTATGGAAAAACCAACGAACGTAGAAGATTAACCTACGCAGTAATTTCTTCCGAAGAAAATATTGCAAACCTTGAACAAATACGAACTGATAATTTAAAGAATATCGGCGTTTTAGACGGTTCATCATCTCCCGAAAAAGCAATTGTTTGGCTAAGCTACAACGTTCACGGTAACGAAGCAAGCAGCAGTGAAGCCGCAATGAACACGGTTTATAAATTGATTACAGAACATTCAGACTGGTTAGAAAACACAGTAATAATTATGGATCCGGGCGTTAATCCTGACGGTCGAGATCGTTATGTAAACTGGTACAACCAAGTAAAAGCTTCACCATATAATTCATCTCGTAATGCTACAGAACACAATGAACCGTGGCCAGGCGGAAGACCAAACCATTATCTCTTCGATTTAAACCGCGATTGGGTATGGGCGAGCCAAGTTGAAACCCAACAACGACTGAAAATTTATAATCAGTGGATGCCTCAAATTCATGTAGATTTTCACGAGCAATATATAAACAATCCTTATTATTTTGCGCCAGGAGCGGAACCTTACCACGAAATTATTAGCGATTGGCAACGCGAATTCCAAAACAAAATTGGAAAAAACAATGCTAAATATTTCGACAAAAACGGTTGGCTTTTCTTCACTCGTGAAAGTTTTGATTTGTTGTACCCAAGTTATGGTGATACCTATCCGCTCTTTATGGGCGCAATCGGAATGACTTATGAACAAGCTGGCCACGGAATGGCAGGTTTGGGAATTATAAATGATGAAGAAATTGAACTAACCCTTGTGGATCGCGTGGCGCATCACACCACTGCGGGACTTTCCACAATTGAGGTCGCTTCTCAACAAGCCGCATCTCTTAATTCTGAATTCAAAAAATTCTTTAAAAATGATAATTTAAAGTATAAAAGTTTTGTACTAAAAGGCAATCCTGACAACCTAAATTCCTTGACGGCAATGCTGGACCGCCACGAAATAAAGTACGGTTACGCAACTGGCGGCACTGTAACTGGTTTCAATTATGCTGATAATAAAAAAGGTTCTTTCAACGCAAATGGCGCTTTGGTTGTGAGCACAAATCAGCCAAAAGGTAAAATGGTACAGGTGCTTTTTGAACCGAATGCAGCGCTCTCAACGCCACTAACTTATGATATCACGGCATGGAGCCTTCCGTACGCTTTCGGACTGGAAGGAGTGGCGAGTGCAACTTTGGTTCCTGCGAATAACAGTGCACCGAGCAAAACAATTAATAATATTTCTTCTCCAACTTCGGCGGGATATATTGCGAAATGGAACAGTCTTCAAGATGCGGAATTTCTTTCAGCTTTGTTGAAAACAAATATTAAAGTACGCTTTTCAGAAAACGAACTTGGTTTTGGTGGCAACACTTTTGGACGCGGAAGTTTGATTATTACGCGAAGTGATAATAAAACGAATCCAGAATTTGACAAAACCGTGACAGAATTAGCAAACCAAATGAATCGTCAGTTGTACGCATCACCAACCAGTTTTGCAGATAAACTGACCGATTTTGGATCGCAATACGTTCATCTTATTAAAAATAAGAAAGTAGCTATGCTTCAAGGCGAAGGAACTTCTTCTCTAAGCTACGGCGCGCTTTGGCATTTTTTTGAAACGCAGTTAAAATACCCAATTACATCAATAAATACGGATGATATTGGTAAAATTCAGTGGAGCGACTACGATGTTTTGATTCTTCCTGACGGTTATTACAAATCCATTTTAAAAGAAGATGCTTTTAAAACCCTGGAACCTTGGATAAATAAAGGAGGAAGAGTAATTGCAATAGGCAATGCAGTAAGTGCTTTTGAAGGAAAGGAAGGTTTCGATTTAAAAGAGAATGGCGACGAAAAAGCTGAAAAGGAGAACGATACTTTAGGCAATATGATTCCTTACGCCCAACGCGAACTGGAAAGTACCAAAGATTTTATTACGGGCAGTATTTATAAAGTGAAGTTGGATAATACCCATCCGCTGGCATTTGGATATGGCGATACGTATTACAGTTTAAAACTTGGCAATGATTCCTATAAATTTTTAAGTGATGGCTATAACGTTGGCTATATAGAAGAACCCGAAAGTGTATCAGGATTTTCTGGGGAAAAGGCCAAAGCTTCATTAAAAAACTCCATCGTTTTTGCCGAAGCGAAAAAGGGTAGAGGTAGTGTAATTTATATGGTGGATGATGTTTCCTTTCGCTCCTTTTGGCAGAATGGGAAACTGTTTTTGGCGAATGCTATTTTCTTTGGAGGTACTGGGAATTAGTATTTGCTTAGAAGATTATTTTAACCACAGAGAACACGGAGTTTTTTCACAGAGTTCACAAAGAAAACTTAGTGCACTCTGTGCCTCCTTTGTGGTTAAGAAAAAAATTTTTCAACGAAGCCTTCAATTAACAAAAGTAACCGAAACATCCTCCGTTTTAATCTCTGAAAGCAACTCAAGTTTTCCGGCTTCATATAACTCGTCAACAGTTTGTAGATCTACAGATTCCCAAGGTTCAACTTTGTAATTTTGGTAATCTACAAAGCGAATACCATTAATGTTTCTGGGATTATAAGCTTTTCGAAAACGAATTCCGCCTTTGCCGGTATAAAATTTATAGGCGAAGTAATCTACAGTAAAACTTTCCTGTTCTATCCAATACATATAAATATCTTCGTGATCCAATCCGCCGCCTTCTTGGGCGAAGGTTACTTCTATTTCGTAGTATTTTTTACCATTAATCTCCGCTTCGCCAACCAATTCTTTTTTAACCGCAGCTTCATTTAAACCATAAGGCAACTGCACAAAATAATGCACAGAGTTCAATGAATTGGAATATTTACTGGCCATGGAATCTGGTAGAACAAGTCTTGTTTCGTTTGCAAAACGTTCAAAACCAAGATTCGTGAGTATATCTCGCGTTTCACCTAATGAATCGGTAATGGTGCGAGTTAGTTCAAAATTTCCTTTGTGTCTGTGGCTGCTGAATTTAGTATCACGAAAAGTGAATTTTATAGTTGCAGCATCATACCTTCCACCACCAGCGGTTTCGATAGTTTTATCAACAATTTGCTGGGCGGTGAGCTGTTTTTTTTCTTCTTCACAAGAAAGAAGGACGAATAGAAAACCAATTATAGGAAGTAGGCGCATAGGAGGGTATTTCTTCAAAGATACGAATGATGTTTGTAAATAGATTGTGGATTATTTAAATTTCAACTAATATGGCTCTCCAATCAAACTGACTTTTTTATCAAACTCATAGTTGCAGCATTCACTGAACTTTTTGTCCCTTGCGTTTAATAAGTCTGTCATTCCAGTTTTAAGCTAGATTTTAAAAAGTTAACAATGTTTTATTTCTTTTGAAGCATTTTTTTTAAAGAATAGTTACCTTCGAATGTCTAAAATTTAAACAACTCATTATGAAACTTTCCGGAGGATTGTTCCTGCTGTTCTTTTTCATCTTCCTAACAGCAAAATCTCAGTACGATCCCTCAAAAATCTTTGTCACAGATTTGTACCAATACAAAGGCGATAATATTAGGAGCGCAAGTGGAAAACCCAGTTCCGGCTATTGGCAAAACGAAGCAGATTATACGGTAAAGGCCTCTTTCAACGTTGAAAATATGCTTCTAAAGGGCGACGTCACTATAGATTATTCAAACAACAGTCCCGACCAACTCGATGCGCTTTGGCTACAAATGGATCAAAACACTGAAAAGACTGAATCACGGGGAAATAAACTGCAAAACCCAAATAGTAAGCCCGATTCTTCCAAAGGCTTTGATATTAGCAAAATAAGACTTTTAAAAGATGGTAAATGGAATGAAGTTCCTTTCATTGTAGATGGAACAAGAATGCAGATACGTTTGAAGAACAGTGTACAACCTAAGGAGAAAATACAATTGGCGATTGATTATTCGTACACACTTCAACCCGAAAGTGGCGGATGGCGCTCGGGTTATATGGATTCTGAGGACGGCAAGATATTCGAATTCTCCTATTGGTATCCGCGAATGTGTGTTTATGATGATTATTACGGATGGAACACGCTCCCTTTTATAGGTAGCGGCGAAATGTATCTAGATTATGGCACCATTGATTACCAAATAACCGTTCCTGCAGACCAAGTGGTTGTGGGTGCCGGTGACTTAATAAATGAAAAGAACATTTTAAATAGCAAAACTTTACAGCGACTTGAACAAGCAAGAAATTCTGATAAAACGGTTTTTATAAGAACTAAAGACGAATTAAATAAGCCAGTCACAAAATCCGTAAATGGTACGGTTACGTGGCATTTCAGAATGGAAAATACGCGCGATGTTGCTTGGGCAATGTCCAGCGGTTATGTTTGGGACGCTGCCAAAATCAATCTTCCCGATGGTAAAACAGCTTTGGCACAATCTGTTTATCCAGTAACTTCTACTAAAAATAAAAGAGCTTGGGCCAGATCTACCGAAATGCTAAAGTTCTCTGTAGAGAATTTTTCCACGAAATGGTTTAAATACCCTTATCCGGTTGCTACTTGTGTAGCAGGTTCTGTGGGCGGGATGGAGTTCCCAAGTTTGGCTTTCAATTATTGGGATGTGGAGCCTTACGATATGTTTTTATTGGCTTCCCACGAAATTGGGCACACTTGGTACCCAATGATTGTAGGATCTGATGAACGTCGTCATCCCTTTATGGATGAAGGTTTTAATACGTTTATTGATATATATGCACATGATGATTTTAACGGAGGCGAATTTGCTCCAAAGCGCGATGGCGAATACGCACCAGGCGGAGGAAACCCTGCCCATGAAATCGTGAAAGTTATTGAAGACACCAAAAACGGTCCCACTTTGATGACGCCAACGGACGACCAAGATCATAAATATGTACATCCATTGGCCTATTTTAAATCTGCTTTTGGATTAGTGCTTTTACGCGAAGTAATTTTAGGTCATGATAAATTTGATTATTCTTTTAGACAATACACAAAAGAGTGGGCCTACAAACACCCAAAGCCTGAAGACTTTTTCAGAAGTATAGACAATAGCTCGGGAGAAGATCTTACTTGGTTTTGGAACGGTTGGTTTTATCATAATTGGCAGTTAGACCAAGCCGTTACTAAAATGGAATATACAGAAGGCAAGGAAGCTAATGGCGCCACGATTACCGTAACCAATAATCAGCAAATGGTAATGCCTATTTTAGTTTCTGTTGAAGAAAGCAACGGGAAAAAACATACGTTTACCGTTCCTGTGGAAATCTGGAAGTTTGGGAAAGATGCTTCATTTCATGTGAATACCACTTCAAAAATAACGCACATTGTTTTAGACGCTGAAAATCAATTACCGGATATGGATAGGAGTAATAATGAGTGGAAGGGGTAATTTTAATTCTATAGAATAAAGGTGCTTTCTTTCAATTTATTTGAGAGTGAGTTTTGCGATTATAGTTCTTTTCTCTTTACGGATCTTCCTCTAGGTGCGTCACTCTTATGAAGTACAATTTCAGAATGAAGAAACTGCGCAGCGGCGGCGGAATCTTTCACTTTTGAAGCACTTCGCTTTAACATTTCTACTTCAAATTCAGTTAAAATATTTTTTCTTATTCCAGTTTCTCTCCAGTTGGATAAAGGTCTGCACTCTTTTGAAATTTTACGTGCCAATGCCAAAGCATCTAACAGCGCTTGATTTGCTCCTTGTCCTTTAAATGGACTCATTGGGTGAGCCGCGTCTCCAATTAGAGTTATCGAACCAGCTATCTCCAATATTTTCGGTTCAAGTAATTCGCGATCATAAACTGGATAACCAGAAACCTGAGCTTCTTGTGTTGCAGCTAAAATTTGGGGAATAGGAGTGTGCCACTGTGTTCTTTGGCAGGCTTCTTCTTTTAAAGCTTTAGGACCTTTAGCGCTCAAAGCTTTCGCTTCTTCTTCCGGCATTGGAAAACTAAGTTGCCACATAACTGAGTCTGATGAATAAGGCATTACATAAATCCGTTCATTGCCATTCGCGGTTTGAAATACAGTGGCAGAGTCTAACAACGGACTGTCAAGACCTTCGAGAGACTTCAACGAACAGATACCCAAGATTACAATACAATCTAAGTAACGTAAGGGAGTATTTTCTTCATTAATAATCAAGCTTCGCACAGAACTTCGGATGCCATCGGCTCCAACCACAAGGTCTGCTTTGGCAGTCTTAATCTTTCCGTTTACTTGAAAACTCAGCATAACGCAATTATCTTCACATTCCTTCAAAGCTACTAATTGGTGGCCCCATTGCACTGCATTTTGTCCTCCGAGTTGTTCAAGTAGCGCTAAACGCAGAGCCTGTCGGGCAATATGTACATTTGTGCGTTTTGAAAAGGTTTTTGCATCGTTCTCTATCCACTTTCTCATTCCCCATTCGCCAATAACTTTCCCTTCTGTAGTATGAACCACATGCCTTGTTGAGATAACTCCTTCTTCTAATGAAAAAAGACCCAATCCCTCAATCGCTTTACTAGCTTGTTGCAAAGTAAGGCCATAACCTTGAGATCGTTCATCGAAACTGTTGTCGCGTTCATAAAGAATAAAGGGAATTCCACGGTGCAAACAGGCTACAGCCAGAGCAACGCCGCCAATTCCACCTCCAATAATTGCAATATGCGGGTAGTTTTCTGAATCTGCTATAGGAGAACTGGCAGCCAAAACCAAGCCAGATCCAGAACAGTTTGTGCAGGGGTCTAAATGACCTTTGGGACGAACAGGAGCTTTGCTTTCGCAATTTGTTTTTTCAAATTGTTCAACTTCCTTTTGGTAGCGGAGTTTCACTTTTTTGCGAAGTCTTCGGCGCTTTTTGCCGCTGCCTTGGCATTCCTTACAGATAGTCCAGCTATTGGCTTCATTTTCTGTGTTTTTCACTTCTTTATTTATTACTTATTGAACGATGGATAAGGAATATATTTAGTTTCATTTACTTCAATTTCAATGGCGTCGTTAAGAATATGCAAACCGATTCACAATTAAGCTCATTAATATATAACCGATGCTCGCGGCTATTTTTCCATTACCATTTAGTATTATTCAGCATAATCTTTGAAAATTTAGTTTATGAATTTCCAAATTGCCCCATTTTTAGTGGTATGCTTTTCCAAACATCCTTTTGAAACTAATTCATTTAAGGCATTTTCACTTTCTTTTCTTGGAGTTCCTGATAGTTCGGAATACTCTCTTGCAGTGAGTGTAGGGTATATTGAAAAGAGGTTTTCCCAATTTTTACTGTATTCACTTTTAGTGGCATTTGGATTTGAATTTAGTATAGCCATTTCATAAAAAGCGTAAGGTCTGGTGCCATAAACAATTTCCTTATTCCCGGCATTATTTACAACGAAAATAGTTGGAAATCCTCTTACGCCAAGTTCTTTTCCTAATTTTAAATCTTCTTCAAATAAGGCTTTTGCTTTACCTTCAAATTCGGTTTTCAATTGTTCTACATTAAGTCCAACAGTTTTGGCGGCGGTAGCTAAATGTTCCCATTTGGCGATGTTTTTTTTGTGTAAAAGAACCATTTCTTTTATTTCACGAAGAAATAGCAATGCTTTTTTATTATCTTGCATTTGTGCTGCCTTGAATGCTATAGATGGTGGATAAGAAGAGTCTAAAGGATCTTCCAACCATAGATCTCCGTCAATAGGCATATCGTAATGAACACTAACTTCGTCCCAATGTGAGGCTACATCTGCAGGTTTGCTAATGCCACCGCTGTTGTAACTCCAATTTGGTAATAAGCCACCCATTCTATATTCTATCTCTATGGCATTGCCATATTCCAATTTAAGCTTACGCAATTGTGGCTCAATACCCCAACACGACGAGCAAATAGGGTCTGTATAGTAAATTAGCTTTACAGATTTCTTAGTTGATTGTACAATGTTTATAGATGTAGTTTCCTTATTTCCGTCAGTTGTTTCACACATTCCGGTTTCTATGTCGCATAGAAGAGGATTGGTTTTAGGTGTTTCGTTTTTCATATTTTCGTAATAATAACTTTCAATTAGCGACTTGCAGCTTTCATTTCCGCATTCAAAATCTGCGCCACCGCCTGTTTGTATTTTATAGGATTCGAAGCTTTTTTGATGGCTTTATATGCTTTCTGAGGATTTGATGTTGACTGTGAAAAGAACTCCCAAAAACCAAGCATCTTCATTTTTATGGGCGTTGGTCCCGAAAGATATTCGTCGTATTGCTTATAAATAGTATCGTGAAATTCTGAGAAGATCTCCCATCTGTTTTCGGGATATTCAGTAGTATTATTTTTAATCATACTCGGCAGAAAAGGATCCGCAATTAAACCACGACCAATCATAAAATGATCTATCGTTGGAAAGCGTTCTTCAATAGTTTTAAAAGCAGTTACGCTGGTAATATCGCCATTATAGTACAATTTGTGTTTTGTGCCAATGATACATTTTTCAAAAGCATCTAAATCCACAGGACCTTTGTAGAGTTGCTTGCCTATACGGGCGTGAATAGCGATGTTTTTAAGCGGATAGTTGTCTAAAATAGTAAAGGCTTCCAGAATTTCTTCAGCATGCTCGTAGCCCATTCGCATTTTCATTGAAACCAAAATATCAGTTTCTTTGTGGGCTCTGTGTAAAACGTCGTCAATTTTTGAAGGATTACAAATCAAACCAGAACCCATTCCAGATTTAGCAACCATCGGGTAGGGGCAGCCGAGATTCCAATTCAATTCTTTATAGCCTAAACTCTGAACGTACTTGGCAACGAAGACAAATTCGTCGGCATCGTTGGTAATTATCTGCGGAATGACTTCTAAAGTGGTGTTGTTTTCAGGTAAAATATCTAGCTGATAGGATTGCTTAATGTTCAGTTTTCCGTTAAGCCTAATATAGGGCGAATAGAACGTGTCTATCCCTCCAAAATAATGATTAAAGGCGTTGCGAAACCTGAAATCTGTAAAACCCTGCAAAGGGGATGAAAGTAGGGTGGAAGCCATCTTGTAGTTTAGTGGAGCAAAGATAGAACAATTGAGCTTTGGTTTTTTATAAGTGAAATGTAGCTGACCTGATCTTTTGAGGCCGTCGAGATAAAAGGAAATCTCTATTCATCAAATATCATAAAAGGTTTTAGTAACCGAGATAACTTTTCAGAGATGGAATTAGTCCGGTTGGCGTTTAGGTATTTCCTAATATCATCTAGTTGTATGGAGGTAGTAATAGTTAGAAATTGGGAAAGATAGGTTGAAAATATTGGCGTTTCCATATCTCTATTAAACACTTCATAAATATTGCTATGTCTTGTATCTCTCTTTATTTTATCTTCATACAACTGTTCAAGAACTCTTTTTTCACCTTCCAAAACTTGAAAAAAGTTATCGAAGGAATGCAGTAATATGCCACTTATTCCAGTTGCATTATTAGCTTTTTCAGTAACTTTAAAAATATCTTTTATATCGTCATTTGTAGTATTTTCCGATGCTTTGCTTACATAACATATAGTGTATAAACGTTTCATAAGTTATTTTTTAGGTTGGTTGTATAGCAAAATACAACTTTTTTGGGGACTTGTCTTATATGTTTTGAAACGAAAAGAATATTTAGTTTCTAGTTTCAGGTTTCAGTTTTCTTGGTTCTTGGTTCTTTGTTCTTTGTTCTTGGTTCCATTTCCAAAATTGCATAAGCAATAAACATTCAAATACTTTTAATCAACTCTAACCATTTTTACCCTCCTTTAATGTCTATTTTTGCACCTTCTATTATTTAAAAGAAATATGCAGCATTTTAAAGAAACAACTAAAAATAAAGATACATCACAGCCAAAAGTTACGATGCTTCAGGCGTTCAAAACGATAATTTGGCCTAGGCGAAAGTTGGTTTTTATAGGATTGTTCCTGATTGTTATTAAAAGTTTGTCCGCTTTGGTTTTACCTTGGCAGAGCAAAGTATTGTTGGATGATGTTGTTCCCAATAAAGATATGTCGCAATTATATACTTTAATCGCCATAGTAATTGGTGCCATCACAATTCAGGCAGTAACCTCATTTTTACTTACCCGAATACTAAGTGTACAAGCGCAATATTTAATTAGTGAATTGCGGTCTCAAGTTCAGAAAAAAGTGCTTTCATTACCGATCAGTTTTTTTGATAACACCAAATCCGGCGCTTTGGTTTCAAGAATAATGAACGATGTGGAAGGCGTTCGAAACCTCATCGGTACAGGTTTGGTACAACTGGTTGGTGGAACATTTACGGCTGTAGTTTCATTAATTATTTTAATAAAACTAAATGCTTGGATGACGCTTTTTGTATTTGTGCCGCTCTCCATATTTGGGGTTGTAGCCTTAAAAGCTTTTAAATTTATTCGTCCTATTTTTAGAAACCGTGGTAAAATTAGTGCCGAAGTTACCGGAAGGTTAACTGAAACACTTGCGGGAGTTCGTGTTATAAAAGCATTTAATGCCGAAGAACAAGAAAATGTAGTTTTTGAAAAAGGAGTGGATCAATTATACCAAAACGTAAAAAAGAGTTTAACGGCAACCGCTTTAATGACGAGCTCTTCCACGTTTTTAATTGGAGTAGCCACCACGGGAATTTTAGGGATGGGTGGTTATTATATGATGATTGGTGATATGACCACCGGAGATTTTTTATTCTTCACCCTAATCCTTGGGTTTATGATTGCGCCCATTATTCAGATGAGCAATATAGGAAGTCAGTTAACGGAAGCATTGGCGGGTTTGGATAGAACGGAAGAACTGATGAATATGACTGCCGAAGAGGATAACCAAAACAGAACTATTAAACTAAATACCCTAAAAGGTGATATTGAATTTAATGATGTTTCATTTTCTTATGAAGAAGGAAAACAGATCTTGCATAATATTAGTTTTAAAGCGCCCGCGGGTTCTGTAACTGCTTTGGTGGGAAGTTCAGGTTCTGGAAAATCTACCATTGCTGGACTTTCAGCTACATTTTTAACGCCGCAATATGGAAAAGTTACTGTTGATAATCAAGATTTATCGAAAGTTAAATTAAGTAGCTACCGCCAATATTTAGGCGTGGTTTTGCAGGATGAATTTTTATTTGAAGGCACTATTCGTGAAAACATCATGTTCCCAAGACCAAATGCCACGGAAGCCGAATTACAAAACGCGGTAAAGGCAGCCTATGTAAACGAATTTACAGACCGATTTGATAATGGTTTGGATACCTTAATTGGCGAAAGAGGCGTAAAACTTTCTGGCGGACAAAGGCAGCGATTAGCAATGGCTCGTGCTATTTTAGCAAACCCAAAAATCATTATTTTAGACGAAGCCACTTCAAGTTTAGATACCCAAAGTGAGGCATTGATCCAGAAAAGTTTGGCGGAATTGGTTAAAGACAGAACCACTATCGTTATTGCGCACCGTTTAAGTACCATTAGAAAGGCAGACCAAATTTTAGTTATTGAAGCTGGGCATATAGTTGAACGCGGAACCCACGACCAATTGATTGCTAAGGAAGGTAGGTATTTTGAGTTGTATACTTACCAGGCGAAGATTTAGGTACGAGGACACGGGCGGGACGCCCGCGCCAGTGAAGTAATAAAAAATATCAACAAGATCGCTAGCGCGAGCGTCCCGCTCGTGCCGAAACAACCGCAAACCAAATCAATCTAAACAGAAGAAAAGGAACAGCATTGCAATTCCAAATTTTTAGAGAATAGTATTTAAACCGTAACCATCAGTCCATCAAAGAATTAATTTTCGGTATATTTATTCTTTGTCAGAATTTATGAGCAGGAAATATAAATTTCACAATGGGTCAGCGGCTTATTTTATTTCATTTGCGGTAGTTAATTGGATTGATGTATTTACTCGTCCAGCCTATTTTAAAGTAATTACAGATAGCTTAGACTATTGTCGAAATAATAAAGGAATGGCGCTGTTTGCATATTGCATTATGCCAAGCCATATTCATCTTCTGTTTCGAGATGACAACGAAAATCCTTCAGGATTGTTAAGGGACTTTAAAGGTTTTACTTCCAAAAAAATGATTGCTGCTATTATGGAACATCCTCAAGAGAGCAGAAGGGAATGGATGCTTTGGATGTTTAAAAGAGCAGGAACAAAGAACAGCAATGTAAAGGAATATCAATTTTGGCAGCAAAATAATCATCCTATTGAATTGTGGAGCACACCAGTTATAAAGGAAAAATTTAATTATATCCATAATAATCCGGTAGTTGCTGGCTTAGTAATGGAACCGTGGGACTGGAAGCATAGTAGCGCACGTAATTATGCAGAGCTTGATGCTGTAATACCTATTGATGATATCGGATTTCTTGGATGATTATTGTTTTGGCAGATTAATCGCTTTATTTTTTGAACGCTAGCGCGAGCGTCTCGCTCGTGACGTCACAGTTTAGAAATTAATGGTTTGGAGAATTAGCATTGTGGAGGACACGGGCGGGACGCCCGCGCCAGCGGGGGGTTATGATTTTTTTCAGAACGGTAAACCATTAGCCCCATCAGGAATGGGCTCATTTTTACAGAGGTTAACCTTATATTGATCTTTATCTTGTGCAATTACGTAACGCATCACAAATTCATCAGTACTTTTCGAATAAAAGCTAAAAGCATTGGATTCTGGATAACAGAACATACACACTGATCCTCTGGAACAAAGACCTTTAGGATAATCCTTCCTTAACTTTTCAATTTCCAGTTTTAATTCTTCGATGAATTCATTCTTGTTATTATAGGAATACACTCCCTCAGGATTCAACGGTTCTAAATAACTTGTATCGTAATGTATAAAAGCATTAATCACGGCGTTTTCTAAATCCGCAATTTGCATTACCCGTGGTTGGTCTATTTTTATTTTTGATTTTATCATTTTTTTGGTGGATAGATTTTACAAACTATTTTAATAGGTGTGTTATATCTTCATAAGTTTTTAAAGTTTTACAAATTGCAGATAATCGTCCACAATAAACGAATTAGCAGGATTGTTGCAAGAACCTTTAAATTTAAAACTTTTCATTTATAAAATTTCTTTTAGCTAATCAATAACTCCGCTATTGCGTATAATACTTTTTATTGGTATTAGTTATGATGAGCTTTTAGTTGTTATTATTGACTTTACAATTTTTGATAATATTACCACATCAGAATGAGCATTATGATATTGTTTGATTTTATGGTGGAATATATATTCGTAAAGCTCAGTCATTTTAGGAAATTTAGGATTTGGATTAGAATTAGTTTTTAATTGATTAAATCCCCATTTCATTGTGCAAAATTTCTTTATTCCTTCAAAATTGAAATCTATATTATATTTTGCGAATTCATTTTCAAGAATTTTTAAATCAAAATCAATATTATGAGCAACAATTGTAGAACAATATTTTAAATCATATGCAATAATTTGGAATGCTTCTTCTGGACTAATTCCTAATTCCTGAATAACCTTGGGGCTTAATCTATTTACTTCAAAAGCTTTTGAGGTTATATCAAAATTGCTATTAATTAATTCAGTTTTTTTCCTATGTATTATTCCATCGAAGTCCATAATTGCCCAAGAAATTTGCACTATATTGGGAAAAGAAACTCCTTTAATAAGTCCATCTGTTTCAGTATCAAAAATAAAAAGCAATTCCCGATTTAATTCTGCTAAGTCTACACTAATAAGGTTACTTGGCTGCTCTAGTCCTATAAGTTTTGTGTATTCTGGTGGATCAATATAGGTTTCTGGTTTTTTTACAATCATTTTACTCCTATTCAAGAATAAATCAATAATCTTTTCAAACCTTTGAATATCTATATAATTGGGTTTAGTTTTTGGCAAGTTGGTGTTTAAAAATTTGTATTTCTGTCCTGATTTATGAATTGAGTTAGGCAAGACAACATTGGTATTCCATAATAATTCCATTTTTTCAAATAGCCCAAAATTTTCTTCATTGGCTGGATAGGTAGTACACATTCTATCGATTTCAATCTCTTCTAAGATATCTGAATAAAAATGTATATGAAATCCATCCTGACTGCCTGATTTCACTACCCATTCATAATATTTAGGTAGTCCAAGTAATAACAAAATGTCATTTACAAATTCTTCGTTAGAACATCCATCAATATCTAAAACGTGTAAATTATCAAAACCTGCAATTAATCCAAGACCTGTAGCATAAGTCCAGTTATAATTATCCAACTCTTTTTGACTCTGCCTTTCGGTTAAAAGATGTTCCCAGGGATGGTTGGCGGCCTTTAAAAGATTTGGGCTGTAAAAGTTATTTTCTGTTAATTGGTTAGATATACAAGTAATATTTAAACCGAGATTATAAAAATGTTTGGCAAATAATTGTGTTCTATTCATATTTATAATTTTTGGATAATATGTATTCTACACTTTTTAATGCATCATCTAGGTGATCACTAAGATTAAATACTATTCCATATTCATTATAATTAAAATTTAAGTTCGAATTCTTTAAAATAATCGTAAACTCTTCTTTTTCAATTGTTAATATTTCATAATATTCATCAGCTACACCTATGTTACAATTAGTATCATAAAAATATTCTAAAAAAGATAAAAAAGAATTAGAGCTTTCTGATTTTATATTACCTATCCACGCCAAATAATTTGTAATTGTTAAGGGATAATTTTTTTTATATTTTAAATAATTCATTTTGTTTTATTAACCTTTTATTTACTTCCTATGTTTAGTATAAAAAACGCAACTTTTGACAATCTAAGTACTTTAGGTACATCCAAGAAGTAAACCTATTTTATTTGAACTTCACTTAGTGATTTTTTTTAATTTTTATAATTTGGCTTTTATTTTTGTTGGTAAATTATCTAAAATTTCTTTATCGTATTTAGTATTGATTCCATTTTTATAATTCTCAACAAAATATGTGAAATATTCTTCTCTTGATTCATTCATTGCTTTTGCTATTTCAATTCCATTTGGATATTTTTTAATGTTTGGCGAAACAGGTGTTGCTATAAAATAATCAATATCATCAAGTGATTCATAAATGTCAAAATTTAGCAATCCTGTTTTAGTTATAGAATGTTTTTCATTTTCATCAATTCGATACAATTCAATATTCAATTTTGTAAAGTGATTTTTCCAGAATTCTACTATTTTTTCTGCAGCTTCTTTATTCTTTTCGATAAATTTGGTATTCAGTTTTAATCCAACGCTTCCCCATTTTTTAACTAAAGTATTTTCCCCTGTTTTTGAGATGCCTTCTGCTTGAGCTAATTCCAAAGCTTGACAATATAATTGATTAAAATTTTCTTTAATATTAATTTTCTCTTTATATGGGATAACATATCCTTTTCCTCTTTCGCTTACAGAATTTGAGAATGTCATTGTATATGTACAGAAACGCGAGATTGATTTTCTTCCATAGGTGATGGGTAAATTAATCAGTTTAGCAGATTCCATATCTAATTTGGTTTCTCTCCATAGTTTTCTTTTTTCTGCAATTTCTATGGAAGATTTCAACTGGATACAATTATTTCTATTTTCCCAGAATAATGAGCCAATCATAATTGTTGCTCCTTGTATTTGCATAATTTCTTTATTTTTTGAGATTGCCTATAAAATTGTAAGATAAGCGTAATTTTAAATCTTTATTGTTGTCATACGGCAAATTTGTGCAAATGTATACTCAAATGTAAATCAAACTAAAACTTTCACACTATGGAAAACCGTAATGAAGCAAGCGAAAAAGTTGGAAACCAAATATAGAAATTAATTATCAACCCCAATTCCAAGCACCATATTTCAAAGAATCCTACCTTTACAAAATGCAATCCAAAATCCTATTCATAACGCCACCGTTCACCCAGCTAAACACCGCTTATCCGGCACCGGCTTATTTAAAAGGTTTTTTGGAAGAGCACGACATTGCGGTACATACTTGCGATTTAAGTATAGAACTCTTTACCGAAATTTTTACGGGCGATTTTCTTCGCGCTATGTTCAAGGAAGCACAAGCCTTAAAGCATTTTGATTATCCGGAAGTTCGCAGAATGAAGGCTAAGTACATTCAATGCGTAGATGTTGTTATTTCTTTTCTTCAAAAGCAGGATCTTGCAACGGCGCATAAAATTCTGGCACCTAATTTTTTACCGATGGGCCATCGACTGTCTAAAGTAAATACTACTATTAAATGGGACGCTGGCGAAATTGGCATTATCGATAAAGCAAAACATTATGGAACGCTTTTTATCGAAGAGATAGGCGATTTTATTCAGGCCAATGTAGATGAGTTTTTTGCCTTTACGAAGTATGCCGAGCAGATTGCCACTTCAGCCAGTAGCTTTAATGAGATAGATGAATTTTTAAGTTTTCAGCCAACGCTCATTGAAGAGAAAATGCTGGATATTCTAATGGAAAAAGTTAAAACGGAGCAACCGCTTATAGTTTGCTTTACCATTCCTTTTCCCGGAAATTTGTTTGCAGCCTTGCGTTGTGCGCAATTTACGAAACAGTTTTTTCCAACTATTAAAATTGCTTTTGGCGGCGGCTATTGCAATACCGAACTGCGTTCACTTACAGATCCGCGGATTTTTGAGTTTGTGGATTTTATTTCCTTGGACGATGGGGAAGGGCCTTTGCTAAAAATGGTTCAGTATCTGGAAGGGACCATTTCCATAAATGATTTGGAACGGACGTATGTGCTGGAAAACGATGCCGTTGTTTATAAGAATAAATTTCCGAACACCATTTACCATCATAGAAACTTGCCGGCGCCCGATTATTCTGGGTTGCCTTTTGATAAATATGTGTCTTTTTTGGATGTTGTAAACCCGATGCACCGAATGTGGACGGATGCACGATGGAATAAAATGACAATCTCTCACGGCTGTTATTGGAAACAATGTTCGTTTTGCGATGTGAGCTTGGATTATATAGGGAATTACCAAAACACCACCGCTGAAGATTTAGTCAATAAAATTGAAAAGATAGTTAAAGACACGGGCATTACAGGTTTTCATTTTGTGGATGAAGCAGCACCGCCAAAAATGTTGCGGGCTTTAGCAAATGCATTGATAGAACGGAATGTAAAAATTACGTGGTGGACGAATATTCGTTTCGAAAAAACTTTCAGCTTTGAGCTATGCGAATTAATGGCAAAGTCTGGTTGCATCGCCGTAACGGGCGGCTTGGAAGTTGCTTCCGATAGATTACTTGCCAAAATGAAAAAAGGTGTTGACATTGCGCAAGTAACACGCGTTACCCATAATTTTTTTGAAAACAATATTATGGTTCACGCGTATCTTATGTATGGATTTCCCACCCAAACGGAGCAAGAAACCATTGATTCGCTAGATGTGGTAAGGCAATTGTTTGAACGCAATTGTATTCAGAGCGCTTATTGGCACCAGTTTACCACTACGGTTCATAGTCCCATTGGCAAGAATCCTCAGGATTTTGGAATAACTATTACGGGACCTATTTTTGAAGGTTTTGCCCAAAACGATTTATATCACGAAGATCCCCAAGGCGCCGACCACCCCAAATATACCAAGGGATTAAACTTGGCATTGCACAATTATTTAAACAAAACGGGTTTCGATAAAAAAATGCAGCATTGGTTTGAGTTTCCGGTTCCTGGTACTAGTCAGCCTAATGGGATGATTGAGGGATTTTTAGTGGAGGAAATAGGTATTAGGCAGTAGGCATTAAAATTTATGCTGTGAACTTAATATTAGAAGAATGGCTGTGAAGAACACGAGCGAGACGCTCGCGCCAGCAGGGTAGTTTTAAAATTTAAGTTCGGTTTCGATTTAACTTGTTATTCCAATAAATAATATATAAAACTATATATAAATAATAGCGTCCATAAAACAGTCCGTATCCAATTTTTATTTACTAAGGAAGCCAATAGTTTTTCAGTGACAATACCTTTCGCAATCGAAGTATGTATGGGCACAAATTGTAAGAAAGTTACCAGCCAAACAAATATAATAATTATCAGACTTACCACTGTATAAACACTTGGCGTCAGGATGGTTTGATACAGAACAATACCAATTTGCCCGAGCATTAACGGTATCACGATAACACTAAAACGGGCAGTGTATATTTTATGCCAAGCAATTAGATTTTCGGTAGGATAATATCGAAAACTAGGATACACAATGCATTGGATGATCCAAATTAAAACCACTAATCCAAAATCGAGTAAAAGTCGAATTACTTCAATGGACATTATAAGTGCTTCGTAATTTTTGAACTCATTGGTTTGGTGATCGAAAAGTAATAATCAATGAGATTTCCTTTTTCGTCCACCAAATATTTTTGAAAATTCCATTTTACACTGGAACTCTTCTTCCCGTTAAGTTTTTTTGAGGTAAGCCATTCGTATAACGGATGTTGATTGCTGCCTTTTACCGCTATTTTCTCTGTAAGTAAAAATGTTACCCCAAAATTTAATTCGCAAAATTCTTGAATTTGCGAAGCATTTCCAGGTTCTTGTTTTCCAAATTGATTACACGGAGAACCAATAACAACGAGTTTATCAGCGTATGTATCGCTCAGGGATTGTAGCTCTTTATATTGATTTGTGAAGCCACACTCCGAAGCCACATTTACAAAAAGTATTTTCTTGCCTCTAAAAGTTTTAAGGGAAATAGGTTTGCCATCCAACCCATTTATAGCTATATCATAAATAGAATATTTTTTTTTGTTCGCAGCAACTGTAGTTGGTGTTTTTGCTTTATCGAGTGTATTCATATTTAGATTTTTGCTTGTCCGTTATAAATCCTATTTCAAATGTAGAGTTATTTTAATTATAGTTGCGCCTTTGACGTTTTGAACCAAGATCGACCGCCAAAAGCGGACCCCAAGAACCACGACAAAAAAAAGTCTTGGCTCGTGCAATGAACTATGTGAATGATTCCCGAATAAATTTGGGGTAAGCAGTGGATCAAAAAGTCAAAACACTCATTTTGGAATAATTACGGATATGCAATTATTATTGAAATCTTATGTCAAAACTTAGTTTCATAATTATTTTAAATAATTCTGCAATTCAGCAATTTTATTTGGTGTATTAAATACCCCGCCATAAAAAGAAGTTACCGTGGCAGAAGTATCATCTTTTATTCCACGGGAAGAAACACATAAATGTTTTGCATCTATAATTACCGCAACATCTTTTGTGTCTAATATTTCAGTAAGTTCCGCAGCAATCTGGTTTGTTAAACGCTCCTGTACTTGGGGTCTTTTGGCGAAATATTGAACAATTCTATTCAGCTTAGAAAGCCCAATCACTTTGCCGGAAGATATATAGGCAATATGAGCCTTTCCTATAATTGGAACAAAGTGATGCTCACAATTAGAATAAAATGTGATGTTCTTCTCAACCAGCATTTGGTTGTATTGATATTTATTATCAAACAAGGCAGCCTTAGGTTTGTTAGCTGGATTTAAACCTGAAAAAATTTCATCTATATACATTTTGGCAACTCGATTAGGCGTGCCTTTTAAGGAGTCGTCGGTAAGATCTAAGCCCATAACATCCATTATTTCTGCGAAAAGACCTGCTATTTTATATTTCTTTTCTTCATCAGACACTTTAAATGCATCGGCTCTCATAGGCGTTTCAAGTCCGGAATAAAAATGTTCATCGCCAATTTCTTCGTCTGAAAATCCGTTAAGTCTATTTTCTTTAGTGAGGGTATTCAACATAGTTTCTTGGTGTTTCATAAAGTTTAATCTTTAATTCTAATTTGGCTTCGATCGCTGGTCGTAACAAGTTATAAATAGTTATGGCAATATTCTCGGCAGTGGGGTTTAGGTCTTTAAATTCAAGAGTATCCAGATTAAGGTTTTTGTGGTCGAACCTATCTAAAATTTCTTGCTTTATTAAGTCAGACAAAATCTTTGTGTCTATAACATAACCAGTCTCTGGATCACACGGCCCAATAACTTTCACTTCCAATTCATAATTATGACCGTGATAATTGGGGTTGTTGCATTTTCCAAAAATGGCTTTGTTTTTTTCGTCACTCCAATTTTTATTTTGTAATCTATGTGCTGCGTTAAAGTGTTCACACCTTACAATGGCAATCTTATTCATTTATGCTGTGTATAGATTTTTGTTTATCGTATTTTGTAGTGTAAATGTATTCTATTTTTTGTTTAACCTTTATAATATATTGTTAAACAAAAATTAAAACTACTAACTTTGTACACAGCAGATATATTTATCGACTAGAAATGAAAAATTCGAATTACAAAATACATATCATCGGAGCGGGAGTTAGCGGATTGATTGCGGCTACTGTTCTTGAGCAAAATGGATTTTCTCCAATTATTATTGAGGCTACGGATGGAGTAGGTGGAAGAGTGAAAACAGATATAATAGAAGGGTATCAATTAGACCATGGTTTTCAGGTTTTATTAACTGCTTACCCGTATGCCCAAAAGTATCTTGATTTGGAGTCGTTGGATTTACAGAAATTTGTGCCAGGAGCAGCCATTTACAAAAATGGCAAACAAATCTTGATAGGCGACCCCTTAAGAGACGTATCATTGTTATTTTCTACACTTTTCTCAGGCATTGGAACATTTTCAGACAAACTTAAAATACTTCAGCTGAATCATATGTTGAAGAAAAAAACGTTATCCAAAATCTTTTCTGATAAAGAGCAGTCTACGTTATCTTATTTAACGGATTTTGGTTTTTCAATTGAAATGATAAACGACTTTTTCAAACCTTTTTTCAGCGGTATTTTTCTTGAAAACAAATTGGAAACTTCCAGCAGAATGTTCGAATTTGTGTACAAAATGTTTGGAGAAGGTTATGCCGCATTACCAAAAGACGGTATTGAAGCGATTCCGAAGCAACTGGCTCAGAACCTAAAGCATACTACTTTTAAGTTCAACACTAAGGTGACAGCAGTAAAAGATGGCGAAATAACCCTTGCTGATAATACCAAATTAGAAAGTGACTTTACTATTTTGGCTACAGATGCCAATGATCTCATTGAAAATCTAAAAAACCAAGCATTGAAATGGAAGTCTTGTGATACATTATATTTTGAAACTGAAAACAGAACCATTAGAAAACCGTTAATCGGTCTTATTCCAAAAGAGGGAACTTTAATAAATAATATTTTTTATCATACGAGTTTAGCTACAAGCAAAAAACCGAATAAAGAATTGCTATCGGTAACCGTAATAGAGAATCAAAAGGTAAACAATCAAGAACTTATAGATCGGGTGAGCGAAGAATTAAAAGAGCTTTGTGGGATTAGTACGTGTAGGTTTATTAAACATTATAAGATACCGATGGCATTACCAGAATTGGCGGACTTGCGCTACGAAATGTCACCTTCGGAAACTCGATTAACGGGTGGACTTTTTTTAGCGGGAGACACACAATTAAATGGCTCTTTAAATGCCGCTATGCTTTCGGGAGAACGTGCAGCACTTGGAGTAATAGAAACGATATCAAGTAACATTTCTTAGAAAAACAGTTGAAGTGAATATAGGTAAACCAAGACTTTAAAGCTGTTCTCACAACATTAGCTGCAAGCTTGCCTAAATTCCTGAGCTGGGTCTTCCTTTTAGTCGAACATCAATTCTTTTTTTCTTATCCGTCAAGCGCTTCATTACCTCCATTAGGTTGGCATCTTTTGTTTTTTTATAAATCTCGTTAATAGCGAGTATAAGTCGTTTTGCTTCTCGTGTAGCTTCTACTCTATCACTGGTAGTGAGATTGCTCATGCTAGCCTCTTCAAAAGCTGTTGCTTCTTTTAAAATATCCATAGATAATTTCGTTTAAACGCTGGTAAAACTATTAAAACAAAACAAATTTTACAACTACTAGAACCTAGTTATGAATATTTTAACAAAGCAGATAGCAATAAATAAGCCCACTATAAATTTTGAAAATTAAACCGCATTAAAATGGGTTGATATTTGGCGAGCGTCTCGCGCGTGCCGTTATGTTTAAAGATTAATTTTAAGTATAGCTCTTTTATTGTAATTCTATTTTAGCTATTAAGAGTTTGAATTTCTCATTTTTCTTGTTTGCTATCAAAAAGGTTACAACTTCTATATGGTCATCAGAAAAATTTGGTTGCTCAAGTTGTTTCCCTCTGAAAGAAGGGAACATATCTTTTAGGTTAATCTCTATTTCCTGCCAATCTCTAGAGGTATTAAAGGAAGCTATATATGAATAGTAATCTTCCGAATTAGATTTTAACCTGAATTGATAGGCTTTACCATCGCCTTGGATTTTTAGAAGGATCTTCGTATATCCATCTAATTGAATTCTTGGAAATCCATATTTTACAGAAGAGAACCCTCCATTATTAGCTAATAATATAACACCCTCAAAAACACCAAAACCGTTGGCACTTATTGAAAAGGTTCCTGATGATTGACCGCCCATAACCACATCGTCTACAATTATCCAGTTTTGTAGGTCTGAATTTTTATTAAAATTGTAAATTATTCTTGATTCCATGAAAGAATAAGATAAGGGTAAAGATTATTATAGGACAACACCAGTTTTAGCATATTTTAAGAATGACTTCTTTTTTGAGTGGTTTCTCTAAGAAACCTTTTACGAGCGGATTTGTTCGTGCCCGATTTATGTCGCTAGGATCTACCGAGGACGATAATATATAAATAGTGTAATGTTCTTTTATCGCAGGATTTAAAAGTTCAAAAGCTTCAAGAAAATCCCATCCTGATATTGTTGGCATGTTTATGTCCAAAAATACTATTGTTTTTCCATCTGACTCATTAATGCTTGTTTCGGACTCTATAAACTTCAGGCCATCTTCGGGAATTTTAAAATCATTAACCTTTACTGAGTCAAAGGATTTTTTCAAAATCATTTTTGTGAGGAAATTGTTTATCGCGTCGTCATCAATAATAATAAACCGCTTCATTATTTCCATTTTAGATTTAGTTTTTGAAGACGATTGTAAATTCGGTTCCTTTATTGAGTTCGCTCAATAATGTAATTTTTCCTCCCAGGGATTCTACTTGCGTTTTCACAATAAACAATCCCATTCCTTTTCCTTCCACGTGGGAATGGAAGCGATTGTATAACCCAAAAATTTTATTCTTTTTAAATTTCATGTCAAGCCCTAAACCATTGTCTTTAAAAGTAATGATTATTTTGTTATTCTCTTGCTTACTTTTTATTTCAATCTGGGTTGGCACGTTTGGTTTACCATATTTAATGCTATTGTCTATTAGATTATAAAAGATGCTGTAGACAAAGATTTTTAGCGAATGTATTTCGTTTACTTCTGTAAAATCGGTGCTAATGCTTACGCTGTGTTTTTCTATGAGATTGTTTAAACTAAGCTTGATATCCTTAACAATTCTTGAGAAATCAATCACTTCTTTTTTATCGTCAGATTCATTCTTTACCTGCAAGATGTTGTTAATGTCTTTAATTACAGCATCTAGCGAGGTTACTGAAGCAGAAAGCCCTTGTAACGATTCCTTCCGCTCTTGCTGGGTAAGCGTTTCGTGCTGTAAAATATCTGCGAAACCCATAATGTTGGCAGTTGGGGCTCGAAGATTATGAGATATGATATAAGAAAATTGTTCAAGATCGCTATTGCGCTGAACCACATCTGAGATCATTTTAACACGTTCACTGTCTCCTTTTTTACGCTCCGTAATATCCTGAAAACTGCCATATATTTTAGCGCATTTTCCCTCAACAAATTCTGCTTCCCCAATTGTTCGAACCCATTTCAAGTTGCCCTTAAATGTGGTTATTTCAAGTTCTTCATCCCATGGAATTCCATTTTCAATGCACTGCTTTAAGCGTTCCGTTATAATTTTTTTGTTTACTTCACCATTAAAATGGCCAATACCGATTGAAAGATCTGGGATAAAATCTGGCGCTGCTTCGCGTATTTCTTTTGTTATATCTGACCAATAAACCGTTCCTTTAATAACATCTATCTCCCAACTACCTATTCTGGCAAGCCTGTTTGATTTGTCTAAAAGGTTCTCTAAATGTTTCTTTTCTGTGATATCAAAAAGCATTCCCAGGGATCCCTTAAAATTCCCGAGCTCATCGAAAATAGGATTTGCCGATACTTGTGTTGTAATGCGATTACCCTTTTTAGAGATAAAAGAAAGTTCCATCTTTTCCGCAATCCCCATTTTTCTCCGGTCTAAATAAATCTGGGCATATTCCTGTCCGTCCGCATCCAAAAAATAGGAACTGGTTTTACCCATCATTTCCTCTTCAGAATAGCCAAGCATTTCGCCTATCTTTTTATTTACAAAAGTGGTTTTGCTGTTTTCGTCCAAAAGCCAAATGCCCTCTTCTGCTGTTTCTACAATCTGACGATATTGCTTTTCGCTTTTTTCAACTTTTTTCTTGGATACTACTTGTTCGGTTACGTCGTTTATAAAAAAGAAGACGCCCACTATCTTTCCTTTGTTATTTCTATAGGCCTGATAAACGTAGTTTATATATAACTCGGTTAGTGGAGCGTTGTCCTGAGTTTTTAATTTCACTAATGTTTCCGTGCCGCTATACGATTCACCGGTCTGGTATACACGATCTAGCTGGCTTATAAAGCCTTGTTCTATAACTTCGGGAAGTGCTTCAGCTACAGATTTTCCTATTATATTTTTTTCACCAATTAAATGTAAATAAAGAGGATTCGCCATTTCAAAAACGTGGTCAGGACCTTTCAACATTCCAACTGCAGATGGTGCTTTTAAAAACATATCGTAGAACTGATCCCTTTCATTTTTCACTGCTTTCTCAAGATTTTTTTTCTCCGTTATATCTTTGGCTATACAATACAATAAACCTTGTTTCTCATCCCAATTAACGGACCATAACATCGGGATAATTTTCCCGCTTTTGTGTACATATCTATTCTCAAATGTTGGATCCTTGATTTTTTTATAAATTGTTTCAGCAGCTTTGGAGGTAATTTCAACATCTTCCTCTAATACTAGGTTAATAAATTTGGTCCCGATTAGCTCACTCGGTTTATAACCCCAAATTTTTTCTGATGCGGCGCTAACATTTACAAACTCCCCATTAGTATTAACAGTACAAATTACATCTAAGGAGAAATCTAGAATATTATTAAGTTCAGAAAGTGTTTTTCGCAATTCAGTCGAAGTGTCCTCAAGATTTTTTTCAGCTATTTTTCTATAGTTAATATCGTGATGGGAGATGACGACTTGGTTAGTATTACTTCCCAGATTTACGGCACTAAGCATAAACCATTGTTGGTTTTGTGGGGAATGACAAGAATATTCCATTTCAAAATTCAGTCTATTTTTTTTAAAAATAGATTGAATGCCGGCCAATGCCTTTTCTGCATCGCTATCGCCATCTTCAATTCCTTTTTTGCAGGCATCGAAGTAGTTGCTACCTCTTGGAATACCATCTAAAGTTAGATTGCTATTTTTATTCCCAAAATCATTCCATGCTTTGTTTACCGTTAGAATTTCACCGCTTTCGTCTATAACGGCAATATGTGAATTTACGGAAGAAAGGATACACTTATTGAGGACTTCACTTTTGCGAAGTTGTTGGGCTGCATTGTTTTTTTCCACAGCATTTAATATAGCATACGGTAGACGAAACATGCGGTCTTTGAAGAAATAATCATCTGCTCCGGCTTTTATAATTTCTATGGCATTTTCTTCACATAAAATAGAAGTAATTAAGATGAAAGGAATCTTTTCACCCTGCTGCGAAATAATTTTTAAAGCGTCCGAAGCATTAAAACAGGGGAGTTTGTACTCTGAAAGTATAATGTCTGGATTAAATACTTTGAGTGCTTTCACAAAGGCTATCTTATTGTCAACAACCAATTTCTCAAATTGGATATTTACGTTTTTCAACGCTCTTTCTACTAATTCAGTATCAGCAGTTATCTCTTCGAGATGGAGTATTTTTAGTTTGGTTTGCAATCTATCAGAATTATTGTTTCTCTGTTTACGTAGGCTTTATTCTACCTAGAAAAATAAAACGCGATTTGTATGTGTCTTTATAAAATTATTAAAATCAGCGATCTAGAAACGAATGGCTATTACTTATCTTCAAAAATGGGCTAATGTAAGAAAATAACCGTCTTTCCTACAAGTTAATGTTTTTTTATCACTTAAATTTGTTACGCTTTCCTGGATTGAAGATGATTCATTTAAACTTAAAACAGAAGAATGGGTTTTTCTTTAAAATTGAGAAATTCCAAGTGTCTTTAAAATTTACATTAAACATAATCTTGTTTTTTCAGTACGCTAATAATCTTAGTTGAGCTGCAAAATTTTCAATAAATCCTTTTACTTATAGCAATCAAAGCTATTTCCTAAACGTTCGTTAATCCGCCTAAATCTTAAATAGATAATAAATAGAATAGACTATATAGTCTAATCTATTTATTATTAACCTCACTAATTACTTCAAGTTAAAATGTTTGGTTAATATAAAGCAAACTGCGAAAGATTAAAATGCAGATTTATTGTTTTTGGGCACACGCGGCAGAATGGGTTTAAAACATTTTTTAATGGGAAGCACTGCAGAACGTGTAATGGCTATCTGGATATTAAAGTTTTGATGGTTTCATAAAATATATAATTATACCAAGATTCATTCTTTAACGTGTATGGTTATTTTAGAACGAGTCAGACGGGTAATTATTAAAAAATAATTAGGGGATATCTCATAGATGGTTCATTAGAATCTAAGAAAATAGTTTCTTTCTCCTACAAATTAAATTAGTCTTAAGATAAACTCTACTATCGTTATGAAATTTTATTTATTATGTTAATTTAATCAAGCGCGAAGCAGCTTAAACTCCTTAAACCATCGTCCCACACTTTCATCATAATGATGCGTTGCATAGCCAGAACCATTGTAGTAACTAGCCACTATCTTAAAGTCATCTGCAGTAGGATTCGTTTTGCTCACCACGCTGCGCACACTGGATCTTATCGTTAAAAATCGCGCAATGGATGTAATTTGTTTTTCTAAAGAAGCTGTGTAAAGTTCCTTGGCAGATTGTGCGCCAATGGCGGCATAATTAAAGCCCATAATTTGTCCAAGTCCAAAACTCATGGAGCGGTAGCGCAATTCAGCCAAATCTGTTTGGGGTTCCTGATTTGCGAATTTTGTTAAATAGTGTTGCTCAAATCTGGGACGAACCACTCCTTCAGATTCCTGCCGAATAATCGATAAAATCCATTCTGGTTGTATGATATACCCTTTTAAATTCTTCACATTTTGCGAAGCTTTTTCGGCAGCGGCACCATAACGTTCATTTATTTTTCTACAATCTAGCGAATTTCTAATGTGTAGCGCATTTAGCTGAAAAATGGCTTCATTAAAATCGCCACAACTTACTTCCTTTTTGGCAATGGCGTCTTTGGCGGCTTCTAGCATTTTTTCTAGTGTATGCAAGGTTAAAAGCACATCGGGTATAACATTTATTTCTGAACGTGCGTTGCGCCAAGTACATGGATATGTTAATGTTTTTGTAGGAAAACTTGGTTTTGACAGGCCATTTTCAAATTCAAACTGCGCCAGCGCTCTGTTGGTTCCGCGACCAAAATCGCCATCAATAGAAAACGCACCAGCGGAAGATGTGGAATACCCCAAAAAGATTAGCAATCGTTGAAACGCGCGAATAGTGTTTTCACCAGCCGTGTGCCTATCTAAGGAAACATCGCCATCTTCAAAACGTTTAAGGTCGCTTTCCCAAAATGAGGTAGTGTTTGGTGGGTTAATAATTTGTTGAATTTGTGGGTCATGGATCAATGCTATCATCGCTTTATGATTTAGATGGTTAAACAAAAAGTGTCGTGAGGATAAATTGAGGGAATAATTTACGAAATTATTTCTACAAACGGATACTGTCTAGGAAAATTAGGAAAACGTAATTTATTTATTTTTAAGGGTATAGCGTTCCAAAAACTTAAAAGCCCCTATTTTGCTCTTGGCTCTTGGCTCATCGCCAGTGTCTAATCCCTAATAATAGTTCTAAAAGTCAAATTAATCCTCGAAGCACGTATCTTTTTAGTTGGCGGCAAACGATGTAACCAGTTGGTTTGCGTAGTATCTTTCATAATCAACAGGCTGCCGTGTTCTAAGTTTAGAGAAACCGTTTCCTTGGTTTCTTTATGCTTAAAAGCAAACTTGCGTTCCGACCCAAAACTTAAGGAGGCTATGGCACCATTCTTCTTTAAATCCTTTTCGCCATCGCTATGCCAAGCCATTCCTTCTTCACCAGAGTGGTAGAGATTTAGTAAACAACTATTAAAAGTTTCGCCGCTTTCGGTTTCAATTTGTTTTTTAAGTTGAAGTAATTCCGGAGTCCAAAGAAGTGCATTCTTTGTAACTTTTGAATAGGTATAACTAAACTCACGATCGCCATACCAAGCAACTTTGCGTTTGGTAATTATTTTTTTCCCGAAGATGATGGCTTCGTCATTTTTCCAGTCTATTGTATTGAGAAGGGTTTCGTAATAATGATTGGCTTCTTCCGCAGAAAAAACTTTTCCGAGGTAATTTACTGTCCCGTCTTTTGGAAGAAGATTCTTTTCAGAATTAAATTCAAGATTGAACAAGTCTATCTGCGACATTGGAGTTATAAATTTTAGTACTTCCCTCTGTGAAACTCTTTTTCTCTGCGTAATAACTATAACACAGCGTTACGCAAAGGTATCGAGGAGGAAAGCTTTCAAAAATACTAAAACCCAATATAAAAATCGAGCCGAATGCGGTTACCGTTTTCTTTGGCAATTCCGTAGGACACTAATTGCTCCACTGTATAGAAGCGCAATCTTAAATTCATGTTTTCTGCTAAAGCATAGCCAGCCATTATTTCCAGCCCTTTAAAATTTGTAAGCCTACTGTCTGGCGAGCCTGAACTAGAATAATCCCAACGAGCCCAGTCTGCTTGCGTCAGATAATCCACGGCTGCAAAACGTTCTATATGGCTATAAGTAAGTTGCACTTTCCAGTCGCCTTTTTTCTCCAATTTTCCGATACCTGCGTTGGCCACATAGGCTGTTTTTTGGTTCTGTAACGCCTTTGGAACGGAATCATTGCCATTGTAATCCTGCACGTTTTGATAATAGTCAAAACCGACAGTTACTTTTGTATTCTTAAGAATGTCAACTTTAGTTCCCAGATGAACTATGGAATAGTCAATATTAAAAGTATCGCCGCCATCAGGGATGTTTGGCATATTTTTGAAATAATAAAAAGCAGGAAAAAACTTCACGCGATTTTGCCAATGCGAAGAAACCAGCTGAATGCCTTCAAAATAACTGTCTTTTCCCAAAGAAGTACCGCTGGTATCAAAGATGAAATGTCCGGTATTTACTTTTAGAGATTGTATAAATTCATTTTTAAAAGGAAACTTCCCCGAAAGGGAAACACCTTCAGGATTCACACTACCACTCCAAAAAAGCTCGTTTTGTTTTTCAAATGGAAAGGTGTTTTTTCCCACCCAAGCATTTAGCCAATTATAGTTGAAGCCAATATAAATTTTGTCAAAAGCAATGGGAACACTACTAAACTGATCGCCCAAAGTTAGATTTCCGCTTTGCTGATTATTGGCTTTCCCTGTCCGGACGCCTACCCCGAAAGAAACCCACTCCTTAAAATCATAAGTGGCGCCCAGCCGTGCTCGGTATCGCAAACGGGTTCGGTCATCACGAAACGAGCCGTCAGGCTTTTGGGAGTTCCAGTCCTGCTCCAATCTAAGTCTTACATCAGCAAAGAACTTGAGTTTTTTCGAAATACTGTCGTTTTGAGCCACAAGCAAACAAGGTAACAACAGCAAGAATAGGAGGTAGACGGTTTTTTTCAAAATAATTATAATCGCTTGGTTAGTGTTTTCATTAAGATTTTACGCTTAAATGAAAGGTTTAAATTTATGATTTTGTTTTAAAAATAATCCCATCACAAAGATATTTTATTAAAGGAGGAAGGTGACCGAAAAGAATAAAAATGTATCTTAGTTGTTCATTTCGAAATGATTACTTGTTTGAGGAAAAAGAACAAAGAAAATAGAGAAAAGAAAATAGAAAGAAGGGAAAAGAGATATTGAATACAATAAATTCCTTCGATTTTAATGAATCCCGAATTAACGAATCTCAAATTAACGAATCTCAAATTAACGAATCACGAATCACGAATTAACTATTAATAAAAATCTATGTCAATATTACTTATAATTATAGCCATCGTCGCGTTACTCGCCTTTTTGCTCGTTATTGTCTTCAACCGTTTTGTGAAAAACAAAAATGTGGTAAAAGACGCTTGGAGCAATATAGATGTAGCGCTAAAACGCCGTTATGATTTAATTCCCAACCTTGTGGAAACCGTAAAAGGCTATGCCGCCCACGAAAAAACAACTTTAGAAAGCGTTATTAACGCCCGTAATGCCGCAATGGCAGTCCCTTCTGACGATATAAACGCACAAATAAAAGCTGAAAACCATTTGCAACAAACCTTGCGAAGCATATTCGCGTTGGGTGAAGCTTATCCAGATTTAAAGGCGAATGCTGGCTTTTTAGACCTTCAACAAAAACTAAACGAGATAGAAGAAAACCTTGAAAGAAGCCGACGTTACTACAACGGAACGGTTCGAGAAAACAATACCTATGGCGAAAGCATGCCAGGTGTATTGTTCGCAGGAATGTTCGGCTATCAGCATTTCGACTTTTTTGAAGTTGATGCCGCTACTCGTGAGAATGTGAAGGTTAGTTTTGAATAGTTGCCTGTTATCAGTTATCAGTTGTTGGTTTTCCAATGTTAACCCTCAAACAATTATAACTAGTATTTTAAGACTGACTACGGATAACGCCGAAGACAAAGACAACTGACAACTGTGTTACTTACATTTTATCATGATTACAAAAAACATCATTAATTATAATCATTCTCTTCAGTTCAACAAAAAACTGTTCCTACTTCTTTTTGGGTTTTTGTTTTTTCTTGAGGGTTTTGCGCAGGGGTTTACGGTGAATAATGCCCAAGTAGATATTTATATCAGCAAAGATGGCTATTTTGATGTGGTTGAGGATTATGATCTAAACTTTACGGAATACAAACACGGAATTTATAGAAATATTCAAGTCAATTATGACCTTCTTACCGACGAAGGAACTCAGGAAAAACGAAGAATAAAAATAAGGAAAGTTGATGTTCCCGACCATAAATTTGAGTCTGACCCAGATTTTGTTCAAAAGCTTAGTGATAATCTTCAAATAAAGATTGGCGATAAAGATGTAACGATAATTGGCCCGCAGCATTACCAAATAAAATACAGGGTTTACAACGCTTTTCTTTTTGAAGATTCTTACATTAAGTTTTATTGGAACATTAAACCCCTTGACTGGTACGCGGTATTTCAGCATATTAATTTTTCAGTTCATCTTCCAGAAAATGTTAATACAAATTTGGACGACCTATTTGTATATGCTGGTGTTGCAGGAGATAAAACAGTAAGCAAAGATTTTGACTTAACTTATGACGACGGAACATTTACCGCAAAAAGTCACGATGATTTCTTCTCTATTCCAGGGCAAAGTGTAACGGTTTTAATAAATCTTCCGAAGAATGCTGTAAAAGAAATAAAACCCTTGTGGCCGTTTTGGATTAATTATGGTTGGACGCTCATTCTTGGACTCATGTTATTAATATTCTATTGGGTTTGGAATAAATACGGCAAAGACGATAGGGTAGTGGCAACAACAAGCTATTTTCCACCGAGCGGCATGGATCCAGCAATGGCGGGATTTTTAATAGATGACAGCGCTGATACGCCAGACTTAATCTCCTTAATTCCTTATTGGGGTTCCCGCGGAATACTTAAAATGGAGCAAATACCAAAAGCCAACTGGTTTACTAAAGATGATACCAGACTTACCCGCTTAAAACCCTTGCCTAGCAATGCTTCAGAATATGAAGAAACTATTTTTAACGGACTCTTTGGAATGGATTCAAGCGAAAGCGAAAAATCGGTTTTAATAAGTAGTTTGAAGGATACTTTTTATACTAAAATGAGTACAGCTAAATTACAATTGAAAGAAAAAGCTCAAATATATTATGATGCACAAGCCAATAAAATTCAAACCAGAACGGTGATTGGTGTCTTGATTGCTGGTGTATTGCTATTTACAATCTTTTTGCTCACTTGGGGTCTTTGGGCGGCAATAGCTGTAGTTCCTGTTTCGATTTTTTTGTTGATTATGACGGTTTATATGGTAAGGAAAAATTCTAAAGGCAATGAAGCTTTTTCTGATTTAAAAGGCTTTAAAAACTTCATAAAAATTGCAGAAGAAGGTAAACTTAAAATGCTTTTACAAGACAGTCCCACTTATTTTGAAACCACAATGGGTTATGCTCTCGCATTTGGACTTTTTTCACAATGGTCAAAAAAGTTTGAAGCGTTAAACCTGCAGCCACCAAGTTGGTACACATCTTCCGCAGGGGCATTTACGATGCATAATTTCACTAATTCGTTTTCAGATTCTATAGCCTCGACACAGTCCACGATGGTTAGTTCGCCTTCAAGTAGCAGTTCTGGCGGCGGCTCTTCAGGCGGCGGTTTTGGCGGCGGTGGCGGCGGAAGTTGGTGATGTTTGAATTTTATCGAACTTTCTTTCTTCCTTTTAGGGCAATTGATTGAACATTCGTTCTTCCTTTTTAAATTCACGTTTTACGGCTTCTAAAAAGTCATCAAATTCAACCTTTTTGGTTTTATTTTCCAAACAATGCAAGCAAACAAAACTGACTGCGCTTACAATTTGGGCTCCTGTAAGTTCATAGTCCCTTGCAATTTTTTCAAGAATTTCTTTTTTGGCTTTCAATTGTTTCGGTAAAATATTTTGCCAAAGGGCTTTACGATCTTCAAATTCTGGTTTTGGAAATTCTATAATTTGGTTTAACCTTCGTATAAAAGCTGCGTCAATATTCTCCTTAAAATTACTGGCTAAAATAATCACACCGTTATAGTTTTCAATACGCTGCAATAAATAACTAATTCCTTGATTTGCGTAGCGGTCGTGCGAATCTTTTGTTGCGGTCCTTTTTCCGAAGAGCGCATCGGCTTCATCAAAAAATAGAATCCAATTTTTATTTTCGGCCCTGATAAATATATTTTCAAGGTTTTTTTCCGTTTCGCCAATATATTTTGAAACGATTTGTGAAAGATCTATTCTATAAACAGGCATATTGTATTCTTTACCCAATAGAGAAGCGGTAAGGGTTTTTCCCGTCCCTGAAGTGCCATAAAACAATGCGCGATAGCCAGGAGATATACGTTTATCCAACCCGAAATCTTCACGTAATTTTTTTTCGTGTTTCAACCAAAGCTTAATTTGGTGTATTTGCTCGAATGTGTTTTTTGCAAGCACTAAATCTTCCCATTCCATTTTAGTGGAAACCAATTCTGCCGGAAATTGAGCGCTAAAAACTGGTAGATTTACCTCGCCAAATAATAAAAGGCTGACTGTTTCTGTAGGCATAATGAGTTGTCCGCTCATTTTGGGAAGTTCTTCTCGAACCGTTTCTAAAAGCAGCGTTTGGGTAGAAAAAAACCAATGGTCTTCATTAAAATAATTTTGAATCAGTGCTCTTTTGTTTACATTTTCCCGAGCTAAAATATATTGAATTGTTTCGCCAGTAGGTAACATTCCCCCATAGTTGTCGCGTATTAAGCCGCCCCATAAAGGAAATTCTCCACCTTCGGGGTTTAAGTTTTGGATTATTTCTTCCAAAAATCCAGGTTGAATGTGCGGTGCTAAAACAGTTAATAAAACTATAGCTTCTTCGTGTGTAGTTTTACGGTTTAGTACCTCGGAAAAAGTGTTTGAAAAGTCAAATTCTTTTCCTTGTTTACCATTTGAGAATTGGTGGAGGATATGGTTTTTTAGGTTTTGGAAGGTCATGATAGATTTTTTTAAGTACTTCTTAGTGGTGGTAATTGACGTGTTTCAATTATAACTTGTGTGATATCGGGCGTTGGCAAATTTTCACCATGAACTTCTTGCAATAAATAATTATAAAGTTCTCTTGCGTAAAAATACAGTCTTGCTTGTTGAATCAACCATCTTGTTCCTCCATTAAATACTGCATAGCCTTCTGCATAAAACTCTCTAACGTCGGTTAAGGAATAGCCATTTGGACCTGAAGCGTGGAAAGAAAGTTGTCTTCGTGGAATTCGAAGTCTGTATCTGTGAAACATTTCTTCAAAAGATATTCTCTCTTTAGTATTTTCAACTTGAAAACGGTGCCTTTGGTTCGTTTCGGTAAGGGAATCAGAAAGTTCACTTTGTTTGATTATTTTTTGTAAGTTTCTTTCTGAATAATGATCTAATCTTACTCTCAAATTCCCTCGTAACCTTTGAAGATGATCCCAAGTGTGAGCCATTTCATGGGTAGGTTGACTAATATTTAATCCATTTCCATAGCCACTAGGTAAGCAAAACTCACTAATTATACTATTATAATTCTTTTTATTAAGTTTTATGGTATTATAAAAAGCAATATAGGGTTCTAAAATTATTAGAGATCTATAAGTTTTAAACATCTGTTGAAATGAAGATTAATATTTCTTAAAGTTATAACAGCTAGTAATATAGGATAATTAACTCAAAAATTTTAGACGTAAATGCCCTAAAATGAAGAGGGAATTCCCTAAAATTATATTTTTATTCCTCAATAAATAGTCATTCATTTCATTCAAGTGATTGGAGATAAATTTAAAATTTTGAATTTTATCAGATAGACAAAACGAAACAACATACTGTAGCTAGCTTTTTAGTTTTTTAACTAAAAAAAAGACACTCGAAAGTGTCTTTAAAAAAAGTCGGGATGACGAGATTTAAACTGCTCAGGATTCGCCGTACGACATTGTCCTTATGGCTTTGCCAACAGACAATACCACCCCAAAAAAATGAAGACACCATAATTGATGTCTTCTTTAAAACTAGTCGGGATGACAAGATTTGAACTTGCGACCCCACGCCCCCCAGACGTGTACGCTACCAGGCTGCGCTACATCCCGAAATACAGCTATAGCTGCAAATTCCAAAAAGTGGAAAGCCAAAAATAATCAAATTAAAAAATCTTGCAAGTTGCTTTTCTATTAAATGATGAAATAGACTGTGAGCTTTTCAACGTAAAAAGTATTAATATTTCTTTAAGTGCAATCCTTTGTCCGATTGTTTAATTTTGAAAAAAACTTCCAAAATGACAACCCAAAAAAACATTCAAGAACATTATGACCTACTCTGTGTTGGCGGCGGAATAATGAGTGCCACGCTTGCTTTAATGCTGAAACTTATTGATAAAAATCAAAAAATACTTATCCTTGAAAGATTAGATCGGGTTGCTTTAGAAAGCTCCGCAGCTTGGAATAATGCTGGAACGGGACATTCCGCTTTTTGTGAAATGAATTACACGCCTGAAAATGAAGACGGCTCCGTTGATGTTTCTAAAGCTATAAAAGTCTGTACTCAATTTGAAAAGTCGAAACAGTTTTGGTCTTTTCTGTTGAATAGTAATTTAATCGAAAATCCTAAAGATTTTATTCACGCAGTTCCTCATCACAGTTGGGTTACGGGAGAAGACAATGTTACGTTTCTGAAAAATCGGGTTGCAGAAATGACGAAGCATCCAATGTTCGAAGGAATGAAATTTTCAGATGACTTCAATGAATTGAAAGAGTGGATTCCATTAATGATGAATCGACGAAATCCATCTGAAAAAGTGGCTGCCACCAGAATGGAATTAGGAACTGAAGTAAATTACGGAGTTCTCACCAGAACCTTTTATAAGATATTAGAAGAAAAATTTGACACACCAGTTTTCACAAACCATGAAGTTGAAGATGTAGACCCTACTGATGACGAAGATTGGTTTGTAAAAATCAAAAACCTTGAAACTAAAGAAAAAATTCATTGCGATGCCGAACACGTTTTTATTGGTGCTGGTGGTGGCGCATTGCCTTTGCTTCAAAAAGTAGAAATTGACGAAAAAGATGGCTATGGTGGTTTTCCCGTTAGTGGAGAATGGCTTATTTGCAACAATCCAGATGTGATTAAACTGCATCACGCCAAAGTATATGGCAAAGCAGAAGTTGGCGCTCCACCAATGTCCATGCCGCACTTGGATACACGATATATTGATGGAAAACAAGAACTTCTTTTTGGTCCTTTTGCAGGTTTTAGCACTAAATTTTTAAAGGAAGGTTCGTTTTTCGACCTTTTTAAAAGTATTAAATGGGACAACATCCCTTCAATGTGGGGTGTTTTTTGGCATAATATTCCGCTTACAAAATATTTAATCGACCAAGTAAGAATGGGACACGATGATAGAATGAAGGAACTTCAGAAATTTGTAAAAGGAGCCAAAAGCCACGATTGGGATTTAAAAGTTGCTGGTCAACGTGTTCAGATTATAAAACGCGACAACGATGAGGGGGGAACCCTAGAATTTGGAACCGAGGTCGTTCACAGCAAAGACGGTAAAATTACAGCGCTTTTGGGAGCTTCTCCAGGAGCTTCGGTGGCTGTTGATATTATGGTAAAACTCCTACACTTTGCCTATCCAGAGAAAGCAAATTCGAAGGAATGGAAAGAAAAATTAACCGAAATGATTCCTTTTTGGAACAAGGAAATTGAGGACAATGTGGAAGATTTTAAACACATCAGAAAAGAATGTTCTAAAACACTTCAAATAAACCTTCCGAAGTAGAAAACAGCGTGCCAAATGCAGCTATAATAATTCTTGATAACTTTTAGATGCTCATTCCTTCTAAAGTTGTTATTTTTACCGTTCGAAAAATTTTTGAAGCAATACAACCATGAGCGATACTATTGAAAGAATAAAATGCCTAATAATTGGTTCTGGACCAGCGGGATATACAGCAGCAATTTACGCAGCACGTGCCGATTTAAAACCAATCATGTACACAGGAATGGAACCTGGTGGACAATTAACAACTACCACAGAAGTTGACAATTTCCCTGGCTATCCGCAAGGAATTGACGGTCCAACGATGATGGTGCAATTGCAAGAACAAGCCGAAAGATTTGGAACTGTAGTGCGGATTGGAATGGTAACAAACGTTGAGTTTAGTGATAAAGTTGGCGGAATTCATAAAATAACTGTCGATAATGGTACCCAACTTGAAGCCGAAACTGTAATCATTTCCACAGGAGCAACTGCAAAATATTTAGGATTGCCAAGCGAGCAAAAATTGCGTGGCGGCGGAGTTTCTGCCTGCGCAGTTTGTGATGGTTTTTTCTACAAAAATCAAGATGTAGCTATCGTTGGAGCAGGAGATACTGCTGCGGAAGAAGCCACATACTTATCCAACATCTGTAACAAAGTAACAATGTTGGTGCGTAAAGATGCTATGCGCGCTTCAAAAGCAATGCAGCACAGAGTTAATAACACAAAAAATCTTGAAGTACTTTATAACACTGAGGTTGATGAGGTTTTAGGAGATACCGTAGTTGAAGGTTTACGAATGGTAAACAATGAAACTGGAGAAAAGAAGGAAATAGAAATCACAGGTCTTTTTATAGCTATCGGCCACAAACCGAATACTGATATTTTTAAAGGTCAGTTGGAAATGGACGACACAGGTTACCTAATTACCCAAGGAAAATCAACCAAAACCACTAAACCTGGGGTATTTGCTAGTGGCGATGTGCAGGACAAAGAATACCGTCAAGCCGTGACCGCTGCAGGAACTGGCTGTATGGCAGCTTTGGATGCCGAACGCTATCTCGCAACTATTGAAACCGAGGTGACTGTGTAAAAAAATTCAATTTAAAAAACAAAAAATGCCACTATGATTGTGGCATTTTTTGTTTAAAGTTGTTCATTTTTAGAATTTACAACTTCGTAAACGTCAACAATTCAATATCACCATTGCCGCCGCTAACATCCTTAAGTTCAACTTTTGAATTGGTTACTGAAACAATATCCCAATCATCATTAATTTCATCAAAGGGAGGTGTTTCGCTAAATAATAAATCCAACTCCTCTGCACTATTGGAACTGTTATCATACTTCCATGTTCCTGCTTCGGTAAAAAGGTCAGTCTGGGCAAAGACAGTTCCATCTTGATTAAATGTAAAAATAAAACTTTCAAAAGCGGTAGTATGGTCTGATTCACCATCAATTAATCTAGTAATTTTCCATTCGCCTTCTGGCAGCGTCGTTTTTATGTTTTCAAATTCATTAGTGTTCGCATCGCCTGAGTCGTCGTTGGAACTACAAGATGCAAATACGATTGCTGTAAATAATATCAATAATTTTTTCATAATAAGAGGTTTTTTTTCAAAGGTGAAAGAATAACGTAGAAACCTTCTTAAAATTATTATAAATGATAAAAGACCTAACATAATTTTATGAAACTGTTAGGTCTTTTTAGCAATTCGGGGGATTAAAATAAAAGTTTGTCGATAGCTTTACATTTTGTTCACACTACCCGAATGGCTTTTGTTGCTGTTTACTGAAACTGGATTTCCATAATAATTTATTTCACCACCACTGCCAATTTTAGTTTCAAGTTTTTCCTGAACATTCACAGTAACTTCGGCTCCGCTTGAGGCTTCTGCAATGCAATTTATTACCAAAAGTTTCTTTGCATTAATTTCGCTTCCGCTGGAAGCATCTGCATCTAGTGAAGAAGCTTTTCCAGAAATCTCTAAATCTGAGCCGCTACTGGATTTTGCGGATAGTTGTTGTGTAAAAACTTCTACTTTCAAATCTGCGCCACTGCTGCTTTTCAAAGATAGATTCTGACTTTTTATAACAGAGTTTCCAGTAACATCTGCACCGCTGCTGGCTTCAATATTAGTGAGATTTTTATAAGTTACATACACTTTTTTGGCTTTGGAACGCCCAATATTTTCTGAAGTGGTAACGTGAAGTTTTCCGTTTTCAATGTCTGTTTCAATATATTGAAGTAGATTTTCATCAGCTTCCACAACTATTTTGTTTTCGCTTCCTTGGGTTAAATAAACGTCCAAGCCTGCGCTACCGCGAACTTCTGTAAAATCATCAGTAAGGTTGCGTTCTTCGGTTACAACATTTCCGTTGCCGTTTTCTCCTCCATTGATGCTAATACAAGAGCTTGCTAAAAGTACGGTTCCAATTGCTGTAAAAAAGATTAATGTTTTCATATTTAAAATGGTTTAAGTGTTTTTGAGTTTAAATGTTTAATGGTTTATAAGTTTAAAAGCCTGCTTATTATAAGATGTAATTAACGAATCCCGAATTAACGAATCCCCAGTTTATTATTCATTAAAATCAGCTTTCACTTCTTCTTCCCAACTTTTAGTTTTGTCAGTTTTCTGAACTGGTTGCGAGGTTATTATAGAATCAGTTACGTCACTGAAAATTATAGAATCTGTTTTTTCAATTATTTCTTCTTTCTCACTACAATCAAGACATTCCGCTTTATTTTTCAGTATTCTGAAATAATGCGCTTCGTTGTCCCAGTTGCTCAATTCTTTGAATTCAGGATTGAATAGGGCATAAGATGAAGTGTTTTCTTCAGGATAAACCACCGTTCCTTCTGGAAGGTAAATTGTGATTTCAATTTCTTGATCGCGATATTTGTTTGAAATAGCTGTGATAAAAAACCCATCAAGCGTCAGACTATTATTTTCAAAAGTATATCTGTATTCAATGGCTTCTGCGCGTTTTTTGGCATCAAGATGGTTGTTGCCTTCAGCAGATTTTTCAATGATAATTTTTCCAACGGAATCTTTTGTAGATTTTATGTTCAACAAAATATCATTTGAATAGATAATCTTTTTATCATCACCGTTATATTTAAGCTCTAGACCGTTGTTTCTACTCACTTCATAACTATATTGTTTGTCAGCTCGCATTGATATGTGCAAGGTGTCTCCAGTGTTTATAGGAAGTGCTTGCTCTTCAATGAAATTTCCGTCGTAAGCCTGTTCTGTGCCTTGTTTTATTCCTAAAATAGCCAAGGCAATTATGGATAATGCCCAAACTACAATCAGCACTATTTTAATGGTAGGACTCATTGATTTCAAATTGCTTATCAGTAGTTTTAATCCTAGCGTAAACAAAGCGAAAAAAGGAATTCCGATGGCAAAAAGGCACAATAATGCTAATAACCACATAGGAACATTGGTTACATCTACCATTGCGAAACTCTCCATCATTTCATTATTTCCCCAGAAATCCATGGAGCCAAAGGTGAAAAAGCCAACTACGAGACCAATTATTGTGGACAAGGAAACGATGATAATCAATACACCGATTAATTTTGCAAACACTTTAAATAGTGTTACGATTACGTTTCCCAAAGTGTCGAAAAAACCCGAAGCTCCGGTTTTTATTTGGTTGCCATATTTGTCATAATCTGCGTTTTTTACACGATCTGCAACATTGTCAAAACCTTCTTTAAATTTTCTTTCAATGTTTGAAATGTTGATTGGCTCGCCAGTCATTTTTAATTTGTCCGAAGTTGTTAAAGCTGGTGGAACCAAAATCCACAATAATATATATATAACTACTGGAGAACCGAATCCTGCAACAATTAGAAGCACCCATAATAAACGAATCCAGATTGCATCAATACCAAGATAATGGCCAATTCCTGATGAAACTCCGGAGATATATTTGTTGTCCACATCTCTAAAAAGCTGTTTGTGTGAGGCATTTCCACGAGATTTTGTATAGGTTTTTGAAGAAAGTGGAACGTCTTCAAAAATCTCGTCGTCAACTTCATAATCTTCCGGCTGTCCCATTACTGAGATTACTTCATCAAGCATTTTCAGACTTACAACCTGTGTAGGATTCTCCATTTTTTCAGAAAAAAGCTCACCAATGCGCGACTCAATGTCTTGCATTATTTCTTCACTTCCGTCAGCGCCTTTCAATGATTTGCGGATAGCGTCTAGGTAGCGCGAAAGTTTCCCAAAGGCATCTTCGTCTATGTGAAAAGAGGTGCCTGCCAAATTTATGTTTACTGTCTTGTTCATTGTGTGTTTTTTTCGCTGGTTACTTTGTTTACGGCCTGTTGCAATTCGCTCCAGGTTCCGTTTAATTCGGTTAAAAATAATTTACCGGTTTCGGTAAGGTCATAATACTTGCGTGGTGGTCCGCCGGTAGATTCTTCCCAGCGGTAGGAAAGCAATCCCGCATTTTTAAGCCTTGTGAGCAACGGGTAGATTGTGCCTTCCACGACCAGCATTTTTGCGTCCTTTAGGGTTTCAAGAATGTCTGAAGTGTAAGCCTCGCCGTCTTTTAGTACGGAAAGGATGCAGAACTCCAAAACCCCTTTTCGCATCTGCGCTTTTGTGTTTTCGATTTTCATAAATTTTTGTTTACTTGTTTTTTGAACTCCTGTTCGTTATTGATGATGAATGAATAAGGAAGCGCGCTTGTGGTTTCTTCGCATTGTTGATGAGTCAATACGCTAACAGTTTCCTGTTCCTGCGACACGCTTGTTCCTATAAACTGCAAAACGGCAGCCAATAGGTAACTAACTAATGTGCTCATTTTGAATAGGGTTTAGATTAGTTTTTATAAATGGTATGCTAAGTGGATATTTATACAATAGACCTCTAGAGGCGTGAATGGAAGCGTTGATTACTGCGTAAAGTTCAAAGACGAAAAGTCCTAACAAAACGACCATTGCCAAACCAAACAAGAGAATATAGCCAGATAGATTTTGAATGTTGTTTGTTGAAAAATCCCAAGAATTGTGGTCCAAGCTATCTAGCAACGAAATAAAATCTGTGGCAAAAATTAGAACGAAGGGAAGGCATATTAAACCTATTAATAAGGTATAAATCAAAACACTCAACTGAAAATTGATTGCCTGCTTTCCGTGCTCGTCCACAAAAGATTTTTCTTTGTTGAAAGTCCAAATCAATAATGGCGCAATAAAATTTGCAAACGGAAAAAAGTATTTTAAAAAGGTTGACAGGTGAATGAAAGCACTTGTGTTTTTTTGGTTTTCGGTTATTGTAGTTTCCATAGCTTGATAATTTCTTATGCAAATATATATCTAAAAGATAGTAGTGTGTTACGCATAGTACTATAATTAACATAATTTTAACAAATAGGAAGTCAAGAATATATTGAATATCTTCGTCAAATATTATACAGAAAATGAAACTCAGCCCAAGTAAAATCAACACTTTTCTATTGTTCAAATTGCCCTCCGCATACTTTACAGGAGTGCGAGTAAAATCTATTTCGGAAACCGAATGCACAACCACCGTTAAGCATCGATGGATAAATCAAAATCCTTTTAAATCTATGTTTTGGGCCGTACAAGGAATGGCTGCGGAATTGAGTACTGGAGCAATGGTAATGGTTGCTATTAAAGAGAGTAACAAAAATATATCTATGCTTGTAGCAAACAATAAAGCTACATTTTCTAAAAAAGCTAAGGGAAGAATAACCTTTACCTGCAATGATGGCCAATTAATAAAAAGTGCAATTGATAATACAATAGCTTCTGGAGAAGGTCAAACCTGCTGGATGAAATCTCAAGGAAAAGACGCTTCGGGAAACTTGGTTTCTACTTTTGAATTTGAATGGACCGTAAAAGTTAAATAATTTTAAAGTCCGATAATTCAATTCATTGCTATGTTTTATATTTGATTAACAAATCTTTAACACGACTAATTTTCATTGAAAGAGAATTTAATTGGTAAATAATGGTTATATTTAAATCAAATTAAAACTAAAAATCTACGCCTATAGTAAAAAGCTACTTCACTTTAATCTAATTAAATCTAAAAATAGCTATGGCAAGAGCAATGTTTGATTATACCAAAGCTGTACTTGCAAAAGTAAGTTTTGATGTCAATTTGTTCTGCAAAGAGTTGAAAAAAGCGTTAACCAGATTACTTCCTTATGAAGTAGAGGAACTAAAAGTCTGGATAGATTCGCTTCTCAAGCAGAACCCCCAATTAAATCAATGTCTAATCTACCTAAACCCATAAAAAAATCCCTCTGAGAAATCAGAGGGATTTTTTAGTTATTAGATAAATAGTTAAGCGTTTATGAGTTAAAATGTTTAAAATATTTATTTCAACCATCAACCAGTGGCTACTTTTTAGTAGGACTAATAATTTTCACATCCTGAAATGCAATCGCGCCCCGAATAACCCCAGATATTATATCGTGTAACGAATTTATGATCTGCATTTTCAATTCACTCTTACTGTAAATAAGGCTTACTTCACGAGCTGGAGAAGGTTCCTTAAAATATTTTAGGTTTTTAGTTTGGGTTGAAGAAATATCCAAGGTATGTAAATAGGGTAGAAGCGTCATTCCAAGCCCTTCGTCTGCAAGTTTTATAAGGGTTTCAAAGCTGCCGCTTTCAAGTTGAAATTTTTCACTGCTACTGGTTTTGGAAACTTTACATAGATTAATAATCCCGTCGCGGAAACAATGGCCGTCTTCTAACAAAAGAATATCATCAATATCCAAATCTTTCACTTCCAGTTTTTCAGATGAAAAAAGACGATGACTTTCAGGAATATAGCCCACAAACGGTTCATAATACAGCGGCCTTTCCTTTATCTTTTTGTTTTGCAATGGAGTGGCGGCAATTGCTGCATCTAGATAACCGTCGTTTATTTTAGCGATAATTTCGTCTGTGTTTAATTCTTCAATCTTCAATTGCACTTTTGGGTAACGATTTGAGAACGTTTTTAGAAACATTGGCAACAAAGTGGGCATAACTGTAGGTATTATTCCCAGTTTAAAAGTGCCGCCGATAAAACCTTTTTCCTGATCTACTACATCTTGCATTCTTTCAGATTCGTTGACAATATTTCTGGCCTGCTCTACTATTTTTTTTCCTACGGCAGTTAGTTCTATCGGTTTTTTGCTTCGGTCGAAGATTAATATTTCCAGTTCGTCTTCCAATTTTTGTATTTGCATACTAAGCGTAGGCTGCGTTACAAAGGTCTTTTCTGCAGCTTTTGTGAAATTTTGGTTTTCGGCTACTGCCAAAACGTATTTTAACTGAGTGATTGTCATAGTAAATTATATTTATACAAATATACTTTTTATATCAGAAAAACTTATTTTAATTATTCGGTTTAAAACAAAAAAGCCCGACGTTTTACGTCGGGCTTTTACTATATAATTTCAAAATTCTTACATTCGTATTTCCATTTCAACTGGCTCATTTCCAACTTCAAATTTTGCATCGCTCCATTGTGGTGGGCCATAACTCATTATATTATTTGAAACTCCATAAGGTTCCAAAGGCATTCCGTTTGCGTCAAAATCCATTTGTTTGTTACTGTTTTTATCTTGAAAAAGTGAAATTCCATAAGTTCCAGCGGCAACATTTTTAAAAGTTGCAGTTGCTTTACCGTCAACTATTTCAGCACTTGCTCTCATAAAAGGGGCGGTTTTTAAAAAGGTGTCTTCGGTATAAAGACCTATTAATATGTTCCCTTCGCTACTGCTTACTGGTACTGTTACGGTTATTGTAGTTCCTTCGGCAACCGAAATTGCGTCGTCTTGGGCGTTCATAAAGTGTGTGAAAAATACGAGACCGATTACTGCGATGATTGTTTTCATACTATTTTGTTTTAGTGATTTTTAATTATGAAGTAAATGTCCTAAAATTTGTCTTCAGAAATAAAAAACAATTCCCGAACTGTTGAATTTTTACGCTGAAATGTTACAAAATCCCTCTCGCCTTAATTTCCAAGTACTTATTGATAGTATTTACCGTAAGATCTTCTGGTGCAGTTAGGATTGTTTGAATTCCACGTTGTTGAAGTTCGCGCACCATTAGTTTTTTATCGAGCTCAAATTGTTGGGCGATAGTTTGATCTACAATTTCTGAAAGATTTTTAGCTTCGGAATTACTTAATGTTTTTAGCTCCGTATTTTCAAAAAAGATAACTACCAAAACATGTTTCTTTGCGATTGCCTGCAAATAGGGTAATTGCCGATGAAGAGCAGAAATATGTTCAAAATTTGTATAAAGCATCAACAGGCTTCGATGGGTAATTTTTCGTTTCACCAAGGCTTGAAGTACGCCATAATCAGCATCCAAAAATTTGGTGTCAATATTATAAAGTGATTCCAGAATATTGTTTAAATAGGTTTTCTTGGCTTGAGCGGGAAGAAAGTTCCCAGCTTTATTAGAAAAATCTACTAATCCTACTTTATCATTTTTCTTTAAAGCTATGTTTGAAAAAGCAAGCGCACTGTTCAACGCATAATCCAGTAATTTCAATCCGTTGAAAGGCATTTTCATTACGCGGCTTGAATCAATTATGGAATAAACCGGTTGCATTTTTTCATCCTGATATTGGTTTACCATCAAACGTGCGTGTTTTCCAGTGGCTTTCCAGTTCACCGTTCGTAAGTCGTCGCCAACAACATATTCCTTTATTTGTTCAAACTCCATGGTATGGCCAATGCGTCTAATTTTTTTCAAGCCGTAATGAGAAAGTCTATTATCAATTGCCAAGAAATCGTACTTTTTCATTTGAATAAATGACGGATATACTTTTACTAATTGTTCCTTGTTGAAAGTGTATCTCTTTCTAACAAGCCCAATGACAGAGGAAACGTAACAATTTAAGTTTCCGAAAATATATTCGCCACGTTCTACGGGCCTCACTTCATATTGAAACGTATTTTTATTTTTTCCAGCAATTGAAATACTTCTGAAAAAATCTCGCTTCTGAAACTGAATAGGTAATTCATCAATAATTCCCACCTCAATATTGAAGGGATATTTATTTATAAGAAGTAAAGAAACTGGGTTATTATCACTATTTGAAAATTTTTCTGGCAAAATGCGTTCGCCTTCCAAACCGTTTTTACTAAAAACCATTATAATTTCCAATATTATGAAAACAGCAAAAACCAAAACCATAATCCAAACAATTCCAAAGAGCCATTCCCACCAATACGAAAACAGAAATAATACGGACAGCGCAGCCATCACGTAAAAAAATCGTGGCGTTAAGTAGAGGTATTTTAGGAGTTTAAGCATTTGTTTTATTGAAAGAACAAAGAATAAAGAACCGAGACTTTATGGTTTTGATAATATTGATTTTCAATGATATTTTTTTACGATTTTGAAACTAGAAACTAGAAATTTTTATCTTGGAATTTCAATGGATTGACTAATCAAATCAATAACCGTTTCAGGTGTCATTCCTTCCATTTCGCGCTCTGGCGAAAGGATTATGCGGTGTCTTAAAACTGGCTCTAATGTCTTTTTTACATCGTCTGGCGTTACAAAATCTCTTCCGTTTATAGCGGCGTATGCTTTTGAAGCATTCATAATTGCAAGCGATGCTCGTGGAGAACCACCCAAAAATAAATGTGGATGGTTTCGGGTTTTGTCCACTAACTGTGCGATGTAGGTAAAAATTTTATCTTCAATAAGAACTTCCTGTACTTGAGCGCGAAAAGTTTTTAAAGCTTCTGGCGTAAGCACACCTTCAATTGTGTTTTCTGGGTCTTGTTGCTTGCGATCGTGATGGGTTTTTAGAATGGTTATTTCCTGTTCCAAATTTGGGTAGCCAACTTTTATTTTGAAAAGAAAACGGTCCAATTGCGCTTCTGGCAACGCGTAAGTTCCTTCCTGTTCCACTGGGTTTTGCGTGGCGAGAACGATAAAAGGATATTCCATAATGTGACATTTGCCGTCCATGGTTATTTGTCGTTCTTCCATCACCTCAAAAAGTGCAGCTTGGGTTTTGGCGGGAGCACGGTTTATTTCGTCTATCAAAATTACATTGGAAAAAATAGGACCTTTTTTAAACTCGAATTCTGAGGTTTTCATATTCAAAATTGAAGTTCCCAAAACGTCACTCGGCATTAAATCTGGTGTAAACTGGATGCGGCTGAAATCTGTTTTCAATGTCTTCGCGAATAACTTGGCGGTTATGGTTTTGGCTATTCCGGGAACGCCTTCAATTAGCACGTGACCGTTTGCTAGTAGCCCTACGATGAGCAATTCAATAAAATCTTCTTGCCCAATTATTATTTTGGAAAGTTGCGTTTTTATACTGTTTACCGCTGTTTTCAGCTCATCTAGCGGAATGCGATTGTTAAAATGTAAGTCGTTGTTGTATTCTTCAGGCGTTTCCATCGGTGTTCTTTTTAAATTCTTTTATTTCTTGATATAATTTCAGCAATTCTTCTTCGGAAGTATTGTTTTGATTGTTTATTTTTTCAATAAATGTAAACAGGTTTAGCGTGTCTTCTTGTGTATTTCCGCTGCGTTCAGCTACGGTTTTGTAGAAACGCTCATTCATATTTTCAGTAGGAACGCGTAAACGCGTTCTAATAAATTCCAAAAATAACGCAATCTGTTTTTTCGCAATTAAATGGTTTTCTTTTTTGTCCAGATACATTCCGGCAATAGTCCGAGTGTATTCATAGGTTTTGTTGGTAAGCGGTTTTACTATTGGAATGCTTCGTTGTTTTCTTCGACCTTCAAAAATGATGAAAAGTAGCGCGCCAATCAAGACAAAATAATAAGCCCACTTAAAATATTTATTGTTCAGTAAAACGCGAAGAGGCGAAATGTCTATATGTTTACCAGATTTGTAATAATTATCCCAGTAAACAGTTTCGTCATTATTTATATAGGAAAGAACTTGTGCTGTGTGAGTCGCATTATTTTCTGAAAGTAAAGAGAAGTTTGAAAAAACTTCAGGCTGTAAATGCAGTAAAATCTGCCCTTTTCCTATGGGTGCTTTTATGAAATTGATGCGCGGTTCCTTAATTTTCAATGAATCTATAAATCCGCCCGAAACGCCTAGAACGGTTTGCGAAGTTGTATTAATTTTCGAAAAATAGCGAACTGGTAAATCTTTTTTAATGTGAAATGGTGGCTGTGTAGCATACTTTCCATTAACCAATTTAAGTAGTGGTTCGGTACCAATTGTTTCTACGTTTACTTCAGTACTCATTTCCAACTTTAAAGTATCAAGAAGTTTTTTCCCTACATAATTGGCTGAAACGAATAGGGTATTGCCCTTTTCAACCCAATTGAGCAAAGAGTCTAATTCGGTTTTATCAAAATTAATTTCGTCATTTACGAAAAAATAGGTTCCGTTAAAAGCGCTATTTTGCAAAGCTTCAAACGGTGGTTCGTCTTTTTCTTCAAAATTTTCATTGAAGGATTCCTTCATTAAATCGTGCAAAATATACGTTCCTAACGGAATTTTATCGAGTTTGCTGTAGCTTGGAAACCAGTTTATGGGCTGCGGTTTGTTGGCTTCCATATACACCAAACCCGCCAGCACGAGCAGGAAACTGAAGATGAATATTTTTTGGAGCTTAGTCAACAGATTTTGGTATTTGGGTTTCTAAAGCAGTAAAGGCGTGCTGCGCTTTTAAATAGTCGGCTTCAGTAACAGTGAAGTTGCCGTACCAAATATAATCGTAGAGCGTGGTTACTTTTTGGAAGCCTAAATTGATTTTTTCCGAAGTTATTTCAGCAAAATATTCGCTGTTGGTTTTGTCGAATTCGTAGTTTATTAATTCTGCATCGGTTAGATTTTTCAGAATTAATAAGTAATAATAACGAACAGCGAGCCTGTAGTCCTTATTTGCTAAGGCTTTTTCAATCAGGCCTTTTATGTTTTTACTTTTAATAATTTCTTCTTCTTCAGAAAAAAACACGCTTGGTTTTTCTTTCGATTTAAAAAATGAAGCACCGGGATTTAGTTTGTAAAACAACCAAATAACAAAAGCTATAATTGCAAAAAGAATAAGATAGGGAATCAAGTGGATCAAAAATGAAATGAAATCGCCGGCTTCATAATCGCCAACTAACCAGTGCCAAAACTTCAGCCAAAGATTCCAAGCCCAGTTTTTAAACTGTGACCACCAGTTTTCTTCGGCGAGTTTTTCGGAATAGTCGAAGGCTTTTTCCTTTTTAAATTCCTCTATTTTTTCTTTGTTGAAAATTGTCGGATTCAAATTTTCAGTTTGGTCATACTTAATTTCTTTTTCGGGTTTAGCCGCGATTGTATCTTGGGCAAATGCCATAGAATAGGTAGAGCAAACCGTTATCAAAAAGAAAAAAAGTAAAACCGATTTGCGCATATTATTCGTGCTGTTTCCCTATGGAATCTATGGTTTCCAATGTTCCGGTGAAGTTTTTCTTTTCATTTAAATTGAAATACACAAAAGCAGTAGCAATAACAATGATTGAATAGAAAATGTATTGAAAGACCATTCCAATCGTGGTTAATGTTATGTAAACCCAATCAAACATTGAAGCCGGATCTGCTGAAATTTCTTGACCTGCGGTGAATGCCTTGATAAAGAAATAGATGTATTGCGGCATTTGAAAAATGATCATTATAAAATAGTAAAGCACAAAAACCACTAAAAATGTGGCGAAGGTTATCCACCATTCATCTTTTACAAGATTGAAGCAATAACTGATGGTGTCCGACACTTCTTTTTCTTCAAAAATTATGACTGCATAAGCAACGGAAAGGACCACGCCGAAATATATCCCTGGAATAACGCAGAACATTGTGCCAACGCCAACTATTAGACCTACCAAAAAACTGGTCCCAATGAGTTTCCAAAAATCTTTCTTCACACCTGCGGAAACTTCGTCTTTATTGACCACGCCATAATTTTTGATGTATGATTTTATATAGTGTAATACAACACCATTTAGTAGCGCATAATAAACTGTTCCGGCCAAAATCATCACTAAAAACGGCAAAATCATTTGAGATGAAAAGCCATCCAAAGTACCGATAGATTCCAAAATTCCAAAACCGCTCATCATAGACTGCATATAGAAAACGTAGGCGCCAAGCATAATCAATAACGCAGGACCAGTAATTTTAATGATAAGTCCTAAAAGTGGTTTCCAGTTTAAACGGATAAATTTGAAGATATCACTAAGAATACTTCCAATCTCGCGTTGTTTTTTAAAATTTACTGTTTCTTCCATGGTTTTTTATTGACTGACCCTAACCCCTAAAGGGAAAATGGATATTATTTATTTTTCATCTAAACATCTAAACATCTAAACATCTAAACATCTAAACATCTAAACATCTAAACTTCTTCTTCAATTTCAAAGGATACAAAACGTAATAATATAAAATTAAAAAGAGTGAGCTTCCTATAATTAGGATTGCTAACCAATCTGGCATTTCAGTATGTCTTGTTACAAAACCTTCCAAAAACCCAGCAACTATAAAGAAGGGTACGGTGCTTAGCATAATTTTCAAACCATCTTTTGCGCCGCGAACGAAGGATTGCAACCTTGTATAGGTTCCTGGAAACAAAATACTATTGCCCAAAACTAAACCTGCACAAGCAGCTATAATTATTACTGAAATTTCAATAGTACCGTGAATCCAAATGGTTCTGGCGGATTCCCAAAGCATTCCTTTTTCAAAAAAGAAATATTGAAAAGATCCTAACATTATAGCGTTTCGCATAATGATGAAAAGTGTTCCAAGACTTAAAAACAAGCCATAAACAAAGGCATAAAGCGCCACAGTTATATTGTTAATCGTTATGCCGAGAAACATATTGAGTGCGCCCATTTCTTTATAAACCGCCATTGGGTCTCCTTTTTCGATGTTTGCTAAAGTCATATTTACGTAACCGTCTCCTAAAATAAGTCGAACAAAATTTCCATCTGTTGCAGCAGAATAGGCGCCAACTATTGTAAAAAGCACAAATACTAAAAACGCAATGAGCAGTTGTTTGTGATATTGCGAAAAAAATAAAGGAAATTCCTGCGTATAGAAAGTAATAAAACGAGTTCGCGATTCACGCTTTGTCTTATAGATTTTTTGATGCGCAAGGATTGAAAGCCCATTTAAGTAATTGAGAGTATTGCTTTTAGGGTAAAAAGTTCGGGCGTAACTTAAATGGTCGGTAACTTCAACATAAAGCGCGCTCAAGGCATCGGGATTCATTTGAACATTATTCCGAAGAACGCTTTCAAATTTTAACCATTTATCTTTATTTTGCTTCGCAAAGGCGGCTTCGCGCATGTTATGCAGTAGTTTTGCCCAAAGAAACATATTTAATGGATAATTTTCAAATAGAAACGGCCCAAAATGTTAACATTCTTCAAAATGTGGCAGGAGTAGGTGAGCGTATTTTGGCTTACTTGATTGATCTATTCATCATGGTTATTTACGTTTTATTAATAACCCTGCTATTTGTAAGCATTGAGCTCTCGGATTCCGTTTATATGTTGGTCGGGATGACCGTTGGACTTCCACTTTTTCTATACCATCTTTTATGGGAAATGTTATGGAATGGCCGCAGTCCAGGCAAAGCAGTAATGAAATTGAGGGTTGTGAAAACCGATGGATCAAAACCGGCGTTTTCAAATTATATATTGCGTTGGCTCTTTCGAATAATAGATATCACTGCAACCAGCGGCGCATTGGCTCTAGTAACCATTTTGTTTAACGGAAAAGGTCAGCGCATTGGTGATCTTGCCGCTTCAACTACGGTTATTACGGAGAAACAGACCGTTAGTTTTTCGCAAACTATTTTGATGGATATTCCAGATAATTACGTTTCACAATTTCCGCAAGTCACTGTTTTTAGCGATTCTGAAATGCAGACCATAAAAAATGTTTTCAGGGAAGCACGTTACAATGGAAACCATAACGTAATTTTAAAACTTGCCAAACGAGTTGCAAATGTGATGGAAGTGAAACTGGAAGAAACCCCAATACAATTCATTGATAAAGTGATAAAAGATTATAACTACTATACCCAGAACATGTGAAGCTACTATTACTAATAGACATTTTAGGAACCATTGCGTTCGCCATTTCAGGAGTTCTTACAGCGATGAATAAGCGCTTAGATCCTTTTGGTATCTTGATTATCGCCTTTGTAACAGCAGTTGGCGGTGGAACGTTGCGCGATATTCTGATTGAAGCGAATATTGCTTGGATGCGCAACCTAACGTATGTTTACGTCATTTTCGGATCGACGATATTCGCGGTTGTTTTTAGAAAAAGACTTAATTACATTCGTCGATCACTATTTTTGTTTGATACCATTGGAATTGCACTTTATACCATCGTTGGGGTTGAGAAGGGCATTGCTGCAGGATTTCATCCCATAATCTGTGTAGCTTTGGGAACAATGACTGCCTGTTTTGGTGGTGTAATTCGTGATATTCTTTGTAATGAGATCCCTATTATTTTTAGAAAAGAAATTTATGCAACGGCTTGTATTTTGGGAGCTACGGCCTATTTTCTTCTCTTGAACACGTCTATTTCAGCAGATTTTATTGTGATTATTTCTGGTTCAATTGTAATAATCGTTCGTTTATTGGCGGTTTATTTTGATCTTTCGTTGCCTAGTATTTATAGGAAGGATGAGATGGGGAGTTGATGGGTTTATTTTTGGAATTTGGAGCTTGTAATTTGGTCCCGATAGCTATCGGGATTTCTACTCAATCACCTTCGCAGATATATAAATATTATTCAACGGCCAATCTCCATCATCGGCTTTCACTTTTGAAATTTCTTCCACCACATCCATTCCTTTAATCACTTTTCCAAAAATTGTATATTTTCCGTTTAAATGCGTTGTTGAAGATTTTGGACCAAGAAAGATAAAAAACTCATAAGGAGCGGTTCTATTGTCTGGGTTTTCGCGGTATTCTTTGGCTCCGGAAACAGTTCCATATTCGTGAACACGACCTGGAATAATTTCCGCAGGAAGTAAATATTCCTTTCCAAGTTCTGCACGTTTTTTCTGGGTTGAAACTAAATCACTGTTTCCTGCCTGAATTATAAAGTCTGGAACTACGCGATGAAAAAAGGTTTCATCAAAATAATGTTGTTTTACTAAATAGATAAAATTGGCGCGATGCAGCGGTGTATCTTTATATAGTTCAATTTCAATATCACCAAATCGGGTTGTTATCAAAACCTTGGTTTCTGGATTTTTCTTTCCGTATTCGGTTAAAAATGAAACCACATTTTCATTGGTAATTACAGGATATTCCTTTTCTTCCTTTTTTTCAGCTTCAACTTCGATTTTGGTTTTGATTTCGTTTTCGATTTCAGTTTCGTCCCGATAGCTATCGGGATCGGACGTCTTTTTCTTATCTTCACAGCTTCCGAAGAACAGAACAATTCCGCAGTAATATATAATCAATCTTCTCATAAATGAATTTTCACGATTTTGAAAAACGAATTGTAAAAGTAACAAAAATGGAACTTCCCGGCGAAGCGGTGCAATTTAAAATGGCACCTATTGAACGTTTGCAAGAACTAAAAAGTGCCGCTCAGGAAAGAAACACCGCAAAGTACGCAGGTGTAATGTCACTTTTTTATCCTTCGGAAGATTTTGAAACTCGAATGATTTTAATTCTTCGGAAAACGTACAAAGGTGTACACTCAGCTCAAGTAAGTTTTCCTGGCGGAAAGATGGAAGCAAAAGACAACAGTATTCAAGATGCTGCTCTTCGGGAAACTGAGGAAGAGGTTGGAGTTTCTCGTGATACCATTTCTGTGTTAAAAAAACTTACAGAAATATACATCCCGCCAAGCAACTTTTTTGTGCAACCTTTCTTAGGAATAACCACACAAGCACCCGTATTTGTTGCCGAAGAAGCAGAAGTGGAGGCTCTTATAGAAGTTACCTTACAAGATTTTATGAATGACAAAAACATTATCACTCAAACGCTGTCCACATCATACGCTACAAACATTGAAGTGCCAGCTTTCAATTTAAATGGACACATAGTGTGGGGCGCTACTGCGATGATGCTCAATGAAGTGCGTGAATTGCTGAAAATGGCTCTGTAATAGCTTATTTTAGTATATTTGTCGTGGTGAAAATTCCAAATAGCAAATCCTGATTGCTATCGGAACCAAATAACAAACATATTCTGAAAATTAAAACTCAAATTCCAAAACAAATCAAAAATATTATTGGAAATTTGAATTATTGAAGCGCGATACCTGCAAACTGCTACTGAATACTGAACACTGACCAATGACTCTCTTCAAAAAAAACCCATTTGGGCATACAATTTTTTTAAAACTCTGGTTGATTCGGATTGCTGGACTTTTAACCCATAGACGCTTTAAAGGATTTAACGATTTACAAATTCACGGAAGTGAAATCTTAAAAGAACTTCCTGAAACCAACGTACTCTTTGTTAGCAATCATCAAACCTATTTTGCTGATGTAGCAGCGATGCTTCACGTGTTTAACGCCAGTTTAAGCGGAAGAGACGACAGTATCAAAAACGTAGGTTATTTATGGCGGCCTAAACTCAACATCTATTTTGTCGCTGCGAAGGAAACTATGAAATCAGGTTTATTACCAAAAATTTTGGCTTATGCAGGTTCTATAAGTATAGAACGTACTTGGCGTGAAAAAGGGCAAGAAGTAAACAAACAGGTAAAAATGAGCGACGTTAGTAACATCACCAAAGCGTTAGATGATGGTTGGGTAATCACTTTTCCACAAGGAACTACAAAGCCTTGGAAACCAATCAGACGAGGAACCGCGCATATCATTAAAAAAAATAGACCTATTGTAGTACCTATAGTTATAGACGGTTTTAGAAGATCTTTTGACAAAAAAGGTATCAGAATAAAGAAACGTGGAATCCTTCAAACATTTGATATAAAGCCCCCTTTAGAGATTGATTACGAAAATGATTCAGTAAATGATATTGTTGAAAAACTGGAATATGCCATTGAGCAGCATCCATCTTTTTTAAAAGTAATTCCTTCTAAAGAATTATTAAGCGAAGAGGAGCTTAATAAACAAAGAGAGTGGCGATACTAAGTATTCAGTAATCAGTGTTCAGTAAGCAGTGTAAAGTATTTATAAAACACTAGATTGTCAACCAACTCAAACTTTTAGCAATAGTTTTTTTATTAGTGAAAATAAATATAATCTTTCACTGACCACTGAATCAAACTTCAATCTTCTCCAATTCCTTATAATTTCTATGAAGTCTTTTCATTAGTATTCCATAAACAAGTCTGTAGAAAACTAGGACAAACGCTATCATTAACAACCCGAATAAAACTTGAATAAGGAAAAACATATTCATAAATTGCTCTTGTGATATATTTGTAATTCCATAATCTTCAGACATATATTTAAACACAATATTTTGGTTTAAATAGTAATAAATATTCACACCGATTATAATTAAAATTGAAGCGGTAACATTATAAATCACAAAATACTTCACAGTTTTTCTGGCTTGCAGAATATTCTTCATCAGCTCTTTAATAGAATCTGTAGTAGAAATTTTTCTATAGTTTCTGTAAAAAAGAAATATAAATACTGCAAAAATTGTATAGTTCAAAATGTTGATTCCAATTAACACATTATGTAGCCCAATGTCATCCGTAAATTTTGTACTCGATTCTGGTACAAGAAACGCTAATAAGGTCCAAAATAGAATTTCGGCAATGCTAATGTAGAAAATCCACTTTACGATAGAAGAAGATTTTTTCAGCAGCATTTTATAGATGTCGTTAAATGACAAATGTGGCAATTCCTGTTCTTGGTTTTGCCATTGTTTTTTTAATAATTCCAATTCATCCATCATATATTACGGATTTAAAATTGTTTTTAATTTTCCTTTTATCCTGTTCATTTTCACTCTTGCATTTACTTCCGAAATACCCAATGTATCCGAGATTTCTCTGTAATTTTTATCTTCTAAATAGAGAAACACGAGTGCCTTGTCAATATCATTCAGGTCTTTAACAGCACTGTACATCAACTTTAACTGTTTTTCCGTAGTATCGTCATAAGGTTCTGAAGAAATTTTAAAACTCACCCCTTCAAAATCCTGCGTTTTTATGGAACGTTTGGATTTTCTATAAAGCGTTATCGCCGTATTCAAAGCCACTCGGTACATCCAGGTGCTAAACTTAGAATCGCCCCGAAATTTAGGATATGCACGCCAAAGCTGAATGGTTATTTCCTGAAACAGATCGTTGTGAGCGTCACTGTCGTTGGTGTATAACCTACATATTTTATGTACAATGTTTTGGTTTTCCTCCAATTCGGTCACAAAACGATGTTCCAGTTCTTTGTTCAATGGTTTCTTGTTGGCTTTTTTATTAGTGTTCCTAGAGATTGCTTTGTTACAAAAATCCTAAAAAATAAGGTAACTAAATTAACAAATCGTACTTTTATATCTTAAACAAAAACGATGAATATTCCTGAAACAGGCGTACCGCGAATAGTAGTTATAGGGGGCGGATTTGCTGGTATTTCCTTTATAAAACAGCTTCGAAATGAAAAGGTACAAATTGTACTTTTTGATAGACATAATTATCACACTTTTCAGCCTTTATTATATCAAGTTTCCACCGCTGGGCTGGAACCGGATTCCATAGCATATCCACTTCGGAAAGTTTTCAGAAAAAACAAAGATTTTCACTTTAGAATGGCTGAAGTTGAAAATATAAATACTGAAAACAATTCAATTGCAACTTCCATAGGAAATCTACGATATGATTATTTAGTGCTCGCTACAGGAACGCGCACCAATTTCTTCGGAAATGAAAGTATTGCTAAAAACAGTATGCCAATGAAAACCGTGCCTCAAGCCTTAAACATCAGAAGTTTAATGCTTCAGAATATTGAAATGGCAGATATTACTACAGATGAAGTAGAACGAAAACGCCTTCTCAATTTCGTAATCGCAGGCGCAGGACCAACAGGAGTAGAGCTTGCTGGAGCGTTAGCTGAATTTAGAAAAGGAATTCTCGAAAATGATTACCCAGAATTAGACGAAGACGAAATGAACGTTCATCTAATAGAAGGCCAGAATAGAGTTTTGCCACCAATGAGTGAAGCAGTTTCAAAAAAAGCCCAAAAGTATCTTGAAAAACTGGGTGTTCAGCTTCATTTGGAAACTCTTATCAGCGATTTTGACGGAAAAACGGTAACCACAAAAGATGGTAAAAAGTTTGAAACAGCCACATTTATTTGGGCCGCTGGAGTTACAGGCGCACTAGTTAAAGGAATAGATGGCGAAGCGCTTGTTGAAAAAGCAAACAGATATAAAGTTGATGAATTCAACAAAATAGTAAGTTTTAATAATATCTATGCATTGGGCGATATTGCTTTGATGGAAACCAAAGAATATCCCAAAGGACATCCACAAGTAGCGCAACCAGCAATTCAACAAGGAAAAAACTTAGGAAAAAACTTTAAAAAAATGCTGAAAGGCGAAAAGTTAGAACCCTTTAAATATTTTGACAAAGGCACAATGGCAACCGTAGGAAGAAACAAAGCCGTGGTTGATATTGGCAAAATGCACTTTGGCGGTGCCATCGCTTGGTTTTTATGGATGTTTGTTCACCTATGGTTTTTGGTGGGTTTTAGAAATAGAGTAGTTACGTTTTTTAATTGGACCTATAGTTATATCAACTATGATCGCGCTGCACGGTTGATTATTAGGCCGTTTAAAAAATAATTATTGCACTTTTACAGGAATAGGACCTCCGTTTGAAACCCAACCGCCACCAATTTCTTCAAGATTCACGTCTAATTTGTCTGAAGTTTCAATTTTTTTGAGATTTACTTTTACTTCATCATAAGTATCAACACTTTTCAAGTTTACGTTTAGTTCGTCGGAAGTATTGATATCCACCAAACGGACGTCCATTACTTCGTTTATTGGTTTTGTTTCAACTTTCTCTGAGGCATAAGCTGAAGGGAAAACATCAAAATCCTTCACCACGTTAATGGTTAAGCAAATAGCGATAATTGTTAAGATTGTTTTTGTGTAGTTGTCAGTTTTCATAATAATTAATTTTTAAGTTTATTAGTTATAGTGGCTAGAATATTTTTTACTGATTGCAGCCTCCAGATAATTAAATTCCGGTATATCAGGAGTTTTCTCCCGAAGATACAATTTTTTCATTTTTTGTTTTAGAAAAAAAGTAGGATAGAATTTTCGCAAAAGGTTTTAATAATAAGGTTTCATAGGTTTTTACTTTTCAAAAACGTCTAGTGAAATGATATTATTTATTGAAAAATAAAATATATTTGTTGTTTATCAATGAATATTTATCTACATTCGTGATGTAATTATAAATCTATAAAAATGAAAACAAATGTTATAATGAAAATAATGAATATTGTATTCTGGATAGTATTTATTGGATTGTGTATAAAAACTGGAACGTTGATAGTTTCCTTTTTTATGAGTGTATTTGCTGGCCCAGAGGCTTCTGAACCGCTTTATTTGGGAGTTGATTTTTTTGATTATGAAAATATTGATTTAAATCATTACATAAATCTTCTTAGCTTTTTAACAGTGTTGACGGGAATGAAAGCCTATATCGCCTATCTCGTAGTTAAGCTTTTTATGAAATTCGATCTTAATTATCCCTTCAATGAAAACGCTGCAAAGCTGATTTCTAAAATCGCTTATTTCGCATTAAGCATTGGTATTGTTGCCTTAATCGCCAATCAATACACCGAAAGAATGCTAAAAAGAGGCGCTGAAATTTCCCAGATTGATTGGGGCGCAGAGGAATTTCTGTTTTTTGCGGGTATTATTTATATTCTAGCTTTAGTTTTTAAAAGAGGTGTAGAAATTCAATCCGAAAATGACTTAACAATATAATTATGCCAATAATTGTAAACTTAGACGTAGTGATGGCGCAGAGAAAGATGTCATTAAACGAACTTTCTGAAAAAGTGGGCTTAACACTCTCTAATCTATCTATTTTGAAAACAGGAAAAGCGAAAGCGATGCGTTTTAGCACTCTTGAAGCGATCTGTAAGGCATTGGAATGTCAACCAGGAGATATTTTAGAATTTGTTGAATAATATTACAATTCGGAACTGAATTATAACATCTCAGCTTATTTTTTTCTGAAAAGATAAGCTGATATTTCATCTTTGACCTGAAAATTAAAATCAGCCAACTCATGAAAATTTCAGTCATTACTTTTTTAATCGCTCTTTTTCCTTCTTTCATTTTTGCTCAAACTATTGTTTCAGGGACAGTTACTGACAATAAAGGAATGCCCATACCTGGCGCAAACGTATATATTGAGGGCGCTTATGATGGAGCATCAACAGACGACAACGGAAAATTTTCATTCGAAACTTCGGAGACAGGCACCCAAACCTTGACTATTTCGTATGTTTCCTTTGAACCTTTCAAAATGATTGATGAGGTTTCAAAAATGAAAGACTTGAAAATCGTACTTCGCGACGACGTTAATTCATTGGATACCGTAACTATTTCCGCAGGTTCGTTTTCCGCGGGAGACAATAGTAAAATCTCAGTTTTAAAGCCTTTAGACATTGTTACAACTGCCAGTGCCTTGGGTGATTTTGTTGGCGCGCTGCAAACACTCCCAGGAACAACAACCGTTGATGAAGATGGTCGTCTCTTTGTTCGTGGTGGCGATGCAAGCGAAACCCAAATTTTTATCGATGGTATTCGTGTTTTTACGCCTTATAGCCCAACAACAGATAATATTCCAACACGTGGAAGGTACAGCCCGTTTCTTTTTGACGGTATCACGTTTTCCACCGGCGGTTATTCTGCGGAATATGGACAAGCGCTTTCTTCAGTTTTACTTCTGAATACAATAGACGAACCAGACCAAGAAAAAACAGACATTTCAATTATGACCGTTGGTGCCGGCTTAGGTCATACCGAAAAGTGGGAAAAAAGCTCGTTGAGTTTGAATGCTTCCTACATAAATCTGGCGCCATACATCGCAATTCTCCCAGATAGAAACGATTGGCATAAGCCTTTTGAAACGGCTTCTGGCGAAGCTGTTTTTCGTCAAAGAATAGGGGATGGACTATTGAAAATTTACGGAGCTTTTGATACTTCAAGCTTTTCACTTACGCAGGAAGACATCAATCAACCGGAAGGTGTACGTTTTAAACTGAACAATCAAAATTTTTATACAAACGCGAGTTACAGTGAAATGCTTAATGACGATTGGACCATTTTCGCTGGTGGAAGTTATACCTATGGAAACACAAAGGTTGGCATTGATGAAGCAGATATTAATGATGTGGAAAATTCAGCTCACTTCAAAGTGAAATTGAAAAAACGCTTCAGCAACCGCTTTAAGTTGAATTTTGGCGCAGAACAATTTGTGACCGACTTCAACGAAAATTACAGCGAACCCAATTTTGGGGCGAAGCTTGGTTTCAACAATAATATTTCTGTAGCTTTTACGGAAGCAGATATTATTTTTTCGAGAAAACTAGCTTTAAAGCTTGGCGTTCGTGGAGAATACAGTGAATTGTTCAAAGAATTTACCGTTTCTCCTAGAGCTTCCTTCGCCTTTAAAACTGGAAAAAGTAGTCAGCTTTCTTTGGCTTATGGCGATTTTTTTCAGCAACCAGAAAATGAGGTTTTAAAATTCACAAATAATCTAGAAGCGCAGCACACGCAACATTACATTATGAACTATCAATATTCCGCAAACAACAGGATATTTCGTGCGGAAGCCTACAGAAAACAATACAGCAATCTCGTAACCTTTAATGAAACAATGCCTGACGTAAATAGCACATTTGCAAATAACGGCGATGGTTACGCTCAAGGTTTAGATATTTTTTGGCGCGATAATGAAAGTATTAAAAACGTGGATTATTGGGTGAGCTATTCCTATTTGGATACGCAACGGAAGTATAAAAACTTTCCAATTGAAGCGACGCCAAACTTTGCGAACACTCACAACATTTCGGTAGTAGGAAAATATTGGATAGAAGATTGGAAAAGCCAAGTTGGTTTTAGTTACCAATATGGGAGCGGTCGCACATACACAGATTTAAATAAACCAGGTTTTCTTCAGAGTAAAACAAAAAGCTATAATGGCGTTAGTTTAAACTTGGCGTATTTAATATCACAACAAAAAATTCTGTATTTTTCAATAAATAATGCCTTCGCTTTTAAAAATGTGAATGGTTATCAATACGCTAACACGCCAGATGCAAACGGTAATTTTGCTAGACGAGAACTTCGCCCAGCAGCAGACCAGTTCTTTTTTGTAGGTTTCTTTTGGACAATTAGTACGGACGGTAAGGACAATCAGTTGGATAATTTGTAAAGTTTTGGATGACTGATGACAGAAGACGGAAGTTTCAAACTTTGTCAAAGTTGGAACGAAACCACAATTCAGCTTCAATATTCGACAATTGGGTTGATAGATTTTTTCAGAAGAAATATTTTGAAGCAAATTTGAATTATAATTTAACGACAACAATTAACAAATAACAATTAACACTTAACTTTAAAACCATGCAAACCGTATTCACTTATCTCACAATTTTCTTTACCGCTTTGGTACTGCAAGCTCAATCTGACACTGCCGAGACAAAAACAGATGCCGCATCCACAAAATACCAACAAGGTATGAAAAAAGCCTTCTCACTCTGGCAAGAAAACAAATCTTGGGAAGCCGCAAATGTTTTTGAAAGAATTGCTACGGCAGAATCAGACAATTGGTTGCCGCCATATTATGTGGCACAAATAAATGTGATTAACAGTTTTTCTGAAAAGGATAAAACCAAGCTTACGGCACAATTGGGAAAGGCGCAAGATTTTATAAATGATGCCACGGCTATTTCCAAAGAAAACCCAGATTTGCTGGTTTTACAAGCACAATTGTACACTGCTTGGATTGTTTTTGACGGACAACAATACGGAATGACCTATTCCGCAAAAGCTTCAGAGCTATACAACAAAGCGCTGGCACTGGCTCCAAACAATCCACGGATGATTTTGGCTAAAGCAGAATGGGACATAGGCGGCGCACAATATTTTGGACAATCCATAGAGCCTTATTGCAAGGATATTCAACGAGCCATCGATCTTTTTGCTACTTTTAAACCAGAAGGAGAATTTTATCCAAGTTATGGTGAAGAGCGAGCCAAACAAGTTCAAGCGGAAAGCTGTAAATAAAAATTTTTGCCACGAATTCACGAATGATTGTGTAAAAATATTCGTGGCAACACCATTAAAATTATGAAGCACCTTTTAAAAGACCTCGGAAAAGCACTATTCGTAGGTTCATTGGTTTTTATCATTATAGGAATCATTGAATATATGAACGGCCACACTTACAATAGTGGCAGGGATTTGCTTGTAGGTTTTTTGTATAATCAGATGTATTCTGTGGTTCTTTATATTGTGAATGCCCAATATTTTGGTTTTTTGCTGAAACAATTTCCTAATTCCGTATTTAAAATAAAGAATCTTTTTAAGGGCCTTTTAGGCGGTGTGACCATTACACTTTTAAGCATCTTTTTATTGCGAATTTTTACAGAAGTAGTGATTGATGGAAGAAGTATTTCAGAATTTATGGCTTCGGAACGCATTGAGAATTACTACATAGCCTTTGTAATATCTGTTGTGGTAACATCAATTTTTTATGTTGCCTATTATTACCGAAACAAGCAGCAAAACATTGTTACCGAACAAAAAATAATTGCAGGAACGGCTTCCGCAAAGTTTGATGCGCTTAAAAATCAGCTCGATCCACACTTTCTTTTTAATAGTTTGAATGTTCTTACCAGTTTAATTGAAGAAAACCCTGAAGCCGCAACACGTTTCACTACAACGCTTTCAAAAGTGTATCGATATGTTTTGGAGCAGAAAAGCAAGGAATTGGTGACCTTGGAAGAAGAACTGAAATTCGCCGAACTTTATATGTCTTTATTGACTGTACGTTTTGAGGATAGTATAGTTTATACTCCGCCTTCGCAGTTAACAGATCCGCAGGCTAAAGTCGTGCCTTTGTCGCTTCAACTTTTGCTCGAAAACGCTGTTAAGCACAATCAAGTAATGCCTTCAAAAAAACTTTACATTACTATTTCCGAAGAAAATGGAAGTTTGGTTGTAACCAATAATATGCAACCAAAACAGGTTTTAAAAGAAAGCACAGGAATTGGCTTGCGAAACATTCGAGATAGATATGCTCTTTTAACGAAGCGTTCAGTAATCATTCAAGAAAACCGAAAGGAGTTTAGTGTTGCAATTCCTATTTTAAGCGAAAATATTAAGTTTATGAACACTTCAGATACATTTATTTCAGAAAAAAAATACAAGTTAGCCAAAAAACGGGTTGAAAAATTGAAAGGTTTTTATATACACTTTGGTATTTACCTTATCTGTATTCCAGGGTTTATCTATCTCAATTTCCTTTCGGAAGCAGGATTTCCGTGGGCCATTTTCCCTATTGTGGGTTGGGGAATCGGCATTACAAATCACGCTTCTGAAACGTTTAATTACAATCCATTCTTCGGAAAAAACTGGGAAGAGCGCAAAATCCGTGAGCTTATGGATAAAGATGAATAAATTACGGTTCATCCTATAAATAGTACAGTTCGGGTGTTTCTATTTTAAATTGAAGCTTGACTATAGTACTTTTATACTATAATTTAAAAACAACAATTATGGATTCTCAAGAAAAAGACAATAAATATTTTAAGGCGAAACAACACGTTGCTCAATTAAAGAAGTTTTATAGCAGCTTGATGTTTTACGTAATATTTATAGTTGCGCTGGCAGGATTAAATTATTATGTAAATGAATTACGCCATCCATGGTTTTTATGGGCAGCTTTTGGTTGGGGAATCGGTCTCTTTTTTCAAGCGTTGAAAGTATTTAAATGGAATCCATTTCTAAACAAGGGTTGGGAAGAAAGAAAACTGAAGCAGTTTATGGAAGAAGAGGAACGTAACAATAATAATTGGAACTAATATGAAATATTCTGAAAACATAAAATTAAGAAACGCCCGCAAGAGATTAGAAATGCTAAAGAGTTTCTACAAACATCTACTGGTTTATATTGTCGTTAACATCATCTTATTTGCTATAAGAGGTAATATATTAGGGTTTTTTCAGAACACTTCGCCAGATAAAAATTTCATAGAATGGATAGATTGGAATATTTTAATAGTTCCTATTTTCTGGGGAATCGGATTATTATTTCACGCTGCAAAAGTTTTTCAATATAGATTTAAGTTTATAAAAAACTGGGAAGAAAGACAATTGGAAAGATATGTTAAAGAAGAATAAAATGGAAACTAAGAGAAGTCTAGCATATTTAAGAGCAAAGAAAAAAGTAGAAACCCTAAAAGGTTTTTATAGTCACCTAACAGTTTATATACTCGTGAATGCTGGAATCATCCTAGTTTCAGCCAATGTTTTCAATAGCAACCCTATAGACTTTTCGGACTGGGGAAACTATGTAACCACCTTTTTCTGGGGCATCGGATTGGTGTCTCACGCATTATATCTAATCTTTGTGCTTAACGTAAGAAACAATTTTTTGAAAGATTGGGAAGAGAAAAAAATAATGCAGTTTTTGGAGGAAGAACAAATGTGAAAATTCCAAATTCCAAAAAACCAAATTCCAAAAAAAAATAAAAAATGCGGACTGAATAAATCAATCCGCATTTTTTATTTTAAAGTTTAATAATCCTCTTATTGAAATTTCTATCCAATCAAATCATCAATAATCTTTGCCAGCTCAAAATCCTTTTCAGTTACGCCATCGGCATCGTGGGTAGAAAGGTAAATTTCCAATGAATTGTAAACATTGCTCCATTCCGGATGGTGCTGTAGTTTTTCGGCTTCAAAAGCAATTCGGGTCATTGCCGAAAAGGCTTCCTTAAAATCTTCAAATTCAAAAATGGTATGCAACGCACCTTCGTGGTAGTCCCAACCTTCAAATTCCTTCAACTTAGCTTTGATTTCTTTTTCTGATAATGCTTTCATATTTTTTATTTTTAATTATTGAGGTTTAGCGCGTTAGCTTATTTGATTGATATAATTTCTTCTTTCAAACTACATTCTTCAATAACTTCCGAAACTGTAATTTGTTTAGAAATAGGCAATTTATTTCCCTTTGGAAGAATCGCATTATAACTATCATCGTTACTGCTAAATACACTTTTAAAGATAGGCAATTTATCGCCCAATTTAGAGGTGATTTCTCGAAAAAGATCTTCGTGATGCACCATATCATTGCTAGCCAAATGAAAAATCCCGAAAAGCGAATGATTGATAATGTAATGAACCTGCTGGCAGACTTTGCTAATCGTTGTAGCCGTAATCACTAAATTTGGAAACACATCAAAGTTCGCTTGATGCCGAATACATTGGCGTAGATGAAGAATCTCTGGAGAATTAATACCTAAAACCATCGGCAATCTCAAAATCCCTGTTTGCTGCGGAATGGTTTCCAACAATAATTTTTCTATTGAAATTTTGAATTTTCCCGAAGCGGTTTCCGATAGCGTACTATCATTTTCATAAGAAGGAAGTCGAAACTTTCCATCAAAAACTTCTGAAGACGAAATATAAAGCACAGAACAAGCCTCATTTAACAAAGCGAAATTCACAATTTGCTGATGTACTTCAAACTGATTTCTATAATCTCCTTTTAATGCTGAAATGATAACCGTCGGTTTTATAGTGTTAAGCAACAATAATATGGAATCTTCTTCAACGCAGAATTTAGAGAATACTTGGTTTTCAGAAAACGCGCCTTCTTGTTGGCAGTAAGTACAATGCACATCAAAATAGGGTAGAAGTTCTTTGTACAAGGCATTACCAATGAAGCCACTGCCGCCCAAAATCAAAATCCGCTGTTTTTCTTCTCTCTTTCTCATTAAAATCTTTCGTGAAAACGCTAAAAAATAGACAGTTTCGTTCTTGTTGTAAATTGTTCCAAAGCCTGCATTCCTAAATATGGATTTCCTTTTGGGTTCAAGGCTGGCGCCCAAGTAGCAATAGTAAAGCAGTGTGGTAAAAGTGCTACGATACCGCCGCCAACGCCACTTTTCCCTGGCAATCCTACTTCAAAAGCAAATTCGCCAGCTTCGTCGTAAAAACCGCAAGTAAGCATTATTGCATTAATTCGCTTCACTTGGCTGGCAGTTAAATGCTGAACATTTTTTAAACAAGCTCCTTTGTTTGCAAAAACGAAAAAAGCGTTGGTAAGTTGCTTGCAATCCATCATTATGGAGCATTGATGAAAATAAAAATCCAAAACATCTTCTACTTCATTATTGAGATTTCCGTAGGCTTTTAATAAATTTGCCGCAGCATAATTGTTGAAACCTGTAATTCGTTCAGATTCGGCAATTTTATTGTTGTAGGAAATACTATCGTCGTGCGTCAATTCCTTTACAAAATTTAAAAAGTCTTCTTTAGGATTTTTTAAGTGAGAAAGCAGAACGTCAGCAATCACAATGGCTCCGGAGTTTATTAACGGGTTTCGAGGAATTCCGTTTTCCAGTTCTAAAAGCGAAAGATGGTTAAAAGGGTTTCCCGAAGGTTCCACATCTACACGTTCCCAAAGATCATTTCCAACAAGCTGAAACGCCTTTGCAAGCGAAAGCACTTTTGAAATACTTTGAATTGAAAATTTTTCTGAAGCATCGCCAACAGAATGACTTTCACCAGTAATCAGCTGAAGATGGATTCCAAATTTATCTTTTGAAACATTCCCCAACTCTGGAATATAATTCGCGACTTCTCCCGTGTTGTCAACCTTCTTGAGCGAGCTGTGAATTTCTTCCAATATGGCTTGATAATCTAGCATTAACCTTTGTAGAATGGTGTTTTAACGATAGTTGCCGCAACCGGTTTGTTTCGTATTTGAATAAATATTTCCGTTCCGGGAGCGCTATTTTCAACAGTAACGTAACCCAAACCAATGGCTTTGTTTAAAGATGGCGCCATTGTTCCGCTGGTAACGATACCAATAATATTTCCGTCTTTGTCGGCGATTTCATAATCGTGACGCGGAATACCGCGTTCAGTAAGTTCAAAACCAATTAGTTTTCGTTTTACTCCTTCTTCTTTTTGCTTTTTTAGGTTTTCTGAATTCACAAAATCCTTCGTGAATTTTGTAATCCAACCCAAACCAGCTTCAAGAGGCGAAGTAGTATCACTTATATCATTTCCGTAAAGGCAGAAGCCCATTTCAAGTCTTAGCGTGTCGCGAGCAGCCAAACCAATTGGTTTTATTCCGAAGTTTTTTCCCGCTTCCATCACTTTGTTCCAAACTTGTTCCACTTCGCTATTTTTGCAATAAATCTCGAATCCGCCGCTACCGGTATAACCAGTTGCGCTAATAATTACGTGTTCAATTCCTGCAAAATCGGCAACTTTAAAATGGTAAAATTTAATCGCACTCAAATCTTCAGAAGTTAAAGATTGCATAGCTTCAATAGCTTTCGGCCCTTGAATTGCCAAAAGTGAATAATCATCAGATAGATTCCGCATATCGGCGTCCATCGTGTTTTGTTTTTCAATCCAAGCCCAATCTTTATCAATGTTTGAAGCGTTTACGACCAATAAATATTGCTCGTCTTGAAGTTTGTAAACTATCAAATCGTCCACAATTCCGCCAGTTTTATTAGGTAAACAAGTGTATTGCGCCTGGCCATCCACAAGTTTTGAGGCATCGTTGCTACATACTTTTTGAATTAAATCCAAAGCTTTAGGACCAGTCAATAAAAATTCGCCCATATGCGAAACGTCAAAAACGCCAACGCCTGTGCGCACCGTTTCGTGTTCTGCGTTTACGCCTTCATAAGAAACAGGCATATTATATCCTGCAAAAGGCACCATTTTAGCGCCCAATTGTTCGTGTATGTGAGAAAGTGCTATGTTTTTCATCTTGTTTCTAGTTTTCTTTGAGTGCCCTGCGACTCTGCTCAGGCTTTAAGTTTGATAATAATTATTTAGGTCTTTTGTAATAAATTTTAAGCAAATGTATTACAATCGTGCAAAGGTAACGAAAGTTTGAAAGGTTTATTTTTATCAAGATTTTCGTTAAAATCGTCTAATTTGCAGACCTTTTCTCAATGATTTCATTTACTTTTAAAACAAAAACAATGGCCACAACAACTTCATACAATCCATATAATAACGTAGAATTACAAACATATAAAAATCATACAAAACAGGAGGTTTCAGATCTAATTGATAAAGCGGACAAACGTTTTTACAGCTGGCGTGAAACTTCTTATTCTGAGCGAAAAAAGCTGATGCTTGCTGCAGCTGCTGAATTAAAAAAGAATACAAGAGAATATGCAGAAATGATGTCTTTGGAAATGGGAAAGCCAATTTCACAAGCCATTGGCGAGGTTGAAAAATGTGCTTGGGTTTGCGAGTTTTACGCTGAAAATGCTGAGAAACAACTTCAAGATGAAGTTGTGCAAACGGATGCTTTCAAAAGTTATGTGAGCTATGAACCTTTGGGTATCGTACTTGCCGTAATGCCTTGGAACTATCCATTTTGGCAAGTTTTCCGTTTTGCAGCTCCTGCGTTAATGGCTGGGAATATTGGTCTTTTGAAGCATGCTTCAAACGTTTTTGGAAGTGCTTTGAATATTGAAAAGGTTTTTAAAAGAGCAGGTTTCCCAGAAAATTGTTTTACCACTTTATTGATTGGCAGTAAGGATGTTAAAGAAGTGCTTGAAAACGAAAAAGTAAAAGCAGTAACCCTGACGGGAAGTGGCCCAGCTGGTGCTTCCGTGGCTTCGATTGCGGGTGAAAACATAAAGAAATCTGTTTTGGAATTAGGCGGAAACAATGCGTTAATAGTGATGAAAGACGCCGATATTGATAAAGCCGTTGCAACCTGCGTACAAGCACGATTTCAGAATACGGGACAAAGCTGCATCGCTGGAAAAAGATTGATAATAGATGAATCCATTTCCGAAGAATTTGTAGAAAAAATGGTAATAAAAGTCCGTGAACTTAAAAGCGGCGATCCAATGGATGAAAAAACCTATGTGGGAACTTTGGCACGCGAGGATCTTGCGAAAGATTTGGAAAAACAAGTAAACGCTTCCCTAAAATCTGGCGCAAAATTAGCAATTGGCGGAAATCGTCAAGGTGCCTATTATGAACCAACCATTTTGACAAATGTATCTCAAAAGATGACCGTTTTTGAAGAAGAAACCTTTGGCCCTGTGCTATCAGTAACAACTTTCAAAACAGTTGAAGAAGCCGTTGAAATGTCAAATAATTCAGAATTTGGTTTGGGCGTTTCCATTTTCAGCAAAAACATTGAAGCAGCAGAAAAGCTAGCTTTTCAATTTGACGAAGGTGCTGTTTTTATAAATGAATTGGTGAAAAGCGACCCAAGATTGCCTTTTGGCGGCATCAAGAAGAGTGGTTACGGCCGCGAACTTAGCCAGCATGGTATTCATGAATTTGTGAATAGGAAAACGATTTTTATAAACAAGTAAGATTGTGACTGAGCACTGAATTTAAAAGATTTCTTATATTTACGTTATGAAGAAGATAGAAATAAATGTGCCGAATTCTGTGGATGAACATTCCATAAAGATGCAATTGGCAGGAATTTTATTTGAACAGGGCGTTTTATCCTCTGGTCAGGCTGCAGAATTGGTGGGTATTTCTCGTAGGAAATTTCTGGAAACCATTGGTGAATATGGCATATCCATTTTCTCTGAAACTATGGAGGATATTCAAGAATCACTCAAATGGCTAAAACAGTAATTGCAAACACTAGCTGTTTAATCTCTCTTCATAATATTGGACTGCTTTATATTCTGCAAAAACTTTTTGGAGAAGTTTATATCACTTCTGACATTCAAAGGGTATTTGGGCAATCACTACCAGATTGGATTAAAGTTCAAAACCCAAAGAATTCCGAACTGCTCACCACCTTTTATGCAAAATTGGATAAGGGAGAAGCCAGTGCCATCGCTCTAGCATTGGAAATACAAAACGCCACCGTTATTATTGATGAATTAAAAGGAAGAAAATTTGCCGAATCTTACAACGTGAAAACCGTTGGAACTATCGGCATATTAATATTTGCAAAAGAAAAAGGATTAGTTGTAAATGTAATGGAGGAAATTAATAAAATAATTGAGAGTGGCTTTAGAATTTCCAAAAAATTGCTCACAGAATTAAACGATGAACATAGAGAAGATAAAACTAAAGGATAATATTTAAAAAAAATATACCAATGCTCGACCAACTCCTAAAATACGACACTGAATTTTTTCTTTTTTTAAACAATTTAGGAAACACTTCTTGGGATGGATTTTGGCTTTTCGTAACCGAAAAATGGTCGTCAATACCTATCTATGCTATTCTTCTGTATTTAATTTACAAGAATTATGGACTAAAAGGAACACTCGTAGTTATTGTTTGTGTTGCATTAATGATTACTGCTACAGATCAATTGGCAAATCTTTTTAAATATGGCGTTAGGCGTCCGCGGCCTTGTCAAGTTGCAGAGTTAAAAGAACAAATGCGCTACATTGCCGATGGTTGTGGTAGGTTTGGATATTTCTCTGCACATGCCGCAAGCTCAATGGCGGCTGCTTTGTTTTTAGGACTGAGTCTTCAGAAATGGTATAAATATTTACCGTTTTTATTACTTCTTTGGGCTGTGATTACTGCTTATAGCAGAATTTATTTGGGCGTTCATTATCCGTTAGATGTAATTACAGGAATGGCTTTTGGGGGCGTTATAGGTTGGCTGTTTTATCTTCTGCAAAAATGGGGACAGAAGAAATTTAATTCGTAAATTATGTTAGGTTGAGCGCAGTCGAAACCTCTTTCTAATAACGAAATTTCAAATCAAGAAACCCCTCAACTGCGCTCGGGGTGACATTGCGATTACTTTTTAGTTACAACAAACAAATCCCTATACAATCTATTTTTATGTGTTCGGCTGTCTTTTCCCTTCGGATTCATATCGTAACGGACTATAAATTCTTTATTGAATTCTGAAAAAGCTTCCTCAAAACTTTCGTGATTATTGTCAGAAACCATCACGCCAAATTGATTTTCCTCTGGAATTAAAATATTTTCGTCTTCTCTTAAAATTTTCATCTTTTCGCCATAATCCCAGATAAGCTCTGGCGTCATATCTGAAAATTCATAGATTTCTATGTTCTTCTCTTTCGCAAAAGTATTCGCTTCTGAAAATGGTTTATACTCAGGGTTGTCAGTAATTGCAGCACTCAGTGGAAGTCCGAACCAAATTACCATCACAATAAAAGCTATTGTTAGATAAAAAACGCTTTCAATTTTTCTTCGGAAGAGATTTCTATACATTAAAACCGCTATTGTTAATAATGCAATCGAAAGCAATACAAACCAAACCCAATTTCCGGCAAGTCCGTCTTTCAGAAAGATATAGCCACCTATTGGAAATGCAATTCCTATAAAAGCAATTAGCCCAAAGTTGAAATAGACTGGAATTGTTTCCCTTTTATCTTTCAATTTTTTAAATTTTCTGAAAAGATATTCAATATAAAAACCCGTATTCAAAGCCATTGGAATTAATACTGGCAATAAATAGCGCGATTTTTTCTCTGGAATTAACGAAAGTAAAATCACTGAAATCATCGTCCAAAGAAAAGTGAAGAAGTAGGCTTTTTTATTAAAAACTCGATTCTTTAAATATGGATAAATCAAAGCTATAAATGCCGGAATGGTCCAAACGCCGCTCTGCGTAAAAAAACTCCAGTAATAATAAAATGGCTTAGTTTCATAACTAATCCAGTTTGTAGTTTCTTTTTTGGTGATTTCTGCGGCAGCTGGATCAAATTTTAATGTGTACCAATGCCACCAAGTGGAAACAATTGTTGCGACTATTAGAAAAGCAATCAACGGCAACCAGCGCGATTTAAAGTTTTTGTATTTGTAAACAATTCCAAAGGCAATCAAAAAGGGGAGGAGCAATGCGTAAAACGAAACAGGGCCTTTGCTCAAGAACGAACAACCAAAGAAAAGTCCAGCCAAAAGTGCATTTCTATATTTATGGGTTTCTTCCGTGAAAAATAAGTACAGAAGATAGATGCAACCCATCATAAACCCGTGGGTGTAAATATCCCACTGCCCATCACGAGCGGAGGCAACGATGTAAAACGAAGTCGCCAATACTAACGAACTTATAAAGGCATATAATTTTTCCGAAGTTAATTTTGTGGCAAGTTTATAAGAAAAAAGCACTAAAATTAAACTCATAATAGCTGCCGGAAGTCGTAGTGCCCAAATAGTTTTTATTCCAAATATAGCTGCAGAAAAAGCAGTAAGCCAAGTAGGAAGCGGCGGTTTTTGATAGCGTGGTTCACCATTTATTGTGGTTAATAACCAGTTGCCATCTTGCAACATTTCACGTGCCGTAATGAAGTTTCTCGCTTCCATAATATTTACTGGCAACGAGTTTAAATTCACGAAGAAAATAGCCGCGCAAGTAATTAAAAGAAGCAGTAAATAATTCTTTTCAATTTTCATAACGCATTTGTTTTTTCCAGATAAAAATATTCCGAACGTAAATAATCAAACCAGCAATGTGGCCTACAAAAAGTACTGGATCTTCTCTAAAAATTGCATAGGTTAAAATTAGCGAAGCCCCTAAAACACTCATTCGCCAAAAGCCAACGGGTAATTGTGAAGTTTTTGTTTTTTCAGAAACTATCCATTGATATACAAAACGAAGTGTGAAAATTAGTTGTGAGACAATTCCTAAAAGTAGGAGCCAAAAAGGAATGTCGTCGTTGTTGAAAAGCTTTTGGATGTCATATTCGCCGTTATTGTAAGCATAAATTACAACGAAAACTGGAAAGACAAAAAGAAAAATTTGCAACCATTTGGGCGATTTCTTCCATTCGCCTTGCAATTGTAAATTTCGAATATAAATGTAATAGGTTAAGGCTTGACCGAGCATAATCGCGAAATCATCACGTAAATGTCCGTAAACGAAAAGTAAAAAGGAAGCGAGCAAACTCAGTTTCCAAAAAGCTGAAGGTGTAATTATACGCTTGCTTTTTTCGGAAAGAATCCATTGAACAATAAGCCTTCCGCTGAAAAGGATTTGTGCCAAAAAGCCAATGCCATACACAATCCAGTTGCTCATCTTTTGCTTTTAATTTCGTAGTTGATGTATTTTTTCTTCATCCAAAGGTAAGCGAAACAGTCCATCAGAGGCCCAATCAATCTATTCCAAAGTCCAAATTTTGCAGTTCCCGCCATTCTTGGAAAATGTTTTACAGGCACTTGTATAATTTTTCCGTTTTGCAAAAGAATCATTGCGGGTAAAAACCTGTGAAGGCCTTTAAACATTGGAATGCGTTTTGCGTAATCACTTTTTATAACTTTTAGAGGGCAACCCGTATCGTCCATTCCGTCATTTGTAAAAGCTCTACGAATTCCGTTTGCAATTTTGGATGACATATTTTTTACGAACTTATCCTTTCTATCTGCGCGAACTCCTGTAACCAAATCGTATTCGCCAATATGTTCCAGCAAAAGGTTGAAATCTTCTGGCGCAGTTTGTAAATCGCTATCAATATAACCAACCAACGGACTTTCAACATAATCAAAACCTGCTTTTATGGCAGCGCTCAGACCTCGGTTTTCTTTGAAATTTATAAAATGAAAAGCCTCATTGCGATTACAAATTTGTTCAATTAGCATTTGGCTGTTGTCCTTAGAACCGTCGTTTACAAAGAGGATAGACGTTTTTTTAAAGGCGATTTTGGTGTAGTCAAGCAGTTCCTTTTCAACACGTTCTAAGTTTTCTTCTTCGTTATAAACGGGCACAATTATGGTAAACTCGTACATTCAGTTTTTTTGAAAAGGTTTGTGCAAAAGTATTTCTTTTTTGAAGAATAAGGCATAACGCTAAAAAAGATGTTATTTTGCAGATGAAAAGGAAGCAAGAAACAGGACTTAAATGACACAGGACAATTTTGGATATAAAATCCAAATTCGTCTTGATTCCTGAATCCCTTCAGTCTTGTTTCAAAAGAAAATATATGAAAATACTCGTTACAGGCGCTGCCGGATTTATAGGTTCCCATACTTCGGAAAGATTAAAGAAACTTGGTCACGAGGTGATTGGTATTGATAATTTTTCGCCTTATTACGATATTTCACTAAAGAATCTGAATGCCAAAGTCCTTTCAGGAAAAAATATCAAAATCCTAAACCTTGATTTAAGAGATACTGATTTAGCTGAAAATCTCCCAAACGATTTAGATTTTATATTCCACTTTGCTGCGCATCCTGGTATTTCTAGCACTTCTTCGTTTGAAGATTATTTCAGCAATAATATTTTAGCAACACAGCGTTTGCTTGAATTTGCTGAAAGACTTGCAAAGAAACCATTTTTTGTGAATATTGCTACTTCTTCAATCTATGGGTTGGAAGCCACTTTTCCTGAAAGCGTTCCGCCGAAACCCGCTTCTTGGTACGGCGTTACAAAACTTGCTGCCGAACAATTAGTGCTGGCAAAAAGCCGTGAAAACAAATTGAAAGGAACTTCACTTCGTCTGTTTTCAGTTTATGGGCCGCGCGAAAGACCAGATAAACTTTACACTCGCTTGATAGATTGTGGCTTGAATAATAAAGCGTTTCCGTTGTTTGAAGGTAGCGAAAAACACTTGCGCAGTTTTACCTATGTACAAGATATTGTGGACGGAATTGTGAGTGTTATTGGTAAAGAAGAAGTCTGCAATGGCGAGGTTTTCAACCTAGGAACAGAAACCGAAAGCACTACCGCACAAGGAATTGCGACGGCTGAGGAAATTCTTCAAAAGAAAATAAAAACGGGAATAAATCCTCCACGTGACGGCGATCAATCCAGAACCAAAGCGAATATTGATAAAGCTAGAAAACTGCTCAGTTATAACCCGCAAACAACTTTGAAAGAAGGATTGATTGCTCAAACTGAATGGTTTAAAGAAAATTTTTAATTTTTTGTAATTATCTAATATTCAGTAATTTATTTTCACTTCCGTTTTTTGGTATCTTTTCACCTTTATTACCATTTGTTTGAGAAATTAATTTAAATGTATATTGCCATAAAATAAATATGAAAAAAACTACACTCCTCTTCTTGTTTATAGCTTTTAGCTTTAATTATATTTTAGCGCAATGCCCTACAGGACCTATAGTTCTTTCCACACAAGATGATATAGATAATTTTGCTATAAACTATCCTGGTTGTACACAGCTTACCAATAATTTAACAATAAGCGGAAGTACCATTGAAAATCTAAATGGTCTGAGTTCCATTACGTCCATTGATGGAGATTTAGTGATAACCGCGAACACTCGCCTAAGATATTTGGCAGGGTTGGATAACCTAACAAACATTACTGGAAAATTTGAAATTTCAGGTACTCTGATCTATAATTGTAATGGTCTTGGATCCTTAACAAATATTGGCGGTGATTTTGTAGCTAGAAAACTTGAAAAGTTTTTAGGTTTGAGTTCTTTGGTCTCTATTGGGGGAACTTTGAACATAGAATATAACGGTAGTCTCGAGACTTTAATTGGTCTGGATGCACTTACTACTATTGGTGGAGATTTAAAATTTAAGAATAATAATAATTTATTAAGATTATTGGGTGTAAATAATTTGCAAAGTATTGGAGGAGATTTTGCAATGATAAATGTAAATATTAATTCTAATAATTTGGATGGATTACAGAGTTTGGAAAGTATAGGGGGGAATCTTGACATCACCTCTTCCATAAATTCTATGTATGGATTAAGTGGACTTACCAGTATTGGTGGCAATTTGGATTTAAATTCAGGTTCATATATTAACGATTTAGATGGATTATTATCGTTGAATTCTATTGGAGGAGATTTCATTATTACAAATAGCACTATTGAAGATATGACATGTGCCACCCTCCAAACTATCGGTGGCTCATTATTAATTCAAAATTGCGACGAGCTTACCAACATTAATTTTCCTGGGATTGCTGGAGTAGGTGGCTATATGTCTATTTTTGATAATGGTGTTCTAACTTCAATTGCAGGATATACTCCATTGTCAGCCGTAGGTAGTTATTTAAAGATTTCCAACAATGGGTTAATGACAACCATCCCCGATTTCAACAATCTTACTACTGTTGGTGGGGATTTAAACTTGAGCAACAATTTTTCGCTTCTTGCCGTAAATAACTTCCAAAGTTTGACGAATGTTCCAGGATCATTGGATCTTTCAAACTCTGCGGAATTATTAAGCATTTCAGGGTTTAATGCTGTTGAAACAATTGGCGGTGGCTTGAAACTCGATTCAAACCCAAAATTAGAAACGCTTGCCGGTTTTAATTCGTTGCTTTCTGTTGGAGCAGATTTTAAAATCAACAATAATAATAGTTTGATAAATTTTTCAGGTTTTAATAGTGTTACTGAAATAACAGGTGCGTTTTCAATTAATCAAAACCCAAATCTTCAAGCTATAAACGTGTTTAATGCCTTGGAAACTGTAGGCTCTTATTCAATTATAGGAAATCATAATCTAGATACATTAACTGGTTTCAACGCAATTACCACCATTAATGGAAATTTTGAAATAATTGATAACATTGTGTTGAGTAATTTAAACTCTTTTCCATTGGTAACCACTGTTTCAGGTAGTTTTATCTTTTCTAGTAACTCTATTGCCACACAATTTCAAGGTTTTGAAAATTTGGAAGCTATTGGTGGAGATATGAAATTTACTACTAGTCCATTACTTGTTTCAATGCCAAGCTTTAATTCGCTAGCATCAATTTCTGGAGATGTCTGGTTTGATAGAGTAGATTCGTTCAAAAACTTAAATACTTTAAGTTCATTAACTGCCATTGGAGGGTCTATGCGATTTGAAAATATGGAAACCTTTAGTGATGTGGAAGGTCTGAATAATTTATTGACTATTGGTGGAGGTATTTATATTGCTCGCTGTAAAATACAAACTGGTTTTGATTCCTTGGTTTCTATGGGAGGAACTTTTTATTATACAGATATAACCATTGTGCCTCAATTTCAGGGCTTTGATTCTTTGGAAACCCTTGGTGGATCTTTCGTACTCTCTGGTATTAGTTCCGATTTTCAATATTTTTATTGGCCACCCAATTTAACAACCATTGGTGGAGGGATTAGTGTTGTTGGATGTGGTGCGTGGGAAATTATAGGCATGGAAATCTTAACATCTATAGGCAGTAATATCACATTTTACCAAAATGGGATAAGGAAAATTGATTTGAATTTATTGGTTAACGTACCTGGTCATGTTGAGATAAATCGCAACGGTGCCTTGAAACATGTAAATTTTTCTTCTTTAGAAACTGTGGATGAACATTTTGAAATTGAAAAATTGAGCACCTACCTGAATTTGAACAATCTAACCACAGTAGGAGATTATTTTAAATTAGAAGAAATGGGAAACTCCTCAAACCCAGTTGTTGATCTTGTAATGAGTTCTATAACTTCAATTGGCAGCGATGTTACAATTGATGGTACGGTAGATTCTCTATTAGGTTGGGAAAACTTAACAACCATAAATGGAAACCTTTCTTTAAAGAGTAAAGATTTTATGCCTGGATTATATGGCTTAGAAGGCCTAACAACGGTAACTGGAAATTGTGAAATTCGCGGCGATTTCTCTACCTTCTCTGGTTTAGATAATCTAACATCCATTGGTGGTTATTTCAGGTCCACTCCCGTTCAATTTGCAGGAAGCCAAGGCAATCCGGTTGAAGATTTTACAGGCTTGGGGCAATTAGGTTCCATTGGCAGCGATTTCTTAATTGAGGGAAGAATTCATACGCTAAATGGTATTTCAAGTTTGGAGACCGTAGGTGGGAACCTTAAAGTTTCAATTGACTTTAATTTGCAAAATTTAATAGGTTTAGAAAATTTGCAATCCGTTGAAGGTGATTTATTAATAAAATCAAATACCAATTTAACAAGTCTGGAAGGTCTGGATAATTTAGATTATAACTTACTTGACAACCTTGAGATTACAAGCAATCCCAACCTAAGCATGTGTTCTATTTTACCAGTTTGCGGCTATTTACAGACCAATACAAACTATATCATTTACGGCAATGGTACAGGTTGCGATAGTGATAACGATATTTTGAGCCTGTGTAATTACAATACAATATTAGGAAATGTGCGTTATGACTTTAATGTGAATGGTTGCGATTCTTCAGATTACGGAGCTGGTTCGATTCTTATTGATGTTTCAAATGGGGTTAATAATTACAGAACATTAACTAAAGATGATGGTTCTTATTTAATTTTTGTAGGCGAAGGAACTTTCACAATTTCAATAAATTCTGAATCCTTACCAGAAAATTTTGAAGCTACGCCAGCTTCAGCCACAACAACTTTCACAGGAAACGGAAACGAAGACACCGTAGATTTTTGTTTAACAGCCACTACAATTTTTGACGATTTAAGGGTGACTATACTTCCTTTAAATCAAGCGCAACCAGGGTTTGAGACAGAATACCTGATTGTCTATGAAAACTTGGGAACCCAGCCGCTCAATGGCGATGTAACATTACAATTTGATGATTCCCGTCAAAGCTTTTTAATGGCAAACCCTTCGCAAACAACCATTAATAATGATATTATTTCTTGGGATTTTACAGATTTACTGCCTTTTCAGTCAAAAGAAATACGAGTGGTTTTCAACACTTTTCCACCACCAATTAACCAAGGCGGTGATATTCTACATTTCAGCACGACCATCAATCCGATTGGATCAGACGCCAACCCAGACAATAACGTGGCCGAAATGGATCAAATTATTGTAAATTCTTACGATCCAAATGACAAGCAAGTAGCTCAAGGCACTTCAATTTTTATTGATGAAGCGAATGATTATTTAGACTATGTTATTCGTTTTCAAAATACAGGTACTGCAAACGCAACTACTGTTAAAGTTACGGATCATTTAAGTAATAATCTAAACTGGAATACAATTAGAACGCTTTCGTCAAGTCATGAGTATCGGGTGGAAATCAGGAATAACAATGAGGTTAATTTCATATTTGAGAATATAGATTTACCGCCAGAAACTACTGATCCCGAAGGTAGTAACGGATATATAGCTTTTCAGATATTGCCAATTTCAAATCTTCAAATTGGTGATTCTGTGGACAATACAGCAAATATATTTTTCGATTATAACCCAGCCATTATAACTAATACGGTAACAACTACAATAATTGAAGAATTGGGCGTGACCGAAAATTCGCTAATAAAACTAACTTTATTTCCAGTTCCTACTAGTGGAAACGTAACTATAAAGTATAGTGGAATTATCCAGCAAGTAGAATTATATAGTGAATTGGGCCAACTTTTATCTAAAGAAATAAATTTGCAAGGAATTCACTCTTTGAATACTGAAAAGCTTGCTAATGGTATTTATTTCGTGAAAATTAAAGACAGTAACGAAAATGAAATAGTGAAAAAGTTGATAAGGAACTAAACGCTAAAACAAATTAAAAGAATAGTTACTTTTAGAAACGAAATGATTCAAAATGACTAATTTAGTTGTCTTATAATCAGTAAGACTAATTTCGTTTTATTGTAGACAACCAACTCCCTTCATGTTATTATTCTCAAGATTTTTTCCAAAAAGATTTCGGCTTCTGTGGTATTTTGTTGGCACTTTTATAGTTCTTTCAACAATAATTCGCCTCGTTTTTACCTTTTGGATGTTGAGCGAAGTTGATACTTCCTTTTTCAAAATAGGCAATACATTGCTCATCGGTTTTCTATTTGATATTGGGACGGTTTCCTTTTTTGCCGTTCCGTATGCATTGTATTTATTGATTTTTCCAAAGAAATGGTATGGTTCATTGTTTGACAGAATTGTAACTTGGTTCGCCTATACACTTGGAATCATTATTTTTCTGTTTTCCTTTTTTGCGGAAATCACTTTTTGGGAAGAATTCAAAAATCGCTTCAATTTCATTGCGGTAGATTATTTGATTTATACGTATGAAGTTGTAAAAAACATCAACGAATCCTATCCAATACCTTTATTGGTAGGTGGTATTTTACTTTTAACAGCCTTTCTACTTTATAGGACAAAGCGAAAAGGAGTTTTACGAAAAACGTTCAATAACGAAAACACTTCCAAACAAAAATTACTTCCAACCTTATTTTTTATAGCAATTGCCGCCATTTTTGCACTATTTGTAAAAAACAAAGATGCCGAACAGTTTGAAAACCGATACAACAACGAAATTGCAAAAACAGGAATCTATTCCTTCTTTGCCGCTTTTCAAAATAACGAGCTTTCGTTTACAGATTTTTACAAAACTCTTCCCGTAAAAGATGCTTTTGCTGAAGTGAATTCGGAGTTTAAAAAACGCGGAGATAGTATACTATTCCCTGAAAAAGAATTGATTTTTAGAAATATTTCAAACATTGATTCATTGCCAGAACTTAAACCAAATGTAATTTTTATTTGCGTTGAAAGCCTTAGCGCAAAATTTCTAGGAAGCTTCGGAAATAAAGAAAACATTACGCCAACGTTGGATTCTTTAGCAAATCACAGTTTGTTTTTCAACAATCTTTTTGCTAACGGAACGCGAACCGTTCGGGGTATGGAGGCAATCACGCTTTCCATTCCGCCAACACCGGGACGAAGCATTGTGAAACGCGAAAACAATCAGCAACTATTTACTATTGGTGAAGTTTTCAAACAGAAAGGCTATAACCGGAATTTCTTTTACGGCGGCGATGGTTATTTTGACAATATGAACAGTTTTTTTGGTGGAAATGGTTTCAATATTGTAGATCGTGGTCGTGGTTTCTTACTAGATAAAAGCATCACCACAACCCGTACCAATATTGAAGATGAAGAAGTAACTTTTGAAAACGCTTGGGGAATTGCCGATGAAGATATTTACAACAAAGTAATTAAAGTCGCTGATGAAGCTCACAGTGCCGGCAAACCCTTTTTCGATTTTGTGATGACTACGTCCAACCACCGTCCATATACCTATCCCGAAGGAAAAATTGATATTCCATCAGGCTCGGGGAGAAGTGGCGCGGTAAAATATACAGATTACGCCATTAGTCAGTTTCTGAAGAAAGCACAGCAAAAGGAATGGTACAAAAATACAGTCATAATTATTATGGCAGACCATTGTGCTTCTAGCGCTGGCCGCCAAGAATTGGACGTGAAAAATTATCACATTCCAGGCTTGATGTTGAATTTGCCAAATATTTCACCAGAAAAAGTTGACAAAATGGCTTCGCAAATTGATATTTTCCCAACGCTATTCTCGTTGCTTAACTGGAACTATGATTCTAATTTGTACGGAACCGATATCTTAAAGATGAAACCCGAAGAAGAACGTGCTTTTGTGGGAACTTATAGAAAATTAGGTTTGTTAAAAGGAAACGATGAAGTAATGGTTTTGGGCGATCAAAGAGCTTCGAATTCATATAAATGGAACCGAGAAACTAATGAACTACAGCCTTTAAAGGAAGACGAAGTATTTCTAAAGGAAATAATTTCAAACTATCAAACCGCAGACTATTTATTTTCAAATGGGGGATTGAAACTGAAAAGTTTGGGACTTGAAAACTAACATTCACTTTATTGTAAACCCGATTGCGGGGAAGGGTAAAAACGAACTTTCCGAAGCTTTGTTGGAAACCTATTTTCCTAAAGATGAATATTCCGTTTCAATAAAAAAAACCGAATTTGTACTTCACGCAACGTCGCTAACAAAGGCTTCAATTGATGAAGGAGCGCAAATAATCGTTGCCTGTGGCGGCGATGGAACTATCAATGAAGTGGCTTCTTCTTTAGTTAGTACCTCAGTTATTTTAGGAATTCTGCCAATGGGTTCTGGCAATGGTTTGGCTTCCAATTTAAAAATTCCGAAAAATCTAAATAAAGCATTGAACATTATTAAAAGTCAGAATGCGATTGCCATAGACACTGGCACACTAAATGGCGAACCGTTTTTCAGCAACACAGGCGTGGGTTTTGACGCCCATGTTATCTCAGATTTTGAAGAAAATACTACGCGTCAACTATTCAGTTATGTGAAATCTACCTTGCGAACGCTGAAAAATTATCACTATAAAAATATAGTAGAACTGAAATACAATGGAACTACTGAATTGATTTCACCCTTTCTGCTCTTCGTTTCAAATAGTAATGAAATGGGCTATAAAATGAGTCTGACGCCCCGCGCGTCCTTGCAAGATGGATTGTTGGATTTGGTTATTGTGCCAGAACTTTCACATTTCAAACTCTTCATTTTCGCAATACTTTTTCTTTTCAAAAAACAGCATTGGATGAAAGAAGTGCGATTTGAGCAAATTACATCTTTGGAAATAAAAAGTCAGGATAATAGAATTTTGAAAACGCAAAAAGATGGAGAGTTTTTTGTTCCGAAAGAACCTAGAATTGAGATTGCGATTCATCCAAAAAGCTTGAATGTGTGTGTTCAATAAATTTTTTAAATTGAAACTACCTTATTTGGATAGGTTTAATAATTTCTCAGCCGCCTCAAAAGGCGTAGTTCTATTTTCATCCAAAGCTTTTAATTGTTTTTCAAGTTCTTTTTTAACGGAAGGATTTGCATAAAACTCAATTTTCAATCTACTTTCAACAGTCTGCAACAGCCAGAATTTATTTTGCTCTTTTCGTTTATTCTGAAAATATCCATTGCTTTTTACGGTTTCAAAATAAGTTGAAATTACTTCCCAAATTTCAGAAATTCCTTCATTTTTAAGGGCACTGCATAAAAGTGTTTTTGGCGCCCAACCGCTTTCTTTGGCGGGATAGAGATGAAGCGCACGGTTAAATTCATTTTTCGCCATTTTTGCGGCTTTAAGATTTTCGCCATCTGCTTTATTGATAATTATGGAATCTGCCATTTCCATAATTCCGCGTTTTATTCCTTGTAGTTCGTCACCCGCTCCTGCGAGTTTCAGTAGTAAAAAGAAATCGGTCATAGAATGGACGGCGGTTTCACTTTGGCCAACGCCTACGGTTTCAATTAGAATAACATCAAAACCAGCTGCTTCACAAAGAATAATGGTTTCACGAGTTTTACGTGCAACACCGCCCAAAGTATCGCCACTGGCGGAAGGACGGATAAAAGCATTTTCCTCTTTCACCAAATCTTCCATTCGGGTTTTATCGCCTAGAATACTTCCTCTGCTAATGCTACTGCTAGGATCAACGGTGAGAACGGCAACTTTTTTCTTTTCAGAAACTAGTAATTTTCCAAAGCTTTCAATAAAAGTACTTTTTCCTGCGCCGGGAACACCAGTAATACCAATTCGGATGGATTTGTTGGAACGTGGCAAGCATCGCTCAATAATCTCTTTTGCTTGTTGCTGATGTTTTTGAGCTCTACTTTCAATAATTGTGATGGCTTGACTAAGCGCAGTTTGATTCTGGTTTAGAATTCCAGAAACCAGTTCATCAACAGATGGAGATTTCTTTTTAAGACTTTTTAATTGTTTTGCAACCACCATATTTAAGGTTTCAGGTTGCAAAACGCCTTCTTTTTCGTTTAAAGCACTTATATTTTTTTTCTTCTTTGCCACAGCGTGAATTTAGGACAATTTTATGAATTTGTTCTTTTAAAAACGGGTTTAACGCAGTATCTTGAAAATTAATAATTTTAAAATTCAAAAAAAAATGAAAAAGTTATATGAAGCTTCATCTACAGCAGTAGGCGGCAGAAAAGGGCACGTAACCACAGATGATAATAAAATTGATATGGAGCTTTCAGTTCCAAAAGGTTTGGGTGGCGATGGCGGTAAAGGAACTAATCCTGAACAACTTTTCGGGAGTGCCTATGCGGCTTGTTTTGGTGGCGCAGTACAAATGGTTGCCGAAAGTAAAAAAATCAAGTTGGGTGACGATATGAGCGTTACAGCTAATATTGAAATTGGAAAAACCAAGGATGGTGATTTACAACTAAAAGCAACCTTAGACTGCTATTTACCAGGAGTTGATGTTGAAACTGGCGAAGATCTAGTAAACAAAGCACACGAAGTTTGCCCATATTCTAGAGCTACACGCGATAATATTACAGTAACTCTAAACTTGCTTTTGGACGAATAATCCAAACCTTAAAGTATTAAAAAAGCCCTGAATCCAGGGCTTTTTTGTTTTACATTGCTTTTAAGTTTATCACTTTTCCGCCTTGATTTTCTATACAGGGATCTTCTTTTTTTTCTTCAACTTTTACTTCCACAAAAGCACTTTTCTTTGGCTGTTGTGCAGCCTGCTTGATATACCATTCTAATTGGTATTTCTGCTTTTCCAAAAGTTCAAGAATGCTATCTGGCAATTGTTTGCGTTCCAAAAGCTCGTCATACCTTTTAATGTTGTTGCGGTCACGGCTTATACAAGAATTTACAAGAGCTTCCACATCAAAATGTTCTAGAGCTTCTTTAATTTCTTGCCAAGTGCGATCCAAGTTTCCTTTTTCAGAATCTTCCTTCAACGGCTCGATATCTCGCGAGTGCAGCTCGTTGGAGATATCGTGGCTCATTCTGTTGCGTTCAACAGCCATGTAGTTTAAAAACCGTTTTAAATCTGTGGTCTGAGCATCTTGGGCAGCGTTGTAGTACAACTTCTCTGCTTCAAAACAAGCCACTAGCAAGCGGTTAAGTTTATCAAAATCTGCGTATTTCTTTTCCATAATTGTACAATTTTAACAAAGTTAGTGTAAAATAGGTGTATTCAAAATTCTAACTATCAAATTTTTTATAAAAGATTTCAACATATATTGCAACATCTTTTTTCTTTTGTCGTCTTTAAAGAGAACAGCAACCAAAAAAACCATCAAGTTTGTCCGATTTACTAATCATCGAGCAATGCAAACAATGCAATCGTAAGGCGCAAATGGCGCTCTATGGAAAATATTGTGACGGCATGTTTGTCATAGCTCAAAGATATTTAAAGGACACCGCGGCGGCGGAAGACGCAATGCAGGAAGCCTTCATTAAAGCATTTCAAAAACTGAGCCAATTTAAAGGAGACGTCACTTTTGGGGCTTGGTTGAAACGGATTGTTATCAACACTTGCCTAGACACAATCAAAGCAAGAAAACTAGAAACGGAACCTTTAAAGGATGAAGTTTTTACGATTGTTGAAGCAGAAAATGATTGGTCTATTGCAGATGAAACGACGGTTTCAGAAGTTTTGGCTGCCATTGAAGAGTTGCCAGACAATTACAGAACGACGGTAAAATTGTTTTTAATTGAAGGTTATGACCATCAGGAAATTTCAGAAATACTGCAGATTTCTGAAAATGCATCGCGAACCTATTTGCATCGCGGAAAAACGAAATTGAAAGAAACACTAAAACACTTGCGCTATGGCACGGGATATTAAAAAAATGTTTGAGAATTATTCACCTGAACCTTTGGAACTTCCGAAGGGACACGAAGCACGATTTGAAGCAAAATTAGATAAGGCTTTTTCGGAAACTATTTCTCAAGAAAAGCACAGTTCTAAGCAATGGCTGAAAATAGCGGCCGTGGCTATCGTATTACTTTCCGTGAGCTTTTTTGGCTATCAACAGCTTTCAAATTCGGGGGTTAATAATATTGATGATTCTAAAAATTTCGTAGTTGAAGAGGATGCAAATACTATTGAATTGGATAATACTCCAAAACTGACATTGGCAGATATTTCTCCAGACCTTAAAAAAGTGGAGGAATATTATATGACCGGAATCAACGTGCAGTTGGCATCTTTAAAAATAAATGATGAAAACAAAGATTTGGTAGATGGTTATATGCAAAGGCTTGCAGAATTGGACAAAGAATACACTTCACTCAACGTTGAACTTGGCAAAGTTGGCCCAACGGAAGCTGCGGTAACCGCGTTGATTGATAATTTGAAAATGCGTTTGGATTTGCTGTTCAAACTAAAAAATAAATTAAAAGAACTTAATAATCAAAACAATGAAGAATACAAAGCTATACAAACGTAGAACAGCGTTCCTTTTACTGCTGTTAATTGGCACCTTCGGCTATTCGCAACAAAAACGAGTAGAAAGTTTCAATGTATCTGATAATGTGGAAGTTTCTGTGAATACTTCCTATACAAACATCATTTTTGAAACTTGGAACAAAGATAAAGTAGAGGTGGAGGCTTATATTGAAGATGAAAAGCTTTCAGAGAAAGAAAAGCAGGGTTTAATGAAAAATTGGAACTTGAATATTACCGGAAACAGTAAAAAAATTGAAATCAGTTCCGACTCCGGAAATCAAAATTTTGCAGTGAGCGATATGCCATCAATGGATTTTATTGGTCCGTTGATGGAGAACATGGTTTTGCCAATGCTTCAAAACACAAAAGTACCACCACTTCCAGATGACTTGTTGGAAAATCTTGGTAATGTTCAATTTGATTATGAAGCCTATCAAAAAGATGAAAAGGGCTATATGAAAAAGTTTGAAGCTCAAATGGATAAGAAATTTGGAAAAGATTTTCAAAAGAAGATGGAGAAGTGGGGCGAAAGTTTTGAGGATTCGTGGGATGATAAGAGAGCGGATAGCATTGGAGAAGCTTATGGCAAAAGAATGGACGCTTGGGGCGAAGCCTACGGAAAGCGTATGGAAGCTTGGGGCGAACAATTCGGTAAAAAAATGGAGGCTTGGGCAGAACAATTTGATGAAGACAATGATGATTATGATGATAGCGATTACTCAAAGACAGTAACCAATAGCCCAAACGGTACTTCCATCGTTATTCAAGGTAGCAGAAGTACTAAATCAAGTAGTGGAAATGGCAAAAAAACGATAATAATCAGAATGCCAAAAAACACAAAAACCAATGTAAACATTCGTCACGGCAATTTAAAAATGGCAGATGCAAATAATATGCGGGCTAATTTGGATTACACACCGTTTAAAGCAAACAGCATTGATGGAGGACAGACCTCCATCAATGCTTCGTATGCTTCAGTTGTTGTGAACACTTGGAAACAGGGTTCGCTAAATGTGAAGTATGTGGATAATTGTTCTATTGAAAATGTTCAAAACCTAAGCCTATCCGCCAACTCCAGCGATGTTCGTATAGGCAATATTACCAAACAAGCCTTTCTTTCTGGCTCGTTTGGGGATTTAAGGATTGATAAAATTTCTGATGGTTTTGAAACTTTAGATATAAATTTGGAAAATACCGACGCAAGAGTAAAAGTGCCAGTTGGTGCGTTTTCTTTTTATTTCAACGGAAAAAAATCTACTTTAAAATTTCCGAAAACACTTCAACTTAAAGAATCAAAAAACGCAGATAGAGTTTTGGTAAAAGGGTTTAATCAAAATAATAGCTCGAATAAAACGATTACAATTAATTCTACATATAGCAACGTTTCGCTTCAATAATTGCTTTGCTTCGCCTTATGAGATTGCTTCGCTACACTCTTAAAGACAAAAAAACCCCTTTCCAAAAAATGAAAAGGGGCTTGCACAAAAGTGCATAGAATTAGGGAGTCTAGTTATTGCTTCACTACTTTTAAATTTTCTACACTGCCATTGCTAGTTACTTTTACTAAGTACACGCCAGTGGCTAAGCTTGAAAAATTCAATTCAGTTTTGTTTTCATTGAAAGCAATGTTTGAAACTAGTTGACCTGTAATTGTGTAAACACTTACAGAATCAATCGCTTCTTTTGAATTTAGATGAAGTATGCTTTCAACAGGGTTTGGGAAATAAGACACAGTATTTTGTGAAACTGTATTGGTTCCCAAGATAAGATCATCAAGATAAACCATCCAGCCTTCAGCAAATGGTGGAGAACCATTTACCCAACCTGCAATATATTTTCCGTTTGGTGAAACTGAAATTGCTGTTCCCAAAAGTCCATCTGGAGTATTTACTGTTACACCATTATCTGCCAAAACATCCTTTAAAAATAACGGTTGGTCACCTAAGGAAGGATGGTAAATTATTGCGTCTCTTACTTGAAAGTCTACATCTGCAAAACCAACAGCCACACCGTTTTCAGAAATACTTGTAAAAGCTGCAGAGTCTGCTCCAGTAGGAACATCAAAACTTGTAAAAGTATTGGTAGCTCTATTGTACATAAATGGTTTAAGATCGAAATCGCCTACCATTACATCAGCACTGTTTATGTCGCTAATAGCATTTACTCCCGAAATTGTAGGCAGTTGACCTTCTGGAATGAGGTGATATTCCCCGTCCAAAGTTCTATAAGCAGGCACTCGAAGTGTTCCGCCACTATCTGGTCGATCAACCCATCCCACCATAATACCACTGTCGTTTACTGCGTAAGAAGCGCTCGCTTCACCTTGAGGGTCTAGGGAAATTATAAGTTCTTCTGTTTGTGTGTCAAACAAAAATCCTCCATAATCATTACCAATGTTGGATTGACCAGTAATGTATCTACTATTTGGAGAGATTCCGTAAGTGAAATTTTCGTCATAGTTTGTTGGATCTTGATTTGGAGTAAACCCAATTGGCATCCAAACCCCATTCATTCTATAACCGGCTTGTAAAATAAAATTGGGTTCGTCATAAAACATGAACCCTGCAACATTTTCGTCATTGTTAGTTGAAGCCAACATAACCGCTTCTGGTTCTGGAGAAGTTAAGGTTCCTGTTGTGAAGTTATAATACTGTCCAACAGTTACGCCAAATCCTGAATCGTTAACATCGTTAAAACGCGTGGACATTTGGGTAAGAACTTTCAATTCCACTTGTGCAGCAACATTTAGGGAACCAAGAAGAATGGCTGCCATAAATACGCTTTTTGCAAAAAAGGTAATTTTTTTCATTTTGTTTGTTTTGTATAGAATTAGTTTAATTTGAAGCCGCAAGATATATTGAACAGGTTTCTTATAAAAGAAAGAGTCTTTCGAAATTCGGAATTCCTATAGCATTTAATATTTAAATGCTTGAGGAACAATAGATAAAAATACTGGTAGAAAAATGTGAAGTTTATTTAATTATTGAAATTATTAAAGCTTCAATTGTTTTTTAAGTGTATTTAAAGTCTTTTCAGAAGAATAAATTGATTGGACAATAAAAATGATTACAACAATTATTAGTATTAAAAGTATGGAGCGGAATAGGTTATTTCTTTTTTGAAAATCGTCAATCTTTTTGGAATTTGCTTCCATTATGTTTTGGATGGAATTGTCAATAGATTTCCGTTCGGTTTCTATAATTTCATCGTGAATAGACAGCGTTTTGTTTTGATAAAGAGAATAATTTTTTAAATCGTTTACGGCCAAATAATTATTTGCTAAAGCCATGTAAATAGATCGATTTAATATTTTATCTCCAACTTCTTCTGAATTTTGAAGTGCTTCAACAAGGAGATCAATAGCTTTTTGATAGTTTTTTTTAGCAGTATAAAAACCTGCAAGTCCTTTTTTGGCAAATGCAATCAAGCTTTTGGCATTATTATTTTCCGCATACGTTATTGCTTGCAGAAAACTAGCTTCCGCATCGTTTAAATTATTGATTGTAAGCAAGCAATTTCCCTTATTATAGCATGCAATACTCAAATTTGAAGTTACCAGAGATTGGGGCGATACTTTTTTATAAGCTTCAATGGAACGATTAAAATAATCTAAGGCTGTATCGCAACTCATCTGTTCTCTATAAATAAATCCACGAACTAGATTATTGAAACCTAATGCTTTAGATTTATCTATACTTTCAGATAATGTTTTGAGTAATTTATAAGCTTCGTCCAAATACGTTAGCGACTTATCGTAAACTTTTAATTCTTGATATTGACCGCCAGTTCTGTTAAGTAGAAGTATCTTTAAATTTATGTCGGTTACATTAGGTAACATGTCAATAGCCCGTAGGGAATATTCCAACGATTTTTCGTAATCTCTTTTTGATGAATATGCAGTAGAAACCACAATGATTGCACGAACCTTAAGGTCGATCGTAGCTTCGGGAGATTTTAATATCTCGTTCGCTTTCTCAATGGCTAGATTTGGGTTTTCATAAATCTGCTGGGTTGCTAAAGCTAGGATACTGTCCATTTTTTGTTGTGGCCAAAGTACCTGAGAAAGCAAGAAAAAACTGCTAATCAAGAAATACAATCTGTATGAAATTTTAGTTTTCATCATTATTATGCTAAGCCGCAGGGCTTTCTTGTTTGTCTCGCAATATGGTTATAAATGTTGTGGGAGAAATTCCGGTAACCGATTTAAATACTGTGGCAAAAACGCTGTGGGATGAAAAGCCACTGTCTTCAGCCAAATAACTTATTTTGTACTGTAAATATTGAGAGTCGTTGTTTAATTTATCAATAATATAATTGATACGTAATTCATTAATATAACCGTTAAAGTTTTTTTGTTTGTGAGTGTTTACAGTTTCAGAAAGGTATTTAGTATTTGTTTCAAATTGCAGCGCCAACCGTGAAAGTGAGATGTCTTTGTTAGTAAAATCTTGTGACTTTTCAAACTTTCTCAGTTTTGTTAGCAAGAGGTCTTCTGCTTCTTTTGGAACATTTAGCGTCCTAATTGTATCGGGTTTTGATGGCGGAGTAGCAGTGACTAATTCTTTTCTTTTTTCCAAATATCCTATAAATTTTTGGTACTGATTTATCTTGGCTTTGTATCTCAGCCTTGTGTATCCTAGAATTAGTAATAGCATAAGTAGAATTCCGCCTAGAACAAATAAGAGCCATTTTGAATTTGTTTGAAGTAAATCAAATCGTTGCGTTTCATTATTATTAAAAATATTATAAGCCGTATTTACCGCGTCATTTTCATTGTCACCTCTTGTGTCGTTGAGTTGCTCCGTCATTTGGTTATAATTATTAAACGCTGCAATGTTATTTAGCGCTAAATAATTTTTGGCGATGGCTTGAGAAATAATAATTTGTTCAGATAAATTTTGAAATTTTTGGGCAATCTCCATTGCAGAATTTAGGCTGTCAATAGCTTCAGAATGAGTGTTTTTAAGAAAAAGAAAGTTACCGTATTTGATGAGTGACTTCATTTCTAAATAATTGCCAGCTTTATTTTTCTTGCTTTCTCGTAAGGCTTTTGAAATGTAAACCTGAGCAGAATCCAGCTGAAATTCCCGAAGGTAAACTTCTGCCAGATCGAGATTAATATTCCCTATTTGGAAAGTATAGGCTCCTGTCTTCTGATTTTTGAATTTATTTTTTGCTTTATAAAAGTGGTCTAAGCTATTTTTAGTGCTACTTGCCTCTTTCTCGATTAAGGAATATTGAATAATTTTTCCCTCAGTCCAACTTTGAATATCATTTTTGGAGTTTTCATTTATCAAATTGCTTGCCCTGTTGCCGTAATAGCTTGCTAGCGAATTGATTTCCAGCTCCTTCAGTATTTTTGCAAGAAGAATATTCAACTTAGTTTTTGTGACAGTATCGCCTTTAAATTCTTCTTCTGAAAACTTCAATCCAATTTTTAATGCTTGATCGTATTTTCCTTCCATATAAAAACCACGAGTAAGTATATAGGCGGCCTGCAGCAATTTTGGTGCTTGATCAGATTTTTCCAAAACATATTCCGCAATGCGGATTGACTCCTGCGGTTCTGTGTAGAGAACGTTTTCCGCTTGCATTAGTAGGCTAGAGGTATTGCCTTCCTGTGCAGCAGCAATGCCACAGAAAATCAATAAAAACCAGATTGTACAAAACGAACGCATGAATAATTGTGTTTTGGACTGTAAAAGTAGTTACTATGTAATAAAGGTAGAAGTAATTCTTAAAATGAATTGAAAACTATTTCTTCCTTACAAAAAAGGCAACATTAGCTGCAGTTGCAACTCCTAAACCCAAAGCGCCAAAAGCAGATTGCCACATATAGCTATTTATGTTGAAGAATTCATTAGCCTTGTTGCGCGTCATCAAATCGTTAGTTACGGAATATTCTATAACGTTGTTGAAGTATTCCGGAGTGATGTAATTGTGGGTAACGTATTGCGCCAATGGAGAAAGTAGGGTGATGAAAATAGTAAGAATTACGCCAGAAGTAAATCCTTGCAACCAAGTCATTTTTCCGCCATAGACTCTTCTTCGTTTTTCGCGCATTTCAGATAAATATAGCAATATGGCAAAGGGTACGAATAAAAGGGTTAGCCATTGGTGGTTTGCAATTTGTTCTTCGTGCCAACCTAGGGTTTTTTCCAGTAACATCCAGCAAAGAATGGCTATTGTGAATATGAAGGCCCATTTTAATTCTATATATACTTTCTTCATTTTTTCTTTTTTTAAATAGCGATTAAAGATAGGTTTTTTACCATAAAAAATCCCGAAGATTTTACTTCGGGATTGTTTCTGTTTGTTTGCTTAAATTTTCTTTGTGGAAAAGCTATAACACAGAGTTGGACAAAGAGTTTATGATAAGAATTACCCAACCAAAAAACTATATAGTCTTACTTCCTAAGTCCTTTCGCCTTAAGTCAAAAAACTATTCATCCACCAAAACCCAATCGCCTTTATCTAACAATGGAATGGCTTGTTTAAACTTCATCTCTTTGTTTTCACCGCTCATAACGTGTTTGATTGTCACTTTATCGTTACGGTTAATTTTTGGACGCTCACGCGTTATTGTCTCCGTTACCTGCTGATGCTGAGGTTGTGTGTTCCCAGCAGCACGCGATTGTGCTGAACGCTCATCCATATTCGGAATTTCGTCTTTTTGCTCGCTTAATTTCTCCTTTGATTTTACCTCACGTGCTTCCTGGATTTGTTGTTGGTTTTCCTGTGGAAGTTCACCTTTGAAAAGGAACGAGATTACATCTTTGTTTACTTTTTCGATCATCGCTTTGAAAAGTTCAAAAGCTTCAAATTTATAGATAAGTAATGGATCTTTCTGTTCGTGTACTGCAAGCTGAACCGATTGTTTTAGCTCGTCCATTTTACGCAAATGCGTTTTCCAAGCATCATCAATAATCGCAAGCGTAATGTTCTTTTCAAAATCGTGCACTAATTGCTTTCCTTCCGATTCATAAGCTTTTTCAAGGTCTGTAGCCACATTTAAGGTTTTAACGCCATCTGTAAATGGCACTAAAATTCGCTTGTATTTATCTTTTTGTGTTTCGTAAACATTTTTGATTACAGGATATGCCATTTCAGCATTGCGAATCATTTTGTTCTGATAATGAATATAAGCCGCTTTATAAACTTTTCCTGCAATTTCCGCGCTGTCCATTTTCTCAAATTCCTTTTCAGAAATAGGAGAGGCCATGGAGAAGTAACGAATCAATTCAAACTCAAAATTCTTGTAATCTTGCGCCATTTTGTTGCTTTCGGCAACTACTTCGGCAGTATCAAAAATCATATTAGCAATATCCACACGAAGACGATCGCCAAATAGTGCGTGGAAACGACGTTTATAAACCACCTCACGTTGGGCGTTCATTACATCATCATACTCAAGCAATCTTTTACGGATACCGAAGTTATTTTCTTCTACTTTTTTCTGTGCACGCTCTATAGATTTTGAAATCATTTTATGTTGAATAACTTCGCCTTCTTTCAAGCCCATTTTATCCATCATTTTTGCAATTCGCTCGCTTCCGAAGAGACGCATCAAGTTATCTTCCAAAGAAACATAAAATTGTGAGCTTCCTGGATCTCCTTGACGACCACTACGACCACGTAACTGCCTGTCCACACGACGCGAATCGTGACGCTCAGTACCTACAATTGCAAGTCCGCCCGCTTTTTTCACTTCTTCGCTTAATTTAATATCCGTACCACGACCAGCCATGTTGGTTGCTATGGTTACGATTCCGCTTTTTCCTGCTTCGGCAACAATATCCGCTTCACGTTTGTGGAGTTTTGCGTTCAAAACGTTGTGTGGAATGTTTTTGATACTAAGCATTCTACTCAATAATTCTGAAATCTCTACGGAAGTAGTACCAATCAAAACCGGCCTTCCTGCTCGTGAAAGTGCTACAACTTCTTCACCAACGGCGTTGTATTTTTCACGTTTTGTTTTGTAAATTTTATCATCACGATCAAAACGTGCAATTGGACGGTTAGTTGGAATTTCAACTACATCTAACTTGTATATTTCCCAAAGTTCGCCTGCTTCAGTTACTGCAGTACCCGTCATCCCTGAAAGTTTGCGATACATACGGAAGTAATTCTGAAGCGTAATAGTTGCAAAAGTTTGAGTCATTGCCTCAATTTTCACATCTTCTTTTGCTTCAATTGCTTGGTGAAGTCCATCGCTATAACGACGACCATCCATAATACGTCCGGTTTGTTCGTCAACGATCATTACCTTGTTTTCCATAACCACATATTGATCATCTTTTTCAAAAAGCGTGTAAGCTTTCAAAAGCTGATTCATAGTGTGGATACGTTCACTTTTGATAGAAAACTCACGGAAAAGCTCTTCTTTTTCGGCAACTTCCTCTTCTTTGGAAAGTCCCTTTTTTTCAATATCGGCTATTTCTGTTCCAATTTCTGGCATTACAAAGAAATCTGGATCACCTTCACCGGAAAGAAAATCGATACCTTTATCTGAAAGATCTATCTGATTGTTTTTTTCGTCAATTACAAAATAGAGCTCCGCATCAACCTTCGGCATTTCACGGTTGTTGTCGCTCATATAATGGTTTTCGGTTTTCTGAAGAATTTGTTTTATTCCTTCTTCCGAAAGATATTTTATGAGTGCTTTGTTTTTCGGCAAACCACGGAAAACACGTAGCAATTGGAAACCACCTTCTTTGTGGTCACCTTCTTTTATAAGTTTTTTTGCTTCAGCTAAAACTCCAGTTAAATACTTTTTTTGTACTTCAACTATATTGTTAATCTTAGGCTTAAGTTCGTTGAATTCGTGACGATCGCCTTCCGGAACGGGTCCAGAAATAATAAGTGGCGTACGTGCATCATCAATCAAAACCGAATCCACCTCATCCACAATAGCGTAGTGGTGCGGACGTTGTACAAGATCGTTTGGCGAATGCGCCATATTATCACGCAAATAATCGAAACCAAACTCGTTGTTAGTTCCGTAAGTAATATCTGCCAAATAGGCTTTTCTTCTTTCTTCTGAATTTGGACGGTGATTGTCAATACAATCAACTGTCATTCCGTGAAACTCGAATAAAGGTGTCATCCAAGCGCTATCACGGCGGGCAAGATAATCGTTTACTGTTACAAGGTGAACCCCGTTTCCAGCAAGAGCGTTTAAGTACATTGGGAGCGTTGCAACAAGAGTTTTACCTTCCCCTGTGTGCATCTCAGCAACTTTACCTTCGTGAAGTGCAACCCCACCAATAAGTTGAACGTCGTAGTGAACCATATCCCAAGTGATAGGTTTTCCGGCGGCATCCCAAGAGTTATTCCAAACGGCTTTGTCGCCTTCAAGGCTTACGTAATCTTTGGCTGCGGAAACTTCTCGGTCAAAAGGATTAGCGGTAACAGAAATAGTTTCGTTGTTTTTAAAGCGTTTTGCAGTTTCTTTCATCACAGCAAAGGCTTCAGGAAGTATTTTGGTAAGGGTCGCTTTTTCAATTTCGTAGCGATCGTCCTTCAGTTTGTCTATTTGGTTGTAGTTATCTTCCTTTTTGTTGATGTCTTCTTCGGTTTCCGAATCTTTTTCAAGTGCATCAATTTGATCCTGCACCTCTTTTTGAGCGTCTTTTATTTCTTTTTTGAAGTAATCAGTCTTCGCTCGAAGCTCGTCGTTGGAAAGTTTTTCTATGGCCGCTTCGTGTTTCTTAACCTCGTTTACCAGCGGCTGTATTTCGCCAATATCTTTTTTTGATTTATCGCCAACAAAAACTTTTAGTACATTATCTAATATTCCCATGATGTGTTAATTTATTTTGAAGTGTTGCGGGGCAGCACTGTTTTATCAATTTTGATTTCAGAATATAAAAAAATTAAAATTCCAAAATATTATTTCTTTCACCACGAATACACGAATATTTTTTTCTAAAGTGTATTTTTTGGCTGGCTGTCGCCAGACTTGTGGTTAATCAATATCTTTCTTTCACCGTGAATACACGAATACCTTTCTATAATTCGTGTATTCGTGGTTTTATTTTTTCAATACTTTTTAAATAAAAAAAAGCCTCGTAAAAGAGACTTTTTATATTATTTTTTAAATGTTTTCCAAAACTTTTGGATTAATATTCATCCTCGTTCCAAAGATAATCGTCGTCGGTAGGGTAGTCTGCCCAGATCTCTTCAATAGAGTCATAAGAGTCGCCCTCGTCTTCAATTGCCTGAAGGTTTTCCACTACTTCTAGTGGAGCACCAGTCCTGATCGCGTAATCAATTAATTCGTCTTTGGTTGCGGGCCAGGGTGCATCGCTTAAATAGGATGCTAATTCTAATGTCCAGTACATAGCACTTTAGGTTTTATAATTTCTGCAAAAGTAATTTTTTAGATTAAAAAGTCAAGTAAAATCTAAGTTATTTCTGCACTATTTTAAAGAACGTTTGTTGTTTACTGATTTTCAATGTTTTATAAAGATGTTTGTTGATAAGTTATTTATCGTAAAGCCACTATTTTGGAAAATTACACCATTTTTCCGACAACCGACAACCGACAACCGACAACCGACAACCGACAACCGACAACCGACAACCGACAACCGACAACCGACAACCGACAACCGACAACCGACAACTGACAACCGACAACCGACAACTCACAATTTCTTCGGAATCCACTGCGTCTCCTCCGCGTTTAGGTCTTTAGACAACTTTCGTGCCAGCACAAAGAGGTAGTCAGATAGTCGGTTTAAATATTTAATTACCTTTTCGTCAATAGGTTCTGTTTCATTTAAAAGCGTGGCCCGACGTTCTGCACGGCGGCAGACGGTGCGAGCAATGTGACAATATGACACTGTAGAATTTCCACCAGGTAAGATGAAATGCGTCATTTCTGGCAGGGCTTCGTTCATACTGTCCATTTCCTTTTCTAAAAGCTCTATATCTTCTTCTTCAATTTTTGGAATGTTTAAACGTTCTTTTCCACTCTTCAGTGTAGCTTTTGCGGGATCCGTGGCTAAAATGGCACCAAGAGTAAATAATCTATCTTGAATGTGAACCAATATTTCTTTGCTTCTTGCATCTATATTTTGCGTACGGATCAATCCGAGATATGAGTTCAGCTCATCAACAGTACCGTAACTTTCAATGCGGATATTGTGTTTAGGAACGCGTGTACCGCCGAAAAGGGCTGTTGTGCCTTTATCGCCAGTTTTGGTGTATATTTTCATGGGTTTGTGAATAAGTGAGTTTGTTAATCTGTGAATAAGTGAAAAAGTATGTTTGATGTTTCAAAATTACGAATAACTACTTTAAAAAACGGCTTGGAATGGCGTGAAGACGAAAAGGAAATTTTGTAGAATTTTTAATCTGCGAGATTTATTTGAAATCTAGGCGCGCGATGAATCACGCGCCTAAGGGTTACTGTTTACTTTCTTTCTCCAGTTCTTTTTTACGTTCGTAATAACTGCTGCGAAAATTTTTCTGTTTGCGTTGTCTTTGTTTTGAAGAGTTGCGTTTGTTCCAAAAATATAGAATGGCCAAGAATAGTATGCCGCCAACTGTTAAAACGATTGGATTTGAAAGGTCGAGATTCATAGCTCAAAGATAAAATACGAAATAAGAAATACGAAAAGAGAAGTACAAAATTTAAAAAACTTTATTCTGAATTAACGAATTAACGAATTAACGAATTAACGAATTCCCGAATTAACGAATTAACGAATTCCCGAATTCCCGAATTAACGAATTAACGAATTCCCGAATTAACGAATTAACGAATTAACGAATTAACGAATTCCCGAATTAACGAATTCCCGAATTAACGAATTCCCGAATTAACGAATTAACGAATTAACGAATTCCCGAATTAACGAATCCCGAATCAACGAATCCCAAAAACCATCTACAGCAACTGACTAAAGCCAACTTCCTTCTTAGTATCACTCTCAATCACCCCATCCCGAAGACGGATAATTCTATGAGCGCGTTCCGCAATTTCTTCTTCGTGAGTAACTACTATTACCGTGTTTCCAGCTTTATGAATATCGTTGAATAAAGCCATAATTTCTTCCGAAGTTTTCGAATCTAAATTTCCCGTAGGTTCATCGGCTAAAATTATGGAAGGTTTATTTACCAAGGCTCTTCCAACCGCTACGCGTTGACGTTGTCCTCCAGAGAGCTGGTTTGGTTTGTGATCCATTCTATCTGCAAGTCCAACATCTGTTAAAACTTGTTTTGCGCGCTCGGTTCTATCTGCTTTTGATACGCCAGCATAAATCATCGGTAAAGCCACATTTTCTAGCGCAGTAGTGCGGGGCAGAAGGTTAAAGGTTTGAAAAACGAAACCTATTTCTTTATTGCGAATTTCAGCTAACTCATCATCACTCATATTGCTAACGTCGCTTCCGTTTAGTTCGTAGCTGCCCGAAGTTGGTGTGTCTAAACAGCCCAAAAGATTCATCAAAGTAGATTTTCCAGAACCTGAAGGTCCCATCAATGCTACGTATTCACCGCGTTCAATGTCTAGGTCAATTCCTTTTAAAACTTTTACAATTTCATTACCAAGTGGAAAATCTCTTGTGATATTTCGAATCTTTATTACTAAACTCATAGCTGTTTTTCAATATTCTTTAATAGGACGCAAAGGTACGAGGGTTGTTACAGAAAATTAAATTACAAATGACAAAAACCAAATTCCAACTCTTCGACTGCGATCAGGGTGACAATAATAATGAACAATTTAAACCCTAATAATAAAATGCTCCTTTCGTTGCTCTTTTCTAAAAAAAACGAGTCCCCATTGAAAGGTGTCTATGCTTACTGTAACTTTTTCGTGCGTGATTATTTGCTGCCACGCTGCCGTCATATCCTTACTCCAGTAAATATCGTCAAAAATTATGACGGAGTCGTTGTGGATATTTTTTAAAAGTGAATTGAAATAACCCAAAGTCCGTTCGCCATTGTGATCGCCGTCTATGAAGATCAAATCATATTTTTGCGAAGTATTTTTTGAAAGGAAATCACTAAAAAGTTGTTGATGAATTGCAATATTATGAAGGTTGAATTTTTCAAAATAACTTTGTGCTTTTCCTAATGTATTTGGACAGCCTTCCACAGTATTTATTGCGGCGAATTCATTAGAAATTGAAAGAGCTACAGTTCCCAAACCGAGCGAAGTGCCCAATTCCAAAATGTTCTCACTCTTAAAGTACTTCGCCAATCGGAAGAGCAATTTTTGTTGTTTCTTTTTCATCCCCGCATTTTTCAAAACTGCGGAAACTTTTCTGGCATTGCCTTTAAACACTCGGGAGCCTTGGCCAAAATCCTTCATTTCAAACATTGAAGTATCTTTTCGTAAGGCTTGACGGTGTTGCTTTAAAACTTCATATTCAGTGTATTTTGTTTTATCGTTGAAGCACTTCGTTACCAAATTATACACAAAAGGGGAGTGCACCCCGTGTTTGTTTTTGGAAAGCCGAACAAATTTTATAAAACTTTTTGATTGATGTATCATAATCTTGAATTCTGAATTCCGAATTCCGAATTCAAAATTACTCCATTTTCGCAGAAAGCTCAAACCAGCGTTCTTCCTTGGATTCAATCTTATCAATTATCTCCTGAAGTTTTACGGATTGTTTGTCTATTTCGGCGCCGTCCCAGTTTTCTGTTGCAAACTTATTTTGAAGTTCCTCGCGGTTTTTTTCAAGGTTGGCAATTTCTTTTTCCAGTTTGTTGTATTCTTTTTGTTCGTTGTAATTCAACTTTGCAGGGGTGGAATCTTGTTGCTTCCAGTCCTTTTTTACTTTTGGTGCGGCTTCACTTGCCTCGCGTTTTTCTTGAACGTTGCTGTCTTCGTAAGTTCTAAAATCTGAATAGTTTCCAGGGAAATCTTCCACTTCAGCATCTCCTCTAAAAACAAAAAGGTGATCCACGATTTTATCCATAAAATACCTGTCGTGAGAAACCACTAATAAGCAGCCAGGAAAGTCCAAAAGGAAGCTTTCCAACACATTTAAGGTTACAATATCAAGGTCGTTTGTGGGTTCATCGAGAATCAAAAAGTTTGGGTTTTTGATGAGAACGGTACATAAATAAAGACGTTTGCGTTCGCCGCCACTTAGCTTTTCAACAAAATCATATTGCTTTTTTGGGTCGAAAAGGAAGCGTTCCAAAAGTTGAGAAGCAGAGATTTGTCTTCCCTTTTTCAGCGGAATATAATCGCCGTATTCGCGAATCACATCAATCACTTTCTGGCCGTCTTTAATGTTGATACCAGCTTGGGTGTAATAACCAAAATGAACGGTTTCACCAACAATCACTTTACCCGAATCTGGTTTTAAAGCTCCAGTAAGTATATTTAAAAATGTAGATTTTCCAGTTCCGTTTTTACCGATAATCCCAACACGTTCGCCACGATTGAAGTTATATTCAAACTTATCTAACATTACTTTATCGCCAAACGATTTTGAGACTTTATGAAGTTCTACAACCTTAGAGCCCATTCGCTCCATATTCAGTTCCAGTTGCACTTCGTGGTCGTTTCTACGTTTGCTGGCGCGGTCTTTTATTTCGTGGAAATCGTCTATTCTACTTTTACTTTTTGTGGTTCGCGCTTTGGGTTGGCGACGCATCCAGTCCAATTCTTTTTTGAAAAGTTGCTTTGATTTTCCAAGCTCAGTAGCTTCGGTTTCTATTCTCGCGTCACGTTTTTCAAGGTAATAGCTGTAATTTCCTTTGTAACTGTAAAGAATCCCTTCATCTAGTTCCACAATTTCATTACAAACACGTTCCAAGAAATAACGATCGTGCGTAACCATAAACAAGGTGAAATTTTCCTTCGCAAAAAGATTCTCCAGCCACTCAATCATTTCTAAATCAAGATGGTTAGTAGGCTCATCCATGATCAACAAATCTGGAGTGGTAAGCAACGCGTTGGCAAGAGCCAAACGTTTTTTCTGTCCGCCGCTTAGTGTGGAAACCTTTGCGTGCAGGTCTTCCATTTTCAGTTTAAAGAGAATTTGTTTGTAGCGAGTTTCGAAATCCCAAGCGTGATGCGCATCCATAGCGTCGAATGCTTTTTGGTATGCATCGGCGTCGTCTGGGTTTTCAATGGCGTGTTCGTAGGCTTCAATTATTTTCAGGATTGGATTGTCTGAAGAAAAAATGGTCTGCTCCACAGTTAGCGCTGGATCCAAGTTTGGTTCCTGCGGAAGATAGGCGATTTTCAAACCTTTTCTAAAGACAACATTACCAGTATCGGTTTTGTCGAGGCCAGCAATTATATTGAGCAGCGAGGTTTTGCCAGTTCCATTTTTGGCTACGAAGCCTATTTTTTGTCCTTCGTTAATTCCGAAGGAAATATTTTCAAACAAAACCCGCATCCCGAAGGACTTGGAGACGTTTTCTACTGAAAGGTAATTCACGATTTTATATTTTCGGCAAATGTAGTGAAATAGGGAATGAGGATTCGTTAATTTGGGATTTGTTAATTTGTTAATTCGTTAATTCGGGATTCGTTGATACAAAAGCCGTCATTGCGAGTCCGCCATAGACGGACGATGCAATTTTATAAAGAGGGCTTCCAATTTGCATTTGCAACGCACGTCATAAGATTGCTTCAATCGCGTTTGTCATCGCTAGCGAAGCAAAGCAATCCGGTCGCGCCTTCGCAATGACGGTCCTGTTGAATTAATTGCTGTCATTGCATGGACAAACAAGAAACTAGAAACCATAAACCAGAAACAAGAAACCAAAAAACATTGAACATTGAAATGTTTCATTATTAAATACGTTACTTTATATTTGTCCACTATCAAGCCTGCTTTATGAAGTTTTCGTATTTATTATTCTTTTTGATTGTAATAGTCTGCGCCACTTCCTGCGTAACCACAAAACAGCTTACCTATTTGCAGGAAAATACTAACAGTGTAGATACTTTGGCGCTACTACGGAAAAGACAGGAGCCTTATAGACTTCAAATAAATGATTTATTGAGCATTCGCGTAAAGGCTTTGGATCAGGAAACTGTGGGGATTTTTAACCCTATTAGCGATGCCAACCCTAATGCCACTGGCGAAGAACGTCTGTACTATGACGGTTTTGTTGTGGACGACCACGGAAATATCCGCATTCCAAGTATGGGAGATATGAACGTTTTGGGTTATACGGTAGATGAGGTTCGAGAAAAGCTAGAAGAACGATTGTTGAAGGATTATTTTAAAGCTGAAGCTAACGTTTTTGTAACCGTGAAACTTGCCGGAATCCGTTATACCATTAATGGCGAAATTGGCAGTCCAGGTTCAAAAATTATTTACCGCGATCAAGTTAGTATTATGGAAGCCATAGCCAATAGCGGTGATATTGAACTTACGGGTGATAGGAGCGATGTGGTAATAATTCGTCAATATCCTGCAGGACAAAAGGTGCATCACATAGACCTAACGAAGCTAGAAGCAATGAATTCTCCTTATTATTACGTAAAACCAAACGACTTGATTTTGATAAACCCGCTCCCACAAAAATCGCTGGGAACTGGAACCACAGGGCTTCAATCGTTCACAACCATCATTTCTATAGCCACGGCTTTGGTAACCACAATTTTACTGTTCACAAGATTATAAAAAGCTATGAGCGAGGAATTCGAAATAAACGAAACCAATATTATCTTTGATTTTAAAGGTTTTCTTTTTAAACTTCTTCGGCATTGGCCGCTGTTTCTGATTTCTCTAATTATTGCGTTTTCAATTGCTTACTATATCAACGTTCGTAAGCAGCCTATTTACCAAATGGAGAATATGGTGAGCATCAAGGACGATCAAAACCCTTTCTTCACCAGTAATACAAGCCTTACGTTTAATTGGGGCGGAACTACAGATAAAGTAAACACAGCCGTAATTACCTTGCAGTCGCGATCGCACAATGAAAAAGTAGTGGAGCGACTTCAGTATTATATGGAGTATCTGCGTGAAGGGAAGTATCAACAGGTGGATGCCTACAAGCAAACGCCGTTTTTTGTGGAAGTGGACACCACGAAACCCCAAATGATAAACCAACAAATTAAAGTGGTTTTCAAAGATTCTGTAAATTTCAACTTGAGTGTTTCTTTTGCCGAAGCTGGAAACATTGCACTTCAAAATTATTCTTCAAAGGAAAAATCTACCAAGTTTGTAGATGCTGGCGAGTTTTCGAAAGATTTTAAAATAGGGCAGCCCATAACCTTGCCTTTCTTTAGTGGTACTTTTATGCCAAATCGGGAAGTGATTGCAAACCCAGGCACTCCGTATTATATTGTTTTTAGAAATTATGACGGCATTGTTAAAAGGTATTTAGACATCCGCGTTGATCCTGAAAGTAAAGGTTCTTCGGTTTTAAAAATGAGGCTTACTGGAAATAATAAGTCTGGCTTGGTGGATTATTTAAATACTTCGGTGCAAGTGTTAAGCGAAGATATGCTGGAGCGTAAAAATCTTTTCGCTACAAAAACTATTAAGTTTATTGACAGCAGTCTCGCAATGAAATCTGAGGAACTTTCTACAGTTGAAGATGAGCTAAACAAATTCAAAAACAAGAATGCTATTTTCAATCTTGAAACCGAAGGTTCTGAAATAAATGCAAAATTAAACGAGCTAGATCTGCGGAAAGAAGCCGTTAGCCGCGAACTTAATTACTTCAATACTTTGCAGGATTACCTTATTAACCGTTCCGATTATAGGGATGTGCCAGCACCATCGGTAGCTGGTATTTCTGAAGCTAGCGTCGTGGGTGGCGTGGGTAAAATCGTGGCTTTGGCAGAGGAACGCAACAAATTACAATACACCTACAAGGAAGGTGCGCCCATTTTTAGTGATATTGATAGACAGATCGATGCGGTAAAAAGGGTTTTACTTGAAAACATACGTTCTTCAAAAGGTCTAAAAAACCAAGAACTTAGCAGTATCAACCAAAATATTGGTCGTAACGAAGGTGAAATACGGAAACTTCCCAAAGAGCAACAAGACCTTTTGAATATTGAGCGACGCTACAATCTTAGCCAGGGTACCTACAATCTTTTCTTGTCAAAACGAAGTGAAGCGGGACTTGTAAAAGCAGCCAACGTTAGCGATGTTATGATTATTGATCCCGCAAAAGATACGGGCGGTGGGCAAATTGGTCCCAATACCCAACTGAATTATATGATGGCTGGCCTTCTAGGACTTTTTCTGCCATTTTTGTTTGTGTTTGCTCGTGTGTTTTTTGATACGAAGATCAGTAATGTAAAGGATTTGGAGCGGATTACCCCGATTCCATTGCTCGGTATTCTAGGAAAAAATCCTTTAGACACGAACTTAGTGGTTCTTACTAAACCGAAGTCCGCCATTGCGGAAGCTTTTAGAGCTTTGCGTTCCAGTCTGCAATTCATCTATAAAAAACAGGGGATAGAAGGCGCCAAGACGGTTCTTGTTACGAGTTCCGTTAGTGGTGAAGGAAAAACGTTTTGCTCCATTAACTTGGCATCGGTTTTTGCTTTAAGTGAAAAGAAAACGGTGCTTGTTGGTCTTGATTTACGGAAACCTAAAATATTTGGGGATTTCAATATCAATAATTCCGTGGGAGTGGTTAATTATTTAATCAATGAAGCCGATATAGACGCTGTTATTCAAAAAACTGAAATTGAATATTTGGACGTTATTCCTTCTGGTCCCATCCCTCCAAACCCTTCAGAATTACTTATAGGTGAAAAGCTAGACGAACTTATAAACTCTTTAAAAGAACGTTACGACTACATTATTCTAGACTCACCACCGTTAGGCCTCGTTTCTGATGCCTTGGAATTAATGAAACACGTGGACGCGACGCTTTATATGGCTCGATTTAATTATACTCATAAAAACATGCTCACTTTCGTCAATGAAAAGTATAAAACTGGCGAAGTAAAACACATAAGTATCGTTCTCAACGATTATATGGAAAAGTCCGGTAGAGGCTACGGTTACGGTTATGGCTACGGTTACGGCTATGGCTATGGTGCATATGGGAATTATGGCAATGGGTATCATGAACATGTTAAGGCGCCTTCGTTTTTGGATAGGGTGAGGAAGGCTTTAAAGAGGAAATAAGTCGTTGCGAGGCCACTGCAAAACCGTCATTGAGGACATAACAAAGTAAACTTATGAAAGTCCCACATACTTACATAACGACAAACACTTACAACAAGGTTATTTACACTGGAGTTACTTCAGATATTGTTAAACGCGTTAAGCAACACAAAGAAAAATATTACAAAGGGTTCTCAAGTCGCTATAATTGTGACAAACTTGTTTTTTACAGAGAGTTTCCCACGATGCTTGAAGCTATTGCTTTTGAAAAGAAACTAAAAGCTGGCAATAGAAAAAACAAAGAAAAACTTATCAATGAGATGAATCCTGAATGGAAAGATCTGTCGGAGGGTTGGTATGAATAGTCGTCGTTGTGAAGGAGTGATTGCTTCGCTGCGCTCGCAATGACGCATTTGTAATGAAAAAGCCGTCATTGCGAATCCGCCGTAGGCGGATGAAGCAATCTTATGAAGTGGGCTTCCAATTTGCATTTGGAACGCGCGGCATAAGATTGCTTCAGTCGCGTTCATCATTGCGAGGCCGCCGAAGGCGGACGAAGCAATCCGTCGCTCCTTCGCATTGTCGGTGCGTTGAATCAAATGCGTCATTGCGAGCGAATCAAAGCAACTTGATCGCTCCTTCGCAATGACGGAATCAAAAATAATTTTTCCTCGAACTATTCCCAATAAAAACCGTAATTTTGCCGCCACAAAAAATAGATTGGTTTCGGTCAAACAACAGAAATAACAGAAACCAAAAATACCCACAGCATCAAAAAATGAAACAAAATCCAACAATTGCAGTAATCGGTCTTGGTTATGTAGGCTTGCCGCTTGCCGCAGCTTTTGCAGAAAAGTATAAAGTAATTGGTTATGATATCAATTCGAAACGAATATCAGAGCTGCAACAAGGCACAGACAATACGCTAGAGCTTTCTTCCGAAGAACTAAAAAAAGCATTGCAGCAAACCGATAATTCGGGACTTCTTGTTACCGATGATGCTTCAAAATTGGCAGATGCTACTGTTTATATCGTTACTGTGCCAACACCGACCAACAAGTATAACCAACCCGTTTTGATTCCGCTAGAAAAAGCGAGTGAAGCCGTTGGGAAATATTTAAGTGAAGGCGATGTGGTTATTTATGAATCCACAGTATATCCAGGGGTAACGGAAGATATTTGTGTTCCTATTTTAGAAGAAGTCTCAAAATTAACTTTCAACAAAAATTTCTATGCGGGCTATTCCCCAGAGCGAATAAACCCGGGAGATAAGGAGCATACCGTTACCAAAATTCTAAAAGTAACTTCTGGCTCCACGCCCGAAGCTGCAAAATATATAGATGAATTGTATGCTTCAATTATAACCGCAGGCACGCATTTAGCTCCTTCTATAAAAGTTGCTGAGGCAGCGAAAGTAATAGAGAATTCACAGCGCGACATCAATATTGCTTTTGTAAATGAACTCTCAAAAATATTTAGACTTCTAAAAATTGATACCCAAGATGTTTTGGAAGCTGCGGCAACCAAATGGAACTTTTTAAGGTTTACTCCAGGATTGGTTGGTGGACATTGTATAGGCGTAGATCCTTATTATCTAGCTCAAAAAGCACAAGAAGAAGGCTACAACCCAGAGATCATTTTAGCAGGAAGACGTATGAATGACGGTATGGGCAATTATGTAGCTCAGGAAGTTGTAAAGCTGATGATTCAAAAGGAATGTAAGGTGAAAAATGGGCATGTACTGGTCTTGGGAATCACCTTTAAAGAAAACTGTCCTGATATCAGAAATAGTAAAGTGATAGATGTTATTGAAGCTCTTCGCACGTATAACCTCAATATAGATGTTTATGATCCATGGGCAAAAGTTACCGAAGTATCTCATGAGTTTGGACTCCGATTATTAAGTGAAGAGTCTCAACTTAAAAATAATTATGAAGCTATAATCCTAGCAGTAAGCCATAATGAGTTTTTAAAATTTGATATAGAAAAGTATAAAGCGTCTCCTTCTGTTGTGTTTGATGTGAAGGCGTTTTTTGGACGTAATGATATTGATGGACGGCTTTAGTTTTTAGTTTCTGGTTTCTGGTTGGATGAACTGGCAATGACGAAAGTAAAATTAACAAACCGTCATTGCGAAGGAGCAATTGCGTCGCTTCGCTCGCAATGACAGTTTTCGAAGCTGCCTGCCAGTAGGTTAACAAACCTGTCATACTGAGCGCAGTCGAAGTCACGAATTAACGAATCACGAATTAACAAATCACGGATTAACAAATCACCAAATCACAATGCAAAGACCCAAATACCACACCGCAAACCTTTCAAACCACACTTTTCTCGTTACCGGCGGGGCTGGGTTTATTGGCTCTAACCTTGTTGCCTATTTACTGAATAACAACGCCAAAAAAGTACGTGTACTTGATAATTTGGCTACTGGCTTTATGAAAAACCTGGAGCCATTTCAAAACAATCCGAGCTTTGAGTTTTTGGAGGGCGATATTCGTGATGTGGAAATCTGCAAAAAAGCAATGGACGGGATAGATTATGTTTCGCATCAAGCTGCTTTGGGCTCTGTGCCGCGTTCTATTAACGATCCTATTACTAGTAATGATGTAAATGTGGGTGGTTTTTTGAATATGCTTGTCGCTCAAAAGGAAAGTAAAACCGTTAAGCGCTTGGTTTATGCGGCATCCAGTTCTACGTATGGCGATAGCCCAAGCCTTCCCAAAGTAGAAGATACCATTGGGAAACCTTTGTCGCCCTATGCGGTTACTAAGTTGGTTAATGAACTTTATGCCGACGTATTCTACAAAACCTACGGCACACAGACTATTGGCCTGCGTTACTTCAACGTTTTTGGTCCTAACCAAAGTCCCACGGGAGCTTATGCAGCGGTAATCCCGTTGTTTATGCAAGCGCTGAAAGATGAAAAAGCCCCAACGATAAATGGCGATGGCGAACAGACCCGCGATTTTACCTTTGTGCAAAACGCCGTTCAAGCAAATGTGCGCGCTCTTTTTGCTAAAGAGGAAGCTGTAAACCAAGTATTCAATGTAGCTTTTGGCGAAAGGATAAGTTTAAATACACTTTGGAGTGATTTACAAAGTATTTCTGAAAAAGAATTGAAAGCAATCAACGGCCCAGAACGTAAAGGTGATGTTCGCGACTCTTTGGCTAATATTAACAAGGCCAGAACACTTATGGGTTATGATCCTTTGTTCTCTGTGAAGGAAGGTTTAAAATTAACCTGGAAAGATTTCACCAAAGCTTAATCACGACATTCATTGCGAGGCCAATGCAAAACTCTAAATGCCAGACCACTGCGAACCCGTCATTGCAAGGTCACTGCGAAACCGTCATTGCAAGGCCGTAGGCAGAAGCAATCCCATGAAGCTAGTTTCAATCAACCTTAGAACGCCTCTCATGAAATTGCTGCAGTCGCACCCTTCAGCTCCTTCTCTGCATTGACTATTCAGCTCGACATGTAGATTTGAAAGTAAATCAAACCAATTGAGGTGACCAGATACTAAGAAGAATAACTACCTCCAAAAAAACATATTAAAACTAAAAATATATTTTGTACTTTTCGCAGATACAAATAAAACCAAATATTAATTCTAAATTGTGATTGTTAGGAATTTAGTGTGGGACTATTAAATTTCTTAACGTCATAGTTTTCTTATTTTCTTTCTATGAAAAAAGCTTATTTCTCCAAAGTAGGGATACCTACGTTTTTTAGTTTCCTGTTTTTGTTTTCGTTTACATGTTTTGGGCAGGTTGGGATTGGGAATACAGACCCTAAAAGCGCTTTAGATGTAAACGGGGCTTTATCGTTAAGAGAAGGGGTAGCTTTGAACTTAATTAACAATAACAACATAGATATAAATTTAGGAACTCCAATCTATTCTCAATATAGAATTACTGGGCCCACGGCTAATTTTAAAATATTAACCTTTCTTACGCCGAATGGAGTTTCAGCAGCGGATGGACAGTTATTGACTTTAATCAACACTACAAACTTTAAAATGACAATTGTTCATGATCAAGGTTCAAGCCCAGAAGTACAAAGAAGAATTTATTCTCCAGGTGCTACAGATCTGGATTTAGAAGGTCGAAACTCCACAGTTACCTAGCAATATAATTTGAGTTTATCAAGATGGGTAGTTGTTGGTTATGCGCGTTCTGAAGGCTTTGGTAGAAATATTTATAAAGTTACAGGAAACACTGATATAAATACAGATTCATCTAGTTTTAGTTCTATGGCTGATATGAGTTTAACATTCACACCAAAACGTTCTATGGTATATGTAAATTTCAGTGCTTCTGGAACTATGGATAAAGGTGGTAATTCTGATGCCCAAGGATATGCCGCGTTTAGAATGATGAACGGAGCGACCCAAATTGCAGGTACTACAACTATTGCTACTGACCGCAGTTTTTCTGTATCTGGTAGTGGAGGGATTGCTTTTTATGATAGTGGTGGAAAAAGCAGCAATTACTTTGATAATGAAACTATAACATCAACATATAATCCCGTAAATCCCGCAGATAAAGTCTCTGTTAGCTTTTCTTTTTTTAATACTGAGTCTACATTTGATGGATTAATGATTTATAATGGTCCTAATGCTTCTTTCCCTCTTCTTTCTTCAGGATCAAATTATAATTATTATGCCTGCCCGAATGGTGCCTATACTGGAACAGGTCTATATTCTGCGCAGGGTAAAACATTTACCTCTACTGACGCTAGTGGTGCTTTAACATTTGTTTTTACTTCCGATACTAATACTAGGCGTGCAGGATGGGAGGCATCAGTTACTAGTTCTATTGCAGGGCCACCAACTTCAGGTTACAGTCTCGATACGGCTTGGAATACTGGTTTTACCATGTATCCTGTTCAAGTTACACCTGGAGTTGAAACTATAATAAGTATACAGTGGTTACGAGATGGTAATCCTGGTCTTCCCAAAGTTTTAAGAAACAATGTTAATACCAATAGGCAAAGAAGTCATAGAAATTTAACTATTATTGATTAATTATTTTAAGTTTAGAAAGAATGAATATGATTCTTAAATTTATTGGGTATTTTTCATTTTCTGTTAGTTATTCCTTAATGGCTCAAGTGGGTGTAAATACAGATAATCCACAAACCATGCTTGATATTAACGGCAATTTGTCGCTTAATGCTAGCACACTGTCTCTTAATGACGGAAGTAATGCTGTCGTAGGAGGTAATTATACTTTTTTTAATATTTCTGGACCTGTTAACAATTTTGAGATAAATACAATTCAACCACTTACCGATGTGGATGGTCAAATTATTACATTAGTAAATACGACCTCTAACTCAATGATCTTAGTAGATAATGACGGAGCGGGTACGAATAGTATTTACTGTTCAAATGGATCTGATTTGGTTTTAATAGGGATCTACTCAACAGTTACATTACAATATAATAAGACATTGGAACGATGGACTGTATTAAGGCATGTAGATGGAGAAAGGGCAGGGCAAGGAATGATTTATAATAATAGTGGTAAAACGGATATATCTACTAATTCTAACAATTTTTCAGATATGGGCAGTGATATGTCCATTACTTTTATTCCAAGAAGTACGATAGTCTATGTAAATATAAGCATCTCTGGAAGTATGGCGGCTCCTGTCAATGCTGATTCTCAAGGTTATGCTGATTTTATGTTACGAAAAACGGTTGGTATTATTAATACAGATGTAACTGGTTTTACCACAATTGCAACAGATATAGACTATGGAGTATTGTTAACACCTTGGTATGCAAGATTAGCAATGTATCCTGTTACAGTTACTCCAGGAGAATCCACAACATTAAAAATACGTTGGCGTAGAGGTGGTAATAATCCTAATAGATTAGATTGTGCTCCTACAAGTTTACCAAATAACTCGCATAGAAGTATAACAATCTTTGATTAAATAGAAATACCAAATTATTCAAATTTTGTTGAATTATTCTAACCTTTCTGCTGATTAATTATTAGTATATCTATTAAAGAGTATTTAGGTAAAAATTATCGAATTTATTTTCGCTATGGTGTTACATATACTTATTGCTAAAACATTTTTAAAAATGCGATGCATACTTTTCCATTGTTTCAAAATTCCTTTCTTCGTTACCAAGAAAAAACTATTACATAATAAATGAAATTGAAAACCGAAGTCTACCAAAAAGAAAACAATCTTCGCATTGGCAAATTGCTTAAAGAAAGCTTGGCAGTTATTATTCATTTCATCTTACAGCATTATATTCTTCAAAAAGAGGAATTGGGATTAAGTAGTGCAAAATGATTTAAGATATTTTTACTGCTTTGTATATTTGGTATTAAAATCTATTTGAGTTAACATATTTTGATATTTTAAAATAATACTATTACCTGTCCTTATAGGGGTTATAGCTGTTAAAGAAAATGTAGATTTCGAAGAATTTTGACACACTTTTTTAGCAGAGTGCAACTAAGTGCCACCATGGTGCAAGTATCATGGGAGTATCGTTGGAGTGGCATGATATGTTGACCTGTCCTTAAATAACTATTCAAGTTAAAGAATAAATCCTGATATTGTTATACAAATATAACTGATAATACTATAAGAACTATACATCTGTTTTTTCATAGTTAAGATACTTATTATAGTTCTTCCATCTTTTTTTCAAATTCCCTAACTGCAAATGCCCTTGATTATGCCGCAAAACTTGAATCGATACTCAACTTCAATTTAAAACCAAACAATACCAAACCTAAAATTCCATAAACAGAATTGTTATTTTGCTATTGCATTTCCAAAGCATAAATAACAATGAAATTCAAAATTAGTAATCTATAAGATAGTATCAAACATCGAAAACCTTATCTTAGCCACCTCATAAAAATCAAAATACGTGGCCCTCAACGACAACGACACTTGGCTCTATGAAATATCCTCTAAAAGAAAAGCCTTCGACCTTAACTTAAAAGAAGTATGGCGCTACCGCGACCTCTTGATACTCTTTGTGAAAAGAGATATTACCACTGTCTATAAACAGACTATTTTAGGACCTTTGTGGTACTTTATTCAACCACTATTTACATCGGTTATCTTTACATTGGTGTTCAATAATCTTGGTGCTATTAGTACCGGTAAGATACCTCCGTTTCTCTTCAACCTAGCGGGAATTACTGCGTGGAATTATTTTACAGCTTGTTTTACGGGTACCTCCAATACTTTTAGGAGTAATGCCGGATTATTTGGAAAAGTGTATTTCCCAAGGGTTATTATGCCTATGTCCATTACCATTTCCAACTTGATGAAGTTTGGTATTCAGTTATTGATATTTATTATTTTCTATTTTTATTATTTATTACAGGGTTTTGAGTTAAGTCCGAATTTACATTTATTGCTATTCCCTGTTTATATTGTAATGATGGCGTTATTAGGCTTGGGCTTGGGAATGACCATAAGCTCTATGACCACAAAGTATCGCGACTTGAATGTATTGGTAGGTTTTGCAGTTTCGTTGCTTATGTATGTTTCTGCCGTGCCCTATCCGCTATCGGAAGCTCGGAAAAAACTACCAAGCTATGCTGCGGATATAGTAGCGTATAATCCATTGACGCAAATAATTGAAGGTTTTAGATATATGTTATTGAGCACAGGCAGTTTTAGTTGGACAGGATTTTTCTATGTTCTTATTGTTAGTCTGGTTTTGTTTTTGGTAGGTTTGGTTATTTTTAATAGAACGGAAAAAACTTTTATAGATACTGTATAATGGGAATAATTCTAAAAGCCGAAAACATAAGCAAACAATACCGCCTAGGCACAGTAGGCACGGGAACCATTAAGCATGATTTCAATCGTTTTTGGCATAGAATACGTGGCAAGGAAAACCCATATTTGAAAATAGGGGGGATAAACGATAGGAGCAGTAAAGCGACGGAAGAATATGTTTGGGCATTGCGCGATATAAATTTTGAAGTGCAGGAAGGCGAGGTTTTAGGAATTATTGGAAAAAACGGTGCAGGGAAATCTACACTTTTAAAAATTCTTTCTCGTGTAACCAGTCCTACCACAGGTGTTATAAAAACAAGAGGACGTATAGCTTCATTACTTGAAGTAGGTACAGGTTTTCACTCTGAACTCACAGGCAGGGAAAATATTTATCTCAATGGCGCTATTCTAGGAATGACCAAAACTGAAATAGCTTCCAAGATTGACGAGATAATTGAATTTTCAGGCTGCGAACTATATATAGACACTCCCGTAAAACGTTATAGTAGCGGAATGACTGTGCGTCTTGCCTTTGCAGTGGCAGCACATTTGGAACCTGATATTTTGGTGGTGGACGAAGTGCTTGCTGTTGGTGATGCGGAGTTTCAGAAAAAGGCGATTGGGAAGATGAAGGATATTAGTAGAGAAGGGGGTCGGACTGTTTTGTTTGTTAGTCATAACATGGCAGCGGTGAAGAGTTTGTGTACTAGGGCGATTGTTTTGGAGCATGGGAAGACGATTTTTGAAGGTGATACGAATGAAGCTGTTGATTTTTATCTGAACACGAATTTAAATACTGTAAACAAAAAGCTTCTTGATCGAAATGATAGAAAAGGAGCAGGAAATTTTATAATTGAAGAAATAAAAAAAATAAATTCTTCTGGAAAGACAAGTGAGATTTTTTTAAGTGGAGATAGTTTAACTTTTCATATTAAAATTGGGAATAGACTTAAAATTCCAATAAAGGATCTAAGAATGGATTTTGGTCTCAATGATTCGAATGATTTACGGGTCTCATGGTTTAGTACATCTTTGTTTGAAAAACAATATAATTTTGAAGATTCGGAAAGAATCAAGATTATAATGGAAATTCCTAATATTCCTTTGTATGCCGGATTTTATACTCTGACCTCCAATCTCATTGTAAATGGCAATAACGAGGATTGGCTTCCACATGCAGTTAGCTTTGAAATTGAAAATGGTGACTTTTATAGAACTGGAAAGATGATGATTTCGCAGCAAGGAAATTTTTTAATTAATCATAAGTTTAAATAATGAAAATAACCTCATACATAAAGAAATTCATTAAAAATAGTAATGAGAGTTTTCTGGAATTAAAGAATAACTCTAAAAAGTCAGATGATATTTATTCAATGGCTATTTTACAGCCCTTATTAACGGACTTACCTTATTTGCCTTTTAATGGGGGAGCATTGAGACCATTTGGAATGGCATACGTTTTAAACGAGATTATAATAAATCAGCGACGGTTAATTTTGGAGTTTGGCTCAGGTTTGTCCACTATATTAATGGCTCGATTGATAAAGAAGAATAACTTACAAACTCAGATTTTTACTTTTGAACATAACAAAAAGTGGGCCTCGATTATTGAAACTTATTTAGAAAGAGAAAATTTGTCAAGAATTGTTCAAGTTATTAATACTGATTTAAAGAAAGTGGATACGTCTTTAGGCGCCGTTAAATGGTACGATCCATCTGTGTTTGAAAAAACCCTTGCCAACTATAAATTTGATCTAGTCTTGATAGATGGACCTCCGGCCAATTTAAAGGAATTGGAATATTCGAGACTTCCAGGGTTAACTAATATAGAAAATAATTTAGCTCCAGATTTTTGTATAATTCTAGATGATATAAATCGTAAAGGAGAACAAGAAGTTGCTAAGAATTATCATGCTTTAAATCAGGAGCTGACATTTACAACGGTAAGTCAAACTATCGGAGTATTTAGAACCAAAAATGATTTTAATCCAATTCCAATTCATTATTAAATATTCTCTCAGTTGAAAATAGCGATATACACGAGTATTTTTGGAGATAAGGATGAAATACGATCGCCACTGAATTATAGGAAATCAGCTTATATAGACTATTATCTTATTACAGACAATCGGGAATCTATTCCTCTTGATTATAATATTATTTATAAAGAACCTATTTTTGATGATATAACCAAAAATGCAAGATATTACAAAATAAACGGACTGGAGATATTTAAAAACTATGATTATGTCATTTGGCATGATGCCAACTTACAAATTGTAGATAACGAAATAATGAATATTTTAGATTATGTATGGAATAAGGGTATTGCTTTCTTTCAACATCCAGAACGAAATTGTACCTACGATGAGGCAATAAAATGCATTGAATTAGAAAAGGATTATCCTTTTAAAATATTTAGACAAATTTATTTTTATTTCAAGTTGGGATTGAAAAATGACACGGGACTATATGCCACAGGACTATTTGTGAAAAACAATAAACTTGCAGATTCAAGCTTTTTATATTTTTGGTGGAATGAGATAAAATCGAATTCTCGAAGAGATCAACTTTCTCTTCCTTATGCTTTAAAGAAATATAATATTAGACCAGGAGTAATAGAAGGTGATATTCGTAATAATAAGTATTCGTTTTTCCATCAACATAAGCACCGGGAATATAGGTTTTTATCGACAGGAAAATCGAAACTCGTTTTTGAGCCTTCAAAGTTCTTAACAATAAAACTTATTCAATTATTTAAAAGATTGAATAAACTGGATTAATTATGAGTGACAATATCGAATATAACAAGTCTTACATAGGTTTACGTCAGGACTTACTAAAATATATTGAGGGGAAATCCAATATTGTTTTGGACGTGGGTTGCGCGTTAGGAATAAATGGTAAGTTTTTACTCGATAGTAATATAGCGGATCAAGTTTATGGAATTGAATATGATTTTGGCATGGCAAGGCAAGCTGAAAAATTCAATACTAAAGTGTTTTGTGGTGATTTAAATGATGCCAGTTTTATTGAATCCATTTTAAATTCAAATAATTCTTTCGACTACATAATATTTGGAGATATTTTAGAACATCTTTTTGATCCATTAAAAGTACTTGCAGAATTGAAATCAATGTTAAAACCACATGGAACTATTATTATTTCAGTACCAAATATCGGGCATATCGAATTATTTATTCAAATTTTTATTAAAGGAACTTGGCCTAAAAACGAGAGAGGTATTTTTGATAAGACCCATTTAAGATGGTTCACCCGCAAAGATGTGTTTAGTTTGGCTGGATCCGCCAATTTAGAAGTGATAAAATATGAACGTAAGTTTAGAGCCAGAGATGCTATAGGTTCTCGATTTACGTGGAAAACTAAATTGTTAAAATTAATTAATAAAGATCTTGTCACTTTTCAGCACATTATAGTTTGTAAACATGCCTAATTTAACATATATTATAATCGTCACCTACAACGGCATCCCTTGGATAAAACGATGTTTAGATAGTTGTAATGAGTATAATGTTATAGTAATTGATAACGCTTCCCATGACGAAACTACTACCTTTATAGAAACCAACTACCCAGATGTAATACAACTAAAACAAGATAAAAATTTGGGTTTTGGCCAAGCCAACAATCTGGGTATAATCCACGCTCTAAACAACGGTGCGGAATACGTGTTTTTATTAAACCAAGATGCCTATCTGCAGAAAAACACTTTAAAAATTCTTATTGAGACCAATCAAAATAACCCAAAGTTTGGAATTCTAAGCCCTATACATTTGAATGGAGAAGGAAAAAGACTAGATAAAAATTTCTCTAACTATGTTGCTTATAGAAACAATCCCGATTTTTACTCAGATTTTATACTGGAAAAATCATTAAGTAATGTTTATGAAGTGCCTTTTGTTAATGCCGCAGGATGGTTATTAACCCGTGGAATATTGGAATCCGTAGGGGGCTTTGATCCGATTTTCTTTCATTATGGAGAGGATGATAACTATTGTCAACGTGCAATTTATCATGGTTTTAAAATTGGGGTGGTACCTACTGCCTTTATGCTCCATGATAGGGAAGATAGATTAGTTACTCACATAGAACATGGGTCATCGCAATATTTGGATAAGTTAGAAAAATCGGTTAAAATTAAATTTGGAAATATCAATTTGGAGAATGATGCCGAGTTGGATGCCTTAATTGTAAAAAGAACCAAAAGTAAAAACAGGGCTTATATCAAACTCGAGTTCACTAAGGTTACATTTCTGAAAAAGGAAATAGCACTTTTGAAAAGTTTAAAGAACCAAATTTATAGTAGTAAGAAGCAAGGTAAAATTTCGGGTACGAATTATTTGAGTGATTTCTAGTAGTTCTGGAGAGTTTGTCTTATTGTTGCTCTAAAAATATATTCGTGATGATGCTTTTAAAGAGATGCAACAATTAATCTTTTCTGATTTTCGTGCACCATTTCGGTTTCAGCCACTTCAAGCCTTTAATTAACAAATCTCCAAATATGATTCTTCTTTCTAATCTCTTTTTCATTATTTTTGAAAATAAATGATTTATCCTGTGACAGCTGAAAAACCACTGGTTTCAATAATCATCCCAACCTACAACCGCGCCCATTTAATTGGGGAGACGCTGGATTCTGTTTTGGCACAAACTTACCAGAATTGGGAGTGTATTGTGGTGGATGATTGGAGTACGGATAATACAGATGATGTGCTGGCAGGGTATATGGCCAAGGATGCTAGATTTCAATATCATCATAGACCAAAAGGTAGATTGCAGGGAGGGAATGCTGCGCGTAATTATGGATTTGAGTTGAGCAAGGGAGACTATATAGCATTCTTAGATTCTGATGATCTTTTTCATAAAATGGCTTTAAGTATAAAAATAGGTTTGATTTCTGTTTATAAAAGTGATGTTGTTATTTCACAACATACGATTCTATTAACGGAGTTGCGAATAGATGAAAAGAGATCACCAATTATTATTGAGAATTCCACTTTTGATATAGGTTTTATTTTATCGAGAAATACAATAATTACTTCCGACCCTTTAATTAATAGACAGTTATTGGAAACCGTCAGGTTTGATGAACACTTAAAAAGATTTCAGGATCACGAGTTTTTTATCCGCTTATTTCGACAAAATTTGAATTTGTGTCTTATTCAAGATAAATTATATTTTCATAGACCAAACAATAATAGTATATCTGCACAGACAATTGCTGCGGATAAAGTAATGATAGATGCACAAGTGGCGATACATAAACAAATGACTTTGTTTTATCAGAATGAACGTCTTGTTATAATGGAGTATCGAAGAAAGGCACGTAAAATGTACAAAGGTCTCGTCAAAAATGGTCATATTAGAAGAGTTCTAGAAAATTTTAAATTTTTTAAAAATAACTTTAACCATACCTACATTGTATTTACTTTATTTTTTTTAGCAAATATTATTTTTAAAAGAGGTTTTGATAGAATGAAATAACATAAGTTAGAATTTGAAATTTTGACATAATTCTGACACTTTTTTTTAATATTTTATCAATATAATGTTAAATGAAAAGAGAACAAATATCCCTTTTCCATCCCTTTACGGCCAAAACAATTGGCCTAGGCGAATTAGATCTTTTCTTTTCGTGCAGCACGTCCCATAAAAAAGCATTGTTAAAATTGCAAGAAAACGGCCAAGATTCCCACCAAGAATATTACTTAGACAAATGGCTTTGGAAAGATGGTAAAATGTTGGAACTTAAAAATAGAGAACCAATAAACGAGGTTATGTATTTGCATTTTATAAACTGGAAACGGACGATGACGTTTAGTGAGGTAAAATATAAGGACAATCCACAGCAGTTTTATATAAGCTACAGTGGAATGCACTACGAACCACATTCTAATTTTGCCCAAATAGTGAATGGAGTTAAGAATGTTTATAGTGGATATTACGTAATATTAAAAAGAAAGGCCATTCTTAAAAGAGTGAAAATATTAAATAAAAAGATTAAAAATTTGTTTAAAGTATAACTCGTGTTTGGAACATTAAGAACTTTATTGGCTATTAACGTAGTATTGCTTCATATTTTTAGCATCCCAACTTTAGGGAATTATTCAGTTTCCTTCTTTTTTCTGCTTTCTGGTTTTTTAATGACCTTGATAATTCACGAAACTTATGGATATTCGTTTATAGGGTTTAGGGTTTTTTGGCTGAATAGGATTTTACGCCTTTATCCTATTTATCTAAGTATTTTGTTTATCACTATTGTATTAGTTTTTATTTTTCCGGAAATAGTATTAAGACATTCTTCCATTAAAATCCCAGATACAATAATTGAATGGTTCGCAAACTTAACCATGATTTTTCCAAATGTTGTGCCCCATAGATTCAACCCAAGATTGGTTCCAACCGCTTGGGCTCTAACCAATGAATTGTTGTTTTATTTATTGATTTCATTTGGGATTTCAAAAACATTAAAAAGAACATTAATATGGTTGGTTTTAAGTATTGCGTATTATATTGGCACTTATATTTTTTATGACATCGCTACTTATAGATACAGTGCTGTATTTGCTTCGTCCTTGCCTTTTGCAATGGGAGCTGTATTATACTGGATTGTAAAATTTAATCCAATAAAAAAAGTTCCCCTTGCAAGCATATTACTAGTGTATTTAATATTTATTCTTAATGCGCATTTCAAATACACATATACAGACCTTTTAAAAGAAATTTCCATCTATATCAACATGCTTGTAGCTTTTATTTTGATTTACTTATTATACCATATTAAAATTTCAAATAAGTGGAAAAAATGGGATCAATATATTGGTATGTATAGTTATCCTATTTATTTATCTCATTATTTGGTGGCAATATTATATGTGGCTTTTATTAACTTCGGGGTACATAAAAATAACTTTAAGATGCATTATGTTGCATTACCATTTTATGGACTCTTTTTATTTATTTTTTGCTTTTTAATAGTTCGTTACATTGATATTAACGTTAACAAATTAAAAACAAAGGTTAAAAAAACCTTATAATAAAATTTATTTTGAACAATTCAGAATACTATATTTCACAAATTAAAGCTGAGATTAAATATTTTCCAAAAACCATCAGCTATTTCTTTTCAAAAAAGAAAAGGGCTATATATATTGGGTGTATCGGGCAGGGAAATCTAGGAGATGAAGCGGTTTATTTGGCTATTCAAAAGCTTTTACAAGAAAAGGTTTACATTTATCCAATTTCCTATACAAAACCAAGTTCAGGTAGATATTTAAGGAATTGGTTATTTAAAAAACCAGACTTGATAATATTGGGAGGGGGGACAATAATTAAAAAGAAAAAGACAGAAAGTTATTTAAGATTGTTTTATGAGTATCATAATAGATTTCCTGATGCTAAATTAGCTGTATATGGGGCTGGAGTAGCTGATCCAGCTCTCGCTGCTGAAATCGGCTTTCCAACAGATGTTTCTAATTGGAGTATTATCTTGAATAAATGCTGTTTTATTGGCGTGCGCGGGAAACTGTCACAATCCATTTTGCAAAACGATTGGAATATTACTTCTGAAATTAATATTTTGCAAGATCCGGCATTGTATTTTAAGAGAAAAAAATTAATATCAAAAAGAAACGAGAAAAGAATAGGTATAAATTTTTGCAACATAATTGGACGTATCTATGGTTTGGATCAAACTGCTGTTGAATTATTTGCGTTAGAATTAGTAAATAAACTTATTGAAGAAGGATGGAATATATTTTTATACCCCACAACACAGAGCGACATGCCTTATATGCAAAAAATTCTTGGACCAAAACTATTATCAAAATTAGAAGTTTATAATGATTTTGAGAATATTGACAAGTCACTTTCATTTTTAGAAAGTTTGGATGTATTTATTGGTCAACGGTTGCATTCTATAATCTTTTCTGCTGTATCTTATACGCCTTTTCATGCAATAGAATACGAATCTAAAACATCAGATTTTTTAGGTAGTTTAGGTATGATGAATGTCTCTACTCGAACTGACAAACTGGACGTTAATGAAGTTATGCTTAAAGTCAATTTCTTATATGGAGATTTGGAAAATAAACAAATGGAACTATTTGAATTAGTGCGAATTGCATACGAAGAACAAATATCAATTTCTAAAAAATTATTGAATAAATTATAGTTTTGAAATCAATCTCACTACTTCATCCCTTCTCCGCCAAAGCAATTGGTCTAAGTGAAAGAGATATTTTCTTTTCGCATAGCAAACCCCATGAAAAGGCATTGCTAAAGTTGCAAAAGGAAGGGTATGAAGTCTCTATAGATTATTTTACAGGCAGTCTTCTTCCTTTTACCAAAAAAATCGGAGATATAAAAAAACGCTTTTGGCCTATAACCAAACCTCTTATAAAAAAAAGACACGGGTGGAGGAAACAACATTCTCTTTTTCATTATTGGAATTCTTTTTTTAACGCTCCAGATTTAACCATCATCAATATGTCTGGCCACGGGAGTCTGTATTGTTTTAAACTTGCAAAAATGTTGTTGAAAAAACAGAAATCCTATATCACTATGATTGGAGGAATTCATGTTTCTGAGGATTTGAGTGGGAAAGAATACTATGAAAATGCTCATCACATTATTGTACATACAGAAGTTCAAAAAAAACAATTGCTGCAAAAAGAGATTTTTAAAAACCTGAATATTCAGGTAATGCCTTTGGGGATTGATACCGCTGTTTTTACGCCCAAGAAGAAAACTTCAAACACGCTTGAACTACTCTTTGTAGGCCGTATTTCGCGATTGAAACAAATAGAGCTTTGCCTTAAAACCTTAGCCTTTCTTATTAAAAACCAAGACAAAGAGGTTTCGCTAACTATTGTTGGTCCTATAAGTGATGAAATTTATTTCGGAGAACTTAAAGCATTGGCAGAACATTTAAAAATAACAGAAAGGATAAAATTTGTAGGATCTATAGAGCAAAAGGAGCTAGTGCCCTATTATCAAAATGCAAATCTTCTATTGTTACCAAGTGCCCATGAATCTTTTGGGATGGTAATGGTAGAAGCGATGGCTTGCGGTACTCCTGTTGCAGCATTATTGGGTTCTGGCGGTCCTGATGAAATTATCGAAAATAGCTTAAATGGAATATTAGTTTCTAAAGAAAATTATGCAGAGAATATTTTGAATTATTTTAAGGATAAGGAAATTGAAGTTCGATTAAGTAAAAATGCAAGAGAAATGGCAGTTCAAAAATGGAGTCTTTCCCAAACAGAAAATGCTCTGCGTAATTCCGTGAACCAAGTTTTTCGTTAATTTGTATGATGAAGCAAATCTGCACTGTCATCATACATACCCCCCAGGAACTCAATCATTCCTCTTACATTCATACAGGCCTTTATGAATTGGAACAGAGGGGGCTTATAGCAGTTAAAGTAAAACTATCCATCAAGAAAAACTTAGGTGTGTTAACAGTTCGTGAAAATGGTGAAATATCAAAATCAATTGGATCCCACCCTAAAACTTCTTTCTATACTTTGGTAGATAATACTACAAATAAAAAAATAAGTTTTGCCACAGATCTATATGATTTTGCGGAGTATTTTTCAGAAGAAGCATTAGAAAATTGCAACTTTTATTTTAAAAGAAATTTTGAAAGTAGGTTTGTAAATCCAATACAATTGAAGACTAAAGCAAAAATCTGCAAGCTGGGTATCACATTTGGTGTTCATTCGGAATATAAACACGACGACTTCAAGTTTTTTTCAGCTCTTTTTTTGGCTAACCTTAGGCTAAATATTAAATGGGATCGAAATTTTTTAAAGCGAATTATTAAGACATTAAAGGCTCAAAAAAGACATTGGGAGTTTATAAATACTTCCAGAAACATAAACCGATTTGAAGATTATAGAAAAGCTATAGTTAACAACATAATGTTCCAAACCCGATGTTTTCTTCACGAAAATGATTTAGATGTAAAGCAAATCCATCAACAGCGTTATCATCTTATAAAACTATTGCAACAAAACTTTCCAGATACATTTCTGGGCGGTTTTGTGCCCTCCAAAATTGCGAATGAAAATTACGGCGATGCCCTAACCAATGTTCCCACCGCCCCTGAGGAATATTTGGATGCCCTGAAAAAGGCAAAAATAGTGATCTATACGCGCGGTTTGGCAAATTCTCCCGCTTGGAAGATGGCGGAGTATCTTTCTCAGGGAAAGGTAATTATAGCAGAACCACTTACCGCTGAACTGCCCTTTTCCCTGATAGAAGGAAAGGAACTGTTGTATTTTAAAAGCGATGCAGAGCTTATTGAAAAAATAAAATTGATTATAGAAGACGAAGCGCTTGCTGCTGCACTTTCAACAAATGCGCGCGCCTATTTTGAAACACATATACATCCTGTTCAAAATACAAAACGTATCTTGGAGCTTATGCTACAAAGACCCTTAGATTAATTATGAATATCTTTTTAATCCATCATCGTTCAAAACACCACGCAGCTAACTCTGGTTACGGCAGATTGGTGGATTATTTGGAAGCCAAAGTGGTATATGGCACTACCAAGTTTCCGTTTCGAATTGCTAAAGTTTTGGCGGGATTTCATTCCCAGAATTTAGGAAATTATAATGTTGGGAGTGTATTAAAGGCAATTGAACTTTATAAACTACTCATAAAACATAAAGCAGAAACAAATGTTGTCCACTTTTTAAATGGTGAACGCGATATTCGGCATTTGGGTTTTTTTAAAAGCAACTTTCCAAACACAAAATTCTGCGCCACTTTTCATAAACCCCCAGAAATATTAAAAAAAACGATTACGGATGTTTCAGCATTGCGAAAACTGGATGCCGCAATAGCTGTTGGTGCAAATCAAGTGGGTTTTTTAAAAGAATGGTTGCAATTGGATAATGTGGTCTATATTCCTCACGGAATTGATACGCTATTCTTTGTGCCAGATACTTCAATTAAAAAAAAGAACACACTGCTATTTGTGGGGCAGCACCTTCGTGATTTTCATACGTTTAACAAAACCGTTCCAAAACTCGCCGCAGAAATAACCGACTTGCAGATTAATGTAGTTGTTCACCCTGCATATAGTAGCAAGATTGAGCCACGTAGTTATATAAATATTTTATCAGAAGTAAATGACGAGCAGCTACGAACACTATATCAACAAGCTAATCTTTTGTATTTGCCTATGCTGGAAAGTACGGCCTGCAATTCTCTTTTGGAAGCAATGGCTTGCGGGCTTCCTGTTATAACGAGCGATGTTGGGGGCAATGCGGAGTATTTTAAAAACACTTCCAATGTTTTGGTTGAAAGTGGAAATATCGATGGCTTTATTGATGAAACAGTAGGTTTATTGCAGGATGAATCTCGCTTGATTAAAATGGGTAAATTATTAAGAGAAAGAGCAATTGTAATGGATTGGATAAAAGTTGCTTCTGAAGTAACTAATTTTTATAAAATGATTATATGAAAAAAGGTTTTTTGTATGTTGCCAATCGACAAAAATTTGTTGATGAGGCTTTAATTTCGTCTCGATCTCTAAGGAGATTTAATAGGGAACCAATTTGTTTGGTTTGCACGAGTGATTTAGTCAGTCCACAAGTTAAAGCTCATTTTGACGAGGTGATCGTTTTTGATGAAATGGAAAAGCATACATATCTTTCAAAAGTTATTGGCTTACAAAACACACCTTTCGATAATACTATTTTTTTAGATTCAGATACGTTTATTACCGATACAATTTCAGAATTGTTTAAGATTTTGGAATTAGTTGATTTTGCAACGACACTTGAACAAAAATTACATACAACAAACATTTCAAATTTACAGTATAAAGAAATTTTTCCTGAGTTTAATAGTGGCGTTATAGTATTTCGAAATAATGAGACAATGAAAAAGGTATTAAAAGATTGGTTTCAGTTTTGTTTAGATAACAAAATGGGTAATGATATGCCAGGGTTACGCGAATCCGTTTTAATAAATTTTGATACTGTTCGATTTTCAATTTTACCAAATCGTTATAATGAACATGGTTTTTCTACAATGCTTATCTTAGATCAAAAGGTTAAAATTATACACGAACGTCTAGGTTATAAAAGAGGTGTTACGACCCCTCATTTTATGGATATGGAATCCATGGATAGATTCGCAAAAAAAATAAATAAAGTAAAATATAAAAGACTCTATATTCCAAAAATCGGGATTATATCTTATAGATGGAGTCCAACAAACTTACTTTTATTTATGAAAAAGAAACTAGGTTATAAACGAGTGTCAAAAAATAGATAATTTGTCTTTAAAAATAATAATCTTCGACGGTAGCTTTAAAACCACGCCATTTATCAATCGTTTGGTAAAAGGCCTAGCAGGAAACCATCAAGTTTATATTCTTGGTTTTAATGAAAAGTTATCGCAACCCATAGCTAGAGTAAATTATGTTTCCTTGGGAAGCAATCAAAACAAGTTGAATTTTGCATTGACCACTTTGAGCACAATTTTGAAATCTAACAAATTCAATTTATTTTTTCCTTCACTTAAAAAATTATTACAAGGCGAGCGCCAAGAATTACAGCAACAAAATTTAGACTTGGTACTTAAAAACATTTCACCAGACGTTATTCATTTACAGTGGCCGTCTGTAATTCCTTGGTTTGAAGAAATCCTGCTGGAACAAAAAATTCCAGTAATATTGAGCCAGCGCGGTTTTCATAACAACGTCCGTCCTTTTGTGGATGATGGGAATTTTGAATATCTAAAGAAATGGTATCCTAAAATAGCTGGGTTTCATTCCGTTTCTAAAGCTATTGCAGTCAAGGGTGACAAGATTTTGAGTTCCCCAAAAAAAGTAGATAGCGTGGTTTATACAGGATTGTCTTTTGATGAAATATCTTTTTCTAAAACCTACAAGATTTCAGATCAATTGAAAATGCTTTCAATAGGTAGGACTCATTGGAAAAAAGGATATGATTATGCCTTGCGTTCTTGTAAATTATTGAAAGAAAGGAATATTGCTTTTAGTTACACCATTATTGGTGGAGCAGGTGATGAGGAGTTGCAATTTTTGATTGATGATCTTGGGTTGCAGGATTGTGTGTTTCTTCAAAAACGCATACCACAGAAAGAAGTTTTTAAGCTAATGCTAGAGACTTCTTTGCTTTTGATGCCAAGTTTGGAAGAAGGGATTCCGAATGTAGTGGTGGAGGCTATGGCTATTGGTCTGCCTGTAATAAGTTCTGATTGTGGAGGTGTTCCTGAATTGATAGAACAGGGAGTAACTGGGTGGATGGTGCCTACTAGAGATGCTGAAGCTATGGCAAACGCAATTATAAATTTTCAGGAATTACCATTAGAAAATATTGAAAGGGTTAGAGTTGAGGCTCGAAGGAAGGTTGAGCGGCAGCATGATGAGAGGCTTATGATTGTTGGGATGGAGGAGTTGTATTATAAAACCCTCCGTCCGCTAGCGGACACCATCCTTTGAAGGAAAGGGAGGAGCCTTTTTTAGCTAAAATCTAGATTTTAACTGAATTATTTTTAAGGTATCCAGCTAAAGCTCCCCTCTTTCCTTCAAAGAGGGGTGTCCCGCTTAGGCGGGACGGGGAGTTTTTTGAACCCCTCATACATCAAATTTCATTTCTTAAAACTCCCTTTAATCTCCGCCAGTACAGAAGGCAATAAATCAAAAACCATTTTGTTTTCAAATCGTATCACTGTGAATCCCAACTCATTTAGTCGTGCAGTTCTAGCTGCGTCATATTCCTGCGCTTCAGGATTGAAATGCACTTGGCCATCCAGTTCAATAATCAACTTTTCTGAAGCACAGTAAAAATCCACAATAAAATTCTCGATGCTGTGCTGGCGAGTGAAGCGTATTCCTTCAAACTGTCGTGCTTTTAATTTGGACCAAAGAAAAGCTTCCGCCGGAGTCATTTTTTCTCTTAATTCCTTACGGAATTGTTTGAGGTATTTTAAGGTGTGGATTTGTTTTTTCATGGTTGGTTACTTATGAAAATGGTTGTTTAAATTTAATGAAATTTGGGATAGGGTGCAAGAAACCCTCTGTCCGCAGGCGGACATCTCCCTTTTTGAAAGGGAGAAGCTTTTGTTTCTTGCTAAAATCAAGATTTTAACGGGATTATATTAATGGTACTAAACAAAAGCTCCCCTCTTGAAAAGAAGAGGGGTGGCAGCTATGCTGACGGGGAGTTTTTTGAACCCCCAGTAAAATTATTTAATTACATTTACGCATCATAAAAAACCTCAATGCCCACAATCAAAACCTCAATAATTCCAACCCATCAACAATTCACAAAGGTCAACGCCCCACACGAACTGGACAGAAAGGCAATCTGCATTTTTGCGGCCACAGGTTTTTTTTTAGAGACTGACACCTATTGGAAAGATAAAAAAGTACTGCCCGCTGCTTCTGAAAATATTATTGATGAAAACGGTTTTTTAGTAGAAAGTAAACCTTGGTTTCAATGGCATTACAGTCCGCGAGATATAAGCTTTGAGACTGCATTGGAGGAATTCACCGCTCTATTTGATCAAATAACATCAGAACAACTTAAAGATTCAAAAGTAATTCTTCCGCTTTCGGGTGGATTGGATAGTCGTACGCAAGCTGTTGTTTTGGCAAAAATGAAAAACCCCGTTATAGCTTATAGTTATTCATTTAAGGGAGGTTTTTCAGAAAGTGGAATCGGTAAGAAAATCGCAAAGGTCTGTGGTTTCGATTTTAAGGAATTTACAATTGACTCTGGGTATCTATGGCCGAAACTGGAGGAGCTTGCAACTATAAATAACTGCTATTCAGATTTTACCCATCCTCGCCAAATGGCGGTGCTGGAAGAATTTAAAAAGATGGAAGGTGTATTTTCGCTGGGGCATTGGGGAGATGTACTTTTTGATAGAGGTGCTCCCGAAGGAGCAAGGGAAGAAGATCTTTTAGAAATTATTATGAAGAAAGTTGTGAAGAAGGGCGGAATGGAGCTCGCCATAGCCCTTTGGCAAGAATGGGATCTTAATGGCGATTTTGAAAGTTACTTACGTGATAGAATAACTGAATTGCTTAATAAGATAACGATTGAGAATCCAAGTGCCAAACTACGCGCCTTTAAAAGCTTGTATTGGGCACCTCGGTGGACGTCGGTAAACCTTTCAGTTTTTGAGGAAGCACACCCAGTCACGTTACCATATTACGACGATAGAATGTGTGCGTTTATTAGTACAGTTCCCGAGGAATATTTAGCGGATAGAAAGCTTCAAATAGCCTATATAAAACAACAAAACCCAGATTTGGCAAAAATAACTTGGCAGGAACATAAACCGTTCAATCTTTACACTTTTGAAAATAACAAATCGCCAAACAATTTGCCTTACAGAATAGGAAATAAGTTGAAAAGGGAAGTAAAGAATAAAATGGGCAAACCTTATATTCAACGGAACTGGGAATTGCAATTTTTAGGAATGGAGAATGATGAAAAATTGCAGGAACATTTGTTTGGAGAAAACATTCATCCTTTTATTTCCAAACCTTTACTAGCAAAATTTTATAACAACTTTAAAACAGTGGATGCTATAAAATATTCGCATCCCTTGAGTATGTTGCTTACTTTGGCGGTGTGGGATAAAAGCAGAAAAAATGCGTAAGCAAATAAAAATTTTATATACTATACCAAATTTTAAAACAGCAGGCAGTCAATATGTGTTGCTTTCCTTATTTAGAAATATTGATAGAACTGTTTTTGATCCCTATATCTGTATAGAGAAATTTCCCGAGACAATACCGAAGGATATTCCAGAAAAAAGACGTCTTCTTTTTAAATGGAAAGGAAGCAAGTTTCAAGATGTTTTAGGCTTTAGAAGATTTTTGAAAGAAAACGAAATCGATATTGTACATTCTTGGGACTATAAATCGAACTATTTGGAAGTCTTGTCTTGTAGGCTCGCTAATGTGAAATATTTGTACACAAAAAAGAACAATGCTTGGTCAAAGCGATGGCAATTGAAAAGTTGGTTGGCAAATTATATTGCATATGACAATCCTGAAATGAAAGATCGTTTTTTTAAAAGCTTACTTTTTCGAAATAAGATTTCTTTTATTCCCCATGGAGTTGATACAAATATTTTTAAACCATTGGGAAAAGTATCCCATCAAAACTTCAATATTGGTTGTATTGGAAATATTGGGGCAAATAAAAATCAACTATTTGTCATTAATGCATTAAAGGGACTTCCAGAAAATATGGAACTGCATTTATATGGGGATGAAGAAGCAAAGTACAGAGAACTTCTAGATGCTTATTTAAAAGATAATGATTTGGCAAATCGTGTGAACTTTCACGGTTTTATTGAAAACAAAAATATTCCGAGTATCTTTCAGAGCTTAGATTTATTTATTCTTCCTTCAATTCAAGAAGGATTACCTGTGTCTATTCTGGAGGCGATGGCCTGTGGTGTTCCTGTTCTCAGTTCAGACTCTGGAGGTGGGGCAAAATATTTGTTAGATGCTAAGAATATTTTCGATTTAAATCGTCCTGCTGAATTAATTCAAAAAATTATGAAAATCTATAAGTTGCAGGAAAGGGAGAGAGCTGTTTTGATAGAAAAAGGTATCCAAAACATAGCTAAGAAACATACTTTGCAGATGGAAGTAGATAATTATGAAAGACTATATAAAACTATAATTTCTATAAACAGTTAAGATGCGCATAGGTCTAGTTCTTTCAAACACTCCCGCCTATTCAGAAACTTTTTTCAATTCCAAGATAAAAGGATTGTTGGAGCACGGAGTGGATGTTCGTCTGTATTGCCAAAGCAAGAAGGAGGACTTTACTATTTGTCCGGTCTTTATAAGTCCAAGAGTAAGTAGAAATCCACTTTTACAGTTTTGGTATTTTATTAAAGAATTTACGTTGTTGTTGCCGCATTTGCCAGCTGTATTTCACTACATAAACTTGGAAAGAAAAGAGAGAACAGGATTTCTACAAATATTAAAAAAGACCTATCTCAACGCCCATCTCTTAAAAGCAAAATTAGACTGGCTTCATTTTGGGTTTGCAACAATGGCTTTGGGCAGTGAAACAGTAGCTAATGCTATCGGCGCAAAAATGGCGGTGAGCTTTCGAGGGTTTGATATTAATGTATATCCCATTAAGCACCCCGATTGCTATAACAATCTTTGGAAACAGATAGTTAAAGTACACAGCATTTCACATTATCTTTATAAAAAAGCCGTTGGATTAGGTCTGTCTTCAGAAATACCATTTACTATTATTACCCCCGCTGTACAGATTGAAACTTTGCCTTCATTTAAAGAAACTGCAAATAATGATACTATAAAAATAGTTACCATCGCCAGACTCTCTTGGATAAAAGGATTGGATGTAGCGATTGCGGCAATGCGAATCTTAAAGGAAAATGATATAAAATTTACCTATAGCATTATTGGGGATGGGGATAAAAACCACACAGAACGTTATAAATTTATGGTTTATGAGCTGGGGTTAAATGATGAAGTTGTTTTCTGCGGAAAATTACCACATAGTGAAACTTTGGAACATTTATCCACTGCCGATATTTATGTGCAACCAAGCCTTAATGAAGGTTTTTGTAATGCTGTACTGGAAGCGCAAGCTATGGGGAAACTTACTATTGCCTCAAATGTGGGAGGTTTGCCGGAAAACATTGTGGATGATAAAACGGGATGGTTGTTTGAAAGTCAATCCTCAGAAGCATTGGCGAAGAAATTAGAAATGGTTATTTCAATGAATGCTGAGGAAAAAAATGAAGTTTCTAAAAATGCAATGGAGAGAGTGAAAAAGGAATTTAATATTGAAAAGCAGATGAAGGAGTTTTTAGAATTTTATAACCTAGAATAGCGTTAACCACAGAGGCACAGAGGACACAGAGAAAAGTTAAACTCTGTGCTCTCTGTGTAAAACTTTGTGACCTCTGTGGTTAAAAAAAGGTTTCTAATAAAAATGAACGAAAGTTGAAACTTTACTACCCAAAACAACATTACAACAAAGCCCATCGCGGCCTGCTCTTTCCTTTATTAAAGCCTTTCATTAAAACTGAAGGTTTTACGGATGTGCAGCGCATGGTTGGTTATGGAGTTTCCGAAAAGGATTTTCAATTTACTGAAGTTTTGGAAGAGGCTGATATGGTAGTTTTGACTATGGCCTGGAATTACTATATAAAAACCAAGCAAGAAGCTTTAGCCATTGCATTCGTAAAAGAATGTGCAGGTTTAAACAAGAAAGTTATAGCCTTTAATGCGGGTGATTTTGGAGTGAAGATTCCCTATTTCAAGAATTTGATAATTCTTCGGCCCAGCGGCTATAAATCGAAATTTACGGATAATGAATATGCTTTTCCTGCGCTTATTTCAGATCCTTTAAAGAAATATTATCAGACCGATAAGATAGTTGAAAGACCTTATAGTCTAAAACCCGTAATTGGTTTCTGCGGACAGGCCAATCCTTCTATTTTTAACGCCGCAAAGGAGGTTTTCAAAACATCCTTGAGAAATTTAAAAAACCGTATTGGACGATCGAAAGATGAAGTTCAGCAAATTTTATCCACATCTTTTTTAAGGGCATCTGTACTTAAAACATTAAAGGAGTCCACAGAAGTTGAAACTAACTTTATACTTCGAAAAAAATATCGCGCTGGAGTAATCAGTAATAAAAATTCCCATAAAACAACCTTGGAGTTTTATAATAATTTACGAGATTCAGATTATGTGGTCTGCATTCGCGGGGCAGGCAATTTCTCGGTTCGTTTTTATGAAGCATTGGCAATGGGTAGGATTCCGATTTTTATAAATACAGATTGTGCGCTGCCTTTCGATAAAGAAATTAACTGGAAAAAACATGTGGTTTGGGTGGAATATAAAGAGCGCAATCAAGTAGCTCAAAAAGTAAAGAAATTTCATGAAGAGTTATCTGGTGAGGATTTTATAGATTTACAGCAGACTAATCGAAATCTCTGGGAAACGAAATTAACTTTATCAGGATTTTTTAATTCGTTTTTATTAAACTAAATGATTTTTCCTTTCCTAAAATTCCTCCAACCTACTTATTATTTTTGACTATTTAGGGATGAAGGAGTTCAGTTTTCAGATATTGGAAAATCTTCCAGATGGGACTGATGTTTAGTTTGGGACAATGTTTAATTTTGAAATGATTTGCATGAATTGTATTTGACTTAGTTTTGGAAGGGTTATAACGCGTGCTACCTAGTGTTCAAAACATTTCGAAGACTCATAAAAGCCGTTTTTAGTTGGAGTTTTATAGATTTACGGCTTGCTATAAGGTGACTTTAAAAAAAAATGTTGACTCTTTGGAGGATTTCTTTTCTACTTCTATGGAAATTTCTGAGAATTAAATATGAACTAATTATATGATGTATTCGAGTATATATTTTAAGCAAGAGGGAAATGATTTTTCTCATAATCTAAAATCTGATTTTGCCTGCTTTGCTTTATGGAAACCTGCTCGACCTTATAGAGATAGAATCCGAAATTTGTTAGCCACAAACTTTGATATATTGTTGGAAACCGAAATAGTTTGGACGGATAAGAATTTAAAACAAAATGCAAAACGATTATATGAAATTCCTATAAGGCTTCACGTTCCAGCAGAAAAATGGCCAGTAGGGCATGAAAAAAAAATTGGAGATAATAAATTTATACTGTTCGTAGTAAAAGACAATAAACCTGATTATACCTATGCTATGTCAGTTTCAAAAAAGATTGAATTATCTAATTTAAATGTTGTAAAAACAAAATATCAGATTAGAGATTGGATTAAAGACGATTTGAAAGTTAATTATGCAGTACATTCTACTAATAATATTTACGAGTTTTTCTTTCAAGCTCCGTTGATATTAGGAGCTGATATTTTTAAAAAACTTATAGGTGGTGAAAAAATCATCAAGGAACTTATAGAAAAGGACTTGGAAGGGGCTGATGGATGGAAAAATTGGCAAGAAGTTTTTGAAATATTAAATCTCACTAATAATTACCTCGTTTTAAGGGGATTCGAAACCCTACCGATTAATAACTCAGAAAAAGATTTAGACATTTTGACTGATAATTATCAGCGCTTTGCTTCGGCATTAGGCGCTGCGCAACTTTCCCACCAACCATATAAAGGTAATTTTAAAGTGAATAATGAAGAAGTGAGTTTGGATATGCGATTTATTGGCGATAAATATTATGATATTGCATGGGCTAAAGAAATACTCCAGACCAAAATGCTACGAAACAATGTTTATATTCCTCGGAAAGATCATTATTTTTATAGTTTACTGTTCCATGCTAAAGTGCAAAAGCCAAAAGTTAAAGCAAAGTATATTGATATTTTAGAAAAGTTAGCTAAAGATTTAAATTTTGAATGGTATAAAACTGAAAAAATTGAGAATGACATCGCAATGGGTCAAATTTTAAATGGTTATTTTAGGTCGCAGGGATATTTTTATGAAAATCCTATTGATCGCGCTGTTTATAAAAATGAAAGCATAATAAAATTTCTTCAAAATAATAAGTTTTCACTTTATAAACTATGGTTAAAGAAAATAGAAACAAGAGTATTGATTTATTTTCCGACAAGAGTTATTTCAAATTTAAAGAGATTAAGAAATAAGTTTTGATGCGAAAAATTAATTTTTTTCGAATTGGAGCGAAATCTTCTTACCTGTTCTAAAATTAAATTTGAAATATAAATTTGCTAACAAAGGTGCAATAAATTATAAAATGAAAGTACGCTTTTATCGAATTTTACAAAAACAGCTTCACCGATTTGGAATATATACGATATATTATCCTTCTGCGAAATCAATCCATTATCACTTAAAAAGTAAACAAATAATTGTTCAAAATTATGGATTAGGTAAGCTAAGTAGTTCTATAAAAGCTTCTAATAATCATTCTTATTATGATTCATTGCTTCAAAAATTTGTGCCCTCATGGAAATTAGACATATCTCGGGCGTTTTTTATCACCGAAAGTGGAGGAGGAGAAAGCAGTCTAAATACTTTTAGAAAGGTTAGAGTTGATAGTCATTGGCTATTTGAAAAAGTATATTTCAATTCTTGCAATGATGTAAAAAGAATTAAATGGTTAGATAAACATTTATCGATAAGGCTTCTAGAATTTGGCATAAAGCTTCCAGAATTACATTGGACTTTTGAAGGAGAAGCTTTCACTATTGCTTATTTTGATTTTTTTGATCTTCATAATCTAACTAGCTTTGAGGTAGAAAATGATTTGCTTGAAATAGTAAAAAGGTTATATCAAGTTTCTGAAGGAACAACTTTAATTAAAAATAAATACGCAGATATAGAATATTTAAATGATTTTATTAATCACTTTGAATATAAGAATAGTATAAAGACTGCGGAAAATAGATTTTTAAAACATGGTATCTTAATAAAAGAGTTTGAGCAAAAAGCTAAAAAATCTAAATTCATAATTACCCATGGTGATTTACACGAAAAGAATGTATATAAAGGTTTCGTAGTTATTGATTGGGATAATGTTGGATTATATCCAATTGGTTTTGAAGTTGCTTTTATTTATTACCGATTATTAAATTCAGGTAGAATAAATAATTTTTCTCCAGAATGGCTTGAAAATAAATTTAAAAATACAATTCAAGTAAATGATTGGTTAGATTTCGAAAGAAATTTTTTTTATTTTCTTTTTATTTTTTATTCAAAAAGTTATAAAATAGATCAATATCAAACAATAGAAGGAATATTGATTAAAAAATTAAAGTCTTATTCTCACCATATAGTTTAATTATCAATTAATGAAAATTCTTTTTTTTTATACGCATAATCAAAGCTTTCTTGCAGCTTTTTTTAAGGAATTGTTACTCACACTTCAAGATAAAGGTTGGGAGGTACAGGTTTTTTCATTTAAAAAAGTAGGTAATACATTTACCGATCCATTACGAATAGATATTAAAAAGAAGCAAAATTATCTAAAAAACACTATTGAAGTCTTCAAAGCAATTAGAAAATACAAACCCGATGTAGTAGTCTCAAATTTTAGTTATGTAAACCAAGCTATTCTAAGTGGAAAATTGTTAGGAGTAAAAAAAAATATAGTGTGGTTTCATACCTTGACGGAACAACTAAGCCCACGGAAAAGTCAAGTTGTAATAAAATCACAGTTCCTAAAATACGCTTCAGAAATAATAGTGAATTCCGACTATCTAAAGACAGATTTAATTGAAAATTATTCTATATCAAAAGATAAGATCTTTTCTATCCCATTTTGGTCTTCTCTTGAAAATTATAATTCGAAAAGAGAGAGAAGTAATAAAGAGCCGCTATTAAAGATTGGTTGTCCAGGAAGAATAGAAGATGTGAAAAATCAGCAATTAATAATAGAAAGTTTGAAGGATTTTAAGTTGCATATTTCTTATGGACTATATATAGCTGGATCCGGTGATAATGAAGAGTTTTTGAAAAGCAAAATTCAAAATTATAATTTGGAGAGTAAAGTTCATTTTTTAGGTGTTCTGAGTATTGAAGAAATGAAGCTTTATTATGAAGAAATGGATATAATTATACTTCCTAGTAAATTCGAAGCTTTTGGGTTGGTGCTAATCGAAGCCCTATCAATGGGTTGTCCCGTTCTTGTGTCTGAAAATTTTGGAGCTTTGACTTATATTAAGGATAGGAAATTCTTAAATAAATATTCTTTTAATCCTAAAAGTTCTAATGATTTGATATCCAAGTTAAATAATATCTTTGCTAATGAAATGGACTCCTCTGATTATTTTATAGATATTTATCTCACCTATTTTCAGAAGAAGGAAATAATAGCACAAGTCGAAAAGGTAATTACTTTATGATATTCCATTTTCTAAAATACCTCCAACCAACTCATTATTTTCAGCTACTTAGAAATGATGGGTCCTCCATTTTCCCATTAGTACTAAAGCTTCCACAAGAAATTATTGTACAATTAGAACCAGAGATTAAGTTTGAAAGTGAAAAAGCTCGCGAATACGATCTTTCGTGGCAGGCTATTCAGAAGGGATACATTGGCAATACAGAAACCTATACTTCTTTTGAAAAACTTCCGATAATTGATGAATACCGTTTTCTTCGGAAATATTTTCACCCAGTTTGGGTTTTTTATGTTTTAATGTTGCGTATTTTTTCTTTTAAAAATCCTTTTCGGGAAATAACTGCTTGGAAAAAAAGTGACGATGCAAAAAGAAACAATTATCTAAAAAATCCTGTACAGCATAATGATTGGGCGTTATTTAAATCTCCATTTGTTGAAGGGAAACCTTTTGTAAGCATTATAATTCCTTCACTTAACCGCTATGAATATTTAAAAGATGTATTGATTGATTTGGAACAGCAGGAGCATAAAAATTTTGAAGTAATTATTGTAGATCAATCCAATCCATTTCGAGAAGATTTTTACAAGAATTTCAATTTGGATATCCAACTTGTCCAGCAAACAGAACGTGCGCTATGGCTTGCGCGAAATCATGCTATTAAAATTTCTAAAGGAGAATATATATTGCTTTTTGATGATGACAGCCGTGTGGAACCCGATTGGATTAGCAATCATTTAAAATGTCTCGACTTTTTTAAAGCTGATATTTCTTCGGGGGTTTCTATTTCAGCTTTGGGAGCAGAGGTGCCACAGAACTATTCCTTTTTCAGAATTTCTGATCAAATAGATACTGGTAATGTAATGCTTAAAAAGCACATATTTAGGGAAATTGGACTATTCGATAGACAGTTTGAAAAACAGCGCATGGGCGATGGAGAATATGGGTTAAGAGCGTATTTAAATGGCTATAAAAACATTTCAAATCCGCAGGCAGGTAGAATCCACCTTAAAGTAGGCTCTGGCGGTCTTCGCGAAATGGGGAGTTGGGATGCGTTCCGACCCAAAAAATTGTTTGCCCCCAGGCCAATACCTAGTGTGCTATATCTTTACAGAAAATATTACGGACGCCACAGAAGCTTACTCGCCATTCTAAAAACTGTTCCCCAATCCATAATCCCATACCGCTACAAGAAAAACAAGCAAATGATGGTCTTGGGTCTATTTATCTCGTTATTTTTGTTTCCGTTTGTGGTGTTGCAGGTCTTTATCTCGTGGCGATTGGCATCAAAGAAGTTAAGAGAAGGGGCGATGATTGGAGAGCTTGATTCTTAAACCACGGAGGCACAGAGGACACAGAGAAAATATTATGCACTCCGTGTCCTCTGTGTCTCTGTGGTGAAAAAATAAATTCATGATTTCTATTATCTAAATTTGACAACCAAAATTCTCATACTAACTTCCGAATTCCCTCCCCAGCCCGGTGGTATTGGCAATCATGCCTATAATCTGGCGAAGGGATTGCAGGGGAATGGTTTTGAAGTGAAGTTGGTCTGCGATACCCGATCAACAAATGGGGATGCTGAGAAGTTGTTTGATAAAAACCTTTCCTTTGAAGTAGTACGGATTCCAAGACAAAAAATCATTTTTATAAGCTATTTAAACCGTATTAAAACCGCTTTTTCCTTGACTTCAAAAAGCGAAATGATAATCTGCTCGGGTAAGTTTTCACTTTGGTTGGGAGCTTTTCTTAGTTTTTTCTTCAAAAGAAAGTTTATCGCTATAATCCACGGTAGTGAGATACAACTTCCCATAACAGTGTTGCGGAAACTCACGGATTTGTCCTTAAAGCGTTTTGATAAAATTATTGCGGTAAGCAATTACACCAAATCTTTAGTTTCCCATCTTAACCTAAATTCTATTGAAGTAATCCCCAATGGTTTTGAGATAAAGCAACCCGAGAGTTTGCCAAGTAAAAGCAATCCTGTCCCGGTTTTGATTACAGTAGGCAATGTTACGCAGCGTAAGGGACAGCACAATGTTATAAACGCGTTACCTATACTGTTGAAAAAATACCCCGATTTAAAATATCATATCGTCGGCATCCCTACGGAAAGGGCGAAGTTAGGACAATTAGCATTACATTTAGGTGTTGAGAAAGCAGTTGTTTTTTTCGGAAAAGTTTCTGAAGAGGAAAAAATGAAATTGCTACAGCAGGCCGATGTTTTTGTGATGCTAAGTGAAACTACAAATACTGGCGACGTTGAAGGTTTTGGAATTGCGATATTAGAGGCGAATGCGTTTGGCGTTCCAGCAATAGGTGCATTAGGTTGCGGAATTGAAGACGCCGTAAATGAAGGAATTTCGGGCAGGTTGATTAATAATAAAGATTCAAAACAGTTTTTAAAATCCTTGGAAGAAATTTTGAATAATTATGAATTTTATTCTAAGAGGGCAAGGGGCTGGTCTGAAGGCTTTACTTGGGAGAAAGTGATGAGTTCTTATTTGAAAGTTTTGAAAGAACCGAGAAACAAGAAAATTTTAACCGCAAAGGACATTAAGAAGGCACAATCTCGATAGCTATTCGGACACACGGAAATTCTTTGTGCCCTTTGTGTAAAACTTTGTGTCCTTTGTGGTTAAACAACAAGTAATAACAATAATAAATAAGCAATAATCAATAAACTTGAAAATAGCAATTATCTCCCATACCGAACATTATAAACAACCCAATGGAACAATCGTAGGTTGGGGGCCTACTGTTAGTGAGCTGAATCATTTGGCACAGGATTTTGAGGAGATATATCATATTGCCTTTTTACATTCTGGACCTCCTCCACCAAGCTCTTTACCTTATACCTCACCAAACATAAAGTTTATTGCCTTGCGGCCTGTTGGGGGGAAAGGAATAGGAGCGAAGCTGAAGGTTATTGCAAACATTCCCAAGATTTTAAACGCCGTGCGAAGAACATTGAAGAAAGTTGATGTATTCCAATTACGAACACCAACGGGGATTGGAGTTTTTTTAATTCCCTATCTAACACTTTTCAGCAATAAAAAAGGTTGGTATAAATATGCTGGCAACTGGAATCAAGAAAACCCACCATTAGGCTATGCTTTACAACGCTTGATGTTAAAGCGTCAAAACCGGAAAGTAACCATCAACGGAAACTGGCCACAGCAACTGAAACAATGTTTAACCTTTGAAAACCCTTGTTTAACTGAAGAAGAACGAGCAGAGGGCTTAGAAATGACAAAAACAAAGTTATTTGAACAGCCTTATACTTTTTGTTTTGTAGGCAGATTGGAAGATGCCAAAGGCGTACAGCGCATTATTGATGCTTTTGGAACTCTTTCTTCTTTAGAAAAGATTGATAAGATTCATTTTATAGGCAATGGTGAAAAAATGAATTTCTATAAAAAACAATGTGAAGTTATGAATATTCCAGCCGTATTTCACGGTTTTTTAGAAAGACGGAAGGTCTTTGAAATTTACAAGGATTCACAGTTCATTTTATTACCAAGTGATTCTGAAGGATTTCCTAAAGTAATAGCTGAAGGGATGAATTATGGCTGTATTCCAATTGTATCGGATGTTTCTAGTATAGGCCAATACATTAATCACAAGAACGGATTTCTTTTAAAGCCTATTACCGTCCCGCGTTTGGCAGAAATATTAAATGAGATTCTTACAGAAACTGCTGTTGAACTAAAAAGAAAAGCTTCGGATTGCTATCTTGTAACTTCAAAATTTACGTTTAAGATTTATAGACAAAGAATTCAACAAGAGATACTAGAAACTTAAAATAATACATATAGTTATCACACCTAAAATATTTCAAAATATAAAGCCATTATATGCCATAATCTTCCATGTGTTGATTGGGTTTTTAGCATCATTTAGTCGATCGTTGATGTTGTTTTATATGCTGATAGTTTTAGGATATTTCTTTTATAATATAATATTTAAGAAAGATAAGCTGAAATATGTTCTTTTAGGCGCCGCATATATTACGGGAGCGGAAGTGTTCTTTAGAATGACGAAAGCATTTATTTTTTATGAGACGGGTAAGTATGCTGTAATTTTGTTCTTTCTTCTGGGAATGCTTTATTATGGTTTTAAGAAGAGCGCGTTTCCCTATTTGCTATATATATTATTTTTATTACCTGGAGTTTTGGTATCCTACGATATGATTAGTTTTGATGCTAATTTTAGGACAACCGTATTGTTTAACTTAAGTGGCCCAATTTGTTTATTCGTTGCTGCTTTATTTTGCTTTGGTAGAACAATTAGCTTTAAAGAATTACTTAAGATACTTGATTACGTATTATATCCAATAATAAGTATGACGGTATATATAACTCTATATAATCCGAATATTCGAGATGTAGTAACTGGAACTGCCTCTAATGCAGAGCTTTCTGGGGGTTATGGACCAAATCAAGTAGCAATAATTTTAGGTTTGGGAGTTTTTATTCTTTTTACCCGTTTTTTGATACCTTATAAGAACGCATTGGTTCATTGGGTAATGATGCTCCTTATGCTATTAATGGCTTATAGAGCTCTACTTACATTTTCTCGAGGTGGAGTTTTGGTTGCCGGTGTTATGTGTTTAGTTTTTTTAATTATGTTCTTTCTTAATACCAACTTAATTTCCAAAACAAAAGTATCTTTCAAAATAATCATAATATTTTTCATTGCGTTATTAGTTTGGTCATACACTATTTTTCAGACAGGGGGGTTAATACAAAACAGATACGCCAATGAAGATGCGTTGGGGCGTGAAAAAGAAGATGTAACCACGGGGCGTGGAGATTTACTTGCTGTTGAATACGAAGCTTTTAGAGATAATCCGTTCATGGGGATTGGAGTCGGCCAAGGTAAATTTCAATTTAAGGAAGAAATAGGAATAACCTCGGCTTCGCACAATGAAATTTCTCGTATGCTTTCGGAACATGGAATGTTTGGAATTTTAGCCTTATTAGTCCTTATTTTAGCACCAATAATTACAAAAATGAATGGTAGAAAAAACATTTATTTCTGGCCGTTTTTGCTATTTTGGGGACTCACTATAGCACATTCATCCATGCGGATTGCCGCGCCTGCCTTTATATATGCTCTTTGTTTATTGAATTTAGATTATGCGCCCAAAGAAAAACCTGCTCTACATAGGAAATAAACTGGCCGTCCACGGAAAATCGCCTGCCGCCATAGATTCCTTATCCATTAAATTGGAAGAGGAAGGTTATTATGTTATAACGGCATCTTCCAAGAAAAACAAGCTGCTTAGAATGTTGGATATGGTTTTTATAACCCTCAGAAACAGAAGAAATGTAGATTTGGTACTCATCGACACTTACAGCACGCAAAACTTCTATTATGCCGTTGTCGTTGCAAGGCTTTGTAGGTTTTTTAAAATTCCTTATATTCCTATTCTTCATGGTGGAAATCTTCCCAGCCGACTTAAAGACAGCAAAAGTCTAAGCAAAAATCTTTTCGGGAAGGCATTGACGAATGTGGCGCCTTCGAAATATATGATGCAACAGTTTAAAGCGGCTGGATTCAATAAGTTAACATATATCCCAAATACGATAGCGATAGTTGATTATCCCTTTCAACCAAGAGAAAGATTAAAACCGAAACTGCTTTGGGTGCGTTCCTTTTCAGAAATATATAATCCATTGCTGGCTTTGGAAATCCTTGAAATTTTAAAGCTGAAAGGAATAGATAGTAGCCTTTGTATGGTTGGCCCAGATAAGGATGGTTCGTTACAACGTTGTAAAAATGTGGCTTCGGAATTAAACTTGCCAGTAACTTTTACTGGAATGTTGCAAAAAAAGAAATGGATTGCACTTTCCAAGGAATATGATATTTTTATAAACACCACTAATTTCGACAATATGCCTGTTAGTGTTATGGAAGCTATGGCGCTTGGATTGCCCGTGATTTCAACCAATGTAGGCGGAATGCCATTTTTAATTGACGATGAAATTGATGGAATATTGCTTCCGCCAAACAACGCGGAGGCTTTTGTGCAAGCAATTGAAGATCTGTGTACTTATCCAATAAAGAGTATAGAAATATCAAAAAAAGCCCGTGAAAAGATCAAGGGTTTTGATTGGGAAAAGATTAAACATAGTTGGATAAAGCTTTTGAACGATTGAAATTTCAGTAAATTTGGGGGGTAGTTCATAGTTCATAGTTCGTAGTTCATAGTTGGTAGTTTGTGGTTCGTAATTTGTTGTGAATTGGTTCGCATTAAATTCTACAAGGCTAATTTAACCACTAAGGACGCTAAGAAGGCACAAACCCTATAGCTATTGGGATTGTGACCTCTGTGGTTAATAGACATAGAAGATAACATCAAAACCAGAAACTTGAAACCAGAAACAACTTTAGCATGTCCAAAAACAATATCCATTTCGATATCTCCGAAAGAAAGATTCTCCTACGAATCTTGGATATTGTCTGTGTATTATTGTTGCTTTATTTGGTTGGAATTGTTTTTAACTTTGATTATTTCAAGATTAATTCTGAACATTGGGTTTGGTCGATTGTTTTAGCTGCCTATTTAACAGTCTTCGCAACTATTTTTGAACTCTACAACCTTCAAAAAGCCAGTAAGTTTGATGTGGTGGTAAAGAACGTAATCATTACTTCTTCGGTAACAGTACTTTTCTATTTATTGACGCCGTTTTACACCCCAATGCTCCCCACAAACCGTTTACAGATTGTCTATTTCTTTGTGGCAATTAACGTGGCAATGCTTGCTTGGCGCTATGCTTATATAGTTCTTGTCTCGGCACCGCGATTTTATAAACGGGTACTATTGGTTGCAAATGCTTGTGATGTGGAAGCTATTATGACTTCGCTTCAAAAATCGGATCCAAATTACCGCGTAATTGGTTATGTAAATACGGGTGTAAATGATGCTTCCATAGTGAATAGCCTTGAAATAGATGCTATAAATATAAATGATATTGCTACATTAACTCAGGAAATGACTATTTCAGAAATTGTAGTAGGCACCCCAATATCTGAAGGAATGACGGTTGAACTTAACAACCAATTGATAAAATTACTCGAAATCGGAATTCCAATTCGCGAATATACGCAGGTGTATGAAGAACTGACCTACCGAATTCCTGTGCAACATGTGGAAAAGGATTTTTATCGCTACTTTCCCTTTAGCCGAAGTAACCAAAACAAGCTATATCTCTTTTTTAATAGGGTTTTAGACTTGATTTTTTCTATTGTTGGTCTTATTGTTGGAATCGTGCTATTTCCTATTTTAATCATCGGAAATGCTTTAGCCAATCGAGGTCCATTTTTCTACAGTCAAACTCGGGTAGGAAAGAATGGGAAACATTTTAAAATATACAAACTGCGAAGCATGATAATAAATGCTGAAAAGGATGGCGCACAATTTGCAAAAACGAAAGATGTACGTGTTACTAAATTTGGCCGTTTCCTAAGAAAATCTCGCTTTGATGAAATACCACAGTTTATAAATGTGATAAAAGGTGAAATGAGCGTGATTGGTCCACGTCCCGAACGCCCAGAATTTGTTGAAGATTTAAAAATAGAAATTCCTTTTTATGAAGTGCGCCACCTAGTAAAACCTGGTGTTACCGGTTGGGCGCAAGTAAACGCCAAATACGGCGCAAGTCAGGAAGATTCCCTTGAAAAGCTTCAATATGATTTGTACTACATCAAGCATCGAAGTCTTTTTTTAGACATTACGATTATTATTAAAACGCTGAGTACAATTATTTTTTTTAGGGGGCAGTAGATTAGTGTTCAGTGTTCAGTCGCAGTGATCAGTAGCAGTTTTCAGTCGTATTAATTAATTGTGGTATTCGGTTATCGGTTATCTGTAGGCGCGCGATTTATCGTGCGCCAATTTATTCCAAAAAACAAATGTTTAATATTCGAAATCCACTTGCACCCCTTCAATCTCAGTCTGAGCGCAGTCGAGGACCTTTCACCTCCGAAAACCATTTATATTTGAAAATCTGAAACTCAATAACCCTCCAATGTCAGTCTGAGCGCAGTCGAAGACCTTTCATCTCCGAAAACCATTTGTATTTGAAAATCTGAAACTCAATAACCCTCCAATGTCAGTCTAAACGCATCCGATAGCTATCGGATTGAAGACTCTTAACTCCCAAATCTATTTTATAATTGGTCTTCTGCAATATGTCTTGCCCTAAAATTTTAACTCACGGATACTCCATAGCAAGGCCATAGCAAAGCCATAGCAAAGTCATTAAAACGTAGGAAAAAAGCCCTTTTTTCCTACAAATTTATATCTTGCTTTAATTCTTACATAAAAACAATGTAAACCCCTTGTTTTAAAGCTAATTTAAACTCCCTCCCTTTGAAGGGAGGGTTGGGGTGGGATGTTATTCCTGCTTTCCAATAAAATATACTAAATAAACATAACGCACCGCCAAGGCAATTAACAACGGTAACAAGCCAATGGCAAAAGTCTGTACGCCGGTAATCCAATGAATACTCAATAGGCTTAAAAGAAGAATTAAAACTATTACATAGCGTTTCAATTTAGGAGAAATATTTCTTTTTGAAATGGCAACAATCAATACAATTGAAATAGGGAAGGCCCATAATAAATTGTAGTTATTTGCCGTAGCACTATGGTCCGTTGCGAACCAAAGCAGTAATAGGAAGATGCCAACCAATCCGGTAAAAAAGAAGATAAAGGTGTCTAGAAAGCGGCTTCTAGTTCTCCGATTAAAATCTCTAAAGGTTATAAAAACAAACAATAATCCCAGTAATCCCAATACAAATAGCGGACTCATCAAGAAATTATTTTCTATTGGAGTTGGACTATTTTCATAAAGATCAGTTGTTTTTTTTACTAGATTTTCCGAAGTGCCATTTCTATTTATAACTGCATTTGCAGCGCCTTCATAAACATAATCAGGGAGAAACTGATATTCTATTGGCTTTGCTTTTCTGTCTATCACGGCGCCAAGAGCAACGTCTATACCTAAGCTTCCCCAAGAGTTTGCTTGTAGGTTTTGTTGAATTAGCTGCCGAAAAGTAAGTTCTTCTTTTATATGATCTTCCTTAAATTCTAGCTTATTGCCTAAAACTTCTTCAACTACATCTCGGATTTTCGTGGCGCAGTTGTCAAAAAAGAAATCGTATTTGTATTTTTTGTTTTCTGGTTTTAAATTATTCCACAGATATTTTGAAACTGCTTGTTTTTCTGAAAGGGTTAAGTTTAACGTCTGCTGCTTCATCCATCGGTTTTGAGCCACATAGCGACCGTAGAAAGAGTCGAAATATTCAGCATCAATTTCATAAAGTAGTTTTCCTTGGGCAAACTTTAAGTAGAAATTTGGCGTATCAAAATCGTATGCCCCGTAATTAAAAACAACGTCAACACCATTCAAACTGTCTTGAACTCGAAATGCGCTATGTCCAAACTTATCATAAAGTTCTGCTCCTGGCCCGATGGTAATTATACTTATTTCTGAAGTTTCGGATAAGGGAACGAACTGTGCTTTCACTGAAACACAGATTAAAAGAAGGAGTAGGAGGAGGTAATTTTTTGCCACGGATTAAAAAGTTTCTGGTTTCTAGTTTCTTGTTTCAACCCTTCGATCCGATAGCTATCGGATGCGCTCAGGGTGACAGGTTAAAATTTAAGATTCAATGTTCAAAATTCAAGGTTAAAATAATATTTTAGTTGTCTTGAGTCCTGTTTCTCTTTCTTCTTGATTCAATATTCAACATTCAAAAGGAGTTCTATTTCAGATCTTAACCGTCTTGAGTCTTGTTTAATTTTTGTCCTGTTTAAAGCTGTCTTGGTTCAAAATTATCTTGATAATCATCTGTCATCCATCATCAAACATCCGTCACCAAACATCCGTCATCTAAAAATCTCCCAATCCAGTTTCAACGAAAATACATTGGAATAAAGCGCTGCACTTTGGTCGCCAATATCTGTTAAAGCGTAATCTACTTGAATGCCTTTATATCTAAATCCAACACCAATATTGGGCTGAAAGCCTACGGAATCGCTACCGTCCAGCTGTCTTATATTTTGAAAATTGCCAACTCCACCACGAACATAAACCATATCTATATATGCAAATTCAAGTCCGAGGGAAGGCGTAATACTCGCAAAGGAAGTGGAAATAACGTCATTGGTTTCCGCAAAACGGAAGTTTAAATCTACTTCAGCTAAGAGTGTAAAGTCATAGTGATAAACAAATTTACGTGCCATTCCCAATTGTAGTTTCGGAATGGTAATTTCAGTAGTTTCAGGCAATTCTTGGTTTTCACCATCTACCGCACCTTGTATTTCAGCAAACTTTTTTTCATCTATACTCCAAGCGTTGAAGGTGGTAGTAATATCTCTTGCCATAACACCAAACATCCATTTTTCTGTTCTAAATTGAACAGCGGCATCCAAGCCAAAACCCCAAGAAGAAGCAAAATCGCCAATAACACGACGAATTACTTTTGCGTTTACACCGTAATTTAAGCCGTCCAGCGGTAGTTTTCTGGCATAAGAAAACGTAAAGCCATAATCTGCTGTTGAGAATTTACTAATACGGTCGTAACGAATATTTCCTTCATCATCAATAAGTTGCGTGGTATTCAAAATATCATCCACCCCAAAACGAATTACCGAAAGTCCGACGGCGCTTTTATCATCAAGCGGCATTGCAAAAGCGGCATAATCATAATTGGCAATATTGGCAAAATAGGAAGCGTGCATTAACGAAATCTGTTTGTCTTCAAGATTTACAAGACCTGCTGGATTCCAATAACCAGAATTAACATCGCCAGAAGAAGCCGTTACTGCGTTGGACATACCGAATGCAGCGGCATCTACGCCAATGTTCATAAATTCGTTGGAATATTTTCGCACGGTCTGCGCACTTAGCGTAGCCGTTAATAATATAAGAAGGAGTAAAATTTTCTCTTTCAAGCTTGAAATTTTGGGCAAATATGACACTATTTTACAAAATACTAAACTATAAATTTATGCACATATTGTGTTTAGATAGCTTTGGACGGAAATACTTTGCTATTTTTACAAAATAGTCTATAATTATTTTTGAAAACAAGCCTAAACCGCTCGATTGAATCGATTTATAACTTGCGGAGTCGGTTCCTAAACGAAGCCGAAGGAACGCAAGCTAAAACACAAACGAAGTATGCTAAAACAAATTCCAAATATTATCACTTCTCTAAATATTCTTTGTGGTTGTGTAGCCATTCTTTTCGCAGTTTCCGGCGATTTGATTTCCGCAGCTTTTTTTGTATTCCTCGGAATTTTCTTTGACTTTTTTGATGGTCTTGCTGCTCGGTTGCTAAAAGCACAAAGTGAAGTTGGGCTTCAATTGGATTCTTTAGCAGACGTTATAACGAGTGGAGTAGCACCGGGAATCGTTATGTATCAACTGTTGAATCTATCCTTTTTTGGGCATATGCAAACTTTAACGGAAACATTTTCATCTGAAGGGTGGAATGTGGGAATCAAGAACTATCTGCCGCTTATAGGATTGATGATTGTAATAGCCTCGGCTTATCGCTTAGCAAAATTTAACGTAGATACACGGCAAACTTCTGGGTTCATAGGCCTTCCGACTCCCGCTAACACATTATTAATATTAAGTTTACCGCTAATTTTGCATTTCCAATATTCTGAACTTGCAGAAAGCATCATTCTCAATAAATGGTTTTTGATTGGAATGACATTGTTAAGCTGTATTCTCCTAAATGCTGAAATATCGCTCTTCGCACTAAAATTTAAAACGTGGGATTTTAAAAGCAATGTCGTTCGCTATGTGTTTTTGATACTTTGCGTGGTGCTTTTAGTACTGCTGAAGTTTTTGGCGATACCTTTTATTATTCTGCTTTACATATTGCTTTCTGTGTTTTGGAAAACGCCGAAATAAATAGTTGATCACGAATACACGAATGTTTTTATACAATAATTCGTGTATTCGTGGTCAAAAAATAAATGCTAATTTCCCGCTTGGAATTAAAATTCCAACTTCTTCTTACGAAGTTCAAAATTTTGTCCTAAATATACTTTTCGAACCATTTCGTCTGCGGCGAGTTCTTCGGGAATTCCGTGTTTTAGGATGCTTCCTTCGAACATTAAATAAGTTCTGTCTGTAATTGCGAGCGTTTCCTGTACGTTGTGGTCGGTAATTAGAATACCGATATTTTTGTTTTTAAGTTGCGCTACAATGCGCTGAATATCTTCAACTGCCACCGGATCTACTCCTGCAAAAGGTTCATCGAGAAGAATAAAATGTGGGTCGGTCGCAAGGGCGCGAGCAATTTCGGTTCTACGTCTTTCACCACCACTTAAAAGATCACCGCGACTTTTGCGAATGTGGCCTAAACCAAATTCCTCAAGAAGTAGTTCCATTTTGTCGCGTTGTTCTTTTTTGGAAAGTTTGGTAAGTTGTAATACGCTCAAAATATTGTCTTCAACACTTAACTTTCTAAAAACAGAGGCTTCCTGTGCTAAATAACCAATACCGTTTTGAGCGCGTTTGTACATTGGGTATTTGGTGATTTCTGTTCCTTCCAAATATATATTCCCGCCGTTGGGTTTAATCAGTCCAACAATCATATAAAAAGAAGTGGTCTTACCAGCACCATTTGGGCCAAGTAAGCCAACGATTTCTCCTTGGTTCACTTCCACGGTAATACCTTTAACAACCTTTCGGCCTTTATATGATTTTATGAGGTTTTCGGCTTTTAGCTTCATATCATTGGGTTGAAATTTTGCCGCGAATACACGAATGCTTTTTGGGCTTTTATGTTTTTTACCATTAATGCACGAATATATTAATTATTCGTTGTAGTCATTTATGTGACAATGCTTTTATAATTTGGAGCGCGCGATAAATCGCGAGCCTACTAATTTCTTGCTGCTTCTTTCTTCTTCCGCTTTTCCTCTTTCAACTGATTTTTGATTACAATTTTTGAGATTCTAATACTCACTTCATAAAGAATAAGAATCGGAACCGCCACGATTATTTGGCTTACTATGTCTGGAGGAGTAATTACTGCAGAAAGAACCAAAACAATTATCAATGCAAATTTTCTATATTTCTTAAGAATTTCTGGCGTTACCACCCCAATTTTTGTGAGAATATACATTAATATAGGTAGTTCAAAAATAATTCCACAGGCTAAAACGGAAGTCCGTACTAAGCCAATATAACTATCTAGGTCAAACTGATTTATAACTTCGTCACTTACCTGATAACTTCCCAAAAAGTTTATAGATAAAGGCGTAATAAGATAATACCCGAACAATACGCCAATAAAGAAAAGAAAAGAAGCGATGATTATAAACCCGCGACTGGAATTGCGTTCTTTATCTTTTAATCCGGGACTGATAAATTTCCAGAATTCATATAAAATATAGGGAAAAGCGACGATAATTCCGGCATAAATGGACGTCCACATGTGCGCCGAGAACTGCCCAGCCATCGTTCTACTCTGAATTTTAAAGGGCATTTCCTGAAAACAGAAGGTATCCAATCCCAAAGAGCGCGAAATATCGCAGAACAGACTATAAGTTATGAAACCTGGTTTTGAAGGTCCAAAAATAAGGACATCAAAAATAAATCTTTTGAAGATAAATGCTATAACAGCAAGTATTAAAACTGCAAGCGTAGAGCGCACAAGATGCCAGCGTAATTCTTCTAAATGGTCCAAAAAGGACATTTCTTTTTCTGGGGAATCGTTTTTCTTTTTCTTCATTAAATTATTCCCTCTTTGGTGAGATTATGAATGTGTACCACGCCACAATATTTACCTTTTTCTTCGGCTAGAATTTGAGTTATACCGTATTTGTCCATCATTTCCATGGCATCAACAGCCATGGCGTTGTTGCCTATTCTTTTGGGATTCTTGGTCATAATGTCTTTTGCGGTTAAGCCTGTAAAGCTATCGGTTCTCGTTAACATACGTCTTAAATCGCCGTCTGTAATTATACCTACAATTTCATCGTTTTCCACAACAGCGGTTACACCGAGCATTTTTTCAGAAATTTCAACAATCACTTTTTTAACGTCTGTGTCTGGGCTTACTTGTGGTTTTTCATTCAAAGATGTAAGATTACTAACGCGTAAATATAACTTTTTTCCCAAAGAACCACCCGGATGAAATTTAGCAAAATCTTTACTTGAAAATCCTCGTAGATCTAAAAGACACATTGCCAGAGCGTCACCAATTACCAACTGTGCTGTAGTACTGGCGGTTGGCGCGAGATTATTGGGGCAGGCTTCTTTTTCAACATAAGCGTTGAGCACAAAATCTGCTTGAAGTCCCAAAAAGGAATCTCGATTTCCGGTTATCGCAATCAATTTATTATCGATGGCTTTTATAAGTGAAACAAGAACCTTTATTTCGGGAGTGTTTCCACTTTTCGAGATGCAGATAACCGTATCGCTTTCTTGAATTGTCCCCAAGTCGCCGTGAATTGCATCTGCGGCGTGCATAAAGATTGCTGGAGTTCCAGTAGAGTTTAAAGTTGCAACGATTTTCGTGGCTATATTGGCACTTTTGCCTATTCCGGTAACTATAACTCTTCCTTTGGAATGAAAAATATATTCCACCGCGCCCGAAAATTCTTGATCTACCAAATGGGCTAGATTTGCAATGGCTTTACTCTCTGTTTCTATGGTGTTTTTGGCTATGGAAATAATCCTGTCTTGCTTGTTCAAAATTTTAATGCTTTTGAATGTTTGTAACTGTTTCAGAAATTAGTATATTTAGAAGTGAATTAAACTTAAATTCAGCTTTATTAAATATAGATTCTATCTTTTAAGATGCAGTCAACTTAATACGGTTGCAAAATTACAACTGTTAATCTGTAAAACAATGTATTGTTGACTAAAACTGAATTGAACATAAAACCCCATATAACGTGGCAGAGACTGACATTTACGCAGCGCTAAAAAAATATTTTGGATTTACTCGCTTTAAAGGCCTGCAAGAAGAAGTAATAAAAAGCATTCTTCAAGGTAACAATACGTTTGTGGTTATGCCCACAGGCGGTGGAAAATCCCTTTGTTACCAACTTCCCGCACTTATGCAGGAAGGTACCGCAATTGTGGTTTCGCCACTTATTGCCTTGATGAAAAACCAAGTGGATGCCTTGAGAGCCCTTTCTTCTGAAGAAGGAATTGCTCATGTTTTAAACTCTTCTCTCAACAAAACAGAGGTTAAAAACGTAAAGGCAGATATTGCCAGCGGCATTACGAAATTACTTTACGTTGCTCCCGAATCCCTCACCAAAGAAGAATACGTTAATTTTCTGCAAACCCAGAAAATATCTTTTATGGCCATAGATGAAGCGCATTGCATCAGCGAATGGGGCCACGACTTTAGACCAGAATACCGAAACTTAAAAAGTATTATTCAGCGTATTGGGGACAATATTCCAATAATCGGACTTACGGCTACTGCAACTCCAAAAGTGCAGGAGGATATACTGAAAAATCTTAATATGCAGGATGCCAATACTTTTAAAGCATCCTTTAACCGTCCTAATCTGTACTATGAAATAAGGCCGAAAACAAAAAATGTAGATTCAGACATTATTCGTTTCGTAAAACAGAACGAAGGTAAAACTGGAATTATTTACTGTTTAAGCAGAAAAAGAGTAGAAGAACTCGCGCAAGCATTGCAAGTGAATGGTATAAAAGCTGTGCCTTATCATGCTGGTCTAGACGGTAAAACCCGCGTAAAACATCAAGATATGTTTTTGATGGAAGACGTAGATGTGGTTGTTGCAACCATAGCTTTTGGGATGGGGATAGACAAACCAGACGTTCGTTTTGTAATTCACAACGATATTCCAAAGAGCATTGAAAGCTATTACCAAGAAACAGGTCGCGGCGGAAGAGACGGTGGCGAAGGGCATTGTCTGGCTTTTTATAGCTATAAAGACATTGAAAAGCTCGAGAAATTTATGAGCGGCAAACCCGTTGCCGAGCAGGAAATTGGACACGCTCTTTTACAGGAAGTGGTTGGTTTTGCTGAAACTTCTATGTCCCGAAGAAAATTTATTCTTCATTATTTTGGGGAAGAATTTGACAATGAAACTGGCGATGGCGGAATGATGGATGATAATATGCGCTATCCAAAAAAGAAACACGAAGCAAAAGATAATGCAAAACTGCTATTAGAAGTAGTTTCCAAAACCAACGAGCAGTATAAAAGTAAAGAGGTTGTAAACGTTTTAGTAGGGAAAGTAAACGCCCTCATAAAGTCCCACAGAACCGATGCCCAACAATACTTTGGTACCGGTGCAAACCAAGATTCCGCCTATTGGATGGCATTGTTACGTCAACTTTTGGTAGCTGGATTTTTAAAGAAGGATATAGAAACCTACGGAGTCATTCATTTAACAGATGCCGGGAAGAAGTTCATAAAATCACCAACTTCGTTTATGATGACGGAAGACCATTCCTTTAAAGACGCCAATGATGACGTGATTGTTTCGGCAAATAAAGGAGGTGAGGTTTTGGACGTAAACCTTTTCAAAATTTTAAAAGCAGAACTTAAAAAGGTAGCACACGATTTAGATTTGCCGCCATTCGTAATTTTTCAGGAGCCTTCTTTGGAAGATATGGCGCTTAAATATCCTGTAACTATGGAGGAGCTTTCCAACGTTCACGGGGTAGGAGAAGGAAAAGCGAAAAAATATGGTAAGTCTTTCTTAAAACTGATTCAAAATTATGTTGAAGAGAATGATATTATCCGCCCAGAAGATTTCGTAGTGAAATCTACAGGAAGTAATAGTTCGCTCAAATTATACATCATTCAAAACGTGGATCGCAAACTTGCCTTACCAGACATTGCTAATGCCAAAGGCCTTGAAATGCGTGAGTTTATAAAGGAAATGGAAGCCATTGTTTACAGCGGCACCAAGTTGAATATAGATTATTGGGTGGAAGAAGTTTTAGACGAAGACCAGCAGGAAGAAATTCACGAATATTTCCTTGAAGCCAAAACTGATAGCATTGAAGAAGCCTTAGAAGAATTTGATGGCGATTATGACGAAGAGGAACTGCGTTTGTACCGTATTAAATTTATCAGCGAAGTTGGGAATTAAACACCATTTGTTTCTATGAATTTTAATTCTATTTTAGGATGTTAGACGCACGGCCGTGCGTCTCTATCGCCGCCGCTCTGAGTTTTTACAATTCTACCAAAACCTCATAAACGCCATTTTCCATATTCTGTGAAAAATCTGCTCCTTCAAGGGTTAATTCATTCAAAACAACATTTGAACAACATTCTCCATCAACCTTTTCAGCATCCACGTGTAAAGCGAAAATTGTAGTTTCTCCTACTTTTAGAAGATAGTTTGCAATATTAGTTCCCCACCCAAAAGGCCCTAGGCCGATTGTATTTCTGTCATTTTCAGCATAGAAAGTAAATTGTACTAAAGAATTATTATTATCCAAATCGAAAACTTTTATATCTGCTGGATTAAAAGTTGTGTTGGTAAAGAGGTTTTCGCCCGTTACCTTGTCCAAAAGTTCAAAATTTAAGCTCAAAGGGCCGGTTGAACAATCATAATCACATTTATCTATATTGCAGGAATTAAATGTGAAAGCTGTGATGAACAAAAAAATAAAACCTATTATTTTCATGATTTATTGATTAGATATGGCGCGCGATAAATCGCGCGCCTACTGAAAACTGCGACTGAATACTGAACACTAACTCTTCTCTTCTTTGTTGAAATACACCAAATAATAATACATCTGCTTTTCTTCATCCCAACCTTTTTCAACAAACTTTTCGGCGCTTTCGGGATTGATGAAATCTAGTTTTATTTGAATGTTTGTATCCAGATTTATTACATTTTTAATTTTCTTTCTTGCTGCGGTAACTGCTGTATTGGCAATAGGAAACGTGGTTAAATCTTCGATGCTATATTTAGGTGCTTTTTCACTTTTATAATGACGGAACTCTGGCAATAAATCAGGGTTATCTATCACATCGTTCATAAAAGCCGTTTCTTCAAAGGTGTCATTTTTAGCGAAATGGTTTACGGCGCGATTCATAAACATTACTTCCTGCTTTTTGTCTTCAGCAGGCAAAACAACATCTTTTGCGAAATCTTGACAGAATTTTAAATATTTTTTAGTGTGAAAATTATCATCCGCAAGCGCTTCAACGCCTAGAAAACTTTCCAGCCAATAACGTGCGTCATAACGGTTACTATCAACAGAAAGAATTTTATATCCTTCCACTTTATTTGAATTGAAAATAAGACAGCCTTTGTCCAATTTGTTTAAACTAACGCCGTGCTGAAGCATTGCATCCAGCTGATTTCCTTCTTCAGAAAATTGAAGAAAATCCTGCTTCAATTCACTTTTAAAAATTCCGATGGCATCCATTTTTATGTTGTCCAATTGTACGCCTTCAAGATATGCAATGTAAACTTCGCCACTTTTGATGTGTGGATGTTCGGATTGATTGTAAAGATAAGTTGCAATTTTGCGGCTCTCGTCGTGAATATTTTCCGGATTGTCAAATATTTTTGTAGTGCTATTGAACAGTTCATGAAACTCTAAATCTGCTTCGTGTGAAAATTTAAAATAGTTTTCTTCTTTATCGCGAAAAGGTTTCAGAAAAAATTCTTTCAACAATGGCGTAAGCTCATCGTTAGTTTTATAAGGTTCCGCAGAAAGAAAAATCGCTTCATTTCTACTTTTGTTACCCACGCGGTGGATGGAAAGGGATTCGATGTGGGTACTAAAGAGGTTTATCATATTTTTAAGTGCCTAAAGACTGTAAAGTGTCTAAAGTTAAAAGTTAATTATTATTGAGTTAGAAAGTAGTGAGACTGCCCACTGATACTGAATACTGAAAACTTTTTTAATTCCAGTTTTCGTCAAAATCTAGATTGTCGTAATCTTCTGGGTCTAGGTCGAATTCTTCGTCAAAATCGTCATCATCATCGCCATCAATTGGTTCTGAAGTGAATTCTTTTTCAGGAGCTTCTTCGGGAATTTCTCCGTGGGAGTACATTAAATTTGGATAAATCTGACCGCTTTCAATTTCGGAAATATCGGCCAGTTCAACCATGAAAGTCCACATATTTAGGAAATCGTACACATATAATAGTCGTGTGTCTTCTTTGTCAACCACATCTTCCAAATAGGTTTCGCCCATAATACGGACGCCACCTGGCTCATCGCTTACGTCAAAAAGGGAAATTTCTTCGTCTTCTTCCCATAATTCGTTGGTGGTATAAAAAGAAGCCATTTCCTGCCCATCAAACCCAAAGGATTGCGTGATGGCATTATGAAAATCTTCCAAAGTGGCTGAAGATTCTATTTCGATGTCGCGGAAAACGTCTTCGTGAGTGTCGAGGATTATTCTGAAACGGTAAATCATTTTTCTAAAATTTTTGGTCTGCAAAGTTATTAAAAAGTGTTCATTATTCAGTTGCAGTTTTCAGTTTAGCTGTTGTTTTATTTTGAAAAACGGTGCAATACAAAAGTCATTGCAGCAAGCAAGAAAAACGCTGTTACTTGGTGCAAAACGCCTAAAATTACTGGTACATGGAGGATAAGGGTGAAAACTCCTAAAGTAAATTGCACTAAAACCAGAATCAATAATATATTTATTCCGTTTTTCTGCGGCAGGGTTAGTTGCAATTTTCGGGTTCTATACCAAATGAAAAATATCATTGCGACTACTGCATAAGCCATATATCGGTGAAAAAATTGAACACCACTTCTGCCTTCAACAAAATTTCTCCAAAGAGGAACTTGTTCTGTGTAAACGGTTTCATGAATCCATTCGCCATCGTTCATCAATGGCCAATGGTTGTGAATTAGTCCAGCATCAAGTCCTGCAACAAAAGCGCCCCAGATAATCTGGATAAGTAGAATTGCTAATCCAAAACGAATTATATTTCGGATGTGTTTATTGATTTCTTTTTTCACAGGATACCACAAATCCATAGCCACCCAAAATGTATAGGCGAAAGTGATAAAAGCAGTAGTTAAATGCATGGCAAGTCGATAATGGCTTACATCCGGTCGGTCCACCAATCCACTTTTCACCATATACCAACCCAGAAATCCTTGGAATCCTCCCAAAAACATCAAAATTATGGCTTTTTTAATGGTGGGTTTGGTGAGTTGCTTTTTCAGAAGAAAATAGAAAAAGGGAATTATGAAAACCACGCCCAAAAGTCTTCCAAGTACGCGATGCAGCCACTCCCAGAAATATATATCCTTAAAATCCTGCATACTGAAGTGATTGTTCAGCTTTTGATATTCGGGGAATTGTTTGTAATGGTCAAATTCCGCAATCCATTGCGCTTCATTTAATGGAGGAAGCGTGCCAGAAATAAGTTTATAACTAGAAATTGAAAGTCCAGAATGTGTGAGGCGTGTTATTCCGCCCACAACTACCATTACAAAAATCAGGAAACATCCTGCTAGGAGCCAGTAGATTACTTTTTTGTTGTCTTTGTTTGCCACTATATATGTTTTTTATTCGTGAATTCGTGGTGGTTTTTTTACCACGAATTCACGAATTATTTTTTAGATCCAATCTTCATTTTCCCCTTTGGGGTTAGGGGGACTAACCCAATCTCTTTCCCTTTTTTCAACATAAACTCTCTTGCCGCTTCATATTCATTGGGAATATCACCTTCAAGAATTGCTTCTTTGATGGCATCTTTTATAAGACCAATTTCGCGGGAAGGTTTTAGATTGAATGTTTCCATAATTTCTTCCCCAGAAACTGGCGGCTGAAAATTTCGAACTTGATCGCGTTCTTCTACTTCCACGATTTTATCACGTACCAACTGAAAGTTAGCGTGATATTTGTTAAACTTCTTAGGGTTTTTCGTCGTGATGTCTGCTTCGCAAAGCGTCATTAAATCTTCTACATATTCGCCTGCATCAAAAATCAAGCGGCGCACGGCACTATCAGTAACTTCACTTGCCAAAACGATAGGGCGGGAGCTCATTAAAACCATTTTTTGGACGAACTTCATCTTATCGTTTAAAGGCATTTTTAAGCGTTTGAAAAGCTTATAAACCATTTTCGCACCCACAAATTCGTGAGTATGAAAGGTCCAACCTAGTTTTTTATCAAATCGTTTGGTTGGTGCTTTGCCTATATCGTGAAGCAATGCCGCCCAGCGAAGCCAAACGTCATCCGTGGCTTTTGAAATATTATCAACCACTTCCAGCGTATGCCAAAAGTTATCTTTATGCGTTTGTCCTTCTTTTTCATCAATGCCTTGCAATGCTACCAATTCTGGCAAAATAAAAGGTAGCAAGCCTGTTTTGTGCAAAAGCGCAAATCCTTTTGAAGGCACTTCTGAAAGCAGAATTTTGTTCAGTTCATCCACAACCCGTTCTTTGGAAATAATTTTTATACGTTCCGCGTTTCGGATAATAGCATCCAACGAATCTTTTTCAATTATGAAATCCAATTGCGTTGCAAACCGAATGGCGCGAAGCATCCGCAATGGGTCGTCGCTATACGTTATGTCTGGATTTAAAGGCGTTCGGATTATTTTTTTCTGAAGATCTTCAACGCCGTTGAACGGATCTAACAATTCGCCAAAATTATCGTTGCTTAAACTTAATGCCAAAGCGTTTATGGTAAAATCCCTTCGGTTTTGATCGTCTTCCAAAGTGCCGTTTTCCACGGCTGGATTTCTACTTTCTTCGGAATAGGATTCCTTTCGGGCACCAACAAATTCAAGTTCTACTCCGCCGCTTTTTAGCATTGCGGTGCCGTAGGTTTTGAAAACGGAGACTTTTGGTTTTCCAGGAAGGAGTTTTGAAACTTCTTCAGCTAAGTCAATTCCGCTTCCAACGGCAACTATATCAATATCTTTTGCCTCGCCACGTTTTAAAAGGAAATCGCGTACGTATCCGCCAATTACATAGCTTTCCAAATTTAAGTTCTGGGATGCTTTGGAGATGGTCTTAAATAATGGATTTTGAAGCGCTGTTGTGTAATGTGACATTTTTTACTTCCGAATAACTTTCACAGAACCATCATTTTTCAACTTTATAATCGCCGATGGTTTTCCTGATTTTTTATCGTGGTGCAAATTTACAACATAGTCCACGCCTTCCAAAATTAAAGGGTCTATTTCGGCATAGCTTTGTGGAGTTTTTTCGCCAGAAAAATTTGCCGAGGTAGAAACGAGTGGTCTTCGAAATCGTTGTATTAGTTTTTTACAGAATTCATCCTTCGTTACGCGAATTGCAAGAGAATTATCTGCTGCAATAATATTTATTGCAACGCGGATTGGATCGTCGTATATGATTGTGGTTGGCTTTTTGGCGTATTTCAAAATATCATAAGCTACTTCTGGCACGTTTTCAACATATTCGTTGAGCATTCTAAAATCGTGCACCAAGCAGATTAACGATTTTTCGTCACTTCTTTTTTTCAACTTAAAAACTTTTTCCACCGCTTCTGGATTGGTGGCATCGCAACCTATTCCCCAAACGGTGTCTGTAGGGTAGAGGATGAGACCGCCTCTTTTTAGGATGGTCAATATTTCTTCTATTTCTTCTTTCGTCATGATACTAATTTTACTTGATTCTTCTCTGATTGATAGGTAGGGTTTTGGGTGTGAAGTGGTTCTCCAGCAATAACTTTTTTATATAGTTTTATATATTTCAAAGTCATTTTTTCGGCGTTGAAATGTTCCTTTGCGTAACTATTACAACGTTTTGGGTCATATTTAAAATTTCGAAGTGCTTCTGCCAATTTATTAGAATCATTGGATGCTAAACCAACTTCTGGAGTTAACAACTCAGGCAGCGAACCATTTGTAGAGCAAAACACGGCGCAACCTGCATAAAGGCTTTCAATAACTACCAAACCAAAAGGTTCGTGCCATTCCACAGGAAAAACTAAGGCTTTGGACTTTTCCATTACCTTCATTTTTTCAGCATCGTCTAACATTCCCAAAAAAGTGATATTTGGATTTAAAATATATTTGAAACCACGTGTAAAATTGCGAGAAGTCCAACGTTCGCCACCCATCACCATTAGTTTTCCTTTCGCTTTTAAAACAATTTTAGCAGCTCCGAATACGTTTTTTACTCTTACGGATACTTTTCCTAAGAAATGGAAATAGGTTCGCGGTTTATCTAAATCTGGCGTACCGTAATCTTTCCAATACAAGCCATTATAAACGAAAACGTCAGAATTATGACGTTCTGCTTGGTTTTTTGAAATAAAAACGGTGTTGGGGTCTATGTGTTCGTCTGGCTTCGGATTGCCGTGCATTGTTATAATGTAGGGCTTATTTATAGACTGTCTCGGTGGGTAATTGAAATGTACAATATCAACATTTTCCGGTATTTGATCGTTGAGACTTTTGGTATGGTCTAGTGCGATGCTGTCGGCAAAATCGCCAGTAAAACCGTCTGGAACTAAGAAAGTTACTTTATGGCCAAGTTCGTTTAAACATTTCCCAAGCCCCCAAATAACACGTTCCGTTCCTCCGTATTTTAGCGCGGGAATTGGGCCAGACCAATCGACTATTAAAATGTGCATTGTAATTTCTTTGGTTGTTAATCTCGAAGTTCGTTTGATAGTTCTGAATTTCAAAATTAAGTTATTGCGAAGGTATTGATTTTGAATTTTGAAAACGAACGGTTGTTTTTATATTTCCTAGTTTTGTTGCCTTAAACCAAACTAAACAATTTTTATTTTGTCCGAAACCATGAATAAGCTACTAAGTGTCATTGTCCGAACAATGGGTAAGGATATGGAATTGCTTAAAAAAGCGATAGATAGTATTTTCCGCAATACTTATCCGAATATTGAGTTAATCGTAGTGTTTCAAGGAACGGACGATGCGTTATTTCAAAAAATTGAAAGTGAAGTTTCAGCAGTTTGGGAATATAGAAAAATTCAATTTATTCAGAACAAAACCGATGAAGATGAACGTTCTAAAAACCTGAACTTGGGTCTTGAAGCTGCTAAAGGATTATATATCGCTTTTTTGGATGATGATGATTATGTTGCGGAGAATCATTATAAAAATTTAATTTTAGCTATTGAAAAAGAGAAAACCGATCTAGCGTTTTGTATTGCAAATGTTGTTGATGAAAAAGGACAACCTAAACCAGGACTTTTTGAGGAAAGATATATAGACAAGTTGTCCTTTTATAAAGACAATTTTATTACAATTCATAGTTTTGTGGTTACAAGAGAAGTGATTGAACGTTTAGATTTAAAATTCGAGGAACGGCTTCAATTGGCGGAAGATTACCTTTTTTTGCTTCCAATTTATATGAAGGAAACTGTTAGTTTTGTTGAAGAACGCAGCTGTTATTACAGAATCGTTTCCAAAGAATCCCAAAGTTTTACGGCTTATGAAGAAAGCGGAAAGCGCGACCAACAATACAAACTTCTCAAAACCTTGAGAAGACAATATAAACCATATTTTTTTCAAAAATGGTTTATGAAAACTAAAAGATTACTTGGATTGGTTTATCAGGTTGCGGAAGATTAAGTTACTTCGCTCTCTTAAATCTTATCAGTTTTCTCAAGCTGTTTTTGACTGTGCCTCAAAGAATGCGACAAACTTTCACCTCGAAAAAGCAGAAAATTCAGTAATACTCGATACTTCGGTTTAAAAGGTGCTTTGTAAAAATAGGTAAACAACAAGAAGTTTTTAATTGTCCAAAATTTAAAATACCCAAGATTTTTTCGAACCACATATAAATAGGAAATCAAATGTTCTTTCTCTAGCAATCTGTTGCCAGCGCTTTTTCCTTCTAAATGAATATAGCTTAGAATTGGCAAAAAGACAGTTTTGTAACCAAGATTTTTTAAACGATAACAAAGGTCGAATTCTTCGTAATATAGAAAAATATTAGGGTCGAAGCCTCCACATTCACGATAAGCATTTGCGTTGAAAAATAAAAAACTGCCAATCACGAAATCCACTTGGGTTGGAGCGTTTAGTTCAGCATTTATTTTAACGATTTTTGAATCTGTTTTATATAAAAGTTTTCTTCCTAATATTTTGTAGCGAACCCCTTCAAAAGGACGATGCGAAATAGTTTTTTTACCTTCGCCATTAAGTATTTGAATTCCGCAAAGGCCAACGTCTGTGCGGCTTTTCATAAATGAAATCATTTCAGAAAAACAGTTTTCTATAAAAAGTACGTCACTATTTATAAAGGCGAAATAATTTCCAGAGGCTTCTTGCGCTCCAAGCAAATTTCCAGCGCCAAAACCAAGGTTTATTTGGCTTCGCACTACTTTGCAATCGTTTGTATTTTGAAATGTATTTTCAAGTGAAACCCCTTCGTTGTTTGCGGATGCATTATCTACAATTATATATTCCACAGAAAAATCGTGAGGCGTATATTTTTTAATCGAAGCCACACAATCCAAGGTTAATTGAAAAGTATTATAATTAAGAATTATGACCGAAACAAGCGGTTTTGCGGAAGTTGTTTTTTCCAAAATTTAATCAGTTTGGTTTGTCAAAGGCTTTAAAAATAGGCTATTTTTGTGAAACATCTAACCATTGCAAAGGTATGTCTAAAAAAATTCACGTTGGCTTTTTGCTTTCTTACGATTATGAAAACCTAAAAAAATCTATTCCGCCAGTCTATAAAGAAGCTGATGCAATTTTTATAGCCGAAGACAAGGAATACAGAACCTGGTCTGGCGAAAAGTTTGAGGTTTCACCATCATTTTACGAGTGGTTGAAAGAGTTTGATACCGAAAATAAAATTCAGATTTACAAAGAGGATTTTTACATTCCTAAACTTTCAGCGATAGAAAACGATACGCGTGAACGCACATTACTTTCAGAAAAAATGGGCGTTGGTAACTGGTTGGTGCAAGTAGATGCGGATGAATATTTTATAGATTTTAAAGGATTTGTAAAAACACTTCGGAAGTATGATAGTTTTCTTAAAAATCCTGAGAAAACGCCAGTTCAGATTGCGGGTTTTCTGATAAATATGTACAAATACACCGATGATGGTTTACTTTATGTAGATAATCCTACAAAGGTTTTGCTCGCCACCAACTATCCAAAATACACATTCGCGCGCCAAAACCGCAAGCGAATAATTTATACAGATAATCTTTTGATGCACGAGTGTATTTCTAGAAGTGAGAAGGATTTAATGACCAAATTAACAAATTGGGGACATTCAAAAGATTTTGATATTGAAAAATATGTTGAAAAATGGCGCTCGGTGAACAAAGATAATTATAAAGAAATGCAAGATTTTTTCTATCTGCAACCCGAAGGTTGGAAAACGCTGGATTATATTGGTTCAAAAGATATGGAGGAAATAAAGCAACGGTTGAACCAAAAACCAGAGTTGCATCCAACGTCATTCTTTTTGTTTAAAAAGAATATTGGACAATATTTTAAACATCTTTTTAAATGAAACATTCATTATAATATTTTTAATATACAGCAAAATAACTATTTGGATGTTCCATATGTCCTTTAAAAAACAAATATTATAGACAGATGAAAACTTCCTTATTAATTTCAACATACAACTGGCCAGAAGCATTGGAATTGGTGCTTTTGAGTTTGCATATTCAAACAGAAAAACCTGACGAAATTCTAATTGCAGATGACGGTTCTTCTGAAGAAACAAAACATTTAATTGAAGGTTTTCAAAAGAAATTAATCGTTCCAATCCATCATTTTTGGCACGAGGATAAAGGTTTTAGGAAAGCAATTATTTTGAACAAAGCCATCGCAGCTGCAAAAGGCGACTACATAATTCAAGTGGATGGCGATTGCATAATGCATAAGGATTTTGTGCGCGACCACAAAGCCTTGGCGCACCCCAATGTGTATCTTTTTGGAAGTCGGGTGAATATTCAAGAGGAATTTCTTCCGAAGTTATTCGCTTCACAAAAGATAAAATTCAACTTTTTTGCTGAAGGCATTAAAAAGCGAACCCGAAATCTACGTGTTCCAGCGTTGAGCAACCTTTACAAAAACACCGATGAAGTTTCAGACAAAATGCGTGGATGCAATGTTTCCTTTTGGAAGAAAGATGTGGTCGCGGTAAATGGTTATAACGAAGAATTTGAAGGCTGGGGGAGAGAGGATTCAGAATTAATCATACGGATGATGCACAATGGTGTTTTGGGTAGAAGACTGCGTTATCGCGGGATTGTTTACCATATTTGGCACAAAGTGAAAGACCAAAGTCGTTTTGAAATTAATGACACTTTGCAGGAGAAAGCACTTGTCGAAAAAAGTAAATGGTGTGAAAAGGGGATTGATAAATACTTGTAAACATCTCTCTATATCTCCCTTCAAAGGGAGACTTTTTTAATCAATCTTCCGATACAAAAGCCACAGATTCACATACCTTTTAAATACCGAGAAAGCACTTACATACGCCAAAACAAAACCTTCCTTGCCATCTAAAATTCCCAATCTAAAAATAAACTGATTTAAAAATCTATAAAAGGGTCGGAACAGAAAATGGTAGTAGTTCGGTTTCTTTCCTTTTTTGTAAAGCATTTGTGCTTGCAATGCGCTATATCGGTGTGCTTTTGCTGTGTAATCGTCAAAAGATTTGTAGGTGTGGTGCGGCAAAGTGTTTTTCAAATTTTCACTTTTGCCTTCAACTTCTAAAGTTTCGTGCACCAAATTTGCGTTGTATTCGCAATGATTTCTATTGAAAAAACGCACTACGTAATCATTCTGTAAACCGCTGTATTTAATGCGTTTCCCCATAAAATAGAAATCGCGCTTTACGAAATAAGCTATTGCTTTTGGGTTTTTGGATGTTTCAATTATTTCGTTTGCTAGCTCGGGAGTTATCTCTTCATCCAAATCAAAAAAAGTAACCCAATCATTTTTAGCTTTTGAAATGGCGAAGTTTTTTTGAACAGAAAAGTTGTCGAAAACACGCTGATAAACTGTAACTTTCTCGTGTTTTGAAGCAATAGCAACAGTTTCATCACTACTGAAAGAATCTACAATAACAATTTCATCCGCAAACCAAAGACTCTTTAAATAGGCCTCAATATTGTGCGCTTCGTTGAGCGTAATTGCGATTGCGGTAATTTTTACAGGGTTTTCCAAAAATGGGTTGTAGTTTGCGTAAAAGTAATAATTTTACAGGGATAAATTTGAAAACTGTTATGGCGAAGCTACCTATTTTAATGTATCATCACATTACCACTGAAAAAGGAAAAGGGCTGACCATTTCCGTTGAAAACCTTGAAAAGCAATTCAAACATTTAGCTGAAAACGGTTACAAAACCTTTCATTTAAAGGAAGTGTTTGAAATGAAGGAGCTGCCGAAGGGAAAAAATATAGTCATAACTTTTGATGATGGTTATGTTAGCCAGAAAGATTTGGCGCTTCCTTTGCTGAAAAAGTACAAGCTAAAAGCCACGTTCTTCGTTCCACTTGATTTTCTTGGAAAAACAGATAGTTGGAATACTTCTTCTTTGGAAATAATGACTTTGGAGCAATTAAAATCACTAGATTCAAAAATAGTGGAGCTTGGTTTTCATTCTTTTTATCATGAAAAATACACAGAGCTTTCTAATGCCGAAATAGAAGCGGACACTCGTCGATGCGTAGAATTTGTTTTTGAAAATAAATTGAATTTTTCAGCTGCTTTGGCCTATCCGTATGGTAAATTTCCAAAGGAAAAAGCGGAACTTGAAATTTTCAAAAGAATACTTCAGCAAAATGGAATTCATTTTGGTTTGCGAATTGGTAACCGAATAAACAGTTTTCCGTTTAAAAAACCTTTCGAAATAGAACGAATTGATGTGAAAGGTGAGTTTTCATTATTAAAGTTTCGGCAGAAAATCAGATTCGGGAAACTTTTCTAATTCAACCCTTCGACTGCGCTCAGGGTGACAGATTTCAGATTCAAAAAATTTAGTCGAGATCCGTCATCCGTCATCCAGCATCCGTCATTTATCATTCAACTTCATCTCATCCCTTTTCGAAGCAACATTAGCTTCACATATCTTTCAAAAACGCCGTAGGCATTTACAGCGGCAACGGTCATTCCTGGAACGCCATCGCGGAAACCACCTTTTAAAATGAAGGAGCGAAAAAAGCGGTAGCTTGGTTTAAAAAGTAAGTAAAACCAAGTTGCTTTTTTATCTTTATCAAATTGCTGTTGCGCCTGAAACCAAGCGTACGATTCTTTTTTTGAAATATAGTTGTCCAAACCTTTGTAGGTAAAATGGAGCATTTTGTTTTTTAGTTTTCCTATGCTTCCCTCACATTGCAATTTCTCGTGAACAGAGCCAGAAAATGCGGCAACTTCCCGTTTTACTAATCGCAAAACATCATCGCTGTGATGATAGAGAAAACGGTTCATATAAAAATGTGGAAAGTTTATTTTATAACCACCGTGTTTTGGGTTTTGGATGGTTTCCTTAATTTCGGCTTCCAGAGAATGTGTCACGCGTTCGTCTGCATCCACAAAGAGAACCCAATCGCCAGTTGCTTCTTTTAAAGCGGAATTTTTCTGGTTTGAGAAATTATCGAATTTTCGTTGAAGGAACTTTGTTGCGTAATTGTTCGCGATTTCAGGTGTGTTGTCTGTGCTGAAAGAATCAATAACGATTATTTCATCGGCAAATGCTACTGAAAAAAGCGCATCTTCAAGATAGGCTTCTTCGTTGAAAGTTGGTATGATTACGGTTAATTTCGGCATTTAGATTTACCACGAATTCACGAATAGCATGTATAAAAACATTCGTGTATTCGTGGTGCTTTGTTTTATTCGAAATTACAACTTTTTGTTTCCTAAGCCAACTTGATAAATAACTTTATCTTTGCACAGATGAAGCAGCTTGACACTTCCATAATTATAAGTACATACAATTCCACCGACTGGTTGAAGAAAGTTTTGTATGGCTATAATAATCAAACATATAGGCAATTTGAAGTGGTAATTGCGGACGACGGTTCCAATGACGAAACGCGGCAATTGCTGAATAGGATGGAAGCGGAGGTTTTTTACCCAATCGTCCATGTTTGGCATGAAGACAACGGTTTTCAGAAATCGCAGATACTTAATAAAGCCATTCAGCAGTGCAATACGGAATATATTATTATGAGCGATGGCGACTGCATTCCGCGGAAAGATTTTGTGGAACAGCACGTTAAGTATCGCGAGGAAGGCTATTTTCTTTCAGGCGGTTATTTTATGTTGCCGATGAATATTTCTGAAGAAATTACCAAGGAAGACATTTATACAGAAAAATGTTTTGATGTTTCTTGGCTTAAGAAAAATGGATTGGCTTCTTCCTTTAAAAATAACAAATTACATTCCGGTCCGCTGAAGGCTTCGTTTTTAAACTCTTTAACGCCTACCAATGCCAGTTGGAACGGTCACAATGCTTCAGGTTGGAAGAAAGATATTTTGGCAATCAACGGCTTTGATGAACGGATGCAATACGGCGGCCAAGACCGTGAACTTGGAGAGCGTTTGATCAACTTGGGCATAAAAAGCAAGCAGATTCGCTACAACGCGGTGGTGCTTCATTTGGATCATCCGCGTGGTTATAAAAACGAAGAGTCCATTAAAAAGAATCTTGCTATTCGCAAACTTACCCGCGACCAAAAAATTAAATGGACGCCTTACGGTATTGTGAAAGGTGCTTCCACAACTCCTTATGTTTCAGTGATTGTGAGCACTTACAATCAGCCGGAATGGCTTCAAAAGGCACTTTGGGGTTTTGAGCAGCAGCTTGAAAAAAATTTTGAAGTTGTGATTGCCGACGACGGTTCTTCGCAAGAAACCAAAAATTTGATTGATTCCTTCAAAGAAAATTCTTCATTAAATATAACTCACGTTTGGCAGGAAGATCACGGTTTTCAGAAAACAAAAATTTTGAATAAGGCCATAATTGCTTCAAACGGGGAATACTTGATTTTTACTGATGGCGACTGTATTCCTCGAAAAGATTTGGTTTCAACACATTTGGGGCTTAGTCGTCCAGGATGTTTTCTTTCGGCTGGATATTTTAAATTGTCGATGAAAATTTCGAAGCAAATCACTAAAAACGATATTGAAACTCATCGCTGTTTCAATGCGAAATGGCTTTTGAAGCACGGCTTAAAAAAGACTTTTAAAATAAATAAACTTACTTCCTACGGTTTGAAGGAAGATATTTTAAACACTTTCACCCCAACAAGCGCCACTTGGGATGGAAATAATGCTTCTGGTTGGCGTAAAGATGTGCTTGCAGTAAACGGTTTTGACGAACGTATGCAATACGGCGGCGAAGACCGTGAAATGGGTGAGCGTTTGATGAACTACGGAATTAAGCCGCAGCAAATTAGATATAGCACCGTAACGCTTCATTTGGATCACGAACGCGGTTATGTAACTAAGGAAATGTTTGTGAAAAATAAAGCAATCCGAAAAGTGACAAAGCAGGAAAAGCTAGTTTGGACAGAACACGGGATTAGTAAATCTGCAAACCCAGAAAGTCTTTCTAAGCAAGAAATTTTAAAGAATTAGGAAGAAAACTTCGAAAGATGATGTTCTAGAAAAGGTTTCAGTTTTGAAAGAATCATTTCTGGAGTTAATTCTTTGTAAAGTGAGTGAGGATCTTCTTCAATATTGCGTCTTTCTTCTAAAGTAAAGCTGCTGAAAAGATCAGGCTTTTCTTCTAATAAGTGAATAGAATCGTGGTGATCTCCATCTTCAAAACTGCACCAATGTTCTTTGTTTACATAAGGCGAATAAATCGTGAAAGTCGGTTTGTCAAGTGCTTTGGTGATGTGAACGCTTCCACCTTCGTTTGAAACTAAGAGATCACATTTGTTCATTAATGTTATAAATCCGCGGATAGAGTCTTCGTAAATGTCGAGGTTTATTTGGTATTTGTTTTCACACATTTCATAAACCTTCTGCGCTTCTTCTTTTTGGTTTGGTGCGTAGTTGAATAGAACCGTACCGTGATAATTTTCGGTTATATAATTGATTATTTCAACCATATATTCATACGGCATGGATTTTTGGGGCGTGCTGCCCAAAATGCCTAGCATAATCACTGGTTTTTGGAGGGAATCAATTCGGTTGTATTGTTTTTCTTCTTCAGTTAGGAAAATTTTTGGAGCGTATTCTGGTTCTTTTAGTTCAAAAACCGAGGCTATCATATTGATTCTGTCTTCAATTGCTTTCCCGCAATTTTTGGAGCGATGTTCTAAATGACTTATTGGATGGGTGTAAAACGGAAGTTTTAATTCTTTGTGGGCGCGTTTCAGTCCGATTCTGTATTCGGCACCAGAAAAGAGACAGATTAACCTGCTTTGTAGTTTGGAATATGGATCAAAAATAATATCATAATCTTCTTTTTTTATTTTTGAAATAGTCTGAAAAAGCTTGGTATAACTCTTTAGTTCTTTTTCTTTTACGGCGATAATTCGGTCAATGTTTGGATTGTTTTCAAGAACGCCAGAAGTATATTCATAAACAAAATAGGTTACTTCGCTTTGCGGAAAAACCTTCTTTATATTATTGGCAATGACGGAGCTGATGAGCACGTCGCCAATTCTTTTGTTTTGTATTACGAGTATTTTCTTCATAAAACTTGCTTTCGCAAAACTTAGGATAACCCCCTGCCCCCTAAAGGGGGAAGATACCCTTGTTCCAAAGGGGGAATATTGCTGTCTTTAAAATTCCTCCCTTTAGGGTTGGGGCAAGAATTTTAATGGATTACCTTCGCAAAATACCTTTTTAGAATATATCTTTTTTATAAATGCACGAGAATTTTGTAATTCATCCAAATTATTCCCACTTAGCAGCAAAGCTAACGGATGTGCTTCATAATTTTTCAAAAAAAGGGGAATATGTTACAAAAGGGGAACGCAATGTTATAAAAAAGGTACAGATTGAGGAAACTTTCTTCAATATTAAAAAATTTAAGACACCGAATGCATTTCAGTCTTTGGTGTATCAATTTCTTAGGAAAAGTAAAGCGAAACGGTCTTTTGAGTATGCTTCAAAGTTGATTGATTTTGGAATAAAAACTCCTTTCCCCGTGGCATATTTAGAAGTCTTTTCAGGTGGTTTGAAAGAAAGTTTCTATGTAAGTGAACACGTGAATTATGATTTTGATTTCCGGGAATTAATACACAATCCGAAGTTTGAAAATAGAAACGAAATCTTACGTCAGTTTACGCAATTCACTTTTAAACTTCATGAAAATGGCGTGAATTTTTTAGATCATTCTCCAGGAAATACGCTGATCGTGGATCGCGGTAACGATACCTACGAATTCTATTTAATTGATTTAAACCGAATGCGTTTTGAACCGATGGATTTTAATGCGCGGATGCACAATTTTAGAAGGTTATGGCTTTCAAAAACAATGATGAAAGTGATGGCGCAGGAATATGCCGAACTTTATAACAAATCTGTTGATGGCACTTATGCGCTGATGTTGCACTATAGTAGGGAGTTTCAGAAGAAGGTTAATAGTAAGAAGTTGCGGAGGAGGCGGTAACATTTAAACTCGTGTTAGCAACAGGCTTTTCTCAGTTTAGTGGTTCGCAATATGTTTTATTAACAACTCTGTCTCTCATCAAGGTTTTGTCATTAAAATTGCGAGATATATTTTTTATTATTTCACTAAAATTATTTTTGCCCTCTCCTTTATCGTGATAGAAAACTTTTATAGATCCACAATTTTCGTTTTCAAATATCGTGTTTAAAAGAGTTCTGTCCGAGATTCCACAAGAATGTCCCATCATAAAAACTTGGTAATTACCACTATTTATAAATTCAAGTAGCTTTTTATAATTGTCTGTATCTAAATATTTTATTGACTTAATGTTTTCTAAATAGTCGTTGTTATCTAGTCTTTCAATGCTTTTGTAATCTTCATCGAGCTCATCTCCAAATCCAAAAATTATAGGGTTGTTATCTTCTTTTCTATTACTTCCGTGAATGTGCAAATATTCAAAAGATTTTCCAAGCCATTTTTCATCTGATGCTGGAAGTTTATATAGTGTATCGGTAAAAGTGTAATTGAAGTTTAAAAACAGTGTATTATCTGGTAGTAAATCGAAAAACCGATTTGCATCTTTTGATAAAATAAATTTTTTCAATTCTTCAATGGATGCGTTATATCTCAAGACTGTCATTAGAGAAGAATTCTTTTCTGATAAATCGTTATGGGTAATGTTTTTTTCTATTAAATTTTTGGAGATGACTTTATAATTTTCATATTCTATATCCAATTTATGTTTTATCGAACTTTCAGAAAAATCTCTTAAATTAAAAATCGAATTTATTATTTCCTGAATTCTATTCCTTGTTCTAAAAACATTTGCTGAAATGTTTTTATCAAAATCAAGTTCCACTTTCAATAAATAAGCTCCTAACAAATCTTTGACTTTTGAAAAATCCGTATTTAATTCTTTTATAGAATAATTATTATTAATTGTATCACTAAAACAGTTTTTTAATAATTGATAGTATTCATTTTCAATATCAACCCAGTTTTGGATATAACTTTTCTCGGAAATTTTGTCTAAAAATATATTTTTAAACTCTATACTAGTATTCCCACCTTGAATACTTCTTTTAAAATCATTATATTTAAAGCCGGGTATCCATACAGAGGGAACATTTTTGATAGAAATAAAATCATCTTCATAAATTTCTTTACCTTCAAATTTCTGTACATTCTTAACGGTTTGTGTCCAAAAATCTTCAAGAAAATTATTGTATGAAGTCGGTAAACCGTGAGCTAAATCAAAACCATTACCAATTAGTATTATTCTATTCATTATTTTTCATTGTAATTTTTTTTCAGCTTGTGGCTAAAATGTGGATATACGCAACAGTTTCATTTATTCCCATTATATAAAGCTATATTATTTTAACTTTATAAAATGCAGTCTTTAAACCGCAACCCCATACTCCCGAAGCGCATCATTCAAAGAAGTCTTTAAATTAGTACTCTCCTTCCGCACCCCAATAATCAACGCACACGGCACTTGGTAATCGCCAGCAGGAAATTTTTTGGTATAGCTTCCAGGTATAACAACGGAACGTTCGGGAACATATCCTTTTACTTCTATAGGTTTTTCACCAGTAACATCAATAATTTTTGTGGAAGCAGTAAGGACCACGTTAGCACCCAAAACAGCTTCTTTACCTACGCGAACGCCTTCAACAACTATACAGCGCGAACCTATAAAAGCGCCATCTTCAATAATAACGGGTGCGGCTTGTAGCGGTTCCAAAACGCCGCCAATACCTACGCCACCACTCAGGTGTACGTTTTTACCAATCTGTGCGCAACTACCCACAGTGGCCCAAGTATCTACCATAGTACCTTCATCTACATAAGCGCCAATGTTTACGTAGCTTGGCATTAAGATTACACCTTTAGAAATGTAGGCACCATGACGTGCAACAGCGTTCGGAACTACGCGAATTCCTTTAGCTTCATAACCAGATTTTAGCGGAATTTTATCGTGATACTCAAAAATACCAGCTTCCAAAGTCTTCATTTTTTGAATAGGGAAGTAGAGCACGATTGCTTTTTTAACCCATTCGTTTACTTGCCAACCGTCTGCAACAGGCTCTGCGCAGCGCAGTTTGCCCTCATCACAAAGGTTTACTACTTCGCGTATGGCGACGATGGTTTCTGGTTCGGAAAGAAGGGAACGGTCTTCCCAAGCTTTTTCTATGGTTTGTTGAAGTTCTGTCATCTGTTGTCGGTTATCTGTTATAGGTTGGGCTTTTGTATCTGTCATCAGTCACCTAGCATCCAACTCGGGCATCTTTTCAACAAATATAAGCTTCATAATTCAAAATTGCGGTTCATAATAGTATAGTAATTCACAAACCCTTATTTTTGCAACCAATATGGGACGGATTTTAGCATTGGATTACGGAAGCAAGCGAACAGGTATCGCTATTACGGACGAATTGAAGTTAATAGCTTCTGGTCTTACAACGGTTTCTACTTCTGAATTGATGGATTTTTTGAAGAAATATATCGCGTCAGAAAAAGTAGAATTAGTTTTAGTAGGTGAACCAAAGCAAAAAGATGGAACCCATTCCAGTATTGAAGAAGAAATTCAGAAGTTTTTGAAGAAATTTTTCAACATTTTTCCAAACTTAGAAGTGAAACGCGTTGATGAGCGTTACACCAGTAAAATGGCGTTCCAAACGATGATTGACAGCGGATTGAAAAAGAAGCAACGACAGAATAAAGCATTGGTTGACGAAATTAGTGCGACGATAATTCTTCAGGAATATCTTTATAATAAATAGAATTGAAAAAGTTTGCAGTCTCAGTTTTCAGTAGGCTCGCGATTTATCGCGCGCACGTGATTTAAAATATTTGAACCGATAATTAATCATTATACATTCAACAATAAACATTAAAAAATGATTTTACCAATAATAGCCTACGGCGACCCAGTTTTACGAAAGGAAACCGAAATAATAACCAAAGACCATCCAAACTTGGAGGCTGTGCTTGAAAATATGTTCGAAACGATGTATGAAGCACGCGGTATTGGTCTTGCGGCACCTCAGGTAAATTTACCCATCCGTCTGTTTATAGTGGATGCCACGCCGTTTGAGGATGATGAAGATCTTTCAGAAGAAGAACAAAAGTTTCTTTCCACCTTCAAAAAGGTATTTATCAACGCTCGAATTGTTAAGGAATCTGGCGATGAATGGGCATTTAATGAGGGATGTTTAAGCATTCCAGATGTGCGTGAGGATGTTTTCCGTCAGCCAGATATAGTTATTGAATATGAAGATGAAAATTTCAAAAAACACAAAGAAACATTCAGCGGGATAGTAGCGCGAATTATTCAACATGAATATGATCATATTGAAGGTATTCTCTTTACTGACAAGCTTTCGTCGTTAAAGAAAAGATTGATAAAAAGTAAGTTGACGAACATTTCAAAAGGGAATATTAGTACGGATTACCGCATGAAATTTCCAAATGCAAAAAAGAAACGTTAACTCGCTTGTATATATTAATCAAACCAAAGATATTTGTATCCGTTAAAAAAATTTAAAAGTATTCTATGAGCTTAGAAAAAGTGCTTTCCATTGCCGGTAAACCCGGTTTGTACAAACTGAAATCCCAAACCCGCGCAGGTTTTCTTGCGGAATCATTACTAGACGGGAAAACCATTAATGTAGGTGGTCGCCAGAACGTGAGTTTACTTTCTGAAATCGCTATCTATACGCTTACTGAAGAAGTGCCGTTGCGTAAAGTATTCGAAAAAATTTCTAAAAAAGAAGATGGAAAAGAGGCAATTAGCCACAAGGTAGCTAAGGAAGAGTTGGAAGAATATTTCTTCTCCGTTATGCCAGATTATGATGAAGACAGAGTTTACGCTAGTGACATCAAAAAAGTTGTGCAGTGGTATAATTTGCTCGTAAAAAACGGACTTACTGATTTTTCTGAAGCAAAAAAAGAAGACATTGAAGAGGATAAAGAAGCGATAACTACAAAATCGACTAAAGTTACTTCTCCAAAAGCAGCAGCTCCAAAGTCCAATACGCCAAAAGCTTCCTCTAGTAAAAAAGGAGGTGCTACTAAGAGTGCAGCTTCTCGTAAAACCTAAATAATAAATTTCGATTCAATAATATAAATCCCGAAAGTTTCAATACTTGCGGGATTTTTTTGTTACTTTTTACTTAAATTCAAAACAAGAAACAAGAAACAAGAAACAAGAAACAAGAAACAAGAAACAAGAAACAAGAAACAAGAAACAAGAAACAAGAAACAAGAAACAAGAAACAAGAAACAAGAAACAAGAAACAAGAAACAAGAAACAAGAAACAAGAAACAAGAAACAAGAAACAAGAAACAAGAAACAAGAAACAAAAATGAACTCCCGAAAAGATCAACTTCAAGCCTTCGATAGATTATTAACCATTATGGATGAACTGCGTGCACAATGCCCGTGGGACCAAAAGCAAACGATGCAAACGCTGCGTCATTTAACTATTGAAGAGACTTACGAGTTGGGCGATGCAATCTTAGAAAATGATCTAGATGAAGTAAAGAAAGAATTAGGAGATGTTTTGCTACATATCGTTTTTTATGCGAAAATAGGCAGCGAAACCAGCGATTTTGACATTGCTGATGTTTGTAACGAGATTTCGGAAAAACTAATTTTCAGACATCCACATATTTATGGCGACGTAGAAGTTGCGGACGAAGAAGAAGTGAAAAGAAATTGGGAAAATTTAAAGCTGAAAGAAGGCAAAAAAAGTGTTTTGGAAGGTGTTCCAAAATCGTTGCCGGCATTGGTGAAAGCCAGTAGAATTCAGGAGAAAGTTGCTGGCGTTGGGTTTGACTGGGAAGAGCCACAGCAAGTTTTTGAAAAATTGCAAGAAGAACTTGGCGAGCTGCAACACGAAATAAACGAAAACAATCTAGAAAAAATTGAAGCCGAATTTGGCGATGTGCTTTTCTCAATGATAAACTACGCTCGCTTCCTAAAAGTGAATCCAGAAAATGCGCTAGAGCGCACCAATAAAAAATTCATAAAACGCTTTCAATATTTGGAAGGCAAAGCCAAGGAAATAGATAAATCTTTAAAAGATATGACTTTGGAAGAGATGGACATTTTTTGGAACGAAGCTAAAACTTCAATCGGATAAAGCGTAAAGGCGCACGGACGTGCGTCTCACACGATCAAACCACTTTAAATAAAAAGGCGCACTGCAAATAAAAAGAGACGCACGAACGTGCGTCTCTACGTTGTGTTATGATATTATTCCCGAACCTCTTTAATCTTCGAAAGCTTCGCTTTCCAAACTTCAAGTTGTTCTTTGTGACGTTCAATGTTATTATGAACTTCCTTCACCATTGGATTATCGTCTGGAACGTGACGGAAAAAGCCTAGATTGTTCTCCAATTGTCTTATTTCATCACGAGTTTCATCAATTTTCTTCGAAATAAAGAAATGCTCGTTTTGTAATTTACGATCGTCGTCTCGGTTTACAAGCGTATTTAATTTATTGTCAAACTTGATAAGTTCAGTTTCCTTTTTGCCCAAATCGAGTTTAGAGAAAAGGCCATCCAACGTTTTGTTGAATTTTTGTTCAATGTTGCGTTTGTTATAAGGTACGCGACCAAGTTCCTTCCAAGCTGAAATATTTTCCTTTATAGTTTTTAAATCGGCTTTGTGGTCGCCGCTTAGTTTAAAAGAGGAAAGCTTTTCGAGCATTTCCTGCTTGGCTTCATAATGAACAACTTCTTCTTTATTGGCTTCATTTTTCTGAGCATGAAGTCTGTCAAAATAATGATTACAGGTCTTTTTGAAGCGTTTCCACAACTTGTCACTGTCCTTTCGCGGCACGTGACCAATGGTTTTCCAATCGCCTTGAATTTTTTTCATCAACGCAGTTGTAACGTCAAAATCCTCACTGTCTTTGTTGTCTTCAGCAATTTTTATGAGCTCACGTTTCTTTTCAAGATTGGCGTACTGTTCCTTTTTCTGGTTTTTATAAAAACTGTTTTTTTCGTGGTTGAAATTTCCAGTTGCGTCCTTAAATAACTTCCAAATTTCTTTGTTGTTATTTCTTGGAACACGCCCAGTATTGAAAAAAGCATCCCGAAGTTCTTGCACTTTTTTAATAGCATTCTGCCAACCTTGGTGACTCGGTTTGGCTTCTTCGGTGGTTTTTATTAACTCTTCAACAAGTTGCTTTTTCTTTTCGTAGTTGGTTTCAAAGTCTTTCTCCATCTCAGCCAATTGTTCTTGGCGTTTGTCGTGGATAATTTTTGTAGCGTCGCTAAACTTGTCCCAAACTTCATCGCGATATTCCTGCGCCACGGGTCCAATTTCTTCTTTCCACATTTTGTGGAGCATTTGAAGTTCACGGAAAGCCTTATTAACATTTTCTTCTTGTCCAAGCTCTTCAGCGCGCGTAATAAGTTTCAGTTTTGCGTCTAGGTTGTGTTTAAAATCTAAGTCGCGGAACTCACGGTTTAGATGAAGAAAATCGTAGAAATTCTCAACATGATGATGATAGGTATTCCAAACGGTGTTGTATTTGTCCCTTGGAATTGCCCCAGCAACATGCCATTTTTCCTGAATATCTTTAAAATGTTTGTAGGTTGTATTTATATTTTCTTCGGCGCTCAAAAGACTTTTTAATTCTTCTATAAGTTCCCAGCGCTTGTCCATATTGGCCTGAAGATCTTTTTTAAGATTTTTATAATGGCCGTTACGCTTTTCTTTATAGTCGAAATAAAGCGTATTAAATTCTTTTCTTAAGGGTGTAGTGTAGTGGAAGTCAATTATATTTCCGCCCTCGGCAAGAAATTCTTCTTTTTTCTGCTCTAATTCTTCATTGAATTGATTGTTGAATTCTGAACGAATTTCCTCAACATCGTGCTTTAATTCCTGAATTTTTTTGGTTTTCAGTAATTTATCAAGCTCGGCAATCAATTCTTTTTTGGAAAGTGTGCTGTAATCTTTTTGCTCTGTTTCTTCATTTTCTTCCTCTTCGTCATCTTCAGATGAAGCCACTTCTTCTTCCTCGTCTTCATCCTCAGAATCTTGGTCTTCAGCCGATGCTTCTTCTTTGTGAGTCGTAGTCGAGGCTTCATTTGCAGACTCTTCAGTATTAGAATCTTCAGGGTTTGCTTCAGAAATAATTTCGCTTAATTGAGTGGCTTCAACTTCTTCTTTAACAGTAGTTTCGGCTTCAGAAGTTTCTTCGGTTTTGTTTTCTTCAGAATTGTTTTCTGGAATATTTGCTACCGTTTCCGTTCCTTCAACTTTGTTTTCAGCATCAACTTTCGTTTCTACTAAGGTTTCGGTAGTTGGAATTTCTTTTGAATTTTCTTCCGTGTTTGGAGTTTGAAGTTCTTCTTTCGGCAATTTTTCGTCAGACATTTGTTTCAATGTTAAGGTTCGTTTTTCTTGGAGGGTCAAGATACTAACAACTGCGCAACTGGCAAAGCACAGGGCGTTTTTTTGAGGTTTTTTTTGTAAATTTTATGAATTCCAAATTTCCCAAGCTTTCTCAGCTTGCAATTCTAGCATTTTCAGTCCGTTGCTTGTTTTTGCACCTTGAAGCTTTCCGCGTTTTAAAAATTCAGTTTCCGCTGGATTATAAATCAAATCGAAAAGTAAATGGTTTTTTGTTAGAAATTGATAGGGAATGGGCGGACAATCTGTAATATTTGGAAAAGTTCCCAAAGGCGTGCAGTTAATTATTAATAAATGATTGTCGAGAATTGATTTGTTTAAATCTTCATAATTCAAAGTGTTCATTACTTTGCTTCTACTTACAAATTTGAAACTAAATCCAAGCTTTTCAAGCGCGTAAGCCACAGCTTTTGAAGCTCCACCAGTTCCTAAAATTAAAGCTGTTTTCTGTTGAAGCGGTAAAAGAGCTTCCAACGATTTTTGAAAACCAAAATGATCTGTGTTGTAACCTTTTAACTTGTTGTCTTTTAAAATTTTAATAGTGTTTACAGCGCCAATTTTTTCGGCTTCTTTGTCTAAACTATGCAAATATGAAATCACTTCCTGCTTATAAGGAATAGTGACGTTCAGTCCTTTTAAATCAGGCGTTTCTGAAATAATCTTTGGAAAAAATTCTATGGAAGAAATATCAAAATTTTCGTATGAATGTGGAAGATCTTCGCTTTCAAATTTTTCAGAAAAGAACGTTTTCGAAAATGAATAGCTTATGTTTTTTCCTGCTAATCCAAATTTAGACATGTTGTTTCTTTTTGTAGTTGTCGTACCAATCTAGGCTTAAAACAATTAGCGCTCCAATAATCATAAAAATGATTGCTAGAAGAACTTCTTGATTAAATTCAGAAGGAAAATATCTGGTATAACCGCTAATTATTTCTCTGCCGTTAGCATCAAGTTTGATATTGTCCAAACTGTCTAAAACATAAATTTCATCCTTCCAAGGCCAAACTACGCCCAGTGAACCTGCAATAAATCCAATAATAACAGCGTAAGTGGCTTTTTTGTATCTTTTTAAAACGTAACCCAAAAGGTGTGAAAGTGAAACAAGACCGACCAAAGAACCTAATGAAAATACGACCAGAACTTTTAGAAGTTGAATTCTTTCTGGATCATAAATCCAACCGAAATCCAGCTGAATAATATTCGCAAACGTATCGAAAAGGGCGTTTACGGCATCTACCAAGAGCAACACATAATTCCCCAATAATATTAAGATGAAAGAGCCAGAAAGTCCGGGCAGCGTCATTCCTGAAACACTTATAATTCCGCAGAAAAACACGAAGAATAGGTTGCTGTTTTCCTTGGCAGGTTCCAGAAAACTTATCGCCACACCACCAATAACGCCACATAAAAGATATGCCGCATATTTTCGATTCCAATCTCCAAAATCTTTTGCTATAAAGTAAATGGAACCGATAATCATTCCGAAGAAAGCACTCCAAACATAAAGTTCGTAATGAACTATTAAATAGTCAAGAAGCTTGGAAATGCTGAAATAGCTGATAACCATTCCCAAAATAAGCAAGCTCAGAAATTGACCGTTTGTATAGCGGTATAAACTTTTAAAACGTCCGCCAATTAAAAGTTTAAATGCTTTTTTATTAATTTTTTGAAGCGAATAAATAAACTCCTCATAAAAACCTGCTACGAAAGCCACAACACCACCTGAAATGCCCGGAACTTTATTTGCTGCGCCCATCCCTAGTCCTTTTAAGACCAACCAAGTTTTATCGGAGAAGGAGCGGTTTTCGTACATTTTAATTATTCAGTATTCAGTGTTCAGTATTCTGTGTTCAGTATTGTTTGTTCAGTAGGATAAAATCAGTATTAAGATTGCTTAATGTCACTGCTTACTGCGACTTTCTTCACAGCAACCATTTCCAAGAGGAAAATAGTTAAAAAGCCAATTATTGCGAATAGAACCGCGTATAAAATTTGTGGACTACCATCATAATTTTGAGGAAGTATGCTTCTTTCAATGAAAGGAATATTTTCTCCCGCATGATTCATTCTGTATTGTAAAACTTCTTTCCATGGCCATATTTTGTTGAGAGCGCCAATCATAAAACCTGTGAGCACGGCAAGGATTAAATTTTTGTGATGTTTGAACATCCAATTCAATACTCTTGAAAACATTTTCAGCCCTAAAATTGCCCCGACTCCAAATATTAAAAGTTTACCGAACGCGCTAAAAAAGAGTGAGCTGTTTAGGGTCGTGATTCCTTCACTTAATTGGGTTACAATCCCAATAACCGCTGTGTAAGCGCCCAAGAGCAAAAGGATAAATGCGCCAGAGATTCCTGGAAGTATCATCGCGATTATAGCTATAAAACCAGCTAAAAACAGAAACCAAGTGCTTTCAGGAGAACCTATTGGGGCTGCAATTGTTATTAAGTAAGATAGGATGGAAGCTATAATAAGTGCTCCGATTACGGCAAATCTCCAATTGGTTATTTGTTTGCCAACGTAAACAATACTGGCAATTACCAACCCAAAGAAAAAGGACCAAACCATAATTGGGTAAGCCTCCAAAAGCCAAGTAATCAGTTTTGCGAGTGAAATAATACTTATGAAAACTCCTGAAAAAAGTGCCAGTAAAAAAGATAGGTTATAATGTTTCCAAGCCTTTAAAAAACCTTCCTTTTTCCAAATTTTGAAAAATTCAAGATCCACATTGTGAATGGTTTCTATAAGTTCCTCATAGATGCCTGAAATAAAAGCGATTGTTCCTCCGGAAACACCTGGAACTACGTCTGCAGCGCCCATTGCGAGCCCCTTTGCGGTTACTGTTAAATATTGGAGAAAAGTTCTTTGAGGCATAGATTTATTTTGCTAGAACCTCAAAAATACACAAATTATAGAGAAGGATTTTTGTGTTGTTTAATTATTTCAACAACCTTTTTCATTTGATAAACAATCGGAAATAATTCCTCTATAATCATCAAAAATTCAGGTTCAGATTTCAGCGCGTTCTTTAGGTGGAATGCACCATTGTCGTTTTCTTTCAGCGAATAATAGAGTCCCGAGAGACGATATTCCACTTCGGCGTTTTCTGGATAAAATTCCAACGCTTGATTAAAGTTGTTTACAGCTGCTTCATATTCGCCCAAATTGATTAAAATATCTCCGCGAGTTAACCACGATTCTATTTCGTAATTACCTAATTCCAAGGCTTTTCTATAACCAACTTCGGCTTCCTCAAAAAGGTTTAATTTATTATTGATTTTAGCGTATCGCTTCCAGTAAGACACATTTTCAGCATCAATATTTATAGCTTTTTCTATATAATAAAGTGCTTTTTGGTGTTGTTTACTTTTAATGTAAAAATCGGTAATTGCAATCCAACCTTTGTCTAGCAAGGAATCTTCTTCCACACATTTGGTGTAAAATTGAAGCGCCATTTCTGCATTGCCAAGTTTTTCATAGCATTTCCCCATTCGCAGTAAGGCGTATGAAGTTGGATCGTCCAGCCCTAAAGTAAGTGAGTAGCTTTCAATGGCTTCTGTGGGTTGATTTAATTTCTCTAAAACTCTTCCTTTTTCAAGATATGCACCAATAAAACGGTCGTCGCTAATTATGGCAAAATCAAAAGCTGCTAGTGCTTTTTTGTAATCTTTTAGCTCGTAATACTGCTTGCCAACTTGATGCCAAGCGACTTCGCAATACGGGTTTTTGTTGAGAAAATCATTTAGATAATCTATCGCTGCTTCATATTCATCAAGATATTCGAAGCAGTAAATAATATTATACAACGCGGAATAATCTTCTTCATCTTCTTCCAAACACTTCATAAAACAGTCTTTGGCATTTATATAATCTTCCAAGAAAAGATATTCCATTCCTAGCAATGATAGTACATCAGCTTCATCATCAGTAATTTCTAAAGCTTGTTCTAGTAGAAGGATTGCTTCCTTGTGCTTATCGCGTCGTGAAAAAATATTTGCTTTTTGAATGTAGATTTCTTCGTTGCTCTGTTCTAAAAGATACAGTTCGTCCAAAAGTTCGTCGGCGACGTCCAGTTGGTTTTCAAAAATGTACATTTCTATTTGGAAAAGCTTCAGGTTCGTAGATGTAGGATGTTGTTCCAAACCTAATTTGGTAGCTTTCTTGGCTAGTGCAATTTTACCATTTTCTAGGTAATGATGCACTATTTCTTCAAATTCGTCTGAATCGAAAAAGAGAACGTTGTTGGTTTTCAACATAGATTCGAATCTTTCCAGCGAGAAGTTATTTTGCTCGTTTGAACTTAATTGCATACGCACGGTTTAACGGTTTCTTCTATTTTAAAGATACTAATGTAAAAACAAGTTCAATAGTTATGCCGCCTTTCTTGTTAACGGACTTATCAACATAAAGGTAGGCTGTAAAGAGTTAAAAACAAAGGTTTTGAAGTGATTTTATTGCTTTTGAATGCTATTTAAAACATCTGTCAGTATTTTGCAACCTTCTTCAATTTCGTCATTACTAATGGTTAATGGCGGTGTAATACGAATAGCGCGACCTTCAAAAAGAAGCCAAAAAAGTATCAATCCTCGGTCTTTACAGGCGAGAATTACTTCGGAAGTAATCTCTGGATTTTCCATCATTGCAGCCAGCATCAAGCCTCTGCCGCGAACTTCTTTTATTAATGGATGCCTTAGAAGTCTTCTGAAAAGTTTTTCCTTTTGAAGTGTTTGTGCAATAATGTCAGTCTCTGTTAATTCCTGAAGCGTTGCCAAAGCCGCTGCTGCAATCACTGGATTTCCACCGAAAGTAGTGATATGTCCCAGTTTTGGATTATCCTGAAGCAAGGCCATAACTTCGTGTGAAGCTGTGAAAGCACCAATTGGCAGACCGCCGCCCATTCCTTTGCCCACTACTAAAATATCTGGAAGGATTCCGAAATGTTCAAAGGCGAAAAGTTTTCCAGTACGCCCAAAACCTGGCTGAATTTCATCTAAAATTAAAAGCGTTCCAGTTTCATCGCAGCGCTGACGCACTTTTTTTAAATAATCATTTTCAGGCTGAATAAAGCCTGCGCCACCTTGAATGGTTTCCAAAATAATCGCAGCCGTTTCTGAAGTTATTTTTTGAAGATCTTCTTCACTATTAAAGTTTAAAGGGAAACAATCAGGAACCAAAGGCTTGAAGGCATTTTTTCTTTCTTCGTTACCCATAACGCTCATGGAACCCATTGTGTTTCCGTGGTAAGCGTGGTTTGCGTAGAGAATTCTGCTGCGTCCCGTTGCGCGACGAGCCAATTTTAAAGCGCCTTCAATGGCTTCTGTACCACTGTTTACGAGATAAGTTGTGTTTAAGTTCTTCGGAAGATTTTCAGCAATTAATTTTGCAAGTGCTACAGGTTGATCCTGAATATATTCGCCATAAACCATGACGTGTAAATACTTTTCCGCTTGATTTTTTATAGCTGAAACCACTCGCGGATGGCAATGCCCAAGTGTGCAAGCAGAAACTCCTGCAACAAAATCGAGATGTTTTTTTCCTGAAGTGTCGTAAATATAGCTTCCGCTGGCGTGTGAAATTTCTAAAGCCAATGGGTGCGGCGTTGTTTGTGCTTGATATTTGAAGAAATCCTCAGTCATTAGTTTCCAGTTTGAATGGAATCATTCATTTTCTGCTGAATGGAATCCTGCTTCGCCTCACTCTCCAAAGTTTCCGGTTTTGGGTCGTCCGGTCGGTTTTGTAAATCTTTCGGACTTAGTTTGGATTCCTTCGGTAGCTGAACTTTATCTTCAGGAATATCTTCAAAAAATTCGCCTTCGTCTTTTGGCAGAGGAATTCCTGTTATTTTTGGAAGTACTGGCGCGGGTTTTCCTTTAAATAAATCTTCAACTGAATACAATCGTTCCTCACCACGCCATTGAAATCCTGGAAGAATCCGTGCGTTTTCAGGTAACATTGAAGGAGGATATACTTTTCCATCAGCCTTTTTTATAAAACGAATTCCTGTGATTTGCTGTTCTTCCAAATACATTTGGATGGAACTGGAAACTGTATTGTTTATGCCGACCAACTCATCCTTATCATTTCGAGAATAATAAATTACTTGGGCGTTTTTATTGATGTTTACGGTGTCCAATTCATTATTGGTGAAAAGTCCAATGAGCCGTTCGCCCTTTACTTGGTTGAAACCTATACTATCTTTTTGGACCAAAAAAGCGTTGTTGAAAACCTTTAAAGTATCGAGTTTGTCTGTGATTGTGTCTGAAAGAAGATGAATGGTATCGCCAATCATTTGGCTTTCACCGCTCCAAAGTACAGGATTTCGTATGAGTTTTGTGATGCCTCGTTTTTGATTTATATATATTGAGTCACATTTTCCGCTTGTTGGTTCATCACCCACTTTTCCTGGTTTGAAGAGTCTTGCTCGATAAAATCCTTTTACAATTCTGTTTTCCGGTTTTCCGGTTACTCTGAGCGTATCGGCGTGAACGTAAATAGAATCGCCATCGCGAACGGTAATGGCAACGGCTCGTTTCGTAATAAAAACAGAATCTTTTGCACGGTAAACTTCAGCATAATGACCACGAATTACACTTTTATTAATAGTGTCCAAAACCCGAATATTGTTGGTGGCAGAGGCGAAGCTTTTGTTTCTATCAAAATAAATACTGTCGCCGTAAAGCGTTCGATTTTCGTAATCTACTTTTGAATTTTTCACGAAATAACCAGTATCGCCACGCGTATCGTAATAGCCTCGTTCGCAGTAAACCGTGCTGGTTTCGCTTACAATAGTTGAAGGGCCATAAAGATATGCCGCGCCAGTATCTGAATAAAAATCTAGTTGGTTGCTGTTGACAGTATATTTTGGATTGACGATTTTTACGTCTGAAAGAAACTGATATTTTTTACTTTCGACGAAATATCTGCCCGAACGACTGGTCAAAACACTCGCCGTGTCGCGAACGGTGCCGCCAGTTCTGTAATAAGCTTGCTGTTTTATTCTGTCGAAGTAGAGGGTGTCTGTTTGAAGCGTGGTTTTTGGTTCAGTTAAAACTACGTCGCCACTGGCAAAGGCGAATTGAGTGTTACCATTATATTCAGCGTATTTGCTGTTCATAGTCATGGTATCGCCTTGAGAAATCTTCACCATACCGTAAGCCTTGACAAAGTTACTTTTCAAGTAAACAAAAGCTTGGTCGCACCACATTTCCACACCTTCGTGAACAATGTAAACCTGCCCTGTATCGTCTTTAGTATAAATTGCTGCATCGGGAAATTCGGGACGCAATTCAAGATAACCAGATTGAATATCAACCTTTTGTTTTTCCTGTGCGGAAAGATTTATTCCGAAGAAAAGAAAAAGTAGAATATATGCTGATATTGCTTTCAAATGCTAAATTAACTTTTATTAATCTTCAAGATGTTTTCAAATAGCTACGAGTTCTTTTCCATTGGAGAACCAGCGAAAATCTGGCATGACCCTAATCCAAATTCCTATTGTCTAATCCCTATTTTCTGTGAATAGTCTGCTTTCTATCTGGTCCTACAGAAACAATTTTGATTGGCACATCAAGTTCTTTTTCAAGATACTCAATGTAATCATTCAGTGCTTGTGGCAGTTGAGAAGCTTCGCTCATTTTGGTTAAATCTGCTTTCCAGCCTTTCATTTCGGTGTAGATTGGTGTTACGTTTTCAGCTTCAATGTTGTAAGGAAAATGTTGAATTGTATCACCCTTGTAATTGTAAGCGGTGCAAATTTTTAGCTTTTCAAAACCGCTCAAAACATCGGCTTTCATCATAATAAGTTGTGTAACTCCGTTTACTTGAACGGCATAGCGCAAAGCTACTAAATCCAACCAACCGCAACGTCTTGGACGACCTGTAACGGCGCCAAATTCGTTACCTATTCTCGCCATGTTTTCGCCTACTTCATCAAAAAGTTCGGTAGGGAAGGGGCCACTTCCAACTCGGGTTGTGTATGCTTTGAAAATTCCGAAGACATCTTTAACCTTGTTTGGCGGAACACCTAAACCTGTGCAAGCTCCTGCTGCTGTTGTGTTTGACGATGTTACAAAAGGATAAGTTCCAAAATCAATATCTAGTAAGGAACCTTGTGCGCCTTCAGCTAAAATGGTTTTTCCTTCCTTTTGAGCTTGGTGCAAATATTCTTCGCTATCAATAAAAGTTAGGGTTTTCAATGTTTCAACTGCTGCGAAAAATTCAGCTTCAAGATCTGCTAAATCATATTGAACATCTACATTATAAAAAGATATCATCGCTTCGTGCTTGTCTGCCAAAGCCCGATATTTATCTTGCCAATTTTCCAGTTCTAAATCGCCGATACGAATTCCGTTACGACCAGTCTTGTCCATATACGTTGGTCCAATCCCTTTTAGAGTAGAACCAATTTTCGCTTTTCCTTTAGAAGCTTCTGAGGCTGCATCCAGCAAACGGTGCGTTGGTAAAATAACGTGTGCTTTTCTGGAAACGATTAGATTTTTCTTGAAATCAATATTGAATTTTTCCAAGGCTTCCAATTCTTTTACGAAGACAACTGGGTCAATAACAACGCCGTTTCCGATGACATTCACAGAATTTTTGTGAAAAATCCCAGATGGTATGGTACGCAAAACGTGTTTTATTCCGTCAAATTCCAAAGTGTGACCAGCGTTTGGCCCGCCTTGAAAACGTGCAATTATATCATAGTTTTTTGTAAGGACGTCAACGATTTTTCCTTTGCCTTCGTCGCCCCATTGTAGTCCAAGTAGTAAGTCTACTGCCATAATTTGTTAGGAATTGTCCGCATCAGATTTTGCGGAGGTTTTTTTATTTCCGTAGAAATAAAGTGAATGATTGGTTATTTCAATATCGAAAACTTCTTCGATTGTTTTTTTTATGCTTTGAATTCGCGGATCGCAAAACTCAATCACTTCACCGTCTGCAAGGATTACGTGATCGTGGTTGCGGTCAAAATATGACTTTTCGTAATGCGCTTGGTTTTGGCCAAATTGATGTTTGCGCACTAAGCCACATTCCAAGAGTAGTTCAATAGTATTGTAGAGCGTTGCACGGCTAACGCGATAGTTTTTATTCTTCATATTTATGTACAACGATTCAATATCAAAATGATCGTCGTGGTCATAAATTTCTTGAAGAATAGCAAAGCGTTCCGGCGTTTTACGGTGTCCTTTTTCCTCAAGAAAACCGGTAAAAACGTTCTTTACAATTGCCTGATTATTTAAATCTGTTTTTGAACTCATAATAAGTTTGCAAAGTTACTCAAATTTTGGAGGTGGCATTGGGGAAAGTCTACAAAATGAACCTTTCCAGATTAGCATTGAAACAAAAGGTCTTAAACTTTGGCGCTTACATCATCTGTCCTCAGTCATCCGTCTATTTAAACCCGTGTTACCTTATCAATTCCATTAATTTTCTTAATATTCTCCATCAAATTGGTTAAGATGGCTTTGTTTTTAACTACCACAACTATTTTTCCAGTGAAAACCCCGTCATTACTATCAAAGTGAACGCTTTTCATATCTATATGAAGGTTGCTGGAGATTACTTTGGTCACTTCATTTACCAAGCCGATGGTGTCTATTCCGCTAATGGTTAAATCTGCCTTAAACTCTCGTTGTGTACTGTCAATCCATTTTGCGGGCATAATCCGATAGCTGTAATTTGCTTGAAGTTGTACGGCATTCGGGCAGTTTGATTTATGAACTTTTATACCTTCAGTTACGGTTACAAAGCCGAAAACATCGTCGCCCGGAATAGGATTGCAGCAGTTCGCCATTTTGTAATCCAGCTTGTCTTCGTTTTTACCGAAAACGAGTTGGTCAAATTTTTCAGTTATTTCTTCTTTGTGAACATCTTCCGGTTTATCTGGTTTTCTAATTCTGTTTTTGAAGAAGCTAATAAAGGCATTGCTTCGCGAAGAGGCGAATTCCTTGAGTTTTTGGTTATCTATAATTCCTGCGCCAACGCGATAATACAAATCTAAACTCGTTTTTACTTTGAAGAAAACAACCAATTGATTGATGGTGTTTTCGTCTAAGTTTAATTTTAATGATTTTAATTTTCGCTGCAGAATTTCTTTTCCTTCTTCCGCAAGTTGTTTCTTTTCGTCTTTTAATGACGATTTAATTTTGGAGCGAGCGCGTCCTGTTGTTGCGTAATTAAGCCAGTTTGCTGTAGGTTTAGCGTTTTCTGAAGTAATTATTTCTACTTGATCTCCACTTTTTATCTCGTGGCTCAATGGAACAAGTTTTCCGTTTACTTTAGTTCCACGAGTGTGCATCCCGATTTCGGTATGAACGTGAAAGGCGAAATCTAAAGCCGTTGCGCCTTTTGGGAGTGAATATAAATCTCCTTTTGGAGTGAAAACGAAGATTTCCTTGGCGTAAAGATTCAGTTTGAATTCTTCCACAAAATCTACAGCACTTATTTCTGAATTTTCCAGCGTGTCTTGTAGTTTGTCCAACCAATTTTCGAGTCCGCCGTCGTCTTTTTCTTTGTTTTTGTATTTGTAATGAGCAGCGAAACCTTTTTCAGCAATTTCGTTCATCCGTTCGCTACGGATTTGTACTTCCACCCAGCGTCCTTTCGGTCCCATAACTGTAATGTGCAAGGCTTCGTAACCTGTGGATTTTGGTGAAGAAATCCAGTCGCGTAACCTGATTGGGTTTGGACGAAAATGATCTGTTACAATGGAATAAATTTTCCAAGCGAAGAATTTTTCGTTTTCTGGTGGGCTTTTATAAATAATCCGAACGGCGAATTTGTCATAAACTTCCTCAAAGCCTACGTTTTGCGCCAACATTTTTCTTCGGATGGAAAAAATAGATTTTGGTCGACCTTTTATTTCGTATTGCAATTCTTCAGAGTCTAAGGAATCTTTTATAACTTTTGTGAAAGCGTCTATATAAGCATCTTGTTCTTCTTTACTTTCTTTAATTCGGCTTAAAATATCTGCGTAAACTTCTGGTTCGGTAAATTTTAAACCTAAATCCTCAAGTTCAGATTTTATGTTGTAAAGCCCAATGCGGTGGGCGAGGGGAGCGTAAATATAAAGCGTTTCCGAAGCTATTTTCCGCTGTTTGTCTGGCGGCATGCTGTCCATGGTTTGCATGTTGTGAAGACGATCTGCAATTTTTATGATGATAACGCGAATGTCTTCATTTAGCGTAAGCAGCATTTTCCGAAAGTTTTCGGCTTGCATAGAAACATCTTCAGACATGGAAATGTGTGCAATCTTTGTAAGGCCGTCCACAATGCGCATTACGGCGGTGCCGAACATGCGTTCAATATCATCTAAAGAATAGGTTGTGTCTTCCACAACATCGTGCAAAAGTGCGGCGGCGATGCTGGTGGCGTCTAAACCGATTTCGGCAGCGACAATTTTTGCAACCGCAATTGGGTGAAAAATATAGGCCTCGCCACTTTTGCGGCGCTGGTCTTTATGAGCATCCACGGCAAGGTCAAAAGCGCTGCGAATCAGTTTTTTATCTTCTTTAGAAAGAGTTCTGTAACTAATCTTTAGCAACTGTTTGTACTGCTTAGCGAGCTCCTTTTTTTCTTCTTCTATCGCGGCTTCTGTCATAAACCTAAAAGTACTTATAAGTAATTTAATTGGCAAGAAAAATAAGTGTGGAGGCTTAGGTTCGGATTGGTGTATTTTGTAAAAAACAAATTGGCTTAGTAGATTTATTCGCCAAGAAAGCTATGGGTTATGTTTTCTAAAGAAGTTGCTTGATTTTTAAAATCATTCTTAATCTTGAATCGAGTTTTTCTAATGGATTAAATTGTTCAATTACCATTCTCTTTAATTATTTCAATTTATCGATTTTCATCTTTATCAATAGAGATTTCATTCTCGCTTTATTCTTCAAATCGTATGTCTCCGCATTATTGGTAGTTTCAAACTTGTAAAACTAAATATTATAAAGTATTGGTCAGTATTTATTACTTTTTAATGATTTTGTAAGTCTTAGTGTTATCTAAAACAAGGATATAAATTCCAGAAGCCAAATTAGAAATATTTAGCGTAGTATCTCCTAAGGTATTTATATCATATTCCATTAATGTTTTTCCCGCTACAGAAACAATTTTAATTAATTGAGGTCTCCATGCTTCGTTCCATTTAATAGTAATGTTACCATTGGTTGGATTAGGATATAGAGTGGTATTTGAGTAATTATTATTTTCAACCCCTACTACATCTTCAAACTGCCAAATATTTAAAGTTAAATCGTATCCTGTAGGGTCATATACATCTAGCTCGTCGCGGATAAATGGAAAAAAATCATTCTCACCTAGAAAAGCCTCCGTTATTTCAGCAAAGTATTCTTTTTCATTTGTGGCGGCATAGGCTTCTCTATAATAGTAAACTCCATTGCCAGCGTTATAGAGAACAGAATTATACAAACCATTTTGCTTTGCACTTTGGAATGCTTGAATAATGGGCGCATACGAAAAGCCTAAAACCCTATCGTGATAAGCATGTGCAAATTCGTGCATTACCATAAAAGGTTGGTTTAATGCACTCCAATTTATGAAATTATTGATGTTGGAAATTTCAATAGACTTCCATTTTTCAATATTATATCCATTGTCAATTAGCCATTGTAAATAAGGATGATAGGCAGATGCGCCGTTTGTGGTGTTCCAATCCACGAATATTTTTACTAATTTTAATTCATCTACAATGTCTTTTTTTAATTCAAGGTTAATAATCTCAGTTAATTTTGAGGTTAACAGCACAATAGCTTCATTTGTTTTTTGCGGATGGTTATTTAATGCGTCCTGCTCTATATAAACCTCAAAACCTTCAATACTCCGATACTCATACCCGTTAATTTGTGCAAAAATTAAACTAGGAATGATCAGTTGTAAAAAAAATAATATTTTTTTCATTTTATATTTTTTATGATACCACGATTTTCACGAATTTGTAAAAGATCGTGGTTTTATATTAAAAGTGATTTTTTACGTAACGGTTAGTATTAGAAACGTAGCGCGTTAAAAGACGTTACTTTTCGGTTAAATACTGAGCCAAATTTTTATATTTTTCTAATTATTTTTTCTTTTCCCGATTAGCCCACCGAAGGAATACAACCACCAAAATATAAAATAAAAACGCAGTGGTAAATTTAAAAATTTGGCGACCTTGAAAAAATGCCCGAACCTTCGTGTTAGCAACAACTCGCACTATGTTTTATATACATGAAAAGTAGCGCTGAAAATAAGCGATAACTTTTCGGATGAAACACAAGCCGAATTTCTAAATTTTACTAATTATTTTATTTTTGGGAATTTATCAAATTTAAAAATTTGGCGACTTCCCAAAAATGCCCGAACCTTTGTGTTAGCAATGACTTGCGCTATTTTTTATATATTTTTGGCAAATGTTATTTACAATTCTTTTCCGTATTTGGCTCCATATTCCTTAAGATCTTCTTTTATTAGTTCAAATTTACTAATAGCTGAGCTCATAAACTGCCCAGTATATTCATTATTGTTTAATAAACATTCGATAAAATCAAGTATTGTCTCTTTTTTTCCTTTAATAATATCATAGTCATTCCAATGATATTCAGTTCCTTCATAATATATCATTGCATCGATTAAATCCCAATATCTATTTGCTAATAAAACTTTAAGAATGTCTCTATTTGGCTGTACTCCATCACAATATGAGGTTTTTGGTTCTATACGACCTCTTAAAACTTCACGATTTTCTTTAAAAAATTTGAGAAGGATTTCAGAAGTCGTTTCTCTATCAGAATCTTTATCTTCGCCATAGTAATTCAGAATATTTTCAATTAAATATTTACTTGAAAACTCTGAATAACCTATCCATTTTTTAAATAATGAAGGTAATTCTTCTTCGTTTGTGGTTTTATATCCAGCATCTTTTTCTAAAGAAATTGGGTTTATGTTTTTATCAATGAAATATCTTTTACCTTTAAATTGGACTACTGAATATTTATCAGACCTAAAAGAATATGCTTTTTCAAAAAATATAGGACTTAGATATTCACCAGATCTATTAATATAAGATTCTTTACCACCAACTTCAACGACTGCATTAAAATCATTCGAATTAAATTTTTGCGCTTCGTCGAATTTTAAATCTGTTATAATATTTCCTTTTTTATCAACATAACCAAATTTAGTTTTTTTATAATCTTCACGTTTTGCAATGACCCCTAATTCATCATCTTCTATATAGTTCGCTACAATTTTATAGTCATTTATAAACCACTCATAATTCCCTTTTAAATCTATAAGACCATAATTTTTGCCACTACTATGATGTTCCCTTTTAATTGAAGCTATTCCATCTTTTGTGAATTCCCCTATAGTAATATCTTTTAAGCCTAATTTTTGAAAATTTAAAATTTCGTTTCCATTTTTATCTAAAACTCCTTTTACTTTTAAATAGGCATAAACTTGCTCTACCACATTCTTGTCAAATATAAGGTCTCCGTAGGCTGTATATCCATTATGATAACCCTTTATCATTTTACCTCCTTTGTAATCATAAACAACTTCTCCCTTTGTATTGATTGCAATTGGAAAAGAAGCTTTTGTTGTTGCTCCAGGTAAGGAATATAGTTTGTAAAAAACCACAATATCGTTATCAAATTTTCTTGGAGAACTTTTGGCTAAATCATATTCAGATTGATAAATTATTTTACCATCAGTATTAATGATAATAAATTCAAAATGGTCTGTTCCTATAAAAGCAAATCCATTATTAAATTCCGGTAAGATTACATGCTTAGATGTTGTTTTATATATAACAGAATTTTGACTGTTTAAATATGCGGTCAAACCATCTTGATATTTTATTCGTCTTATAGTTTCAGAATTACTCAATAACTCTACTTTTTCACCATTTAACTGTAAATGGACGGGATCTTTAATTATTATTGGTTTTCTAGCTTCTATTATTGATTCGAAATATGAATTAACTTTGTTTTTTGATGATTGATTTGCATTGGAGTTCAAAAATTCTATTTTCAAAGATTCAGCATCTTTTGTTTTTCCAAGACAATTTAAAATTTTCATTTTCAAAAAAGCGTCATCAGAATTGAGATTGGAACTTAGGTTTAATACATCCAATGCTTTTTCAAATTCGAAGCCTCTATAGAGATTATAGGCTTTAGTTGATTGAGCATTTAAGTTCAAACCAAATAAAATTAAAATTATATTTAATAGTACAGTTTTTTTCATGAGTTATGTTTAATGTTCGTTAAGGCACATAGTTTACAAAGTTAAAGGGACATGCTTTACACTAGATTCTGACTTAGTCTAATTGATACTTGTTTATCTCTGATTTTATTTTCATTAAAGTAGCCTAAAAATACATCTCTGGAAAATTTCCAAGAATTTTCCAGATGAGCACAGACCCAGCAATGGTTTATACACGGCTTAAGTTTGATGTTTATTAAAAACACTAAATTAAGGCATATTAATCAGAAAGAACAAAAGAGCGGAATAAGGTTATTATATACGCAGAAGCATAGACTTCGTCAACATTGAAAATCCCCGCTCTTTTCTACACAGATTTCGTACAGTTCTATGAGGCTTCAGACCTCGATTTTAAGTCGTTGAAACTCGCGTAGGGTGTCCTTTCAAAAAACATTTTCTTATGAATAAAGATATAAAATATTTTGGGATCGACATCAGCCACTTGGTTTTCGATGTTACGGACTCCGAGGGCAATTACAATCAATTTAAAAACAATCCATCTGGCTTTAAGAAGTTTGCCAAACTCTTAGACCAAGAGAGCCATTGTGTGATGGAAGCTACGGGCTATTATCATTATCAGCTGGCATATTTTTTACTTGAATCCGGTATTAAAGTATCGGTAGAAAATCCATTGGCGGTAAAACGTTTTATACAGATGAAGCTGACCAAGAACAAGACCGACAAGAGCGACTCTAAACTTATATGTGACTATGCAGAGCAGGTAGCATTAAAACTCTGGCAAGGCAACTCCAAGCATCAAATTGAATGTCTGCAAATGACCAGACTCCTTGCTGTATATACAAAACAGAGCACGATGCTAAAAAATAAATTGCACGGGGAGAGTGTTTTAGGCAACCCTAGCAAAGCTGTTGTGAGTTCTTTAAAACGAAGTTTAAAACACGTTAAAAAAGAGCTGGAAGCCATAGAGACAAAATTATTGCTATTGGTAAAACAAGTGCATCAAGATGTTTTAACTCGTATAAAAAGCATCCCTGGGATCGGTGACAAAACAGCTATAATGTTAGTGGTTTTAACTGATGGATTTGATCGTTTTACAAGTGGAAGTGAATTATGCAGTTATGCAGGTCTGACCCCAATAATTCGGCAAAGCGGTAGCAGTTTAAAAGGACGTCCCCGCATCAGTAAGATTGGCAATCAAAAGCTCCGTAACCTATTATTTATGTGCAGTTTTAATGCCTGTAAATACAACAAGGCCTGTAGGGAGATTTATGAGCGCATAGTGGCCAAGGGAAAGAGTAAAAAATTAGCACTGATCGCAGTCTGTAATAAGCTGCTAAAACAAGCTTTTGCAATCGCAAAATCCGGATTAATATATGATGATACTTACAGAAGTACTTTAGTGAAAAATTAATGCATTTTTACTTGTTTTTTACCACAGTACTTTGTTGTGCAACGTTTTTATTCTATAATCAATTTTTTTTTAATCGAACACCATTAAAGGTCTTTTCCTCTTTTTCCACCTCTTTTTTCTATACTATCTGCTAAAGCTTCAAGCTCAATAATATCATAATCTTCAGCTAAATTCTCGTCATTAATTATTAAATATATAAAATCTAAAAGGGTTTCTTTTTTGCTATTAATAATTTCATATTTATTAAAGTCAACTGAATATTCTTTATCTATTGCTAATTGTTGTAAATATCCATATAGTCCACTTGATACAGAACGTTTAAGTAATTGTTCTCTTTCACGCAAACCTTCAATTCCGTCATCTACACAGATTAGTATATTACTATGTTTATTTAAATAATCTGACACTATTTTCTTTCTATTTGGGTCGTTTAAATCGGTTCCAATTTTTTTTAAAATTCCTCTATCAAACTCATCAGTTGGCGCAGTATTGCCCCAAGTTCTGTAACCAAGCATACAAATTTGTGAAGCTAATTCTTCATTGTCAGAGTTTTGAGCATTAATTGTATTAATTCCAATAAAAAACAGGATGACTATAAGGTTTATTATTTTCATATTGTTATTTTTAAATGTTTGCCAACGTTAAGCGGATATGATCCGTACCGTCTCAAGACCTTTTATAAAGATACTATAATTCGGAAAATTGGAATAGCTTTAAATGATATGCCGAAAAAAGGTATGGGTTATATCCGCCTGTTGTGTTTAGGTTTTTTGGGCCCACCCATGGATCTTTTGGCAACAACAAAACCGGAGTTTTGGCGACCCGGCATACAGCTGCTGCGCAAGAGTGCCTGGGCGATTTTTTGATATGCGGTTTATCCTTTGGATAAACAGCCGTCTCAAAAAGTAATTTTAAGCCCGCAATGCGCTAAAAATCAGGGCACAAAAGGCAGCGAACCCTTGACATCGTGATTTTTTTTCGCTACCTTGACCAAGTCTTCTTACGTTGACAACGTTTGGAAATGCCAATTTCCACGATGCAATCGACAAGACTTGGACGCACAAGTGCGTTTTCTGTCCAGATTTTCCCCGCTAAAAAACCAATTTAAAATTCGGCCAGAACAATAGGTCGGTAAAATTAAATGCAACGTTTGGTATAACCGCAGTTACGGCTAAATATACGAGGTTTTTCGGTTAAGCACGGAAGTTAGCAATTACGCGTGGATTCGGACGCAGTCGAATCCGCCGTAATTGCGGTTATACAGTGTTGCAAACAGTTTTTCCTCACAGTTTATAACTAAGGCCGAATTGTAAAACAGAACTTTTATTATTATCACGTTCAGTAATTCCATAATTATATCGAAGTCCAATTCGATAATTTTCTGCGAAGGTAAATCCTGCTCCAACATTCAGCGCAACTTCAAATTTATCATAATCATCATTTCCAAAATTGAAATCATCATTATTATCAGTTACATCTTGATTGATTACATATCCGAATTGTGGTCCCAATTCTAAATCGAAACTATCACTGAAATAATAATCAGCCATAATTGGAAGTAAAATCAAATTCTGCTTAATATCTGCTTTAAATCTATTGCCGAAAACAGGGTCATTAGGGTCACCCATATTTATGTTTTCTGAAAATTCAATTTCTGCATTTTGTGTTGAAAACAGCAATTCAGGTTTTATTCTAAAATTGTCAGTTAATTTAAAACTTAAAAATCCTCCAAGATGAAATCCAATTTTGGCATTTGTTTCTGCAGGAATGTTGTCATCAATAATTAGGTTGGAATAATTTAGACCTGCTTTTAATCCAAATTCGATTGGTTCATTTTGAGCTAAAACACTAAAGTTTATTAGCAGAGTAGTTATTCCGATTATCAATGTAGTCTTTTTCATTTCTGATTTTGTTTTAAATTGTTTGCAACGGTTTTGTATATGAGCTGTGGCGTGTTTTGGCACGAACCTCTCCAAATATAAACTAACTTTGGGAAATCCGCAGGATTTTCCAAGTGAGGACAGACCAAGCCATAGCTTATATACGGTGTTGTAAAACGTTTTTTCCTCACTCAATTTCCATATAGATTAAAAAGAATTGTGGTATTTTATATTTCTCATACCAATTTTCAATGTCTATTCCACCTTGCGAAACTTCACAATAACCTAAATTTCCTTTACTTGGGTCTCTATTTGGTGGCGTTATCAATGCGATTTGAAAAGGTTTATGCAGTTCAAATTCAAGACCGTCTGTTGTAATATTAATTTTTCTTAAACTAAAGTCGCCATCTTTAAACTCGCTTTTTGTGTCGAAGATTTTTTTGTTCAGAAATCTTGGGAAAAAGAAACCTATTTTTTCATAATTCAGAATATTTTGCGTGATTAAACTAAATTGAAAGGTTGTGTCTATTTTAGGTAATCTTTCTTTTTCTGTGTTTAAAACTACCAACTCATTAAATAATTTTCCGTTTTGGTATTCTTTAATGATTAATTTATAGTTTTTTCCGTTCAGGGATTTTTTGTCATTCTCGTTTAGTGAGAATTTTAATTTTTCAATCCCTTGAAAATAATTCATTTGTAGGTCATTATTTTCTTTTGGAAAATCATAATCGGCTTTCAGTTCAAATTTTTCTTGAGCTTGTGATATTAATGAGCCGAAAATCAAGGTCAATACTAAAATCAGTCTTTTCATTTTATTGTTATTTTGTTAATATTTTAAAGACGAAAAAAATTTTGTTGTGGTGCTAAATTTTTTTCTAAATGTTTTACAACGTTTAGTATAAAAGAAGTAGGGCTGAAAGTAAGTAATTACTTTTCGGATTATCACCAAGCCAAATCTTTTGCATTTTGTTATATATTATTTTTCTAAAAGCCAAATCAAAAGATTTGGCGACCTTGCAAATATGCCTGAAACATTGGGTTTAGCACAGACTTGCCCTATTTTTTTTATACATTGTTGCCCACAGTTATTTTTACCACACTTGATTTCCAATGATTTTTTTCTACATTAAATCAACTAATTTTTCTTTAATAGAATTTATATTTTTTAAACCACTTCCTTTCCATTTGCCTATTATCACACCATCTTTATCAATCAAAACTCTATGTGGAATGCCCCAAACAAAATATTCATTTTCAATGTCACTTTTATTTTCGACTGTTGAAATATTAATCCAATCCATATTATCTTTCAAAATTGCTTTTTTCCAGGAATCTAAATTTTCATCTCTGGAAATACCTATTATCTGCAATCCTTTATTTTTAAAATTTCTATTTATTTCGTCAAGATACGGACTATCTTCTCTGCAAGGCCCGCACCAGCTTGCCCAAAAATCTAGTAATACATATTTATTATTTTGAAAATCAGAAAGTTTTATTATATCACCATTTATATCTTTTAGAGAAAAAAGGGGTGCTTTACTATCAACTTTACTGTTTTTAAACTTTTCTAATGCAAGTTTCAGCTTTTTTCCTTTTTCAGAGTTCTGAATTTCCTTAGGAAAAAGTTTATATGTTTTTAAAAATTCATCATATAAATTCATTGCAGCTTGTGAACTAACCCACATAGCTATCAAATTTAAAGAATATTGGTGTTCTGAATTTTGTTGGGCAAACTTTAAATTATTCTGGAGTATTTTAACTAAATTATTGTCATACATTTCCCATAATTCTGTAATCTCATTTTGTTTCTCTTTAAGAATAAGACTGTCTGTAATTGTGATGATGAATTTATTTAAGTTTTCAATTTCAGATCTTAAAACAGTGTTTTGTTTGTTTAAATTTTCATTAATGCCTTTGATTTCAGTTGTAAGTTTTTCCTCTATAGAATTTTGTGCATTGCTAAAAGTTGTTGTAAAAATGAATAAAATCAATAGAATGTTTTTCATTGTGATTTAGGTTTTTTTTAATTGTGGGCAACGTTTAGTATAACCGCAGTTACGGATAAATATACGAGGTTTTTCGGATAAGCACCGACGGTAGCAATTACGCGTGGATTCGGACGCAGTCGAATCCGCCGTAATTGCGGTTATACATTGTTGCCCACAGGCTTTCCAGCGTTTTGTTTTTCCGATTATCGGACCGTATGGATGTTTTTTCTCGGTAGTAGCTCTAATTCTCTTGTCAGTTGCTCTAATTGTTAATTCACTCGCTATATTTGTTAATGCGGTCGCTCTAATTGTTAATGCACTTGCTGTATTTATTAATGCGGTCGCTCTAATTGTTAATGGAGTCGCTCTAATTGTTAATGCACTCGCTATATTTGTTAATGCGGTCGCTCTATTTGTTAATGCAGTCGCTCTAATTGTTAAAGAAGTCGCTTTATTTGTTAATGCAGTTCCGATATTTCTTTTTGCAGTTGCTCTATTTCTTAATGCAGTTCTGATATTTCTTTTTACAGTTGCTCTATTTCTTGAAGCAGTTCCGACATTTCTTAAAGCAGTTCCAATATTTCTTTAAACAGTAACTATAATCCTTTATGCAGTTCCGATATTACTAAAGACTGTTTTGTTATTTCTTTTAGCAGTCATTATAATTTTTTATTCAGTTCCAATATTTCAAAATTCTGTTCGATGTTTTAATAAATAGCTGAAATTTTTTCTAGCTTGTGGGCAACGGTTTTGTATAAGAATAGTAGGGCGGAAAAAAGGCGACTACCATTCGGTTAAACACAAGCCGAATTTTTAAATTTTTCTTATTATCTTTTTTGTTCAATAAGCCAAATTTAAAAATTTGGCGACCTTGCAAAAGTGCCTGAAACATTGAATTAAGCGACAATTGCCCTATTATTTTTATACGTTGTTGGCAACTGGCTTTCTGCGTTCAGATTGGTTTTTATTATAACTTTTCGTAAATATTAAACTCAATATCTTTTTTAGTTTTCTCTACAGATATTCCGTAAGAAAGCAAGTCTTTTTGCGCTTGTTCAAAATCGTTTTTATCAATGAGAAACTCATATTTACCGTCTAAATTAGTTTCGTCAACTAAAATTATATTATAGAATTGAGCTATGTTCTTCATCAATAAATTAATATCAACATTGGAAAAAGTTAAATATTTATCGTTATCGCCGGTATGTGACATAACTTCGCCACTTCCATTTTCTAATTTTGATTTGTCCCGAACTTTAAGAATATAAACAACCGCATTTTGAGTTTCAATTTTTTCTTGCAGGTCTAAAGCGGTCAAGATTTTCTCTTTGATTATTGTTAACTGTTCCATAAAAATTTCCATATCAAAATGTTCTTTTTTAAGGTTTGTGTTTAAGTAAAGAAGGTTAAAGTTTTTTTCTTCCAAATCGGTTGGAATTATTATCTCTGAAACTGGCTTTCTCGTAACCTTTGAAAGTATATTTTTTAGACCAGTATTTAAATCGATGTATTTTCCCGATGGCAATGAAAAGCTACTTGATTTTGGGTCGGATTTATCGGCAAAAGTTAGATTAAAAGAATAAATATTAGATTTCAATTCACTAAATTCTGTCAAAGTTTTTGATATGCTCGTTTTTATATATTTTTCGGATAATTTTTCATCTGTCTTTAAAGGTTTGGGTTTATTTTCTGGTTGCCAATTTGGGTCGCTAATTATTTTGTTTATGGTTTCTTTGTCTAATTCTTCTGGAATACCTATCCACCTAACCAAGTTGTTTTTATCAATTATTACGGTAGTAGGCAAAGAACTTATTTTATAATTTTTTTGAGTTTCTTTGCTTTGGTCACTTGCAACTATAGTCTCAAAATTAATTTTATTCATAATTCGTTTTGCTATTTTGGGTGTTTCATCTGTTAATGAAACGAAAGCAATATTTGAATTATCTTTAAATTCATTTTGTAATTGATTAAAATGTGGTACAGATTTTAAACAAGGTGCACACCAAGTTGCCCAAAAGTCAATAACTAAAAATTTATCTTTAAGCTCTTTATATTTTGGAATATTACTAATAAAATCCGTAATTTTTATATCCTCGACTTTTTCGCCAAGTACCAAATAATTTTCATTCAGTTTTGGTTCGGTTTTCTCTTTCTTTTTTTCTTTTTCTTGACAAGAAATCAACGTGAAAATTATCAGAAAGATTGTTAAATACTTCATATTTTGTTTTTTTTAGCTTGTTGCCAACGGTTAGTATAAAAGAAGTAGGGCTGTAAATAAGCAATAAATTTTCGGATTAACCACAAGCCAAATCTTTTGCATTTTGTTTTATATTATTGTTCTAAAAGCCAAATCAAAAGATTTGGCGACCTCATAAATATGCCTTAACCATTGGGTTTAGCACTTACTTGCCCTATTTTTTTTATACATTGTTGGCAACAGTGCTTCTTTTATTCACTATCCTTATTCTTTCTTTTCAGATGACTTGGAAAAATTACATATTTTAAATTTAAATCCATTTTATTATATGGCATTTGAAGTGTTTCAGAAGTACCAGTTTTATGAGCGCAATATTTGTTTACAATGCAAGCTCCACACTTTTCGCTATTAGCAATGAATTGAAAATTTTGTATTTTATTAATAACCAAATCTCTAACATTTGTATGTATGTTTTTTAAAGCCACTAAATTTTCGTCCGATTTAATTACTTTTACTGATACATTATGAATATATGGTTTCTCAAATTCATAATCATAAAACCAATATATTAAAATCCCATAATCAATTTTATAATCTAATATGTATTTTATGTACGATGAAAGTTGTATTAAATGATTAGAATAGAATGAATTTAGAGAAAAATTTTGTTCATTAAGTTTTCGTTCATAATATGGTGATTCTTTATCTAAATCTTTTTTTAAAAATTTAAATTTTTCTTCGACAACAAAATATTTATCATTTGGGTCTTTAAAAATATAATCAGGTTGACCAATGTAATTTTCTTGAGTATTAATAAAGTATTTGTTTTCTTTATCGTGACCAGAAAAGATTAATTTACAACTCTTAATTTTTCTTATAGTATTATTATTTAAAACACTATCTTCAAAATAGTCTGAAAATGATTCTTTTTCTAAATTTAACTTATTAATTAATCTTAATTTTTCGTGGAAATATTTCCCGACATTTCTTTTCTGTTTACCTGTTGGAAATTCTATTTCAAATGATTTGGATATCGAAAAACTTGCTGGGCAATAATCATAATTAGCTAAATCAGTTGCTGTTATAAAATCCTTTTCATTAAATGATTTTAATTTTATCTGTGATAAATCCTTTTTTATTTCAACTTCTTTCAATAATTCTTCTATAACTCCAGAATTGCTATATTTCCAAATCCATTTATCTACTGTAAAACCGTTTGGATAAGTGTCGACTCTTAATTCTTGATAATATCTTCCATAAATATCCTCAAGTTTATTTTTATAGCCGTTTATAAAATCTTGATTTGAAAAGCCAATTTTTTCAAATAAATAATCTAAAAAAATTCGCTGTTTTTCGCTAAATGGCTTCCAAATCATATTAGCTAAATTTAATTATTTTTTTGCATTGTTGCCAACGTTGATGTATATGAGATGTGGCGTGATTTAGCACGAACCTCTCCAAATATAAACTAACTTTGGGAAATCCAAAGATTTTCCAAAGTAGCACTTACCAAGCCATAGCTTATATACGGTGTTGGCAACTGGCTTTATTTCCGTTCTATTGTAACCCAAGATTTATCAAATCCGATTGCATCGAGTATTTTTTCCTTGTCCAATCTTTCGGGTTGTTTTATTGTTAAAATCAAGGTGTGTTCAGGAATTTCCTCGTGAATTGTAAATTGTGAACCGTGTGGTTGCCAAGTAAATCGTTTAGTTGTAGTTCCTTTTATAAAACCCTCCAAATTTCCTCGTGGATTCCAGATAAAATTGAAAAGTTCTGGGTCATATCGTATTGTGTCAAATTCAAATACTGCGACTTGTGAAAGGTCGTTTGATTTTACAAGTACAACAGTCCTTAAATTCTTGAATTTTTCCCGAACCGATGAAACTCGTTCATTCCAAATTTCCAGAACCTGTTCGCCAACTTCATTTGGGTCGGCAGTTATGTCAATTGTTCCGCCATAAGAGTAAACAGGCGAATTACGTCCAGAAATTAAGCGGACTTGTTTTAGATTTTTAAAATCTTTTACATTTGACTTTACGGTTTTTGCTCCGCAAGCTGTGTTTCCCATTACAACATCGTCAAGTCCGACATTTGAAGGTTTCCAATCCGCTCCGATGCAGATTGCAAAGATTTGTTCCCATTCCGAACCTTCAAGGTCGCCACGACCTTTGCTTGCTAAAAGATAAACGATTTCTTGTCCGAGCAAGTAGGGGAAATCTGAATTGAATTGGTTTAGTGGAAAAGCAGCAACCGATTTATTGACTGTTCTTAATTTTGGTGAGTTGCGTTTTGCCATTAACTTGGATTGTATTTTAAATCATATTCTCTCAAAACGCTTGCTGGTTCGAGCGTGCTTGCAACATAAGGAAGTAATTTTTGAACAACTGCCTTAATCATATTTACAGGTACTGCATTTCCTGCTTGTTTTTTTGCCTGCGCATCGCTAACAATGATTTTATACCAATCTGGAAAGCCTTGCAGTCTGAACATTTCTCTTGGCGTTAAACGTCTTTCTCCATTTACTAAAAGGTAATTATGCGAAGCTCCTGAACGAAGTGCGCAAGAATAAGGGTATGAACAAATATTACCCGATTTATTTTCGTGCCAAATTGATGGGTAATATGATGATTTATGCTTTTCTTTTCTTTTTTCTTGAATAAAATCGGACGCAAAATATTTTTCTTCCACTTTGGTTTCTAAAATTTCATTTAAAGATTTGTATGGTTTTTCGGGATTTGGAAACGTGAACATTATCGGTTCTCGGTGACCAACTATTACAACTCTTTCACGCTTTTGTGGTAATCCATAGTCTAAAGCGTTCAGGACGCTATATTGAACGTGATAACCTAAATCTTTTAGGGATTGAACAATAACTTTTAGAGTTTTTCCTTGGTCGTGTCCAACAAGTTGTTTTACATTTTCGAGAATAAATGCTTTTGGCCTTTTAGCTTCTATTATTCTTGCTATATCAAAAAAAAGTGTTCCTCTTGTGTCATTCAAACCTTTCATTTGTCCAATGATACTGAAAGGCTGGCAGGGAAATCCGCCAAAAAGAATGTCGTGGTCAGGAATATCTTTTTCATTGATTTTGGTAATATCTCCAAAAGGTTTTTCTCCAAAATTTGCTTCGTAACTTTCTTGAGCATATTTGTCAATGTCTGAAGAAAACACACAATCGGGCTGAATGTCGTTTTCTTCGCAAGCCTCCTCAAAGGCTACTCTAAAACCTCCAATTCCACAAAAGAGGTCAATAAATTTTAGTTTTTCTCTATACATATTGTAAAGATAATTATCTATTTAATTGATTTAGCTTAATTCCGAAATTTTAATTAACAGCCGAGCTTTTCTTTAGCTTGTTGCCAACGTTAAGCGGATATGATCCGTACCGTCTCAAGACCTTTTATAAAGATACTATAATTCGGAAAATTGGAATAGCTTTAAATGATATGCCGAAAAAAGGTATGGGTTATATCCGCCTGTTGTGTTTAGGTTTTTTGGGCCCACCCATGGATCTTTTGGCAACAACAAAACCGGAGTTTTGGCGACCCGGCATACAGCTGCTGCGCAAGAGTGCCTGGGCGATTTTTTGATATGCGGTTTATCCTTTGGATAAACAGCCGTCTCAAAAAGTAATTTTAAGCCCGCAATGCGCTAAAAATCAGGGCACAAAAGGCAGCGAACCCTTGACATTGTGATTTTTTTTCGCTACCTTGACCAAGTCTTCTTACGTTGACAACGTTTGGAAATGCCAATTTCCACGATGCAATCGACAAGACTTGGACGCACAAGTGCGTTTTCTGTCCAGATTTTCCCCGCTAAAAAACCAATTTAAAATTCGGCCAGAACAATAGGTCGGTAAAATTAGATGCAACGGTTAGTATATGAAAAGTAGGCGATTTCGAAGCACGAAACTTTCGGTTAAGCACAAAGTTTGATACGAGCCAAAAGCCTTGATTCTACTACTATTTCGCCTATTTTTTATATACATTGTTACCTGCTGGCTTTATTTTTTCGTCCGTCTGTTAGCGTTGGCAAGACATACTCTTTTGCAATTTTGGGCTTTAGCGTTGGCTGGTGCGAATTGCAAATGTGTATGGCTTTAAGCGTTGGCATTTTTAGTCATTTTATTTAATTCTTTCTTTTTTCTTTCTACATACAAAACAACGTCTTTAATTACCAATTTATGAATGGCAGAAATAACAGTTTCCATTTTTTCATAGTCTGGCTTATTGTCTTTTACTGGAAGTGAAATATTTAAAACATCAGCATCTTTTGCATAAAAATTTCTTCCATAATTAAATTGTCCGTTGTAAGATGATTTGTGAATTGCAGAAGTAACAAAGATTGATGCAAGCTTGGTCAAATTGTCAGTATGAACAACCGCAATATGGTCGTCTCCGCCATATTTGAAATTCCTGTATTTAGCTGAACCAAACATATCAATTGTTGTGGTGTTTTCTGAAAATAACTTTACGTTATTTCCAATAAATGCAGAAACGCCTTCGTCTGTTTCGCCTGCGGTTATAAAAGGTAAAGTGCCTTTTATTCTGTCTGCACTTTTAAGACGTTTTCCACGTGTAGATTTTCCAAAAAGATTTTCAAGATTAAAAACATCCCAATTTAATTTATCTAAATTACGTAGAGTATTTTTTTCGTTTTCAGATAAATGGTAATTACTTAATCCATTTTCTCTTAAAAATATATCTAGTTTATCAATACGGTCAATTTCTATTCTCGCTAAAGTGTTTTGAATAAAATCGAAATCTATACTTCCATTTTTTATAGGTAGTTGAATTTTTGTTTTATTCATAGCTACACGGTTAAATTTATTCCCGTAATCATACTTTTTAGAAGTTGAAATTATACTTGCAGAAATTATGGCACTTGCTATTGATTTATTGAATGGTTTAAATTTTGGAACTAAATGTTGAATATGAGAATACCCAATAAAATCTTTTTCTTGGTAAAACATAGTTTCTGCACCTAAAGTAGTGTCAGAACACGTAATAGAATTACCTATATTATTTGCTTCTAAATTAGAAAAACCCATTACACCATTGTCAATTGATGAGTTAGATACTAATGGAACTTTGCCATTTTCATTGATTATTTCTTCATTCTGTAATCGATAATATTTTGTTGGATTAATTTCAAATAAGTCACCTAATTTAAATTCACCCCACTCAACATTTTTCAGTTTTTCGTTAAGTGGGGATTCTACTTTCCCAAGCTATCACCTTTTTGTTTTAAAATAGTTCCTACTTCCCAAGTTAAATAATCACTTACTGTTTTTTTGAAATCTTTTATAGTAGGTTTGGTGTATATTGATGCGGATTGATTCCAATCCGCCCCATTATTTGGGTCTATTGTACCTTCGTAATATTCTTTTTCTGTAAAAATTATAAGTTTGCTTTTGCCAAAACGAACTAGGTTTACTACTTCTTCATAACGTTCTTTTGCTTTGTCTGTATCTTTTAAATTGTTACTTGCCTTTCTACGGTTGCTTCTTGTGTATCCATCATTTGAAAAATCAATAAATTTCACCATTTCATCTTTGTGGTGTTTTTCATTTACTTTAAAAACATAGATATTGGTGTTAACACTTGATTTACCAATAAAAATATCCACTGGCATTTTGATACTTGCTAAAAGCGTGTGTTTTGCCAAAATTCGTTTATTGTAGTCAATGGCTTTACCTGAACCTGACGAGTTTTGAATAATGATTGCACCATAACCTTTGTTCATCATTCCTAAAGCTTTTTCCACGAAGTTCATTCCGTTCCCCAAAGCGGAATAAGGCGGATTTAAGATAAAAGCATCAGCAGGGAATTTACTGTCTATTTTACCAAAACCATATTTTCCGTCAAAATCTTTTATTGAGTCAATGTTCAAGATATTAGAACTACCATCACCCATAAGTATCATATTCAAAATCGCTAACATATATATATCAGGAAGCAATTCTAAACCAAGTAATTGTTCTGCTTTAATTTTTATTTCTTTATGTGTGAGTTCTTCAGGCGATTTTACATTGTTTTTTGCATCATTAAGCATTTCATTCATTGCAGCAACCAATAAACCTGCTGAACCTGTCGCAAAATCCCATACATAAGAATCTTTGTTTACTCTTGTTAGTTTTACCAAAAGTGAGGCAACATAATTGGGTGTAAGCACAACATCATTTAGCTTATCTTGGGAAAATCCAAGCCAACCGTACATTTCATTAAAAAGCTTTCCTGTAAAGTCTGTCGTTAAGCCTATTTTGTAATAAATACCTAAATCATCTACAATTTTGGTAAACACTCTTTTAAGTTGACTTTCTCCATTTTCAACTTTGTTAATATTCTCCGTTGTTAATGTATTGTCTAAAGCTCTTGTAACAAATTGTTTCTTCTCGTTAGGTATATCTTTAATGTCTAAAAATGCTTTTATTTTTCGTAAAATAATATCACCATCTCTATTACCCTTTTCAACAGAAGATTTTAAATCAGATTTATCTAATGCAGTAACTTTATTAGGCACTCCGATTGTAGCCATAATTGATGCAGCAACTAAATAAACACGGTCTTTTTCACTGATTCCTTTTTCGTTGTCAAAAATATGTTGATTAAGTTTAGTAAGAGTTTGGTCAATTTCTCTTTCGCGTTGCTCTTTTAGTTTTTCAAGTTCTTCTCGTGAGAGTTGTAGCGTTTTTACTTTTCCAATAAATGCATCAAAGTTTTTTGGTGCTAAAAATGAAAAGTCCGAATATTCGTCAACTTTCTGTCCTGCACCCAAATTGCTTTTTGAAACATAATAAACGCCAATTTCTTGATGAATTTTCCCTGCTTCACTTTTGTAGCCTGTCATTCCGATAGCGATAATATCGGTATAACTAGTATGATGAAGCAAAGCGTTTGCATAATGAACCGCACCATTTACAGCAAACGAGTTGATGTTTTTAAAATTAGGTTCGTTTTTAGCTGTTCTATTTTCAACTTGTCCGTCTTTGTCAAGTTTTACGAGTTTGTCTTTATATCCCTTGTATTCAATAAGAATTGGGAAGAAGTCTAAATTTTTATCTTGCAGTAATATTTTAGCATCTGGTCGATTTGCACCTGCACCACCATTTTTCGTGAAATAGTCTGATAATGCTTTGTCAATTTCGGCATTTACAGATTCTTGCTCTAATTTATAAGGTAGCTTATATGATTTTAGCCATCCGTTTGCTAAATCCGCAATATTTGGTTCTATTGATTGTGCCATTATTTTTTTCTTTCAATTAGTAATTCTTTGACTTCCACATTTAAGATTTCCGCAATTATGTATAAATCTTCCAAACTCGGTTGTCTAACGTTACGAGCATATTCGTTAATCGTATTGTAACTTTTTCCTGTTTGTTTAGAAAGCCAAGTCTGTGAAATTCCTTTGTCTTTTAAGACTTCTTTAATTCGGTTCATTTGAAACCTAATTTTGTTTATTCGGGGTAAATATAGTAAAAGTTCCCTATTATACAGTGTAGATATTCATTGTATTGTCGTGGGTTGGAAAAGGGCAAGCTCTTTTAGTTTTTCAGCGTTGGCTTTTAGCGTTGGCAAAAAATAAATGTGCTTGACCGTGCGGTGGGCTTTTTTTTCAGCTTGCAGGTAACGGTTTTGTATATGAGCTGTGGCGTGTTTTGGCACGAACCTCTCCAAATATAAACTAACTTTGGGAAATCCGCAGGATTTTCCAAGTGAGGACAGACCAAGCCATAGCTTATATACGGTGTTGTAAAACGTTTTTTCCTCACTCAATTTCCATATAGATTAAAAAGAATTGTGGTATTTTATATTTCTCATACCAATTTTCAATGTCTATTCCACCTTGCGAAACTTCACAATAACCTAAATTTCCTTTACTTGGGTCTCTATTTGGTGGCGTTATCAATGCGATTTGAAAAGGTTTATGCAGTTCAAATTCAAGACCGTCTGTTGTAATATTAATTTTTCTTAAACTAAAGTCGCCATCTTTAAACTCGCTTTTTGTGTCGAAGATTTTTTTGTTCAGAAATCTTGGGAAAAAGAAACCTATTTTTTCATAATTCAGAATATTTTGCGTGATTAAACTAAATTGAAAGGTTGTGTCTATTTTAGGTAATCTTTCTTTTTCTGTGTTTAAAACTACCAACTCATTAAATAATTTTCCGTTTTGGTATTCTTTAATGATTAATTTATAGTTTTTTCCGTTCAGGGATTTTTTGTCATTCTCGTTTAGTGAGAATTTTAATTTTTCAATCCCTTGAAAATAATTCATTTGTAGGTCATTATTTTCTTTTGGAAAATCATAATCGGCTTTCAGTTCAAATTTTTCTTGAGCTTGTGATATTAATGAGCCGAAAATCAAGGTCAATACTAAAATCAGTCTTTTCATTTTATTGTTATTTTGTTAATATTTTAAAGACGAAAAAAATTTTGTTGTGGTGCTAAATTTTTTTCTAAATGTTTTACAACGTGTTTGTATATGAGCTGTGGCGTGTTTTGGCACGAACCTCTCCAAATATAAACTAACTTTGGGAAATCCAAAGATTTTCCAAATGGGCACAGACCAAGCCATAGCTTATATACGGTGTTGGCAACTGGCGCTCTCGCACTCATTGCTCATAGGTTAATTCCATTGAAGACGAAATTCCGCCATATTTTTCCCACGAATTTTGACTTCCAAATTTATAATAATGTGTCGAACCGAAAGAAGGAATTATGATGGGTAAATTCAATTTGTTTCCGTTCGCAGAATGTTCAATCCATTCTACTGCTACAATTATATCTTCCTTGACAATAATATTGAAAGGTGTTAAATCAACCTCAATCCAACCAGTATAACTTTTAGATGCAGACGTGAAAATATTCGGGATATTCAATTTATTTTCTGGTCGATTATCATTATTTAAAGTGTAAATATTGATTCTAAATTTGACTGAGTCAAAATTGTTGTCTTTTATAAAAAACTTGAATTTCGTTAATTGACTTGGGTCATCATCGCCTAATTTAAATTTTCGGCCGATTTCTGTACCCAAATTAATATTTGGTAAATCTGGATTAGCGAAAATTGTTTGTTGTTTAGTGTTTGTTCTTGACTTACCGTCTGTGTAAGTTTTCATTTTCTTTGAGGTTAGAAATACCTCATTTAATGGCTCAGCAAAAGTTTTTAGTTTAATGTTTAGTGTGTTTTCTGTATCTAATTTTGATATAATAAATTCCTCACTTTTAAAACCAAGGCTTGAGAATTTTAGTGTATCGCTTTTCCTTTCACAGTTTAAAATCAGTTTAAATTCCCCATTTGAGTTTGAAACTGTTCCCAAAGATTTATTTAAAACTCCAATACTTGCATATTCAATCGGATTATTAATGCTGTCCGTAATTATACCGCTAATTTCAAATTCTTGACCAAGACTTGAAAAAATGCTGAATTGTAAAAGCAATATTGAGATAAGATATTTCATAAATTTATTAGTGTTTTAATTATAGCAGTATTTTTTTTTCGCTTGTTGCCAACGGATTTGTATAAGAATAGTAGGGCGGAAAAAGGCGACTACCATTCGGTTGAACACAAGCCGAATTTTTAAATTTTTCTTATAATTTTTTTTCTTCAATAAGCCAAATTTAAAAATTTGGCGACCTTGCAAAAGATCACTTACCATTGGGTTAAGCACTCATTGCCCTATTATTTTTATACGTTGTTGGCAATAGTTATTCTTCACGAAACCATTTTTATCTAAAATTTAGATTTCTGAAATACCAAAATCAATAGAAATTCCATTATCAGCATCTTGGTTTATTTCAATAAAAAGAAAATCATTAGAATTATTGTTATCAACGTAATATATACTGTAATTTTTATTTTCTGTAATAAAATAATAAGGCGTTCCTCCGTCTTCGTATGGAAGTTGATAAACTTTAGTGAAATCAATTATTATATCCTTATAATTTTTGTTTTTAATAGTTAATCGACCTCCCTTATCTTTGTCTGAAGCTATTGATATGTAATGAGGATTATTTATATTCGGTTCTATCATTTTTTCTTTTTCTTCGATTCCGTTTTTCTTATTTCTAATTGAAACTGTATAAGAACGCATATTTTTGTTAAAGGCAATTATGGGATAACCCATCAAATCAAAAATGTTTTTATCCTCTTTTTCGCTTATTTGCGTGTTGCTTTTAGAATCTACATTTTCATTATCATTTGGAAAAACAGTATTGTATTTTTCGGATATTCTTTCTTTGGAATAGCTGTCATCGGTACAAATCTCGCATATTTTATAATTGCTTTTTTTTGCTGACCTTATATCAGTTTTAGAAATTTCTGACTTACAATTTGCAAGACCCGAGCATTTTAAGTTCGTATGAAAAGCATACGAATTATCGCTTTTGCAAACAAAAACAGTTGTTAAGTCAGAGTTTTCATCAATAAAATTATTTAATTCAGATGGGAATTCAAGCGAAATACGCATTTCACTAAAATTAAATCTTATTTTATTTCCGACGTAAGTTTCATAGTTATAAACTATGCTTTCATTCTTGTCAGTACAGAATTGGAACCTAAATTCTGCATTGTTTTGAATATCGTGAACTATGGATAAATATTCGCTGTCAGTTTTGAAATCGAAAATTACCGTAACTCCAGTTGACTTATAAAACTTTATATTTTTACTATCTTCTTTACCCTGAAAATATGGTAAATCTGCATTTCCACTCGAAATATAATCTCCACTATTTAGCAAATATCTTTTTAAATTCTCTGCTGTTGAACTGAAATGGTTAAATGTAATTTTTTGTCCGAATACTATACTCGAAATTAGAAATGCTAAAATTAATGTAAAATTTTTCTTCATAATTATTGCCAACGTTTGGGTATATGAAAAGTAGCGGCTTAAAATGTAATAACTTTCGGCTAAAAACTAAATTTCGTAAACAGCGAAAATCTTCGATTTAGCAATGAACCCGCTATTTTTTATATACTGTGTTGGCGGTAGTGCTTTCACTTCTTTGCGTAATCTATTAAAATCTTTGTTTTTTGTAAAACTTTTAAATTTTGTCTATCTGATTTGTCAAAACCTGAATTTTCTATAATATCAGTACATTTCTTGAAGGCTTTCAATGCTTTGGTTTCATCATTTAATATAAGCAATAATTCCGAGCAAAACTTTTCCATTTTTTTGTGATTGTTTAATGGTGGTTGATTTTCTTTTTCGCTTATTATTCTAAAAAGCATTAAAATGTGAAATCTCACTTTTTTAAACGAACTGTCTATGCTACCCTTTCTAAAAAATGATTCTAATTTATAGAAAGCAAAAGCACTTGTATAATAAGGGGCATATGAATGGTCATTATTGAAAATTTGTGCTTTACCTTCATTAAGTCTTTTAACAATTGTTCCAAAGAAACTTGTTACATTATGAGGTTCATCTAAAAACATCGCTGCAAAAGACTTTATTTGATATGGTACAGTAATGACTTTTGATTTTAGAACATTATTGTCAGAATTGTATTGCTTTGCTCTCCTTTCATAATATATTTTTGCATCGCCTGTGTATGAATTATAATATTGTTCTAAACTTCTTTGAAATTGTGTTAAAGCGGCTAATTGCTCTTTTTTAATCGGTGTTTGATTATTAGTTGCAAGTGTAATTCTGGTTTTGATTTCATCATCATTAGTTGCAATTAATTTAATTGGTATTCCAACTTTACCAATGTTACCACTTTTTCTATTATTATATAAAACGTTACTTGTTTGACAGCCATTTACAATTTGATAATCTGAAATTGTAAATTGGTCTCCAGTTGGTGAAATTGAGCTTGCAACAATTGTCACTCCATTATTTAGTACACTAAATATTTCCGAATCCTCGTTGTTTAAAGTAAGAGCAATTCCGCCGTTTACATCGTTGTTATCTCCTTGGAAATCTCTAACGTTATCTTCAAATACATTTAGAATATTATCTTCACTATCTGACACAATTTTTAAAAATTCAGAGAATGGCAAAAGTCCTATATATGCTTGAGATACTCCATTTATTTTTGGTAATGTAATTCTATTATTAAAATTTATTGTTGTACTTATTGTTTCCTTTGTTTTTCTGTAAGCTGTTGCCAATTCTCTTGCACCAAATGGATGAAAAGTAACTTTTTCGAAAAGGTTAGTTTGTTCAAGATTTACAGTACCATTTTCTATTACCCCTTTTAAATTAGCATCATCCATCCATTTTCCCGTAGTAATGTAAAATAATTTGATTGAAGGATTTTCTCTAAATCTCGGTGCTTTATTAATTATATAATTGGAAACTTCCGCAAATTTTTTGATATCTTCATTCCGAACTAATTTGGGATTAGTTGCGAAAAAGTCAAGAACACCAAATAAAAATGTACCTATGTCAGCACCCTCGAAACTTGGTGAAGTTTTGGATTGCACAAACAAGTATTCAATTTCCAATGAATTATTTTTCTCTAATAAATCATCCACTTCATCAGTGCTTTCTACAAGTTGTCCATTAACAATAATGGCTATACCATCAATTCCTGTATCATTGCCATCTCCAACGGTCAAAGTCTCAATATCAAATGTCTTATTGTATTCGTTTGAGACAACTGTGTAGTTTGCCAACTTTTCAAAATCTTTTGATTCGTCTTCAGAGTTTATTTCTAAATTTGATAATAATTCTGTAATTAAACTTTCTGTTATTCTATCCATATTTTCAATTTATTACGAGTGTTTTTTTGCATTACTGCCAACGGTTTTGTATATGAGCTGTGGCGTGTTTTGGCACGAACCTCTCCAAATATAAACTAACTTTGGGAAATCCGCAGGATTTTCCAAGTGAGGACAGACCAAGCCATAGCTTATATACGGTGTTGTAAAACGTTTTTTCCTCACTCAATTTCCATATAGATTAAAAAGAATTGTGGTATTTTATATTTCTCATACCAATTTTCAATGTCTATTCCACCTTGCGAAACTTCACAATAACCTAAATTTCCTTTACTTGGGTCTCTATTTGGTGGCGTTATCAATGCGATTTGAAAAGGTTTATGCAGTTCAAATTCAAGACCGTCTGTTGTAATATTAATTTTTCTTAAACTAAAGTCGCCATCTTTAAACTCGCTTTTTGTGTCGAAGATTTTTTTGTTCAGAAATCTTGGGAAAAAGAAACCTATTTTTTCATAATTCAGAATATTTTGCGTGATTAAACTAAATTGAAAGGTTGTGTCTATTTTAGGTAATCTTTCTTTTTCTGTGTTTAAAACTACCAACTCATTAAATAATTTTCCGTTTTGGTATTCTTTAATGATTAATTTATAGTTTTTTCCGTTCAGGGATTTTTTGTCATTCTCGTTTAGTGAGAATTTTAATTTTTCAATCCCTTGAAAATAATTCATTTGTAGGTCATTATTTTCTTTTGGAAAATCATAATCGGCTTTCAGTTCAAATTTTTCTTGAGCTTGTGATATTAATGAGCCGAAAATCAAGGTCAATACTAAAATCAGTCTTTTCATTTTATTGTTATTTTGTTAATATTTTAAAGACGAAAAAAATTTTGTTGTGGTGCTAAATTTTTTTCTAAATGTTTTACAACGTTAAGCGGATATGATCCGTACCGTCTCAAGACCTTTTATAAAGATACTATAATTCGGAAAATTGGAATAGCTTTAAATGATATGCCGAAAAAAGGTATGGGTTATATCCGCCTGTTGTGTTTAGGTTTTTTGGGCCCACCCATGGATCTTTTGGCAACAACAAAACCGGAGTTTTGGCGACCCGGCATACAGCTGCTGCGCAAGAGTGCCTGGGCGATTTTTTGATATGCGGTTTATTCTTTGGATAAACAGCCGTCTCAAAAAGTAATTTTAAGCCCGCAATGCGCTAAAAATCAGGGCACAAAAGGCAGCGAACCCTTGACATTGTGATTTTTTTTCGCTACCTTGACCAAGTCTTCTTACGTTGACAACGTTTGGAAATGCCAATTTCCACGATGCAATCGACAAGACTTGGACGCACAAGTGCGTTTTCTGTCCAGATTTTCCCCGCTAAAAAACCAATTTAAAATTCGGCCAGAACAATAGGTCGGTAAAATTAAATGCAACGGTTAGTATATGAAAAGTAGGCGATTTCGAAGCACGAATCTTTCGGTTAAGGACAAACTTTGATACGAGCCACAAGCTTTGAATTTAGCATTATTTCGCCTATTTTTTATATACATTGTTACCTGCTGGCTTTTTGCGTATTGTTTATTTCAGATTTCAATTCAAATTCGACTTTATTTTAGTCGTCAGTCGCAACCATAAAACAATACCCTTTCACAATTTTCCAAGAACGATATTATAAATCTTACCATTTACTTCAATTTCCGATTCCGTCAAATCTGTGAATTTCATATAGGTTTATTAGAACTATAAGAAAATTTCACTTCTATGGATTTCAATAGTTTTATTCCAGTCAAAATTAGAAATATTTTAAATGGATTTCGTTTTCCATTTCTAATTAATTGAAATGTACTATTTGTCAAAGATTGCTTTTATTTTGAGTGTTTTTAATTTTTTCTCCATATAAATAAATTACGATTCCAATAAATTACATAAATAAATGAATTTTTCTATTATTTATGTGTTGTATATAGCAACGAAAAAGCCCTAAATAAATTCAAGGCTTTAAAATTTGATTACTGAAATAAAGATTATTGCTTTAAAATTTTTTGAGTGAGTGTACCTGCAGAAGTATTTAAAGTTAAAATATAAAAACCGCTAGATAGAGATGATGTATCTATCGAACCATTAACCAATCTAAGACCCGTATTTGCGCCTAAAATATTTATTAAATTTGCATTGTTTACATTTACGCTAGCAGGCACTTTTACGTTTAAGATGTCTGTTGTTGGATTTGGGAATACTACAACTAAGTTTTCAATGTTCTCACCAACACCTAATAACGGTTCACCTTCAACAGTGAAACCCATACTGATCACTGGTAAAGAATAGACTGAAAATGGAGTCCAATTTGTTGCACCTATATTTAAGAGATTCGCTGGATCAATAAAATGTGCTTGGTTTATACCAGCACTTCCGTAAGTAGTAAACACCTTCCAAGACGCAAAATCCCCTACGTCAAAAATATCAAGTCTAGGAGCCGCAACGACCCAATAGTTGCCAGCAGGCAAAATAAGCTCTTCACCTCCATTGGCAAGTGTAATATCTAACTCGAATGCATAAAAATTTCCGTCAGTATTTATAATGTTAAGTGCATCACCTAAAGGATCATAATTTACTATTTCCAAAAGACCAGAACCTGGAATTACTGGATTTCCGTTAGGGCTATTATCAACCGAATTGCCATAAATATATAAATCAAGACCCTCTAAAATATCAAGAAAGTTGTCACCATTCTCATATCCAAAAACAGTAATTTTATCAATTCGGGATGATTGCGTAAGTTCGAAATCATCAGCACTAACAATCATATTCCCTGATTGATTAGTTATTGAAGAATAACTTCCCCAAGGAGCAAAAGATGTTTGATCCCATAACAGAGATTGTGAACTGTGTGTGTAATTTGGAAATGATCCTATTGAGTTAACAGGAAACGACTGTGAGTTAGCCGCAAAAGAGAAAATAACCGCAGCGATTAATAACGTAGTTTTTTTCATAGTAATAAGTTTTATTTTTCAAATAACATAAATTTAAATTTTTTCCCTCAAGAATTGAAAAAAAATATGTTAAATTTATTTTATTCCCAATACTGAATGCAATTCGCTTTTATAACTTTTGCCAATACGAAAATATTTTCCGCGGACTTCAAATCCGAAATCATTGTATAAATCGAGAAAATTCCGATTGCAAGCGCTAAAATTGATAATTGAGAATTTCTTATCATCAATGTTTATTGGTCAGCACGATTTTTTTCCAGCTTGCAGGTAACGGTTAGTATAAAAGAAGTAGGGCTGTAAATAAGCAATAAATTTTCGGATTAACCACAAGCCAAATCTTTTGCATTTTGTTTTATATTATTGTTCTAAAAGCCAAATCAAAAGATTTGGCGACCTCATAAATATGCCTTAACCATTGGGTTTAGCACTTACTTGCCCTATTTTTTTTATACATTGTTGGCAACAGTGCTTCTTTTATTCACTATCCTTATTCTTTCTTTTCAGATGACTTGGAAAAATTACATATTTTAAATTTAAATCCATTTTATTATATGGCATTTGAAGTGTTTCAGAAGTACCAGTTTTATGAGCGCAATATTTGTTTACAATGCAAGCTCCACACTTTTCGCTATTAGCAATGAATTGAAAATTTTGTATTTTATTAATAACCAAATCTCTAACATTTGTATGTATGTTTTTTAAAGCCACTAAATTTTCGTCCGATTTAATTACTTTTACTGATACATTATGAATATATGGTTTCTCAAATTCATAATCATAAAACCAATATATTAAAATCCCATAATCAATTTTATAATCTAATATGTATTTTATGTACGATGAAAGTTGTATTAAATGATTAGAATAGAATGAATTTAGAGAAAAATTTTGTTCATTAAGTTTTCGTTCATAATATGGTGATTCTTTATCTAAATCTTTTTTTAAAAATTTAAATTTTTCTTCGACAACAAAATATTTATCATTTGGGTCTTTAAAAATATAATCAGGTTGACCAATGTAATTTTCTTGAGTATTAATAAAGTATTTGTTTTCTTTATCGTGACCAGAAAAGATTAATTTACAACTCTTAATTTTTCTTATAGTATTATTATTTAAAACACTATCTTCAAAATAGTCTGAAAATGATTCTTTTTCTAAATTTAACTTATTAATTAATCTTAATTTTTCGTGGAAATATTTCCCGACATTTCTTTTCTGTTTACCTGTTGGAAATTCTATTTCAAATGATTTGGATATCGAAAAACTTGCTGGGCAATAATCATAATTAGCTAAATCAGTTGCTGTTATAAAATCCTTTTCATTAAATGATTTTAATTTTATCTGTGATAAATCCTTTTTTATTTCAACTTCTTTCAATAATTCTTCTATAACTCCAGAATTGCTATATTTCCAAATCCATTTATCTACTGTAAAACCGTTTGGATAAGTGTCGACTCTTAATTCTTGATAATATCTTCCATAAATATCCTCAAGTTTATTTTTATAGCCGTTTATAAAATCTTGATTTGAAAAGCCAATTTTTTCAAATAAATAATCTAAAAAAATTCGCTGTTTTTCGCTAAATGGCTTCCAAATCATATTAGCTAAATTTAATTATTTTTTTTGCATTGTTGCCAACTATTAGATATACGCAATTTAACAAAAAAGTGCTTATATACAACCTAATTAGTACGGTTATAAGTAACTTTTGTTGTATTTTCACATACACAACCCTTTAGTTGTATATACGCATGTTTACCGAGTTTGAAATATTACTCAAAATTAAAAGATATAGCCCCAACACTATCAGTACATATGTGGGGCTTCTCCAGTCTTTTAGTGACTATATAGGCGAATTTCAGGAAATTTATCGATTGGATGCTAAACACCTGCTTCAAAAAATAAGGGAGATTATTATAGATAAGAGTTACGCATATACAACCCAAAAGCAATTGTTGAGTGCCTTGCAATTGTATTTAAAAGAAATGCACGGTCGCGAAACAGATTTTAGCACTTTGCGTCCCAGAAGTCCCCAAAAAGTACTTCCCGATATTTTAGCTTTAACGGAAGTAAAATTGATTTTGGACAGAACCGAAAATATAAAACACAAAGCCATGCTCACTACTATTTATGCCTTAGGCTTGCGCAGTGGCGAGCTCATAGATCTGGAAATTGTGCATCTGGATGGTAGTCGCAATACGGTGTTTATTAAACAAGCAAAGGGCAAAAAGGACCGTATGCTTCCTTTTCCTGAAAAACTAAAGGAGCTGCTTAGAGCATATTATAAAACCCACAAACCCAAACGGTTTCTTTTTGAGGGGCAAGATGGCGGGCCTTATACTGCGGGCAGCTTAAGAGCTGTTTTTAAGCAAGCTACAAAACGTGCTTCTATTAAAAAGAACGTTACTTTGCACAGTCTTCGGCATGCTTTTGCCACACATCTGTTGGAATCCGGGACAGATCTTAGAGTGATTCAGGAACTATTGGGGCACAATACTATAAAGACCACGATGCTCTATACGCACGTGACCTATGCACATCTATTAAAGGTGAAAAGTCCGCTGGAATTACTATAACCTTCAGCCTTTCCGCAGTACCGCCATCAAGGTTTCCAACTTAGCATTCAGCAGTTTGTTCTGCTCCTCCAGCTCGGCAAGGCGTTCTTGGAGGGGCAAGGTAGGGTCTGGGGCTTTGGTGGTAAAGTCTTGTGGCAGCTGGGCGGCGAGATCTGCAAAAAAGTTGTGGTTTAGCCCAAGGGAAAGCTCCCAAAGGATACTGCATGAAAAATTGTTCTGCCTTTGGTAGCGCATCACGCTATTGCTGCTCTTGCCCATTACTTTTGCCAAAGAGCCTTTCCGTGTTCGGTTTTGTTTAAAGTATGCTTTTAGCATGGCCCCAAGAGGGGGCATAGGCACTTCTTGGATGGTATTTTTTTTATAAGTCATAAATACTTGGAATTTAGTTAGATAAAGTATGGTATTTATTAGATAAAGTATGGAATATGATAGATAAAGTGTGATGTTAGTTAGATAAAGTATGAGTTTTGATAAATAAAATATGGTATTAGTTATATAAAGTATGAAGTCTATTAGATAAGCTATGATTTTTGATAGATAAAGTATGGATTGTGACAAATAATGTATGGAATATGGTAGTTAATCTATCAAAAACCATCATATTTATACTAGCGCCAAGTGCAAAAAAAATACGGACAATGCCCGTATTTTTTAGGTTCGCGCCTTTTAGGGTGTAGTTTCATCAACTGGTCTGCCGTTGCCCTGCCCTTCAAAGCGTACTTTCAGCTTTTCAAAGCTCTGCTTGGCTCCAGAAATGCCAGCTTGGTTGGCAGCGTCATAGTTTTTGAAAACGCTCAACGCCATGGTGTAGGCCTCGTGGCCCGCTATACGTTTTAAATCTGCTACCTTTTGGGCTGCGTTCTGTAAGCGACTTTCAATGTTATCCAACTGTTCAAAAAGCTGAATGTCATTTTGCAAGAACGTGGCGTTCAGGTAGGGTGGCAAGATGGAAAGACCGCTTCCGTTCATTTCTGCTAGTACGTCTTCTGCAAACACTTTGTTGTTTACGTTTATGGCGCTGTAAACACCTCGTTGGTTATCGTCTAGGCTGCCTGTGGGCAACGCTGCTTCCAAAGTGTTGATGGATTCTGTGATGTTTGCAATGGTGGCACCGTCTAGCACCTCATTCAAATTGTTGTCTGTTAAATTGCTCATAATTAAAAAATTTAAAAATTAATAATGGCGCTAATATTTAAAATTTAGTAATACCAGTCAAGAGGGAAACCCCTGTATTTAATGGGGGATTTCCCCCATTTTTTAGGTGAAGAAATTAGAGGGTAATAGCTTTGGACAGAAAGACTAGCATTTTGTTATGAATTGGTACTGCTTTTTGGTTTGGCTTGCTACGCGTTTTTCAAACTCCGAATCCCTTCATAAACCACAATACTAACGGCATTGGCAAGATTCAAACTTCGAATATGAGGGCTGAAAATAGGGATGTTGTAAACCGTATCTGGATTTTCTGCTATTATGTTTTTGGGCAAACCAACAGATTCTTTCCCAAAAATAAAAAACATATTGTCTTTGTAATCAATAGCGCAGTAATCTTGGGTTCCGTGACTTGAAAAATACACAAAATTTCCACCCTTGTTTTTTGCGTAAAAATCTTCAATACTTTCATAAATAAAGAGAGAAATATGCTGCCAGTAATCTAAGCCTGCTCGTTTTAAACGGGTATCGGTTATTTCGAAACCAAAGGGTTTTACGAGGTGTAAATGGGCTCCAGACGCTAAACTTAGCCGACCTATATTCCCGGTATTGGTGTGTATTTCTGGTTGAAAGAGTACAATATTGAAGGGCATTAGTTATACTTTAGAATTGATTATTCCTTCACATCTTCCACTTCTTCGCTATCCAAAGTATCAGATTTAGCTAAAAGTTTATTGGAGACTTTATAGGTCGCAGCATAAGAAAGTCCAGGGTTACGAGTTTTGAAAGTTAAAAATGCTTTGTTATACCATTTTGGGTCCGTGGCTTTCTTTTTTAAATCTTCATGCGTGGCAACGGCGGAGACTTCACCATTTAGCGAAGTCTCAATTTGATATACTCCAATTCCAAAATGTTCAACGCGTTGAAGAAGGGTTTCAAAATCCGACTCTGAAAAGACGTGAACAGTCTCTTTGTCAGGTCCATCATTCAAGTTTTTTAAATCAGTAAATATATTTTTTTCTAAAAATTCAGTTTGTTCCATATTGTTGTAAAGGTTAGCTATATTTTTTAAATTTCGGTTTGTTTGGTTGGTATTTTATTTGCGATTATAGTCAAATAATAGGCTGAAAGTTAATGCATAATTTTTTTTAACTCGGTTGTTCGTTAACTAAAGTAGTGTTTTTTGTTAAAAGTTTATTGGAAAATTTATAGGTTTCGGAAGCTGAATGTCCAGGTTGCAGTATTTAAGTTTGCTAAAAAAAATTTCAGTTTTTCTTTCTTCTACTTACCTATAGCTATAAGTATAAAAAAGCCTTCGACCGCAGTTATGCAGAAGAAGACTTTTAAGTTGTTAATGATACGTTTATTGTTTCACTAAATTTTTTACAACAGAACCTTCATTACCAGTAATCCGAACTATATAAACTCCTGAAGCTAAGGATGAAATATCAACTGTTTTTTCACGTGACATTTCTGACAAATCTACATTGCTTAGCATTCTTCCACGCATATCATATATGGTCAATTTTTCCAATGACGCATCAGAATATAAAGTGAATTGGTTTTTTGCAGGGTTTGGATAAATCGTGTATGAAGATTCGTTTGCATCCAAATCGTTGATGGATAGCGGTTGCGTAACTCTTACCCTATTCATAACTACGGGAGTTAAAGGTCTGTCGTTTCCGTTAACAGGAACATTTTCAATCAATTCAACAATGTCCCACCCAGAAATTACAATTCCAAAAACGGGGTGTGCAGATGAAAGGGGTGGTTTATCATAATCTAAAAAGATATTGTCTTTAAGGTTGATAAAAAACTGACTTCCTCCTGAATTAGGTTGCCCTGTGTTTGCCATAGAAAGTGTTTTCTTTACGTTGGAAAGACCAGGAACAAATTCGTCAGGAATGGTATATCCAGGGCCACCACTTCCAGTTCCCGTGGGATCTCCACCTTGAATGACAAAGTTTTTAATTACGCGATGAAAAATAATACCATCGTAAAATTCTTGATCTACTAAGCTTAAAAAATTGCCAACAGTGATAGGCATTTGCGCATCGTAAAGCTCCACTTCAAAATCGCCCAATGTAGTGTAAAAGGTAACGACGGTTTGGGAGTTTGCAGTTCCATAAGAACCAATAAGTAATAGAAAATAGAGTAGTGTTTTTTTCATGATGTTTAAGTTTGTTTAGAAATTAAATATATGTGAATTATTTGGGACTCGTTCAATAACTAAGAAAAATTATTCCAAATATTCCGGTATTTCGCAAGCTGTGCATACTTTTATCTTCTTGAGAAGAATGGTTAGAATTCGCTTTTAATAACTGCGTAGCACAGATTCAGGCAATCTTTAAAAATTCAGAATCCTTAATCTATCAGTAATTCTAAGATTATAAAGGATATGGTAAAAGTAGCTATGATTGCTAAAAAAGAGTTCCAGTCTTTCGATCTTCTAATTACCTATAGCAATAACTAAAAAAGTCTTTGACTACAGTTATGTAGAAGAAGACTTTTAAGTTTTTTAAAGATACGTTTACTGTTTCACTAAATTTTTTGCAATGTAACCTTTATCACCAGCAATTCGGACTATATACACTCCCAATACTAAGGATGAAATATCAATTGTTTTTTCGTTTGACATTTCAGACAAATGATAAGCTTAACTATTCCTTAAGTACTTTAATAATATTTGATCTGCCATCAATAGCCGTAACTTTTAAAATATATATTCCGGAACTAAACCCAGTTAAATCAATATAATCCTGACTTGTGTTTGATGCTGCCAATTGGCCATATATATTATAGACTTCCAAGGTTTTTATTGGGGTTGTGGTCTTTATATTTACAACTCCGCCAGTTGGATTAGGGTATGCCTTAATGGTGTTTTCAAAACTATTATCTGCAATAGAAAGCGATTCACAATTATAGACCATAATTTCATCCAAGGCCCAACCCAATACACCAGCACATTTATCTGTTCCTACTTCAAACCTGAATTGAATGGTTGAGTTTGCCGTTACTCCAAGGGTAGATAGATCTATAACACTAGTTCCCCATGTTAGATAAGCAGCTGCACCATCTGAAGAAGTAAAGCCTGGCTCGCCAGATAACGGATTTTCAGTGGTATATAATGCATTATAATTATAGGGGTTCTCAGTGAATGAAGATGATTCAACTAAGTTCCAATTCCCTCCATCTACACTATACTTAATGTTTGCTCCGTCATATCCTTTTTGTAAAGAGATTGTGTGATTAAAAGCCATTTCAAATATAGGGTTAGGATCATTTGGCATGGTAATAATTGGACTCGTTAGCCGAACAATACCTTCTTGACCATTTGTTGAGCAAGTGGCATAATTATCTGCGGGTCCATAAGCAATATTTCCTGCTCTATTAGATAACGGGCCAGTATAAATCATCCAATCTCTAGGTACCCATAAAGCTGGATGCACAGGTAGTTCCTCATGGGTCCAATCGCCAAATCCATTTTCCCAATCTTCAAAAAATATTGGATTAGCAGTTGCGGCTTCACATAAATCAATTGTTAAAGGTTGCAAAATGGTTGTAAAACATTCGGGGCGTGGATCGTTTCTTAATTCTACGGCAAGTATGGTATTGCTAACTTGCGTAAGGTCATTTGCCGTAATTATTTCGCCGGAAGGTCCTGCTGGTGTTGTGGTTGACAATCCTTCCAGATTGATGCCCATTAAATCTGTAGTGGCAGCCTCCAAAGCATCTGCGAAGGTAATGAACCCACTAGTCTCGGTTAGATATTGGCTCTGTGCCCTCCAAAAAATATGGGCAGCTTTTGTAAAACCAATACCAGAGATGGTCTGTCCATTATAACTACCGCCATCTACCAATAGTGCATAAAGATGGTTGGGAACCCCAGAATTTCTATGTACTCCAGCTTGATCGGTTCCCAAACACCAAAATTGGGGATCACTTACTTTTCCTGGGTCTCCTTTGCAAGTAGGATCCCACATATCTCTTATTGCTCCTCCATAACCACTTGCGTCTTCACCCTCCATCCAGCGATCAGAGCTATTACATCCAGTTCTAAGTGAAAGATCTTCCCCATCATCTTCATACCCATTCAATAAATCGACAGTTTCTCCCCAAATATCCGAATAGGATTCACTAAGAGCACCAGATTGCCAACTATAGATTAATCCACTGTTATATTCAGTATAGGCGTGTCCCCATTCGTGAGCAATAATATCATCTGTAGCTGTTCCATCACAAAAATTTGCAGTGGTGCCGTTCCAGTTGGCATTTGGGCAAACGATTCTTGGGTCGTTATTAATTACTTTCATTGGTATATCTGCTCCATTATACGATACATATCCAAAAGCATTTTTAAAAAAATTATAGGTATGTTCAGACACCACTACTTCATTCTGTTGCCATTGGTTAAGCGTCCCGGGAAATGGATCGCCTTCTTTCCAAACAATGTTTGAAGTATCTACTTCATAAATAGTGCGGTCTATGGCATGGGCTATTCCGGTATATTGTTCTACTAGTTTGCCTGTGTGAGCGTCTATAAATAGAAATTCCCTTACATCCACTTGGTTGCCCACTTCAACTTTATAAACAAGATGTTGTGCACCGCGATAGCCCTGTGTCATACCTTTTTGAAATATGTACAAGGTGCTTTCCTTTACTTGTAAAGGGACTCCTGAAAAATTGATGTTTTGGTTGTGTATTGTCTCCAGCGCAATGGATGAAGCTTGCGACTGGGAGATACTGGGAATAGGATTTATATAAATGTTGGAAATATAGTTTCCATTAATGGCAGTCAGCTTTTTTTCAGTATTAAAATGAAAATATAATTTGCCGTCAAAAATGGGAACCCCATTATAAACTTGCGTTAATACAACCCGTTTTAACCCATATTGGTCTGTTTCGGTTGCTTTATGAATAAAAGATTCGTTTACGTCTTCTACATTGTAAATGCCTTTGTTTTTTTCTAGAAAAGACATTGTTTTCTTATAAACTGTGTTGCCTTTTAGCTTTAAAGGTTTCGAATATGGAAATCGAACAAATTGTACAATTCCACAGTTTTTGTTTACGGTGATTACCGCATTTGTCTGTTTTGTTAAAGCATCAATTGATGTTTGAACATTTTGCGCGAATGTCAATGTACTAACTAGTAGTAAACATATGACGATTGAAATAATTTTTTTCATGACTTTTGATTTTATTGATTAGTTTATTGTTTCAGTAATTTTTTTACAACTGAATTTTTATCATCGGTAATCCGAACGAAATATACTCCCGAGGTTAAGGATGAAATATCAATTGTTTTTTCCTGCGGCATTTCCGACAGATCTATATTGCTCATCATTCTTCCACGAATATCATATATTGTCAATTTTTTTAATGACACATTAGATTGTAAAATGAATTGATTTTTTGCTGGGTTTGGATACAAGGTAACAGCTGTTTCCAGAGAATTGGAGTTTATGCTAAGAGCCTCGTTAAAGGATATATCCATTATCAAATCTAGTCCTTCGGAGGTTAATCCGCAATTTGTATATGGAGACCAAACAATACAGCCACCACCAAATCCATCTAGGGGGTTCTGCCAAGCATAAATCTCTCCGTTTCCGTCTGTTGCAGTATCCCAATACCATTGTCCTGCTTTAATAACATTTAATACTGCCTGAACACTCAACCAATATTTTGTGCCACCCGTTAATGCCGGCCCTCCAGTTAGTTCTAAAATGAAATCCCCATCATAGTTATCATCAACAGTTCCAGAAAAATTTTCAGTGTATATCAGAGTTCCCGGCAATCCGCCATCATTTTCAAACAACCTAAGTACTATCTCACTGTCGGGATCTCCACTAAAACCAATCTTGTCGAAAAATCCCATTATTGAAACTTCACAAATTGTGGATTCGCCAGTACCGCGAGCCTCAAAATCATCTGCCGCCATATTGTCATAGGCATCATAGGTTTCTTCAAAATCTTGGGATGTTACCCCTCGTAAATTATTAGGTATAGCGTTGGTATAATTTGAAAGAACTCCGTCACAAGTAACTAAACTGGAAGGTGTAATAGTAGGATTGGGTGAAAGCATGCCAGAAGAAATTACTGGAGTGCTTTTTTTGGCGGCTTGTTGTCCTGACATCGAGAGGGTCAAGAGTGCGCAAAATACGAATGGAAAAGTATATGTTTTCATAATTTGAAAAATTTAAGATTAGTAATAGAATATATAAATCATTGCTTTCCGGTTACATTAACGCAGGATTCCTGTATAGGGATAACAAGGTGGTAATAGACTAAGGTTATAATTGGGGAGAATTAAAATAAAATATTAAGCCATTTTAGCTTTTAAATTCGAATTGTAATTTAATCCGCAATAATAAAACTCAGGGATTTTGTGACATTCCCAGATTTAAACCTAAGGATGTAAGAGCCGTTAGCTAAATTTTGTAAATCAATTTCGGAATTGCTGGTGCCTGCTGAAAATTCTAGAACGTCCTGATAAACACGTTTTCCAACTAAGTCGTAAATTTCAACACGCGATGTAAATCCAGTTTTAGCATTCTCAACCCGTAATGACAAGAGGCCATTTGAAGGATTTGGAAATATAAATATGTCTGCTACAAACGGTTGATCGTGTTCGCCAATGCTCAGCCAGGTAGATAAATCGGCTTCGTCAAAACCTGCGCTAATGGGTACGGCCAGTTCGGCGGCGGTGGCTAAAACTGCTTTTACTACATTCTTCATAAATTCGAAATCGAGGGTGCCAATGTTATCACCTGGAGTGTGATAATTGGGGTTTCTAAAATTAGCAGTATCAGTAAGCATTAGCGCTTGTAAACCTGCATCCCAAAACATTGCGTGATCACTTCTGCGAAGATCCGGTGCAATTTGGCCCGTACCGGAAACAGAGACCGTAATTAATCTTAATTCGGGAACATAGTTTTCAGAAGCATCGATAAAAGCTGTTAATAGCGGATTTGAATTAGTGTTGCCAACGCCAAATAGAAAATTTCCGCGGAAATCGTCATCTGCCATCTCTTGTACAGCTTCTGGAAAGAGTGTCCCGAAACCCGCAGGCACCGTTTGCGAATTTATTTCATAAGAATAAAAACCGATCATCTCCATATTTAAAGTTCCTTGTAAATCCTCAAATGGTTTAATGCCGTTATAAATGTACCTGTTGCTTCCGTTAGGCCATATACTTTCCTCAGCATCAAAGCCAATAAAGCGAATGGAATGCTCAAAAGAATATTGTGATAAGATACGAAGTGCTTCCAACGTTCCTGCAACCGCCGAGCCGTTGTCGTCTGCCGCTGGACTGCCAGCAACCCCATCAAAATGACCATCTATAATATAGGTGGTGGCTTCATCTTTTACACCGGGTTGACGACCTATAATATTCTGCATCATAGTATGGTAATGAAGGAAAGAATGGCGTTCGGTCTGAAGATTTGCATCCCAAAAAGCATCTTCAATAAATGTACGTACTTCTTCCAGATGAACAGGGGTCGTTAAATAATGTCGCTCACCTTCAATAAATTGTAAGTTGCTCAGTAATTTCGTTTCATCTACCTGACTGACCATTTCGGCTATATCAACCGCTTGGTTATCTGAGGCAAATAGTTTAATGTCCACACTTCTAATTCCTACGGTCAAGTCTGAGTAATCCCAAGTTAAAGAAAGTGTTGGGTTAGGATTTATACCTGTACCGATATCTCCGGTAATGTTAGCTTGTGGAATCGTTTCAAAATAAATTCCATCGTCTAATGACATTTTAAGCCATACTTCACATATATTACTTTCAGCATCGTTTAAAGAGTAATTAACGGTAAGGGTTTTTGCAGTTTCATCTGCTGTTACATCGGTAATCTGAATTTGTGGGGCAGTGTTTTGAGCAAAGCCCACTAAAGTGAAAAGAGCTACAATTAATGTTAGAAAATAATTCATTCTACTGCGCCGACACCCATTTTTGCGAGTACTAGATCTATTGTGGTCTCTTAATTGGAGTGGTTCGGCAGGAATGCCAAGGTAATTCTCTGTTCTTCCTGTTTCGGAGTGGATAAAGTTTAAATGTCCCATAGTGGTATATTTAAAGAGGTTAATATTCTTTTTTTACAATCAATTGTGGGAGTTGGTATTTTTATAAGTAATTAGGAAATCGTTTAAAGAGTTGTATAGAACTTATGCTAAAGCATCAATCGATGTTCGAACATTTTATGCAGTTAACATAAACATCTGGTTGAGAGAGGTTGACACGATGTCAACTTTTATTAGTATCAAAGTACATCAATATCTAAGTTTAGGTGTTGTAGAAAACAGGCAATCCCTAGTTTATTTCGTGCATTTTGTTGAAATTTTCACGCAAGGCAATGCTCGGCACGTCTATGTAAAGTTGTAGAGATGGTAAAAATGAATAAGTTTTATTGTGTTGGAAGACCCAAAAAGGGTTTTGGGGATTACAAGATGTGCGACTATATTTCTTGGGTTTTTACTTTTCAGGAATTGGAATGTAAAACTCTTTTAAAAGTGCCTTATAACGAGGATCATTTTTGTAAGGCTCGAATTCTGGAGTGCCGTTTGTTATTGTAAAGGGATTATAGTAACTATATCTTACTTTATTTAAGTAATAATACATAGAGTCCCGTTCTTTCAATATAGCATGCACATAAGCTCTGTAAAAATATTTGTGTTCTCCTTGTACAAAATATAATTTATTGATGCTATCTAGTTTTGTTCTATCTCCCAATTGTGCATAGGTTTTTGAGAGTTCACTGTATTTAAATACTTCTGGATATTTTTCTATTTCGTTTTGAGCTTGTTCATAGTTCCCCGTGTAGTATTGGTATTCCCAGGTATAATATCTTTTACCTTCTTCAGGAAGATTTTTAAAAACATCAGACTTCAGGAATTCGGCTGCCTTATCGTGAAATCCATTTATCATTAAATTATAAATATAGAAATATAAAAAATCATCATTTAAATCATAAGCCTTTTTAGCGCACTCCATCGACTTTAATTTGTCTATGTATATTTGATTGTACCCTTGCGCTAAATAATGGTAGTACATTGGCGCATTTTCGGGATCACTCTTAATTAGGGTATATGCCCAATCAAAGAGGGGATGCCAATCTTTATTTTTCCGACTTCCTAAATGTAAGCTAATTAGAAACCGCTCATCCGTAGGGATAACAAATCCGTAAGCTGTAAGATATGCTTCAGCTTCATCAAATTTATTATTTAAAACCATTAACCATGCATATCTGGCAGCAATTTCAGGAGAAAATGGACTTAATCTAGAGGCTATAGTTGCTTGCTTGAGGGCTTGTTTTAAATCTGAATTTTCAGACTTCAAAAAATAATCTGCATACCAATAACGTGTTTCGCTGTCATTTGGATTTAGGGCAATGGCTTTTTTAAAATACTTTTCACTCTCACTCCAATCATTACCCAATAAAAGTCTCGCTTTTACTGCATTGGCTCTGGCAGAATTTGGGTCTAAGGCCAAAGCATCATTAACGTATTCTCGGGCTTCTTTTACGTATTTAGTATTACCGCTTAATTCGTAGTTAATGGCAACCACGAGATTTGTAGATGCTACTTGGGCATAGGCTTCTACAAAATTGGAATCTAACGCAATGGCTTTTTTATTGTTCTTAATGTTTTTTTCTAAATCCTCAAAATTTCTACTATCATTGATCAAACGCCCTTCTAAATGTAATGCATAGGCCTTCATATTTTTTGTAGGGTAGGCATTTAAGGTTTGCTCGTCTAATGGAGTTAGGGTTGTTTTAAACTGACTTACCACCTCTTGGGCTACATTGTTCTGAATATCTATAATATTTTCGAAATCATCAGAATATTCCTTGGACCAAATATGATTGTCGTTACAATCAATCAACTGAACAATGATTTTTGTTTTGTTATCATGCAGTACCACACTGCCTTCCAGAATATAGGAGACTCCCAACTCCTTAGCTATTTCTGGAATACGCTTTTCTGAATTTCTATAGGTAGATGATGAAGTGAAAGAAGTGACCGTTACATCTTTTATCTGCGCCAGGGAATGTAAAATATTTTCTGAAACGCCATCGCAAAACCATTGATTGTCCTGTTGGCTCAAATCTTTAAAAGGTAAAACCGCGATAGAATTGGGTAAGGAATGATTTTTTGCCGTTATGCCATTTATAATAAAATATCCTGCTAGTAACGCCAGGAGTAAAATACCAATATAAAGAGTTGCTTTGCTGGTGATAATACTACGTAAGCTGTGCGTGGGCTTGATAGCATCCAATTCCTCCGAACTGATTTTTCGTACTTTAAACTCACTGGGGGTAATTCCATAATAGTTACTAAATGTTTTACTGAAATAGGATGCACTGTTAAAACCTACTTTATATGAGATTTCAGCAAGAGAGAGCTCGGTTTCCTGGATTAATCGGGCGGCTTCCTTTAATCGCAGATCCCTAATATATTTATTTACCGATTTTCCTGTGGCGGCCTTTATTTTCCTGAGTGTTTGTGAGGTACTCAATCCCAAGAGTAATGCAAGACTGTTTGCCCCGAAATTTTCATCGGAAAGGTTGCTCATCACAACACAATGCGCTTTTTCTATAAACTTTTCACTCATCTAGTTTAAGATTGGTTGTTTTGAATCTTATCTTTTTAATATTCAACAAGATACGATAAATACATAAGGAAAGGTAGGGGGAAATCCCCCTAAAAAATGAAGTTTTTACTTACAAGATAGAGTGTTACACCCTTTATTACAATTCTTCTATATCGTTTCTCTCCTTTGAGATTTCTATCTCTCTAAAAAGAAAAATAAATTTCTGTGGTAGAATTAAGAAATATAATTCCAAATATTCCGATACTTCACAAGTTGCTCGAATGTATTTTTTATAGGAATATTTTCTTCGGAAGCAAAGTTGGGGTCTGCCTTTAGGGTTTGCATTGCGTAGCTTCGGGCAATCTTTAATATTTCAGAATCCTTTATTATATCTGCAATACGTAGGTTTAGCACACCGCTTTGTTGTGTGCCCATCATATCGCCAGGACCGCGGAGTTTTAGGTCAACTTCTGCAATTTCAAATCCGTCACTGGTTCGGACCATGGTTTGCAATCTGGTTTTAGCATCTGCAGAAAGTTTGTGGCTCGTCATTAAAATACAATAGCTCTGTTCGGCACCACGACCAACACGACCACGCAATTGATGTAGTTGCGAAAGACCGAAACGTTCTGCACTTTCAATAATCATTACACTGGCGTTTGGAACGTTTACGCCAACTTCAATAACCGTAGTGGCGACCATAATTTGAGTTTCGCCTTTAATGAAGCGATTCATTTCATATTCCTTATCTGCAGATTTCATTTGTCCGTGAACGATAGAAACTTGGTATTCAGGTAGGGGAAATTCACGTGTAATACTCTCGTATCCGTCCATCAAATCCTTGTAATCCATGGTCTCACTTTCCTGTATTAAAGGGTACACAATATAGACCTGTCTGCCCTTGGAAATTTCGTCTTTTATAAACCGAAAAACCTTGAGTCTATTTGCATCAAAACGATGCACGGTTTTAATGTCTTTTCTACCCGGCGGAAGCTCGTCAATTACACTAATGTCTAGATCGCCATAAACACTCATGGCAAGAGTGCGGGGGATGGGGGTGGCGGTCATTACAAGTACGTGTGGCGGGTACTCATTTTTGTGCCAAAGTTTGCTGCGTTGTTCCACGCCAAAACGGTGCTGCTCATCCACAATTGCGAGCCCTAAATTTTTGAATTTCACCTTTTCTTCTAGTAGTGCGTGGGTGCCAATTAACATGTCTAATTCACCATTTTCCAACTTTTCGTGAATTTCTCTTCGCTTTGAAGTTTTAGTTGAGCCAGTTAGCAATTCAATACTGGTGTTCAGGTTTTTACACATTTCAACTAAACCGTTATAGTGCTGGACTGACAAAATTTCAGTCGGTGCCATTAAGCAGGCTTGAAAACCGTTGTCAAGTGCTATTAACATTGCCATTATTGCTACTATCGTCTTGCCCGAACCTACATCGCCTTGCAAGAGTCGATTCATCTGGGCATTGCTTCCTAAATCATTGCGGATTTCTTTGATAACTCGCTTCTGTGCTTCGGTCAATTCAAAGGGTAAATGTTCCGAAAAAAAGGTGTTGAAATGGTCTCCAATTTTATCAAAAGGATAGCCCTTAATTTTCGATTTATGAAGCAGATTTTTCCTGATTAATTGCAGTTGAATGTAGAACAATTCTTCAAACTTTAATCGGTATTGTGCACGTGCTAAATGGGCCTGACTTTTTGGAAAATGTATGTTGAAAAGTGCTTCCCTTTTGGAGGCTAATTTTAGCTCATCCAAAAGTGGTTTTGAAAGGGTCTCCGCGAAGTTGTTTTTGCTCTCCAAAAATAGTTGCTGCATCAGTCCATTTATCACCCGATTTGTGATGCCGCTATTCCCTAATTTTTCGGTGGAAGGATACACAGGTTGCATTGCCGAACGGATACTTTTTTCGTGTGCATCTAGCAATTCCATTTCAGGATGTGGCATAGAGAAACTTCCGTTGAAATAATTCGTTTTTCCGAAGATTACATAGGGAACGTTCAATTTTAGATTCTCCCGAATCCACTTTTGACCGCGAAACCATACAAGTTCTATACTGCCAGTTTCGTCAATAAACGTTGCAACGAGCCTTTTTCCACGTTTTTGTTCTACGGTTTTTATATGTGTAATCTTTCCAATAATTTGAACTTCGGAATTGGTTTGCTGTAATTGTGCAATTTTGTAATACTGAGTTCTATCTAAATACCGATTCGGAAAAAGATTCAGCAAATCCTGAAAAGTGTGGATACCAAGCTCTTTTTTGAGCAAATCTGCCCTGTTTGGACCGACGCCTTTTAAGTAATCTATTGGAGTTTGGAGAAAATTGGCATTCATAAAACGAAAATACTTAATTCCTGCGAAGGCAGGAATCCCAACCAAGAATTATTATCTTTAACGTATGGAAATTAATTTCAGAACAAAGGAAGAAAGTAAAAAGCTACAAGAAGCAGAATTCTTGGCTCTTTCTGGTGCTGAGCGAGTTTTTGCTTTTTTTAGGTTATGTTATGAAATGAGGGATTTTCCCACTCAAGAAACTTCGGATAAAAAAGATAATTTCATAATTCATTTTAAAAATAGATGATTGAAGCTTGGGATAATAATATTCGCGATTTTATTAAGGGTTGCAAAGAGCACGAAGTAAAAATGATTATGGTTGGTGGTGGTGCAGTAAATTTTCACGGCTACCAAAGACATTCAGCCGACGTTGATTTTTGGTTAGAACCGGTTGCTGAAAACTTTAAAAAATTAATTCTTGTTTTTCAAGAAATGGGCTTTGAAATTGACGATTTTCCTGAAGAAGTAAAAGAGCAGCAGCAAAATATTTCGATTAAATTCACTCCGAGTATTCTTAACTTAGAGATTATCACGAATTTCTCGGTAAATAAGTCTTTTTCTAAAGCTTTTGAGGAAGCAGTAATTGTTAAAAGAAGGGACTTGGAATGGCGTGTTTTGTCTTTTGATGATTTAATTACGAGCAAGATTAAAGCGGGACGTACAAAGGATTTATTGGACATTCAAGAATTGCAACGAACAAAAAATAATTTAGATAAAGAATAATGACAAAATATTTTTTAGCGTTTTCCTGCTTTTTATTTTCCCTTCAAATATTTTCCCAGCAGACTGAGGTTGCGGACTTTTTGAAGATTGAGGCATTAATAGGTACTGATATAATTGAAAAGAAAATTGGAGGACATTTTTTAGTCACATTTAGAGTTTTAAAAGAGACGGATTCCATATTTATGGATGCTGTGAGCATTCAGATTAATAAGGTAGAAACTAAAGATTTCAAAATAACTTCCGACGAAAAAAAGCTTTGGTTTACAGGTAATTTTGAAGAGGGCAAAGACTATAAGGCAGAATTATGGTACAACATGAAACCCAAGCAAACCCTATATTTCTTCGGAAATGAAATCTGGACGCAAGGTCAAGGAAAATACACTTCGCATTGGTTACCAAGCATCGACGATATAAATGATAAAATTGAGTTTGACCTTCAAGTAATGGCTCCAGAAGATAAAAATGTAATAGCCAATGGAGCGCTATTGAAAGTTGAAAGTAATTCAGATGAAAAATACTGGCATTTCGATATGAAAGAACCAATGTCTAGCTATCTGGTAGCCTTCGCCATTGGAAATTTCAACAAAAAAGAACTCGTTTCAAATTCAGGAATTCCCATTGAATTATACTATCAACCTTCAGATTCACTAAAAGTTGAGCCAACCTACCGTTACAGCAAACAGATTTTTGATTTTCTGGAAACTGAAATCGGTTTTCCTTATCCGTGGCAAAATTACAAACAAGTTCCCGTTCGCGATTTTCTGTATGCCGGAATGGAAAACACAACCGCCACCTTCTTTTCCGAAGCTTTTATGGTTGATTCCACAGGTTTTAACGATAGAAATTACGTAAACGTAAACGCCCACGAACTCGCACATCAATGGTTTGGAGATATGGTTACGGAAAAATCTAGTGAAGACCATTGGCTACAGGAAGGGTTTGCAACTTATTACGCTTTGCTTGCCGAAAAAGAAATTTTCGGCGATGATTATTATTACTGGCAGTTATACCAAACTGCTGAACAGTTAAAGACTGCGAGCGATGAAGGGAAGGGAGAATCACTTTTAAACCCTAAGGCTAGTTCGCTTACATTTTACCAAAAAGGTGCTTGGGCGCTTCATATTTTAAGGGAGAAAATAGGGGATGAGGCTTTTAAAACTGCTATCAAGAATTATTTAGAAAAATATAAATTCAAAAACGTTTCCACCGAAGATTTTTTGAATGAAGTGAAAGCGGTTGCACAAGCAGATATTTCAGCTTTTGAAAGGGATTGGTTGCAACAGACTGCTTTTCAAAGTGAAGAAGCCTATCAATCTTTGCTGAAATCTTCCTTCGTAAATAAATATTTTGAAGTTGCTGCTCTTCGCGCTGTTCCAATTTCTGATAAAAAGCTTCAGTTGAAGACGGCGCTCACGTTTCCGAATGATTTTATTGGCCAGGAAGCCGTTTATCAGTTGGTGGATGAACCGCTTTCTGAAACGCTCCCGCTGTACAAAACTGCTTTTGAAAGTAATAATCTCTATGTTCGGCAGGCTGTAGCACTTTCGTTACAAACCATTCCGAAGGAACTTCAAAAGGAATATGAAACTTTGTTAAATGACGAATCTTATGTAACGATGGAAGCTGCATTGTATCAAACATGGACACAGTTTCCAGAAAGAAAATCGGAATATCTCAACAAAACAAAAGCTGTTGAAGGTTTTCAGAATAAAAACATAAGGCAATTGTGGCTCGCTTTGGCACTAATTACTGAAGATTATAACAATACTGAGAAGGAAAATTATTTAAAGGAACTGAAAAATTACACATCAACCGAATATAGTTTCGAAATTCGTGAGAAATCTTTCGAATACGTAAATGAGCTTCAACTTTGGGATTTGGAAACGATTAAAAATCTTGCAGAAGCCTGTGTGCATCCCACTTGGCGATTTTCTAAGCCTTCAAAAGAAATGTTGAACAAGCTGCTTCAGGAGAAAAAACACTATGAACAAATTAAGGTTTTGGGGAGACAAGTTTCAGACAAGGCAGCGAATTATTTGAATTCAATAATAAAGGAATGAGAGCATTAGTAATATCTGGAGGTGGTAGTAAAGGCGCGTTTGCGGGCGGTGTGGCGCAATATTTAATGGATGAGCTGCATCACGAGTACGACCTTTTTGTGGGCACATCTACTGGAAGTTTGCTCATTTCGCATTTGGCGTTAGATAAGATTGCCGATATTAAAGATGTTTTTACTTCGGTGAACCAAAAGAGTATTTTTAACAGCTGTCCGTTTGTTATTAAGGAAGATAAATTTGGCGGAAAGCAAATAGCAATAAACCATTACACGGTTCTAAAGAATTTTTTTAAAGGAAAAAAAACCTTCGGCGAAAGCCTGAATTTGCGAAAACTCATTGAAAAAACCTTTACCGAAAATGAATTTAATACGCTTAAAGCTTCAGAAAAAGAAGTAGTGGTTACGGTTTCAAACCTTTCGCTAAACCAAGTGGAATACAAATCTGTAAATGATTTTGAATATCAGGATTTTCTGGATTGGATTTGGATTTCTTCGAACTACACTCCATTTATGAGTCTAGCTAAAAAAGATGGTTGCGAATATGCCGATGGTGGTTTTGGAAGTATGGTTCCTATTGAAGAAGCCATAAACCGAGGTGCCACAACGGTCGACGTGATTATACTTGAAACAGAAGTGATGTATTACAATAGGCTCCCTTCAAAAAATGTGTTTTCGTTGCTGACCAATATGCATAGTTATATGGCAGACCGTATTGAAAAACAAAACATTCGCATTGGTAAGTTTGTGGCTGCCAATAAGGACGTTATTATCAATCTTTACTACACACCTACGGTGTTAACCACCAATTCCTTAATTTTTGATAAGGAAATGATGAAAAAATGGTGGGAACGTGGCTATGAATATGCATACCAAAAAAACGAAGAGCTGAACGAGATTCGGGTTATGGAGGATTGATTTTATACTTTTTCTTGTCCAAAAAGCATAGTAAAAGCTTAGGGGGAAATCCCCCAGGTTTTAAGTGTTTTCCCTGTATTTTTTTTGAAACTTGATATTAATTGGCTAATTATCAGTTGTTATGACGTATCTTTCCTTTAAGATTATGAATGTCCATTTTTAAATTAGCGCATTTGTAATTACATTTATACCTCAACCCTAAAATCTTTTAGTTATGACAACAAAAATGACCAACCGATTCTTGTTACTGATTTTTACTAGCTTGTTGTTTATTGCTTGTGAAAACCCAACTCACACCGAGCCACCTTATGAAGGCCCACCAAAGGACAATATAATTTCTGTTGAGCAAGCTCAGGAAATGTATGATGCTTATTCAGAAAGACGTTCTGGCATTATTCAAAAATACGAGGACAGCGTACTTCCAAGCCCAGAGAAATTTACACCCACACGTTACGCAGAGTATGACTTAAAAACCATAAAACAATACATTGCATACATAGAACACGAAGCAAAAGAAGCCAATGTAGATATTAACACATTGCGCTTTTATCTTTCCAATTACCCAAATAGCGATAAATTTCCGAATGGCGATGTAGTAAAATATCCAAGAAGAAATAGCTTTTTTGTAGTTCCTACAATGTCTTATAAAGGTGAAAACGTTGGGTTTTCAATTGAAGATATTGATGGAAAATATACAGCTGTACCATTAAAAGGGCGCAACTCGAATGAAGAAAGAACCCAAGATAATGATCAAACGGATTCTACTGGCCAAATGAATGAGGCTGGATTTTTTATGTCTAATAATGCTACAGTTGGTGAAACTACTAGTTTGATTTTAAATGATGGAACTATCACACCACCACCAGGAAATAATCCTTTTGATCATGGAAATTAAATACTAATCATTCTTGGAAACAATTTTATCTAATCTACAAACCATCTTTTTGGCTTTATATGTTATTGTATTTATTTTGTCGATTTTTAAATATCCGCTTTATAAAAACACACCTTTAAAGTTATTGCCGATAATTTTGTTTTTAAGCTTATTTGCAGAATTTTTCGGAAAGTTCATTAGCGAGACATATGATGTGCCAAATATTGTGATATTCAACATATATTACTTTTTTTATTTTACGTTGTTTTTTTACCTTTTTATGAAGGCTATTGAAGAAGTGAAATTCAAAAATTATATTAAAATAGGTATTGGAATTTTTTGGATATTTTATTTAGGTGATTTAATATTTACCGATATTATTAATGAATCTTTTACAAAATCCTACATTGCTGGTGCAGGAGTATTAATATTCAGTATAACACTTTATTATATAAGTATTTTGCAGTCATCATTAGTTCTGGTGGTTAGAAACGACCTATTGTTTTGGATAAGTGTTGGTTTGTTTTTGTTTTATATTGGGTATCTTCCAATCAAAATAATTCGTTCTTGGTATTATAATTTCAATAGTTTTTTTGAGCTTTTACAGCTTATTCAGTTTTCGCTCATTATCATTATGTATTTGTGCTTTTTGACAGGGTTTTTATGGATGAAAAAGAGGTCATAATAATAATGGCGATAGCCATTCCGGTAACGTTGGTTATTATTGTTATCGTTCTGTTCAGCGTTTTTTCCCGCAGGAAAAACCGGTTGCTTCGGGAACAAGCAGAGACCAAAAAAGCGTATGATCGGGAACTTGCAGAATCGCAAATAGAGATAAGAGAAGAAACCCTGAGAAACATAAGCTGGGAATTGCACGACAATATTGGTCAGCTAATGACCTTGGCAAAAATACAAGCCCAAATGTCATTAGAAAAACCAGAAATGATGCCAGAGGTTTGTGAAACTATTGGCTCAGGAATTGATGAGCTAAGGGCGCTTTCAAAATTGATAAATCCAGAAGCACTGAAAAGCCTTAGTTTAAAAGAAGCAGTGAGTCTGGAAATTGAACGGTTTAATAGATTGAAATTTATAGCGGCAAAATTAAAAGTTGTTGGAACTATAGCGCCAATAGAAGGAAATACCCAAATTATACTTTTTAGAATTTTGCAGGAGTTTTTTTCAAACACTATAAAGCATTCCAAAGCGGCATCTTTAAATGTTGTTCTTGATTATTCTGAAAAGCACCTAACCATATCAGCAATTGACGATGGAGTAGGGTTTTCAAAAGATGACGATTTTATGGGAATTGGTTTGAAAAATATGAAAACAAGAGCAAAACTTATCAATTCAACCTTAAGGATAGAGTCAACTAAAGGAGAAGGAACGTCGTTGCACTTAAAATATAACATGGTTTAATATATAAGCTTTCAATAATTTTAAATAGAAGATTCTAATGAAATATACAGTAGTAGTAGTTGACGATCATTTTTTACTCTCTCAGGCCATAGGGGGTTTGGTTCAGGATTTTGAAAACTTTGAAGTGCTTTATCTATGTAAAAATGGACAGGATCTTCTAGATAGATTGAAAGAGCCAAAAAACATCCCAGATTTGGTACTTATGGATATTAAAATGCCCATTTTGAACGGAATAGAAACCACAGAAAAACTTAGAACGCAATATCCAAAGATAAAGGTACTCGCGCTTTCAATTGAAGAAGATGAATACACAATACTAAAAATGCTTCGCGCTGGTGCCAAAGGTTATTTAATGAAGGATACCAAAAAAGAAATCCTTAAAGAAGCATTGCAAAAAGTAATGGAAAGTGGTCATTACTATACAAGCACCGTTTCGCAAATACTTATGGAGTCTTTGGAAAAAAACATTCAAACCGAAATAAAAGATAAAGAATTGGAATTCATAAAACTAGCTTGTACAGATATGAGCTATAAAGAAATTGCCGAAGCCATGATCTGTAGTTACAAAACCGTAGAAGGTTACAGGGATTCCCTCTATAAAAAACTCGGGCTAAAAAACAGAATTGGTCTTATGCTTTTTGCGATTCGAAATAATCTATTTACTACTTAAAAAGAGACTAAGGACGAAAGGATGTATGACTTAAGACTAAAAAAATAATTTATACATCTAAAAAATCTTTTGAATCATTAGGCCATCACCTGCCTTACGTCCTGATTCTTTTGGTCATAAGTCATTCTAAAAAAGCTCACTCACTTCTTTTTTTATGTATGCCAAAGCCTTTTGTGAAGGTGTAATTTCTTCCATAAAATTTTGTAAAAGCCACTCTCGCATTTTATCTACATTGCCTTCCTTTTCGTGCATAGCACCTTGTCTAATGATATGAATTGTAGCGTTTTTGGCCGCACTCACCAAATTCCAACATTCTGGAGTAACATATATTTGTTGCGTAAGATTGTGCTCAAACTCCTGCTCAATATTCTTTACTAATAAGTTTTCATAATCGTCTTTTGAGTCTGAAAACGGTTTTACCCGAATCAATAATTTATTCAAATCTATTCGCTCTAAAAGAAGCGTGATGCGTTCATAAGCTTGCAAACGAAGCGGTAATACTTGTTTTTGTGCTTCCTTCTGAATTAAATATCTTCTACGACCTTCTTCATTTGCAGTGTGGCCTTTAAAGAAAAAATATGCTACAAGACCTACCACAATTGCAGGTAATAAATAAGCTACATAACTAATAATTTGGGTTGCTTCTTCCATAGAATTTTTAATAGTGAACAAACTTAAGCTCTTTTTGGTTTATGAACAAAAAAACTCCTCCATATCCCCCTATTTCAAAAGATTTTTACATTTATATCTTATCCTTTGAAATCCCTTTGTTTTAATTCTAAAAGGATTTTTTTGATAAAATCATAATAAAATTTTTAAAAATTCCGAAAATTAGGTAACAAAAGTTGAATCCGGTTGATATAAGCATAGAAGACAATAATTATATGTCTTTTAAAATATTGAAAACACTAAGGAGGAAACTGAAAATCCTATAATAAATAGAGTAGGTAAACTAAATAACTTTATTATGAAAACAATTAGACACACAATTGTAATGTTTTGCTTACTTATGATAGGTCTATCTTATGGGCAAAATGAAATCTGCACTAACTTTGAAAGTGGTTCATTTGATGGATGGCAAAACAGATATTCGACCTCATCAATCAATAGCCCAGCTCTTGACGGCACCAATTATCTCAGGGTAAGAGATGGATCTGGAGGTTCATGGGTTTATAATAGTACTTCCTATCCCAAAGATTGGAAACGGTTTATAGACCATTGCCTGTGCTTTGATTACAAGGTATTTAATGATGGTATTGCGAGTTCTTCAGCTAACATCAATCCAAAAATAGTTTTGTATGACGGTGCTTCCCCGCAAGCTTCAACTGTTTATGCAGTATTTGTGGCTACTAACACGGTTACGGAAAATGACGATTGGGTGCATGTTTGCGCACCTATTTTGCCAAGTGACGGCGTAACTTTGCCAGGAAATGGTGATGGTCAATGGACCAATGTTACGCCTGCTCAGTGGAATGCTTTACTCTCGAATGTAGGCGGAGTTGCATTTGCTATAGATATTGCAGGATCAAGTGCCCAAACTGAAATTATTGGAGTAGATAATATCTGTATTCAAGATTGTAACAATGTAGAACCGCCAAGTAATGAAGGTTCATACTGCTGCGATGGGGAAAACCTTGTGGTAAACGGTAACTTTGAGTTTGGTAATAGCGGCTTTAATAGTAGTTATTCTAACAATCCAGCGGTATATCCTGGCCAATATGATGTTACAAATTCTGCAAGTGCCTTTGGAGCTACTGTAACAGATCATTCTTTCTGTGCAGATCCAATAGCCTACGCAACAAATGATGATTTTATGATTGTAAATGGAAAAACCCAACAATCTGGAAATGCTGTAATTTGGCAGCAAACAATCTCTGGTCTTGAAAGAGGCGCTAGATATAAATTTTGTGCAAACTTCAAAAACATGCCTCAATGTACTTTTGATATTCTTCCGAGAATTAACATGATAGTATCTGGCTCTGGCGCTACCGGCTTTAGTGCTGTATCTGTAAATCCAGCAGATCCATGTGATTGGGATAGTAGAGAGTATAACTTTACGGCTTCCAGCAGTTCAGTATCTTTGAGAATTGTACTTGATCAAACTGGAAACGGAGATGGTAATGATTTAGCAATAGATGATATTGCGGTAACTAAATTGATTGATCCAAATCTTAGTATCACCGTGCAGCACCAAGGTAATCCACAAGAGATAACAGGTTCTATTAATACAATAAGTCCTTCGGATGATTCTTTACACGGATCAGATTGTGAATACTATTGGTTTGTTTCTGAAGTAACAAGCTATCCTCCAATTGTAGTATCAGGACCAGCTTTCGCTTCTGGAAATGCCTCTGGGAATAGCCTTGGTGCCTCTCCGTGGAATTTAACAACTACTTTCCCTGATTATAATTTCAACCAAAATACAATGTATATTGTTGGAATGTACACACCAGAATGTGGCTGTTATGATGAAGGTTTTACTTATCAATTAACCTACAACAATCGTCCAATGGGAGACGATATGACCGAAGAGCAAAAACAGTTAATTATATATTGGATTCTCAATGGTTACAAAGGGCCTGCCAATACCAGTCAAGATGTAGGTTCAAATAATCTATTAATTTACCCTAACCCAGTTGAAAATAGTTTTAATGTTTCATTGATAGGTGATAGCCTGAAAAGTGTAGAGATTTTATCACTAACTGGTCAATCTATCCTGTCCAAAAAATTTAAGGATGGAAAAACTGAAGAAACTTTGGACATCTCTTCGTTTGCAGCGGGTATTTATCTCGTAAAAGCTTACGGATTAGATAATAAACAGTTTACTGCCAAGTTGGTTAAAAAGTAGAATTTTTTATAATATCTGAAATTATTAGGCTCTTCAAATTTCTTGAAGAGCCTAATTTTTTTCAGAAAAGGTATTATAATTTTAAGAGGAAATATTATAAGAAGAATATCTTCTCAATATTTGATAAAGAGATAAAATTAACGTTCTTACAATTAAAATTTCCGAATTGAAAGTTGAAACTATTTATTGTAAATATTCTGGAACGAGGGCACGCAATAAACTGCGAGCTGACTGAAAACTGAGACTAAATACTGAACACTAATTAATACCTCACCTTATTCTCCTTCTTCATTGCTTTAACTTCCTTTTTAGCCTCTTTCTCGTGAAAGTTTCCACCTAAATGCTCACAGTGCAATAATGCTTTCATGCTTTCAAAAGGAACTTCGTGTTTATGATACATAAAAGATTCCGCCAAGGTTTTGATTAGGTTTTTATCGCCCACCGTTAAATCTACATCGTCCATCGTAAACTGGCATGGATGTTCATAACCACATGCGTGTGTCATTTCTAACAATTCTTTTCTAAAGTTTTTAAAGTAAAAATGTGCTCTAACAGATTTATCCTGAATATCTATTCCTCTTTGGAGCCATTTACTTTGTGTTGCAACACCACTAGGGCAACGGTTGGTATGACATAATTGTGCTTGTATACAACCAATGCTCATCATTGCTTCGCGCGCAACATTCACCAAATCTGCGCCCATAGAAAATGCCATTGCAGCTTTTGCAGGAAAACCTAATTTTCCACTACCAATAAAAACAATTTGATCGCAGATGTCGTGTTTTTTAAAGATTTTATAAACCGCTGCAAAACCGAAAAGCCAAGGCAATGAAACGTGGTCTGCAAAACTTGGAGGGGATGCTCCAGTTCCACCTTCACCACCATCTATAGTAACAAAGTCAGGACCTTTACCGGTTTCCTTCATTATTTTGGCCAACTGTTCCCATTCACCCAAACGACCAACAGCAGATTTAATTCCAACAGGAAGTCCAGTTGCTTCAGCAATACTTTCTACAAATTCAACCATACCTTTAACGCCTTCAAAAGCAGAATGGTTTGGTGGTGAAAGCACATCTTGGCCCAAAGGTACGTGGCGAATTTCAGCAATTTCAGATGTAATTTTAGCTCCTGGAAGAACTCCTCCTTTTCCTGGTTTAGCACCTTGCGAAAGCTTCACTTCAATTGCGCGTACTTGTGGATTGTCTTTAACAAGCTGCACGATTTTCTCCATTGAAAAATTTCCGTGTTCATCGCGAACTCCGAAATATCCAGTTCCAAAGTGAAAAACAACATCAGCACCAGTTTTATGATAGGGTGAAAGCCCGCCCTCACCTGTATTATGGTAGCAATAAGCAAGCCCGCAACCTTTGTTCAAAGATTCCACAGCTCTTGCAGAAAGCGACCCGAAACTCATTGCCGAGACATTTATAACGGAAGTGGGACGATACGGACGACGACGTTTGTGAAAATCGCCCATCAATTTTGCACAAGGCAAGAAATAAGGATTTTTATAATTTGGATTATCCTTTTCTACTTTAAAAGGAAGCATCGCATTATTTATGAAAATATAGTTAGGTTCATAAATATCGCGGTCTGTTCCAAAACCTTCATAATTGTTTTCGTTCTTAGCGGATGCATATATCCAACCTCGCTCAATTCGATTAAAAGGAAGCTCTTCACGGTTGTTGGCTACAATATATTGCCTTATTTCTGGCCCAATACTTTCCAACATATACCGAATGTGACCAACAATAGGAAAGTTATGGCTAACGGCGTGATGCTTGTTGAAAAAGATGTCGCGAATGGCAACAAGTAATAGAAAAATGAGGATCCAGGCCCACCAAGGGATTGCTGAAATAAAGTTTATAATTCCATCCATAATGTGTAGGCGCGCGATTCATCACGCGCATTTTTTTAATGTTTAAGAATTGAATTTAAGTTAGATATTATCTATCCATTATTCAACATCAGACTTTAAAGATATTTATTTTCAGTCAATCAAAAATGAAAAGATGTTTATAATTTGCCAAAAATCTATTTAAATATTCCTTTCATAATAACTATTTTCACAGCTTGAAGAAAATGAAGTTTTGGAAACATATTTAGAACAACTTAACGATGCTCAGCGTGCACCAGTGCTGCAAAAAGATGGCGCGATGATAGTTATAGCTGGAGCTGGTTCGGGCAAGACACGCGTGCTTACATTTCGTATTGCATACTTAATGTCGCAAGGTGTTGACCCATTTAATATTTTGTCGCTGACCTTTACCAACAAGGCGGCACGTGAAATGAAAAACCGTATTTCAAAGATTGTAGGTTCTAGTGAAGCCAAAAATCTTTGGATGGGAACTTTCCACAGTATTTTTGCGAAAATCCTTCGGTTTGAAGCTGATAAGTTGGGCTATCCTTCAAATTTTACAATTTATGATACTCAAGATTCCCAAAGTGTGATACGTGCAGTCATCAAGGAAATGCACTTAGACAAAGATGTATATAAATACAAGCAGGTTTATTCGCGGATTTCTTCCTATAAAAATAGCTTGATTACCGTAAAGGCATATTTCAGCAATTCAGATTTAATGGAAGCCGATGCAATGGCAAAAATGCCACGTTTGGGCGATATTTATAAATCTTACGTTGACAAATGCTTCAAAGCTGGGGCTATGGATTTTGATGATTTACTTTTGAAAACCAACGAACTTTTAACTCGTTTTCCAGAAGTCTTAGCAAAATATCAAAACCGTTTCCGCTACATTTTGGTGGACGAGTACCAAGATACAAATCACAGTCAGTATTTGATAGTAAGAGCACTTTCAGATAAGTTTCAAAATATATGTGTTGTAGGCGATGATGCGCAGAGTATCTATGCTTTCCGAGGCGCGAACATCAACAATATCCTGAATTTTCAGAAGGATTATGATGAAGTAAAAGTATTTCGATTGGAACAGAATTACCGTTCCACAAAAAACATCGTAAATGCCGCAAACAATATTATTGAAAAGAATAAAACCAGACTCGAAAAAGTAGTTTGGACGGCGAATGACGAAGGCGCTAAAATTCTCGTAAACCGAACAATGACTGATGGTGACGAAGGTCGTTTTGTTGCGAGTTCCATTTTTGAAAACAAAATGAACCATCAAATGAAAGATGGTGATTTTGCAATTTTATATAGAACAAACGCCCAAAGTCGTGCAATGGAAGATGCCCTTCGGAAGAAAGACATTCCATACAGAATTTACGGCGGACTCAGTTTTTATCAACGAAAGGAAATAAAGGATGTCCTGTCTTATTTACGATTGGTTTTAAACCCGAAAGACGAAGAAGCCCTTAAACGCGTAATCAATTATCCCGCACGTGGAATTGGAGGAACTACAATTGATAAATTGATTGTTGCTGCAAATCATTACAATCGTTCAATTTTTGAAGTGATGAAAAACATAGATAAAATTGATTTGAAGATAAATTCTGGAACCAAAACCAAGTTACAGGATTTCGTGACGATGATTGAAAGTTTTCAGGTTTTGAATCAAAATTATGATGCTTTTACAATTACTGAGCACGTTTCCAAAAAAACTGGTTTACTTCAAGAACTGAAGAAAGACGGCACGCCAGAAGGAATCGCTCGCATTGAAAATATTGAGGAATTATTAAACGGAATGCGCGATTTTGTTGAAGAACAAAAAGAAATCGCCGATGCCACAGGCTCGCTTTCAGAATTTATGGAAGATGTTGCCCTCGCCACAGATGCAGACAGTGATAAAGGCGATAGCGACCGTGTAGCACTGATGACCGTCCATTTGGCGAAAGGTTTGGAATTTCCGTACGTTTATATCGTTGGGATGGAAGAAGATCTTTTCCCAAGCGGGATGAGTATGAATACCCGCAGCGAACTTGAAGAAGAACGAAGACTTTTCTACGTTGCCGTAACTCGTGCCGAAAAGCAAGCCTATTTAACTTACACCCAATCCCGCTATCGTTGGGGAAAATTGATAGATGCCGAACCCAGCCGTTTTATTGAAGAAATTGATGAGAGTTTTTTGGAGTATTTAACGCCAATCACTGAAAATCGTTACAAACCATTACTTGATGCGGACATTTTTGACGATGTGGACCACAGCAAACTCAGATTGAAAAAACCAGTTTCAAGCAAAGCGCCGATGGGACCGACGGAAGATCAGCTTCGGAAACTGCGAAGATTAAAACCCGTAACTAGTGACACCGACAAAAATTTCAATGCCGAAGATGCAAATCTAAATGTTGGAACAATAGTGGAACACGTTCGTTTCGGAAAAGGAAAAATTAAAAGTATAGAAGGCCTAGGCGCAGACACAAAAGCTGAAATAGATTTCGAAAATGGTGGTTTAAAGAAATTACTGCTTCGTTTCGCGAAGCTAAAGGTTGTTAATTCGTGATCCGTTAATTCGGGATTCGTTACATCCAATTAACAAATCCCGAATTAACGGATCACGATTCAGTTCACTCCCAAATAAGTATCAACAAAAGCACTCAATTGCGCTTTTACATCTTCAATATCATTTGGAGCCCAATCTCCGTGACCACCATTGTAAACCGTGAAATTATGGTCTATTCCCGCATTGTTTAACTTTGAGTTTAGCGTAGTTGCATTGGAAAGCGGCACCAATGGATCCGCATTTCCGTAGAAAAGTAGGGTAGGACTGCTAGCATTTGAAACTCGAAATGCAGGGCTCAAAACAGTTGCATAATCTGTTCCAGTAGGGTAAGCACTCTCATCAACCAAAGCCGCCATATAAGCTGGAAACGCAGGATTTTCACTATAAAATGGATCCGTAAAATCTGAAGGTCCCACAATATCACCCACCATTTTTACTTGGTCGTCTGGATCATAGGCATAATCATACATTAAAGAAATATGTGCGCCAGCACTCACGCCAATTAGTCCAAATTGTGGTAAAATGTTTAATTCATTTTTTTCAGTAGTCAGTTTGTTTATTACCGCATCCAAATTTAAAAATTGGTTAGGGAATGCAGGGGTATTTGCATCAGCTAAAACATAGTTGATGTTAACTATTGCGTGGTTCGGGTGTCTCAGTTTTATATAAGGAATAAAAAATTCCATTTCCGCTTTGTCGCCTTCAACCCAACCACCACCGTGAACCAAGACGATAACCTTCGTTTTTTCAGTGGATCGATCTGCGGGTAAATAAAGATCGTATTTTTGTTGCGCATTACTTCCGTAGGAAACATTCATAAATGTTTCAGCCATTAAAATTTGTTCATTGATAGAATCGCTGTCTTTTGAACAGGAAACGAAAGAAAATTGAATTCCGAAGAAAAGAACAATTACGAGGATTTTTTTCATAAAAAAGATTTGTTGTTACCCATAACGATGAAAAACTATTTTTATGTTATAACAATTTGTGTGAAGTTGTTAATTTCTATAAATTCATTTATATTTAAAACAAAAAGAGTGCGATGGCTGAATTCATAAAAATTTACGAAGAAAACCCGAATCCGAAAGAAATTAAACGTGTAGTAAAAATCCTTCGCGATGGCGGCGTCATAATTTATCCAAGCGATACCGTTTATGCCTTGGGTTGCGATATAAAAAGTAATCGAGCAATGGAACGGGTTGCGCAACTTCGGGGCGTAAAACTTGAAAAGGCTAATTTCTCTTTTGTTTGTGAAGATTTAAGCAATTTAAGCGATTATGTAAAGCAAATTGATACACCTACTTTTAAATTATTAAAACGAAATTTGCCAGGACCTTATACCTTTATCCTTCCAGGAAACAACAATCTTCCCTCCGTATTTAAGAAAAAAAAGGAAGTGGGAATTCGGGTTCCAGATAACTCCATAACACGTGCCATTGTTCAGGAATTGGGCAATCCCATTATTTCAACTTCTATAAAAGATGAAGATGAAGTGATAGAGTACACCACAGATCCAGAACTTATTTTGGAGAAATGGGACAACTTAGTGGATCTTGTAATTGACGGTGGTTATGGTGGAAATATACCTTCAACGGTAATTGATCTTACTGGTGATGAACCAATTGTAGTAAGAGAAGGGAAGGGGAGCTTGGAGCTTTAATTTTTAGGAATTTGTTTTTTGTGAAATTCAGAAAGTAAAAATCTTGTTTGAGAATTCATCTTTTTTCTGAAGAATGCTGTCCAACCCACCAAAAATCCTTTGAATCCTATTGCTTGTTTAGACCATTTGTAAAGGCTGAATTTATCAATATGGTTAATGATTTTTCCATCTTTAAATTTGAAAGTAGCATTAATCACGTTATGAATCTTTCTACCTGTTTTGGAAAAAGTGTAGTAAGCTTCCCAACGCGCTTTTCCGGCTTCGGGAGTATATTCTATTTTTGAAGTAATAACTTTAAAATCCTTTCCTTGCTGGGTTTCGCAAAGCATGCGCCACATGTTTTTAGCTTCTTCACCTTTTAAAACTCCGAAAGCGGGATCTTCAAAAGTAACATCGTCGTGGTACCATTCTAACATTCGCTCTGCATCCAAGTCTGCAAAGGCTTCGTAGAAATTTTCGATGATATTAATTTCTTCTTTTTCGATGATTTTAGTGTTTTCGAATTATTTCTTCAGTAAATGTTTTAATCCACGATACAGATTTTGTTCCAAAATATCCATTTCGCCATCTGCTAAAAATAACTTTTTTATGCTTTGGAAAGCTTCGTCTATTTCTTCCTTGGAATATTCAAATCTTTCGATAGCGGCATTTATTTTTTGAATTTGTTGATAGTCATTATCCTCATCAAATTCCTTACGAATTTTACGGTATTTTTCTTCTCCTACTCTAGATTTTATATATTCTTTTTCTTCGTGAGAAACATTAAAATCTGCGTGGGCGCAATATAATAACATATAACCTTTTAATTCTTCGTGGCTCCAATTGGTGGTGAATTCTTCCATTTTACTAAAATTTTGGGTTGGTTTAATCGCTATACAAGATACAAAAAGCTTGGTGATAACCTTATAAATTGTGAAAACAAAAAACCCGGCCTTGTGGGGCCGGGTTTAAGAATTATAAGCTTTCAGAAATTATTTTCCGCCAGTTTCAAGGTTTTTCATTTCCTTTTCAATCATATCATAGAATTGATCGATTTTTGGAAGAACCAAGATACGTGTACGTCTGTTGGTAGCTCTGTTTTCAGCAGTAGTATTCGGTACTAATGGTACATATTCTGAACGACCTGCAGCAACCAAACGTGATGGCGCAACACCAAGGTTTTGAAGTTCTCTAACAATTGCAGTGGCTCGTTTTACACTCAAATCCCAGTTGTCTAACAATTCTCCTCTTTTTCCGTAAGGAACGTTGTCGGTGTGACCTTCAACCATTGCTTCAAAATCAGGCTTACCGTTGATTACTTTAGCAACTTTAGTTAATATTTCGGTAGCTCTGTTTGAAATTTGGTAACTTCCGCTCTTGAAGATTACTTTATCTGAAAGAGAAATATAAACAACTCCTTTTTCAACATTTACTTCAATATCTGGATCGTTCATCCCAACTTCTCTTTTGAGACTTGTAACAAGTGCAAGTGTAACGCTATCTTTTTTGGTAAGCGCATCCTGCAAGCGTGTAATCTTCAAATCTTTTTCTTTTAAACTTTCCAAAGACTTTTCAAGATTAGTTGCTCCTTTAGAGGTTAACATTGTAAGGTCTTTTGAACTTTGAATCAAGTCTGAATTTGTCTTTTTCATATCTGCTAGACGCTCTTCAAGTTCTTTAGCACGTGCCATAGAGGCTGCTCTATCAGAAAGACAATCGTTAAGTTTAACGGTTGCCGTGTTCAATAAATCTTGTGTATTTTTTTGTTTTGTTTCCAACTCGGTATATTTTTTCTTGGACACGCAAGAAGTAAATACCAAACCAGAGCACATTGCAAGAATCAATAGTTTCTTCATAATTTGTAAGTTTTATATTAGATTGTTTGTTTCAATAATTCCGACCAAAATTATAAAATTGGCTATGAGCCAAGAAACGATTAACAATACTTTATGTTATAGTTTGTTAAAATATTTCTTTTTTCGCATAAAATATTGAAATACAATAGATTTGATCTTGAAATATTTAAAATTTGAAGAATATTTCTTTCTTTTCTTTAGAAATTTGGGAAACAAGCCATAAAAACTAAAGTGTGCTTTTAGAATAGCAACGAAGTGTTTGGGTTTTCCTTGAATTAAAAATTGAAATGCTGCAATTCCATCCAATAGCATTCGTGCAAAAATAGAGCTGAAAGTGCTGAATCCACTTGTGTTTTTTAAAATATTTAAAAGTGAATTTCGGAAGTTGAAGAAGGTTTTTTGAGGATTTAAAGCTGCTAAAGTAGCACCGCCAACATGATACACTTTTGAGGTTCCGATATAAAATATTTTTCCACCTTTAGATTGCAAACGCCAGCAAAGATCGATTTCCTCTTGATGAGCGAAGTAGTCTTCATCCAGTCCGCCAGCTTTCCAAAAAGCTTGAGCTTTCACAAAAAGACAGGCTCCCGAAGCCCAAAAGATTTCAGAAATATCATTGTATTGACCTTCATCTTTTTCCAAAGTATCAAAAATGCGTCCACGGCAATAAGGGTAGCCGTATTTGTCAATGAATCCGCCAGCTGCTCCTGCATATTCAAAATATTCCTTGTTTTTATAATCAAGGATTTTTGGTTGAGCGGCAACTACCGAGTTATCTTTTTCGAATTCTGAAATGATTGGTTGTAACCAGTTTTTAGTTACTTCAACATCACTGTTAAGAAGAACGAAGATTTCTTCGGAAAGATTTTTTAGTGCATCGTTATAACCTTTCGCATAGCCGCCATTCACTCTGTTTTGAATGATTTGTACCGTCGGAAAAAATTCTGAAATAAAAGAAACGGAATCATCTGTAGAATCATTATCTGCAACATAAATGGTAGCTTCGGAAGAAAAATTTACCACTGAGGGTAGGAATTTTTCGAGCAAATCCTTTCCGTTCCAATTGAGTATGACCACTGCTACTTTCACGCTGCAAACTTAATCAAAAGTAGTTAATTCGGGATTTGGGATTTGGGATTTGTTAAGCCGAATCCCAAATCCCGAATTACCTAATCCCTAACCGGAATATCTTTCAGAAAATTATAGCGTTTATTTTCAAAATCTATTTGACAATAAAAGTGTTCCAAGCCGTTGGTAACCATTAGATATTCAGCATCTAACGCAAGGTTGTATCTGGCAATTTGATCAAAAGTGAGCTGGGTAATCGGTATTGACGGCGCTTTGCATTCCACAATCAAAAATATACTGCCGTCGTTGTTGAAAACCACAACGTCATATCTTTTTATTGTGTTGTTAAGTTTCAATTGTTTTTCAACGTTTATAAGGCTTTTGGGATATTTTTTTTCTTTCAAAAGAAATTGAACAACGTGCAATCGAACCCATTCCTCTGGTGCGAGTACCACGAATTTTTTTCGAATTTCATCAAAAACCAACGTTTTATTTTCGCTACTTTTGAAGCGGAAGGAATATTTGGGGAAGTTGAGGTTTTGCATCGAGTAAAAGTAATAAATTCCGAATTTCAAGTGCCAAATCCTAAATAAATCTCAAAAATTCAAAATTTAAAAATAACTCAGAAACTAGAAACCAAAAACATTTTCTTTTTCTAAACTCATAAACTTTTAAACCTTTTCATGCCTTTAGACAAAGTTAAATCCATCATCAACGATATTAAAAACGGAAACACTAAACCAATCTACTTTTTGATGGGTGAGGAGCCGTATTATATTGATGGCATTTCAAAATACATTGAACAGCAGGTTTTGTCTGAAGAAGAAAAGGGTTTCAACCAGATGGTGCTTTACGGTCGTGATGTTACTATTGAAGATATTATCAGCAACGCCAAGCGCTACCCTATGATGGCTGAAAAACAAGTTGTGATTGTTAAAGAGGCGCAAGACCTTTCCAGAACTATAGAAAATTTGGTGAGTTATGCCGCTAATCCGCAACCTACAACCATTTTAGTGCTTTGCTACAAATATAAAACCTTAGATAAGCGAAAGAAACTTGCTAAAACAGCCGCCAAAACAGGTGTTCTTTTTGAAAGCAAAAAATTATACGACAATCAAGTTCCAGATTGGATAAAGCGAGTTTTGGCGGGTAAAGGATATACAATCACTCCAAAAGCCGCGCAAATGTTGGTGGAGTTTCTAGGGAATGATTTAGGAAAAGTAAACAATGAGCTTGAAAAGTTGCAGCTAATTTTAAAACCTGGAGAGCAAATCACACCACAAATAATTGAAGAAAATATTGGAATCAGCAAGGATTTCAACAACTTTGAATTACAGAATGCCATTGGTGCAAAGGATATAAAAAAGGCATTTGCCATTATTCAATATTTTTCGCAGAACCCAAAAAACAATCCGTTGGTGGTGACGGTATCTTTGCTTTACAGTTTCTTTTCAAAATTGTTGAAATATCACGCACTAACCAACAAAGGCGATGCAGCAAAAGCATTGGGAGTTCATCCTTTCTTTATAAAAGATTACCAAACTGCAGCCCGCAATTATCCTATGAAAAAAGTTAGTGCGATTATATCTGCAATTCGTGAAGTAGATATGAAAAGTAAAGGAGTAGGCGCTGCTAACCTTCCACAAGGCGATTTGTTGAAAGAATTGTTGGTTAATATTTTTAATTAATATCATTACAATTTGTACTGCCAACTGCAACTGCCAACTAAAAACTTATTTCCTATCAACCGAATACTTTCCAGGACCCAAAAACGCAATTGCAAGAAAGCCGACTAAAAACAGTATTGCTTTTTCTTTTGTTCCCAAAGGATCAGCGGCATGAACTATAAAAGCAGCAACTGCCATTGTAATTATTACGGGAATTGAAGTTAATCGAGTTTTGAATCCAACAATAACAAGTATAGGAAAAAGAACTTCACCCATATTGACCAAAATTAAGGATGCGGTAGCTCCAATACCAATAGGATCGCCAAAAGATAAATCGCCAGAAAGCAATTTCAACAGTTTTGGTATTCCGTGAGTTAGCATCATTCCACCAAAACCTATGCGAAGTAATAGTAATCCTAAGTTATGACTAGATGTGTTGTTCATAATTATTTATATTTTGAAAATTTTAAAAAACGAATATAATAAAACTAAACTTTCAAATTAAAAAATAACCGATTTTCAAAAAATTGGAACAGCCCTTTTTTAAATGTATTTTTGCAGCTTCAAAGAAATCTTGAATGAAAAAAATTACAGCTTGGTTTGCCGCGGCTAGATTGCGAACATTACCGCTTTCGGTTTCGGGGATTATTGTGGGAGCGTCTTTTGGCAATGAGCATTCGCTAATTGAAAGACCTTTGGCTTTCGGTTTTGGAGGTTCATCTGTTTGGCAATCTGGTCTTTTCTGGTTGGCAATATTCGTTACTGTTGGCTTCCAAGTACTTTCAAATTTCGCAAACGATTATGGCGATGGCATCCGTGGAACCGATACTATAAGACACGGAGAAAAACGAATGGTCGCTTCGGGAATTATTTCACCCAAAGAAATGAAAATCGGGATGTTCATTATAGGAATCATCACTTTCATTCTAGCTTCAATTTTAATCTTTATGGCTTTTGGAAATGAAAGTCTTATAATTTCATTTATATTTTTCAATCTTGCTATTGTTTCAATAATTGCCGCCGTAAAATATACTGTTGGTAAAAAAGCATACGGCTACTCTGGCTTGGGCGATGTTTTCGTGTTTCTGTTTTTTGGATTGGTAAGTGTTTTGGGAAGTTATTATTTATTTACACATTTCATCAATTGGCAACTCATTTTACCGGCAATTGCAATTGGATGTTTTAGTGCTGCTGTATTAAATCTTAACAATATGCGCGATATCGAAAATGACGCGGCTGCCGGAAAAAACACGTTAGTTGTAAAATTGGGAAGTGAAAAGTCAAAACGATATCACACTTTTCTATTAATTTTTGGGATGTTGAGCGCTGTTTTATTCACATTCCTAAACTATGTTGAGCCATTGCAATTTGTATATCTCATTGCTTTTGTTCCGTTCTTATTAAACATTAAAACAGTATTCAAAAATAAAGAACCTAAATTGTTAGATGCAGAATTGAAAAAGGTTGCCTTGAGCACTTTTTTGTTTGCAATCTTGTTTAGTATATTTATGTAATAAAAAAAAGCTATGAAAATTACATTCTACGGTCAAAATTGCCTCGGTATTGAAATAAAAGGAAAACACATTATAGTAGATCCTTTCATTTCCGGAAATGACTTGGCAAAAGACAAAATAGACGTTGACAGTCTGAAAGCCGATTATATTCTGCTAACGCACGCACATCAAGATCATACCTTAGATGCTGCAAGAATAGCGAGAAGAACTGGTGCTATTATTGTTAGCAATTTTGAAATTGCAAATCATTATGAAGCAAAAGGCATTGAGGTTCATCCAATGAATCACGGTGGAAGCTGGAAGTTTGAGTTTGGAAAGGTGAAGTTTGTAAACGCCATTCACACCAGCAGTTTTCCTGATGGCAGTTACGGCGGCCAGCCTGGCGGTTTTGTAATTGAAGGCGAACACAAAAACATCTACATTGCAGGCGATACTGCCTTAACGATGGATATGAAATTAATCCCAATGCATACAAAACTGGATTTGGCGATTCTTCCCATCGGCGATAACTTTACTATGGGAATAGACGACGCGATTATTGCCAGCGATTTTGTGCAGTGCGATAAAGTGCTAGGCGTACATTATGATACGTTCGGTTATATAGAAATTGACCACGAAGAAGCAAAGCGTAAGTTTTATGATGCCAATAAGGATTTGATGTTATTAGAAATAGGAGAGTCTATTGAACTATAAATAAACAATCAATTTGTAGGCTCGCGATTTATCGCGTGCCAAACAGAATACAGCAACTTTGCGTCTTTGTGAGAAAAAAATGAAAGCTGAATTTCAAAAACATATCCTAATCTTCAAACGTCCCAGCGGAACTTCTCGAGGGGTTTTGAACACGAAAGAAACGTATTTTCTTGTTCTTAAAAACGAAGAAAGTTTTGGAGTGGGAGAGTGTGGCTTGCTTCGCGGACTGAGCATAGATGATCTTCCAGAATATGAAGAAGAGTTGAAAGGAGTATGCGAGAATATTGATTTAGGCGTAAATGAAGCAAATTTATACGAAGCCTTACAAGAATTTCCATCAATTCAGTTTGGCTTGGAAACCGCCTTCAAATCTTTAAATTCAAAAAACCCGTTTGAAATTTTTTCTTCGGAATTTACGCGTGGCGAAGCTTCAATCCCAATAAATGGTTTGGTTTGGATGGGTGATAAAGTTTTTATGAAGGAACAGATTTCAGAAAAACTGAAACAAGGTTTCACTTGCATCAAAATGAAGATCGGCGCGATTGATTTCAAAACCGAATTGGAGCTTTTAAAATCAATACGCAAAGAATTTTCAGCTTCAGAAGTAGAATTACGCGCAGATGCAAACGGTGCTTTTTCACCCAAAGAAGCGCTAGAGAAATTGAAAGTACTTTCAGATTTACAACTTCATTCCATAGAACAACCCATAAAACAAGGACAATGGCAAGAAATGGCGCGACTTTGTGAAGAAACGCCACTTGCAATAGCATTGGATGAGGAACTTATCGGCGTTTTTTCAGAAGAAGAAAAAAACAACTTGCTCAACACTATAAAACCACAATTCATCATCTTAAAACCCTCGTTAATTGGCGGTTTTCGCGGAAGCGATAGGTGGATAAACCTCGCAGAAAAGCACAATGCCGGTTGGTGGATTACTTCGGCCTTGGAAAGCAATGTAGGTTTGAGTGCTATTTCGCAATATACCTTCACAAAAAACAGTAAATTGCCGCAAGGTTTGGGCACGGGTAGCCTTTACACAAATAATATTGAAAGTCCACTGAGAGTTTCCAATGGAGCACTACATTATAATCAAAATGCTAATTGGAATTTTCAGTTTTAAATTTTATCTCATAACTAAAATCAAAAAATGTACATAAAACAAGCCTTTAAATCCCTGCACGAATGGTGGCGCTATCTAGTAGGTTTTATTGTAATTTTTCTTGCTAGTCAGTTTGGGTCTATTCCATTACTTATGGCAGTTATGTTTAAAGTGATGGCTGATGGTGGAGACATAGAATCCATTCAAGATCCGAATGTAATGATGACAGTTTTGGATTCTAACCTCACGCTGTTTTTGATGTTGCTCAGTTTTGCAGTTGGTTTATTAGGCGTTTATTTTGTGGTTCGCTACCTTCATAGACAACCATTTGTTGAACTAACAACCTCACGAAAAAAAACCGATTGGGGCCGTATTTTTTTCGGTTTTGGACTTATAACAATAACCACACTTGTGGTAACTGGTTTAGATTATTATAGCAATCCAGAAGATTACGTTTTGCAATTCGATTTGGTTCCTTTTGTAATTCTAGCGGTTATTGCTGTAATTATGATTCCATTGCAAACAAGTTTTGAGGAATATCTCTTTAGGGGTTATTTAATGCAAGGAATTGGTGTAATGGCAAAAAATAAATGGTTGCCTTTAATTATTACATCAGTAGTTTTTGGTGGACTGCACCTCGCTAATCCAGAGGTGGATAAGTTTGGAAACATAATAATGATTTATTACATAGGTACAGGTTTTTTCTTAGGAATAATGACTTTGATGGACGAAGGAATGGAACTAGCGCTAGGTTTCCACGCTGGAAATAACTTGATTACGGCGCTTTTGGTAACTGCGGATTGGACCGTTTTTAAGACTAATTCAGTTCTTAAAGATATTTCAGATCCTTCTGCAGGATTTGATGTAATTGCTCCGGTGCTAATTCTATATCCAATTTTCTTACTCCTTATGGCTTGGCGCTACAAATGGTGTGATTGGGGTGGGAAACTCTTTGGGAAAGTGGAAGAACCAGTTGTTATTGTAGAAGAAAACAATCCGAATTCAACATTTATTGAATAGTGAAACAGTTGTTGCATCCAAATTTTAAATTAAACAGCGAGGCTTTTTCTTCTTCGGAAGCGTTAAAGAAACATGCGAAATTTCTATGCGAAAAAGGGAAGAATGATGAAACCACCATTGGGAAATTTATTTCTGAATGGTTAGATGAAAATGATTTCATTACTGTAAAAACCTCAGGTTCTACAGGAGTTCCAAAAGAAATTAAACTTCAAAAAAACCACGTTTTTAACAGTGCAGAAGCTACGACAACTTACTTCGATTTAAAGGAAGAAACTAAAGCATTACTATGCCTTCCTTCAGAATATATTGCTGGAAAGATGATGTTAGTCCGTGCAATGACGGGGGGTTGGGATTTACACACGGGGGCGCCAGATAAGAATCCTTTGGAAAATGCTAACGACGATTTTGATTTTACGGCAATGGTTCCATACCAAGTTTTTCATTCTTTATCAGATTTACATAATGTGAAAAAACTTATTGTTGGTGGAGGAGCAATTCCGTGGAAGTTGGAGGAACAACTACAAAAAATCAAAACGCAAGTTTTTGCAACCTACGGAATGACTGAAACCATCAGTCATATCGCGGTTCGACCTGTTAATGGAGTTGGTAAATCTGTTGTTTTTTCGGCACTTCCGAAAGTGAATTTTTCACAAACTGAAAATGGTTGTTTGCAGATTCACGCTTCAGAAATCTCGGAAGAAATGGTTGTTACCAATGATGTAGTTGAATTAATTTCTTCAACTTCATTCAAGTTTTTAGGAAGAATTGATAATGTGATAAATACTGGCGGCGTAAAAGTGCATCCCGAAACAGTTGAAGAAAAGCTTTCTCAACACATAAATCAGCAATTTTTTATCGCTTCAGAAAAAGATGATGCTTTAGGAGAACAAGTAATTTTAATTGTTGAAACGGATGAAAATATATCGCTAGAAAACTTTTACGAAGCATTCCAAAACATTTCTAATTTCGAAAAACCTCGAAAAATCTACACTTTGTCTAAATTTCATTACACTGAAACTGGTAAAATAAAACGGGCGGAAGTATTGAAAACTCTTTTCGGAAATTAGTTTTTCAGAAATTTCTCAAAGCCCAACTTTAAACTAAAGGGTGGTCTCCTTGTTGAAATTCATATTTTAAACTTCCTTCCAACTTTAAATCGCTTTCAACTTTGTCTTTAGTAGGTCTTTGCATAATGAGCCAGCCTAGAAGTAGTACGGAAAAAATTAAGTAGTACTGATTCCCTTCATTCATAAATGCCACAATTCCCAAGAAAGCGGGGCCTTCTAAAAGCGCATACCTTATGACGGAAGCAGATTGAAAACCGTTGAGTTTTTCCCTTAACGTTTTCATTGAGGCTAATCCTTTAAGCATATTTCCGTAAAGATAATTGCCCGCCAATATTCCTGCAACGGCCATAAATGGAACTACAAAATACATTACATCGCCAGTATAATTCAAATTCAATTGTTGGTTTTTGGTTTGTAAAAACATCATTACACCAAACACTAGCACTCCAGCGGTCAAGGCGGTATGAATAAGTTTAAAAGTTCTTAAAAATGATTTTGGGGTAATTGAAGGTGTATCTTTTTCCATGCTTTTTATAGAATATAATATTGCTGAAAAGTTTCCTATTAAAGTTTCCTATATTTATTCCAAATTATAAACAACTCAATCGGAGCGTATAAAAAATTCCCTAGTTTTAATTTTGAACCAGGAATATCAGTCCATTTAGATAATGGATGTTCGTAAATCATATTTACATTATTTGGGAAGTACGCTTTCCATCTAAAAAGCAATTCTACATCAAAAAGCCATTTACTTATAAACTCTTCTTTGAAAAGCTCAAAAACCACAGATTTATGAATTAATTTAATTCCGCATTGGGTGTCGTACACAGGCTCATTGAGTAAGGAACTTACAAATGTTGCGAAAATTCTTCCTAAATAATGTCTTCTTTTTTTCCGCTTAATATTCGCTCCCAAACGCGCAAGTCTAGCACCCATCAAAAATTTGATGTTTTTATTTTTTTGAAGAATGCTTAAAAAATCAGATATTTCAGCAAGTGGAACGGACAGATCTGCGTCCAAATAACCTATAAACTCATAATTTTCTGTATTGCCTTTGTTTGCTAGTACGCCACTTCTTATAGCTTCAGCTTTGCCAACATTTTTTTCAAGAGAAAGAAAAGAAAAGTGTTGCATTTTCTTAGAAAGCTCTTCAATCACTTTTATCGTCTGATCTTGACTTCCGTCATTTACAAATAGAAAATGCACATTTGGGTTGTCCTTTCCGAATTGTAAAAATGCTTCCGATTTTAACCTGAATTCTTCATTATAACAGGGTATAACGAGTAAAACCTTTATTGTTGACAGATAGCTATTATCCAATACTTTGTTATTTATTGATTTGGATGATTTTAAACCTGAATAACCCCCATATTAAATGGCTTTTCAATAGGTGCGTGATTAGCGGCTTCAATACCCATAGAAATCCATTTTCTAGTGTCCAAAGGATCAATTACTGCATCAGTCCAAATTCTAGAAGCTGCGTAATAAGGGGAAATTTGCCTGTCGTAGCGCGCTTTAATTTCTTCGAACATTGCTTTTTCAACTTCGGGAGTGATTGTTTCACCTTTCTTTTTAAGCGAAGCAGTTTCTATTTGAAGCAAAACTTTGGCAGCGCTGTTTCCGCTCATTACGGCAAGTTCAGCACTTGGCCAAGCTACAATTAATCGTGGGTCGTAAGCTTTTCCACACATTGCATAATTACCTGCACCGTAACTGTTTCCTAGTATAACTGTGAATTTTGGAACCACACTGTTACTAACGGCATTCACCATTTTAGCACCGTCTTTTATAATTCCGCCGTGCTCGCTTTTACTGCCCACCATAAATCCAGTAACATCTTGCAAAAAGACAAGTGGAATTTTCTTTTGATTACAATTTGCTATAAAACGAGTGGCTTTGTCCGCACTGTCGCTATATATAACTCCGCCAAACTGCATTTCGCTAGGTTTGGTTTTTGCCTTTGTGGTTTTTACCAAAGTACGTTGATTAGCTACAATTCCCACAGCCCAACCGTCAATACGAGCGTAACCTGTTAAGATTGTTTGTCCATATCCTTCCTTGTATTCTTCAAAATCACTATCGTCAACGAGGCGTTTTATAATTTCACGCATATCGTATTGTTCGGCTCTAGACTTTGGCAGAATTCCGTATATGTCATCTTGTTTTTCTTTTGGCTTTAAAGCTTTTTCACGGTTGAAGCCAGCTTTGTCATAATCTCCAATTTTAGAAATAATATTTTTTATTTTGTCGAGTGCATCTTTATCGTCCTTTGCTTTGTAATCCGTAACGCCACTTACTTCGCAATGAGTTGTTGCGCCGCCAAGTGTTTCGTTATCGATGGTTTCACCTATTGCTGCTTTTACTAGATAGCTTCCTGCAAGGAAAATACTTCCGGTTTTATCAACGATTAAAGCTTCATCACTCATAATTGGTAGATATGCACCACCAGCAACACAACTGCCCATAACGGCGGCAATTTGGGTGATTCCCATACTGCTCATCACGGCGTTATTTCTAAAAATTCTTCCGAAGTGTTCCTTATCGGGGAAAATTTCGTCTTGCATAGGAAGGTAAACTCCAGCACTATCCACCAAATAAATAATTGGCAAACGGTTTTCAATTGAAATTTCCTGCGCACGAAGATTTTTTTTCGCAGTAATAGGAAACCAAGCGCCTGCTTTTACAGTGGCATCATTAGCAACAACAATACATTGCTTTCCTTTCACATAACCAATTTTCACAACCACGCCGCCACCTGGTGCGCCGCCGTGTTCTTCATACATTCCGTCGCCAGCAAAAGCGCCGATTTCTATACTCGGTTTCTTTTCGTCGAGCAAATATGCAATGCGTTCACGGGCCGTTAATTTGCCTTGAGAATGCTGTTTGTCAATTCTTTTCTGACCTCCGCCAAGTTTTACTTTGGCCAGTCTGTTTCGCAAATCGGAAACTAAAAGTTTATTGTGATCTTCGTTTTTGTTAAAGTTTAAATCCATTGAAAATATATATTTAGGCTAAAATACGAAATGCAACAAAGTTTTAAGTTTAAAGTTCAAAGTTTTAAGTTTAAAGTTATAAGTCAACCATATCAAGGGCATACGACTTCCGTCACCCGTCACCTAACACCCGTCAAAAAACTATGACATTTTGTTAACGAAAATCCATTATATATTGCCGATATTTGTTTTTGCACTTAAATTTGCACCGTAAAATCAACTAAAGAATATTAGACTATGGGAATGAATAAAAATACTGTACTGGCTTGGGCCACTTTTATAATGATGGTTGTTGGCGTAGTCCTGATTGCCTTGGGAGCTTTCCGATATGACGATGTTGCAGGTTGGGGTTTTGCCGCCGTAGGCATTGGTTTCTTCGCTATCGCTTGGGTTTTTAACGCATTAAAAGGCAGGGTATGAGCAAGATAACTGCCATTAATCACATATAAATATGATTTATTTGGCTTCCTCACAAACTAATAGATTCACAAACTCACAAATTACCACATAAAATGTCCGACGATAAAAAAGTAATTTTCTCAATGTCTGGGTTGACTAAAACCTATCAGAATGCCCAGACTCCAGTACTTAAAAATATATATTTAAGCTTCTTCTACGGTGCCAAAATTGGTATTCTCGGTCTTAACGGAAGTGGTAAATCCACGTTATTGCGAATCATTGCAGGCGAAGAAAAAAACTATCAAGGTGATGTGGTTTTCGCTCCGGGATATACAGTTGGTTATCTAGAACAGGAGCCAAAGTTGGACGAAACTAAAACAGTTCTTGAAGTTGTAAAAGAAGGCGTACAGGAAGTGGTTGATATTCTTGATGAATACAACAAGATAAACGATATGTTCGGCTTGCCAGAAGTTTATGAAAATCCAGCAAAGATGGATGAACTTATGGAAAAACAAGCGAAACTTCAAGATAAAATTGATGCCACAAACGCTTGGGAACTTGACACTAAACTAGAAATAGCTATGGATGCCTTGCGAACTCCAGAACCTGATAAACTTATTAGCGTTCTTTCAGGAGGAGAAAAACGTCGTGTTGCACTTTGTAGACTTCTTCTAAAAGAACCAGACGTACTATTATTAGATGAGCCAACAAACCACTTGGATGCTGAAAGTGTTCATTGGTTGGAACACCACCTTTCCGAATATAAAGGAACCGTGATTGCTGTAACCCACGATAGATATTTTCTAGATAATGTGGCAGGTTGGATTTTGGAATTGGACAGGGGAGAAGGCATTCCTTGGAAAGGGAATTATTCTTCTTGGTTAGATCAAAAATCGAAAAGATTAGCACAAGAATCCAAAATAGCTGGAAAACGTCAAAAGACATTAGAGCGAGAGTTGGAATGGGTTCGTCAAGGTGCGAAAGGTCGTCAAACAAAACAAAAGGCGCGTTTACAGAATTACGACAAACTTTTAAGCCAAGACCAAAAACAATTGGACGAAAAGCTGGAAATATACATTCCGAATGGACCACGTTTGGGAACCAATGTTATTGAAGCCAAAGGCGTTTCAAAGGCATTTGGAGATAAACTACTTTATGAAGATTTGAATTTCAAACTTCCGCAAGCAGGAATTGTTGGAATTATTGGACCAAATGGTGCTGGTAAAACCACCATTTTCAAAATGATTATGGGTGAAGAAGCACCTGATAAAGGAACTTTTGAAATGGGTGAAACTGCCCAAATAGCCTACGTTGACCAAGCACATTCAAATATTAATCCTGATAAAACTATTTGGGAAAACTTCAGCGATAGCCAGGAATTGATTATGATGGGAGGTCGTCAAGTTAATTCACGCGCATATTTAAGTCGATTTAATTTCAGCGGAAGTGAGCAGAACAAAAAAGTTTCTATGCTTTCGGGTGGGGAACGAAATCGTTTGCATTTGGCGATGACTTTAAAAGAAGAAGGAAACGTGCTTTTATTGGATGAGCCAACAAACGATTTGGACGTAAACACGCTTCGTGCTTTGGAAGAAGGTCTTGAAAACTTCGCAGGTTGTGCAGTTGTTATTAGCCACGACCGTTGGTTTTTAGACAGAATTTGTACACACATTCTTGCTTTTGAAGGCAATAGTGAAGTATATTATTTTGAAGGAGGTTTTAGCGAGTATGAAGAAAATAAAAAGAAACGTTTGGGCGGAGATTTAATGCCAAAACGAATTAAATACAAAAAATTGATACGTTAAATTATGTGGAAAAATATTGCAATTTTATCTTTATTAATCATAGTTTCTTCCTGCGGAAGTAAAAAAACATTGGTTAATTCTGAAAAAAATAAAACTGATAACGTAACCACCCTTGAAGGTGTTAACATGGCTTACAAAAGTCTAGGAAATGATATGGGTTCAATACATCTTCAGCTTTTCGAAAACAATACTTTCAAATTCAACATGAAAGTATTTGCTTCTGAAGATGACGATGATGGAAAATCTACCAACATTGATACCAAAGGGACCTATACAAATGATGGCGATTGGAAAATACTGAGCTTTAAAAATCCTAAATTTTCACTTGCCGCAATTTTTGATTCCCAATATGGAGATGCTTCATATTTTAAAGTTTTAGACAACCAAACTGTTAAGATAAATACTTCGAAAGAAGCGCTGCCGGTTTGGGGTATAGTTTGTGAAAAACAATAAAATGTATTTTTAACAAAGTACTTTTTTTCGATCTTAAAGCTATTTGGCATTTTAGTTTCTCTAATTTAGAGAAGATTAAAATGCCAAATTTTTTTTCTACTATAACTTAAAATAGACTAATCCATCGTTAATAAAATTTTCCCGATGTGCTCGCTGCTTTCCATTAATTTATGTGCTTCTGAAGCATCTTCCAAAGGGAATTTTTTATAAATAATAGGTCGTATTTTTTCTGAATGAAAAAGTGGCCAAATGTTTTTTTCAACTTCTTTGGCAATTTGTGTCTTTACTTGCGCTGATTGAGGTTTTAGAAAACTTCCGGTTAGGATTAGATTTTTTGCCATAATGGTGCGCAGGTTTATATTTACCTCATTACTTTTCATTCCATTTATATTAATGAGGCGTCCTTTTGTGTTCAGGATTTCGAGATTTTTTTGAGTATAGTCTCCACCCACCATATCTAAAATGACATCAATTTTCTCGTCTTTTAAAACATCCTCAAAAGCTTCTTTTTTGTAGTTTATTACACTTCCAAGATCCATATTATTTAGAAAATCAACTTTCTTGTCCGTTCCTGCGGTGGTATAAATTTTTGAACCCATTGCTTTTGCCATTTGCAAACCCATAGTGCCAATGCCACTAGTGCCACCGTGAATTAGCAGTTTTTCACCTGGCTGAAGTTTACCCAACTGAAATACATTAAACCAAACAGTGAAAACGGTTTCAGGAAGTGCAGCTGCATCCGTGAGACTTATTCCTTCAGGTATAGTAAGGCAGTGCGAGCTTTCTACGGCAACATATTCAGCATAGCCGCCCCTTGTGATGAGTGCGCAGACTTTATCACCAATTTTTTTATCTGAAACGTCCTCGCCAATTTCTATAATTTCTCCTGAAACTTCCAGCCCTGGAATTATTGTTCCATTAATTTCTTTGCCGTATGTACTCGTATTTTTGCGCGTTATAACATCGCTCCGATTAACTCCTGCTGCTTTTACCTTAATAAGAACCTCGCTTTTCTGTGGTTTTGGCCGAGGTGATTCCTTGATTTGCAACACTTCGGGTCCACCGGATTTTGTAATGTGAATGGCTTTCATAAGTGTATTTATCTTGCGATAATAAGTTTTTTGGTTATAGATTGATTGCCAAGATTTACTTTTACTAAATAAACTCCCGCGGGAATCCCTTCAGTTTTTACAATAATATTTTTATCGTTACTGAAATTTCCACTGAACAAATCCTTTATCTTTTTTCCTGAAATATCAAACAATTGAACCGTTCCTTCCGAAGAAAGACTTTGCGAAATAGTAAATTCTGAAGTCGCTGGATTCGGATAAATTTTAATTGAATTTGAAGCCAATTCATTTTCGCCAATATCTAAAATATCGCTTACATCATAACTGTGCATTGCTCTTCCGAAAGTTCCTGCAAAAAGTGTTTTGGTAGGTTCGTGGAATTTTAAATCCATCACGACAGTAAGAGGAAGATTATTTCCTAAGATTGTCCAATTCGCCCCATCGTCTTTGGAATACCAAACGTTTAGATCAGTTGCAACGAAAAGAATATTTTCTGCTGGATAGGTAATAATATCATTCACAGGAATGTTTGGTAAGTTTGATGAAATATCTGTCCAATTCTGTCCGCCATCGGTCGTTTTGAAAATATGCGGAGTATAATCCAAATATTTAAAGCCCGAAACAGCTACGTAAGCAATCATATCATCACTCGGCACCATCGCGATGGAAGTGATGTATTGATCAGGCAAACCAGCGCTTACGTCCGTCCAAGTTGCGCCGCCGTCAAAGGTTACGTTTACGTTCCCATCGTCACTTCCTGTGTAAATTACATCAAGATTATTATATGAAGCTGCAATCGCAGTAAGTGTTCCAAAAGCCAAAGAACCACTTGGGTGAAGACCATCCGTTAAATCTGGGCTAATGGCTGTCCAAGAAACTGCGCGAGTAGATGTGTATAGTTTATTGCTACCATAAAACATTTTTTCTGGACTAAAAGGCGAAAGAATTACGGGAGTATTCCAGTTTACACGGTCGCTACCATTAATTCCATTCGTTCCATTTTGAAAAGAATTTCCGCCGTTGGTTGACCGTCTTAGGTTTCCGTATTGTGATTCCGCATAAACATATTTATTATCAATTGGATCCACATTTACGTGAAATCCATCACCACCAATAATTGATTGCCAATCGCTCAAACCGCCCGTTAATGTGCGAATGGTGTTGTTATCTTGGGTTCCACCATAAAGTCTTTCTGGGTGCTGATAATCAACTTCAATATTATAAAATTGAGTAATAGGAAGATTTTCAAAATGCGTCCAACTATTTCCGCCATTTTCAGAAAAATAGGCGCCACCATCATTTCCGGCGAGCATAAAATTGCTGTTTGTTCTAGAAAAATCCAATGCATGATGGTCAACGTGCATTCCGCCCAAGGTGCTCCAGGACGAACCGCTATTAGTAGATTTTGCTATATCAAAACCTATAATATAAACTTCGGAAGAATTTGTAGGGTTTACCCGAACATTGCCAAAATACCAACCAAAATTAGCATCTATTCCGCTCAGTGCTCCGGCTGAAGTTACTAAAGTCCAATTGTCACCATTATTAGTAGACTTATAAAGCCCGTCGAATTCATTAGTGATTTGATTTGTTGTAAAACGTGCATAAACAGTAGCAGGATCTGATTCTGAAACTGCAATACCAATTCTTCCAGTTTGTGCATTTGGAGCAGGTAATCCGTTGGCAGTTCCTAATTCAGACCAAGTAGTTCCACCATCCATAGAACGATGAATTGCTGAAGATAGTCCGCCATAATCGCGTTCCCAAGGTTTGCGGGTGCGTTCCCACATTGCAGCATAAATAATGTTTGTGTTGGATACATTCATTGCTACATCTATTGCGGCTGTAGAGTCGGTTACAAAAAGAACTTGTTCCCAGTTTGTGCCGCCGTTTGTGGTTCTATAAACTCCACGCTCGTTGTTTTTTCCGTAGAGCTGTCCCGTTGCTGCTACAAAAACGCGGTCTGGATTTGTAGGATCAACTACAATTCGGCCAATATGATTACTTTCTGGTAAGCCTACGTTTGTCCATGTATCTCCAGCATTATTACTTTTGTATATTCCATCGCCAAAATAGGCTCCGTCTGTTGCGCTTCCGTTGGCTTCTCCGGTTCCTGCATAAATTATTTGTGGATTTGATTGCGCAATTGCAATATCGCCAATGGAAAGTTTGGATTCGTTGTCAAAAATTGGAGTCCAATTGACGCCGCGATCGTAGCTTCTAAAAATCCCGCCAGTTGCAGTCGCCAAATAGAGATGGTCGTCGTTATCTGGAGCTATTGCCGCATCGGTAATCCGTCCACCAGTATTTAATGGACCAACAAAAGTCCATTCTCCAGCAGCTTCTGGAGATCTGTTGGCAAGAATCTGTTTGGACTGCGCAATAGCTTCCTTATAAGCATCCTTATTGATGTAATTGTTTGGATAGGCGCGTTGGTTGTACATCCACTCTGCGGGATATTCCATTTTTCCAGTTTCCTTTTCAGCTACTTTTTCTTCTGAAGAGTTTTTACAATTTATAAAAAGAAGTGCTGAAAAGAATGAAAGCACAATTAAGTTGAAGGGGAGTTTGTAGTTTTTCATCACGGACGGTTTAGAGTTTGTTTTTTTGAAGACGTTTTATATAATTCATTGATTGTAAATGTCGTAATTATTTTTTTGGATACCAATCCAATTGGATTACCTTAATATTAGGATCTCCAGCTTCCACCAGAGATTTAAACTTTGAAACATCGCTCAAACCCTCCGTTCCTCTATAGTGATAAGGGTAAACGGTTTTTGGTTTGAAAGCCAAAACTGCTTCTGCAGCTTTTTCAACGGTCATTGTGTAGGGTAAATTCATACAGACAAAGGCGATATCAATATTTTTCAGATTGCGCATTTCTGGAATATCTTCTGTGTCGCTAGAAATATAGATTCGCTCACCATTTTTCTCAAGCACATAACCATTTCCTCTTCCTTTTTCGTGAAATTTTAAAGCTTCTGGTCGTAGATTATACATTGGTATGGCTTCAAAAGCAATGTCAAAATCTGAAATTTTTTCGCCATTGCTCATTACTTTCGATTTGCTTTGTAGGTTTTTTGGTAATTTGTCAAAGACCGCTTTGGGAGCAATCAATTTTGTTTTAGCTACCACAATAGATTCAAGCGTTGGAATGTCCATATGGTCGCGGTGAATGTCAGTAATCAAAACAAGATCGGGCTCGCGGAATTTTGAAAATAGATCTTTTCCGCCTACTGGATCAACATAAATGGTTGTTTCGCCCCAGTTCAGAACCATTGATGCGTGTTCTACAGGGTTGATTGCGAGTTCTTTATTTGTTACGACTTCCTCATCATCCAAATCAGTTGCAGGAGCTATTACAGATGCCTCGGATTCGGTTTTTTCTGTTGTGTTTTTGCAACTAATTAGTGCAACGGAAAAGAAAATGGTAAGAGCAATACCTTTCATAAAAAATAATTTTGAATGAAGATACTAAGAAAGAAATGTTTAGAAAGGTATTTTTAAGATTTTATGAAATAGAATCACTTACTAAATAAGTAATTGCCTTCCCAACTTGATTCGGAAACACTCCCGCCGATGGCGAACCTTCACAAATATGAAGGTAACTAGCATTTTCGTTTTTTGTGAAATAGGAAACAAATTGTCGAGCTTCATTTAAAGAAAATCCACTTGGCGAAATGGCGCTACTTCCCATCATTTCAATTGCATCCATATCTAGCTCAATTCCGAAGTTTTCGTTGCAGCAGAAGTTTTCAGCATCTTTTAAAGCTACAGAAAAGGACAGTTTTTGGTTTACTGAAATATCTTCAAAAAGATTGAAGTTTACTCTGTGTGAATTTTTTTCCATTGAATTGAAAACCGCTGCAGAAGAATAATTTCTATGAAGTCCGAAGATGAAATATTTCGCCAAAAAACCATCCACAAAAGCATACGAAAATCCGTTGCCACTATGACGATGTTCCAAACTCCGGAAATCTGTATGCGCATCAAAATTGATGCAGTTTATGGGTTTTTTTAATGCTTGCGAAGTTCCTTTTAAATTTCCAAAACTGTTGTTATGACCGCCACCAATGATAATGGGAAACTTACCAGCTTCAACAATTGCTTTTATAACTAAAGAAATTTTATCATCAATCTGACTCACCAAACCGCCTAGTTCTTCGGCATAATGAATTTCTTCTTTTGAAATACTTTCGGCCTGCTTCATTTGGGTTTCGCAATCAATTTCGCCTAAAAGAATTACATTTTCAGCATTCGTTAAATGATTATGCTGAATATTCAAAAGGCTTCCTAGCGCGGCTTCCCAAGCTTTTGAAGTTCCGGGATTACCAAAATTTGCCCGAACGCCAATATCTTCGGGTATTCCTAAAAGCACATATTTTGCAGCATGGTTTTTTAAATCTTCTAGCGATTTAACAAAGGACACTTTTTCGCCAAACTTGGTTTCTCCAGCTCTCTTTTTTAGGAAGGAAGTACTATTTTTTTCAGAATAAATTTTCAGTAGGCTCATTTCACTTCTTTTCCGCCAATAATCACTGAATCAATCAAATTACTTCCAAAAGCGTATGGTAAATAACCATACGATGGAATTGGTTTTGTGATAATGAGATTTGCTACTTTTCCTCTGCATATACTGCCGTGAGTTTCGCTCAATCCCATTGCGTATGCACCGTTGATGGTTGCGGCATTTATTGCTTCTTCGGGAGTTAAGCGCATTTTTATACAGGCTGTAGCAACTACAAAATTCATATTTCCACTTGGTGTGGAACCTGGATTGTAATCTGTGGCTAGTGCCAAAGGTAATCCGGCATCAATTATTTTTCTTCCTGGAGTATAGGGAATACTCAAAAAGTATGAGCAGGAGGGAAGTGCCACAGGCATTGTTTCGCTGTTTTTTAAAGCTGCCAAGTCTTCATCTGTAAAAACTTCCAAATGATCCACGCTCAGGGCTTTGTGCTTGACGGCAGAGGCAATCCCGCCAATACTGTTGAATTGATTTACGTGTACTTTTGGGATGAGGTTGTATTTTTTTCCTTCAGAAAGAACGCGATCCATATCTGCCACAGAAAAATAACCTTCTTCACAGAAAATATCTATGTATTCCGCTAAACTTTCTTCAGCAACTTTTGGAAGCATTTCGTTGCAGAGCAAATCTAAATAACCGTCTTTATTTCCTTTGTATTCCGTGGGAATTGCGTGCGCGCCTAAAAATGTTGTTTTAATGGTAATAGGATATTCTTCAGCAAGTTTTTTTGCAACGCGGAGCATTTTCAGTTCGGCATCTGTAGTGAGACCGTAGCCGCTTTTAATTTCTATTGCACCAGTGCCAAGTTTCATTACTTCTTCTAGGCGTGCAGCAGATTGATGGTACAAATCTTCTTCCGAAGTTTCTTGTAGTTTTTTTGCACTGTTTACGATCCCACCCCCTTTTTCGGCGATTTCTTGATAACTAAGACCGTTGATTCTATCTACAAATTCCTGCTCACGATTGCCTGCGTAAACGATATGGCTGTGGCTATCGCACCAAGCGGGAAGAACCGTTTTTCCGCTGCAATCTATGGTTTTGAAACCTTGGTGTGGGCCCATTTTGGCCATAATTCCGTAATCTTCAATAATTCCGTGGTTGATATATAACCATGCGTTTTTGAGTGTTGGGAGTTCTGCCATTTCTTTTCCGCTGAGTTTTGTTGGGAAGTTTTCGCGGACTTGGAGTAGTTCTTTTATGTTAGTGAGTAGTAGTTTCATTGTAATTGTGTTTTAAAACTCAATTAGTTTCAGTGGTTTTTTTGTATTCGAGTTGTTTTTTAGTCTTGTTTATTCTGAAAAATTACAAACTGCAATTGCCGTCTATGATGTCTTGTTTTGTTGGGTTGTAGGCGTTGCTAAAAATTGATAAACCGATTATGCTTCCATTGGTGACTAAATTTCGAATAGCACATAGATCGGTAAGATTTTTATTCGTAGAAATTTCTAAATGTTTCACGTCTGTTAGATTCTCAAAACCATTTAAACTCATTAAATTATTATTTTGAGAAATTTTGATAGGATACCCAACAATCGTCAAATTATTAAGACCACTTAAATCGGTTAAAGAACTGTTGTTACTAATTTCTAAATAAGAGGTCAAGGTTGTTACTTTCAAAAGACCATTTAAATTTACTAATTGAGAATTATTACTTATAACAATACTGCCAGTAACGTTCATATTTTCAAGACCTATTAAATTTTTTAAAGAATTATTTTTTCCAATTTTTAAAAACTCTATGCTTTCTTTTAAGTTCTGAAGGCCATCGAAATTTTTTAAAGAAGGATTGTTATTCACAATCAATTCCTTGATTGTTTCAAGTTTAGCTAAAGAATTAAAATTTTGAATATCTGCTAAATTTGAAAGAGTAAGCGTTCTTTCTATAGAAACAAGATTGCCTAAAAAGTCTAAGTTTGGAATTTTCACGTTGGAGGTTATAAACAACTGTCCACCAACGGTAGTTACATTATTGATTCCATCCAAATTGTTTAAAACAGGATTGTAATTAATTATTAAATTCCCGACAATTCCCGATGCTATATTATTAAATCCTTCAATTTTTAGCAATGATGCATTATCTATAAATGCGAGATCATTTCCCAAAGAAGTAAGATTATTAAGACCTGCTGTAGTGTTTAAAATTTCATTGTATTGAATATAAAGATGTCCGCCAATACGCTCTAAAGTAAGTAGAGGTGATAAATCTGTAATATCACTATAGCCACTATTTGGTAATTTACCAATTATTAAATCTCCAGTAATTTCAACATAATTGTGGGTTCCAAAATCATTAACTTCTGCTTGAGAAGATAACACTACATTTCCCTGAAATATATTTTCTTCAACCACATCATTCAAATTAATAGTAACCGAAGCGTTTTTAGAAATAATTCCATTATATACTTTTATAGTTCCAGTGATGGTTGGATTTTTCTCAAAATCGAATAGAATTGCATTCAACACCTTCAATTCGCCCGTAGTTTCATTAATTGTGAATGCATTTGCCGGAGTTTGTTCCAGTAATAAAAATGTAACTGATCCTGAACTTGTACTTCCAGAGACAGTGCCAATAACTTGTCCATTCACTGGATTCTCGTCCATCATTTTTGAGAAATTTGTAGTTGTTACCGTTATTTCAAAAGGATTAGGATCATTACTTTCTTTTGAGCAGGAAACCAAGCCTAAAATAACAAGTGCTAATACTATTCTGGATTGGAGGATCATTTTCATTTTTTTCATTTTTCACGAATTATAAACGGCAATTTCCGTCTTTAATATCTTGTACTGTTGGATTGTAAGCGTTAAAGTTTACAGTGTATGAACCTTCTAATCCATTCCCTAATAGTAAGTTTTTTAATCCACAAAAATCAGTTAAGGCATTGTTAGAACTGATTATTAAATTATCTATAACGATTGAAAGATTACTTAAACCGTCGAGATTCATTAATGCCTCATTATTTTGAATTTTTATTCTTCCTAAAACGCTTTGGAGGGATTGTAAACCACTTATTGTTTCCAACAAAGGATTATAGTCAATCGTTAAAGCTTCTTCAACATTAGTAATATTACTCAGTCCATCTATATTTTTTAAAGAATTGTTTTTAGAAACTTTTAGTTGGGTAACTGTAGTTATATTACTAAGCGCATTTATATTAGTTAATGAATTATTCTGTGCAACTGTCAAATATTTGCAAGTTTTTATATCGTTTAATCCTTCAAGGTTTACTAAAGATTCGTTATCAGTAATAAGTAGTGTATTAAGGTCAATATTTGTTAAATTAATTAGACCTTCAATATTTAAAAGAGATTTATTAAAATTTATCCATAACTCTTCTTGTATAGTTGTTAATCCACTAATACCATCCAGATTTTCTAAGGCATCATTTTCACTAATATATAAACTACGACCTATAATTTTTAGATTTTGAAGCGCATTAATATTTTTTAATAAAGGACTTCCTACAATCGCAAAATCTCCATCTAAACTTACCAAATTTTCTAATCCATTTAAATTCAGTAAAGAAATATTACCTGAAATTTCTAAAGTTGCCGAAATAGTAGTTAAACCATTTAACCCTTCCAAATTTTGAAGAAGATAATTATCCCAGATAGATAAGAGCCCTGTTACTTCTTTAATATTCTCTAATCCTGTGAGTTTTGGAAGATTTTCATTATTAATAACTTGTAAAATACCTCCAACACTTGTAACGGTGTTTAGAACGCTTAAGTTAGAAATTTCGCCATTCATAATTACTTGATCTCCAATGATTAAGTTGCCAGTTATTGCTGTGTACTTATTACTGCCAAAGGTTTCAACTTCTTGTTGTGTACGTAATTGAACATCTCCAACAAAAATTTTATCTACAACGGGATCATCAATGTCGTCTTCGGAACAGGAGCTAAAAGTAAAAACTGAAAAAAGAAACAGAATTAAAAAGCGATGGTTGAGTGAGAATTTCATAATTGATACATTTTAATGGATAATGCTTTTCAAATATAAAGAAAAAATCCCGCCGCTTTGGCGACAGGATTTTCTATAATTGAAGTATTACCAATTATTAATAGTAAGTAAATCTTCTAACTTGTGCAATATATTTCGCCAAGCGTATTACTTGATGGCTATAACCATATTCATTATCATACCAAATATAAAGTACTATGTTTTTGCCGTCTTCTGTTACGATGGTAGCATTGCTATCATAAATTGCTGGAGCAGAAGAGCCAACAATGTCACTAGAAACTAATTCATTGCTTAAGGAATATTTAATTTGTTCAACCAAATCGCCTTCCAAAGCATATTTTTTCATTGTAGCGTTAATGTCTTCAATAGAAGTTGGTTTTGCAACTTCAAGACTCAAAACTACCAATGAACCGTTTGGAACAGGAACGCGAATTGCGTTGCTCGTAAGTTTGCCAGCCAAAACAGGCAATGCTTTTGCAACGGCACTTCCGGCGCCAGTTTCAGTAATAACCATGTTCAAAGCTGCAGCGCGACCACGACGGTATTTGCTGTGCATATTATCTACCAAATTCTGGTCGTTTGTATATGCGTGAATGGTTTCCAAATGCCCACGAACTACACCAAAAGAGTCTTCAACTGCTTTCAAAATAGGAGTGATGGCATTGGTAGTACAGGATGCTGCTGAAAAAATATCAACCGTGTTTGGGTCGTAATCGTTTTGGTTTACACCGTGAACGATGTTTGGAACCCCTTTTCCAGGAGCCGTAAGCAATACTTTTGAAGCGCCTTTAGACTGTAAATGTCTGCTCAATTCTTTATCATCGCGGAAAGCGCCTGTGTTGTCTATTACCAAGGCATCTTCAATTCCGTATTGCGTGTAATCAATATCTTCAGGATTGTTTGCAGAAATTATATGAACGGTAGTTCCGTTAATAATCAATGCGCTATTTTCAATGTCTGTACGTACAGTTCCTGGGAAATCGCCGTGAACAGAATCATACTGTAGCAAGGATGCTCTTTTGTCCAAAACTGTTTGGTCCATTTTTCCGCGAACCACGATAGCGCGAAGACGAAGCTGATTGCCCTGTCCTGTTCTGGTCATAAGCTCACGAGCCAATAAACGCCCAATACGTCCAAAACCATAAAGAACTACATCTTTAGGAACTACTGTTTTTGCCTCTTTGGCGTTTTTCAATTTATCTGAAACAAAAGCCAAAGCGTTTGAATATTTATCGTCTTCTAAATGAAACTCATAGGTAAGTTTACCGATGTCCAACTTTGCTGGTGGAAGATCTAAGGTTTTGATAGCCTGCGCAATTTCAACAGAGTCGAAAATTGAGATTGGTTTGTTTACAAATTCGCCTGCATATTCGTGAAGGTTTAAGATTTCACTCACGTTGCGATCTATAAGTTGGTTGCGGAAAAGCACCAATTCAATAGACTTGTCGTACCAAAGGTCACTAATGATTTTAATAAATTCTACTGAAGCTTTACGGCGGTCAGTTTGAAAAGACAGTTCTTTTTCATAAACGTCATCTAAACTCATAAGGAAGTATGTTTAAGGGTTTTAAATTTGGTGCAAAAGTAGTCCTTTTCATCCTTGTAATGAAATATATAATGAAAATTAAAGTGCTTTCTTAGATGCAAAAAAAGGAACCGAATAGATATTTGGGAATATTTAAAAACTAAACCACAAACACACGATTGTTTAAGTTTTAAAACATTCGTGTATTCGTGGTTAAAAAATAGATAAGAAAAATTTCTACCTAAATATAAATGAATTGATATTTCCTGCGCCATCCATAAACGTCATTTTTATAGGTGTGCGGTAATCGCGTTGCGACATTATTCTTTTTACATCTTCAGTGTCTTTAACGGATTCATCGTTAATTTTGGTAATGATTATCCCTTCCAATTTATACTGAGCCATATCTGGCGTAAGAGCGCGAGTAACGGTGACACCATTTTTAAGACCACGTTGTTTTAGTTCTTCGGAAGAGGTGTTTTTTACTTCCAGCCCCAAATCGTCAATAGAAAATGTCTCTAATTTTTCAAGTGTAACGGGAATTTTCTTTTCGCTGCCTTCACGAAGCACGGTAACTTCAACTACATCTTTCGGTCTCTTAGAGCCTAAATATCCTGAAAGATCTGCAAATTTTGAAACTTTGTATCCGTCAAGTTGTTTGATGATGTCGCCTTCTTTTATTCCAGCTTTATCTGCGCCGCTTCCTTTTTCAATTCCGCCAACAAAAACGCCTTCAGTATCATTGATTCCGTATTTTTCAACAACTTGCTGATTTATGTTACCTACTTGAATCCCTAAAATTCCGCGTTGCACGTTTCCGTATTCCATAATGTCTTCAATCACTTTTCTGGCATTGTTTGAAGGAACTGCGAAGGAATAACCCACATAACTTCCAGTTTCCGAAGTAATCGCAGTATTAATACCAATCAATTCGCCTCGGGTGTTTACCAAAGCGCCGCCACTATTTCCACGGTTTACGGCTGCATCAGTTTGGATAAAAGATTGTGGGTTGCCATCAAATTGGTTTAAATCCCGCGCTTTCGCACTAATAATTCCCGCGGTTACGGTGGAAGTTAAATTGAAAGGATTCCCCACTGCAAGCACCCATTCGCCAATTTTCACATTGTTTGAATCGCCAAAGGGTATAAATGCGAAGTCGTCATCTCCGTCAATTTTTATCAAAGCGATGTCAGTGGCTGGGTCGGTGCCAATCAATTTGGCGGTGTACGTTTTGTTATTATTTAAGGTAACTTCAAGGTTTGAAGCATTCGCAATAACGTGGTTGTTGGTCACTATATAACCATCTGGCGAAATAATCACGCCACTCCCACTACCAACCATTTCCCGAGGTTGGCCGCCACCTTGAAAATATTCCATAATATTTGAAGGTTTTCTGCTGACGGTCGTATTTTTTACGTGAACCACAGCGTGCACCGTTTTTTCAGCGGCTTGGGTGAAATCTGTATTCATTTCAGCACCCGTCGAAGAAAAACTAGTGGGTATAAAATTTGAGTTTTGTTGAGGGGCAAAAGAAGTAAATTCTTTTTTTTCTAAATACTTGTAGCCTCCAAGTGTAACTGCTCCGGCAAACAATGCTACCAGAAATAAACGGACTGTTTGTTTCATTGTGTTGAAATTTTAATTAATGATACTTTAGAATAATTCAAAAACGTTGTACTCAATTTTTGCATTTTTAATGTGTTTTAAGCATTTCGTTTCAGAGAAGAACAGAGAAAGGAAACACTTTTTTGAAGAAACATTATTTCAATACTTCTACAAATTTAACAACGATAGCCTTAAAAAAGTATGCCATAAAGTGGTATTTAACTTGTATTTAACGTGAAAACAATCCTGAAACCTGTTACGGCTTTTTATATCTTTGCGCACGTATGGAATTCACTTTTTATAAATATCAAGGCACGGGCAACGATTTTGTAATAATCGACAATCGGGAAAATTTTTTTCCGAAGGAAAATACAGAACTCGTAGCCAAAATTTGCGACCGTCGTTTTGGCGTGGGTGCAGATGGATTGTTATTGCTAGAAAACCATCCTTCTGCAGATTTCAGGATGGTATATTACAATAGTGATGGCAATTTGAGCTCTATGTGCGGAAATGGTGGAAGATGCATTTCACATTTTGCAAAATTTCTGGGAATTATTTCAGAAAAAACAACTTTTGAAGCGGTGGACGGAATGCACGAAGCTACAGTTGAAAAAGACTGGGTTTCCCTAAAAATGAACGATGTTGAAAGAGTAAACGTTTCTGAAAGTCACACTTTTTTAAATACAGGTTCACCACATCACGTTCAAATGGTTACACAACTTCAGGATTTTGATGTTTTTGCAAATGGAAGGAATATTCGCAATAAAATCTACGGAAAAGAAGGCGCGAACGTGAATTTTGTAGAACAACAAGACGACGCGACATTTTCAGTAAGAACATACGAACGCGGTGTAGAAGACGAAACCCTTTCCTGCGGAACTGGCGTTACTGCCGTTGCAATCGCGATGTTTGAAACTGGTAAAACCTCTGAGAATAAGGTAACACTTAAAACACCAGGCGGACAATTACAAGTCCGTTTTGAAAAAGATGACTCAGCATATAAAGATGTATATTTGGAAGGACCAGCAACCCTTGTCTTTAAAGGAATTTGGAAATGAAAACACTAAAAGGAGAACAATTATTTTTACGCGCTTTAGAACCTTCCGATTTGGATTTTCTTTATAATTTGGAAAATTTTGAAAAGCTTTGGGAAGTAAGTAACACTACAACACCTTTTTCAAAATATATCTTGAAAAAATATTTGAGTAACAGCCATCGCGATATCTACGACGTAAAGCAATTAAGACTTGTAATCTGTAAAAACGAAGATGAAAGTCAGGTAGGGTTTATCGATTTATTCGACTTTGATCCAAAGCACAAAAGAGTAGGAGTGGGCATCGTTATTTTTTCTGAGGAAGATAAAAGAAAAGGTTTTGCATTAGAAGCATTAAATCTAACCTGTAATTACGCTTTCACACATCTAAACGTGCATCAAATTTTTGCAGGAATTACTGAAGATAACCAAGGAAGCATAAATTTATTCGAAAAAGCTGGCTTCGAAAAAAGCGGCGTTAAAAAGGACTGGATTTTTTCCGAAGGAAATTTTAAAAACGAATACTTCTACCAATTAATTCCCAATTCCTAATCCCTAAATTCAAAATGTACATTAAAAAAATATTGCTAATTATTGTTTTACTTGGCGCCGTTGGGATGGGCGCTTTTGCTTGGTATGTTTACAATACAGCCTTTTCTGGAAACACAGCCTTCAACAATAATGAAGCACATGTTTATATTCCTAGCAATGCCTCAATAGATGCCGTCGTCGCTGAGTTGGAGCCACTTTTGAAAGACACGGAAACGTTTTATGCAGTTGCAAATCAGAAGAAATATACTTCGAATTTAAAGCCGGGACATTTCATAATTACGAAAGGAATGACTAATAATGATATCATAAATACATTGCGAAGCAGAAATATTCCAATTGACATAAAATTCAACAATCAAGAACGTTTAGAGGATTTGGCAGGTCATATTTCTAAACAAATTGAAGCGGATAGCACTTCTCTTATAAAAGCAATGCGCGACCCAGAATTTTTGAAGGAAGTTGGTTTAGACGAAGAAACCGCGCTTTCATTATACATTCCAAATACGTACGAATTTTATTGGAACAGTTCTGCAGAAACTTTCCGAAATAGAATGAAAACCGAATACGAACGTTTTTGGAACGAGTCAAGAACCAAAAAAGCAAAAAACCTAAACCTTACCAAAGAACAGATTATGTCTTTGGCGGCAATAGTTCAAAAGGAAACGGCGAAAGTTGATGAAAGGTCAAGAGTTGCAGGCGTTTATATTAACCGATTAAAAGTTGGAATGCTACTTCAAGCAGACCCAACGGTTATTTATGCCCTAAAACGCGAAAGTGGCGATTACAACCAAATAATTAAAAGAGTTCTCTATGTAGATTTGGAGTTGGATTCGCCATACAACACTTATAAGTATGCAGGTGTTCCACCAGGACCAATCACGATGCCCGATATTTCTTCAATAGATGCCGTTCTAAATCCTGAAAAGCACGATTATTACTACTTTGTGGCGGATGTTACCAACTTTGGGTATCATAAATTCGCTAAAAACTTGGCGCAGCACAATTCAAATAAAGTGGAATATGTGCGTTGGGTAAATAGTCAGGGATTAAATCGTTGATATTTTAAAAATGAATTGAACTCTCTTGTAACTCCTATGAATAAAGGGGCGTTTTTGTTTTCACATTAATTTAACAGCCTATAAATCAGATTTTTAAAAAAAGCTGTATCTTTGCGCGCTGAAACTAAGATGTAATTATACATCCGAATTTTAAAAATTGATGAAAAAAAACATATATCTAATTGCAGTATTACTTGTTGTTACCTTACTGGTAGGGACGGGTTTCATTACAAAAGATGGCTTCGACTTCTCTGATTTTAGTACAGAAGGGTTGGAGTTAGATTACAACGTTCCCACAGAAGCTGAATTTACTCCTTTATTGGCTCCTGTGACCCCGAAATTTTATTTGTTTTTGGGGAAATCCTATGTTGGATTTAAAGAGGCCCTTGGTTTTAAAGAGTCAAGAGGTAATTATCATATCGTGAATGATTATGGTTATATGGGTAAATATCAGTTTTCTGCTGCTACCCTTAGAATGATGGGACTTAAGGATACAGATAATTTTCTTTACAATACACGTCAACAAGAATCGGCTTTTTTGGCTTACACTTCTTTAAACAAGTGGGTTCTTAGAAAAGACATTAAGCGTTCTGTTGGAAAAACGATTGGTGGTGTAAAAATTACCGAATCTGGAATTTTAGCTGCTGCGCATCTTGCGGGAGCAGGAAATGTTCAAAAATTTCTTAGAAGTGGTGGTGAAAATGGTTTCGAAGATGCCAATGGCGCTTCAATCCGTTATTACTTGAAAAAGTTTTCGGGTTATGACACTTCGCACATTATTCCAAACAAGAAACCGAGGATAATGTAAATTTTATCCTTGAATGATAAATAAGGTGGGTCTTTTATGAAGGTCCACCTTTATTTTTTTCCATAGTTCCGCTGGCGCCGTTTTTATGTATTCTGTTGGCAGGGTTATATCACAAGCCACGCAGATTCTTGTTTTAGCGTTTAGGTTTTCCGTTAAGCTTTGCAGCATTTGGTTGTTTCTATATGGCGTTTCAATAAACAATTGCGATTGGTCAAAGTCTTTTGATAGTTTTTCCAAACGTTTCAATTCTGATTTTCTTTCGCCTTTATCAATCGGCAAATAACCGTTAAACGAAAAATTCTGACCATTAAAACCGCTGGCCATCATAGCCAACAAAATCGATGACGGCCCAACCAAGGGAATTACTTTAATTCCAGATTCGTGCGCATAATGTACAGCACGAGCACCAGGATCCGCAATTCCGGGGCAACCGGCATCGCTAATTATACCTACATCAAAACCTTCAAGACACGGATTTAGCATTGGTGGAATTTCTTCCGGCTTGGTAAACTTATTTATTTCTTGAATATTCAGATCAGCTTGACTTTTTTCAGGAATAATACTTTTTATAAATCGACGTGCATTTTTTTCGTGCTCTACAATATAATGGTCAATTTTTTCAACCGCATTTTTTACTGAAATTGGTAATACGACCAATGGCGACACATCTCCCAACGGACAAGGGATTAGGTATAGGTTTCCTTTCTGAACAGTCATTGCTTAATTATTGAACGATTAATTTTTTAACTGCGGTTTGTCCTTTTTCTGAAGTTACTTTTGTGAAATAGATTCCTGAATTCAATATTTCAATTGAAATTGTTTTTTCGTTGCTGGAAATATTTTCCTCGGAAAAAACCAAACTGCCTCGAATATCAAAAATCTGAATATTTTGAAGATTTTCATCTTTCAAGCTGAAAACAACATTACCCGAAGCTGGATTTGGATGCATCCGAAGCGAATTTTCAATAGAAAAATCTTCAATACGTACTATTTGCCCTCCTTTAACCTTGTAAATGTCACCGCCATTTATGTCTATTATATAAAGTTCCTTGTTTATGTCTTCACCAAAAGAAACCCATCTTGCTGAAAAATTACCGTGTTCCATTATATTGCCAGCACTATCCACCGTTCCAATCAAACCGCTGCAATAATCGGCAAAAAAGTAAAATCCTGCAATATCTGAATATTTTGAACCTCTGTAAACAAAGCCGCCCGTTATGGAGCAATTTCCGTTAGCGTGTGTATATTCTGCAATAGGAAAGGTTAATTCGGACTGTGGCGGACAATTTTCTGTGTTAAAGGGTTGTGAGCCTTCGTAACAGCGCCAGCCATAATTTAGTCCTGCATTACCAATATCAACTCGATTTATTTCCTCCAAATTTCCTTGACCAACATCAGCAATCCAAAGTTTATTACCAATAAAATCAAAAGAGAAACGCCAAGGGTTTCTTAAACCGTAAGCATAAATTTCTTGTTTTGCATTTACATTTCCAAAAAAAGGATTGTCTGTTGGAATACCATAATTATTCCCTCCACTTGGGTTGTTTATATCAATCCTCAATAATTTACCTAAGAGCGTATTTATATTTTGAGCCCGATTTCCTGGGTCGCCGCCGCTACCGCCATCACCAGAAGATATGTATAAATAGCCTTCTGGGCCAAAAACCAGATTGCCTCCATTGTGGTTTGCAAATGGCTGTGAATAGCCGATAATAGGTAATTCAGAGTTAGGGTTTGCTAAATCTGGGTTTGTGGGATCTACAGAAAAGCGCGAGATTTGTGTATCACCGTTAGGTTTTACGTAATTCACAAAAAAATAGCCGTTATTGGCATAATCTGGGTGAAAAGCCAAACCTAGCAATCCTTGCTCATTTCCATTGGCAATCTGTCCAGAAATGTTTAAAAAGGGCGTAGCATTTACAGTTCCATCAGCCTGAATTATTTTTATTTTTCCGCCTTGTTCAACAATAAAAAGACGGTCATCATTAGCATTTTGTAAACTTAAGGGATCTGAAAATCCACTTTTAAAAAGTTCAATAGATACATTCTGAGCCAAAACAAATCCTGACAGAAATAGAAATAAAAGTGAAGGTAGAAATTTTTTCATAACATTTTTTTTAGGGAAAGCACTAATGTAAAGAAATCAGTCGGATAACTTAGTTAAAGTCGTTTCGCAATTTCATCACAAGCTTCGTCCAGCATTTTAAAAACATTTTCGAAACCTTTATCTCCACCAAAATAAGGATCTGGCACATCTACGTTTTCTCCTGGAAAAATTTCATCTAGAATCAATTTCACTTTTATTCTTTGTGAATCTTTTTCTGCAAGCGCCAACACATTTTCCTTGTTGCTATTATCCATTACGTAAATCCAATCAAAATCATCAAAATCTTTTTTACTGAATTGTCTTCCGCGTTGTTGAGTGATGTCTATATTATATTTTTTTCCAACGGCAATACTTCTTTTATCTGGTTCGTCACCAACGTGCCAATCACCAGTTCCGGCGGAATCCACAACTATTTTAGACGGATCAATCTTAGATTTTAATATTCCTTCTGCCAAAGGAGAACGACAAATATTGCCAAGGCAGACCATTAATATTTTTTGTTTCTGCAAAATGAAATGTATTAGAGTTTTATAGGAATTATGGTTTCTGAGAAATATTAAAGCGAAACATTTAGTCACTCCATTCTCAAAAAGCAGTATATTTTAAGTTTCGATAAAAATAATGAAAATTGACAAACTTGGAAGGTTTATGTTTGGATTTAGGAACGCTCTAGCCGAATACAAATAAAACCTTTTAACCGTTTTTTATGACTTTAGGAAGATAAATTACTGTATCTTTGTACCATCAGGGCAGAAAACACTAAAACCCCAGTAAAGTAAAACAATAACAACATTAGAATCATATAACTCATTTAAAAGTCATCTGCCTATCGTGGATGGCTTTTTTTATTTAAAAAACACAAATGGCAAAATCGCAACAAACGTATAGTAAAAAAGAAAAAGAAAAAGCAAAACTGAAAAAACGGGAAGACAAGCAAAAGAAAAAAGAGGCCCGCAAATCGGAAAAAACTCCTGGTATAGATTTCGTTTACGTAGATTACAATGGAAATTTGGTGGATACTCCGCCAGATCCTTCTATGAAAGTTGAAATTGAAGCTGAAGATATTATATTAGGTATTCCTCCAAAAGAAGAAGGCGACCGCGAAGCTTTTGATCCTGTAAGAAAAGGAAAAGTATCATTTTATGACTCTTCCAAAGGTTTTGGTTTTATTATAGACAATGAAAACAACGAAAAATATTTTACTCACGTAAGTGGTATTATTGACGAAATCACCGAAAATGATAATGTTTCCTTTGAACTTGAAAAAGGCCAAAGAGGAATGAATGCAGTGAAGGTTACGAAAATTTAATTCTTTCTTACACTCATGAAAAAATCCCGCAATTTGCGGGATTTTTCATTTTTAATAACGAAAATATTAATTTGCAAGATCGTTTGCTTCTCTTTTAGCAGCATTTTTAAGCTGATCATATTTTTCAGAGATGGTATCTTCAACTTCCCCAGCTTTTTCTTTAATTTTTCTGCCAGTTTCGTTTGCTTTATCTTTAAGATTTTGTTTTTCTTCGGGTGTCATGTTTTTGTATTTCCAAAATGCAAATGCACCACCTGCTAAACCTAGCAATGCTAATAATCCTTTTCCTTTATTGTTCATGATTGTTTTTTTTTGTTTGTGTGAAGATACGCCTTTGTTGTATTCCCGAAGAATTTTGAAATGACTTTAGTATATATTTAATACTTAACAGGTTAATTTTTTAAAAACCTTCACAGTTTTCTTGAAGAAAAACAAATTTAGCTACAAACTAAAACTGTGACTATATTTGCCGAAAATTAAAATATGTCACAAAAGGTTTCTGAAAAAGAAACTTCAAAGAAGGAAGAAATGGAGAATCTGAACAAAACTGTGTCGATAGATGAAGCCCACCAAGAAATTAGCGCTGAAGAAATAGCGAAGTGTATCGCCATTCTTGAACATCTAAACAACAATACAGACCATATTTTTGAAATACCAAAAAACCAGCGCACCGCTTTAATAAAAGCTTCAGGCCAATTTTCGCGACCAAATCGTGAAGAGTTTTCCCGAAGAAAAAAGGATGCCAAAAAAGCTAAAAAACGCAAGCAAGCCAATAAAGACAGAACCGCTAGAAAAGAAACTGGCATCAGAAGCGCTAGAGAAAACGTGGTGTTCGTAGCTCCAAAACTATTACAAGTAGCAGATTTGTCTTCAGAAGAAATGCAAGAGTTAGAAACCCCACGCAATTGCTACGTCTGCAAAACGCTATTTACTAAAATGCATCATTTTTATGATACAATGTGTACGGAATGTGGTGATTTTAACTACGCAAAACGTTTTCAAACTACTGATTTAACTGGCCAAGTTGCTGTAATGACTGGTTCTCGCCTAAAAATCGGATATCATATTTCACTAATGTTGCTTAGGGCGGGAGCGACTGTTGTGGCTACTACAAGGTTTCCGGCAGACTCTGCTTACCGTTTTGCGCAAGAAGAAGATTTCCATCAATGGGAAGATCGCTTGAAAATTCACGGTTTAGATCTTCGCCATATTCCGAGTGTTGAAATTTTCTGCAACTACATTGAGCAAAAATATGAAAACCTCGACATCCTCATCAACAACGCCGCACAAACCGTTCGCAGACCCGCAGGTTTTTACCAACATTTAATGGCGAAAGAGGAAATGCCTTTTGAAGAGCATCCGCAATTCGTAAAACATTTGTTGCACGATCACATGAATTGCTTGCAAGAACTAAAAACCCTAACCGCGGATATTGGCAAAAACCCAAACAAAAATCTTCCAGTTACTTGGCACGGTTCTGAACCTGGAATTGGAATACGCGCTTCAGCGAAACTTTCGCAGATTCCATATAGTTTTGACAATTCTTTAAGTGCGAAAGAAGTGTTCCCCGAAGGAAAATTAGATGCAGATTTACAACAAGTAGATCTCAGAAAAACAAATAGTTGGCGTTTAAGGCTTGGTGAAATTGAGACTACTGAAATGATTGAAGTTCAGTTAGTAAATTCAATCGCGCCATTTGTTCTTTGCAATCGTTTAGGCGAAATTATGAAGAAGGAAAACACAGGTAAAAAACACATTATAAACGTTTCGGCAATGGAAGGAAAGTTCCATCGTTTTTTTAAGGAAGACCGTCATCCGCATACCAATATGGCCAAAGCTGCGCTAAACATGTTGACACATACAGCCGCAGGAAGTTTAGCCAAAGAAGGGATTTATATAAACGCCGTGGATACAGGTTGGGTGACTGATGAAGATCCCGTAGAACTAGCAAAGCGCAAAATGGAACTACACGATTTTCAACCGCCATTGGATATTGTTGATGGCGCCGCTCGTGTTATGGATCCATTGATTGATGGTATAAATACGGGAAAACATTGGAGCGGTAAGTTTTTGAAGGATTATAGACCGATTGATTGGTAGGTTTTTTTTAGAAGAAAGAAGAGAGAATAAAGAGAAAAGACTTTAAAGTTAAATTATGAACAACGAACAACCCAACAACCCACTACATGGAATAAAACTAGCAGATATTCTGGAATATATTGTGGAATATTACGGATGGGAAACTTTGGGAGAAAAAATTAAAATCAATTCCTTTAACAGCAATCCTTCCATAAAATCGAGCCTTACTTTTCTTCGGAAAACACCTTGGGCACGTGAAAAAGTGGAACAACTTTATTTGAAAACAAAATCAAAACAAAACCCATAAAACAAACCCGCTGCGCCCTTTGTGTATCCCGATAGCTATCGGGATTGTGCCCTTTGTAGTTAAAATCCAGAACTTTTCATCGTTTTCGAGATATACAACACATTAAAAGTTAAAGTTTTTTCCAAAATAAATAAATCAGCCAATTCTTCGTCCAAAACCTAGAAAAGGACGTAGTTTTGCAAACCTACACAAATGGGGATTTTATGGCTGAGATTCAAGACGCAATTCAAGAGAAAAAGACTGACAAAGAACTATATAGCTACCAAAAAGGCGCTATTGACATCATATTTGACAAGTTTGAAACTGCTCCCGATGATTTTCATTTACTATATCAACTCCCAACTGGTGGTGGAAAAACGGTTATTTTTTCTGAAATAGTTCGCCAATATCTTAGAAACCACAACAAAAAAGTACTTGTAATGACCCACCGCGTGGAACTTTGCAAGCAAACTTCAGATATGCTTACCAGTTTTGGCGTGGTGAACAAAGTGGTTAACAGCACTGCAAACCTTGCCGATCAAGCCAAATATAGCTGCTTTGTGGCGATGGTTGAAACTTTGAACAATCGTTTGAACGACGATAAGTTGGATATTTCAGACATTGGTTTGGTTATTATTGATGAAGCGCATTACAATTCTTTCACCAAACTTTTCAAATTCTTCGAAAAATCGTTCATTCTTGGAGTTACTGCAACACCATTAAGCTCCAACCGAAACCTTCCTATGAAGGATAATTACCAAGAATTGATTGTTGGCGAAAGCATAGAATCGTTGATTGAAAACGAATTTTTGGCGGAAGTTGAAGTTTTCCAATATAATATGGGTCTTACTTCCCTGGAAATTGGTTCCAATGGCGATTATACCGTAAAATCTTCTGATGATCTATATTCCGCAGTTGGAATGTTGGATCAATTGTATCAGGCCTATTTGAATCATTCAAAAGGAAAGAAAACCTTGATTTTCAACAATGGTATAAACACTTCCATTCAAGTGTATTATCATTTAAAAGCCGAAGGTTTGCCCGTAGCACATTTGGACAATACCGCAACAAAAAAGCAACGGAAACAGATTTTGAAATGGTTTCGCGAAACGCCAGATGCAATTTTAACCTCGGTAAGTATCCTAACTACTGGTTTTGACGAACCTACCATAGATACCATAATCCTAAACAGAGCAACCCGTTCCTTAACGCTCTACTTCCAAATGATTGGTCGTGGTTCACGAATTTTGAACAACAAATCTAGATTCTCGGTTATCGATCTTGGTAACAACTATCAACGTTTTGGTCCTTGGGAAGCACCGCTAGATTGGCAGGCAATTTTCCGTTCGCCAGACTATTATATGGATCGCCTAATTAGCGATGATGAGTTGGAAAGTAATTTCCGTTATGAAATGCCTGAAGAGCTTCGGGCTGAATTTTCAAAAAGTAAAGAAGTGTTTTTTAATATAAAAACTACTTATCAAGATGCAACTTTTAAAGGTGAATCTTCAAAAGTAGTTTTGGAGCGTTCCATTGCGCAACACGCTTACATTTGTGTAGAAAATAGCGAAGATGTTTATGACGCTTTAGGTCTGGCAAAAATGTTGGGTGACGACATAGATTACCGTATTGAAAGGTACTCACAATGCATCAGCAAAAGCACCCACAACTTTATAAGTTGGCTAAAAGATGATTACCGACTAAAACTTCGCAGTTATCTACGTGATAACTTTGATACTGTTTTTGAAGAAATTAATGGTTTTCCACCAGAAGATTAATTTTATTTTCAGCTTAGAGAATCAATTTTTTAAATTTTAATACTTACATTTATAGTTGAATACTTTGTCTATAACAAAATAACTTTCAGAAGTTGAAAGTGTTTTGTTTGTAAAACTTAGTTTTTATCCTCACTAGATTATCCTCATTATTAGTATTCGTTTAATCGAATTTATTTATGCTAAAGCTTCTAGGCTAGGCATTATTTATATTTAATTTAACTTAAAACGAATAATTATGAGCACTCTTTTTCTTGGAAGTTGCGACACGGGCAAAGTTCCCGCAGATCGCAAAAGATTTTTATCACCTTATCACAAAGATGGATTAACAGCAAACGCCGTTTCCTTTCGCGATGATGACCGAACCACTTGGCGTTCCTTTAGAGAAGGAACGACAAAAGAAGTAGCGGAACTTCAGCAATTTCTTTATAAAGCAGGCTTTATGCCAAGAGGTGTAATTGATGGAATTTTTGATTATGTAACCCAAGCCGCGGCTAGATTGTTTCAAGAGTATATCCGTACCATGGATCCAGAGGGCGATAAAACAATGGTGCCAGACGGTATTGTGGGTAACGGAACGATGCAACATGTGCAGCGCTGGAAAAGCCAAGGCAAAGTTGCAGATTGGGGCAAAGCGGCTATAAACCCTTCTAAAGAATACAATGATTGGATAAAGCTTCTCAATGAATCCAAAGCGCATTACATAAGTAATCCAGGACCTATTATGCAGGCTGTAAACAGCTTGAACAAAACCTATTCAACCGTTAAAGCGAAGGATTGGAATGTTTCTACAGATGAAGTTCACTTAATTGGAATCCGTCGAAAACAAGACAATGCAGCTGCCGTTTCTCGTGCAAATGATGACTTTTTTGTTCTTCTCGTTAACGGAATGGTTTTTAAGTTTTGGGGCTCTACAGATCCCAATAAGAAAATGGTAAGTGTTTCAAATGCTCCATCTTTAGTTGAAGGACAACATAAATACAGATTCGGTTGGCATAAAGTTTCCGTGGAAACGAAGATTTATCGTGCCCTAAAACCGTATGATCCTTCCGGAGTAATCATCCTTCGCGACTTGAATAAGGATAGTTCCATGACAGCTGCAGATCTTGTAAGAGGAAGCAATAGTCTAGAAGTAAATAATAGCATCAACATTCACTGGTCTGGAGTTGGATCGTCCAATTGGTCTGCAGGTTGCCAAGTTATTGCAGGTAAAAATTACATCAACAGCCGCGATGAATTGGTAGATTGTTCCAAATTCGCATCTTCGGCATATAGCCAATTAAACAGTAATTCCAAAATGACCAAAGGAGCCTACAACGTACTTGCAGATTTGATAGTTTGCTATTCAAAAGCAGGAATAGATCACGTTTATTACACTTTGGGTCGCGAAGAATCACTAAATCTTGATGCCAACTTTGGAGCAAATTATGCAATAAATGCCTTAAAAAAGATGAATCCTAGCGTAATTTGAGTTTGAGACGGGCTTTCAAAAGTCAATAAATCTATATTAGTGAATTATTTGCGCTTGAAAGCCTATTTTTGCAGCAAATAGAAGATATGGAATCATTTGACGAGCTTAACATTTCCAAACAACTGCAATACGCCGTTGCCGATTTAGGTTTTGAAAAACCTACGCCCATACAGGCGCAGTCGTTTTCGGTAATTATGTCTGGAACAGATATGGTTGGGATTGCCCAAACGGGAACTGGAAAGACATTTGCCTATATGCTTCCAATTCTTCAGGATTTGAAGTTTTCAAAGCAAGTCCATCCGCGCGTTATGGTTTTGGTGCCAACGCGCGAATTAGTGCTGCAAGTAGTTGAAGAGATTGAAAAGTTCGGAAAATATTCGTCCATTCGTGTTGTGGGTATTTATGGTGGCACAAACATCAACAATCAAAAAGAAGCCGTTGCACAAGGAACCGACATACTTGTAGCAACTCCAGGGCGTTTGTATGATCTGATTATTAGCCGCGCCATTCAGTTGAAATCTATCAAAAAAGTGGTGATAGATGAAGTAGATGTAATGCTCGATCTGGGTTTCCGTTTTCAGCTCACAAACATTTTAGAACTGCTTCCTACAAAACGACAAAACATTATGTTTTCCGCAACAATGACGGATGATGTTAATGTTTTTATCCACGATTTTTTTATTGCTCCAGCCACGGTTTCGGTTGCAGTTAGTGGAACACCTTTGGAAAATATTTCACAATTTGCGTATGCTGTTCCCAATTTTTATACTAAAGCAAATCTTTTAAAAGAGCTTCTTCAGAATGAAGACGACTTCAAAAAAGTGCTCGTTTTTGTTCCAAATAAAAAACACGCCGATTTACTTTTTGATATTCTAGATGAATTTTTTGGAAGTGAAGTAGCCGTTATCCATTCAAACAAAACCCAGAATTATAGAATTCGTTCCATAGAAAATTTCAATGCCGAAAAAACACGCATTCTTGTAACTACAGATGTTATGGCGCGTGGATTGGATTTAGATCGAATAAGTCACGTAATAAATTACGACACGCCAAATTTTCCCGAAAACTATATGCACCGCATTGGTAGAACGGGAAGAGCGGAGCAGGAGGGAACTTCAATTCTGTTTTATACTGAAAAAGAAGCCGAAGCCAAAGAAGCTATTGAAGCCTTGATGGATCTAAAACTTGAAGAACTTGCTTTTCCAATAGAAGTTGAAATTTCTAAAGAATTAACTTTTGAAGAGCAACCTCAAGTTATAGAAATCAACAATCCTGGCAATGTTGATGAAGTTGGTCCAGCCTTTCACGACAAGAAAGAAAAAAACAGAAAGGAAAATCAAGGTGGCTCTTACAAACGCATTATAAAGCAGAAATACAAAAAGCCAAAAACCCGCGGCGACAAGAATTATAACAAAAAGAAGAAGAGATAATTGAAATGAACCGCCAAATTTTTAAATCTTAAATTTTTGAAATTAACAATTTTAGGCTGTCACGCTGCAACGCCAACCGCTTCAACCCATCCAACTTCACAGGTTTTGGAAATGAAGGGACATCTTTTTTTGATAGATTGTGGAGAGGGCACACAGGTTCAATTGCGGAAATGTAAAGTAAAGTTTTCGCGCATCAAACACATTTTTATTTCACATTTGCACGGCGATCATTTTTTTGGGTTGGTGGGTTTAATTTCTACTTTTTTACTTTTGGGAAGAGAAGCAGAACTTCACGTTTACGGACCTAAAGGTATAAAGGAAGCTATTTTACTACTTCTAAAACTTGGAAAAGCATACACCAATTATCCGCTCTATTTTCATGAGTTAACGGAAAATACGCCACAGATTATTTTTGAAGATGATAAAGTTTCAGTAGAAACTATTCCGTTGGATCACAGAGTTTATACCAACGGGTTTCTTTTCAAAGAAAAGCCAGATGATCGTAAACTGAATGTTGAAGCCGCTCGCGATCTCAACATAGATATGAGTTATTACAACAAAATAAAACAAGGTTTTGATGTTGAAAATAAAGCTGGCAAGTTAATTTCCAACAGCGAAATCACTTTTGATCCACCGCCACCAAAATCCTATGCTTTTTGCAGTGACACGGCCTACAATCCTACAATGGTTCCACAACTTGAGGGCACTACGGTTTTGTACCACGAATCTACTTTTTTGGAGGAACACTATAATCTCTGCGAAAAAACAAAACACAGTACAGCCAAAGAAGCTGCCGCAATCGCTAAAAAAGCAAATGTTGAAACCTTAATTCTTGGCCATTATTCAAGCCGCTATGGCAATTTGGAACTCTTCAGAAAAGAAGCCCAAGAAATATTTGAAAATGTGGAATTAGCCGAAGACGGAAAAATATTTTCTTTCTGAAGGTTTACTTATAATTAAATTCCACCGCCAACTTTTGGTTTTTTCGACTAACCAGATATTTAGGCTTAAGTCATTCTGAAAATTTAATAGATATTTAATGTTACACTGTTTTAAACAAGTATTAAAACTGCTAACTTGCAATTCAATTTTAGATTATGGACGAAAATCTTGAATCATACCGTAAATCCTACGAAAAAGGAATACTTTCAGAAGAAACCGTGGCTGAAAACCCGATGCAACAATTTCGCACTTGGTTTTTTGAAGTGAAAGATAATGGCGGGGTTGATGAGGTAAATGCAATGACTATTTCCACAATCGGCACTGATGGTTTTCCGAAAGGAAGAGTAGTGCTGCTGAAAAAATATGACGAATACGGTTTTTATTTTTACACTAATTACACTAGTGAAAAAGGGAAATCTTTGGCGAATAATAACAAAGTTTCGTTGTCATTTTTTTGGCCAAATATGGAACGGCAAATTATTATAAAGGGAAGTGCTGAGAAAACATCTGAAGCAGATTCTACAAACTATTTTCATTCAAGACCGAAGGGAAGTCAGTTGGGCGCTTCGGTTTCCCATCAAAGTAGCGTAGTAGAATCACGCGAATTTTTAGAAAAAAATCTTGCAGAACTCGAAAAGAAATATGAAAACCAAGAAGTACCAAAACCAAAAGAATGGGGCGGTTTTCTTGTAAAACCAGTGTCTATTGAATTCTGGCAAGGCAGACCAAACCGTTTGCACGACAGGATTCGTTATACTTTAAATAATGACGATTGGGTAATTGAACGTTTAGCTCCTTAACCTTTAAATACACCGAAACTAGGAACTATAAACCAGAAATTAGAAACCAGAAACCTTTTTTATGAAAACACTATATTTAGTAAGACACGCAAAATCATCTTGGAAACACGATGTAGACGACCATAAACGTCCGTTGAAGGAGAGAGGAGAAAAAGACGGTCGGTTGGTTTCAAAAAAAGTTAATGAAGAAATCGAACCACCACAAAAAATTATAAGCAGCGATGCAACCCGTGCGTTTTCAACAGCGCAGTTTTTTAAAGATGCTTTGAAAATTAGTGATTCAAATTTTGAAACAAATCACGATCTCTATGATTTTAGCGGTCAAAACGCCTTACGAATCATAAAGTCTCTTGAACATGATTTAGATACCATAATGATTGTTGGTCACAACCACGCTTTTACTTCTATTGCAAATATGCTTGGAAACCGCTATATTGAAAACGTTCCAACCTGCGGCTTTGTGATGTTGCAGTTCGACGAAGAAAAATGGAGCACAATAACTACGGGCAAAACCGTTAAAACAATTTTCCCACGGGATCTTAAATAATGACTGAAAAAGTTGTCACACAAAATTACGTTCGTAATCAGTACAATAACAGGGAATTAAGCTGGCTTCAGTTTAATGCCCGAGTTTTGCAGGAAGCGAATGATAAAAAAATACCTTTGCTGGAACGACTTCGTTTTTTGGGTATTTTTTCAAACAATCTGGACGAATTTTTTAAAGTGCGCTATGCCACAATCAGGCGCATCGTGGAAGCCGGAAAAGCGGGTCGTAACTTTCTTGGAGGTATTTCTGCAAAAGATCTTTTAGAGGAAATAACCCAAACTGTAATAGACCAACAAGCTCACAGTTTGAACATTTTGAGCGATATTCAAAAGGAACTTCGGAAGGAGAACATCTTCATTATTAACGAAGCAGAAATTTCTCCGATACAGAGCAAATTTATTTCAGAATATTTTGCCAGGTTCGTAAGTCCCGCCATGATGACCATTATGATTGGGGAATTAGATGAATTTCCAAACCTCCGAGACAGCGCCGCATACCTTGCTATAACTATGGAAATGAGTAAGGATGACGATACTTTTGAAACAAAACATAATTACGCCCTTATAGAAATTCCACGTACCATAGATCGGTTTGTGGTGCTTCCACAGGAAGGCAATAAGCAGTATGTTATTATTCTAGACGATCTTATTCGTCATTGTTTACACAGTATTTTCAGCATTTTTAAATATGAAAGCATTTCTGCACATATGATAAAAATTACTCGCGACGCAGAGTTGGATATTGATAGTGATTTAAGTAAAAGTTTTATTGATAAAATTTCTAAAAGTGTAAAAAATAGAAGCTCGGGCGATCCTGTTCGTTTTGTTTATGACAAAAGCATCGACAAAAAAACGCTTCAATTTCTGTTGAACAAAATGGGCATAGACAAAACCGATAGTCTTATTCCCGGAGGCCGTTACCACAACCGCCGCGATTACATGAATTTTCCGCGCTTAGGAAGACCAGATCTTCAATATGAGCGCACGGAACCTTTGCCAATTCCCGGTTTGAGTCCTCAAGGAAGTTTGTTTGAAAAAATTATTGAGAAGGATTATTTGTTGCACGCTCCCTACCAAACATTTATGTATGTGGTGAAATTTTTAAGGGAAGCCGCGCTAGATCCAAAGGTGAAATCTATCAAAATTACGATTTACCGCTTGGCGGAAGTATCTAATATTGCTAGTTCGCTGATAAATGCGAAGAAGAATGGAAAAGACGTTACCGTTCAGATAGAACTTCAAGCTCGTTTTGACGAAGAGGCGAACATACGATATGCAGAATTGCTTCAAAGTGAAGATGTCCGTCTTATTTTTGGCGTAAAAGGTCTGAAAGTACACTGCAAAACTTGCGTTGTAGAAAGATTGGAAAACGACAAATTGGTGCGATACGGAATTATAAGCACTGGTAATTTCAATGAGTCAACTGCGCGACTTTACACAGATTACACCCTTTTCACTGCCGACCAAAGGATTTGTAAGGAGCTAAACAAGGTGTTTGATTTTTTTGAGGTGAATTATCAAGTAAAAAAATACAATCATTTAATAGTTTCGCCACACTACACCCGAAAAGCTCTATATCATTTAATAGATACGGAGATAAAGAATAAAAAAGCAGGTTTGCCCAACGGAATTAAACTTAAACTGAACAGTCTGTCCGATTTTAAAATGATTGACAAACTTTATGATGCCAGCCGAGCAGGAGTAAAAATAAAAATGATTGTTCGCGGCATTTGTTGTTTAATTCCTGGAGTGAAAGGAATGAGCGAGAACATTGAAGCCATCAGTATTGTCGGAAAATTTTTAGAGCATCCGCGACTTTTCATTTTTGAAAATGCTGGCGATACAAAGGTGTATATTTCTTCCGCAGATTTTATGGGAAGAAATCTTGATAACCGAGTAGAAATTACCTGTCCTATTTATGATGAAACCATAAAACAGGAAATTCTTGAAAACTTTGGAATAGGATGGAGCGATAACGTGAAGGCACGTGTTTTCAGCATAAAAAAGGATAATGCTTATTTGAAAAACAACAAGCCGCCAGTGCGTTCACAATTTAAAATGTATGATTATTATTTAAATAAACTTGAAGTAAACTGATTTGTTAAACATTGAAAAATACGGAGCGGTAGATATTGGTAGTAATGCCATTCGGCTACTTGTGGTTACTGTAATTGAGCAAAAGGGAAAAGACACACTTTTCAAAAAAACCTCTTTGGTTCGGGTTCCAATACGTTTGGGTGCCGAAGTTTTTCTTGAAGGAAGAATTTCTGATAAGAATGCAAAACGTATGATGGATGCTATGCTTGCCTTTAGGCTTTTAATGAAAACCCACGGAATTAAGCGTTTTCGAGCATGTGCCACTTCGGCGATGCGAGAAGCTTCCAACGGACCTGAAATTGCAGAAAATATAGAAAAGTCAACAGGAATCTCAATTAATATTATTGATGGCGAAGATGAAGCTGCAATAATTGCTTCCACAGATTTAAAGACTTTAATTCAAGACGATAAAGTGTTTCTATATGTAGATGTTGGTGGCGGTAGCACGGAGCTTACAATCTTTGCAAATGGTAAAAATATTACTTCCCAAAGTTTTAAATTAGGAACTGTTCGTTTATTGGAAAACCGTGTAGATGAAGACATCTGGAACCAAATGGAAACTTGGATTAAAAAAGAAACAAAAGAATTTCACAGAATTTCATTAATCGGAAGTGGTGGAAACATAAATACAATCTACAAAAAGAGCGGCAAGAAAATAGGCAAGCCGTTGAGTTATTTATATCTATCGTCATATTACGAACAACTAAAATCCCTTTCTTTTGAAGAACGAATCACCGAAATGGATATGAACCCAGACCGTGCAGATGTTGTGATTCCCGCCACCCGCATCTATCTTTCAGCAATGAAATGGAGTAAGTCTAAAAATGTATATGTTCCGAAAATTGGGTTAAGTGATGGAATAATTAGAAGTCTTTACAACGAGAAAATTGCTGCGGAAATGGAGGTTAAATAATAGCCTAAAAATTTTCTAAATTTGACTTAGGACGATAAGACATAGGATGTAAGACTAAATAACGAGTGCCAAATACTTTATATTATATCTTTTTTTCGAAAGAGAATTAGTCCTATGTCCTACGTCCTTTCGTCTTAAGTCAAATCTATTCATATACTTTCTTATTCTGCAAAGCATCATTTCAACAGTTCTGAAAACTTAGACTTTTCCATCTTGGAAATTGTTATATTTGAAGTAACAATAACCTCCCAATGAACGAAGCCCACCGAATACAGGCCCTTTTCACAGATTTATACCACGGCCATCCGTGGCTAGACGTAACTTTACAAGACACCTTAAGCCGCATTACGCCAGAACTTGCCGCCCAACACCCCATTAAAGATGGAAACACCATTTGGGAAATAGTAAACCACATAATCGCTTGGCGCGAAGATGTGCTAAAACGTGTTCAAGGTGAAGTGCTCCAAAACCCAACAAACAACTACATTGAAAAGATAAATGACCCATCTCATGAAGCTTGGCAACAAACCCTTGAAGCCTTAGAAACCTCTCAAAAAGAATGGTTGTATTTCCTAAACACTTTCAATGAGGCCGATTTCATCAATGAATATCCTGTAAATAAACTCACTTATTACCAGCATATCCACGGTGTTATTCAACATGACTCTTATCATTTAGGACAGATAGTGCTTTTGGCAAAAATGGTTAAATCTTAAACCTATCTATGCTCCAAACTTTGGTTCATTATAGCCTGCATTTTTTGGTTCCTGGGCTTATTGCATTTATATTCTTCAGAAAAGAGTGGAAAAAAGCTTGGCTTATTATGCTTGCAACTATGTTAGTAGATTTAGATCACCTCGTTGCAAGTCCAATTTTTGACGCAAATCGTTGCAGTATTAACTTTCACCCGTTGCATACCTATTGGGCGATGGCGGTTTACACAGTCTTATTATTTTTCAAAAAAACCAGAATCATCGCAGTAGGTCTGTTATTTCACTTGTTTACTGACTATTTAGATTGCGAGTTATTCAAAATCTAGAGAAACAAACCATTTAGCTCTGTGTTCTCTGTGCCTCTGTTGTTTTTTATCACCACAAAGGCACAGAGTACACAGAGATGAATCCCGAATCCCTATCTATGATGATAAGGCTCATTTCTGAGAATCGTAAAGCCTCTATAAAGCTGTTCAATAAAGAAAAGCCGAACCATTTGATGCGAAAAAGTCATTGACGAAAGTGAAACTTTTCCATTAGCGCGTTCATAAACAGTTTCGCTAAAGCCATAAGGTCCGCCAATTATGAAGATGAGGTTTTTCAAACCGCTATTCATTCTCTTCTGAAGAAACTCCGAGAAGCCTTCCGAAGTGAACGTTCTTCCCTTTTCATCAAGTAAAATCAGAACATCTGCTGTAGTAGTTCGCTTTAAAATTTCTTCGCCTTCCGCTTGTTTTTGAAGGGTTTCAGAAAGATTTTTAGCATTCTTAATATCTGGAATCACTTCTAATTCAAAAGAAATATAAAACCCCAATCGCTTGGTGTAATCATCCATCAAGGATTGCAATTGCTTATTATCGGTTTTGCCAATGGCGAGTAGTGTGATTTTCATATTTCAAAAGTAATAGATTTTTAAGGTTTTTACATAACTGCGCACTGAAACTGAATACTGCCAACTCTTTTTGTATTTTAGCTGAAATTTCCGCGCAATGATTTCAGAAAAACAATTCAACAAAGAAATAGACATCATCCTCGCTAACGCGATTAGAGAAGATGTGGGCGATGGCGATCACAGTTCCCTCGCTTGCATACCAGAAGACGCCCGAGGAACAGCAAAACTTTTGGTAAAAGACGAAGGTATTATTGCTGGAATTGAGTTTGCCAAGCTAGTTTTTGAATATGTAGATCCAGGTCTTGAGCTTGACATTAAAATAAAAGACGGCAGCCCGGTAAAGTATGGAGACATCTGTTTTTACGTTTCGGGTCTTTCGCAATCTATATTAAAATCTGAACGATTGGTGCTAAATGCAATGCAGCGTATGAGTGCCATTGCCACTAAAACGCATCAATACGTGAAATTATTGGAAGGTACCAACACCAAAATTCTAGACACCCGCAAAACCACACCTGGGATCCGTGCGTTGGAAAAGTGGGCCGTAAAAATCGGTGGCGGCGAAAACCATCGTTTTGCCCTTTACGATATGATTATGTTGAAGGATAATCACATAGACTTCTGTGGCGGAATTACCAAAGCCGTTGAAAAAACAAAGCGCTATCTAGAAAATAATCTATTAGACCTTAAAATTATTGTTGAAGCCAGAAACCTCGATGAAATCGAAGAAATTCTAAAAACCGATGGTGTTTACAGAATCTTGATAGATAACTTTAATTATGAAGATACGCGTAAAGCCGTAAAAATGATAAACGGTAAATGTCTTACCGAATCAAGTGGAGGTATCACTATAGAAACCGCCAGAAAATATGCAGAATGTGGCGTGGATTATATTTCTAGCGGCGCGTTAACACATTCGGTTTACAATATGGATCTTAGCCTAAAAGCTGTTAAATGAGCGACGAAGAAGAAAAGGAAATCAATATCCCAGTCATTAGGGATTTAATAAGGCTTAGCAAAAAAATAAAACTTCCCGGTTTGGGTGAGTTTTCGCTTTATCATTTGCTAGAAATTTATGGCACAGGAATTTTGAAAGGAACTTTTTCCTTTCGCGCCAGTGCCATTGCCTATAGTTTTTTTCTTGCGCTGTTTCCGTTTCTTCTTTTTCTACTAAACTTAATTCCATACATTCCTATTGATGGATTTCAGACGCGTTTTTTAATTTTTATTGAGGCGCTACTTCCCGCCCAAACTACGCAATTCTTTTATCCTATAATCGCAGATATAGCTGTAAACCCGCGAGCGGGTTTATTGTCTGTCGTTTTTTTTCTATCACTATTTCTATCTGCCAACGGTGTAAATGCTATTTTCAGTGGATTTGAATATTCCTATCACGTAAAAATAAACAGAACTTTTTTTAGACAATATTTTGTAGCATTAGCTGTTTCCATTTTCGTGGCATTGTTGTTGTTAACTTCAGTTGGGGTCATCCTTTATGGAGAATTTGTTATTCACGATCTTCAGTCCAGAGCTTATATTGACAATGATTTATTCTGGATTTCGTTCTTTCAATTTATTGTTTTTTTAGTAATGATTTACGTGGTTATTGCCACATTTTATTATTTCGGCACTAAGGAAGGAAAGTCATCCAGCTTTTTTTCAATCGGGGCGGTAACAACTACAGTTTTGTTTTTACTTACTACCTATTTTTTTGGGGTCTATATAAATAACTTTTCAAATTATAACGAGTTATACGGCTCTATTGGTGCACTATTAATTTTGATGTTATATATTTGGATAAACTCAAACCTCTTGCTGCTAGGTTTTGAATTGAACATCTCAATAAAGCGGCTTAAAGAAAAATGTAATTAAACCTTAACTTATTAACTATGAAAAAAATACTTTTAACTATCTCCCTAGTAGCCTTAACCGTTATGACGGCTGTAGCCCAAGACGTAACCGGAAAATGGAAAACCATAGATGACGAAACTGGCGAAGCAAAGTCAGTTGTTGAAATCTATAAAGAAAACGGAAAAATTTACGGTAAAGTAGTAGAGATTTTTGATGCTTCAAAACGTGATAGAACCTGTACTGAATGTTCTGGAAGTGATAAAAACAAATCAATTATGGGTCTTGTAATTATTAAAGGCCTTGAAAAAGATGGCGATGAATACAATGACGGAACCATTACAGACCCAACAAATGGAAAAGTTTATAAATGCTACATAGAACTGGACGGCCCTAATACATTGGACGTTCGCGGCTATATTGGTTTTTCACTTTTAGGAAGAACACAAACTTGGAAGCGCGTTAATTAAAAAGAAAATATTAAAAATAGTATCTTTAGGCCACCAATTTCGGTGGCCTTTTTTATTGTGAATAAAATAAAACTTTGGTTGAAAAATCATAACTATAAACTCATAACTCATAACTCATAACCCATAACTCAGAAAGTGTACTTCATAGACGTCATTCTACCAATTCCTTTAAAGCAAACCTTCACCTATAGCGTGAACAAGGATGAAGCAGCCTTTTTAAAACCTGGGATGCGCGTGGCTATTCCGTTTGGAAAATCGAAGGTTTACACAGGAATCGTCTTTCAAGTTCACGACTTGCCACCAGTGGGTTACGAAACTAAATCCATAGACCATATTTTAGATGAAACGCCCATCATCACAAGCCAACAATTAAATCATTGGGAATGGATTGCCAAATATTACATGTGTTCTTTAGGCGAAGTGATTAAAGCAGCCCTTCCAAGTGCATTTTTGCTAGAAAGCGAAACAATAATAAAACTTTCATCCGAAAAGGAAAGTGATGAAAGTAGCTTGACTGACGAAGAATTCCTTGTTTTTGAAGCGCTTCAGCACCAATCTTCACTTCACATTAATGACGTACGTTCCATTCTTGATAAAAAGAATGTAGTTTCTGTAATTCAGAAGTTAATAGAAAAAGGAATCGTAACCGTTGAAGAAACCGTTTACGAGCAATACACGCCAAAACTAAAACGCTACATAAAACTTTCACAGCAATATACTTCAGAAGAAAACCTTCGAGAACTACTAGAAACATTAACACGTGCGCCAAAACAGCGTGACGTACTTATGAATCTTTTTATGCTGAATAGTCAGACTAAAAAGCCTATCAGTTCCACAGAACTTCAAAAAAAGAGTGAAGCGTCCGCAGCAACTTTGAAATCACTTATAGATAAAGGTATTTTGGAAGAATATTTCATTCAGCACGATCGGGTGGAGTTTTCTGGCGAAGCTTCTTCAGAAATAAAAACCTTGAATGAAGCACAGACAAAGGCTTACGAAGAAATAAAAATTTCCTTTGCTGAAAAAGATGTGGTTCTGCTTCACGGCGTAACTTCCAGCGGAAAAACCGAAATATATGTTCGCCTCATTGAAAAAATGATCGCTTCAGGCAAGCAGGTTTTATATATGTTGCCGGAAATTGCCTTAACAACCCAATTGATTAGCCGACTTCAAAAATATTTCGGCGAAAAAATCTCTGTTTATCACTCCAAATTTTCTGTAAATGAAAGAGTTGAGGTTTGGAAAAACGTGCTTGCTGAAAAAGCGAAAGCACAAATAGTTATTGGCGCGCGTTCGTCATTATTTCTTCCTTTTAAAAATCTCGGATTTATTATTGTAGATGAAGAGCACGAACCGAGTTTTAAACAATACAGCCCATCGCCACGATACAATGCTCGCGATAGTGCTATTGTTTTAGCAAACTTGCATAATGCAAAGCTGCTAATGGGTTCTGCAACGCCTTCCTTAGAAAGTTATCACAACGCAAAAACCGGAAAATTTGGGTTAGTTACTTTAAAAAAACGCTTCGGAAACGTAATGATGCCAGAAATTGAGTTGGTAGATATAAAGGAGAAAGGACGCAAAAAACAAATGACTGGACATTTCAGCGATCGCTTGCTGGAGGAAATGTACGAGGTTTTAAGGAATGGCGAACAAATTATTCTTTTTCAAAATAGAAGAGGTTTCTCACCCGTTGTGGAATGTACAACCTGCGGCGTATCGCCCCAATGTCCAAACTGTGATGTTAGTCTGACCTTCCATCAACACAAAAACCAGTTGCGCTGTCATTACTGCGGATACAATATGGCAATGATGCAAAGCTGTATTGCTTGTGGCAGTGAAACTCTGGACACCAAAGGGTTCGGGACTGAGCAGATTGAAACAGAATTGAAATCACTGTTTCCAAACCAAAAAATTGCCCGAATGGATCAAGACACTACAAAAGGCAAACATTCATATTCAAAACTTATTGATGCTTTAGAAAACGAAGAGATAGATATTTTGGTAGGAACACAAATGCTCGCCAAAGGTTTGGATTTTAGAAACATCAGCTTAGTAGGCGTTATGAATGCGGACAATCTTCTAAATTTCCCTGATTTTAGGGCACACGAGCGTAGTTTTCAATTGTTGCAACAAGTGTCGGGTAGGGCAGGACGTACCAAAAAACGTGGTAAGGTTTTAATACAAACCTACAATCCGTATCACCAAATCTTGAAACAAGTGAGCGTTAATGATTATGAAGAAATGTATAAGGAACAGCTGGAAGAACGCTACAATTATAAATATCCACCATTTTACAAAACGATAAAAATTATTTTTAAGGATAAGAATTTAAATCGAGTTCAAAAGGCTTCAACTTGGTTTGGACAAGCTTTGGAAATGCAGTTCAAAGAAAATATTCTAGGTCCAGAACCGCCGCCCATTGGTAGAATAAAAAATAAATATATTATTAATCTGCTAATAAAGATTCCTAAAAAACAATCTTTAGATAAAACAAAACGGTATATAGAAAACGTACAGCGCAGTTTTAATGCCATTAAAGAATTTTCAAGTGTTCGTGTAAATTTAGATGTGGATAATTATTAGACGTTTTGGGATGCAGCCAAAGCCTCAGATAAATCGGTTTTTCTATTACGGCTCAAGGGAAGTTTGTCCCCACCTAATTCAATTGTCTTACTGTCATAGCGACTCACTTTTTCCAAATTTACAATATAGGATTTGTGAATTCTAATAAATCTATCCGCTGGCAGTAGAGATTCAAATGCTTTCATGGTAGAAAGTACTACAAGAGAATCGTATTCGGTTACAAGTTTCACATAATCGCCTAAAGCTTCCACATATTTAAGCTCACTTAGAAAAACTTTTCGTTTTTTTAGATTACTTTTCACAAAAATGAAGTCATCCTCGTCAAAGCTATCGTTGTCTTTTAACTTATAATTGGTTATAGCTTTGTGAACAGCATTCACAAAACGATCCTTAGAAATTGGTTTGCATAAATAGTCTACCGCGTCATATTCAAATGCTTTAAAGGCATATTTGGTTTGTCCTGTAACAAAAATAATTTGTGAGCTTCTGTTAATATCATCCAAAAAGTCAAAACCAGACTGGATTGGCATTTCTACATCTAGAAAAATTAAATCTATTTTCTGGGAAGTTAAGCCCATTTTGGCCTCAATAGCGTTTTTATATTCTCCAACAAGTTGAAGAGCAGGGTGTAAATTAATCAGCCTGACTATGGAAAGTCGTTGGAGCGCAGAATCATCGACAATTACACATTTCAGAATTGTTTTTTCCACAATATTAGATTTATAGATTAAACAATGATATAAAAATAATCGATGAAATGCAATTATTTATACTTTAATCGATGGAATTAGATAATATTATCTTAAATATTTAAATTTGAAGTATACTTACATTTCGGTTTGTTAATACGAAATAAAGTATTATTTTTGCACCCTCTTTGGCACAAGGCCAAGAGTTTAATCATTAATTTTAATAGATTTTTTATGAATCATTACGAAACTGTTTTCATCTTAAATCCCGTTTTATCTGAAGATCAGATAAAGGAAACAGTAAAGAAATACGAAGATTTTCTTGTTTCTAAAGGTGCTAAGATGATATCCAAAGAAAATTGGGGCTTGAAAAAACTTGCATACCCAATTCAAAACAAAAAAAGTGGTTTTTATCACTTGTTCGAGTACACTGTAGAAGGTGATACCGTTCATGAACTTGAAACTGAGTTTAAAAGGGACGAACGTTTCATGCGTTACCTTTCAGTGAGCCTTGACAAGCACGCAATTGCTTGGGCAGAAAAAAGAAGAAACCGAACAAAAAAATCAGCTTAAATTATGGCAACATTACAACAACAAGCAAAAGGAAAAAAAGACGGAGAGATCAGATATCTTACTCCGCTTAACATAGAGACCAACAAGACCAAGAAATATTGCATGTTCAAAAGGTCTGGTATTAAGTATGTTGACTATAAAGATGCAGATTTCTTATTGAGATTTGTAAATGAGCAAGGTAAAATTCTTCCAAGAAGACTTACTGGAACTTCTTTAAAATATCAAAGAAAAGTAGCCGTTGCAGTTAAAAGAGCACGCCATTTGGCACTTATGCCTTACGTAGCCGATTTATTAAAATAAAAAACCAGAAACTATTATGGAACTTATATTAAAGAAAGACGTAGAAAATCTGGGATTTGCAGATGATCTTGTATCCGTGAAAAACGGTTTCGGAAGAAACTTTTTGATACCACAAGGGCATGCTGTTCTTGCAACTCCTTCAGCTAAAAAAGTATTGGCTGAAACTTTGAAGCAACGCGCTTTTAAAGAAAAGAAGGTGGTTGACGCTGCTAATAAAGAAGCAGAAAAATTGAATGGACTTGAAGTAAAAATCACTGCCAAAACAGGCGAAGGTGATAAATTATTTGGTTCTGTAACGAATGGAGATCTTGCGGAAGCCCTTGAAAAAGAAGGCGTTTCTATCGAGAAAAAGTATATCATTATTGCTGGTGGCGCCATTAAGCGTACTGGTCCTTATGATGCTACAATCCGTTTCCACAGAGATGTGGTAAGCAATTTTACTTTTGAAGTGATTGCTGAAGCTAAGCCAGAAAGCAAATCTAAAGCCGTGGCTAAACCTGAGGTGAAAGAGGAAGTTAAAGTCGAAACTCAAGAAGCAGATACAACGGAAGAAAATTAATTAATACGATTAATTGTAATAAAACCTTTCCCGTTTTCGGGAAGGGTTTTTTGTTTTAAGCTAAGAAACAGAAAACAATTCCCGCCCAAGCTTATTGACTGAAGAACGATTAACAATTAACAGATAACCCAGAACAGACAGCTGCTATGAAATACGCCAGACTAACAAAAGAACAATTTGAAGAACTGCACCAGGAATTTATAAACTTTCTTGCAACGCAATCCATAACAGGTGAGGAATGGAAAAAACTAAAAGCTGAAAAACCCGAAGTAGCGGAACAAGAATTGGATATTTTCAGCGATCTTATTTGGGAAGGAGTTTTGAATAAAGTAAGCTATTTGGAACATATTTCTCCCAAGCAATTAATGCTTTTCCATATTTCAGAAGCCTTTATGGAACTCATCGCCATAAAAGTTGAAGATGATAATGTGGATATTACAACGGCTTATGGCTACAAATGGCTTCAACAAAACTTACACGACGATACGGTAAGTCTTTACACTTCCACAAAAGCGATAAAGGATGATCGCAATATTGATGTTTTTGCTATAATTCAGCAAGGATCCCTTATTACTAAAGGGGAACTTTATACTTATTTTAGTGAACTACTTAAGGATTAAATTCCAAATTTCAAGCACCACATTTCAAATAAAATATCAAATCTGAAAAATTCAGAAACCAAACTTTTGATTTTTGATTTTTTTGGAATTTGGGACTTATGATTTGAGATTTCCCTATCTATTCGTATCTCAAACTCTCAATAGGATCTAACCCTGCCGCTTTTGAAGCAGGATAAGAACCTGCAATTATCGCAACAATAAAAGTGATTATGGTAGCCCAAATCATTGCCGTCCATGGCAATGTAAAGTCAAATTCGAAAGCTTTTGCGAAACCAAAACCGGTAAGCACGCCTAGAATAATTCCTAAAATACTTCCAAACTGGCCAATAACAATAGTTTCAATAAAAAACTGAGTTGAAATTGTAGAACGTTTTGCACCTAGCGCTTTCCGAACTCCAATTTCACGTGTACGTTCGCTTACTGAAACTAACATAATGTTCATCAGGGCAATGGAAGAGCCTAGAATCGTGATGATACTTATAATCCACGCAGCAACTTCTAAGTATTGCGTTATGGATGCGATACGGTTTATTAAATCCTCACTGCGCTCAATCCCGAAGTTATTTTTTTCCACAGGATTCAAACCGCGAATATTTCGAAACGTAATAATAGCCTCGTCTTGCGCGGCTTCCATCATTTGTTTATCACCTACTTTAATACTTATGTTGTAGTTTATATTGGGTTCAGTATAGATTCCGCGTGCTACTTGAACTGGGATGAGCACTTTTAAATCTTGGTTGTTTCCAAATGTAGAGCCTTTCGATTCCAACAAACCAACAACCTTAAATTTTACTCCGCGAATACTGATTGTTTTGTTGATTGGACTTTCATTTTTAAATATATTTTTCACAAAATCTGAACCAATCAAACATACCTTATTGTTATTTTGAATATCGAAAATGGTGAAATTTCTTCCTTGTTCAATTTCCGTTCCCGTGTTTTCCAAATAATTTTCGTTTACGCCATAAACTTGTACTTCCGGATCTGTTTTTTCGGAGCCGTATTTTACTTCGGCAACGGAAGTTCCACGAAAAGAAAGAGAGGTTTTGGTTGAAGGAAATTCATATTTTGCCAAAAATTCACGTACATTATTATAGCTAATTACTGGGTTTATTTTTTCCTTTTCGCCACTATTGTTCGTTTGAACGGTAAATTCATATTGCTGAATATTAAACGTATTGGCGCCCATCGAAGCAAAATTCCCAGAGATAGTAGTCTCCAAAGCCTTCACAGCACTCAAAATGCCAACTAGCGCCCAAATACCAATCCCAATAATTACAATAGTTAAGATGGTCCTCAGTAACTGACTTTTAATAGAATCCAGTGCTATACGGACATTTTCCCAGAAAAGTGAAAACATATTTTTAGTTTGTGTTTCTCATTAGACTATAAAAGTTGGATAAAGTTACTATTATTTAAGATATTTGCTGTTGAAATTCAAGGTTCAAAATTTAAGATTCAAGATTAACGAGCCTTTCCAACCAGAACTTTGAATTTTAAATTTTGAACCTTGAATTAAAAAATTTTGAAAAAACCATCTATTCCCAAAGGCACACGCGATTTTAATCCACAGGAAGTCTCCAAACGCAATTATATTTTTAGTGTAATTAGAGAAACGTTTTCGTTATACGGTTTTCAGCCTATTGAAACGCCATCTTTCGAAAATAGTGAAACTTTAATGGGAAAATATGGTGAAGAAGGGGATCGGTTGATTTTTAAGATTTTGAATAGTGGAGACTATTTGGCGAAAGTTGATGATGTTCTTTATGCAGAAAAAGATAGTAATAAAATTACTTCAAATATTTCAGAAAAAGCCCTCCGCTACGACCTCACTGTTCCTTTTGCACGATATGTGGTGCAACATCAAAACGAAATCACTTTTCCTTTTAAACGTTACCAAATCCAACCCGTTTGGCGCGCTGATAGACCTCAAAAAGGGCGTTTCCGTGAATTTTTTCAATGTGATGCAGATGTAGTTGGTTCAACTTCACTTTGGCAAGAAGTGGAATTTGTGCAACTTTATGATGCCGTTTTTAGCAAACTTGTCTTAAAAGGAGTAACCATAAAAATCAATAACAGAAAAGTATTAAGTGGTATTGCTGAAAGCATTGGTGCGGAAGACAAACTCATAGATTTCACCGTAGCACTTGATAAACTCGATAAAATAGGGGAGGAAGGTGTTAAAAAAGAAATGCGTGAAAAAGGTATTTCTGAAGAAGCTTTGCAGAAATTACAACCGCTATTTTCATTCAAAGGCAGTAACGAAGAAAGATTGAATTCTTTAAAAGGAATGCTTCAAACATCGGAATTAGGAATGAAAGGTGTTAATGAACTTGAATTTATTGTTGAAAACATTAAAACGCTAGGCTTGCAAACATCCTCATTACAAATTGATGTAACCCTTGCTCGCGGTTTAAATTATTATACAGGGGCAATTCTTGAAGTCTCTGCTCCCGAAGAAGTGAATATGGGCAGCATTGGCGGTGGTGGAAGATATGATGATCTTACTGGAATATTTGGGTTAAAAGATATGAGCGGAATGGGTATTTCTTTCGGTTTAGACAGGATTTATCTTGTGCTGGAAGAATTGAATCTCTTCCCAGAAACTATTTCAGAAAATAGTAAAGCTCTCTTTATAAATTTTGGAGAAAAGGAGGCTCTTTATGCAATGAGGGCAATCGCGAAATTGCGAATTGCAGGAATTAAAGCTGAACTCTATCCTGATGCCACAAAGATGGGCAAGCAGATAGGCTATGCAGATAAACGGAACATACCTTTTACAGTATTGGCTGGAGAAAAAGAAATGGAATCCCAAGTTTTTACACTTAAGAATATGAAAAGCGGCGAACAATTCCAAGTAAATCTCTTAGAATTGGAGGCGTTTCTTGATACCTAATATGCTTTCTGTTTTAACCAAAACTTATACGAGAGTTTCCCTCCGAAGCGTAAGTTTCGAGTCTTTCTTTTAATCTTTTTTCAACTTCAAGTTTTGCATCTTTAGAAAGCATTCCAAGTATATGCAGTTTCTTTAAGTTTTTTAATGTTTGATTCATTACTCATCTCCTATTTCGTTAATAATCTTCTCATAGGAAATAACATATTCTATTTGTTTTTCCTCTGAAACATGTTTGCGGGGAGTTTCAAGTATGATAAAATCGAAAAGTTTTGATATAATCTGTTTAAGGCGTTGCTCTGTGGTAAGTACTGCTCTGTGTAAAAAATGAGCCATAAAAGTTAAAATTACAGAAAGAACTAATAAGGTTATAAAGTAAACTGAAGTAGAAAAGTCTGAAATTGGCAAAAAAGTATATATCATAAAAAAGAAGCCAACAAAAAGAAATGAATGACTTACAAGCCTAAAGAAAACACTAAATTGAGACAGCTGTCCAGCTACAAATTTTAACAATAAACCCGAACAAACTGCCATTAAAGGTAAGCTTAACGAATACATAAAAGAGGACATATATGAAAAACCAAATATGCCCTCTTTGTCATTTATAAGATAAAAAACATGCAGGAACGGTGATAAAACCGCTACGATAGCGAGAAAAAGTATGTAAAAACTTGTACTTTTATTATTCTTGATTGTCGAGAACGCCGTTGCAATTTCGGTCTCCCGGTGGGCAAACTTTGTGTTTGTCGATTTGTTGCTCATCACTAATTTGGTTTTCTGGGGTACAGCTAATGATTACACTGGCTAGCATTAAAAATGCGAAAAAATAATTCTTCATAATATAGAGTTTTAAGGTTTAACGATAAAATTAAACCTTTAATCGATCTATACCAAGTTGAAATCCAATATTTTATTAACTTATTTTAACTTTTATCAACAAATTTAAGAATATTTTAGAAATGCACAAGAAATTCTTGATTAAATAGATAACAAAAAACCCTCTCAGTTTTGAAAGGGTTTTACTGTAAGTAGCGAGAGCGGGACTTGAACCCGCGGCCTCCGGGTTATGAATCCGACGCTCTAACCAGCTGAGCTACCTCGCCATAACAAGAAAAATTTAAAATCTTCCTCTTCACTCTAGACGCTCTAACCTCCCGATAGCTATCGGGAGTGCTATCTCGCCGTATTTTTGAGTTTGCAAAGATAGAAACAAAATTAGCTGTCGCAAATATTAGGTTCTATTTTTATGTAATTTATTTCATCTTTTTATTAATCTTTTTAAATGAAAAATTTTCAGTGTTTCATTTGAGGTTAAAATTAATATCTATATATTGGGCATCAACTAACAGAAAGCTATGGAAGATAAAATAAAATATGAAATGGAATTTCCAATTCAGGTTTCCCCTTCACTTTTATACCAATATATTTCAACACCTTCGGGACTTTCCGAATGGTATGCAGACAATGTAAACTCGCGTGGAGAATTCTACACTTTCATTTGGTCTGGAAGTGAGGAGCGCGCCAAGTTGTTAAGCAAAAAGAGCCCGGAACGCATCAAATTTAGATGGATTGAGGATGAAGGCGAAGAGTTTTATTTTGAACTTCGCATTCAAGTTGATGAAATAACAAAAGACGTATCTTTGATGGTAACAGATTTTGCCGAAGATGACGAAGTGGAAGAAGGAAAAATGCTTTGGGAAAATATGGTTTCCAACCTAAAGTCAATCTTAGGTTCCTCATAAAATCCTTTTAAAAAATAATACCTTTGTACCGTCCACCAAAAATGGACGGTTTTTTTTATGGTAAACTTGAATGGAGTAATAGTAGAAACCCAAAAGGCAGTAATTTCTATAGACAATCGAGGCTTTAATTATGGCGATGCTGTTTTTGAAACACTTCGATCTTCAGGAGGAAAAATATATTTTTGGGAAGATCATTATTTTCGTCTGATGGCTTCTATGCGGATTCTGAGGATGGAAATTCCAATGAATTTCACAATGGAATTTTTAGAAGAAGAAATTAAGCGAACCATAACTTCATCAGAAAGAGAAGCGGGATATCTTCGTATTAAGCTGCTTGTTTACCGTAAAACCGGAGGTAAATACACTCCTAATACCAATGACATTGAATATGTGATTTCTTTTGAAAAATTAGAAACTCCATTTTATACTTTAAACGAAACCGATTATGAAGTTGAACTTTTTAAGGACCATTACATTACCTCAGGGCTACTTTCAACTCTAAAAACAAATAATAGACTCATAAATATTATAGGAAGCATTTTTGCAAAAGAAAATGATTTTCAAAACTGTTTGTTGTTGAATGAAAACAAACAAGTTGTGGAAGCGCTAAACGGCAATATATTTCTGGTTTCGGGCGAAAATATCAAAACGCCGCCACTTTCAGACGGGTGTTTAAATGGAATTTTAAGAAAACAGCTTCTTTCAATTCTAAAAAGAATTCCAGATTTTACGGTGGAAGTAGCTTCCATTTCTCCCTTTGAACTTCAAAAGGCCGATGAAATATTTATTACCAACACCATACAAGGCATTGTTCCAATAACGAAATATCGCAAGAAGATTTATAGAAATGAGGTTGCAATGCAACTGTTGCCAAAACTGAATTTAAAGGCAAGAACAGATTAGTTGAAACTCGGATTTTCTGGTGCGTTGGACCATAAAACATAGTCTCCACCAAATTCAAGCATTTTTTCCTTCCAAAAGTTTATATTGCTTTTCCCAATAATTGTATCGTTATAGCTGTTTGGTGCCACAACCCAACTGTTTACTTCTAATTCCTGATCCAATTGTTCACTTTCCCAACCAGAATATCCGAGGAAAAAGCGGATTTGTTCTTTTTTCAGCTTGTCTTCCTTCAACAAATCTATAATAGCATTAAAATCACCGCCCCAATAAATTCCGTTGGATATTTCTATACTGTTGGGAATGATGTCTGGAATGCAATGAATAAAGTAAAGATTATCCTGCTCCACGGGACCGCCATTATAAACGGGAAGCTTTGAATTTACTTCGGGAACATAGTCGCGCAGCTTCAGTTCTAAGGGTTTGTTTAGAATAAATCCTACTGAACCGCTTTCATTATATTCAGCTAAAAGTACTACGGAACGGTTAAAAGAAACGTCCCCTATAATGGATGGTTCAGCAACCAATAATAGTCCCTTGGCTGGTTTTAAGGTGGTCATATTGTTTTTTTGGTTAAATAAATCTAAGGATTTAATTTTACATTACCAAAAATTTACTAAAATGATGTTTAAAGTAAATTATATTTACTAAAATCAATGAAAGCTTACCTTTTCACAAATACCTCGGTGTCAATACCCTATAAAAAAACCTTCTTTCCCAATTAATTGGTAAGAAGGTTTTTTAAATATTTGTAAAATATTTTACAATTAGTTTACGCTGTTTTGTAAATCTGAACCAGCTTTGAACTTCACTACATTTTTAGCAGCGATTTTAATTGTTTTACCAGTTTGAGGATTTCTTCCTTCTCTGGCGGCTCTTTTTGATACTGACCATGATCCGAAACCTACTAGGGATACTCTATTTCCTTGTTTAAGGGACTTTTCTACGTTACCTAAGAATGACTCTAAAGATTTCTTGGCAGCAGCCTTTGTAATTCCGGCATCAGCTGCCATTGCATCGATTAAATCTGATTTGTTCATAATTTTTTTAAATTAAATTGTTGGTTAAACTTCGATTAATTGCTTTACAAATTTAGCAGGAATATCCGTTCAAGCAAGTAACCACGCAGTAAATCCCTATTTTTGTTGATAACTTGGACTGTTTGTTAATAAACATGAACACTTTTTGTGCTTTTTTAACGAAATCAGCACTGACAAGGGTTTACGATAGTTTGGAATCATCGTCAAATGAATATCCGTTTAGAAGTGAAGAAACATCCATTTTTCGTTTTCCAGGGAGTTGTATTTCTTTAATATAAATGAATCCGTCACTACACGCCACTTTCAGTTCTTTTTTTGAAGTTTGAATGTTTCCCGAAACTAAATTATGATTAGTTTGCTCAAAACTGGAAGCATAAATTTTCACTTTCAATTCCTCCTTATTATTATAAAGGACAGACCAAGCTACAGGATAAGGAGAAAGCCCGCGGATAAAAGCATCAATATCTTTTCCAGAATTTGTCCAGTCTATCTGTGTATTTTCTGGAGTAAGTTTTGGAGCGTCTTTTAAGTCAACACTTTCGGGTTGTGGTTTTGGGTCTGCTTTTCCTTTTTCTATAAGGTTTAGAGTTTCCAAAACTAATTGGCTTCCCTTCAACATCAATTTATCGTGAAGAGTTTCTGCAGTTTCATTTTTTTCAATAATTACTTCTTTATTGGAGATAATAGAACCTGTATCAATTTTTTCATCAATAAAAAAGGTAGTTACGCCAGTTTTTTCTTCCTTATTAATAATGGCCCAATTAATAGGCGCGGCACCTCTATATTGTGGCAATAGTGAGGCGTGAAGATTGAAAGTTCCTAATTGTGGCATTTGCCAAACTGCCTTTGGAAGCATCCGGAACGCCACCACAACTTGAAGATTGGCGTTTAAACTTTTTAGTTCTTTCAGAAAGGATTCATCTTTTAGATTTGTAGGCTGTAGAATTTTTAAATTTTTAGAAAGCGCATATTCCTTTCCAGCCGAGGTCATTAATTTTCTCCCACGACCTGCAGGTTTATCTGGTGCAGTGATTACTCCTACAATATTTCTGCCGGCTTCAATCATTTCTTTTAGAATACCCACCGCAAAATCTGGGGTTCCCATAAACACTATTCTTAAATCTTTTGGCATTTTTTCAGTTTAGGTTATATTGATTTCTCGAATTGATTTTTATCTTTTCAGCATCCATCAAAAGTCGGACTACTTTTAAAATATGATCTTCCGTAAAAGTAAGTTTTTCTGAAATTTCTCGTGATGTTAAATCGCCTCCTTCTAATAAAGCTAGAATTTTCTTTGCAATGTCTTGAATTTCTCTTTTTGATAAATTAGCCGACTTTGGGTTGCAAACAGAACAAATGCCGCATTTTGAAGCTGTTGTTTCGCCAAAATACGAAACCAATTGCATGCTTCTGCAGGTTTTGGTGTTTTCAATATAGCGCAATACAGAATTTACCTGCGCAATTTTTTTGTTGTTAAGTGCTTCAACTTCGCGTGAAATAACGTTTATAGTTTTGTCATCTTCCCGCGGCACGAGAAAGGTGAGCGTGGCATCGGTAATTTGGATAGTAGCTTCAACAACTTGGTCTCGCTCCATTTTTTTAAGAATGGCAATAATGGTTTCAACGGTTTGTCCGGTTTTTGAAGCAATTAAATCTAGGTTTATTGAAGTGGGCATTTCAAAAATACCGCCATAAATTCGTAAAATCGTTTTTCCAATTACGGATGTGGTTATATCCTTTTCAAAATAATGAAGCACTTTTTCAGAAGAAATTAGAAACTGAACAATGGATTTTCGGCCAAATTCCTGAGAAAGTTGTATAATTCCCAAACGGTCTAAACTGTTCAAGGCATTATAAGCTAATAGGCTGCTAAGATTATAGGTTTTGCAAAATTCTGCAAAACCAAAATTGTGTTTGCTGAATTCGCCTTCGCCGTAGGGAATTTGGAAATAATTGTTCAGCGTTCTGTATATTTTTTTAAGTTCTGAAGTGTTGGGAAGTGATTCAACAAATTGTTGCTTTACATATATTTTGTCGTATTCATTATAAAAAAGCACAGCGGAAGCATACTCCCCATCACGTCCAGCACGCCCGGCTTCTTGAAAATAACTTTCAAGACTTTCGGGAATTTGAAGATGAATAACGAACCGAACATTTGGATGGTCAATCCCCATTCCAAAAGCGTTTGTGGCAACCATAGTTGAAACTGCTCCATTTCGCCACGTTTGCAGTTTCTGCGCTTTATCTTTTGCTGAAATTCCGCCGTGATAAAAGGTTGCCGAAATGCCCAAACTATTAAGTTGTTCACTAATTTCAATGGTACTTTTTCGGTTTCGCACATAGACAATTGCAGACCCGCTATTATTCTTCAGCAATTGCTCTGCTTTATAAAGTTTGTCTTCCTCTTTATAAACCTGATAAGAAAGATTTTCGCGAACAAATGAATTTTGAAATACTGCAGGAAGTTCCATTTTTAATTCTGAAATGGTATCCTCCAAAACTTCGGGAGTTGCAGTGGCAGTAAGTGCTATTATTGGAACCAGCGGATGTATTTCGCGAAGCAAGGTAATGTTTTTATATGCAGGTCGAAAATCATTTCCCCATTGCGAGATGCAGTGCGCTTCATCAACCGCAATCAAATTCACATTCATTTGTTTGATGTAATTTTGAACAATTTCTTGCTGCAACCTTTCCGGAGAGAGGTAGAGAAATTTATAATTTCCGTAAAGGGAGTTGTCCAACAAAGCGTTTAGTTCGTTAAACGAAATTCCACCAGTAATTTTTAAAGCCTTTATGCCACTTTCCTTCAATGCGTTCACTTGGTCGCCCATCAAAGCCACCAAAGGAGAAACCACAATACAAATACCATCTATTGCCATAGCTGGAACCTGAAAACATAAAGATTTTCCACCGCCCGTTGGCAAAAGCGCAACGGTATCCTTTCCATTCAATACGGAATTGATTATTTCTTCCTGCATCGGTTTGAAGGAAGTATAACCCCAGTATTGGTTTAGGATGTCGCGGATGTTCTTCAAGTTGATTTGATTATTATTTAAAAGGTTAAAGCGTTATTCCGATATGCAATACTAACATATTAAGGTAACTCAAATATTCAATAGCTATATTTTCTTCAATATAAAATCTACACGTTCCTTAATGGAGCCCACAGGAACTTCAATCACTTTATAACCATAGTTTTCATACCCATTTTTCAAAAAATGAAATATCTTTTCAGCCTGCTCAAAAGATTCGTAACGTTCGTTGTCCTGTTCATAAATTTCTTCCCAAGGTGGGAGGACGAAGATTTCATCGTATTTATATTGAAGACAAGCTTTGTTGAAATTTTCAGAATAATGAGTTCCCAAATAATCCATATACGCTGTTACGTCTGGCATTCCGCGATCATAAAATAGAATTGGTGCAGCGCAATTTTCGCCTTCATGGAATTGTTTTAATCTTCCTTCCAGTAATTTTTCACTAAAGAGAATCGGGTTATCTAAAAACAATTGGTCAATTCCTTCTTTTTTAGCCTCTAGGATTACGTCGCGCGAAATTTCGTGCATTACTTGATAACCTTCATTTTCCAAATACTTAATTAATGAAGTTTTCCCAGAGCTCGGTCCGCCAGTTATTACAATTCTTTTCGTTTTCAAAAGCTACAATTTTATACAAAGTAAGTAAATAAATATTTGTGGCGAAAACGTATCTTTGTTGTTCACACTTTAAAAATTATTTGATGGCCGAAGACAAAAATACCGCGGAATTTTATGAACGTTTAAAAAAGCAACTTGAAGACTATACAACTTGGCCATCACCCTATTTATATAAATTCATAATACCCGCAAATCTTGAAAAAATTGCCGAAATAGAGGCGATATTTGACGGCACCGATGCCGAAATAACCACCAGAGATTCTTCAAAAGGCGCCTATTCAAGTGTATCTATTAGAGTAACAATGGATTCACCAGAAGCTGTGGTGAAAAAATATCTTGAAGTTTCCAATGTTGAAGGCGTTATTTCACTATAATTTTTAGTATTTTGCGAGTGAAACGATTTTCAATCTTTCCGAATACATTAATTCTTTCCTTAACAAACACATTTTGATACAAGAAGTAGCCCAAATAGAATATAACACCGAGCGCCCAAAATTGATTATTCCTGAATACGGACGCCATATGCAAAAGATGGTAGATCAAGCCATTGCAACAGAAGACAGACAAGAGCGCAATAAAATTGCGAAAGGAATTATAGCAGTTATGGGGAACCTAAACCCTCACCTTCGTGATGTGCCAGACTTTCAACCGATGCTTTGGGATCAATTATTTATTATCTCAGATTTTAAATTGGACGTTGATTCGCCATATCCAATTCCTACAAGGGAAGAGCTTATGGAGCGACCAGAACCCTTAAAATATCCTCAAAATTTCCCAAAATATCGTTTTTATGGCAACAACATAAAACGAATGATTGACGTAGCCGTAAGTTGGGAAGAAGGTGATAAAAAAGAAGGACTTATCCTTACCATCGCCAACCACATGAAAAAATGTTTCCTAAACTGGAACAAAGACACAGTGGAAGATGATGTGATTTTCGGGCACTTGTTTGAGCTTTCAGAAGGAAAAATAAATCTTAAGAATAGCGATGAAGATTTAAGCGATGCTTCAAACTTGCTAAAAAACAAAAAACGTTACAGCACCAGCAATTCTGGGAAGAAAAACTACAAATCCAACAGTAACAGTAACAGTAACAATCGCAACCGTAAACGTTATTAAAATTTCAACCATTATTTTTATTTATGGGAACTTTCCAAATAGAAGGCGGGCATAAACTGAAAGGCGAAATTACACCTCAGGGTGCCAAAAACGAAGCCTTACAGATTCTTTGTGCAGTATTATTAACATCTGAAAAGGTTATTATTGAGAACATTCCAGATATTCTTGACGTTAATAAACTGATTAATATTTTAGAAAATCTAGGCGTTAAGATCCAAAAACTTGGAAAAGGCAAATATGCTTTTATTGCAGATGATATTAATCTAGGGTATCTTGAATCTGAACTTTTTAAGCAGGAGGGAAGCTCCCTTCGTGGTTCTATAATGATTGTTGGTCCTTTGTTGGCAAGGTTTGGCAAAGGTTATATTCCAAGACCTGGAGGAGATAAAATAGGAAGAAGAAGACTAGACACACACTTTGAAGGTTTTATAAAACTCGGTGCGAAATTCCGTTATAATAAGGAAGAACGTTTTTACGGAGTGGAAGCTCCTAAAGGTTTAAAGGGTACTTATATGCTTTTGGACCAAGCTTCGGTTACTGGAACAGCCAATATTGTGATGGCTGCTGTTTTAGCTAAAGGAAAAACTACAATATACAACGCGGCTTGCGAACCTTACATTCAACAACTATGCAAAATGTTGAATTCAATGGGAGCTAATATTACAGGTGTTGGCTCAAATTTATTAGTTATTGAAGGTGTTGAAAAGCTTGGTGGTTGCAATCACCGTGTTTTGCCAGATATGATTGAAATTGGCAGCTGGATAGGTCTTGCTGCAATGACTCATAGCGAAATCACTATTAAAAATGTGAGTTGGGAAAATTTAGGATTGATTCCAGAAACCTTTAGAAAGCTTGGTATTAAACTGAACAAAAAAGGTGATGATATTCATATTCCTTCTCAAAAGGAATACGAAATACAAGGTTATATTGATGGGTCTATTCTTACCGTGGCAGATGCTCCGTGGCCTGGATTTACGCCAGATTTACTAAGTATTGTTCTCGTTGTTTGTACTCAGGCTAAAGGAAGTGTACTTATTCATCAAAAAATGTTTGAAAGCCGTTTGTTCTTCGTGGATAAATTGATTGATATGGGCGCGAAAATAATTCTTTGTGATCCGCACCGTGCCACAGTAATTGGTCATAATTTTCAGTCGAATCTAAAAGCTACCACAATGGTTTCTCCAGATATTCGGGCAGGAATTTCATTGTTAATTGCTGCGCTTTCCGCTGAAGGCACAAGTACTATTCACAATATTGAACAGATTGATAGAGGTTATGAAAATATTGATGAAAGGCTTAGAGCTATTGGGGCGAAGATTACTAGGACTGAGCCTTAGAGCAAGTTATCCACCGCATAAAAAATTGAGAGAATCTAGATTATATATCGATTTTAATGAAATGATAGAAGAAAATCTTGTTGTCCTGTCAAAACTGATTTAAAGTTAATCTGATGCTTTGGAGAAAAAAAGTGAATGATAAAGTTGAGTTGACAGAATCTGGTTTTCTAATAACATGTGATGAAGATATTTCTGAATTTAATTGGAATGAAATTGACAAATTAATTGGTTTTAAAATTGATAGATTTACAATTGATGGTATTTGCCTCAAAATAGAATCAGAAGATAAAATAGCATTTATAACTGAGGAATCTGAAGGCTGGAGAAATTTCATGAATGAATTGTTAAAAATATTTCCAGAAATAGAAAAAAATTGGGAAGCTATTATAGCTAAACCCGCTTTTGAAAGAAAGGAAACTGAATTATATTGTCGAACTAGAAATGTTCATTAAAAATGGATTAGAACTGTTCGAGCCAAGACACTTCTCAGTTATACACAAAACCGTTACGCCTTTCGATTCTTATTAATCTCATCCTGCAACTTTCTGCGTAGCTTTTGCTCACGCTCCAAACTATTTCGACGGTAATCTTCCAGTTCAATTTCCATTTCGGCCATTTTCAGTTGAGTCGCATTGGTTGTTTTGTGGCTGTTCAGAAATCTATAGAACAGAAATCCACTAATAAATAGCAGAATTATTATAATACTCCACATTAGGGTATTGTAGGTAGCTTTTGAAGTTAGAATTCCAAAAACTTTAATTCCGTCTTCTTTTTCTTTAGAATTGGAAAGATTTTGCTGTGTGCTCTTTAAATTTTGTAAAAGCGAATCAATTTCACTTTTTTGAAGAGACAATTCGCTATTCTGACCATTTATCTTCTTTTCTAGAGTAGATACGGAGTCTATAATATTTCGCTTTAGGGTAGCAAGCTGCGTCTTTTTAATGACCTTATATTCTTGATAGCTATTGCTTTTGTCAAAAGCGTCGATCATTTGGTCGTTCAGTGTATTTTTTCGGACTTGAATGGAGTCCTGAGCGGTTGCACTCAGAGCAAACAGAAATAGGGGAAAGGTTAGTAATAAAATCTTCTTCATGGTTTCAGGTTTGTTGTAGTGCTTTATTAAACTGTGCAAGAGTAGCAAAATTGTGCTGATTGGCATAAAATTCCAAGTCCTTTACATTTTTTTTAACAACAATCTTTACCCTAGTAAACAGATTTTTTATGAAACAGCCGTTTTGTAAACCTTTAAACAACGCTCTCTTGCCTCTTTGTGATCTACCATTTTTTGAGGATATTTATCTGTTCCAAATTCTGGAACGTGCTTTTTAATATATTTATAGTCTTTGTCAAATTTTTCAATCTGGGTGGTTGGATTGAAAATCCTAAAGTAGGGCGCAGCGTCTACGCCACTGCCCGCAGCCCATTGCCAGTTGCCTATGTTGCTGGACATTTCATAATCTAGTAGTTTTTCAGCAAAATAAGCTTCGCCCCAGCGCCAATCAATCAACAAATGTTTGCATAAAAAACTAGCAACAACCATCCGTACACGATTGTGCATATAGCCGGTTTCATTCAATTCACGCATTCCAGCATCAACAAGTGGATAGCCGGTTTTTCCTTCTTTCCACTTTTTAAATTCTTCTTCGTTGTTCCGCCATTCAATTCGATCATATTTTTTTTTGAAGGCGTTTTCAACGGTTTCGGGGAAATGCCAAAGAATTTGCATAAAAAATTCCCGCCAAATTAGTTCTTGCCAAAAAACTTCGTTTTGTTCAGCAGTTGCTTTTTTAATCATTTTTCGAATACTGACAGTCCCAAACCGAAGATGAGGCCCCAAATGTGAAGTAGCATCTTCGGCGGGAAAATTTCTGCGTTTTTCATATTCCTGAATGGTTGAAGGCGTAACGTCATATTCTGGAATTTCTATTTTCGACTTTTTGAAGCCAATATCGTTCATCGAAAGATTTGGAAGTCGCGAATTTTGATACAGGTTTTTTAGAAATTCATTGGTGTAATAAATCTTCGAGTCATATTCTTTTTTATATTTTTCCTTCCAGATTTTCATGTAAGGAGTGTAGACAATGTAAGGATCTCCATCATTTTTAACAACTTCATCCTTTTCAAAAATCACTTGATCTTTGAAGGTGTAAAAACCTATTTCTTTTTCGGCTAATAATGTTTCAATCTGCGCATCACGTTTTTTGGCATAGGGTTCATAATCGCGATTGGTTATTACATTTTGAACATCAAATTCTGAAATTATTTGTTTGAAAATCTGTTCTGGTTTGCCGTGATAGAGCGCGATGCTACTTCCTTGCTCCTGCAATTCAGTGCGCATTTTTTGAAGTGTTTCAAAAATAAAAGTTAAGCGAGCATCGTCTTTCGGAAGCTCGTTCAATATTTCTGAATCGAATATGAATATTGGAATTACTGGAAATTTTCCGTGAAGCGCCTTGTAAAAACCTACGTTGTCATCCAGACGTAAATCTCTTCTAAACCAAACTATATTTACTTTTTCTGCCAAATCTTAATGTGTGTTTAATGTTGAAAGACCACCGTCAACGCCGAAAACTTGGCCAGTAATCCATTTTGAATCATCGTTTAAAAGAAATGCTGCCATTGCCGCAATGTCTTCCGTTGTTCCTACTTTTTTTAACGGATGCCGTTCTGCCATTTTTTCCTTTTTAGAATCACTATTCAATAACTTTGAAGCTAATGAAGTATCTGTCAATGAAGGAGCTATCACATTTACTCTGAAATTTGGAGCATATTCAGCAGCCAAAGCTTTTGCAAAGCCTTCAATAGCACCTTTTGCTGCTGCAACACTTGTGTGAAAAGGCATACCCACTTTAACTGCAACGGTGCTAAAAAAAATAAGACTAGCCTGTTCCGAATTTTTCAGTTTTGGAAGCAGACCGTGAACTACTCGCACAAGGGAGTGGAAATTGACATCCATATCTTCACTGAAAATTTCTGGGCTCATCATTTTAAATGGTTTTAAGTTGATACTCCCAGGACAATAAACCAAACCGTCAATGTTTTCGGGTAAGTCGAGTGTTGAAATATCCTCATTAAGCGCATCGAAAGTATGATGCGTTATTCCTTTAGGAATATTTTCATTGCTTCGTGATGCAATAATTACATTATTGTTTTCTTTAAGTTTATTAGCAATTGAAGCCCCAATTCCGTAGGAACCACCAATGAGAAGTATATTTTTTTGCATTGTTTTGTTTTTTTGAAATTATATTGTTCCAAAGAGTTCTACCAATTTGTTTTTGCGATATTCAAATATTTCATCCAATTTCGGTTTCACCAAAAAGGGATGTACTAATTGTCCTAAAATTCCGAAAGGAAGTTTGTAATGAAGCAAATCTTCCATTGCTACACCGCCTTCAATTTCTTTTATAAAATGTTTGTGGTGCCAAAGTTCATAAGGACCGAAGCGTTGCTCATCAACAAAATATTCTCTATCAACCGAATGTGTAATTTCTGTAACCCATTTGGTTTTAATGCCAAGAATCGGGGTCACAATATATTCAATAATTTGTCCAGCAAACATCGGTCTGTCTGCTCCAGATTGGATATTAAAACCCATATATTCTGGTGTTATTACTTTTAAGTTTTTAGGATTGGATAAAAAATTCCAAGCCTCGTCTAAGGAAATAGGTAAATTTTGTGTTGCGTGGAGCGTGTATATTTTCATTTAAGGCTTATTTGGTTCTCTTGAAAGTAAGGTTTTTATTCATTCGTAAAAGCCTATAGCTATTAGTGTCAGCAGATTTGTTGCTATCTCCTATTCTGAAAATTTTTTGTATTAATTTCAACATGATGTTTTTGTTTAAAAATACTTTGTTTTAGCAAATCAAAAAAAGATTAAACAAAAGATTAACAATTTATGCACACTACTGCATTGTTTTCTGAAATTTTCTTTGAAATGGAGGGAACTATTTATACTTCACCTAAAAGAAGAAAGCAAGTGAAAGGATCGTTCTTTTTTTCAAAATAATTTTTTAAATTTATAATCCTCCCCGTTTGCGGTTCCTACCGCTCCTTAACTGATTGTATAAAAATTTTCTAAAACTGAAAAGCTATGGCAAACATAAGTTACAACCAAATTCACGAAACGCTGGACGAGGCCAAGATGGCGCTTATTCTTCAAAAAATTCAAGAGATTGCAGACCTACTGCCCAAAGGAACATTAACTGATGCCGAACGCAAAAGCTACCATGCGCTGGACGTGCGCAATCTAATTTTTTTGTGGAAAAGGTGGTACAGCTCAAGAGCAGCTTTGGCGCCAGCGTCTTGCCGCCAGTGTTGCTCAACGATAACGCAGACACAGATTTGAAACTCTTTAAACAGCTAAAAAACCTGCGCAGTCGCTTGCAGGGACTGGACTATTTGCTAAAAGATGTGGAGCGCATTGTGGGTCACGAGGCCTTTAGCACGGGGTTAGCACACTACGGAATGTATAAAATTTCTGCCAAAGTAGGAATAGCCAGCGCACAGAGCGCTTTGGAAACATTAGCGTGGCGGTTTGAAAAGCAAGGCCCCAACAAAGGAGAGAAACCTGGCGCTTTAGGAAGGAATAAGGGATAGTGATTAATGAATACTATTTGATGAAATCCAACTTAAGTAAGATAGAATCCAACTCAAGTAAGATGAAATCCAACTCAAGTAAGATGAAATCCAACTCAAGTAAGATAGAATCCAACTTAAGTAAGATGAAATCCAACTCAAGTAAGATAGAATCCAACTCGAGTAGGATAAAACCCAACTCAAGTAGGATAAAATCCTACTCGAGTAGGATAAAACCAAACTTTGGTTGGATAAAACCCAACTTATTTAAGAAAAAATGTAATAAACCTTTCAATTATGAAAAAACAGAAGAAACTACAACCGCCACATATAGGCAATATGCTTAAAAAGTTTTATGTAGCAAGAAAAGTGAACAAAGCAGGATTGGCTAGAGATATACTGAAAGATAAATCTACCGTACAAACCTATGAAACTCGCGCTAGTCTTCCGTGCCATGTACTTTGGGATATCTCCGTGGCAGTAGAGCACAACTTTTTTGCAGACCTAGCCTCGCAGCTACCGCAAACCTACACCACAAACATCCCTGAAGACACCACCCAAGCCCAACGCATAGCCCAACTGGAAGCAGAAAATAATATACTGGTGGGACAGTTGGAGTTGCTGAAAGGGGTAATGGGGAAGTGAGGGAGTATTTTGTTATATTTGATACCTATGCGAACTAAAAAATAGTAAAACATGGGTATAGCCAAACTGATTGGAGGGATGAATCCAATAGAGTTGGGAGTATAAATAAGTTGTAAAACATTTGAAAAAAACAAAATAGAATATGAATATATACGAAATTGATTCGGATGAAGTGATTGACGCAATTGTCGTTAGTGGCTCAATAACATATAAAGAAGCGATTGAAAAATTGGTTCCTTTAATTAATAAGACCGAATTTCAAAGAAAATTACAAGACAAAAAATTCTATGAAAAGCTGGAAAGAGATATTGTAGAGGGATGTATAATGCCATCAATAACAATTGCATTTGTAGATAAAACAATATCTGCGAATTCGAAAAAAGATGATATTGTTAAATTTTTTGAAAAAAATTATTCAAAATCATTCGTGTTAGACGGTATTCAAAGATTAAATACACTTTCAAGAGTAAGTAATTCCAAAGAAATTAATTTAGACAGAAAACTATACTTAAACATTGTCTACAGTGATTCTGTGGATAAGTTACTATACAGAATGATAACTCTGAATAATGGACAGAAGCCAATGACACCTAGACATCAAGTAGAAGTTATGATGGCTAATGTTTTTGACTTTAATGAACTTGGTATTCAAGTTCAAACGGAAAAAGAAAGAGCTGTCAAAATTAAAATGAATTCATTTAACAAATCGGATCTGGTTCAAGCTTATTTAGCATATATGGCTAACAGCCCTATGGTGGATAACAAAAAAATCATCCAGGATAAAATGGATGAACTGATAGTTAATAAAATAGTTTCTGCAGAAAAGGTTGAGAAAGACTCTACTTTCGAAAATGTAATTAAATCTCTTGCAAAATTTCAAAAAAGCCCTGTTTCATTGAAATGGCTGAAACAAGCTAATAATCTAGTTGGATTTGCAGTTGGAATGAAAACGTCCTCCAAAGACATCAAAGAATTAAGTGTTGAGGAGTTTGAGAATGCTATTAAAACTTTCGATCAAGCCTTTTCTGATTTTAATCCTTCAAAAATAAAACTAGGGAAATTGAGACGTGAACTTTCTTATGATTACTTCAAGAATTTCGCTAAACTTAAGGATTTTGATAGTTTAGAATTATTAGAATATTTCAGCGAATTGACGAATGATTAGTCGTTATACATACGAAGACCCAATTTTTAAAGCTTCTACTAAAAATCAGAATTTAAGAATTGAGAGCTCAAATAAAATATTGAATATTTTTCGATTAATATCTGGTACAATTAATTGTACTGACACTTATGATAACAAGGTTTATAAGTTTAGAGAAAATTATTCAAATTTTCCGTTTTCAACTAACGGAAAAATTAATCAATCTGTAGTTCTAAACAATTTCCCAGATGAAGTTAAATTAAAAGACCTAAACGAATATTTTAAGCGTTCAAGATTTAATTCAAAGTTCTATGGTTCAATAGAACCGGAAATAATTAAATGTCTAATAGCTGTAAACAAAAACAACCATTTAGAAGCATTCTTTTATTTATATAGAATTTTTGAAGGAATTTCATATTCAATTCCACTAATTTACGTTTCGAAGCACAAAAACTACGATAAAACATATAAGCAATTACAGTCCTTTTTTAACAATGAACAAGATGGAGAGCTAGCATTTTTTAAACGATTTATATCTGAAACATTTAAAGATGAAGATTTTTTTAAATCAACGATTGATATAGACTTCAACACAATTGATAAAACAGACCTGCGTGAGGCGTACTATAAAATATACTTAGACAAAATAACTAACAAACCAATGAATAGTAAAGGTTTAAAAGGTCAAACTTTAAACCAAGAAATCAAACTATCTTTTATCGGATTTTATGATTTCATCATAATTATCAGAAATAGATTCTTTCATTTAACGAAAGGAACTTGGCAAGACAATTTGAGCTCGACTGAAATTTTGTTTCCCGATTATTTTTTCAAACCTATTGTAAATCACGGATTAAATTGGGTTGCATTAATAATTTTTGAAATAATAAAAGTTGATTTTGAAAAAGGAATAAAATAAAAAAAAATGAACAGAACATTTTATAGAGTTGGAATTTATAATGAAAATGATATTCTTTTAAATTCAAAAACATATAATTATGGAAGAAGTTTTGGTAAAGAATATGACCATTTAATGCAATCTTACTTTTCAATTGCTGATAAAATTGATTTACCAATAGATTTTCTTATTTACATAAATGATGAAACAGCCAAAGATGGAGACGTATTTTTGAGTAAAGTCAAGCTTGCTATTGTAAATGAATTTTATATTGATTTATTCAAAGTAACTGCTAACGCAAAACACAAAGGAATTGTAATTCCTATAGGTTAACTGAATGAATTTATACAAAGCTTTGACGAAATAAATCCTTTCAAAATTTTCGCTGAAGGCAAATATTTGTGGGAAATATATTTTGAAAAGGTTAGAAAAAAAGTGTTTAATGAATTACCTTCCCGGAAAGAATCTATATTTTTATTTGACAACATTGACGATTGTAATTACTATATTAAAACTCATAAAAATGGAATTGGTCATATTTACGAAATAGAGATTACTAGACAAGAAACTCTTTTTAAAGCGGATATGAACATTTTCGATGAAATTGATTTAAGTATTACGCAAAATAATTTATTGGTTGAATTATATAAATATTGGGATAAACAATCATCAAAGACACCTCGATACGAATATCTATTTCAAGGAGAATGTCGCGTAAAAAACGTTTTACAACAGCGTATATAAAAAATAGCGCGAGTCGTTGCTAACACAAAGGTTCGGGCATTTTTAGGAAGTCGCCAAATTTTTAAATTTGACAAATTCCCAAAAATAAAATAGTTAGTGAAATTTAAAAATTAGGCTTGTGTTCAACCGAATGATAGTCGCCTTTTTTCCGCCCTACTATTCTTTTACAAAACCGTTGGCAACACGAGTATAAACTCAATAGCGGAATTAGTGCTTAACCAAAAGTAATTTAGAAAACAAAAATGTTCACCGCCATTCAAATTCTCTAACGTTGTTCCATCGTTTCTAACCCCCAAAACAAACCTTTATTTAGGCTTTTCTTAACTATTTAAAAATTTTCAAAGAGTAACTTCGTGAAATATATAAAAACCTTAAAACCATTACAATGAAAAGAATTATTTTACTTTTTTCTGCTTTGATGTTAACAGTTAGCATTCAGGCACAAATACAAACTCCACAACCAAGTCCGTTTCAAAAAATTGAACAAAAAGTAGGGCTTACAGATGTAACTTTAGAATATTCAAGACCTTCAATGAAAGGGCGTACTATTTTTGGTAATTTGGTTCCATACAATGAAGTATGGCGCACAGGAGCCAATGATTGTACAAAAATCACTTTCAATAATGGAGTGGAAATTGGCGGGAAAACATTAATGCCTGGAACTTATGCTGTTTACACAAAACCAGGAGATTCTAATTGGGAAGTTTACTTCTATAGCGATGCATCTAGCTGGGGAACACCAGAAAAATGGGACGATAGTAAAGTTGCAGCGCAAATATCTGTGCCAGTTTATCCTTTGCCAATGAATATTGAAACTTTTACAATGGGTTTTGATGATTTAACAAATGAAACCGTAGTATTAGGTATGATGTGGGAAAAAACATATGTAGGCGTACCTATAAATGTTTTTACGGATAAAATGGTTTCTAAAAATATTGAACGTGCTATGAATGGTCCGGAATCAAGTGATTATTACGCTGCTGCAGTGTATTATTTGGAATCTGGAAAAGACATTAAAAAGGCAAAAACTTGGATGGATAAATCTTTTGAGATGAATAAAGATCCTAAGTTTTATCAATTTCGTCAAAAATCATTGATTTACGCAAAAGCTGGCGACAAAAAAGGAGCTATTGAAGCGGCGAAAAAATCTTTAGAAGGAGCGAAAGCTGCTGGAAATAATGACTATGTGTCTATGAATGAAAAGTCTTTGAAAGAATGGGGCGCAATGTAATGTGAACCAATATTATACTAAAAGAAAAGCCCCGAAATTTCGGGGCTTTTTTTATTTTGGATCTTTGTCATCTTTCCCGTGTTTGTAACGGCTCAAAAGTTCTCTTTTAAAATCGTCTTCCGTTTTCTTAAGAATGATTATTTTTTTTGGAGAAATAACATTGCGAAGTTCAGCAATCATTTGCTTTTTTTGTTCCAATTGGCTGGACTCAATTGAAAGGTTTTTGTCTATCAGTTCATTTGCTTCAGCGTCTGTTAAATCATCCAAACCTCCTCTTAGCTTTTGAAAAATTTCATTGCGTTCCTTTTTCCGAAGCTCATGAAATTTATCGTCATAGTTGTTATAGATTGGCCAGAATTTTTCTGCTTCGGTAGAAGTTAGCGCCAGTTTTTCAGTAATATAAGCTGTCTTTAAAGCTTTAATCTTCTCGTGCCTTTTATCCTGAGCGTGCATCGATATTGAGGCAAGTAGGAATATAAAAATCAATTTTTTCATTTTTCGTTTATTAAGAATTCTTCATCAAAATTTTCTAAAATATAGCTTTCTAAAGCTTTATCTGAAAATTGTTTGTTTTCAAAATTCAAATTGGTAATATCTTCATCGTCTATATATGAAGTAAGTTCATAAAGATCTAGATTCAAATTACCTTCTTCAATATAGGTGTCAATAGCTGCCATCTCCAATGAATCTAAGGAGTTGTCAGTTTTGTTGCTGAAAACCATAAAAGCAACAATTAAGCAAGCTGCAATAGTTGCTGCATAGCCAAAATATTTTTTCGGATAAAGCGAGATTACTGTTTTAGGTTCTTCTGAATGGATTATCGTCTTTAAAACACGCTCTTCCAGGGCATCAAAATAACCGTCAGGTGCTTTGAAACCAGCCGAGCTTGAGAAATTTTCTTCTGAAATCTTGCTGAACAAGCGCTCTTCGAAACTCTCGAAATAGTTTTCAGGAGTTGTAAAACCAGATATGTTTTTGTCTTTTTTCATTATATACTTATGACTCTTAAAACGTTAAAGAGTTTCATCTTGTGCTTTTATGAATTCTGTAATTTTCTTTACGGCAATGTGATAGCTGCTTTTCAAACCGCCTGTTGTAGTTTCCAAAATCTCTGAAAGCTGTTCAAATGTATGATCTTCAAAATATTTCATTGTAAAAATCAATCGTTGTCTTTCCGGAAGCGTTGCTATTGCCTTTTGAAATTGTAACTGAATAGCATCGCCTTCAAAATAAACATCACTTTCTAGATTTCGCAAGGCATTATCTTTCACTTTTTCAATAGAAACATTGTTGCGTTTCGCTTTTTTATTTAAAAATGTGATGGATTCGTTGGCAGCAATTCTATACATCCAAGTGTGCAACTTGCTGTCGCCTTTAAAAGAATTAATGTTTCTGAAGGTTTTGATAAACGTATTCTGAAGCACATCATCAGCATCATCATGGTCTAAAACCATATTCCTGATTTGCCAGTAAAGACGTTCCTTATACTGCGAAACAAGTTCCCGAAAGGCGGATTCTCTTTCCGCTTCGGTTTGTAATGCCGTAACCAGTTCTTGTTCTTCAACCACGTTCGTGTAATTGTATTTAAGACTAAAGGTAAACGAAAAGGTTTAATTTTGAAGTTTGTTTTCTCTGTGTATGTCCGTGGCACTCCGTGAAACTCTGTGTAATAGCTATATCACAGAGGTTCGCAGAGATTTTTGTTATGCTAAAGACTGCATTTCCACTAAACTATAATAAACCCCTTTTTTCTCTAGAAGTTCTTGATGTTTACCTTGTTCTACAATTTTTCCTTTGGAAAGAACCACGATATTGTCCGCATTTTGAATAGTGGAAAGTCTGTGCGCAATAACGATGGAAGTTCTGTTTTTCATCATTTTTTCCAAAGCATCCTGCACTAAACGTTCACTTTCAGTATCTAAAGCAGAAGTTGCTTCGTCCAAAATCATAATCGGTGGATTTTTAAGAACTGCGCGCGCAATGCTTAAACGTTGTTTTTGGCCGCCGCTCAGTTTATTTCCGCTGTCGCCAATATTGGTTTCAAAACCTTCGGGTAGGTCTTTTATGAATTCATAAGAATTGCTAATTTCTGCTGCTTCCATCAATTCTACATCAGAAGCCAAAGGTTTTCCGAGTTTTAAATTATTCCCCACAGTATCATTAAAAAGAATAGAATCTTGAGAAACGATGCCCATTAAGCCGCGTAATGACCTTTTTGAAATATCTTTTATATCAACACCATCAATCTGTATACTACCTTGATTTACATCGTAAAAACGTGTCAATAGGTTTGCAATCGTACTTTTTCCGCTACCAGATTGGCCAACTAGCGCGACAGTTTTACCCTTCGGAATTTCCAAAGAAAAATCTTTCAAAACGTATTGGTCTTCGTATTTAAAGGAAATATTTTTGATTGAAATAACACCGTCAAAACCTTCTTTTTGAACAGGATTTTCAATATCTGTAATGGTGTTTTCGGCTTCTAATAATTCTAAAATACGTTGTGCAGAACCATCTGCTCGTTTTATGGAATAGCTCGCTTTTGCAATTGCTTTGGCGGGAGTAAGAATATTATAAGCCAACGAAATATAACCAATAAAGAAACTCGCTTCTAGTGTTTTATCTATAAAAACCAAATACCCTCCAAAAACTAAAAGAACACCAATTGTAATGATACCTAAAAGTTCACTTACAGGTGAAGCTAGGTTTTGTTTGTTCATTACCTTATTGGAATGCGTATAAAACCGTTGGTTACTATCCTCAAATTTCTTTTGAAAAATATTTTCAGCGTGAAACGCTTTAATAATGCGCAATCCTCCCATTGTTTCTTCTAAAATGGAAAGAAAAACACCTTGTTCTTGTTGCACTTTTAACGAGCCTCTTTTAAGTGACTTCCCAATTTTCGAAATTATAAAACCTGAAATTGGCAAAAACAAAAACACAAAAAGTGTAAGTTTTGCACTTATAAGAAGCATAGCAATCAACGTAAATATAATTGTCAACGGTTCGCGAACAATCATTTCCAAAACTGAAAGCACTGAGTTTTTAACTTCATCCACATCACCACTCAAACGGGAGATTGTATCTCCTTTTCTTTTTTCTGAATAAAATGCTAAAGGAAACTGAACTACCTTTCTATAAAGATCATTCCGAAGATCCCTTAAAACCCCATTTCGCATATATGTGGAATAAAACATCGCCAAATAATTGCTCAAGTTTTTCAATAAAAAGAGAGAGATTATGATAGCCACCATATACATAAGCACTTTAAACTCCCCGTATTTATTGATGTTTTCAATAATGAAGTAGTTAAAATAGTCTTGTAAATAGTCTTTTATTTTTGAAATTCCTTCATAAACTGGTTGAACCGCAGACTTGCGTTTATCATTAAAAATAACCTCGAAAATAGGAATTAGCGCCACAAAAGAAAGTGTACCGAACAAAGCATAAAGAATGTTGAAAAATATATTTAGGTAAGCAAACCTTTTATAGGGGATGACGTAACGCAGTATTTTTTTGAAATAATTCATTAACTAATGTTTAGTTGTGCGGCAATGGCGTCAATTTTTTTCTGAAGAATTTCTTCAAAATTTTCTTTTTCCAAAGTGTTCACGCTAATGTAGAACTTTATTTTCGGTTCTGTGCCGCTTGGTCGCGCTGCAATTTTGCTACCATCCTCAGTATAATAGATTAAAACGTTGGATTTTGGCAGATTTAATGACAAAGTTTCCTGTTTTATAAAATCTGTGGTTTCGTTTTTTGAGACATCGTCCATTCGCACCACTTTACTTCCTGCAATTTCCTTAAAAGGATTTTCACGAAGGTTTTTCATTATTGCTGAAATCTCCTCAGCTCCCTGTTTTCCTTTCTTTGTAACCGAAATCAGATGTTCACGATAGTTCCCTAATTGTTCGTAAACATCATTCAAATATTGAAACATACTGCTACCAGAATCTTTTTTCTGTGCGGCAATCTCGCAAGCGAGTAGGGTGGCGGTAACGGCGTCTTTATCGCGGACGAAATCGCCCACTAAATAACCGAAACTTTCTTCGCCACCACCAATAAATTCAAGCTCTGGGAAATCCTTTACCATTTTAGCAATCCACTTAAAACCAGTAAGTCCGTCAATATATTTTACGTTGAAATGTTTCGCAACCTTTTCAACCATTGGTGTTGAAACGATTGTAGAAGCTACGAATTGTTTTCCATTAAGTTTTCCAGCTTTTTGCCATTGTTCTAAAAGGAAATGCGTCATTAAAACCATTGTTTGGTTTCCGTTTAGCAAAACCATTTCATTTTTATCATTTCGAACTGCAACGCCTAATCTGTCGCAGTCTGGGTCAGTTCCAATAACGATATCTGCATTTGTTTTTTCAGCAAGTTCCAAAGCCATTTTTAAAGCGGCTGGCTCTTCTGGGTTTGGTGATTTTACGGTTGGAAAATCGCCATCAGGTTCAGCTTGCTCTCCAACAATCAATACATTATCATAACCAGCTTGCTCCAAAACCTTCGGAATCATTGTGATTGATGTTCCGTGAAGCGAAGTGAAAACAATTTTCAAGTTGTCTTTTGCCTCTTTTGAAGTATTAAAAGTTCCATTTTTAACTGAAGCCTTTGCGAAAGCTTCATCAACTTCAGTATCTATATATTGAATCAAACTTTGATTTGCTTCAAATTTTATGTCTTCGTATTTAAGGGAATTTATTTCAGCAATTATTTCGCCATCTTGCGGTGGAACCAGTTGTCCACCATCTTCCCAATAGACTTTAAAGCCGTTGTACTCAGGCGGATTGTGCGATGCCGTTAAAACAATTCCCGCTTGGCAATCCAAATATTTCACAGCGAAGGAAAGCTCTGGAGTAGGTCGCAATTCTGAAAAAAGAAAGACTTTTATTCCGTTAGCTGAAAAAACATCTGCCACCAATTTTGCAAATTTCTTGCTGTTGTGGCGACAATCGTAAGCTATTGCGACTTTGATTTCTTTATTTGGAAATTGTACTTTTAAATAATTTGAAAGTCCCTGAGTGTTTTTTCCAAGGGTATATTTGTTGATTCGATTATCGCCGAGTCCCATAATACCTCGCATACCGCCAGTTCCGAATTCCAGGTTTTTATAGAAACTATCCTCCAATCCTTCTGGATCGTTGGCAATCATTTCTTTAATGTCGTGTTTAGTTTTTTCGTCGAAAAAAGGAGTGAGCCATTGGTTTGCTTTGGCAAGAGTCTTCGGATCTACGTAAATCATTCGCTTAAATTAATTTGCAAAAATAGGTATTTATAAAGTGCTTTTTTTAAAAAGCTAAAAAACTCTGTGTTCTCTGTGCCTTTGTGGTGAAATAAATAGTAACCACGGAGGCACAGAGGACACAGAGATTAGATTCGTTCTTTGATAATATAGTTTTGAGAATCTTTTTTACTCCTAAGAATCAATTCGCCTAAAAACCCAGCAAGAAAAAGTTGGGATCCCAGAATCATTGCCGTAAGGGCTATAAAAAACTCCGGACGGTCGGTAATTAGCCTCGCGGAAGGATTGATAAATAACTTGTCAATACCAAGAAATAAAGCAAAACAGAACCCAATAAATAACATTACCGCGCCCCAAGCACCAAAAAGGTGCATTGGCCGTTTCCCGAAACGAGAGAGAAACCAAATGGTTATTAAATCTAAAAAGCCTCGAATAAAGCGCTCTGCCCCAAATTTTGTGGTTCCGTATTTTCGGGCTTGATGCAAAACAGTTTTTTCAGAAATCTTACTAAAGCCTGCATTTTTGGCCAATACTGGAATGTAACGATGCATTTCACCAGTTACTTCAATGGATTTTACAACTTCATTTTTATAAGCTTTTAACCCGCAATTGAAATCGTGCAATTTCACACCAGAAGTTTTTCGAGCTGCATAATTGAACAATTTTGAAGGCATGTTTTTGCTCAGAACAGAATCGTACCGTTTCTTTTTCCAACCTGAAACAAGATCGAAACCTTCTTCGGTTATCATTTTATAGAGTTCGGGAATTTCCTCTGGATTGTCCTGTAAATCGGCATCCATTGTGATAATCACTTCGCCTTTGGCCATTGCGAAACCAGCATGCAAGGCTTGCGATTTTCCGTAGTTTTTCTGAAAACGAATTCCTTTTACGTTTTGATTATTTTCGGAAAGCTTCTCAATAATCTTCCAGGAATCGTCTATACTGCCATCGTCTATAAATATGAGCTCATATAAAAAACCATTGGATTGCATAACAGATGCAATCCAACGATATAATTCATTAAGTGATTCTTCTTCGTTAAGAAGTGGGATAACGATGGATATATTCATTCAATTGATTAAAGTTGTTGTTGCGGCGGGTTGTTTTTCATTACAAAACCTGCGATCAATGAAATTATAAATCCAAAAAATAATGTGGCAAGTATTGCAATTGCAGACATGATTAAAGGCGACATAAATTTGGCAGAAATTTCTAGACTATTATCAATTTGTTCCTGAGTCATGTTTGGATAACTTTCAATCATCTGTTCTCGAGAAAAATCTAAAGTTTTTTGAATGAAGTCAGGATCAATATAATTCATAAAAATATAATTGAAAACAACACCGATTACACCCGCTATCAAACTTATTGCTAAACCAGTTTTTAAAGATTGACTAATAGTTAGAAAACCTGCGTTACCAGTTTTAAAGGCTTTTATACCATAAACGATAACACCCACAGAAATAAATAATTGTAAGACGGTTAGCCACCAAGGACGATCAATATGAACATCCAACACATAAGAAATTACTTGTAATACAATTGAAAGCAAGGCTAGAAGCACTCCATAATTAAGCGCTATTTTTTTTAAGGAGTCTGTTTGAGTTTCCATTTATTAAACGTTTTTTGGTTCGGATTGTTAGTAAACAAAGATAGCAAAACGTTACATTTGCAGACGATTTTATGTTGAATTAAAAAAGTGCATAATTTTGTTGCTAATTTCCAATTAATAACTAAATTTGCAAACTCAATTCCGAAAGGTCGGAAGCGTGCATTTTAAATAATAATATTACAATTACAGAGATGAAAAAAGGTATCCACCCAGAAAATTATAGATTGATTGCTTTTAAGGACATGAGTAATGATGAAGTTTTCCTTACTAAGTCAACAGCAGATACTAAAGAAACTATCGAGGTTGATGGTGTTGAGTATCCTTTAGTGAAAATGGAAATTTCACGTACTTCTCATCCTTTCTATACTGGAAAAGCAAAACTTATAGATACTGCAGGACGTATTGACAAATTCAAAAACAAATACGACAAGTTTAAAAAACCTGCCAAAACAGAAGCTAAAACTGAAGAATAGTCTTTTGGTTTTACAACTTATACAAAAGCCTTCGAGAAATCGAGGGCTTTTTTTTTGGTGTTGAGCACACCTTTATTATCTTTATTACATAATATATAGATACTTAATAAATGATTATACCTTGGACAAAATTGTTACCTACTGCTATCTCCGTGGTCGAAGTGGCTGGTAAGTTGCTTTCTTCCAACAAAAAAGAAGTAGCAAAAGCAGAGAAAAATCACAGCCTGGATCCCGAAGGTTTATTAATGCGTATAGAAGTGCTAGAAAAGAGCGAGGTCAAACAGGCGGAACTCATTCAGCAAATGGCACTCCAAAATCTTAGTCTTATTAAAAAAGCAGATAGTAATTATAGACTTGCAATAATTGGCTTCTTTACCTCTTTAATATCGATAGCTTTATTTTGTGTACTTTACTTTCTAAAATTTTAAAATCACTCATTACAAGCAGTAAATAAGATGAATTATATACTATTTGACGGCAACGTCCGCAATCAATTGTTACCCTTCACATTTACACGTCCAGTAGCCGATATACGCGTTGGGATCTTGACCATTCGTGAAAAATGGGAACATCATTTAGGCTTTACTACAACAACGGTGACGGAAGATTATCTTTCTGAAAAATATCCTTTTTTAGAATTGGAGCGAAATATTTTGATAAACGCATCCTTTCTTCCTTCAGAGAATTTGGTGAATATAATTAAAGGATTGGAAGAAAATCAAGCTGTGTTTTTTGATGATGAACCTATAGCTTTTTTCACAACGGAAGAACAGGAAGTAGATTTTGAAACATTCGATATTATTCAATACGAACACGATGACGTTTTGCGAATCGAGTACACTTGGGATATCTTCTCAAAAAACGGCGAAGCAATAAAGCGAGATTTTGAAATGCTTACCAAAGACAGAAAATCACAGCCAATTCCTAAAGGGGTTTGGACAAAAAATCCTGAAAATATTTTTATTGAAGAAGGCGCAATCATTGAATTCTGTACTTTGAACGCTTCCGAAGGACCAATATATATAGGTAAAGATGCCGAAATTATGGAAGGCGCTTTAGTTCGTGGGCCATTTGCACTTTGCGAACATTCCACTTTGAAAATGGGAGCTAAGATCTACAGTAATACAACCATTGGTCCGCACAGTAAAGTTGGGGGGGAAGTGAACAATTCGGTGATCTTTGGATATTCCAACAAAGGCCACGATGGATTTTTAGGGAATTCTGTTTTGGGCGAATGGTGTAATTTGGGAGCAGACACTAATAATTCAAACTTAAAGAACAATTATGCCGAAGTTCGTCTTTGGGATTATGAAACTGAAGGATTCGCAAGAACAGGACTTCAATTTTGCGGCCTGATGATGGGCGACCATAGCAAATGTGGAATTAATACAATGTTCAATACGGGAACCGTTGTAGGCGTAAGCGCCAATATCTTCGGAAGTGGTTTTCCTCGTAATTTCGTTCCAAGCTTCAGTTGGGGCGGAAGTTGTGGATTTACAACCTACAAAACCGACAAAGCTTTTGAAGTTGCAAAAGTGGTGATGAGCCGAAGAAACATTGAATTTTCAGAAGCGGACGCCAAGATTATGCAACACGTTTATGACGAAACCGCGAAGTGGCGCAAAGGCTAATGGTAGAATAAAAAGTAAATTATTATTGCTAATATCACAAGCATAATGCTTCCGAAAACAAAGACTAAGTTTTTTTGGCGGCGCAATTCGTTTTCTTTCAATTTTTGTTTAAAAGCCACGAACTGTGCTGGCGACATTTTTTTATAATCAACAACTTTTGTGGAAGTTCCATATTTCGAAGAAACATCTTTTTCAAAATAATTCTTTCGATTGGCAAGTTGCTTCGCATTATTGCGAATTGATTGAATCATAGCGGCAGCCGAACCTCCAAAACCCATAGCGTGTTTTTTTTAGTATATTTTGGTAATTTACAAAAAAAAGATAAACTAAAAAACTCACTAAAAAGCAATCAATGAACTGCCGAAGTATCAACCTTTCCGGCACCTTTTTTAATCAAAAGAACAAAAGGCACACATATTAAAAATGCAAATCCCATATAAAGGAAAATGTCCATATAGGTTAAAACCGTTCCTTGGATTCTAATTGTTCCTTCTAAAACCTGATATGCTCGCGCCAAAGCTTCATTGGCGCTAAAACCTTTTCCCATAAATAGTTGTTGTAAGCCTTGAATGCGGTTTTGAACAATTGGGTTTGTTGGATTTATATTCGGAATTAAATCCACACGATGCTGTTGGTTAAATCTGAAGATTAATGTAGTTATTATCGCGATTCCAAAGGAACCTCCTAGTTGGCGCATCATTCCAGTAAAAGCAGCGCCTTCGCCGATTTCTTTTCCTTTTAAAGTGGAAAGTGCTAAGGTTGTGATAGGTACGAACAAAAGTCCTAAACCAACTCCACGAATCACCAATGGCCAGAATAAATGTTCGCTTCCTGTATCTGGAGTCATCAAATTGTGCATCCAATAACTAAAAATGAAGAAAATGATAAAACCTGCTGCGACCAAATATTTCTGCGGTACGCCACGCTCAATCGCTTTTCCTATAAAAGGCATCATCAATCCAGTTGTAATTGAACTAGGGATGAGAAGCAAACCTGCATCAGTAGCTGTCCAACCTAGAATTGATTGGGTGTAAATAGGAATGATAAATGTGGTTCCGTAAAGACCAAAACCGAGGATGAAAGTATAAATGGTTCCAATGCGAAGGTTGTTGTTTTTCAAAACACGAAGATTCACAATTGGGTGTTCGTAAACCATTTCGCGCCAAATAAAGGCTATTAATCCGAAAACTGAGATGACACTTAATGCTGTAATCAAATTGTCGTTAAACCAATCGTCTTGCTGCCCGTGTTCCAAAACAAATTGTAGCGAACCAATAAACGAAGCCAAGAATAAAATGCCCCACCAATCCACTTGTTTTACACTCAATTTCTCTCCAAATTTTGGACTTCTTACGTAGGTAAGCGTCAAAATTGTTGCGATAATTCCGATTGGTATATTTATGTAAAATATATACGGCCACGAAAAATTATCAACCAAATAACCTCCCAAAGGTGGTCCCAAAGTTGGGCCAACAATTACGCCCATTCCATAAATAGCTTGCGCCATTCCACGTTTTGCGGCGGGATAACTTTCGGTAATAATGGTTTGTGCGGTTACTAAAAGGGCGCCACCACCTAAGCCTTGAATAAATCTGAAAGCGACCAATTCCCAAATGTTCGTCGCATTTCCGCAGAGAAAGGAAGCAACAGTAAAAATAACGATGGAAACCGCAAAGTAATTTCTTCTTCCAAATTGCTTTGAAAGCCAACTAGTCATTGGGATTACAATAACGTTTGCAATGGCGTACGCGGTAATTACCCACGCGATGTCTGTTAAAGTTGCTCCCAAACTTCCGCGCATATCATTCAATGCAACGTTTACAATTGTGGTGTCGATTATTTCTAAAAGCGCACACAAAACTGCGGTGATGGTTATAATGATTCTTCGCGTGCCGTATTCTACTAGACTGTCTTCTTCTTGCTCCTGCATATAATTTTTGATAGGTTATTGCTAACGTCTCAAGTCTAAATTCTGAAATCTATTTTAAATGCACATCCACATCTACGTTCATTCCGGAGCGTAAAAGGGCTAGTTTTTTGGCATCATTGTCCTTGGTGAATTCAATTTTAACGGGAAGTCTCTGAATCGTTTTCACGAAATTCCCAGTAGCATTATCGGGAGGTAATAATGAAAATTTTGATCCTGTTGCTGGTGAAAAGTTTGTAATTGTAGCGTCAAACTCTTCTCCCGGATAAGCATCGATTTCAACAATAACTTTTTGACCAACCCGCATCTTGTCAAGTTGAGTTTCTTTGAAATTAGCTACGATCCATTTGATTTCTGTATTTACTAAATAGAAAAGAGATTGCCCAGGTTGCACAAACTGTCCAGCTTGCAATGAAACATTGCTCAACTGGCCATCAATCGGCGCTAGAACTATTGTATAGTCAAGACTTAATTGTGCCGCATCAACCATTGCCTGCGCGCTTTTTACGTTTGCCTCAGCAACATTCACCTGTTTTTCTGAAATTGTAGTTTGTGAATTTGCAGCATTGCTCTGACTAGAAGCAGCTTTTTGCTGACTTTGAAGAATTTTCAAATGATTTTCAGCTTCTTCTTTTGTGGCAAGTGCCTGTTCATATTGCTGTGCAGTAATGGAATGGTTTAAATATAGATTTTCATAACGTTTAAAATCACTCGTAGCACGACCTAATTTTATTCGCGCCGTTTCAATATTTCCGCTCGCAGAAGAAACCTGCGCAGTTGAAGCAGCAGCATTTGCACGATAGGAACCTATGCTCGCTTCAGCTGCATTTACTTGACTTTCCGCACCAGCGAGTTGCGCTTTTGCTTGTTCTAGTTTCACCAAATAATCATTTTGATCTATTGTGAAAAGTGTGTCTCCTTTTTTCACTTTTTGATTATCACTAACGTAAACTTTCTGAACGTAACCACCAACGTGAGGAATAATTGAGTTCATATTCGCTTCAATTTGAGCATCGTCTGTACTTTCGTGCGAGAGGGAATGAATAAATTTATAACCTCCGTAAATCAATACCACAATTACTAAAGCGGAAATGATTATTATAAATTTCTTATTGGTTTTTTTCTTTTCTTCCATTGCAATTATTGATTATTTTGATTGAATTGGTTGGTTAAAATTCCTTCTGCGGTGAGCAATTCGTAATATTTTTGAGTGATGTTTGCTTGGGCGTAAGCCAAATCTATTTTAGCTTGAAGTTGCTGCACATCGGCTTCTAGCAAATCGTTGGTGTCTGAAAGTCCGTTGTCATACTTATCTTTTACGATGCGGTAATTTTCAATAGCTTGCTCTTCAGATTGTGTGTAAACTTCAAATTTTTTCTTTGAAAGTTCATAGTCCTGCTTGGCGTTTTCAATTTGTACTTTTATTTTATCTGAAGCCATGTTTACGGTGTATTCCAGTTCTTGCACTTTACTTTTTGCAAGTTTCACATCGCTTTTTGTCTTGAAAAGATTTGCTAGATTGTAAGAAACACCTACTCCAATATTCATTGCGTTTGTAACTGTTAGCGCGTCGTGAAGATCCAAAGCAATATAACCGCCCACTAAAGCTAAGGATGGATAGAAGGCACTTTGCGCAACTTTTATTTGATCTTTTGCAGCTTCTTTTTGAAATTCGATTGCCTGTAAATCATTTCGCGAAATTTCTGGAGAAGTAATTTCTGGCGTTATTCCGAAGTTAGAATCTGAGGTTTTTATTAAAGTATTTTCGGGAAGTTTAAGCATTACGGCTAATTTGAAATTCAAAATTCGCTCGTTCTTTTTTGCTTCTTCTAAACTTATTTCAATGTTTGATTGTTGAAGTTTTGCTTTCAATAAATCATTTCGCGCAAGCAACCCATTTTCTTCCATATTCGAAAAATCGGTTACTCGTCGTTGGGCGCTTTTCAAATTTTCTTGAACCAATTCAATGGTTTTCTTGGCTTTATAAAGATTCAAATAATCCTGAATCGTTTGCAGCGCAATCTGTTCCTTGTTATTTTTAGCGTTGAATTGTGCGGCATTATATAGATTTTCGCCTGCTTTTATGGTGTTTTTTAATTTGAAGCCAGAAAAAATAGGCATTGTAACATTTGCCTGCCCTAATAAAAGACTATTAACTTTTGGTTGTGCAGATCCACCACCGCCAACACTGTCTGAAGATTGAGTCCTCAGTTTAACGTCAGCACCGGTCAAATAACGGTATTGTCCAGAAATGTCAACATCAGGATATTGAAGGTTTTTGGTAACATTTAATTGCCCTTCAGCAGAGTTGACTTTGGCATCAGCAATTTTTGAAGCATCGCTGTTTGTAAGAGCAAAATTTACGGCATCTTCTAACGTGAGATTCTTTATTTCTTGAGCTTTCATAGTTGCTCCCGAAATCAACAGGACGAGCAATAACAATTTAATTCGCATAAGTAAGTAGCGCTTTTATAGTTTGTTGAATGTGTTTTGTGAGTGTTTTATGAACAAATTCATCCAGAGAAACGTCGTCCGGAAGGCTATGCAAAGCCATATAGAATTTTTTATTGTAATAGAAGTGGAAATAAGTACCAAGAATGGTTGGAACGATGAGTGGAATATTTAATTCTTTTGAAAACACGCCTTCACTTTGTCCTTTTTTCACAAAGGCTTCAATCACTTTGAAATTTTCGTTTTTTTGTTTGAGATAGTTTTCAAAACTAATATTTCGGGAGTCTTTGGAATATTCAAAGTTTACAATTTTATGAGTTCTACGGTTTTTATGAACTCGCATTACTACTAAAGCTACAATTTCATCTATTTTTTCTAAGTACTTTGTTTCTTTAGATAGAATAGACTCAATTTGAATCTTGAAATCTGCCAATCTATAATCTAACAGCGCTTCAAGCATTTTTTCTTTACTTCCGAAGTAATAAGAAATCATTGCAACGTTCACATCGGCCTCTTTCGAAATCTGACGGACGGAAGTACCGTCAAAGCCATTTTCCGCAAAAAGTTTCTCGGCAACTTCTAAAATCTGTATCTGTTTTTCGTTCCAATCCATAACCAAATTGGGTACGAAATTAAACAATTGTTTAAATTAAACGTTTGTTTAGTTTATTTTTTTTTGAAGTTTTATTCTATTCAAAATTTAAAAAATAGGAAGGGCTTAGGAATAATGTGGTTTAGCGGGATTTTTTAACATGCTTCAGTACCAAAAAATTTTGAGGATTTATACCAAGTCCTGAAACATCTTTGTTCACAAAACGCACAGCCATATCATAAAACAAAGGAACCACGGGTGCTTCTTCAATAACGATAGAATCCATTTTGGTGTAAAGAAGTTTTCGTTCTTCAATGTTAGAGATTGAAAGCGCTTTCACATAAAGACTATCAAAAAGTTGATTTTTGAAGTGCATATAGTTGGGACCATTCGGCGTAAAGTTTGGACTGTAAAATAACGAAAGATAGTTTTCAGCATCTGGATAATCTGCAATCCAGCTGGCGCGAAAAACATCTAGTTCACCACTACTTTTCATCTGCCTAAGTGTGGAAGGCGGCATCACGTCTATGATTACAGTAATTCCTAGCTTTTCAAGTTCGCGTTGCACATATTCACACAAATCCAAATATTGACTATTAGTACCGATTGTTATTTCGGGTTTTGCATCGCCCGTTTCGGTTTTGTATTGTTCAATTAGTTGCTTTGCTTTTTCGGGATCATAATTGTATCCTTCAATTTCAGCATAACCTGGCAATCCTTTTGGAATGAAACCGTGTACTGCTGGAATCCCCATTCCATTTCGTAAATAAGTGACCATTTTTTGACGGTCAAAACCGTAGTTTATGGCTTGTCGCAAAGTTTTGCTTTTTATTTCGGGAGTGTTCGCTCCTAGAAAAAAGCCTAGATATTCTGTATTCAAATAAGGGCCTGTAATCATATAGACCGAATCCTTGTATTTTGGTTGTAATTCTCCGCGCGTGGTTAACAATTCATCTTTGTAACTTCCGTCCAAACCAGAGATGAAATCTAACTTTCCTTGAGCAAATTGTAAAAATTCACTTTGCTTATCTGGTAGAAATGTGATTGAAACTGCTTCCAAATAAGGAAGTTTTTCTCCATTTTTATCACTTTCAAAATACAACGGATTTTTGCGAAGAACTAGTTTCACATTTTCTTCCCACATTTTAAACTGAAAAGGTCCTGTTCCCACAGGGTTTCTTCGGAATTCATTGCCGTAAAATTCCACCGCTTCTTTTGGAACAACCGAACAATAACGCATTGAAAGCAATCCCAGAAACGCTGGAAAGGGTTGTTTTAACTGAATAACTAGGGTAGAATCGTTTTCGGCTTTATAGCTTTCCACATAATTCATCACCCAACTACCAGAAGACGCAACTTTTTCATCAGTCAGCCTATCGAAACTATAAACGAAATCCTGTGCTACAACCTTTCTTGTATAGCGAGTTGGACTGTGAAGCCCTTCTTGTGCGAAAGCCTTATTTTGGTGAAAGAAAACATCATTCCTAAGAAAGAAAGTATAGGTGTAGGTTGAATCATTTATAATCCAACTTTTGGCGATATCGGGTTTGATATTTAGTGAATCGTCCAATTGTACCAAGCCATTATATAGTTGATTGTCTGGCCAAATTACTTGTGGATTTCGCGCAAATGCGGGATCGAGTGTGGGTATGTTTCCTTGTTCGTTATAGCGAAAAACAAGGTGATTGCGGTCTGTTTCAACGTTGTTTTCGCAAGAAAAGAGCGTGAAAATAAGACTGAAAATTAAAATGTTTTTAAGCATTGGGACTTTTTAGCGCGAGTACCTATATTTTAGATCGATAAAATATTTAATCATTTAATTTGAATCAACATTCGAGCAAAATCTAACCTAAAAAACGAATTTAAGTTTTTAAAAATTCGATTAGTGAACCTTTTCTCATTTGATTTGAAAAAATAATTCAGAATCTTAGATCCCAGTGTAATTTCCAGGGGTTATGTTTCGCATTTCTTGCTTCACACTTTCAGGCACTTCCAAAGATTCAATAAAGTTAGCGATTGATGTTTGGTTTATGCGCTCGTTGGTTCGCGTAAGTCCTTTTAGTGCTTCGTAAGGGTTTGGATACCCTTCACGACGCAAGATTGTCTGAATTGCTTCAGCAACTACTGCCCAGTTGTTTTCAAGATCTTCAGCAAATTTAGGCTCGTTCAATAATAATTTATTCAAACCTTTTAAAGTGGAATGGAAAGCAATAAGTGTATGCCCTATGGGAACGCCAATATTTCGTAAAACCGTACTATCCGTGAGGTCGCGTTGCAATCTGCTTATTGGAAGTTTAGCAGAAAGATGCTCAAAAATTGCATTTGCAATTCCTAAGTTTCCTTCACTATTTTCAAAATCTATCGGATTCACTTTGTGTGGCATAGCGCTAGAACCAACTTCACCAGCTTTAATTTTTTGTTTGAAATAATCCATAGAAACATACGTCCAAATGTCTCTGTCCAAGTCAATCAAAATAGTGTTTATACGCTTCATACAATCAAAAAGCGCAGCCATATGGTCGTAATGCTCAATCTGTGTAGTAGGGAAGGAGTGATGCAAACCTAAAGTGTCTTGCACAAACTTTTTCCCGAAAGCTCTCCAATCAATGTTTGGATAAGCAACTTTATGTGCGTTAAAATTTCCTGTTGCACCACCAAATTTTGCAGCACTTTTAATGTCGTTCATTAAATCGAATTGCTCTTCAATACGAACAACAAACACTTCAATTTCTTTACCCAAACGTGTTGGAGAAGCAGGTTGTCCGTGCGTTCTGGCTAGCATTGAAATATATGCCCAATCTTCAGAAAGAGATTTCAATTTGTTTTTCACTTCCATTAATAGTGGAACATAAACCGTGTTTATTGCATCCTTCAATGAAAGCGGAATCGCCGTGTTGTTTATATCTTGAGAAGTTAATCCGAAGTGAATAAACTCTTTGAATTTTTGAAGGTTTAAGTCATCAAACTTTTCCTTAATGAAATATTCAACTGCCTTAACATCGTGATTGGTAACCTTTTCGGTATCTTTTATTTTTATAGCATCTTGTACTGAAAAATCTAAATAAAGATTACGAAGTTCAGGGAAAAGATTTCTGTCAAAATCGCTTAACTGCGGCAAATCAAGTTCTACCAAAGCAATAAAATATTCAATTTCTACCTGCACGCGGTAACGAATGAGCGCTTCTTCAGAAAAGAAAGGAATCAGGCTTGCGGTTTTTGAGGCATATCTGCCATCAATCGGAGAAATAGCTTGTAAAGCGTTGGTGTACATAGGTTGAATTTTAAAAGCGCAAAGATACGAAACGCAGCGAGTTATGACGGAAGGTTTTGTCTCTTTAATTTGCTGGAATTTTAGCCTTCAAACTTAATGGAATGCCAACAAAAAGTGATTTTAAGATAATGCATGGTTAAATAATCAATTCATTTTAAAATTTTAGGATTTTATTGTGTGTAACTAGTTTAGGATGAGCGTAATTTTAATAGTGAAAAGAAAAATGAATTATTAATCTAAATAAAAAATGTTATGAGCACACAAAATCAAAATCAGCAAAAAAATCCTCAAGATCAACAACAAAATCAACAGAGGAATCCTCAAAACAAACCACAAGGTCAACGTAATCCTGAAGAGGAAGAAGAATAGTAGGTAAATTTTATGATTTTGTATCCTGTATGGATACTTCGAAACCCCTTAATCATCATAATGAGAAAGGGGTTTCTGATTATGGGGATATAAGAAAAAGCAGAATTGCGAATTTAGTGAAAATTATCGTTTTTTAAGCATTATCTTATTCTTATTTGTTAAATAAAAAGTGTTTTTTTAATTATTTGGTGAAATGATAGCCTTAATGTGAGATGCGTAAAAGAACAGATAATGATATTGTTAGAAAAGAGGAATGAATAAAAGAATGTAATTACAGTTAGAAACGTATAGTTTTTAACTGCAAAACCCCCTTGGAGCTCGCTGCGCCGGAGGGTTTTATTTTTATTGAAACTTTGAAAATTCTTGAAAAGAATATTTTGGGTTAAAGATTTGTGGTTTTGTGTTAATTAAAAGAATTCGATTTTAATACTTTAGCTGTCACAGAATTGCTATGAAGAAGAGAAAGCCTCGGTCAAAATTTATTTTGACTGAGGTTTTTTATTTGTCACGCTGTTTCTTACGAAATTCTGACGGCGATATGCCGTGTTTTTCCTTAAAGATTTTTGAGAAATAACTTTTGCTGGAAAGACCAATTGCATTTACAATTTCAGAAATACTTAAATCGGTTTTGGTTAGTAAGCTGTAAGCCGCGTCCAGCCTTGATTTTTGTACATAATTGTTTACAGTTGTACCGTACAATTTTTTGAAACCTTCCTGCAACTTGTTTACATTGAGTCCAGCTTCCCTCGCCAAATTTTCTACCGTTGGAATGTCTGTGATGTTGCTTTCAATTAGGTTAGCAATATGATTTATTTGTTTCAACTCTGCGGAGCGAAGTAGCGTGTGACTTCCTTCATCTTTTTTGTCATCCTGATATTGTAGAATTTGTTCTGTTAAAATTTGGTAGGCCATACCTTCTAAAAATAGTTTTCGCGTAAAGTTTTCTGCAGTAAATTCAAGCATCGCCGCCAAAATATCTGAGATTCCCAGACTGTAGTTTCCGCTGTAGTAAAAGGCTTTGTTGGCTTTAACATCTTTAAAAAGTGTTTCCAGTTCCTTGTCAAGACTTTTAATATCGCACTCCATTTTTGCTTGAAACTGCCCTCTTTCAATCTCTAAACTGTTCACTTTTATTCTCTGGCTCGCTTTAAAAAGTAGTACGTGACCATTCTGTTTGCTACTGGCCACAATTGCGTTTTGAAACTGCTCAATAGAATGTAAATCGGTTTCATTTTCAAAACGATGCAGTAAAACTCCTTCCACGGTATAAAGAAATTTTAAGGGATGAATGTTGCTTACCACAAAGCTAATTTCAAAATCCTCATTGAAAAGGCAATCATATTGTATAAGCCCCAAACCACCGTCAAAGTTGATTCCTCGGATGGTTCCTTTACCTACGGATGGAGGTAATTTTAGTAAATACTCCCCGCAATTTACCGAAAAAGGAATATCAAAAACTTTCGAAATGTCTCGAATTACATCCTTAAGGGGAAGTGAGTTTACTTGTATAGAATTCATGAAGAGGTTGTTTTATCGCGCCAAAATACTATTATGATACTAGATGCTTTAACACAGATCGTTCTAATAATTAACACATATACTTTTATGATTGTAAGGTATTACATAATAATACTTTGTGCAACTTGATTCAAATAAAAAACCGCCCAATAAAAAAATTGAGCGGTTTTGGTATGGAGATATTTGTAGTGTATTTATTCATAATATTTTTTGCTCTTATTGCGTCTTTCCATAAAAAAGGAGATTACTAAAAAGGCGGCTAAAATATAAAAACCAATTTTGGCGGGTTCAATTGGACCAAATCCTAAGCCAAGAAAGCCCAGAACGGCGGCCACTATTGTCAGGAAAAGGAGGAGGATTGTCCAGATCATAGCGAGGGAATTTTGAAGTTTGTAAACAGTTAATTATCAGTTCCCTAAAGATATGAAATCATTAATTTTTCAACTAATTTATTTCGAATTGTTTTTAACGCATTTCGAAAATTACCCAAGTTCAGCGCAATCCGCAACTTAAGAAGGAAAACAAAATACTTGCGGAGCAGTTGGAGTTGTTGAAGGGGTGATGGGGAAATAGGTATATTTGGGTAAAAATAATATAAGATTTAACAATAATTTTTAATTGTTTGTATTTTTATGGAAGAAAAAATAAAAGAGTGGTTACTTAAAGGAGGTTTTCCACTGGAAATGAAATTGGCAAATTCACTTATTAACCATGGATTTGAAGTAGCTCAATCTGTTTATTACCAAGATTTTGATACCGAAAAATATCGCGAAACTGATATTATAGCAAGCAAGTTTGAAAAAATTAATAATATATGGACCCATATTACTTTTGTAATTGAGTGCAAAAAATCTACAGATAAGCCTTGGATTGTTCTCAAAAATCATAAACTTATGAATCATCTTAGTGATGAACTTCCTGTTTATTTTACAAATCATACCTCAATATTTTTAAAAAACCTTAACGAGAATAAAAGCTTTAAATCCGACTTATTTTTTAAAAATTCACGGAATATTGGGTATTCTATTCAGACGGCTTTCAATAATGGTCCTGATAAATCTTATGAGGCCATACAGTCTGTAACAAAGGCTTGTGAATATTTTTCGCAAAAACTTAATGAAAGAAAAAATACAGCCGCATTTTATTTTCCTGTTATTTGTATTGACGGAAATTTATTTGAAGGTCAAATAGCTGAAAATGATATTAGCCTTAAAGAAGTTAAAAAGTCAGAAGTTCTTATAACTCGGTCATTTCATAAATACGGTAATTCACATATACTAATTTTCGAAAGTTCAGATCTCGATAAAATATCCAATGATCTTTATAAATTAGGAATAGAGTTTTTTAGAAAATATAAAAAACTTTTAGCGGAAAATATTAGTTGAACAAAGAAATTGTTATTTGGATAATAAAAGATTCTCTCTAATACCAAGTTTTGCAATGCGTAGCTTCCCAGAACACAAAACCCCCAAGCAAAAGCTCAAGGGTTTTATTAAATCGTAAATCTAGAATCGTAAATCTAAAATTCCTATTACTCAACCAAACTCTCCTGATTCCTAAAAACCAACGCATCATTAAAACTATCTAAAAGAATAATACTGTCCGTAGTTATTTTTCCTGCGAGTATTTCTTTTGAAAGCTCGTTAAGTACTTCACGCTGTATCACCCTTTTCACGGGTCTTGCACCAAACTGTGGATCGTACCCTTTTTCTGAAAGATAGGTTATGGCTTCTGGTGTGGCGTCTAAAACTATGTTTTGTTTCAACAACATTCTTGAAACACCTTTCAGTTGTAACTCCACAATTTTGTGAATATCCTTTTTAGACAGTGGCGTAAACATTATGATGTCGTCTATTCGGTTTAAGAACTCGGGGCGCACGGTTTGTTTTAAAAGTGCAAGCACTTCTACTTTGGCGCCTTCCATAGCGGTTTCGGGGTCTTTTACAGCTTCAAAACGTTGTTGGATTATATCGCTACCCATATTGCTGGTCATAATAATAATCGTGTTTTTGAAATCTGCCAAACGTCCTTTGTTATCTGTCAATCGGCCTTCATCCAAAACTTGAAGTAATATGTTGAAAGTATCGGGATGCGCTTTTTCAATTTCATCTAGAAGAACTACGCTATATGGTTTGCGGCGTACGGCTTCGGTAAGTTGCCCCCCTTCTTCATACCCCACATATCCTGGAGGCGCTCCCACCAAACGGCTCACGCTGTGGCGTTCTTGGTATTCGCTCATATCTATTCGCGTCATTGCGTTTTCGTCATCAAATAAATATTCTGCTAAGGCTTTTGCAAGTTCGGTTTTACCAACACCGGTTGTTCCTAGAAAAAGGAAACTACCAATTGGTTTCTTTTCATCTTGCAATCCCGCGCGACTTCGGCGAATGGCATCACTTACTGCAATAATAGCTTCTTCTTGTCCAACCACACGTTTATGCAATTGATCTTCCAGTGTCAACAGTTTTTCACGGTCGCTCTGAAGCATTTTGGTCACAGGAATGCCAGTCCATTTTGCAACAACTTCAGCAATATCCTCACGGGTTACTTCTTCTTTAATCATAGAAGTACCTTCGTCGTTTTCGGCGAGTTGGGTTTCCAATTCGCTTAAAGCAGCTTGCGCGTCTTTAATTTTTCCATATCGAAGTTCGGCTACTTTTCCAAAATCACCATCGCGTTCGGCTCGTTCGGCTTCTAGCTTGTAATCTTCAATCTGGGTTTTTAGGTTTTGCACATTGTCCACCACTTCTTTTTCGCTTTGCCATTTTGCGTTTAGTTCGTTGCGTTCTTCTTTTAAATTAGCAAGATCTGCGTGAAGTGATTTCAGCTTCGTTTCATCTTTTTCACGTTTTATTGCTTCAATTTCAATTTCAAGCTGCATAATCTTTCTATCCAAAACGTCCAGTTCTTCTGGTTTGGAGTTGATTTCCATCCGCAGTTTTGAAGCAGCTTCATCCATCAAATCAATTGCTTTATCCGGAAGAAAACGGTTTGTAATATATCTTTCTGAAAGCTCCACGGCAGCAATAATCGCTTCATCTTTAATACGAACTTTGTGGTGAGTTTCATATTTCTCTTTAATTCCTCGTAAAATTGAAATGGCGCTCTCAGTATCAGGTTCGTCCACGACCACTCTTTGGAAACGACGTTCCAGCGCTTTATCTTTTTCGAAATATTTTTGATATTCGTCCAAAGTAGTGGCACCAATCGCACGAAGTTCTCCACGAGCAAGTGCTGGTTTCAAAATATTTGCGGCATCCATTGCGCCTTGTCCGCCACCAGCTCCAATAAGTGTATGGATTTCGTCAATAAAAAGAACGATGTCGCCTTCACTAGAAGTTACTTCTTTAATTACTGCCTTTAGGCGTTCTTCAAATTCACCTTTGTATTTTGCGCCGGCAATCAGTGCTCCCATATCTAAGGAATAAATTTCTTTAGTTCGTAAATTTTCAGGTACATCGCCGTCAACAATTCTGTGGGCCAAACCTTCCGCAATGGCCGTTTTCCCCGTTCCTGGTTCCCCAACGAGCATCGGATTGTTCTTGGTTCTTCTCGTTAGGATTTGAAGAATTCTTCTAATTTCTTCATCACGACCAATTACAGGATCTAATTTCCCGTCACGAGCCATCTGATTTAAATTTTTGGCGTATTTGTTCAAGGAATTATAAGTTTCCTCAGCACTCTGTGAGGTAACATTTTCGCCACCTCTTAATTCTTCAATGGCGGCATTCATTCCTTTTTCGGTTACGCCTTGGTCTTTAAGACTTTGAGCGATCCCGCTTTTTGAATTCAGAATAGCCAATAGAAGATGTTCTATTGAAACATATTCATCGCCCATTTTTTTGGCGATGTTTCCAGCTTCAATTACAGTTTTATTAGTTTCCCGCGAAAGCATAATGTCGCCTCCAGAAACCTTTGGAAAGCTTTCAAGTTGTTTATCTAGAATTTGTTTTAATGTAGTAAGATTTACATTTAGTTTTTTTAGGATGAAAGGTGCTACGTTTTCATCCACCTCAAAAATTGCTTTGAGGATGTGTTCGTTTTCAATCTGCTGATGGCCATAACCCTGTGCAATTTGTTGCGCTTGTTGGATGGTCTCTTGGCTTTTTATTGTAAAATTGTTAAAGTTCATATATAAAAAAGTTTTTTGTTTATTGTCTGTGGTTGAGTAATTTCAATTAATGAGCCATAGTAAAATTAAGACATAATGTCTGTCGAAATACTTGATTTAACAGACATTATGACGGTTTTAACAGCTAGCTTTTTATCATTTCTTTTAGACAATTTCCTTCTAAGAACTTGTAGCTTTGAAAAAAAAAATCATGGGATTATTAGATATATTTAAGAACACAAAGGACTTAGCAACAGAAGAAATAGTTGAAATGCCGTGGCACGTTTTAAGTAAAATGGAACAGCTGGATGAAATAGTTGAAGAATCCAAAACGAAACCAGTAGCTATTTTTAAACATTCCACTCGTTGTGGGATTAGCCGTGGAGTTTTAAAGCTGCTTGAGAAAAATTATAATCTTAAAGACGAGCAACTGAAAATTTACTATCTCGATCTTCTTCAAAATAGAGATATTTCAAATGAAATTGCAGCACGCTTTAAAGTGAATCACGAAAGTCCGCAAATGATTGTTATTAAAAATGGGGCAGTGGTGCATCAAGATTCACATCATTCTATTGAGGCTTCGCATTTGGAGAAGTTTGTTTAACTATTTTTCTTAATTTAGCTAAAAATGATTTTATGGGAACTACTGAATTGAAAAGCAATCTTTTAGAAATGATGAACAATATTCAAGATGAACAATTGCTTCAATCTTTATATGATTTTCTTAAAAGCCATAAAATAAGTAAGACTTTACATTTGTGGGATAAACTCTCTAATCTTGAAAAGGAGCAGGTGCTTTTAGCCTATGAAGAGTCTGAAAATGAAAAAAACTTAATTCCAAATAAAGAAATATTCAAGTAATTTCGATGGAAATTTTTTTTACCAAAAGAGCTTCTAAGAACTATAAATCCATTAAAGAATATATTTCTGGGAATTTCGGAATTTTAGTAGCGGATGTCTTTGAAAATAAATTGATTGATTTTTTAGAGCTTTTAAAAGTGCTTTCCTGAAATTGGAAGTATAGAAGTTGTTGAGAAAGAAATTCGGGGGTTTCAGTTCAGTAAACAAACTCGTATCTTTTACCGGATTAAAGGAGATAACATAATCATTTTAACGCTTATTGACGTTCGACAACATCCTGACAAAAAGAAGTTATAATTGCTAGTTGAATTTATTATCCCTCAAAATCACTTTAAACCTTTCTTTTATATCTGTTCCAGCATCAAAAACCATTTGTTCGTTATTTGGAAAAGGGATGAACTGATTGTTTAAATGATTAAGATCTTCGCCATTTAACGCGCGCTTATCGCCACGATAAGTTGCAAACGAATTTTCAAAAACGAATTCCGAAGACAGCGGAAAACTGTTTAGTTGTCTTCCTTTGTTTAAGTCTTTATATACAACGGCACCGCCCACAAACACAGATTTTTGCTGATTTGTAATATAAATCGTGGCTGAAACATCAATATATTTATCAATCTTAATTGGGTTTCCTAAACTATCCTTTACAATATTTCCGCCGCGATCACGTCTATAATCGTAACCATCTTTTATTCGCTGGCTTCTTGTGTATTGTCTATCTGAAATACGTTCAGGCGAAATCTGAATGGTTTGAAAATTTAGGTCAATTCCTAAATCATAATTAATTCCATTCTCTCGTTGAGCGTGATATTCAGTCCAAAAATTGTCTAAACCATACGTGTTGAAATCTAGCAAATCCTGCTCTAACCTGAAAGGAATGAACTGTTCTGTGTGGTTATTCAAGGTTACAAAAACGAAATCCGTTCCTCGGAAATGTGCGTCATCCTTAAGCTGATTTACGTCGCGATAGTTTGGTTGCACTTCATCTAATTCACACAAAACATTAAAAGCGCTTCTATAATCCTGTTTTGAATTTCGTTGTATATAGACCGAGGCTTCTTGGTACAAAGACTTCACATAAGCATCTTTCGCAGCCAATAAATCATTGGAATAATCTGAAAAAACGAAGTTGGCTTTCCGTCCCATTTCCTTGCTATAAAGGGGAAGTAGCGGACGAATCAAGTCTTGACGCGCCTGAAGATCTAGAAAAGTATAATAGATTTCTTTCGCTCCAGCAGGATTGTTTTCTTTTTTTAGAAAAGCGATGTGCCGAGTATCATCATCTTTCGCCTTTAAAAACGCTTCTTCCAATATACGAATGTGCGCGTCGTATTCCTTGGCGTCTTTATCTTTTTGAAGTTTTTTTGTGGCAAGTTCAATTGCTAAATCATAATTCCCTTGCGAAACAAACTTTTGAGTACGTTTCACACTATTGCAAGAAATGCTGAAAAGAGTCGCGAGTAAAAGAATGTAAAAAGCCTTCATAACAAATAGATTTGGTTACGAAGGCTAAAATACAATAGTGATGCCAATTTATGTTGAAATATAATTTTGAATAATGTAGGATTAAAGTTTTGCCACGAATTCACGAATAAAAAGTATAAAAATATTTGTGAATTCGTGGCGAATACTTACATCTTATTGGCTGGAAGTAATTTTGTTCTGCACTCTCCAAATCCAAGCCGTACGTTTTCATTTTTACAAAAACCTTTTAAAATAACGGTATCGTTGTCATTTATGAATTTACGTTCAGAACCATCAGAAAGTTTAATTGGGTTTGCACCGCGCCAAGTAAGTTCTAGCATCGAGCCATAAGAATCTGGAGTTGGGCCTGAAATTGTTCCGCTTCCCATCATATCGCCGCTATTCACATTACAGCCGTTTACAGTATGGTGCGCCAATTGCTGCGCCATATTCCAGTACATATATTTAAAATTTGAAGTAGAAACCTTGCTTTCTTCTCCGTTTTCTGGTTCTATATAAACTTCCAAATTTATATCGTAGCTTTTCTTTCCTTTAGATTGAAGATAAGGTAGTTGCTCCATAATGGGTTTTGGGCCTTCCACTTTAAAAGGTTGAAGCGCGTCCAAAGTTACAATCCAAGGCGAAATTGAAGAAGCAAAATTCTTCGCCAAAAATGGCCCAAGAGGAACATATTCCCACTTCTGAATATCACGTGCACTCCAATCGTTGAAAAGCACCAAACCGAAGATGTATTCTTCTGCTTCATTAACAGGAATTGGTTCTCCCAAAGCGTTCGCGTCTGTTGTTATAAAAGCCATTTCCAACTCAAAATCTACTAATTTTGAAGGACCAAAAACCGGTTCGCTAGCGCCGTCTGGCATTGTTTGTCCCCAAGGTCTGCGAGCGTTGATTCCGCTTGGAATTATAGAAGAACTTCTTCCATGATAACCTACAGGTATGTGAAGCCAGTTTGGCATCAGCGCATTGTCTTCTCCACGGAACATGGTTCCTACATTTGTTGCGTGCTCTTTGCTTGAATAGAAATCTGTATAATCGCCAACCTGAACGGGAAGCTGCATTTCCACTTCATCTAAAGTGAAAAGAATATGTTTTCTATGATCTTTATTTTCTCGAAGTTCCGAGTTTTCTTTATCGAAAATTTCAGCAATTCGGTTTCGCACCAAACGCCACGTTTTTCTTCCATCGCTAATAAAATCGTTGAGTGTATCTTGTAAAAATATATCGTCAGTAAGTTCAATTCCTTTGAAATAACCTAACTGATGCAACGCGCCAAGATCAATGGCGTAATCGCCTATGCGGGTTCCAATGGTAATAATATCATCGCGCGTTAGGAAAACACCGAAAGGGATGTTTTGAATAGGAAAATCAGTGTCTGGAGCAGTTTCGAGCCAGGTTTTTCGTTTAGGATCGTTGGCGGTTATTGGCATTGTAAAAGTCTTTTTGTAAGTGTAAATAAAACTAAATAAAATAACTCATAAATAATGAATTAATAACTAGGATAGTTTTAGGCGCACTAGGGTTTTGTTAGTAAAATTCTTCATCAAATATATATATTTCATGATAGTTACCGAATGTAATTACTATTTTTGGATTTAATTAACTTTCAGGAGGGTTTGTGGTTTGGAGTTTATGGTTTTTAAGCTATAATTCAACAAACAAAAAACTCCGATCTATAAACTTTTTTATGAAACGCGACGAACAAATTTTTGAACTAATAGAAGACGAAAAACAACGCCAACTCAACGGACTGGAGCTGATTGCTTCAGAAAATTTTGTAAGTGAGCAAGTGATGGAAGCTGCCGGTTCGGTTTTAACGAACAAATATGCTGAAGGCTATCCCGGAAAACGCTATTACGGTGGTTGCGAAGTGGTAGATGAGGTAGAACAAATTGCTATTGATAGAGCAAAAGTACTATTTGGAGCCGAATATGCAAACGTACAACCACATAGCGGTTCCCAAGCCAACACTGCCGTTTACGCAGCTTGTTTGAACCCAGGTGATAAATATTTAGGTTTTGACCTTTCACACGGCGGACATTTAACGCACGGCTCGCCCGTAAATTTTTCAGGAAAACTTTACAATCCAGTTTTTTATGGTGTTGAAAGAGAAACAGGCTTAATTGATTACGATAAAGTTGAAGAAATAGCCATCAAAGAAAAACCAAAAATGATTATCGCGGGAGCGTCTGCATATTCCCGTGAGATGGATTACAAACGTTTCCGCGAAATTGCCGATAAAGTTGGTGCAATTTTATTTGCAGATATTGCGCATCCCGCTGGTTTGATTGCCAAAGGAATTATTGGCGATCCAATTCCACATTGCCACATTGTTACTACAACCACACACAAAACCTTACGAGGTCCACGTGGTGGAATGATTTTGATGGGTAAAGATTTTGATAACCCTTTCGGTCAAAAATTAAAAAACGGTAACCTTAAAAAAATGAGCAGTCTTTTGGACAGCGCTATTTTCCCAGGAAACCAAGGTGGTCCTTTGGAGCACATTATTGCTGCAAAAGCAATTGCCTTTGGTGAAGCCCTAACGGACGAATTCCTTCATTATATGGTGCAAGTAAAGAAAAACGCAGCTGTAATGGCACAGCATTTTGTTGAAAAAGGTTATGATATTATTTCTGGTGGAACCGATAACCATATGATGCTTATTGATCTTCGAAACAAAAATATTTCAGGAAAACTAGCTGAAGAAGCTTTAGGCAAAGCAGATATTACCGTAAATAAAAACATGGTGCCTTTTGATGATAAATCTCCTTTCGTAACTAGCGGAATTCGTATAGGAACCGCTGCTGTAACCACTCGTGGTTTGGTTGAAAAGGATATGAAAAAAATAGTGGATTTGATTGATGAAGTAATTTCAAATCACGAAAATGATGATAAATTAGAAAGTATTGCCGAAAAGGTAAATGAAATGATGTCAGGATTGCCATTGTTCAAAATGTAAAAATTAATTCATCCAAATTTTATAAAACCTTCAGTTAACCGCTGAAGGTTTTTTTGTTTTTCAACGCAACCTTTATGATTTAATAAGACTAGAGAGTAAAGACTTTTAAACTTATAATTCATTAAAACCGACCACAATGAAAAAAATATTTCTTCTTTTAGTGCTTTCCGCAGTAATGTTCAGTTGTTCAAAAGATGCAGACGATACGGATTCTGGATTGCAGGATTTTACAGTAACCATTAATGTTGATCCTGATTATCACTTCAGCAAATTTACCAAAAGCTTAACTGCTTTTCTTAGTGATCAAAACGGTACAATTGTAGCCAGCGGTGAACTACAGACAGGACAGACAGTAACATTAAAGTTTGCTGGAGCGCCATCAGCCATATACGATTTAAGTTATATGAAATACGACTTTTTGGATTTTGTGGGAGAGGATTATTTTTCGCTAACTACTTTCTCAGCCATTGAGCAGGGAAATTATACAATTTGTGCTAGACCAATTATAGAAAACTCCAATGACGAAATTTATATAAATATTGAAAATACAGGTTATCCCTGCTTAGTAACTTCAAGTACATCAAGTAGCGGAACATATGGTCCAGAAAATGGAGGGTATTATAACTTCCGAAGTAATTTACAAGATTCCCCCAAAAGTGATTTCTACGTTTCCTTCAAGAGCCCCAATGACCAATTTGATAGATATTTTTGGCAAAGGGATATTCCGGAAGGGACAACCTTCAATTTGGACTACAATACACTGCCAGAAGTTAAAAATATAGTGAGTGTTCAATCTCCTTCTAATACTATATTTAATTATGCACTTGAAGGTTTACCTACTGGGCAGACCAAAAATACATTCCAACCTATTAGGGAAGGTAATTATCCAGGTGGAATAGCTTCACTGTCAATTCCTGTGCCTACGAATATCTTTGATAGTTATTTGTTCCGTATTAGTTTCGGCAATGACAATTTTCAATACTTTAAAGATATACACTCAGCTACAATTCCTACTTTTACTCAAGAACCAAACCTAAGTTTTATGGTTAATAATGAATCTGCATCAACTTTTAATATGACGATTAATGGAGATGCTGCGATGTACAATGTAATTTTCCGCGGATCAGATGCAACCGAAACCGTTTTTATGTCACATGCCATATATGGTGAAGTTGCTTCTGAAGTAACTTTTTCAAAGGAAAATCTACGAATCAATATTCAGCAATCTTATCCAAAACTTTCAAATTTTGAAACATTACTGCTAGGCACAGTTTCATTGACTAATTATAGCACCTTAAGTTCTTATAAAGATATTTTGAAATATAGAATACAGGGGAAAGCTTACGAAATCCCTATAAATGGTTTATATGAAGGAGTGTCAAAGCAATTCGATTAAAGCAGTTTGTTTGATTTTTGATAAAAACCTTCAGTTGAAAAGCTGAAGGTTTTTTGCTTCAGAGCAATTAGCAACCTTTCTATTAATTATCTTTGGGTTGTTAAATAGTTTTGAATTATATGAATATAGAAACCGAAAGACTTCTAATAAGAAAATACACTTTAAAAGACGCGCCTTTTATTTACGAATTGATGAACAGCGAAGGTTGGCTAAAATACATTGGCGATAGAGATATCAAAAACATTGAAGATGCTGAAGCTTATCTGTTGAAAAATTATTTAAGCATTTATGAAACACAGGGTTTCGGACCTTATTTAGTATCATTGAAAGATGAAACCGCCATTGGTTCTACCGGATTTTATAAACGCCCAAACCTTGACGATCCGGATATCGGTTTTGCGTTTTTACCTGAGTTTGCCAATAAAGGATATGCTTTTGAAGCCGCTAGTGCCGTAATGAAATTTGCTTCAGAAGTATTAGGAATTCAAAAAATTGTCGGATTCACTTTGCCTAATAATGAACCGTCCATAAAACTTTTAAAAAAATTAAACCTTTCTGAAGTCGGAATATATACATACGAAGATGGAGAGGAACTTCTGCTTTTTTCAAACTAACTTTCTCTAAATTATTATATAATGAAAACACCTATTTTATTGCTGCACGGTGCTTTAGGAAGCAAAGAGCAATTTGTTTCTTTGCGAGAAAAGCTTTCTTTTGAAAGAGAAGTTTTTAGCTTAGATTTTGAAGGTCACGGAAAATCAAAAAGCGAGACCAATTTTTCAATTGAACTTTTTGCCGAAAACGCAATCAATTTTTTGAGGGAAAATAAAATTTCAAAAATTGATATTTTCGGATATAGTATGGGCGGTTATGTGGCTTTATATCTAGTATTGAAGCACCCGGATTTGGTGGGGAAAATAATTACCTTGGGAACCAAATTTGATTGGACTCCAATGTTCGCTGAATGCGAAATAAAACTGCTAAATCCCGAGATTATGGAAGTTAAAGTTCCTGCATTTGTAGAATCACTCAAGCAACTTCACGGAACTCAAAATTGGAAAAACGTAGTTTTAAAAACCGCTAAAATGATGCGCGATTTAGGAGATAATCCAACATTGAAACAAACCGATTTTTACAAAATAAATAATGAAACCCTGATTTGTCTGGGAGAATTGGATACAATGTCAACTCAAACTGAATCAAAAAATGTAGCCAAATTATTGCCGAACGGATCATTTCAAGAGATTAAAAATTTGAAACATCCCATTGAAATTGCTCCTGTGGATACAATTGTTGCAGTCGTAAATAATTTTATGAATACAAATAACTAAAATAAATTTATTGAAAATGATTACAGAAAAAGACAAACAATTTATAAAACGAGCCATTGAACTTTCTGAAAAAGGAATGAATTCCGAAGCTGGTGGACCTTTCGGGGCAGTAGTAGTAAAAAACGGAGAAATAATTGCCGAAGATTTTAATCAAGTAACCTCAAGCAACGACCCAACGGCGCATGCTGAGGTTGTAGCTATTCGCAAAGCTTGTGAAAAACTGGGTTCTTTTCAATTGGACGATTGTATTATTTACACTTCCTGCGAGCCGTGCCCGATGTGTTTAGGCGCTATTTATTGGGCACGTCCAAAGGCTGTTTATTATGCTTGCACCAAAGAAGACGCAGCGGAAATAGGCTTCGACGACCATTTTATTTATGATGAAATTGATAAAAATATTGAAGATAGAAATGTAAAATTCATCAATCTAGATAGGGAAGAAGGACGAAAAGTCTTTAAAAAGTGGGAAGCTAAAGAAGGAAGAATTGATTACTAAATTTGAAAATTTGAAGATTAAGAAAAATTTGAAAGTAATTGTTTCCGCAGGAATTTTAGCGTTGCTATTTTCCTGCCAGAACAACGAATCAAAACCTCAAAAACTTAAAGCTCTTTGGAAACTGGAGAGTATGAAAGTTCGCGACACCGCCACAAATACGTGGAGCCATTACAAAGACGGGATGGATGGTTATTTGCTTTATGACGGAAATGGCCACGTAGCGCTTCACCTTTATGAGAAAGGATATGAAAACACAGGTTTAAAGTTTCCTAACTTTAATGATACAATTTCTTTGGAAGCTTTAAAGCATATCACGAAATCGTATTATTATATGGGAAATTACAAGGTTTCAGAAAAAGATAGTATCGTTTCCCATTATAAGCTTTCACACTCCAATCCTTCAGAATTTGGATTAACAGCAGAACGAAGATTCTACTTTAACGGCGATACATTGGTAATGCAACCCGTAGAACGAAAAAACGCAAACCTAAAACTGAAATGGTTGAAGGTAGGATAACTTCCTTCAAATTTTCGCAATAAAAAACCCGTCACATTGGACGGGTTTTTCAATTTAGTTTCATTTTTTATCCTTGCGGAAATTCAATGCTTTCGTATGCTCCAGCATCAGGGTGATCCTGTTGAGAATTCCCTCTTTGCGTTCCGTTCAAATCAAAATCAGGGCCAACTCCATTTTTACCTATATTTTCGGCACCTGAAGTTCCTTTTTCAATATTAAAGTTATTCTTTTCAGTATCCTGAAATTTTGGATCAACACTTTGAACTATGCTTGTAAACAAAGCACTATTGGAAAAATCATACAACGGATTATTCGCGAATTCACCATTAGGATCTTCAAAACGTATCAGACTATTTTCGAAGTTAAAGTTGAAAGCTCTTTCATCGCTTTTGAATAATGATAATTCACGACGCTCGTTTCCGTAGATAATACAGTTTTTAAAATCTGCTTTTATTAAATCTGCTGCCAATGCATCTCCCAGCGTATTTTCTATAGAAACGGAAGGGAAGGAGCGGAAGCCTTCATTCCAATAATTCGCAAAAGTACAATGTCTAAAATCATAAATCCCACCCAATTGTATGGCTAAAGAAGATTGACCGCTGTTGTTAACCACCATATTCTCGCCAGTTACTGCGCTATTTATAGCCAATAGACCAATGTTTGAACTGTTATAAATTTGAACATTTTTCAAAGTGAGCTGGCTATTATCAGAAAGAATACCGAAAGTACTATTTTTAATGGTAGTGAAATTCATTACACTGCTAAGGCTGCCTCTTAGCCAAATTGCATACCATTGCCCTGGAGTATCTGAAAATCCAGGTTCTAGACGGTCGCCTTCAAAAATCACTTCGTTTTCCATCACTTCGAGGTCATTACTTTTTTCTCCTTTTGTTATCAATGTTCCATTTTGTTCTACAATAATTCCACTTAAGTTGTGAAAATGTACTCGGGCACCAGCTTCAATAGTGAGGGTTTTGTTGTTTGGAACTGCCGCGAAACCATAGATAACATAAGGTTTTTCATTGGTAAAAGTGAGTTCGTTATCTTCAAGAAAAAATCCTTTTACTAAAAAAGGATTTTCTTCATCTCCAAGATTTAATGTTTCAGTAGTTCCATCAGCAAATTTTTCAGGGAAAAGGAAAACTGCATCTTTAACTAGCGTTACCAATTCTACTTTTTGCTCGTTACCGCCGCCATCAAAGAGAAGTTGGTCGGTATAAAGAAATTCTTTTGGGTTTGTAGGTAGGTTATTAATATCGAAAGTATTTTCAATGAAAATGAAGATGCTGTCCTTCGCCAGAATCTGTACGTTTTCAAAGATTTTTCCAGGCATTCCATCTACGTTTAAACGATAATTGGAAGCTTCACCTTGCGCCAAACGAACGGTGGGAATATTAATGTCCTCATTGCTTCGGTTGTAAACTTTTAAATTATAGGTGCTAGAACCAATGTTTGAAAAAATTGTGTCCAGATAAACCGTATCTCTTGAAAACTCAAGGTTTCCAGTACTGGCAACGGTTTCAAAATCGTTGCGGCAAGAACTCCATAAAATAAGACAACTTAAAATTGCCAATCCATATAAATACCTCATTCAAGTAAAATTTTGGTAAAAATATAACTTTTTATGAAGGTTATTATTGTATTGTGAAGAAGTTTTCAGGAGGCAGTTGCAATAAGCGGTCTGACTAAAAATGCCTACTGCAATTGCTTATTACTTACTTTTTTCTCTTTCCCATTTCATTTTATAAAACATACGACCGTTTTCACTGGCTTGTTTCACTTTTTCACGCCAAGCTTTGTCTTTGTGAGGTTGAGATTCTTCTACGTATTCCCAAGAGATTCCTCCGACGGCTATTTCACCTAAAATAAAATCCCCGTTGTCTAAACTTACGTCAATGGTATTTGAAATATTTGAAACTGTCACTTCTCTTGTTTCAAAACCTACATAACTAAACAACAAAATATCTCCCGGTTTTGTTTTAACTTCATAATTACCGTCAAAATCGGTTTGGGTTCCAATTGTTGTTCCTTTAATAATCACATTTGCACCAGGCAGTGCTAGACCAGTATCGTCAGTTACATTTCCTTTTATGGTTGCTATAATCGAATCTTTTTCTACTTCAGTATTCGATTCAACAGCTATCATGCCAGAAGTAACAAAAGCATGCGTATCCGTTGTAACTACAACCGTACGACTGCCAATTTCTGATTCCATTAAAACATTTTCTATAGCTTTTTTTCGAAGGCGAACTTGCTGTGTTCCGTAATTTTCTTTGATGAAAGTTAGAATTTCTTTATCCAACGTATAAATTTCATACTCACCTTTTTTATTGGTCCAAGTCTGCGCTTCGGTTTCGTTGGAAATGATTTTTACGTTTTTTATCGGATCTCCATTTTCATCTCTCACAATTCCTTTAGTGATAATATACATTCTCAAATTATCAGGATTGCTGAAACGACTAATTCCTAAAGAAATCATCGGTTTTTCTGAAATAGAATCGGTTGAAGATTTTGGGTTATTTGAAAACAATGTCAACGGAAGAAGCATGGATGCAGCGAAAGGAGCAAAACTTTGTCCGCTTTTGCGTTCTAGTTTCACTTCTCGGTTTAGTTGTGATGTTATAACCCTTCCACAGACAGTTTTATTTTTTGAAAGAATTTTAACCAGCTCTTCATCAGTTTTTGTAGTAAAGTCGAAAACTTCTTTGGTGCAAACGCTGCAAAATTTTCCTTTTTCGGTAGAAGTCATTTTTGCCCAGTCTTCGTGGCAAGGCTCTGGAATACGGATGGTGATGGATTTTTTCATGATTTAATGGTTTTTGTTGATTCAAAGGAAGCAATTATCAAACCATGAAAAAACCGCTTTTGAGTAAAGCGGTCGTTTGAGTGAGGGAAAAGTATAAAGTAACAAGTGCCTAAAGTCTGTAAAGTGCCTAAAGTTGGAAATACTTGCGACAACTGAAAACCGACAATTTACAAATGATTACTTCTGAACAACTTCAATCTTAAAAAGCTTATCCCAGTTTTTTCCAGTTATATAAAGAATGTTGGGTTCGCCGTTGTAGGCAATTCCGTTAAGCACGTCTAATTTTGGATGTTGAGTAACTTTATCTTTAAGATCGGTTAAGTCAATCACGCCTTCAACTGCGCCGTTTTTTGGATCAATTATGGCGATGGAACCTTGTTGGTATACATTGGCATATATTTTTCCTTCCACCCATTCCAGTTCATTTACACTATTTATTTTACTAGTGTTGGTGAAAATTTCGATATAATCTTTTTCAGCAAGCGTATTGGAATTTAGGTTCCAAATTCTGTCCGTACCATCACTTTTATAAATGTTGTTTTCGGCATCGTGACACAAGCCCCAACCTTCTTTGCTTTGATTGTAAACAAAAGTTCCAGTTTGTTCCATGGTTTCTAAATTATAGATAAAACCAGTGTTTTCTTTCCAAGTAAGTTGATAAATTTTGTTGTTTAAAATAGTAAGTCCCTCTCCAAAATACTGATCTGCAAGTTTTACCATTTTGAAAATTTCACCAGTTTTATAATCTGTTTTTCGAAGTGTAGATTCCTTGTATTGTCCCGTGCTTTCATATAAAGTATCGTTCTCAAACTCCAAACCTTGGGTGTAGGCATTAATATCGTGAGGATATGTCTCCAAAATTTTATAGGTGTAAAGTTTCGGCTTTATTGAAGACAGAATAGTGAGTTTTTGTGAAGTCTCATATTCTTCACCTTCACTGTATATCTTGGCTTTCAGATTTTTTTCACCAAGTTTTATTCCCGAAAGAGAAATTGAATTTCCAGGAACTTCAATTCTTTCATTGTTCAAAAAGTAAAGAATAGAATCGATTTCAATACCTTTTTTATTGTTTAATGTAACCGTAAGTACATCTTCAGTGGTGTAAGTTTTCTTTGGATTTTTAATTTCCAACGAAAAAGCATTATTTTTTTCATCGGAATTATTTCCGCAGCCTCCCATAAAAAGAAGTAAAAGTGTAGGAACTAAAACGTTATAGATTTTCATAACTAACTATTAATTTATTGCAAGGTATTTATTAAAATTGAAATGTAAAAATACTTGTGAAAAGTGTAAAAACCATTATCTTTGCGGCGGCAAGTCCTACACAACCAGCTCCTGTTGAATCCTCCAGGGCGGGAACGCAGCAAAGGTAAATGGTCGTAGCGGTGTGATGTAGGTAGCTTGCCATTTTTTGTTCCCTGTTCCGAAGTCTCGGAAGCGGGAACAAAAAATGGCAAATTCCAAAAAAGCAAATCCCAAATTCCAAAACTGCAATTCTTTTTTCTATCTTCTTTTTGATTAAACTATTTGGAAAACCCACCGCAGAAATGCACCTTTGCTTTTCAACAACTATTTATGCCAAAAACAGTACTCATTACAGGTGGTTCCTCAGGGATTGGTAAAGCCATTGGCGATTATCTTAATAAAAAGGGATACCAAGTCTTCGGAACTAGCCGGAACCCTGAAAAGATAAAAGATTCCGTTTTTCCACTCCTGAAAATGGACGTTAATGAAAATGACTCCATTAAAGCTGTTATTGCTGAAATTTTAAGCAAAGTTGAAAGTATTGATGTGGTAATAAACAATGCTGGTATTGGCATTACGGGGCCAATTGAAGAAACTCCCGAAAACGAAATTAAAAAAGCCTTTCAAACCAATTTTCACGGTCCTATAAATGTAATAAAAGCTGTTTTGCCACAAATGCGAAAACAGGGTTTTGGGCATATTTTAAATATTACATCCATTGCAGGATATATGGGACTTCCATACCGCGGAATTTACTCGGCTAGTAAAGCTGCTTTGGAGATTACCATTGAAGCCTTGCGCATGGAAACCTTGCAGTTTGGTATAAAAATGACCAATATCGCGCCAGGCGATTTTGCTACAAACATTGCCGCAGGTCGTTATCACGCGCCAGAATTAGAAAACTCTCCCTATAAAAAAGACTACGGAAACACGCTAAAAACAATGAACGAGCACGTAGACAATGGCGGTAATCCATTGGAAATGGCGAAGATAGTTCACAAGATTATTGAAACTGAAAACCCGCGAATTCATTATAAAGTAGGTTCATCATTACAGAAATTTTCGATTGTGTTGAAACGTGTTTTGCCAGATAAGGTTTATGAACGGATGCTTTTGAAGCATTATGGGTTGAAGTAAAACCTATTTTAGTCTATTAAACTATATTTGAAAATATTATTGACAATTCCATATTTAGTGGGATTGGCTTATACTGTGACAAATTTTCACATAGATTTTTTTCGTTGGATAACCATCAATTTAGTTTCTTTTGAATATTAAAACATTGTAGTCAGCACAATATATTTCCCGGCTTTAGTTTATTTAATTTATAGGATTTGGAATTTTAAAAATATTGATAAAAGCACCAAAGGAAATTAGACGGTTCAACTAATTTTTGTGAGTCTAATAACAATGCCTATTTATATATTGAAAAAGGATGATGTGTTCGTAAACCAAAATAATGAAGTCAAAAGTTGAAGTTATTGGTCATTGTTAAATTTTTGTTGAAGTGATTCTTCTTTGCTAACAGATTTTTATGGAAATGTTTAAAATTTATCCCAAAGAAAAATTTCAATTAGAAACGAATTTAAATAAACGTCAAATAATTGAACGATTCGAACAGAACGTTTTAATTAATGACTCTTATATATTTCGGAAACAGTATACTCAAAAGCCAAATAATAAATATGAAGGGATAATCATCGGAAATGAATTCAAAATACAGCATAAACATATTTATGGAGAAAATGGATCGTGGCGCCCTGTTATTTTTGGAATTATTAACGATCACTCTATTGAATTAGAGTTTAGGATTCCAAGTATCAGTTTCTTTATTATTGCGTTGTTTATTTTTTTAAGTATTATCACCTCTATTGTTTCAATATATTTCATTGTAACTGAAAATAGATTTGAGTGGATAATGCTTTTACCATTTGTTTTTCTTTTAATAATTTTTCCAGCTTCTTTAAAAGGATATAAAAAAGAAAGAGTAAAGGCAAAAGCAGATTTGAAGAATTTATTTCAATAAATAATTTTAGAGGTTTTGGGCGGCTTTTTGTAAAATTACCAACTTATCAATCTTTATAAACAACCCTATTCAATCAGCCTTTTCTTCACTATTTTTGCAACTATTAATTTGAAACCACTCCTATGAAATTCTTTATCGATACCGCAAACCTAGACCAAATTCGCGAAGCTCAAGATCTTGGCGTGCTTGATGGCGTTACAACTAATCCATCATTGATGGCAAAGGAAGGCATCACTGGCCGTAACAATATTTTGAAACATTATGTAGACATTTGCAATATTGTTGATGGAGACGTTTCCGCAGAAGTAATTGCAACCGATTTTGAAGGAATGGTAAAAGAAGGTGAGGAACTTGCAGAATTGCATTCGCAAATCGTCGTAAAAATACCAATGATAAAGGAAGGAGTAAAAGCAATGAAATATTTTACAGATCACGGAATTCGGACCAACTGTACGCTTGTTTTTTCCGCAGGTCAGGCATTGTTAGCAGCAAAAGCGGGAGCAACTTATGTTTCGCCATTTATTGGTCGTCTGGACGATATTTCAACCGACGGACTGGAACTTATTGCAGATATTCGATTGATTTATGACAATTTTGGTTTCGAAACCAAAATTCTTGCCGCTTCTATTCGCCACACTATGCACATTATAAATTGTGCAAAAATAGGGGCAGATGTAATGACGGGACCGCTTTCTTCTATTGAAGGTTTACTGAAACATCCATTAACGGATAGTGGTTTAAAGCAGTTTTTGGAAGACTATAAAAAAGGAAATTAAGAAAGTTAAGTGCGAGGTTATCAAGTAAGATCGTGATTATCTATTCAAAAAACCGAGTAGTAGTTGTTCAAAATCTGAGTTGAACATATTCGTTTTTCCATCAAGAATAATTCCTTGTTTATCAACTATAATAACCTTCGTCATAGAATTTAAAACAAGTTTCTCTTCAGCTTCGTTAATGTTTTCAAGCTGAAATTCTGAGTCAGAATGGTAATTGGATTTCTTCACAATTTCAAGCCATTTTTTAAAATGAGTATCGGTATTTATGGCTAAAAAGTCATATTCAGGATACTTTGATTTTAACTCCGCCGCTCGGCTATGTAGGTTTTTGTTCTTTGCTGATGTTCCAGACCAAAAATAAATTACTGAAGGCGCTTTGATTATGTTCTGCAAATCTTTCACAACATTATCCGTATTTACAAGAGCTACATTTGGTATAGTTTGGCCTGCGGTAAGTTTTATAGTTGCGTCATAAAGCATTCCTATCTTTTCAAGATGCTTTTTATCGGTATTCATTTTTGAAAATACTTCAAAATACTGCTCCTCCTCCTTCGCATCTTTTGCATTCAGTAAATAAAAATAAGCGTTATGTTGTAGAAGACTATTTTTGAGAGAATCAAAAGTTACAACACTGTCTATAAACTTGATTTTCTTGAAATTATATTTGAAAGAATAACGATCAATGGAAGCATTTTTATCAAATTTTGTACAAACAACATTATCAAAATATCTATTCATAAAACGATAATATGGATAATAGTAAAGAAGATCATTCCTTTTGAAATTTATATTTTTTCGATAGTCAAAAAAATGTTTGTCAAATTTTTCAGGATTGCTTCTGTTGGCGGCGGCAAATAATTCTTTTTTTGAATAATAGTCGTATTCAATATTGGCTAAGGCTATTTTTTTGAATTTTTCTGATGACTCATTATTTTTATTAAACTCGTCATATTCTTTTAATTTTGAAGCTTTTAAAGAATCGATTTTCTTTTCAAAATCCTTTGATGAAAGTCCATACCATTTTTGCAAATCGCGGTTCTCTATTTCATTTTGCAAATAAAAATCCATTAACAAGTTGTTCTGTTCGCCGCCTCTGCCAGAGTAAGCAAGGGATTCATCAAAATCAACTGTATTTTGGTGAAGTAATAAACTATCACCAGGTTCAATATAAAAAACTTGACTTTCACTATGTTTTAAGTTGTAAAGTCCAGGTTTTATTTTATCGGTTCTAAAATGAAAAAAATTATTTTCATCTAGTTTTACTGTGTCTAAAACCTCATTACCTTTCGAAAAAATAATGTAGTCAAGAGTAGGGTTAATTATTTGACCGCCTATATAGGTAGTTTGCACAAGGTTTTCATCCTTGTTTTTACAAGAGAAAAGTGATACAAATAAAAAGAGAAGAAGTAATTTTTTAAACAATCGGGCTTTCATTAGGATTAGAAAACAAATGTAGCCGAGCTGTTAGCCGCATTGTGTTAAATGGTCGTTAAAAGGATTATTAAAACGTTAATATTTTCGGCTTAACGCTTAATTAGCTACTTTTGCGCAAAATTTAAAAATTTATGCTTTCAGTTTCAAATCTTTCGGTTCAGTTTGGTAAACGTGTGTTGTTCGACGAAGTGAGCACACAGTTCCACACAGGCAATATATATGGAATTATTGGTGCCAATGGCGCAGGTAAATCTACACTATTAAAAATTATTTCGGGCAAACAAGATCCTACTTCTGGCCATGTGCATTTGGAAAAAGGAAAACGTATGTCTGTCTTTGAACAAAATCACAATGAATATGATGATTTCATGGTGCTGGAAACTGTGGTGCGTGGTAATAAAGAGTTATTTGCCATAAAAAGTCAGATTGACAAGCTTTACGAAAATTATACAGATGATAACGCCGAAAAAATAGGCGAACTCCAAGTAACTTTTGAAGAAATGAACGGTTGGAACGCAGATAGCGATGCCGCCGCAATGCTTTCAAACCTTGGGATTGATGAAAGTTTGCATTTTACATTGATGAAGGATCTAGACGGAAAACAAAAGGTACGTGTGCTACTTGCACAAGCGCTTTTCGGAAATCCTGATGTGTTGATTATGGATGAGCCTACCAACGATCTGGATTATGAAACCATTAATTGGTTGGAAAACTTTTTGGCAAATTATGAAAACTGTGTGATCGTAGTTTCTCACGACCGTCACTTTTTAGATTCAGTTTGTACACATATTAGTGATATAGATTTCGGAAAAATAAACCATTATAGTGGTAACTACACTTTTTGGTATGAAAGTAGCCAATTAGCAGCTCGTCAGCGTTCACAACAAAACAAAAAAGCAGAAGAAAAGCGTAAGGAACTTCAAGAGTTCATTATGCGATTTAGCGCCAACGTTGCAAAAAGTAAGCAAGCAACTTCACGAAAAAAGATGCTTGAAAAATTGAACGTAGAAGAAATTCAACCATCAAGCCGTCGCTATCCAGCAATCATATTTGAACGTGAACGTGAAGCTGGCGACCAAATTTTGAATATTGAAAACCTTTCAGCTTCTATTGATGGTGAAGTATTATTCAAAAATGTAGCTATCAATTTAGCTAAGGGAGACAAAGTGGTTATCTACTCCAAAGATTCACGTGCGGCTACTACTTTTTATGAAATATTAAATGGTCACATAAAACCAGATACAGGCTCTTTTCAATGGGGAATCACTACAAATCAAAGTTATTTACCACTTGACAACGAAGAGTTTTTCAAAAATAATTTGTCGTTGGTAGATTGGTTGCGTCAATATGCTAAAACGGAGGAAGAACGCGAAGAAGTTTTCTTGCGTGGTTTTCTTGGGAAAATGCTTTTCAGTGGGGAAGAGGCTTTAAAGAAAAGCAATGTGCTTTCAGGAGGTGAAAAAGTGCGCTGTATGCTTAGCCGAATGATGATGCTTCGCGCAAACGTGCTAATGCTTGATGAACCTACAAACCACTTAGATTTGGAGTCCATTACAGCTTTCAACAATTCTTTGAAAAACTTTAAAGGAACTATTTTGCTAACAACCCACGATCACGAGTTTGCACAAACAGTTGCAACCCGAATAATCGAGCTAACTCCAAACGGAGCAATAGATCGTTATATGACTTTTGATGAGTATATGAGTGATAAGAAAATAAAGGAACTTCGTGATAAGATGTATGCTGTTGAGGCTTAGTGGAGTCGATGAGTTTATGACTTTAGAAGTTTAAAAGAAAGGGTTTAAAAGTTGAAATAATATTCACTTTTAAACCCTTGTTTTGTTTGGAATTTAAAATTTATTTTCTGAACACTGAACACTCATTCCCCAATTTCCACTAAAAACTCATCAATAGTACTTTTTGCTTTTTCCATTTCGTCTTTTCTTATGAAAATCATGGTTTGGTTTGCGATGCTCATTGTGAACCCCGCTTTTAAACTACTGTCGTGATCGTTTCTTTCTATTGGGCTAATGCCAATTTCATTTAAACGTGCTACAAGCCCCTTCGCAATTAAAGTAGGGCCGGTGTAAATTCTTGTTGTTTCAGACATATTATTCTTCTTCTCCTATTTCAAGCAAATAAGCGTCTACTATGGGCTGGGCAACGGCAAGTTCATCTTTGCGAACAAATATACGAACTTGATCGTCAAACTTACTTCCAGAACCAAACATAACCCCGCTTTGTTCATCATCTCGAAGTATAGGGGTAATAGCTGCTTCCTTTAATCTTCCTACAAGCGCCTCGGCCATAATATCGGATCCGGTATATATGCGAACTGTTTCTTCTGTATTTTCAGACATAATTTATAGTGTTAAATGTTTCAATCACTAAAGTACTAACTTATTTTAGACTTCGCCCTTGTAGCGGCTGTGAAAAGTTTCATAAATTTCCAATTTCACCTAAAAAAACCATCCCCGAAAGAGGATGGTTTCAAAATTAATTGTGAAATGAAAGTGAGTATCTATTTTTTGATAACTCTGAAGGTTTTATAATTTCCATCAATCGTTACTTTCATTAAATAAGTACCTGTTTGCATATTGCCCATTTCTAAAGTTGGGATTGGGCTATTGGGTTTGATACTCATAACTTCCTGCCCTAACAAGTTATAAACTGTGATGTTTTCAATATTGTTAACTGCTTTAAGCGATAACGTATTTTGAACTGGGTTTGGGTAATAACTGAAATTTTCAAAAGCAATATCTGCTACGCTTAGTGGAGTACAAGTAACATCTGCCTCCCAACCTGAATAAGGGAATCGATAGTCACTCATAAACACAAAGGTCAATGCACCGCTTGAATGGGTTGAGGTGAATGGGGCTGGAGGAGTCTGCCCGTAATACCCACCTGCTGGAAAATTAGCTGTTGGTCCATTTCCGCTATCAATCAATGGATAAGAAGCGTCTGGTCCGTCGTGAACGTATAACGCATCCCAGCCAAATTCAACATCGAAAGAAGAAAATGATACGGTAATTTTTTCGTTTGAGTTATCTGGAGCTATGATAGTTGTAATGAATTCGTCATTGCCATAATCGCCGGAAGGTCCGCCCGTATCATAATATTTATCCCCACAGGTCAAAGCGATATCTGCTGTTTTAAAAGTAGTTGGTCCTGCCAAGCTGCTTTCTTCACCAGAACCACAGTTTGATAATACATAAAAGTCAAATACTGTAAGTTCCGTTAAACCTGTAACGTTAACAACTGTTGTTCCGTTTGGAGTGGTTCCGGTAGCAACTGGAGTGTCAGTAGTTGGATCTGCACCTGCAGTAAATACAAACCATTCATAACCATTTGCCGCACTAGGAACAGCATCCCAAGAAAGTTCTACGGAATCTTGTGTCATATGGTTAGCAATTAGGTTTAGCGGCTGCATACAGGTTGGAGCTTCACCAACTAAAACATCATCCACATCTATACCTCTTCCAAAATTAGATTTTCCTTCAAAAGCAATGTAATATTCACTGCTTGGTTCAGGAAGGTCTAAGATAACTTGAGTCCAAACTATCGTTTCGGCAGTGTAGTTATCTCCAATTTGGGTCCAGGCACCTGAAGCGCTTGTTTTATAAAATATCCGCAATTCGTCGTTATCAGCAATCCATTTTGTGGTTGCAAAATAGAAAGTTAATTGTGGGTTTGTTAATGAAGTTAAATCCAGAGCTGGAGTTACCAGTTTTGTTTTGTCATCATATGATTCAGATTTTAATTGTGCCATCAACTCTCCTGTTCTGGGAGTAATGGAATTGTCTCCATTTGTAGTTACATACTTCCAATCTACCGAGTCACCAGTTACATATTCATTTGTCCAGCAATCTCTAGTTCCTGAAGTATTTTCAAAAGACTCAGAAAATGGAAAAGTGTCTATTGTGGTTCCGCAAAGCGTACTAAATCCTTTTGGACCTGCTGGAAAAGGAGTTCCTGTTCCACATAAAGGCGTAACGTAATAATCGTAATACGTTGCTGCATCTAAACCTGTAATGTTTTCACCAATAGTACCATCATTGTCAAGAATTACAGTACCGGTTCCAAGAGTGAATCCAGCTGGGCCGTATTCAAGTTCCCACTCGGTTTCAGTGCCTCCAGCGTTCCAATTAATTTTAGCGGAATTTAAAGTAATGTTTGTTGCCGATAAATTTGTAGGTTCAGGACATTCTACTTTTGTGCAAGTTCCTCCAATACTGAAAACAGCGTCAAAACTACCTGGATTTATCATCCAAGGTTCATTTTCATATTTAATCATAGCATAATTACCAATATGATTTGCACTGGTCATGTCAATACCTACAGGATTATTACCATTTGGTGTTGCACTAATTTGTATCCAATAGGTAGCTGGGGTGTTGTTAGCACCATTTGAAAAATCTACAGATGTAGGAAGGTCAAGGATTACTTCCCAAGCGTCAATGCCTTGATATGTTCCAATTAAACTTTGTGAGGTAGGAGTAATGTCTTGGATGGTAGTTCCAATTTGAGTTCCTGGTATTCCATTATTATCTTCATAGAAAACAATACTTGCAGTATTAATACCACCATCAGCCACAAGGTTTGCGGTAATTTTTTCAACCGAAAAATTTATGGTACTCGCTGAAACGATAAAATCATCTGCAATTTTATATCCAGAATCTGGATTGATCACATAAACTCCTTCAAAGTTGTTGCCAGCTTGTGTTTGTCCGCAGCCACTTGCGTCAGCGGTTCTGAATGCTACGGGGCCTGTAGGAGTACTTTCGTCACCAGCGCCACAAATTGCAGTAACATAAAGCTCATAACTTTTATTACTATCTAAGCTAGTAAGATTTTCTTCGGCTGAACCATTTACGGTTACTGTTGTTCCAGTTCCTAATGGAAATCCAGGAGCTCCGTATTCAATTTCCCATTTGGATTCAGTTCCTCCTGCTGTCCAAGCAACATCAACCGAACCGTCTCCAAGAGGTGTTGCAGTTAAATTGGTTACTGGAAGGCAAGACAAAACAACATCTTCTACGGAAAAATCATCAAAATAGATGTAATATCCATCAGTACTACTATTTGGAATGTGTACTGCTATATGTACAATTCCGCTGTATCCGCTTAAATCTATATTAACTTCGTTAGGTCCTGCAGTAGTCACAAGATTACGAGGAAGAATAACGGTTGTAAAGTCTGTCACATCATTTTCAGTGGTAGATAATAATACTTCAAATTCGTCTGGCTGGTTTGCATTTAATAATAATGTATAAAATGTCAACTGTTGGTTTCCATTCAAATTTAATGGAGGCAACATTAAATAATCATCATTGTTTCCGTTGTTAAAGTCTGTGTACATCCCAACGGCCATTGAGCCATTAATGCCAAAACTATCAGATTCAAAAGTGCGAGTATCGTTATTATTATCAACCACAGTCCAGCAATTTGGTATATCTGGATATGAAACTCCTTCAAATTTCTCTGTCCAAGGGAACGAGCTAATAGGGGTGCAAGTAGTTGTAAATTGTTTAGGTCCAGCCCATGAACTAATATCACCACTTCCGCAATCGGCATTCACATAAAAGTCATAAGTGGTATTGGCGCTTAATCCAGTAATTGCTTCACCTAAAATACCGTCTGCGTCATAAACGGATGTGCCGGTACCTTGCGTAAAACCAATAGGTCCATATTCAATGCCCCAATGGGTTGCAGAACCTGGCTCAATCCACTCTAAATAGGCTGAAGTTGCGGTAAGATTTATAGCTTTTAGATTGGTAGGCGCTAAACAAGATGGTCCAGCAGCTACAGTTACATCGTCTATGTCTACACCGCCACCGAAGTTAAATTTACCTTCAAAAGCTATATAATAGTCAGCTGATGGGTTTGGTAGGTTTAGAGTTATTTCGGTCCACGTATTGTGCTCATAGTTATAGTTTTCACCAATTTGTGTCCAAGATCCAGCAGCACTTGTTTTGTAATAAACTTTCAATTCATCTACAACACCTACTTTTATGTTAAGTAGGAAGAAATTAAGTTGTGGATTGTTCACTCCTGTTAAATCTAACTTTGGAGTTACCAACTTTGTGATTGCTCCAAAGTTGGAATGATTAAATTCAACCATTTGAGGACCCGAATGTGGAACTCCACCATAAGGGTTTCCGGTCACAATGTTCCAGTTTTCCGTTTTGTTAACGTATTCATTAGTCCAACCTGCGGGGAAAGTTGGAGAATCAAAATTTTCGCTTAATACCTGCGCATTTCCTTGCCAACTGAAACAGATAATAAACAGGGATAGAATTAGGGTAATTCTTTTCATTAGTTTTTTATGATTTATAATTAGTGAAATTTAATGTGGCAAAGTAGCAGAAAACAAACGCCTATAAAAGAAAAGGTCTCTCGGAATTCGGAATTCCTAAAGAATTTAAGTCTTAAATCGCTGATAATCATTAATTTTAGAATAGCAGAGCATTGTCCTTGTTAATGTAAGAATCTTCGCTAATTAACTAAAAAAATCATGAATTGTGGATGCGGAAAGTGGTATAAGAAAGTTTCTATAATAAATTGAATAATTGATTTTGAAATTAATAATGAAGTATTCAAAATCTATAGCTTCCAACCGACGACAGGAAAAAATGTTCAATTTTTGAAATGAACCATCGATAGATGGTTTTTACTATTGATAAATTCTCTTATCGGCCCGATTCAAAAGAAGAAGATTAGGCATTGTAATATTTACTTTTCCAAATTGCTCCGTTGAAATTTTTTCCTTTTGAAAAACCGTAAAGAATTACCATTCCTCCCATAGCTATAAAAATATAAAAGGCTAAAAATATATATTCACCAATTCCGGGATGAGGAGTGAACCAGCTCATTGGAGTAATGGACGTGAGCATTACGCTCAAAACCGCAACAATAAAAACCAAGTTATCTAGACTTTTATAAGGCCACATCAATAATTTTCGAAGTGGGTGCAAATCAGTACCCCATTTGTGAATTAAATAGAAATAGTCATTTCCCATTGGTGCGAAAAGCAGCGGATCGTCTGCATTTTCAAGTTTCATAAGTTTTGCAGGCGCGATAATTTTGAAGTTTTTCAACGTAATTTGATGTTTATTTTCGAGGTTTCGCACTTCTGAAATTGCTTCATCAGGAAAATCTCCTTTAAAATAATGTGAATCTAAAAACCGTAAACGGTAATTGATGCAAAGTTTTTCAATGTCATCAATACGAAAGATGTGCTGTGTTTCAAGCAAATCAAAATTGAAATAATTTATAATCTCGCTGGATTCTTCGGATAGACTTAAAATAATTACATCGCGCTGTTTTTCGTTTTCTGAAAATATGCGTTGCACTTCTTTCATAACAGACTGCTCACCAACACGTTTAGAACGAAATTTAAGCAGTTGTTTTTCAATATTAGTTCTGGAAAACATAGATGACCATTTTTGGGATATTAAATTTACACAGTACTTAGAAGCAAAGCAACTATTTAACACAGTTTCATGAAAAATTTCTAATAATGCTCTAGCTTTTTCGTTTGAAAGATAATGGCTTCGTATTTGTTATATTTACAATCTTAAAAATAAATTATGCGTTTAAAAAATACAATTCTACTTCTTTTTATGGCTTGTTTGGGAACTACGGTTTCTGCGCAAAAATATCTTTCAACAGGAAAAGCAGAAGTTTCCAAAGAGTGGGAAGGAAACAATTTTACTTCTACAAAAACATTTACTGAGAACATAGCTGAAGCCCCACAATTTACGGTTTTGGCTAAAATATTATTGAATGACCCGCTTCGTCAAAAACTTGAAAGCGAAGAAATGGTAACGATTTTTGCTATGACTAACGCTTCTTTTTCGGAATTACCAAAAAAGAGCAGAGATTCTATTTTAGGAAATACAGCTTTAGTGAATTCGATGGTAAAATACTTAGCAGTTCCTGGTAGAATTGATAGCAACAGTTTGCAGCAAGAAGTAACTAAAAACGGCGGAAGAACTTCAATGAAAACATTAGATGGACAAACGCTGGGCATCCGTGAAACCAATGGAAACTTGCAGTTGGTTGATTCTGAAAACAGAACTGCGACTATAATCGCTTCAGATTTTTATCATAAAAATGGTTTCTTTCATATAGTGAGTGGTTTGATTTTTCCGGCTTCGGAAGAATAGTTTTATAAAAGTTAAATAAACCTTAAAGTCTGGAAATTGCAAAACCGCAGTTTCCAGACTTTCGTTTATAGGTACATAAATATAAAACTAAAAACACATTATTATGAAATCAAAACTTATTACAGCAGCATTATTCTCAATGGCAATTTTGGCCGGAACATCGTCAATTTTTGCACAAGACAAAATGATGAAAAACGAAAAAACAGTAATGGTTGGTGGTGCAGAAATGTATCCAAGCAAAAACATTGTTGAAAACGCAGTAAACTCTAAAGATCACACAACTCTTGTTGCGGCAGTAAAAGCTGGAGATTTAGTAGAAACACTTGCAAGCGACGGGCCATTTACCGTTTTTGCACCAACAAACGCGGCTTTTGAAAAACTTCCAAAAGGAACGGTTGAAACTTTGCTAAAACCAGAGAACAAAAAAACGCTGCAAACCATTCTTACCTATCACGTACTTGCAGGAAAACACAGTGCTGCAGATATTATGAAGGATATTAAAAAAGGAAATGGAAAAGCAACTTACAAAACCGTTAGCGGTGGAACTTTGACAGCAATGATGAAAGGTAAAAAAGTTATGCTTATGGATGAAAAAGGAGGAATGGCAACTGTTACTATTGCAGATGTTAACCAATCCAACGGTGTGATTCACGTTATTGATAGCGTTGTTTTACCTAAATAATATTACCCAAATATAAAGTTTAGTAAAACGAAAACAGTGACCTAAAAGGTCGCTGTTTTTTTATGCATAAATCAGTGGTTCTATCGAAGAATTGCCCCAAAATCAGTTTCAAATTTTTGTTGCAGTTTGTTCATAATCTTATCAATCTGCTTGTCTGTCAAAGTTTTTTCTTCGTCTTGAATAGTGAAACTTAGGGCATAGCTTTTTTTGCCTTCGGGAAGGTTTTCGCCTTTGTAAACATCGAAAAGAGTAACACTTTTTAGAAACTTCCTTTCGGTATTAATTGCTGCATTTCGCAAATCTCCAAAACGTACCGAACTGTCCAGTAATAAAGCAAAATCACGTTGAGCTGCTTGAAACTTTGCAATCGGTTTTAGCTTGAAGTTTTTGGTTGAAATTTGTTTTAGAACCGTATCCCAGTTGAAATCTGCGTAAAATACTTCGGCATCAACGTCTAGTTCTTTTGTTATTTTTTTGTTTACAATTCCAAACTCAACAATGGTTACTTTGTTTCTTATAAAACTGATTCCTTCAGAAAAAATATCACTTTCAATAATATCTTCAGAATAATTATCAAGACCTAAGCGCTCCATCAAAACTGAAACCGTTCCTTTTCCGAAGAAAAAATTGCTCTTGGTGTCTGGTGTTGCCCAATTCCCTTCCGTTTTCATTCCTGTAATCAATAGAGAAAGATGTTTTGTTTCTGCTCTTCCACTAAGAAAGTTGTGATAGGTTTTTCCGAATTCAAATAATTTTAAATCATTATTTTTCCGGTTGCTGTTATATTCAATCACTTCTAAGCCAGAAAAGAGCATAGATTGACGCATTACCGAAAGATCTTGGCTCAACGGATTGAGCATTGTTACATTATAACTTTCTTTAAGGCTTTCACTCAGTTCGCTGTATTTTGGAGAGGTGAGGGAGTTATTCAACATTTCGTTAAACCCAAGACCTGTGAGTTGTAAAGCGATTTTGTTTTGAACGTCATAATCTTCACCAGGCAAAATTGGAGAAATGGAAGCGTTGAGTTTTTGAGTGAATTTAATGTTATTGTAACCGTAAACTCGGAGTATTTCCTCAATCACATCTACATCGCGTGTAACGTCGTTTCGGTAGGCAGGAATGCTCATGCCGAGACCTGTTTCGGTTACGTTGGTTATCTTCATTTCTAGCGAAGTGAGGATGTCTTTGATTGTTTCCTTCGGAATTTCTTCACCTATAAGTGCGTTTGCTTTTTCATAATTGAGAAATACTTGATGATCTTCAATTTTCTTTGGATAAATATCCACCAAGTCGCTTGTTATTTCGCCTCCTGCCACTTGAAGAATCAAAATAGAAGCATAGCGAAGCGCATAATCTGTGATGTTTGGATCAATTCCTCTTTCAAAACGGAAAGAAGCATCGGTGCTCAAACTGTGTCGTTTCGCGGTTTTGCGAATGCTCACAGGATTGAAGTATGCACTTTCTAAGAAAATACTTGTTGTAGTATCAGACACGCCACTGTTAATTCCGCCAAAAACGCCTGCAAAGCACATCGGTTTTTCGGCATCGCAAATCATTAGGTCTTCTTCGTGTAGTTCGCGCTCTACGCCATCTAGAGTTGTAAATTTTGTTCCTGAAGGAAGTGTTTTTACATTTACTGTATTTCCTGCAATTTTAGCAGCATCAAAAGCGTGAAGAGGTTGGCCGAGTTCGTGAAGTACGTAATTAGTAACATCCACAATATTATTTATCGGCGAAAGCCCAATGGATTTCAATCTATTTTGAAGCCAAGCAGGTGAGTCTCCAACTTTTATATTACTGATTGTGATGCCGCAATAACGAGGAGCAAGTTTTTGGTTTTCAACCTTCACAGGAATTTTTAAGGTCCTATTATCAACTCTAAAACTACTTGTTGATGGTGTGTTCAGTTTTGCTGAAATTTCTTTGTGAAGTAAGCCCGCTTTTAAATCGCGAGCAACGCCCCAGTGACTCATTGCGTCTGAACGGTTTGGGGTTAAACCTATTTCAAAAATTTTGTCGTTTTCAATTTTTAAAACTTCGGCTAAAGTGGTTCCTGGTTTTAGTTTTGCGTCTAGAACCATAATGCCTTCGTGCGATTTTCCGATTCCGAGTTCGTCTTCGGCGCAGATCATTCCTTCGCTTACTTCGCCTCTAATTTTTCCCTTATTTATCTGCCAAGGTTTTCCTTCTTCATCATAAAGGGTAGTGCCAACGGTGGCTACAGGAACTTTTTGACCTACGGCTACGTTTGGCGCGCCGCACACTATTTGTATTGGTTCGCCTGTGCCAACGTCAACTTTGGTTACTTTTAGTCGGTCTGCGTTTGTGTGTTGGGTGCATTCTAAAACGTGGCCTACCACGACGCCTTTTAAACCTCCTTTTACGGAAGCAAAATCTTCTATTCCTTCTACTTCAAGACCTAAGTCTGTTAATAGTTCGCCAGTTTTTTCGGCATCCCATGGAAGGTTGATGAATTGTTTTAGCCAGTTGTAGGAAATTGTCATAGGTATAGATTCTTAACAGGGGGCAAAGATAGTATTTCCTTTAAAGTTTTAGTTTGTGAATTTGTGAATTTGTGAGTCTGTTATTTTGTGGTTTTTTGACTTTGTGTGATAATTTTATTTAAAGAAGCATTTCCTAAGAAATAAATAATCACAAAAACCGTGGCGATTGCGGTGACGAAAAAAGTAACGCTTGCTCCGAAATAAAACCAAAGCAATCCCGCCACAACACTTGCAATCATTGCGACGATACTTTGGAAAGCGGTGAAAGTTCCGATTGCAGTTGCTGTGTTTTCGTCCTTCGCCAGATTGGTAATCCACGCTTTGGAAATTCCTTCTGTGGCGGCTCCGAATATTCCGTAGCCAAAGAATAGCGCGATTATTGCGTATAGATTTGTTGTCAAACCCATTCCGAAGTAAACTATACTGAAGATGATTAAGCCGAAGACAAACATTTTTTTGAGACCTATTTTATCTGCGAAGCTTCCTAAAGGATATGCTGTAAGGGCGAAGATTAAATTGTAGAAAATATAGATTCCGATTACCCAAGTGTCGTCCAAGCCAGCATCTTTCGCTTTTAAAAGTAGAAAAACATCGCTGCTGTTGAAAAGGGCGAAGAAAAGCAAGCCAATAACCACTTTTCTGTATTCTGAAGAGCTTTGCTTCCAGTATTTTATAAATGAAAAGAATCCTATTTTCTTCTTGGGCTGCTTGTTAATAACGTTTTTGGAAGCAGTTTCAACTTTTTTGTCTTTCAGAAGAAAAGAAGCTACAACCGCCAAAACGCCAGGAATAAAGGCAATGTAAAAAAGATTGATGTAATCTTTGGGATTAAAATATAGATAAAGTAGTGCAAGGGCAGGACCGAGGACGGCTCCAAGGGTATCCATAGAACGATGAAAGCCGAAAACTTTTCCTTTATTGGCCTTTGTGGTTTCTGCAGAAAGCATGGCATCGCGTGCGCCAGTTCGGATTCCTTTACCTAGACGATCAACGGTTCTAACAAAGAAAATCCATAATGGATATATAAAAAACGCCATCATTGGTTTTGAGAGGGCGCTGAAGGAATAACCAAGCTGTACAAAAGGGGCGCGTTTTGCTTTGCTGTCACTTAACTGGCCAAAGTAGCCTTTACTCAAGCCTGCAACAGCTTCTACTAAACCTTCCAAAACACCTATTAAGAGAATTGAAAAGCCAATGCTTTCCAAATAAATAGGCATTATTGGGTAAAGCATTTCGCTGGCCATGTCTGTAAATAGGCTAACGAGAGAAAGAATCCAAACGGTACGGGTGATGGTTTTCAAAGCTTTTTCTAATTTACCTTGAAAGGTACTTCAATTTATTTTTTTACAACTTTTTTGGTCTCAGTTTGTCCGTTTTCGTCTTTAATTTTCACGAAGTAGATGCCTTCGTTTAAAGTTGAAATATCAACTTGGTTTGTTTTTTCAGAAGTGAAAAGGAGTTGACCGAGGTTGTTGTGTATTGTTATTTCAGCAATTTTGGTTATGGATTTTATATTTAATAGGCCGTCTGTTGGGTTGGGGTAGAGGGTGAAAAGGTTTTTTTCGTTTTCTTCTATGCTTAAAGGGCCGCGGTTTTCGAACCAAATAATTTCATCAGCTGCATAGGCGGATGCAAGGATATCTATTTTGCCATCATTGTTAAAATCATCTGCCATTACGCTACTGGCAGATCTAAAATTGGAGACCAATGTTTGTTGAAAGTTGAAATTTCCCGTGCCGTCGTTAAGGTAATAAATTATTTCATTGCCTCTTGCAGCAGCGCAGATAATGTCTATGTCTCCATCATTGTCTAAATCTTTCGCAAATACATCTGTTGCTCCTTCGGCAGATGAGGTTATAATATGTTCGTTAACAAATGCACCTTGTCCGTCTGCATTTTCATACCAGATAATTTCGTTTGTGCCATAAGAAACAGCAATCACGTCTTTATCGCCGTCATTATCAAAATCGGCAGCATATACAGAATCTAGAACAACAATGTTTTCAGAAATTATTTTTGGAGTGCTAAAATTACCTTGGCCGTCCATATTTTCAAACCAAGCCACAGCGTCTGAATTTTCATAATAACCTGCAATTAAGTCTTTATCCCCATCATTATCAATATCTTCTGCATATAATGTTTCATTAACAAATGGCCCTTCCATAATTATATTTTTTCTGCCGAAAGTGCCTAAACCATCTATATTTTCTTGCCAAACCAATTGTGAACTTCCAACTGTAGAAAAAACATCCAAATCTCCATCGTTATCAACATCAAATAAATAAACAATTGTTGGGTTATCTTCAGAATTTATAATTTGTTCTGTGCCAAATATTGCATTGCCATTAAGATTTTTATACCATACCACCTTACCAAAAGAGGCACTGCTCAGCGTAAAAACATCAATAAAAGTATCTCCATTTATATCCCCTGCGAATATAGATAACGGGTTTTCAATTGAAGCAATTGTTATTAATTCTGAATAGGTACCCTGCCCATCAAGGTTTTCCTGCCAAGCAATTCGATCGTCATTTGTTAAAGCTGAAAGTAAATCCTTATCCCCATCTCCATCTAAATCTACAGAGATAACTTCTCTCGCTCCATTGGCCCCGTTTATTTCAGCCATAACATTTGCTGGGCCAAAGTTACCCAGTCCATTTGTGTTTTTGTACCATGCTATTCTATCTGCTCTATTTGCGGCTATAAGTATATCGAAGCTACCATTTCCATCTATATCTGAAGATAATACGGTTTGCACATCTCTAATTTCACTATCTATAATTTGTATAGTGCCAAAAACGCCCGAACCATTATTTTTGAACCACGAAAGTCCGTCATTGAAACTTCCAGTGACAATATCCAAATCTCCGTCATTATCAAAATCTGAGGTGTATAATGTTTCAGGCCGTGCGTTAGTGCCCATTAGACCTACTATATTTGGAGTGTTATTAAAATTTCCTAAGCCATTGGTGTTTTCAAACCAAATGATTCTATGTCCTTGAATTTTCCACGATGTAGCGGCAATATCCAAATCTCCATCACCATCCACATCAGCCAAAATTGCTGAACGGCAATAGTTAATATCAGTATTTAAACTTTGTTGCTCCACAAAATTTCCCTGTCCATTTGTATTTTTAAACCAAGCCACACGACTGTTATTATATCTACTTCCCGTAAGTATATCCATATCGCCATCGCCATCAATATCACCAGCAACAATATCCAATGGATAATCAAAATTTGTAGAAATTATTTGTTGTGGACCAAAATTGCCTTGACCATTTGTGTTTTCATACCAAGCAATTTTATCATCAAATGCAGATACCGAAAATACGTCCATATCGCCATCGGCGTCTGCATCTGTTGCGTACACTGAATTTGCGCCATCTGCAAGTGAAGAAATAATTTGCCTCGAACCAAAAATTCCTTGACCGTTATTTTGGAACCAGCCAATAGTATCGTCCAACGAAGAGGCGACAAGAATATCTATATCACCATCGCCATCAATATCTACTGCAAAAACCGAAGTAGCCCCTAAAACAGTTTCAGAAATTTTCTTTTGTGGACCAAAATTTCCTTGTCCATCGGTATTTTCATACCAAGCAATTTTATCGTCATTTCCGGAAGCTGAAATCATATCTAAATCTCCATCGCCATCAAGGTCGGCAACGAATACTGAGTTTGCCCCATTGGTGCCGCCTGTATCATCAACCGTTACGTGTGGCTCAAAATCTATTTGTGCATTAATTGAAAAGGAAAAAAGTAGAGTTGCTATAAAAAGAAGTTTTGCTTTCATATTAAATTTTTTTAGCTGAAAAAGTATTTTTTTAATGATATTTTTTTGTTGTTAACATTGCTTAATCACACTGTTTACTGCGACTGCGAACTTCTACTAAAACCCACGCTGCCGCTTTGCTTCAAATATAAGGATTCCGGCCGCTACGGAAACGTTTAGGCTATCTATTTCGCCCTGCATTGGGATAATGATGTTTTGGGTGCTGTTTTTTAGCCATTCCTCTGAAAGTCCTGTGGCTTCGGTCCCTACTACAATTGCGGTGTTTTCTTTAAAATCTATAGTATCATAATTTACAGACGCTTGTAATGCGGCGCAATAGCTATTTAAATTGTGTTCTTTCAAAAATGAAATAATTTCTGAAGTGCTTCCCGTGGCAATTTTATTCGTAAACAAACAACCCACGCTACTGCGGATGATGTTTGGATTGTACATATCTGTCTTCGGATTTGCAATAATTACAGCATCTATGTTTGCAGCATCTGCGGTGCGAAGTAGAGCACCGATGTTACCTGGTTTTTCTGGGGCTTCGGCAATAATAATCAAAAGGTTTTTAGCTTGTGGTTTCAGGTTCTTGATGTTCAGATCTTTTGATTGGGCAATTGCTAAAACGCCTTCTGTGGAACTTCGGTAGGCTAGTTTTTCATAGATTTCTAAATTGATTTCTATGAATTCTGCTTCGTTGTTTGTGAATTTTTTCAGCTGAAAAATTTTTTCTTCAGAAATGATTTTAGGGCAGAAAAGCATGGTTTTCAGCTTGTAACCACCTTTTAAAGCAAGTGAAATTTCGCGAAGCCCTTCAATTACAAAAAGGCTTGTTTTGCGGCGTTCGCGTGATTTTTCCTGTAATAAAACGATTTGTTTTATTAGCGGATTGTGAAAACTGGTGATGGTTTTGTTCATCCCGCAAAGATAGGTTACAGATGCTTATAAGCAGTCCCCAAACTAATACGAAGCCCAAAACTTATGTTTAGGTAGTTTACACCTTTAAAGGTATCTTCTAGTTCTGCGGGAGTATCAATATTCATAAAATCGTGGCGCAATTCTGGAGCAAAATACACGCCTAGATAATTTGTAAAACGGTAATTAATTTCTGGGTTTAGCCAAACGGCGGTAGCGGTATCTTCAAACCTATTGTTTTTATATGAAGACGCACCCACGCCAATACCGATGCTGAGATCAAATTTATCGATGTGTTTTTCGTAACCAGCTACCAATCCTAAAGTATAATTAGTTGTGTCGTAGTAGTTTCCTAGAAGCTCACGATTGGTAACGTTTCCATTAAAAAAACTGAAATAAGGACCAATGTATATTCCTTTATACGTGTCCACTTTAAAAGATAAGCGGGCGCCAAGTTTTAAATCCATTCCATCGTTCACAAAATTATTGCCAAAAGCTAGTGGAAAATAAGTGCCAATTTCTATACTACCTATATTTTTACCAGGTCCTTCTGCTTCTTGTTTTGTTTCGGCTTCAGAGTTTTTTGGCTTTTCTGTTTCTTGTGCAATTGCGGCAGTAGTAATTGCAAGTGTCAAAAAAAGGAGTCTAATATTCAAAGACATAGGTGTTTTCAAGATTTGTTAGTGGTATTGTAATGGTTTGTTCGGGTTCATCGTTCAAAATATATTTTAAGAGTACCGATGTTCCCAATTGGCTATCCAGATTAGTTTGAAAGCTAGTGGAATTAATATCTAACTGATTGTAATATTCTTCATCTATTAAGCAATCTTCAGGATTATTAACGTTAAGATCTATCGCGCAAACAGCGCTTTGGAATTCCAGTTTATAAGCGACCCGATTGTTATCACCAGGAACATTTGTAAATAAAAGATTTAAATGTGCAGCCTCATTAAGTTTTATTTGTCCTAAATTATATGTGGTAGAGGTTTTACGGTTGATAGCGTCATTAAAATATTTTTTTGCTGAATAATTGGGGTTTTCTGTCAATTCATAATTATTATACCCACCACCATAATAATTATAGCCATCAGTTTTCAAATTAACCATAATATTAAGCGGGTTATTGGTTTCAGTTTCTAAAGATGTAAATTGAAATTGACCGTTGGCGTCGCTATAGCTTTCGCCCAAAATTATATAGGAGGACTGGCAGCGCACTGAAATATTCGGCAGCGGATTATTATTGCTATCAACAAGGCTTCCTTTTATTAAAATGCGGCTGTCGTCCTTAATCTCTGGTTCGCATTGGAATGATTGTAGCGTTAAAATAAAGCTTAAAAATAAGAAGGTAAAAAAATATTTTCTTTTCATCTTTATATACTATTTGAGAAATGGGAAGATGGAATGCCCCAATATACATCTTCGGTTGGTTTGCAATTTGTTAATGGGCATTTCATAGCTACGCACTTATATGAAACAAGAATACTAAAAACCCACGTTATTATAAATTTTAAAATGCTAAATTTCGCCAAAGAGATTTAAAAGTATTTTTTTATCTTGCCAAAAAATATTATAGATGAAAAAATTTCTACTCCTCTTTATTTTAAATATATCTTCTGTTTCAGTTTTTGCACAACCTATTGATTTGACGCAACAGTTTAATGGTCAATATGATTTTACTGCTATCGGGAATACACTCAATGAATTTGAAAACCAAAATCCTACTTGTACCATTCTTTCTCAAAGCAGTGCAACGCTAAGTTTAAGTACTGGCCAAACTTTGGTCTCGGCAAAATTATATTGGTCTGGTTCTGCAGTAGGCGACTTTGATGTAAAGTTGAATGGAATTGATGTTTCTGCTGAAAGAACATTTTCACTTGTATATAGTGGAAAACCATATTTTGCAGCAAATGCGGATGTTACAGCAATAGTTGAAACCAATGGGAATGGCAATTACACTTTTTCTGATATGGATATTTCCGGAGGTCTGTTCGCTTATTGTGACGGCGGCACTAATTATGGAGGTTGGTCTATCATCGTTGTTTATGAAGATCCAGCATTATTGTGGAACCAAATTTCTCTATTTGATGGTTTGGAAGCAGTATCTGCGACCAATAATACACTAGATATACATCTTACCAACATTGATGCTAAAAGTGATATTCTAGCCAAAATTGGTTTTTTAGCTTGGGAAGGCGATCAACAAATTGCGAATGGCGAAAGTTTGTTTATTAATAATAGCTTAGTTAGTAATCTACCACTAAATCCATCTAATAACGCGTTTAATGGTACGAACAGTTATACAAACTCGAATACGCTTTACAATATGGATTTGGATTATTATGAGTTAACGGGGCTCATACAACCCGGCGATACCCAAATTGATATTAAACTCACCTCACAACAGGATTTTATAATGGTAAATAACATCATTACCTCTGTAAATTCTGAATTGCCCGATGCAACCATTGCGATTGATGGAGTTACGGTCTCACCACAACTCGACGAGATTTATGCAACATATACCGTTAGCAATGTGAACAGTACAAATGTATTGCCTGCAAATACATCTGTAAGATTTTATGCAGATAATGTGCTGCTTGCGGAAGATTTTACCAATCAAGAAATTCCAATAGGAGGAACGTTAACCAATTTGATTACCATTCCCATTCCCGTTGGCACACCTTCAAATTTTGCGCTTGTAGCCGTAATTGATGGCGATGGAATGATTCCTGAAACTAATGAAGGGAATAATGAATATGTATTTCCAATTGTACTTCAATATATAGATATTGAAGATCCCGCTGCAAATTTGATAGTTTGTGATGATGACAACGATGGTTTTCAAGCTTTTGATCTTTCGATACAGACTCCTTTAATTACGCAGGGCGATCCAAACCTGACAGTAACTTATCACAAAACTCTTACAGATGCTCAGAATGGAGATTTACCAGTAGTTAATCTGTATGTTAACGATCAAAGGTTTTATGATGCACCAATTACAGATTCCCAACTTCCAGGTTTTGGAACCGGTGGAATCTGGGCAAGAGTTAAAAATAGTAGTAATAACGAAATAAGCATCGTTCCTTTTGCTTTGGAAGTACGCGCTACGCCTGTTGGCAACACGCCTGCGCCTTTAAGGGTTTGTGATGATAACAATGATGGCTTTGCACTCTTTAACCTCTCAATAGTAGAGTCAGAGGTTCTTGGAAGTTTAAATCCAGTGGGTTTTGATCTTTATTATTATGAAGATTTTAGTCAAGCCATTGCAGCAGGAGATGTTGCAATGACAAATCCAGATTTTTCACAAGCAATTTCTAGTCCGCTGAACTTTGTGAATACTACAAATCCACAAACAATATATATTTTGTTGGTTGCTAATGCTAGCGGAACTATTCCACCAAACCCGAACAGTAGCCAAGGTTGCTATGATATTGTAGAACTGCAATTGATAGTAAATGATACGCCTCCAATAACCCAACCCATCGATCTGATTATAAACGATGGCGATGGAGATGACTTTGCAATCTTTGATCTTACAGTAAACATTCCAGTAATTTTGGGAAGTTTAAATCCAGCTAATTATGTGGTTTCTTTTTATGAAACCGAAGCAAACGCGCAGAATAATGAATTCGTCATTGCAAATCCCGCAGTATATCAAAACCTTACAAATCCACAATTAATTTATACTCGGGTTGAAAATATAAACTCGGGATGTTTTGAAATAGCTTCCTTTGAAATTGAAGCAGACAAAACTATTTCCGTAGGCTCCTTTGCTTTTGAAGACTTAAGCATTTCACCAAACCCAACTTCTAAAAGTTTTACCGTGCAATCCTCACAATTGGTTTCAGAAACAAGTATTTTAATTTATGACGTTCAAGGAAAACTATTGTTTTCAGAAAAAATGCTTCCGCAGAATGGATTGGTAACGATGAATGTCTCTTCTTTGGAAAACGGAGTTTATTTTTTGAAGATTGCTTCGGAAGGGAATACAGTTGTAAAAAAGCTTTTGAAGAATTAGCTTAAAGCTTTAAAAATCACAAACTTTTTGCGACTAAGATTAATTTGCTGGGGTTAAGCATTTTCGACTTGAATACAATTTGCCCCAACCTTGAAACTATAATTCCTTATTATTAAAGATTTCGGTCACAGGAATATCCAATCCTTGGCAAACCTCGAGCATGTAAATATATGAAGGGTTTATTTTTCCAGCTTCAAGCCGATGGATGGATTGTTGGTCTTTGTTTACTCGAACTGCCAAGTCAAATTGGGTAAGGTTTTTGGACAGCCTTATTTCTTTAACCCTTTTGCCAAGATTAATGAGTTCTATGTCTTTGTCTATCTCCATTGCAGATAACAAAGAGCAGGTTTTATTAAGATTATTTACACAACGGATATGTTGTAAACTATTTTTTATATATTGCGGGAAAAATATTACCTATGAAACTATTCTTACTTTTTTTTACTTTTTTAACTATATCCCATTCAGTGTATGCTCAAATAATTGTTAATGAAAATCCAACCCCTTTAGCGGTTTGTGATAATAATAATGATGGTTTTGAACAGTTCACTCTACATGATAAGGATGAGGAGATCCAAAACGGAAACCCAAGTGTTAGTGTAACTTATCATCGTACACTTTTAGATGCAGAGAATGCGGAAAATGAAATTGTGGATCCTTACATCAACGACATCGCCTATAATGATGTGGTTTATGTAAGAGCTGAAAATTTTGCAGTGTTCGATATGGATTTGCAAGTGCGTTCCTCTCCCATAGCAAACACTCCCGCACCATTGCGTAAATGTGATGATGCAGTTGCTGATGGTTTTACATTTTTTGATCTTACAGTTGCAGCCACAGAGGTTCTTGGAAGTTTAAATCCTTTGGGTTTTGACCTTTATTATTACGAAATTTTAGCAGATGCAACTACCGCTGGAGATTTAGCGATTACGAATCCTGATTTTTCACAGGCAGTCTCCAATCCACAATCTTACTTCAATATTCAAGCTTACGCACAGGATATTTATATTTTGCTTGTAAGTAATGCTAATGGAACCATTCCGCCAAACCCTAATAGTGCCGAAGGTTGTTACGATATTGTTTCGCTACCAATTATTGTTAATCTAACACCTCCAGATTACGGCCCTTTTGGTATGATGTTATGCGATGATGAACTAAATGGAAGCTCCCCAACTGATGGAATTAGTACGTTTGATCTTACCGTAAATAATCTAGTGATTACAGGTGGCGATCCCACACTTATTGTAACTTGGTATCAAACGCTTGCAGATGAACAAAATGAAATCCCAATTTTAAATCCAGAGTCTTATCAAAATATAGCTACTCCGCAAACAGTAATTGGTAGAGTTGAAAACGCATTTGGCTGTAAAACTCTTGTTACTCTTACATTATCTGTATTACCAAACCCAAGCCCCAACACAAATCCAACGCCACTTATAGTCTGTGATGATAACTACGATGGTATTTATGGCAGTTGGGATTTAACGCTTAGAGATACTGAAATTTTAAATGGAGAATTGGACGTATCAATTTATTATTACGTATCAGAAGCAGAAGCACAAGCTGGAGTTCCAGGAACCGAGATCACCATGCCTTACACGAATACAGTTCCATTTAATCAAGTAGTTTATGCACGGGTAACTAATAATGTGCCACCAGCTCTTTTAGGTTGTTATACGCTTGTACAACTTGAACTAATTGTAAAAGAAAGACCTCCAATAACCCAACCCAATAACCTTTTTATAGACGAAGGCGATGGTGATGGTTTTGCGATTTTTGACCTGACTGTGAATATTCCTGTTATGTTGGCGGGTTTAAATCCTTCAGATTATGAAGTTTATTTCTTTGAAAACTTAGCAGATGCCAATAATGGTATAAATCCTATTGTCAATTCTACAACCGATGCAAATACGATTAATCCACAAACAATTTATGTTCGGATAGACACTCTCAACACAGGTTGTTTTGAAATAGCGTCCTTCCTAATACTTACAGATGAAACCGCACCAGACGCAGATGGCGACGGAATAGCCAATGAAGACGAAGACATAAATGGTAATGGCAATCTAAACGACGACGATACAGACGGCGATGGCATCCCCAACTATTTAGATAATGATGACGACGGCGATACAGTACTAACCATTGATGAAACCACCGGAATCGGTGCAGGAGTCGCTCCTTCCTATATTTACATAGATACTGATGGCGACAACGTTGAAAACTATTTAGACAGCGACGATGATGGCGATGGCACTTTAACGAAAGATGAAGATTACAACAATAATGGCACTCCAATTGATGATGATACCAACGGAAATAGCATTCCCGACTTTTTGGATGACGAAGTTTTCATAGGCGTAAATTCTTTCAATTTTAAGGATTTAAGCATTTCACCAAATCCAACTTCTGAAAGCTTTACGATTCAATCCTCACAATTGATTTTAGAAACAACTATTTCGCTTTATGATATTCAAGGAAAAATATTGTTTTCTGAAAAAATGCTTCCGCAGAATGGTAAGTTAACGATAAATGTTTCTTCATTGGAAAACGGAGTTTATTTTGTTAAGATTTCTTCCGAAGGAAATGTTGCGGTTAGAAAAATTATAAAGAATTAAATTATGTTGTTCGGTCATCTGTCATCCAACACCGAGGTCTCAGCATTCAAAGAATCACAAACCTTTCTAAAAAGCTTCCCCAAACTCGGGAAGCTTTTTTACTTTTAAGCAACTAAAAACCATTCTGATGAAAAAACTGATTTTGGCACTAACAGTAATTGCAACACTTTCAGCTTGCAGAAACGACAAAAAGCAAAGTGATGATACTTCCACAGAAGATCGTCGTGTCGAAGCCTTGGAACATGACTCCATAAAAACTTCCGCTGAAGAAGTTACCCAAAAACAAATTGAAAAACCAAAAGAATTTCCTGCTCCGCTACAAGCTGTTTTCTCTGCCCACGGCGGTTTAAAGCAATGGAAAATGATGAACAACCTATGTTTTGAGATGAAAGGAAAAAACGGTGATGAAACTCACACAATTTCGCTGCCAGATCGAAAAAGCAAAATAGAATCTAAAGATTGGTCTATAGGTTATGATGGCAAAGGAGTTTGGCTACTAAAGCACGATTTGGGCTATGAGGGCAACCCAGTATTTTATCATAATTTGATGTTTTATTTCTATGCTATGCCTTTCGTGATTGCAGATCCTGGAACTAATTATACAGCCGTTGAACCAACAGAATTAGATGGAAAAATGTACAATGGTTTTAAAGTTTCTTATAACGACGGAATAGGAGATTCATCAAAAGATGAGTACATTTTGTACTTCGATCAAGAAACCAACAAAATGGCTTGGTTAGCATACACCGTAACTTTTAAGGATCAAAAGAAAAGTGATGATTGGCATTATATAAAATACGACAAATGGCAGGATGTAAACGGACTATTATTGCCAGAAAAACTAAGTTGGTACAAAGTTGAAAACGGAAAACCGAAAGGAAAAGATATGAGTATCAAATTTGATAAAATCACAGCAACAGAAACGATTCTCGATCCATCTGTTTTTGACAAACCTGCGGAAGCGCAATACGTTAAATAGTTCGTGTTGTTAGTTGATAGTTTTTAGAGGGTAGAATCGAGAAGATTTTTTTCCATAAACATCAAATTCACGGATTAACAAACTCACAACTCTTTATCCTCAAAATAATTCACAACCAACGCCACCATATAATCATAACTCATAATACCACGGCTTTGGTTATTTGCCTTCAGAAAATTGTCCCAAAACAATTTTGAAAATGTTTCAAATGGATTTTCGTATCCATCCCAAAAGTCACGCATTTCCTTGTAGCTTTTCAAAATTCCGGGATTTATGGTTTTTACAATTTCAAAATATTCGGCTTCATCATCGCGTGCCACTTCATTTATCAAATAGCGAAGCGTAAAAATATATCCTGCATATTGAATGTAAGGATCCTCGTTGTGAAGCGTTGCCAAAGTTGCAATAAAGTTAGCTTCGTTTTCGGCAGCGTAGCCTATTTGGTGGGCTTCTTCGTGACAAGCCACCACTGGAAATTTATAAGTTTTGATGAGGTTATTAACCTGAGCTTCCCCAGAAAAAGGATTCAAATAACCGCTATAACCCATATAAGTTAGTCCTAAACTCCAACCACTTTTTTTGATGCTTCGTGGAGAATAAGTAAGTTGCGGATATTCCTTTTCAAGATTTTTATAACCGTTTAATGATTTTTTGAACATTTCCTGCTGAGTGTATGGAATGTCAATTTTAATCGAATCTGCATAGCCTAATTTGCGGTGCATTTCGTTACTTTTTTCGATGAAACGCTTGGTTGTTGAGAGCAACTCCTCATAACTATAATCGCTTTTTAGCTGAAGCGATTGATGCAGCGGAAGCCGATAATAATTGAAACCCCAAAGAATATGAAACATAAAATAAATCACAGAAACTGAAGCCGTAATATCTAACAAAACCCGAATTGGCTCAAACCTAAGTCTATAGAAATTTTTATAAATCCACCGTATTGCAACCACCGCAATCAGCAAATAAAACAAATCGCCAACAGAAAACGGAACCCAGCCAAAAAGATAGCGCGATACTTTGGAAAGCGTTGGGTAAAACCCAAAACTGTAATATTTTTCTACAAATTCTGGAAAATGCTTCAGAATTTGAAGTAATATAATTTGTAGAGGAAGCAGTAACGCAATGATTAAAACGGTTCGTCTTTGCATAATTCAAACTTACAAAGTAATTCTTTCCCCACATAATTTTTATAGCGGTTGTAAAACCGTAATTTTGTGGGAATGTGCCAGGAATTCACGAATGTTTTCAAAGTATTTCGAAGAAATACAACAAACAAAAAACATATTTATTCGTGAATCTGTGGCAAATTTTTTTCACACCAAAAACATAAACTATGAACGAAGAAATAAGAAACCTAGAACCCAAAGCCCTTTGGAACAAATTTGCAGACCTAAACGCCGTGCCGCGTCCTTCAAAAAAAGAGGAACGCGTGATTGCTTTTATGAAAGACTTCGGAAAAGGTCTTGGTTTGGAAACGATGGAAGATGAAGTTGGTAACGTAATAATTCGCAAAACCGCAACCAAAGGATTGGAAGACCGAAAAGCTGTGGTTCTTCAAAGCCATTTAGATATGGTTCACCAAAAAAACAACGATACCGATTTCAATTTTGACACACAAGGAATTGAAATGGTAGTTGATGGCGATTGGGTTCGCGCAAAAGGAACCACTTTGGGAGCAGATAATGGTTTGGGCGTTGCCACGATTATGGCAATCCTTGAGAGCAATGAAATTGAACATCCCGCAATCGAAGCTCTTTTTACAATTGATGAAGAAACAGGAATGACGGGAGCCAAAGGCTTGAAAGGTGGTTTGCTGAAAGGCGATATTCTTTTAAATCTCGATACCGAAGAAGATGACGAAATAGGAGTAGGCTGCGCCGGTGGAGTAGACATTACCGCAAAAGGTACCTATAGCGAAACTGAAGCACCGAAAAACTCCAAAACGTTTACTATTAAAGTGAAAGGACTAAACGGCGGTCACAGCGGAATGGACATTATAAAAGGTTTGGGTAACGCCAACAAATTGATGAACCGTTTGCTTTACGCAACTAAGGATTCTATGCAATTGGCAAAACTTGAAGGTGGAAGTCTTCGCAATGCAATTCCGCGTGAAAGCGTTGCGCAAGTTGTAGTTTCTTACGAAGAAAAATTTCAAACTGAATTCGAAAAGATGAAGTCAGTAATTCTTGCTGAATACAAATCTTTAGAACCGAATCTTTCTATTTCTGCTGAAAAATCTGAGGAATCATTTTCAAAAGTGATGGCTAATAGCGATCAAATAATATTCTTAAACACAATGAACGCTGCGCACAACGGGGTTTACAGAATGAGTCCGGATATTGAAGATTTGGTGGAAACTTCAAACAACATTTCCAAAGTAACAGTTGACAAGGGAAATATAAAAATTGAAAATTTAACCCGAAGCTCTGTAGAGTCTTCTAAAGAAGCTTTGGCAAACGCATTAAGTTCTGCTTATGAACTTGCTGGTTACGAAGTGAAACTAGCTGGAGATTACCCAGGCTGGGCACCAAATATGGACAGTGCAATTCTGAAAGTTTTAGATAATCTTTACCAAAAAATGAATGGCGAAAAAGCTAATGTAGCCGCCTGTCACGCTGGTTTGGAATGTGGAATCTTAGGACAGAATTATCCTGAGATGGATATGATTTCCTTTGGTCCAACAATTAAAGGAGCGCACTCTCCTGATGAACGCGCAAGTATTTCTTCTGCTCAAAAGTATTGGGAATTTGTACTTGAAATTTTGAAGAACATTCCGAAGAAATAGACGCAGGAAACAGGAACGCTGCGCTATAGGATACAGGACGGATTAGGTTATGGTTGAAGTTTGGTTCGGTTAATTTTGAATCTGCTAAAAATTGAATAAAAATCTGTCCTAATTTATTTAAGTCCTGATTCTTGATTCAATAAAAAAGAGGAACCAATTTAAAAACTGGTTCCTCTTTTTGTGTTTAAAATACACTTAGAATTATTTCGCTATCTCAACAATTTCAAGGTTGAATATCAATTCAGAATCTGGAGGGATAACTCCTGGAATTCCTCTTTTGCCATAAGCTAAATGTGAAGGAATGAATATAGTTGCCTTGTCGCCAACTTTCATATTCAAAAGACCTTCACGGAATCCTGGGATAAGCTGTGCGTCTTTGCTGTAATCTGTAGGAACTGGTGTGTATTGTCCAGCAGCTTTGCGCATTTCGTCAACCATATCAAATTTTTCTGCGTTAGATAATATGTTTGAATCAAACATATGTCCGTCTGCAAGATAACCAGCGTAGTTCATTAAAATCTTGTCGCCTTCTTTTGGTTGAGGTCCTTCACCTTTTTCATTAAAATAAATCTTAATTCCTGAAGGAAGTGAATCGGCTTTAGCACGTAAAGCATTAAGTTCTGACACTTGTTCAGCGGCTACTTTATTGATGCGTTCTTCTTTTTCTTTCTTTTCTTTTTCAAGTTTGCCCATTTCTTCTGTGAAATAAGGAACTTTAACATCGCCTTTATTGATAATGTTTACCTTTTCAATAATAATTGGCTCTTTTGGTTTGTCGCCAGGTTTTTCGGTTTCAACCATTCCTAGAGAATCTACAATCTCTTGACCTTTTACGATTTCACCAAAAATTGTGTGGCGACCGTCTAACCAAGGAGTTTCTTTTAAGGTAATAAAAAACTGACTTCCGTTTGTTCCAGGACCTGAATTAGCCATTGCTAAAAGACCTTTTTTGTTGAAACGAATAGTGTCATTAATTTCATCAGGAAATGCGTAACCTGGATTTCCAGTACCGTCACCTTTAGGATCACCACCTTGAATCATAAAATCTTTGATTATGCGGTGGAAAGTAAGCCCATCATAAAAATGTTTGCCTTTGTAAAGTGAATCCACCATACCGTTGGTTCCTTCGGCAAGTGCTACGAAGTTTGAAACGGTAAGTGGTGCAGTTTCGTTTTTCAGTTTTGCAATAAATGTTCCTTTGTTAGTCACAAATTCAGCATATACACCATCTTTAAGGTCTGGATATTTTTCCTGACAAGAGGCAAATGCAAGCGTAAGAGATAAAAATAAAAATGATAGTTTTTTCATCGTTTTGTTTAATTAATTTAGTTTGATTGTTCAATTGAATGTAAAGTTACAGTGCTCTGCACCGGAATATTGGTGCCGAGTTTTTCTTCAATACCATAATAGCCATAAGCTTTATAGGAAGGAAAAAGGAAGGTTACTGTCTCGCCTTCTTTCATTAATTTTATGCCTTCGCGAACCCCAGAAATTAGTTCTTGGTTGCTTTTATCTACTTTATAATGTTGCAAACCGTTTTCTTCTTCTGAAAGAATAACGCTGCCGTCTAGATGCTTAATATCGTAAGTAAATTTTACTATATCGCCCAAATCTGGCATTTCGGTAGTGGTAGTATCTTTTGTATTATAGAAATACCAAAAACCATTTTCGGACGAGATATAATCGTGGATTGTGTCTTTGGCTATAATTTTTTGAATGAAATCTTTCTCCTCGTCATAGATTTTTTTGTTTCGGTCTGCAGATTCCGTTATAAAGCTTCCGGAGTTACTTTGCACTGGGCGTCTGGCATCAGGGCTTTTGCAAGAAACAATTAAGGACGAAAAAAGTAAAATATAAACTAGCTTATAAAGCATCGGTGAGTTCATTTTTATAACGTGGCAAGATACTAATAAATTCGTTTATGGTATTGTTAAGGTCTTGTGAACTTTTTCCGCCCGCCGCGTTTATGTGTCCGCCGCCGCTGTAATGGTTTCTCGCAAAATCGTTTACTGAAAAATCACCTTTACTCCTTAAAGAGATTTTTACAATACTTTCCTGTTTGTTTTCTATAAAAATTGCAGCAAAAACAACCCCTTTCACCGATAGTGCATAATTTACAAATCCTTCAGTATCGCCTTTTTTGAAATTGTGGTCGTCCAGTTCTTTTTGAGTCATAGTGATATATGCCGTGTGCATTTCAGGCAGAATTACCAGATTGTTTAAAGCCACGCCCAAAAGTTTCATTCTTTCGGGACTATTGGTGTCATACACTTTTTGATTTATAATAGCGCTTTCGGCTCCGGCCTCAATCAACTTTGCTGCAACCCTGTGTGTTGTTGGGCTAGAGGAGGAGAAGCGGAACGAACCTGTGTCCGTCATAATTCCTGTGTATAGGTTTATCGCTATTTCTTTTGAAAGTTTATCTGCTTCGCCTAAAGCATCCATAAAATGATAAACCATTTCGGAAGTGGAACTCATTTTTACATCGCTATAGGTGGCGACGGCATAATCTGCGGGTTGTTGATGATGGTCAATCATCACGAATTTAGCTGAAGCTGCTTTCAAAACTCCTTCAAAATCGCCAACTCTGTCCAAACTATTAAAATCTAAGGTGAAAATGATATCTGAAGCATTAACTATTTCTGTGCTTTTCTGAACTTCCTTTTCGTAGATACCGATTTCTTCGCATCTAGGCATCCATTTTAAGAAATCTGGGAAATCATTTGGCATAATAACGGTTGCATTATGACCTAAACTTTTCAGAAAAAAGGAAAGTCCTAAACATGAGCCAACTGCGTCGCCATCAGGGTTTTTATGACCTACGATTACAATTTTTTGAGGGGAAGCGAGTAGCTTTTCAACGATTTGAGTGGTTTCCTTATTCATAGGGCGCGAAGATACAACAAAGCCCATTAACCCCAAAAATATTGTAGGCGCGCGATTCATCGCGCGCCCGCGAAATAATGACGTGAAAGGATTAATTTGATTTTCATAATTAAACATTCGGTAAATCCTTGCATTTCATAATCAAATAGTTATTTTTGCCAAAATTTTAAAAAATACGATGAGAACAGACAGAACATTTACTATGTTGAAGCCAGATTCAGTTGAAAAAGGACACATAGGCGCCATTCTTGAAAAAATAAACGCTTCCGGTTTTAGAATCGTAGCGTTAAAACTTACCCACATGACTACACAAGATGCACAAGCATTTTATGCAGTTCACAGTGAGCGCCCATTTTACGGCGAATTGGTAGAATATATGACACGCGGACCAATCGTTGCTGCAATTCTTGAAAAAGAAAATGCAGTTGAAGATTTCCGTACATTAATTGGAGCTACCAACCCAGCAGATGCTGCCGAAGGTACCATCCGTAAATTATACGCAGCTTCTATTGGCGAAAACGCAGTACACGGAAGCGATAGTGATGAAAACGCAGCTATTGAAGGTGCTTTTCATTTTGCTGGTCGCGAAATGTTTTAAGCATTTACGAAATATTTTTAATAGAAAAACGCCTTCCGGATTGGAGGGCGTTTTTTATTTGTTGTAGGCACGCGATTAATCGCGCGCCTACGTTTTGATGGTGTTAATAATTTATCGCAAAACCAATTTCTTAATCAATTCCTTCCCCAATTCCTCATTAAGCAGTTTAACGATTTTATCTTTTCCATAACTCAATTCCTCGCGCAAAACGGATGACGAAAGTTGTATGTATAAAGTTTCACGATCCAATTTAATATCCGTAGTATATTTTGAAATTGCTACTCCCATAACGGCATCCCAAGCTTCTTTGGCATTCACTTTGTCCAGGCCTTTTTCCAGTCGGTTGGTGTCGATGAATTCCTTTAAAGCATCACCAATTGATATGTTTTCTGCGTGTCGTTTTGCCATTGTTCCAAAAAAGTTTAGAAGTTTATGAGTTTAAAAGTTTAGTTTGATTCGTTCCGGTCAGTCATTTGTCACTTTTCACTAAAATCAAATTTTTGAAATTTAGTATATGTATAAATCTTGTTATCTCTGTTTATTACAGTTAATGTGCTGTCTTTTGCTTTGATTACGGTTTCTTTCCATTCGTTAAAAGGTGTTTTGTAATACATCCGTAAACTGTCATTTTCAATTTTTAGCGTGAAGCTTTCCGAGACTCCGTTTGTTGTAAAAGTACCATCAAACTTTGGTGAAACCTTCGTTCGTGCGCCGCTGTCGCCATTCACCTCAATATGATCTATAATTGTATTTATATCAAATTCTTTCTTTTCACCATCAGGCATTTTTACGCTTTTTATTTCCCAATAACCGCTTAGGTTTTGTATTTGTTCTTTGGGGTTTGGTTTTTCGCAGGAAATTGCAAAAAGAAACAATAATGGAATGATTATAAACTTTAACTTCATGATTATTATGAATTGTTTTTTCTCTGTGTCCTCATGTGTCTCCGTGGTAAATTATAAACCACGGAGGCACAGAGAACACAGAGTTATGGGGTTAACGGAAACATTTTATATGTCTGATGCACTTTCTTTATCACTTTCTCAGTCCTTTCGTAATGTGTATCACTAATAAAAAGCTGTCCGAAGTTTTCATTATCAACTAAACTAATTAAATGCTCAACCCGGGTTTCGTCCAATTTATCAAAAATATCATCCAATAGCAAAATAGGATTTGTTTTTGAATGGTTTTTTATGAAATCGAACTGCGCCAATTTTAAAGCGATAAGATACGATTTTTGTTGTCCTTGAGAGCCAAATTTCTTGATTGGATGCCCGTCAATTTCAAAAACTAAATCGTCTTTATGGATTCCAAAGTTTGAGTATTGTGAAAACCGATCTTTTGAAATATTAGTTTGAAGTAGCGTCAACAAATCATTATCCTGCAACTGACTTTCATAAACCAGATTAATGCTCTCCCCGCCGCTGCTGATGGATTTGTATCTATTCAGAAAAATTGGTAGAAATTCTTCCAAAAAGGCAGTTCTTTTTCCGAATATTGAAGTGCCAAAATTGTGAAGTTGCTCATTATATATATCAATCGTGTCTTGGCTGAAGGTATTGTTCGCTACAAAATATTTCAAAAGTGAATTGCGCTGCGTCAGGACTTTGTTGTATTTGATGAGCGTATTTAGATAGTCTGAATCTCGCTGCGAAATCACGCCGTCCACAAATTTTCTACGCGTGTCGCTTCCTTCAATAATCAAATCTCTATCTGCCGGCGAAATGATTACCAATGGCAAAAAGCCAATATGCTCGCTAAATTTTTCGTAAGCCTTTCCGTTTCGTTTTATAATTTTTTTCTGTCCTTTTTTGGCGCTAACTACAATTTTTTCTGGTGTATCTTTTCTTTCATAAGAACCTTCCACAACAAAAAATTCGGCATCGTGCTTTATATTCTGGGTTGTAATTGGATTAAAATAGCTTTTTCCGAAGGAAAGATGATAGATTGCATCCAGCACATTGGTCTTTCCCACACCGTTATTTCCCACAAAACAATTTATTTTTGGGTCGAATTCGAAGGTTTCAGCTTCAAAATTTTTATAGTTGAGTAAGGATAGTTTTTGTAAAATCATAGAAAAAGAGGACATAAGACTTTTAGACTTATGACGTAAGACTAAAAATTTAAAAAATTCAATTCAAAAAGCGTTGTAAAAAGTTGTAAAAATAAGACGTTTCGAATGATTTTGTCCTACGTCTTATGTCCTTTTGTCTTAAGTGAAATACGAATTTGTTTAAACTTCTTCTAACTCTTTCAGTATTGACGGTCTATAAATGAAGAAATGTCGCTTTGCAAATTATTAAAAAATAAGAAATATTTATCCTTTCAAATTCCATTAAAAATTTTATTTTTGCGCCACTATATAATAAAACTATGGCAACGTACAATAAACGCGGAGGCAAACCAAAAAATAAAGCTGAAAAAGAATCTCAGATTGAGGACGGCAGCACAACTGCAGAAGTATTTAACACGCTAGATCAAGGCGCGTCGAGAACTGAGGCTTGGGTTGAAAAAAACCAAAAACCTATTTTAGGTTTTATTATCGTTGTGGCGGTTTGTGTTTTGGGATACTTCGCCTACACACAATATGTTAAAGGTCCAAAAGAAACTGAGGCAATGAACGAAATGTTCCAAGCACAGAACTATTGGGAGCAAGCTTTGACCGCTCCTGCAAAGGATTCACTTTACAATCTTTCACTACAAGGTGGCGAAGGAAAATACGGTTTTATTGATATTATCGATAATTACAGTGGAACAAAAGCGGCAAACCTTGCGCATTATTATGCAGGAATGGCTTACTTGAACACTAACAAATACCAAGATGCAATTGCGCAGTTGGATAAATTCAGCAGTGATGATGATATGTTAGCACCATTAGCAAAAGGCGCAATTGGCGATGCTTTTGTTCAATTGGGGCAAAATGAAGATGCTTTGAAATATTACGAAGAGGCTGCATCAATGCGAACTAACGATTTCACAACACCACGTTTTCTTTTGAAAGCTGGAATTGCAGCAATGTCTTTAAACCAAAATGACAAGGCATTGGCACATTTCAAAAAAATAGCTGACGATTATCCAAAAGCAACCGAAGCTGCAAAAGCTCAAATCTATACAGGTCGAGCGGAAGCAATGAAAAAATAAATGGCTACAGCAAATACAAATTTATCGGCTTACGATAAAAACACAATCCCAAACGCGAAGGACTTTCGGTTTGGGATTGTTGTTTCAGAATGGAATCACGACATAACCGAAGGTATGTTTCAAGGCGCTTTTGATGCTTTGAAAGATTGTGGAGCTATAAATGAAAACATAGTTCGATGGAACGTACCCGGAAGTTTTGAGCTTATTTACGGCTGCAAGCAAATGACCCAAAGCTACGATATGCTTGATGCCGTAATTGCAATAGGAAACGTTATTCAAGGCGAAACAAAACACTTCGACTATGTCTGTGAAGCTGTTGCTCAAGGCATAAAAGACCTTAATGTTCACGGAAACATTCCAGTAATTTTCTGTGTGCTTACAGACAACAACAAACAGCAATCCATAGACCGAAGCGGTGGCAAACACGGCAACAAGGGAACAGAAGCCGCGATCGCAGCAATAAAAATGGCGCAGCTTCGGAAGGATTCAAAGTTTTAGATTCAAGATTCAAGATTCAAAGTTCAAAGTTCAAAGTTCCGAATTCTGATTCACTGCGCACTGCAACTGAACACTAAACACTAAACACTGAACACTTCCTTGGTACAGTATTTGTTCAAAACCTATTCATAATTACTTTAGAAAACACACTATTTTCAGTAACTTTGAAGAACGACAATTATGGGGCTAATAGGCAAAAGAAAAAACAAAAAGTACGGTTATCAACCACGTCATTTTGAATCTGATGGTGAAAGTAGCCCGTTTGCAATGGGACATAAATTTGACCAATTCCGCACCTCTGTTGGCGACAACAAAGGTTTGAAAGGAAAATTTAAAACCGCTTGGACAGATTTAAGGGAATCTTCAGATAAAAACGCGAACCGAAGACTGATTGTTATAATTGCAGTACTTGTTCTACTTTTCTTGTTTATTATTGAATTCGATTTATCTATTTTCTACGCATAAATTTTAATGGCAGACATCATTCAGTTATTACCGGATCACGTTGCAAATCAAATTGCGGCAGGGGAGGTCGTTCAACGGCCTGCTTCGGTGGTAAAGGAATTGTTGGAAAACGCGATTGACGCAAAAGCAACTTCAATTACACTTGTAATTAAAGATGCTGGAAAAACCCTCGTTCAAGTTACTGATAATGGTTCTGGGATGAGCGTTACAGATGCGCGACTTAGTTTTGAGCGGCACGCAACTTCAAAAATAAAATCGGCTGAAGATCTTTTTAATCTTCACACAAAAGGCTTTCGTGGCGAGGCTTTGGCTTCCATCGCAGCAATTGCACACGTTGAGCTGAAAACCAAAACAGAAAATTCTGAAATTGGAACGCATTTAACGATTGAAGGCAGTAAAGTAATCTCTCAAGATCCTGCTGTTGTTCCGAAGGGAACGACAATTTCAGTAAAAAATCTTTTTTACAATATTCCCGCGAGAAGAAATTTTTTAAAAAGCAACCCCGTGGAAACCCGCCATATTATTGACGAATTTCATCGTGTGGCGTTGGCGCATCCGAGTGTAGCTTTTCAAATGCTTCACAATGGGAGTGATGTTTTTAACCTTCCATCTTCAAATTCCCGGCAACGGATTGTAAATATATTCGGAAGTAAAACCAATGAAAAACTGGTTCCCGTAAGTGAAGAAACTGAAATTCTGAAAATAGAAGGCTTCGTCCTAAAACCGGAATTTGGAAAAAAGAGCAGAGGAGAGCAGTTCTTTTTCGTTAATGACCGTTTTATAAAAAGTCCGTATTTGCATCACGCCGTGGCTTCGGCCTTTGAAGGCTTGGTGAAAAGCGATATTCATCCAGGGTATTTTTTGTTTTTGGAAGTAGATACACATTCCATAGACATCAACATTCACCCAACCAAAACTGAAATAAAGTTTGACGACGAGCATTCCATTTATGCAATGCTTCGCGCAACGGTAAAGCATAGTTTGGGACAATTCAATATAGCGCCAGTACTTGATTTTGAAAGAGACAAAGGTTTTGATACGCCTTATGAATACAGTAAAAAACAACCCACTTCGCCTTCAATAGAAGTAGATAGTGATTTTAATCCTTTTAAAGAAAAGTCGAAACAGGGCAATATTAATTTTCCCTTCAAAAGAGAAAATACTACTTCTTGGGAATCTTTATATGTAGGTTTGAAGGATGAAAACACTGTAGTTTCCAACATTGGCGATATTGAATTTGAGAGCGAAGAAGTAACGGGAAGTCTTTTTGAAAGTAATGACGTCGAAACTGGTCAAGTAACATTTCAACTTCAAAATAAATACATTATAAGTCCGTTGAAAAACGGAATGATGATAATTCATCAAAACTTGGCGCACCAACGTATTCTTTACGAAGAATTGTTGAAAAATATTACTGTGAAAGAAGCTGTGAGCCAGCAATTATTGTTTCCGCTGCGACTTCATTTTTCAAAACCAGATGTTGAAATCATTGAAAAAATTCGCGAACAGTTGGAAAACACGGGCTTTGTCTTTTCAGAATTGAAAGACGAAACTATTGAGATTAGCGGTATTCCTGTGCTGATACTAGAAAGTCATGTTGTAAATTTGCTCAGCCAATTGGTTCACGACATAAAAGAAGAAGTGCCTGATAGCGGTTTTAGTCAGAATGATATGCTTGCAAAATCAATGGCGGCTGGAATGGCAATAAGGACGGGAGTATCTTTGAATAAAGAAGAACGCGAACATTTGATAAACCAACTTTTTGCGTGTAAAGAACCAAGCGTGAGTCCAAACAATAAACTGGTCTTCACGACGATGGACTCGATTGATTTGGATAAAAAATTTATGTAAAACAAAGCCTTTATTTAGGCTGAAAAATTAGATTCCCGCCTTCGTGGGAAATTGCAATGGGAAAAATAACCGATACCGTAAAGTTTCTATTAATTCTGAATGTGCTCTTTTTTATAGGCACACAATTTACTGGCGGAATGGCGGACCGTCTTTTTGCATTATACTATTTTGAAAATCCGAATTTTCAGTTCTGGCAGCCATTGACGTCTATGTTTATGCACGCCAATTTTTTCCATATACTTTTTAATATGTATGCACTTTGGGCTTTTGGCTCACCGTTGGAAATGCGTTGGGGGCAGAAAAAGTTTCTTTTCTTTTACTTTTCCGCAGGATTGGGTTCGGCTTTGATTTATAGTTTGGTAAACTATTATTTCTTTCATGCCGGTTTTGATGCAATTGAAGCATTAGGCGGTTCTGCTACTGAGGTTTGGAATATGTTTAATAACACCTTGTCTCCTGGTTCATACAGAGAAATCCCAGGAATTGATCCCGGACTTTTAGAACGGTCATTTTCTGCTTGGAATGTACCGGCATTAGGAGCTTCTGGAGCTATTTATGGAGTGTTGGTGGCTTTTGGAATTATGTTTCCAAATGTAGAATTGATGCTAATTTTTCTGCCAATTCCAATAAAAGCGAAGTATTTTATTCCTGCAATAATATTGTTGGATTTAGTTCTTGGAATTACTGGAGCACCAACTGGAATAGCGCATTTTGCACACCTTGGCGGCGCGCTTTTCGGCTTCATTATGGCTTGGTATTGGAAGAAAAATAGTTTTGACAACCATCGCTGGAACTAACTATGGCAGCTACAAGTCTTTCATATAAATATAAAACGGCCAGCGTTTTGGTCAAGCTCATTATACTTAATGCAGCCGCGTTTTTGGTGGTTAGATTGGGTGCTTTCTTTTTAAGTATAACGCCGTTTAATTTCTCGCGTTGGTTTGTTTTAAGCGACGATTTTGACACACTTCTTTTTCGTCCGTGGACGTTAATTACTTATGGTTTTCTGCATTATGACTTCTTCCACATTTTGTTCAATATGCTTTGGTTATATTGGTTCGGGCAGTTCGTTTTGAACCTTTTTAACGGAAAACGATTGCTAACAGTTTATTTGCTTGGAGCGCTCTTTGGAGGATTGCTTTTTGTATTAGCATATAATCTTTTTCCAGTTTTTGCGGAAAGTAAGGGTTATTTGATAGGTGCTTCGGGAGCAGTTACGGCTATAATGATTTTTATTGCGACTTATACACCAAATACAGAAGTTCGCATTTTCACTTTCACTATAAAACTTTGGCATATTGCTGTGTTCCTTTTTCTTCTGGATTTAATTCGTATTCCAACTTCAGGAAATGCAGGTGGATTGATGGCGCACGTTGGTGGTGGTTTTTTCGGTTATATTTATGCTGTGCAACTTGCCAAAGGAAACGACATTGGTAAATGGTTTGAAAACTTTATGGATTGGATTGCCAATCTTTTTAAGCCACGTAACAAAAAGCCTTTCAAAAAAGTACATCGCACAACACATTCCCCGCAACAACGTTCTAAACCGAAAGACCTAAAATCTGACCATCAGAAAAAGGTGGATGTTATTTTAGACAAAATAGGTAAAAGCGGTTACGAAAGTTTGACGAAAGAGGAAAAAGACTTTTTGTTCAAGGCAGGAAAAGAAGACTAACTAATGCGGAAATCAATCAACAAATTTATTTATTGGGGCAACCTCCTTGTGGCGGTTTTATTGTTGATTTCGTTTATTTTGCCCTATTTACCGCCAAAAACTTTCCCCACACTTTCGTTGCTCAGTTTAGTGGTTTCATTGCTAATTGTCGCTAATCTTGGATTTGCTATTTATTGGGCGGTACAATTGAGACGTAGGTTTTTTATCTCGTTTACGGTTCTTTTTATATCCTATTTTTACTTCAACGTTTTTTATGAAGTTTCTTCTGATGGCGATATTACGAAATATGAAAACACGTTAGATGTGCTTTCATATAACGTTCGTCTTTTTAATGCGTATGAAAAGAATCCAGAAACCGATGCGGCTCAATTAATTTCAGAAATTCTAACCAAGGAAGACCCCGATGTTTTCTGTGTTCAAGAATATTACAAACCCAATAAAGTGGATTTCTCTAATTATCCGTATCAATATATAAACTTCAAATCTAAAAAAGCAAAGCTTGGTCACGCCATTTTTTCGAAATATCCGTTAATTAATACAGGCGGATTCAATTTTGCAGACACCTATAATAACACACTCTATGCAGATATTTTGAAGGGTAACGATACCATTCGTATTTACAGCATTCATTTGAATTCAATCGGCGTCCTTCCGCAGTTCAGCTATTTACAAAATACTGACAATTATAAGCTTAGAAGAAGAATGAGCAATGCCCTAAAAAAGCAACAAGAGCAAGTGGAAGTCATTTTGGAACACAAAAAGAAGACCAACCATCGCGTTATTGTTTGCGGCGATTTCAATAATACGCCGTTTTCATACAGTTACAGAAAACTCAAAGATGATATGAAAGACTCTTTCCGCGAACGTGGCAATGGTTTGGGAACCACTTTTAAGTTTGAAGGTTTCCCGATGCGGATAGATTATATTTTCGCTTCAAAAGGATTAGATATTATCTCTTTTGAGACCATGACGAAAACATTTTCAGACCATTATGCTGTGCGAGCTACTATGGGATGGTAGTTTTAATTAACGATTGATGTCCCGATAGCTGTCGGGAAACGATTGCTGAATTATGAAGTTAAAATTGACTGAGTTTTTTGAAAACGGAAACGATTTTGGTTTCTGAAAATTTTCATTCGTTTTCAAAAAGTACCGAAGCCTCTAAATAACTCAATGCATTAGGGCCTTCATTAAATAACAAGTCCAAAACGGAAAGATTCGGTAAAAACGGATGGTTTGCTTCGTGAACTTGGGTATAGATCTCCGCTTTGAAGTCTGACGTTCTTTTCGCATTAATCAAAAACCGTAGATCTGTTATTTCAGGATTCGTTTCATAAGAAAGGGTTTTTGAAAATTCGATTTCAATCCCAATCATTTCACATAAAGCTTCAAATATTTTTAAGTTGAATTCAATTAAATTCCCAATGGGTTCTTTGAAAAAATGTTCCAAATCGTCTTCGTAATATTCAAAAAAAGGTGAAGTGCGATAGGCGCTTTGAAGGCTTTTCCAATGATGTTCTTGCCACGGAAAATCGTTTTCAACCATCACGTTTTTTGTTTTTTTACGAATCCCCTTTTTATTGTGTTTTATGGGAATGTTCAAAAGTAATTTTCCGTTGCTATGCGCAATAAAAGTACGATTGCGATAGGTTTGCTTTTGATAATTATCTTCAACCTCAAAAACCACTTTATCAGCCTGTGCCACAGCTGCCATCTGTTCAATGGACGGAAAATAGGAGGGATGAAGAAGGATTGTTTTCATTTGAAAAATTACTAACTTCAAAAATAGAAAAGAAATTAGAGAAAAGTACAAAGAATACAGAAACAAGGATTAAATTGAAGAATTTTCAAAACCTGTAACTTGGAACCAGAAACAAGAAACTTGAAACCTTTTCCCTACCTTTGTGTAAACCAAAAAAATTATGCTCATAATTGGCATCGCCGGTGGCACCGGGAGCGGAAAAACTACAGTAGTGGCCCAAATAGTTGCGGAACTTCCTGAAGATGAAGTTTGCGTTATTTCACAGGATTCTTACTATCACGATACCAGCGATTTATCTTTTGAAGATCGCACTAAAATTAATTTTGACCATCCCAAAGCGATTGATTTTGATTTATTGGTAAGTCATTTAAAAGAACTTCGCGCTGGAAATTCCTTTGAACAACCAGTCTATTCCTTCGTGGAGCATAATAGAACAGGCGAAACAATTACAACCTTCCCTAAAAAGGTTATTATTGTAGAAGGGATTTTAATTTTGGCACATCCCGATATTCGGGAAATGTTCGATATAAAAATATTTGTTCACGCAGACAGTGACGAACGCTTAATACGAAGACTGAAGCGCGATATCGCCACTCGCGGTCGTGATTTAGAAGAGGTTCTAAATCGCTACCAAACCACTTTGAAACCGATGCACCAACAATTTATAGAACCAACCAAGGAATTTGCAGACATAATCATTCCTACGAATAGGTACAATACCGTTGCCGTGGACGTGATAAGAAGTATAATTCACCAAAAAATAAGCTATACAGAATCGTGAAATACTCAGAAATAAAAAAGAATAAATGGGTTCGGTTTATAAGCAATAAATATGTGCTTATTGTTGTCTTGTTCGTTGTTTGGATGTTTTTTTTTGATGCCAATTCCTATTTGATACATCACGAATTGGACAATGATATCAATGCTTTGGAAGACAATGCAGAATTTTATCAAATGGAAATAGACCACGATAAAAACTTTATCAAAAAAATGGAGGATAGTAGCGAGATGGAAAAATTTGCTCGGGAAAGATATTATCTGAAAAAGGAAAACGAAGACATTTATATTATTGAAAACGAAGACAGCATCAAAAAAGAAGAAAAGCGATGAGTAAATTTCTATTTGAAGATTTTGATGAAGTTTCCGCAAAACAGTGGAAGCAAAAGATACAATACGACCTAAAAGGAGCTGATTATAATGAAACTTTAGTTTGGAAAAGTCCAGAAGGCGTAAATGTAAAACCATTCTATCACGAAGATGATTTTCCGGAAGATTTCAGCCCAATTCCCGGTCAGCCACAATCTTGGAAAATAGCGCAAGAAATATTTATTGACGATGAAAAAATTGCTAATAACATTGCTATTGACGCTATAAATCGAGGCGCCGAATCAATCATTTTTTCTGCTGCGGAAGATTTTGAACCGAGAACAGTTTTTAAAGATTTTCAGTTTGAAACAGTTTCAATTTACTTCAACTTCACATTTCTTTCCGAAGCATTTTACAGCAAACTCATTAAATTCTTTTCAGATAAAAATGCAACAGTTCATTACAACATAGATTTAATAGGAAACCTCGCTCGCACTGGAAATTGGTTTCATAATCTAAAAAAGGATCACGAAATTCTGGATACTATTTTTCAGAAACATGAATCTGAAAACCTTCTTTCTGTCGATACGGGTTTATACCAAAATGCTGGCGCGAATTCTGTCCAACAATTGGCGTATGCTTTGGCACATGTAAATGAATATTTAAACCACGTATGTCAGCCTGAGCGCAGTCGAAGGCCTGCTGAAGTAATAACTTTCAATCTAGCAACAGGTCCAAACTACTTCTTCGAAATAGCAAAAATCCGTGCCCTAAGAAAATTATACGCAACCTTAGCAAGCGAATACGGAACAACAGAAACTTGCCATATAATTGCAACGCCTTCAAAACGCAACAAAACGCTTTATGATTACAACGTAAACCTATTGCGAAGCACCACAGAATGTATGAGTGCCGTTTTAGGCGGAGCGGACACCGTTTGCAACTTGCCGTATGACGCGCTTTACCACAAAAGCAATGAGTTTGGGGAACGTATTTCCCGAAATCAATTACTGATTTTAAAACACGAAAGTTATTTCGACACTGCAAGCAATCCCGCAGACGGAACTTATTATATTGAGAGCTTGACAGATGAATTAGCAGAAAAAGCACTTCAACTTTTCAAAGAAATTGAAAAAGGTGGCGGATTTCTTCATCAATTAAAGGAAGGATTAATTCAAAAGAAAATTAAAGAAAGCGCTGAAAAGGAACAGCAACTTTTTGACAGCGGCGCACTGAAATTGTTGGGAACAAATTATCACCCCAATAAAAATGATCGAATGAAAGACGATTTAGAACTTTTTCCATTCGTAAAACACAACCCAACCAAAACCCTAATTGCCCCGATTATTGAAAAAAGAATAGCTGAAATCACTGAACAAGAACGCTTAAATCAAGAATCATGAACAATCAAGTATTAGGAACCGTTGTAGGGATCATCTTTGTCGTCCTCGGCTTAGCGCTGCTCACTCGTTACAAAACATTATCAACTCACAAATATTTCCGCATCCTTATTGTGTTTGTATCAATATTGCTAATTTGTTTTGGAATATTTATGGGTTGGGAAAGCATTGAAAAAATATGGATAGGAGAAGTTTAGAACACGTTGAATTGAAAAAGACGGAAGACGGGAGACGGAAGACGGAAGGTGACCCTAACCTTGTTGAAGGGCGACCTGAAACTAGAAATCTGAAACCTGAAACTTTCTTGACTGCTGAAGAAATTTCAATAAAAAGGGAATATTCTGCAAAGGATTTAGAAAATTTAAAACATCTAAACTTCGTTGCTGGAATTGCGCCAAATCTTCGTGGGCCGTATTCTACGATGTATGTTCGGCGTCCGTGGACTATTCGGCAATACGCAGGTTTTTCTACTGCGGAAGATAGCAATGATTTTTATAGAAGAAACCTCGCCGCAGGCCAGAAAGGACTTTCGGTAGCTTTCGATCTTGCTACACACAGAGGTTACGACAGCGACCACGAAAGAGTAGAGGGCGATGTTGGTAAAGCAGGTGTAGCGATTGATAGCGTTGAGGATATGAAAATTCTTTTCGACCAGATTCCGCTCGATAAAATGAGTGTCTCGATGACGATGAACGGCGCCGTGCTTCCCATTATGGCGTTCTATATTGTTGCTGCGGAAGAGCAAGGCGTTTCCCCAAAAGATTTGGAAGGAACTATCCAAAACGATATTCTAAAGGAATTTATGGTGCGGAATACTTACATCTATCCGCCAACACCTTCAATGAAAATAATCAGCGATATTTTTGAATTCGCTTCTAAAAACATGCCTAAGTTCAACAGTATTTCTATCTCTGGCTACCATATGCAGGAAGCGGGAGCCACTGCAGATATTGAACTTGCGTACACTCTTGCCGATGGTTTGGAATACATCCGTAGCGGTATAAAAGCTGGAATGGATATAGATACTTTTGCCCCGCGACTCTCCTTCTTTTGGGGAATTGGGATGAATCACTTTATGGAAATCGCGAAGTTGCGAGCTGCCAGAATGCTTTGGGCTAAGATTGTAAAACAGTTTAACCCAAAAAACGAAAAATCACTTTCGCTACGTACGCATTGTCAAACCAGCGGTTGGAGCCTTACTGAACAAGACCCATTTAATAACGTAGCGCGAACCGTAATCGAAGCTACCGCCGCAGTTTTCGGGGGAACGCAATCTTTACACACAAATGCCTTGGATGAAGCCATAGCGCTGCCCACAGATTTCTCCGCGCGAATAGCAAGAAACACTCAGATTTTTCTTCAAACGGAAACCCAAATCACCAAAACGGTAGATCCGTGGGCGGGAAGTTATTATGTGGAAAGTCTTACCAACGAAATAGCCAACAAAGCTTGGGAACTAATTGAAGAAGTAGAAGAACTAGGCGGAATGACCAAAGCCATTGAGGCTGGAATTCCAAAACTGCGCATCGAGGAAGCTTCCGCAAGAAAGCAAGCGCGTATTGATAGCGGACAGGATATAATCGTGGGCGTAAATAAATACCGCCTCGCAAAAGAAGACCCTTTGCAAATTTTGGATGTGGACAACCAAAAAGTCCGCACCTCGCAGATTGAAAGGCTTAATCACATAAAAGCAACGCGCGACACTAAAAAGGTAGAAAAAGCCCTTGCAGATATTACCAAATGCGCAAAGACAGGTCAAGGAAATTTACTAGCTTTAGCCGTAGAAGCTGCCCGCCACAGGGCAACACTTGGCGAAATCTCTACCGCGATGGAAAAGGAATTCGGCAGGTATAAAGCACAAATTAGATCTTTTAGCGGCGTGTATAGTAAAGAAATTAAGAAAGACGAAAGTTTTGAAAAAGCAAGACAGATGGCAGACAAGTTCGCAGAACTGGAAGGCCGTCGTCCGCGTATTATGATTGCCAAAATGGGGCAAGACGGTCACGATCGTGGTGCAAAAGTAGTAGCCACAGGCTATGCCGATGTAGGTTTTGACGTAGATATTGGCCCATTGTTCCAAACGCCAGCAGAAGCCGCCAAACAAGCCGTAGAAAATGACGTGCACATTCTCGGCGTTTCTTCTTTAGCCGCAGGCCACAAAACTCTCGTTCCACAAGTAATAGAAGCCCTAAAAAAGTACGGCCGCGAAGATATTATGGTTATTGTAGGTGGCGTAATTCCACACCAAGATTATCAATATCTTTTTGATGCTGGTGCAGTTGCCGTTTATGGCCCGGGTACCCGCATTAGCGATGCTGCTATTGAGATGTTGGAGGTTTTGATTGCGGGGGTGGAGTGAAGCATCAAATTAATATACTGATATACTATGGGAAATAGCTTTGATATACTTCTTAATAATGATAATAGAGCCGAAATAAATAATATTATTGGAGCATATTTTTTAGAAGGGGAAGATTTACCGCTTTCATATATTCCTAATACTAATATCATCAATATTATAATTGGTTCCAATAATAGTGGAAAAAGTCGTTTTATGCGATATCTAATGCAATGCAAAAATCTTGTTGGAGTCAAAAGTTTAAAAAAGGTCGGCGAATCAATAACTGAGTACAATTCTATGGTAAATTCATTTAACGAAAACCATATTTCTATCCCCTTGAAAAATTTTCAAAATAGACCCCAGCGTTATTATTCCGGTGGGAAAGATCCAGAAAAAGAGAGACTGACTTTGTTAGCTTCGAACAAATTATCTGAACTTACCTCAGAATATCTAAATCTAAATTCGGAAATTATTGAGAATAGAAGAAGATATGATATATTTAATATTTATGGTGTTAAAGAGCCTTATTTTGATAATTATTCCGATATTAATGAGACTACAATAAAAAGTTTTGGAAACCCTATATGCTATTATATTCCAACCTTAAGAAGTGCACATTCCCTTTTTGAAAAAGATGGTGATTCTTTTTCAAAAATTGAAAAGGATATCTATTTAGAAACAATAAATAAATATTACAACTTTGATAGTAGTGAAGTAAATATATTTACCGGTTTACATTTATATAAAGAGATTTTAAATTCAAGAAATTCAAAACGTTCTATTAGGCAATCTTTTGAAAAATTCGAAAAGTTTATAAGTGAAAATTTTTTTGGTAATAAACAAATTGACATAGTTGCTGAATTTAATAAAGATGAAAGTCTTTCAGGAATTAATCATTCGGAAATTATCAGTGTTCATATAGAAGGAGAAAAAGAAACTAGAAAATTATATGAACTTGGAGATGGGATTCAAGCCATAATTATACTTATGTATAAAATTTTTATGGCTGAGAATGACGCGTTTATTTTTATTGATGAGCCAGAACTTAATTTGCATCCTGGAATGCAAAGATTATTTCTTGATCAAATAAGTTCAAACCAATTTCTAAAAAATAAAAATCTAGTATATTTCATTTCAACTCATTCGAATCATTTTCTTGATTTAACTCTTACTAAGGAACATACCTCAATTTATTCATTCTCTTCAAATTCTCTTGAAGATAATGATAATACATTCTCTATTCGTAATGTAAACGATGGTGATAATTCAATTTTAAAAAATTTAGGAGTAAATAACTCATCTGTTTTTTTAGCAAATTGTGGTATTTGGGTCGAAGGTATTTCAGATAGAAATTACATCAAAGCATTTCTCAAATCATATATAGCATCCTTAGGGAAAAAAATTCACGTATTAAAAGAGGATATAGATTATGCTTTTTTCGAATACGCAGGTTCAAATATTGATCATTATTTATTTGAGGAATTTTCTTCAAGCGACTCCTCCCAAGTAATTTCAGACATAAATGCTTTAGCATTGAACAATCGAATTTTTTTGTTAGCAGATTCTGACAACGCGAAAAAATCATCAAAAAAAGGGATTCGGTTAAATGAATTGGAAGAGATGAAAAGGGAGAATTTTTTCCCTTACGTAATTTGGAATGTTAGAGAAATAGAAAATCTTATGACTAAAGATATTTGGAAAAAAACCCTTATTTCAATTTGTAAAAAAGAGCTTGTAAAGAAATATGAAGAAAAAATTAATGATAAAATTGAAATTGCCATAAATGATATTAATCCTTCTAATTACCAAAAACAGTATATAGGAGAATTTTTAAATGACCTTAATCAAAGACTTGGAAAATTAGATGGTAAAAACATTTTAAATGAATCTGCTTATGAAAAGAAAGTTAAAGGTTTTGGAACCCTAATTAACAAACGTGAGTTGAGCGAATTGATTCTTGAGAAAAATTTTAAATGGGAAGTATTTCAAAAGAATCAAGAAATTGTTAAACTCACCGAAAGTATCTATGAGTTTATTATTTCCAATAAATTATAGTCTCCCCAATACCACAAACATCTGCACGTGTCTATTCCTCCAAAACCCTTTTAAAGTTTAAACCCATAATTTCAAAGACACTATCTTTTTTTCATCATTGGCTTCTCTGGAAAATTTGAGACTTCAATGGAAAGGATTATTTTTAGAAAACCAATTTCGATTTATAATTGGAGTATTTTTGCCGAGATTCGTTACAGCTCATTTGTAAAACTTAGGCTTTCATTTATTAAAATTATAAAACTTATGAAAATACATATTAAGATTACCGATTTAAAAAAGGTCAGCGAGCTGGATTTTTATTGGAAAAATGCTGATTATAAAAACCTTCTTAAAGAATTTGGCTATCCTGATGTGGAAGCTATTGCAGAAAATGAACTTCTGGACTATCTATTTTTGGCTATTTTAGATTATAATCCGGCAGAAGCTGCAGCGGTTATTTTGACCTATAAAATGAGTGATAAATTAAACGAGGGTCAGATTCGAAACTTGGCCAATGAAATGTTATTGGATAAGTTAGCGGAAGAATATCCAGACCCGGCGCTACATTTTGATATATTTAATATAAATCAATTTTTGCGAAAAGCATATAACGGTTCATTTCCAGATACAGAAGCAACCATTATTACCGCAGAAATTCATGGAATCGGTGAGGAAGATGAAATGACAAAGGAGATCCTTATCAAAGGGTTGTCTAATGGATTAAGGGAAAGCAATTTAGTGAAAAGACTTTATGGTGATCAATTAAACGGCAATTTACCATTTGAGGACGCTGGAAAGGTTATTTGGCATTTTAGGAAATTATCTGAAAATGAGGTAGAAATCATTACGTCAAATTATTTGATTGCCAGAGAAGACTTCGGTTTAATGGAGTTTGAGGCGGAGTTAAAATATTTTGAGGAAGATTAAGAAGAAACCGCCGCTAACGCGAGCGTACCGCTCGTGACTACGCAACAATCATTCACATCTCAGAATCCACGACTAATTAAATCTTCCTAAAATATTTCGTTATCTTTAATAGCAATAATTAAAGCAAGCAAAATGGAGATTAAATTCCAAACCAACGAAGAAAGCAACCGTCAGCAAGAAGAAGCCTTCTTAAAAACTCTCAAAATCTGAAAGAGTATGGCGTTTTTTTGAGTTAATGCAGAAAAGCAAAAGTCTTCTTCCTGTTAAAGAAAATCTAGCGAATTCGAAGAACTTCGTTATAAAAATTAAGCTATAAAAGCTTTGCTAATGTATATTTACAAGAGTTTGTAACTATAATACTAACAAATTTACAAACTCACAAACTCACATTAATCCTTTACAATCTTCAAAGTCTCATTCTCCAATCTTACATAATAAACCCCTTTCGCAAAATTTGAAAAATCAATCTGCTTTTCATTTGGCGTAATTTCACCAAATTTTAATAATTGCCCTAATGAAGAATATACTTTAAATGGTGTAGCATTCTGAATATTCACAGTTATAAAGTTTTGTGTTGGGTTCGGAAATACGCTTACTTTAAAGTCATTTTCAGCAATACCAATTAACTCACATTCAAAACTAGATAGAACTTTAGAAGCTGCTGGAGGGTTTACCAAGAGTTCATCAGTTAATAGCGGGCAATAGCAGTTATTTTCATCTACAAATAATTTTAGCCACGACAGTGCAATTTTTCCAACGGCACCATTACCGCCGTTTGGCGTATTGGCTACGGAATGGTTTCCGTTTTTAACTTCAAAAAGTAATTTGTCTGTTGTATTTGGAGTAGCGGCATAATGAAGGTCTGCGTGTTGCGCAGGCGGTGCTGTAGGATCAAATTCACCACTAAAAATTAATACAGGGCTGTCGTGATTTAACGAAGGATTGGGTAACCACGGGCACAAAGCAACCACACCTTTAATTGTGTTGTCTAGAACTGCCGCGCGTTGCGCACCACCGCCGCCCATAGACCAACCACTTACTGCAAATTTATCTACATCCAGCATGTTTTCTAGAGGAGAAGAGCTTCTATTGTTTTCTTGACGCATTGTTTCCAAAGCATCTATGAGCGCTACGGCTCTTTCTTCTGGAAATTCAAAAGGAGAATTAGTTCCAATAATTATGGTTACAATGCCGTGGGATGCGTAAAACGGACCCCATTCTTCAACACTTGAAGGCGCCGCTGTAAAGCCCGGAACAATGGCGATACTCATAAAAGGAGGAGAAGCATTGGTTGGATAATATACGGTAGCATCCTTGTAATTTGGACCATTTCTTAAGCCATCAGCTTCGGTAAGCGTGGCAACGTCATAAGGCCCTGGATTTGTTAAGCTTGCAACCGTTACATCGTCGCATTGCGCGAATAGCGTGTTTGGTGCTATTGAAGTCAGTAAAAAGAAAAGTGCTATTGCGTATAATTTTTTCATATAAATATTTTAAACTTCCATTTGAAGTATGGAAAAGTAAACTTTTTAAAATTCTTAACAAAACATTAAAATCCTAAATCGCTTCCAAAAAAATTGATAGAATAAAAAATTAAAGAGGTTTTAAATATGAAAGCGCAATTTCATTCAGCTTAAAGTAAATATGACTAACAGAAAATTCTCTTGAAATAAATTCTTTAATCTAAATTTTTCCAACGATTCTTTTTGGCTTTCTTAAGTTCTTTATCATCCATCTGTGCTCCAATAAACGGAATACGCGGTGCAAGAAAATAACCAGTTAAACTCGCGAAAAGTATAGGAATAAAGTATGTAAAACCAGTAAGCGTTGCTAGAAGAATGGTAGTACTCATAGGCGTTCGCGTTACGCAAGAGTTAATTGCTGCCATACAACTTACTATAGTTAATGATAAGCTGATAGATGGAAAAATACTGTGAATTAACAAACCAAGCGCAGTTCCGCAGAAAAATAACGGAATGATAAATCCGCCACGCCAGCCGGATGTCACGGTTATAGCGATGGCAATAATTTTAAAAATAAGTACTGCCGCTAAGAATTCCATGGTAAGATCGTCAGTAATTAGATTATTGATCTCAAAATGACTGAAATAGCGTGTTAGTGGAATATAAAAAGCAATAGTTCCCAAGAGCAAACCTCCAATTAGCGTGTGGACAAAAATAGGTGCTTTTAACTTTCCGAATAGATTTTTGAAGAATTTAGTACAGAAAATAAAGCCCCAACCAACAACGGTTGCAATAACTGCGAAAAACACTGCCCAGCCAAAGTCAAAAACAGTTGCCATTTCGTAAGCAGGAAGATCCCAAGCTGGTCCTAGACCTAAATGTACGATAACTGCGAAAACAACATAACTGAAACCACTTGCTACCAATGCGGGAATAATGGCTTGATAATATTCCACGGCGTGTTTGTGATGGAGAATTTCCAAAGAAAAAAGACTTCCGCCAAGCGGAGCGCCAAACAGCGCTGTAAAACCGGAAGCCATTCCTGCAATACTTAAAGACCGCAATTCTTCTCCTTTTAAACGGAAAATCTTGCCCATCCAAGTTCCAGTTGATCCAGTTACTTGCACTAAGGGAGATTCTGGCCCTAAACTTCCGCCAGAAGCAACGCAAAGCAAAGAGGAAAGTATCATGGAAGGATTGTTTTTAGGATCCAGTTTTCCTTTGTTGAAACGAATGTTGTTCACAATCAGTTGCATTTCGCCTGGATCGCCAATAAAATAGATTATCAAGCCTGCTAAGAGCCCACAAATGGCCATTACAGGAATAACGAGCCAACCTTGATATACTGCCAAAAAATCTGTTAGATACATCAACACAACCCAATAGCTACCTGAAATGAGTCCCCCAATAAGTCCAACCGCGGCCCAAAGAATAAACATTCTGCTAAAAACAAAGGGATTGAACCGAATGGGACGATCCAGAATGTCAGTATATTTAACGAGTTTTCTTCTTCTTTTCAGTTTCATTTTGAAGACTTAAAAAAATTATCCGTGAATGGATTGATGTTTACTGAGGCTTTTCATTACTTCGGCTTCAAAGGTAAGAAGTTCGTTCCACTTTTTATCCACTTCTTCTCTATCACCGTATTGGCGGGCAAAACCTAAAAACATCGTGTAATGGTTTGCTTCACTTACCATCAATTTTCTATAGAATTCGGCAAGTTCTTTGTCTTCCAGTTGCTCGCTTAAAAGTCGAAAACGTTCGCAACTTCTGGCTTCAATTAATGCTGCATAAAGCAACCTGTGAACAAGCTGTGTGGTTCTACTTCCGCCTTTTGGAAAGAATTGTATCACTTGCATCACATATTCGTCTTTTCTATCGCGGCCCAAAACCCAGCCATTTTCGAGGATTCTGTCGTGTACCATTTTAAAATGGCTTATTTCTTCTTTTACCAAAGCAATCATTTCCTGAATTAAATCTGTGTATTCCGGAAAACTCACAATCAAAGAAACCGCTGTTGAAGCAGCTTTCTGTTCGCACCAAGCGTGATCCGTAAGAATGTCTTCTATATTTTTTTCAACAATATTCACCCATCGTGGGTCTGTGGGAAGTTTTAAGCCTAACATAAAAATAGTTTGTGGTTTGTGGTTTAAAAGGTTTCAGGTTCTTCGGGAACGATTTATAATTGAGGATTTTTTGATTAACGATTAACGATTAACGATTAACGATTGCTGATTTTGATTTTTGAAATTTGTTTTTTATTTGGAATTTGGTGATTGATATTTGGAATTTTTAAAAGTTATATATCCAAATCAAACTCTTTCCGAAGTTTTTCAATCAACGGATTCATTTCTTTCATTTTTTCAAATTTTTCTCGAGTTGTATAAGCGTACTTTTTTTCAGCGGTTTCGTTTACGGTTATGTCTAAATCTATGTTGTAATTCTGAAGTTTTTCACGTAGAAAACCGAGCAATTCATACTTGGCGCGTTCCACTTCAGTTTTTATAGTATGATTTGGAAATTCAAGATGAATGATGGAACCGTCCAACTTTGGAACGCCCATTGTTAAATGTGAAAGCAGGTTGTATTTTCCGTCGCTTTCAACAGTATTGGTATATTCCGTCCAAGCGGCCTGCATTTCTTCTTCTGAAAAATCTGTAACAGGAAGGTTTTCAGTATCAGGTTGGTTTGCAACCATTTCTTGTTTTATCTCCTGCTTTTTTTGAATGCTTTTAAGCGAAAGGGCAGAAACCTTTTTTGCGTTGCGTTCCGCTAGAATTTGAGGACGCTCAATTACCTTGGTAGCTTCTCGGTTTTCGGTTTTCGTTTCTCCGCTGTCTGTTTTTGGTTGTGTGTTTTCAATGCCAAGTTCTTCGGAAGTTTCGCTTACTTTTTCTACTTCAACTTCAGCTTCAACTTTATTTAAAGATTGAGGTTTAATACTTCCAGCAGAAGTTATCTTTTCTGAAGAATTCTTTTCACTCTTAAAATAGGAGGGAGGAATTACGAAACGTTGGTTGCTATTGGAATTTTTTTTTTCGCCCTGAAAAGTTAGGGAAGCAAGCTGCAGTAAGCAAAGTTCAACTAAAAGCCGTTGGTTTTGACTGTTTTTGTATTTAAGATCGCAAGTGTTTGCAATCTCAATTCCGTCAATCAAAAACTTTGTACTGGTTTTTTGCGATTGCTCAAAATACATTGTTTTTACCTGTTCGCCAACTTCTAAAAGTTCAATTGTTTCTTGGTTTTTGGAAACCAACAGATCGCGGAAGTGGGAGGCAAGCCCCATAATAAAATGATGTCCATCAAAACCTTTTGAAAGTATATCGTTGAATGTAACCAAAACCTGCGGAATGTTATTTTCCAAAATCAAATCCGTAATTTGGAAATACCACGTATAATCCAGCACGTTTAAGTTTTCGGTAACGGCTTCTCGAGTAAGATTTTTTCCAGCGAAACTAACTACTCTATCAAAAATAGAAAGCGCATCACGCAAGGCACCATCTGCTTTTTGGGCGATTATGTGTAATGCGTCATCTTCAGCTTCTATTCCTTCGGCTTTGGCAACTTCGGCCAAATGTTCCTTAATATCACGAACGCCAATTCTTCTAAAATCAAAAATCTGGCAGCGTGAAAGTATAGTTGGAATTATTTTGTGTTTTTCGGTAGTTGCCAAGATGAAAATGGCGTGTTTTGGCGGCTCTTCCAAAGTCTTCAAAAAAGCGTTGAAAGCTGCGGAGGATAACATATGAACCTCGTCAATAATATATACTTTGTAATTTCCTACTTGCGGCGGAATCCGAACTTGGTCTATCAAATTCCGAATATCATCTACGGAATTGTTTGAAGCTGCATCTAGTTCAAAAATATTGAAAGCGAAATCTTCGTCTTCCTTTTCAGTGCCGTCTTGATTTATTTTCTTGGCAAGAATCCGTGCGCAGGTCGTTTTACCAACACCACGTGGTCCTGTAAAAAGCAACGCTTGTGCAAGATGGTTGTTTTCAATGGCGTTTTCCAAAGTATTGGTAATAGCCTGTTGCCCTACAACGTCTTTAAAAACGGCGGGACGATACTTTCGGGCAGATACGATGAAGGGTTCCATTTTTTTAGTGGTCAGTTTTCAGTGTTCAGAAATTAGTTGCTGAAACATTCAATATTGACCGGGAAGCAAATATAAAGATGTACAATGGGTTTTAAAAAAATAGCTGTTCGTATTTTCCCATATTTATTAACATTGGAGTACTTTTGCGCAGCAGGCCGCCTTATCGTCGAGATCCCCGCTTTCGCGAGGATTTAGGAGGAAAGTCCGGACACCATAGGGAAGCATAGCGGCTAACGGCCGTCGTTATTCCTGCGAAGGCAGGAATTTCAGGACAAGTGCAGCAGAAAGTATGTACAGGTAATGCTGTAGTGAAACCAGGTAAACTCTATGCGGTGAAATGCCACGTAAACCTGTGCTTGAGGGTTCCCGCCCGATGCAGGAGGGTAGGCAGATTGAGCGTTTCGGTAACGGAACGCCTAGATAAATGATAAGGATTCGTCTTTGGATGGATACAGAACCCGGCTTATAGGCCTGCTTTTTTATTTTTTTATTGCCGCGAATTCACGAATCATTTTACAGAAATATTCGTGAATCCGTGGTTTTTTATTTTGAACTGAAAAAACTAAAAACATTTCCACCATATTTTCTGGCTTCTTTGAAATTTTCTACTGCTGAAAGATTGTTCTGTTTTGAATGTTCAATAATCAACAAACCTTCTTCGGCTTCTAATAGATTCTTTTCAAAAACAGTTTTTACTATGCCTTCTAGTTGTGAAACATCAAAATCATAAGGAGGGTCGGCGAAGATTACATCAAATGTTCCGGAACATTTTTCTAAGTATTTTGAAACATCAAATTTTATGGTTTTGATGGGGAATTCAAATTCTTCAGAAACCTTGTTTATATATTGTATACAACCGTGATGCTGATCTACTGAAGTAATATTTTGAACGCCACGCGAGGCAAATTCAAAACTAATGTTTCCCGTACCGCTAAAGAGGTCCAAAACCGTAAGTTCTTCAAAATAATAACGCACTCTAAGAATGTTGAAAAGTGCTTCTTTGGCAAAATCGGTAGTTGGACGAACGGGTAAATTCTTGGGTGCTGTTAACCTTCTTCCTTTGTAAGTTCCTGAAATGATACGCATTTACAGTGTGTTTTGAATAATGTAGTGAAGATGACTTTTTTCTTCGGAATCTATCTTTATATTGGAAGCATTTGTTGCTGCAAACTCAATATTCCGAATGTAAGTGTAGGCAATTTTGTAATTATCATCGTCTTTTTCAATTTCGCCACAAAGAATAACCGGAAGATTTTCAGGATTCAGGTTTAGCTGTTCCATACAGAAAAGAGTGTAATAGATGAAATCTTCTGGGGTTTTGTAGGTATAGGTGTTGCAAAGTTGCAATTCGCCATTTTTTAAGACAATACAATCAAAAGTATTTTTCTGAAAGTGTAAATACATTTTCGGAAGTGAATATTTTTCACTTTCTAAAATGGTTTTCAGTAATATGGTTGTGGAATGGTAATAATTGAAGGAACCATATTTTTCAAAGAAAAAATTGTTTATGTTCATAAAAGGAACATAAACCACAACAATGTCTTGATTTTCCAAAACATCGTGTGCCATATAATCATTGGCCAATATTTTTGAATTGAATTTTAGGTATTCGCTGGCCTTAGTTTCATCAAAAACCGTTGCAGGAACAAGACTATAAACGGGAGTTGAATAAACAACCGATACTTCTGAAAAATTTCCGTTTAGAATATTATTCTTGAACATTATGGATTCAATATCCATCAACAATTCCTCAGGTGTGGTGCTGTGGTCCAGAATTTTTTCAATAAAAAAAATAACTTCCTGAGTCTTAGGATTTGTTACCAAAAAAGAAAGCCCGTTCAAAGAAACTTGAACGGACAGTCTGTTTTGTAATGTATTTGGTATGTTATTAATTTCTTGCAGAATCGTAAATTTTTGGCCAGTTTCCAGTAGTGTTAACATCTTCCAATGAACCTACTTTAATGTCTGGACCATTAACGCCATCTACAGATTGTACTTGCAATTCTTGCGCTAAAAGATCTTTATCAAGATCTGACAAAATTACCTTTTTAGAAACTTTCGCTTCAAAAACAGAGTAGGTTGCGTCATTTTTCACAATCTTTCCAGCTTTAAGGTCAAATTTAGCATTAACGCCATCTACTGGTACATTCATCATTGTTTTGTATCTGTCTGTACCTTTGTAAAGTGAATCTTTTACAGGAGTAAAGCCCAAAGTATCAATTAATGATTCTTCAAGAAAATAACCTTCGTTAATTCCAAAAGCCTTGTTTTTAGCGACGTCAGCATAGCTTGTGTCACGTCTTTGAGTAATTGCAAATTTTGCTGTTTCAATAAAGTTAATTAAACTATCCCAGTCACCTGTAAAACTTCCGTTAATCTCTTTGTGAGCAAGTTCTGCAGCTTGAATGTCTTTTAAATTACTAATTACTTTAACGTATCGAGCTTCTTTAACTTTGTTGAACTCTACGGGCCCCATTACTGAGTTCCATAATTTCCAACCTAAGAATACGATGACAATCCAAAGAACAATCTGAATTACTAATTTCATTATAGATATTATTTAAGTGTTGATTTTACCAAAAGGTCTATCGCAAATCTACAATTTTTTTTTGTTCACAAAAGTATATTCCGAAAAAATCATACCTATCTTTAAACCCTCATTGATAATAGATTGATAGTAGTGAATGATGAATGTATCAGAATTTTACAGTTTTTTAAAGAATGATTTCCCCCATAATACAACTCCGAAGCAGGATATTGCACTCCAATTGTTGGCGAAATTTATACTAAGCACGAACAAAAATGAAACCTTTTTACTGAAAGGATATGCCGGAACTGGAAAAACCACGATTGTGGGTTCTTTGGTTAAGAATTTAGCAAAAGTGAAAAAGCGTTCCGTGCTCTTAGCCCCAACAGGGCGGGCGGCGAAGGTAATTAGCAATTATTCAAACAAGCAGGCTTTCACAATTCACAAAAAAATATATTTTCCGAAGAGCGAAAAAGGCTCCGTTTCTTTCAAATTACAAGAAAATAAACATCGCGACACCATTTTTATTGTAGATGAAGCTTCGATGATTCCAGATATCAACCAAGATTCAAAACTTTTTGATAACGGTTCGTTGCTGGACGATTTGATGCAATACGTTTACAGCGGAAATAATTGCAAACTTCTGTTAATTGGTGATTCTGCACAGTTGCCGCCAGTTCATTTAGCTATAAGTCCCGCGCTAGATGCCAGAGTTTTGGAAAACCAATACAATCGTGAAGTGATTCTTCTTGAGTTAGATGAAGTGGTTCGTCAGCAAAAAGACAGCGGAATTCTAGAAAATGCAACAAGAATTAGGGAGGTTTTGGATAATGAATTATATGAAACCTTCAAATTTTCTGGAGATAACTTCCCAGATATCATTCGTCCCGTAGATGGACAGGAAATTATGGATGCCATTAGCGATAACTATTCCCAGTTAGGAAATGAAGACACCGTAATTATTGTACGATCCAACAAAAGAGCGAACTTATATAATCAAAGCATTCGTGAGCGTATTCTTTTTCAGGAATCTGAACTTTCCAGTGGCGATTATTTAATGGTGGTGAAGAATAATTATTTTTGGGTAGATAATACTAGCGAGGCTGGTTTTATTGCCAATGGCGATATTGTAGAGGTTTTGGAAATCTTCGCGTTTAAAGAATTATACGGTTTCCGTTTTGCTGAAGTGAAAATCAGAATGGTTGATTACCCAAATATGAAACCATTGGAAACGGTGCTTCTATTAGATACTTTAACTTCTGAAAGTCCTTCGCTCACTTACGATGAATCCAATAAACTCTATCAAGAAGTGATGAAGGATTACGCTTCGGAAAAATCGAAGTACAAGAAATTTCTTGCCGTTAAGAACAATAAATATTTTAACTCGCTTCAGGTAAAGTTCAGTTACGCCATAACTTGCCATAAAAGTCAAGGCGGACAGTGGAACACTGTTTTCGTTGAACAACCATATCTTCCTAACGGAATTGATAAAGAATACCTGCGTTGGCTATACACAGCAGTTACCCGTGCTCAGGAAAAATTATATTTAATAGGTTTTAAGGATGAATTTTTTGTAGATTAGTCTTTCAAAATTCAAATTTTATTTATAAATTTTCACAAACTCAAATTGGAAACTTTCGATATAATAATCAGCATCTTCCTCGGCATCGGCCTTGCGACAGCCGTTGGCTTTCGTGTGTTTTTACCATTATTAATTTTGAGTTTGGCGGGTTTTTATGACGTAATTCCCTTAAACGAAAGCTGGCAATGGGTTGGAAGCCTTACCGCAGTTATTACAATGGGTGTCGCCACATTAGTAGAGATTTTTGGATATTACATTCCGTGGTTTGATAATTTGCTAGATACAATCGCTTTACCATTAGCAACCTTGGCTGGAACCGCAGTAATGGTTGCGACAGTCACAGATTTAAGCCCAGCTGTTACTTGGACTTTGGCCATAATTGCAGGCGGCGGGACTGCGGCGGCGATTAAAGGAAATACTTCCGCAGCAAGGCTTACGTCCAGCACCACAACAGGAGGATTGGCAAATCCTGTTTTAACCACGGTGGAAACGGGTACCTCAATTGTTATGGCTGTGGCTGCCATTTTTATTCCCATCATCGCTTTTGTATTGGTTCTTTTCCTTTTCTTTATAATTTTTAGGTTTTATAAAAAGCTTCGGAAAAAACGATTGCCAAGAACTTAACTTTCTTATTTTTGAAATCATTTTAAAAACTTTGTCTTGAAAATAATAGCAATGATTCCAGCGCGTTATGGCGCGTCTCGTTTCCCCGGAAAATTAATGCAGGATTTGGGCGGAAAGCCCGTAATTGTGAGAACCTACGAAGCCGCAAAAGCTACAAACCTCTTTGATGAAGTGTATGTAGTTACTGACAGCGACGTGATTTTTCAGGAAATTGAAATGAATGGCGGCAAAGCCATTATGAGCATTAAAGAACACGACTGCGGCAGCGACCGTATAGCCGAAGCCGTTGAAAATATGGACGTGGATATTGTTGTAAACGTTCAAGGCGATGAACCTTTTACAAGCCGTGAAGGTTTGGAAAAAGTGCTTTCCGTTTTCAACGAACCAGATGCTGATAAAATTGATTTGGCTTCGCTAATGACCGAAATCCACGATTGGAAAGAGATAAGCGATCCCAACTGCGTTAAGGTAATTGTTAACAAAGATAATTTTGCACTTTACTTTTCACGTTCGCCAATTCCGTATCCGCGCGATAAAAACGTGGCAATGCAATACTATAAACACAAAGGAATTTACGCTTTTAGAAAACAGGCAATTATGGATTTTTACCGTTTGCCGATGCGTTCTTTGGAAGCGGTGGAAAAAATAGAATGTATCCGTTATCTTGAATACGGAAAAAACATAAAAATGGCGATTTCAAATACGCCAGGTGTAGAAATAGATACGCCAGAAGATCTTGCAAGAGCCAATAAAATATTGAAACAAAATAAGCCCGAGACTGTAAATAATAAGTTTAGAAACTTCCCTATGGTGCCGAAAGTTGTTTTCGGAGAAGGATGTTTTGACCAACTTTCCTCAATTCTTTCTTCTCAGAAAAAGGAAAAAGCGCCTTTCATATTTTTGGTTGACAATGTTTTTGAAGGAAATACTGAATTTACGGATAGAATAAATCTTCGCTTTAATGATAAATTGATTTTTGTTTCAGCAGAAGAAGAGCCAAAAACTTCACAAGTTGATGATTTGGTAAAAGATATTAAAGCAGAATTCACTTATACGCCATCAGGAATTATAGGCATTGGCGGCGGAACTGTGATGGATTTAGCAAAAGCAGTTTCCATAATGCTCATAAACCAAGGAAGTGCCGCAGAATATCAAGGTTGGGATTTGGTTAAACAAAAAGCAGTTTATCACGTTGGCGTTCCAACAATTTCTGGAACTGGCGCGGAAGTTTCACGAACTACGGTATTAACAGGACCCGTTCGTAAATTAGGGATTAACAGTGATTATACACCTTTTGACCAAGTAATTCTTGATCCTGAACTTACTAAAGGAGTTTCCAAAAACCAATGGTTTTTTACGGGTATGGATTGTTTTATTCATTGTGTAGAATCTTTAAACGGAACTTTTCTGAATGCTTTCAGCCAGAGTTATGGCGAAAAAGCATACGATTTATGTATGGAAATTTTCTTAGGAGATTCTCTTTCTGAAGAAGAATCGCGCGCCAAATTGATGATGGCTTCGTGGCACGGCGGAATGAGTATTGCCTATTCGCAAGTAGGTGTAGCGCACGCTATGAGCTACGGACTTGGTTATGTTTTAGGAACAAAGCACGGCGTGGGTAACTGTATTGTTTTTCAGTTTCTGGAAGAATTTTATCCTAAGGATGTAATTCTTTTCAAGAAAATGGTTGAAAAACACGGTGTAGAAATCCCGCAAGGAATTTGTAAAAACCTTTCCGAAGAACAGATGAATACTATGATTACCGTTGCTTTGGGAATGGTTCCGCTGTGGGAAAATGCCTTGGGAGACAATTGGGAAAAAACCATTACACCAGATAAATTACGTAGTTTATATCTAAAAATGTAACAGTATTTTATGGGGCTTGGAAAATTTGTTTTTTATAAAGTAATGGGTTGGAAAATTGTTGGAAGTTTTCATCAAGATACCATAAAAAAAAGTGTGATTATTGTTGTGCCACATACTAGTTGGCACGATTTCTACATTGGCGTCTTTATTCGCTGGACCCTTAATATTCAAATAAACTTTATTGCAAAAAAAGAACTTTTTAAATGGCCATTTGGTTGGTATTTTAAGTGGATGGGTGGCGAATCTATTGACAGAACGCCAGGCCAAAATAAAGTTGAAGCCATTGCCAAAATTTTTGAAAAGAAAAAGGAATTTAGATTATCACTATCACCAGAAGGCACTCGTAAAAAAGTTGAGAGTTTAAAAACGGGATATTATTATATTGCCAAGGCTGCAAATGTGCCAATAATTTGTTGCGCTTTTGATTGGGGTACAAAAACTGTTAGAATTGCCGAACCATATTATCCAACAAACGATTTAGAAGCAGACATTTTAAAGCTGGAGTCCTTTTTTATTGGAGTTGAAGGGAAGGAACCACACTATTCCTACGAAGGGAAAAAAATTATTTGATAAATTGAATAAAAAAAGCCCAAAACTAAAAGTTAAGGGCACTATTTTTTAGTGATTTTGCGAGATGAATTTATCATCAAAAACGAAAAGCCACAAAATTTTTATTCCCCCGAAGACTCCTCCATAGTATGATACACGTTCTGCACGTCGTCATCTTCTTCCAGTCTTTCTAATAGTTTTTCAACATCCGCAGCTTCTTCTTCATTCAATTTTTTGGTTACTTGCGGAATACGTTCAAAGCCTGAAGAAATAATTTCAATATTATTTTCTTCTAAATAAGCCTGTATTGCTCCAAAACTTTCAAATGGCGCATAGATCATTACACCCGGTTCATCTTCATCTTCGTTTCTGAAAATTTCCTCAACGCCGTGGTCTATCAATTCTAATTCCAGCTCTTCTAGATCAAAATCATTATCTTTTACTCTAAAATTGCACGTATGGTCAAACATAAATACAACGGAGCCTGAAGTACCTAAGCTACCATTGCATTTGTTAAAATTCATTCGGACGTTGGCCACGGTTCTTGTATTATTATCGGTCGCGGTTTCAATAAGGACGGCAATTCCGTGTTGAGCGTAGCCTTCAAAAAGAACTTCTTTAAAATCGCCTAAACTTTTGTCACTGGCGCGTTTTATGGCGCGTTCCACGTTTTCTTTAGGCATATTCACCGCCTTCGCGTTTTGGATTACGGCGCGCAATCTGGAGTTGGCATCCGGATCTGGACCGCCCTCTTTTACTGCCATCACAATGTCTTTGCCTATACGCGTAAAAGCTTTGGACATTGCAGACCAACGCTTCATTTTTCTTGCTTTTCTGAATTCAAAAGCTCTTCCCATACTATTATTTTCTATTGTTATTTATTATTGCTTATTCTAAAAAAAGAACGTTCAAATATAAAAAATTCCAAAGTCCGAAACCCTAATTAATTCAAAAATACGAGTCTTAGTTATTTGCTATGTTGAATGAACCAGTTAATAATCAAGTTTGCAAAACATAACAGAATTTGAACTTTTGCAATAAAAATTCATTTTTTCAAGCTTAGGAATCCGAGTATATTTGTATTACTTAGAATTCATCTGAAAAAAAGTTAACCAAACCGCAAAAATGAACGTAATTATTATTGAAGACGAAAAACCATCTGCTCGCTATTTACAGCGTATGTTGGAAAAACAAGGCGTGAACGTTAACCAAATGCTTCACAGCGTGCAGGAAGCTGTGGAATGGTTTAAAAACAACAAACATCCTGATTTGATTTTTCTTGATATTCAATTAAGCGATGGTCTTTCCTTCGAAATTTTTGATGCGGTTGAAGTAAAAAGCGCCATTATTTTTACCACTGCTTTTGATGAATATGCCCTGCAAGCCTTCAAACTAAACAGTATAGACTATCTTTTGAAACCTATTGATGAAGATGAATTGCAGGCCGCAGTAAAAAAATACCAGTCCTTAAAACCGCAAGCCCAAAACGTTCAGTTCAATTTTGAAGATATTAAAAAACTGCTCGTAAACCCTGTGGAACGTGAATACAAAAAACGTTTTACCACAAAAATTGGGCAACATATAAAAATGATTTCTGTAGACGAAATTGAATGTTTTTATTCTGAAAACAAAGGAACGTACGCACGCACCGTTGACGGTCGCGATTATCTTTTAGAAACTACGTTGGAACAACTGGAACAAGAGCTTTCGCCAGAAACATTTTTCCGCATTAGCCGAAAATTCTACATTAATATCAATTCAATAAAAGATATAATTTCTTACACCAATTCGCGTCTTCAGCTAAAATTGAACAGTTATAAAGACCAAGAAGTAATCGTTGCTCGAGAGCGGGTTAAGGATTTTAAACTTTGGTTGGAGTAGAGGGTTCAAAATTTATAATTCAAATTAAATATACAAGGTTGCTGAGTGTTTTGAAAGCCTCAAGATTATTTATTGCTTTCAATATGTATCGAAGCATTTTTCAACTTCAACTTCATTTAATTCTATTATCCTGAAACGAAGAAGGCAAAAGCTTCGGGATGAACTTCACCAACAACGGAAGAAGCACGCTTCCTCCTGGAACTAGGAAGATAGTTAACGACGGAATGGTTTTGCAAACATCCAATAATTGCTCTTTTACTTTTATTTTTTCTTCTGCTGAAAGATCGCGTATTGTGGATTGACCAAGTAGCACAACGAGTTCGCCGCTTTCTTCCAGCTCGCGGGCTAATCGGTCTTTATTACGAATAATTAAAAGTTTTACTGTACTCGCAGATTGTTTGTAAAACTGCTTCACAGGATGCGAATATTCAAAAAGAAGAATTTTTTCGGTATGACTGTTTGAAAAGGTTTCTAAACCAGAAAGACTTTCTTTTAAAACTTTTTCAGAAAAATTAAGTGTTACTACTAGCTGCTGCAAAAACTGTTGTTCAGAATCGTCCAGTTTTAAATCTTCCCAAACGGTGAGGCAACAAAGATCCAGCATATACTTTTTTTCTAAGGAATCTTCGGCTGTGTTTAAATAATTTAAGCTGTCCAAAAAAGTAGCGGCGCCGCCTTCGCTTTCATCAATAATATATTCAGAAGAGGTTTCAAAAAGTTCAAGAAGCAGTTTGTCGTATTTTGATTTTTTCTTTTTGGACTTCATCGTATAAAAACAAGCTGTGAGCACAATAGTTTCCAACTGTCTATAATATACTTTAATAGAATCCGGTTTTTTTTGCCAATACTTGTAGGCCAAAACATCTAGATAGAGTAGGGCATAGGTGAGCAGCGAGATTGTGTTTTTCTTTAAAAGTGAATTGGCGGAACTTAAACGCGCAGACAAAATATGTTCCAGCGAATTAGAAGGACTGGCAGAAAGCGTGAATTTTTGGAAGAAACCAGTTTTTCCTTTTTCTAGTTGTTTATAAAAAGAGAGGATACTATTGATGGCTTCTTCATTAGTGCCACTTTCGTTTTGCTGAAAAAACTGGAACAACAATGCGTGAAATAAATTTATTTTAGTAAGCTCTTCTTTAGTGAGTTTTAAGCTGCCTAAAGATTTTTTGGGCATAGCCGCAACAGACACTCCATAAATAAAACCAGTTTGTTTTAGAGTTTCGTAAAACTTTTGGTCACTTTCAAAGTAGGTAATAAGTTCCTTTCTTTCAAAAAGATTTAAAAATTTTAAAATCCAATCGGCTGCGGAAGGGTTCATCGAATTATTTATTATTATTTTAGTGGCCTGAAATCTCGGTATTTCTTTAGTTAACAAAAGATTAACACAATCTTGAAAACTATGCACCTACATTTAAGCGTAAGCATAATGAACGAGTAAAATTAATTAATAAAAACCAACTTAAAAGATGAAAAAATCAAAAATTTTTGCAGTAATCGGTGGACTGGGCATAGCTGCACTCTCGGTATTTTTAATATCGGCGGATCACATTGATGCACCTGCAGTTGCTGGCACAACGGCAGATATTACAGACTTTTATGCTTTTCAAGGCGAAAACACTAGCAATTTTGTGTTCGCTGCAAACATTCAAGGGCTTTTAGCTCCAGGAACGCCAACAGAACAAGCCGTTTTCGACGAAACTGTATTGATTGAATTCAACATAGATTACAACAATGACCTTAAAGAAGACTTAGTTTTTCAAGCCATTAAACGTGGAGATTCTATGTATTTTTTCGGCCCTTCCGCTCCAGCATTTAGCGGAATAGAAGGTACTAAAAGTACTATTTCTTCGGCTACGCCATATAGTGTAAAAATTTCAACAAAGGACGATATTCAAGTTGCTGAAAAAAATGGTATGAAGTTTTTTGCGGGACCTCGAGAAGATCCATTCTTCTTTGACTTTACACAGTTTAATGCTGTAATTGCTGGAACTGCGACTGGTTTCAATAATCCTGGAAAAGATACTTTTGCAGGCAAAAACGTATTGAGTGTGGTAGTTGAATTTCCAAAATCAATTATTCCTGCTGGAACCACTGGTGTAAATCCATTCGCCCCAGCCACTCCAATATATAATGTATGGGTTGAAGCCAAAAGAAAACAATAATAGCTAATTATAAAAATATAAAAGATGAAATGCCCACTTATAAACTATAAATTCAATGAAGATGCGTATAAGGGCATTCAATCTTCCTAACTATCAAAAATAATATTCAGATGAAAAATTTAAAATATATAACCCTTTTTTCCGCAGTATTCGTTTCGCTATTATTTGTGCAATGTAAAGATGAAGATGACAATGATAATGTAATAATAAATGCCACTTGTGAAGACGGAATTAAAAACGGGCTAGAAACAGATGTAGATTGTGGTGGGCCAGATTGCCTGCCTTGTGCACAAGTTTTGGATTTTAGCGGAACTTATTATCAGGAAGACCAAATGGGGCGCCCTGGAATTAATACAGTTTTTGGAACTGAAGGTTTTAAAGATGCTTTTAACGTTACTGTACCTTCTGAAATGCAAGTGGCATTTCAAACTAGGTTTGAACAAAGATTACTTGCTTTAAATCCAGGTTATACGCTAAACGCTTTGCCAGAAGGTGGTCGTACTGCTGCACAATTCACAACAGTGCTTTCTAACGATGTATTGTGGTTGGCGCAAACTGGTATAACAACTTATTTCAACGGAACTGAAATATTGACTGGTAGAAATTTGAGTGATGACGTGATAGATGTATCCTTACTATTAATCTTTGGTGGCCCTGACGGAACAGAAAATCCTCCGCTTACTAGCGATGGCGTACCAATGAATGATGCACCTTTTTTAGGTTCCTTCCCTTATATGGCTGGACCTTTTTAAACTATAAATTTTTAAGTCAAGAAAGAGAACGTTTTGTTCTCTTTTTTGGTTTAAAACATATTTTATTTGAAAACTCAACCAACTCTAAAATTTTAAAAATGAAGATGATAATAACGATATTGACTGTTACTGTTCTTTTTGGTTGTCAAGAAAAGTCGAAAACAATAACCAACAGCAAAGATTACGATCCTTATTTAATTACAAGTAACACACCTTCCAGCGATCTCTTAAACGAAGAATTTGAATTTTGGCAGAAAGAATTTAATAATGATTCAACCCAGTTGATTGCAATGAGCCGTGTTTCTGGATTACATGCAGCAAAGTTTGGCGGTACAGGTGATATTTCAGAATTGAAAACTTCTGAAAAGCTTATCAAGAAATCACATGAAATCGCAGCTCGTGGTAAAGATTCGTATTTACGCAGTTTGGCACATAATTACGTTTCGCAACACCGCTTTAAGGAAGCTCAGGTTTTGTTAGATAGCGCCTATTCCGCTACCGATAATCGAAAGGCTACGGAAATGATGCTTTTCGACGTTGCAATGGAATTGGGAGAATACGATCGAGCAGACACTCTTTTGGGAAATATAAAGGATCCTAAGGATTTCAATTACTTAATTCGTTTGGCTAAATGGAGCGATCACAACGGGAATCTTGACGCTGCTATAAAATATATGGAGCAAGCCAAACAAATAGCTGAAGAACGAAATAACAAGGGTTTAAAGTTGTGGGTATATAGTAACATCGGCGATTTTTACGGTCACGCCGGAAGACTTCAGGATTCATACAATAGTTATTTGAAGACCTTAGAACTTGAACCAGACAGTCATTACGTAAAAAAACAAATTGCTTGGCTGGTTTATTCTTCAGAAAAAAATACAAAAGAAGCAAACCGTATTCTAGACTCTGTAATGGTAAACCATAAAGCACCAGATTATTATCTTTTGAAAGGACAAATGGCGGAGTTTAATGGGAATACTTCAGAAGCAAATATAGAATATGATAAATTTATAAAAGCCACAGATAATCCTGATTACGGTGGAATGTACAATGCCTATCTGATAGAATTATACGCAAACAGAGAACCACAAAAAGCATTGAAATTGGCCGAAAAGGAAATTACAAACAGAGCTACACCTGAAACCTATCAATTGTTAGCCTTTGCCCAACTTAAATCTGGTGATAAAGCTGCAGCTTTGAAAACAATTGAAGAGCACGTTGCAGGCAAAACTTCAGAACCAAAAGCGCTTTTTCATTTGGCTTTAATTTATAAAGCGAATGGGATGGATGCTAAAGTTAAACCTTTAAAAGAGGAATTGATGGGTGCATTTTATGAGCTTGGCCCAATTAGAGCAAAAGAAATAGAAAATTTATAGACATATGAAAACCAACATGCTACTTTCTTCGTAAGTAGTGTAGAGGTTGGTTATCTATCAAGAAATTGATAGATTATTCGAAAACCGGTCTAACCGGTTTTTCAGAGTTTTTTTGTTAGTTGAAGCGTCCGTCATTTATTGACGGACGCTTTTTTTGTTGCCACGAATTCACGAATGTTTTTAAATTGAATCCGTGTATTTGTGGCTGAACTCCACAAAAAAGCCTGAACATTCGTTCAGGCTCTAATAATCTTATTCTTTGTTCTTTTCTCTTAAATAGTTATCATTCCCAAAGTATATAACTGAGAAAGGGTAGGAGTTTCGCTTCCGCCTTCAGGCTCTAAGGTAATTCCAAAAGCTTCTGGATTCGGGAAGTCTACAAACTTATAGATTCCATCGCCAGCTTCATTATTTGGATCTATCAAACCAACACTTGTTGGAGTGAGTGGTTCCATTTTAAGAGACCATACTTGATAGACCTTTCCGCGAGGCGGAGTTGGTAAACCTTTTATATCTATATACGCTATGTTTTCTTTACTATTTAAATAAACTTTTGCAAAACCTTCAGGAGCGACTGCTTGGTTTCCTGGTAACGTGTATGCTTTGTAATCTTTGGATCTTAAAATTTCAAGAGTGTTATTATTTTCAGCAAGTTGACTTTCAACCGTTGCTTTTTCTTCCTTTAAAGTTGTGTTTTCAATAGTGGTTACTTGCAAAGAATTGTTTACATCATTGTTTTGTTTTAACATCCACATAACTCCACCCATAAACAAGATAGCTGCTGCCCAACCTGTGACGGCTGGCCAATTAAGTGATCTCACTTTAGTATCACCTATATCTTTTACATTCCTGATAGAATTTAAAATGTAAGTCCAAGTCATCGCTTGAACTGGAGGAGCCACTTTTTCTGCTAAAAGTAAAAGTGATTCTTCAATAAGTTCTATTTCGCGTTTCACTTCAGCGTGGGCTGTAATCGCTTTTTCAACTTCAATCGCTTCTTCCGCCGGCAGCGCGCCACAAACGTAAAGCTCTAAATTTCCTGATGCTATGATTTCTTCTGGAGTCATAATTTTTTATTATCCTAAGACCATTACTCGCAAATCGTTAATGCAAGTTCTGTTTCTTGTTTTTAAAGTTCCTAATGGTATTTCTAAAGTTTTAGATGCTTCGGCCTGAGTAAATCCTTTAAAATATAAAAGATCAATGATCTTAATACAAGCAGGTTTTAGGGCATCAACAAACTTTTTTATACCTATACTATTTGTTTTTGTGTTTAAACTATCAGAGGATGATAATATATCTACGAAGTTTGAGGTACTTAGGTTTTTTCTAGAGTTTTTAAATGACTTAGATCGAGTTTCATCTATGGCAGTATTTCGTGCAATATTCAAAAGCCAAGTGAAAAAGCGTCCTTTATCAACAGAGTACGAAGAAGCATTATTCCAGACTTTTATAAAAACATCTTGCAGGAGTTCTTCCGCAGTGTTTTCGTCCAAAACGATACTATAAATAATACCTTGTATAGCTTCGCTGTACATTGTATATAAGCGTGAAAAAGCTTTTTCATCACCATTTTGCATGGCAATAATAAGAGTGTTGGGTTGTTCCATAGAACTTTTTTTGAAGTAAATGTAATAAAACTATTAAGTAATTTTTTTAAAAATTACGTTTATATGCTATATAATGACTTTATTTCGTGTTACCAAAGATGTTAAATTTCTACGGAATATTAAGAAAGTGTTGTGAAAAAACTAAATTTTAATAGCTTTACAAAACATAATCTACTTAAACCCAATATTAATCCAACAAACCAAAAAAAATGAAAAAAGTTACCCAAATTTTCTTTCTCACGGTCATGTGTGTTTTTTCGAGCACACTGATTGCGCAGAATTTTTCAGAACCAATCAACCAACAATTGAGTCGTTTCGTTGAACAAAATGAATTATTACCACAAGATGTTCAATGGCAAATAACAAGTGAAACCGTTAGTAAAGCTAGTGGTATTCAGCATGTTTATTTCAGACAATTACTAAACGAAATAGAAATTTATGGAACAGAATCTAGTATCCATATTATGGCGAATGGTAACGTAATTGCCAATGACAGTAAATTTATAAAAAGCACTGCCGAAAAACTTTCAGGTTCTACAAATCCTGGTCTCACTGCGGCACAAGCTGTTCAAGCTGCCGCTTTACAGTTGGGATATACCATCAATGGTTCACTATCTATTTTGAAAGGAGCCAAAGGCGTTGCCAAAGAAACGTTGCTTAGCGATGGCGGAATTTCTTTAAGCCCAATACCTGCAAGATTGATGTATGCACTTACCGAGACTAACCAACTGGTTTTATGCTGGGATCTTTCAATTGAGGGAAGAACAGATTGGTGGAGTGTAAGAGTGAATGCCACAACAGGTGAGATTGTAAACAGAGCAAACTGGATGGTTAGCTGTGCAACCAATCACGATCATAGTAATGATGTGAAAGAAATGAATTTCAACACAAATTTATATGATATTCCAAATTATAAAGAAATTGTAGCAAATACTCCTGTAGCTTGTACAGAGTGTTATGAAGTTTTTGCGTTGCCACTTGAGAGTCCTTATTATGGTGCAAGAACCATTGAAGTTAATCCAGCCAGTGCAACTGCTTCTCCTTATGGATGGCATGACACCAATGGAGTTGCGGGAGCAGAATATACAACTACTCGTGGAAACAACGTAAACGCTTATGAAGATGGAAACAACTCAGGATACCAACCAAATGCGGGTTCAAATTTAGAATTTACGGGTTATCCTTTCAGTCAGGTTTATTCCAATTCTAATCAATATGAAGATTCAGCGATTACGAATCTTTTCTATATGAATAATGTTTTTCATGACATTTTGTATCAATACGGATTTGATGAGATTAACGGTAATTTTCAACAAAACAACTACGGAAATGGTGGTTCAGGAAATGACTATGTAAATGCAGAAGCTCAAGATGGTTCAGGAACTTGCAATGCTAACTTTGGTACTCCACCAGACGGAGGCAATCCTAGAATGCAAATGTATATTTGTAATGATAAGGATGGTGATTTTGACAATCTTGTTATTCTTCACGAATATGGTCATGGTGTTTCAAACCGTTTAACGGGCGGGCCAAGTGCTTCCAGCTGTCTTCAAAATTCAGAGCAAATGGGTGAAGGATGGAGTGACTTTTTTGGAGTGATTCTTTCAATTGAACCTGGTGATGTGGGTACCGATTCCCGCGCGGTAGGAACTTATCTTTTTGGTCAAGGCCAAGGAGGTGGTGGAATTCGAGATTATCCATATAGTACAGATATATCTGTGAATCCTCAAACTTATGACTTTATTAAAACCGCTGCCGTTCCACATGGTGTAGGCTCTGTTTGGGCTGAAATGCTTTGGGAAGTAACTTGGGCATTGATAGATGAGCACGGTTTTGATACAAATCCTTACAACTTTACAGGTGACGTAAACCAAGATGCCGGTAACATTATGGCTATGGCTTTGGTTATTGAAGGATTAAAACTTCAACCTTGTAGCCCAGGTTTTGTTGATGGTCGTGATGCTATTATGGCTGCAGATCAAGCTATTTATGGCGGTGCAAACGAATGTATTCTTTGGGATGCATTTGCAAAAAGAGGACTAGGTTTCAGTGCAAATCAAGGTTCTTCAGGGAGCAGAAGTGATGGTATACAAGCTTTTGACACTCCTTCACAATTGGCATCATTATCTATACTTGAGGAAGTTTGTGCTTCATCTGACGTGTTAACAGATTTAGGTGGTGGTTCACCAAGTGGTGGAGTTTATAGCGGGCCTGGTGTTACAGACAATGGAAACGGATCTACTTTCACATTTGATCCTGCTGCTGCTGGAGTAGGAGTTCATACTGTTACCTATAATATACAGGCTGGTGCTTGTTCAATTGCTTCTTCTGATACGGATACTATTGAAGTACTTGCTGTTCCTGTTGGACCTACAACTACTGGCGCTAGCGATTTCTGTGTTGGTGATTCTGTAACAGTAACTGCAACCTTAAACGACCCAACAAATGTTATTAGATGGTTTGACGCTCAAACAGGCGGAAATTTCCTTTTTGAAGGAGAGACATATACCTTTATCCCAACAGGATCCACAAATGTTTACGCGCAGGAAAATGCTCCTGGACCGCTATCACAATTGGTTATTTCAGAAATTAATTTACAAACACCAGATAGATTCGAAATCCAAAACGTTGGGGTTGCGAAGGATTATACTGGTTATAAAGTTGCGGTTAGTGATACTCCGTACACTAATATAAACTCAGTGAATACAATTGTAAAAACCCTTGGAAATATTGGAGCCAATTCCGTTGTAGATTGGAACGATGACGGAGGTGCTGGATACTGGGGAAATAATATTTTCTGGAACAACGGTGACGCAGGATGGATTTTAATTATTGATCCTACTGGAGACGTAGTAGATTCCGTATTCTGGAATTATAGTGCTTCACAAATCTCGGCATTTAACGTTACCATTGGAGGTTTTAATGTAACGGCTGCGGACCTTGATTGGACTGGAGTTGGAGCTTCATTACTTTCAGACTGTGGTTCTAATTCTTACAGAAGAAATGATGACACAAATTCAGCTGCAGATTGGTCTGGAACTTGTTTAACTTCAGATTTTGGTACACCTAATAGCGACATTAATCTTGGAGCCTCTGGTTGTCCAGGCGAACGTACTATTGCGGTAGTTACGGCTGAAACTGTAAATCCTGATATAACTTGCCCTGCTAATGTAGTTGTGCAAGTACCTTCTGGAACACAATATACTTTACCAGATTATACAGGTGCTGCAACCGCAACAGACAACTGTAGCCCCGCTCCGGTTATTACTCAAAACCCTGTTGCAGGAACAATGGTTGGCGCTGGTGTTACTACAATGACTATGACAGCTAAAGATGCTGCAGGTAATGAAGACAGCTGTACCTTCACGGTAACGGTAGATGAAGTGATTGGCGTTGGTGAGAATGAATTTTACAATAACATTCTACTATATCCGAACCCAACATCTGGACAAATCACGCTGATGAACAAAACAACAGTGCAACTTGAAAACATTATTATCACAGACGTAAAAGGAAGAACTATTAAAACAATAGATCTTACTGGAGCTGGAGAAGAAACCAATATTTCATTGGATAACTTGGCAACAGGAATGTATTTTGTGAAAATAAATGCTGAAAACGCAAGCGTTGTAAAACGTATCGTGAAGCAATAATTAATCAAATTTTATTTTTTTAAGAACCCGCGTCAAATTATATGGCGCGGGTTTTTTTACACCTAACCTTTTCAATAACTTTGGCGGATGAAAAAAATTTTATGCTTCGCTAGTAGTAATAGCAGTAAATCCATTAATCATCAACTCGTTAGTTTTGCAGCTTCACAAATTGCGGGTCATAACGTTGAAATCATCAAACTAACCGATTATGACTTGCCAATGTTCGGTGAAGATATTGAACGTGAAAAAGGCCATCCTGTAGATCTAAAAATGCTCTATAACAAAATTAAGGAAGCCGATGCGTTAGTTATTTCTGTGAATGAACACAATGGCATGGTTTCAGCATATTTCAAAAACACGATAGATTGGCTTTCAAGAAATGATAGAAATTTCTTAGAAGGAAAAAAAATATTATTGATGAGCACTTCCAACGGAAGGCGTGGCGCAGCTTCCTCTTTGGAATATACAAAAAACGTACTTCCCAGATTTGGGGCAAATATTATTGAGAGCTTCAGCTTTCTTTCTTTTTCTGAAAACTTTTCCGCAGAAACTAAATCCATTTCAAATGAAGTTTTATTGTTGGGTTTTAACGATGTTCTTCAGAATTTTGTTCATCAAATTCAGCAATAATGCGCACTGTAAAGAAATATCCCTTTTCTTTAAATGAAGCCGCAAAAAACCGACTTCTTCTTTGGGCACAACAATTTGAAGAAGTTGTTTGGTTGGACAGTAATACCTATTTGCAAAAGCACCAAACCTTTCAGGCCATCCTTGCTGTAGATGCTTTTACAGCTTTGAAAACTGATACACAAAACGCTTTTGATAAACTGAAAGAATACCAAACCACTACCGCAGATTGGCTTTTCGGCTACCTTTCCTACGATTTAAAAAACGATGTGGAAAAGTTGAAATCTAGCAATTTTGATGGTTTAAACTTTCCCGATCTATACTTTTTTCAACCTAAAAGGTTGTTTCTTTTTTCAGAAGAAAATGTTGAAATCCAATATCTGAATATGGTTTCAGATGAATTGGAAGCAGATTGGAAAACGATTTCTGAATTGATTTTTAAACCCGATGAAGCCGAAACTACTGAAACTACTAGAATAAATGCACGAACCTCAAAGGACAGCTACATTCAAAAAGTAAACGAAACGCTTGAACACATAAAAAGAGGAGATATTTATGAAGCGAATATTTGTCAGGAATTTTATACGGAAGCTTCAGAAATCAATCCGCTAGAAACATTTCTTCAGCTTAATAAAATTTCAAAACCACCATTCTCTGTCTTTTTAAAGTTGAATGAAGTATATGCACTTTCCGCATCTCCAGAAAGATATATTAAAAGAACAGGAAACAGCTTGATTTCACAGCCCATAAAAGGAACGGCCAAACGGTTACAAAATGAAGCGGATGATTTAGAAATGGCGCAACAATTGGCCGAAGATCCTAAGGAACGCAGCGAAAACATAATGATTACAGACTTAGTGCGAAACGACCTCTCACGCATCGCCGAGAAAGGTAGTGTAACCGTTGAAGAACTCTGCGGAATCTATACTTTTGAACAAGTTCACCAAATGATTTCTACAGTTTCCTGCACAGTTCCTCAAAACACTTCAAGTGTTGAAATTTTAAGAAACACCTTCCCAATGGGCAGTATGACGGGTGCTCCAAAAATTTCAGCAATGAAGATTATTGAAGATATTGAAGACGCTAAACGCGGCTTATACAGTGGTGCCATCGGCTATTTTTCACCTTCAGGCGATTTTGATTTCAATGTTGTAATCCGAAGTATTTTGTATAATTCTAAGAAAGAATACATTAGTTTTTCTGTTGGAAGCGCGATCACGATTGATTCAATTCCTGAGAAGGAATACGAAGAATGTTTACTGAAAGCAAAAGCAATGCGCGAAGTGTTAAATTCTTCCTTATAAATTTCAAAAACACTACAATTTATTTTATTAGCGTTTAAGCTAATAAACCTCATTTATTAGTGCTTAAGCTAATAAACCATATTTATTAGTGTTTAAGCTAATAAATTTATATATTTGAATAAAGATTCAACAAATGAATTATTCAGTAATATCTGGAGATATTGTTTCCTCAACCAGTTTGCACAACGCAGACCGTAACATTGTTGAGGAAAGTCTAAAAACCCTGCTTCTAGATTTAAAAAAGCAATTTAATGTTTATGGCCGCATTATAAAAGGTGATTACTTAGAATGCGTAGTTCCCAATGCTGCAGAGGGTTTGCAAGTTGCTTTGGCTATTAAAAGTTTTGTAAAAGTAATTCCCATTGACACCAAAACATACACCAAAGACGATAACCGCATAAAACAGTTCAAAATCCACGGAATACGGCTCGCTATTGGTTATGGTGAACTAAGTCGCTACAATCCCGAAGAAGGAATAATTGATGGTGATGCCATTTATTTTTCCGGTCGCGAAATTAGTGGCGAAACCACCTATAATAAAGAACGAATCGTTATAAAAAACACCTTGTTTTTCGCTTCAAAGGATGAAAGTTTGAATCAAAACTTCTTGCCGTTACTGGCATTGCTGGATGTTTTGTTAAGCAAAGCAACCTCGCGCCAATGTGAAGTTTTATATTTAAAACTGATGAACAACCAAGAAGACGAAATAGCCAAACAACTTGGCATTGGGCAATCTGCCGTAAACCAACATTCCACAAGCGTAGGCTGGAACGCTATTGAAGAAGCGGTTAACTATTTTAAAATAATAATTTCAAAATAGAAGCTATGGATTTAAAGGAATTATTACTGCTCCAATTTATTGCACATCTCTGTTTGGATTATTTTTTCCAGACCAATAAACTTGCAAAACAGAAAAACACAATAGGCTTTAAGAGCTCTTTTTTGTATTGGCACGGCCTGGCGTGTTTTGCATTAGCCTGGATATTTTCGTTGCAGTTGGGCTTTGCTTTAGCAGCTGCAATTATTGCAATTACACATTTCTTAACAGATGGATTTAAACTTAATCTTATAAAAAGCAAATACTTTGGCCGTTATGCCTTTTTTATTGACCAAGCCATTCATCTCATTTTCTTAACAATAGTTGTTGTTTTGTTTGATAAATGGCACGGAATAAGTCCTTCCATTGGAGTTCCTATAAATTTTAAATATTTATTAGTTATCACAGGATATTTGGTATGCCTAAAACCAGCCAATATATTTATAAGAGAAGTTTTTAAAGTTACCCAAATACAAGTATCTAGCGATAACGAAATGCCCAATGCCGGAAAGGTTATTGGCGTTTTGGAACGAATTTTAACGCTTACTTTCATTATAGTTTTACAATATTCAGCAGTTGGATTTTTGATTGCTGCAAAATCAATTTTGCGATACGGAAATAACGAAACTTTAAAGACGGAATACGTATTAATTGGTACAATGCTCAGCTTCGGAATTGCCGTTATTGCTGGAATAATTATTAATTTCTTCTAAAAAACACTAAGGTTGCTCACGAGCTTTAAAAAAAATATTGAAACCAATTTTTCTTTTCTCAAAGGAAAAAAACTACTCATCGCTTGCAGCGGAGGACTGGACAGTGTGGTTTTAACGCATTTATTGAAAAGTCTCAATTTTGAAATCGCTTTAGCGCATTGCAATTTCTCGCTTCGCGGAAAGGAAAGCGACGGTGATGAAATGTTTGTGATTGGTTTGGCGAATAACTTGGAGATTTCAGTATTTGCTGAAACCTTCGACACAAAAAAGTTTGCAAAAGAACATAAAGTTTCAACCCAAATGGCTGCTCGAACACTTCGCTATAACTGGTTTGAGGAAATTTTAAACGATTTTAAGTATGATTATTTATTGACAGCCCATCATTTAGATGACGATTTAGAAACATTTTTCATCAATCTTTCCCGCGGTACAGGTTTAAATGGTTTAACAGGAATTCCGAAAGAAAACAACAAAATCATCAGACCGCTTTTAAACTTTTCAAGAGCAGAAATTTTACAATACGCCGAAAAGAATAACTTAAAATGGCGAGAAGATAGCAGCAATCAAAAAGCAGATTATCTTCGGAATAAGCTGAGGTTGCAAGTTTTGCCGCAATTCAAAGAAACCAACGAGTCGCTTTTGAATAATTTTCAAAAAACACAACGTAATTTACAATCTTCCCAAAATTTGATTGAAGATTATATGGCTTTGGTTTACAATTTAGTGGTTTCTGAAGCTTCGGATTCCTATAAAATTAATGTTCAAAAAATAAAAGAATTACCGCATACTGAAGCCTTACTTTATGAATTGCTGAATGGTTTCGGCTTTACGGAATGGGAGGACGTTTCAAATTTAATGGATGCGCAAACCGGAAAGCAAATTTTTTCAAAAACACATCAACTTCTTAAAAACCGTGATGAATTGGTGCTTACAGAAATTTCAGATGTAAATACTTCCGAAGAATTTTTAGTGTCAAAAGACGGAATTACTTCGCCAATCAACTTAAAAATTGAACCTTCAAAATACATTGGCGAAACCGAGAAGAATTTAATTTACGTGGATTCAGAAAAATTAAACTTTCCTTTAAAACTCAGAAAGTGGAGTAGTGGCGATACTTTTCAGCCTTTCGGAATGAAGGGGAAAAAGAAACTGAGCAAATTCTTCAAAGACGAAAAGATTCCTCTAAATGAAAAGGACAAAATCTGGCTACTTTTAAGTGATGAAAAAATAGTCTGGATAATCGGCCACCGAATGGACGACAGTTTCAAAGTCAACGAAAACACTGAAAAAATATTAAAAATAACTTATTCTAATTAGATCACATAAATAGTTCCAATGAAAGCATTTAAAATAGTATTGATTTTATTATTCGTCAGTTTTGTATCGTTTGCACAGGACGAAAATTTCGTAAAGGAAAACTACAATAAAACGGAAACCACAATCACAATGCGGGATGGCGTGAAACTTTTCACTGTAATTTATTCACCTAAAGACACTTCAAAAAAATATCCAATGCTCTTTCAAAGAACGCCGTATAGTTGCCAGCCTTATGGCGAAGATGAGTTTCGTTCAAAGATATCACCGAATGAATTTTTAATGAAAGAAGGAAACATTGTGGTTTATCAAGACGTTCGTGGTCGCTGGATGAGCGAAGGAGTTTACGATAATATGAGAGCTTATATTCCAAACAAAAAAGGCAAACAATTTGACGAATCCAGCGATACTTATGACAGTATTGATTGGTTAGTAAAAAACGTCCCAAACAACAACGGAAACGTTGGAGTCTGGGGAATCAGTTACCCAGGTTTTTATGCAACTTGCTCGTTGATTGACTCGCATCCAGCACTAAAAGCCGTGTCTCCACAAGCCTGCATTGCCGATTTCTTTTTTGATGATTTTCACCACAACGGCGCATATTTATTGAGTTATTGGCGTGCAACAGCGCTTTTTGGTTATGAAAAAACAGAACCTACAGACAAGCCTTGGTTCAAATTTCCAGAACTAGATTCAAAAGACCAATATCAGTTTTTCTTGGATGCCGGACCATTAAGTAACCTCGATAAATATTACAAGGAAGACAATATTTTCTGGAAGCAACTTAAGGAACATTCCAGCTATGATGAATTTTGGCAAAGCCGCGGAATTATTCAACATTTAAAAGATATAAAACCAGCTGTAATGTTTGTAGGCGGTCTATTTGATGCGGAAGATTTGTACGGTCCCTTCAACAGCTATCAAGCTGTTGAAAAGAGTAGCACCAATTATAACACTATCGTTTATGGTCCGTGGAGTCACGGCGATTGGGCACGTGCGAAGGACCGCCAAGCTATTGGAAATATATATTTTGGCGACAGTATTTCAATAAACTATCAAAAGAATATTGAAACTAAATTTTTCAATCATTTCCTAAAAGATAACGGAAAAGGTGAAAGCAGTTTGCCCGAAGCATATATGTTTGAAACAGGCAAGAATGAATGGAAGTCATACCAACAATGGCCACCAAAAAATACTGAAAACAAAACTTTTTTCCTTCAAAGCGACCAACGTCTAACTGACAAAGCACAAAAAAATATTTCTTTTGAAGAATTTATCAGCGATCCAAAAAAACCAGTTCCTTATTCCGAAGACATTAAAATGGTTTTCACTCCACGCAAATATATGACGGACGATCAGCGTTTTGCCGCTCGTCGCCCAGATGTACTGGTTTTTGAAACTCCAATCCTAACTGAAGACGTATCAATGGCAGGTCCAATTCTAGCTAAATTAAACGTTTCAACCACTGGAACAGATGCAGATTGGATAGTAAAAGTTATAGACGTTTTTCCAGCAGATGCCGAAGATTACCCAGAAACACAGGAATATTTAAAAATGAGCAATTACTTTATGATGGTTAGGAGCGAAGTGATGCGCGGGCGATTCAGAAATAGTTTTAGCAAGCCAGAACCTTTTATTCCAAATGAAAAAACAGTGGTTAACATAAAACTTCAAGATGTAAATCATACTTTTAAGAAGGGGCATAAAATTCAGATTCAAGTTCAAAGTACGTGGTTTCCTTTGATAGACTTGAACCCGCAAACTTTTGTTCCCAACATATTTGAGGCGAAAGCGGAAGATTATAAAAGGCAAACACATAGAGTTTATAATGATTCTTCCATAGAATTTACAATTCTGAAGAAATAAATAGAAATGTTTATAAAACAAGAATCCCGACCATTGGCCGGGATTCTTTAACAAACCTAACTTAGTAAACTTTAAATTGTACTAAAGAATATTTTCTATCCCCACAAAAAATATTGCTTCGTACATTATCCACTAATTCTATGATTCAAATATACGGCGAGAAATTGGTTCCTCATATACGTACTTACACGTATTTTTTTCTGACAAAAATCATTTTGTATTGTAAACAATAATGGTAACTTTCCGTTTATGAAAACACCAAAAAAAATAGCGGTTTTAACCAGCGGAGGGGATGCACCCGGTATGAATGCTGCGATACGGGCGGTTGTTCGTTCTTGCGCATATCACAATCTTGAGTGCGTTGGCGTCTATCGTGGCTTCCAAGGTTTGATTGAAGGCGATTTTAAGGAACTTAACGCACGTACGGTAAAAAATATAATTAATCGCGGAGGCACATTTCTTAAATCTGCGCGTTCCAAAGATTTTTTGACTCTTGAAGGAAGAAAAAAGGCTTTTGAAAACCTTCAAAATGAAAACATAAATGCCTTGGTCGTCATAGGCGGCGACGGTACTTTTGCGGGAGCTTCTGCTTTTGCTGAAGAATTCAACTTTCCTATTGTGGGAATTCCTGGAACTATAGATAATGACATTAATGGAACTGATTATACCATAGGTTACGACACAGCATTAAATACTGTGGTTGAGGCAATTGATAAAATCCGTGACACGGCAAATTCTCACAACCGTCTTTTTTTAGTGGAAGTGATGGGTCGTGATGCTGGCGATATAGCGTTAAATGCTGGAATTGGCGCAGGAGCGGAGGAAATTCTGATTCCAGAACAAAACATGGGGAAAGAGCGTTTGTTGGAATCTTTAAGTCGAAGTAAAAAATCTGGTAAAACTTCAAGTATTGTTGTTGTTTCAGAAGGGGACCAAATAGGAAAGAACATTTTTGAACTCGCAAAATATATTGAAGAAAACCTAAAAGAATACGAAGTTAGAGTTACCGTTCTAGGCCACATTCAACGCGGTGGCGCGCCAAGTTGTTATGATCGCGTGCTTGCAAGCCGTTTAGGGGTTGGTGCCATTGATGCGCTCTTAGGTGGCGAAACAAATGTTATGATAGGCATTGTTCACAATAAGGTAACCTCGGTTCCTTTTTCCGAAGCAATAAAAGGTAACAATGAAATTGATGAAGAATTGATTCGTGTGGCAGATATTATTTCGATTTGACGGATGTTAGATGACAGGTGCTTGATGCATAAAATTTTATAGTATTTGAAATCAAATATTTATTTTGATAATGACCACACTACAATTAATGCTTAACAAATAACGATTAACAAAAAAACATGACAAAAATAGGAATAAACGGTTTCGGTCGAATAGGGCGATTAACCTTCAGAATAGCAGCTCAAAGAAAGGATATAGAAATTGTAGCAGTAAATGATTTGCTAGAAGTAGATCACCTTGCATATTTATTGAAATACGATTCTGTTCACGGAAAATATCCAGGAACGGTCGAGGTTAAGAATGGAAATTTAATTGTTGACGGAAAAAAAATTAGGGTCACTGCTGAAAAAAATCCTGAAAACTTGAAATGGAACGAAGTTGGCGCGACCATAATTATTGACTGTACAGGAATTTTCAAAGAAATCGATACTGCTGAAGCGCACTTAAAGGCTGGCGCGAAAAAAGTAGTTATTTCTGCTCCTTCCAAAACAGCTCCAATGTTTGTGATGGGCGTAAACCACAAAGATGTAAAGGCAACGGACAATATAGTTTCCAATGCGTCTTGCACCACAAATTGCCTTGCGCCATTAGCAAAAATAATTAACGATGAATATGGAATTGTTGAAGCCTTGATGACGACGGTTCATTCTGTAACGGCTTCGCAATCCACAGTAGATCAGCCTTCAAAGAAAAATTATCGCTTAGGAAGAAGTGCTTTGAGCAATATCATTCCAACAACCACAGGCGCAGCCGTTGCTGTAACTAAAGTAATTCCAGAGTTAAAGGGAAAACTTACAGGAATGGCCTTCAGAGTGCCAACCACAGATGTTTCCGTAGTAGATTTAACCGTTCGAACTGAAAAACCAGCGACTTATGAAGAAATAAAAGCACTCTTCAAAAAAGCTTCGGAAACTAACTATAAAGGAATCGTAAACTACACCGAAGCTGAAGTCGTGTCACAAGATTTTGTTTCAGACTCCCATACTTGTACTTTTGACGCAAATGCTGGCATCGCGCTTAATGATAATTTCTTTAAGTTAGTGGCTTGGTATGATAATGAATACGGCTATTCTGCGAAATTGGTGGAACTAGCAGCTCACGTTTCAACACTTTAAAATATGATTTTAATAACCGACGGTGGTTCTACAAAATGTGATTGGGTTTTGCTAGATAATTCTGGTGGAGTCGTCTTTAAAACTGCTACTTCAGGCTTAAATCCTACAGTGGTTCCACGAGAGGATTTATTACTTCGTATTTCTTCAAATGAAGAGTTAAAAAGAGTTTTTGAAAGTGTAGCAATTCTTGATTTTTACGGAGCGGGTTGCGGCACTGTAACACCTAGAGGTATATTGAAGGAAGTTTTAGAGGAATTATTTTTCAAAGCCAAAGTAAATGTTTCCGAAGATTTGAGCGCCGCAGTTTTTGCTGTAACGAACGAGCCCGGAATTGTTTGCATTTTGGGAACGGGAAGCAACAGTTGCTATTTTGACGGAACAGAGATTCACGCGCCAATACCAGCTTTAGGCTACATTTTGATGGATGAAGCCAGCGGAAATTATTTCGGTAAAAGACTGCTTCGCGATTATTATTACCACAGAATGCCTTCAGAAATCGCTTCGGAATTTGAAAGGAAATTCAATTTAGAAGCTGATGATATAAAAGTGAATCTGTACAAGAAACCCAATCCGAATGCTTATTTGGCGTCATTTGCTCAATTCATCTTTACCCAGAAAGAAATAAACCCATACTTTTACAACCTAATTAAAGAAGGCATTTCATCATTTATTGAATGTAGAATTCTTTGTTTTGAAAAGTCGCGCGAAGTTCCAGTTCATTTTATTGGTTCTATTGCACACTTTTCAGAGGAAATAATTAAGGAATGCTTTAAAAATCACAATCTAGAACTTGGAAATATCGTTCAACAACCTATTGATGGATTAATTCAATATTATAAAAATAAAATTACTGGTTCATAAATCAAAAATCTGCAATCTGCAATCACAATGTCATTACCCTCAATAAATCCTACTAAAACCGAAACTTGGAAAGCACTTGAAGAACATTTTCAGAAAATTGAAAACCTTCAAATGCAAGACGTATTTGAAAAGGATTCTGATCGCGCAGAGCGTTTTAAGATTGAATGGCAAGATTTTTATTTAGATTATTCCAAGAACAGAATTACTGATGAAACTATTTCACTTTTATTAAAACTCGCTGAAGAAGTAGAGCTGAAAGAAGCCATAGCCCAACAATTTTCGGGAGAGAAAATTAACGAAACCGAAGACCGAGCCGTGCTTCACACTGCCTTACGTGATTTTGAAAATATGAAACCTGAAGTGAAAACCACACTTCAAAAAATGAAACTTTTTTCTGAAGAAATTATTAGCGGCAATCACAAAGGTTTTACAGGAAAGGGGATTACAGACATAGTGAACATAGGTATAGGCGGCAGTCATTTAGGACCAGAAATGGTTGTGGAAGCACTTCAGTTTTATAAAAATCATTTAAAAATACATTTCATTGCAAATATTGATGGCGATGACGTTTCAGAAAAACTTAAAACTTTAAATCCAGAAACAACACTTTTTATCATTGTTTCTAAAAGCTTCACAACTCAGGAAACTATTGTAAATGCTTCATTTGTTAGGGATTGGTTTTTGAAAAACGCTTCAAAGGCTGATATTGAAAAACATTTTGTGGCTGTTTCAACGAATGAAAAAGGCGCAAAAGATTTCGGTATTTCCGAAGAAAACATTTTTCCGATGCAAGATTGGGTAGGAGGCAGGTTTTCACTTTGGAGTTCCGTTGGGCTTTCTATTTGTTGCGCTGTAGGATTTAAGAATTTTGAAGCAATGCTAAAAGGTGCTTTTGGAATGGATACACATTTCAAAAACGAAGATTTCAGCAAAAACATTCCTATTATATTAGCCTTACTTTCAGTATGGTATAACAATTTTTTTAAAGCAGAAAGTGAAGCGGTTGTTCCATATTCGCAATACTTAAATAAACTTGTTCCTTATCTTCAGCAGGCCATAATGGAAAGCAATGGTAAAAGCATTGACCTAAATGGCGAAAAAATAAACTATCAAACAGGAACGATTGTTTGGGGCAATGTAGGCAGTAATTCGCAACACGCTTATTTTCAACTTTTACATCAAGGAACCAAATTGATTCCGACGGATTTTATTGGTTTTGCTGAACCCTTAGCTGGCAATACGAATAACCATAATGTTTTAATGGCAAACTATCTTGCACAGACAGAAGCTTTATGGGAAGGCACGCACTTTAAAACTGTAGAAAACCCGTTCAAAATTTTTGAAGGAAACAAGCCAACAAATTCACTTTTAATAAAAAGACTGACTCCTAAAAATCTTGGAAGCCTTATAGCGATGTACGAACATAAACTTTTTGTTCAAGGAATTATTTGGAATATTTTTAGCTATGACCAATGGGGAGTGGAGTTGGGGAAAACTGTTGCAAAAGGAACATTGAACGCAATTGAAAAAAATAACCCAGAAAAGATTGAAAACACTTCAACTATAAACCTTTTAAAAAAGGTTTTTGGTAATAAAAAAGATTGAGATAATTCTTTCTTGCCAAATGATAGTAGTGTTTTAACGAATCCCGAATTAACGAATCACGAATCCCATTTTTTTAGTATCTTTCAACTATAAACTCCCCCGTTTATAAAAAATAGATATGCTCACAAAAGTTTATGGAAGCGCCGTTTTTGGTGTAGAAGCAACAACAATTACTGTTGAAGTGAATGTTGATAGTGGCGTTGGCTACCATTTGGTTGGCTTGCCAGATAACGCCATTCGGGAAAGTAATTTCCGCATTGCCGCTGCACTTCAAAACAACGGTTATAAAATTCCGGGTAAGAAACTTATATTAAATATGTCTCCTGCCGATCTTCGGAAGGAAGGCTCTGCGTATGACCTTACTTTGGCAATGGGCGTTCTTGTTGCTACGGAGCAGATTGAAGAAAATAATCCACTTTCAGAATATATAATTATGGGTGAACTTTCCCTAGACGGAAATTTGCAGCCCATTCGTGGTGCATTACCAATTTCACTTAAAGCAAAAGAAGAAGGTTTTAAAGGGTTTATTCTTCCGAAGCAAAACGCAAAAGAAGCCGCGATTGTTGAAGGCATTGAAGTTTATGGAATTGAAAACATAAAAGAAGTAATAGATTTTTTCAATGAAGGTGTGCCGTTAGAGCAAACAATCGTTGATATGGAAGCTGAATTCTACGATCACCTTGAACACCCTGAATTTGACTTTGCCGATGTGAAGGGACAAGAATCCATAAAGCGCTGTATGGAAATTGCAGCAGCCGGCGGTCATAATATAATTTTAATTGGTCCTCCAGGTTCAGGAAAAACAATGCTTGCCAAAAGATTGCCAAGTATTTTACCACCGATGACTTTACAGGAAAGTTTGGAAACTACAAAAATCCATAGCGTGGCCGGACGTACTATGGAAAAGGCTGGAGTAATGACTTCGCGACCTTTTAGAAGTCCGCATCATACTATTAGCGATGTTGCCCTTGTCGGTGGCGGTCAATATCCGCAACCTGGCGAGATAAGTTTAGCGCACAACGGAGTACTATTTTTAGATGAATTGCCTGAATTTAAACGTGGCGTTTTGGAAGTAATGCGACAACCTTTGGAAGATCGCGAAGTTACAATTTCACGAGCAAAATTTACGGTAACGTATCCCTCCAGCTTTATGTTGGTTGCGAGTATGAACCCAAGTCCGAGTGGTTATTTTAACGACCCAGACGCTCCCGTAATGTCTTCGCCAGCAGAAATGCAACGTTATTTAAGTAAAGTTTCTGGACCACTTTTGGATAGAATTGACATTCATATAGAAGTTACTCCAGTTCCTTTTGAAAAATTGAGCGACGAACGAAAAGGAGAATCAAGCATTGTTGTTCGCGAAAGAGTTACAAAAGCCAGAAAATTACAATCTGAACGGTTTGCAGAATCTGATAAAGTACATTATAACGCGCAAATGGGCGTAAAGCAAATCCGCCAATATTGTAAGTTGGAACCATCTTCGCTACAACTTTTAAAAACCGCCATGGAAAAACTGAATCTTTCGGCACGAGCCTATGATAGAATCTTGAAAGTCTCGCGAACTATCGCAGATTTGGAGGCTTCTGAAGATATAACCGGCAATCATATTTCTGAGGCCATTCAGTATCGAAGTTTGGATCGGGATGGTTGGTTTGGATGAAAATATACCATCAATATTTCGAATTCAGTTTTTTAATAAAAATATCGCACTATAATCTTCTTCTAGTATCAATCCGTTAAAGCTTTTCAAGTTATTTTTAATCCTTCAACCAATGAAATTAAAAACGATTAAATACGCTCAATATGAGAAGGATCTTCCCCAAATTGGTAAGCACATAATTGGTCAGACTAACAATGAAAATATAATTGTTTATCAAGCTTTCAATCCCAATATTTCTAAATGGGCAATAGAGAATCAGAAGTTTGGCGGTCCCCACTACAAGTTCACAAGAATGTCTTGGATAAAACCCAATTTTTTATGGATGATGTATCGCGCAGGGTGGGCAATGAAAGAGCATGAACAAAACATATTGGCAATAGAAATTTCAAAAAGTAATTTTGAAATACTACTCTCAGAAGGAGTTCACTCAGCCTTCAATGAGAAAATTTACAAGACACCAGAAAATTGGAAATCGCAAATGGAAAATTCTGAAGTCAGATTACAGTGGGATCCAGACCATGCTCCAAACGGTGAAAAATTAGAACGGAGAGCGATACAAATTGGTCTTAAAGGCAAACTCCTTCAAAAGTTTGCAACTGAATGGATTATTTCAATAGAAGATATAACAGATTTTGTTCGTGAACAAAAACGTAAAATTGATTCTGGTGCTTGGGATGAATTAGAAGTAATTGCAGAGCAAAAAATTTCAATAAATAGTCATGAGTTAGTTCTTAAATTAGATTTTGAAAATTAGAAAACTATTGGTTGCATTACCTACCGCACCATATCTCACTAATGTTTTACAGGTTGGTAAAGAATAAATTTGCGGTCTATTCCACAAATCGCTTCTCAAAAACAGGGAGGATTTAAACTCAAAAAATCAGGTTATTTTCTAAGAAATTATTGTTAAATTCAAACTTTTTTCAATTTTAAAGAGCTTATCGTGTTAAAATATTGATAATACTTTTTTATATTTAAAATTGAGGCTATTCATTTATTCTCTTCTATTAATTAGAAATAAACCATCTACTAAATGAAAAAGGCCCATTTCCAACACTACTTCTCCCACATAAAATCTGAACCTTAGATTTAAAAATACCCAATAGTAGGTATTTGAGGTGTGATTTAGTCATTGTAATTTGGAATCCTTTATATATCATATCTACTCATTTAATTTCTTAATTGAAATATTATTAATAATCCTATTATAAATAACTCTGTAGAAAGAATCAGAATAATTACCAATTCGTTATGAGCGACCTTGATTTTTTAACAAAATAAAATCTAAAATCATGAAATATTCAATAACTATATATTTTTTACTAGTATCTGCCACACCAATATTCTCTCAAGTTAACAACGACGAAGTGGTTTTAGTTGAAGTAAGAGAAATAGTGGAATATAATATCGAAAGTACATATTATGATAATGGTCAATTGAAATCTGAAACAGAATTTGACAAAAATAAAAATGGATTCTTGACGCGATATGATGAAAACGGCCAGGTCTCTGAAAAGTATATTTACAAGAAAGGTCTACCATACACGATATTGGAGTATAGGGATAAAAATGGGAAGGAATTGGACTGGGGTAATTTCAAGAATGGAAATGGATACATGGCAGGGTTTGATAAAGATGGAAATTATTTAGGGACAGTCTTTTTCAAGAATGGAAAGGCGGTGGGTGGATTTTAGAAAATTTATGCCCAGGATTCTAATTTCATAAGTTTTTCAATGAGGAGCGAATTATATTCTCCGAAAGAAATTTTATGTGGTATTTAAACATGAGTTTAAAATCGAGAATAATTTTAACCATATAGGTAATTTGATATACTACCAGTTTCTAATCATGATTTAAATCTAAACAGATTATTGCTTCAACTACAATTATCATATTTATAAAAACATATTATCAAAATTTACTATTAATTATTCATACTAACAAACTAATTTATAGAACATCATGAAATATTTATCAACTATTCTCTTATTACTTTTAATGGCAACTAGCTTATACTCTCAGGTCGAAAAGGAATATTACGACAACGGCAACCTAAAAAAAGAGGGTGCTTGGGATGCTAATGGAAATGCAACAGGCAATTGGAAATTCTACTTAGAAAGTGGGCGAATTAGTTCTGAAATAAGTTATACCGATGGTAATGCTTCTGGAATTGGCAAATTTTATATTGGCGATGATGATGTTAGAGATTATTTTTTACTCAATTACGATACCAAAGAAGAAAAGTTTTATACGAATGGAAAATTAGAGAAATATGGAAAAATTAATGATAAGTACGAAAGAACTGGCGAATGGAAATTTTATAATGAAAATGGATTTCTAGAATTAATAGGAAGTTATAGTAATGATAAGAGAACGGGCGAGTGGAAAATATATGATGAAAGTATTTTTTTAAAATTCAATGGATACTTACAACAAGTTGGAAATTTTAGCAATGATGAAAAAATAGGAGAATGGATTATGTATTTAGATCAAAACAATTATACCATCTATAATCCTGTTTTGTTTACCCAAAAGTTTTATAAATACGGAAAGTTATCCTCAGAAGGAAAGATAGATAAGGATCTTAATTATACAGGTCTATGGAAACAATATCGTGATGATGGAAGTTTACGCGGAGAAGGCAACTATACAAATGGGATGAAAACAGGTGTTTGGAAAGAATATCACGAAAATGGTACACTTGAAAGTATAGGCAATTATACCGAAAGAGGTGGGAATAGAACTGGCGAGTGGAAGGAGTATCACAACAATGGTCAGCTTTGGGAAATAGGAGAATATAACGGTGCCACGGGTTTTAGGGTTGGTTTTTGGAAATATTATCACGACAACGGGCAAATAAGTCACAGTGGTAAATATAACGGTAATACAGGGAACGAAATAAGTGTATGGACATCATCTTATAAAAATGGAGAATTTCATTACCAAAAAATATACGATGATCAAGGTGAATTAAATGAAGAATATATTGTTAAAAATGAAAATGGCACGGTATACCAAAAGTTTGATTACATACACGGTAAATTACAAAATGTGTTAATATACAATGACAAGGAAGGAAATCCGCTCCCAATAGGCACTTTTTCAAATGGTAATGGTACTTTAAATGAATATATAGATGGCACCTTAATCAATAAGGCACACTATGCTGATGGCACCATTCAAGGTGAATATTGTGACATAATATATTATTGGACTGGAGAATATTCCTCGAGATTAAATAGTTGTGCATGGAAGGTGTATGAAAATGAAGATAGCAGTACTGCAGAATTAGAGTTTGCACTAAAATGGGTAGAACGTTCCATTGAACTGGATAAAAATCGTTTTAACACCGGTACTTATGCTTCATTGTTGTATAGAACTGGTAATTACACAAAAGCTTTGTCAATTGCAAAAGAATCAATTGTTTTAGGTGAAAAAGCAGAAGAAGATAATACCTCAACAGAAAATCTGATTGAAAAAATAAAGCGAAAAATGTAAGCTATTATGGATGGTTTATATTTTTCACCTCAAGATTCAGACTAATTGAAAAACTTGGAATTTGCACATAAGGGAGATTTAGCTAAAGTCTGAAACCCGGATTATCAATAACGAATAAAAGGTTTAATCTAAAAATTACTTTCAACATGAGAAATGTACTCATTTTAATATGCCTATTTATAGGTGCTGCCTCAACTTCACAAATAAGGGAGTATAATCCAGATAATATATATAAGAAAGATGGAGAAAAAAATAGTCAAGGTGTCCCCATAGGCGAATGGGAATATTATGGAGCTTTTTCGGACGATAGACCAGCCCAATATTTTAATTATGATACTAGAATATCAAGGGTGTATTTTATTCAAGACATTGCCAGCGGTAAGCCATTAATTCTACAAGAAAAGGGTAAGCTAAATGAAGATTTTGAAAAAACTGGAACTTGGACTTTTTATCATAATTCTAGAGAAGGGGAAATTATAGCTAAAAAAGGAGATTACATAAATGGTTTGGAAAATGGTGAGTGGAAGGAATTTTATCCGAACGGTACATTGCAAAGCACAAGTTATTGGATAAAGGGAACTCCGGTTGGTAAGTGGGAATCATACTTTCCAGATGGAAGCTTACGGAGTATAAAAAATTACGAAAAGGGAGTATCTGTTGGTGAGTGGCAAGAATATTACGAGGACGGAACTATTAAAGAAATCACGAACTACACTGAGGGTATCCGAAATGGAATATTTACGGAAACACAAAAATTTGATGATGTTATTTTAGTAAAGGTGGGTATGTATGTAAATGGTTTTCCAGATGGTGAAATTATTACTTACTACGTCCAAGATGGAAATAAATATGTTTATGAAAGAGTCCTTATAAGGAATAAAAAAATTACTGGCGCTATAAAAAGGTATAATGCAGAAGGGAAGGTAATAGGCTTAATTTCATACAATGATGATAATGATATTACTGAAATGAAAGAATACTTTGATGATGGAACATTAAGAAGATTTTCAACAGCGTTGCCAGATGCTGGAATAGAATCTGTTTGGGAAATATCTGAATATTACCCAAATGGTAATCTTAAAATGAAATTCATTGAAAAGGATTCAAAATACCACAATATAGTTTCTGCAAAGGATCCTAATGGAAATAGCCTAGATTATGGTACTTTAAAGGATGGTAATGGTACACTTTATCAATATTCCGATGAAGGCAAAATTAGCTCAATTACAACTTTAAAATATGGGATACCAAATGGACCATATACTGAATTCGGAACAATCACTTTTAACGATAATACATACCAATATAAAAAGACTGGAACATTTACCAAGGAAGGAAAGGTTGGGGATTTTATTACAACGGTTGAAAAAGATGGAAAAAATATCACAATTCAAACGGCTACCTATTATCAAAATATTGCGATAGACCAAAAAAACTATAACATTGATGGGATGTTGCAGGAGGAACTTCATATTGATACATCCACAGGAATAAAAGAGGAAATCGTTTATTATCCTTCAGGATCTATTAAAACTAAATTACAATTTCAATATCCAGATGTTTTATTAAATGTGCTAATATGCAAAGATCCAAACGGTAAAAATCTGGATTACGGCTCCATTAAAGATGGTTCGGGTGTTTATAAAGAGTATGATATGAGTGGTAAACTTGTAACCACTTATACCTTTAAAGAAGGTAAAGTGGTGTCTCAAAAATAATGGATGCTAAATTATTCCATACACTATTCTAGTTTTATTAGAACGCATTAAAAATGTAAAAAGCAATATATGAAAACTAAAATCTCCTTATTAATTCTGATATTCTGTAGTAGTCTGTCCAGTCCTATTTTTTGTCAAAAAGTAGACTTTATAAATGCTCCGAATAATCCTATTGCCTTTAAATTTAAGAAAGAACATTTTAATCTAAAAGGGCCTGTATTGAGATATATACACGACGTGTTTAATAAAGATGGCTTTTTAATTGAAAGTCTAAATAGAAGAACCACTTACAATTATATAGACGGTAAACTTGTCAGTGATTCTCATGGTTATAAATATAAAGTAAATAGCCTAGGTTATATAACAACTAAAATAGCCACTATGAATATAATAACAAATTATAAATACAATGATAAAGGGCTACTTATCTACGCGGGCAATAAGTATGATTATACAACATATACATACGATTCCAATGATCGATTAATACATTCGGTTGATGGAGGAACCAATATGCCAAATTTTGAAGGGAGAGACTATGGTGCGCACGATAGTTATGTGGTTAATAACGAAACTCTTGAAGTTTTTACTCATTGGACTAAAGATATGACACCGAGAAGAAAGGTATATACAAACGGGCACCTTACATTTTCTGGAATTTCTGGTAATACACATTATAAGCATAAGTTTGACTCTTACGGCAATGTAATTGAGACTATTGAAACAGGAACAGGTAAACCTTACACTCATACGTGGAAAATCGAATATTTTGAAGATTCTGATAATGATGCAACATCAAAAATCGATAAAGCCGATTTGTATGGTACATGGAGAGTGAAAAGATTAGTTTCTAACACCGCTACTATTGAAAATGTAGATAATATTATCGATAAAGAAGAGTATGAACCATTAAGAAAAGCGTTGACAAATGCAAAATTTGAAATAAACGCAAATGGTTCCATTTCGCTGTTCATAGCGCATTATTACTTACAGGATTATTTAATTGATGTGCGCTGGTCGTTTGATGAAGCGAATTCAAAAATTATCATTGTGGATAAACCAGGTGGACCCTTAGAATCTGAAGGGGAATTAGCAGATATTACAGTAGAAAAAAAGGATAATGCAATGATATTTAAAATGCTTAAGGACTTATTCCAGATGTATGTTGAAAAGGAATAGGAGAGGATTTTCAAGATTTTAAAGACAGCATTCCTATAAACTTATAAATTAGAAATTATGAAAAAAATAGCAACGATTATTCTCTTACTAACAACCTCAATAATAACAAGCCAAGAAGTTAGATTAGTAAATTTTGAAGTATCTAGTTGTGAAGAAGAAAGACATATTGAAAAGGAGATATTGTCCAGAAAGCAAGTTAATGACACCTTGGTAATAAAAATTGCTATACTAAGGAATTGCTGCGATAAGGTTTCACAATCAATAAGTTTTAAAAAAGATGCGGACGGACAAAATATTCTCAATCTAGAATATGAACATTATTCCAGTAATCCTTGTATGTGTTTGTGTTATAAGGAATACGAATATACTATAGAAGGTCTAGTTGATACTGATTATTTGGTGTATATAAATGATGAAGAAGTAGAACAATAGTAAAGAAATTTGTTTATTACTCGTTTTTAGTCACTGTATCAATAACCAGACAAACTCTAGCTGCTTTATGAGATTTTTAATCCTACTCCTAATTTTAATAATAACGCTAACAGCCAAGGCACAAAAACTCGTTTTAAACGACGGCCTTCAAGTGCAATATGTACAAGAAGCTATTTTGCCAGTTTCAAATAATGAATATGTTGTTTTAAAAGACAGCGCCGCTTATCTATATAAAACAACTGGCGTTATACCCTACAAAAAACAAAAACTCAGCGATATTTATATATTAAGTAAGGTTGAAAAGAGACTTTACAGTATAGATTTGAAGCCACAATATTTTGACCAAATAGATGAAGAATCGGATGAATTAACCACTTTGGTTACGTATCAATATGAAATAAATTACTCCTCTATAGATAATGTTAAAATTGACGTCTTTATAAACAAGCACGGCTATTTAATTCCGAGAACCACAGTTTCGAAAAGGTTCACCTTCAATGAGAATCTAAATATTGAAGATACCTACACTAAAAGCATCTATCAAGACGATCACGCAGCACTACCTTCAAGTGGTTTAATTGTAGATAAAAACAACATTTTAGCTGTATCTGCTGAAGGCAATCTAACGCTCACAGAAGTAAAAAACAATAAAGTAATTAGAGAAAAGAAATGGACAGATTTTAATGGTTCTATAAGTCTTGTTAGTAGCGTAAAAATTGAAAATTTTGTACGTGTTAATTTTCAACGCTATCAAGAAGGAAATGATTTTTCTGAATCATTTTGGAGCATTATAAACCTAAAGACACAAACTTTTGCAGCTATAAATTTAAAGGACTTCAATACCAATTTAAATAAACTGCAAGAACAAGATGCAGCGCAACTTAATAGCGTTCCATTTTTTTATAAAGCTGAAAACAATAGCAATATCCAATTTTTTGTATTGCCTGATAATAACTTTGTTTGGGTAGATGACGAATCGTACTATTATGGTTCAGATGATTTATCTAAATACGCCACTATGCAAAAAGAAGGGAAAAGTTATAGTCTTCAGGCGCACGCGTATATCTATAATTATGCTTCTCGTATTTTAAGAGCAATTGCACCACAGGAAAAAGATAAAATAAGAGCGTTAGCGGAGACTTATGTTAGAAATAAATATAAAATAGAGTCAGAACGTTGCAAAGACTAAATTAACTCGTTCAAGAAATTTAGCACATAAATATGAAGAACATAAAGGCTTTATAAATCATGCTTTACATAAAATTTGAAATACAAGATTCTTCTAAATACAAGGATTTTCAGAAATTATATAACCATATGGTTATGGTAAGACAGCCCGGTTTTAAGTTTGACGAGGAAGGCCCAAATTTTGATTGGGATACTATGACCGAAGCGGAAATCAATATCGCGATGGTTGAATTAAATACCTTTTTAGATGAACAGGTAGAACCCGAAATATATCGATGTAAAAAACTACTACCAATTTATGTAAACATATTTTTAGAAAATTATTTACGAAGTGATACTGAAAATTTAGAATCGTTTGGTAGTCACGATATATATTCCATATTTAATTATTTAGAATTTGGTTTTGAAGTGGATATGGATAGTCTTGAAAATATGAATGAGCGTTTGGGCATTGTTAAATTTTCCACAGGTAACTATCCTTTTGGTGGTCTGGCTCGATTTATAATGACTTTGGCTGCATATGATTTAAAACCAATAGAATGCTTTGATGGCTTCAACGTATGTAAGTTCAAATGGATTTCTGAGTATAAGTATGAATCAATAATTTCAACACAAACAAAAAACCCATTTCAAACTTTTCAAAAGTGGATTAACAATACTTTCTTTAAAAAATCGCTTCTTGCTCTGGTTTTGTTAATAGCAAACAATGCAATAGCACAAACTAATTCATCGTCTTGTATTTTAAATAATAGAACCAACCAAGCGGAAATTCAAAACCTATTAGTTTTAGAAAATCCAGAATTTCCATCACCAGAAAAAGAGCTTCTATTTTTCTTTTCAGAATCCTATTTCTTTGATCCGCATAATTATTATGGCAGCGTAAAAGATGTTGAAAGTGTTCATACTATTTATGACCCACAACAGAGAATTATAAGTGTCGATACGTCAAATTTTGCATCTCAAAATCATCTTCTTAAAAATGAAAAAATCAGTCGAAAGCCGATAGTAGATCATATTGGAATTGATAGCATTTCAAAAAAAGGACATAAAATCCAATTATTTCATTTTGGCGACTTCCCAGAATATGAATATCAAATATATGAGGTGGAAAAAGAGAGAATCGTCAATGTATTTGAAAGTACCAGTGTGCTTACCTATTCCAAGGATTTAACTTATGATAAGAACAATAATTTAATAAAAATAGTAACAACAGATGATTATAATGATCAGGAAATAGAATTAGCGACTTATAACAGCAATGGGTCGATTAAATCGAAAAAAAATATAACTCATGTTGATGGCACAAGAGTTATAGCTACTAATTATAGTTATAAGAATAACCTTATAATCCAAATAGAAAAACACGAAGCTATCTACTTTTTAGATTTAGAATTAGAAGATAAACATGTAGAAAACATCGATTATTCAAAATATATAAATAGTAATACTTTAATAATTCTTGACGTTGTAAATTTTACTTACAATGAAGATAATCAATTAATTAAAATAGAAGAAAATAAGAAAGATTTTTCTGAAAGTGGAGGGATTAATTATGAAAATTCACAGACTTTTTCATTGAATTATCAACCCAATAAACTTGTTATTAACGCAAGTTTCCCTGAATTAAGAAATTATGAATTCCTTTTTGATGATTTGGGTAATCCACTTCAAATTAACTCGTATGTAGTGGATGAAAATAAATCCTGGTTGCATAAAAGCACTAGATTTAAAATTTTATAAATCGAATAATTAGCTGGCTAGGGATATATTTAATAGAACGAGTAGTTACTAAAACAAGGGTTCGGGTGTATTTGGAAGACACTAAATTAAAAATTTTGATTTGTATTTATCCGAAACGAAAGTGCGTATTTTCTGTACGACCTTTTATTCACAAAATAGTCATCATCCTATGAAGGTATTAGTTGAAAATATAGAAATTCTGCCCCAAATTGTCCAAGTTCCAGTAATGAATTTTGGACAAATGCAAAGGTGGCAAGATTTTGTTGAGCTAAATTATTCGATTGAACTTACAACAGAATTATTTATCGAAAAGATTAGTACTTTTTTTGCTGAATTTAGAGATGCTGAAATAAAAGATGATGATCCATTTGATTTTCCAGAACTTATATCATTTAAAGATGTAGAATGGTCTGACTTGAATGTCCTCATAAAAAAATAAAAAAGATTTAAAAGATTTGATTATTTTTAAAAACTATGAAATCTAAACCGTTAATTATGCGCTATTTAATTTTTCTACTATTCTTCCCTTCAATAGTAATTTCTCAAAGCACCAAGGAATATACCAAAGAAATAAAAGGTTCTGGTTATGCAAATGACGGTTTTTATAATTATGAAGCGAAAATAAAATATCAATTATGGAATCAAGGAATGGGTGATATTGTCTTGAAAATAGGAATAATGGATTATAAAATTACTCGCTTTCGAGAAAAAGATATGGTAGAGATAAACACTTATGACAGTCCTGTAGCAAATCAATTCCCTCTTGTTTTAAAAAATCATCAAGGTGACGTTCGTTTTGATTTATTTATAAAATGGAATGGTGGAAATGGAACGACTGTTGTCAGGTTCACTAATTTAAAAGAAGAAGCAGTAAGACAAGGCGCTTTAGATTTATATTATTTTGACAAAGAGCAAGTCAAAGAAATGGTGGAAAAATTTGAATTAAAAAAGAATAGAGATAACATCGAAGATTTAGATGTTGAAATGAATAGTATTTATATTGATAACAACTATTTTGGAGATTTATCATCAATAACCAATCAATATTATAAATCCAAAAAAAATGAAAATTCTGAAGATAAACTAGAGAATAAAAAAACATACAACAATCATGTAGACAATGAAAGAAAAATTGTTGAAGCATCGTTGAAAGGAGCTGAAGCTAGATATAAAAGAGAACAAGAATTTGCAAGAATAGATGAGGCTAGAAAAGCTAGAGAATTAAAACCGTCAGACATGTATTGGGTGGATAGCCCCGAAAAAAGAACTGCACTGGCAAAAGAGCAAAATGCGGCAGGCATTCAAAACGTTCAAAACTCTGTTCAAAATTTAGCCAATACAATGGAGGCCGCTTTTAAAGAAAATGGCAAAAGAAGAGCCGCTAAAAAACAAGCAGAACGTGAAAACCAATGGAAAATTGAATACGAAGAAGGTATGGCAAATGCTCATCAAGTTGCTCTTGATAAAGTAGCTGCCGATGAAAAAAAAGAATTGGATGAAAGCATTAAAATTGGTGTCGCTAAAGAATTGGACAAAATAATGATCATTCTAACAGAGAAGTATGAAAAGCAAAAAGGAAATAGCTGCACTGATAATAAAGAGATTATTCCAGTATCATTAACAGATGATGATTTCAATAGTAGTTTTGATGAAATTAAAAACATGTTTAAAAATAAATATGGGTTTATAAATTCAGAGCACAAAATAAAAATTCCTTTTATCTATGATTATGCCGACTGTTTTAAAAATGGGTTAGCGTATGTAAGAAGAAACGATTTAGTTGGTTATATAAATTCTTCAGGCCAAGAAGTAATACCTATAAAATACTTGGTGGCAAGTAGTTTAGGTAAAGATGGCTATTGGGTAAGATCTAAGTCTGAAGGTAATTTTCATTTAGGTTTAGATGGTAAAATCATTAGAAAACTAAAAGATGTAATCTATTCTGGTGAGGAATTTTATATTGATAAAAAACTTATTAAATTCCGTAAGGATGAAATAGATTATTACGGCGTGATGGATATTAAAGGCAATGTAATTTTACCCTCAGAATATGAAGAAATTGAATTTGTGGGTGAAGACTATAAAGATGTAAAATTTATCTCTACAACTATAAACAATAAAACTGGTTTGTGTAATTTACAAGGACAACTTATAATACCACATGAATATGATGAATTAGTAGAAATAAGGTCTGAATATATAAGATTTAAAAAAGGAGAAGAACTTATAGATTTCGACCATAATGGAAAAATAAAAACTATTGCTTATGATTGGGTCGAAGAAAATACTGAAAAAAAAATAAAAAAAAACTATCTGCTTTCTTTTGAAAAGGATAATCTTTTTGGTTTAATGCGTGCTAAAGATAGCGTAGAAATAGTTTCGCCAATCTATAGCCAAATAGACCCAATATATACAAATTCAAATAAATATTATAGGGTTCTTTTAAGAAAAAAAATACCTAATAGTGAATGGCTATCAAGAGACTACGGTTTGATAGATAATAATGGAAAACTGGTTTTACCATGTGAATATGGAGACATTAATGGAGGTGATCATAATTCTGCAATTTTTAGAGTTTTAGAAAATGGTAAACTTGGAATTTTAAACAACAATTTTGATGTCATTATTCCATCAGAGTATGAGCAAATAAGGGAATGTTTAAAAAAAACCAGTAAAAATACTTATAAACCAACTGGTTACATTGGGAGAAATGGTGATAATTACACAATTCTAAACCTATCTGGAGAAAAATTAATAGATAGAAGTTTTTTACATGTTTCTGGCTTTTATGATTATGATATGCGCTACCATATTTTTAACGATACTAGCGGTAATTATGGAATACTAGATGAAGATTTTAATTTCTATTTAGATAATATAAAAACAGAATTAGGCTCATATTTTTATGGCTATTACTCTTTTAAATCAAATAATGGAAAATGGGGAACTAAATCTATTTTAGATCACTCAATAATTATACAGCCAACATATGATGAATTTTGGGGTATGACGGACTATATTATTGAGGCAGTAAAGGACGGCAAATTTGGACTTTTGGATAGAAACGGAAAAACTTTACTTCCTTTTAAATACAATAAGCGATTTAAAGCAGTTGAAGAATATCATTCTCAAAATCGCTTTGAAAAAGATTTCCCTAATGCACCATTACCCTATGATAGTAGATTTTAGCCCATTTATTTATGATGCGATTGTAAGATTTTGAATTTAGTTTAAGGCATTTTTGTTTGTTTTGCGATTTAAATTATTCAAAAAACCGCTAACTTCAAATATAAACTATCGTTTGATATAAAACATTTAAACGATTTCATATCAATAAACATTTTAGCTACAAGTGATCCGAAAAATTGCGAAAAGCAATTTCCAATATTTACGTTGAAATAAAAATTCTCTGGATTTTTTACTGTTGCGGATAATAGACTATTAAATCAATTGGAAATTCAATATGGAGGAACAAGCAATCAAAACGTAATATAAAATCCTTCTGATTTCCTACTGTTATGGATAGAGAAATGGTTCGGTGGTAAGTGCTTCAAAAGTGATTATATAGAACGCACATATAACTATGAACTCCCTCGAAGCGATACATTATTAAAGAGCAAAGTTTAGTAATACCTAATTAATCTTGAAACCCAGTTTACCCAAACCTTTAATCTTTATTGGGAAATTTTATTTTTTGAAAAAAAGCAAAGAAATAATATTGTAAGTAGCTCTATCAATTATATAAAACTTCAAACAAAGAAATAAAAGATAGAATGTTAATGGTGTTTATACAGTTAACATATCTGGCAATTGAAAAAAAACATCAAAATTAAAACCACAGTAAGCATTATTGCTTGCTTTATTCTTTTATTCATTAACGTTTAAATCATCCACTACATATAATACAGCAACAGATGTTGCCCTTGTCGGTGGCGGTCAATATCCGCAACCTGGCGAGATAAGTTTAGCGCACAACGGAGTACTATTTTTAGATGAATTGCCTGAATTTAAACGTGGCGTTTTGGAAGTAATGCGACAACCTTTGGAAGATCGCGAAGTTACAATTTCACGAGCAAAATTTACGGTAACGTATCCCTCCAGCTTTATGTTGGTTGCGAGTATGAACCCAAGTCCGGGTGGTTATTTTAACGACCCAGACGCTCCCATAATGTCTTCGCCAGCAGAAATGCAACGTTATTTAAGTAAAGTTTCTGGACCACTTTTGGATAGAATTGACATTCATATAGAAGTTACTCCAGTTCCTTTTGAAAAATTGAGCGACGAACGAAAAGGAGAATCAAGCATTGTTGTTCGCGAAAGAGTTACAAAAGCCAGAAAATTACAATCTGAACGGTTTGCAGAATCTGATAAAGTACATTATAACGCGCAAATGGGCGTAAAGCAAATCCGCCAATATTGTAAGTTGGAACCATCTTCGCTACAACTTTTAAAAACCGCCATGGAAAAATTGAATCTTTCTGCACGAGCTTATGATAGAATTTTAAAGGTATCTAGAACTATTGCAGATTTGGAGGCAGCTCCAGACATTACTGGCAATCATATTTCTGAGGCTATTCAGTATAGGAGTTTGGATCGGGATGGGTGGTTTGGATGAAGAGAGTATTAAAATTATCACCTTGATTTTTTATAAAAAATAAAGCCCTAATAGGTTGGCAGAACCTATTAGGGCTTCAGTAATATATAATTCTAGTCTATTTTAATATGGGTTTAATAGTTAATTTAATTTTGCCAATTAAACTTTTATCAAAATCAGAATCCTTTTTACTGTCTGAATTTGCAATTTTTACTAAAATAACATCTCCTTCTGTTTTAGTACTTCTTATTGCGCTACTTTTTTTTACAGAATCTAAATTCACCATCGAAGGCTTTTGAACTTTCAATTTACTTAAATCTGTATTAAACGGAATATCAATCGAAGTTTTTGCTATGTATTTATTGTCAAGTTTATCATTCTTTAAAGTTGTGGTTATCTTCTTAGAATCAAAAATTAAAGGAATCTCTACTTCAGCAGTTTCAATGGCTAGCTGAATTTTTGTAGTTTCGTTTTCTTGAATATTATCCTGCATAATAGAAGCAAAATCAAAGCTCTTTAAAATCTCGTACTGTATCATTGATATAAAGTTTGATAGTTCCATATCTTATTGGTTTGAGTCGATTGATGGGAACGAACCACTTCTAAAATTAATGGTTACACTTCCTATTATATCTGTTTTCATATTAACTGCGGAAGATGACTTTTCATTAACAACTCGCACTTTTACAGCACTAGAATTATAGTTACCACTTACATTTGCTCTTCCCCATCCCCATCTAGCAGAGGCAGATCCTGAAACACCCCAGTTACTAGCTTTTGATTCAACATCTCGGATATCTGATGATTTTTGATCTGTAGAATCGACATGAAAAACAAGTTTCGTGTGAATCTGACCATCAACAACCTCAACTTTCTGCATTCCCAACTTTAAAATAGTGACTAACATTGAATAACTTTCTTTAGTTGTTTCAGCTAGTTTTTGATATACAAATTTTTGCAAATCAACTTTAGCTATTTTTTCACTATCGATTGACTCTTTCATATCTTTAAATGTTTCGCCGTCTTTGATTTTGACGCCAGTAAATTGTTCATTCAATACATTTATTTGTGTGTCATCAAGTGGAACTTCTGCCGAATCTGTACTTAAACCCAAAACTTCATTAATATAATTGTTAAGTTGCGTATCATTATTGCCAGCAGTTAACATTTCACTATCATTAAAAGTAATACCCGTAACTTCTTTTTGATACTCAATTAATGGTTTTGAAACGGTTTGTACTAACTCTCCGTATGCTTTTAATTGGTCTAATGTAGAATCTGTTATAACTTTATATACATTTCTCACTAAATCTGAAGTGAATTCCACAAAGCCTAAATTTTGAACATCGCCTGCTCTTTTCATTGCTTCTTCTGAACTTGTCATAATTTCTAATATTTAAAATAATGCCTACTCTATTTAATACAGGATTTTCGGCTTCCTCCTTTACAAAAAATTAATCTTTACAAATTGTAAAAGAGAAACATGCCTCAGTTTCTTCCATCTTAGTAATACCGAAGCAAACACCTCTAAGCTTTATTTGATACTTGCCTTCTTTTGCACCTTCATTTATAATAACAAACTCTCTGGAAACACAAGAACAAGGTTCAATGTCACCAAAACAGTACACTCCAATAGGGTGGATTTTCACAGATGGAGTGCCATTAGGTAGCGTAGGCACTGCATTGCCATCTGTGTCTAAAACTTCAATCATAGAGATTTTAAAGTTTGAGAATTTTAAGTTTGTGAAGCAGTTACAAACCGTAATTGTCATTACTTCATAATCTGAAGATTCAATACAATCACAATCACTATCTCCCCATTTTATTGAGATGCAAGGTTCTATTTTAGATAAGTCAGCTTCTTTGCATCTGTCCACACCACAAGCATTACAGATTACTTCTGTTAAAAGTTTAATATATTCTTCCATATTTGGAGTACTGCTGAAATATACTTCTCCGCCAGTATCGTGGCACAAATCCTTATAGTTTTCTAAAATATTTACGTGTAGATTTTGATACGTTAAATGATGTGCAAAAACGGTAACATTATTTGCATTCGCAGATGCAATTGCGGCATTGGTTTCTGCTGTTTCTTGTGCAAAATCGTTTCTCGGACTACTTCCGTCCAGTTCTTCATCACTTATATAAAAAATTGCTCTGCATGCGTCTTTTCTCCACTTAGCGTATTTTGACAAATCTTCAATAGCATTTGCTCCTAATTCGGTACTATAACCAGAAGGAGGTCTATCTCCAGCCAATGGTACAGTTCCGTGTAGTCCTACAATATAATCGCGATGGCTTTGTGTGAAAACAGTTCCAGGCCAAATGCCATCAACCCCTAAAAAAGTGATTTCTAAATCCGGATTGCATGAATTCTTTGCTTCTTCAATTGCAACTGAAACTGCATCGGATATTGCGTTAGCCGATGTACCCATTGAACCACTCGTATCAATCAAAACAATTAAATCTGTTTTGGCTCCACTAGATGTTGAACCTCCATGACCACCACATCCACAACCTTTTTCATCATCATCGCAATGAGATAAAGAGTTTACTTTAGCTGCTGCTAATTCTTCAAGTAGTGCATTGGTTTTTTCTGTCCATTCCTTACAACTTCCTTTATCAAGATCTTTTTTAACCTTAAGTGCTTTTGGAAGCGCAGTTGCTTTTTTACTTTCAACCTTTTTTGCTTGTTTTTTCATAATTCCTAATATTTAAGTTTACCTACTCTATAATACAGTTTTCGGTTACCCTGTTTTGCTTTACAAATATCATAAAGCATTGAGGTTCAATCGATGAGTGATTAACTTAAATAAGCAAGTATATTCAACGGAAATTAAAAGGGTTGTTTAACCCTATCGATTTGAGTTTTTCAACGGGGTAGAAAACTTAGCCCTGTTGCTACATTTGGCAAGAATATAAAGTAACTTTAATAATTAAAACCAAATATTATGAATTCAACAAGAACATTAAAAAGTATAATTGTAGCACTGCTACTGACACTAGGTTATTCACTCTATTATATAAATGGCCTAGAAATAGGCGAAGAAGAAGGGTTATGCCTAGATTATAGCAATCAGCCAATGAGTGAATTAGCAGTGGCACTCGTGCACAAAATGTCAAATAATTATAAAAGCAATCAGCTTAGCGTTATTAATAATGACACTTCTAATAGATTTACAACTACGGCGGGAAAAGGAGATACCAGAGCTATTTGGTTTGATTTAGAAACGTTAAAGGCTTTTTTATATCATTTAGAAATAGAAACCAAGAAGAAAGATGCTTCAATTTCTGGGACAGATTTAGGTGTTCGTATTTATTATGCCAGTTATCCGGATACAACTTCTTGGGGATTGTTTCCAGATTTGGTAGGGCTTTCCGGAAGTGATTATGAAGATCACCATACATTGGTTATGATTCCCACAATACGCAATAAGAACAATGTGGATGTAGATTTTAACCCTCTTGAACAAAGAACTTTTAGTGATGGTTTAGGAGTAATATTAGATTATGAAAACTCGGAAGCATCTAATCCTCAAAAAACGTTTGCTCTGGCTGGTATAAAAAAGTCATCTAGCTCTAATCAAAATACATCACAAAGAACAGGCGCTCAAAATCATGGTAATTTATATCCACCTCTTGGAGAAATAGGTCTTGGATTCTAAATAATAATCATGGAAGAACTTTGGCACACAATAAAACAAATCCTGTTAGTATTTCAATTATTATCGGCACTAACAGGATGTTTTTATTTTTTCAGATTGAAAAATAGTTATTGGAAATGGTTTGCTGTTTATCTGGTAATTATTTCTATTCAAGAGCATGTTTTGACTTATATTCTTCCTGTTCCTGTTAATGTAAACCAATTTTATAATTTATTTTTTGGACTCCCTCTTGAGTTTATATTTCTTTATTGGCTTTATGCAAGTAAATCACTTCGAAAGAAACAACTATTTATTACTTGTTCTATTGTGTATATCGCAACTATTTTAATTACATATTTTTTTCAAGAAACCAACGATGCAATAAGTTTTAGCCTAAATGTTGGTACTTTAATACTTTCTGTTTTAGTAGTTCTTGAGTATAGAAAGCAGATACGGGATGACAGTATTCTTGAATTTCGAAAGAATAAAATGTTCTATATAAATTTTGGAGTAATATTATTTTATTTAGGCTCTCTTCCTTTTCATGTTTTTCAAAAATACTTATATGCTGATTATAAGGTTGTTGTTGAATATTATTATGTATATTTTCTTGCAGCGAATTGTATTATGTATTTACTATTTATAGCTTCGTTTATATGGGGGAAAGAACAATCATAACTATATCATTTATTATTTTCAATATCGTGCTTATTGTTTTTATAAGCGGAATAATCATTTTTGTAAAACAATATAGAGCTAAAAAGAAAGCACATATGTCTGAGATTCTTAATATTGACGAAAGTCACAAAAAACAACTTCTGGAAACAGAAATGGAGATTCAATCTCAAACCATGAAGCACATAGGTAGAGAAATTCACGATAATGTGGGACAAAAATTAACTCTAGCAAGCCTTTATGCACAACAATTGGCTTTTGAAAATAAAGCCCCTCATATAAATCAAAATATTTCAAATATTAGTGATATCATCAACCAGTCCTTATCTGACCTTCGTGAATTGTCGAAATCTTTAACTTCCAATACCATAGATACAGATTCACTTCCTACACTAATAAAAAGGGAATGCGATAGGATAAACGGTTTAAATATAGCTAAAGTTAGCTTTACAAATAAAGACGAAGTAAAAGTAGATAACTACACAATAAAAAGTGTATTATTTAGAATAACACAGGAGTTTATTCAGAATAGCATTAAGCACGCAGCCTGTAAAAATATAAAGGTATCTTTATACAAAGAACAAACAAATCTGTTTTTAAAATTAGAAGATGACGGAATAGGTTTTGACGTTACCAATGTAAAATCAAATGGTATAGGTCTTAAAAACATTGAAAAACGAACAGAATTAATTGGAGGAGTTTTCAAATTAGAAAGTCAACAAAACCAAGGAACAACACTAACTATCCAAATTTTGATAGCATCATGAAACACACCATAGTTATTATTGACGATCACGTTTTAATTGCCAATGCGTTGAGTGGAATTATTTCAAATTTTAACCAATTTGAAGTGATATATACCTGTGAAAACGGACTCGATTTTCAGGAAAAACTAAAGTTGAAAAACGTGCCAGACATAGTATTATTAGATATTAGTATGCCTATTATGGATGGTTTTGAAACTGCGGAATGGATAAAAATAAACCACCCAGATATTTTGGTAATGGTTCTAAGTATGCAAGAGGATGAGCAAAGTCTAATTAAAATGATTAAAAACGGAGCAAAGGGTTATATGCTCAAAAATATCCATCCCACCGACCTAGAAAAAGCATTAAACGGAATAGTTGATAATGGTCATTTTTTTCCAGAATGGGCTAGAAGTACAGTTTTTACAAGCATTAGTGATGATACAATTAATACACAATCAAAAATAAACCTATCGGAACGTGAAGAAGAATTTCTAAGATTCACCGTTACTGAAATGAACTACCGGGAAATTTCTGAAAAAATGTTTTGCAGCCCCAGAACCGTTGAAAATTATAGAGACAGTCTTTTTGAAAAACTAGAGCTTAAATCACGCGTGGGTTTAGCAGTTTATGCGCTTAAGAACGGATATTCTGAATGATAGGTTTTAGAAGACTCGTTTTAACGTATTTTTAAGACCAAAAAACACTTCACATAGTATCTTTAAAACTTCCTAAAAAAAATCAACCCCCTTATGTTTAGAAACACCCTTAAAATGAGCTTGGTATCTTTAGCTGCCGTTGCTCTTTTCGCTATTTCATGCAAAAATGAAAAAACAGTAATTGCAGATGAAAACGCAAAACTCTCCGTTCCATTCGAAAAATATGAACTCGCAAACGGACTAGATGTTATTCTGCATCAAGATAAAAGTGATCCTATTGTTTCCCTTGCCATTCAGTATGGCGTGGGTTCGAACCGTGAAAAAACGGGTCGTACCGGTTTTGCGCACTTGTTTGAGCATATGCTTTTTCAGGAATCTGAAAACGTACCGCAGGATCAATTTTTCAAAACAATTCAAGATGCTGGAGGAACGCTCAATGGAGGAACCTGGAAAGATGGAACTGTATATTATGAAATAGTGCCCAAAAACGCTATGGAAACCGTTATGTGGCTAGAAAGTGACCGAATGGGCTACTTAATAAACACCGTAACCGAAGCTGCTTTTGAAAACCAACAAGAAGTAGTACAAAACGAAAAACGCCAACGTGTAGATAACAATCCTTACGGGCACACAGGCTGGGTGATTGACAAAAATTTATATCCGGAAGGTCACCCTTACAATTGGCAAGTAATTGGCGAATTGGAAGATCTTCAAAGCGCAACGGTGGAAGATGTGAAGGAGTTTTACAATCGTTTTTACGGACCAAACAACGCAACTTTAGTTTTAGCGGGCGATTTTGATACTTCCGAAGCAAAAAAAATGATTGAAAAATATTTCGGTGAAATTAAACGTCGTCAAGAAGTGGAGCCTATGAAACCACAACCCGTAACACTTTCAGAAACAAAAAGACTTTATCACGAAGATAATTTTGCAACCGCACCACAACTAAATATGGTTTGGCCAACGGTTGAACAATATACCGATGATGCCTATGCCTTGGACTTTTTAGGTGAAATTCTGTCACAAGGAAAAAAGGCCGCGTTGTATAAAGTTTTGGTGAAAGAAAAAGATCTTACCGCCAAAACAACCGCCTACAATAGTTCAAATGAATTGGCTGGTGATTTTCAAATTTCAATAACCGCTAATAATGGTGTGGATTTAGATTCAGTTGAAAGTGGAATTAATGAAGCTTTCGCACTTTTCGAAAAAGAAGGCGTTACCGATCGCGATGTTGAACGCATTAAAGCAGGTCTTGAAACTCAATTTTACAATGGCATAAGTAGTGTTTTAGGAAAATCATTTCAACTGGCGAGTTATAATGTTTTTGCAGGGGACCCTGGATTTATAACCCAGGACATAGAAAACATTAAAAAGGTAACAAAGGAAGATGTAATGCGGGTTTATAACAAATACATTAAAGGGAAACCTTATATAATGACGAGCTTCGTTCCAAAAGGTCAACTAAATTTAATTACTGAAAATTCTGAAAAAGCTAAAGTAGTTGAAGAAGAAATTAAAGAAAACGTAACTAAGAAAGTTGAAGAAGCAACTACAGAAATTGTAAAAACACCGTCAAACTTTGATCGTTCAAAACCACCCGTTCAAGGCGTTTCACCAGAATTGTCTGTTCCTAAGGTATGGAATTCAAATCTCGAAAATGGTTTAAAAGTTTCAGGAATTGAGCAAGATGAAATTCCAACGGTAAACTTCAGCCTAGTAATTGAAGGAGGCCATTTATTGGACAGTATGGAAAAGAATGGAGTAGCTAACTTAATGAGCGACATTTTAATGGAAGGTACTGCCACTAAAACGCCAGAAGAGTTAGAAGAAGCCATCGATCTTTTAGGTGCAAGTATCAATATGTACACTACAAACGAATCTATCGTAATCCGTGGAAATACATTAACTAGAAATTTTGACAAGACAATGGATTTGGTAACCGAAATTCTATTACAACCACGGTGGGATGAAGAAGAATTGGGAAGAATAAAAACCAAAACCATCAATGAAATTGAACGTTCAGACGCCAATCCAAACGTAGTTGCAAACCGAGTTTACAACAAAATTCTTTATGGCGCAGAGCATATATTCAGTTATCCAACTTCGGGAACTGTGGAATCTGTGAAAGCCATCACGATGAACGATTTAAAAGAATATTACACCAAGAATTTTTCACCTTCAATAAGCACTTTTCAAGTAGTTGGAAAAATAGACCAAAGCGCAGTGTTGAAAGATTTGAAAGGCTTGGAAAACGGTTGGGCTGCAAAAGAAGTAACCATTCCACAATATCCAATCGCAAACAATCGCGACAAGGCTTCGCTGTATTTTGTAGATATTCCAAACGCCAAACAATCCGTTATTGATATAGGATATATCGCAATGCCAAGAACCGACAAGGATTTCTATCCAGCAGAGGTAATGAATTATAAACTGGGTGGTTCATTTTCGGGAAATGTAAACTTGATTCTTCGTGAGGAAAAAGGATATACTTACGGCGCTCGAACCAATTTCAGCGGAAGCAAAATTCCAGGAACTTTTACGGCTTCTTCAAGTGTTAGAACCAATACAACTGGCGAATCTGTTCAGATTTTTAGAGATGAAATTTCAAAATACAAAGAAGGTATTTCACCTGAAGATCTAGAGTTTACAAAGAATGCACTTATAAAATCGAACGCAAGACGTTTTGAAACTCAAGGTTCACTTTTAGGAATGTTGCAAGAAATAAACCAATATAATCTTCCAGCAGATTATATTGAAAAAGAAGAAGCGACAATCAAAAACATGACTTTGGAGCAGCACAAAGCATTGGCAAACAAATATTTGGACGCGTCAACAATGGCTTATTTAGTGGTTGGTGATGCAGCAACGCAGTATGAACAATTCAAAAAAATGGGTTTTGATGAAGTGAAGCTTTTAGATAAAAATGGCGAAGAAGTAAAGCTTGAAGATGTGAAACTTTAAATAAATCGCTCAAAATCATATAAGTCACTAATTCACGAATAGTTTACAGAAGATTCGTGGATTAGTGGCTTTTTATTTTAACTATCTTTAGCAATATCCTTAGTATTATGCAAAAACTCTCTATTATCATATTAACCGTTTTCTTCGTAATTAGCTGTAAAAACTCGCGAAAAGAAAATTCAGAAATTTCTCAGAAAGAAGAAATTGTTATCCAAACATTTCCACGACCAACTTTTACTTTAGCAGAAGCAGATAAACTAATAGAGCTTCCTTTACATTGCGTGGGTACAGAGTATCCGTACAAACCTGGAGAAACTTTGGAAAGCGAAAACGATTTGGTAGAACCTATTGCCGTGCATCCTATTTTTTACGGCTGCTTTGATTGGCACAGCGCTGTTCATGGCTATTGGTCTATGCTAACTTTACTGAAACAGTTTCCCGAAATGGATAAAGCTGAAGAAGTAAGAAAAATTCTAAAAGATAAAATTACTTCTGAAAACGTGAAGATTGAAGTTGCTTATTTTGAAAAACAAATCAACAAATCTTTTGAACGGACGTATGGTTGGGCTTGGCTTTTAAAACTTTCTGAAGAACTTCATAATTGGGATGATCCGTTGGCTAAAGAACTAGAGCAAAACCTAAAGCCTCTAGCTGATATTATAGTGCTCCGCTACAAAGAATTTCTCCCAAAACTAAACTATCCAATCAGAGTTGGCGAGCACGCAAACACTGCTTTTGGACTCACGTTTGCTTATGATTATGCAAATTCGATCGGCGATTCGGAACTAAAACAATTAATTGAAAAACGTGCCAGAGATTTTTATACGAATGACGAAAACTGCCCAATAACATGGGAACCCAGCGGTTTTGATTTTCTTTCCCCTTGTTTGGAAGAAGTTGATATTATGCGCCGCGTGCTTTCTTCGGAAGAATTTTCAACGTGGATTGCTGCTTTTTTACCACAACTTGCATACGGAAATTATCATTTAAAAGTAGGAGAGGTAAGCGACCGCACCGATGGAAAACTAGTGCATTTGGATGGATTAAATTTTAGCAGGGCTTGGGTTTTTTATGGCTTAGCGAAGCAATATCCAAAATATAAGCATTTGAAAAATCTTGCCAACGAGCATGTGGCATATTCATATCCAAACTTGGTGGGCGATAGTTACGAAGGCGGGCACTGGTTAGGTAGTTTCGCAATTTATACATTAAACACCTTGCACGGAAAATAGGTTACTCAGCATTTAATGGAAGTAACCCTTTTTATTCTAAGTATTTTCCCTGATTCTATGCCTTCTGAAATACTTATTTTAAATGTTTTTGGTACTTTCGTCATTAATTAACCAAAAAATTATTTCAATTATGTCAAAACCAAATAACTGCATCACTGTAGCCGAAGCTAAACAACTACAAGATAATTGGGTAGAAACCCGTGCTGTGGATATTGAAAGCGCGATGGGTGTTCCAGACACTCGCGAATTTTTATTCAGTGTTGCAGAACTGCAGCAATTCTTAGATTATATAAAAGCGGGTTCAGGTATTGGGGCACAACCAGGAGTTCGCGTTTATTTTGCGGCTTATGATAGTAATGTTTCAACCAAAGCAACAGTGTTTTTGGCACCGACAATTGGGGTTACAGTAGGTTCAGAGAATAATTATAATCTTCAACCCTTGAATAGATCTATTAGTGGATGGCCACCCAAAAACTATTAAAATTTGGAACTATCAGATTTTCTGTTTTTTATACTTCCAATATTTATATTGGAAGTATCTGCAGCTTTGGCAGGTTCCCATTATTTAAAAAAAACGATACCGAGGTCGAGAAGCACTAGGCATTTTGTGTATTTCCTTTGGTTTACAGTTTTTGTAGAATTCATAGGGTCTTATGCACCAATAGCCTATTTTTCTGATTATAGGTACTTTACATTTATAAAAGGAACTCCTTTCGAAAATAATTTTTGGTGGTATCAAATATATATACTCGTAAGCTTTTCATTTTTAGTGCTTTATTTTATTTCATTTTTGAAGAATACACTATTGAAACGGCTTTTTGCATTATTGGTAGTAGGATTTATAATTTCTTCAGTAATAATATATATTTATACAGATGGTTTTTTTAAATCTACTTCACAATATGCCTCCATAACAGGGACTTTGCTGCTTTTTTTTAGTGTGATATTGTTTTATTTTGAACTTCTTAAGAGTAATTTATTACTTCAACTTAAAAGATTCCTTCCTTTTTATCTTTCAGTTGGAGTTCTTGCTTTTAATCTATGTGTAACCCCTGTGGAAATTTTTTCAGAATACTTTAATCTTGAGGGAGGGAATAATTTATTTGTTAAATTGCGCGTGAATGTTTTATTGTACGCAAATATATTTATGTATGCCATCTTTATAGTTGGCTTTTTAATATGCTCAAGAAAGAAGAAGTCCTCTTACTAGTTTATTTTATTACCATAATCTTCCTATTGGTAATTTTTGTTATTGTATTTTTCATAGCTTTCCAACGCCGAAAAAATAAATTTCTCAAAGAGCGTTATGAGGCAGAAAGGCGTTATCAAATGGAACTTGCCGATTCGCGTATAGAAATTCAGGAACAAACCCTTAAAAATATTGCTTGGGAATTGCACGATAATGTGGGGCAGCTGCTTTCGGTCGTCAATATACAGTTGAATGTTTTGATGAACGCTGTGCCAGAAAAATTTAATTCGCAAATTTCAGAAACCAAAGGTTTAGTGCAAGATACGGTTCAGGAAATACGCTCCCTTTCTAAAGTATTAAATAATGACGTGGTTCTTAAAAATGGTCTGTTGGAATCCTTGCAAGTGGAACTAGATAGATTTATCCGTTTAAAATACCTTAAAGCTTCATTAAAAATAACTGGCGATATTGTTCCTTTAAATAGCGCCAATGAAATCATCATCTTTAGAATAATTCAGGAATTCCTTTCCAACGTTATCAAACATGCCAAAGCAACAAAATTATGCGTACATTTAGATTATAATGAAAAAACACTGAAAGTAACGATAGAAGATGATGGAGTTGGTTTTGACATTTCGGAAAAAACCGCTAATTCTGGTATGTTAACTATGAGTAAACGCGCAGAACTTTTAAAAGCTGAATTTTCAATAACTTCTAAGATTGGAAAAGGCACCCAATTATTTCTAAAATACCCATATAAAGGCACATAATGAGCATAGAAAAAAGACATACTGTCGCTATTGTTGATGATCATGCGCTTTTTGCAGGTTCGTTGGAAAAGCTTATCAATACTTTTTCAGATTTCAATGTGTTATTTCTTGCAAGGAACGGTAAAGAATTAAAAGAGCGCATTAAGGTTGGAGAAGCTGTGCCCGATATTATTTTGCTGGATATCAATATGCCCATAATGAACGGTTTTGAAACAGCTGATTGGCTATCTAAAAACTATCCGAAAATAAAAATTCTGGCTCTTTCTATGGAAGATGACGAGCATACCGTCTTAAAAATAGTAAGAAAGGGTGCTAAAGGATATCTTCTAAAAGACATTCACCCAGAAATCTTGAATACAGCTTTAAAAGAAGTGGTAGACAAAGGATATTATCATTCTGAAAAAGTTTCTGAAGTCCTGTTGCACGCAATGGGTCCTGATGAAGAGCGAGAACTTTTACAATTCAAGGATAACGAAATGACCTTTATAGAATTGGCTTGTTCTGAAATGACTTATAAAGAAATCGCGGATATTATGCATTTAAGTCCCAAAACTATTGATGGTTACCGTCAGGATTTGTTTAAACGTCTCAAAATTAAAAATAGGGTAGGACTGGTAATTTTCGCTTTAAAAAAAAATTTGATAAAGCTTTAATTGCAAGCATTCCAAACCGCCTCATCTGGTGTGGGAGCCTCAATGGTAATTTCCTCCTTTTGAACCGGATGGATTAATGTTAACTTTTTAGCGTGAAGATGAATGCTGCCATCTGGGTTGCTTCGGTCAAAACCATATTTTAAATCTCCTTTTATGGAGCAGCCAATGGATGAAAGCTGGGAACGAATTTGATGATGTCTTCCGGTTTCAAGAACCACTTCCAATAAAAAATAATTATCTAGTTTTTTCAGAAGTTTATAATGTAGAACAGCGTTTTTGCTGTCAGGAACCTCTTTGATGTGAGCGTAAGACTTGTTTTGTTTTGGGTTTCTTTTTAAAAAATGCGTCAATGTATCTTCTGTTTTGGGAGGCATGTTTTTTACGACTGCCCAATATATTTTTTCGGTTTCCCTTTCAGCAAACATTTTGTTTAAGCGCGCCAATGCTTTTGAAGTTCTTGCAAAAACCACAATTCCGCTAGTAGGACGATCCAAACGATGTACAACACCAAGATAAACTGCTCCGGGTTTATTGTATTTTTCAGCAATATATTCCTTAACAACTTCAGAAAGCGGAGCATCGCCCGTTTTGTCGCCTTGCACAATATCGCCAGGACGTTTGTTTACAACGATTAGATGATTGTCTTCAAACAAAACCTGAAGGTTGTCTTTGGTGCTATGTGTTTTTGGGTTGATGAGTAATTGAGTTTAGGAGTTGATGAGTTGAAAAGTTTATGAGTTTAAGGGTTTAGAAAAAAAGAAGTTAATATTTTTGAATATTGATTTTTCATTTGGAGTTTGATGCTTGTAATTTGAAAATTCCCTTTTTAATACTGCTCGCTATCATTCGGAAAATCGCCACTTTTCACGTCTGCGCTATATTGGCTGAAAGCATTTTTCATTTCCGTATATAAATCTAAATATCTTCGAAGAAAACGTGGGTTGAATTCGTGGGTCATTCCAATCATATCGTGTGTTACCAACACTTGTCCGTCAACACCATTTCCTGCGCCAATTCCTATTACTGGAATACTTATTTTTTCTGCAACTTCTTTTGCAAGTTTAGCAGGAACTTTTTCCAGAACTATAGCGAAACAGCCTGTTTTTTCTAGCAGGATAGCGTCTTCGATTAATTTATCCGCTTCTTCTTCTTCTTTAGCACGAACGGTATAAGTTCCAAATTTATAAATGGATTGTGGCGTTAATCCCAAATGGCCCATCACAGGAATTCCTGCGTTTAGAATTCGTTTTATGGATTCTTTAATTTCGGAGCCGCCTTCCATTTTTACAGCGTGTCCACCACTTTCCTTCATAATTCTGATTGCTGAGCGAAGTGCTTCTTTAGGATCGCTTTGATAGCTTCCGAATGGCAAATCTACCACAACCAAACTTCTTTCAATGGCGCGAACTACTGAAGCTGCATGATAAATCATTTGGTCAAGGGTTATTGGCAAAGTGGTTTCGTGACCGGCCATTACGTTACTGGCAGAGTCTCCTACCAAAATAACATCTATACCGGCGCTGTCCACAATTTTGGCCATTGTAAAATCGTATGCGGTGAGCATAGAGATTTTTTCGCCTTTCTTTTTCATATCAACCAACGTTTTGGTGGTGATACGCTTGTATTCTTTTTTGGCTGTTGACATATTTCTGAAAAATCAATATATTAAAGTGTAAAAGTACTATTTTTGAGTAGTAACCAATTAACTTTTTTAATTATGAAATATACATTGTTGTTTTTTTCAATGTTTATTAGCACTTTAAGCATCTCTCAAGAATCATTGTCTACCGCCAACGGAAAAATAATAGTAGGTATTTTTATGAATGGTTATCAAGCTGGTGATACTTTAAAGATGAAATCTGTAATGCACCCAAATATGACTATGCAGCGTGCGTATTTGAGTGAAGAGCAGGAAAACCTTTTGTTGTATATTAAATCTTCAGATTTGCTTAACTATGCTGCCAATGCAGGAAAAAAACTAGTTTGGGAAGAAAAACTTACGGATTATATTGTTAACAGCGATGGCAATATTGCTCATATCTGGGTTTCCTATGAATATTATAAGGATGGAAAATTCAACCATTGTGGTGCAAATTCTTTTACATTAGTTTATACAGACGAAAGTTGGAAAATTTTAAACATTATAGATTCCATACGTATAGGAAGCTGTAATAAAGAATAAAATTATTTAACAGTCGCTAATATTCACCTGAACCGCTAATCCACCCTCACTGGTCTCTTTATATTTTGAAGTCATATCTTTTGCAGTTTCCCACATAGTTGCAATCACCTTATCGAGCGGAACCTTTGCTTTGCTCGGATCGCTGTCCAAAGCCATTTCACAAGCGTTGATAGCTTTTATTGCACCCATTGCGTTACGTTCAATACATGGAATCTGCACCAAACCGGCAATTGGATCGCAGGTAAGTCCAAGGTGATGCTCCATTGCTATTTCGCTGGCCATAAGGCATTGTTCAGGTGTTCCACCCATCAATTCACAAAGTGCGCCAGCAGCCATTGCAGAAGAAACGCCAATCTCTGCTTGGCAACCACCCATAGCTGCAGAAATAGTGGCTCCTTTTTTGAAAATGCTTCCAATCTCGCCGGATGTTAGTAGGAATTTACGAACATCATCAAAATTGGCATCATGATTTTCTATTACCATATAATACATCATTACGGCTGGAATTACGCCTGCGCTGCCATTGGTGGGCGCGGTTACAACTCTTCCTAACGAAGCATTCACTTCATTCACGGCAAGTGCAAAACACGAAACCCATTTTAAAATTTGACGGAATTTAACTTCGGTATTTCTAATTCCTGCTATCCATTCTTCAGCATTTGCGTATTTACTATCGCCAATGAGATTTTTATTCATCTCATAAGCACGTCGAGTTACGTTTAGTCCGCCAGGCAATATGCCTTCTGTATGTGCGCCAACGTACATGGAATCTAGCATTACATCCCAGATTTTCTTTAATCCGTCGTTTATTTCGGCCTCGCTTCTAAGTGATTTTTCATTTTCGAGGACTATTTCCCAAATGTTTTTTCCTTCGGCTTTGCAATAGGCTAAAAGTTCCGTTCCTTTTTCAATAGGGAAGGGGAATTTTGAAAATTTTTCAAGCTTAACCTTTTTGTTCTTCCGTTCTTCTTTTACAGTGAATCCACCGCCAATAGAGTAAAATGATGATGATTTTTTGGAACCATTGGTTAACGTGGCATGAAAAGTCATTCCATTGGGATGAAATTCTAAAAATTTCCGATTGAAGATGATGTTTTCCTTCGGAATAAAAGGAATTTCACGTTCGTTGTTTAGCTTAATTTTATTTTCAGAAGTAATAAAACCGATTTCCTTTTCTATATCTTCAATAGGAAATGTTACGGGGTCAAACCCCATTAAACCTAACATTATCGCAATATCTGTGGCATGACCTTTTCCTGTGAGCGATAATGAACCATATAGATCTACTGAAATTCCTGCTACTTCATTAAATTGATTTTTCTCTTTCAGTTCCTCAATCCATCGCAAAGCGGCACGCCAAGGTCCTAAAGTGTGCGAACTTGATGGCCCAACGCCAATCGATAACATGTCAAAAACACTGATGCTTTCCATATATATTTCTTTTAAAACAAATATAGCATCTTATTTAATTATGAATGAAGAAATCAGAATTATGAATTTTATTTTTGAACTTTAGAAACAAGAAACAAGAAACAAGAAACAAGCGGATACTATCTTCTCCTATTCGGCAACAACGGCGGCGGAGCTCCGGTAAATGGATTCCAACGACCAATGCTCTTGGCTTCCATCCCTGCGGCACGCATTACTGCTCGGTCGCCATAACGGTCCCGCATCTTGTCCATAGCGTGATATAGGTTTATTATTTTTTCATTATCGTCAAAAAGGTCTATTTGAAATCCGCCTTCCACCAAATGACTGAACCGTACGCCCACCATTCGCACTAAAAGTCTTCGTTGGTACAGTTTTTTGAAAAGTTCCATCACTACAGGAATAATTTTATGATCTGCCGAACTATATGGTATTTTTTGCTGCATAGTATATGTCTGGAAATCTGAATATCTTATTTTGAATGTTACGCAAGCGGTGAGTTTATTGCCACGGCGCAATTGAAAAATCAAGTTTTCTGCCATTGCAATGATAATTCCCTCCAACTTTTTCACATCGGTTGTATCACGATCAAAACTGCGTTCTGTGGAAATGGATTTGCGCTCGGTATATTGCTGAACTGGTGTATTGTCAATACCGTTCGCCTTCTGCCAAATGGTCTGTCCATTTTTTCCAAAAACTTTTGCCATCATTTCCATTGGCATTTCTTGTATAGTTTTTATTTGTTTTATACCGAGATCGCAGAAAGCACGGTAAGTAACTTCGCCCACCATCGGTATTTTATTGACGGGTAAAGGCGAAAGAAACGGTTTTTCAGTTCCTTTTAAAATGTGGATTTGATTGTTGGGTTTCGCTTCGCCCGTTGCTATTTTTGAAACGGTTTTATTAACGGAAAGTCCAAAGGAAATAGGTAATCCGGTTTCTCTAATAATGCGTTGCCGTAATTCTGAAACTAATTTTTCGCAACCGAAAAACTTATCCATTCCCGTTAAGTCGATGTAAAATTCATCTACGGAAGCTTTTTCATAAAGCGGCACACTTTCTTTGATAACATCGGTAACATTATCTGAAAACTTGCTATAAATACCCGCATTTCCGCGAACTACGATTGCTTCGGGACATAATTGTCTGGCCAACTTCATCGGCATTGCAGAGTGGATTCCAAAAGTGCGCGCTTCATAACTGCACGAAGCCACAACCCCGCGATCGCTCGTGCCGCCAATAAGCACAGGTTTTCCAATCAGCTTACTATCTAGCAAGCGTTCGCAAGACACAAAAAATGTATCCAAATCCATGTGTACTATGTTTCTTTTGTCGTTCATTTATTTTTTAAAATTGACTTAGGACGAATAGACATAAGACAAAAAAATGAAATATCCCGAAGGGATTATATATTTATAGCAAAAGATTATTCAAGACGTTTGTGCGACCCCGACGGGGTCGAAACCTTGATTACCTCTTGTTTTCTATAAACATTTGAACCCTTCAGGTTCTATGATTGCTTTTAGTCTTTAGTCTTACGTCCTATAGCGCAGCGGTCTTACGTCTATTTTCAACCGCATATCTCGGATCTTGAATAATCGCCAATCGTTCCATTTTAATAACTTCAATACTTATACAATCAAATTCTTCCATTACTTTTCCGGTAATACTGTAAACTCCTTTTCCTCGGAAGCGATATTGATTGGCCACTGGCGGAAAATGTACTGTATCCACAAAATGACCATCACGATCCACAAAATTTCCGAAATACATATAATCGCCTCTGGAAGTTCTGGTCCTTTTGGTTGTTATCAAATACGCTTCAATCGTTACAATTTTTCCTATAACCTGTGGAAGATGTACCGCGCGCCATTTGTTTTCTGAAGGATTTGTGAGTAAATCGAAAGGACTGCACAGCGGAAAACCCAAGAGTTCCATTTCGTCAAAAGCGTCTTCCAGCGCAGTGTGCGGTAAGGAAGGAGTTTTGTAATCAATCTTTTTAGGTTTAAAAAGTGTGTATACATTTTCTTCAAAACTCACTTTGTTTATTTTCATATAGGCTTCCCAAAGGAGTTCGCGTTTATTTCTTCCAGTGAAGCGAAAAGCATTTATTTTTATAAGAATTGTAACCTGCTCCATCCCAATAGAAATGCGTTCTAAAAAGTCGTCTAAGCTTTCAAAAACACCTTTTTTATTGCGTTCAATAATTATTTTCTGAATAAGTTTTGATTCCAACGATTGCAAAAACCCGAAGCCAATATAAATATCCTTTCCATCGATTATAGTATTTCCAAAACTGCGGTTAATGCAGGGCTGCAAAATATTTCCACCGTGCATTTGCGCTTCGTGAACGTAGAGTTCTACACTATAAAACCCACCGCCATTATTAAGCGTGGCCACCATATATTCCAACGGAAAATAGGCTTTTAGAAAAAGACTTTGGTAACTTTCAACTGCGTAAGAAGCGGAATGACCCTTAGCAAAAGCATAGCCGGCAAAACTTTCAATTTGTCGCCAAACATCTGCGGTGAATGCTTCAGGTTTCCCAGAATTTTTACAATTGCTGAAAAATTGGTCTTTCACCTTTTGAAACTCTTCCCGCGAACGGAACTTGCCGCTCATTCCTCTTCGCAACATATCGGCCTCGCTCAAATCGAGCCCGCCAAAATGGTGCGCCACTTTTATAACATCTTCCTGATACACCATTACACCATAAGTTTCTGGCATAATATCCAGCAAGACGGGATGTGCTTCTTTTCGTTTTTCGGGAAAACGGTAGCGCAAAATGTACTCGCGCATCATTCCACTTTTTGCAACGCCGGGACGGATTACCGAACTGGCGGCCACCAAACCCAAATAATCATCTACTTGCAATTTTCGGAGCAACATTCGCATGGCGGGTGATTCTACATAAAAACAACCAATAGCTTGTGCGTTTCGCAATAAGGTTTTTATTTTTTCATCTTTTTTAAAACGTTTTATATCGTGAATGTCCAAAGGCGGAATTTCGGGATGGTTGTATTTAACGATTTCCACGGCATCCTTTATTTTTCCCAGTCCACGCTGACTTAGAATATCGAATTTATAAAGCCCAATATCTTCAGCAATTACCATATCAAACTGTGTGGTAGCGTAGCCTTTGGGCGGCATAAAAGTGGCAATGTAATGGTGGATTGGTTTTTCTGAAATTAAAATTCCGCCAGCGTGAATGCCCAAATAGTTTGGAAAACCTTGAATGTATTGACTGTAAACAATCACTAATTGCGACAGTTTGTCCAATGTTTCAAAGCTGCAATCTTGGGTAGAAAGTTTGTCAATTTCTTCTTTTGGCAACCCGAAAACTTTTCCCAATTCACGAACGGATGCTTTAAATTTAAAAGTGTTGTAAACAGCGATGAGTGCCGTGTTCTTAAAAGTTTTAAAGATGAAATCGGTAATATCATCACGATCTTGCCACGAAAAATCAATATCAAAATCGGGCGGATTTTTTCGGTATAAATTTATAAAACGTTCAAAATAAAGGTCGAGTTCTACTGGATCTACGTCTGTAATTCGCAGCAAATAAGCAATGATACTGTTTGCACCGCTGCCGCGACCTACGTAGAAATAATTTTTACTGCGAGCGTATTTCAGGATTTTCCAATTGATTAGAAAATAAGAAACAAAGCCTTTTTCTTTTATAATTCCCAATTCCTTTTCCATTCGCACCATTACACGTTCGCCAGGACGTTTGTAACGATAGTTGATTCCGCCGTAAGCTAATTTTTTCAACAATCGAAAATCCAAATCTTCATTGGTAGTATATGATTTTTGGTTGCAAGTGGTTTCTTTTGAAAAGTTGAAAGAAATATTGCAGCGTTTCAAAAGTGCTTCTGTGTTTTTAATGAGTTGTGGAAATTCTTCAAAAGATTTCTTAAGCTTTTCTTCAGAAATAAATATATCGACTTCACTGCTCTGTTCGGAAATCGGCAATTTGCTAAGCAATGTATTATTGTCAATGGCACGAAGCAATCGATGTGTGTTAAAACCTTTTTTATTCTGAAAAGTTACCGTTTGTAGCATGACTAATTTCTCTTGCCTATTTTTCCACGGTGAAAATTTTAATCGGTTGATATCTTCAATTTTTACACCGATGAATTCATTTTCCAAAAGCGTTTCACTTTCAAAAGAAGCAAATGGATAAATCACAAATGTGTTGAGAAGTTGTTTTGCTTTAGAAGGAATTTCAACATTCTCAGTGCTGTTCCGCTGATGAAGAAATTCTGATAGATATTCATTTATATTCTGAAACCCTCCATTGTTTTCTGCCAACAATATGAACTGCTGTTTGGCGCCGTTTCTAAAATCTACTCCTAAGATTGGTTTTACGTTGTAATCGGAAGAAATTCGAACAAATTCCAAGCAAGCAGAGGTAGAATTAATGTCTGTAAGTGCCATGGAAATAGCTCCCTTTTGTTGTCCTAAATTCAGCAAATCACTGATTTTCAAGGTTCCGTAACGAAGACTATAATATGTGTGACAGTTTATAAACACGGCAATGGATTTATTCCAAAATTATGGAATATTTCCAATAAATAAAATTATTGAGAAGTATTTTTAAAGAATTTAATTTGAAAATAGCTGAGGGTTATGAGTAGGAGCGAAGTAGTTAAAAATTAACCTTGTTAAATACAAAAGTTCCGTCTCCATTAATTACTTTATAAACTCCAAATGGTGCGTCTTCATTAACAATTAAAAAACTATCATTTTGTTCAAGATGGTCCAAATAGCTAGTGTTTTCAGTAAGATAAGAAAATAGAACTCTAAACAAATTAACGTTTGTCTTTAAATTAGTATCAAATTTAGGAATTTCATTATTGGGCCATTTTATGGCAAGCGTGGCAGAAAAAATTGAATTAACGAGCGATGTATCTGTGATTTTTTTGGACTGTTCACCTGTATAATCTAGACCCACATAGCCACCGTGATCTGCAACAATCACGACCAACGCATCAGGATCTTTTTTGGTTATCAGACTAATCATTTCGCGTAGCCAAAGATTTGCCTTTTCAAAATCTTTAATATAAAATTTTCTTTCTTCATCCTTACCTTTGGAATGTTGTTCTGTAACAGATATATGGCCAGGCAATATTTTTTCAATAAAGTAAAAATTGGCTTGGTTTCTACTTTCTTCTATAGCCTTTTCCATTTCATCCTGAAGGTCCACCACCATATCAAAACCCCGCGATAAAAAAGAGAGTTCCTTGTAGGAAATGGAGCAGTAATCATAACCCAATTCTGGCCTGTTTACAATAATATATGGCGACTCGATGATTAATGAAGTTTGGTAGTCGTTTCTGTTAAAGATAGAGACAACGGCATTATTGCTGGCAATACTTTTTCGCAAACCGTAAGGTTCTTTTGCGTTGGGTTTGGGGTTTTTGTAATAGTGGTGCTTCATTGCAAACAATGAGCTGTTGGAAGTAATTGTGTTGGAATAATTGCTTCTAAAGTTGGGGTAAATTTTGAAATCATTTTCAGCTAAATAGCTTTCAAATTCACTATTGTCAATATTATAAGGTTCCTTTTTTAAGCTGCTTGAATTGGCATAACCATCCGGTTGAATAATATAAACATTCGGTTTTTTCTTGAATGAAGCTTCTGCAATAGTATCGGGAAGTTGTTTCCATTCCGTAGAAAAATTTATGTGTTTTCCAACATACATAATCAATTGTATTGCAACAATAAATGCTAGTAAATACTCCAGTACAACAGCTTTTTTTAAATGGTTTTTCAGCAAAAAAGCAAACCCGATGTTGAGAATTATAACCAAAAGAATCATTTTCTTCTGCGGTCCCAGAATACTGTATGTCAACAAAGCAGCGAATCCTACTAAATTTGAAAGCGTTAATAGTAGTTTATAGTTTCGCGAAACAAAAGCTATTTTTTTTGAGACAATTTTCAATAAAATATTGATCGCTATTGGAATCAACAGGAAAAAGACGATAAAAAAGAATAACTGACCTTGAGAATCTACTAAAGTGAAATTTGAATAATAATTATAAAGGAAAGGATAAAGACCAGTTGCCAGACCAACTAATATTGGATTTGTTATGAAGGATTCTTTTTTCAAAAAAATAAATTGATTAAACACGAATAACGTTACAATATAACTTTTCTATTCAACATTGCCACAAGTCAGAATTTTCTGCTGACAAATCAATTACTTATTTACTCGGGATATAAATAGAAAGTGAAGCTTATAAATACTAAATAGTAGTTTATTTTGTATATTTATTTGGAATTTTAAAGCTTTGAAAATGAAAAAGATAACCTTATTCGTTCTACTTTTTGCCAATTTCGCTTTGTTTGCGCAAAAATACCAAATTCAGCTTAGACTAGTTGATGGCAATATAGGTTATCCCACTGGAAATTCAAATGCACCTTCCAATGATCCTAGCTTGAATGCTATTTTTGGCACTTATGGAATCACTGGTTATCTTGGAGGAACCAATCCCGTTCCAGATTGGGAGTTTCGCACCCACTTCGTTCTTTGTACTGGATGTGACATAAACGCTCTAAAACAAGCACTTGATAATTATTCAACTGTAGTAGAAAACACCGTTCAAAATGAACCGGGATATATTGCCAATGCTTTATATGTGAAGTTGATAGATCTTGATAATGGTTACAATACAGGAGATGTTACACCTGAAGGAATTGTAATTACGAATAACAGCGTTTTGAATACAATTTTTGTGGATCATACTGTGCTATATTTTGAACCAGCGTTTCCAGGAATACAAAACCCGGAATTGAAAAAAGTATTCCAACTAGGTTGTGATTGTATGGCTGTAGACTTAGGTCCCGTTTTAGAAGCTGAACCGGAAATTATTGAAGATACAGAACGACAAGGCTACGCAGTTTTAGCAGTAGCAGATTCTGAAAAATTGGATTTTCAATTTTATCCAAACCCAGTAGAAAATGCTATAATAATTGATTCTTCAGAGCGTATTACTTCGTTTGAAATTATAAATCCACTTGGGCAATCTATTTTCAAGGGAAATTCAAACGCAAACATCAATAGTTTCTTACCTTCTCTTTCCATAGGAAATTATTTACTGAAAGTTGCAACAGTTTCTGGTAAAATACAAATTGTTCGTTTTATGAAGAAGTAGTTTTTTGAATAAAAAAGGATATTTAAAGCAATAAATTTCAAGAAACCCCAAAATATAAATTCCAAATTCCAAAAATGGCAGATTAGCTATTTGGAATTTGGAATTTTAAAATTTGGCGCTTAACTACTGCCAGCAATATTTTCAATATTAAGTTTCTGACATCATGGCAGTAGTTTCCCGCTGGCACAATCATTGTCTTAAACACTTCGTAAATAAAAAATTCAAAAATAAATAATAACAATAAACAATATATTATGAGTAAAATAATTGGAATCGACTTAGGTACAACCAACTCCTGCGTTGCCGTAATGGAAGGTAGCGAACCAGTAGTTATTCCTAATGCAGAAGGTAAAAGAACAACTCCTTCCGTAATTGCATTTGTGGAAGGCGGCGAAATTAAAGTAGGTGATCCTGCAAAACGTCAGGCTGTAACAAACCCTACTAAAACCATTAGCTCTATAAAGAGATTTATGGGGAACAAATATTCTGAATCTAAAAAAGAAGCAGATTATTCAGCATACAAAGTAGTAAAAGGTGATAACGACACCGCCCGTGTTGATATTGACGGACGTTTGTACACACCACAGGAATTGAGCGCAATGATTCTTCAGAAAATGAAGAAAACTGCTGAAGACTATTTAGGACAAGATGTTACCCGTGCGGTAATTACAGTTCCTGCATATTTTAATGACAGTCAGCGTCACGCAACGAAAGAAGCTGGTGAAATTGCTGGTCTTAAAGTTGAAAGAATTATAAACGAACCAACTGCAGCAGCACTTGCTTACGGTCTTGACAAAAAAGGTACAGACCAAAAAGTAGTGGTTTTTGACTTTGGTGGTGGTACACATGATGTTAGTATCCTTGAATTAGGCGATGGCGTTTTTGAAGTACTTGCTACAGACGGTGATACTCACTTAGGTGGTGATGACGTTGACCAAAAAATAATCAACTGGTTGGCAGACGAATTTAAAGCTGAAGAAGATTTTGATCTTAGAAAAGATCCGATGGCACTTCAACGTTTGAAAGAAGCAGCTGAAAAAGCAAAAATTGAACTTTCTTCTGCAGCACAAACTGAAATTAACCTACCTTATGTTACTGCTACCGCTAGCGGACCAAAACACTTGGTAAAAACGTTAACTCGTGCAAAGTTTGAGCAATTAATTGACGATTTAGTAAAAAGAACAATGAAGCCTTGTGAAACAGCAATGAAAGCTGCTGGTTTGAACAAAAGCGATATAGACGAAGTAATTCTTGTAGGAGGATCAACTCGTATTCCTGCAGTTCAGGAAGCTGTTGAGAAATTCTTCGGAAAAAAACCACACAAAGGTGTAAATCCAGATGAAGTAGTTGCCGTAGGTGCTGCAATTCAGGGAGGTGTATTAACTGGAGATGTGAAAGATGTACTTCTTTTAGATGTAACGCCACTTTCTTTAGGTATTGAAACAATGGGCGGTGTTTTGACCAAATTAATTGAGGCAAACACAACCATTCCTACTAAGAAAAGTCAGGTGTTTTCTACAGCATCAGATAATCAACCAAGTGTTGAAATCCACGTATTGCAAGGAGAACGCCCAATGGCAACAGATAACAAGACAATTGGTCGTTTCCACCTAGATGGAATTCCACCAGCACAGCGAGGTACGCCACAAATTGAAGTAACGTTTGATATTGATGCCAACGGTATCATTAAAGTAAGCGCTACAGATAAGGCTACCAATAAATCGCAAGACATCCGTATTGAAGCTTCTTCTGGATTGACAGATGAAGAAATCAAAAAGATGAAAGCAGATGCAGAAGCAAATGCTGATAGCGACAAAGCAGCGAAAGAAAAAGTAGATAAATTGAACGAAGCTGATGGAATGATCTTCCAAACTGAAAAGCAACTAAAAGAATTTGGCGAAAAATTATCTGATGATAAAAAGAAACCAATTGAAGATGCTTTGGAAGAACTGAAAAAAGCCTATGAAACTAAAGAAGTTGAAACCATTCAACCAGCTTTAGATAAAATTAACGAAGCTTGGAAAGTAGCTTCTGAAGAAATGTACAAAGCCCAAGCCGATGGTCAAGGTGCTCCAACAGGAGAAGCCGAAGCAGGAGCAGAGCAAGGAAGCCAAGACAACGCTGAAAACAGCGATGTTGAGGATGTAGATTTTGAAGAGGTGAAATAAGCTTCTAGATATAGCTAAATGCAAAACCGCAACCTGAGAGGGTTGCGGTTTTTTTGTGGTGCATTTCAAAATAGAAAGACAAATCAAATTGATTATCTTTCGTCAAAATAATAAGATTGTATGGATAATATCTCTACCCTCATCCTCGCTGGAGCACTTATCGTTATTATGCTGGGTATGGGGCTTACCTTGCAAACGGCAGATTTTAAAAGAATATTTCTTTATCCAAAAGCTATTTTTATAGGGTTGACTAATCAAATAATACTATTGCCACTTATTGGTTTGTGTATTACATGGGTTTTCCCAATGCAGCCCGAAATAGCAATAGGGGTTATGGTTTTGGCAGCGTGTCCTGGAGGGCCAACTTCAAATTTAATCTCACATTTGGCAAAGGCAGACTTGGCACTTTCGGTCACACTTACCGCTTTAAGCAGCCTCATCACGATTCTAACAATTCCGTTTATCATTAATTTTGCTTTGGAATATTTTTTAGGTGTTGGACAAGTTGTTGAACTCAATATACTTTCAACAATAGTTCAAATTTTTATAATTGTAGTTATACCTATTTTTATTGGTATGCTAGTACGCAAGTATCGCCCGCATTTTGCGGATGCCATGGCGAAACCAGTACGTATTGCTTCAGGTGCAGTGCTGGGTTTAATTATTGTGGGATTGGTTATTAAGGAAAGAGCAAATTTTATTTCATATTTTGAGCAAGCAGGAATAGCAGCTATAGTACTGAACGTTGTAACCATGATGCTAGGCTATTTTTCGGCAAAACTGTTTGGAATACGAAAAGAGGGCGCACGCTCCATTGCTATTGAATCTGGAATTCAAAATGGCACCTTGGCAATTACAATTGCAGTGGTTTTGCTACATAATGCTGCCTTTGCAATTGTACCAGCAGTTTATAGTTTATTGATGTTTGTTACAGGTGGTTTAGTAATTTATTGGTTTAATAGGGGAGGAAAGTGAGTTTTTAAAATCGCAAAATTAATCCATTAAAGTTACTAAACTCATTTAATTATTCTCTGTATACCTTTTAAAATTATCCAAAATAGCTTGCCAACCTGCACGTTGCATTTCTATTGGATTAGAATTTTCTGCATCAAAAACTGTGGTAACTTTAGTTTTCTCACCGAGATTCTCAAAAGTGGTGGTTACATTTCTGCCATCAGTAATTTTATAACTAATCTTTTTTTGCGGCACTATTTCATCATAAATACCTTCAAAATTAAACCCAAAACTACCGTCTGTGGCTTCCATTCGGGTAAATAACTTTCCGCCAACTTGCAGATCGTTGCTAGCTTTTGGGCAGCACCAATCATAATTTGCGAAATTCCAATTAGTAATATGTTCAGGTTGGTTCCAGTAATCCCAAACTTTTTTGGAGTCTGCGTTTATGGTTTTTTCGACTGTAATTTTGGTGGTGTTCATAATTGTGCTTTTTAAAGGAAAGTGAATTAAATCAAAAATAATAAATATTTCAAAATTGAAAGTTTCAAACGCAATCATTTCAGTTTTAACAAAAAAAGAGCGACCCTAAAAGGGCCGCTCAGTTTAAAAGCTTATTAATTAACCAAATATTAAAGCTTTAGGGTCTTCGGAGTGGGTGGGGACCACTTTGTTCCTTGAACCTGACGGCAATCTAGTAATACTTTCCAAAACTGCAATGCACTTTAACTAATAAATATGTTCTTTGTCGGCTTTTATTTAAAAATTAACATTATCCATTATATTAATAACGCATAACCCTTTTTTTAATCACTATCTACGTGAGGAAAAATTAGAATTTTGGTAATTATGTGGAAACGCTAAAATTTTAAAGCGAAAGAGAAAATTATTTGGAAATTTTCAAAAGAAATTCTCGGTTTACTTCGTGTATGCCCTCAAAAATTTCAATTTTTAAACGTTTTTGGAAGAGATCGCTGCCTTTTAATTCTTCTTCAGTTTTTCTGGCTTCTGTTACGTATTGATCCTTATCTCCGTAAATATAGATGACTTCAGTGGTAGGCTTTAGAAACTCAAAATCTTTTGGTTGTAGTTCTTTCGGAATTCCTCCAGAATGCATAATCAATTTATCACATTGAATTTTTCGGCTGGCAACCCATCTTGCAGCTATGGATACGCCTTGCGAATATCCTAAAACAAAGAGATTCGGAACGGTCGCTGAAATTTCCTTTTCATAAACGGCGTCCACGTAGTTTAATATATTTTTAGTCTCAGCTTCAGTATTTTCACGAGTAAGCCAAGATGCGCCTACGTGTTTAAAAGCTCTATCTTGATAGTATTTTGAAGGTGCTTGTGGGGCGATAATGTAGTTTTCTTCAGTATTTAATTCTGAAAAATACTTTATAAAATATTTGCTTAAATAAGCCATTCCGTGGAAAACTATCCAAACGTTTTTTGTTTTTTCGGTAAAAGTATTAAAGGTAGAATAGGTGTTTGTTGAAGTATAGGAAGCTTCTTTTTCAGTACTCATTTCAGGGACAATTTTGTATTTTTACAAATGTAAACCAATTATAATGAAGTACACAAAAGATGAAATATTGGCGGGTTGTAATAAAATGTGCCAGAATACGCTAATGGAAACGCTTAAGATTGAATTCACAGATGTGGGCGATGATTTTATTGTTGCGCGTATGCCCGTAACTTCTCGGGTACATCAACCAGATGGCGTTCTTCACGGCGGGGCTTCAGTGGCTTTAGCAGAAAGTGTAGGTAGTGCTGGGGCTTTTGTTTTTCTTAATTCAGAAGAAATTATTATCCGCGGACTTGAAATTGCAGCCAACCACGTAAAAAGTGTTCGCGATGGTTATGTGTATGCACACGCCAGTATTATTCATAAAGGCAGAACCACACAGCTTTGGCAGATAAAAATCACCAATGAAGAAGGAGCGCTCGTGTCACTAGTAAAACTCACAACCCTTACTTTACCAATAAAGAATTGATGGACCTTAATTTAATGATCGAAAAAATATCGAACCATTATAACGAAAAATTGCCGTTTGTAGTTTATTCGTTGCCCCAAAGCGGAAGTATTTCAGTGCTTTTGCAAAAAAACGACTCACTTAATACAATTGAAAACCTGGGCGGTAATGGCTTCGTTTTCGCACCTTTTGAGTATAAAGGATTTTCTTACTTTATTGATGAGAACGATTCTGAAAAACATCAATTCGACTTTAAAAGTGAAGCTATTGAATCGATTTCCGTTGCTGTTTCAGAAGATATTTCGGAGCAAAACACTTACATCAAGTTGCTAAGTAAAACAATTGAAACCATAAAAGGAAGTAGAGCAAACAAAATAGTTATTTCCCGTTTTCAGAATTTTCAGCTGAAAGATTTTTCCATCGAAAAACTTATAATTCAGTTGTTTTCGAAAAATCCTACTGCTTTTAGGTATATATGGTATCATCCTAAAACTGGTCTATGGTGCGGGGCTACGCCAGAAACATTGGTGCAGATTGAAAACAAATCTTTCAAAACTATGGCGTTAGCAGGAACGCAGCCATTCACAAATCAAGAGCCAGTTATTTGGGGAGTCAAGGAAGAATATGAACAACAACTGGTTACTGATGCAATAATAAATAGTTTGCAAAGGGTTACTTCCGTTTTAAAGGTTTCAAAAACTTATACACATCGTGCAGGATCTTTATTGCATCTCCGAACAGACATTTCGGGGGTTTTAAGAACAGGAGAAGCTACTTTGGCAAAAATTGCAAAAGCACTTCATCCAACTCCTGCCGTTTGTGGTAGTCCGCAGCAATTTGCTCAGCAATTTATAATCGAAAATGAAGGCTACGACCGTGAATTTTACACTGGGTTTTTGGGTCCAATCCTCGATGATGGAAATACAGCTTCATTAATGGTAAACCTGCGCTGTATGAAGATTGACGATAATCAAGCACGTATTTTTGTGGGCGGCGGTATTACACTAGCCAGTCAGCCTCAGGAAGAATACGAGGAAACAAAGAATAAATTGCAAACAATGCTACAAGTATTACAGCCGATGTTGTAATAATTTTTAAGGGTCTTTGTACCTTTGCGTATCATGAAATTCTCCAATAAAATTCTCGCACAAACGCTTGTTCAACTATGTTTAGACAAGGGTATTGACCACATAGTTATTTCTCCAGGTTCCCGAAATGCGCCACTCACAATTGATTTTGGCGAACACCCAGATTTTAAGTGTTTTAGCATTGTAGATGAGCGTTGTGCTGCTTTTTTTGCAATGGGAATGGCGCAGCAATTAAAAAAACCTGTAGCTGTAGTTTGCACTTCTGGCTCGGCTTTGCTTAATTATTATCCTGCCGTAGCTGAAGCGTTTTATAGCGATATTCCGTTAGTCGTTATTTCAGCAGATAGACCCTTAAATTATATTGATATTGGCGATGGTCAAACCATTCGGCAACAAAACGTTTTTGAAAACCACATTCTTTATGCAGCCAATTGTATTGAAGGAGAAGATTTTCAGATTAAAAATGAAACTGAATTGAATGTTGCATTAAATACTGCAATAGAGCTGAATGGACCTGTTCATATAAACATTCCTTTTTCAGAACCTCTTTATCAAACTACCGAAACACAGCTGGTTTGGCCGCAAAATGTTGCTCCCAGAAAGGCGGACGAAGAATTAGTTGAAGATTTAGCTCCATTCATAAAGTTATGGAATAGTTGTAAAAGAAAGTTGGTTCTTGTAGGAGTTTTAGCACCTAATAGTATACAACAACGCTTTATAGATCAACTTTCCAAAGACGAAAGTGTTTTGGTTTTAACAGAAACTACATCAAACCTTCATGGCGAAAATTTTATTTCAGCAATAGATCAACTAATCAGTCCATTGAACGAGGAGGATTTTAAAAAGCTACAACCTGATATTTTGTTGACGCTTGGCGGAATGGTGGTTTCCAAAAGAATAAAAGCATTTCTTCGGAATTTTCCGCCGAAAGAACATTGGCACGTTGATGCTAAAACAGCGAACGATACTTATTTTGTTCTGAAGCATCATTTCAAAACGCAAGCAAATACTTTTTTTGCTGAATTTCTTCCGAAAACAATAGCTGTAAAAAGCGATTACCAAGATTATTGGCTAGCCATAAATCACAAAAGATTGCAACTTCATCAAGCTTATGAAAGTGAAATTCCATATTCAGACTTTATGGTTTTTTCTGAAGTTTTTAAAAGACTTCCGAAGAATATTCAGCTACAATTAAGCAACAGCGCAACTATTAGATACGCTCAACTTTTTGACATTTCTACTTGTGCTGAAGTATTTTGCAACAGAGGAACTAGCGGTATTGATGGAAGTACAAGTACAGCTATTGGCGCGGCCTACGCTTCAAAACTCCCCACAATTTTTATAACTGGAGACATAAGTTTCTTTTATGACAGTAATGCGCTTTGGAATAATCACATTCCTAAAAACTTCAAAATAATTGTTGTAAATAACGGTGGAGGCGGTATCTTTAGAATACTTCCTGGTGAAAAAGATACAACTCTTTTTGACACTTATTTTGAAACGAAGCATCATTTAACGGCGAAACAGCTTTCAGAAATGTACGGTTTCAAATATCAAACTATTGATGGGGAAGTAGGATTATCAGAAAAATTAGAAGATTTTTTCAGTAATGAAGATAGACCAAGTTTGTTGGAGATATTTACACCTTCAACTGTAAATGATAAAGTGCTTTTAGATTATTTCAAATTTATATTATAAGTAAGTTTTTGACCAATTAATTGCATCAGGAACATTTTGAAATGTTTTAAAAGGTTTTTTGCAGAATTTAGATTCTAGCTCAGAATTCATTTCTGCGAGTTTAGAATAATTGACTACGGCAACTGCCTTTAGAGTGGGAATGTTGTTCAAATATTTGAAATCGACTGGTTCTATAGAATATGAGTTTAAACGATTGGGAATAAGAATCCAAGGATTAGACTTCAAAATTTTTAACCCTTTTAAAAGAATTGAAAAACCCGATTTATAGGAAAGCACAATGCCTTCATTACCTTCAAAAATTACTATGTTTCCATAAAAATAGAGGTTTCCAATATCTGTTTCTAAAATCGTATCTAGCTTAAAATCAGCAGAAAACTTATGTATAGATTTTTCTTCCATATAGATGTGAATGTACGAATTATCTTGCATTCGCAAATAGGTGTTCAGTTTTTTTTTAATAAGAATACAGTACCTTTGCACTTATGATAAAATTGGGCGAATATAATATTTTAGAGATTCTTCGGGAAACTGAACCTGGTCTATATTTGGGAGAGGACGAAGAAAATGTGGTACTTTTGCCACATAGATATAAACCAGAAGAATATGAAATAGGCGATGAGATTTCAGTTTTTATCTACCTAGATAACGAAGAAAGACCGATTGCCACAACGCTCGATCCTTTTCTTCAATTAAATACCTTTGGGTATTTACATTGCAGCGACGTTACGGAATACGGAGCTTTTATGGATTGGGGCTTGGAAAAGCAACTTTTTGTTCCTTTTAAAGAGCAAGCGCGTCCAATGAAAAAGGGCAATTGGTACATCGTCTATCTCTATATTGATGAAAAAACCACGCGTTTGGTGGGTTCTAGTAAAACGAACCACTTTCTTCAAAATGATACCTTGACGGTTGAAGCTTTTCAGGAAGTTGATATTTTGGTTACACATTTAACCGAAAAAGGAGCAAACGTTATAATAAACGGTGTTCACAAAGGACTAATTTATATTGAAGATATTTTTGAAGACATTCGCACAGGCGATAGAATGAAAGCTTTTGTAAAAAATATTCGTCCCGATAATAAAATTGATTTAGTGCTTCAAAAGGTTGGCTACAAAAGCATTGAACCGAACGCTACCTTTATCCGTCAGGAGTTAGAAGCAGCTGGTGGCTTTTTACCGCTTCACGATAAATCTGATCCAGACTCGATTAAAAACTTATTGGGAATGAGCAAAAAAAGCTTCAAAAAAGCAATTGGGACGCTATATAAAGACAAGCAGATTATAATTAAAGAAGACGGGATAGAACTACTGTGAAGGAGTTCCATAAACCCCATAACCAACATAGAAACCGCTGCGTCGAGGACGTTGGTAAAAACCGTAGGAGTAGGGCATAAGTTCTGGTCTTAAATAGCTTCGGGATTCTTTATAGGAAATATTTTTAACAGCCGTAGAACCATCAGCGCTATAACTGCTATTGCCGCCATAAACACCATATTCTTTAGGGTCTAAAGAAATTTTAAGATCAGATTTAACGTAGCCTTCGTGCGTAGCCATCACATCAAGCATACTTACAGCTTCTCTGTAATTTTCTTTGCTTAATTTGAAAGAAGGAAGTTTTTTTGAATATTTCGCAGAAAAATCTGAATTCGAATTTATAGGAGTACTCATCAAACTTTCAATCTCAGGTAGCTTCACGAAATCCAATTTATATTTATTGGTTTCAAAATCCAGCTGAGCCGAAGCGATTAGCGGAAAAATTAGAAGAAGAAATAACAACTTTTTCATCGGGGCAAAGGTAGCAAAATTTGAGCCATAAATAAAAGTGGGAGGTAGGTAATTGGTAATAGGTAAAACTGATCCTTTTCAAGGTTGTAAACGTTGAAAGGATTGTGATATAAAAGCTTTTCTTATTATAAATTCAATTTTTTAGAAGTATCTTTTGGCAACGCATCTTTATGAACAGTAATACTGATGGCTTTTAAACGCATATAAGCTTCACTAAAATATACATAACCGCCATTGGCAACGCGGGTTTCGTCCGTGCCCCAACTGTTTTTTACTTTGTAATATTTTGTGCCATTTTGGTCGCGAAGTAATCCTGTGATATGCATTAAATGATCGTCAGTTGTGTCATAATTTTCAAATTCTTCTTGACGATATGCTTGCGTGATTTTTTTTTCGGGATAGATGCCTTGAAGCGCTTTTACATTATTCTCAGCATATTCAGGGATTATAGCGACACCATCTTTGGATGAAAAAGTACGTTCGCTAACATCGCAATCCAATTCTACAGTGAAACCTTTTTCTAAGGCGTTGTCAAGGGTTGCCATCATTTCGTCTAGCGGTACGTTGTAAAAACTTCCATTGCTCCAGTTATCCGGAATGTTTAGGATAAATTTTGAATAGAAGGGAGCTTGCGTAAAACTGCTAAGCGCTACATAATCTTTTGGCTGAATTTTCGTCATAGCCAAAAAAGATTGTGGCGTATATTGTTTCCCTTCAAAAGTGAAATTTGAAACATTCTTACCTATATATACATCCAAAACTCTTTCAATTGCAGGTTTCCATTTTGGGCTTAATTTTCTTCCAGGATTTTCAATGTATGCTTTCAGCATTGATTCCAAAACTGCAACCATTTCGGCGTGATTGTAGGTGGTTTCACCTGAAAATAATCCGCTAAAAGCTTCTTCGGGAACTAGACCATTTTTTTCGACAGAATTCATCACATCGTGCGCCAAGCCACCTTCGCTGAACTGCGCTTTTCCTTGTCGCATAACGAAGTTTTCAGCTTTAAGAGGATATGTATTTCGCACTTGGTACATTTCACTTAAATCAATTTTCTTTCCTGTTAGTCGAATAATTTCACTTTCTAGAAACGAAGTACTGCTAAAACTCCAGCAAGTTCCTGTAACGCCTTGGCTAATAACTGGTGTTGCTTCAAGGTCTGTAACGGTTGTGAATTTGTATGCTTCTTGAGCGGTTAGGTTTAGAGTGAGAAGAATTCCGAAGGAAAGAAGAAAATGTTTCATTATTGTTTGCAGTTTATGGTTTATGGTTTTCTACGGTTAAACTACAAACCATAAACCATAAACAATTTATATCTTTGAAAACAAAAGTAACAAATATGAATTCACCCAACTGGAAAACAGCTAAAGAATATACAGATATAACCTATAAAAAAGCCGATGGCGTTGCTCGAATTGCTTTCAACCGGCCTGATGTTCGCAATGCTTTTCGCCCAAAAACCACTGCAGAATTGCTGGATGCCTTTCACGATGCGCAGGAAGATATTACGATTGGAGTGGTTTTGCTTTCGGCGGAAGGACCTTCTTCAAAAGATGGCGTTTATAGCTTTTGTAGTGGCGGCGACCAAAAGGCGCGTGGCCACCAAGGTTATGTAGGTGAGGATGGCTATCATAGACTTAATATTCTTGACGTTCAAAGATTAATTCGTTTTATGCCAAAAGCAGTTATCTGCGTCGTTCCAGGCTGGGCAGTTGGTGGTGGACACAGCTTACACGTAGTTTGCGACCTTACATTAGCGAGCAAAGAACACGCAATTTTCAAGCAAACGGATGCAGATGTTACCAGTTTTGACGGTGGCTACGGAAGTGCTTATCTAGCCAAAATGGTAGGGCAGAAGCGCGCTCGTGAAATCTTTTTCCTTGGAAGAAATTACTCTGCACAAGAAGCTTTTGAGATGGGAATGGTAAACGCCGTAATCTCTCACGAGGAACTTGAAAATACTGCATACGAATGGGCGCAGGAAATTCTTGCAAAAAGCCCAACTTCAATAAAAATGCTGAAATTCGCAATGAACCTAACCGATGACGGAATGGTGGGCCAACAAGTTTTTGCTGGTGAAGCTACGCGTCTTGCGTATATGACAGATGAAGCGAAAGAAGGACGTGATGCATTTCTCGAAAAACGAAAACCTAATTTTGATAAGAAGTGGCTGCCTTAAAAAAGTATTCAGTGTTCAGTTGCTGGATGCCTTAAAAAGTGTTCAGTGTTCAGTCGCAGTTTTCAGTTGCTGGATGCCTTAAAAAGTGTTCAGTGTTCAGTCGCAGTTTTCAGTTAAGAATTAAATAAAACAACCAATCAATTATAATGAGTAAAATTTTCAACTTACGCGGTATTTGGTATTCGCTTTCTTCTAATCAGCGTTTTTTTATTAGACGATTATATTATTTTCCTAAAGATACTATGGACGGTATTACGGGAAAACGTCACAAATACGTTCCGCCGCGGGGTTATATTTACACGGGTTCGCCTGCAAGTGCTGAGGATTATTTGAAACAAGGGCAACACCAAGTTCAAATGCTGATGAAATATGCTAATCTTCAACCCGATCATCAAGTTTTGGATATTGGAAGCGGAATAGGCAGAACTGCAATTGCATTGACTGATTTTTTGAAAGAAAACGGAAGCTACGAAGGTTTTGATGTTGTAGAAAGAGGCGTGCAATGGTGCAATACTCGTATTAATAAAGAGCACGCTAACTTCAATTTTAAGTATGTGCCTTTGTTCAATGATCTTTACAATACTGCGACACTTAAAGCTACAGAATTCACTTTTCCTTATGCCGAAAATTCCATAGATGTGGCTTTTTCCTTTTCAGTTTTCACCCATATGCTGATTGAGGAAATTCAGCATTACTTCAATCAAATTTATCGAGTGTTGAAACCTGGTGGCGTTTGTTTTTCTACATTTTTCTTGTATGACGAGACTTCGGAAGCATATATTTCAACTAAAAAGGATTTCAGTTTTCCTGTGAAAAAGGACGGATTTAGATTGATGAACGAAAATGTGAAATCTGGAAATATCGCAATTGATAAAAAGAAACTTTCCAAAATGCTTACTTCTGAAAATTTTGAATTGGTTTCTATTATCGATGGTTTTTGGAAAGACGAAGTGCGAGACACTGCAAAAGCAGAGTATTAGGATATGGTTGTGTTTAGAAAGGTTTAGATTATAAGGTTTTGGAAAATAGTTTTAAATAATATTGCTTAGAAATGAAAAGTTATAAGAAATGGGCTTTCAGAATTTTAATATTTGTAGTGTTATTAAATATTCTCGTCTTTTATTTAATTACCGACTTTACTGGAAATATGTCTGATGAAGGACCTTCTATAACGTTACTGACAATTTTAGGTTTTGTTGTAAATCTATTTTTTATTGGTGGAATAGTGTTAACAATTTTAAGTATCGTAAAAAAGGAGGAAAAGGATTATGAATTTATTTTAAGTGTTGCGGGCTATTCCTTGCTTATTTTGATACCGATAGCTTTATTTTTTATTCCTTAAAAATATTCATTCAAACTAGAATTCCTTTTTTAAAAGGCTCCTGAGTATTATTCTTTGCTGCATTTTTTCAATAATTCCGTATAAGTGGAAATAGTATAATTGAGCAATTCTGTTGAATTTGGCACAACTTTTAGGATGCCTCTCTGTAATGTTTAAAGCTACATGCTTTTTTCAATACAACTATCCGGAATAATTCACAAAATTGCAACACCAACATAACAAGCAATGGCCAACCAAACATTTACAAACGATAGTGCAATGCCCAGGGTGTATAAAAATGGTGAAATCTTTCCTTTTCTATCACTACCTATCGCTTTTTTTAATGCGAATTGATCATCATGGGATTTAATAATTATTGTTTGAAGAATAGTGTACGCAATAGCGCTACATAACAGAACGACTCCATAAGCTGCAACGGGTAAACTAGCTTCGTGATTATCTCCAATCCAAGAAGTTGTAAATGGAATTAACGAAAGTCAAAAAAGCAGATGAAGATTGGCCCAAAGCACTTTACCATTCACTTTTTGGGTAATTTGAAAAAGATGATGGTGGTTGTTCCAATAAACGCCAACATAGATAAAACTTGCTATATAACTTAAAAAAACGGGCGTTTTTGCTAATAGAGAATTAAAGTCAGTTTCTTCAGGAGCTTTAAGTCTAAGACCATTACAGTAATTATAATTGCCAAAATGCCATCACTAAATGCTTCTAACCTACCTGTTTTCATATTAATTTTAAACTAAGTTTTAGTTGTATTTAATAATTCTAATCGAAATTTAATCATTTTAATGATTAGTTCTTTAGGCAAAGGCTTATCCAACGGAAACTGTACCGTACCTTTTCCTGTTTTATTGCCATTTAACTCTGTTTTGAATTTTTCAATCGTTGTTGAATTAGGATAGAAACCAACGTGGTTTTCGTAACCTGCAATCATTATTTGCTGTTCTCTTTTTCCTTCTTCAACCAATGTATATGCGGGAATATTATAGTTGAATAACTCAGTGGTATTTGGTATAACTTCTAGATTACATTCTTTCAATTTGAGCAATGCCTGTTTAGTTTTCTCTGGTTGAGCGTTGAAATATGCTTCAAGAGATTCACATTGGTTAGTTTCGCTCATATTGAAGTGTTTTTTTTATCATTTTGAATTACTTTATGCGCCCATCCCATCGCTTCACTGAGTGTAGGGAATATGGCAAACTCCTTTTTATAAAAAATACTTTCCAGTTCAGCATTACTTTTTTTAATATCGTCATGAGCCACTATGACTATCGCCAGCAGATTGTGAATTTTTGAAGTTCCTAGATAGGTCAATGGATCTACGCCGTATGAAAAATATCTATTGGAAATATAAACCACATTTTTATTAGAAAAATGTAGGTCTATTATATCCCGAAGATCCTGGTTGTGTTCTGGCCTAATTGTAACTCCTTCCCTAATTTGAGTGACTAAGAATTCGTCAAAAATAAAGGCTTCACAATGAGGAAAATTATAATAATGGAACATACTCATAACTTCGGAGGTCTGGTTAGTGCCTTAAAGATATAGAATTTAATTTATTTTAAGCTTCCTTGATTTATTCCTTGCTGGGTTGTGTATTAGCCTTCGGTCAAACACTATGATTTCATCTGTGGCAACAAGACTAAGTTTACTTTCCGAAATAGCATTTGTAGTGACCTTAACTGAATCTGGACCAAAACCTATTTATAAGTGCTTACGATTGATTTTTAAACATAAAACCTTCATTATATTGGCTAGAGGCTCTATCCCAAACGTATATGAACAACATTTAATATACAGAGCTACAGCATGTATATAAAAATACCCAATTTGGAAATTTAATAGATAGATTAACTGCCGAACGTCTTTTTCTTTTAAAGTCAAAACGAGAGCAATCATTATTAATGAAACTGCTGAAGAGCGTAACTTAAAACTCTTTCAGAATCGCAGAGATTTTTATTAATGATATTCCACTAAAATATCTCAATTTCTATATTGAGTTACTCAACTAGCATTAAGCCAAATTTGATGACGTATTATTTGATTTAGTTCATTGTTTGGCTCGGCTATTGCAAGTACCTTTGCAAAAAAAAAACAGCTAATGACAATTTTAATATTTATAGTGATACTTTGGTATGGAGGTTTGTTCTTTCAGACTTTTTTCTTGCATCGCTATGCCGCACACCAATCCTTTACAATGTCCAAAATAACTGAAAAAATCACCTTTGTACTAACGTGGTTTTTTCAAGGATCAAACTATTTAAGCGCCTATGGTTATGGGGTTATGCACAGAATGCACCATGCCTATGCCGATACAGAAGACGATCCGCATTCTCCAAAATATGACGCTAGCGTTTTTTCAATGATGTGGCGAACCAAAAATATTTATGCAGATATAAACCAGAAACGCATTGAAGTAGATGAAAAATTCACTAAAAACGTACCGCAATGGCAGCGTTTTGATAATTTTGCCAGTTCTTCTTTTTCAAGAATTAGTTGGGGTCTTTTGTACTTTGCCTTTTTCCTTTATTTCGCAACGGCTTGGTGGCAATGGTTATTTTTTCCAGTTGCATTATTTATGGCACCAATCCACGGAGTAATCATAAATTGGTACGCTCATATTTATGGATATGTAAATTTTAAGTCCAAAGACACTTCAAAAAACTTATTGCCTTTTGATTTTTTAATGATGGGCGAGGGATATCATAACAATCACCATAAACACGCAAGCCGAGCTAACTTTGGTGGTGTTCGTTGGCACGAGTTGGATATTACTTATAAAATAATGCAGGTATTGCACGCATTCAGAATAATTAAATTAAAGCCCATTACACAAGTTGTGCGTAGGGATGTTTAAAAGCATTTGAGATAATACTAAAATCCGCATTCTGAATTTAAGATTGCGCGTTTTTTTTATCCTGTGTTTAAGTAGAAAGTTTTATAACTGGAAAATCTTTGATTGTAGGTTTTAATCTTTACAATAATTATTTAGCTCAGTTAAATCATTTTCATATTGTGGATATTTGTCTAAAATGTTTAAGCTTAAAGCCTTATCTCTATCCGCACAAGCTTCTTCTTTTAAATCTTTAGCTTTATAGATTAAAGCTCTGGTCTTATAATTTAAAGCTCCATCTGGTTTCAATTCAATTGCAGTATTGGCATCTGCAATTGCATTGTCATAATCTTTCAAAAGAAAATAAACCTGACTTCTATGTTCGTATGAATATGGGTTTGGATTTATAACCATTTCAGCTGTGAAGTCTTTAATTGCTTCTTCATATCTGCCTAATTTTCGATAGGCAAAACCTCGATTTGTTCGTGCTAAATCCATTCCTGGTTTTAAAGAAATTGCTCTTGTAAAATCAAGAATACATACTTCATATTTTAAATCCATTTCACGAACATAACCTCTTTTAAAGTATAATTCTGCATTATCGGGATATAGATTGATTAGAGTGGTGAACTTTTCTTCGGCTTCTTCCCATTGTTCATTTTTGACTAACGCTACAGCCTCATCGAAAATATCATTTGGATCTGTTTGTTTTTGCGCAACGCAAGTGATTGTTATTAAAGAAATTGTGAGGAGTAAGAGGTTTTTCATTTTTTTGATTTTTCTTAGCTTATCAATATTTTAAAATAAACTGATTGTGTCTCAATAAGTTTGTGGAAACGAGCAAGACGCTCACACTAGCGAGGCAATTAAATTATTCTCAAACGCAAATATAACTTTCTTTAATTTGAAGGTGATAACAAAGGTTTCATTTTAAAAAACCAAAAAAGCATCCAAGATAAAAACCAAGATGCTTTTTTAAATGACTAATGAACAATTATTAAATATTCATTAAACATTATTCATTCGAGTACGCATCCGTATGCACATTCTTCACAGCCCGTCCACTAGGATCATTCATATTCTTAAAACTCTCATCCCAATCTAAAGCTACTTGACTACTGCAAGCTACGCTTGGCACACTTGGCACTGTTAAAGCCGCTGCATCACTTGGGAAATGGTCTTCAAAAATAGTTCTATAATAAAACTCTTCTTTGCTGGTAGGGGTTTGTATTGGAAAACGGTATTTTGCGTTCGCAATTTGGTCGTCCGTTACTTTTTTGTTTACCATTTCTTTTAAGGAATCAATCCAGCTGTAGCCCACGCCATCGCTAAATTGTTCTTTTTGTCGCCACGCTACTTCTGCTGGCAGCATATCTCCAAAAGCTTCGCGAAGCACCCATTTTTCCATTGCTTGTTTGTCTTGTGGCGCTTTTTGTCCGGCTAGAATCATTTTATCTTTTGGGTTAAGACGCATGGCTACATCCATAAATTCTTTATCTAAGAAAGGAACACGGCCTTCAATCCCCCAAGAAGCTAAGGACTTGTTGGCGCGAAGACAATCGTACATATGTAGTTTGTCTAATTTACGTACGTTTTCTTCGTGAAAATCTTTTGCTGAAGGTGCTTTATGGAAATATAAATAACCGCCAAAAATTTCGTCGGCTCCTTCGCCTGAAAGCACCATTTTTATACCCATTGCCTTAATGGCACGCGCCAATAAAAACATTGGGGTAGAAGCGCGAATGGTAGTAATATCATAAGTTTCAACGTGATAAATAACATCCTGTAGCGCATCCAATCCTTCTTGAACTGTAAAATTAACTTCGTGGTGCACCGTTCCCAAATGATCTGCAACTTTTCGAGCTGCCGCCAAATCTGGCGAGCCGTCCAAACCTACAGCAAACGAATGTAATCGTGGATACCAAGCGCCTTCGGTATCACCAGATTCTACACGTTTATCCACATATTTTTTGGCTAGGGCAGAGGTGATGGAAGAATCCAATCCACCTGAAAGTAGTACGCCATAAGGTACATCGCTCATTAATTGTCTTTTTACCGCGGCGTCTAATGCTTCGCGTAAATCTTCAATGCTGGTTTCATTTTCTTTAACGGCATCAAATTCCATCCAGTCGCGGGTCCACCATATTTTTAGTTTGCCGTCGCTGCTGTGTAAATAATGTCCAGGAGGAAAAAGTTCAATTTTGGTACAGTATCCTTCCAAAGCCTTTAATTCGCTGGCAACATAAAACGTTCCGTCTTTATCCCAACCCATATAAAGTGGAATAATCCCCATATGGTCGCGGGCGATTAGGTATTCGTTTTTTTCGGCGTCGTATAATGCAAATCCGAAGATTCCGTTAAGCTCGTCCAAAAACGAGGCTCCTTTTTCTTTGTAAAGAGCTAAAATAACTTCGCAATCGCTTTTTGTTTGAAAGTTATATTTCCCTTCAAATTGCTTCCGAAGTTCCATATGATTGTAGATTTCGCCATTGGCAGCCAAAACCAGCTTTTTATCTTCAGAAAACAAAGGTTGTTTCCCAGAAGTAGGATCAACAATTGCGAGACGTTCGTGCGCCATAATAGCCTTCTTATTGCTGAAGATACCACTCCAATCTGGGCCGCGGTGTCTTAGGCATTTTGCCATGGTTAATAATTGTGGCCTTAGTTCTTCTGAGGGCCTTTTAAGATCGAATGCACATACAATTCCACACATAGTTTTGGTTATTTGGGTAGGGGTGACTCGCGAGTCACCCGTACAGCGTTAATTTTTATGTCAATTATTCTTGCTAAGGGGATAAATAAAAAAGCCCGTCAGGCAAAAAACCTGACGGGCGTTATATCGCGACAAGTTTCTGTTACGGCAGCTGGTTATTATTATTATTTAAACCGATGAAAGACATAAACTTGTTTTTTTCTTATTTGAATTGCTAATGTAGTATAAATATCATTTTAAATCCAAATATTCTTTGTGTTTTATTCAAAATTAGGGGGAAATGCCCCTTTGAACCTAACAGAATTATTTCGAGGTATGAAGCAATCTAAGCTGTTAAGTTTAAGCTTTATCTAAACTTTTATAGTCACTTGAATTTCTAAAAATTTTAAAGTGCTTCTGTAATAAATTAGCATCATGACTGTTCTTTTCAGATTTATACCTTTCCACCAAAACTCTACCTATCTTTGCCGAAAATAATTTTATGCCCAATACCTTTTCCGCTTTAGGAATCAATTCTCAGTTACAACAAAGTTTAGCCGAACTAAACATTACTGTACCCACAGACATTCAACAAAAAACAATTCCGATCATCCTTACGCAAACCAAGGATGTTGTGGCTTTGGCAAAAACAGGAAGCGGAAAAACGGCTGCTTTTGGATTGCCACTGGTACAACTTATAGATCCAAAGAACACCAATATAAAGGCGATTATCTTGGCGCCAACGCGGGAATTGGGACAACAAATACACGTAAATCTAGTTTCTTTTACTTCCAATAGCCCTGAAATTTGTATCGCTTCACTTTGCGGCGGGATTCCTATAAAACCGCAGATAGAACGTTTAAAAAACACCACTCATATTGTAGTGGCAACTCCAGGGCGTTTGGTGGATTTAATAAATCGCAACGCCATAGACCTTAAAAATGTTGCCTATTTAATTCTAGACGAAGCAGATGAAATGGTAACCGCTCTTAAAACCGATTTAGACAGTATTATTGCTGAAATTCCAAAAGGAAGAAGAACACTTTTATTTACGGCTACTATGCCAGGAACCATAAAACAATTGGTTCAAAACTATATGAGCAAGCACGTGCTGCACATAGAAGCCGATATGGAAACGATGGGTCATCAAGGCATAGATCATCAATTTATGGTGGTTGAACCTATTGAAAAGTTGGAGGTATTGCTTCACTTTTTAAGTTCTAAGGAAGGAGAACGGGGAATTATTTTCTGTAAAACAAAAGCTGCCGTTAATAAATTAGCAAAGAATCTGGCTATAAATAAATTTTCTTCTGGTGCCATTCACGGAAGTCTTACGCAGCCCATTCGCGACCGAGTGATGGGACAGTTTAGAGATGGACATATTGATATATTAGTCGCCACAGACCTTGCGGCGCGTGGTTTGGACGTAAAAGAGATCAGTTATGTAATTAATTATCACTTGCCAGACACTTATGAAACCTATGTTCACCGAAGCGGTAGAACGGCTAGGGCAGGAGCGGCTGGGCTTTCGGTAACTATACTTCAACAAGAAGAAGTTTTTGAAATTCCTGAGTTTGAAGAAGAATTGGGAATCGTTTTTACTGAAACGAAAAAACCATCTGCTCAAAGTACAGAGGAAAACAATACTTTATTGTGGGCGAAGAAAATCTTTAAAACCAAGCCCAATCGTACCATTTCAGAAGAATTTAAGGACAAGATAAGTACGGTATTCCATCATTTAACCAAAGAAGAGTTGGTAGACAAAATACTCGCACATCAATTGGCACAAACTGCTGTTGCTGCGCCAAAAGCTGAAACAGAGTCAAAACCAACTAAGAAAAAGAAGAAAAAATAATGGCAAACGAAATAAAAGGACAACAGGATATTTTGTCGAAACTTAATATTTCCGCATTAAACCCAATGCAAGTTGAAGCCATTGCTGTGATTGAAAAGACAGCGAATACTATTCTACTTTCACCAACGGGAACAGGTAAGACTTTGGCTTTTCTATTACCTATTCTTAAAAATTTAGATGCTGAAAATCCAGAAGTACAAGCTTTGATAGTAGTTCCCACAAGGGAGCTCGCCATTCAGATTGAACAAGTGGTTCGCGATATGGGTTCTGGTTTTAAAGTGAACGCCGTATATGGGGGAAGAGCCAAAAGCAAGGATAAAATAGAACTGAAGCACACACCGGCTATTTTGATAGGAACGCCAGGAAGGATTTTAGATCATTTTGATGATGATCGATTTTCAAAAACGAGCATCCACACTTTAGTTTTAGATGAATATGACAAGTCTTTAGAGATAGGTTTTGAAGGTGAAATGAGTGAAATATTTAATGCATTGCCTACTGTAAGTAAGCGTATATTAACATCTGCCACACAAGGAGTTGAGATTCCTAGGTTTGTAAAATTGGACAAGCCGAAAGTTCTGGATTATTTATCAGATACTATAGATCCAAAACTCGCTATCAAAACGATAATTTCTCCTGATAAAAATAAGCTTTCAACTTTACTGAAACTTCTTCAATATCTAGGAAACCAGCCTGGAATTATCTTTTGTAACTTTAGAGATAGTATTGAAATGGTGAGCGATTTCTTATATGATAAAAATATGAGTCATACTTGTTTTTCAGGCGGAATGGAGCAGAAAGACAGGGAACGAGCACTTATAAAGTTCAGAAATGGAACTAGCCAGATATTGGTTTCCACAGATCTTGCGGCTAGGGGAATAGATATTCCTGAATTAAAGTTCATTATTCATTATGAACTGCCACATACTTCTGTAGAGTTTACCCACAGAAATGGAAGAACGGCGCGGGTTAACGAAAAAGGAACTGCTTATGTGCTGAAATGGCAAAATCAACTTTTACCAGAGTTTATTGAAAAAACAGAGCCTTTTGAAGTTCCAAAAGCTGCAACCCAAGTTGGAGAATTATGGGAAACACTGTTTATTTCAGGTGGAAGAAAAGATAAAATCTCCAAAGGTGATATTGCAGGACTGTTTATAAAGCAAGGAAATATTACGAATGAACAATTGGGCGCCATTGAATTGAAACAAGATTGCGCGTTTGTTGCTGTGCCGTTAGCGCTTGCAGATCAATTGGTGAGCAAGCTCAACAACAGTCGTCTTAAAAAGAAGAAGGTGCGGATTTATATTCTTTAATGTAGGTTATTTTTCAATAATAAAACGTACTTTCGCGACCGCAAAAATAGCACCCGTATGAAACGCATTACTGAATACAAAAAACTTTTTGGAGTTGAAAAAGAAATAGAATTAAAAGCCTTAAAAACCAGTTACCGCAATTTGGTAAAGGAATGGCATCCAGACAAGTTTCAGGATGGAGATGCGTTACAAGAGGAAGCCGAAGTGAACAGCCGAAGAATTATTGACGGCTACCATTTTCTAGTAAGCATTGCGCCAGAAACCAAAGCTGCAAACCTAGAAGAATACACAGAAACCATAACAAACTCTGGTATTGCCGATTTTCAACATAAAGGAATGCTTTTGGAAATCACCTATTTAGATGGCTTTACTTACGAGTACTTTGGAGTTACAAGGCAAATATATATTAAAATGGTAAATAGCGATAAACTAAACCGTTTTGCAAAACGCAGCATCTATCCAAACTATCTTTACAGAAAATCTAAGCGCACATTAGAATACGCTGAATAGAGTATTTTTCTTTCTTAACATCATGTAAACTGGGCATTTTTATAGTTATTCTATAAATTGCTCAGTTTTTTTATTGATCAAATCTTCTTTAGAATAGATTATCAACAACGGCTTTCTTTTTTCTTCACTGGCTAACTCTGAACTCATCTTGACTTTTTATTTTACCTACGAATTTTACATAGTGCATCCTAATTTTGTCTTTTTTGACTTCTGTAGCTATGGCTATGCAACTAAAAAAAGCCTTCATTAGGGCACAAAAGCCGAAATTCTCGGTTCCAAACAAAAAGTCAAGATGAGTTCACTTATATTTACTTTTCAAAAAAGTAAACTATGAATCCTACTATTCCCAAACCTGCTTTCGATTTCCTTTTAAAACTTAAGAAGAACAACAACCGAGAGTGGATGCAGGAGCATAAAAAAGAGTATTTGGCAAATGAAAAGGCTTTAAAAGAGTTTTACGCAGCTGTTGAAAAAGACTTGAATGTAACCGACGAAATAGCTAAAACCAAAATATTTAGAATAAACCGAGACATTCGTTTCAGCAATGACAAAACGCCGTATAATGTTCATAGAAGCTCTAGTTTCAGTAGAGCAGGAGCGAACCGACGGGGCGGTTACTACTTGCGTTTGGAATCTGGAAACAGCTATATGGCTGGAGGTTTTTTTGATCCAAACCCAGTAGATTTGCTTCGTATTCGTAAGGAGTTTGAAATGGACAGCTCTGAAATTCGTGAGATATTAGCTCAGAAAGATTTCAAAAAAGCCTTCGGGAATTTTAATCAAGAGCGCTCATTAAAAACGGCTCCTAAAGGTTTCAGCAAAGAGGCAGAAAACATAGACTTAATCAGACTGAAAAGCTATTTTGTGAATCATCATTTTACGGACAAGGAAGTCTTCGCTAATGATTTTAAGGACAACTTGATTCATCATTATAAACTGCTTCGTCCATTCTATAACTATATGAGTGATGTTTTGACCACAGATTTGAATGGTGTATTCCTTCTAGAATAGGTGCTTCAAAAATATTGAAAAAAAAAGAGCTTTCCGTTTGGAAAGCTCTTTTGGTTTATTGTTTATGCTATAAACTTTCTATTGCAACTTGAAAGTTACTCTACGTACCAACTGTCTTGCTGGAGAAGAAGATTTGTCTACGCTAGTGTCTTCGCCACCACCTTTAAACGTTAATCTGCTTTCAGATACACCTGAAGCTACTAAAATATCATACACTTGTTTTGCTCTTTTTTCAGAAAGCGTTTGGTTGTATGCAGGATTTCCAAGTTCGTCAGCATAACCAATTAAGTCAGCTTTGGCAGAAGGATTCTGATTCATATACTTTATTAAGTAATTGATAGCTTCCAATGAATACGTTTCCGGCTTAACGCTATTAAACTGAAAATAAACATTTACATAGCCCTCATTCAATAATTCTTTAACTAAAGTTCCTCCACCTTCAACATTAATATTGTCACCAACTTTCATATAACGTTTGTCAAGAGATGATTCAATTTCATCAGGAATACCATTTTTGTTTGTGTCAACAGCAATACCTTTAGTATTTACAGCTACACCAGACATAGTATTTGGTTCTCTGTCTAGATAGTCAGGAACTCCGTCTTGATCAGTATCAATAAGATCAGTTTCGATTTTTGAAACGCGTTCTTCAAGTTCAGACACATCATCATTGTTTTTCTTAGAATACCAATCAGCGTGTTTTTCAGCACCTCCTAAATAAATGCTAATACCAATAGATCCATTTACCATAAATCCATCAACACCTCTTTGAGGATTGTATTGTGTTCCATCCCAAGATTTACTTTGTCTAACATGCCCAATAGCTGAAACGTCTGCAAAAAGAGCTACACTATTAGTTAATTTCACTTGTGGTGTAATACCTCCCATAATATGAACCATATCATCATTATCGGTCAAAGCATTGGGAGAATCAAACTTCATATAAGAATATCCTGCACCACCATGAACTAATAACCCAAGGCTATTCGTCCAATCGCTAAAATCAAGTATGCTTGTTAAGTTTAAAACACCTTCAAGACTACCCCTGTAGTAACTTGTTTTAAAATCAAGACTTGCGTCGTCGCTTTCAATATTATTGTAGCCCAATCCAAGACGAACACCAAATTTTTCATTGAACATGTAACGAACACCTAGTGCTCCTTGTCCAAAACTTGGAGTGTTTACGTAATAACCAGGAGCAAATACTCTTGTAGGTTTATGAACACCTCCAGAAAGTTCAATAGACCAATGGTCATATTCAGTACTGTTATCAGTTTCTGGGGAAGTAGTTGTCTCCTGAGCTAAGAGTATTCCACCGGCAAGCATAAAAATTGAAAATATTAATTTCGTCATAGTTTATTTGTTTTTAATCGATAAAATCGGCTGCAAATATCACCAGACTAATGTTACTGTACAAACTTATAATGTAATTAACAAAACTTTTATAAAGCGTAATTTTTAATGGGTTGCTAACGAGCAACTAACAAATTAGCATTTTCAAAATATAATAAATTATCCTTAATTCTTTCCTTCACAATGTCCATCATTCGCTTGTTTAAGGCCGAAGAATTCTTAATATAGAGCTCAAATTCGTCCAAAGTAAACTGCCCAATGATAATTCCTTTTAATGAATTTCGAAATTTCATATCCTTGTGCACGGCGTTTTCAATATAATCCAATTTCTTTTCGGTATTTAAGTCGTAAAACACATCTTTATGTTTCGAAATATAGTTTTTGAAAACTGCTAACAATAAATTATGCTGAAGCTTCACCACAGGACGCAATGTTTTGTTTTGAAAGTATTCATCTGAAGACATACTGTCGGTGATTTTTGCGGAAGGTATTTCAGGTCTCAATCTAAGCAATACATTATCTCGAATATCCATAATTTCGTTTTTTTTAAAATTATATAATAATTGAAGGTTTATTTAAACCCTTGCAATTAGTTATAAACGTTCTTTTCAACAATGAGAAAGAATGTTGTTATCTTTGGAAAAACTCTTTGCTCTGTGTGGCTTTGTGGGTATTAAAACTACAGAGACACTGAGGGTACAGCGAAAAATAAAGCTATCCTATGAAAATATTTTCTTCAGAACAACTTTACGAAGCAGACAAAATAACCACTGAAAAACAGCAAATCACTTCGGAAGAATTGATGGAACGTGCCGGAACCCAAATATTCCAGTGGCTTCACCAACGCTTGCAAGGCGCTCCAGTGCCCATTCATATTTTTTGCGGTATTGGCGATAATGGCGGTGATGGTTTGGTGGTTGGAAGACTGCTAATTGAGCAAGGCTACAATGTGATTGTTTATGTGGTAAATTGTAGCGATAAGCGTTCTGAAAATTTTCTACACAATTATGATAAGATTAAAAACGTAACCAAGAAGTGGCCAATCTTAATGACGAGTGAAGACGATTTTCCTGAAATAAACCCAGAAGAAATTATAGTAGATGCTATTTTCGGAATTGGTCTAAACCGCTGCCCAGATGGTTGGGTGAAAGAATTAATACAATATATTAATAAACGTAAAGCCTTTAAATTAGCGATTGATATTCCCAGCGGTTTGTATTCAAATTCCCCTTTGGAAGACAAGGAAGCTGTTTTGAGTGCAAACCACACCTTGACCTTTCAAGCTCCTAAACTTTCCTTCTTTTTACCAGAAACAGCTCCATTTGTTTCAAATTTTGATGTTTTGGATATTGGCTTAGATCTAGAATTTCTTCATAAATCGGAACCATTAGCGCATTTAATTTCTAAACCTGAAGCACAACGATTTTACCAGCCTCGTGAAAAATTTGGACATAAAGGAACCTATGGACACGCATTACTAGTTGCCGGAAGTTATGGAAAAATTGGAGCAGCCGTGCTTTCAACCAAAGCTGCTTTTAGAATTGGAGCTGGTCTTGTTACTGCCTTTGTTCCAAAATGTGGCTACCCTATTTTACAGACTGCCATTCCCGAAGCAATGGTAATTACTGATAAAAATGAAGAATATATTTCGTCTATTGAAGTTGATTTTGAACCATCAGCCATTGGAGTTGGTATGGGCCTGGGAAAAAATAAGGCTACGGTAGAAGCTTTGAAAAAACTTTTCACCAACACCGAATCGCCTTTTGTAATTGATGCAGATGCCTTAAACAATATCTCAAAAAATAAGGAATTGTTGAAACTTCTCCCAAAAAATTCAGTTTTAACGCCACATCCTGGGGAACTTAAAGGCTTGATAGGCATATGGAAAAATGATTACGACAAAATTGAAAAGGTAAAGAAATTTTCAAGTAAACACGAAGTTGTTGTAATTATTAAAGGAGCTTACACATTGACGGTTTATGGAGATAAACTATATTTAAACTCTTCCGGAAATCCAGGAATGGCGACTGCGGGCAGTGGTGATGCGCTGACTGGCGTTATTACGGGCCTACTTTCCCAAGGGTACGATCCGTTGTTGGCCTCGGTGTTTGGAGTCTATATACACGGACGAGCTGGCGATATTGCAGCCGGACAAATGGGTTATGAAGCCCTTATGGCGGGAGATATAATCGAATTTTTAGCAGATGCATATATTGATTTGTTTAATAATACTAAGAATGATGAACCTTATGAGAAGTAATTTATCTTTAAAATTTCAATAATAGAAACAACTAATCATTAGTAGTTCATTTCTTTTTTAGGAATAGCCTTCAAAACTGTTTTAATATGTATTTTTGCGAACTGAAATTATCGCGCTGAATCGCTTAAAATGAATTCGGAATCAAGCTAATTTCATATAAAATGTTTGCTGAATGAAAAAAGTATATTTTGATAGTGCGGCTACCACAAGGTTAAGAGATGAAGTGACGGATCGCATTACAGAAGTTTTAAAAACGGAATATGGAAATCCTTCATCCACACATTCTTACGGAAGGTCATCCAAATCAATACTTGAAAACTCCAGAAAAGAAATAGCAAAGCATTTAAACGTCTCAGCAAGTGAGATTATCTTCACTTCGGGTGGTACAGAAGCCGATAATTTAGCACTTACGAGCGCCGTTCGCGATCTTGGCGTTAATAGAATTATATCGAGTCGCATTGAACATCACGCTGTGCTGCATACATTACAATGGCTTCAAAAAGAATACAACATTAAGTTAGATTTTGTGAATTTAAAGGAATGTGGCCAAATAGACATTGGGCATTTGGACCATCTTTTAGCCACATCTTCAGAAAAAACATTAGTGAGCCTAATGCACGTAAACAATGAAGTTGGCAACGTCTTGGATTTAAAGCGAGTTGCACTTCTTTGTAAATTTCACAAAGCACTCTTCCATAGTGATACCGTACAATCCGTTGGACATTTTGAATTGGATTTTAAAGAAATTCCAATAGATTTTGCCGCTGTTTCAGCTCATAAATTTCATGGGCCAAAAGGAACCGGCTTTGCTTTTATTCGAAAAAATTCTGGACTTCGGTCTTTAATTCACGGTGGCGAGCAAGAGCGCGGCATGCGTGCTGGTACGGAATCTGTTTATGCAATCGCTGGAATGGCTGAAGCACTAAATGTTTCCTATAAAAATCTTGAAAAGGAACGAAAATATATTACTGATCTGAAAGGTTATTTTAAAACACAACTTGCAGCAAGTTTTCCAGAGGTTAAATTTAACGGCAGCTGCGGTGATGACGACAATAGTACTTACACACTTTTAAATATTTGTCTGCCTATTTCTTCAGATAAAGCAATGTTGCTTTTGTTTCAGTTGGATTTAAAAGGAATAGCTTGTTCCAAAGGAAGCGCTTGCCAGAGTGGGAGCGTAGGCGGTTCGCACGTTTTGAATGAAATTCTTTCCGACGAAGATTTAAGCAAACCTTCCATTCGTTTTTCTTTTTCCAGTTTCAATACAAAAGAAGAAGTTGATTATGTGGTGGATGTTTTGAAGGAGTTTGTTGGTACCGGGATTGGGTAATTTGTGATTCGGTGCTGAACTGACATTATTTAACCACAAAGCTCTTCAAGTAATTCACACAAAGAACACAAAGTTTTCTCTGTGCGCTTTGTGCCTTCTTTGCGCCCTCTGTGGTTAATATTACAGGATGGTCGCTCTTAATTAAGCTCTAAACTTTTTTTAAAACTTCGCAGTAAGCCTAACGTTAAAAACTCGTGGCGTAAGGTAGTTCGGAATTGAATATTGAACTTTCGTATAAACATCTCTCACAAAAGTATTCGTGATTGAGTTCTGAACATCAAAAATGTTGAATATCTCCGCGCCAATTGAAAGCTCTTTAAAACGCTTCAACCAGCCGCTTTCTCTTAGTTTGGTGTCATCTACAATTACATAGCTTACCCCAAGATCTGCACGTTTATAATCATTCAAACGACTTTGGTATTTGTAAGGATCGGCATAACTCGGAGAACCGCCAGGAAGTCCAGTATTGTAAGTTAAATTAAGATACATTTTAAGAGAAGGAATCACTTTTACATAATCTTGAAAAAGCATTCCAAACTTTAAACGTTGGTCCGTAGGGCGGAAAATGTAGCCACGATCGTCAATATTTTCTTCAGTTTTTAGATATCCAAAACTCAACCAACTTTCGGTTCCGGGAACAAACTCTCCTGCCAATCGCAAATCAAGTCCGTAGGCGTAAGCAACGGCGTTGTTTGTTGCGCGATAACGGATGCGAACGTTTTCTAAGGTATAAGGATTTACATCTGTTAAATGTTTGTAGTACAATTCAGAATTTAACCGAAACTTTCTATCCCACATTTTGAAACTATAATCGTTTCCAAAAACGATATGAATTGATTTCTGAGCTTTAACATCTGGACGAACTGTTCCAGAAGAATCGCGCAATTCCCTATAAAAAGGCGGCTGATGATAAACCCCACCAGAAAGACGGAAAAGCATATCCATTTCCCAGTCTGGTTTTAAAGCAACTTGCGCACGAGGACTGAAAACAGTTTGGGTTGTACTTGTAATATTTTGTCCGCTCACGGTCCAATTGTGTGCTCGAACACCAGCATTTAGCCATAGTTCGCCGCTTCCCAGATTTGTTTTTCTGCTCCATTGTGCATAGCCCGAAATACGGTCAATCTGTACGTCATTAAATGCGCGAACATTAGTGTAAGGCACAATTGGCGAAGTATCTGGATTGTAAGGCTGGTTATTAGGTGGAAATATCGGCGGACGGATTGAAAACCCAGCCGAGTCAATAATTTCATATTCCTGAACGCGATCCCGAATATCCTCGCGAGTATATTTAATGCCGTATTCTATATTATTTTCTTCGATGGAAAGATTTCCTTTATGTTCTACGTTTAAAATTAACGCATCCAAATCGTTACGTGCGTGGGTAAGTTGGCCGCCAATGCCGCGAGTATATTCAACTTCACCTACCTGATCTCCTCCAATTTCAGTATTTACTTCTCCCAAACGATATTCCGCAAGAATATCATAATATTCCTGTTCGGTAGTTTGGTAAAGGGAAGCAATAAATTTTGCAGTATAATTATCAGAAACTACCCAAGTAGATTTCAACGCTCCAAAATAGGTGTTGTACCGATCTTCTTCACGACCTTCATAAAACACAAGAAGGGCGATAGGATCAGTAATTGTTCCGAAGTTGGTTTGTCTCGTTAATGGTCTGTAATTGTATTCGTTTAAGGAAACATTTCCTAAAAAGCTAACTTCAAATTTATTTGTAAACTTATACGTTAAATAGGTTTGAGCATCCGCAAACTTTGGACGATAGTTGGTTTCAGTTTCTTTCGCATTAACGAGTAAGCTGTTGTCGCGGTATCGAATTCCGAGAATTCCAGAAAGACGTCCGTTTTTTGAAATACCTCCCACAGAACCGCTGGCTCCTAATAGACTTGCATCTATAGATGCACCAAATTCCACGGGTTTACGGTAGGTAATATCCAAAACAGAGGAAAGTTTATCGCCATATTTTGCCTGAAAACCTCCTGCCGAAAATTCCACATTACTTGTTAGATCGCTGTTTACAAAACTTAAACCTTCTTGTTGACCGCTTCTTATAAGAAATGGACGATACACTTCAATTTCGTTTACGTAAACTAGGTTTTCATCATAGTTTCCTCCACGAACGGCGTATTGAGTACTTAATTCATCATTTCCATTAACACCTGGAAGGGATTTTAGTAGGTTTTCAACACCAGCGTTTGCACCAACCATTTTACGAATTATTTCTGGTGTAATGGTCGTTACACCTTCCACTCGTTTGTTTTCTCGCCCTGAAATAATTACCTCACTAATTTGCTCAATACTGGTGTTCATAACCGGATTTAGCTCATAATCTTCATTAGGCGAAAGGTTTACGGTAATCTGAATTTTTTTATGGCTAACGTGTGAAAACGAAATAACAACATCTTCATTTGAAGGAATTTCCAGCAAATAGAAGCCGTTAAAATCTGAAATAGTTCCAGAGTCTTTATAAGTTACGTTAGTTCCAGAGACTGGCACGTTGTTTTCGTCGAGAATAATTCCTTTTATAACAGCTTTTTGAGCAAACATAACGGTTGCGAAGCATAAAAAAAGAATTGTGAGCGGTAGTTTTATTGTTTTCAAAAGCAAGGGTTAGGGATGTTTTCTGAAAAATTTTGCTTCAAATGTAGCACTATTTCCCACATTATCTATTACTATAAGTTTGAAATTGTTCTCGGATTCCAAATTTACATTATCATTGAAATTATAGGTTAGAACGTTTTTTTTGTAATCATATTCCATCAAAATGAATTTTCCGTTGATGGTTCCTCTGTAAGAACTGATTCCGCTCAAATCATCAGTTATTTTTACTTGAAGGAAATTTTGATTGCTAATCCATTTTCCATCGGCAAAATTTACAGATTTTATAGTTGGAGCAGTAGTATCTGAAGCAACGGTATAGCTTCCAAAAGTTCTGGTTTTCGCAGTTAATTTATCGCCACTGCGTGAGGTAGAATTATAATAGGGTAGTCCTTTATAGTTTAATCTTCCAATATAAAGCTTGTCTTTATCTTCTTCTTTATAGTTGGAAATATCTGCAGTGATGGATATGTTGCTATGTATTGGTATTACATCTTTGTGAAATTTCAAAACGTCGCCTTCATCTTTTATATCAAGGTAAGTGTCTTCGTATAAACTATTGGCAGGAATATAAATGCTGAATTTGCCTTTGGTTATTGAAGTGGCGTGGTCTGCGTATATATAGTCTTCTGTTTTCTCCACTTTTTTAGGATCCAAAATTCCCATCTTTTTACCGTCCATATTAACGGTAACCAATATTAAATTTCCTTTGAAATCTTCAACTTCAATAGTATAAATTGAAGTGAGACTATCCTTTACGGTTACATACCCATAATCATCTTCCTTTGTAATTATACTCAACGGGTTATTTTCTTCACGGAAAAGTTTTTGAACCATACTCTTATTGGTTTCGTAATAGTTGTAATCCGTATAACGATTTAAATAACGCGTTTCCGAAAAGGAGAATTTATTGAAAAGTACTTCAAATTTTTCGGTGCCATTAAAGTTGGTGTTTATTTTATAAGATCCATTTTTGTTTGAAGCTCCATCCTGCTGATCGTATGTAGTAATACCAAAACCTATCTTGCCATAAGCAGTTAGGCTTTCTGTTTTGTAGGTGCCGTCCTTTAATTTTATCAAACGTATTTTAGTTCGGTTTTGACTTTGATTTATGTGTGCATCTTCGCCAATGGGATAGGCAAAAACAGCGCTTATTATCGGAGCTTTAGAATCTGGTATCTCAATTCCGAAAAGAAGCGGATTCATAGGTCTTTGTGAACCATCTCGAATTTCAAAATGTAAGTGTGGTCCGCCGCTACCGCCAGTATTTCCAGAGTATGCGATTAAATCACCTTTTTTAACTGGTAAAAGTGTTTTGTCTGGAAAAAGTTCAATTTCAAAAGTTTCTTTTGCATATTGGTTTTCTTTTACATACTTTTCAATATCACCAGCATAACTTCGTAGATGGCCATAAACAGTAGTATATCCGTTTGGATGAAGAATATATAAGGCTTTTCCATAACCATAATGCTGTTCCTCTATTCTGCTCACATAGCCATCAGCAGGTGCATAAACGGGAAGGCCCTCGCGTTGCTCTGTTTTAATGTCGAGACCACTGTGAAAATGGTTGGCGCGCATTTCGCCAAAATTGCCCGCAAGCACTAAATTAATATCCAATGGATTAGAAAAATAATCTGTTGGAATGTCGCTCTGTCCGTACGTAAACCCGCTAAAAAGCAGAAGTGCTAATACTAATTTCTTCATAGTGCAAAAATAACAATACGCTAAACAAAAAGGGGGAAGGGAATGATTAAATGTAATGATTTCTCAATATTACAAAAAATAATAGAAAACCGCTTGCTTATTAGGGATGGTATGCTAACTTTGTGAAAGAAGTATTGAACACAGATTTTAATGAGTAATCTTTCAGAAATAGTTGATTCTCTTGAAAATAGGATTGGCAAACTGCTCCAGAGGCACGAAAAGTTGAAAAGCGCTAACGCGGAATTAGAAGAAGAACTCACCATTTTGAAGTCGAAACAGCAACAATTCGAAAATGAAATTGAGGCATGGACCGAAAAATGCAAGTCATTAAAACTGGCAAATTCAATGCTTGGCAGCGAACAGCATAAACGAGAAACAAAACTCAAGATAAACGCTCTAGTTCGGGAAATTGACCAATGCATTACCCAACTTTCCGAATAATAATATAATAATGTCCGAACCATTAAAAATAAAACTATCAATTGCAGACAGAGTTTACCCTCTGAATATCGACCCTTCGCAGGAGGAAGGCTTGAGATTGGCAACGAAAAAGATAGAAGTTATGATTAAAAAGTTCGAGCAAAGTTATGCCGTCCGCGACAAACAGGATGTTTTGGCCATGTGTGCCCTCCAGTTTGCCGCCCAGGTAGAGCAAAAACAAATTGATACATCTAGCGACACGCAGGAAACTGAAGCAAAGCTAAAAGCTTTAAACCAGTTACTGCAGGAGCAGCTATCATAACGTTCTTTAAATTAAATAAGGTTACTGCCTACATTAATACTAATTTTTGGTAAACTCAACACGAATTCTTTAAAAAGGGTGAGTTAAAGTTGTAAAAGCGTGCCGTCTTTGAGCGGATACTTGACCAGCTTGTTAGCCCTAAACATTCATTTTAAGGAGTTTATTCAAAATAAATATATTGATGTAGGCTTTTTTTATATATATAACTCAACTAAAAATGGAAATAATAATAACTGTAATAGGTCTAATCGTTGGTATTGTGATTGGATTTTTTATCGCTAAAATACTGGAGCGCAAGAACGCATCCCAGCTTATTTTAAGAGCTAAAAAAAGCGCATCATCAATGTTAAAAGAAGCAAAATCTGAAGCCGAAACGCTGAAAAAGGATAAAATACTGCAAGCCAAAGAGAAATTTTTAGAGCTAAAAGCAGAACACGAAAAAGTAATCTTAAATCGTGACAAGAAGATTTCAGAAGCTGAAAAACGAACGCGAGACAAGGAATCGCAGGTTTCTAGTGAAATTGCAAAATCCAAGAAACTAAATGATGAATTGGAAGCCAAACAAACCGATTACAAAGAAAGGATTTCAATATTTGAAAAAAAGCAAAGTGAAGTAGATAAACTTCACCGTAGCCAAATTGAACAACTTGAAGTAATAAGCAGTCTTTCCGCAGAAGATGCGAAATCTCAGTTAATGGAAAGCCTAAAGGACGAAGCCAAAACGCAAGCGATGGCATACATTCAGCATTCTGTGGAAGAAGCAAAAATGACCGCCCAACAAGAAGCCAAAAAGATAATTATTAATACCATACAACGTATTGGGACTGAAGAAGCAGTGGAAAACTGTATCTCTGTTTTCAACCTTGAAAGTGATGACGTTAAAGGTAGAATCATTGGGAGGGAAGGACGTAACATTCGCGCTATTGAAGCTGCAACGGGCGTTGAGATAATTGTTGATGATACTCCAGAAGCGATTATTCTTTCTTGTTTTGATTCCGTTAGAAGAGAAATTGCACGTTTGTCATTACACAAATTAGTAACCGATGGCCGTATTCATCCAGCGCGTATTGAAGAAGTGGTTCAAAAGACTACCAAACAAATAGAAGAAGAAATTATTGAAGTTGGTAAAAGAACCGTTATTGATTTAGGTATTCACGGATTACATCCTGAGCTTATTAAAGCCGTTGGACGTATGAAATATCGATCTTCTTACGGTCAAAACTTGTTACATCACTCACGTGAAGTTGCAAGACTTTGTGGCGTAATGGCTGCAGAACTTGGTTTAAACGCCAAACTAGCGAAACGAGCTGGATTACTTCACGATATTGGGAAAGTGCCAGAAACCGAAACCGAACTACCACACGCACTCTTAGGAATGCAATGGGCTGAAAAATATGGCGAAAAACCAGAGGTATGCAATGCCATTGGTGCTCACCACGACGAGATTGAGATGACAGGTTTACTTTCTCCAATAGTTCAGGTTTGTGATGCTATTAGCGGTGCAAGACCAGGAGCAAGACGTCAAGTTTTAGACAGCTACATTCAACGTTTGAAAGATTTGGAGGATATTGCCTTCGGTTTTGGCGGCGTTAATAAAGCATACGCAATTCAAGCCGGACGTGAACTTCGTGTGATGGTTGAAAGTGATAAAGTAAGCGACGAAAAAGCTGCACAACTTTCCTTCGAAATTTCACAAAAAATTCAAACGGATATGACCTATCCAGGACAAGTGAAAGTTACTGTTATTCGTGAAACGAGAGCGGTTAACATTGCGAAGTAATTTAAATTAAAATATTTATTCATAAGAAAGTCGCAAAATTTTTTGCGACTTTTTTATTTTTACTGAACACTGAACACTGAACACTGAAAACTGAAAACAGATTATCTATTCATCATATAGATTCTCGTAACCTTTAGATGGTTCTTCAAAAAACTTGCCGCTTATATACCTATAATTACGATCAAGCTTCGCTATTTTTTTCATATCGCTTTCGGTTAAAGAAACATCTGCCGCCGTAAAATTAGCGATTATATGCTCTTTAGTTGTAGATTTAGGAATAGCTGCGCAACCTCTGTGATTGTGCCATGCAATTAATACTTGAGGCACAATTGCACTGCGGTCTCTGGCAATTTCTTTTAATACATCTATATCCATCATATTAGGCTCGTCCTCGGCTTTCATTGATTTTGAACGGTCACCAGAACCCAGCGGTGAATACGCTGTAACCAAAATATTCTCACTATTGCAGTAATCTAATAAATCTTCTTGCTGAAGTAATGGATGCAATTCTATTTGATTCATTTCGGGTTTGATATTAGCTTCAGATATTAGCTTTTTAAGCTTTTTCTCACTGAAATTGGAAACCCCAATATGTTTTGCATGACCATCATTTTTGGCATTTTCCATTTGCTTCCAAGTTTCAATAATTGGAGCCTCGTCAGGAGTTAAATAATCATCTGGTTTTTTAGGGAAATCCACGCCATTTCTAAATGCTACAGGCCAATGGATTAAATATAGATCCAAATAATCAAGTTTCAATTTTTTAAGGGATTCTTCCAAAGCCGGAATTACCTGTCCTTCCGCGTGGGAATCGTTCCATAATTTCGATGTGATAAAAACGTCTTCTCTAAATATTTTACCTTCCGCAAAAACTTCTGCAAGTGCTTCGCCTATATATTCTTCATTTCCATAAGTTGCGGCGGTGTCAATGTGACGATAACCGGCATATAGAGCATCTTTAATTGCTTTCTTTAGTTCATCGCCAGTTGCTTTCCAAGTTCCTAAACCGATAGTGTGCATCGTATCGCCATTACTAAATTTTAATGTTTTCATAGTTTTTTTATTAGTTTCAATTTGTTCTGAAAATACGAAAGTATGTTTGTTTCCTAAAGTAAAATTGCTGGTTTAGCGTTTATTTAACCTGTTAAAACAAAGTAGATGAATTGATGTATAGATTTAGATTTCAAAAAAAGCAGATTGAATCACAACTCATTGACTTTTAAATTTCTAAAAAAAATACTGCTACTGAAAGCTGCCAACTTATTTCCTTGGGTGGAACCTATTGATTACTTCTGCCAAATGTTTTCTATCAATATGTGTGTAGATTTCAGTGGTCGTGATGCTTTCGTGTCCTAACATTTGCTGAATAGCACGAAGATCTGCTCCATTTTCCAAAAGATGGGTGGCGAAGGAATGACGAAAAGTGTGCGGACTAATAGTTTTTCGGATTCCAGCTTTTTCGGCTAAACGTTTTACGATTGTAAAAATCATTGCTCGCGTTAGTGGTTTCCCTCGCCGGTTCAAGAAAACGGTATCTTTTGCTAATTGGGCTATTTCTTGATGAACGCGGATTTCCTTCCTATAAATATTAATGTATTTTTCGGTGGTTGGGCCAATGGGAACCAAGCGTTGTTTATCGCCTTTACCAGTTACTTTTATAAAACCTTCATCAAAGTAGAGATCAGAAATTTTAAGATTTGTAAGTTCTGAAACTCGGAGGCCACAACCATACAGCGTTTCAAGAATAGCGCGATTGCGTTCGCCTTGTTTTGAGCCCAAATCTATGGCGCTAATTAGTGCGTCTATTTCTTCAACAGCTAAGGTATCCGGTAATTTTCTTCCAAGTTTAGGAGATTCTATTAATTCTAGCGGATTTGTTTTTCGGTAATCTTCAAAAATTAGGTAGTTGAAAAAACCTTTCAACCCAGAAATAACACGGCTTTGCGAACGTGGATTTACTTTTTTTGCAATTTCATAAATGAATTGTTGCAGCGTTTCTTCAGCAATAGAAATGGGAGAAATGTCCATTTCATTATCTTCTAGCCAACGCATCAATTTCTTCACGTCTAAAGAATAGTTTATAATAGAATTCTCTGAAAGTCCGCGTTCCAACCGAAGGTAGTTTTGGTAATCCTTTAAAATTTGAAGCCACTTCATTCTGCTATATTACCAATAAAAACAATAGTTAACAAAAATCTAAAACTATTTTAAGATATAACATTAAAGGTATATTTGCGTTTTAATTAAAACCTCTAAATTTATAATTATGAATAAATTGATTGTAGCAGTTATTGCGTTATTTATTGGAACCACCGCGTTTTCGCAAGAAATTGATCTAGGAATTAAAGGTGGTGTTAACTTTTCAAATATTTCAGATGTTAAGGATCTATCAAGTAAAACAGGCTTTCAAGCTGGTGTCTTTGCTGGTATTAAGTTTACCGATAAGGTCGGTATTCAAGCTGATGTCTTGTATTCTCAACAAGGAGCAGAGTTTGAATATGGTAAATTTGACTTGAACTATATTAACATTCCAGTTGTTTTGAAATATTATGTATTTCAGGGCTTGAATATTCAAGTTGGGCCACAGTTTGGTTTTATCTTGGATGACGATATTTACGTAGATGCTTTTGGAGTCCATTCTTTAGAGCAGAATGCTGAAAAAAGTGATGTTTCTGGAATTGTGGGAGCTGGATATGATTTTCCATTTGGAATTCGACTTGACGCCCGGTATAATATTGGTTTTACTGACGTCTTGAAAGAGGATAAAAGTAAAAACAACGTATTTTCTGTAGCTTTAGGATATTCTTTCCTATAAAAACCTTAATATATTGATTATGAAAGCCGTCTAATTTAGATGGCTTTTTTGTTGCCGAAATTTCTGCAAATATGACTTTTCTCTTAGGAAGAAGTCCTTAATTATTCTTTATTTGCAAAACCTAAACTATATTTTTTGATTATGAATAAATTATTTCTTTTTGTTGCGCTTGCGACGCTGACTTTCACAACAACAACTGCTCAAAGTGAATTTCGAATTGGCTTTAAAGGCGGTGTTAACATCAGTTCTATAGCTGGAGATGATTATTATGGAGCTTTAAATCCACTTGCTGGTTTTCATCTAGGAGGTTTGGTAGAAATTCCATTGGCTGGAAAATTTTCAGTTCAACCTGAACTTTTATACTCTTCTCAAGGATCTAAATACGATACTTTTTTCGGAATTCAGTTGTGGAATAATAAGGAAAAAGTAGTGCTAGATTATATAAACTTACCAATTATGGGAAAATATTACATAATAAAAGGCTTGAGCGTTGAACTTGGCCCGCAAATAGGGATTCTAGTTTCCGCACATAATAAAGGTAGCGATGAAGAAGGTTCTTTCAATATTGATTCAAAGGATAAATATACCGACCTAGATGTAGCAATTGGCGTTAGTGCAAGTTATCGTTTAAACAATGGTATTTTCTTCAGTTTAAGGTATAATAAAGGTCTTATGGATATTTCTGATTATGACTATAAGCCTATTCCTTATGGTGGCGATGGCAGTGGTGATGGCTATCCTAGTTATTCATACAAGAACCAAAATAATGTTTTTCAAATTTCGACAGGATATTCTTTCTAAATAAATTTTAGATACATCACTAAGCAGGGAAAATCTCCCTGCTTTTCTATTGCTTTCAAACTGCTTTTTTATCTTTCCTTTTGAAGACATACTGCAATTTATCTTCATATTTCACATTTTGAATTCTAGCTATTTCAAAGAAATATGTAAAGTCATATTGTATAGCTAAATTCTAACCCAAAGCTGCTAAATACTAATTGCTTATTGTTTTAATCCACTATGAAACATAGGTTTGTAGGATATTAGTCAAGAAAAATTATATTCTTAACTCGCTCTAAAATTATACTTCGGTTACATATGTAATAGTTTCTGTTACATACCTTATAAAAGTGTAGGAGCGGTTCTAGGTATTTTTGAACTGACAATAATGTCGTAACATTTTAAAAACTTAATTAATATGAAAAATCTTTTACTTTTTACAGCAGTATTATTATTTGCGTTTACAACCGCACAATCTCAAGAATTTCGACTGGGTGCCAAAATTGGATTGAACGTTGCATCATTGGGGGGTGATAGCGGCTATTATGGAGGAGGAATTAGTGGAGTGAGTAGTTTTGGCTCCAGACGAAGTTTTCACATTGGAGGTCTTGCAGAAATTCCATTGATGGGAAAATTTGCACTTCAACCAGAAATTCTCTATTCATCTGAAGGCTCAGATTGGAGCTTTGGTACTGGAGATACCGCTTTAAAACTGGACTATATTAGAGTTCCTGTGTTGGCAAAGTATTATATACTTGAAGGTTTAAGCGCTGAAGCTGGACCTGTATTTGGAGTGCTAGTTTCTGTAAACGAAGATAAATATGTAAAAAAAGACAACTATAAATCATTTGACGCTGCTTTTGGAATAGGCGCTTCTTACCGCTTAAATATGGGCGTTTTCTTTAGTTTACGTTACAATAAAGGATTGCTAAACGTAAATGAAGAATATATTGATGATGGAGTTACTTATTCCAATAAAAACCAAAGTAACGTTTTTCAAGTTTCAGCTGGATATACTTTTTAATGAAACAGAAACATCAAGAATTATTAAAGCCGTACAGCAATGTGCGGCTTTTCTTATTATAATTTTTCAGAAAACGGATATACTATCATTGTAAAGTTGAGTAGTGTTTCGTTTATTTGTAATCTTAACATTAAAGTTGAAACAATTGAGAAAACTACTATTTTTTGCCGCTTTTGCATGTATCGTTCAAAATTTCTATGGTCAGGAAGCCGACACAATTCCTAAGAGTACAGGTGGTTTTATAATCAGCGTTGGTCCTTCTTTTCCAATGTCAGATTTTGGTGCTGATAGCGTTGATTATGATTATAACTATCCTTTGGACAATAAAGCTCTTGCCGCAGGAACTGGAATTGCAGTCAATTTCGATTACATTTTACCTTTGTTGAAAAATGGAATAGGAGTATTTATTGGTGCAGGAATCAACTATAACGGGACAAAAGCGGATTACAAAGAAAATTTTGAAAAGGATCATCTGGCTAAATATGAAATTGAAAAGGAGTATATAACTTATCAAAAATACTTCAGTATTCCTGTGTCCACAGGATTAAACTATACCCATAATTTCAATGAAAAGATTGGATTGTTTGGGAATTTTGGTATTGTAGCAAACATTTTGAAAATAACAGATCAAGAAGTAACTTTTAAAGTTGGGGAACAAACCAAGACTTATGATGCTAGGACTACACTCGGCTTGCGTATTGGTGGAGGAATACTTCTTAATAATAAATTCATTTTATCTTTAAATTACATAGATACTGGTAATGCAAAAATAAAATACGAAAGAGATTTTGTTTCTGACAATCCAATCCTTGAAACGCACCATAAATATTCAATCAAATCCAAAATCAGTTATTTAAACTTGACAATTGGGATTAAATTATAACATATACGCATTAAATTTTATTAAGAAAAGGAAAATCTCTGTGGTTTTTCTTTTAAGGTTAATTTGTCCCATTGGGAAGTTTTACCTATTTTTAAAACACTAATCTTAAAAACTCTTTATTATGAAAAAATTTTTACTTTTTACTGCAGTCGCATTATTTGCATTTACAACTGCGCAATCTCAAGAATTTAGAATTGGTTTTAAAGGAGGTGTTAACATTGCTTCCATTGGGGGTGATTATGTTGATGGCTTGGATCCACTTGTTGGTTTTCATTTAGGTGGTTTAGTGGAAATCCCACTAATGGGAAAATTTGCTATTCAACCTGAACTTCTGTATTCTTCACAAGGTGCTAAATACGGAAATTACTTGGGAATTGATTTAGGAGATTATGAAGAAAAATTATTATTGAGTTATATAAATGTTCCTATTATGGCGAAATATTACATTATTGAAGGTTTGAGCGTGGAACTAGGCCCTCAGATTGGTGTTCTTGTTAGCTCAAAATACAAAGGTAAAGATGAAGATGGTGATTTTGAGGTGGATAATAAAGATGCATTTAATTCACTCGACGTTGCAATAGGGATAGGCGCAAGTTATCGTTTGAATAATGGATTATTCTTCAGTTTGAGATTTAATAAAGGAATCACAAAGATAAATCAGGATAGTGAATTTGAATTGTATGATGGTGAAGATCCAATTCCTGGATTCGATTACTCTTATAAACAGCATAACAACGTTTTTCAAGTTTCAGCAGGATATTCCTTCTAAAATCATTGAAAATTATTTTTAAAAGCAGGAGCAATGTTCCTGCTTTTTTTATTTTCTATATTTGCAATCTTCAAAAAAATACAATGAAAACGAAACTACTTTATTTTTTACTTTTTTTATTTTCAACTGTATCAATAGCCCAAACAAAAAAATTTGAAGTTAGCCCTGTGATTGCTGTTGAGTTTCCTTTTGCAAACACTGCAAAGGACAGTGACATAAAATATGACTACACTTTAAGACCTTCTGTAGGTGCGGCATTCAAAATTTCTTTTTCTGAAAAGTTTGCATTACAACCAGAAGCAACTTTGCAGCTTAGGGAGGTTAGAACTATTAGAAAAGAAAATAATGACGCACTTTTTAGAAATTCTGTGGTATATATAGTGATTCCTGTTTACGCGAATTATGCAATTACAGATAATCTTAGCATTCTTGCAGGTCCAAGATTGGGTTTAGATCTTTCTTTTAGTGCATCATACAGCACGGGAACCAACGGATCATCAAGCAGTACCACAGGCGAAAGTCCTGAATTTGCTGGAGTTGTTGGTTTTCAATATACTACACCAATCAAGATTTTTGTAAGTCTAAAAGGAATGTATGCTTTTACAACGCCAGACTATGCAGAAAACGTAAATGAAAGTGCGCTGATGATTGGTGCAGGTTGGTTTTTTTAAATGAAATAATACTTTCAATTTAAAATAATATATTTGAATTATGAAAATAATAATCATCAACGGACCAAACTTAAATCTACTTGGCAGACGGGAAAATAATATCTACGGCAACGAAACATTTAACGACTTTTTTGAAAAGTTGCAGAAGAAATATGCAAACCAAGAAGTTTCCTATTTTCAATCCAACATTGAAGGCGAATTGATAGATAAAATTCAAGAAGTAGGTTATAAATATGATGGTATAATCCTAAACGCCGCCGCATACACACATACTTCCATAGGCATTGCAGACGCTGTTAAAGCTATAGAAACTCCCGTTGTAGAAGTACATATTTCCAACACTTTTTCAAGAGAAACTTTTAGACATAAAAGCTACATTTCTCCAAATGCAAAAGGAGTGATCGTTGGTTTTGGCTTGCAGAGTTATGAATTGGCTTTGCAGAGTTTTTTGACGTAGTTGGTAGTCTTTAGTCGGTAGTTGGTAAAAAGCATGGACATAAAAAAACCGCGACAATTAAGTGCGGTTTTTTCAATTTTATCTCAAATCTCAACTAAAGTCTACCGTCTACCAACTACCGACTAAAGGTGAATAACTTCCCCGTAAGCATCCGCAACGGCTTCCATAACGGCTTCACTCATTGTAGGGTGCGGGTGGATTGTTTTTAGCACTTCGTGACCTGTGGTTTCAAGTTTTCTTCCTAAAACAGCTTCAGCAATCATATCTGTTACGCCAGCACCAATCATATGGCAACCTAACCATTCGCCGTATTTAGCATCGAAAATTACTTTTACAAAGCCATCTTTTTCGCCTGAAGCACTTGCTTTTCCGCTAGCAGAAAAGGGGAACTTTCCAACTTTTAGTTCATAACCAGCTTCTTTGGCTTGCTTTTCAGTCATACCAACGCTTGCAATTTCAGGTGAAGCGTATGTACAACCCGGAATGTTTCCGTAGTCAATTGGTTCAACGTGAACGCCTGCAATTTTTTCAACACAGGTAATTCCTTCGGCGGAAGCAACGTGGGCTAGGGCAGGACCAGGTGTAATATCGCCAATGGCGTAGTAGCCGGGAATATTAGTTTGGTACCAATCGTTTACCATAACTTTGCCTTTATCGGTTACAATACCAACATCTTCAAGGCCAATATTTTCAATGTTTGTGATGATTCCAACTGCGGAAAGAACAACTTCAGCTTCTAAGGTTTCTTCGCCTTTTGCAGTTTTTACGGTAGCTTTCACGAGTTTTCCGGAAGTGTCTAATTTTTCTACGGAAGAATTCGTCATAACTTTAATCCCAGCTTTTTTGAAAGAGCGCTCAAATTGTTTTGAAACATCTTCGTCTTCCAAAGGAACAAGATTTGGTAAAAATTCAACAATAGTAACTTCAGTTCCCATAGAATTGTAGAAATGTGCAAACTCAACGCCAATAGCGCCGCTACCTACAACAATCATACTTTTTGGTTGGGTTTTTAGGCTCATTGCTTCGCGGTAGCCAATCACTTTTTTACCGTCTTGTTTTAGGTTTGGCAATTCGCGAGAACGCGCGCCAGTTGCAATGATTATATGGTCTGCGGAATATTCCTTTCCACCAACATCAACTTTTTTTCCAGGTTTAATTTTTCCGAAGCCATTGATTACGTCAATTTTATTTTTCTTCAACAAAAACTGAACGCCTTTGCTCATTCCTTCAGCAACGCCACGGCTGCGTTCCACAACTTTTCCAAAGTCTTTATCAAAATCTTTTACGATAAGGCCGTAACTATCTGCGTGTTTTAGGTAATCAAAAACCTGTGCGCTCTTTAAAAGTGCTTTTGTGGGAATACATCCCCAGTTTAGACAAACGCCTCCAAGGCTTTCTTTTTCAACAATGGCGGTCTTTAAACCTAATTGTGAAGCCCTTATGGCAGTTACATATCCTCCTGGACCACTTCCTAAAACTATTACGTCGTATTTGCTCATTATTTGTGTTTAAGTTCGATTTTTTTGGAAGTACGAAATTACGAAATACAAAGGGAAAAATTCCAAATAACAAACTCCAAATTCCAAATAAAGTCCAAAAATGAAAATATAAAGCACCAAATAACAAATTCCAAAACCCAAAAAAATTCCAAAAAAAAATAAAAAAAATTCCAAAGGACTACCCTTTGGAATTTGATTTTTGAGATTTGTTATTTATTTGGAATTTGGTGCTTGAAATTTGGAATTTATTGTTTTTGAAAATCCAACGAAAGCGAGTTGATACAAAAACGTTGTCCCGTTTCCGTTGGTCCGTCATTAAAAACGTGACCCAAGTGGCTTCCGCAGTTGGAGCAGAGTATTTCTGTTCGCATCATTCCGTGGGTTGTGTCCTTTATATATTCAACGGCACCTTCAATGGCATCGTCAAAAGAAGGCCAGCCACAGCTGCTTTCAAATTTGCTGTTACTTTCAAAAAGCGGAGTGTGGCAAGCGCCGCAAGCATAAGTTCCATCTTCAAAAGTGAGATTGTATTCTCCTGTTCGGGGAAATTCAGTTCCTTTTTCACGAAGAATATGGTAGCGTTTTTCGCCTAATTCCTCTCGCCATTCGGCTTCAGGTTTGTTTATTGGATATTTATTTTTATTTTCCATTTTCTGGTTTAAAGTTTAGTGCAACTCCATTAATACAGTGTCTTTTTCCTGTGGTTTCTGGTCCGTCGTTAAAAACGTGTCCCAAATGCCCGCCACAAGTTGCGCAATGTTCTTCGGTGCGAGTATAACCCAATTTTCTGTCTGTTGAAAAGGAAACGTTTCCTTCCACAGCTCGGTCAAAACTTGGCCAGCCCGTGCCGCTATCAAACTTGTGTTTACTTTCAAACACAGGAGTGCCACAGCCTGCACAAACGTATGTTCCAGCTTTGTGATTATCATTCAACTCGCTCGTAAAAGCACGTTCGGTGCCTTCGTGACGAAGTACACTGTATGCTTCAGAGGAAAGTTGTGCTTTCCATTCCGCATCGGTTTTAGTTATCTTAAATGTTTCTTGATTTGTGGCTTTACTTTTCTGCGCAGGAGAATTGCAACTGAAAAACAAAGCACTTAAAACAATAATTGAGCTTAAAATTTTCATATTAAAGTTCTATTTTTTCAATTTGAGAGCTGTCTACTTGCATCATTTCAAGCACTTGCTTCATTGAAGGATTGGTTTTTGCAAATTCTGCTGGAACCACTGCAACTCTAAATATTTGATTGTTTGTAACAGTAGGATCGTTCAAAGTAGAAAGATCAAAGTTACCTTCAATTAGCATTTGCACATCTACGAACGTGTTCGTGAAAATGTATTGAAGTATATCTCCGTTGTTGTAAAATATATTCTGTGGTAATGGGCTCCAAACATCTGCAGTTTGTCCTCCACCTATATCTGCCTGACCTTCATAACGATACATTAAAACTACATCACTTTCGTAAACTGTGAAAGGGAAAGCTATATAGGAGCTAGAGAAATTATTTGTATCAGAATTGTATTGAAAATTAACAGTTGTTTCAAAAACCTGCCCCAACAAAGCTGATCCGTCAAGTCCCGGAGGCCCTGGATCACCTTCACAAGAAGTAAATAAAACTGTTGTTGACAGCGCTAAAAAGAGAAGTATGTTTTTCATAATTATAAGTGTTTTAAGGATTAAATTTAATGTGAAGTTTACAAAAGTCGTTCCAAATTTTTTATAGGCTATAAAATTAAAGGCTTCAAACGCATATCGCTATTAAAGAAACATTAAAGTTTGAAGTTTGTGGAACAATTTTTGAAAAACTCAATTTTAGAATAATTTTAATAGTATTCTAAATTATATATATCTAATTTTAACATTTAAACAAAACCATACTTATGAAATTTAAAAAATCATTATCAATATTATTATTAGGAGCAATGGTAGTTGCTTGTAGTACTAACCCTTTTACAGGGAAACAGACGTTGGCGTTAGTTCCAAATTCGCAGATTTTACCTATGGCTTTTCAGCAATATAATCAGTTTTTATCTGAAAATAAAGTTGTAAAAGGAACTGCAGATGCCAATATGGTTAAAAATGTAGGCCAAAAAATTGCAGCAGCTGCAGAAAGATATTTAACAGCCAATGGTTATGCAGGCTACTTAACGGACTATCGTTGGGAGTACAATCTAGTAGATAGCAAAGATGTGAACGCTTGGTGTATGCCCGGAGGAAAAATTGTAGTTTATACAGGTATTTTGCCAATCACCAAAGACGAAGCAGGTTTGGCAGCCGTTATGGGGCACGAGGTTGCTCACGCTCTTGCAAACCACGGACAACAGCGTATGAGTGCTGGACAACTACAGCAGCTTGGCGCAGTTGGAGTTGGAATTGCGACTGCAAATTCAGAAAATGCTCAAATTTTTAATACTGCTTACGGTTTAGGATCGAATTTGGGTGTAATGTTACCTTTCAGTAGAAGTCACGAAACAGAAGCAGACCATATTGGTTTAATTTTAATGGCTATTGCTGGATATGAACCTGCTGTTTCAGCAGAATTATGGGAGCGTATGCAAGCCCAAGAAAACGGTAATGCACCACCAGAAATTTTAAGCACACACCCTTCTAGCGCTACAAGAATTCAAAATATTAGAGCTTGGGCACCAGAAGCAAAAGCAGAAGCTAGAAAATTTGGAGTTACTACTTTTAAGAGATAAAAGAAAATACATAAATTTTCAAAATCCCGCTTCGTGCGGGATTTTTTATTAGATTAGTGGCTTCAAAAACTAAAAGCCTAATATGCCCAACTTACCTAAAGGAAGTAAAAAACTGCTAAATGCGTGGGCTTTTTATGATTGGGCGAATTCTGTTTATAGTTTGGTGATTGCTTCTGCAATCTTTCCTATATATTATCAAGCGCTTTTTAAATCTGCAGATATTACTACAGTTTCCATCTTAGGTGGAAATATTCGTAGCACTCCTTTAATAAGCTATACAACAGCAGCTGCTTTTTTATTAGTTGCAATTATTTCGCCATTGCTTTCTGGTATTGCAGATTATGTGGGCAATAAGAAGAATTTTATGAAATTTTTCTGCTATTTGGGCGCGCTGTCTTGTATGGGACTTTATTTTTTCAGCATTGAGAATATACATATCAGTCTTCTTTTTTACTTTTTTGGACTGATAGGTTTTTGGGGAAGTCTTGTTTTCTATAATTCATATTTGCCAGACGTTGCTTTCCCAAAACAGCAAGACAGATTGAGCGCTAAAGGCTATTCTTTGGGATATATTGGAAGTGTTGTTTTGTTATTATTCAATTTGGGAATGATAATGTTTCCTCAATATTTTGGTTTTGGCGAAGAAGAAGGAGCCAGTATGCAAGCAATGCGATGGTCTTTTGTCTCCGTGGGTGTTTGGTGGATTCTCTTTAGTCAGTATTCTTTTTATTTTCTACCGAAGGGAAACAAAAGCGACAAAAAAGTAAGTGCAAAAATACTATTGAACGGTTTTCGAGAATTGAAAAAAGTTTACAATTCACTTTCAGAAAATATTCAACTTAAAAGATACTTGGGAGCTTTCTTCGTTTATAGTATGGCTGTGCAAACCGTGATGTTAGTTGCAACCTACTTTGCCGAAGAGGAAATTGCTTGGGGCGAGGGTAGTGCGAAATTATTCGGACTTATTGGTAGCATCTTGATTATTCAAATAGTTGCGGTTTTGGGCGCTATTTTAACCTCTCGCGCTTCAGAAAAGTTTGGAAACATTCCTGTTCTAATTGTTATAAATATAATTTGGGTGATAATTTGCGTAGTCGCGTTTTTTATAGAATCGCCAATTCAGTTTTATATAACCGCCGGATTTGTAGGCTTGGTTATGGGTGGTATACAGTCGCTTTCGCGTTCAACCTATTCAAAATTTTTACCTGAGACGAAAGACACCACATCCTATTTCAGCTTCTATGACGTTGCCGAAAAGATTGGGATTGTTATAGGAATGTTGATTTATGGATTTATCGATCAAATAACAGGAAGTATGCGTAACTCTATATTGTTTCTCGTTTTGTTTTTTATTTCGGGCGTATTTTTGTTGTTAAGAGTACCAAGAAATAAAATTCATTAAACAATTTTTGTTTAAGTTTGCGTTTATTACCTATCAAACTACTTTTTTTATGAAGAAAATGTATCTTTTGAAAGGAATGCTTTTAGCATTTATAGCCTTTCAATTTTTTTCCTGTAGCAACGAACCGCTAACGGGAGAATTTCCACAAGAAGAAGATCAGAACAATGCCGAAGAAGGACAATTTATAGCCCAAATTGATGGCCAAGAATTTATAGCAAATTCTGTTGAGGCTACCTTATTTGGCGATGAGAAATTGGTGATTTCAGGCATAAAACCCGGAGGCGAGATTGTAACCCTAGAAGTTTTGGATCCAGGAGTTGGTTCTTTCAACTTAACTCGTGGTTTAACCAATAAAAATGGAGGTCTCTATTTTGATGGTTCAACAAATGAGCTTCCTTATGTTTCAGCAGATGCTTTAGGAGGATTTGGATTAATGAACATTTCAGCTTTAGACGCCACGGCAAAAACGGTGACAGGAACTTTTAGTTTTGTTGGTTTTCGCAACAAACTTGATAGCGATGGAAACCCAATTCTTGACGGAAACGGCAAACCAGTTACTGAAAAAATACAAATTTCAAGTGGCGCATTTAACTCAATACCATATACACTAGAAGATACCGGCGGCGGCGGTGGCGGTGATGACCCTGAAAACGAATTTTTCGCCAAAGTGGACGGCGTAGATTTTATTGCGGATAATATTATAGTTACAGAACCTATGGTAGGTGATGTGCATATGATAAAAATTGAAGCCAAAACTTTAGAAGGACAGCTTATGCGTATTGACGTGCCACGTTCTTTAGGTGTAGGTGCTTTTGATATGGTTCGTATTTCTGATGGAACAAAACTGATTGCGGTTTACAATGCAGGAGCAGGAGCTGAAAATCTTACCTCAGATCCAGGAACAATAACTATTACTGAATTTGATCTTGAAGCAGGAGTCCTTAAAGCTACTTTCAAGTTTACAGGAACAGACCCAATAAATCAATTGCCGGACGTTGTAGAAGTTACAGCTGGAAAATTAACAGCCTATTTTGAAGGCGTTCCTGGAGCAAACAATTCATTTACTGCCAGTGTTGATGGAGCGACATATACTCCAAACGAAATTGTTGTGGAAACTTCTGTTGTAAACCAATTCCCAAGACTTACAATTACTACAACAAAAGGTAAAAAGAGTATGGTTCTTTCATTCCCATTAACGGTTACTGAGGGCACTTATGCTATGGGAACTGAAGTTGTTGATGGCGATGAAGTTGTTGCGACCTACACTCCAGTTGTTGGCACTTCTATCACTTATATTTCAAATCCTGGAAGCTTGGTAATCACTAATTATGACCTTCAGGCTGGTTTAATTGAAGGAACTTTCACCTTTACTGGTAAAGATGGTTCAGGCCAAGATCCAACCATTTATCAAATTACGGCTGGGGAGTTTTTAATTGTGCTTCCGTAATAAATAATATAAAATACAAAAAAGCCGTCTTTGAATTTAACAAAGACGGCTTTTTTGTTTGCAATAAGTCAGTAATTACATTGGTTTTACCTGCCCTGAACCTCTTACGCTAACTTGGTTTGAAGAAGGATTACCGCCATAAAGAATACTTCCCGAACCTTGAATCTCACCGCTCAAACTGTTGTTTACTTGAATGGATGTATCTCCAGAACCTTTGATAGCGATTTGAGCTTTATCTGAAATTAATTCCGCTCCTTCAAAATCGCCACTTCCTCTGGTGCTTACTTCAACAGCGGTTGCTTTTCCTTTTAATTCAATATCGCCAGACCCTCTTATTTCGGCGCTTAGAGTGCCAGTTTCAATAGAAAGTTCAATATCTCCTGAACCTTGTATACTTAAGGCTAAAGACTTAGTTTCAATTTTGTCTTTTCCTTTAATATCTCCAGAACCTCTTAAAACAATTGCTGAAAGTTCTTTAAAGGGAACCGTAATTTTTATCTTTTTTGTATTCTGAAGTGATGTATTATTTTTCATCGTAATAGTCAACGTTTCACCATTAGATTCCACAACTATTCTTTCTTGCACATTGTCTTCGGCAGTTACTGAAATAGTTCCTTCAGTTCCTTTTTCCAGATATACATCCATGGAGCCAGACACGTTAATCTTTTTGTATGGTTGAGTTGTTACCGTTTTTGTTATTACATTTCCGCTTCCAACAATGGAAACGCTTTTATTGTCTTGTGCATTCATTTGAAGACTCACAACAAAGAAAAGTGCCGTTGTTAACGAAATTTGAGCTAGTATTTTCATGTTTTTTTTATTTTAGTTAAAGATACTTATTTCTTTTAAAGACTGAATTTCAATCGCTATGTTACACTTTCCAAAGAAAAAAATAATGGAAAATGGCACAACTCTTGAATTATACTAGAAAAGAGACTGTAAAACGTTTGATGTTCAGCGCTCTTTCATAAATAGATTAAAAACATTTTAAAAATTAGACAATGTGCACTAAATACTAGTGACACAATGTCCTAAAACAATATATGGCCAATTCAAAATTTACTTCAATAGACAAGTTGTCATTTCAGGATATAAACGAAGATGCAGAATTCATACCACTTATGTCTGCTGAAGACGAAGATGCAATGCACAATGAAGAACTTCCAGAAATTCTTCCAATTTTACCGCTTAGAAACACGGTTCTTTTTCCTGGAGTTGTAATCCCGATTACAGCAGGTCGCGACAAATCAATAAAGCTTATAAACGAAACCAATAAAGGCAATAAGGTTATTGGCGTAGTTTCGCAAAAGGACGAAAATGAAGAGGAGCCAGGCATTGGAGATATAAATACCATTGGAACCGTTGCCAAAATTCTCCGTGTTTTAAAAATGCCCGATGGAAATACTACGGTAATCATTCAAGGAAAAAAGCGTTTTGAGGTTGCGGAAGTTTTAACGACCAATCCATACATGACCGCGACTATCCGCGAAGTAGCCGAAGCCCGTCCAGAAAAGGAAAGCGACGAGTTTAAGGCTATAATAGATTCTATTAAGGAAATGGCGCTGCAGATAATTAAACAAAGCCCAAATATTCCTTCGGAAGCGGCTTTTGCCATCAAGAATATTGAAAGTCCTAGCTTTCTTATAAATTTTGTCTCTTCAAACTTAAATATCGAAGTGGAACAAAAACAAGTGCTTCTTGAAATAAATAATTTGAAGGATCGCGCACTGGAAACCCTTAAATATATGAATATGGAAATCCAAAAGCTTTCGCTTCGGAATGATATTCAGAGTAAGGTTCAGAGCGATATCAACCAGCAACAACGCGAGTATTTTCTTCAACAGCAAATGAAAACCATTCAGGAAGAGCTGGGCGGATCTTCTATGGAGGAAGAAATTGAAGAAATGCACGAACGTTCCAAGAAGAAAAAATGGAGCAAGGAAGTTGACAAACATTTTCAGAAGGAACTTTCTAAAATGAAGCGTATGAACCCGCAAGTTGCGGAGTTTAGCATACAAAGAAACTATCTAGAACTCATTTTAGATTTACCATGGGATAAATACAGTAAAGATAAATTCGACTTAAAACGCGCTAGAAAAGTTTTGGATCGCGACCATTATGGACTTGATGACGTTAAAAAACGAATCATAGAATATTTGGCTGTTTTGAAGCTTCGAAACGATATGAAGTCGCCAATACTTTGTCTTTACGGACCTCCAGGAGTTGGAAAAACTTCTTTGGGAAAATCGGTCGCAGAAGCTTTAGGCAGAAAATATGTTCGTATGAGCTTAGGTGGTCTTCGTGATGAAGCCGAAATTCGAGGACACAGAAAAACATATATTGGCGCAATGCCTGGACGAATTGTTCAAAGCATTAAAAAAGCTGGAACCAGCAATCCAGTTTTTGTTTTGGATGAAATTGATAAAATTTCAGCAAGTAATCAAGGCGATCCTTCTTCAGCAATGCTTGAAGTATTGGATCCAGAGCAGAATAATTCATTTTACGACAACTTCTTGGAACTTGGTTATGACCTTTCCAAAGTGATGTTTATTGCTACTTCAAACAGTTTGAGCACCATTCAACCAGCATTGCGCGATAGGATGGAAATCATACACGTAACAGGTTACACCATCGAAGAAAAAGTGGAAATTGCCAAACGTCATTTACTTCCAAAACAGTTGAAAGAACACGGAATGGACAAGGACGCGTTGAAAATTGCCAAACCACAACTAGAAAAAATTGTGGAAGGATATACCCGTGAAAGCGGCGTTCGTGGACTAGAAAAACAGATTGCAAAAATGGTTCGTTATGCAGCCATGAAAATTGCAATGGAAGAAGAATACGAGATAAAGGTAATCAATGAAATTGTTGTTGAAGTTTTGGGCGCTCCAAAAATGGAACGTGATAAATATGAAAATAATGATGTAGCTGGAGTTGTAACAGGTTTAGCGTGGACAAGGGTTGGCGGCGATATTCTTTTTATAGAATCTACACTTTCCAAAGGAAAAGGAACATTAAACATGACCGGAAACCTTGGAAAGGTTATGAAGGAATCTGCCACAATTGCTTTAGAATACATAAAATCCAATGCCGATAAACTTGGGATCAATCCAGACATTTTTGAAAACTATAACGTACATATTCACGTGCCAGAAGGTGCAACTCCAAAAGATGGACCAAGTGCTGGGATAACGATGCTAACTTCGTTGGTTTCGCTTTTCACACAAAGAAAAGTGAAGAAATCCATCGCAATGACTGGAGAAATTACACTTCGTGGAAAAGTATTGCCAGTAGGAGGAATTAAGGAAAAAATACTAGCGGCAAAACGTGCCCGCATCAAGGAAATTTTACTTTGTGAAGACAATAGATCAGATATTCAAGAAATAAAACCTGAGTATTTAAAAGGGTTGACGTTTCATTATGTGAAAGATATGAGCGATGTTCTCGACTTAGCGTTAACTAAGGAAAAGGTGAAAAATGCAAAGAAGCTATAAACCGTAGCTACTTAAAATGATTAATATATAATTGATTAAAACAATTATATATTAATCATTTCTTTCCCTTGCAAAAATAAATTATACTTGCATTCGTTTAGTTTTTAGTTACGGTAACTCGCGTCTATGACCCAAAAGGTTTTTTTAGTTGTTTCACTCCTTTTATCTCAGCTTTTGCTAGCGCAGATAGGAGGCAGGACAACCTATCAATTCCTCAACTTGGTAAACAGTCCAAGAATGGCAGCTTTGGGTGGAAAAGTGGTTACAAACTATGATTATGACCCAACTCAAGGGCTATTCAATCCAGCAAGTATAAATCCAGAAATGGATAACCAACTTTCACTAAACTACACAAACTATATCGGTGACGTAAACTATGGAACCGCAGCATACGCCTATCTTTGGGACCGAAGAACCCAAGTTTTACACATGGGTGCAACCTACGTTAATTACGGAAAATTTGACGGTTATGATGAATTGGGAAACCCAACCAGTAGCTTCAGTGGGGGTGAAGTAGCCATATCATTCGGTCATGCCAGAAATATTGCATTTACGAACTTTCACGTAGGTGTTAATGTGAAACTAATTTCTTCAACATTAGAGAATTATTCTTCCTTTGGAGGTGCTTTGGATATTGGGCTTATGTATGTTTACGAAGATTGGGATCTTCAAATAACAGGTGTTGCAAGAAATATTGGAACGCAATTCACTCCTTATCACGAAGAATACGAACCGCTGCCTTTTGAAATGATTTTCGGAATTTCACAAACGCTTGAAAACATTCCAATTCGTTGGCATTTCACCTTAGAAAATATGCAGCAATGGAACATAGCATTCGCAAACCCCGCTCGTGCTGATACTAATTTAGAAGGAGAAACCACGCAAGAGAAAATAACATTCGTAGATCAAACCTTTAGGCATATGATTGCTGGTATTGAGCTTTTCCCTGAGAGCGGCTTCAATATCCGTTTGGGATATAATTTTAGAAGAGGCGAGGAATTGCGCATTGTTGATAGACGCACATTTGCGGGAATAAGCGCAGGTTTTGCTATTAAATTGAATAAATTGAGGTTGAGCTATTCCTATTCAAAATATAGTTCTGCTGCCACATCCAGCTTTTTTGGACTAAATATTGACTTACAGTAATGCGAAAAATTACAATTGCCATTGACGGATATTCCTCTACAGGAAAAAGTACTGTAGCAAAACAACTCGCTGATTATTTGGGTTATGTTTATGTGGATAGCGGCGCAATGTATCGCGCTGTAACGCTTTATTCAATGCAGAATGGCATCATTTCAAAAGAAAATTTTGATGTCGAAAAATTAAAAGAATCACTTCCTTCAATTCATTTGAAATTTATAAAAGAAGAAGCTTGGAACAAAGCCCACATCTTTTTAAACGGAAAAGATGTGGAAAATGAAATCCGCAATCTTGACGTTTCTGAATTTGTGAGTCCCATTGCAACTATTCACGAAGTACGTGTAAAATTGGTAGCGCAGCAGCAACAATTGGGCTTGGAAAAAGGTGTGGTGATGGATGGCCGCGACATTGGCACCGTAGTTTTCCCGAACGCTGAACTAAAAATCTTTATGAATGCTTCCGCTCCAGAACGCGCTCAAAGACGTTATAAGGAGCTTGTGGAACGTGGCGAAACAGTAAGTTTTAATGATGTTCTCAAAAATATTGAAGATAGAGACCATATTGACACTACAAGAGAAGATTCGCCATTACGAAAAGCCGATGGCGCCATTGAAATTGATAACTCTGATATGAATCTTGACGACCAATTTCATACCGTTCTACAATTGGCAAAAGACCGCATTGCAAGGCGAATTTAAAAAACTCCTTTATCCACACTTCTTTTTCTCTCAAATCTTTTCTATACTTGAACTTTCAAATAAATTTTTAAAAAATGAGCTTTTTTCAAGAGTTTAAAAATTTCGCCATAAAAGGAAACATGATCGATATGGCGGTGGGTATTGTTATTGGTACCGCTTTCAATAATGTTATCAGTACACTGGTCAAAAAAATTGTAATGCCCCCGCTTTCGTTACTTACCGACGGTGTAAACCTTTCAAACAAAAAATATATTCTTCGAACTGCCACAGATTCTGCGGATGAAGTTGCGGTTGGTTATGGTGAATTAATGGAAGTTTTGATTGATTTCTTCATAATCGCTTTCACCATTTTTATGGTAATAAAATTCATTAACAGATTTAAGAAAAAGTCTGAAGACCCTCACGATAAAACAGTAGAAACGCCAAAGAACATTCAGTTGCTCTCCAATATAGAAAAATTGATGGAAGAACAAAATGCGCTTATGAAGAGTAAAAAAAGTTAGGGTTTAACCTTTTTGGCCGTTGCTTTGCTGGTTTTGACCTTTCCTACTTGACTAAACTCGAAAGTATAAGTATCATTTTTAGTTGTAAGAATCTTAATGAGAATAGCATTTTTTTCAGCCTGATTTTTTGGGTTTAATTTTTCCAAAACATATTCGCAATCATTAATCCATCGTATTGAAGAAGTATCGCTTTTGCCATCAAAGTAGTCAACTTCGATAGAATCGTTGCGTATAATGGTCGTTTTGAAGACTTCTGTGCCCGAAAGAGCCTCAAATTCAAAGGTTCCGGTTCTAAAATCGGCGCAATTACGCTCGCTTTCATAACAACTGCTCAAAACAAGAAGGCTCAATAAAAGTAAATAAAAACGCATTTTAAATTTTTATGCGAATTTCCGAAAAATAACCGAAACCGTTCAATTTTGGTAAACATTAAAGCTGCTGTCTTGGTAAAAAATGACAATCTTTTCAATTTCTTTTCCGTTTTTATTCATTTGAATAACTTTCTCCTGCTCAGAATTATTTTTCTGTCTTTCGGAATTTGTAGTTTCTGAAAAAAGATCAGGTGAATTTACTTCACTATTAGGAAATTCTTGCTTCGTTGGAACTTCAACAGGTTTCGATTCCGAAATAATAGGGAAGGAGCCCTTTCCAAAAAGCAGCCAATTTAATTCTACTTCAGGAAATTTCTGAAGCAATTTCAACACAAATTCTAAGCTTGGTTTATTTCTTCCGGATAATAAATGTGAAATAGTTGATCTGTTAAAATCTATTTTTTCGGCAAAAGCAGTAGCCGTAATACCGTAGTAATCTAATATTTTTTCAAGCCTCTTTACAAAATCCGCACTGTTTACCATTGTAACTTTATTAGTTATTGTATAACGGTTACAAATGTAAATTATTTTAGATTATCATAGATGAAATACAATATTTATTTGATTTTTAATTGCTTTATAGCTTTATGTAAAACTATTTATATATCTAATTATTAATTATTTAATATGTGATTATCTAAATTGATAACATTTGTTAATATCGCAGGGATCAAAACTTTCAATTCTGTTTACCATTGTAATCAACTTAATGAGATTTCGGTGTTTACAATTGTAAACTAAGCATTGTTTAACTTTGTAAACTTCAAATTTAAATATGAAAATAGACAGTTGGTATCAAGACCATTTTGAATTTAGATTGAGTGGTAGATACATCACCATGCAGCACATTTATCCATTGTTAGATATGTATAAATTGAATTATGAAATTTCCGTTCCTGGTCTTTCAGAAAATGGTTTAGACATTCCATTAATTAAAATTGGCAGCGGTTCTGAAATCATTCTGGGTTGGTCCCAAATGCACGGAAATGAATCTACAACTACCAAAGCGCTTTTTGATTTTTTAAAGTTTGTTAGTCAGAAGCAACATTTTCAGAAAGAAATTGACCGATTTCTTAATAAATACACCTTTTATGTGTTTCCGATTCTTAATCCAGATGGCGCAAAGCTTTATACACGCGAAAATGCAAACGAGATAGATTTGAATCGCGATGCGAAAAATTTATCTCAAAAGGAAAGCCAATGCCTTCGGAATGCTTTTGAAACACTTAAACCTTCACTCTGCCTCAATCTGCACGACCAACGCTCTATTTACGGTTTTAAGGACGGTAAGCCGGCAACTGTTTCTTTTCTGGCACCAGCGGCGGATAAAGAACGGACTGTGACAGATTCCCGAAAGATTGCAATGAAACACATTGTGAAAATGAATGCTACTCTTCAAAAGTTTATTCCAGAAGAGGTGGGAAGATATGATGATAGTTTCAATGATGCCTGTGTTGGCGATACTTTTCAGAAATCTGGTGTTTCAACTATATTGTTTGAAGCGGGTCATTTTAAGCAAGATTATCAACGCGAAAAAACCCGCGAGTTTATTTTCTATTCCTTACTTTCTTTGTTTGATATTATTGATGAAAATGAGGCCTCAATTAATTATGAGGAGTATTTCGATATTCCCGAAAACCTGAAGAATTACAATGATTTTATCCTTAGAAATGTAAAATTACAGAATCATGAAAAATTGGTTTCTATTGCAATTCAATATGAAGAAGTTTTGAAAAATGATAGAATTGATTTTGAAGCCATAATACAAGAAATTGGAGATTTAAAAGATAGCTTCGGACACTTAGAGAAAAATATTAAGGGAACTGAAATTTTAACAAATTCGCAAGATAATTTAACAGTTGGCGCAAATATTTCAGAAATTATTGATAAATCGAACAATTCGATACTATATTTTCAATAATTTAGTTCTTTAATAAATTAGAACTTTATAAATTTGCAAAAAAAAGATAATTATGCCGAAATTTAAATTAGACGACACAGATCATAAAATTCTCGATTTATTAATCGACAACACACGAATTCCATTTACTGATATTGCGAAACAGTTGGAGATTTCTGCGGGTACAGTTCACGTTCGCGTTAAAAAGATGGAAGAGGCCGGTATCATTACTGGTTCTTCACTTCAAGTTGATTATAAAAAATTGGGATATTCCTTTATCGCTTATGTGGGGATTTTCATTTTTAAAACTTCACAGACCCAATTTGTTTTGGAACGTTTAAGCCACATTCCTTTTGTGACCGTTGCACACGTAACCACTGGAAAGTTCAATATTTTTTGTAAAATTAGAGCAAGCGATACTGCTCACGCGAAGGATATTATTTATCAAATTGATGACATTGAAGGTGTTAGTCGCACCGAGACTATGATTTCTATGGAAGAAAGCATCAATGATAAAAAACGATTATTGCACTCTATTTTTAAAGAAATATAATATTTCACACAACTTTATACTAAAGCCTTTGCCTTCCAGCAAAGGTTTTTTTTATCTTTCGTAAAAAATAATATGAAATCATCAGATCTTGCACCTCTAGAGTACAACCCTTTTTACAAACGGTACATTGACTTGGTAGATAACATTGATTTGTTAGACGCTTTTAAAAATGGAATGTCAAGTACTCAATCTTTTTTTGAAAATATTCCAGAGGATAAATGGAACTTTCAATATGCTCCAAATAAGTGGACTCCTAAAGATATTTTGATGCACATCTCAGATACAGAAAGAGTTTTCGGATATAGAGCATTATATTTTGCGCGTAGCAACAACGCCGAGTTAAAGGGTTTTGATGAAAATATATTTGCTGAAAATGCCTTCGCTAATAACAAAACAGTGGATGAGCTTCTTCAAAATTATTTAGCAGTGCGAAATGCGACTTTGAGTCTTTTCAAAAATTTTAATACAAACCAATTAATGCAAATTGGTCAAGCAAACGGCAGCAATATGTCCACGCGAGCTGCAGGATTTATTATTTGTGGTCATGAAAAACATCATTGTAATATTATAACGGAACGCTATTTATGATGAAATTTTTAAAACTTTTAAAGGAAACCTATTTAAGTTGGGATAAAAACGATCCTTGGGCTAAAAGTGCCATAATTGCATATTACGCACTTTTTTCTTTGCCATCATTACTTATAATTATTGTGCATTTTGCTGGTGTATTTTTTGGAAGAGAAGCCGTACAAGGTAGAATAACTGGCGAAATAAGCGGATTGATTGGCGAAGGAAGCGCAGATTTGATTCAAGCTATGATAATCAATTCGGCGCTCTCTGAGAGCTCCGTATTATTTGTAATATTTGGTGTTGGTATTCTGATTTTCGGTGCTACAGGAGTGTTCTTTCAGCTTCAAAGGGCATTAAATAATATATGGAGCGTGCGTTCAAAGAAAAATAACATAATAGATACTTTAAAACGAAGAGCGGTTTCTTTCGGAATGGTTTTGATTATTGGACTTTTAATGCTCATCTCGCTTGTACTTAGCAGTGCAATTAATGCTTTGAGTGAGTTTTTAGGAAATTATTACAGCGAACTTTCTTCCAATTTAATTGAAGTATTCAATTTTATAATTTCTCAAATTTTTATCACGGCACTGTTTGCAGCTATTTTTACACTGCTTCCAGATGTGAAGATAAAGTGGAAAACCAACCTTATAGGAGCTTTTATGACTTCCTTGCTTTTTTTGGGAGGTAAATATTTAATTGGATTTTACTTTGCCAAATCAGATCCAGCTTCTGTTTACGGAGCGGCTGGAAGTGTAGTTTTAGTTTTGCTGTGGGTTTATTATACCTGTCTTATTTTATTCTTCGGAGCCGAATTTACTGTGAATTGGGCGCTACATAGAAATATAAAAATTGAACCAACTGACAATGCTACACTTTCCTACGAGCTTGAAATGGAAAAGCTTCGCGAATTCAAACGAAAAATTGAAGAGGATAAAAAAAAAGCTCAGACCTTAGAGAATAATTAAAATCCTTATGATTTATTAACAAAGATTAGTAAAAGATTAATATCCTAAGATTGATTAACCAGTTAACGCTTCTTATCTTTAATAAAAATAATTGTTTAATTAAAAATGAAAAAGATTATGGATATGAATAAGAGAATTGCAATTTTAGCTACAGACGGATTTGAAGAATCTGAATTAAAATCGCCTAAAGAAGCGATGGAAAAGGAAGGCTTTACCGTTGACATTATAAGTGAAAAAGAAGGAAAGATTAAGGCTTGGGCTGATGGAAATTGGGGAAAGGAATATTCTGTAACCAATACCATTGAAAACGCAAAGGTCGCAGATTATAATGCTTTGGTTTTGCCAGGAGGAGTTATAAACCCTGATAAATTGAGACGTAATAAACATGCTTTAAAGTTTGTTCAAGATTTTTTCGAACAAAAGAAACCAGTTGCGGCTATTTGCCACGGACCACAAACCCTTATTTCTGCTGGTGTTGTTAAAGGAAGAAAAATGACTTCGTTTAGTTCTATCAAAGATGATTTGATTAATGCTGGAGCAAACTGGGTAGATGAAGAGGTTGTTGTGGACGAAGGTTTTGTAACCAGTAGAAACCCCAACGATTTGCCTGCTTTCAATTCAAAATTGATTGAGGAAATTAAAGAAGGTAAGCACGATCTTCAACACGCGTAAAAGCAATCAGAAATTTTGATAATAAAAAAGAGGCCATAGGCCTCTTTTTTATTTGAAAGGAATTTTTATTCCTCTTCGTCCATTTTCTTTTTTTCTGGAATTTCGCTGATTGGCTCATTAAAGTCTGCTTCCTCATAGTCATCTTCATCAAAGTTGGCCATAGATATTTCTAAACGTGAACTCACTTTTACTAGATAAATAGTGTCGTCTGTTCTTACTTCAACCGCTTCAACGGTTTCATTTTTAGCGTTTTTGAAGGTGATAACATGGTCGTCATCATATCCATCAGGATATTTTTCAACTAATAGGGATAGTATTTCTGGGGTCAACTTTCGGTAATCTACAATAATGCGCTTCATTTAATATTCAATCTTTTGGTTTGTGGTTATAAAACTATTCAAAAATAAAATACTTAAAAATTATTTGATGAAAATTTTCAGAAATTTTTATAATACTCAAAAGCTCTGAATATCAATTTGTTACTCACTACGCAATCAGTTTTATGACGTCCAATGTCTTCCAAAAGGACAAAAAGTACCTTACCATTCCTGTTTTTTTTGTCGAATATCAGCAAGTTTATGATAGCTTCAATATCTTTTTTGCTGAAAGTCTGCTTCGGAAAATGCTTAAACATGCTTTCAGAAATGTCCTGAAGTTTGTTTTCGGGGAATCCATATAAATCCTTTGAAATATAAGTTGCCAAAATAATTCCAGCAGCAACTGATTCTCCGTGAAGAAGGGTTTTTTTATTCGGATTTTCAAGAAAATACGATTCTATAGCGTGGCCTAAAGTATGCCCGTAATTCAACGTTTTCCGCAGATTTTTTTCAAATGGGTCTTTAGCTACAATCGCTTTCTTTATTTCAATGGAATCCCAAATCAAAGTATTGAGTTCAACTTTGTTTTCACGATTAATATTTTTAATGCGTTTCCAATATGCTTCGCTCTGAATAATACCATGTTTCAGCATTTCTGCTAGGCCTGAAGTAATATGTTCTGAAGGTAAAGTTTCTAAAAAAGCGGTATCCAAAATCACCATTTCGGGAAGATTTATCACTCCAATTTGGTTTTTTATATGTCCTAAGTCTACGCCGTTTTTTCCACCAACTGAAGCATCAACCATAGCAAGTAGGGAAGTGGGAACGTTTATAAAACGCAGGCCGCGCTTAAAAGTAGAAGCAACAAATCCTCCTAAGTCAGTAACCACACCGCCGCCAAGATTTATTATCAAACTCGTTCTATCTGCTCCTTTATCTGAAAGTATTTCCCAAACTTTTAAGCAAGTGGAAATATTTTTTTCTATTTCGCCAGCAGGAATAGTGATTATTTCAGGTGATTTTTCAAAATTTATCTTCTTCAAAAAATAGGGCAGGCAGTGCTTATTGGTGTTTTCATCGGCTATAACAAATACTTTTGAAGGTGTTATTTCCGTTATTAAATTCGAAAAAAGTTCCCAAGCTTCCTCGTTGCGATAAATCTGACCTTTTTCAATTAATGCTTTTCCCATGAAATTCTTGATTTTTCTCATATATTCGAAGTTCAAATCTAACTATATTTGTACACTTTATTTTACTTTTTTATGACATCAAATTCTCTTTTCGACAATACTGAAGCTGCTTTTCAATTAAAGAGTGATTCAGAACTTGAACGCGCATACTTTCTTTTCAAAATGATTTCTATGGAACCATTGGTAAAAATTGGTTCGGCAGTAACAAAATTTGCTTTGAATATCAACCTTCCTGTAGAAGGGTTAATTCGTTCCACGGTCTTTGACCATTTTTGCGGCGGCGTGAACGAAAGTGATTGTATGACAACAGTAGATAGGCTTTTTGATGTTGGTGTTTATTCAATTTTGGATTATTCGGTTGAAGGAAAAGAGGAAGATGCACAGTTTAATGCTACTGTAAATAAGGTAATAGAACTTACCGAATTTGCCAGAAATAAGGAAGCGATGCACTTTTCCGTGTTTAAACCCACTGGTTTTGGACGGTTTAAGGTTTGGCAAAAAATTACTGAAAAGGAGCCATTATCTGATGAAGAGAAGGTGTTTTGGCAGAATATAGAAGCTCGTTATGAAAGAGTTTCAAAAACAGCCTACGACAGTGGAATAAGCCTACTTATTGACGGCGAAGAATCCTGGATGCAAGATGCTGCCGATGATTTGTGTGAAAAAATGATGGAGAAATACAACACCGAGCGCGCCATTGTTTTCAACACATTGCAGTGTTATCGTTGGGATAGACTCGATTACTTAAAAAATTTACATCAAAGGGCTAAAGCAAAGGGTTACAAACTTGGTTTTAAAATTGTTCGTGGCGCTTATATGGAAAAAGAAAATGAGCGCGCTTTAGAAAAAGGATATAAAACGCCAATTTGTGAGAGCAAGAAAGCTACAGATGACAATTTTAATGAGATAATGAAATACATCTTGGACAACCTCAATGATATTGAATTATTTATAGGAACTCATAATGAGTCTAGTACATATTTGGCGATGGATTTGATGAAGGAAAAAGGAATTGTAGAAAGTGATAGCCGCGTTTGGTTTGGGCAACTTTATGGCATGAGTGATCACATTACATTCAATCTTGGTTCAGAAGGCTATAATGTTGCAAAGTATATTCCCTTTGGACCAGTCAAAGATGTGATGCCCTATTTAATACGCCGGGCAGAAGAAAATACTTCTGTAGCTGGACAAACTAGCCGAGAACTTACTTTATTGAAAAAAGAGAAAGAGCGGAGGAAACTTTAACTAGGTTTGAGTAAAGAGTGGATGTCTTTATTACAAAATAATTAGTCAGCGATTTTTTTCTTAACTAACAGGAATTTTTATTCTGCTTTTACTTCAGCCGTGGTTACTGTAGCGGTTTCATTACAATTTACAACTCTAATCTTTAGGTTTTTCTCTAAGATTTTCCCTTCAATTACATATTGATTGCAAGAATCCATCTTTATATTACTTTCAGAGAACAATACATTTCCATCCTTTAATAAAATTGCAACAACTGATGTATCCATTTGGTTTTCGCGAAGTACCCTCATAGTTTCTTCAGAAAAAACACGTTCTTTTTTACTTATATTTTTAAGCGTTCTAGATTCTGGACCGTAGGAACAAGAAGTGTTTTTTCCGCTTAAAATAAAAAACAATAATGCTATTCCAAGTAAAAACCCACCAGAAAAATATACAAAACGGTATGCTAACTTCATTATTTGGGATTGGGTATTAGGGATTTGTTTATGAAAATAATTTAGTTTCTCCCCTTTAGGGGTCGGGGTTCAGCACAACGGTTTTCTAAAAAATCAATAAATTAATATCGCTATAAGGCATATCAAACCAGTCTGCAACTGCTTTATTGGTTAAAATTCCGCGGTAAAAATACAAACCATTTTTTAAACCGTTGTCAAAACGTATGGCATTTTCGAGTCCGCCGCTTTCCGCAATTTCTAAAACATAGGGTGTGAAGATATTACTTATTGAAATTGAGGCAGTTTTAGGATAGCGCGCGGGAATATTAGGAACTCCATAATGAATTACATCGTGTTTTATAATTGTTGGATTGTCGTGGCTAGTCATTTCGGTAGTTTCAAAACAGCCGCCCATATCTACGCACACATCTATTATTACAGCGCCTTTTTTCATATTTCGCACCATTTCTTCGGTTACTATAATTGGCGCTCTGTTTTGTCCGCGAACAGCGCCAATTGCCACATCGCAACGCAGCAATGCTTTCATCAAATTTTTAGGTTGTATCGTTGAAGTATATAGAATCCGATTCACATTGGTTTGAATGGTTCGTAACTTCGTAATAGAACTATCAAAAACTTTTACGTTTGCACCCAAACCCAGGGCAGACCGAACGGCAAATTCCCCGACGGTTCCTGCGCCAATAACGACAACTTCGATAGGAGGGACGCCACTTATGTTTCCGAAAAGAAGACCGTTTCCTTTTTTTGCATTGACCATTAATTCAGCAGCGATTAATACTGAGGCGGTTCCGGCTATTTCGCTTAAAGCTTTAACGGCGGGATAACTGTGGTCTTCGTCTTTTATAAATTCGAAAGCGAGGGCTGTAATTTTCTTTTTTGCGAGTTTATCAAAATATGATTTCTGGCGCGTTTTCAGCTGTAAAGCCGAAATGAGAACCGTTTTTGGTTTAATCATATCCAACTCTTCTAAAGTAGGAGGTTCCACTTTTAACACCATTGGACAACCAAATACTTTTTTCGTATCCTCGGTTAACTCAGCTCCAGCTTCGGAATAATCTTTGTCTGAAAACCCAGCTTCATTGCCAGCTCCCTTTTCAATTAAAACCCTGTGGCCGTTGCTCACAATAGCATTAACCGCATCTGGAGTAAGGCAAATTCGTTTCTCTTGAAAATAGGCTTCTTTAGGAATACCGATATGTAATTCGCCTTTTTGTCTGGCTATTTCAAGGGTTTCTTCTTGCGGAAGTAATTGTGCTAAAGTAAATGGGGATTTTGGTTTTGGCATATTGTAAACTTAACCGTTTCAATTTACGGAATAATTTTGATTTTCTTTCAGCAAATTTAGAATGCCAGAATTCTTATATCAATGTGAATTATTTTGTAGATGGGAATGTTTTAGATTAATTGGTGAGTTGTAATATTCTGCTTCCGTCTTTATTTTTTTTAAGTATCAATTTGGTGGTACTTTCTGGCAATAGTGCTTCAATTCTTTCAGGCCATTCTATAAAAACGTAATTTCCGCTATAAAAATAATCTTCTACACCTATGTCATAGGCTTCTTCAATGTGGTTTATTCTATAAAAATCGAAGTGAAATATAGATCCGTCAGTTCCTTCGTATTCATTTACAATAGAAAACGATGGACTTCCAGAAATTTCTTGAATTCCTAGAAGACGAACGAGTTCTGTAATGAGCGTTGTTTTGCCTACACCCATTTCTCCGTAAAGAAGAAAAATGTTTGTAGTTGCAGCCTTTAAAACTTGTTCGGCAACTTTGGAAATTTCGTTTTGGGTATAAGTTAGTTCCATGATAAAAACGGACGAATATAAATAAATTATCAATTCATCCGAAATTATCAGGCAATTCTCTTAAGCTATAAGCGAGTTATTTTGGAGTAAAAACCGAAAAAGGAATAATCATTTCTTCCAAAGAAACCCCGCCGTGCTGGTAGGTATTGCGGAAATAACTCACGTAATGATTATAATTGTTAGGATAAGCAAAGAAGTAATCATCTTTAGCAAAAATGAAGGAACTGCTCATATTTATGGTTGGCAAACCAAGTGTTTTTGGGTTCTTAGCCGCCAAAACTTCCTTGTCTTCATAAGTTAAACTCTTTCCCGTTTTATAGCGAAGATTTAGACTTGTGTTTTTATCGCCAATTACTTTTGAAGGATTTTTCACATTTATAGTTCCGTGATCCGTTGTGATAATTAATTTGAAGCCCAATCTCGCAGCTTGTTGAATAATTTCTAATAAAGGCGAATTTTTAAACCAACTCTGCGTTAAAGAACGATATGATTTATCGTTTGAAGCCAATTCCTTAATAACCTCCATTTCAGTTTTGGAGTGCGAAAGCATATCAACAAAATTATAAACAACCACCGTTAGGTCTTCATCCTTGTGGCTTCTGAAGTTTTCAACAAGTTTTTTTCCCTGCTTTAAACTTGTAATTTTATGATAGCTCCAGTTTAGTTTTAAACCTAATCTTTTCAGTTGAGCCTGAAGAAACTCTTCCTCTTTCATATTTTTTCCACCATCCTCAGTATCATTTAACCAAAGATCTGGATGTAATTTTTCCATGTCGCTTGGCATAAGTCCAGAGAAAATAGCATTTCTCGCGTATTGAGTCGCCGTTGGGAGGATACTACAGAAAAGTTCTTCGGAAGTTTTTTTATAAATATTTGCCACAGTTGGCTCAAAGGCTTTCCACTGGTCAAAACGAAGATTATCAACAACAACAAGCAGAGTAGGAGTGCCTTGCTCTATTTGAGGTTGAATTTTTTCTTTAAAAAGTGTGTGAGACATTGTGGGGGCTTCATTAGGATCTTCAAACCAATCTGCGTAATTTTTATCTATAAACTTACAGAACTGACTGTTAGCCTCTGTTTTTTGCGATTCTAGAATTTCAAACATTCCGGAATCTTCGATGTTTTCTAGCTCCAATTCCCAATAGACCAATTTTGAATAAAGGTCTTTCCATTCCTCAAAACTATTCACCATAGAAAGATCCATTGCAATCTTTCTAAATTCTTGCTGATAATTTGAAGTGGTTTTTTCTGAAACCAATCTACTGTGATCTAGATTTTTCTTTAAACTAAGTAGAATTTGGTGCGGATTTACAGGTTTTATAAGGTAATCTGCAATTTTGGAACCTATGGCTTCTTCCATAATATATTCTTCTTCGCTTTTTGTAATCATCACGACGGGAATTGCGGCTTGTAGTTCCTTAATTTCTGCAAGAGTTTCAAGCCCTGTAAGGCCTGGCATATTTTCATCTAGAAAAACAATGTCGAAATTTTCTTTCTTTATTTCTTCTAATGCTTCAGTCCCACTTTGAGCGGTGGTAACTTTGTAATTTTTCTTTTCAAGAAATATAATGTGTGGTTTTAATAAATCTATTTCATCATCTACCCATAGTACTTTTATGTCGCTCATATATGTATATTTGTCTTTAAACTCCGAAGCTTTTGCGTTGGAGTATCGTTAATTTCAATTTGTGAATAATTCTTGGTGCTTTGAAGAATTTCCTTCAAAAATAGTCTCGAATTGCCTCAAAAGACTACCGAATCTATTAATTTAAAGTTAAAGTTTGAAAACCCTTCCAAAGCTTAAAATCATTAACGATCCCATCTATGGTTTTATTACCATACCCGGCAAACTGGTTTTTGAATTGATGGAGCATAAATACTTCCAAAGGCTGCGTCGCATTTCGCAAATGGGTTTTTCATATATCGTTTATCCGGGTGCGCATCACACGCGTTTTCATCATGCTTTGGGAGCAATGTTTTTAATGCAAAAAGCGGTGCAAGTGCTTCAATCTAAAGGAGTCCAGATTTCTGATAAGGAAGAAGAAGCGCTCTATATTGCCATTCTTTTACACGATATTGGTCACGGACCATTTTCGCACGCGATGGAAAATAGCATTGTTGAAGGTGTAAGCCATGAGCAGATTTCATTGCTTTTCATGGAAGCTCTTAACCGAAAGTTTAACAAGCAATTAACGCTGGCCATAGAAATATTTAAAGCCGAACATCCAAGAAAGTTTTTACATCAGTTGGTTTCTGGACAATTAGATATGGATCGTCTAGATTACTTAAAACGTGACAGTTTTTATACGGGCGTGCCAGAGGGAACTGTAAATTCACAACGATTAATAGCAATGTTGAATGTGAAAAACGACGCATTGGTTGTAGAGGAAAAAGGAATTTATTCTGTTGAAAGCTTCATCGTTGCTCGTAGATTAATGTATTGGCAAGTTTATCTTCACAAAACAGGAATTGTTGCAGAACAGCTTTTAGTTCGTGTTTTGAAGCGCGCAAAACAGTTATCTGCCCAAGGAATTGAACTTCCAGCAAGTAATGGATTACAATTTTTCTTGAAAAATAACATTGGTTTGGATGAATTTTCTGAAGAAGTTCTCAATACTTTTTCCAAACTGGATGATTATGATATTATTTCAGCAATGAAAATGTGGGTGAGTAACGATGATTTTGTGCTGAAGAATCTTTCAAAAATGCTTTTAAATAGAGATTTATTAAAAATAAAGGTGAAATCGGAACCTTTTCCACTTCAAAAGATAAAAGATAAAAGAGTAATTTTAAAGGAAGAATATAATCTTTCTGATGAAGAGGTAGCCTACTTTATTTTCACAGGAAAGATGGAGAACCAAGCGTACAGTATGGAAAAAGACACCATCAACCTTCTCAAGAAAAACGGAAAGATTGTAGATGTTGCCAAGGCAAGTGACCAGCTAAACTTGGAAGCACTTTCAAAATCTGTAGTAAAATACTATATGTGTTATCCAAAAAACAATACGAACAGTTATAGGGGCTAAGTGCTTTTTTTCTATTTTTGCAAGAATGAAAAACATCCACCGCAATTTTGTTCATTTAAAAATCACTAATTTGCGATTGCTTTTTTTATTTAATACGGTTAAAGAAATTCAATTCACCTAATGAAGTTTACAGCAGCGCAAATAGCAGGAATACTGAACGGTACCGTAGAAGGCGACGAAAGCGTAGAAGTTTCGCAACTCGCAAAAATTGAAGAAGGCAATAAAGGAAGTCTAACTTTCTTGGCTAATCCTAAATACACTCATTATATTTACGCGACTCAAGCATCAATAACCATTGTAAACAATGACTTTGTAGCAACAGATAAGTTGTCCACAACCCTTATTCGTGTTGAAAATGCTTACAAAGCTTTTTCGCAACTCTTAGAATATTACAACCAAGTAAAAATGAATAAAACTGGCATTGAAAACCCAGTTTTTATCTCAGAAACCGCCAAATACGGTGAAAATCTTTACTTAGGAGCTTTTTCATATATAGGTGAAAATGTAAAAATTGGGGATAATGTTAAGATTTATCCGAATGTATATATAGGTGATAATGTTACGGTTGGAAACAATTCAATTCTTTTTACAGGTGCCAAAATCTATTCAGAAACTGTAATAGGTGAATCCTGCGTTATAAACAGTAATGTAGTTCTTGGTGCAGATGGTTTTGGATTTACGCCAAACGAAAAAGGCGAGTACCATAAAGTGCCACAAACTGGCAATGTGATTCTAGAGGATAATGTAGACGTTGGCCCAGGAACCACGATTGACCGCGCAACATTAGGCTCTACTTTAATAAAAAAAGGGGTTAAGCTCGATAATCAAATTCAAATAGCCCACAATGTTACCATCGGGGAAAATACAGTAATTGCAGCTCAAACCGGAGTAGCAGGTTCAACCAAAATAGGAAAAAACTGCATCATTGGTGGCCAAGTTGGAATTGCCGGACATATTATTATTGGCGATAACGTAAAAATACAAGCCCAAAGCGGAATAGGCAGAAATTTGAAGGATAATGAAACTTTGCAAGGTTCGCCGGCTTTCGGTTATGGAGATTTTAATAAAAGTTATGTATATTTTAAAAACCTTCCCAAAATAATGGAAAGGTTCAACACTGTTGAAAAAAAGCTCGATCATGAATAAAAGTGTGGTAAAACAACGCACCATTGGGAAAGACATTTCCCTTACAGGAGTAGGATTGCATACCGGCAAGGAAGTAACTTTAACTTTCAAACCTGCGCCCGAAAACCATGGATATACTTTCGTGAGAATTGACCTTGAAGGTCATCCCGTAATTGAAGCAGACGCCCATTATGTTGTAAACACCCAACGAGGCACAAACCTCGAAAAAAACGGTGTTAAAATTCAAACCTCAGAGCACGTTCTAGCAGCTTTAGTCGGTCTTGAAATTGACAATTGTATTATGGAACTCAACGCTTCCGAACCACCAATAATGGACGGTTCCTCAAAGTTTTTTGTGGAAGCTGTTGAAAAAGCTGGGGTAGTGGAGCAAGAGGCTCCAAGAGCAGAATATATCGTGAATGAAGTTATTTCCTTCCTTGATGAAGAAACGGGCAGCGAAATAATTATTATGCCTTCAGAGGAATACCAAGTAACTACTATGGTCGATTTTGGCACAAAAGTACTTGGCACTCAGAATGCTTCACTTAAACATATTTCAGATTTTAAAGATGAAATTGCAAACGCCAGAACTTTCAGCTTTCTTCACGAAATAGAAATGTTGTTGGAACACGGCCTAATTAAAGGTGGCGACCTAAACAATGCCATCGTTTATGTGGACAAACCACTTTCGCCTAGCACTATGGACAAGCTCCGTACTGCTTTCGGAAAAGATACAATTTCAGTAAAACCTAACGGTATATTAGATAACCTAACACTTCACTATCCAAACGAAGCAGCCAGACATAAGCTTTTGGACGTTATTGGCGATTTGGCTTTGGTTGGTACGCGCATTCGCGGAAAAGTGATTGCTAATAAGCCGGGTCATTTTGTAAATACCCAGTTTGCCAAAAAACTTTCAAAAATTATTAAACTTGAAGCTAGAAATAACATTCCAAAATTTGATATAAACCAACCACCTGTAAAGGATGTAAACCAAATTATGGCGATGCTTCCACACAGACCGCCATTTTTGTTGGTTGATAAGATTATGGAAATGACGGAAACTAGCGTTGTCGGGTTGAAAAACGTGACAATGAACGAGCCGTTTTTTGTAGGTCACTTTCCTGGAGCACCGGTAATGCCTGGAGTTTTGATTGTTGAAGCAATGGCGCAAACAGGTGGAATTTTAGCATTAAGTACCGTTCCAGATCCTGAAAACTATCTTACATTTTTTATGAAAATAAACAATGTGAAATTTAAGCAACAAGTAAATCCAGGGGACACATTAATTTTTGTGTTAGAATTGATATCGCCAATACGCCGCGGTATAGTTCATATGCAAGGAAATGCGTATGCTAACGGAAAACTTGTAACAGAAGCCGAACTAATGGCCCAAATGGTAAAAACAAAAAATTTATAACTGAAACTTGTGTTTGTGAAAAATCTGCTTTAAAGAGATACATCAAGCATATACATTTCAGCTATAAAATATAACAAACTATAGAAATGAACCAACCACTTGCATACGTCCATCCGGGCGCAAAAATAGCCAAAAACGTTGTTATTGAGCCTTTTACGACCATTCACAACAATGTTGTTATAGGCGAAGGAACTTGGATAGGTAGCAATGTAACTATAATGGAAGGAGCGCGCATCGGTAAAAATTGCAACATTTTTCCTGGAGCTGTGATTTCTGGAATTCCACAAGATTTAAAATTTAAAGATGAAGACACCACCGTTGAAATTGGCGATGGCACAACAATTCGTGAATACGTTACCATAAACCGTGGGACCGTTGACCGAGGAAAAACTGTAGTGGGTAAAAACTGTTGGATTATGGCATATTGCCACATTGCGCACGATTGTATTGTGGGCGACAACTGTATTTTTTCAAACAACAGCACGCTCGCTGGCCACGTAACAGTTGGCGACCACGTAGTTTTGGCGGGTATGACAGCTGTACATCAGTTTTGTATGATTGGCAATCACGCATTTGTAACGGGTGGATCATTAGTGAGAAAAGACGTTCCGCCGTTTGTAAAAGCTGCCAGAGAGCCACTTAGTTATGTAGGTATCAATTCTATTGGACTGAGAAGAAGAGGTTTCAATCCTCAAAAAATCACTGAAATACAGAATATATACAGACTTCTTTATCAAAAAAATTACAACACTTCCCAAGCTTCAGAAATTATAGAAGCTGAAATGGAAGCTACGCCTGAACGCGACGAAATACTCCAATTCATAAAAAATTCCAAACGTGGAATTATGAAAGGCTATTTCAATTCTAATTAAGGATAGGGTTTATGAGTTTTAAAGTTTAAAAGCTTTCTCATAATAGATAAACAGTAGCATTATTTAAAATTTCACCAATCAACAAATAACGATTAACGATTACCATACAATAATTAATAAATAACAGATAACCACAACAATGGCAACATCATCAGATATTAGAAAAGGACTTTGCATACGTTACAATAATGATATTTATAAAATCATTGAATTCCTTCACGTAAAACCTGGAAAAGGACCAGCGTTTGTTCGCACAAAAATGAAAAGCGTTACCAGTGGAAAAATTTTAGACAACACTTTTTCCGCAGGGCATAAAATTGACGATGTACGCGTTGAAACCCATAAATTTCAGTACTTGTACAGCGAAGGCGATATGTATCATTTTATGAATACGGAAGATTATTCGCAAATTCGTTTAATGAGAGAAATTTTGGACACACCAGAATTAATGAAAGAAGGCGAAGTTGTTACTGTGCTAATTAACACAGAAGATGGTTCTCCACTTTCTGTAGATATGCCAGCACACGTAGTTTTAGAAGTAACATCAACCGAACCTGGCGTAAAAGGGAACACAGCAACAAACGCAACAAAACCAGCGATTGTTGAAACAGGAGCTGAAATAAATGTTCCACTTTTCATAAATGAAGGTGACAAAATTAGGATTGATACCGAAAAAGGTCAGTATCAGGAAAGGATGAAGGAATAAAATTCCAAATAACAAATTCCAAATCCCAAATAAAACAACAAACAATAAACTCCAAACAACAAACAATAATTCGTGAAATTCCCAACTCCCCAAACGCTTGAAAATATTGCTGTCCTAATCGGTTCCGATTACGTTGGCGAAGCTAGTTTTCCTGTTTTTGGGATGAATGAAATTCATGTGGTTCAGTCGGGAGATATTGTTTTTGTTGACCATCCAAAATATTATGATAAAGCATTACAATCGCCAGCGACTGTAATCTTAATCAACAAGGAAGTAGAATGTCCTATTGGGAAGGCGCTGCTGATTTCCGAAGATCCGTTTCGTGATTTCAATAAACTAACTCATTATTTTAAGCCTTTTCAAAGTTCTAACGATTCAATTTCAGAATCTGCTCAAATAGGAGAGGGAACGATTATTCAACCTAACGTTTTTGTTGGAAATAATGTAAAAATAGGTCGCGATTGTTTGATCCATTCCAACGTTTGTATTTATGATAATACAGTTATTGGCAATAATGTAACAATTCACGCCGGAACTGTTTTGGGCAGCGATGCATTCTACTATAAAAACCGTCCTGAAAAATTCGATAAGCTTTTAAGTGGAGGGAATGTAGTGATTGAAGACAATGTAGATCTTGGCGCGCTATGTACTATAGATAAAGGCGTAACCGCTTCAACAACTATTGGCGAAGGCTCTAAGTTGGATAATCAAGTTCAGGTTGGTCACGATACTATTATTGGCAAGCGTTGCTTGATTGCTTCGCAAGTTGGGATTGCTGGTTGCGTTATTATCGAAGATTTCGTAACCATTTGGGGACAAGTAGGTATTACCAGCGGCATCAAAATTGGTGAAAAAGCTGTTATTTCCGCCCAAAGTGGCGTTAGTAAATCGTTGCCAGGTCACAAATCATATTTTGGAACACCTGCGGACGAATTCAGAAAAAAATACAAGGAACTAGCTGCTATTAGGCTCATTCCAGACATTATAGAAAAATTGGACAAAATGCCATGAGTAACAAAGCAAAAGAATTAATTAGAGATTTTTACAGATCAGATATATTAAAGGATGAAACGGTTATGGAACGCTTCTTCCATCCAGATTTGGTATTAATATGGAATAGCCCAATTGGCTTATCTATTATGCACCATGATGAAGTTATAAGCTTCTTTAGTGAAATTAGAAGATCGTATTACGATCTGCGAGTGGAAGTAAGTCATTTACTAGCAGACGGTCCTCACGTAACCATTCGTTACAAATATTATGTCCGCACTATTGAAAATCCTGATGAGGAATTGGGAATAGCCCATTTCATTGCTATTTGGGAAGTGAAAGATGATAAAATCTTTCGTGGATATCAAGTGAGCCAGCCCGTTACTGATAAAGACGACACAACCGAAAGCTATCATAGAGTTAAGGTATAATATCTTTTAAAACCCTTGCCAAAAGCCGTATCTTTGCAAAAATTCTAAAGAAGAAATCACACCATTTCTTTTGAATAATAAATATAAATAAACAACAGAAAATAATTAAAAATGAGCGTTTTAGTAAATAAAAATTCAAAAATAATAGTTCAAGGATTTACTGGAAGTGAAGGAACTTTTCACGCCGAACAAATGATTGAATACGGAACCAATGTAGTAGGAGGGGTTACTCCAGGAAAAGGAGGTCAGAAACATTTGGACAAACCTGTTTTCAATACAGTTTCAGAAGCTGTTGAAAAAACGGGCGCCGATACATCTATTATTTTCGTTCCACCAGCATTTGCTGCAGACGCTATTATGGAAGCCGCAGATGCGGGTATCAAAGTAATTATTACTATTACTGAAGGAATTCCAGTGAAAGATATGATTACCGCTTCAAACTATATAAAAGACAGAGATTGTCGTCTTATTGGCCCAAACTGTCCAGGTGTAATTACTCCAGGAGAAGCGAAAGTTGGTATTATGCCAGGTTTCGTTTTCAAAAAAGGAAAAGTAGGCATCGTTTCAAAATCTGGAACCCTTACCTATGAAGCTGCAGATCAAGTTGTAAAACAAGGTCTTGGCATTACTACAGCTATTGGAATTGGTGGAGATCCAATTATTGGAACTACAACCAAGGAAGCTTTAGAAATGCTTATTATGGATCCAGAAAGTGAAGCCGTTGTAATGATTGGTGAAATTGGAGGTCAGCTAGAAATCGATGCAGCCAAATGGTACAAAAATAGCGGTATCAAAAAACCAGTAATCGGTTTTATAGCTGGTGAAACAGCCCCTGCAGGACGTACAATGGGTCACGCTGGTGCAATTGTTGGCGGAAGTGATGACACTGCGCAAGCAAAGAAAAAAGTAATGCGCGAATGCGGAATCCACGTTGTGGAATCTCCAGCAGAAATCGGAAAGAAAGTTAAAGAAGTTTTAGGTTAAAACTTCAAAATTATACAAATGAAGCTCTGTGAAATTCACAGGGCTTTTTTTATGGAGAACCCGCAAGCTTTTGTTATATTTGACCTATAAGACAAACCTACAGTGTTTTCTATACCTTGTAGGTGTTTATCAACCACCAAACACTAGTTTAACTTATGAAATTACTCGAAGGAAAAACAGCAATAATCACTGGCGGTAGCCGAGGAATTGGAAAAGGAATCGTAGAGATTTTCGCCCAACACGGTGCCAACGTAGCTTTCACATATAGCTCTTCAGCAGAAGCGGCAAATGCCTTGGCGGACGAAGTTTCAAAAACTGGCGTAAAAGCCAAAGCATACCAAAGCGATGCGGCCAATTATGAAGAATCTCAAAAACTCATCGAAGAGGTTTTGAAAGATTTCGGAAGTATTGATATTCTCGTGAATAATGCTGGAATTACAAAAGATAACCTCTTAATGCGTATTTCCGAAGCAGATTTTGATAAAGTAATAGAAGTAAATCTAAAGTCAGTTTTTAATATGACCAAAGCGGTGCAGCGCGCTATGCTAAAGCAACGCAAAGGTTCAATCATCAATATGAGTTCCGTTGTGGGCGTTAAAGGAAACGCTGGCCAAACCAATTATGCAGCCTCAAAAGCTGGTATTATTGGTTTCACAAAATCTGTTGCGTTGGAACTTGGTTCTCGCGATATTCGCTGCAACGCCATCGCTCCCGGCTTCATCGAAACCGAAATGACTGGAAAGTTGGACGAAGCTACCGTTAAAGGTTGGCGAGAGGCTATTCCACTAAAACGTGGCGGAACTCCGGAAGATATCGCAAACGCTTGCGTTTTCTTGGCTAGCGATCTTTCTGCTTATGTTACCGGCCAAGTCTTGAATGTTGATGGGGGAATGCTTACTTAAAAAAGTTTTCAGTATTCAGTTGCAGTGCGCAGTGACTTGAAACCAGAAACTATAAACCAGAAACCACTTTAGTGTCCACAGAAACCATATTTTACATTATCATCGCCGGAGTAATTTCTATCGCTCTGGCGGTTTTTATGTATGGCTATAAGTCAAAACAGAAAGGTTCTTTGCGCTGGGTTTTTGGAATCCTTCGTTTTATAACACTGTTTTCAATTTTACTTTTGATAATTAATCCGAAGTTTAAAAGCGAAACTTATACTATAGAAAAGCCGAAGTTGCCCGTGATTATTGATAATTCAGCTTCAATAGGGGAGTTGGGGCAGAAAGAAAATGTTTCACAACTTCTTCAAAAGCTGAAAGACAACGATAAATTAAATGACAAGTTTGACGTTTCCTATTATTCCTTCGGAAGTGATTTCAAAGAAAATGACTCCTTGTCTTTTGAAGAAAAAAATACGAATATTTCCAAAGCACTTTCATCAGTAAATGAACTTTTCAAAAACCAAACGGCGCCGACAATTCTAATTACTGACGGAAACCAAACCTTGGGGAATGATTACGAATTTTCTTCAGCCACCTTTAAAAATCAAATCTATCCAGTAATTCTGGGTGATTCCATAAAATACACCGACCTAAAAATTGAGCAATTAAACACAAATCGGTACGCTTTCCTAAAAAACCAATTTCCTGTTGAAGTTATTTTGAATTATAGCGGTACAAATCCTGTAAATTCTGAGTTTGTGGTTTCCCAAGGCGCTTCAATAGCTTATCGCGCAAACGTTTCGTTTTCTGAAAATGAATCTTCAAAAACATTAAACTTTACGCTTCCTGCAAATTCTGTTGGACTTCAAAAATACACCGCACAAATACTTCCACTTTTGGATGAAAAGAACAAAACCAACAACAGCAAGCAGTTTGCGGTGGAAGTGATAGATCAAGCCACCAACGTTTTGGTAGTTAGCAAAATTACGCATCCAGATTTGGGAGCTCTCAAAAAAGCAATTACAACCAACGAGCAGCGTACTGTTTCATTCAAAAAACCTTCGGAAGCAGTAACAACGTTGAATGATTACCAACTTGTAATCCTTTATCAGCCCGATAGAAGCTTTGCTTCAGTTTTCACTGAAATTGAAAAGCTGAACAAAAACACTTGGATAATTTCGGGTTTGCAAACGGATTGGTATTTTCTGAATGCTTCACAAGATAATTTCATTAAAGAAGCTTCCAATCAAAGTGAGGATATTCAGGCGGAATTAAATAGCAATTACGGCACTTTTGCTGTGGAAGATATTGGTTTTAATAATTTTCCACCACTTTATACAGAGTTTGGTTCATTGACCATTAGCGTGCCAAACGAGGTAATGCTTGAGCAAACCGTAAATGGTATTGCCAACGGAAATCCGCTACTAGCCACGATGGAAATTAACGGCAAGCGCGATGCAATTTGGGATGGCGAAGGTTTTTGGCGTTGGCGTGCACGCAGCTTTGTGGAAACGGAAAGCTTCCAAGGTTTTGATGATTTCATAGGAAACCTTGTTCAGTATTTGGCTTCAAACAAACGGAGAAGTAGGCTAGAGGTGTCTTCAGAAACGTTTTACTATAATAACAGTCCAATCAAGATTTCGGCGCAGTATTTCGATAAAAATTATGTTTTCGACAATCGCGCATCGCTAAATATCACAGTAAAAAATAGTGAAACTGAAAAGCAAACCGTTTTCCCAATGCTTTTGCGGAACAACTATTATGAGGTAGATTTAAACAGCCTTCCTGCGGGCGAATACAACTTCACGGTTTCCGCAGCAAAAGAGGCGGTTTCTAGCAGTGGAAATTTCACAATTTTAGATTTCAATGTGGAGCAACAATTCCTAAATGCCGATGTGGCAAAACTTCGCCGCGTTGCTCAAAAAACGAATGGAAATGCTTATTTTGCAACACAATCCGAATCTTTAATTAAATCGCTAATTGAAAATACTAACTTCCAAAACATTGAAAGAAGCGAACAAAAAGTAGTACCTTTGATCGATTGGAAATATCTTCTCGCCCTTATCATTCTTGCCCTCGCTGCGGAATGGTTTATCAGAAAATATAACGGACTTATCTAAAATTTAACCCCTAGAAAAATATACAATGGAAAAATTACCCAAACTCACAATACCCGTAATCGTAGGAATCGTTTTGCTTATCATTTTAGTTTCAAAATCTTCTGTAACGATCAATTCCGGACACGCTGGTGTGCTTTATGAAACCTTTGGAAATGGTGTGGTTACAGACGAACCGCCTTTGGGTGAAGGTTTTCATATTATCGCGCCTTGGAACAAAGTTTTTGTTTATGAAATACGGCAACAAGAGCTTAGCGAAAAAATGCAGGTGCTTTCGTCCAATGGACTTGAAATTAAACTAGATGCCTCTGCGTGGTACCAACCAATCCGGAAGGATGTTGCAAAGCTTCATCAAGAAAAAGGCGAAGACTACTTGCAACGTGTTATCCAACCAGCTATAAGAAGTGCAGCAAGGAGTGTTGTGGGACGTTATACACCAGAACAATTATACTCTACAAAGCGTGATGCCATACAAGAGGAAATTTTTGAGGAAACGAAGAAAATCTTGGACGAACAGCATATTCAATTAAACCAAATTTTGGTTCGCGATGTAACCCTTCCGGCAACCATAAAAGATGCAATTGAGCGCAAGCTAAAACAAGAACAGGAATCTTTGGAATATGAATTTAGACTCGTAACCGCAGATAAAGAAGCTCAAAAAGTGCGAATTGAAGCACAAGGAAAAGCAGATGCAAACGCTATTTTAAGCGCGTCACTAACAGATAAAGTTCTTCAGGACAAAGGGATTGATGCTACTTTAGAACTTGCCAAATCACCAAACGCCAAAGTGGTTATAGTTGGTTCTGGCGATAGTGGTTTGCCTTTGATTTTAGGGAATAACTAGTATTCCTTAAGCTTTATGTTCAATGAAACCTTCCTTTTTGGGAGGTTTTTTTGTTTGAAGGAAATCTTTTGGTCTTGATTTATTTTGTTAAATTTGAAGAGGTAAACAGTCTAACTTTTCATATATGTTTGAGATATACGATATTGTTATGTCGTTTGTGTATATGCTTTTAGAAAATAATATAAAATAAAAACTATGAAAACTCCAAAAATAGTCCTACTGTTATTCTTAACAACACTCTTCACAACATCCTGCTCAAAAGACAGTACTCTTACTGAAATAGAACAGGTAGAACAAAGTCAGCATTTTAACTATACCATAGGCGAAGGACCATTCGTGTATTTTGATGATATCGTTTTCAAAGAACTACTATTGAACAATTTTGATATCAATACAAATAAAGACAATGAAATTAGTTTTGAAGAAGCTACATCCTTTAATGGAGCTATAGATGTTTCGTTTAAGAACATTGAAAGCTTAAAGGGAATCGAAAAATTTGTAAATATAACCGCACTGAATTGTGCAAACAATAATATAGACAAACTTAATTTTGCTGCTAATACTAATCTAGAATTCCTAAGCTGTGGCAACAATCCTTTTTCTGAAATAAATTTGAAGCCAAATATCAAATTGAAAAATCTAGATATTAGAACCACTAGTATTTCAACATTAGACCTTTCGGAAAACATAAACCTTATGTCAATTAGAGGAATGTGCAACTATAATTTAAAAACAGTTAACCTAAAAAATAATAATAACACTAAAATTGCAGTATTCTTTTTTGGACATAGTAACTTTAGTTTGGAGTGTGTTCAGGTGGATAATATTAGTTATTCAAATTCGGCTACAAATTGGATAATACCAACAACTGCAGCATATTCATTGAATTGTTTTGATGAAATGCCAGGATAAAACTTAAACCTTCAGCAAAAAAAATTAGCCAACGAGCTTTAGATTTTTCTAAAACTTGCATTTCGGTCTACTGAAACTATTTTCACAACCGTAAACTGCAAAACACCATTTTAGCAGATGTTTCGGTGCAACAAAACACGTCAACACTTTTCAAAATAAACCTTATTAATGTATCTTGCGAGCCCATTAAAAGTGAAAATCATGCAAGACAATAGAATGCTGAATTATATTAAAGATGTATTAGAAAATATGCCAACTGGCTGGCTGAATCTAACAACCCACAAACTTGATATTTATGATGAAGAGTTAGCCAAAACGCAGTTCTTAAATCAGTTTGAAAGCTTATTTAATGATAATAATTCTAAAACATCTTCACTTAATATAATACCTACGGCTTACGATTATATTCGGCTAGGTCATCCATTATCTTGCGTACTGGAATGGGCAATTGCGAACTTAAATAATCTAGAGCCAGAAAATGTAATCAGTTTTTCATCGAAGACGACTCCCGTTTTGGCAATTCTCAGAAAAAATCTTTTAGAAAATAAAAACACCCAAATCCTTTATTCAGGAGACTTACCAGCTTCTTTTGATGCTGAAGTTTTGAAAAAGGTTTACAATTATAATTTCGAATTAAAACAAGTTGAAAAAGGCACAGCAGTTTCTAAGTTCCACGGAAGTACTGTTTACATTTTACACCAAGATGAAATTTCTAAAATTGAACTTAACTCAAACATTGATTTTCATATAAATACTTATGGTCACCTCGGAAGTATTTTAATAGTAAATGGTGAAGAGAATGAAAGCTATGTTTCAGATATTCAACACGTAAGACGAAGAGAAACCATCGCAATGACGCCATCCAATTGTCTTGTTGCCTTAAAGTCGCTAACAGAAAAAACTTCTTTTGATGCGAAGAACGGCAATACAGAGACGAACAAAACCCTTGTTTTAGATTCAATTACGGCCATTACTGGTACACCTACAAAGCCACTCGTTGGCTCCAGCGGACTATCTGTTCAATATGCGATTATGATGGGGCTTATTAACGATGCTCTAGAAAATCACAAAGGAAAACCTATAAAATTTATTGTTCCTCCAAATTGTTACGGAGGCACAAACGATCAAGCAAGACGCGTTGCCGCTTGCATTGATAATGTAGAAGTCGTGGATTTGCCAGTAGATGGAGATAACGAAATGGTTCAAAGTATTGATAGAATTTTAAATGAAATTGCTTCTGAAGATGCCATTCCATATATAATTGCTGAAATCCCAACGAACCCTAGAGTTGAAGTTCCTAACCTTATAGATTTAAAAAATGCTTTAGGTAAAGTACGCAAGACAAGTAAAGGCGAAACTGCTATCGATCCAGTTTTTATTTTAGATCAAACTTTTTGTCCAAACGTCCACTTCTTAGGAGAAGGTGAAATACTTTCAACGGTTAGGACTATTTCGTATGCTAGTGGATCTAAATTTCCAAGTGGTGGGCAGTGTACAGCTGGCTACGTTGTTGGCAATCAGAAAACAGAAAGCTTGATGCAGAAAATTGAAAAGCATTTATTGCTTTGTGATAATGAGGCTACAAGTCTTCAATATGAAATATTAGCAAAACAGATGCCTTCAATGACTCAAAGAATTAAGGATGCTTATAAAAATACACGTGAATTTGTAAATTTCATCCACGAGACTTTACCAAGCGCGAAAATCAATTTTGTTTCAGAAGAATTGGCTGCACAAGGATTCACACCTTCTGTGTTTTCGTTAGATCTTCCCACAAAAGGAAATACAAATGAAGAAAAAGAAACTTATAAAAGAGCCTTGAATTTGAAGTTAATAAATTTAATGATTACTGAAATTCCTAATGAAAGTAAGTTCTGCGTGAGTTACGGTCAGTTAAAAGGCTGTTATTGGACCATTCCTGCAACATCTACACAAGGAACTACCAAAGAAGGCGATAAGGATTATATTGTACGCGCTTCACTTTCACCAAACCTTGATCTTGAACTTCATAAAAAAGTCTTTTTAGATTTTGTTGAGAATATTTAGATGTTTTATTAAACCAATAATATCTGTCTTCTGAAAAGATTTTACAGTCACTAAATCTCAAACTAAGGCTCTAGGGGATAAATCAAATCTCTTAAATAATTCACGTTTTTCGGAACTTTAGACCAAAATTTTGATCAAATTTAATTGCGACATAAACTCTATTTTGATAACTCTTTTAAGTTTTATAAATAATAATTAACAAGCTAAGCGTTTCGATAATAAGTGATTAAAGATGTTGTGGTGAAATAATATATTTATATCTTTACTGGTAACAGCGTATGGTTTTCTCAAACTTATGCTAAACCAGAAAAATTAATTAAATTTTATAGAGCCAATAAAATTTAACAGTTGATGATTCAACAGATTCTTTTTTGATAAATATTTACAATAAAATAGAAATAGCAAATTTCGTATCCCAAATAGCTATATAATAGTTTTGACATTAGTTTAGTATTCTTAATAAGGTTTTTGGAATTCAGGTATTGAGTTCCAAAAATGATTAAAAAACTTGCGTATGAAAAAAGTAATATTAATAGTATCTTCTTTCTTCCTTTTGTGCGTGCAAGCTTTCTATGCTCAATCAGTTTCTCCAGTTGGTGAATGGGTTTCCATAGGCCCCGATCATATTAACCGGGGGCTAGGCTCTAATGGTCGTATCACTTCATTGGCTATTGACCAAACCGATTCTAAAATTATTTATGGTGGAGCAAGAGGTACAGGGCTTTGGAAAACTATTGACGGAGGCGATAATTGGGGCCCATTAACAGACAATTTACCTTCTTTAAATATAGAATGTATAGTCATAGCCAAAACCAATCACAATTTAATTTACATTGTTACTCCGGTAGGCTTATATCAATCAATGAACGCAGGTGCTAGCTGGGTCAGAAAATATACAGGAAACTTAAATGCCGTTAATAATACACTAATTGTCCATCCTTCAGACCCAAATATATTATATATAGCTGCAGAAATTGAAGGGAATTTAGCTAGGCCAGGAGTTTATTATTCAAATGATGCTGGCAACAGTTGGAGTCTGATATTAGATCGTGGTGCAATAAAAAGTTTACTTATTGATCCTTTAAATTCCTCAAAGTTCTACGCTAGTGTTACCAAAAGTAATGATGTAACACAATCCGGTGTTTATGAAGGATTTAAAGACCGAGCTGGTAATCACAACTGGCGAAAACTTTTTGGCTGTTCCAATGGTCGTCTTCCAGTTATTACCGATCCTGCAACAACTATTCAATTGGCAATTTCGGGAGGCCGTAAATATGCAGCTTTTAAAACCAGTACAGACTGGACGATTTACCGCACGGCTGAATTCTCGTGTTCCATTGGCGGCATAATGGAGCAGGAGTGGAAGAAAGGATGGAAAGCAGAAGGTGATATTAATGGAGATCTTGTTTTCAGACGGCTTTGGAATACTATTTATACGGATCCCAATAACCGTGATATTGTTTTTGCATCGGGAACTGATTTATGGGTATCTACCAATGGAGGCGATGACTTTACAAGAATACCTGAAGGGACATCTAAGACGCCGCACGCGGATTATCATGCATATTATTCTGATCCAACAAATTCTAAAATAGTCTATTTCGGAACGGATGGCGGTATTTACCGCTCTAAAAACAGTGGATTGGACGATTGGAAATTTATTGGCAAAGGTATGGCCATCACAGAATTCTATAATATGTCCACTGCTTCAGAACAACCGAATACTATAATTGCTGGTACACAAGATAATGGTATGAGTAAATATACAGGATCCAAGAACTGGAAATTTTTAGTTGGAGGTGACTCTGAATATTCAGAGATTTCTCCAAAGGATAATAATGTTTATTATGAGGGTGGCCAACGTATAAATCAATTAAAAAAGTCCACAAACGCTGGAAGTGACTGGTCAGACGCTGGTTTACAGCTCGGTGATTGCGATATAGCCAATGAGTTCGGTGTAACGAAATATCAGGTGCTTGCCCATCCTGATGATGCATCCATTGTCTATGCAACCTGCAATGGACTGTGGAAAGGAATGCCTTGGCGACAGATATTTAACCCTTCTGGGCAGGATGTTGCGCATATAGCCATTGATAAAAAAACACATACGTTATTTGCAGGCACCTTAACTGGACGGATATATAAATCTACAAACGAGCAGGATTTTGAGGTTCTGTTTAACCACCCCTCTATACGTCCCTCTATTGATATTCAACCTGATCCGCACAATGAGAACAGATTATACTTGGCTTTCAATAGTATTAATGCGGGAAGAGTATACATTGGAAATAAAAGGAACGGACAATATGTGTTTACCGACATTAGTTCTAATTTACCGGATAACATAAGGGTAAATACGATTGCTGTTGATTTAATGCGTGACCGCACAATATTTGCTGGCACGTTAATAGACGGTATCTATAAAGGGGTGATATCCGTGGATGGCACCAGTTGCAATTGGTCCCGATATATAAATGGTCTGCCCAATGGTATTACTGTTACCGATCTAGAAGTGCAGCCAATAACTGGTGTATTGCGGGCAGTTACTTTTGGCAGAGGAGCATATGAAGTCAATACAGATAATCCTATTGGCAGTACGCTTTCCGCGGAAGGTAAAATCAATTTTTTACGATTGCATAATGTTGGTGGCGGATATGGAAGCGGATACGATATGTTAGATGCCGAAGTAATTGTAAAAATAGACTCACAGACTGAAATGAGTTTTGGTATGCAACTCAGAAAAAATGAAAATGAAAAATCAGCCTTAAATATGTATAGAATGCTTCAGAAAGCCTTTCAACAGAATGAAAACATAATGTTGGAGTATGTTAGAAAGAGCATTCACAGCGGTATTATTAAAAGAATAATTAACTAAAATATAAAATTATGAAAAATATAGTTTATGTTTTTGTACTGGTATTAGCGTGTAATAGTACGTTATTTGCCCAACAGGTAGAAGCAACAATAGGTAAAGTAATCCTTCTTCGTTTGAGTGATGTGGGTGACAAATATGGACCGTCTGGAGATAAGATTGATGCGGAAGTAATTATGAAGATTGACTCCAAGCCCGATAATGCGTTTGGTTTTCAGTTGCGAAAAGATTCTAACGAACTAACGCATACCGCCATGTTCGAAATGTTACAATACGCATACGCTAACAATGTAAACGTAAGAATTGAATACACCAGGCTGGCTGGAAAAAAGAACTTTATATTGTTTAGGGTCATATTGCAGAGGTAGATCAGATATTCATTGACTTCCATATAAATATTGAGTATTTTCAATATGTTACTAAAACTTGCCGAAAATCAAGTTTTATTTAGCTAGAAAATCTATAATATCTACAAATCAGTCTTCTGAAAAGACTTAATAATCACCAACCCACAAACAACAGCTACTGCCGATAAGCTGAAAGCCAAAACGTTATTGCTATAAATAAAGTTTCCGATGGCAAATAGCGTACAGTAAACGCCTACAACACCTGCAAAAAACCCAAGAATCTTCATTCCAAAACCTTTGAATTTAGATTCATTTCCAAAGATTAAGCTGTTAAAACTGTTCAGTGTTTCGGCGTCGGAAGGTTTCGTTAAATAGGTTACAGCCACCCAGCCAATTGTAGTTACTACAACACCAATAACTAGTTGCCAATGCCCAGCAATATCAACCATCGGTGTGTCCATTTTTCCATTTATAAAGAAGAAAGCAGCGATAACGAAAGAAATTAGCATTGCAGCAATCTCGCTGTAAGGGTTAATTCTGCTCCAAAACCAACGTAAAATAAACAGTAAACCTGTTCCAGCGCCAATAGATAGCAATAAGTTGAAACCGTCTCGTGCTTCTTCCAAAACGAGTGCCAACAAACCTGCAAAAACCATCATTACAACTGTGGAAATTCTTCCAACGGCAACTTGTTCTTTGTCAGTAGCTTCTTTCCGAAGAAAACGTACATAAAAGTCATTTACTACATAAGAACTTCCCCAGTTTAAGTGTGTAGAAATCGTACTCATAAACGCTGCAATAAGTGATGTAATAACGATTCCTAATAGACCAGCAGGCAAAAATGTAAGCATCGCAGGATAAGACAAATCATTTTTCACAAAAGCTGGATTTAAATCAGGAAAAGCGGCTTGTAAGCTTTCAAGATTTGGAAAAACAATTATTGAAGCCAACCCAATAATAATCCACGGCCAAGGGCGAAGGGCATAATGCGCAATATTGAAAAATAGCGTTGCATAAGTAGCATTTTTTTCATCTTTTGCTGCCAACATTCTTTGTGCAATATAACCACCGCCACCAGGTTCTGCACCAGGATACCAAACGCTCCACCATTGAACAGCCAGCGGAATTATAAGTAGTGGAATTAACAATTCAGGTTTTGAAAAATCTGGGAGCATTGCTGTTTTTGCTGCAACGGCGGGAGTGGAGAGTAGTTTGTCTATTCCGCCGATTTCTGGCATATTTACAATGTAAATAGTTGCCCAAATGCTTCCGATCATCGCAATAATAAATTGCACAAAATCTGTCAATAAAACCCCTTTCAATCCTCCAAAAGCAGAATAAATAACAACAACAGGCGAAGCAATTAATAAAACGTGTACCGCAGATAACCCAAACATTACGTGACCAATTTTAATTGTCGCCAAGCAAACATTTGCCATAATTACGATGTTGAAGAAAATGCCAAGATAGATGGCTCGAAATCCTCTTAAAAATGCTGCGCTTTTTCCGCTGTATCGCAATTCATAAAACTCTAAATCTGTAGTTATTCCGCTTCTTCGCCAAAGTTTCGCGTAAAAAAATACAGTTAGCATTCCCGTTAACAGAAAACTCCACCAAATCCAGTTTCCGAACACGCCGTCTTCACGTATTACGCCTGCAACAAAGTTAGGTGTATCGGCAGCAAACGTAGTAGCTACCATACTTACGCCGAGCAACCACCAAGGCATATTTCTATCAGATAGGAAAAAGGATTTTGAGTCTTTCCCAGATTGTTTTGCGACAACAAGACCTATTACGATGAAAACTATAAAAAATGAAATTATAATTATCCAATCAAGAATTTCTAAATGCATAAGAAATATAGGTTTAATGGTTGTTTACGTTTTCGTTTGTGAAAGTAAAGAAATTGCTTTGAAAATTAATAAAGCGTTAAAGTTTTATATTCACAGTTTTTTGAACATATTTTTTGTTTAGATTTGTCCACAGAATTATGAACAACTTATTTTTACATCATCATCATATTATTTTCCACGCTCCTGCGAGGTAATATGGCTGTTGTATAAATTTCACAATATTCCAAAAACCCGTTTGAGCAATCAAGCGGGTTTTTTTATTCCCTAAACTGAACTAAAACAAATATTTTCAAAATGCAAAAACTAAAAATAGCTATACAAAAATCAGGTCGACTCCACGATGAATCGCTTGCTCTACTTAAGGATTGCGGTATTTATATAGATAATGGCCGCGACCAATTAAAGGCTTCAGCCACTAATTTTCCTTTGGAAATATATTATTTGCGCAATGGCGATATTCCTCAATATCTGAAAGATGGCGTAATAGATTGCGCGATTATTGGTGAAAATCTTTTAGTTGAAAAGGGAGAAGAAATCAATATTGTTGGGCGTTTGGGCTTTTCTAAATGTCGCGTTTCTTTGGCCGTTTCGAAGTTTATGAAGTATAATTCCATCAAAGACCTAAACGGAAAACGCATCGCCACCAGTTACCCTAAAACCACGCAAGATTATTTAGATAAAAACGGAATAAATGCAGAACTCCACATCATTAACGGCAGCGTAGAAATCGCACCAAACATAGGCCTTGCAGACGCTATTTGCGATATTGTGAGCAGCGGAAGTACGCTGTTTAAAAACAATTTGAAGGAAGTAGAAGTTATTATGAAAAGTGAAGCAGTGCTCGCAGTATCTCCAAATATTTCAGATATCGAGAACAACATACTCGAAAAACTTCAATTTAGAATTAAATCTGTTTTGCAAGGTCGCGATTCGCGTTATGTACTTTTGAATGCTCCTAATGACAAAATTGACGACATCATTAAAATTCTTCCGGGAATGAAAAGTCCAACGCTGCTTCCTCTAGCAGAAGAAGGCTGGAGCAGTATTCATTCCGTAGTAAATCGAGATACTTTTTGGGAGGTAATTGAAGAATTGAAAGCAGCTGGAGCAGAAGGAATTCTAGTTTGTCCTATTGAAAAAATGATAGTTTGAGGCTTGAGAAAAGTAAATAAATAGTAAATCTGTCACCCTGAGCGCAGTCGAAGGATTGATTATTAAATTTTGAATTTTAAAAGATGAATAAAATATACAACCCCAAACTCGGGACTTGGTCTGAAATCTTAAAACGGCCAACGCAAACTATAACTGATATAGAAGCGACTGTAAACGAAATATTTTTAGAAATTAAAACCAAAGGAGATACAGCTGTTCAAAAGTACACCCAACTTTTCGATGGAATTACAATTGATAAGTTGTTAGTTTCAAAGGAAGAAATTACTACCGCCGAAAGTGATGTTTCCGGAGAATTAAAGGCAGCTATTCACCAAGCAAAGACAAATATTGAAAAATTCCACGGTGCACAAAAAACTGAAAAATTAACGGTTAAGACTACAGAAGGCGTGCTTTGCTGGCAAGAAAAACGACCCATTCAAAAAGTTGGTTTATACATTCCCGGAGGTTCTGCACCGTTATTTTCAACGGTTTTAATGTTGGCTATTCCAGCAAACATTGCGGGTTGTAAAGAAATTATACTTTGTACACCGCCCGATAAAAACGGTAAGATCAATCCCGCTATACTCTATACGGCAAACTTATGCGGCGTAACAAAAATCTTTAAAATTGGCGGAATACAAGCTATTGCCGCAATGACTTTTGGGACGCAAACAGTACCTTCTGTCTATAAAATTTTTGGTCCGGGAAACCAATTTGTAACTGTTGCAAAGCAAATTGCTACAAAGCACGGCGTGGCAATCGATATGCCTGCCGGTCCATCGGAACTACTTGTTTTTGCAGATGATACGGCAAATGCATCTTTCGTGGCTTCAGATCTTTTATCGCAGGCCGAACACGGCGCAGATAGTCAGGTAATTCTGGTTACAACTTCAGAAAAAATATTGAATGCCGTAGCAATTGAAGTTGAAAAACAACTTGAAGTGTTGCCGCGTAAAACTATTGCCTCCGAAGCGATTAATCATTCAAAATTAATTTTAGTTGAAAGTAATTCTGAAGCTATAAATTTAATTAATGAATATGCTCCCGAACATTTCATAGTTGTTTCCGAAAATGAAGATTTCTTTCTTGAAAATATTGAAAATGCAGGCTCGGTTTTTATAGGAAATTATACTCCCGAAAGCGCTGCCGACTACGCTTCGGGGACGAACCACACCTTACCCACAAACGGATATGCGAAGCAGTATAGCGGAGTGAACTTGGACAGTTTTCTGAAAAGTATGACGTTTCAGAAAATATCTAAAGAAGGAATTCTAAACATCGGAAAAGCAATAGAAATAATGGCTGAAGCTGAAGGATTGCAAGCTCATAAAAACGCTGTTACTTTGAGGTTGAACAGTTTAAAAAGCAAAAGTGATGGATAAAACTAATTTTAACATAAATACTCTCATTCGTCCAAATGTGGCCAAAATGAAGCCATATAGTTCTGCTCGCGATGAATTCAAGGATTTTGACAGTGAAATGATTTTTCTCGATGCCAATGAAAATCCTTTTGAAACTGATGTAAACCGTTATCCCGATCCGCAGCAACGAACATTGAAAAACATAATTTCAATACAGAAAAGCATTCCAGAGAATCAAATTCTCTTAGGAAACGGAAGCGATGAAGTGCTCGACCTAATTTTTAGGGCGTTTTGTGAACCGGCAAGAGATAACGTAATTACACTTCCGCCAACCTATGGAATGTACAGTGTTTTAGCCAATTTGAACAATATTGAAAATAGGGAAGTTCTTCTCGATTTAGATTTTCAACCTGATCTAGATGAAATTTCAAGAACTGAGGATTCGCGCACAAAGCTTCTATTCATCTGCTCTCCAAACAATCCAACGGGAAATTTATTTATTTCCCAACATATTTTATATCTGTTGAAAAACTTTAATGGTTTGGTTGTAATTGATGAAGCCTATACTGATTTCGCTTCAAAGAAAAGCTGGATAGAAAAGTTGAATGATTTTCCGAATTTAATAATTACGCAAACCCTTTCAAAAGCCTATGGAATGGCTGGAATTCGTTTGGGAATTTGTTACGCTTCCGCAGAAATAATTGCAGTTTTAAATAAAATTAAACCGCCGTATAATGTTAATGAGTTAACACAGAAACGAGCAATAGAAAAACTTCAGGATATTGAAAACATTCAAAGTGAAATCACTTCATTAAAAGAAGAAAGAAAGACATTAATTAAAGCTTTAAAGAGGCTTAAATTTATAGAAAAAACATATCCAACGGATTCCAATTTTATCCTATTGAAAGTTGATGATGCCGATAAACGTTACAAGCAATTGCTGGAAAAAGGGATTGTGGTTCGCAACAGAAGTTCACAACCGCTTTGTGAAAATACGCTGCGAATAACCGTCGGCACAGCTTCAGAAAATAAAAAATTAATATCCATTTTAAAAGAATTACAAAAATGAAAAAGCGCGTATTATTTATAGACCGTGACGGCACGATTATAAAAGAAACCGTGGACGAGCAAATTGATGGGTTTGAGAAAATGATTTTTTACCCAAAAGTGTTCACTTATCTCGGAAAAATCGCCAAGGAACTCGATTTTGAATTGGTAATGATTACCAACCAAGATGGTTTGGGGACAGCGTCTTTTCCCGAAGAAACCTTTTGGCCCGTTCACAATTTTATAATGAAAGCTTTTGAAAATGAAGGCGTTATTTTCAAAGAAGTACTTATAGACCGAACATTTCCTCACGAAAAAGCTGAAACCCGCAAACCTGGCACTGCTTTGCTTCAAAAATACTTTTCAGATGAATACGATCTTAAAAATTCGTTCGTAATTGGCGATAGGTTGACGGACATTGAATTAGCCAAAAACCTTGGTTCAAAAGGTATTTTTATAAATGATGAAACATTTTTGGGCACTAATGAAATTTCTTTGAAAGAGGAAGAACTTCAACAATACATTGCTTTGGAGACCAATGATTGGCAAAAAATTTATGAGTTTTTAAAACTGAAACAACGCGTTTCAGAAATTCATAGAAAAACGAATGAAACGGATATTTCCATAAAGTTGAATTTGGATGGAACTGGAAAATCTACCATAAATACTGGCATTGCATTTTTTGATCATATGTTAGATCAATTGGCGCGTCACGGACAAATGGATTTAGAAATTACAGTAAAAGGCGATTTGGAAGTAGACGAGCACCACACTATTGAGGATACCGCAATTGCTTTGGGCGAAGTTTTTAATAATGCGCTTGGCGATAAATTAGGGATGGAACGATATGGTTTCTGTTTGCCTATGGACGACTGTTTGGCGCAGGTTGCCATTGATTTTGGTGGAAGAAATTGGTTGGTTTGGGATACAGATTTTAAACGTGAAATGATTGGAAAAATGCCAACAGAAATGTTTTACCACTTTTTCAAAAGCTTTACCGATGGCGCAAAAGCAAACCTCAACATAAAAGCTGAAGGAACCAACGAGCACCACAAGATTGAAGCTATTTTCAAAGCGTTCGCAAAAGCAATAAAAATGGCTGTAAAGCGCGATGCCGATAAAATGATTTTACCCTCAACTAAAGGCCTACTTTAATGAAGGTAGTAATAATTAATTACGGTGCGGGTAATATTCAAAGTATAAAATTTGCTTTGAAAAGATTGGGCGTAGAAGCTATTTTAAGCGACGATGAAACTGAAATTATGAATGCAGACAAAGTTATTTTTCCAGGTGTAGGCGAAGCGAGCAGTGCAATGCAAAAGCTAAAAGGCTCTGGCTTAGACAAAGTTATCCCAACGCTTAAACAACCAGTTTTAGGAATCTGTTTGGGAATGCAACTACTTTGTAATTCTTCCGAAGAAGGAAAAACAGAGGGTTTGGGAATTTTTGATGTTGATGTTCTGAAATTTTCAACCTCAGTAAAAGTACCTCAAATAGGTTGGAATCAAATTCAAAACTTAAAATCGGAGCTGTTTAAAGATATTTCAGAAAATGAGTTTATGTATTTGGTGCATAGTTTTTACGCGCCATTATGTGAAGAAACAATTGGGACCACTGAATACGGAATTCAGTATTCATCGGCATTACAAAAGGATAATTTCTACGGAGTGCAATTTCACCCAGAAAAAAGCAGTAAAGCTGGTGAACAAGTTTTACAGAATTTTTTAAATCTATAATCTATGAGAATAATTCCAGCAATAGACATTATCGACGGAAAATGCGTTCGTCTTTCCAAAGGTGATTATAGTACAAAAAAGATTTATAATGAAAGTCCGCTGGAAGTTGCAAAACAATTTGAAGCGCACGGAATTCAATATTTGCACTTGGTGGATTTGGATGGCGCAAAGAGCAAACACATTGTAAATCATAAAATTTTGGAGGAAATTGCTTCACAAACCAAATTAAAAATTGATTTTGGAGGCGGTTTAAAAACTGATGAAGATCTAAAAATCGCTTTTGAATGTGGTGCAAACCAAATAACTGGCGGCAGTATAGCCGTTAAAAATCCTGAAACTTTTAAAAGTTGGCTCAAAAAATTCGGAAGTGAAAAAATAATTTTGGGCGCCGATGCCAAAAATGAAATGGTTGCAATAAGCGGTTGGACTGAGAATTCCAATGAGGAATTAATTCCGTTTATACTAAAGTATTTAGAGGAAGGTATTCGTTCTGTAATTTGTACAGACATTAGTAAAGATGGGATGTTGCAAGGGCCTTCTTTTGCTTTATACAAAAAAATAATTACAGAATGTCAGTCTAAGCGCAGTCCAGAATCCACTGAAAATGCAATAAAACTAATAGCTTCCGGTGGAATTTCAACTTTTGAAGAACTCCCAAAACTTGCAAAAATAGGCTGTGAGGGAACAATAATAGGGAAAGCGATTTATGAAAACAGAATTACATTAAAACAACTTGAAAATTATATTATAAATGCTAAGTAAACGAATAATTCCGTGTTTGGATATTAAAAACGGGCGAACCGTAAAAGGAATTAATTTCCTAGACTTACGAGATGCCGGCGATCCTGTGGAACTGGCCAAATTCTATTCTGAAAATGGCGCGGATGAATTGGTTTTTCTTGATATTTCAGCCACCGCGGAGCGCAGAAAAACTTTGGCAGCTTTGGTTTTGAAAGTTGCTGAAACCATCAATATTCCGTTTACAGTTGGGGGTGGAATTTCTTCGGTGGTAGACGTTGAAATACTTCTTAATAACGGAGCCGACAAGGTATCTATAAATTCTGCCGCAGTAAAAAACCCGCAGTTGATTAATGAACTTGCTTCAAAATTTGGCTCTCAGTGTATCGTTGTAGCAATTGATGCAAAACTAATTAAGGGCAAATGGATAGTGCATTTGGTAGGAGGGAAGGTGCCTACAGATTTAGATTTATTTGATTGGGCAAAAGAAGTGGAACAACGAGGTGCAGGTGAAATTCTTTTCACTTCAATGGATCACGACGGGACCAAAAATGGTTTTGCAAATGAAGCCTTAGCAAAACTGTCAACAGGTTTAAATATTCCAATTATCGCTTCGGGTGGCGCAGGAACTATTCAGCATTTTACGGATACTTTTAAAGTTGGAAAAGCAGATGCTGCATTGGCTGCCAGTGTTTTTCACTTTAAGGAAATTACCATTTCAGAATTAAAAAATGAATTACAAACACAGGGAATTCCTGTTAGAATTTAAAATTATGAATATAGATTTTAAAAAATACGAAGACGGATTGGTTCCCGCGATAATTCAAGATTCTATAACAAACAAAGTTTTAATGCTTGGGTATATGGATGAAGAAGCTTTTCTGAAAACGAATGAATCAAAAAAAGTTACTTTTTTCAGCAGAAGCAAACAACGCCTGTGGACAAAAGGTGAGGAAAGCGGTAATTTTTTAAACCTTGTTTCAATAGCGGTAGATTGTGATAGCGATGCACTTTTAATAAAGGTGAATCCCGTTGGTCCTGTTTGCCACAAAGGAACAGACACTTGCTGGAGAGAAAATAATGTTTCAGACTTTGGTTTTCTTTCCTCATTAGAAAATACAATTCAAAATAGAAAGAAGGATATTGAGAATGAAGATTCTTATGTTTCGTCACTTTTTAGAAAAGGAATGAATAAGATTGCGCAAAAAGTAGGAGAGGAGGCTGTAGAAGTTGTGATTGAAGCGAAAGATAACAACGATGCCCTCTTTCTAAATGAAAGCGCCGATTTGTTATTTCATTATTTAATTTTGTTGCAAGCCAAAGGTTTTACGTTGAATGATGTTGAAAAAATTCTTCTGCAACGCCATAATGCAGAATAATCTTTATACCTTTTCCTACCTTTAAGAAATTAAACATCATCCTATGGCTGCTAGAAGAAAAAACAATCAGACCACAAAAATTCAACCCAAAAGAGCTAGGAATCTTTCGCCAGGAACGGTTACCTATACTGGAAAAAAGACTACGACGGTTACAAAACTGGACATAATAGATTATTCCAAGGAACATTACCACCGTTTTGAAACCAATGACATACACGAAGCCTTTAATTATGAGGATTCAACCAATATTACTTGGATAAACGTAAACGGACTGAGCAATACCAATGATATTATTACCCTCGGAAACCATTTTGAACTTCATCCGTTAATTCAGGAAGATATTGTAAGCACCTATCAACGCCCAAAAATTGATGAGTATGAGGAATATCTTTTTATCGTTTTTAAAATGTTGCATTATGATGACGAAAAACTCACAAACGAGCATATAAGCTTGGTGATGGGAAAAGATTACGTTTTAACATTTCAAGAAGCTGAAGGCGATGTTTTTGAAGATTTACGTGAACGATTAGAGCACGGCAAAGGCCGTATTCGTGGGGCGGGAGCAGATTATTTAATGTTTGCCATTCTTGATGCCGTGGTTGATAATTACTTTAGCGTCGTTGAATTTTTAAGTAACAAAGTGGAATTGTTGGAGGATAAACTCTTTGATGATAAAGAAGATACTAACATCACTCAAGAAATTCAAGATCTTAAAAAAGAAATATTAAAAATCCGAAAAGCAGTAATGCCATTGCGTGAGGTTATAAATCGATTAGAAAAAATCGAAAACCCGCTTATAGAGGAACGCACCAACAAATACATTCGCGATCTGTATGATAATATTATCCAAGTAAACGAAAGTGTTGAAATATACCGAGAAATGATTTGGGGTTTGATGGATATGTATATGACGACCATTAGCAACAAGATGAATGAAGTGATGAAAGTCTTGACTATTATGGCTTCCATCTTTATTCCATTAACTTTTCTAGCAGGAATCTACGGGATGAATTTTGACAATATACCGGAACTTCACTATAAAAATAGTTATTTCTATCTGTTGGGCGTAATGGCTTTGGTTTTCTTAGGAATGATTTGGTATTTTAAGAGGAAGAAGTGGCTTTAGGCTTTCTCCCTTCAACACTAATTTATGTTCTATACAGCGCTAAACAATCGATTTAAAGTAAACTGAAATATGAAATTAATGACTGTAGGTGGCGGATGTTTTTGGTGTATTGAAGCTATATTAAACGAAGTTAAAGGTGTAGAAAAAGTAGTTTCTGGATACAGTGGAGGCACGGTGCCGGGAAAACCAACCTATCGTGAAGTATGTTCAGGGTTAACGGGTTGTGCCGAAGTTGTTCAAGTAACTTATGATTCCGATATAATATCTTACGAAGATTTATTGGTCATTTTTATGACCAGCCACGACCCAACATCACTAAACCGACAAGGTGGCGATGCGGGCACCCAATACCGTTCGGTAATTTATTACCACAACGAAACCCAAAATGAAATAGCAGAAACCGTGGCTAAAGAAATGGCGCCGTATTACGAAAATCCTATTGTAACCGAAATCAGTCCGTTACAAATATTTTATGAAGCCGAGAATGATCATCAAGATTATTACGCCAATAATCCGGATGCTGGTTATTGCAGTGCGGTTATTACTCCAAAATTGACAAAACTTCGGAAGATGCATGCCGATAAGCTTAAAAGCATTTCTGCTTAAAAAGGTATTGGGATATTTTAAAAAAATATTCTACACGTGGGTTTCTGAATGGCAAACGCAAGTATGGTATACCGAAGGAGAAAGACAAGTTAACTAGTTCTTAGGCCAGTATGGAATCTACATAATTTAAAAAAATAACGTACATTACATTCAAAACTAAGTAGATGCCATTATTTATGGACTTTCACGACCTTCCTGAGGGTCTCACAGCAAAGCACGTTGCAGAAATGCATCAAGCCGACTTAGATATTGAGCATAAATATAATTGTCGCGGATTGACCTACTGGTGTGACGAGAAAAGACAAACGGCTTTTTGTTTAATAGATGCGCCGGATAAACAGGCAGTTATAGATTTACATCAAAACTCACATGGCGCTATTCCACAACGTATTATTGAAGTGAATGATACCATTGTGGAATCTTTTTTGGGACGTATAGAAGATCCAGAAAAATCAAAAAACACGAGCCTCAATATTATTAACGATCCTGCTTTTAGAACCATCATGGTTGTTAAAATAAAAAACAAAACTTTAAGAGAATCCCAAACAAACACTCTAAAGGCAGCTATTAGAGGCTATACGACTTCTATTAATACCTTGACTTCTCAATATAACGGACGTGTAGTTAAACAAGAAGCGAAAACCTTTTTGATGTCTTTTAAATCTATTACCGATGCTATGAATTGTGGAATAAAAATTCAAGAATCACACAATTGTGTTATTACTCCAGATTTAGCCTTTAAAATAGGAATTAGCGCAGGAATTCCGGTTACTGAAAAGGAAGGTATTTTTGAGGATACCATAAAAACCTCCGATTATTTATGCGACATAGCCAAAGCAGATATTACTATAACAACTGCTGTTAAAGATCTATACGAAGGAGAAAACCAAAATAAGCCATTAGCTGAAAGTAAAATCATTCGTGTTTTGAGTAGTACGGAGGAAGAATTTATAACTCAACTGATGGATTATACCGAAAAAATATGGTCGAATCCAGAAACAGGCGTCAATAATTTTGAAGCGAATTTAGGTTATAGCAAATCTAAATTATACCGGACCATGATGAATTTGGTCAGTAAATCTCCGAATACGTTTCTAAGAGAATATCGTTTAAACAAAGCATTAGAAATATTGGAAAAACAGAATTCTAATATTTCTGAAATTGCTTATCAAGCAGGCTTTAGCAGCCCTGCCTACTTTTCGAAATGTTTCTATAAAAAATATGGAATTCTACCTTCAAATTTTCATAGCTAATAAATAAATTACTGTACTACAAATACTTAGACCTGTAATTCTTCTTGGTCTAAAATTACTTTTATTTGGTCTAAACGTAGAATTATCGAAAATCATTCTATTCTACTTTTGATAATAATAAATATATAACCAAATAAATATAGATGAAAATTTCAGCCAAAGACATCGCTCCTAACATAATCCAAGTCTTTAAATCACAATTAAAGGGGAAACTTATTTTACCGTCAGATACAAATTATAACGAAACCCGTGAAGTGTATAATGCAATGATTGACAAACGTCCAGGGGTAATTGCCACTTGTGAAAATGTGGACGATGTGATAGCTGCTGTAAACTTTGGGAGAGACAACAACCTGTTGGTGGCAATAAGAGGAGGAGGCCATAATGGTGCAGGTTTGGGTTTGTGTAATGACGGTTTGGTAATTGACCTTTCTGGTATAAAGTATGTAGAAGTGGATAAATTGAATAATAACGTTAAAGTTGGAGGCGGTAATATTTGGAATGAAGTAGATAAAGCCACACATGAATTTGGTTTAGCAATACCTTCAGGAATGATTTCTACGACAGGCGTAGGCGGATTAACACTTGGTGGTGGCGTTGGTTATTTAACACGCAAATACGGCCTTACGATAGATAATTTATTAGAAGCAGAAATGGTTTTGGCCGATGGTAGTTTTGTTACCGTAAACGCTACCAAAAACACCGACTTATTTTGGGCAATTCGTGGTGGAGGCGGGAATTTTGGCGTAGTTACTTCTTTTACATTTCAAGCGCATCCTGTAAAAATGCTATTGGGCGGACCTACTTTATGGCCAATTGAAAGAGTAGAAGAAATAATGGCTTGGTATGATAAATTTATCAACGAGGCTCCAGAAGATTTAAACGGGTTTATAACGACCATGGTCATTCCCGAATCCCCATTTCCAGAGCATTTACACAACAAAAAGTTTTGTGGTATTGTTTGGTGCTATCTTGGAGATCCCGAAAAATTTGAAGCGATCTTTAAACCTGTATTAAATCTCAACCCTGTTTTTGCTCATGTTGGCGAAATGCCTTACACAGCCCTACAAACCATGTTTGATGGATTCTTCCCAAAAGGTTTGCAATGGTATTGGAGAGCTGATTTTTTTAACGAGTTAGGCCCAGAAGTAAGGGCTCAGCATTTAAAATTTGGTTCAGCAATACCTACGGCACTTTCCCAAATGCATTTATATCCTATTTCTGGAGCGGCGAGTAGAGTAGGAGCCGAAGAAACACCTTGGGCATATAGAGATGCTAAATATGCAGGAGTGTATTTAGGCGTAGATCCAGATCCTAAAAATGCGATTAAAATTACCGAATGGTGTAAGTCTTATTATGAGGCCTTGCATCCATATTCAGCAGGTGGCGCGTATTCAAATTTTATGATGGAAGAGGGCCAAGATCGAATTAAAGCCAGTTATAAGCATAACTACGAAAGATTGGTCAAGATTAAAAAAACGTATGATCCTGAAAATTTGTTTAGCGTGAATCAGAATATAATACCAGAATAATTCTAATCTTTAAAACTAAAAGCTATGTTCAATAAAGAAATATATTTTATAATAGGAGTCTTAAGCCTTTTAATTCTCTCTTCAGTTTGTAACATTGTATTTGCACAAGTTTTTAGTAATACAGCAGTCTATATACAAAACGTGGAGACGGGGCTAGTGCTCGATGTTCAGGGAAATGTTAAAGAAAATGGAACCAAGGTATGGCCGTTTTCAATAAATTATGGGTTAGCGCAGGTTTTTCAAGTAAGTGCCGCCGATATTCCGGATAGATTTGGCTCAGATGTTTGGCGCATAATGCCTTATGACAAAGGCAATTCTGAATCTGATTTGTATATTTCAGTTAAAGCACCTGCTCCTGTAGTTTTAGCAACACCCACAAATACAACTAATGCCCCAATTCCAGCCCCTCCAGAATTAATAGCTCCTTCAGAAGTTATGAGTTCAGATATACCATCATCTACTAAGAAAACATTAAAAAACCTGGTTTTTACACTCGAAGAAAAACGAGAATTTGAGAATTCAACTTCCCCGTTATTCAATACTACTGAGTTTATTTTAGCACCGTCCTTAAAACAACTATGGAAAATAGTACCTGTAGAAAATGAGCAAAATATATATTTTATTGAAAGCGTACATTTTTCAGAAAAAATGGTAATTGAGCCGCTAGACAGAAGTTCAGGTGGGACGCTGGTGTTGAGTTCATTCACCGGATCGAATCTTCAAAAATGGAAAATTACAAGAACTAAACCAACTACACGTGGTGATCTTAAACTTACTAATTTTAAATGGGAAAGAACCCTTTCCCAAGAACCATGGTATAAGCCTTGGAAATGGCACTACGTCTATAAAATTAAAGGAAAACTGACGTGGAGTATTGACAACTCCTTAAACGTTACAAAACAAACTATTAGAATGACAAATAGTACTCCTATTGATATAGCCCCTAATAGAAGTATTTATGAATTTGATGTGAAAAGCGAAGAATCTTTCAAAACGGATGTTCATTGTTTCGTAGTTGCTGCTGATAGTAAATGGACAACTGACAATAGGTCCTTAAGTGATCCAGCATGCGGTGTGCCGGCGTATTCAGATCCATCAACGACAAGACCACCGGTAGCTGGAGTAGGTAAATTACTTATTCGTAATTGTCATAACGATAAAAAATCTGTCCGTCTTTGGACTTATGATCTTACAGTCAATTCAGGACAATGGAAAGATAATGGAACTTTGGACAGCCAATGGCAAGGCTCGAATTGCGGAAGTGCAGCACCAAAAGAAATTACAATTAAAGATAACCACATCTATTTAATAGCGGCAACAGACTGCGGAAATTCACAACCACCTCTAACCCAATCATCTTGTGATAAACTAGCGCCATATCAATTTCAAGGGAAAGAAAATGGAACATCCCTTACATTTCAAATAGATTGAACTTATTTCAAAGAGATTTGTGAAAATCAAAGCCACATAAAATTTTTTTCGAGTGAATAAGAATATAATATCTAAATAATTAAAATCATGGAAAAGAATAAAAATCACAACGACAAATTTGAAAAGTTAGATAATAAAACTGAACTACTTTGGAAAAAGACTTCGGATGAAGTAACAATCAATAGAAGTGCAGGATCTGGTTCTACATTCAATAAAATATTAGTAGCAGAATCGAAAAGGGAAAAAGAAAGTCCGTTAGTTCCTGCTTTCCAATTATGGTCTGCTGATAGTTTTGCAATTGATGGAAATTATAAACAAGCGATAAAGTTTTACGATAAATCAATTAAAAGCAGTCAATTAAATAGAACTTTTTTGGCTAATCAAGACTTGATCTCAGGTTCATTAATGCATAAGGCTTTTGCACAGAAAATTCTAGGTAATAATTCTGATGCCATCACAACATTTAATACGCTCTTTGATTATAATTCTTCTAAAAAAGAAGCTATGTTGCAAGCTGGAATGCTGGCAGAAAGCACAAATAAACTTGATTTGGCGGTTGACTATTATTCAAAAGTTTCTAATAAAAGAATCTCGTCAAAAACAGATGACCCTGGAGAATTGGCACGGAGGGCTGTGGAAAGACTAAAATTACCAAATTTAAAATATGCGAAATCTGCTATTGAACTAGCTGATATGTTATTCACATTAATAGAAAAAAGAGAGATTGAAACATTGAAAAGTCTTATTAGTAAAACTCATTTTTCGATTGGGACCATTGGCGGTCATACAGTATATGAGGATTTGTCACTTTTGGATACTTTATTTGATGAATTTACACTAAGTAATGTAAAGGTTAAAAAAACAATACTTGGAACAGGAGGTAAGAGATATATACCAACCTCTAACTGGGAAGGCAAATTGTTTAGAGGTGAAGTAACCCTAATGATAACTCAAGCGCCACAGGGGTGGCAATGGACTGGTATTGCACTTCATAATCCTAATGAGTATTGGATTGATAGATGGAAGCCAACAGAAAAACAAACCAATGATCCATTGCCTTTTGAATTGCAAGCTCCATGGCCAAAAGATCAATGTTTTACTGCTGGAGGATTGTGGGAATATGTAATCCAACAAGCATTAGTAGCAGGCGGAGGCTTGATTGGTGGATTTCTTATTGCTGAAGGTCTTTCAGCGAGCAGTTGTTGTGGTTGGGGACCGAGAGGCTATTATTATAATTCCGGTCCAACTCATGACAAACAAGATGCTTTTGCTATTGACTTTACAAGATACAGACGTTTTGTACCATATGATAATGAAAGTGGAGGAACACCCGTATTAGCAGTTAGAGAAGGGGTGGTAAAAGAGGTTTGTGCTGGGGTTAATTCAGGAGATTCATCAACGGCTAACATAGTTAAAATTGAACATTTGGATCCAGATAACCCAGGAGATACCAATAGGTTTACCTCTAAGTATTTACACTTAGAAGGACCGTTTAAAATTCCGGTTTCAGAAGGCATGTCCATAAGAGTAGGAACGCGACTTGGTTTAATGGACGACACAGGAAACTCGGTACTTGACCATCTTCATTTTTCAATTCACGATAGACAGTTGACGTATCCAGGTGTTCCAGAAGGCAGAAGTGTACGACCAACACCTATGAGTGGTCATAACTTAGGAGATTCTGACTCTAATAAATGCGTAAAATCTGATAATATTGAATATAATGGTTCAAACAAAATAATCTATCCATCAAGTTTTGTGGGACAAAATTGGTTGCTAACTCCCGTTGCACTAGCCGCTAATGAAGCACCTTTGAGGTCAATAGAAGAGCAAAAGTGGATGTTAGTACTGTCAGGTGTTGCCAATATTGATATAAAAGGCAATGGATCAAGATGGTTAAGGGAAACAATAAGGTTGGCACCAGACTTAATAGCCGCTATTGACTATGCAATTAATAAATTCAACATTCCAACGCCTGCAGGAAGTTATACCAAAAAATTTCAGGTAGAACAATTGGTTCCTCACGCTACAATGAGTTCAATATACAATAAAAACCATTCTGTGAATTCTGGTTTCGCAGTTGATGAATGGCGACCGCATCCATTCACTAGTGATACCGATGTTTTAACAAATAATCCTATAAATAATATCTTTAGTGGTATTCAAGTAGATGTTGCCGTTTCAGATTCTGATGCCTATTTTTACCGAATTAGTTATCATATAACATTGATAGGAAAGATTCGGTTCGGCCAGCCATTTATTATTGACTGATGAGATTGGAATAAAAGTTTTGTTATAATTCTGCGAAACACTTTATTATGATATATGAACTACAATAAAAGAGATGTTCGAGGAAATTAACCCTCATCTCTCTTATTATTACAATATATCATATTCAAACGAAAAACTTCAATAACAGATGATCAATAAAAGATTAGAGAAGCTGCGTCAAATAATGACTAAATACAATTTTGATGCAATTATTATCCCATCAACAGATCCTCATCAATCTGAATATGTTGCAAAGCATTGGAAAGTAAGGGAATATTTTTCAGGATTTACTGGTTCCGCTGGGGTATTAGTTGTAATGAAAGATGAAACGGCACTTTGGACAGATTCGCGTTATTTTTTACAATTTGAAGATGAATGCAAGGACTATGATGTCAACTTACACAAACAATCCATTCCTCATGCGCCCGAACACGTTCAGTGGTTATGCGATACTTTAGCCGAAAATGCAGTTATAGGACTGGATTTTTTACAGTTTTCCAAAGCTCAAATGGATTATATCAAGGAAGTTTCAGCATCTAAAAATATTCAACTTAAAAACACACCTAATTTAGTAAACGAAATTTGGGCTGATAGACCTGCTTTACCCGCTTTTCCAGTAGATATCCATCCATTAGAATACAGTGGTGAAACAACGGCTTCTAAAATAAAGAAGGTTCAAAATAAGATTTCAACTGCAAAAGCCGACTATTATTTATTTTCGAGCTTAGATGAAATTGCGTGGTTGTTTAACATCCGTTCAAAAGATGTCGATTTTACACCTTTAGTTACCGCTTATGCGCTGGTAGGACTTGAAAACACTGTATTGTTTTGTGATAGCAATAGATTTTCGGCTACGGCTATTGAGACCTTTTCAAAATTAAATATTGAAATTATCGATTATGAATTAGCAATTGCTGAATTGCAGAAACTAGACATCGATAAAAAGATAATCACAGATATTTCTTCTTTAAACTATGCCGTTTATAACGCGGTGCAGAGTAAGTTTTTATTTCAGAATTCAATCGCAAAGGAGTTGAAATCTATTAAAAATGAAACAGAGATTAGCGGTGCCAAAAACTGTATGCTAAAGGATGGGGTTGCGCTTACAAAGTTTTTTATTTGGTTGGAAAACGAACTTCCAACGCGAGAAATTTCAGAATATGAAATTGGTAAAAAGCTAGAAAGCTTTCGAAAGCAACAGGATTTATACGTTGGCGAATCATTTGCAGCAATTGTAGGCTATAAAGGCAATGGCGCTATCATACACTATACGGCTTCAGAAGAACGTGCTGCACTGGTTAAAAATGAAAATATTCTATTGGTAGATAGTGGCGCGCAGTATAAAGATGGTACAACAGATATTACTCGAACTGTTTGGTTGGGCGGAACCCCAACAGCTGAGCTAAAAACAGCCTATACTTCAGTTTTAAAAGGATATATAGCACTGGAGCAATTGCAATTCCCAAAAGGCACTGTGGGGATGCAAATAGATGCTTTTGCGCGGTTTCATTTATGGCAACACGGTTTAAATTATCCGCACGGTACAGGTCACGGTATCGGAAGTTTTGGAATGGTTCACGAGTCACCACAAGGCTTTACCACTAATCCAGCAACTAGTAGTGGAAGAACATCCCATTTGCCAAATCAGTTAACAACTATTGAACCTGGCTGTTATAAAAAAGGTGTTTATGGCATTCGTATTGAAAACATCGTCCTTTCCATAGCTAAACAAGAAACTGAGTTTGGAAATTTTCTAGGTTTCACGCCAATAACGCTATGTGCAATAGATAGACAGCTTATTGATAAATCATTACTGACGGATTCAGAAATAGCGTGGTTTAACTCCTATCATAAAATGGTTTATGACAAACTATCTCCAATGTTGAATTCTGATGAAAAGAAATGGCTACAAAGAATGTGTGAAGAGCTATAAGCCTCAACAAAATTTAACCAAAACTTAACATATAACGCCCCTTTTCGATTTCGTTTTCAATTTCGGTTTCGATTTCAAGCGCCAGCGCCTAATATCTATTTAAGCCAACTGTCAATAATACTATAAATCTCTTTCTGCTCCTTAGCATCAAAGCTTTTTATCCGTGTTTTATGATTTCCTTTCGGTTTTACGAATTTATATAGTTCACGTTTACTTGCATTTTCAGTTAACTCAACAGCTGTCGCACTCCAAGCGTCGTATTCGCCATAGATAAAGAGCATTTTTTCGGCTTTTAAATCTAAGAATGATTTAATACGTTGCATTGGTTTTAAATCGTATGTTTTCGTTATTCCTTCTGGGAAAGCCCAATCAAAAGTATATATTTTATCAGTATGCAGGTATTTTTCAAACGGCATGGTTTCATAGCCATAAATACCTTGTTGTGTTAAGGCTGCCCAGAAATATGGTTGTAGATTTTCTACCGAACTCTCTTCAAAAAAACTATAACCCACAACATCAAATAAATGCTTGTAAATAACTTCAGGTGAGGCTGATGCTTTAGGAATTTCATTTGCATCGGTACCCCATTGCCAGTACGCAAAGGGATATTCTAGTATTGAATACTCCAGCGCTTTCTCTATGCCAAACTCCCAAGTCATTGCTTTTTCTTTGGCCTTAGTTTTTAATATTTCTAGTAAGGCTGCTTTGTTTTCAAAACATAAATCTTGAAAACTTCTAATTTTTGCTCTTTCCTTGGCAGTACCTACATTCTTTAAAAACTCAAAAATTCGTTCATCTTCTCTTGCAAAGTTTAGCGGACCAACGTAACAAACGCAGGCGTCAACATTTTCTGGGAAATAGAGCCGATGCGCCATAACTGTTTGGCAGCCTTTAGATATTCCTGTAGAAATAAATTTTGAATTTGGATATAATGCATTTCTAATGGCAGTGATAATTGTAGCTTGATCTTTAGCCGCATTTTCTACCGTAAGTGTATTCCAATCTATATCCTCTGGACGAGAATTATTAAAATATCGATGCTCTATTGATAGCTGATTTGCATTGTAATGAGTGGCTAATTCGCCAGCTTTTTCAGAACCAATCCCATAACCGCTAAGTTCTACAATTACAGGTTGTTTAGGGTTTTCAAAACCTAAAAATACGCGTTGTTTAAATGTGCCTTTTGTTGAATCGTTATAATCAATAGGCTGTTCAAACCACAGCTCATAGTTTTCATCAAAATGGCTGACAATAGCTCTTTTTTCAATGCTAACAATGTTTTCAATAGCTGCTAGTTTTTCAAAGTTTGAAACTTCTGTGTTAGGGATTACAGCAACTGACGCACTTTTACAACCTACAATTAGGAGTAGGGAAAGTAAAAAATAATAGTAACGAATTGATTTCATAATATATTAGATTTTTGAGAGCTTATTAAAACTAGAAAACTGTTTGCCGCAATTATTTATTCTAATTCTGCACGATTATAAAAGTACACTTGCTTGATTGAACGATAAAGCATTATCTGAAATTAAATCATATTTCTTCATAATGTGTGAAAATTTAAAATTAAAAAAATAAATAGCGAAGACCGCCCCCGCTATTTATTGTATTGAAAGATTTTATAAGGTAATCCTTAATTAATTTTGACAAAAGTTATTAGTCACATTTATGTATGTTAAATTGGATGTAATTAATGTATTAGGATCATTAGGGAATTTATATTGATGAATTGCACAGCGTTGAATATCTTTAAAAGTTACATCGTGTACATTTAAAACAGTATTGTACCACGTTTCAATTGCTCCCTCTTGATCTGGATTACTTGCATATTCTATGGTTGCAAAGCCTATCTCGTTTAAAGCAGAAGGCGTATCAAAATAAATACCTTGCCAGGCACCGAGTACCGCATCTATTCCTGTAAACAAAATTGGGCTTTGAGCGGTGCCAACGGCAACTAAACTAGGTTTTGACCCTGATGCTCCTTCATCAACAACCAAACTTGCGTTCAATCCAAATTTCATTACAACCCCAGGGTTAATTGTTAACTTACCTCCACCTGCAGAGACAACTAAACGTGATAGAATATGATATGGCACACCAAAATCCTTAAAGGTTGCATCTATATTAAGAAACCCATCATTTAAATAAATTGCATTCGTTCCATTACCTTTATAATTTCCGCCAACCATACCGTTCACATAATTAGGCCTTATAATCATAGGTACATTACAATTGGTAATTGTATTGTTTTCTAGGACAAGTTCATCTCCACCATATATCGCATTAAAACCATACGTTTCAGAATTTGAAATGACGCTATTGCGCATAGTAAGATGTGAATTTGACCAAACAATTACAGCTCCTTTATCTCCATTACTATTAAATGCTTTCCCTCCCGCATATTCTATATTTGTAAATTCCATCTTGTTTTTGATGTCGTTAGTCTCAATATAAATTCCGCGCCATGAGCCTGGATTTCTATCTTCTCCCGTAAATAAAACGGGCTCACCTACGATGCCTAAAGCTTGTATTGATCCTGTATTTAGAATTGCTAATCCCGCATCTGTACCAAACTGAATAGTAACTCCTGGTTTTATAATGAGATCTCCATTTATGCCATAAACACAATTAATTATGTAATCTATACCATCATTTCTGTTTTCTAAGGTCAGCGTTTCTCCTGCTGCTACATTTGTTGAGCAATCTATTGTTTCAGTAAGCAATTCTGGTGGGGCCCCGGTATCATCATCGCTACTACAAGATGTAACAAACATAAGTGAGCTTAAAGCTCCTATTAATAAAAATTTATTTTTCATAATTCAATCGTTTTATTGCACCTACTCCGGTTTTAAGTCTTTTTTCGGCTTGTTCAGACTTTTTTTTGAATATTTTATTCAATGATGGCTACTATATTTATTGCCATACCACCCTCCCACAATTGCACAGCTGTCATATTCTCTCCTAATGCATAAAGAAAAATACACTCTTTATATACCCATATTAATTCAGATATTTTTTCTCTTCATTATGATTGAATTAGGGTGCTATTAAAAATAAATGTTTTGATGAATATGTTGAAACAAAATTATGGAAGATATAATCCTATAAATATCACATATGTTTCAAATGGTATAACAGATGTAACATTATAATCATCAAGATTGCTACATAACAAGTTAGCAGAACTAAAAAAAAAATTTAGGAAGCCAGATGAATCCTCATTTTATATTCAATTCTTTAAATGCTATTAAGCTCTATATCATTGATAATAAAGAAGAAAATGTAGTTGACTATTTAAATAAGTTCTCAAAACTGATCGGCAAAATATTAGCATCCACACAAGAGAAACAAATAACACTAACAGAAGAAATAGAAACCATAAAGTTATATATTGGTATTGAAGACATAATTTTTAACAACGAGATAGAAGCCACATTTACAATAGATGAAATGCTGCCTTTAGATACCATAAAAATCCCGTCATTAATTTTACAACCCTTTGCAGAAAATGCTATTTGGCACGGGTTATCATTAAAGAATGATCAAAAAAAACTTCATAGTGCTATTTGTAAAAAGGAAAGCATCTATATAGAAATAAGGATAGAAGACAACGGAATAGGAAGGGAAAAGTCTTCATTAATTAAACAGAGAAAGCTGTACAAAAAAGAATCTATCGGTGTTAATTTAACAAAAGAACGTTTAAGTAACTTTGAGAAAGACTATAAAAACAATTACAGCCTAAAGTTTGAAGATTTATACGATGAAGATAAAAAAGCATCTGGAACTACAGTTGTTTTAGAGATACCATTGCAATAAGGCATGCAATACTGCTATTGATGAAATGTCAGTTTTTTATTCAATAATTTCGTAGTCAATATCTAGTTTTCTCAATGCTCTTAAAGCAGATGCAGTGTCTTTGTCTTCTATTTCAATTTCTACAGCGTCTCCTTCAAGGAGAATACCGGTAAGTTCATTCGACAAGGATTCACTAATATTTGATGAAATAGCTACAATACAGTTGGCTATCGCTCTTCTATCTGGCCGCTGAGCATCACATGACAATAAGTTTAATTTCATAATATCAATTTATTCATGCAAGATACTAAAGTTGAATTTAGTAGAATGTGTGAAATTATAGCTTTCAAAATTATATAAAGTGAGTTTAATTCAGGTTAATACCTGTTTTGTTCATTTTTAAAATAATAAATGAAATTATTAGAGGTAATTAAATTAAATGGCACCATCTTTGCGGACCATTAAATATTAATAAATTAAATTACATTACAATGAGTAAAGGAACAGTAAAATTTTTCAACGACACTAAAGGTTTTGGATTCATCACTGAAGAAGGAGTTGAAAAAGATCACTTTGTACACATTTCTGGATTAATCGATGAGATTAGAGAAGGTGATGAAGTTACATTTGACCTTCAAGAAGGAAACAAAGGATTAAACGCAGTAAACGTAAAAGTTAACTAATTATATATTCTTATATTTCAAACAAAGCCCATCTTAATCGATGGGCTTTTTGTTTGCGGTATATTTAATAGTTTACCCACTCAAGCTCGTGTGCGCCGAAGCTTCAGCGAAGGTGTATAGCGAAGGAGGAATTATTCAAAACTATACCGTTGCTCTACAGTAGAAGATGCATTCAGTAATTGATTGAATATTTTTATGTTATTAAAATCACGTGTTATATCGTCAGATACAGCGATTCCAGAAATTCCTGTTTCTAAAATGGCGGTTATGTCTGCTGTGGTAATTCCGCCATAGCCTATAATTGGCGTACCTGTTTTTAGTACGTCTGTAATAGCAGTATAGCCCATTAAACCTAAAGCTGAAGACGTATTCTCCTTAGTTGCTGATTCCCTAAAAGGTCCTAAACTAATATAGTTTACTTGTTTATCAAGTAAGGCTTCGCATTCATCCATGGTATTTGCTATTCCTCCAATAAACTGCCAACTATATAAACGTTTTCTAGCTTCAGTAGGGAAGGCGTCGTTTTTTCCAAAATGCACCCCATCTGCTTTCACTTCTCTTGCTATTTTATAATTGTCGTTTATAATCAGCCTAGTTTGAAAATGGGAGGTCATTTCTCTAGCCTCACTGGCGAATTTTAAAAGCTTTTTTTCTGAAATCCCTTTTAACCGCAACTGCACTAATTCCGCCCCTGAAGTACAAGCCTTCTGAATATTTTCCAAATGCTCTTTTGGAGAATTGCCTTGAGATATGTAATGTAGTTTAGGTATCATTGTATTTTAAATATTTTCAATATTTCAAAAAATCTGTCATCCACTTTCTGACTTCCGTCTTTTTCTAATCCCTAATCCCTAATCCCAATTACCCAATAGAAACCTTCTTCGAATACTCCATAAAATACCCTTCAAACCTTTTCAATATAGGATGCATTTTTTCTGAATAAAGTACATACTGGCATTTTTGAATACTTTGAGTTATAGACATTATAGCCTTATAGGATGATTGTTGCACTAAAAACTCCGCATCGTCAATACTGAATATCTTTAAATCAGCGATACTTACTCCATTGGTTAAAAAGAGTTTATTCATAGATTTTGGGGTTGATATAAGGATGTCAACACCCATAGCGATTTCAGATTTTTGGACATCGTTGTGCAATTCTTCATAACCAACGTAAACACGCAAGGAATTGTTTTTGGTATAGGCGAGAAAAGTATCGTATAGTTCCATAGCTATTTCCTTATTTTCTACAAGAACTAAGGCTCTTGGAGCGTTGCCAATGGCTCTGTATTTCAATTTTTGTAGCGTTGTAAGGATAAGCGTAGTTGTTTTTCCACTGTCTTTTGGAGCCGTGCAATATACATTGACACCACTTTTTATTATAGGAATACTCTTGCTTTGGAAAGGAGTAGGAGTTGTTATTTCAAACTGCGCTAGTTTTTCTTGTATTTCGGGATGTAGTTTATTGAAGGGCATATTAAATTTTACAGATGAAGTCTTGGTCTATTTTGTGCTAATTAGCACAAAGATACTGCCTACAAACGACATAGGATGGGATGTTGGTTTTTTTTGAAGTCGGTGACTTTCTAGACGAGTTAATTCTCTATCCTAAGTTAATCAACTATTGTAATGATTCAGTTTTCTTTTGCCCAGTGAATAAGTTTTACCATAAAAGTTTATAAAACTGATTTTTGTCACATTCCTGCCCAAGTCCATATTGTATATTTACTATAATTTAAATGAAATCACGAAATGTCAGAATTAGCAGATGATTATTTGGACAATCACTACATCCACCGTAGCAATTGGTTGAGAGCAGCCGTCCTTGGAGCAAATGACGGAATTCTGTCAATTGCGAGTATTGCCATAGGGGTAAGTGCTGCAAGTACTTTAAGGGAGCCCATTATCTTGGCAACAGTAGCTGGATTAGTTGCTGGAGCGTTATCTATGGCTGCGGGAGAATATGTTTCGGTGAGTTCTCAAACGGATGTTGAAAATGCCGACATTGAAAGGGAAAAACTTGAACTGGAGGAGATGCCTGAAATTGAATTGCAACGACTCGCAGAAATTTATGAAAAACGAGGCTTAAAAAAACAAACCGCATTAACCGTAGCCAAGGAACTAACAGAAAAAGATGCCTTGGCCGCGCACGTTCGGGATGAGTTGGGTATAAATGAAATGAGCAAAGCGAACCCCATACAAGCCGCCCTTGCATCAGGAGCAGCCTTTACGGTTGGTGGTGTACTTCCTTTATTGGCAGTATTATTTCTACCATTAAATAACCTAGAATATTATCTATACGGTTCTGCTCTTTTATTCCTAATAATTTTAGGAGGGCTAGCCGCCAAAACTGGAGGTTCCAGTATTAAAAAGGCTGTTATTAGAATCACCTTCTGGGGCACTGTCGCCATGGGATTGACAGCCTTGGTGGGGTATTTGTTCAATGTGAATGTGTAATAAAGGCGACTGAGTTTTGAACAATTATGGAGCTTCAGAAGAGCCCTTTCAGGTCCTGGTGGAGAATATAATTTTTGATCTTATATAGCTGAATTATATTTTTTGAAGAGGCGAGAGTTCATTAAGTTTCACCGGATGCCTATCTGGAGCGCTCAACTTTAAAGTTGATTCATATTCTTTATCAGTTAGTTGAAATTCCAAATAATCAACCCTTTGTCAAAAATTCCGATGAATATTATTGAAGAGTTTTTGAGCTAGTCTTATACATAAAATATCTTGGCTTAGTTTAAAATTATGCTGTTTATGAGACAAATTAGTATTAAATTTTTTATATTTATTACTTATATCACTTAATTGTCTTAATTTTAAATAAGATAAATGTACATAAGACGTATGACTTTATCAATTCTCATGAAATTAAGCATTTCAGTATTATTTTGTTTTAAGTCTATTAGAGGCTTCTGAACCAATAAGCATATTTTTAAATGTCTAATCCCTTAAAAACAGAAAGATGAAAAAAGCCTTAAAAGTAATTTTAGTAATTGTAATTATTGCCTTCATTGCGATTCAGTTTATAAGACCTGTAATAAATTCAGGCGAAGAAAATGTAGCGCACCAAATTACAGCGAACTATCAAGTGCCACAAGAAGTGCAGCAGCTCTTAAAGGTTTCTTGCTATGACTGTCATAGTAACACAACCCAATATCCTTGGTATTCCAAAATCCAACCAGTAGCTTGGATACTTGAAGATCATATATTGGAAGGTAAGGATGAATTGAATTTTTCTACGTTTATGAATTATCCAGTCTGGAGACAATACAAAAAATTTAAGGAAATAGAGAAAGAAGTAAAGGATGGCGAGATGCCACTAACTTCATACACTATTCTTCACCGGGAAGCAATATTGAGTGAAGAACAAAAAATATTGATACAAAATTGGGCAGCCAATACAATGAAAGAAATGGAATCTGAAAATCCGGCAGAGAGTTTGGTAAAACCGAAATAAACTTGTTTTCTATATAATTAATGACTCTTACGTCTTTCATCAAGCTAAATTAAAAACTCTTAACCTCTGCCTTCTTTGCGACTTGGCGGTGAAAAAATAACCGCGGAGGCGCAGAGATCACAAATTAAAAAAGCGTTTTAATCAAGGAAAGTCAGATTGTTCAACGAAAACTGGCTTGGCATTATGATTTCGGCAAGTTCAGGGGGTTAGATCTGATAATTATTGGATACCCTCACCCTCACGTTTTTACACTTACGCTTCCTCTTTAATAACTCCCGAAAGCACCTCCCAAACAGTCTTAGCCAAAATTTTATGCCCTTCAGCAGTAGGGTGAATTCCATCATTCTGGTTTAATTTCTTAACTCCACCAACATCCTTCAGAATAAAAGGAATAAATGCCAAATCATTTTTAGAAGCCAAATCAGAGAAAACCTCCTTGAATTGTGTGGTGTAGTCGGCTCCCATATTTGGGGGCAATTGCATTCCCGCCAAAACAATTTTTGTATTGGGACTTTTTGCTTTTACTGCATCTATGATTGCTTGTAAGTTAGCTTTGGTTTCAGTGATAGCAACACCTCGAAGTCCGTCGTTGGCGCCGAGTTCTAAAATGAAGATGTCGATATCTTGGTTTAAAATCCAATCGATTCTACTTTTGCCACCTGCGGAAGTTTCCCCACTCACTCCAGAGTTTACAACTTGATAATTCAACCCCAATGAATCGATCTTAGTCTGAATAATTCCCGGAAAAGCATCGTTAGTATCATCTAAGCCATAGCCAGCAGTAATACTATCGCCAAAAAATAGAATGGTTTTGCTAGAAGCCTTTTCAGAAGATTCAGTTTCTGTAGTTGCGTTTTCAGTTGCATTTAAAGTAGCTTTTGACTTTGTATCATTTCCGCAGGAAATCAAAACAAAAACGGTCAAGAAATAACAAAACTTTAAGAGGTTTCGATACGTCGAAACAGTTGGATTTAAAAGGCTTTGCGTAATTTTGGGATTCGGCATATTGTCGGAAATTATTATAAAATTTAAATGACAAAGATATTAAAGATTAACGGACTAGAGCGCACTTACAATAGTGGTAACAAGCAATTAACAGTCCTTCACAATGTTTCCTTCGAAGTTGTTAAGGGACAAACATTCTCCATCGTCGGACCATCAGGAAGTGGAAAGACTACCTTATTAGGCTTAGCTGCAGGCTTAGACACTCCCAATGCAGGCTCGGTGGAGCTATGCGGTCACGATCTAAGCACCCTCAACGAAGACGAACGCGCACAACTTCGAAATGAACAAGTAGGTTTCATCTTCCAAGATTTTCAATTACTACCCACTTTAACTGCGCTGGAAAATGTAAGTGTGCCTTTAGAGCTTCAAGGCTCCAAAAATGCAGTTAGCAAAGCAAAAGAATTATTAGAAAAAGTTGGTTTAGGAGACCGTATTCATCATTATCCCTCCCAATTATCAGGTGGCGAGCAGCAACGAGTGGCAGTGGCAAGAGCTTTTTCAAATAATCCTTCTATTTTATTTGCCGATGAACCTACTGGGAATCTAGATGAAGAAACTGGCCAGAAAGTAATACAGTTGCTCTTCAACCTCAATGAGGAAGCTGGAACTACATTGGTAATTATCACCCACGATTTAGATTTGGCTGCAAGAACGCAACAAATTCTAAGACTAAAAGGCGGACAGATTTTAACCAATGAAACAACAGCCGTAGTTTGAACAAGTCACCGTTAAAATCAAAATACAACACCGCTTGGCTTTTCAAAATGGCTTGGCGCGATGCAAAAGCGAGTAGAATGCGATTGATGCTCTTTATGGCTTCCATTATCTTAGGAATTGCCGCAGTAGTTTCCATACAGTTGTTTAGCCAAAACCTTACAGACAATATTCAACGCCATTCAAAATCCTTGATGGGTGCTGATTTTACTATTGACAGTGACGAGCTTCCCAATCCGCGTGCACAAGCAATTATTGACTCTTTGAAGCCCGACGCCTCCGAAATAAACTTTGTTTCCATGGTGGCTTTTCCTAAAAATGATGGCACTAAATTAGTGCGTGTTCGTGGTTTGCAAGGCGAATTTCCTTTTTACGGAAAACTTGATACAGAGCCTGTTGCAGCTGCTATTTCCTATCAAGCTTTAGGTGGTGCTTTGGTGGATGCCACTTTAATGTTGCAATACAATTTGCAAGCTGGTGATTCAATTAAAATAGGTGAAATTACTTTGCCCTTAGCTGGCGCATTAAAGGCTATTCCGGGCAATTCAGCAGTTGCTACTTCGGTGGCACCTTTAGTAATTATCCCTTTTAGGTTTATAGAAGCTACTGAATTATTACAGTTTGGAAGCCGAAAAGAATATCGGTTTTTCTTTAAACAACCCAATACAGATTTGTTGAGGTTGGAAGAAAAGCTCCAACCGATGCTAGAAGCAGAAAATGCAGATTTCGACACCCACACCAGAACTAGTAGCAGATTAGGCAAGCGTTACGATAATGTAGGCTCCTTCTTAAACCTAACCGCTTTTATTGCATTATTGCTTGGATGTGTAGGAATTGCCAGCTCGGTAAACATCTATATCAAAGAAAAAATAAAGGCGATTGCCATCCTAAAATGTCTGGGTGCCTCTAGAAAACAAAGCTTTCTGATTTTCTTAATCCAAATTGCAGGAATAGGAATTTTAGGCGGAATTATTGGGACTGCGATAGGAGTAGGGCTGCAAGAACTTTTCCCTATTGTATTAAAGGAATTTCTACCCTTCGAATTAACAATTAGTATTACCTCACAACCCTTAATTATAGGCGTTTTTCTAGGCTTAGTAATGTCCGTTTTATTTGCTTTACTGCCGTTATTGCGCACTTGGTACGTTTCACCATTGGATGTGCTTCGGGTTAGCGGCGACACCTCAAAACAGTCAAGAAAGGCGAGTTATGTAGCCATTGCCGTGATTGTTTTGTTTTTATATGCCTTTTCCTTTTGGTTGCTAAAAGATTGGTTGTTTGCATTAGCCTTTATAGTCGCAATTATGCTAACCTTCGGGATTCTTTCAGGGATTGCAATTGCTACTATGAAATTGGTTAAGGCCTATTTTCCGAAGGGAGCCGGATTTACTACAAGACAGAGTTTGCTGAATTTATTTCGCCCCAACAATCAAACTATCGTACTTTTGATTGCTATTGGCTTGGGTACATTTTTAATAAGCACCCTATATTTTACTAAGGATATTTTACTGGATAAAGCCGAAATTGGCCAAACCTCCAAAAGTGTAAACCTTATAACTTTAGACGTACAACCAGACCAAGTAGATGAGGTTGCAAACACCTTTAAAGCAAATGACTTGCCGGTTTTAGACAATATTCCGCTGGTTACTATGCGAATGCACAGCATAAAAAATGTGTTGGTAAATACCTTGCGAACCGATACTACCGCCCAAGTAAAATCGTGGCTTTTAAATCACGAATTTAGAACCACCTACCGCGCGAACCTCATAGATTCTGAAGAAATTATAGCAGGCGAGTGGGTGCCTAATCAAAAGACAGACGAGATCATCCAAGTCTCCATCTCAGACAATCTTGCCGAAGATGCCAATGTAAGCCTTGGCGACTCTATTGTTTTTAATGTGCAAGGCGTACTGATGGAAACCGTCATTAAAAGCATCCGAAAAGTAGATTGGGCAAACCTACAACCTAATTTTACAGTCCTTTTCCCCAGTGGCGTCTTGGAAAACGCGCCACAGTTTTATGTGCTAACCACTAATGCCCCAACTGAAGCCAGTTCAGCTAAATTGCAACGGGACTTGGTGAGTAAGTTCCCCAATGTTTCCGTTATAGATTTAAGGCAGATGTTTACGGTAGTAGAAGACATCCTCAACAAGGTATCTTGGATTATTAATTTTATGGCATTTTTCAGCATCCTTACAGGGATTATTGTTTTAATTGGCTCGGTGCGCACCAGTAAATACCAGCGAATAAAAGAAAGTGTTCTCCTGCGAACCTTGGGCGCAAAAAACAAACAGATACTCACCATTACCGCCCTAGAATATCTATTTCTAGGAATTTTAGGCAGTCTTTTGGGAATCCTTTTGGCACTAGTTAGCAGCTTGCTTTTGGCAATATTCGTATTTGAACAACCCTTTACACCTTCTCTAATCCCGTTCTTGGTTTTTCTACCTGGAATCTCTCTTTTGGTTTTGGGAATTGGGTTGAGTAATATTCGGGAGGTTTTGAGGAGTTCGCCTTTGGAGGTTTTGAGGAAGAGTGGGTAGATTGTCATTTGAATTTTAATGACGTATTGAATGTAGGATGCGAGCGAGACGCTTGCGCCAGCAGGGAATGAATATCAGTTGTGGAGTAATAAAGTTATTTGGGAGAAGATCAGTTATGTTCACAATAATCCTGTAGCCGCAGGTTTGGCATATAGAGCTCAAAACTATGTTTATTGCAGTGCTTCGGATTATGCAGATGAAAAGGGTTTATTGGACGATATTGTAGTATTCTGCTATTTTGGAACCTGACTTAACAAAAAAAGGTTGCCCGTTAAGGCAACCTTTTCATCATAATAACAAAACCTTTATTTTAAACTTTTAAACAGTTTTTCAGCAACCAACTTAGATGAAGCTGGGTTTTGACCTGTTATTAGGTTTCCGTCTTGTAGTGCATAAACTGCCCAATCGTCTCCGCTAGAATAAGTAGCTCCGTTTGCTTTTAGCATATCTTCCAGTAATAAAGGCACAACTTCTGTAAGGCCAACAGCTTCTTCTTCAGAATTTGAGAATCCGGTTACTTTTTTACCTTTTACCAAACTTTTACCGTCTGTGTTTTTAACGTCTCTTAAAACCGCCGGGGCGTGGCATACAAAAGCAATTGGTTTTTCTTGAGCATTAAATTTTTCAATCAATGCGATTGAATTGGCATCGTTTACCAAATCCCATAAAGGACCGTGACCCCCTGGATAAAAAACAGCGTCAAAATCGTCTGGATTCATATCTGCCAATACTTTTGTGTTTGCAATTATATGTTGTGCTTCGGTATCTTTATTAAAACGGTCTGTGTCCTCAGTCGCTGCATCAGGGCCGTCGCTACTTGGGTCTATGGGTGCTGCACCACCTTTTGGGGTTGCAACAGTAATTTTAACGCCTTGATCTAATAGACTGTAATATGGGCTTGCAAATTCCTCCACCCAAAAGCCTGTCTTTTTTCCTGTATCTCCTAATTTATCGTGAGATGTTAATACAAATAATACGTTCATTTCTTTTTCTTTTTTTAATGTTGATTTTTCTTCTGAAGCTTTTTCAGAAGAATTTTCCTTAGCGCCCTCATTACAACTAAATGCTGTAATAAGGGTTAGTACTAAGGCTATTGATTTTAATGAGTTCATAGGTTTTATTAATAAGCCATTTTCACAATCTTCTCAACCTTGTCTGGCGATAAGGATTTGTGTTCTCCAATTCCCAACCAGCCACGATCTGTAAAGCGTTGCTTTATGGTTTCGGCGGTGCCTTCGTAATCGTCGGTATAATTGGATAACTTGGTTTCAATACCTAATTCGTGGAAAAAGGCTTCTGTTTTTTCAATAGCGGCGTATGCTTTATCGTCTTTGCTACCTTCGGTTATTTTCCAAACACGCTCTGCGTATTGGGCTAATTTCTCTTTTTTAGCCTCAAAGTTATATTTGTAATGGCTAGGTGTCATAATTGCTAGCGTACGCGCGTGGTCTATGCCGAATAGAGCGGTAAGCTCATGGCCCATCATATGAATAGCCCAATCTCCTGGAACTCCTTGTTGAATCAACCCGTTTAAAGCCATAGTACAACTCCACATAAAATTGGAAGCCGCTTCATAGTCCGTAGGATCTTTGATCACTTTTGGCGCTACTTCGATTAGGGTTTGTAAAATGCTTTCTGCGAAACGGTCTTGTAATAATCCGCCAACTGGATACGTCATATACTGTTCTAAAACGTGGGTAAAAGCATCGGTTATACCGTTTGCCAATTGGCGCTCTGGAATGGAAGTAATTACCTGAGGATCTAAAATAGAAAACTGTGGAAACAATCCTGGACCGCCCATCGCTAGTTTCTCTTTGGTTTCGGCACGAGTAATTACCGCTCCGGAATTCATTTCGGATGCCGTTGCAGGAAGGGTTAATACCGTTCCAAAAGGCAAGCCTTCTTCTATTTTTATATTATCGGTTAAAATATTCCAGGGCGATGCGCCTCCGTACATTGCAGCAGCCGATAAAAACTTGGTGCCGTCAATCACAGAACCGCCACCAACAGCTAATAGAAAGGTGATACTTTCAGTTTTAATAACCTCTAAAGCCTCCATCAACACTGAATATTCTGGGTTTGCAGGGATTCCACCAAACTCGATAACCGTGGCGTCTGCCAAAGCCGTTTTTACTTGGTCGTAAATTCCGTTTTCCATAATACTTCCGCCACCATAAAGGAGGAGGATTTTAGCGTTTTCAGGAATTTCATTTGCTAATTTTTCGATACTGTCCTTTCCAAAAATTATCTTGGTCGGGTTTTTAAATTCAAAATTGTTCATCTTTTATTTACTTATATGTTTTATTAAAGTTTTAATTTCTTTTTCAATAGTTTCGTTACTCTTAAAATGGCTTCAATCAATTATTTACTTTTAAATGATTGGTTAAATATTTATAATTTATAACATTAGGTTTCGACTGCGCTCAACCTGACATCGCTATAACTATTATTTAAATATTGTCGATTAAGTCTTTCAGCGAAGCGGTCTTAAGTCTTTTTTATCGCGTCCCAAGCCGCCTTATAAGCAACTTCAATATGTTCTTCATCCAATTGAAACCCATCTCTTTTATCTGCCATCATCAAAAAAGATAGTGGACTTATAGTATAGGCATACAATATGTAGTTTGAAATTGGTTTTATAATTCCTTCGTTTTTACCGCGCTCCCATAAGTCGAGTAGGGGTTGAAGGTGTTTTATTCCTTCTTGTCTGCTAGGTTCATCAATCATTGGAGTATTATCACATTGCGCTAAAAACATTGCGTTTTCAGAATCTTTAAACTTAAATTCTGCAATGCGTTTCCAGATGGTTTCAAATCCTTTTTCAATAGGCATTTCTTCATTATATGTGGCAAAAGCATATTCAGTATATATTGCCTTAACCTCTATATAGGCTTTGTTTGCCAAGTCTTGTTTATTTTCAAAATAGAGATAGATAGTAGCAGGGGAAACGTTAGCCATTTTGGCAATCTTACTCATTGGCGCAGCGTGGAAACCGTTATTGTTCACTAATTGAATAGTCGCTTTTATTAAGGAGTTCCGCTTATCTATGCTTTTTTGAAGTTTAGCCATATTATTTAATTCTGGCACAAAGATACACAAAAGTGAATGTTCATTCTTTTTTTTTAACAGGGATTTATGGTTAGAAAGGAAATTTGAAACTAAATATTGTCACCGAGGCTAGCCTTAAATACTATAGATATAGGGATGAAGAAGTTTAATAATATAAATTATAATCTATTCGATGAAGTAATTTTAGAATTAATAAATTACTTCAAGCTTATAAATCTATATATTCATCTGAGTTTACTTCGTGCTTAATTTTGGTGTACTTGAAGAGAATCTTATATTTAGCTAACCATTTAATAAAAGTCCAAATACGCTAAGTTCAAATACATTTTATAAAACTTCAAAAACTATAGAATCAAAACAGTTCATTCATCGCGTATTTGAAAATAATCCTTACTAATTCCCAAATATCGATATTATACCCAATCTATGTGCCAATTTGTATAAGCATCTGATAACGCCAAAAAACTAAGATAATAGCCAATAATGAACAATTCATAAGTATATATAATTGTTCTATAATTTATATTATGTAAAATAGAATTTGTCCAGCATTACTAATCTTCACTTTATTATAGATTTCATAAATACAGTTACTCAGTAGCGATTATCGCATACCACAGTATAGGCTCTTCTCCTTCTGTGGTGGACATATAGATTCCGTTGCGGTATAGATCTATATACAAATTTATATCACGACTATCATCAGATAAATAAACAAACCATTCGTCGCGTTTGGTTTCTATAAATCTATATTTTGCATCGTTTTCAACAGATCGTTCCATCCAAACATTGTCGCCTACATTTTCAAAATAGCCGGCAGGTTTCTCGCCATCCTTTGTGTACACTACTTTTTTTAAATTCAACCCATTTATCTCGTTTTGGGAATCACTATTTTTCGTTTGTTGTTGCACAACGGTTTCATTGGAATTGTTTATTTGATCAGTACTACTATCATCAGTAAAATTTAATATCAAGATTATAAAAAGAACAATCGTTATTAAACCTCCAATTAAATAAGGGACTATTTTTTTTGATTTCTTTTGAGGAACTGAATTAATATTTGCTATCGGTGGCTTAAAACTTCCCTTGGGAACCGACTTATTTTCTTCTGCCAATTTTAAGGTCTGCTTCAAATCATTTACCAAGCGTTCAAAACCAGCTTCGTGACCCATAGCCGTAAAATCTACAAACTGCTTCCGTGCCAGTCGCATCGGTACGTCGCATTCCTCTATTTTTATAGGGTTTACGGGTTTGTCTAAGCCTATAGCATACGAAATTTCGTCTTTCACATTTTCCGAAGCAACAGAAGTTTGCGAAAGGATTAATACGATTGCATCTGCTTTTTTAAGTTCAGATTCTATGGTGTCGTCCCAATCTGTTCCTGTGCGTATGTTTTTATCGAACCACACTTCGAATCCTTGTTTTCGTAATGCTTCTACTAATGATGAAACATATTCAGTATCGCGTCTTGAATAACTGATGAAAATCTTCTTTGCTGCCATTGTATTCTTTATTAATAAATTAGTATGATTTTGTTAGTACTTTAATCCATAATATCATAACTTCTTTTAAAGATTGCATCATCACACACATATTTCTCGCCATCAATACCTATCATTAACCAGTCTCCTGCTTTTCCGCTCATCACTCCTTCCATAGTTTCTACTTCGAAGGGTTCATAGATTTGCACACATTTTATAGGAATGGGCTTCTTTACAGCTTTTTTGAAACTCAGCTTAGGAGTTTTGTCTTGAAAGAATTTCTTCATCACTTAAAAATTTATATTGAAATTACGATAAAAAATTAATTTTTAGGAACTTTATGTATTCATCTTCTGGATTGTCTGTTTGCATCAAACTCACATAAGCATTATAGGCATTGGCGTGGATTGAAACCTTTTCGCGCAAATCAGCCATTGCTGCCGCTTTTCCATAATTTTCTTTTGAATTTTCAAAATCGCCTTTATAAAGAAAAATTTCTCCCATCGTAGCTAATTTCCATAGACCTGGAAATGGATCTTTTTCGGTTGCTTGGAAAGCTTTATCCGCAAACGCTGTCATATCTCCTCTTTCTCTTTTCATCAAACTTAGAAAAGCCAGATTGATGGCGTGGTAATATATTTGTGAATAATCTCCTTTGTCTTCTGAAATCTTTAAGGCATCACTGTAATGTTTAAAAGCCATTTTTAAATCTTCCGCTAAAGAGGTCAATAAATATTGACGTTTGTAGCGTCCGCCCATTATTCCCAATAAATTTGAATTGTTTTTTGCAGCTGGGGTCTCATTCAAAATTTGAATAGCCTCCTCTTCCCTACCGGCTGCTTCTAAAGCGTATATTAAACGCTCTAAACCTTTGTTATCAAGTTCTTTAAGCTTGGGAAGAAGTGAATTTATAACTTCATTATATTCCCCCATTGCAATATTAATTTCCTCTATATTAGAAGATTTATTTAAAAAACTTTTGTTGGTTAGCGTATTTAAAAGTAGTTGGTAACTATCGTCATTTTCATTCGTAATCTGTACTATTGAAAAATGGTCACCCTCTATAATTTCGTGATATTTTTTTGGAAAAGGTTCCAAACTTGAACTAATAGGCACATATTCATCTTTAGTAGCCGCAATTGTTTTAAAAGTGAAAGGATAATCAGCTGGAAAAGCTTCATCCCAGCGATTTCGTAAGTTTCGCATATATTGGCTTCCTTCTTTCAGGTCTTTTTCATCATTGCCATAAGTAAAAAAGTTTTGCAGTTCTATTTCAGGAAGGCCATAACTTGGGGTAGCATAGAACATCACGTGACTTATTCTGCCCAAATCATATTCATTCAATTCTAGTAAGGCTTGTTGCACTACAATTCCACCCAAATCGTGCGCTACAACTGCGATACGTTTATATTTTGAAAATTTATTGTTGATTGAAGTAAGCAAAAAACCTGAATTTCTTTCAATATCAGTTGAGCACGCCCAAACACTCTTACCCATTTCTGGCATTACATTACTACTATAACCCAACGGAAACATATCCCAACCGTCTAACCCACCTTTATTGTTAATGAGCAACTTTGGCGCTTGCGAAAAAGTATTTTCAGCATCGCCAGAAAAACCGTGTACAAAGAGAATTACACTATTGGCATTTTCGCTTTCTCTAAATTTTGTAACTAATTCTTTTCTAGATGCTTTTGTGGCCTCTACTAAAGCTTCAATTTCTGCTTCATCTGCGTTTTCATCCATCAATTTTGAAGCAAAACTCAACACAAAATTCTCGGATATCTGAATGTTTGCATACGGGTTTTGTTTTGGGTAAATCTTTTTTACTTTTCTGAATATATAATCTACCGTTTCAAGAATGTAGACAAAAGCGTCTTCACCTTCGTGCTTGTCATCTCCTCTTAAAACTTCAATCATACATTGTGAAAAAAGGCTATTTTCTCCTCCTTCCAAAATAACACTCAATTCTTCTGCACGACAAGCGGAAATTATGATCATACCGCGACCATCATCTAATTTTTGGGCAAGACCATCTGCGTTGGTGTGTTTGGGTTGCAGTCCTGCAACACCTGCCGTCATTCCTGCAGCGTGGCAACAGTCCAAGAAAAAAATTAATCTTTTTGATTTTAATTGTGAGATTTTATATTTTATTTCTTCGGCTTTAATCCAAGTGGTTTTGTATTTTTTTGGTTTATAATCAGACGGGCAGAGATGAAAATACTTTTGATTTTCTGCTTCGGGTTTCTTTTTTGTTTCGTCTTTTATAAAGGTATTGTCGCTATACATTCCACCGTGACCTGAATAAAAGAGTAATACAGAAGAATCTTCATCTGTTCTTTCCAATAAATCATCAAACGCCTTTAGAATGCCTTTGCGGCTTGCTTTTTTGCCTGTAAGAATTTTTACATTCGATTTATAATAACTACCTGTTTCCTTATTGGCTAGGATTTCATTTATTGCTTTCGCATCGTTTATTGTTTCTGGGATATCCTTACCACCTACTCCAATTAACAGCGCATGAGCGTTTTTTAGCTTTGCCATAATTTTTGATTTTGAAAAGAATTTATAGCCTTTGAAAAAAGATCAATTAATTAATAATTTGCCTTAAGACGAAAGGACATAAGACGTATGACTAATTGGGTTTTTTATCAACGTAATATTTAAAATCACATTTTTACGTCTTATGTCTTAAAGTCCTATGTCTGTTTTCAGCATCAATTCATTTTGGAAGGTTCATTCCAATTATTTCCAAAAGTTCATGACTTCTTCAAATTCTTTTGAGTTAATATATTTAGTAAAGTGAGGATCGTTTTTAAAGTATTTCCAATGATACAAATGGCCACTGGCTACGGCTTTTAATAAGTGTTTATAAAGCTCAGGTTTGTTATTTGCTGCGGCATAATATTGGCCCAGCGCGTAATCTACTTCTCCAAACTGATAGGCGGCTCGTAGATTTTCTAAAATATTTAAATTCTTTTTTGCTTCTGAAAGGTTTCCAATTTTAAAATTACTGATAGCCAATTTCGCCAATACATCAATATCCTTAGGCTTTTTAGTATGAACTTCCTTTAAAACTTTTTCTGCTTTTGCAAATTGCTCTTTATAATATAAAGCGTCGGCAAGCATCTTGGAATCAACTATGCCAGATTCAGCATTAGTAATTTTGTTAAAGTATTCTTCGGCTTTTGGAATATCATTTTTTAATAGATATTCTTTTCCTGCTTGTAAGTATAATTCTTGTGTTTCTGCCGGAGTTGCGATTATATTTATTTTTCGAAGGAATTGACTTAAGGCGTCTTCTTTTCCCGAACGTACATAAGCAATAACCAAAGGTCTATTAAGAATTTTTACTTCAGTTTCATTTTGGGCATTTTCAATAATTGAAATTGCTTCTCTGTATTTGCCCAACTCAATATCTGCATATGCCTTTACATAAATACGTGTGGTACAATCTGAACAGTTTTGAAGATTCATGCTGTCCATAGCAACCGTTTTGTATATTGCTTCCACATCTTCTGGGCGGTTTACGTATTGTAACGCCACAACCAATGCTGTTCTATTTGTTTTTAAGTCGAAGGGAGCAATTTCATATTCTTTTAAAATTGATTTGTAAACAGTATGGTTATCGCCTTTCAAAAGCGCTTCATACATATTCAGAAGGTTTAATTGCCGTTTGTTTGTATAGGAATCTGGTTTTATCAATTTAAGAAGAGAATCAGATTTTTTAAATTCCTTTTGATTGTAAAAATGGGCTACACGTAATACTTTCGGCTCAAAATAAGTTGAATCGGCAGTTATGGCCTTGTTTAAAAGGTTGATATATTCCTGATTGTCGTTACTGTATTTAGCCTCGAGCAGAAATTTGTAAGCTTCATATTTTGGAGGCGTTTCCTGAAGCATAAGTCCCTTTTTATCTTCTGTTATAAAATAGCCAGTAATAGATTCATTAAGCTCCTCTATACATTGCAAAGGGTTGCTGGCAGGACATTCTGTGGGTTTGAAAGATATATTGGTTTTATTTGTTTTTCCGTCAATGAGCATTCCCTGAAAAAGAAGGTTTCCATTTTTAAGATAAAAATTACCCGAAATAATTTTGCTGGGTTTTAGGTACTCTTTTACTATTGTGGTCTCATCTTCATCAATTTTTTTTCCTTTTAAAATGGTTTTGTATTCATCTACCAAATCCTGGGTTATCACTTGCGCTACTTGATTTTCGGTAATTCCATGAATAATCCAATCTGAAGCCATTTTACTCACAATGTCATATTTTGGATCGCCAGTATTATTGCCAAATTTTAAGACCGCAATTTTGTCACTCTTTACTATTACGGGAAGTAAATCACTTTTATCTCGCGAAAAGTTCTTATTTACAATTAAAAAAACGGTAATCACGCAAAGCGAGGTGATTATACCTAGTGAGGAAAAGTACATTTTTTTAAAACCGACCTTTTTCTTTTCTTCCTTTTCGTCTAGCTCCTCACCGGGTGTATTTATGGGCGCTAGGCGAAATTTCCAAAGAAAAAAAATGTAGAGTGGAAAACAGAGTAGTAATATTATTATCAGAAAAGTAACTGATTTTTGAGGAAGGCCCAAAGGTTGCCATGTAATTGATAATACCTGCAAAATAACCCACGCAGATACTACATAAATAGACAACATTTTAAAGACTTCCTTTTCGTGGCATTGCTTAAAAAAGGAGTTAAGCTTCATAATACTTGGTAATTGTCGCTAATTTACAGAAAATCATTGAGCCTTAATTTATTTAACTAAGATTAAATAAGATGTTTTTTTAAATTTCACTATCTTTAGTTATTATTAACCAAAAATCTTTCAATTATGCCAACATCAGATGAGGACAAACCAAAAAAGAAACCCGCAACAACTGCGAAACCAAAGCAAAAACCGAAAGCAAAAGTAAAAACGAAACCAAAAGTAAAAACGAAACCAGGAGCAGATATTCAACCAGGTTAATTTGTTTAAACTTGCTAACTAAGAAATTTAAAAATCCCTTATACCAATTGGCATAAGGGATTTTATATTACTTCAATTAAAACAATTTTTTACTTTTTAATTACTTTGAAAGTCCTAACACCTTTTTCGCCAATCACATTTACAAAGTACAAACCAGATGAAAATTCAGACAGATTTATAAGTTTGTTTTCAGTAACTTCAGGATATTGCTTCAAAAGTTTACCTTGGGTGTTATAGATGGCAACACTTTTTGCACCTATAATTCCAGAAATAGTTATGCTACCGCTAGTTGGGTTTGGCGATATTGCGATTTGAGAATCACTGTTTCCATCGATACTTGCAGTAAAGCCAGACATTCTATACATTTTTTCGTTTTGAAGATTAAAAACAAAAATGCTGGTGCCGGACTCGTTTCTCCCTAAAATGGTGAAAACTGCGCTGCTAATGTTGAAAAGACCTGAAGACCAAGTTACACCTTTATCTTGGCTTAACTTTATTCTATAGTCGCTTCCGCACGTCCCTCCTACGGTTGCAAAAGTATATCCTGCAACACTTACAATATCATAAACTTCACAATTTCCATAAAAGGGATTAGGGCTTGGAGTTTGCCAAGTCTGTCCTGTGTCTATACTACTTTGAAGCCCACCCATATTGCTGCCAGTAAATAGCGTATCATCTTCTAAGGCCAAAGGTTTGAAATAAACCCCATTGTTAGGAAGTCCCGACCCGGCCTGACTAAAAGTTAGTCCATTGTCAATGCTCTTAAAAACTTTGTCTTTTGCGGTTAGAAACATTGTATTGTTATATAACTTAAAATTATTTACGCGAATCTGCGGTATTGACGATGACTGCTTAGTAACAAGACCATCTGAGGAATAGTACACTCCATTACTAGATGCACTGAGATAAGAACTTAAAATATTAGGACCTACTTTGTCAATATCAAATACATAAACACTAGTAATTGCAGTTTGAGTCCACGAATTACCGTTATCCGTACTTTTAAAAACTCCTTGTCCGCTAGTGCCAATATACATGTTACCGTCAGCAGCATCCACATAAACACATTGTATTTCAAGGCCCTGCGTAACCCCACTTAACCATGTAAGGTTGGTTAAGGTTGATCCGTTATCAGAAGATTTGAACAGACCTTTGTCTGTACATAGATAGATGTCGTTTCCAAAACCCTCTATTTTAAGCATCCTTTGAACGACTTCCCCATTTACTTGGAGATTGCCTAAATCTTGCCATTCCTGTGCTATTACCGTCGGGATAAAAGAGAACAGGAAAATTGCTAAGCTAATTACTGTAATGTAGTTTTTTGTTTTCATTGTTTGCATCATTTATAAATTGATGTAACAAACTTCAACCATTTACAAAGCAATTTCAATGGGGCATATGCCCTATTATACTGAAAACAAGTTTATTAAAAAAGAGGAGTAATTTAAGTAATTGATAGCGCTATTTTAATTAAGTATATTTCTTGAAGTAATTTCCGCTGCAACGAGTGTTACTTATCCCTTCACATCATAAACAAATGCGCGATATTTCAAAAGAGCTACAAACACAGCCCCACCAAACGCATTTCCGAAAAGTGCGAGGCCTATAAATATAAGATAGCCTGAAATGGTTATTGCTGGAGAACTTATTAGCCCTGCAAATACTTCCACATTACCAACAATACTATGATGAAGCCCTGTAAAAGCCAATACTGCAGTAATCATAAAAATGATGACAATTCTACTCAGTGTGCTTTTTGAAGCTGCAATAAGCCAAGAAAGCAACCCCATTAACCAGCCTGCTAAAACGGCACTTGCAAAAATGATCATCTTGTCGTAATCGGTTACGTGCACTGCTATTTTTTCTATAGTTGAAAGATCAAAAATCTGTAAACGCGGCCCGATCCAAACCAAGAAGAATGCTATGATATAACCGCCAATTAAATTCCCAAAAATTACCAGACCCCAGAGTTTAAGAAGACTTTTTAAGGATCTCTTTTTGTTAAGAACTGGAAGTGTTAATAGCGAAGTTTGTTCGGTAAATAATATAGATTGCCCTAAAATTACCATTATAAAACCCACCGGATATAAAAAGGACATTAATTTAATAATAGTGTCCTCTTCAACTTTATCTTGGAGAAAATAATACAAGGTGCAGATTAATAAATAACTAAACCCAATTTCCAAACCAGCTGTTAAGGAACTCAGCAAAATACTTACAGGATTTTTATCGTATGTTTCCTGACCTTCAACTATTTGTTGTTTCAGTATTTCACCGTGGGATTTTGCCGTGGTCAGTTCAGAAGCTTCAGAATTTTTAAGCTCTTTATCAATGTTTTGTTGCTCTTTAGATTTAGCTTCTTCGTTTTCTAACATCTTTGGATTTTGAGTAAATTTAAAATAAATTATAATCTAAACTCTACTCCTCTTCTGAATTGATTGTTTTTAAAGTTTCGGCAATTTTCTTCTCTTCGGATTTAGATTTCATTGCTTCGTCTTTCTCCATTTTGAGCTCTCCGTCACCTTTTATATTCAGGTTTTCTTTTTCTTCAGCTTTGCCAAAATTGGAGGATTTTCTGTATTCATCTTGAAAATCGGCGTGTTTCTTTTTCTCGGTCATAGTTATATTATTTTTTTGTTTGAAAATTTCCATTAAAGGCGAATTCGTGCTGTTCCTTACGTTCGCGCATTTTTTTGAGTTCTTGCTTTTTTAAATCTTCTGGTAAATCGTCCGGATTACCGCCATAATAACCGAAAGCAACGGCAGTTGTAACGTGATAATCATCAGGAAATTTAAATTCATCTTGAGCTTTTTTAAATTTGACTCCAGCCATTTGGTGGGTTGCAATTCCCATACTATTTGCCTGGTGAATTACATTTCCCATAAAAAGACCTAAATCATGCAATGCGTGAAAGTTTTCCTTGTCATTCTTCTCCATCGTTTTTTTGAAAGCATTAATCCACAACAATTCAGCGTTAGCAGCCCAAATTTGGTTGAAATCGTCCAAGCAATCAAAAATACGGTCGTACATTTTGGTGCCTTTAATTCCCCAAATAACTCGCCATGGCTGAATATTGGAGGCACTCGGAGCCCACCTACCCGCTTCTAATAATATTTTCACTTTCTCTTCAGTAATTGGGGTTTTAGCGAATGCTCTAGGACTCCATCTATTTTTAATGCTTTCTAAAACGGGATGCTCCAAAGGGGTTATTTTATTGACTGTAACAATACTTTCCATAGGGTTCTTTTTATTTTTCTTTTAAATATACTACGTTTGGTTTGCGTTGAAAAGGTTTTTTAAAAGATTTAACGCTAGCTTTCATTATTAACAGTTCTGAATATTATTTTAGCGAAAATTGCACTTATTTTTGTTCAAAATCTTATACAATGCTAGTCTGGGGAATTTTTATTGCGTTTATTATTTTATTTCTTGCTTTAGATTTGGGTGTTTTTAATAGGCAAGCCCACGAAATAAAAGCTAAGGAAGCTGGAATCTGGACTGCTATTTGGGTTACAGTCGCTTTGGGGTTTTCTGGAATTATCTACTGGCTTTTTAACGACGGTCTCATAGCAAATCCCACAGATTTAACGCCAAAGCTTGCTGTAATAAAATATATAACTGGATATTTAATAGAGCTATCTTTAAGCATTGACAATGTCTTTGTGATTGCTGTAATCTTTTCCACCTATGCTATTCCGAAGAAATATCAGCACGAAGTTTTGTTCTGGGGAATTCTGGGAGCCATTATTTTTAGGGCGCTTATGATATTTTTTGGAGTTGCGCTTATTAATAAGTTTGATTGGATAATCTACGTCTTTGGAGCTTTTCTATTATTTACAGCTTTCAAAATGCTTGTTAGTAATGAGGAGGAAATAGATCCAAAGAAATCGCCGGTATATAAATTTCTTAAAAAGTTATTTCCAATATCCTACAAAATGGATGGGGATAAATTTTTTATAAAACGAATGGGCGTTCGTGCCGCCACTCCCCTTTTTGTAGCGCTTATAATTATAGAATTTACCGACATTCTTTTCGCTTTGGATAGTATTCCGGCAGTATTATCTATAACATCAGATCCTTTTATTGTTTTTAGTTCTAATATATTGGCAATTTTAGGATTGAGATCAATGTACTTTTTAATCTCCCGAATGTTGACTAAGTTTCGATTCATCAACTATAGTTTGGTTGTGATTCTTGCTTTTGTAGGTGTAAAGATGATTCTTTCTCACCACGTTGATATTCCCGAATGGCTTTCCCTTGGCATTATTGTAGTTTCCCTGACATCTGGCGTTTTAGCATCCGTCTATATTAAGGAGAGCCCATCAGAAACTACAAATGCCGATTAATATCACAAAATCCTATTAAAAAGTTTGGAATGGATTTTTGCCTATCGTATCTTTAAAATTCATAATCAAAACAACCGAAATATGAATATCAATTTTGAGTACCACGACATCGCTGCGAGCCCCAGATTAGAAGCTTTCGCGGCTGAAAAATTAAACAAACTTGAAAATAAATATGATTTTATAATAAGTGCAGATGTTTATTTTAAAAAGGAAAATTCTAGCAATCCTGAAACTGGAAAGATATGCAACGTGAGGTTGAGCTTACCAGGACCATCTATTTTTGCAGAAACATCTACCGCGTCTCTAGAAGCTTCAGTTGCAAAGGTTGCTGACGAATTGGCGTCGCAATTGCAAAAAAGAAAAGCAAAAATGAAAACTCATTAATAATGAATGAAATGGGCGTAATAGCACGAAACGAGAAACAATTAACTCTTATTTATAGCAGTAACACACGAGTAGGCAGACATACATTGAGCTACCTAGCTGGTACTGATGAAAAATACTTAGCCATAGACTTGGCAAAAACAAAAGTTTCCGACACGCAATGGGCTGAAATTGCAGAGGCTCTTGGAGTGAAAATTGGCGATTTGGTGGATAAACGAGAGTTGGACATCAGTTCTGATAGTACTGCTGAATTCAGCTCTAATGACTGGTTAAAAATTATCCAAAATGATGATACTGTTATCTCAAGACCAATTGTCATAAATGGAAAACGCACCAAACAGATAGATAACCCGCCCGAAATACTGGAATTTTTTCAAGTAGATTCCGCAGGTTTGGAGCAAAGTCCTTCTAACGGCGTAGCTCCCGATATTGAAAGAACTACAGAAAAAGAAAATTTTATAGAGAAAGACGAATAACTAATCGTCTTTCTTTGCTTTTTCCTTCACTATTTCTAGAGGTTGGATTTCTGGTTTCACTTGTTTGTAAACCTGTAATTGTTGATGTGTAAGAATATCTTGCATATCTGCCGTTTCCTCTTGCTGATTTTTGTATAGCTGATCTAGTTTTAATTTACCTGTAAAACCTGCGGCTTCTATTTCTTGTCTTCGAATTAAAAATTCCTCAACTTTTTGTTGAAACAATAGTATTTGATCCCCTGACAAAGCAAGTTCTCGATTATATCGATCTGTGAGTTTTATAGCTTCTTTTTTCGCCTCTAGATTAGATTTCTGAAGAAACGGATCTTGAGAAAAGGCAGTAATACTTATAAATAGCGTTAAAATTGTAAACAGTTTTTTCATGGCTTCTGTGATTAAAGATTCTATTAAAATTATTAAATATAATTCTTGGAATCAACCGTTTTAACTCACTTTAACTGATAAACTCTTTGAAATTAACGGAATGCTAAGAAATCATTTCACAGACTAGTTTTTAACAGTTCACTATGCCGAAGTCTTTTCCTTAATAAGTGAAATTGCATCGTTTACGTTACGTAATTTCTCTAAATCGTCATTTTTGAATTCAACATCAAAAGCGTCTTCAATATCCAAAACGATATCCACAAGATGGGCCGAGTTTATGTTTAGTTCTCGCGTTAAATCACTATCGCGGCTAATTTTGGAGGAGGCTACATCTTCAGGTAAATAACTTTTGATAATTGGCTCTAGTTTTATGTAAATTTCTTCTGAATTCATAAGTTTAATATTTTTTAAAAATAACGCAAGCGTTCACATCTCCAAATCCAAAACTGGCTTTAGCGATTGTATTAATTGGTTTATAAATGGTTTTAGTGGGAATTTTTTCTTCTGAAATTGTATTTAAAATATCTGGATGAATTGGATTGCAATTAATATTTGGAAAAATAAAACCCTGTTGCAATTGAAGCAAAGAAGCTACAATCTCAATACTTCCACTTGCGGCTATACAATGACCAATCATTCCTTTTAAAGAGTTAATGTATGGGAAATCACTTCCGCTTCGTTTTAGAGCCTTGCTCCAGTTTGCTATTTCGTCTGGATCTTTTATGGTGGAAGTAAGGTGACCATTAATATAGTCAATTTCCGAAGCGCTAACGTTAGAGTCTTCAACTGCCATCTCGATACATTTCTGGACAGCTATATTGTTTGGTGCAGTCATGCTTCCATCGCCACGTTGGCCCCCATTATTCAAAGCACCTCCTAAAACTTCTGCATATATTATTGCGCCTCTTTTCTGGGCACTTTCTAGAGACTCTAGTAAATAGGCTCCTCCTCCACTCCCCGGAACAAAGCCACTCGTTACTGCACTCATTGGTCCGGCTACATTTTCTGGAGCATCGTTATATTTATGGGTGGTTACTCTTATGGCGTCAAAACCTCCCCAAATGTATGGTCCGTGATCACTACAACTTCCGCAAAGCATTTGTTTGGCTTGTCCATTTTTGATGCGCTCATAGCCCATTAAAAGAGCTTCGGTGCCAGTAGAGCAAGCAGAAGAATTTGATGTTACCACATTTCCTGCACCAATAAAACCTGAAAGATAGGCACTTACTCCACTAACCATAATTTGGGGAATAGTGTTGCTACTTAGTCTACGAACATTTTTAGAGTGGATTTTCATTAGGCTCTCGTGCATCTTTTCTACGCTGCTAACGCCTGTGCCAAAAATAATTCCTAAATCCCAAAGAGGGTCTTCATCATTTTTTGCTAGTTCTAATTTAGCATCTTTAAAAGCATCCATACCAGCTATAATACCGTATAAAATTCCGCTGCTCATAAAATTCCGAAGTTGTAATTCTGTTAGATATTCACGCTTTTTTTCTTCGGAAATCTGTGGAATGGCCCCCAATTGGCAAGAGAATTTAAGTTCTTCCAAATCAGGACGAAACCGAATACCAGACTCCCCGTTCTTTAATGCTTGGGTGAATTCTGGTATGGTAACTCCAATTGGAGAGCATACACCTAAACCAGTTATAACTACTCTATTTTTCATTTATCAGCTTCTGAAAAAGCGTTCTTTTATATTATTTTTCACTAGTTTTCAATCCCAGCATGCCACTTATAGTTCCTTTGGCAACTAACTCGTTTTTGCTATTTACCATTTTCACTTTACATTTTAATTTATTGAATCTGAAATATTCCTTTTCTGAAATCACTTTCACTTTTTCGCCAGGAAATACGGGAATATAAAAATCTATAACGGAACTGCTCAATGCAATGGCAGGTTTTTCAGAAGAATTTTCTATTTGTAAGAGAAAAATACCCAAACACACTAGCCCAATTTGCGCCATACATTCTGTTAATATGACTCCAGGTGTAACGGGATTGCTTTTGAAATGACCTTGGTAAAAATATTCGTCTTTTTTAAAAATATAATAACCTTCTACTCCTTCTTGTGAAACGGATACTAGCTCGTCTACAAACAAAAATGGAACTTCATAAGGAAGCAAATCAAGAATGTCGTTATATTTCAAAATTGTAAATTATCTAAGGCTCTCTCCACCGTCTGCTTTTATAATGTTTCCATTAATCCAATCTGCTTCTGGACGACAGAGTAAATAAACCACATCGGCAACATATTCCGGTTGCGTAAGACGGTGGAAAGGGTTTCGTTTTTTACTCATTGCAGCAAGTTCTTCACTTCCTGGAATCATAGCAAATGATGCAGTTTTAGTAGTTCCAGCTTGAATGCAATTTGTGGTTATATTTATTGGAGCCAATTCAACAGCCATACTTCTCATCAAAGATTCTAACGTAGATTTCGCCGCAGAAACTGCTGCGTATCCTGGCCACACTTTGGAACTGCCTTCACTTGTAAAAGCAATATTTTTCGCCTTTTTTGAAAACTTTTCACTTTGAACCAAAGCCTGCGTCCATTCATACCAACTGGTTGCCATGGCGTGAAGCGTTATATCCAAATCTTGCTTTTGAAGCACAGCTTCATCTGCACTATGCATAGGCTTTAAACTACCTTTAGCGATACTATGAAGCAATAATTTTATACTGTTTTTGGGTAATTCTGAAATTATCTCGTTTCTAATTTCAGAGTTTAAGGCATCTTGGTTAAACGTTTTTACTGAAACGTCTAAGTTTTTAAGTTGCTCAACTTCTTTTTCGAACTCAGGAATATTACTTCTTCGGTCTCTATGAACAATGCAAATATTCATCCCTTCGGAAGCAAGTTTTTTTGCACTTGCTAAGCCGAGGCCGCTACTGCCGCCTAGGATTAATGCCCATTGCTGTTGAAACTCTATCATAATTTTACCTTTCTAAAAGGAAAGCGCAAAGTTACTCTAAAATTTCAATAACACACGCTGGGCTGAGAACCCTGGACCAAAACTAAGCATCAGACCGTAGCTTCCATTTTTAGGTTTTTTATCCATAAAACGTTCCAGAACAAAAAGGACTGTTGCGCTACTCATATTGCCATACAGTCTGAGCACTTCTTTTGTGTCTGTTATATCTTTGCCCAAACTGCCAAAAAGCTCCTCCACAGTTTCTACAATTTTTCTGCCTCCTGGATGAAAAATAAGATGATCAACGTCTTCGATGGTTAAGTTATTTTTCTCTAAAAAGGGATGAATAATTGCCGGAAAATGTTCTGCAATTTTATCAGGAACCTCTTTATCGAGTATCATCTGAAGTCCAGTGTCTACCAGCTTGAAACCCATCATTCCTGTTGCATCATAAAAATGAAACATTTCCTCGTCAATAATTTCGGGACCTTCATCTTCTTCTCTTGAAGAAAGTAACACGCAAGCCGCGCCATCTCCAAAAATAGCAGTACTTACAATATTTGCCATCGAAAAATCGTCTATTTGAAAAGTGGCGGACGGAGCTTCTATAGCAACTAAAGCTGCACGTTTTCCAGGATTAGCTTTTAAAAAATTGTGGGCATAGATAATTCCTGAAACTCCTGCGGCACAGCCCATTTCAGTTACTGGCAACCGCATCACGTCTTGCCTCATTTTAAGTTCGTTGATTAAATAGGCGTCAACTGAAGGAATCATAATTCCAGTGCAGCTTACGGTTATAATATAATCAAGATCAGTTGGCTTCCATCCAGCTTTATTGAGTGCTTTTTCCAAACACTGCTTCCCCATTTTTTTTATTTCACGGGCGTAAATATCGTTTCTGGAACCAAAACTTGGATTGATAAAAACTTCAATAGGATCCATAATGGAACCCCTTTTGTCTACTCCCGCTCCTTCCATGATTTTTACGACCTTTCGTTTATATCTTTCATCTTGGTCACGCATCCAATTTTTAACGAGATCAATAATCTGAGCAGTATCTCGCATAAATTCTGGTAATTGTGTAGTAACTGTATTTATTTTTACCATTAGTTTGTGTTTTTAGAAATCCATTGATAGCGATACGCCCAACGCCAATGGATTGTGCTTTTTTGATTACTTATTGTTGTTGAAATAGCTTCAAGTTCATTTTTTTTGAACCCTCTAGCTATTGAAACTAAACCGTCGTGTCGCGCAGTTTTAGTCTTCAAAAACAATTTACTAACTATTTTGAATAGGAAAAAGGCTTGTTTGCTTCTTTGTAAATCATTGACTATTAAACCGATTTCGGTCTTTTTTAAAATTGTTTTCAATAAATTTTCAATCTGTTCATTACTGAAATGATGCAAGAACAGTGTACATAATGCAATATCGCAATTTGGTATTAATTCTTCTTCTAAAAAAACGTCAACTTTTTTAAAAGTTAGATTTGGATAATTACTGCTTCTATTTTCGGCGATTTCTAAAATATTTTGGTTAAAATCTATACCAATACATTTGAAGTTGAAATTGTTTTTCTTTCCAAAATCGGTACACTTTCGAAGCAATTCACCATCGCCACAACCAATATCTAAAATGGTCAAAATTTTGTCGTTTGGATGATTTTTCAATAACTCTTTTAATCCATCTATCGTAATACTATTTCCTCCCAACCACTTATTTACGTTTTTTAGATCATCCAAAAGATGTTTCATTTCTTCGCCTTGAAAGTCCAAATCGTCCATTATCTCTGCTTGAATGGATCTATGTTTGTTACTAAATGCTATCATTTTATTGGACTTCCGTGTGTTTTTTCAATTAGTTTTGGTATTAATGAAGGTATTGATTTGGCCATTGAAAACCCTAATTTTGAACTAAGAGGATTCATTAAAATACGTTGAATGAATCTTCCAGTTTTTAATCTACTTCCAAATTCTTTTTGCCAGTGATTTGAATATTCTTTTTCCAAATTATTTCTATCAAAATCACTTTTCTGAAATGCTTTAAGAAACAATTCTGAAAATAGTTGCGCGCTCCTAATAGCCATAGCCATTCCATTGCCACATAGTGGATGTATGAGTCCTGCGCTATCACCAATCATAAAAATATGATTTTCTACAGGTTCTTTTTTCTGAAACGAAATCTGGCTAATAGTCAATGGTTTTTTGAAAACGGGTTTAGCCTTTTTGAAAAATTCATCTAAAAAAGGATTCTTTGAAAGTTCCTTCTTCTGAAAAGTATCAATATCGCCATATTTCTTGAATGATTTAAAAGTGGTTAAATAACAGGCGTTTACGGTGTTGGTTTCGGTTTTACTTAGACCGCAATAACCTCCATTAAAATTGTGTAAGGCAACCGTGTCTTCGTCAAAATCAAAATCATAATGTGTTTTTACAGCTAACCAAGGCGAGGGTTGTTTCATAAACCTTCGATTTAAAAAAAAGTCTATATTAGATCTTTTTCCGAAGGCTCCAATAACAAAATCTGCGTATAAAACATCTTTTCTTTGAGTTGTGACTGTAAATATATTTTCTTTGAAAATTACTTTTTCAACTGTATCAAAAATGATTTCAACTTTATCTTTTATAGCTTCAAATAGTAAATTATCAAAAGCATAACGGCTGATTCCAAATCCGCCGAGCGGTAAATCTGCTTTAAGTGGAAATCCTTTTGAATCGGTTATTTCAAATTTTGATATTCTTTTGGCTCCAATTGAGAATGGATCGATTCCCAATGAGCTTAAATAGGGCAACACTTCATTGCTAATATATTCCCCACAAACTTTATGGTGTGGATATTCATTTTTTTCAATTAAACATATTTTGAGGTTATGATTGGAAAGATGTAACGCCGCCGTAAGCCCCGCCAATCCTCCTCCGATAATTATAACTTCTCTTTTATTATTGTATGCCATTCTTGGTTTAAAGCTAAAAAAAAATCCCGACCAATGAAGAGGTTCGGGATTTTTAAATAATATTTGTTTCTAATTATTCGCCAGCTTGCTGCTTTGCTTCTGTCTTCATTTTTTCATTCGGAACAATAGCAAGATTTACACGTCTGTTTTTAGCACGACCTTCGGCAGTAGTATTATCTGCAACTGGAGCAGTTTCACCGTACCAATTGGTTGTAAAACGTCCAGCGCCCAAACCTTTTGTCTGCACAAAATAGTTTGTAACCGACTGAGCTCTGTTTTTGGAAAGCCTCATATTCATATCATCCGCACCAACACTATCAGTATGACCAACTACAAGTACATCTGTGTCTGGATATTCAACTAACACATTTGAAAGCTTGTCTAAAATAGACTGGGAAGCCGCATTTACGTTGTATTTTGCAGTGTCAAAATATACACCACTGTTTTCGTCAAAAGTAACAACGATTCCGTCATCTACTCTTTCTACTTGAGCTCCGGGGATTTCTTGCTCAATTTTTTGGGCTTGCTTGTCCATTTTGTTTCCAATAAGAACACCAGCGCCACCACCAACAACACCACCGATTACGGCTCCAAGTTCTCCGTTACCACCTTTTCCAACGTTGTTTCCAATAATTGCTCCAAGAATGGCGCCGCCTGTAGCTCCAATTACGGCTCCTTTTTGTTTGTTATTAGCATTTCTAGTTGCTTCGCAGCTTCCTAAACTGATAACAAGTGTTAATGCAAATGCTACTAATGCGGTCTGTTTAAAAAATGTCTTCATAATTATTGTTCGTTTATTTTAGAAAAGTTCATATTTATTTTAAATGGTTTGCCATCTAAACTTACTGTTTGTTCCCAACGCATTGAGGATTCATTTAATTGAGATAGATGTACCCTGAAACCTGTGTTATCTTCAGATTTACCTTTAGCATTTGTAGGTTTAATTATGAAATCATACAAGCCAGAAGCTGGATCTATTTCTACTATTGTAAAAATAAAATTTCGTTCACCTGTTGGGCAATCGGGATTGTCAATATTATAATTAGCGGTATTATTATTAGGGATAAAACGCCAAGTACTTCCTTCAAAACACTCCGCAGAGGTATCATTAAAAAGCTGAACATTAAATTTACCTGAGGAACCATAGCTTACATTGTCTAAAGTCCAATACCCTTTAATAACTTTTCGTGATTCTTGAACGGTTTTGGGTGTTCCGCAAGCGAATGCTGTGACCGCTACTAGGGCCAAAATGAGGATTTTTTTCATAAAAATGATAGTTTGTGTTTAATAAAAAGGTTAGTGATTTTTTTATCTTTTAAATAATCTTGAAAGTAAGGAGATTACTAAAAGAACTATAAAAATGTAAAAAATTATTTTTGCGATATCAGCTGCACCATCTGCGATACCTCCAAATCCAAAAATTGCCGCAACTATTGCGATTACTAGAAAAATAACGATCCAACGTAACATAATATTTATTTTTAATGATTAGTATGGCACTAAATTAAACAACCATTTTAACATTCGGATTGTCTTTATCTAAAGTTTAACAACGAATGTTAAATTATTAGTAAGACAATAAATTTAATAGGATTTCTTTGAATTTTTCTTTAGGAAGATAAGCAGATTCCAAATTTGCTGCAAAAGGTATTGGTGTTTCTAAACTTGCTACTCGTTTAACGGGAGCGTCTAAATGTTCAAAACAATTCTCCATTATCAAAGCTGAAATATCTGAAGCTATTCCGCCGAACAAAGAATCTTCTTGAAGTATAATTACCTTTCCTGTTTTCTTAACTGATTTATATATTGCTTCAATATCCAAAGGAACTAAAGTCCGTAAATCAATTAAATCAGCACTTACTTCAGGATTTTGTTCTAAAGTTTCTAAAGCCCAATGCACTCCTGCTCCATAAGTTATAACGCTAACATCTGTTCCTTCCTTTAGAATGGAAGCTTTCCCTAAAGGTAAAGTGTAATAATCTGTTGGCACATCTTGGCGAATACTTCTATATAAAGCCTTATGCTCAAAGAACATTACTGGGTTTGAATCTTCAATACTTGTTGCCAATAAGCCTTTAGCATCATATGGAAACGCTGGATAAACAACTTTTAAACCTGGAGTATGCGTAAACCAAGCCTCATTAGTTTGACTGTGGAATGGTCCGGCTCCTACTCCTGCACCGCAAGGCATTCGCACCACAACGTCTGCATTTTCACTCCAACGGTAATGACTTTTTGCGAGATAGTTGATGATTGGATTGAAACCAGAAGTAACAAAATCTGCAAATTGCATCTCTACAACAGCTTTATATCCATTGATGGAAAGTCCCATTGCTGCTGAAACAATTGCAGATTCACATATAGGTGTATTGCGAACTCGGTCTTTGCCGAATTGTTCCACAAAGCCTTCGGTTATTTTGAAAACACCGCCGTATTCCGCAACGTCTTGACCCATGATTATAAGGTTGTCATGACGCTCCATGGATTGTTTTAAACCTTGTGAAATAGCATCAATTAAACGAATATTTTCGTTTTCTGAATTTTCTTTAACTTCTTGATATTGAAATTCTTTATAAACATCACTTAACTCATTAGCTACAGTAGATTGTATTTTAGGTTCTGCAAAAGCAATCTCTAAATTATCATCAATTTCATGTTTGAACTCATCTTTAAACTCTTGAATTTTTTCTACTGAAAGAATTCCTTCGGCTAATAAAAAGTCTTCATAATTTAGAAGTGGGTCACGCAAACCCCATTCATCAATCAAATCTGTAGGAACGTATTTTGTTCCGCTCGCTTCTTCGTGACCGCGCATTCTAAAGGTTTTGAACTCCAAAAGAACCGGGCGTGGATTTATACGCATATCTTCCACCAAATCCTTCAACTTAGTATAAACTTCCAAAATATCGTTTCCTTCAATAATGTGAGATTCCATGCCGTAACCTTTGCCTCGATCTGCAATATTTTCGCAATTATACTGCTCGTTTGTTGGCGTTGAAAGCCCATAACCATTGTTCTCAACACAAAAAAGAACAGGAAGCTGCCAGACTGAAGCTACGTTAAGTGCTTCGTGAATATCACCTTCGCTAGTTCCGCCTTCACCTGTAAAAACGGCGCAGACTTTATTATTTTTCTTCAATTTGTTTGCCAGTGCAATTCCATCAGCAACACCAAATTGAGGCCCCAGATGTGAAATCATCCCAACTATATTGAATTCCTGCGTTCCAAAGTGAAAACTTCTATCGCGACCTTTGGTAAAACCGTTCGCTTTACCTTGCCATTGCGAAAACAAACGGTAAAGTGGAATTTCACGCATTGTAAAAACAGCGAGGTTTCGGTGCATCGGAAGGATGTATTCATCTTTGTCCAAAACCGCTGTTATTCCTACGGAAATGGCTTCTTGCCCTATTCCGCTAAACCATTTTGAAACCTTTCCTTGACGTAGAAGAATTAGCATTTTCTCTTCTATCATCCTCGGTTTCAGCATTCCGCGGTATAGTTTCAATAAAGTAGCATCATCAACGTCTTTTCGGTTATAATCGTAGAAAATATGTGGCTTGGTTTCAGGTTTCATCATAAATAATTAGAACAACCAAAATTAGAAAAAAACCGTTATCCGCAAGGATTATTAAAGGAAATTTTATCTAAGGAATAACTTTTGCAATTTGGTATATTTGTAATTACATAATTGACTTAGAACGGTAAGACCTAGGAAATAAGATGTTAAATTCCATAACCATAGATGAATCAAACCCGAAGAACTCTTGAAGAACAAAGAAATGAATTTACAAATGGAAAATTTCTTGCTACACCTTTAGCGGGTTTAATTGCTTGGTTAATTGTCGGAATAGCGGGACTTATCCTACCAATTCAGGCGACCGTTTGGGTATTGTTTATTGCAACAGGCAGCATTGTTTACTTGGGAATATTTATTTCGAAATTTACTGGCGAGAATTTTTTGGACAAGAATAAACCTAAAAATGAATTTGACAAATTGTTCTTTTTTACAGTTGGACAGGCAATTTTAGTATATTCTATTGCTATTCCGTTTTTTTTAATTGACTATACCTCTTTACCATTGACAGTTGGTATATTAACAGGATTAATGTGGTTGCCCTTTTCGTGGATAATTAACCATTGGGTAGGAATTTTCCATTCGCTTGCTAGAACGGTTTTGGTACTTTTACTTTGGTATATGCTTCCTGAATACAGGTTCGTGGCCATACCTTTTGCAATAGTATTGATTTATATAATTACAATTTTTATATTGAAAAGTAGAAAGAAAACAAAATAAAAATTAGATTTGAAAAGATTGATAAACAAGCAGCAGCAGTTGTTATTATCAAACGTTTTTTTAACCTTATATCACAAGTTTTTTGGTCTTAGGTCCAAAATAAGTAATTTAGTTTTTTTGAACAGATAAATTAAAAATCATGAATAATATCCCTAGCGTAGATTTGGCCGATTTCCTTTCGGAAAACCCTAAAAGGAAGCAAAAATTTGTAAATGAAATTGGTTCAGCTTTTGAAGATATAGGCTTCGTTTCGCTTAAAAATCATTTTTTAAGTGATGATTTGGTTGATGAACTTTATAAAGAAGTGAAAAGCTTTTTTGGACTTCCACTTGAAGAGAAGGAAAAGTATGAAATTGAAGGTCTTGGAGGGCAGCGCGGTTATATTTCCTTCGGAAAAGAGCACGCCAAAGGCAAAAAAGAAGGCGATTTAAAGGAGTTTTGGCACTTTGGGCAAGAACCTTCCGCAGATGCAAAACTGACTGAAGAATATCCTAAAAACGTACAAGTAAAAGAGCTTCCGGATTTTAACCACACAGGAATGGAAGCCTACAGAATGCTTGAAAAAACAGGAATTTATGTGCTTCGTGCTTTGGCATTATATATAGGTGTGGATGAATTTTATTTTGACCATTGGGCAAATAACGGGAATAGTATTTTGCGACCAATCCACTACCCTCCTATTACCGAAGAACGAAAAGGCGCAGTACGTGCGGGAGCTCACGGAGATATAAATCTTATAACCTTATTAATGGGTGCTTCTGCTGGAGGCTTACAAGTTTTACGCAAGGACGGCGTTTGGATGGATGCAATTCCGAATGAAGATGAATTAGTTATAAACGTAGGCGATATGTTGGAACGCCACACCAACGATAAACTTCGCTCCACAATTCACAGAGTTGTAAACCCGCCGAAAGAAGAATGGGGCAGTCCACGATATTCAATTCCTTTCTTTATGCACCCTCGCAGTGATATGAAATTGAACTGTATGCCAGAGTGTATAACCAACGAACATCCAAAAGCGTATGAAGATATCACGGCTGGCGAGTTTTTACATCAACGTTTGGTTGAGATTGGACTTATAAAAAAGTAGGGAGTATTCAGTGGCAGTGAGCAGTAAATAATATTTACCACCTCACCCTACGCGCAGTCGAAGGATTGAATTTTAAACATTGAAACATTGAAACATTGAAATCTCTAGAAGACCAATTAAAAAACCTATTTCCCGATCACGAACCAAAAGATATTCCTGAAACTGAGGAAGAAACCACTCTTTGGATGCAGGACGATCCTTTGATTTGTAAATACGAAAAGCGAAAAGGAAAACCAATTACTATTATCGAAGGCTACACTGGCGCCGATTCAGATTTTAAGATTCTTGCTAAAGAAATAAAACAATTGTTAAGCGTTGGCGGGAGCTTTAAGAATGAACAAATCATCATTCAAGGCGATTATCGCGATAAGATTATGTCATTTTTGAAGAGTAAAGGATTTAAAGTTAAGCGAGTTGGAGGGTAAAAATTTTTTTAATGATCAAAATATTCTTTATTGTTATTCTCGTTTTGTCTCAAAATTTATTTGCACAAGATAATTTACTAGTGCCTGTTTATAATGAGTCAAATCAAATAGGCGTTGATAAATTTTGGGCCGAAATATATTCAAACCATCTAATTTCTTTCAAAGAAAACAATCTACAGGATTATAAATGTAATTGCGAAGTGTATCGGTTTTTATGGTTGAGATCTTTCCATAATCCTGTTGCAATAACAATTACTAAAAATAATAAAAAAATAAGTTTGAATTGGAAACGAACCGATGTTGATGGGGACTATGAGACTGGAAGATTAGTTGAAGATAAAACGATAAGTTTAAGTTCAGAAAATTGGGACAAATTTAAAGAATTATTAAAAGCATCAAATTATTGGGAAACCCCATCGATATTAATAGAAGATAATAAAATAGAGGTACTTGACGGAGCTTCTTGGGTTATAGAAGGATTATCTAAAAATAAATACCATATAAGCGAGGTTAATGTAGAAAATATTGGTCGATTTTTAATAAAAAATACAGAAATGAATATTCCTGAAAACGAAATTTATTAATCAAAACCAGAAACCAAGAATCTCAAGCTCCCATTTAGAGGATCGGAGTAAAAACTAGAAACAAGAAACTTGAAACAAGAAACAATAAAACCCAGCGAATTAATCCTAACCCCCGAAGGCAAAATCTATCATTTAGACCTTTCTCCTTCTCAGTTGGCCACAACTATCATAACAGTTGGCGATCCGGGGCGTGTGGCAGAAGTTTCAAAGTATTTTGAGACTATAGAAACGACGGCTGAACACCGTGAATTCAAAACACATACAGGAACCTATAAAGGAAAGCGGATAAGCGTGATTTCAACAGGAATTGGGCCTGATAATATTGACATTGTTTTCAGTGAACTTGACGCTTTGGTAAATTTAGATTTTGAGAAACGACAAGTCAAGAAAAAACTTACGTCATTAGAAATTATTAGAATTGGAACCTCCGGAGGTTTAACAGCCGAAATAGTAGTTGATAGTTTTTTAATAAGTACTATGGGCATTGGTTTAGACAATGTGATGCACTATTATGACAAGACGGATAAATTTTTCAATCGTGATTTTGCTCAATCATTTATTGACCATATGCAATGGAATCCAGATAATTCAGTCCCTTACGCAGTTGAAGCTGATAAAAATTTGCTTAAAAAAATGACTTCAGATAAGACAACTCAAGGCATTACGATAACGAATGTTGGTTTTTACGGACCACAGGGACGTGTTCTTCGCGCAAAGCTGAAGGATGAAAATCTGAATGAAAATTTGATCACTTTCAAATATAAAAAGAAACAAATCACAAACTTAGAGATGGAAACCGCAACGATGTATGCAATGGCGAAATTACTGGGTCATCACGCTATTTCAATGAATGCGATTATCGCTAACCGAGCTACGGGAACGTTTAGTAAAGACGCATCAAAAACCATAGATTCTTTAATTCAATATACTTTGGAAAAAATTGTAGCATGAAAAAATTTATGATTGGCGGTGTGCCAGAACACTTCAACTTGCCTTGGTATATAGCCCTTCGCGATAAAAAATTCAATGAACAAGGCATAGAACTTCGTTGGAAGGATTATCCAGGAGGTACCGGTCAAATGGCGCGTTCATTGCGCAACAAGGAAATTGATATGGCCGTAATTCTTACCGAAGGAATAGTCCGCGATATCATTCAAGGAAACGATAGTAAGATTGTTCAAGTCTTTGTGAAATCGCCTTTATTATGGGGAATTCACGTTGCAACAGCTTCAGATTATAAAGAAGTTAGTGATTTAAAAGGAACAAAAGCTGCCATTAGTCGTTACGGCTCTGGATCACATTTAATGGCTTTTGTAAATGCTGAAAACCTCGCGTGGAATTTAAAAGAGGACTTAGATTTTCACGTAATAAAAGATTTAGATGGCGCTCTGGAAGGACTTCCAATAGGAAATGGCGATTATTTTATGTGGGAAAAATTTATGACAAAACCCCACGTAGATAACGGCACCTTCCGTTTAATTGGTGAATCCCCTACTCCGTGGCCAAGTTTTGTAATTGCGGTTAGAAATGATGTTTTGGAGAATGATCCAGAAAGCATTCAATCAATTCTAAAGGTGATAAATGGTATAACTGAAGACTTCAAAAACTTACTAAATATTGATGAAATAATCTCCAAACGTTACGGTCAAAAAATTGAAGATGTTCGCGAATGGCTGTCATTAACCGAATGGAGCGACCGACAATTAACTTCAAAAGAGCTTGAAAACATTCAGCAAAAACTGTTAGAACTAGATTTAATTGAATCTAAAACGCAAGAAGACAGAATCTTACATAAAATCCAAAAAAAATCTTAAAATTTACGCAACCCGAAAGTAGATCTTGCATCTTGTTTATATAAAAACAATCATCATGACTACATTTTTAATCGTTTTGGGCGCGTTGTTAGTTACCAACTTCTTGTTATTGCAGTTTAGCTGTAATGATGCAACCGAGCCAGACGTACCAGAAGAAGAATAGAAACCACTCCCCGTTTCTATTTTTTATTTAAAATTTTTTATTGAAGTTATAACCTCTTTGATTATAGCAAAATTGCTAAGTCTTTTAGCACTACCAAATTATTTTTTCCTTTCCTTTCGTTATTAAATAGTCATTCGCTGCACTAAATTGTTTTATTCCAAACCAACCTTCTTTATTTTTATTTACACTTAATGGCGACGGATGTATTGTTTCTATAACTTCGTGTTTTGAGCGATCAATTTTTTTCCCCATCTTTTTGGCATAATTTCCCCAAAGCATAAAAACGATTCCTTCTCTTTCATCTGAAAGCTTTTCAATTACAGCATCTGTAAATTTTTCCCAACCTTTGCTTTTATGGCTTCCAGCTTGATGTGCACGAACTGTTAAGGTAGCATTTAATAATAAAACACCTTGGTCTGCCCAACGTTTCAAATTTCCACCTTCTGGAACGGGCGAACCAACATCGGTCCGTATTCCTTCGTAAATATTTTTAAGCGAAGGAGGAATTTTAACACCTTCATTTACAGAAAAACACAGTCCGTGCGCCTGACCAAAATCATGATACGGGTCTTGCCCTATTATCACAACCTTCACTTCATCAAAAGGTGTATGATTAAAAGCTGAAAAAATCTGCTCTTGCGGCGGAAAACAATCTGTTGAATTATATTCTGAACTAACAAATTCCATCAAATTTTTGAAATAAGGTTTTTCAAATTCTTCTGCTAAAATCGCCTTCCATACTGGCTCAATTGTTACCTTCATTATTCTTACTTTTGTGAAAGCAAAAATAAGGGAAGATTTCCACGAATTCACGAATAAAACTACATTCGTGCATTCGTGGCAAAAAACCGAAAGCTCCATTTATGCCAAAAATAGACACAAAAACATTAGAAGACCTTGAATTTCCAAGCGTGCTACGCCAAGTTTCCGAAAACTGCGTTACAGAACCAGGAAGAGAAACGGTGCTTGTAATAATTCCATATCAGGATTTTGATGAAATTGAGCCAGAGCTTCAACGAGTAAAAGAATTTAAAGCTTCATTTGATGGCGATAACCATATTCCGAATCACGGTTTCGATCCTATTTTTAGGGAACTTCGCTTGCTGGAAATTGAAAACAGTACTTTGGAAATCTCTGGTTTTAGAAAAATTCTTTCTATTTCTGAAACGACTCGAATTCTATTAAAATTCTTTAAAAAATTTGAAGAGTTCTATATTCATCTGAATTCTTTTTCGGAAGAAGTGAGTTACACTTCAATCATTTCGGAAGAAATAAACAAACGAGTTGACAAATACGGCGAGATAAAAGATGATGCTTCTACACAACTCGGAACCATTCGCAGACGACTGAATGTTGTTAAAGGAAAAATTAATTCATCATTTACAAAAGCACTTTCGCAATATTCGGCAAGCGATTATTTAGATGAAATTCGTGAATCTGTAGTTGAAAACAGAAGAGTTTTGGCTGTAAAAGCAATGCACCGCAAAAAAGTGAAAGGCGCGGTTTTAGGAAGTTCAAAAACAGGAAGTATCGTTTACATTGAACCACAGGAAACGCTGGAATACGCTAATGAATTGAGCAATTTAATTTACGAAGAAGACGAAGAAATAAAGCGAATTCTAAAAGCAATGACTGAGTTTGTGCGGCCACACACCGAAATTCTTGCGAGTTATCAGGAATATTTAATAGCGATGGACGTGCTTTATGCAAAAGCAAAATATGCGTTGAAAATAAACGGAGTTTTGCCAATTATTTCAAAGGATAAAAAGATTTCTCTTCAAAAGGCATTTCATCCATTGTTGTTGGTTTCAAATAATAAAAGGAAAGATAAAACATTTCCGCAAAGCATAGAATTGGTTCCCGATAAGCGAATAATCGTAATCTCGGGACCAAACGCTGGAGGAAAGAGTATTACACTCAAAACTGTTGGATTACTGCAAGTTATGCTTCAAAGTGGATTATTGATTTCTGCTGAATCTCAAAGCGAAATGTGCTTTTTCAAAAGGATAATGACAGATATTGGCGACAATCAATCTATTGAAAACCACCTCAGCACTTATAGTTATCGCTTAAAAAAGATGAATTATTTTCTAAAAAAGTGCGACAAAAAAACACTTTTTTTGATTGATGAATTTGGAACGGGAAGCGACCCTGAACTAGGTGGTGCTCTGGCTGAAACCTTTTTAGAAGTTTTCTACGAACGTGAAGCTTTCGGTATAATTACAACACATTACACCAATCTAAAATTATTGGCTAATGAATTGCCGCACGCAATCAATGCGAATATGCAGTTCGATAATAAATCACTTGAACCTTTATATCACCTACATTTAGGTGAAGCAGGAAGTAGTTATACTTTTGAAGTTGCCCAGAAAAACGGAATTCCGTACAGTTTAATAAATCGTTCAAAGAAAAAAATTGAACGCGGAAAAGTTCGTTTTGATAAAACTATTGCTAACCTTCAAAAAGAACGAAGCAATCTTCGGAAGACTTCGGAATCCTTAAAAACTGAGGAACAAAAGGCACGAGTTGAAGGAAAACAGTTAGAAGAAGTAAACGCTCGCGCCCAGGAAAAGCTAGAAAGCTACCAAGAATTGTTTGACGCCAACCAAAAGCTAATTAGCTTAGGTAAAAAATTTGATACGCTTTCTGAGAAATTTTTCAACAACAAGCAGAAGAAGCAACTTTTGGATGAGTTAATGCGGCTTGTAATGATTGAAAATAGCAAACGCAAAAAAGTTGCTCCTAAAGTGAAGAAAGCTGTAAAAGTTAAAGAGCAGGAGATTATTAAGGAGGTCGAGCAAAAAGTTGAAGTAATCCGTGAGCGCAAAAAAGAGGAAAAAGAAAAAGCCAAAAAACTACCGCCACCAAAACCGAAAGTAACACTAAAACTTGGCGACAGAGTGCGTATGATAGACGGCAGAGCCATCGGCACAATTGATACCATCGAAAAAAACAAGGCAATCGTGAATTATGGAATTTTCACGACGAACGTTAGTTTGGAGGAATTGGAGAAAGTATAGGAATGAAAATTCGAAAACAAAAAACAAAAAACAAATTCCAAATAATACTCAAATCCCAAAAATTTAAAAAAATCAATGGGTTAATGCTTTATCAATCTTTTAAATTTTGAGATCTGATTTTTGTTTTTTTTATTTGGAATTTGGAATTTGACATTTGGTGCTGCATTAAGATTTCGGAATTTATTTTTTGGTGCTTTTTAGAATGATTTATGTTAGATAATTATAAAATAGTCCTCTTCGACGGCGTTTGCAATCTCTGCAACGGCGCGATTAATTATATTATAAAGCGCGATAAGAATAATGTCTTCAAGTTTGCGGCGCTTCAAAGTGAAATTGGTAAAGAGCTCATTACAAAATTCAACATTGATACTTCAAAAATTGATTCTATCATTCTTATAGATGGCGAAAAACATTACATAAAATCATCTGCTGCGCTTCATATTTCTAAAGCTCTTTCGGGTGCTTACCCCCTACTTTTTGGACTTATGATTGTTCCAAAGTTTATTAGAAATGCAGTTTACGATTACATTGCCCGAAACCGTTACAAATGGTTTGGCAAGAAAGAAAGCTGTATGATCCCCACTGCGGAATTGAAAAGCAAGTTTTTATAAATTTTTACGTCCCAAAATAATTGATACAGTGTTTTCCCTTGCCCAAAAGGGCAAATGGCTCATTCTCGTTATTTTAAAAACGCAGATTATAATAGTTTTGGTTTCAGAATCAATTAAAAACCATCACCATGAAAAATCTTGTACTACTCTTCGTTCTTTTTCCTTTCGTATTGTTCGCAAATGCTGAAAAACCTTCACAATCTAAAATTGAAAAAGTAACTGTTTATTTGGAAGGTGCTTCCATTGAGCGAACTTCTTCAATTAATCTTCTTAAAGGCGAAAATACCTTCGTCTTCAACAATCTTTCGCCAGATATTGATGAAAATAGCATCCAGATTTCAGGATTGGGCGATGCTTCGGTGTTATCAATCGTTTTCAATATAGATTTTTTGGAGAAAAAGGAAGCTTCACAGGAATATCAATCAATAGAAAATCTGTTGAAAACTTTTCAACAGCAAAAAAACCAAATTGAAAATGAAATTGCGGGTTATAATGAAGAGTTGCAATTGCTTCAAAAAAACCAACGCATCAACAGCGACGCTACGAATCTTTCTGTGGAAATGATAAAAGAAATGTCCGCTTACTACCGAAACCGTGTAACCGAAATAAAAAACGCAATCTACAAACAGCAATTATTGTTGGCAGAATTGCACAAGACAATTGCAGACCACCAAAACGAACTTTTAAAATTGGACGATTCCAAAAAGGAACAACGAGGTGAAATAACGTTGAAACTGAATTCCCCAAAACCAGCAAATCTTGTGTTAAAATTTACCTATAACATTAAAAATGCGGGTTGGTTTCCATTGTATGACATTCGCGCTACAAACACCTCCTCGCCTATTAAGTTTTCGTATAAAGCCAATGTTTATCAACAAAGCGGCACAGATTGGGAAAATGTAAACGTCGTACTTTCCACAGGCGACCCGAATACAAATAATATTAAACCAACCTTGTTTCCAAAGTATCTTAATTTCAACAATAAAAGTTATGCCAGCACAACGCCAGTGCGCAGTAAAGGCTATAAATACAACCCAACAATTCGTAAAGTGAGCGGAACAATATATGACAATTCTGGCTTACCATTGCCAGGGGTAAACGTAATTGTTGCAGGAACTTCAAAAGGAACGCAAACTGATTTTGATGGAAATTATACTTTAGACGTTCAAGGCTCTCGCGAACTGACATTTAGTTATGTAGGTTTTGAAGTTGAAACATTGCCAGTTTATGCGAGTGTGATGAATGTTACGTTACAAGTGAATTCTTCAACTTTAGATGAAATTGTGGTAACTGGTTACGGAAGTATAGACAGAGAACTTTCAGGAAAGGCTGCGGGTGTTCAAGTAACTAACGGTAAACCTGGTCAAAGTACTTTTGTTAGAATAAGAGGAATGGGCAGTTTAACAGCATCAAATCAATTGTATATTGTGGATGGCGTTCCTGTAGATGAAAGTGATCTTTCAAGTATTATAAAAGATGTGCGGGTGTTAAAGAATTCTGAAGCAACAAGTCAATATGGTTCTAGAGGTAGAAACGGCGTTGTAGTAATTACAATGAAAAGTGGTGCAGAAATGAATGTTTCAGCAAAAGAAGAAGGTTTAACCACAACCCGTTTCGAAATAAGAGAAAAATACACCATAAAATCCAACGCCGAAATAACCGTGATTGAAGTTGATAATTTTGAATTGCCAGCTATCTTTCAGCATTACGCAGCACCTGAGCTTAACGAAAATGTATTTCTTACCGCAACCATTAAAGACTGGGAAAAGTATGATTTCCTTACTGGCGAAGCAAATATTTATTTTGAAGGAAATTACGCCGGAAAATCATACATAGATCCACAAGCAACCGCAGACAGCCTAAACCTTTCTCTTGGAATGGATCCAAATATTATTGTAAAGCGTGAAAAGCTAGAAAACTTCAAGAGCAAATCCTTTTTGGGCGGAACTCGAATTGTAGATAAAGGCTATAAAATTGAAGTAAAAAACAATAAGAAAACCACAATAAATCTTGTACTTGAAGATAGAATCCCAATTTCAGAAAACAAGGAAATTAAAGTGGAAGACCTAAAAACCGGTACTGCAGAATACAACGACAAAACTGGGATATTACGATGGAAACTTCACCTGCAACCCAATGCTACGGATAAAAAAGATTTTACTTATACTGTGAAGTATCCTAAGTTTAAGAAAGTTTCTTTGTAGGTTTTAATTTTTAAAAGTGAAGCAATTGCTTCACTTTTAAAAATTTAATTAATTATCTGGCCTGCATTGAGAGATCCTTGGGAGCTTACAGCTGGAGGATTCCACATAAAATCTCCATAAGAATTTCCTGTTCCTGTTAGTTGAAGTGAATTACCAATTGGCGTTGTTGTATCAGATTCTTCAACTCCTATATCTATAGATGTCATTCCATTGGCCGTATTATTGGTTGCCATAAAAATTCCTTCATAACTGATAAATTGTATTACTTGACTGTTTGATATTTTTATCAATGCAATCCCATCTGCCGAAGTGGAAGTACCTTCAATACCATTTTGAATATTTGATCGAGTAAAAGAAAGCGCTCCAAATGAATTTGACTCAAAATCTATAATTCCTGAAAGAAGAAAAGAATCATAGGTTTTGCCATCAGTGCCATTATAAAGCAAAATTCTATATTTACTTAAATCTAAACCTGATGGTCCTGCTATTTCAATAAACTCACTTTCGTCAGCACCAACATTATCATAGTGAAATTCATTTATCCAAGGCTCTGTTGGTATTGTATTTAAACAATAAATACTCTCCCAAGCGCTTCCATTCCATATTTGTAAACATCCTAAGCTTTCAACAAAAACTAAAAGACCTACATCTATCGAGGTAGCATTAATAGATTGTCTTGCAGCAAAATTAGGCACTCGTGGAGGCATAAATCCACGATAGGCTCCAGTTGCGTTTGTTTGACTGCTAACCTCCAGCATAGCCACAGAGGAAGGTGTTGTAGTTCCAATTCCAACTTGGCAATAAGAATTTGTTGTAAAAAGTGTAAACGCGATGAAGATGAAGAATAATTTTTTCATAACTATGATGTTTATATAGTTAAGAAAGGCAAGGATTCAGAAATATAGCCTATGCCTATCTTTCTGGGGAGATAATAAATTTAATTAAATTATTAATTTCCACAAAATTTCCTCATCATTTTTTTTCGGGCTAAAAAATTCAGTTAAAATTGCGGAATCGATTTAGAGAAAATTTAGAATAACAGTTATTGAAATTTTTAAGATTCCAAATCAAAAGTCTCAGAAGGGTTTTCCTGTGGTTTATAATTCAGCATTCCTTCTCCTTTAGCTATTATAGTACAAACTGTGGCATCTCCAGTTACATTTACTACGGTTCTAAACATATCCAAAATTCTATCTACTGGAAAGATAATAGCAATCCAAGCAGGATTAAGACCAACGGATTCTAAAACGATAATTAGCATTACCAAACCTGCGCTTGGCACTGCCGCAGAGCCTATAGATGCTAAAGTGGCTGTTAAAACAATCGTTAATTGTTGTCCCATTGTGAGATCGATCATATGTAACTGCGCAAGAAAAACAACTGCTACGGCTTGGTAGAGACAGGTTCCATCCATATTTACGGTTGCTCCAATTGGCAAAACGAAACTGGTTATTTTTTTGTTTACTCCTAGGTTTTCTTCCACGCACTCCATTGTTACTGGTAATGTTGCGGCGCTACTAGAAGTGGAAAACGCAAGCGTTTGTGCGGGAGCCATTGCTTTAAAAAATCCTTTGTAGGGTATTATTTTTACAAATAATTTCATCAATAAAGGATAGATCACAAAAATCATTAACATTAGGCCTAAAAACACTGTTAATGAATACCAACTTAAACCTTTAAAAATTTCATATACTTTACCTATATTATCTCCTGCCATTTTACTTACAACGCCTGCCAACAATGCAAACACGAAAAATGGTGCGGCTTGCATTACCAAATCTACCATCTTCAAAAATACTTCCATGGCGCTATCCATGAAGTCTGTAACAGGTTTTGATTTTTCATTTGGAATCAACAGTAAGCACACTCCAAAAAAGATTCCGAAGAAAATGATTTGAAGCATCAATCCATTGTTTGACAGTGAATTGAAGAAGTTTTCCGGAACAATATCTACCAAAGGCTGTAAAGGTGAAGTTTCTTTGGTTTTTTCTGCAGTCTCCATCTTTTCTGCTACCGAAGCGTCTTTAAGATCTCCTTTTGAAAGATCTGTAATTTTTTGCGCTCGCTCAAAAAATGCAGGGTCCTGCAGATAGTTAATACCATCTTTTGGTGGATGCCCTTCTGACGAGGCCCAAATTTCATAACTTATACGATTATCAATCCTACTCTGTTCATCAATCAGTTTTCCTGGTTTTATAGTGTTTACCATTAAAAGTCCAAGCCCTACTGCAAATAGCGTGGTTAAGAGATAGGCTAAAAGCGTCTTCCCTCCCATTCTTCCTAAACTGGATGGATCGCCAATATTGGCTACTCCAGTAATTATGGAAACCAAAACTAATGGCACTGCAATTAATTTTAAAAGATTAATGAAAATTGTACCGAAAGGGGCAATCCAATCAATGGTAAACTCACTCCATCCTAATTTACTCGAAAGTAGAGCCCAAATAATTCCTAAAACCAATCCTATGATAATTTTCCAGTGTAGTGCGAGTTTTTTCATTTATAGTTTTTAGACGTTAGTGGGTAGACGTTAGTAGTGTGTTTCGTTAATTTTACAATCCTACAATTTAGAAGTTTTATTTAACAACCAAAAATCGGCAATTACTAAAGCGGCCATTGCTTCAACAATTGGTACTGCTCGTGGCACCACACAAGGGTCGTGACGGCCTTTGCCTTCGGCTATTGCTTTGTTTCCGTCACTGTCTATGGTTTCTTGTTTTTGCATGATTGTAGCTACAGGTTTGAAAGCCACTTTAAAATAGATGTCTTCGCCATTGCTTATTCCACCTTGAATTCCGCCGCTATGATTGGTTTTTGTACCTCCGTTTTCATTAAAAGCATCGTTGTGCTCGCTGCCTTTCATTGTAGTTCCAGCAAAACCGCTTCCGTATTCAAAACCTTTTACGGCGTTTATGGAAAGCATAGCTTTGCCAAGTTCTGCGTGAAGTTTGTCGAAAACAGGTTCACCCAGACTAACTGGTACGTTTTGAATAACGCAAGTAACGGTTCCGCCAACAGTATCGCCTTCTTTTCTGATGGATTTTATGAAATCTTCCATTTTTGAAGCCATTTTGGCATCTGGGCAACGGACTGGATTTTTTTCGATTTCTGAAAAATCTACTTCGGAATAATTTTTTTTGAGTTCCATTTCGCCTACGGAAGAAACATAGGCGGTAATTTTAATACTGTTTAGCAATTGTTTTGCAATCGCTCCAGCCACTACTCTACAAGCCGTTTCGCGAGCAGAAGAGCGTCCACCGCCACGATAATCGCGGATTCCGTATTTTTTATCGTAGGTATAATCAGCGTGAGATGGGCGGTAAATATCTTTTATATGACTGTAGTCTTGGCTTTTTTGATTTGTATTTTCAATGATGAAGCCAATAGATGTACCAGTTGTTTTTCCTTCAAATATTCCTGAAAGAAATTTTACTTCGTCTTCTTCTTTTCGTTGTGTAACGATTTCAGACTGACCGGGTTTACGGCGTTGCATTTCAGTTTGTATCGCTTCAAAATTTAAGGAAAGTCCTGCTGGACATCCATCTATAATTCCGCCAATAGCCTCGCCGTGCGATTCGCCAAAGGTGGTTAGTTTAAAGATTTTTCCGAAGGAATTGCCCGCCATAGGTTGGTTTTCAACAAATGTAAACTTTCGGGTTTAATTATTCAAGATTCAAGGTTTAAAATTCAATCCCGATAGCTATCGGGACAAGATTTCGGGATTAAAATTTTAGGGATTTTGATTGAAAAGAACTAGGACTTAAGGGAAACAGAAGTCAAGACTGAAATGAAACAAGACATAAGAGAACCATGATCCAAGGCTTTACCACTCCTAACCAACGTTTTAAATCTAACCCTTCCAGCGGTTTAAACGCTGAAAGGGTTTAGTCCGAATAAATTCATAATTAATAAACCTGCATATCTTCTTGAAGAGGTTTTGTGGAATTTGCCAATGATTTATTTTTAAAACCATTTAACTTCTTATCTATTTCTAATCCTTTTTTCTCTAGTTTATTTATTCTTTTTTCGGTTTTTTGAATCCATTTTATCACTTGAGCCCCGCCGAATAAATGGCTGGTTGGTAAGGGTTCTCCAGTTTCTTTTAGGATCAGACCCACAGGACATTCAACTTTATCTTGAAGTTTTACGAAGCGAGTCAATAAATCTGCGTAAGGCGCAATCAAGGAGCCTACACCTCCTCTAGGTTGCATCCAGCCTACTAAATAAAGTCCTTTGTAGGTGTCGTACATACTGAAACCATACACTTTTACGTGTGCTTTTTCAACCCTGCAAAGTTCTTTAGGTAGAAAAGGGAAATCGGTTTTAAAACCAGTTGCGTAAACAATTGTATCTACATCTTCAATACTTCCATCTTGGAATTCTACTTGCTTTCCTAAAAACTTTTTTACGGCGCCTTTGATGATGGTTCTGCCGTGTTTAACGTGCATTAAGGTTTCAGTATTTACTGTTGGATGGCGGTCAAAAACTTTGGATTCAGGTTTCGGTAAGCCGTATTCTTTGTGACTTCCAATGGTAAGTTTTAACATCACTTTAATTAATCGCTCGCGAACCCAATCTGGTATTGGCGGTACAGTTAATGAAGCCAAAGGTTTTCCCATAAAGGTTTTTGGGAAGATCCAAATACCGCGGCGAACGCTTAAAAATTTTTTTGAACTTACTCGCGCAGATTCTGAAGCAATATCGAACGCAGAATTTCCTGCGCCAATTACTAAAACTCTTTTGTCTTTTAGCTGATCTGATGATTTGTAATCTTTGGAATGAAAAGAATCACCAGTAAATTCACCTTCATATTTTGGAAAATTTTTGCTCCAATGATGACCATTACAAACGATTACTCCTTTGAAAGTTTTGGTTGTATTATCTGAAAAAATTACTTCCCATAAATTATCTTCTATAGGATTAACGTGAATTACTTTTGTATTGAATTGAATAGCTTCCGTTAAATCATAATGAGCTGCGTAGCTTCTATAATATGCCAGCATTTGCCCACTACTTGGAAAATCGGGATAATCTTCAGGCATTTTAAAATCTGGATATTCCATCACTCTTCTAGCAGAAAGTATATGTGCAGATTTGTAAGTGCCGTGATACCAATTGCCACCCACATCATCATCAGCATCTACTTGTTGATAGGGAATTCTTGCTTCTTTGAAAGCTTTTGCAACTGCTAAACCAACAGGTCCTGCGCCAATTATTAAATAATGATTATCGAAACTCTCACTTTTCATATTTTTATACTCTCTGTTATGGGTTTGTTTGATTTTTATCAAGACTCAATATAAAAATCTGAAAAAAATATGTCTTCAGTTTCTTTCGTCCCTTTTCCTGAAAAGTTTGGTAATCTACAAATTTTATTGAGGGGTTATTCAGCTTTATCAAAAAACTTCCATATAAAAATCGCAAATATAGCTCCCAATGTAGGCCCAACAATGTAAATCCAAAGTGAAGTTAAATTTCCAGATAACAAAGCTGGGGCAAAACTTCTTGCTGGATTAAATGAACCTCCTGAAATTGGACCGGCAACCAAAATTATTCCTGTTACAACCAAACCAATCTTTAAGCCAACCATAGACGAAAAATCCTTTTGTGAAGTTATTCCTAAAATAGTAAGCATTAAAAAGAAAGTTAAAATAGTTTCAAGAATAAAGGATTGCATAACTCCGCCAGACGGCAGTGTTGCTCCTAAAGTTAAGTTTTCAGGAAACATGAATTTTAGAAGTGCGCTTGCTACAATTGCACCTAAAACTTGAGCAATTATATAAAAAGAAGCGTCTTTTATTTTAATTACTTTTCCCAATAATAAAGCTATTGTAACCGAAGGATTAATGTGCGATCCAGAAATGCTTCCGAAAATATAAATCATTGCACTAACTATAATTCCAAAAGCAAATGAAATTCCCACTAAACCCAAGCTACCTCCAGATTCTTGATTTACAATTATGGCTCCTGTTCCGCAGAAAACTAAAGCGAAAGTGCCAATGAATTCGGCTGTATATTTTTTTAGGTCGTGATTATTACCCATTGGTTTGCTGACTTTTTTATATGAAAAAGAGGATAACCAAAAACGATTATCCTCTTAGGAAATAAAATACTATGTATTAAAGTGCTGATGCGCCAGCTCCTGCAACTGCGTGGTCATTTTCTACTGAACTACCGCTTACGCCGATTGCTCCAATAATTTCACCGTCTGCATTTTTAACTGGAATTCCTCCTGGGAAAGTAATTAAACCTCCGTTAGAGTGCTCAATGTTGTATAAAGAACCTCCTGGTTGTGATAATTCACCTACAATTCCTGTGTTCATATCAAAGAAACGAGCTGTTTTTGCTTTCTTAATAGAAATGTCAAGAGATCCCAACCAAGCTCCGTCCATACGAACAAATGCTACTAGATTTGCCCCTGCGTCTACAACTGCGATATTCATTTTGGTATCTATAGCTGTCGCTTTTTCTTTTGCTGCGGCTACTAATTTTTCTGCTTGTGCTAATGTAATATTCATGATTTTCTGTTTTAGTTTTGTTTTTAATTATGATGCAAATATACAACCCAGGTTAAGGTTTCCATTTATCAAAACAGGTCAGTGATTTATGAAAAAAGGTCAATTGCTGGAATTGGTTCAAATTTCACCTAAAAAACTATGAAGAAGTCTCGCTCGGACTGAAACCGAATTTGTTTTTGAAGGCAATACTAAAGTTGGAAAGGTTGTTATACCCAAAATCCAAATAGATTTCTGAAGGTTTTAAATGGCCCTGCTCAAGGGTTTCCTTTGCCTTTTGAAGTCGCTTGTCCTGCAACCATTTTCCTGGAGAGGTTTTATATTCTTTGATGAAATTGCGTTTAAAAGTTGATAAACTCATATTACACAGGAAAGCAATTTCCTCCAATTTTAAGTTGGAATGTATTTTACTTTCCACTGTTTTTTTAAAAGCTGAACTTTCATTAATTATTAAGGAGTATAGGTATAGTTCAAAACTTTTGCCGTATTTCTGGATTAAATAAAGCATCAATTCTTCAAATTTTACAGAAAGTAGATTTTCCATAAAAATTGCTGGCGCGTTGCTAATTGTAGACAAAGAGTTTAAATAGGAAGTAATATAATTATCATTTCCTATTATGAAATATGGCACTTCATCCTTCACAACGGTTTTGTTTTCAGTGTGTTTCTCTAAAAATTCTTTTAGCCTTTTTTCTGAAAAGAAGAAGAGTTTGCAGTAGTAATTGGTTTCGGTATCCAATAATTCCGTCCAAAGCCAATTTCCTTTTTTCAACAACAATGATTGGTCTTTATTAACAGCGACGGCTGTTCCTGCGAAGTGAACTTGCTTTTTTCCAACCTGCAAAAAGCTAAACATATTCATCCCCAAATTCACCTTGCTTTTTACTACATCTTGCTTCATTATGAAGTCATAGACGAATAAATCTGGCATTTCCTTAGTATCGTCAAGGTAAATTTGGGGGATGTTTTCTATGGGCATAAGTAGTTTTTTTAAAATCTTGTTTTGGAAAAACAATAGCTAGATATAAACCTCGTTTTTATGAAACTGCTATGAAAATTTCCACTTCTGAATTTTCACCTAGTTGTGATTTTTCATCATAAACTTCGAAATCTGCTGTATAGCTACGGTTTAAGGTTTCATCTTTTGCCCAAATCTCTTGCCAAGTATCTTGAACTGCTTTGGGCATTTCTCCTTTAGCTATGAATTTCAAGTATTCTCCACCCTTAAATTCTCGACCAACGAGGTCTTCTGGAATATCTGTCAATGAATCTACTTTTAGTCCAATCACACAAGTGTATTTTCCTTTATAATTGGATTCATAATCTGTGTAAATTGAATAGATTTCATCGCTCTTTTTATTTGGAATTTTGCCAATTATGTTTTCCGTAAAAAACTTTTCCCAGAGTTTACCTAGATCTTGTGCTGCTTTGCCGCTATCATTGGTTGTTTCTGTTGCAATTTCTATTATTTTAAAAGGTTCAATGTTTTTCATTTAGTTTTTTTTTAAATGGTTTTAAATTTTTTAAGAGCGCATTTCTAAGAATAGTAACCGGATGCAACGCTTTCCGCTTCGTTCCATCTAAAATTTGATGCCTGCAACTCGTACCATTTGCAGCGATAATGATGTCTTCGGAAGATTTACGGATTGCCGGAAAAAGCTTTAACTCCCCTATTTTCATACTTACCTCATAATGCTCCTTTTCATACCCAAAACTCCCGGCCATTCCGCAACAACCCGACGTAATGATGGTTGGTTTGTAGTTTTGGGGAAGATTCAGAATATCAAAAGTCACTTTTTGATTGCTCAAAGATTTTTGATGGCAGTGGGAATGAATCTTAATATGTTTTTCTTCGGAAGTAAACTGCGCTGCGGTAATGTTTCCTTCTTCAATTTCAGCAGCCAAAAATTCTTCAATTAAAAAAGTGTGCTTTGAAATGTTTTCTGCGGAAGATTTATCGTCTGCCAATCGAATATATTCGTCTCGAAATGAAAGAATTGCTGAAGGTTCAATACCAACAAGCGGAGTGTTTGCTGAAACCATTTCCTTTAAGAAAGTAATGTTTTTGTTGGCTTCCGCTTTCGCTTCTTCTAAAAATCCTTTTGAGATTAATGCGCGACCGCTATCCAAAGTATCAATTACAGTCACTTTGTAACCTAATCCTGTTAAAAGTTGAAATGAATCTACCAGAATTTCAGCATCTAAATAATTACTGAATTCATCGACGAATAATAATACATTTTTACTAATTTTCTTATCAGTTGAAATATTTTTATTTAATTGATTTTCATCACTTTGAATAACTTTACTAAAACTCTTAATCGAAATCCTTGGCAACGTTCGATTCGGATGAACGCCACCAATATTCTTAATAATATTTGCGGTGAAACCATTGGAAAAAAACCAATTTGAAAGCTTCGGAAAATTTGAAGCCATTTTATTCAATTTCGTGCTTTTTCCGAAGAGTTTATTTGAGAATGAAACTCCATTAGCTCTATTATATTGATATAAAAATTCCGCTTTGGCAGTGCTAATATCAACATTGCTGGGACATTCACTAGAACATGCTTTGCAGCTTATACAGAGATCAAAAACTTCCTTTAATTCCTTAGAATTGAACTTATTTACATCTTCATTATTCGTTAAAACCTCTCGCAATGCGTTTGCTCTAGCTCGAGTTGTGTCTTTTTCGTTTTTTGTAGCGTGATAGCTAGGACACATAGCGCCGGCAGAATCGGCTGTTTTACGGCAATCGCCGCTACCGTTGCAGCTTTCAGCCAAGCGTAGAATACCTTGATAATCACTGAAATCCATTAGTGTTTCCACTTTGGGTTCCTTTCTATCAACCTCATATCGAAGCGATTCATCCATTTTAAAAGCATCTACAATTTTTCCTGGATTGAAGATGTTTTGAGGATCGAAGGCAGCTTTGATTCGCTTTAAAAGCTCGTAGTTTTTTTCTCCAATCATCAATGGAATAAACTCAGCACGAACTATTCCATCACCGTGTTCGCCTGAGAATGAGCCATTGTATTTTTTACAAAGTATAGCAACATCTGTCGTTATTTTTCTAAAATATTCAACGCCTTCATTTTCCTTCAAGTTAAGTATTGGCCGCAAATGCAACTCACCTGCTCCTGCGTGTGCGTAATAAACCGCTTGTTGGTCATACTTTTTCATTAATGCGGAAAAATCGGAAATATAAGCTGGTAAATCTTCCAAAGCTACGGCTGTGTCTTCAATGCAGGCGACGGCTTTGCGGTCGCCAACCATATTTCCTAAAAGACCCAAACCTGCTTTTCGGAGCTCCAATGCCATTTCAATTTCTTCTCCTTTTAAAACTGGGTTGTGGTAGGAATGCTTTGAAATTTTTAAGGATTCTAATAAAGCTAAAGTTTGTTTTTCTAAATCTTCTTCAGAATTACTCTTTAACTCTAACAATAGCACCGCTTTCGGATTTCCTTTTACGAAAAAACGGTATGGTTCGTAAGTTTTGCTCTTTTTCGTGCAATCCAAAATCGTATCGTCCATCATTTCGCAAGTGTGCAAATTGTGCTGCATTGCGATAACTACATCATTCAAGCAAGCTTCTAACGTTTCGTAATGCGTTGCAACCATCGCAGTATGTTTCGGCGGTAAAGGATCTAATTGAAGGGTAATTTCCGTAGTAAAAGCAAGGGTTCCTTCGCTTCCACAGAGCAGTTTGCATAAATTGATTTCCTCATTAAAATCACTGAAGGTTGAAGTGTTAAGCAAGCTGTCCACAGCATAGCCAGTGTTTCTTCTATGAATTTCAGGTTTGGGAAATTCATTCCAGATCTCTTGTTGGGTTTCTTTAGAAATCAACTCATTATATAGGGTTTTGTATATTTTTCCTTCCAAAGAATCCATTTGAGATTTATATAAAACTGTTTCTCTTGAAAGATTTTCAAAAATGGCTTCACTTCCGTCAGAAAGTATTGTTTTCAGCTTTAAAACTTTATCTCGCGTAACTCCATATTGAATAGAAGTCGTACCGCTACTATTGTTACCAACCATCCCGCCAATCATGCACCGATTGCTGGTGGAAGTATTTGGACCGAAGAAAAGTCCGAATGGTTTTAAATGTGCGTTCAATTCGTCTCTAATAACGCCTGGTTGGACGGTGACTGTCCTATTTACAGTATCTAAAGAGAGTATTTTTGTAAAATGTTTTGAAACATCAACCACAATTCCATCGCCAACACATTGTCCTGCTAATGAAGTTCCTGCCGTTCTGGGTATTAAGGAGCTATTGCTGGTTTCAGCAAATATTACCAATTGCTTAATTCCACGTTCATTTTTAGGATAAGCCACTGCTAGGGGAACTTTTCGGTACACTGAAGCATCAGTTGCATATAACGACGTATTAAGGGAATCTGTGAAAAATTCGCCATTAAATATTTTTTGAAAATCTTGAAGTTGTTTTTTCATAGCCAGTATGTAAATGTAAAAAACTTCCTTAATAAAACTTTGTAAAATCCGGCATTAGCATTGGCATCATCTTAACTAATCCAATTACTTTTTAAACCTAATTTTACACCAAATAACTAAAAGAAAAATTATGAAAAAATCAGTTTTTTTAATCTTGACTATTATTGGCCTTGGATTACAAGCGAACGCTCAAGAAATAGCTAAAAATGCTATTGGAATTCGGCTTAGTGAAAGTGATGGCTTTGGACCTGAAGTAAATTATCAACGCGCATTGGGGGATTCAAACCGATTAGAACTCGGACTGGCTTTTCACAGCAAGCGTAATTGGGATGCCGTAAAACTAACAGGAATCTACCAATGGGTATGGAATATTGATGGAGGTTTCAATTGGTATGCTGGTCCTGGAGTGGGAGCTGGTATTGTGAACTATGATCGTAAATATAAAGATTATCCTAATGACGACCGATATAAGGATTCCGAAGCCTTTGCGTTTTTAACTGGAGATGTTGGGATAGAGTACAGTTTTGATTTTCCACTACTCATTTCCTTTGATTTTAGACCTCAAGCGAATTTAAACTATAGAGATGACGTAACTTTTGACGTTGGTTTAAGTGCTCGCTATCAGTTTTAGAAAATAAAAAATATAAAATTATTATAAGGAATGCCTCTTCTAAAAGGGGCATTTCCCTTTTAAAAAACAGGAAAAATCCTGTTTTCTATCTCCGTAATTTATCGCATTTTTAAAACTTCTTTAAAAATGTATTATTATGGAAAAGAATTATGTAGATATACATTGCCATCCCTCACTGAAACCTTTCAGTAAGAGTTTTAAATACAAGCCTATTAAACAAAACGAGATAGACGCTAATCGGAAAAATTCAATTTGGCATTACAGTCCGCCAAATTTTCTTGAGAAGTTCGTCAACAGGCTAATAACACTCACAAAATTTACGCAAACAGACCTCACAGCCTTAGCGAAAGCCAAAACGAGCGTAGTTGTAGTTGCACTTTATCCTTTTGAAAAGCATTTTTTTGGAAAAGAAGTAATTGGCGTAAAAGGAGTGACGGATGTTTTGGTAAACCTTGCGGCAAGCATCAGCCAATCGCGGATGGATTATATACGCGTCACCACAGATTACTTTGTGGATTTGATGGATGAATATAAGTATTATCAACAACTTCACAATAAAGTTGAAAATATTGATGGAAAGATATACACCTATCGCTTGGTTCGAAGTTTTCAGGATATTGAAAATAATTTAGCACAAGAAACTGATTCCAAAAAAATTATAAATATCATTCTCACCATTGAAGGCGGCCATAGTTTCAATACTGGTATAGATATGAATAAGAACATGGCGAGTCGTACTGAGGTCTTAGATAATATTTTAGAAATTAAATATTGGGACCATCGGCCTATTTTTCTTACGTTAGCGCACCATTTTTACAATGAACTTTGCGGACACGCGCGAAGCATAACCATAGGTGCTATTGAAAAAAACCAAAATAGAGGTTTAAATTCAGGCATTACCGAACTAGGTTATGAAGCCATTGAACTATTACTTAATAATACGGATGGAAAACGAATTCCGATAGATATAAAACACTTAAGTCCCACTTCACGAAAGGAATATTATAATCTTCTTGACACAAAATATGTTACAGAAAAAATTCCGATTGTAGCTAGTCATGCGGCTTGCAATGGAAAGCAATCCATAGTTCAGTGGGATCAAAGTGGTATTAGAGAACATAGTGAATGGTTTTGCGATATTGATATCAATTTTTACGATAGTGAATTGATTCGGATTGCTAAAAGCAATGGAATCTTCGGAATACAGCTGGATGAACGTAGAATTGGTAGTAAAAAAGCCATTTCAGAAAGCAAACAATTTTTGCCGAATAAACGGAAACAACTGCATAAAAAAGCGCTCTTGGTTTGGCATCAAGTGGTTCATATTGCCGAAGTTCTTGACAAAGAAGGACTTTTCTGTTGGGGAATACAAACTATTGGTAGCGATTTTGACGGAATCGTAAACCCAATAAACGGTCTTTGGACTGCTGAAAACATGAAAGATTTGGCAGAAGAAATGTTAAACCACGCCAATGAATATCTTTCAAAAAACCTTATACACTTAAATGATTTCAACAGAATTAATGCACAAACCATTGTGGACCGGGTGATGCATGGGAATGCTATGGAGTTTATTAAAAGGAATTATTAAGAATTAGCACAGCTTTTTCTCAAGTATAGCCTCTTCATATAATTTCTCATACATAGGCACAATTTTCTTCGTATCATAAACCATTGCAGCTTCTATTGCTTGTTTTTTGAATTTAGCCAAAGTTTCATCTGAAGCTAGAATTTTCAAAGCGTTTTCAGCCATTTCATCTACATTGCCTACATCACTTAAGAAACCACTAACATCATGAATGTTAACTTCGGGTAAACCACCTGTATTACTAGAAATTACAGGAACTCCGCAAGCCATTGCTTCCAAAGCTGCGAGACCAAAACTTTCCTTTTCAGAAGGAAGAATGAACAAATCTGAAAAACAAAGAATTTTATCAACCTCGTTGCTATTTCCTAAAAATAAAACCTTGTCTTCAATTCCTTTTGTTACACATAAACGTTCACAATCTTCGCGTTCAGGACCTTCACCAACAATAATTAGTTTTGCTTTAATTTTTTTCTGAATTCGGTCAAAGACTTCAATAACATCCTTTACGCGTTTTACGCTTCGAAGGTTACTAACGTGGGTAATGATGCGTTCATCTTTTTCGGCCATCAAGTCGCGCTGACAATCGGTAAATGGATTTATTTTTTTCGGAATATCGATAAAGTTTGGAACTACGTGGATTTCCTTTCTAATATCAAAAAGATGAAGTGTATCTTCCTTTAAACTTTTTGAAACGGAAGTCACAACATCGCTATTATTAATGCTGAAAGTAACTGCAGGCTTGTAAAAAGGATGATTTCCTACTAAAGTAATATCTGTTCCGTGAAGTGTTGTTACCATTGGAATGAAGATATTTTCTTCCGCTAGCATTTTCTTCGCCATATAACCTGCGTATGCGTGTGGAATTGCGTAATGCACGTGCAATACTTCAATTTTATGAAGCTTCACCATATCTACCAACTTACTAGAAAGCGCAAGTTCATAAGGTTGAAAGTGAAACAACGGATATTCCGGAACTGAAACTTCGTGAAAGTGAATGTTTTTTGAAAGTAATTCCAGTCTAACAGGTTGTTTATAGGTGATGAAATGTACTTCGTGACCGTTCTCGGCAAGAGACAAACCTAACTCGGTTGCCACTACTCCACTTCCGCCGAAGGTTGGGTAACATACTATTGCTATTTTCATATTTTTTTTATTTGATGCAGGACACAGGACTTAAGGGAAACAGGACAGATTGTTATTTAATCTCTATATTTTTAATTTTATCAAAATCCGTCTAGTTTCCTGTAGCGAAGCGGTCTTGTTTCCCTTCAGCCCCTTTTTAATAATCAATCGCCTCATAGATGGCTTCCTGAATTTTGCTTCGTAAATCGCTTTTTATCAACTTTCGGTTTTCTGGATCGGGAAATGTTCGGTTGGATAAAAATACATAAACAACTTCTTCTTCTGGATCTGCCCATCCAAAAGTTCCTGTGAATCCACTATGTCCAAAACTCGTCATAGAAACACAACCGCAGGTTGGTCCTGATGTTCCGAGTTGTGGTTTGTCAAAACCAACACCTCTTCTTACGTTTTTGTCACAATAAAAGCAAGTGTTAAAAAGATCCAAAATCTCTGGATTAAAGTAGCGTTTACCGCCATAAAAACCTTTCCATAAATACATTTGCATTATTTTGGCAACGTCATTGGAATTACTGAACAATCCCGCATGACCACTCACTCCGCCAAGCATCGCTGCCCCTTGGTCGTTCACATATCCTTGAACTTTCTGTTTTCTAAAAACATCGTCTTGTTCTGTAGGTGGAATGTTGTCTATTGAAAATTTATTTAAAGGATGATACAAAGTATAATTGGCGCCCAGGGATTCGTAAAGATTTTCCTGAACTATGATTTCTAGAGGTTTCCCGAATTTCTGTTCTAAATATTTCTTAAGAATATAATAGGGTAAATCGCTGTATTTATACTCTAACCTTGAATTCAAATCACTTTCACGAATGTCTTTGTATATGGTATCTATATAATCGCGACGCATATATAGATTTTTTGCCACTTCAACGTTAAAATCCTTTCCTGGAATATCTGAATAATATTTAGAAGAAACGCCGGTCTTTGCTTCGTTATAAGTATGTCTGTAAAAAGGAATCCACGCTTTAAACCGCGCATAATGCGAAAGCATTTGCTTTAACGTTACGTCTGCTTTATTGGAGTTTTTATACTCTGGAAGCATTTCAGAAAGTTTTGTGTTTAGACTTAATTCTTTCTTGTCCACCAACTGCATGACTAATGGCAACGCAGCTAAAATTTTGGTCATAGATGCTAGATCATAAATTGTAGTATCTGTGATTGCTATTTTTTTATCATATTCGTTGTAACCAAAATTTTTCTGATAAATAATCTTTCCTTTTCGTGCAACCAATACTTGTGCTCCAGGAAACATACCTTCACGAAGTCCACGATTTACGAGGGAATCAATTTTATTCAGTTTATAGCTGTTAACGCCTACACTTTCGGGAGTTCCGTATTGTAGTCTGCGTAAGGATTTTGTTTGTAAAAAAGTGTTTAGCGGGAAATCTTCACCTAAAGAAACTGGCAGTTTTCCTTTTGCCTCACGTGCTCCAAAAATTAATTGTGCCGAGAGTTGTTGCGAAATTTTACTGTTTTGATAAGACATAATGATGCCTTCAAAATTGGCAGTCGTTTTCAAATCTAGCATTGCATACGGTCTTGCAAAAACATCAAGAATTACAGTATTTGTTCGAGCAATTTCATAAAGCCAAACAAGTTCATTTTGAGAGAATTCAAATTTTTTCCAAGGATTTTCATTGCTCTTATGAAAACCGATAATTACATAGTTGTATTCCTTTAGCTTTTGAATGTAATCATCTAAACTGTTTGCTTTTACCCACTCTACGTTGCCGTATTTCTTCAGTTCATTCAAAAAATCTTCCCCAGAATCATCACCAAAGTTAACATAAGCTATCTTTTTCTTTTGAAGATCTTTTATAGGAAGAATGGCACGGTTGTTTTTTAAAACTGTTAGCGCGTTGTCTATTGCTTCTTCATAAAGTGCATCGTCGTTTACGGAGTTTAAATCCTCAAATAAGTATGGAATTTTTACGGGTTGGTAGTGATTTAAACCAACTTTATATTTTGCATAAAGAATTTTCTTTACAGAATAAGCCAAGCGTTTTTCGGTAATTACTTTTTCATTGTATGAATTTATAAGAAATTCCATCGCCTTTGGAACATCCTCAGAAATCAAAAGCACGTCATTCCCAGCTAAGAAAGCGGCAAGTTCTATTTCTCCTGGTTTTTTGAAGTTTGAAGCGCCTTTCATATTAAGGGCGTCCGTAAAAATTAGGCCGTTAAAGCCCATTTCCTTTTTCAAAAGATCAGTTACTATTTTAGTTGAAAGTGATGACGGATAATTCAATTGCGGTTCCAAAGCGGGAACATTTAGATGCGCAACCATCACACTATTTAAGCCTTGAGATATCAGTTTTTTATAAGGGTATAATTCTAAAGTATCTAACCGCTCTCTTGAAAAATCGACTGTGGGCAAGGTTTTATGGCTATCCGTTTCCGTATCGCCATGCCCGGGAAAATGTTTGGCACTGCCCATAATTCCTGCGCTTTGCATTCCTTTCATAAATGCGAGCGCTTTTTCGGTTACGTTGTCGCGGTCTTCTCCGAAGGAACGGTTTCCGATTATTGGGTTTCTTGGATTCGTATTAATGTCTACAACTGGAGCGAAATTTATATGAACTCCCAAGCGTTTGGATTGTTCACCAATGCGTTTACCTATTTTTTCAACTATTTTATTATCTGTGATTGCTCCTAAAGTCATGTTCCACGGAAAAGCGTATGTGGAATCTAGCCGCATCGCCAATCCCCATTCCGCGTCCATCCCAATCATCAACGGAATTTTTGCAAGCGACTGAAACTCGTTGTTTAGCTTGGCTTGTCGCACTGGTCCACCTTTGGAAAAGATAACTCCGCCAAGGTGATAATTCGTAATTAGGTCTTTTATTTTATCGGTATTAGCCTTTGGGTCGCTTGAAAATATATCGGCCATAAAAAGTTGGCCCATTTTCTCTTCCAAAGTCATATTCTCATAGATGCTATCTACCCATTTCCGTTGGTTTTGAAAATCCTTTTTAAGAATCAAAGGGTTATTTTCCTGTGCAAGCGCCGGGAAGTATATAGATATGAGTATACATGCAAGCAAAAAATTCTTCATAGCAACGGAAAAATAATTAGGATAAAAAACGATTGTGCCAGCTTTCTGTGGCGGGAACTTCCCAATTTTCAAGATATTCAGCTTTCGTATTCACGAGATTGTTAAAGACTACCGTATTTTTTGAAACGGACTTTTCCTTCGCCATTTTTCTAAAATCGGCTAAAGGTTTGTAAGCAATATATTCGCCTGAATAGAACGTAACGTTCATTTTATCAAGCAAATCCACATCAAATTTTTCTTGAAGTGATTGAATAAAATGTACGGAAGCATCAATACTACAGCCAGATGCCGAAGCATTTGCTTGATTGAGCCCGATAACGATAAAGCGGTTGTATTTAATTTCTAACCCAGCTTCAAGTTCGGCACCGTGAGCGGTCCACTTTGTTAAGAAATCGTTTGTGAGTTCAGTAATTTCAGCAACTTCGTCGTCGCTTAACTTTCTATTGGCCTGATATACCCATACTCTAGAGTCATCGGGTAAGTTTTCAAAATCTATCAACATTATCTATAAATCTTCTGCATTTGCAATCATTTCTGCAACGTCCATCACTTGCACGTTGTCTTCTGCGTTTTTAGCTTTTACGCCATCGGTCATCATCACCATACAGAACGGACAACCTGTGGCAATTATTTTAGCCGAAGTTTCCATAGCTTGTTCAGTTCGTAATACATTAATATCTTTATCGCCCGCTTCTGGCTCCTTAAACATCTGTGCTCCACCAGCGCCACAACACATTCCGTGTTTTTTGCTGCGTTTCATTTCAACCAATTCCACTTCAAGTTTTTCAAGAAGATTCCTTGGAGCTTCATATTCGCCGTTTGCTCTTCCTAAATAACAAGGATCGTGGAAAGTGATTTTTTTTCCTTTGAATTTTCCGCCCTCCACTTTCAGTTTCCCTTCATCTAATAAAGATTTTAGGAATTGAGTGTGGTGCATTATTTCATATTTACCTCCAAGTTCAGGATATTCGTTTCCTATTGTATTAAAGCAATGTGGACAAGCGGTTACAATTTTCTTTATTCCGTAACCATTTAGCACTTCAATATTGGTCATAGCCTGCATTTGGAAGAGGAATTCATTTCCTGCTCGTTTTGCGGGATCGCCAGTACAGCTTTCTTCAGTTCCTAAAACTGCGAAATCTATGTTTGCTTTGTGAAGTAATTTTACAAAGGCTTTGGTTATTTTTTTTGCACGGTCGTCAAAACTTCCAGCACAGCCTACCCAAAAGAGAACTTCGGGTTGTTTGCCTTGGGCCATATATTCGGCCATTGTTGGGACTTTTAGTGGTTCATTCATGTTTTTAGTTTCTTGTTCCAAGTTTAAAGTTTCAAGTTCGCGATCTTGGAATTTGGGACTTTAAATTTGGAATTTTATATTTAATCTTCAAATACTTCAATTGTCACTTCTTTTTCTACCAAATCGGTGAATTTTCCTTTGTAGCGGGTTGCTTTCACTAAGTGATTGTCTACCCAATGATAATTGCCGCCACGTGGTTTACCCATCAACATGCTGTGGTATTTAAAGCCATGTTCATCGAGCCAAGCTTCTGTTACTTCGCGATGAGCTTCTGTTCGTGATGTGAAAAAGCAAATGATGTGACCTTCGTCATACCATTTGTTCAATGTTTTCAAAGCATCAGGGAATGGCGCGCAAGTTGCCATTCTTTCAGGTTCTTCGTTGGGGATATCTTCAGTAATGGTTCCGTCAATATCTATTAAGTAGTTTTTTATCCCTTCAGAAAGAATTGGACTCACGTGTTCGCCCTTTTCTACTTTATCGTGCAGCATTTTTTCTACTTCTTGTTTTTTCATGTTTTATTTTTTTGCCACGAATTCACGAATTCCTTCGGAATCGTTACATTTCAATTAATTTTCATCTTTCCAATTCAAACGATCCATTTGATTGTAAGGCCAAGGCGCGCCATTATTTTCAATATTTGTCATTGCAACGTTCAATTCTGTTGGAGCGGCCGACTGTTCCATTACTAAATATTGACGCATATCCATAATAATACTCAATGGGTCAATACTTACGGGACAGGCTTCTACACAAGCGTTGCAAGTGGTGCAAGCCCAAAGCTCTTCGCGTGTTATATAATCATCGAGCAACTGTTTTCCGTCTGGTTTGAATTCGCCATGTTTGTCAATGTTCTTGCCTATTTCCTCAAGACGATCGCGAGTATCCATCATTATCTTTCTTGGCGAGAGTTTTTTACCTGTATTATTTGCTGGACATTCGTCCGTACAACGCCCGCATTCTGTACACGTATATGCGTTTAGAAGTTGAATTCTACTTAGATCCATCACATCACTTGCTCCAAATTTTGCCGGAGCTTCGATTGCTCCTTCTGCAGATGCTGCAAAAGGATCTACGTTCGGATCCATCATCATTTTCACTTCTTTGGTAACAGATTCTAGGTTTTTGAATTTTCCTTTAGGCGTAACTTTTCCGAAGTAAACATTTGGGAACGCCAACATAATATGAAGGTGTTTTGAAAAATATAGGTAGTTAAGAAATATTAATATTCCTGTAATATGAAGCCACCAAGCGGTTCGTTCTATTGTATGAACGGTCCCTTCCGAAGCACCGCTAAACCAACCAGCGATATATTGAGAAATTACATTACCGTTATTCATTTCTTGAAAGTGAATATCAGTTGCATTCATTAATAGAAAAAGCGCCATTAAAACCATTTCAAAGTATAGAATGAAATTTCCATCATTTTTGGGCCAACCTTTCATTTCGGGTTTCCAGAAACGTTGCAGTTTTATAATATTTCTTCGCAACCAAAAAATAGTTACTGAAACAAATACCAAAAGCGCTAGTATTTCAAAGGAACCTATCAGGAATCCATAAAGACTTCCTATTGAAGAAAAGATGCGATGTGTGCCAAAAATACCGTCAATGATAATTTCTAGAACTTCTATATTTATAATTATAAATCCTAAATAAACAATTATATGAAGAATACCAGCAACAGGTCTAACAACCATTTTTGATTGCCCAAGAGCTATGCGAAAAACGTTGCCCCATCTTTCACTTGTGTGATTTGAAGCATCTACTTTTTGTCCCAACTTAATGTTGCGAATTACTTTACGGATGTTAAAGGTAAAATAGCCTACACCCGCCAAAAGGACGATGCTGAAGAGTATGTTAGGAAGGTACTGCATGGTTTGGTTTATTCTTCTGGATTGTCTGGCGTTTCGTAATCTTTATTCTTTTTTCCGAAAACCGAAATATGAACGTAACGTTTTGGATTGAGTTTTACGTCTTGTAGAAGTTGTTCCAATTGTCTTGAAGCGCCTTCTAAATTTTCGTAAAGTTTATCGTCTTTTAAAAGTTTTCCGATAGAACCATCTCCATTATCTACGCCAGATACAATTTTATCCATTTTATCCACCACACTTTGAAGATCTGTTACCAGTTTTCCTGTTTCCAGTTGCGCTAAAGAATCTGTTAGCTTGGAAAGATTGTTTGCGGTTTTATCCAGATTGCTAAAAGTATTGTCCAACTTTCCTGTGTTGTTAGAAAGTATATAATTCAAATTTTCAGAAACTCCTGAGAAAGAATTTAATGTATTATTCAGGTTTTCGATAGCTTCTTTTAGGTTTTTTCTTGTTTTTTCATCCACAATGGCATTTACATTTAATAATAGCGTATCTACCGTAGCTAAAGTATTGTTCACTTTTTTCTCTAAGGGGCCAAGTGCTTTAGAAACGGCAGTTAACATTCCGTCTTCCACGTCACCACGAAGGGTGTCGCCGCTTTTGGCTATATTATTTGCATCGTATTCTGGGAAGATTCCTAAATTTTTTCCACCAAGTAGTCCTGAGCTATAAATTCTAACAATACTGTTTTTTGAAAAGTCGAAGTCTTTTTCAACAGTAAACTTCACAACCAATCCACCTTTTGAATTGGCGAAAGAAATATTCTGCACCTTCCCCACTGTTAGACCGTTGATAGTAACTGGAGCTGCTTGCGCCAGACCTTCAACGTTGTCATATTTTACAAAAAATTCACGATTTTTATCGAGTAGATTAGTGCCTTTTAAAAAACTATAGCCAAATATTAATAATAATATGGCGCCAATGGCAAGAATTCCGGTTTTTACTTCTCTGGATAGCCTCAAGTGTGTGATTTTAGATTTTGAACAAATTTAAGTGATAAATATAAAGAAAGCACACTAATTTGCTTTCGACTTTAACACTTCTGGAACATTTACTTTTTTACCTTTTTTAAATGCCACAATGTATGCAGACTGATATCCTTTTTGTTGCACAAAGGTTTTCATTAACTGAATTTTGTTATAGTCAGAGGTTTCGCCATAGTAATATTTGAAAAGTCCATCTTCCTTATCGCGGCTTACGTCTTTGATTCCCTTGAAGTTACTTGGTTTTGGGTCTAGCTTTCTGCTACTGGCGGCCAATTGGACTTTGAAGGTTATTCCTTCATAAATATTTTCCACTGTATTTTCTATGGCCTTTTCTACTTTTTCATTAGTAATAACTGGGTTTTTGAAGTCTTCAGTAGCCAAAGTAATCTGCTTTTTATATAAAAGAATTCCATTTGTAATTTCTTTGGCCAATTCGCTCCTCCCACCAGAAGAATTAACATAGGGTCCTTCAGTATTGTTTGTTAAAAACCCTAACTCCACCAACACACTAGGCATATAGGAACTATGTAATACCCAAAAAGGAGCCGATCGAACACTTCGGTCCTTCCTTTTAAGATTATTAACTATGTTATTTTGAATAAGCCCCGCCAACATAATACTCTGGTCTAAATATTCTTCTTGCATTAATGAAAAACCTATAAATGATTGTGGTGAATTTGGATCAAAACCTGCATATTTTTCGTGGTAATTATCTTCTAGATAGATTACTTCATTCTCTTTCTTTGCAGTTTCAAAATTCTTTCCAGATTTGTCAACTCCCATCACAAAAGTCCCAATTCCCTGTGCTTGTGAGTTGTGCGAATCGCAATGTATAGACACAAATATGTCTGCATCTACTTCATTTGCAATTGGTCCTCTTCTGTATAAATCTATAAAAACGTCAGTTTTACGAGTGTAAACAACTTTTACGTTGTCTTGTGCTTCTAAAAGTTTCCCAACTTGCAAAGTAACATCAAGAACAATGTCTTTTTCATAAAAGCCGTTACCTCTATTGCCTGAATCCTTGCCACCGTGACCAGCATCAAGAACAACAATGAATGGTTTATTGTTTTTTTGCGCTGTAGAAGTATTAAAAGAGAATAAAAAAATACTTAGTATTAATACGAAAGAAGAAATTATTTTCGTTTTCATAAACATTTTAACGATTGATTTTATTGATTATTATTTTTAAAAATGACGGTTTGAATCACGACCGCTTCGCTGCACGACTCACGACAGATTGGTCTTAGTATTAAATTTATAGTTAGAAAAATGAACTATTTTTTTTGTCATGGGTCATTTAAGTTGTGGTTCGTGTTTCATTTTTAATCGTGGTTCGTGTTCCTAGTCAGTGAAAACTTCTTTTTTCCAAAAAGTTCATATAAAAAAACGTACCCGAAAAAATATGTTTATTTTTGAACGTTTCAAATACTGAGCCAAAACTACAAAATAATAGCATCAGCACATTGCGAACCAATAGGCATTACTTAACAATCTTCTTAACATTCCTGCTTTTTTGCAGCGCAGTTTCGCATTCTCAAGACATTCCGCCAAAGAATGAAGCTAACATTCCCAAAACCAGCAAAGAAGACACTCTTACGGTAAACTTAAAACCTATTGTTGATGAAATGAACGAGCAGGCTCAAGATACCGTGAAGACCGATTCCATAAAGCCTCCAAAGGAAACTTTGACTGATGTTGTAGATTATTATGGCGAAGATTATGTGCTTTTAAATAGAAAGGAGAACAGAGTATATATGTACAACAAAGCCTACATTATCTACGGAGATATGCGGATTGATGCAGGTTTGATAATTCTGGACTATAACAAAAACGAAGTTTACGCCAAAGGAATAGACAGCGGAGGCGTTTACAGCCAACGACCAATTTTTGTGCAAGGAGCTAATAGAGTTGAACCGGACTCCATTAGATATAATTTTAATTCTGAAAAAGCACTCGTTTATAACAGCAGAACGGAACAAAACGGCTTTAACGTAATTGCAGAAGTAACCAAAAAAGTGAACGATTCCGTAGTTTATCTTCGGAATGTGAAGTTCACCACTTCAAAAAACATTGACGATCCTGAATATTATTTCTACACCCGAAAGGCGAAGTTTGTTCCGAAGAAAAAAATTGTTACAGGACTTACCAATATGTATATAGCCGATGTGCCAACGCCCATAGGTCTGCCGTTTGCGTATTTTCCCTTGACGGAAGACCGTACTTCTGGTTTCATAATTCCTTCTTTTGGGGAAAATAATAGTCGTGGTTTTTTCTTTCAAAACGGTGGGTATTACTTCGCGATTAATGATTATCTGGATTTTAGTTTGCTGGGCGATTATTACACCAACGGAAGCTATGCACTACGCGGCGAGTCTTCCTATAAATTGAAATATAAATACACTGGAAGTGTAAGCGCCCGTTATGAAAAACTCGTACAAGAAGAACGTGGTTTCCCTGGTTTTGACGAAAGAGCCAATTATAACATCCGCTGGTCGCACAATCAGGATGCCAAAAGCAATCCGAGTTCGCGTTTTTCAGCTTCGGTGAATTTGGGCAGTAGTCAATATTTTAGGGAATCTATCAACCAAGTCAATAATGCCAGTGCTTTGGTTAATAATTTAAGTTCCAATATTTCGTATGCAAAAAGTTTTGAAGGCGATCCACAGGTAAATTTCACACTTGCGGCCACACAAACTTTAAACACGCAAACGCAGGAAATTTCTATGTCGCTACCAAATTTGAACGCTAGTGTTTCGAGGATATATCCCTTTGCTCCTAAGGACGGTGCCAAGAAAGGGATTATTCAAAATATAAATTTTCAGTATGACCTTTCTGCAGAAAATAGAATTAACACTGCCGATTCGCTTTTCTTCAAAAAAGAAATGTTTAACACTGCTCAAATCGGTGCGCAACACAGCATCCCACTTACCACAAACTTTAAAATTTTTAAATTTTTAAGTGCTTCTGCAGGAACCACATATAGAGAAACTTGGCTTTTGAAAACAACCCGCCAACGTTATGACAAAAATGCTTTTGACGGCGAGGGAGGAATTGTAAGAGATACCGTTTCAGGTTTTGAGAGTTACCGAACTTATAACTTCCAAACTAGTTTGGGAACTACGCTTTATGGACTTTTTAACTTCGGAAAAGATAAAAAAATTCAAGCCATTCGTCACGTTGCCAGACCTTCCATCAGTTATAACATAAATCCATCTTTTGATAGGTATTATGACGAATTTATTGTGCCCAGAACCGCGGAGGAGACTGCGGACAGAACCGTGCAATATTCAAGATTTGAAAATACACTCTACGGACCTCCTGGCAAAACATACTCCAGCAACATTGGTCTGTCGCTAAGCAATACGTTTGAAGCTAAAGTGCGTGATCGTGATACCCTTGCCAAAGAACCAAAAAAGGTGATTTTGTTGAATAACCTAAACTTTTCAACTGCATATAATCTTGCTGGAGATTCTTTACAATGGAGTCCATTGCGTTTCACAGGGAGCATTCCTATTGTGAAGAGACTAGATTTCAACTTTAGTGGAACTATGGATCCGTATGCTTTGGACAACAACAATAATAAGATAGATGTTTTCAATATTAATAACGGTGGAAGTCTTTTTAGGCTTACCAATGCCAATGTGAGCGTTAATTATTCCTTTAGCAGCAAAGATTTTGAAGGAGGAAAAAAAGATGTAGACAAGATAGAAAACGAAACCTTTAGAAATGGCGGGCGACCTGATGATCTTTTTGGGGAAGCTACCAATATTTATGACGGTCAGATTTATAATAATGATAGCGCGGAAGAGGACGAGGACAAAACCAATGTGGAATGGTACAATTATAAAATTCCGTGGGATGTTCGTTTTGCATATACCGTGACTTATGGAAATATGCGGCGAGAAAACGAAATTTCCAGTCAATCCTTCATGGTAAGCACCAATATGGAACTGGCACCACGTTGGACGGTTGGTGTTTCATCAGGTTACGATTTTAAGAATAATGGAGTTACTTTAACGCAGTTCCGTTTCCAGCGTGATTTGGAAAGCTGGCAGATGAGTTTTAACTGGACGCCAATTGGCAGTATCAACACGGCTTGGTATTTCTTTATAGGAATAAAATCTTCTATGCTTAGTGATATTAAATATGATAAGCGTCGAGAGAATGATAAGAGGTTGTAGTATAAATTCCAAAAATCAAGCTCCAAATTTCAAATAAATTCCAAAATTTCAAAAACAAAAACTTTAACTCCTAAACTAATCAACTTCTCAACTTCTCAACTCATAAACTTTAAAAAATGAAAACAATAATCACCACTCCAAACGCCCCCGCTCCTATTGGACCATACAATCAGGCTATTCTTAATGGAAATATGCTTTACACTTCTGGGCAAATAGCCATTGACCCTAAAACAGGCAACTTGGTTTTGGATGATATTAAAACCGAAACCAAGCTAGTTATGGAAAACCTTAAATCAATCCTTACCGAGGCTGGAATGACGTTTGAAAATGTTTTGAAAACTAGCATCTTCATTAGCGATATGCACAACTTTGCAGCAATAAATGAAGTGTATGCAACTTACTTTAATGAAGCCACTGCCCCAGCTCGCGAGACTGTAGAAGTTGCAAATCTGCCTAAGTTCGTGAATGTGGAGATCTCTGTAATAGCTTCGCTTTAGCAAGTATTACACGTTTTTCTAGTATTCATAAAAAATACTTCAACCATAAATATTTCACTTTATGGGTTAAATTACTTTTGAATAATTCTAAAATGATTGCATTAAGAAACGTTTAATTAATAGCATAGCTTCCGTATTCCAATAAAAACAAAAACCATTACGGTATAACCTAAAATGAAAGGCAGAATAAGTGCTTTAAGACCTGAAACTAGCATAATAGCAATCAAGAGTAGTTGGAAACCCAAACCAAAGGTAGAAACACTTGTCATTAACCAATTTGGCAACGTTTTTCCTTTAGCCGCATTACTATCCAAAGTGTAAATTATTTTATCGAAAGCACCGTAAAGAAGCTTATACAACCCAAAAAGAATAGTTACATGCTTTTGCTTTTCACCTTCCATGGCTTTCGGAGTTTTGTTTTCAAACACGCGGCTCGTTGTGTCGCCATCAAATTTGTTCCTTAGAATAACATAGTAGTAATTGTAAAGCGTGCCCTGTAACTGCATACCTAGAAATGCGAAAAGACATAGCCAAATACTAATGTCGCCACCATACCATATTGCTATAAATATGAGTGCGTTTAATAAAATGTCTGCCACAGAATCCAAATAACGCCCGGTGAAGGATGGTGTTTTTTTTACGCGCGCTAATTCACCATCTGCGGCATCCAAAATAGATTTTAAAATTAAAAAGAAAGCGGCTAGCCAATACTGTTCTTGAACAATACAATAAATAGCTATGAGACCAGCAATTATGAAACCAATCGTTACATGAATTGGTGTGGCTTTAGTATTCTTTAAAGCGTTTGCGATGATTCTGGCTATTGGTCTTCCATAGTCTGAAAGATCTAAAAATTTATGCGCTTTTGGTAGTTTGGACATGCAATATCATAGCAAGGTTGTTTTGGAATATACCTAAGAAAGCCGCAAAGATATAACTAATGGATATTTTAGGAATTGGTTTGTGGAAGTAATTAATTTAACCATCGCTGATGTGTCGTTTAATATATATTTTGAGATATATCCTTTATGGAAATAAGTGCAGAGATTGGGTTAAATTCAAAAGAAACCGAAAATTCAAAACAGATACCCTATTTTTACAAATGACTCAAGCACCAAAAACAATATGCAGATTAAGAAATATAGACATTGGATTATTATTTACGCAGTATTGGCTGTATTGCTAATCTCCATACATTATTTGTTGGACTTAAATATATTCGACTCTTGGGATGAATATATTCCTTTAATGAAAAAGTTGAGCCTAAGCCTATTTTTGATTGCATTAATCTTTCTGGTAAGCACTATAGTTGGTAGGATTGTAAATTCGCAAAATCAGATTGAGGGAGAAAAGTATAACCTATTACGAATTATCAGATTTTTGGCTATGGTTTGTAGCCTCATTGTGGTTATTTCTTTTTTGTTTCAAAGTTTATATGGCGCGGCTTTAAGTTTTGGATTAATTTCCTTGGTTGTGGGTTTTGCGCTGCAGGCTCCAATTACTTCTTTTATCGCTTGGGTGTATTTAGTTTTTCGAAGATCGTATCTTGTTGGTGATCGTATTCAAATAAAAGGATTTCGAGGTGATGTTGTAGAAATAAGTTATCTAGACACTTCCATTTGGGAATGTAGCGGTGATTATCTAGGCAATGACAGAAGAAGTGGCAGAATAATAAGATTTCCCAATAGCTTGATTTTAAGAGAAGAAGTTATTAATTATTCTGGCCCTGAAGTACCCTTTATATGGAATGAAACGCAGATTCAAGTTGCATATACCAGCGATTTACAATTTGTAGAAGAATGTTTGTTAGAAGCAGCCGTTAGGGACTTTAAGGAACAGCATGCAAATCTTGCAGACCAAGAGCTAGAGGAATGGGAACCAGCTGTTTATTTTAGAATAAACACTTTTGCCTGGATGGAAGCCGTAGTTTCTTATCCTGTTGAACCAAAAGATACTACGGGTCGCAGAAACCGAATCTTAAGATATGCTTTGCCTTTGCTAAACGCAGCGCCAGAAAAGGTTAAATTCCCGGAAGGTTCAATGCGTTAAATTTTTATTGTTTTGTAACGCTCAGTGATCCCACACATTGAAATTTTGAATATTCTTGACTGAAAATTCTACGGTGCTCGTTTATAAAACCTGATGTTTTGAAAAAAACAAAGCAGCTATAAAGCTGCTTTGTAATATAGAGGAGTTAAAAAAGAGAAGTCTTTTTAATAAGCATCAATTTTAATGGGTTTTATTTTAGCTTAACCATTCTACGTTTCCGTTTTCTACATTATAAACTGCTCCTACTATTTTTATTTCGTCGTTATCTTCCATTTCTTTAAGGATAGGGCTGTTTTTTCTGATATCGTTAATAGTATTATGCACATTCCTTTCGCAAACCATAGCCACAAAGTCACTGTTCACGGAAGTCTTTTCACCGTCATAATCTACCAGTGCAACTGCTGGTTTTATTTTTTGAAGCATCGCTGTTATATTACCAAGTTTAACATCATCTACAGCAGCCCTGATGCCGCCACAACTTTGATGACCCAGTACCACAACAACTTTTGCACCAGAAACTTTACAGGCAAATTCCATACTTCCAAGAATATCTACATTAGAAAAATTACAAGCAACCCGGGCTACAAACAGATCACCTATACCTCTATCGAATACTTTTTCTACCGGAACTCTACTGTCAAGGCAAGATAGGATTACAGCCTCAGGATACTGTCCTCCAGCAGTATTTATTACTTGCTTTGATTTGTTTCTTGGCGTTAACTCATTGTTCACAAATCTTGTGTTTCCTTCTTTAAGAGACTGTAATACTCCATCTGGCGTTAGTTCGTCTTGCATTTCTTTAGTCATAACCTCTCCTCCGGTTACTTCGGTTGTTTCTTGGGCCATAACTTCTAGTTCTGCCACATCTTGGTTCTTGTCTGATTTTTGCTCATTCTTGCAGCTGCTAAAGGCAACAAGGGCAATTGCAATTGCTGAAATTTTAATTATTTTGTACATAATTGGTTGATTTTAAAGGTTTAATTTATCGTTTTAGTTTTGATTTTTATTATTTGCTTCTCTTTGAAACTGTGCGTATTGTTTATTTTTGATATTCCCTTATTGCAATATGGCAGGCATCTCTAATACCAAAACCTAGTTCAAAAACACTTTCGTTGCCTGTGGCTGAATCAACTCTAATGAAATTTGATGACATGAGAATGGCTATATCATTGTCTGGATTATATCTTAAAGATGATATATAGCTTAAATGTGCTCCATTATGGCCATAGCCCAAGCCTTCATCAAACACCAAGCCCAAACCATAAACACCATGGCCTCCATCTGCAGGCAACATTTCCTTCATTAACGCTACATTTGAGGCATTGACACCAGCATTTCCTGTTAATAATAACCGCATCCAATTTGTAATATCTTTTGGGGTGGAAACTATATTTCCTTCGGTTACATTTATAGTCATATTATCTTCAGAAGTATCTATTTTATCCTTTCCTCTAATGTATAGATAGGAGTCTATATAAGGAGTTCTCATTTCAACATCGCTACCCTTCCATACGCTATACGTACCCGCTAACCCTAAAGGAATAATAAATCTTTGGTCTATAAATTCACTGTAAGTTTTCCCAGAAATTTCTTCGATTATTTTTCCCAAGATTTTATAACCTGTGTTTGAGTAATAAAAGCCATCACCAGGAACAGTAGTACTTAATTGATGTTCGGCGTTTAGACCAACCAATTCATCAAAAGTAAAAGTGTGTAAATTGTCTTGATCCCGAAATTAGTCTTCATATTTTACTCCTGCGTAGGGAGCGTTTATATTATTTGGCTATCATTGTTTGATATTTCAAAAACACCTGCTCTGTGTTGCAACGGTTGCTTAATGGTTATTTGGTTTCGGTAAGGAATGTTATAGGCCAGTATATTGGGTATATATTCACTTATTAAATCATTTATGTCTAACTCACCATCTTGTTGGAGTAGCATAATTGCGGCGGCAGTAAAAGTTTTAGTTATGCTTGCTATTCTAAAGTGTGAGTCTGGAGTGGGGGCTTAAGCGAAATGTTACTCGAAGCCTGATAAGTGCCCGCTGGGCCAGAAATATAAAGATGAATTCCTCCTTTCTCTATGTCCCATTCGTCATTAAATACAGTATAGACACTATCTGCTACATGTTGAAGTGAAACTTGGAGATCTCTAGAACTATCTCCATCATCATTTTTATTACACGAAATAAAAATGATGCTGACACTAAATGTTAGTAATAATAATATTTTTTTAAAGTTCATAATGTTCAATTCTGATTGTTTTGTATGAATATGATCTAAAGATTTAAAGTGGGTTATAATTAATTAGTGAGTCTCTTTCTATGTTTTAAAAACAACAACATTTAAAAATAGTTTCTCTCTTTTTTTTTAATTTTATCTCACTTTCATTTTTATTGATAATTCAAATACATTAATAAAAATTATTAATTTGATGCATAATTATCAATAATATGCTCAAATAATTTCATATTATTGAAAAATTATCTATTTTTTTGATAAAACAATACGTAGGTCTACGTATTTCTTGATTTATATTTTTTTCGGATGGGTTTAGTGATAGTTTTAGTCTAGCTGGTGTGGACAAATCAAGCAGAAGCCCTTTATGATAAGGTGATTACGTAAATTTTATTATTGAAGTGGAAAAAATATGACTGGAGTTTTCGCATTTTATTCCATGAGTAGATTTTATTTGACAATTTTTTTCAAAAAAGTCAAACTTTAACGATTTTAGAGATGTTAAATTGGTAATTCTAAATTAAAGCAAGCCGTGTTCTGAAGCAAATTTGTAGAGCGCAATGGTATTTCCATCTATTTTGAGTTTTCTAAATATATTGCGACGATGGGTTTGCACGGTAAAACTAGAGAGGAAAAGTTTGCCAGCAATCTCATTAGAGCTATATCCTTTACATACCATTTGTATTACTTCTGCTTCACGTTTGGTAAGGTTGTATTTTTTTAAGAAGTCGTCCATAAAACTAAAATCGTTTAGGTCTTCTTCGGCTTTTACGAAAAAATCAGGGAAAACCTCTTGACCATTTAGCACATCCAAAATACTATTAGCTAAGGTATCCAGATTGTCCGATTTCAAAATGTATCCATTCGCCCCTGCGGTTTTGCATTGTTCCGCAAGTTCCTTTGAAAAGTATGACGTAAGCACCAAAATCTGTAGTTTTAGATTCATGGCACTTATGCCTTCCAATACCTGCAACCCATCTTTACCTGGCATATTTAAGTCTAACAATAACACATCAGCATCTGGCAGAACAGTGGACTGCATTAAAGAGTTGCCGTTCTGATGGGTTTCCATAATGATAAAACAATTGTTTTTTTCTAGCAACTCGGTAATCCCGTTAATGATAAGCGGATGGTCGTCTGCAATTATTACCTTTATTTGAGCTTTGGGGGAAGTGGGGCCTTCGTATGTCAAAATATTTGTTTTTATATAGTTATCGCTAAAATAGTCTGCGCTTAATTGGTTTAATTATCATTATCCTTCTTTTCAATGGGAAGTTCTGCCAAAATAAAAGTGCCTTTGTTGGCGTTGCCGTTAATTTCGATGGTACCATTCAAATATTCAACATTTCTTTTCAGCATTTTTAAACCAATACCGTCTTTTTTTGCATTCGTATCCATTCCTCTTCCATTGTCTTCAATATAAATAGTTACGGATTCTTCCAATTCTACAATCTGCAAAAGTACATGGGTTGCCTGTGCGTGTTTAATAATGTTGTTTATTGCTTCCTGCACAATTCGATAAACGGTCAAGCAAAATTCCTCGCCCCAACTATCTGTATCATCAAGGCCTTCAAATATTTCTTCAACTTTTAGTTTTTGTGAAGTATTTACGGCATTTGCCAAATCGTGAATAGCCGCTTTTAATCCATATTTTTCAAGAGCTACGGGCATTAGGCTATGGCTAATAAGACGAACGCTGTCGCTAATATCCACCAATAGCTTTTGCGTGGTTTCCAGTTTCTGTCCTGCATTGCTTCCCTCATTAAAGACATCTCCCTGAACTTGTTTTAAATTCAATATTGCGATGGAAAGCATAGATCCCGCTTCGTCGTGCAGCTTATTTGCAATTTTCTTACGTTCTTGTTGTTCTGAATCCTTTAAAGACTTTGTTAGATTTAAACGGTGCTGTTGACCCAAATTAGTGATATGGGCCTGATGACGCTCTTTCAACTGCCTTCTGCGCAACCAAAGTGAGAGTGAGATTAATAAGAGTATAAGTACAACGCTTCCACCACCCAAGAGAAGGCGTTGTCTAGCAAGTTGCTCCTCTTCCTTTTGAATTACCATTTCCAAATCCCGCTTTTCCAGGTCATAGGCAGTTTCTGCTTTTAGGGCATTTACCTTTTCGTTTTCAGTAAAAATTGTTTTTTCAAGTTCCAGCTCTTGGGTTTGATAATTGAGTGCTTTTTCAAAGTTTCCTTTCTCTATATATAATTCTTTTAAATAGCCGTAAAGTTCCTTCAAATTTCTGTTGTCTCGACTTTTGCCCTTATATATAGGTTCGGCGGTTAACAGATATTCTTCGGCTTCCTTCCACTTTTCTTGATCCATAGCAGATTTCCCCAAAACGGAGAGCGAATTTGCCGCAGCCAACTCTGCTCCTATCTGTTTCCGCAAATTGTATGCAACTTGCAAGCGTTTGTCAGCTTCTGCATAATTTTTTGTGAGTAAAAGAAAGTTACCATAATTATGGTTTGCAAAGGCAATTCCGCCAGTATCCGAGGCTATTTCAAAATACTGAATCCCTTGTGTGTAAAGAGTATCCACAGCGTCCAATTGTTCTTTTTTAACGTAAACAGTAGCTAGATTAACAAGACTTAATCCTAATGATTTGTAGCTATTGGTCGTCTTGGCCAGCGCAATACTTTTCTTGTAATAAGTAATTGCTTTGTCAGACTCACCACCACTTCGAAATGCAATGCCCAAATTGTTATATACACGCAAAAGCCCCAAAGTATCCTTCATCTTTTCGCAAAGCCTCATAACCTTAAAGTGCACTTCAACTGCCTCATCAAATTTTGAAAGCCGGGAAAGTGTAATTGCATAATTAGTGTACAAAAGCGATAACTGTTTGTCGTCTTTTGCTGTTTCTGAAAATTCAATTGCCTTTTCTATAAGTTCCAAACTTTTCAAATAGTTTCCCTGAGAACCTTCTATAATATTATATCTACTATACAACTCCGCTAAACGATTTGCATCTTGGGGATTGAATTTTTCTTCCAACGAGATTGCCTGCTGTATAAGTTTTTCAGCTTTGTTGAAATTTCCGAAAGTTATAAATTCTCTTCCCAAATTCCCAATCGCTACTGCCCTACCTTTTTTATATGAAATCTTTTCAGCTAATTTTATTGCTATGGAATCATAATGGGAGGCCCGCTTGGGGTCTCCATACATAAAATAAAGGTTTCCATAGGCTATATAACTGTCTGTTTCACCTTTGTTATCTTTGTTTTGGGTGAAAAAAGATAGTGCAGACTCAAGATCTTTAAAACCTTTTTCTCCTTGGTTTTTGCTAAGCAATACCCCGCGTTTTAATTGAAGCTGTGCTTTTTCGGACGGAGATTTTTCATTTTCAATCAGTTGGGAAAGGCTATCAATTTTAGATTGTCCCATACCAACCGTCAATACAGAGCATGCGATTGGTAAAACTAATTTTTTTAGAAGATTGGATAAAAGATCAGAATTTCGAATTGAGGAGTTAATTTGGGTAAAAATCACAGTTAATTTTAGTTCTTTAAATAAATTATTGAGGAATAATAGTTTTTTTAAGAAGATAAATATAGCGAAACCATCATAACACCAAAAACTTAATACTTAAGCGGCAACATAAGTGCTTTGCAAAACTAACCTAAACTACTCTTTGTGAATACAATAGATTTTACAAAAAAAACATAAAATAAATTTTAAAATCTATACTTATAGGTATCTCTGATCCTTTCAATTTCTATAAAGTTGAACGCTATCAATATATGAGTTCATATAAAAAATCCGTTTTGTTAGAGTATAGACTATGTAGTTGAGATAATCCTAAATTAAGTTTACAAGATGCAATCTCTAGTTGTTTCAAGTTGAAGGGAAATCTATATATAGGAGATGATGGTTCAAACTCTTTAAGCCTTTTGAGTTATTATTATAGTGATATGTGTTAAACAGGAATTCTAAGAAATACTACCTTCACAGAACTAACAATTAAAACTAAACAAAATGGGAGACATTTTATGGATTATTGTAGTCTTGCTCGTATTGGGCTGGCTATTCGGTTTTTTTCTATTTCCTGCAATAGGCGGGATTATTCATATTTTACTGGTAATTGCAGTAATAATGATTATTTATAAATTATTGACCGGAAGAAAGGTTTAATCCTTAACCGCTTGATTTTTAAAAAGACTTCTAAATTTATTTTTGGAGGTCTTTTTTATTTTGAAGAGTTTTTTTAGGTGTTTTACCTTCCACTTTCCCCGAAAATCTAGGAAGCGTTATGGAAGTTCGAGTAGTATTTATAAAATAAACACCGGTTAGCAACACTGCTGCTGCGATGATGGATTGGCCAGTAATCTGTTCATTTAAAAAATACCATCCTAAAAATAAAGCGATTATTGGGTTTACGTAAGTTGAAGTTGCAACCTTATCTGGCGAAACGGTTTTTAGTAAAAAATTGAAAGATGTGAAGGCAACAATACTTCCGAAGATTATAAGCAAAACCATACTAAGCTGCACAGGTTGCCCCCAATTAGTTGGCGCAACCCAGTTTTCTCCAAAAAGTAAGCTAGCGACTGCAAGGGTTATACCAGCGGTAAACATTTGGTAACCTGTATTTACGAAGAAATTCTTTGGAAGATCTGCCTTGCCTACAAACAGGCTTCCGTATGCCCAACTGAGCATACAAGCAAAAATCATTATCATTCCTATTAATGTATCATCATTAGTAATAATTTGCTTCTGACCAACAAGTAGAAAAATTCCAACTACCCCTAGTCCTACTCCTACCAATGACATTGGTTTTATTTTTTTCCCCTGTAAAAGCCACATTAAAAACAAAACTACCAACGGTTGTGCCGAAATCTCCAGAGCCGCAAAACCACTATCCACAAATTTAAGCGCCCAAACAATAACGCCATTTCCGAAGGAAAGAAACAGTACTCCAACTATAAAAGCATTTATAAACTGTTTGCGAGTAATGGCAAGACTCTTGCCCATCGCTTTGGAAATAATAAATATCAAAAGTCCAGCGCTGGTAAAACGAATAGAGGCAAGAAAAAACGGTGGCAATTCTGCTACTGCTACTTTGTTGAGCATATAGGTAGAACCCCAAATAACGTAGATGGAGAAAAAAGCGAGAATTATCAATGTAGTGTTCTGAGCTATTTTCATTCAGATAGGTTCGTGATTTTTGAAGCCGTGAAGATAAGTATTTTGACTAGTGCAAATTATTACTGAGTTCGAAAAACCTTTATTATTTCAATTTTAAATAAGTTAGGATTCGTTTAACTTTTTACCACTCTATAGAAATAAAATGGGTTTGCGCTTTTGTTTTTGTTGAAAATTAGGTAGTTAACTAAAATAATATATTGTAAATTAGTAAAAGTTTTTCTCTATCCTCACAATACTTTTAGTCTATTTATTATTGGTTTCTAATAAAATTGATACACTATGGCATTAATCCCGGGATATGAATATGACATTTTCATCAGCTACGTTCATGCTGACAATGAATCTGAAACGTTTGAAGAAGATGGTTGGATAGATCAATTTTATAAGTATCTAGACACCAAACTAAACAAGCACTCTAGAAATATTAAAATTTGGTGGGATTCAAATAACCTTGATCGAAGCGAGGTTTTTGACAATTCCATAGCAGAAGCGATAGACAAATCTGCTATAATGATCTGCCTCTACTCCAGACTCTATCCACAATCTGACTACTGCAAAAAAGAATTAGACCATTTCTACGAAAAAGTTTCCAAGGAAAAAGTTGGAATGACCGTGGGAAACCGCTCCCGGATTATTCCTGTTTTCATGTCCAACATTCCACACACTGATTGGCTAGACAAATTGAGTGGTACCAGTGGTTTCCCTTTCCACGATAATGATGACTACGGTGACCCGCTTAAAAATACCAGCCCCGAATTTGGAGATCAAATGATTCAATTACGAAATGCCTTAGTTCGCATTTTTGATGATTTTTCAAAGGAAACTGCTTCTCTAGTAGAGTTAGCACCTCTTCCTTTAGCTGAAGAAGAGGATAAAAAATTCACAATATTTATGTCCGAAGTGACTGATGCTTTCTTGGATAGACGAGATGGAATTATAGCCGATTTAACTGGTAAAGGATATAAAATTATCAATGGAGACTCTTCTATCAGCGATGCTGAAGTTCATTATAAGCAAACAAAAGATGCTATGGTAAAGGCACAATTTGCAGTTCATATTTTAGGAAAATTTCCTGGAAGAAAAATTCCAGGTGAAACCGACGCTCGTTACATACAAAAACAGACCGAAATAGCTTTGGAATCCGAAATCCCGCAACTGGTTTGGGTTTCAAGAGATCTTGATTTCAATACTATTGAAAATAAGGAATATCAAGATTTTTTAAAAAGCTTGGAAGATGCTACCCTAACTTCAAAAAAATATGAATTCGTCCGTGGTAATGAAGGCGAATTGGCCAAACTCATAGACGACTACTCCACCCAGATACAGGAATTGCAATCACAAAAAAACGCAGAGCACCAAACTATTAAAGGCGCACCCATAAAAGTATTATTGGACACACATACAGATGATTTTAAGCAAGCATTTAACCTTAAAAAAATATTGAATGATTATAATGTAGATTTAATTTTCAATCCAGAAGATGGTGATCCACAGGAAAATATTAAATCATTGTATGCAAACATAGGTGAAGCCAAAAAATTTATCTTCTTATACGGTAATGAAACTCATAAAGATTGGGTAGATATCCGGGTTAAGAACACACTGAAAAAACTAATGGATTTTGATCGTTACGGGCAGGATATTTTCATTTATGCTGCACCGCCAGAAAAGGCATTGGATTCCATTAAAGTAGCTCAAAACCCAATGGTAAAAATTGTGGACAACAGTCATAGTGCCGATCTAAATGGCGAATTGTTAGAAGCTTTTCTTAAAGACCTAAAAGCCGATAAGTTATGAGCGAAAATTCTTTTAATCCCTATGTTGGACTACGCCCTTTTCGAGATGATGAAAATCTTCTGTTTTTTGGAAGAGATGAGCAAACCTTAGAATTATTGCAACGTTTGCACACAAACCGTTTTGTGGCCGTGGTTGGTAGTTCTGGAAGCGGAAAATCTTCCTTGATACGAGCGGGTCTAATCCCTTCACTAAAAGGAGGTTATTTAGTAGAAAATAGTAGTCAATGGCTAATTGCCATTATGAAACCTGGGCAAAACCCGGTTTATAATTTAGCAGAAACCCTTTTACATCAAATAGATCCAAAAATAGAATCTTCCGAAATTCAAGCCTTTGTTAAGCGAATTAAAAAAGAAGGAGTTTCTGCTATTTTGGATATAATAGAACCACTTCGGAAAAACAAAAATTCCAATTTCTTTTTACTTGTAGATCAATTTGAGGAATTATTTCGCTTTTCTTTAAAACAAAAGGATGTTTCCTATCAAACTGAAGCTATTGATTTCGTAAACATAATTTTAAAGCTTTCAGAACAAAAACAAATTCCGTTTTACGTTGTGTTAACAATGCGTTCCGATTTTATAGGAGATTGTGCCCAATTTTTCGGACTTCCTGAAGCTTTAAATAAAAGTCAATACTTAGTGCCCAGATTAAACCGGTTGGAACTCAAAAAAGTGATTGAAGGTCCCGCAAAATTATATGGCGGTGTTTTTGATACCGGTCTTACTTCTCGCGTTATTAATGATTTAGGCCAAGTTAAGGACGAACTTCCTTTGGTTCAACACGCTTTAATGCGCATCTGGGAATATGAAAACACTATAAATAAAAGCGGTAAGCTCGATCTAGAAGACTACAAACAAATTGGAGGTATTGAAAAAGCACTATCAAAACACGCAGACGAGGCAATGAGGGAATTAAAACCTGATGAAGTGCCATTGGCAAAAGCGCTCTTTCAAGCCTTAACAACTATTGATGAAAACGCTAGAAAAATACGAAGACCAGCAAGGTTGAGCGAATTAAAAGAATTGACCCAAGCAAGAGAAGAAAGGCTTTTAGGCGTAATAAATAACTTCATTAAGGACAACCGTTCTTTTTTAGTAATTGACAATATAGGCGATTCTGGTGATAAACTCATAGATATATCGCACGAGAGCTTAATTAGGCATTGGAAGTCCTTAAACAGTTGGGTGGATGAGGAAAGTGAAGCTGCACTACAATACATTCGTCTTTGTGATGCTTATGTGGCAAATAAAGAAAATCGAAAAGATTTATTGTCTGGTAGAGAGTTTGAAATTGCACAGGAATGGTATGAGAAATTTAAACCCAACAAACTCTGGGCATCCCGCTACAACTATAGTTTTGATGAAGGGATGAAATACCTTTCAGACAGCGCCAAGGTTTATAATATCAAGAAACGAAATGCAAGAAGAATAAAACGCATAAAAAAAGGAACCATATATACGTGTATTGCTGGAGCGTTTATTGGCCTTTTCAGCTATTTTCTTTTGAAGCCTAGTATCGAGCAACTAGACTGGAACACAGCCAAATCAGAACAAAGTGTAGCAAGTTTTACGAATTATTTGGAATCCCACCCTAAAGGTAAATATTCAGAAATTGCACAAAATTTTCTTGATTCCGTTGGTATTCAGGAAGTTTGGGATCTCGCGAAAAATGATAACACCGTGAAAGGATATCAAAAATATTTGAATTTTGCAGCTATAGAAAAAGATTCTTTGAACAATATTCTACAGTATTCAAAATATGCAAATGACACATTAACGGCTATTAAAAGAATTGATTCTCTTAAAGATCAAATAGCAACCTCAAATCTAGATCATGAAGCTTGGGTATCGGCAACTGAAAAGAATAGTTTAGGTTCCTATTTAAGATATATTAAAAATGATTCAATTTTGGGCACTCACAACGATGATGCCTATAAAAAAATTCAGGAAATTGGTAAAAATGGATTCCTTTATTGTGGAAGAGTAGTTAATAATAAAATTTCAGATCCAATTTTTAGTATAGTTTATAGAAAAGAAGGTGAGTTTAAAACAAACGGGATACCGCAAGCTAATGATATGGTTTTGGCCAAAAAAAATCGTTATATCTATAAAGATTTAAACGTAAATTACAAATCTGGAAACAGTATTGAAGTTAATAAAATTTATCTTGTTAAAAGTGTCAGTTTGCAAGCCAATGCTGTATTCTTAGAGATTATTTACGAACCCTAAACATACCAATCTTATTGACTTTCTTGAAATTATGGCTCAATGAAATTATAGTAGTACCAAAATCTTAATGAACTGGAAACTGAAGAATGATTATTAAACAGAATGTATTCTAAAACCCCAAATCCCTTTCTATTTCTTCCATCTCAATAATATCTCCAGCTTCTTGAAGTGTTGGTACTACTATCATTTCAAAAGGAACTTCATCAACATCTATTGAATCGTTTACTATAACAAAAGATTGTTTTGCTTTTCGATGAAGGGTTGATGTTTTTAGAAACTGCAATAGATGTGGCAATTCTAAGGAATCGTATTGCAATAGGTTTAAAACCACGTTTTGACCTTTGTATTTTGAAGGAACTTGCCTTTCTATAAATGAGGCAAAGTCTATTATGTCGTCCTTTTCATCTTCAAGGACCACAAAATCTGGGTGATTCTCAATCTTCATGATGTTTTATTTTTGAAGCTAATAAATAGATTACTGCCATCCGGATGGCAACTCCGTTTTGTACTTGTTCTAAAATGATCGATTGTTTGCTGTCTGCTACATCACTAGTAATTTCCACACCACGGTTTATTGGGCCTGGGTGCATTACTACAATTTCTTTATTTAGCGAATCCAGCAACTTTTTGTTTAGGCCGAATTGCTGCGTATATTCTCTAGTTGTTGGAAAATAACTAATGTCCATCCGTTCGTTTTGAACACGAAGCATATTTGCAACATCACACCATTCTAAAGCTTTTACGAGGTTTGGTTCAAATTGAACATTTAATTTTTCTATATATTTTGGAATAAGCGTTTTAGGACCGCACACCTTAACCGTCGCTCCTAGCTTTTGAAGTGCAAAAATGTTTGATAAAGCAACTCGTGAATGAAGAATATCACCAACAATAACAACTTTTTTTCCAGCTACATCTCCAAGTTTTTCACGAATTGAATACGTGTCGAGCAATGCTTGGGTTGGATGTTCGTGCGCACCGTCTCCAGCGTTTATTATACTTGCGTCAACGTGTTTTGAAAGAAATACTCCAGCTCCTGGATTTGGGTGGCGCATCACCACCATATCAACCTTCATTGATAATATGTTGTTTACAGTATCAATAAGCGTTTCGCCTTTGGTTACTGAAGAACTTGAAGATGCAAAATTAATAACGTCTGCTGAAAGACGCTTTTCAGCAAGTTCAAAAGAAAGTTTTGTTCTGGTACTGTTTTCAAAGAAAAGATTGGCAATCGTAATATCGCGAAGCGAAGGAACTTTTTTAATGGGCCGGTTAATAACTTCCTTGAAATGATCTGCCGTTTCGAAGATGAGTTGAATATCGGCTTCGGTGATATATTTTATTCCTAGTAAGTGGTTTACACTCAGTTCCATTTTCGGTTATTGGTTTTCTGTTATTAGTTATCCGCTATCTATTGTCAGTTATTATATAATTAATTCGGTACTTCATAGTTAACATATAACAATTAACTTTTAACGAGATAAACAGCGTCTTCTCCATCATTTTCTTTCCAGCACACTTTTACTTTTTCGCCATTTATAGCATCTACTTGTCTTCCTCTGTAATCTGGCTGGATTGGTAGATGGCGGCTGAAACGTCTGTCTATCAATGTTAGCAATTCAATTTCCAAAGGTCTTCCAAAGGATTGTACAGCTGTTAATGCCGAACGAATACTTCTTCCTGTGAAAAGTACATCATCAATAAAGACAACGTTTTTATCTTCGACTATAAAATTTATATCGGTTTTGTTGGCTTCTAACGGTTTTTCTCCTCTTCGAAAATCGTCACGAAAAAATGTGATGTCCAAATAGCCAAGCTTTATGTTCTTGATTTTGTACTCGGTTTCAAGCAAAGATTTCATTCTTTCCGCTAGAAAGATGCCTCGTGGTTGAATTCCGATCAGTACTGTTTTGGAAAAATCGTCGTGTTTTTCGATTAATTGGCAAGCCAAACGGTTAAGCGCAATGTTTATCTCGGTTGCGTTCAGTAACACTTTTTGGCTCATAGGAAAGTCTGAATTAGATTCAGAAAGCAAAAATACAATTTTTTTAGGATTGAAAAGTGATGATTTTGAAATTGATTGAAAACCGTAATTAAGGAATGTTTCTTAAAACTTAGGAAACTAAATTACAAAAGCCTGTCTCATATAATTAAGACAGGCTTTATTTTTCAATTTATCAATTTCAGATTATTTTGCGTAGGGATTTAGAATAACGTTAATACGTTCTCGTAAATCCATTAGATGAATTTTGCTCATTTTATCAGAAGTTCTACCAGTTGCATTGCTTATATTATTATCTAAAGTTTTAAGCTCAGCCCGCGCGACGGAACGGATGTCACTTTGATTTACATCTACTTTGGTTCGGTTGCGGCCTTCTTGTTCCTTCGTCATTAAATACGCCAATCTTTCAACATAAGCACGTTGCAGGTTTCTTCTATAGGTATCAATAGTTTCACCTGTTTTAAGTTCGCTGAAAATTCCATGGCGAAGATCTTCCATCATTTCCAAAAGAGAATAACTATCTTTTCCGTTAATTGATTCATTTTCAATAATACGCGCCATTCTTCCAAAATCTAAAATATTGTCCAAAGTACGTGCCTGCATTTTGCGGATATTTTCAACATTCCCGTCAAACTGGATTTTATTGAAAATATTTTCATCAATCAACCATTCCGGAGTTTTGAAAAGTTGCTGTTGCAGAAACTCCATACTTTCCTCCTGCTTTGCTTTTGGAACATGCTTATAAACAGCGCCTTCCTGATCATAGGTTTTATAAATCTCATAAACCCCACCAATATTTGCGGTTACGTGACCCATATATCTATTGAATTGTCCCACAACCTGATCGTACATTTTTGAAAGGTCCTCATAATCCTTCCCGTCTTCACGAGTATATTCTATAAGTTTTGGGATTGTCAATTTCAAGTTTGAAATACCATACATACTCGCTTTCACGGCATCATCACCCAAATCCTCCGTTTGGCTGCTAGGATCTATCACACCTCCAGATTGCTGTCTTCCGAAACGATACATTGGATCTCCCCCGTGTTCAAGAATCCAAGAATCTAGCGTTTTCTTTTCAGCTTCAGCAGATAAATTTGGCAAAGGTTTGTAACCCCAAGCAATTGCATATTTATCATAAATGCCAATATTCGGCATTAATGCTACATCACCATCTCCTGGCTGGGCGATATAATTGAAACGTGCATAATCCATTATAGAAGGCGCTGTGCTGTATTTTTTAGTGAAATCTACAGAGCGCAAAGAATCCACTGGATATGCAACGCTGCTGCCCATATTGTGTGGTAAACCTAAAGTGTGACCCACTTCGTGAGAAGAAACAAAACGAATTAATCTTCCCATAATTTCATCTTTAAAAGCTACACCTCTAGCTTCTGGGTTTATGGCGGCGGTCTGCACGAAATACCAGTTGCGCAAAAGCGTCATAACGTTGTGGTACCAATTGATATCACTTTCTAAAATCTCACCGCTTCGTGGATCGCTTACGTGTGGGCCGTTGGCGTTAGCTATAGGGGAAGCCAAATATCGAACCACAGAATAACGAACATCTTCGGGCGACCAATCTGGGTCTTCCTCCTTTGTTGGCGGATCTTTAGCGATGATAGCTTCTTTGAAACCAGCAGCTTCAAAAGCCACTTGCCAATCTTCTATACCTTGTTTTATATAATTTCTCCATTTTACGGGAGTTGCTCTATCTATATAATAAACGATTTGTTTTTTAGGAACTACAAGTTCACCTCTTTCAAAGGCTGCTTTATCTTCATCACGAACTTCAAGACGCCATCTGTCTAAATATTTTATGGTTTTACTTTCTTGATTATCCAACCCATAATCCGTTTGCCCGCGAGCAAACCAGCCAACTCGCTCATCAAAATAGCGACGTTTCATTGGAATTTTTGGCAAAAGCACCATTGAGTTATTCATTTCAACAGAAATAGAACCCAAGTCCGAATTACTTGGCGGTTCTTTCGCAACATAGGTTTTTACGTGACGCGATTCTATATTTAAAGGATAGGATTTTAAAGATTCAATATAAGAACGATCTTTTTCCATTGTCGTGATTTTGTATTTTTCACGATAGTCATTGGGCATTCCCAAAGGTTTTACATCAGTTTCAAAAAGTTTATTTACTTGAACGACGGTTGAAATGCTGTCCTTACCAAAAGCTCTAATATCAAAAGAAAAAAGAACGGGTTCAAAATTTGAATTCATTACAGCTTCGTGAATGGGCAACGAATCTGCCGCAAAAATTTGATGAGAAACCACACGTAGTAATACTTTGGTAGGTTTCTTTTCCCAACGAAGCACCTGCGTATTTGTTTTTCCGCCACCAAAGCCAATGTTTGTGGCAGTTTTCGCTATTCGCGTAACCATTAGCATTTCTCTTCCAAAGAGTGAATCTGGGATTTCATAGAAGAAATCTTCTTTTATGATGTGAACTTTAAAAAGCCCATCGTCCGTTTTGGCTTCCTTGGTTATTACCTTGTCATAAGGTTTGATTTCAACTTTATCTTTATCAGATTTTTTTTCAGCGGTGTCAGATTTACCTTTTAATGCTTTTTGAGGAGTGGCACAAGAGAACGCCAGTAAAAGCAAAAAAGGGGCAATTATTCTTAATTTCATAATATCGTTTTGAGATTTTGAAATTAAGCAATTTAGCATTGACTAAAAACACTTTGCTCAAGTTCTGGACGAATTATTTTTAATAATTTAAAATTCAGTTTAATTCAAAAAAAAAGCCCTCCAAAAGGAAGGCTTTTCATTATTTATAAAATGATACGATTATTTCTTACCGTCCATTTTGTCTTTAAGAGCTTGTAGTGCAGAGTTAGCATCACCTAATGTGGTTTTTGCTTCTTCTTGTGAAGCTGCTTGTTTTTTCACAGCTTCTTTTACAATTTTCGCTTCTTCTTCTTTGTGAAGTATCATATGTGAGGCAACCACTTTCTTGAATTCTTTGTTGAACTCAATAATTTGGAATTCTGCTTCATCACCTTTCTTCAACATAGAACCATCTTCTTTTTCAAGGTGACGGCCTGGTACGAAGGCTACGATATCATCGTTGAAATCTATTGTTGCTCCTTTGTCCACTACTTCAGCAATTGTTGCAGTGTGCTTGGTTCCAACAGCAAATTCATCTTCGTATTTATCCCAAGGGTTTTCTTCAGTTTGTTTGTGACCTAAACTAAGTTTACGGCCTTCAACATCCAATTCCAATACAACCACTTCTAGTGTGTCACCAATGTTGGTAAACTCGCTTGGGTGCTTGATTTTCTTGGTCCAAGAAAGATCGCTAATGTAAATAAGACCATCGATACCTTCTTCTAACTCAACAAAAACGCCGAAGTTAGTGAAGTTGCGAACAATACCTTTGTGGCGTGAACCAACTGGGTATTTTGTAGTAATATCAGTCCATGGATCTGGCGTCATTTGTTTGATACCAAGGCTCATTTTGCGTTCTTCTTTATCCATTGTAAGGATAACTGCTTCAATCTCGTCACCAACATTTACGAAATCCTGAGCGCTACGTAAGTGTGTAGACCAAGACATTTCGCTAACGTGGATAAGACCTTCAACACCTTCAGCAACTTCAATAAATGCACCGTAGTCTGCAATAACAACTACTTTACCTTTTACTTTATCACCAACTTTCAACTCTTCACCAAGAGCTTCCCATGGGTGAGGATTCAATTGCTTAAGACCTAATTGGATACGTGTTTTATCTTCATCGAAATCAAGAATAACAACGTTTAATTTCTGATCAAGTTCAACGATCTCATTTGGATGGTTGATACGTGACCAAGAAAGGTCTGTAATGTGAACAAGTCCATCAACACCACCAAGATCAACAAATACTCCGTATGAAGTGATGTTTTTAACAACACCTTCAAGTACTTGACCTTTTTCAAGTTGGCCGATGATTTCTTTTTTCTGCTCTTCAATATCCGCTTCAATAAGTGCTTTGTGAGAAACAACAACGTTTTTAAATTCGTGGTTGATCTTAACAACTTTGAACTCCATTGTTTTTCCAACGTAAACGTCGTAATCACGGATTGGTTTAACATCTATTTGCGAACCTGGTAAGAATGCTTCGATACCGAAAACATCTACGATCATACCACCTTTTGTGCGGCATTTTACGTAACCGTTTACGATTGTAGCTTCGTCGTGAGCCGCATTTACGCGATCCCAAGCCTTAATGGTTCTAGCTTTACGGTGGCTAAGGATAAGTTGACCTGTACTGTCCTCACGAACGTCGATCAATACTTCTACTTTGTCACCAACTTTTAAATCTGGATTGTAACGGAATTCGTTTAAAGAAACAACACCTTCACTTTTCGCGTTAATGTCAATGATTGCATCACGGTCTGTAATGAAAACCACTTTTCCTTCAACAACTTCGTCATCTAGTGTATCAACGAAATTCGCTGCTACCAGTTTTTCGAATTCTTCTAACTTACCATCGTCGATAGGATCAATTCCTTCTTCGTAGTTGTGCCAGTTGAAATCTGCAAGAAATTTTTCAGGATTACTTTCTTTTAAAGAAACTTCAGCCTTTGGCTTACCGTTTTCTTTTGCATTAGAATCCTCAGTGTTGGTTTCTTCAGTTTGCATTTCTGCAACTGCAGTTTCCTCTTGTTGTTTCGCAGCTTTTTCTTCAGCTACTTCTTTGTTTGCTTTATCAGCCATTTGTTTGTAGAATTGATTTTCTTAAGCTCCGAAGTTTCGGGAATACCTTTAAAAATCAATGTTTTGTATTCTGCGTTGTTACAAGATTTTAATGCGACTATCCCACAGAAGGGTTTGTTTTGTTTGTTTTAATTCCTCTTATTTCTTGTCTCGTCGCTAAGAGGGGTGCAAAAATAGTATTTTCCTTTTGATTTTCAAAACTTTAAATAGCTGTTCTTTAAAGTTTTCATAAATATTTATAGGTTGAATAACACGTTTTTATATTTGCCGAAAACAAACCTTAAAAAACAACCTATGAAATTTATATTAGCATGCTTCATTGCTGCAATTGCACTAAATACTTGTGAAAATGATTCCACAGATAAAACTGCTGAAACAATTCTTTTTGTAAACAGCGCAAAAGTAGATTGTACAGGTGTTGGCGAGATGAAATGCCTACAAACGCAAGAATCTGAAATGTTAAGTCCGAACGATTGGAAAAATTTCTACGGAAACATTGAAGGTTTTGAATATGAGCCAGGTTATATCTATAAAATTTCTGTAAAAAAAGAAAAGCTGGATCCCGCAACAGTTCCTGCCGATGCTTCATCTATAAAATATTCTTTAGTTGAAGTGCTCGAAAAAAACATTGACGAAAAAATGCGTCTGAACGATATTTGGGCATTGAAAGCTATTGACGGCGAAATGATTGATGCTACCGAGCTTTCAGGAATGCAAAAACAACCCGTTCTTGAAATTAATATAATCGAAATGAAAATCTTCGGAAACGACGGTTGCAACAGTATGTTTGGAAATCTTGAAAGTTTGGATGACAAAAACATAGCTTTTGGCCCTATGGGCGGAACCAAAATGGCTTGCCCAAACATGGAGTTTTCTTCAAAATATACTACCGCGCTATCTAAAACGAAAACGTATAAACTTGATGGTTTACAGCTTTTCTTTTGTGATGACGAAGGAAATGAAGTGTTGAAATATCAAAAAGCGGAATAAATTGTAAACACAAAAGATTCAAATATTTTTAGATAAAATTAATGCGTGAAGTTCAAACTGCCACGGTGGATTGAACTTCACGCATTTTTTTTAATTGCTATCAATATTCTATCAATTCAGGATTAAACCATCAAAACTGAGGAAAAATATTTTTCTAGAACAATAATCCTTGCCCGTCTTCGTCCGTTATTGAATCGTCTTTATTATCTGTGTCAGTTTCATTCCTAGAATTTTTATCTTCAGATTCTAAATCCTCCTCCTCTATTACTTCAATTTCTTCGGGTTCAACTGGCTCTGGGGCTTCGTAAAGCAGCGGTTCCATAGTGTTTATCTCCAGAATTTTTTCTTTGGTTAACTGATTTCCCATTGCGTTGATTCCTTTTATTGAAATGAATTCCTCTAAATTCAACTCTAAATTTTCTTCCCGCTCCTGCCCTCTTTTTTTGGCGAAAATTATTTCTGCCATTGGTCGGTGATCTGTAAATATTTTTTCTAAATATGAATTTGGATGCTCAGTGATTATGGCATCTTCCTTGTCTGGATGTTCAATAAGGAAACGTTTCACATAAAAGAGTTCCTTTTCGCCTTCCCAGTAAATAGCGCTCAGCGGTTTTTTGGGATTCCACTTTTCAAGGATTATCATATCATCATCAAAACGAAGCTGAAGATCTGGAACAACCGTTTTTACTATTCCTTTTTGATTTACGATGAGCAATCTATCTTCTTTTCTGAATTCACCTAATAGCTCGCCGCGTTCGTCAACATTTAAACGTTGTACGGAATCGTCGAACCATATTTTACGTGGCTTCAGCGTGGAAAGACCTTTTTCTTTTAATTCAATTTTCTTTATTGAATATTTGGTAACAATATTTCCTTTGGAATTTCTACCTTTTACTAATTGGTCTGCAAAATCGAGATCGAATTTCAGTTTTTTGATGCTTCCGCTTTGGCGTAGATAAATTGTTACAACCTCAGCTTCACCATTTGGATTGGCAGTAAAATAAAGCACTTTGGAGCCTTTGGAGTCGTTACCCATATCGTATTCCTTGTCCCTCGTCATAGAAGTTACGGCAAAACGCTTCACGTAATTTGCACCTCTCGCTCCATCACGATAAACCATATTATAAATGGTACGTTTGTCTTTTTTCTTGAAAACGGCGACGTGGATAATCCCTTTACCAATAAATGTTTTGGCATCTACCTTGGACACCATCATAGTTCCGTCTTCCGTAAACACGATAATATCATCAATATCGCTACAGTCTGTAACGTATTCGTCCTTCTTAAGACTTGTTCCCACAAAACCTTCTTCGCGGTTTACGTAGAGTTTTGTGTTTCGAATTACAACTTTCGTTGCTTCAATATCATCAAAAGTTCTGATTTCGGTTTTTCGTTCTTTTCCTGCTCCGTATTCTTTCTTTAACCTTTTGAAATAATCAATTGCATACTCAATAAGGTTTGCTAAGTGATGCTTTACTTGACTGATGCTATCTTCCAACGCATCAATCTTTTGTTGTGCTTTATCAATGTCGAATTTTGAAATTCTTTTAATTCGAATTTCAGTTAAACGCACAATGTCTTCTTCAGTTACAGCGCGCTTTAAATGCATAATATGTGGCTGTAAACCTTTGTCAATTGCAGAAATTACGCCTTCCCAAGTTTCCTCTTCTTCAATATCGCGATAGATTCTGTTTTCAATAAAAATACGTTCCAAGGAAGCGAAATGCCATTGCTCTTCAAATTCTTCTAATTGGATTTCCAATTCACTTTTCAGCAATTGAACCGTTCGGTCTGTACTTACGCGAAGCATTTCAGAAACGCCTACAAACAAAGGTCTGTTATCTTCAATTACACAGCCCAAAGGTGAAATGGAAGATTCGCAAGCCGTGAAAGCATAGAGCGCGTCAATGGTTTTATCTGGCGAAATTCCGCTTGGTAAATGGATTTGAATTTCCACTTCAGCCGCAGTATTATCTTCTATTTTCTTGATTTTTATTTTCCCTTTCTCATTTGCTTTTAGAATAGTATCAATAAGCGATGAAGTATTAGTTCCAAAAGGAATTTCAGTAATTACAAGTGTGTTTTTATCAAGTTGGTTGATTCGCGCACGACTTCGAATTTTTCCACCACGCAAACCATCGTTATAATTTGCAACATCCATAATTCCACCCGTTGGGAAATCTGGAAAAATCTGAAATTTTTTGCCTTGCAAATGCTTTATGGAAGCATCAATAAGTTCAAGAAAATTATGTGGAAGAATTTTAGTTGAAAGACCAACGGCAATACCTTCTCCACCTTGATTTAAAAGCAAAGGAAACTTAACTGGAAGGTTGATTGGTTCCTTTCTACGTCCGTCATAAGAAGCTTGCCACTTTGTTACTTTTGGATTGAAAACCACGTCCAAACCAAATTTTGAAATTCGCGCTTCAATATATCGCGAAGCCGCAGCACTATCGCCTGTTAGAATGTTTCCCCAGTTTCCTTGGGTGTCTATCAATAAATCTTTTTGACCAATCTGAACCATTGCATCTGCAATACTGGCATCTCCGTGCGGGTGATATTGCATAGTATGTCCAACGATGTTCGCAACTTTGTTGTAACGCCCATCATCCAAATCTTTCATAGACTGCATAATACGGCGTTGAACTGGTTTAAATCCGTCCTCAATTGCTGGGACGGCACGTTCTAGGATTACGTAACTGGCGTAATCCAAAAACCAGTCGCGAAACATTCCTGGTACTTTTTTTATAGTATCGCTGGAAGTATCGTCGTTTACGCCCAAATAGTCTGGGCCTGCGATTTCTTGTTCTTCGTTATTGTCGAGTTCGTCACTCATCTATTTATTCTCTATTCTTTATTTTTATTCTTTGCGCTCTCTGCGTCTTTGCGGTAATAACTCCACCGCAGAGGCGCAAAGGACGCAGAGTTATTTCACTTTCGAATGTAATGTTAAATCGCGAGCCTACTGCCAACTGCTACTGAACACTGAACACTACTCTTCCACCCTATCCAACTCCACCTTTAAATTCTCAATAATAAATTCCTGTCTATCGGGCGTATTTTTTCCCATATAAAAAGAAAGCAATTCCTCAATACTCATAGACTTATCAAGCATTACAGGATCTAAACGAATGTCGTTCCCAATAAAATGCACAAACTCATCCGGCGAAATTTCACCCAAACCTTTAAAGCGGGTGATTTCGGGTTTTGGTTTTAATTCTTCCAAAGCATCCCTTCGTTCCTCTTCCGTATAACAATAGATTGTTTTTTTCTTATTACGAACGCGAAACAATGGTGTTTGCAAAATATATAAATGCCCTTCCTTTATCAATTCAGGAAAAAACTGAAGGAAAAATGTAATTAGCAATAAGCGAATGTGCATTCCATCAACATCAGCATCTGTAGCGATTACAATGTTGTTGTACCGCAAGTCTTCCATTGAATCTTCAATGTTTAATGCGGCTTGCAATAGATTGAATTCCTCGTTTTCGTAAACGATTTTTTTGGTCATTCCGTAAGTATTCAACGGCTTTCCACGTAATGAAAACACAGCTTGGGTATTTACGTCACGACTCTTTGTAATGCTTCCACTTGCAGAATCTCCCTCTGTTATGAAAAGGGTGGATTCTAGGTTTCGTTCGTTTTTAACGTCTGCCAAGTGTACTCGGCAATCACGCAGTTTTTTATTGTGAAGGTTTGATTTTTTAGCGCGGTCTTTTGCAAGTTTCCTAATGCCGCTTAATTCCTTACGCTCACGTTCAGCTTGAACTATTTTTCGCTGAATTCCGTCAGCAGCCTCATGATTTTTATGAAGGTAATTATCAAGCTGTGTTTTTAAGAAATCGTTTATAAACGTTCGCACCGTCGGCAAATCTCCGCCCATGTCTGTAGAACCGAGCTTTGTTTTTGTCTGACTTTCAAAAACAGGTTCCATCACTTTGATGCTCACTGCTGAAACGATGGATTTTCGTACATCGCTAGCGTCGTAGTTTTTACCGTAAAACTCACGGATGGTTTTTACCAAAGCTTCACGAAAAGCAGCTAAATGCGTTCCACCTTGCGTGGTGTTCTGCCCGTTTACAAAACTGTGGTATTCTTCACTATACTGGGTTTTGCTGTGTGTTATGGCAACTTCAATATCTTCACCTCGAAGATGAATTATTGGATACGCCATATCTTCTTCAGAAATGGTTTCCATCAAAAGATCTTTCAATCCATTTTCAGAATAAAACTTCTGACCGTTGAAATCTATGGTCAATCCAGGATTGAGATAGACGTAGTTTTTCAACATTTTTTCTACATACTCGTTTCGGTATTTAAAGTTTTTAAAGATCGCTTCGTCTGGAATAAAAATAACTTTTGTTCCTTTTCGTTTGGAGCTTTCTTCAATCGCCACATCATTCGTTAATTCGCCTAGAGAAAATTCTGCAGCTTTCAATTGGTTGTCACGAATGGATTCAACTTTAAAAAATGATGAAAGTGCGTTTACGGCTTTTGTTCCAACGCCATTCAGACCAACAGATTTCTTAAAAGCACGGCTATCATACTTCCCGCCCGTGTTCATTTTTGAAACAACGTCAATCACTTTCCCAAGCGGAATACCACGACCAAAGTCACGCACTTTAACTTCTTTTTCCTTTATGCGAACTTCAATGGTTTTTCCGGCGCCCATTACAAATTCATCTATACAGTTGTCAATCACCTCTTTTAGAAGAATATAAATACCATCATCAGGTGAAGAACCGTCACCGAGCTTCCCAATATACATACCAGGACGCATGCGGATGTGTTCCTTCCAGTCCAGCGAGCGTATGTTGTCTTCGGTATATTGTGTTTCGGCCATGGGTTTTAGTGTAGGGTTGCTAATATAAATATAGCTTGGCACTTGTGAAACCAATACTTGGGAAAGTAATTAACAATAAAATGAGAGGTATTGTTAGTAAAAAAAGCTAGAAGGTAGAGGACGGAAGACGGAAGTAAAACTAAGTGCTAAACTTTTGTGAAGAATATCCCTTCTCGTTGAATTGTTCCAATACTTTTCATAATTTCATACCACAAACGAAAAACCTTAATGGAATTTATAGATTACTACAAAGTTTTAGGCCTCGATAAAAGCGCTTCGGCAGCAGATATAAAGAAGGCTTACCGAAAACTTGCAAGAAAATTGCATCCTGATTTAAACCCAAATGACAAAACTGCTCAGGAAAAATTTCAGAAAGTAAACGAAGCCAACGAAGTTTTGAGCGATCCTGAAAAACGCAAAAAATATGATCAATACGGAAAAGATTGGCAACACGCAGATGCATTTGAAAGCGCAAAAAAACAACAAGGTTCACAAGGTTTTGGTGGCGGTTATGGCGGCCAAAGAACGTATACTGGTGGCGGGCAGGGTTTTGACGAAAGTCAATTTTCAGACTTTTTTGAATCTATGTTTGGAGGTGGTGGCGGTTTTAGCGGCGGCGGAAACAGAAGACAACCTTCACAATTTAAAGGTCAGGATTTGAGCGCGACACTTCGATTGAATTTAACGGATATTCTGGAAAGCCAAAAACAAACCATCAGTATTGGTGAGAAAAAGATTCGATTAACAATTCCGGCAGGTGTTGAAGATGGCCAAACCTTAAAAATTAAAGGTTACGGTGGCGAAGGAAGAAACGGCGGCCCAAAAGGAGATTTGCTTATTACTTTTGAAATTTTCAACAATACACGCTTCAAAAGGTTGCAAAGTGATATTTATTCAACCGAAGAAATTTCAATCTATACAGCGCTTTTAGGAGGTGAAATAACTGTTGAAACACTTACGGGAAAAGTGAAGCTGAATGTAAAACCAGAAACCCAAAACGATACAAAAGTAAAACTGAAAGGCAAAGGTTTACCCAAATACAAAAAGGAAGATCAACACGGCGATTTGTATATTACCTATAAAATTGAACTTCCGAAAAGCCTTTCAGAAAAAGAAAAAGAACTGTTTATTGAACTTTCAAAACTGAGATAATGGCACGAGAAAAATATATATTGGTAAGTCACTATTGTGAACAGACGCATATTGAAAATTCATTTGTAAAAAATCTTCACGAATATGGTTTGGTGACTTTTGAAGAAAAGCAAAACGACGTTTTTATCGACGAAAAAGATATTTCTGAGATTGAGAAAATGTTTCGTTTGCATCATGAATTAGGTATTAATTTTGAGGGATTGGACGCTTTAAAACAAATGCTGAAGCGTTTGGAAAAAATGCAAAAGCAGATGGAATTGCTTCAAAAAAAACTCGGATTATATGAGTAGCTATTTTAAAATTGAATTATAATTTAATTTTAATGAAATGTTAAATGGAATTTTCGTTATTGATCAATCCTATATCTTTATCCGTCTATGAAAAAAACACTCCTACTTCTCGCATTAATGGTTTGTGTAACCACTTTCGCACAGCAAAAATTTCAAAATTCAATAAACTCTAATCATGTTGATGATTCTGTTTCATTTACATCTGAATTGAATATCACGACTGATTTTATTTCTGAAAATCGAAATATTCAAGAAACATTATCATCCATAAATTTTGAATCAAAAGATAAAACTGTTTTAGAAACCCAGAAAAGCGATTCTCCGTATGAATGGAAGTGGTTGCGCGACGGTATTTGGACCGGTGTTGCGCTTGGTGCGAGCGCTGGTGGATTGATGTTAATACAAAAGAAAGATGATCTTCCAATGAATGAGAGTGCTAAGTTTTTAACCGAAGAAAGCCTTCAAAAAGAAATTGACAAGCTTTCATTTCTCGATAGATGGGTTGCGGGAAATCATTCCGAAAGTGCTAGTAAAATTAGTGATATTCCTTTTGCGGTTTCGTTTGTAGCGCCTTTCGCACTTCTTTTTGATGATGAAATCAACGATCATACAGGTCAATATCTCGGACTATATATTGAAAGCCTGGCTACCACTGCGGCACTTTACACTATAACCGCTGGATTAGTAGATAGAAGCAGACCTTACGTTTATGATAGTAGTGGTGACACATCTAATGATAGACGATTTAAAAATAACGGACAACGTTCGTTTTATTCTGGTCACGTGGCAGCAACTGCTACCGCAACTTTTTTTGCAGCAAAAGCGTATAGCGATTTTAATCCTGATTCAAACGGAAAAATATACGTTTGGGCTGGAGCCGCTGTTCTACCTGCAGCCGTTGGAGTTTTTAGAATGGAAGCTGGACAGCATTTTTTGACTGATGTACTTTTAGGCTATGTTTTAGGTGCTGGTACAGGAATTTTAGTTCCTGAGTTACATAAAAGAAAAATGGAAAATGTTGATATTTATCCAAGTTCTGGTAGAAGCTATAATGGTGATAGTTATAATGGAATGGCTTTTAGATATACCTTTTAGATTTCTTGATGTTTATAAAAATACTTTTAAATAAAAAATCCCGCTGAATGCGGGAATTTTTATTGTTTATACGTTAAAGCGGAAGTGCATCACATCGCCGTCTTTCACGATATATTCCTTCCCTTCTACTCCCATTTTTCCGGCTTCTTTTACTTTTGCTTCACTTCCGAAGGTTACGTAATCTTCATATTTAATTACTTCTGCACGGATAAAACCTTTTTCAAAATCTGAATGAATTACGCCAGCAGCTTGTGGCGCTGTAGCTCCAACAGGAATAGTCCAGGCGCGAACTTCTTTCACACCAGCGGTAAAATAAGTTTGAAGATTTAATAATTTATATGCGCTTCTAATCAATTTTGCTGAACCTGCTTCATCAAGGCCCAAATCCTCTAAGAACATTTGGCGTTCATCAAAGGTTTCTAATTCTGTTATATCTGCTTCTGTTCCTACTGCTAAAACTAACACTTCAGCATTTTCTCCAGCAACGGCTGCTTTTACTTTTTCAACATAAGCGTTTCCAGTTACGGCAGATTCTTCATCTACGTTACAAACATACATTACAGGTTTATCTGTAATGAATTGAGCGTTCACGATAAATTCTTCTCTTTCGCTTTCCGATAAATCAATAGCACGAACTGAAATTCCAGCTTCTAAACCAGATTTTACTTTCAATAAAGCAGTCTCTTCCTTTTGAGCTTCTTTATTTCCGGTACGAGCTGCGCGTTTTACTTTTTCAAGTTTTTTATCAACCGTTTCAAGATCTTTCAATTGAAGTTCAATATCAATGGTTTCCTTATCGCGAATTGGGTTTACGTTACCATCAACGTGAATAATGTTATCATTATCAAAACAACGAAGTACGTGCAGAATTGCGTCGGTTTCGCGGATGTTGCTCAAAAACTGATTTCCTAAACCTTCGCCTTTACTCGCTCCTTTTACCAAGCCAGCAATATCAACAATCTCAACGGTTGCAGGGAGTACTCTTTCGGGATTTACCAATTCTTCCAATTTCAATAAACGTTGATCGGGTACGTTAACCACACCAATGTTTGGTTCAATAGTACAAAAAGGGAAGTTTGCACTCTGCGCTTTTGCGTTGCTTAAACAATTAAAAAGAGTAGATTTCCCTACGTTTGGCAATCCTACGATACCTGCTTTCATATTTACGAATTATAATCTTTGTGAAACACATAATGACTTAAGACATTAAGATATAAGACGTAGGACAAATTTCATTACAAAAGTTCGTTTCCATTTTAGTCTTATGTTCTAGGTCCTATCGTCCTACGTCCTATATTTTCTCATCTTCTTTTCTGATGATATTTTTAAAAGTTGCAAATATACGTCTTCAAATCCGACTTTCAATAGTTGGTTTAAAATGCTTTTCAGAAAAAGTTTAGGTTTTATTTCACTAATTTTTTTTAAAAAATTAACAACTATATCTCTATGTTTACATTTCAAACCTTAAATAACCTATAATTATGAAAAAGTTAATGATGAGTCTTGCTGTTGCACTTGTAACAATCGCAGGAATTCAAGCCCAAGAAAACAAGACTATTAAAGAGGAATCTACTACAAAACGTGTAATTACTAAAGAAGGTAGCGATGTAAAGGTAAAGGAAGTTAGAACAACCGATACCCAATCTGGTGCTGTAATAGTAAAAGACAACAATAAAACAAACCAAGAGTTCAGCGAAATAAGTAAAAAAAACACGGACGAAAAAGTTTTGGTGAATGATGTGAATACAGATGCACAAAACGAAGCAATGATTGCTGAACAAAAAGCAAAACTACAGTCTCAGCTTGAAGCTTCTAAAAGAGAACAGGCTGAAATAGCAGCACAAAAGAAAATGCAATACGAACAAAAGCAAGCACAGATGCAAAAAGAACTTGCTGAAAGAAGAGCACAGTTAGAGTCTAGACCAAAAGGAATGTCTAAACTAAGAAAGGACTAAACTTTAAATAAAATAATCTATGAAAATCCATTGATGGTCTATCCTCAATGGATTTTTTGTTTTTATAATATTGAATCTAACGTACTTTTATAAAGTTTATAATTAACTAAATCATGATGATTTCCATTGGGAAACGTTATAAAAGTAAGATTCCCTTTTGTCCTGATTTTTGAAAGCTTTTCGCTGTTTTTATAATTTACTACATTATCATTTGTGCCATGTAAAATTAGGATAGGACAAGATACTTCCTTTAAATATTTATAGGTTGGGAAATGATATTTCAAAACCCAACTTACAGGATAGATTGGAAAACGCTCGCTCGCCACTTCATCTAAACTATAAAAAGGCGCTTCAAGAATTAATTGTTTTGGATGGTTATTTGCTGCAACATAAGTTGCAAAAGTGGTTCCTAACGATCTACCATAGACCACTATTTCATTTTCCGAATAATTTTTCTGAAGTAAATTATAAAATAACTGAGCATCATTATATAATGCTTTCTGGCTTAACGCTCCAGTACTTTTTCCATAGCCTCTAAAATCCATCACCAAAACGTCATAATCCATTTCAACAAATTTTTGGACTACGATTCCCCAGCGTGAGAGTTCGCCGGCATTTCCGTGGAAATACAAAATAACTCCTTTTGGATTTTCAACTTTAAAATGTAGCGCATTCAACACTGCTCCATCTACGGTTTTTAGATTAATTTCTTCAAAATCTCCTGAAAATGAATAGCTATAATCCTGCGGCAGTGGTTCTGGCATAAAAATCATTTTCGTCTGCAAAAAATAGAGCGCAACGCCAATTAGAACGTACAATGAAACAATTACAATTATAATTTTTTTTAATCTTCTATTCATCTTTTCGCTGAATGTTTTACGCCAATACTGGTTGTGGAAAAATCTATTTTCTTTTCTTTGGATTTGAGGATCTCCGTCAAAACCCTATGATAGGATTCAAAGTTATTCAAGTTTTTATGACCTCCTTCAATAATTGGGTGTAATCTTGTGAGTTTTGCATTTATCTGTGAAAGTTTTACACTACTGCTAAAAGGTATCAACTTGTCTTTTGTTCCGTGAATAATATGAATTGGGCATTTCACATATTTAATCCATTTGTAAGTTGGCATTGGATATTTTAGAATGATGGAAAGCGGCATAAATGGCATATAACGCCCCGTTACTTTGGTTAAGCTATAATAAGGAGCATCGAGAATTAGCATCTTTGGACTGTTCATTGAAGCCAATTTTGTTGCAAAGCCCGAGCCCATAGAACGTCCATAAATAATGATGTATTTTTCGTTAACCTTCTCGCGGATTTTGTTGTAGATAAATTGCAAGTCATGTTTTATTGCTTTTTGCGAACGCTTGCCCGTACTTTTTCCGAAGCCACGATAATCTACCATAATTACGTCGTAATTGTTTCTAGTAAAATCGACCGCAAATTTGCCCCAACCTTTTATGCTTTTGGAGTTTCCTTTCAAATAAAGCACAACGCCCAATGGTTTTTCAACACTAAAATGAAGTCCATTAATAATGGCCCCATCTCGTGTTTCAAGATTGTATTCTGAAACTTGCTGGTTTTCATAATAAAAGCTGAAATCTTTCGGAAGTTTTTCAGGTTTGAATAAAAAGTAATCTTGTAGATAATAGAGTAGCACGCTAACAACAACGTAAGCCGCGAGAACAATTAGCGCGATGTATAGCCAAAGAGGCATAAATATCTTTTCAACTAAATTACAAAAAATTAATCTTGAAGCTCATCTATTTATCAAATCTAAGGCGGAATGTTTATGAAATGATTACCAGCTATTTAAGTATTTTTAACATATTACATCTGTATTTTTGTATTTAACAAACAAATAAAAATTCAACCATTATGAAAAAGATATTAATGATTATGGCTCTTGCAGCGTTTACAACTTCAACTGCATTTGCTCAGACAAACAAAAATAAAACCGAAGAAACGGTTACAACGAAAACCGCTGTAAAAAGTGAGTTAGGAACAGATGTTTCAACTAAAAATGTTACAATATCTAAAAAGCAAGAAATTGGCCTTGCTGATGAAGACGCCAATAAAACCAACCAGACGATTGTGATGCAACCGTCAAAAATTAATACGTCGGTAGATTATGGTTACGAAGGCAACCGCTTTAAGTTCATCAACCAAGAAGATAAGGATGGTTACAGAATGATGACGGTTAAGGATAATGCAACCCAAGAAGAGTATGCTATTATTAAACCTTCTTCACAAAACGGATACTATATAATGTCTCAAGATGGTAAATCTTCTTTCGGCTATTTTAATGCCGATGGCAACTTTGTTGTAGAGCGTTATGACGCCAAGTTGGATGCAGTTGTTTCTGATGTATATAAATTGGACATGAAACAAGATTCTATGAAAAAGAATAAAATGTAATTTATTAATTACCCCCACAATATAAATCGCCCTTCACACTTTAAGTTTGAAGGGCGATTTTTTTTATGACTTCTTAAAATATTTCCGATGATACCATGAATAACAAAATGGAATGAAACTTATATATAATTCAAAATATTCATTAAATTAGCTGTAACTAACTGATTGTTAATTAAACCAAAAAAACATGAAAAAAATCTTTACTTTTATTTTACTGCTTTTTATAACATTGACTGTTTTTTCACAGGATTGTAATATTGGCAATGAAACTACGAACCCTGATTTTACTGCTGGTAATTTTACAGAAAATTATCTATTAGGTGTAAATTTTACACTTCCACAAGTAGGAGTTGTACACTCTTTAAACATAATTGGAAATGGAACTGGCGCCAATTTTCAAATGGCTCTTTATGACGATAATGGAGGAATTCCCAATAATTTGGTTACTTCTACTGGAATTGGGACAGTAGGCTCTGGCGTAATATCTTTACCGGTTTCCCCAGAACAAATACCTGCTGGTGATTACTGGATTATGGCAATTTATGATGACAATGGTTCTAGTACTAATCAGAGTAATGTTGATCTTACTGCCACAACTAGCATAGTATATTATACTAGTTTGGTTTTTGGAAGCCCTATTCCTGCCAATGCTTCGAGTTTCGCAACATATGCCGGACAAGATTTTCTCTATTTTGCAGTAATTAGTTGTGGACCATTATCTGTTCCAAGTTTCGAAGAAAATAGTTTTTCCATTTCACCAAATCCCGCTTCAGAATATATCGTAGTAGCAAATTTAAAAGAAATTAGTAAGTTCGAAATCTATGATTTAACTGGTAAAAAATTAATCGAAAAAGAATTGAGTACATCAAATAACCAAATCGACATTAGCCGTCTTGCTAAGGGAACTTATTTATTAAAATATGGTGCAAACTCAATATCTAAATTCGTGAAAAACTAAAAATTTTTAAACTTATCAAAAAAAAGCAACCCGATTAAGGTTGCTTTTTTTTATAAAATAAAATTAGGTGATTACTTTTTGTGCATAAACGCCTGCTTGCCTAATAATTCTTCCTCCGTTTCTACATGATCCTCATCTGGAACGCAGCAGTCCACGGGACATACAGCAGCACATTGTGGCTCATCGTGAAAGCCTTTACATTCGGTACATTTATCTGCGACTATAAAATATATTTCGTCGCTAACGGGTTCTTGTGTTTCATTGGCATCTACTTCTTTTCCGTTTGGAAGTACTACTTTGCCGTCAAGGTCAGTTCCATCAGCATAACGCCAATCGTCCGCTCCTTCATATATGGCGGTGTTGGGACACTCAGGCTCACAAGCACCGCAGTTTATACATTCGTCTGTTATTATAATTGCCATGGGATATTCTTTTTCTAACTTTGTGCAAATTTAATGCCTATTAAGGGCAACTCCAAACTTAAGTATGCAAATAAAAGACAGAATTAACGCTTTTGTGAAATTAGGGAAATTCCTGAGGGAAATTAAAGTTGAAGATGAAATTGAAGATGAAATCGAAATGATTTTGAGAAAAGCTGAAGCCGAAAACGGTTGGTTTACACAGGAAAACATAAAATTCACTTTAAAAAGTTGGGGCGAAGCGCTTTCTAAAGAAAATCTTCAGCAATGGGTTTCTAATTATGATATTGAAGAAACTGAACCGAAACAAGTTGCAATCATAATGGCGGGAAACATTCCACTTGTTGGTTTTCACGATTTTCTTTCAGTTTTAATTACTGGAAATAAGGTGTTGGCAAAACTTTCTTCAAACGATAAAACGCTTCTTCCTTTTCTTGCTAAACAGTTAATTTCCATTGAACCCGAATTCAAAAATTATATTGAGCTTACTGAAGGAAGATTGAAAGATTTTGATGCAGTAATAGCCACAGGAAGCAACAATACAGCGCGCTATTTTGATTATTACTTCGGAAAATACCCAAATATAATCCGTAAAAACAGAAATTCCGTCGCAGTTTTAACAGGAAACGAAACCAAAGAAGATTTAAAGAATCTAGCAGATGATATATTTACATATTTCGGTCTAGGTTGCCGCAATGTTTCAAAAATATACATTCCTGAAGATTATGATTTTGAGCCATTTTTTAAAGGAATGTTCAGTTGGAAAGAAATTATCCACAACCACAAATACATTAATAATTATGACTATAATAAAGCGGTTTATTTGATGGACAGCTTCCCATTGCTGGACAATGAATTTATGTTGCTTAAAGAAGATTCTGGCTTCTCCTCTCCTATTTCAGTAGTTTTCTTCGAAAGATACACTTCAAAATATGCTGTAAAAAAGATGTTGGAAGCTCAATCCGAAAACATTCAATGTTTGGTTACAAAAGCAGGTTTACCCAATGAAATTCCCTTCGGAAAAGCACAAAATCCAGAATTGTGGGATTATGCCGATGGCGTGGACACGGTTGATTTCCTGTTGAAAATTCATTGATAAAAAATCTATTATTACCATAATTTTACTAGCATAATTCACATCTTTGCGCTATAAATTTTCATCAATATGAAAAAACATAATTTTAGTGCAGGACCCTGCATTTTGCCACAATCTGTATTGCAGAAATCTGCTGAAGCAGTTTTAAATTTCAACAATTCAAATCTTTCATTAATAGAAATTTCTCACAGAAGTAAAGATTTTGTGGAAGTCATGGATACCGCTCGAAGTCTCGCCCTGGAGCATTTAGGACTTCAAAATAAAGGGTATCAAGCACTTTTTCTTCAAGGAGGAGCAAGTTTTCAGTTTTTGATGGCTGCCTACAATCTATTAGAAAAAAAAGCAGCTTACTTAAACACCGGAACTTGGTCCAGCAACGCAATAAAAGAAGCTAAATTTTTAGGCGAAGTGGTTGAAGTAGCAACTTCAAAAAGTGATAATTTCAACTTTATTCCTAAAAATTACAATATCCCAAAAGATGCAGATTATTTTCACTGCACCAGTAACAATACGATATTCGGAACTCAAATTCAAAGTTTCCCAGAAACTGAAATTCCGATGGTGTGCGATATGAGTAGCGATATTTTTTCGCGTCAGCTAGACTTTTCAAAATTCAGTTTAATCTATGCCGGAGCTCAGAAAAACATGGGTCCAGCGGGAACAACTTTGGTTGTGATTAAAGAAGATATTCTTGGCAAAGTTACTCGTGCTATTCCTTCAATGCTCAATTATAAAGTACAAATTGACAAGGAAAGTATGTTTAACACGCCTGCCGTTTTCCCTGTATATGTTTCAATGTTGACGCTTCAATGGTTGAAGGATTTGGGCGGCATTTCAGCAATTGAAAAAGTAAACAATCAAAAAGCCGACCTTCTTTATAACGAAATAGACCGAAACCCTCTATTTGAAGGCTATGTTGCCAAAAAAGAGGACCGTTCAAAAATGAATGCTACCTTCAATTTAAGAAATGAAGAATTAAAAGCAACCTTTGACGATCATCTAAAACAAGCCGGAATCAACGGATTGAACGGTCACCGAAGCGTTGGTGGCTATCGTGCCTCAATGTACAATGCCTTACCGCTGGAAAGCGTTCAAGTTTTAGTAGATGTGATGCAAGCGGTTGAAAAAGGAGCTTAAAAATAGATAAGCTCCCCTGCCCCCTAAAGGGGAAATAAAACTGAATTAATAGAAACTCAAATATAAAATAATTTACCTGCGTTAAAAGTCCCCTTTAGGGGATTTAGGGGTAAAACATAACCAATTAAATGAAAGTATTAGCAAACGACGGAATTTCAAAAAGTGGAATAGATGCCCTGAACAATGCAGGCTTTGAAGTGTTAACGGTGCAAGTAGCCCAGGAACAACTTCAAAATTACATCAACGAACATAAAATTTCAGTGTTACTGGTTCGTAGCGCTACAAAGGTTCGGAAAGATATTATTGACAATTGCCCTTCTTTAAAAATCATCGGTCGCGGTGGTGTTGGGATGGATAATATTGATGTGGATTACGCTCTTGAAAACGGTATTAACGTAATCAATACTCCAGCCGCATCTTCAGAATCTGTTGCTGAACTGGTTTTTGCACATTTGTTCGGCGGCGTTCGTTTTCTGCACGATTCCAACCGGAATATGCCTTTAGATGGCGATTCTAAATTTAATCACCTAAAGAAGAATTATGGAGGCGGTCGTGAACTTCGCGGAAAAACCTTAGGAATTATTGGCTTTGGAAAAATAGGTCGTCAAGTTGCAAAAATAGCATTAGGCTGCGGAATGAAGGTAATTGCCAGCGATCACGAAGTAGGTGAAGCAGATATTACCCTAACTTTTTATGACGGGCAAGAAGTAACACTAAAAATAAAAACCGCACCGATAGACGACTTGATTAAAAAAAGTGATTTCATAAGTCTTCACGTACCGTCACAATCAGGATATTTAATAGGTAAAGAAGAAATTTCAAAAATGAAGGACGGAGTAGGTCTCGTTAACGCAGCTCGTGGTGGGATTCTTAATGAAAAAGCATTACTGGAAGCACTTGAGGATGGTAAAGTATCATTCGCAGCATTGGATGTTTTTGAAAACGAACCAACTCCTTCCATAAAAGTACTTATGAATGAAAGAATTTCTCTTACACCACATATTGGTGCTGCAACAAACGAAGCACAAGACAGAATTGGAACCGAATTGGCTAGTCAGATTATTTCAATTTTAGGTAATTAGGAAACTCATTTTTTTATTTTTTCAATTCATTTATAGTTCATAATTAGTAACTTACGATCTTAATTTTAATCATTAAACAAATGTCAGGAATATTAGATTTACTAAACAGCGACCTTGGAAAACAAATTATTGGCGGAATTAGCCAAGAAACTGACCAACCAGCAGATAAAACTGCTTCGGTAGTAGCAATGGCTATGCCTATTCTTATGGGTGCTATGAAACGTAACGCAAGTACTGAAAGCGGTGCAGCTAATTTAATGAACGCATTAAATAGTAAACATGACGGGAGTATTCTCGATAATTTAAGCGGTCTTTTTGGGGGTGGTGTAAATGAAGATGTAAAACAAGATGGCAGTGCTATTTTAGGCCATGTTTTGGGAGGTTCACAAAGCAATGCGATAAATGCACTTTCGCAGAAATCTGGATTAGATTCTGGTTCAGTTATGAAGATTTTGCAAGTTGCAGCACCTATTCTTTTAGGGTACTTAGGAAAACAAAAACAACAAAATAACGTAAACTCAGAATCTGGAATTGGCGATTTATTAGGTAGTCTTATGGGTGGCGGCAATAAACAACAACCAAAACAACAATCTATGATTGAATCTTTACTTGACGGTAACAATGACGGTAGCGTTATTGACGATATTGCTGGAATGGTACTAGGTGGTGGTCAGAAAAAAGGCGGTCTTGGCGGTCTTTTGGGTGGTTTATTCGGAAAATAGACAAATAAAAAACTACTTATAGAAATGCCCTTTTTTAAAAAAGAAAGGTGTTTTTTTAAATGAAAGTTAAATTCCCTAGCCTTCGGCCCACATTGCTTAAATTTGCAAAAACAAAACCTATGAAAAATCTTTTACTCACCTTAGCACTTTCAGCAGCTATTTACGGTTGTGGAACTGGAAATAGCGCAGTGAATAGTTCTTCTTCCGAAACAATCAAAAACGATACAATCCGTATTGCAAATGATAGCCTAGAATACGAAATAATGATTATTGAATCTGGTTTTGACTCTTGGCTCGTTTCACAAAAACCTCGTGGGTTTTATGGTCAGTCTCTTTTAGAATCCAAAAATCGTTCATTTGTTTCGGAATATAACTCGCGTGTGCTGAATCCCTCGCGCTTTTCCAGCAATTTATACGGCGAACAAATAAACTATGATCCTACTGTAGATTATGGTTATGAAGTAAACTACCTACTCTACAATTACTTTATATATTTTCAGGAAAAGTACAATCAAAAATTTATAGGCGGAAGAAATTGAAAAAGCTCAAAGAACGTTGGAATATCAAGACCAACGGACAACTTTTTATCATACTTCTTGTCTTTGCAATAACTGGAAGTTCAGCAGCAAAGCTGGCAGGACCAATAACAGATTTTTTCGAAATAAAAAAGGAAATGGGCTGGTACATCTATTGGCCATTCCGCATTTTAATAATCTTTCCCATTTACCAAGTATTATTAGTTTTTTTTGGCTGGGTGTTTGGAGAGTACAGATTTTTTTGGAACTTTGAAAAAAAAATGCTCGCAAAAATGGGCTTAGGTTTTTTATTTATTAAATGAAGTTTTTTAAGAAGGAAATAATACAGATTTCTATATCCACGATTTTTTCGTTAGTGCTCTTATTTCCCACTGCCGTAAAACTTGCACATACCTTTGAAGGCCACGAACATCAGGCCTGTACAGATTTTTCAGTACACATTCACAAAAAGCAATTAGATTGCTCTATATGTGATTTTCACTTTTCAAATTTCAATTTTACACCTCAGGAACTTCCTGAATTCGCTGTTTTAAATGGTTTTCACATAACTGAGACCATTTATTTACTTCCTAAATTCAATAAAAATACTTCATATTACTTTCTAAGAGGTCCTCCTCTACTTTCTTGATTTTCAACTAATATCCTTTAATCCAAAATTAATTTTTAATTCAAGAAAGCATGAAAAATATTCTATGCTTGCTTGCGGTGTTTCTATTATACACTGCGGCGAGCGCCCAAAATTCCTTAACTGGAAGCATAACTTCAAAAATCAAAAAAGAACCTGTCTCGGCAACCGTTTACATTCAGCAACTCGAAAAAGGAACGGCAGCCGATTTTGATGGAAATTATATGTTGAAAAATATTCCCGATGGAAATTACAACGTGGTTTTTTCATCATTAGGATATGCAACTATTTCAAAAAAAATAAACTTTTCGAACAGTCAAAATGTCACTGAAAACCTTCAACTAGAAGAAAGCGCAGTGGAAATGGAGGAGGTTATAGTTTCCACACCTTTCCACAAACTGCAGAGTGACAATGTGATGAAAGTGGAACGCATTTCTACTCAAGATTTAAACGCTTCAGGAGCCATAACGCTTGCCGATGGAATTAAAAACATTGCCGGTGTTAATATCATTTCTACAGGAACTGGAATCGGCAAACCTGTAATTCGTGGCCTGAGTTCCAACCGAGTTTTGACCTATACACAAGGTGTTCGTCTAGAAAATCAACAATTTGGTGACGAACACGGACTTGGAATTAACGATTCTGGCGTAGAAAGCGTGGAGGTTATTAAAGGTCCAGCTTCCCTACTATATGGGAGTGATGCACTTGGCGGAGTACTGTATTTGAATCCTGAAAAGTTTGCCATTTCTGGTGAAACCCACGGCGATTTAAGTAGTACTTATTTTTCAAATACTTTGGCAACTTCAACAAATCTTGGAGTGAAAACTTCTGGTGAAAAATTGAAATTTTTGGCGCGTGGTTCCTATTCTTCTTTTAGTGATTATAAATCTGGTGGAGACTACCGTGTAACCAATTCACGCTTCAATGAAAAAGATTTTAAAACAGGTGTGCAATATTTGGGAGGAAAGTTTAAGTCAACATTGAGATATAATTACAACCGCTCAAACATTGGTATTGCCGAAGAAATCGGAGAACAATCACATTCAAAAGATTTGGAACTTCCTTTTCAAGAAATTGACAATCACATTTTGAGTTTTGACAATACCGTGTTTTTCAATAATTCAAGTTTAGACGTGAAAGCTGGTTATTTGTTTAATGATCGTCGTGAATTTGAAGATGATAAAGCCACGGCTGCGCTTCGACTCAAATTAAAAACTTTTAATTATGATGTGAAATACAATCTTCCGGAATTGGGCAACTTTGAAACCATCGTCGGTTTGCAGGGAATGTTTCAAAATAATAAAAACGAAGGCGAAGAAATCCTGATTCCAGATGCTAACACTACAGATATTGGGCTTTTGGCAACATCTCACTATCATTTGGAAAAAATAGACTTCCAAGCTGGAATTCGTTTTGATTCTAGAAAAATTGAAAGTGAAGCTGCGAGAAATCCATTAGAAGAAGACTTCATTTCCGCATTGGACAAAACATTTACCAGTTTTACAGCGGCTTTGGGAGCTAAGTTAGATTTAGTTAAAAATCTTTCAGCACGCATAAACCTGGCAAGTGGTTTTCGTGCTCCTAATTTGGCAGAACTTACTTCAAACGGGATTCACGAAGGCACCAATAGATATGAAAGAGGAAATCAAAACTTGACAAACGAGCAGAATTTTCAAACAGATATTGCCTTAGAATACAGAAACGAACACGTGGAATTATTCGCTAACGGATTTTATAATGCCGTGAGTGACTATATTTTCATTTCACCAACCAATGAAATGATGGATGATACACCAGTTTATGATTATCTTCAGAACAATGCTAATCTTTACGGTGGTGAATTTGGCTTCCATTTACATCCGCATCCTTTAGATTGGCTTCACTTTGAAAGTAGTTTTGAAACCGTTACCGGTAAGTTAGATAACGACGATTACTTACCCTTAATCCCAGCAAATTCCCTTCGGAATACCTTTCGTGTTGAGTTAAATGATGGAAAAACTCGAAAATCAAGTTCAGCCTTTGTAACGCTTGAAAATACTTTCAGCCAAAAAAATATTAGTAAATTTGAAACGAGAACAGGTGGCTATTCTCTTCTAAGCGCAGGAATTGAAAGCAGTTTTCAACTTCAAAAAGTATTACTCAAGTTAGGAATAAACGGAACTAACCTAACAGATAAAGCATACGTTTCGCACCTATCGCGATTTAAACCAGACGGCATCTTCAATATTGGACGAAGTATTAATGTAAATTTAAAAGTAGAAATCTAAAAAAAAAGCCCCGAAAGGGGCTTTCATTATTCGTTTATGCGAACTTCGATTGTTTGTAGTTTAGGTTGTTTTTTCCAAACAAAGGTGTAAAGCCACATTAAAGTAAATGTTGGAAATACGTCTGTAAATGGCAATATTTCTTCAAGGAATACAAAAACGGAAGCTACTTTTCCTTCAGTTCCTTTATACATATCGCTCATTTTCTTTGCAGCGAATGGAGCCCAAAGTATATCTAATACTGGCCCAACAACTGGAATTGCCATTGTAGCCATACCAAGTAAATCAAAAATGATTCCTAGACGTAATAATTTATATTTTTCGTTTTTCATGTTTTGCTGTGTTTGAATTTTAATGTTTAAATCAAAAAACATTCCAAAAATAATTACGACAAATCGTTGCTAATCAATTTTAAAAATTCATTTCGGGTTTCAATGGCCTCAAATTGTCCGCGAAATCCTGAAGTTGTAGTAACGCTGTTTTGTTTTTGCACTCCACGCATCATCATACACATATGCGCAGCCTCAATAACCACGGCAACTCCTTTGGGTTTCAATGTATTGTTTATACATTCTAGAATATCGTGCGTTAGTCTTTCCTGAACTTGCAACCTTCTAGCAAAAACATCTACAACACGTGGAATTTTGCTTAATCCAACAATATGACCGTTGGGAATATAAGCAATATGTGCCTTTCCAAAGAAAGGAAGAATGTGATGCTCACACAAAGAATATAATTCAATATCCTTAATGATTACCATATCGTGATAAGCCTCAGCAAACATAGCACTTCGCAATATTTGTGCAGGATCTTGACAATTTCCCGATGTTAAAAACTGCATAGCTTTTGCAGCTCTTTCTGGAGTTTTTAAAATTCCTTCACGATTAACGTCTTCGCCTATGGTGCTTAGAATTTTACTGTAATTATCAATTAAACTGTCTGTTACTGGTTGGGAGTATTCTTCAAAATATTTGTATGATGCCATGTGGTTTGTTTAAAGTTTCGTCTGTAAAAATAAACGGATATCTTGGATTAAAAACAATATAACCCATCAGATTGTATTATAGCACTATAAATAGTACTTTCACGGTTTAAATTTTTGCAATGATCAAAGCCCAAAACATTCACAAATATTACGACAATCTCCACGTTCTAAAAGGTGTTGACCTTCATATTAAAAAAAGTGAAATCGTTTCAATTGTAGGTGCTTCGGGTGCGGGAAAAACTACATTATTACAAATATTGGGAACTTTGGACTCTCTACACGATAGCAAAAGTAAATTGCAAATAAACGGTGTAAATGTGGGTTCTCTTTCGGGAAAAAAATTGGCGCAATTCAGAAATGAAAATTTGGGTTTTATATTTCAATTTCATCAATTACTCCCAGAATTTACTGCTCTTGAAAACGTTTGCATCCCTGCATTTATTAAAAATACATCAAAAGATGAAGCTATAAAAAGAGCAAAAGAACTGCTTTCTTTCTTGGGAATTTCAAGTCGTGAAGACCATAAACCCAATGAACTTTCTGGCGGCGAACAACAGCGCGTTGCAGTAGCTCGAGCTTTAGTAAACAATCCTTCAATAATTCTAGCAGATGAACCAAGTGGAAACTTGGACACCGAAAGTGCTGAAAATCTACACAATTTATTTTTTAAACTTCGCGATGAATTTGGACAAACCTTTGTTATTGTTACCCATAATGAAGAACTTGCGAATATGGCTGACCGAAAACTTGTGATGCAAAACGGATTGATAATAAATCAGTAGGTTCGCGATTAATCGCGTGCCCTTCTATAAAAAGCTTCAATTTCTAAAAATTCATTTTTAAAATGAAAAAGTATCAATTAAAGGAATTCCTCGATGAAAAAGTCATCCTCTACAACAATCCAAATTTTATAGAAAGTGACCCAATTCAAATTCCTCATCTTTTCACTTTAAAGGAAGATATTGAAATTGCCGGCTTTCTCGTTGCAACTATTGCTTGGGGAAACCGCAAAAGCATTATAAACAACGGTCACAAGTTGATGAAAATTATGGGCAATTCGCCTTATGATTTTGTGATGAATTATTCGGAAGATGATTCAAGTTCACTTGAAAACTTTGTTCATCGTACCTTTAATAGTGACGATCTTAGTTACTTTATAAAATCGCTTCAAAATATTTATAAAAACCACAATGGCTTAGAAAATGTGTTTTCTAAGTATTCTGAAAAAGATTCAATGCAACCTGCGATTCATAATTTCAAAAAAACGTTTTTTGAACTTCCTCATCTCTCCAGAACCCAAAAACACGTTAGTGATCCCTTAAAAAATTCAGCAGCAAAAAGAATAAACATGTTTTTACGCTGGATGGTTCGTGATGACAATACCGGTGTAGATTTCGGGATTTGGAAAAGCATGACTCCTTCCCTACTTTCCTGTCCGTTGGACGTTCACAGTGGCAATGTAGCTAGAAAGCTAAAATTGTTGGTCCGAAAACAAAATGATGCTAAAGCCTTATCAGAGTTAGATAAATCTCTTCGTAAATTAGACCCGAAAGATCCTGTAAAATATGATTTTGCCCTTTTCGGATTAGGCGTTTTTGAACGCTTTTGATTCAAAATTTAATCCATTTCACATTATTTTTTGGGTTTTAACATTTCATTATAAATTGTTGTACATTTACGGTTGATACTTAAACACCGACCTCTTCGGGAATAAGATAAAATTAGAGACTAAGCTTTGATAACACCAAAATTCCCTGTTGATGAAAAGCAACGTATAGCCGCAGTTCGGTCCTACAATTTGTTGGACACATTGCCAGAAAAGGATTTTGACAATATAACGGCTTTAACAGCTAATATTTGCGACGTTCCCATCTCGTTGGTTACACTTCTAGACGCAGATCGTAATTTTTTAAAGTCGCATTACGGCATACCTTTTAACGAGTCGCCTAGAAACATTTCTTTCTGTGGACACGCGATTTTAGAAGAATCCGACATTTTTATTGTTGAAGACGCCAGAAAAGATACACGTTTTAAGAACAATCCGCTTGTAAAGGATTTGCAAGCCATTTTTTATGCAGGCGTACGATTGATAAATTCTGAAGGATATCCGTTAGGAACCCTTTGCGTTTTTGACACAAAAGCCAGAACACTTTCTAAATCACAGAAAAAAGCCCTAATTGCCATGGCTTACCAAGTTGTAAATCTATTTGAGGCACGAAAACGAAATAGAACTTTATTAGCAGTACAGCAAGAATTAAAGGATAAAAACGAGCAACTTAAAAATTTTGCCGGAGTTGTTTCACACGATATGAAAATGCCTTTGGCAAATATGATTATCACTTCAGATATGCTTCGCACAAAATACGGTCATCTTTTAGACAGTCAGGGCAAGGAGTATTTGAACTACATAAAGCAATCGTCTTTTACTCTAAGCGAATATATTACAGGACTTTTGGAGCATTATGAAAGTGATAAAACGGCATCGTTAACGGACGAGGTTTTTGATAGTCAAGAAGTTTTGGAAGAAATAATAGAACTATTAAATATCAATATTGACTGCGAAATAAACCTTCCAGAAGAAAATATTGAAATACACGCCAACAAGGTAGCTTTAGAACAAATTATTCTCAACTTAGTTGCTAATAGCCTAAAATACAACGATAAAGAAAGGATAAAAATCGATATCGATTGCTTTGAAAAAAACGGTTGCTATCACTTTAAAATTACTGATAACGGCATTGGAATTCCCAAAAACAAATTGGAGCATATTTTTGAACTTTTTGCAACTACCGATGTGTTAGATAGAAACGGGAAAAAAGGAAACGGAATTGGTCTTTCTACGGTTAAAAAACTTGTTGAAAAATTGGGCGGTGAAATAAAAGTAACTTCGAAATTAGGGGAAGGAACCACTTTTCTTTTTGGCATTAAAAAAACGTAATAGCAATCAATAAAACACTTCGAATCTCATTATTCGGTTTTACCTACTTAAAAACTGCTATAATTACATTCCATTTTTTATCTTTGGGCAATATTTATAGGAATGCAGTTTAAACACCCCGAAATTCTTTACGCCCTTTTCCTGCTACTCATTCCGATATTTATTCACCTATTTCAACTTCGGCGTTTTCAAAAAGTAGATTTTACCAATGTTGCTTTTCTTAAAAAAGTAACAATCCAAACCCGCAAAAGTTCACAACTAAAAAAATGGCTCACTTTATTGATGCGTTTGTTAGCGATGGCAGCCATAATTATGACTTTTGCACAACCTTTCACGGCTTCAAAAACTGCTTTAAGCTCTAAAAAAGAAACCGTTATTTATATTGACAATTCATTAAGTATGCAAGCAAAGGGCGCAAAAGGGCCAATTTTAGAAAGAGCTTTGCAAGATTTATTTGAAAAAACCAGCGGTTCAAAAAAAATAAGTTGGTTCACAAACAATTCAGAACGTAAAAATACTGCGCCTCAAGATTTTAAAAGCGAAATACTTTCAGTTGAATATTCCCAGAATCAATTAACGCCCAGCCAAGTTTTATTAAAGGCGAACCAACTCTTTTCCAACGAAAAAGATGTTTTGAAACGTCTTGTCTATCTTTCAGATTTTCAGCAGAAAGAAGCTTTTCCAGAAATCCCTGAAGATTTAATAGTTGATGCCGTACAATTAAAACCTGTGAAAACATCCAATATTGCCATTGATAGTGTTTATGTTGCTTCAAAAAACGCTTCCACGACGCAATTAAAAGTGAAGGTCTCAAAAACAGCAAATGAAACTTCTGATGCTCCGATTTCTCTATTCAACAAAGAAAAATTGATAGCTAAAACTGCAACGGATCTTTCAGGAAACTCAGGCGGTACGATTACTTTCGACATAGATAATTCTGAAGAATTTATAGGAAAACTGGAAGTCAACGAGCCCAATTTACCTTTTGATAATACTTTGTTTTTCAGCATAAACAAACTTGGGAAAATAAAAGTTTTAACCATTAATGAAGCCGATGGTAAGTTTCTACAACGTCTTTTTGAAAAGGAAGAATTTCAGTTTACTCAGCAAACCTTCAAAACACTGAATTATAACGAGATTCCCGACCAAAATTTCATTGTGCTTAATGAGTTGAAAGAAGTTCCAGCTTCTTTAGCAACCGCTTTAAAAGCGTTCAGCGACGATGGTGGCAGTGTTTTGATCATTCCAGCTGCTGAAGTGGATTACAACAGTTACAACAACTATATTTTAACGATGGCCTTGGGAACGATTTCCGAAGCAAAACCTCAGGAAAAAAAGATTACAAAAATTGTTTTTTCGCATCCTCTTTTTAAAGATGTTTTCGAAAAAGAAGTTGCAAATTTTCAATATCCGAAAGTAAATTCATTTTATAATATTTCAACAAACGCAACGCCAGCAATCAGCTTCGAAGACAATCAACCTTTTTTACTTCAAAAGAGTAAAACCTATTTATTTACGGCGGCTATCAACAAAGAGAACTCAAATTTTCAGAATTCGCCTTTAGTTGTGCCCACAATTTACAATATGGCTTTGCAGAGTTTGCCTTTGCCTCGCTTGTATTATACTATCGGTGAACAAAATTCCATCGCGATTCCTGTAAAATTAGGTCCTGATGAGATCCTTAACATTAAAGATAGTACAGCGCAGTTTATTCCGCTTCAACAAACAAAAGCCAATTTCGTTTTAATGACAACAACGGACGAGCCCAACAAAGCCGGCAACTATCAAATTGTGAAGGAAAATGAGTTTTTGGAAAATATAAGTTATAATTACGCCAGAAGCGAAAGCGAATTGCAATATCTAAATCCCGAAGATTGGAAAGGTGCTGAAGTCTATAATACCGTGGATGACCTTTTTGATTCTATAAGTGAAGCCAATTCTATTAACAGTTTTTGGAAATGGTTTGCTATTTTTGCATTGCTCTTTTTGACTATTGAAATGCTTATTTTGAAGTTTTTCAAGTAGAATAGAGAAAATAGAACAAAGAGTAAAGAATAAAGATGAGAATCTATGTCACCCTAAGCGAAATCGAAGGGTTGAATTTTAAACCTTGAATATGAAATTACTTCTGAAATCTGCCACCATTGTTGATGCTTCCAGTAAGCACCATTTAAAGAAACAGGATGTTTTAATAGAAAATGGTAAAATCTCTAAGATTGCTTCAAACATTCCTTCTTCTGAAAAAGTAAAAGAAGTGACTTTGAAGAATCTTCACATTTCACAAGGTTGGTTTGATAGTAGCGTTTCTTTTGGCGAGCCAGGTTTTGAAGAAAGAGAAACTATTGAAAACGGATTGAAAACTGCTGCTCTCAGCGGATTCACAAGCGTTGCAGTAAACGCCAACAGTTTTCCAGTAACAGACAGTAAAGGTCACATAAAATTCTTAAAAAGTAAAGCTGAAGGAAACGCTTTAAACCTCTACCCCGTCGGCGCATTAACGGTTGGCAGCAAAGGAACAGATTTGGCAGAATTGTATGATATGAAGAATGAAGGCGCAGTTTCCTTCTACGATTATAAAATCCCAATTGCGAACCCAAATCTTCTAAAAATAGCACTTCAATACACCCAAAATTTTGATGGTTTGGTTCAGTCCTTTCCTTTTGAAAAATCTGTTGCTCGCAATGGAATAGTAAATGAAGAAGTGAACAGCACACGTTTGGGTTTGAAAGGAATTCCAGCACTTTCGGAGGAACTTCAAATAATTCGTGATTTGTATATTTTGGAATATACTGGCGGAAAACTTCACATACCAACCATTTCGACCAAAAAATCGGTTGAATTGATTAAGGATGCAAAGAAAAAAGGACTAAATGTAACGTGTAGCGTTGCAATCTTCAATCTGATATTGACAGATGATGTCTTGGAAGGCTTTGATACAATCTACAAATTGCTTCCACCGCTTCGTACAAAAGAAGATATCAAAGCTTTGCTAAAAGGCTTAAAAGAAGGAACTATTGATGGCGTTACCAGCGATCATAACCCAATAGATGTGGAACATAAAAAAACAGAATTTGAGCATGCTCTTTTCGGAAGCATAGGTTTGGAAAGTTGTTTTGGAGCTTTAAATCTTCTTTTGGGAGTTGAAGAATCCGTCAAAGCATTAACAGGTTTAAAAGAAGTTTTCAATATTACTTCAGAAAAAATTGAGGAAGGAAACCTAGCCGAACTTACGCTTTTCAATCCCTATGAAAGCTGGGAGTTTTCTGAAAAGGATATTGTTTCCACTTCAAAAAACGCTGCACTTCTTGGAGTTAATCTTAAAGGAAAACCTTACGGAATCATTGCAAATAATCAATTGGAATTAAATAAATAATGAAAACCGTTTCTCCAGGAAAAACTACAGCTTTGATTGCTTATGCTCCGTTCGTAGGCTTTATAATTGCTTTTTTTATAAATAAAGAAGAAAACAATGATTTTGCAACTTGGCATATTAAAAATATGTTCGGATTATTCCTGCTATTTATGGTTTCGCTCATAGTTCAATCTCAGGTTGATTTGCGTACAGGTGATATTATTTGGTTTATTTGCTTTTTACTTTGGATCTATTGTTGGATAATGGCATATTTTTATAAAGAAAAAGGGATTCCATTTTTAAGTGAAAAGTTTCAACAATGGTTTACGTTTTTAAATTAAAGTATTGGCTATCTTTATCTTATAAATTTCACTAACCTAATTTTTTAAAAAAATGGAAACAACAACAGACAACGGAAAAACCGTGGCCATAATCGCCTACATGACGCTTATTGGATGGATAATCGCTCTTATAATGAACAATGGTAATAAAACACTTTTGGGCTCTTTCCACGTGCGCCAATCTTTGGGAATTATTTGTGTAGGCGTACTTTTGAATATATTAGCAAGTATTATTAGCATTCCAATTATTAGTTATATCGTTTGGGCGGGCGTGGTAGTATTATGGATTCTTGGACTGTTGAGCGCTGTTCAAGGCGAAATGAAACCAGTTCCGGTTCTGGGAGAAAAATTTCAGGAATGGTTTAAAGGACTTTAATTAAAAAACAATATTTAACAAGACCTTTTAAGCTGAAAGACCTTCAGTTTAAAAGGTCTTGCCTATTTTTGCAAACTATGGAAAAACAGACTTTACTTTTAGATCATAACTACAGAGCAGCAAAAAATGCTGCTGAAAATCCACCGGCAATAATAATGCTTCACGGTTTTGGAAGTGATGAAAATGATTTGTTTTCATTCGCCAGTGAATTGCCGGAAAAATATGCAATCATTTCTCTAAAAGCACCAATAAAAATGCAACCCTACGGAAATGCTTGGTACAATATTTATTTTGATGATTCTCAAGGGAAATTTAGTGATGACGATCAAGCAATTGCTTCACGGGAACTAGTTTCAAAATGTATTGATGAAATTGTAGATAAATATAAGGTTGACGAAAATAATATTACACTTCTCGGTTTCAGCCAAGGCACGATTTTGAGTTTTTCCGTTGCCTTAAGTTATCCTGAAAAAGTAAAAAACGTAATCGGTTTAAGCGGTTACGTTAATGAAGCTATTTTGAAAGAAGGCTATCCTAAAAATGATTTCAGCAACTTAAAAATCTACACCTCTCACGGAAGCGTGGATCAAGTAATACCAGTACAATGGGCAAGAAAAACGGAGCCTTTTCTTAATAAACTAAATATTGAATGTACTTATTCCGAATTTCCAGTTGGTCATGGAGTTGCGCCGCAGAATTTTCAGGAATTAAAGGATTGGTTGGGAAAGCAGTAGTCAATGTTCAGTAATCAGTATTCAGCTTTCAATAATAAAAATACTTAATTCGGATAAAGAAATGAAGCAATTGGTGTTAGTTCAATCTCCTTCTTTTCATTGAAAACATATTCCAAAATCATTTCGCCCCAATAGGTTCCATCATTAAAATCTGCTTGAATCCATTTGTGGTTTAGGAATTTCAGCTTGTTGATTTTCATATTTCCGTTCATTCCTTCAAAAGGTATAAGCGGATTGTTTCCCTTCGTCAAGTTGAAATCATAAATTTGGTCTGAAACCATCGCTTCAACATCTGCGGCTTCATACCCCATTTTTTCCAAATAGTTCATCGCGTTATCGTTCCCTTGAAGCGTAAAATAATTCAAATTACGAATTTGGTCATTTAAGCTTCCAATGGAATCTTTGTCCTTTTCAACATGCGCTTCCAGTTTTTCTATCCGATTATCCTGTGATTCAAAAATAGTCTTCTCGTTCATATATTGTAAAATAATGAACAGTAAAGCGAAGAGAAACAGATAAATAAAGATTTTATTCCTCATAATTATATTTTTATTGTAAGTGTATCATAAGCCAAATGTACATTCTTCGGAAGTCTTTTTTCCACTTCTTTGTGAAAGCCCATAACGTGGCTAATATGTGTGAAATATGTTTTTTTAGGTTTTACTTTTTCAACAAAATCGAGTGCTTCTGAAATATTGAAATGTGAATAGTGTGGTTCTTCACGAAGGGCATTGATTACCAAAATTTTTGTTCCTTTTACTTTTTCAATCTCTTCTTCTGAGATAGTTTTTACATCAGTCAGATAAGTAAAATCTTCAACTCGAAACCCTAAAACAGGAAGCTTATCGTGAAATGCTTCAATAGGAATCACTTTCTTTCCACCTATAACAAACAGAGTGTTTTTATCAATTTCAATTTGTTCAATACTTGGTGCGCCTGGATATTTATTTTCGGTTGCAAAAATATAGGCAAACCGATCGCGTAACGATTCAAAAACACGTTTGTGTGAATAGAAAGGCATATTGCCCTGCTTAAAATTAAACGGACGAATATCGTCCAATCCCGCAGTATGGTCACTATGTTCGTGAGTTAACAAAATTGCATCCACTTTTGAAACATTTTCGCGTAACATTTGCTGTCGAAAATCGGGACCACAGTCAATTACAAAAGTATAATCGTCCCAACGCAATAAAACTGATACCCGCAAGCGTTTATCTTTAGGGTCTGTACTTTTACAAACTGGATGATCGCTACCAATTACTGGTATTCCTTGTGAAGTTCCGGTGCCGAGAAATGTAACGGTGAAGGTTGAATTCATTTCCGCAAAAATACTGGTATTTTTTTTGTTAACCTATTGTATTTGCTACCTTTGTTATGAAGAAAAATAGAACGTTGCTATGCCGGAAACCATATTAGGAGACAAGGAATTTGAAAATATTCCATCCATAAAAAGTAAGGCTTTACGAATAAATCTGAACGAAAATATTTACGGCACCTTTGCCGAAATTGGAGCCGGGCAAGAAACAGTGCGTAATTTTTTCAGAGCTGGCGGTGCATCTGGAACCGTTGCCAAAACAATGTCTGCTTACGACAAGGATTTTAGCGACGCCATCTACGGAATTGAAGAAGACGGCAGATATGTAACAGAATCCAGACTTCAGAAAATGTTAGTTCACGAGTTTGACTTAATTGAAGAACGCATAAACCGTGATAAACATCCCAATAGACTTTTCTTTTCATTCGCAAATACCGTTGCAACCATTGATTTTGCCAAAAAATACAAAGGTCACGGTTGGTTAGGGATTCGATATCAAATTGATCCTAAAGAACCTTTTAACGAAATAACGCTTCATATTCGTTTTCACGAGAATGATGCACAATTACAGCAAGTTACATTAGGAACTTTGGGTGTAAACTTAATTTATGGTGCGTATTATAAATATGACCAACCCAATAAACTGCTGCGTTATCTATACGATCATATAGATAAAGACAAAATTGAAATTGATACCATAAATTTTTCAGGGCCACGTTTTGCAGATATTGACAACCGTTTAATAAGCCTTCAGTTAATCAAAAATGGGATGACAGATGCGGTAATGTTTGATCCTGAAGGACATAACATATTACCTGCAAGAATTCTTTACAAGAAAAATATTTTGGCACTTCGTGGTAGCTTTAGACCTGTTACCAAGGTTAATATCGACATGTTTAAACGTTCTTATGAAATGTTCCTCAATGAAAACCGAGTAGAAAAAGACAGAACCGAAGTTATTTTTGAAATCACCCTTTCAAATCTTCGTGCTGAAGGTGAAATTGACGAAGAAGATTTTATGGACCGCGCCAGATTACTTTGTTCTTTGGGGCATACGGTGATGATCTCCAACTTTCAGGAATATTATAAATTAGTTGAATACTTTTCTCGCTACACCAAAATGCGAATGGGTTTGGCTATGGGTGTTAACAATTTGGTTGATGTTTTTGATGAAAAATACTATCGCCATTTAAGTGGTGGAATTCTAGAAGCTTTTGGAAAATTGTTCTTTAAAGACCTTAAGGTTTATCTATACCCAATGAAAGATCCAGAAACTGGAGAATATGTAAACAGCGAAAACTTGAAGGTGCATCCGCGAATGAAGGAGTTGTATAAATTCTTCAAATACAACGGAAAAGTTGTTGATATCACAGATTACGATCCTGAAATTATGAATATCTTTTCTCGTGAAGTGCTTTCTTTAATTGAAAGCGGTAAGGATGGTTGGGAAAAGATGTTGCCTTCTGGAGTTTCAGAAATCATCAAAGAAAAGCATCTTTTCAATTATAATGCGCTACCTGAAAAAGTGGATAACTAATCCAGTATTTGAGCGGCGTGATCTTTGGTTTTTACCTTTTCAATCACTCTTTCAATAATTCCTTTTTTATCAATTATAAAGGTTTTTCTATGGATGCCGTCAAAGGTTCTTCCCATAAATTTTTTTGGTCCCCAAACCCCGAAAGCATTGATTACCTCTTTGTTTTCGTCAGCTAAAAGTGGAAATGGGAAATTGTATTTCTCTTTAAAATTCTTTTGACGTTTTTCACTATCAGCGCTCACGCCTAAAAGTTCATAACCTTGCTTTTGAAGTTCTTTATAATGATCACGTAGATTGCAAGCTTCAACCGTACAACCTGGCGTACTGGCTTTTGGATAGAAGAAAACGACCCACTTTTTTCCTTCATAATCTATTGAAGAAATACTATTTCCATCTTGATCGTTTATTTTAAAATTTGGAGCCTTGTCTCCGGCTTGTAACGTTTGCATTATCCTTATTTTTGTATAAAAGTACTTAAAATGACTAAGCAAGAAAAGGCAAATTTCGTTATAGATACGTTAAATGAAATTTATCCACAAGTTCCAATTCCATTAGAACATAAAGATCCTTATACTTTATTGATTGCTGTATTGCTTTCCGCTCAAAGCACGGATGTTCGGGTGAACCAAATAACACCAATTTTATTCGAAATAGCCGACAATCCGTACGATATGGTAAAATTGACCGTTGAAGAAATTAGGGATATCATAAGACCAGTAGGGCTTTCCCCAATGAAATCGAAAGGCATACACGGACTTTCAAAAATTTTGATTGAAAAATACAATGGAATAGTACCCGCAGATTTTGAAGCTTTAGAATCCTTTCCAGCCGTTGGCCACAAAACAGCAAGTGTGGTGATGAGCCAAGCTTTTAATATTCCTGCATTTCCAGTAGATACGCACATTCACCGATTAATGTACCGTTGGGGATTTACAAATGGTAAAAATGTGGTTCAAACCGAAAGAGATGCAAAACGTTTGTTCCCAGAAGATTTGTGGAACATCCTTCACCTTCAGATTATTTGGTATGGAAGACAATATTCTCCTGCCAGAGGATGGGATTTGGAAAAAGATATAATTACCAGAACTGTTGGTAGAAAGACGGTTATCAACAATTATTTAAAGAAAAAGTCGATGAGTCGATGAGTTTGGATATTTAGATGTTTAGATGTTTAGATGTTTAGATGTTTAGATCAAAATCTAGAAATTTTTTTAAGCTCCTCAACATTTAACCACTTAAACTTTTTTTCAACTCTTAAACTCATAAAAAAAACCCCGAAAAGCTAATTCCAGGGTTTTTCCAAAGTTTAGTTTAGAAGTGCTTCAAACTTCATTTTATGGTAATCTATAACACTTAAAGCCATCGAGTAATCCAGAAGAAATTTAATGGTTTCTTCTTTTGGAACGAGATTATTATTCACGTCGTCCACACGTGATGTTTCAGAGTAAAATTTTTGCATACTATATTGTTATTTTGAGGTTTATTTTCAAATAACGTAGCAAAAATTACTTTATTGTGTTAATTGGTCAATATAATATTGTGTTTATCAATCACTTTGCGCAAATTTATAAGGGCATAACGCATTCTTCCCAATGCGGTGTTGATGCTAACGCCCGTTTGCTCGCTTATTTCCTTAAAACTCATATCCTTATAAATACGCATCATCAATACTTCCTTTTGGTCATCTGGAAGTTCTTCAATCAATCGTCTAACGTCATCTTCAACTTGACCTTTGATGATTTGCTTTTCAATATTTAAAGCATTATCGCTTAAAACCGAAAAAATGTTGAAATCTGTATTGTTTTCAAATTTCGGCATACGATTGTTTTTTCTGAAATGATCTATCACCAAATTATGCGCAATACGCATAACCCAAGGAAGAAACTTACCTTCTTCATTATAGGCACCTTTCTTTAAAGTCTTAATGACTTTAATAAAAGTATCCTGAAAAATGTCTTCCGTGATATCTCTATCAAAAACTTTCGAATAAATAAAACTGTAGATTCTTTGCTTGTGTCGAGTTACTAACTCGCTGAGTGCAGATTCATTACCGTTCATATAAGCGCTCACTAGGAACGCATCAGAGTTTGTACTTTGCTTCATATCAATACTTCTTTAAAAAATAAACAACTATGGATTTTGTTGCTTAGTTACAATGTTTATTTGTTAAAAGTAATGATCTGCTATAGGCAATAATTTTTTTATATGACGTTAAGAGCCGTAAATATAACAACAAAGAATTCACAAATGCAAAAAAAAGGTTAAATTTTTCACTAAATAATAATACTAACTTCAAATGTGCATTGCTGAAATCGATATAGTATCTTTGCAAAAGCTAAAAAAAAAGGAAAAATAAATTGAGTACAGAAACCTTAGATATTAAAAAAAACATCCTAATTCAGGGTGCGAAACTTCACAATCTTAAGAACATTTCGGTAGCCATTCCGCGTAACAAATTGGTTGTTATTACTGGTCTTTCTGGTAGCGGAAAATCCAGTCTGGCCTTTGATACGCTATATGCAGAAGGCCAACGCCGCTATGTGGAAAGTCTTTCCAGCTATGCACGACAATTCTTAGGAAGATTAGACAAACCAAAAGTAGATTCCATAAAAGGAATTTCGCCTGCAATTGCTATTGAGCAAAAAGTGAATTCTACCAATCCGCGATCAACCGTTGGGACTTCTACTGAAATTTATGATTATTTAAAATTGCTTTACACCCGAATTGGAAAAACAATTTCTCCAATTTCTGGGAAAGAAGTTAAAAAAGACACAACTTCAGATGTCATTAAATTCATTAAGAATTTTCCTGAAGGTGAAAAACTGCTCCTCCTCGCTCCTATTCATTTGGAAGAAGGACGAACTATGGAAAACAAAATCCAGGCTTTAGCACAACAAGGTTATTCAAGAATTAAAGTTAAAGACGAAGTTTTACGGATTGATGAATTAAAAGGAAAATCATTTCCGAAGAAAATAGATTTGGTTGTTGACCGAATCATTACAAAAGATGAAGAAGATTTTTACAACCGCCTTGCAGATGCTATAGAAATAGCTTTTTTTGAAGGAAAAGGCGAATTATATATCGAAGAACTTAATTCGAAAAAAACTACAGAGTTCAACAATCGTTTTGAAGCAGATGGCGTGGTTTTTATGGAGCCGAACGTACATCTTTTCAGTTTTAATAATCCCTATGGAGCTTGTCCAACTTGTGAAGGTTACGGCGATGTTATTGGTATTGACGAAGATTTAGTAATCCCAAATACAGCTTTATCTATTTTTGAAAACGCTATATTTCCTTGGCGCGGCGAGAGTATGAGTTGGTATCGTGACCAATTGGTAAACGCTGCTTATAAATTCGACTTTCCTATTCACAAACCTTGGTTTCAGCTTACGGATGAACAAAAACAACTGGTTTGGGATGGTAATCAATCTTTTGAAGGATTAAATTCATTTTTTTCCTATTTAGAATTAAAAAGCTACAAAATTCAAAACCGTGTGATGCTTTCCCGCTACCGTGGAAAAACAAAATGTTCGACCTGTAAAGGAAAACGTCTGCGTCCGGAAGCAGGTTATGTGAAAATAAACGGCACTTCAATTCAAGAATTAGTAGCGCTTCCTTTAGATAAAACTGCGGAATATTTCAAAAACTTGAAACTTTCAGAATTTGATGAAAAAGTTGCGAAGCGTTTATTGCTTGAAATCAACAATCGACTTCGTTTTTTACAAGATGTAGGTTTAGGTTATTTAATGTTGAATAGAAAATCAAATACACTTTCTGGCGGGGAATCACAACGAATTAACCTGGCAACATCTTTGGGAAGCAGTCTTGTGGGCTCAATGTATATTTTAGATGAACCCAGTATTGGCCTTCATCCAAAGGACACAGAACGACTTATTGTAGTTCTAAAAGCCTTACGAGATTTGGGAAATACTGTGATTGTGGTAGAGCACGATGAAGATATAATGAAAGCCGCAGATGAAATCATAGACATTGGCCCCGAAGCTGGAACTTTTGGTGGCGAAGTGGTTGCGCAAGGAAATTATGCTGAAATTTTAAAATCAGATTCACTCACAGCGAAGTATCTAAATGGCGAAATGGAGATTGAAGTTCCTAAGAAAAGACGTACTTCAAAAAACAAAGTTTCAATTACTGGCGCACGTCAAAACAATTTAAAAAATATTGACGTTACGTTTCCATTAAACGTTTTTACAGCCGTAACAGGCGTTTCAGGAAGTGGAAAAAGTACGTTGGTAAAGAAGATTCTATATCCTGCTCTAATGCGGCAAATTGGAGGTTATGGCGAAAAACCCGGGCAGTTTTCAGAAATAAAAGGAGATTTCGGAACTATTAAAAGTATTGAATTCATTGACCAAAACCCAATTGGTCGCTCCAGTAGAAGTAATCCTGTAACTTATATAAAGGCGTATGACGATATTCGGAATTTATACGCTTCGCAAAAACTTTCAGATATACGTGGTTATAAAGCGAAACATTTCAGTTTTAATGTAGATGGTGGTCGTTGCGAAACTTGTAAAGGTGAAGGCGAAGTAACTATAGAAATGCAGTTTATGGCCGATGTACATTTATTGTGCGACACCTGCAATGGCAAGCGTTTCAAGAAGGAAGTTCTCGAAGTAACTTTTCAAAATAAAAACATTGACGACATTCTCACAATGACAGTAGATGATGCCGTAGCTTTCTTTGGAGAACACATACAAGATAAAATTGCGGCAAAATTGCAACCATTGCAAGATGTTGGTTTGGGTTATGTTCAATTGGGTCAAAGTTCCTCTACTCTTTCTGGAGGTGAGGCGCAACGGATAAAACTCGCTTCATTTTTGGTAAAAGGAACTTCAAAAGAAAAAACCGTATTTATTTTCGATGAACCTACCACGGGACTTCACTTTCACGATATTAAAAAATTACTCGCTTCGTTCTATGCTCTGCTTGATAGAGGACATACCGTGATTGTAGTTGAACATAATCTAGATTTGATAAAATGCGCAGACTATATTATTGATCTTGGTCCTGAAGGCGGAGAAAACGGTGGACAAGTTGTAGCTGAAGGTACTCCTGAGGAAGTTGCGAAAAGCAAAGAATCATTTACAGCTTCTTATTTAAAAGAGAAACTTTGAGAGCTTTGCTATTTTTGGCACACTAATTGAAATCATAAAAACCATAAGACTTTTTAGTTTTTGGTTGGTTAGTTTTTAAAATCCGTTGAATGTGGTAAAACACTTCAGCGGATTTTTTATTTATGCACTTCTATAAATCAATCTAACTCAATTTGAAATTTAATTATTTTGAATTTTTGGTATTTGAGCTTTATTTGGAATTTGGGTTTTGGAATTTGATGTTTCATTTTTATTATTGAAAATCAGACGTTTAAAATTGTGGCACGGTCGTTGGTTATTCATAATCGTACAAGGCTAACCAAAGAAAAACAAGCAAGTACGAACCTTTAAATTTTAAAATCATGAAAAACCTAGCACTTATTTTTAGCATCCTTTTTATGGGATTTTCAGCAAACGCAACTTCCCTCGAAAGTGAAAATAACTTCAGAAGAGGTTATGACGGTAAAGCCTACATCTTCGTTGAAGGCGATGTGGAATTCTCCGTTTTTCCAGACGGCCAATTCGACTTTGTTTATGTTGGACCTCAAACTGGTTCACAAGTAACCATTAGTTCTCCAAACGTAAATGTAAGTTTTAATTCGGGTTATGATTATGAAACCTACGTTCAGTATGATGATTATGGCGCGGTTATTCAAGTGGAAAGTGTTCCAATTTATTATGATAACTACGGTCGTATTGTTCAAGCTGGAAATGTTGACATTCAATATAACAACAGACGCTTAGTTCGCGTAGGTGGATTGCATGTATTTTACAATAACTATGGTTATTTTTCGCACTATTCTGGCGTGATTAATAGGTACAACCCATATTATGTGTATCGTCCTTGGCACGCGTATTATGCGCCACCAATTTATAGCCATTGCATAGTTTATGATATGCCTTACAGAAGATATTATGCTCCTGTTAGATATAACTATCACGACCACGTAGTGTATTACAAAAACAGAAATCAAGTGGCTTATCAAAATGGCCGTAGAGATTTTTACAATCCAGGAAGCCGGGTTTACGATAAAAGAGGGAGAAGTTCCATAAACAAGGATTACAATCCGAATAGAAATAACACTATGGTCGCTTCAAATACTGGGCGTGCCAATACTACAACTCGAAACAATAGTTCAATTCGTAGCAATAGTACTCGAAATAGTACCACAACAAGAAGTAGCAGCACCAACAGTAAAGGAGCCGCAACCGTAGATAGAAATACGCGAAGCACTCGAAGTAATTTAAATAGTGTTCCGACAAGAACTACTAATAATTCAAAAGACGTAAACAACGAACGCGTAAGCAATAGTAACACAAGAAATACTGTGAAAAATACTAGAAGTGAAAATACAGTTCGTTCAAACAATACAAGAACTGCTTCTACTGAAAGAAACGTTCAGAAGCCACAAACACGAAGCGCATCTTCAAACAATAGAAGTAATTCGGTAACAAGAAAGACAACGGCTCCTAAAAGAGAAACGGCAAGCCGTAGTACAGTAAATAAATCTAGTGCTCCTTCACGAAGTAGTTCTAATGTGAACAATTCACGAGGAAATTCTTCAAAAAGTAACTCCTCAAGTGGAGTTAGACCCAGAGGAAGAGGATAAAGATAGTTTTTTGGTTGGTTGAAAACCTTCGTGAATCTGTTTGATAACAGAGGATCGGAGGTTTTTTTAATTCTGAATTCTAAATTCAGAATTTAGAATTAGAGAAGCCATTCGTTTTGTCACTTCCCTCCTGCTGTATTTTTCAATTCCTTCGGAAGCGATTGCTAAATTTCCACTTTTGAATTGTTCGTATAATTTAAGAATTTCAACTTTTAATTCATCATCATTCCAATAACTAAAGAATATTCCAGATTTCGTTTCAGAAATAATTACTTCAATATCACTTTCCTTCGGTCCCAAAGCAATTATTGGACGTTTAGCTGCCAGATATTCAAATAGTTTTCCTGGAATAATTGCACGAGTTGCTGTGCTATTTATTTCAACTAAAAGCAACACTTGACTTTGATGTTGAAGTTGCAATGCTCTAGAATGCGAAACGTAGCCTAAAAATTTACAATTTGAAATAAGTTCTGCATTCTCAAGACTTTTCTTTACCTCTTCGCTTACGGCTCCAGCAAATTTCAATTCTAAATCATTTTTGAAATCTGAGTTTTCCTTGCAGATTTCAGCTAGAACCTTCCACAAAACTTCAGGATTTCGCTCGCTTAGAAGGGAGCCAATATGTGAAATTGAAAAATTGGAATCCATTTGAAAGTCTATTTCTTCCGAAATATCAAAGCCATTTGTAATTACCTCAATTGGTGTTTCGGTAATCATCTCAAACTCTTTCTTCGTTGTTGGGCTTGTTACAGTAATTACATCAGCAGATTTTAAAACTGAAACCTCTAGCGCTTTATGTTTTCGTGCTGAAGATTTATTCAATCGTAGCGATTTGTGGTAATGAATCGTCGTCCACGGATCGCGGAAATCTGCAATCCACTTTATGTTCAACTCTTTTTGAAGTTGCATTCCTATTAAGTGAAGACTATGCGGCGGCCCGGTTGTTATAACCACCTCCACATCATTTTCAGTAATATATTTTGAAAGAAATACAACTGAAGGTTTTACCCAACCCACACGCGCATCTGGTATAAAAAAGTTTCCACGAAGATAAAGCATCAGCTTTTCCATTGCTGAAATTTCTTTTTTTGAAATGATACCGCTACTAATCTGCTTCGTTTTCTTTTTTGATAAAAGCTTCGCAAAACGGTACGGTTCGCTGATTGGTTGCTTTAAGATTTCAATATTTGAGGGAATTTCCGAAGAAAAGTTTTCGTCAATCAGAGGGTAATTTGGGTTTTCGGGTGCGTAAACAATTGGTTCCACTCCAAATTCCCTAAAATATTTCACAAACTTTAACCATCGCTGTACGCCGGGACCGCCTGCTGGAGGCCAATAGTATGTAATGATTAGAGCGCGTTTCATTTATTCTTTCATTTCTTTTTTCCGAAAAACAAAATACAAACCACTCAATAAAATCAAAAGAAAAACGATAGTGCTTGCCAATGAAATTGTTCTTCCTGTTTGTATTACTTTCGGCTCAAATTTGAATTCTATTTTATTATTTCCTGGCGGAATTACCATAGCCCTCAACAAATAATCTGCCCTAAAATATTCCGCAGGTTTTCCGTTGATGTATGCGTTCCAACCTTTTGGATAATATACTTCTGAAAAAATAGCGAGTTGCGAGGATTTAGTTGAAGCTTCATAAACCAATTTATTCGGTTGATGACTGAAAAGTTCAATGGTTGCTGTACTATCACGTTTCATATTTTGATTTGGAATTTTAGAAAGAAATTCCTTATTGATAACTGCAGTTTTCTTGGTGTCTAAACTATCCAAAAGCTGAATTTCTTCATTTGCATTATTCGCAGGCTGCACATTTTCCACAAACCACGCATCGCCATTTGCATACGGATTGCGCTGTGCCACTGGACCACCGTTTTTTGCTTGTGTAATAATATAACGGACATTCATCATATTTAGAATCCCGATGTTTCCTTGGCTGATATAAAATTCAAATAAATCCTGCATTCTGCCAGGTTTTGCAGCGTGATAGCCGCCTAAAGCATTATGATAATAACTCGCTTTTCCGCTGTTGAAGGCGTTCGTAGTTGCATCGTAAACACGATAATGACCTTCATCCTTTAAAATTTGTTCATCAGCGCCATTCATTTGAAAAGGCTCATTAACCATTTTGGCTTGAACAAAAGCATCTTCGTTTACATATCTTCGGTCAACACCAACCAAATCAACCAAAACCAAAACGCATAGAGCGGCTATGGCAAATCCTTTTTTAAGCGTTCCTTTCATAAAGAACCAAAGAACGGCAGCTGTTAAAACCACAAAAATCAAGGAACGAATAGCATCGGAAGTGAAAAGTGACATTCTATCTTCGCGTATGGCTTCTAAAAACGGAAGGCCCATTTCATCTCTAAAATAGCTGTCATAAGGACTTGCAAAATCGAACAGCGCTGATTTAAAAAGAATAAACAATAAGGTAAGACCACCAACAATTCCTGTTGACCAAAGCAAAGCCTTCTTTTTCTCTTCTTCTCTTTCAAAATTGCTGAAATATTGATGTAAACCAACTATCGCAAGTATTGGAAGAATCAATTCAATAATAACTTGTATTGAAGAAACCGCACGGAATTTATCGTACATCGGAACATAATCAATAAAAAACTCTGTTAGGCCGCTGAAGTTTTTTCCCCAAGAAAGTAATAATGTCAACCCAAAACCCGAAACAACCCACCATTTCAATCTTCCACGTATTAAAAATAGAGCAAGAACAGATAGAAAAATAACGATGGCGCCAATATACGCAGGTGCTCCCACGAAAGTTTGGTTACCCCAATACATTGGAATTTGGCGTAAAGCTTGATTCGCTTCCTGAGAAGAAGCGCCCATTCGCATCAAACTTTCAACAGTTTTTGAATCTTTTGGAAATTCTTCGGTGGAACTTCCACCCATAAAATTAGGAATAAACAGATTGAAACTTTCCAGCATTCCGTAACTGTATTCGGTTATATAATCAAAATCGAGGCCTGTTTTGTTGTCTTTTGGTGTGCCGTCTGCATTTATTGTAAGTTCCGTTTTGCCACGAGTTGAAGTATCTGCGTACTCTTTGGTCGCGAGAATATTTGTAGCGTTTAAACCAACAGCAATCAAAACGCCAATAACCATTATTCCGACTGCTTTAAAATAATGCGGCAACAATTTCTTTTTGAAAGCATCAATCAAATAAACAATACCGATGATTACTACCAAAAGCATCAAATAATACGTCATTTGGAAGTGGTTTGCAACCAATTCCAAGCCCATTGAAACTGTGAGCAATAAAAATCCCCAGAGATATTTTCCTCGGAAAGTGAGAAAGATTCCGCTTAAAACAAAGGGCATATAAGCTATTGCGTGTGCTTTTGCATTATGACCAACGCCTAAAATAATTATTAAATAAGTTGAAAAACCAAAGGCCAAAGCGCCGAGAAAAGCTAGTTTGTAATCTACTTTTAGCACCAAAAAGAGGATATACATTCCTATGAAATATAGGAAGAGATAATCTGCCGGACGTGGTAGAAAACGTATGGCAAGATCTAGCTGTTTTATGTAATTGTTTGGATATTTGGCACCCAATTGATAGGTCGGCATTCCGCCGAAAGCCGCGTCAGTCCAATAAGTTTCTTCGCCAGTTGCTTTTCTAAAATCGTTTTGCTGCTTTGCCATTCCAGTGTATTGCACAATATCACTTTGGAATATTTTTTTACCCTGCAAAACAGGATTGAAATATGCCAGTGAAGCAACAATGAATAAAACAAAAACAACTAAATGGGGAAGAAATTTTTTATAGTTGGACTGCATAATTTGACGGATGAGTTTGAAGCGGGGAAATTAGCGAAAATATGTGGAAAATGATGGGTGCTGGATGACAGATGACGGGTGCGGTCATCAGTCATCCAACAGCCTTATTCAATCCACTTCCTCAAACTCCACATATTCCCCAACTTTTTTGCTGGAGCGTGCGTTTTGAGCTGGATTTTTATCAATCGTAATACTTCCCTCCTTTTCTTGAGAGTTTGCGTTTGGACTATTTCCGAAGAATTGCTCGAATTGTTGCCCAGCTTTTTTAGAAATATAGCGCATCAAGTAAGGCGTAGCAAGCTTTATGAGAAACTTAAGCCCAAAATATACGAGAAGAACGATTAATATCGTTTTTAAGAATGTCATCATAATTGTCAAATTCTTTTCAAAAATAAGGATTGATGCAGAAAAAGAAGAATGCTGACTATTAAATTATTGGTAAAATCTTATATCTTTGAACTAAACCCACCGTTTCATGAACCTCAAACTTCCCTTATTATTTCTCTTCAGTTTTATAACCTTTACAAATGTTTCGGCACAATATACTGAAATGATAAATACCAACCGTCCTGGTGGCTCGCAGGGTGCATTTGCTGTTGGCACAAAAGTGCTGCAAATTGAATCTGGAGTTAGTTATGGAAAGGAAAAGCACAAACTTTTACAAACAAATACTAATGGTTTATCGATAGATTATGCTGTTCGATACGGTATATGGAAAGAGCGTTTGGAGTTTAGCGCTATGGGCGAATTTCAATATAACCAAGTTACAGACAATCGTTCTTCATTAGCAAGAGAGTACAATCTTTCAAATTTCAAAAGCAACACCCTGGGAGTGAAATATTTGGTGTATGACCCTTATAGAAAACGTGAATTAAAAGGCCCTAACCTTTACAGTTGGAAGGCCAACAATAAAACACAATGGTCAGATTTAATTCCTGCAATTTCACTTTACGCAGGGATGAATATTGATTTTGCTGACAATCCGTTCACTCCTGAAACAAAAAGTGCAATAAGTCCAAAGTTTTTGCTTTCAACCCAAAATAATTTTATTGGAGGTTGGGTTTTTGTAACTAATATAATCGTAGATCGAGTTACTTCAGACTTCCCTACTTACGGCTATATTGTTACGCTAACACATGCTACCAACCGCTTGTTTTCTATTTTTGTTGAGAATCAAGGTTTTAAAAGCGATTTTTATTCAGATCAACTACTTCGTGGTGGTGCGGCAACTTTGGTTAATCAAAATTTTCAAGTTGATCTTTCGGTAACCTACAGTTTAAAAGATACACCTTCAAAGTTTTACGGTCGTGTGGGCGTAGCTTATCGTATTGATAGACACGATAAAGATGAATTCTTAGAAGACAAAGCCATCAAAGAGGATAAGAAAAAAGAAAAGAAAAAAGATAAAAAAGAAGAACGCCAAGACGAACTAAATTTAGACGAAAACGGCGAACAATAATATTATATATGATTACAGTAAAACAAATCTCCTCAAAAAGTGATATTAAAACATTTATCACTTTTCCCTTTAAGCTCTATAAAGACTGTGAATATTGGGTTCCATCACTTATTAAAGATGAATTGGAAACCTTAGATGCTAAAAAAAATCCTGTATTTAAAAATGCCGATGCTTGGTATTATTTAGCTTACAAAAATGATGAAATCGTTGGTCGTATTGCGGTTATTCTGAATCATTTAGAAGTAAACGAACAAGGAAAGAAAAAAATTCGTTTCGGTTGGCTAGATATGGTTGATGATATTGAAGTTACCAAAGCATTGCTAGAAAAGGCTTACGAAAAAGGGCGCGAACACAACCTAGAATACGCCGAAGGTCCCGTAGGTTTCAGCAATATGGAAAAAGCTGGAATACTGACTATGGGTTTTGATGAAATGAATACTATGATTACTTGGTATCATTACCCCTATTATGCAAAACATCTAGAAAAGCTAGGCTATGAAAAACAAGCAACTTGGGTAGAATACAGACTTCAAATACCAAATACTATTTTTGAAAAGGTTGCAAAGTTTTCCAAGATTATTCGGGAACGTTATAAACTTTCCGTAATTCGTTTTAAAGATAAAAAGGAGATTTTACCTTATGTGGATGAAATGTTTGGTCTATTAAACAAGACTTATAATACACTTCAAACCTTTGTGCCTATTCAGCAATATCAAATAGATTATTATAAAGAGAAGTATTTTAGCTTTATTCATCCAGATTACATCTGCTGTATAAAAGACGAAACAGGAAAACTGATTGCTTTTTCAATTGTGATGCCTTCTTTTTCAAAAGCATTGAAAAAGGCAAATGGAAAACTTTTCCCTTTTGGTTGGAGCCATATTCTAAAAGCACAGAAAAAGAACGATACCGCCGCTTTTTATTTAATAGGAATTGACCCAGAATACCAAGGAAAAGGCGTAACCGCAATTATTTTCGAGGAGATGCAATACCTTTTTAACTCGAAAGGAATTCATACTGTGGAAACCAATCCAGAGTTAAAAGAAAACACGGCCGTACAATTACTTTGGAAGGATTATAATCCTGTGCAGCATAAGGAGAGGAGTACTTTTAGGAGGGATATTTAATAAGTTTTTAATTATTTAATCCCAAAACAGAGATAACTGTGCCATAAAATAAAGGTATAGCAATAGAAAACTAAAAACCCAATTAAAAAAAGAAAATATCAATTGTTTTTTACTGTACCACTTACTGAATATTGACACGAAAATAGTATTAAGAAGTAAAAAAGGACACCAAAATGCGAGTATATAAATAGGTAATTGAAGTCCGAAATATTTAAATTTTGCTAACCCTTCATTATAACCGAATGCCGACCTTGTATTTTCATATTGTGGATTTAATTCAGGTTTTAAAATATATTCAAAATTCAAATATGTAAAAACACTCGCGCTTATTAACAAATAGCAAATAATAAAAATTGAAATAATTTTGATGGTCTTATAGTAAGTAGTCATCTAGTTTTGGAATATCTATAATTTACTAATGTTTTAAATTTCAAAACAGTATTAAAAAATCCACCAAAAAGGTGGATTTTTCAATATATAATATTCAGTTTATTTAATCTACTCTCCCATCGCCTCTATAAGAGCTGCAGAAAGACGTCTATATGTCCCATTCTCCAAACGTTCACGGATGGATAAAAATGCTTCCAAAGTTTCATCTATATCTTGCATGGTATGCATAGCTGTTGGAATCATTCGTAAAAGAATCAATCCTTTGGGAATAACGGGATATATAACAATTGAACAGAAAACTCCATGGTTTTCACGAAGGTCTTTTACCAATGCCATTGCTTCGGGAACACTTCCTTTTAAATAAACTGGTGTTACACAACTTTGTGTGGTTCCTATATCAAAACCTCTCTTTTTAAGTCCGCCTTGTAATGCGTTTACATTTTCCCAAAGCTTTTCTTTAAGTTCAGGCATTGTACGCAACATATCCAAACGTTTCAACGCACCTTCAACCAAAACCATTTGTAATGATTTTGCAAACATTTGCGAACGTAGATTGTATTTTAGGTAATCCATTATTTCTTCATCGCCTGCAATAAAAGCTCCAGTACTTGCCATAGATTTTGCAAATGTAGCAAAATACACATCAATTCCATCTTGTACGCCTTGCTCCTCGCCTGCTCCGGCTCCTGTTTTACCAAGTGTTCCGAAACCGTGGGCATCATCTACGAAAAAGCGGAAGTTATATTTTTTCTTAAGCTCAATAATTTCTCTTAATCTTCCTTGCTCGCCGCGCATTCCGAAAACACCTTCAGAAATAAGAAGAATTCCTCCTCCCGTTTTTTCAGCCATTTTAGTAGCGCGTTGCAGGTTTTTTTCGATACTTTCCATATCGTTATGTCTGTATGTAAAGCGTTGTCCCAAGTGAAGACGAACGCCGTCTATAATACAAGCGTGAGCATCTACATCATAAACAATCACATCGTCTTTTGAAACTAAAGCATCAATGGTTGAAACCATTCCTTGGTAGCCAAAATTCAATAAGTAAGCAGCTTCTTTGTTTACAAATGCTGCAAGTTCTCTTTGTAATTGCTCGTGAAGATCTGTGTGACCACTCATCATTCTAGCTCCCATTGGGTAGGCAGAGCCCCACTTTGCAGCGGCTTCGGCATCTACTTTGCGCACTTCTGGATGATTGGCAAGACCTAAGTAATCATTTATACTCCAAGTGATTACGTCTTTGCCTTTAAATTTCATTCGGTTGGAAATGGGGCCTTCCAGTTTTGGGAATACAAAATAGCCTTCTGCTTGTTCAGCCCATTTTCCTAACGGACCTTTATCTTTATATATTTTTGCGAATAAATCTTTCATTAAAACATTGGTTAAAATTGTGGGACAAAATTAATTAAATTATTGTTAGATTTTAGATTTTGGACGTTAGATTTTAGATTTCGTAGGCGTGCACTTAATCGCGGGCCAAAAAATGTGATTAATTGAAAATTCAATGATGAAGGATTCATATTAACAAAAAACCGATTGAAAAATTTTCAATCGGTTCCTAAAATCGTATTTCGAAAATCGTTTATCTAAAATTACTTTATATATTCAATCTTATGAATTTCAGCAGTTTCAGAATCGAAGAAGCCTTGCTGGCTCATCCATTCATCATTGTAAATCTTGCTCATATATCTTGAACCGTGATCTGGAAAGATAACTACAATATTGCTGTTTTCATCAAATTCGCCTTCTTCTTCAAGTTGTCTTAGACCTTGCATTGCCGCACCACTAGTGTATCCTACAAAAAGTCCTTCTGTTTTAGCAAGTTCACGCGCTGTGTGTGCGCTGCTTTCGTCTGTAACCTTTTCAAATTTGTCAATTATATTGAAATCTGTAGCCGATGGAATCAAATTTTTACCCAAACCTTCTATTCGGTATGGATAAATTTCATTTGCATCAAACTCTTTAGTTTCGTGATATTTCTGAAGAACTGAGCCGTAAGCGTCAATTCCTATAACTCTAATGTTTGTCCCGATTTTTCGGGATTGTTCTTTTAAGAAACGTGCAGTTCCTGAAATTGTTCCTCCAGTTCCACTGCAAGCTACCAAATGGGTTATTTTTCCCGCAGTTTGTTCCCAAATTTCGGGACCTGTGGTTTTGTAATGTGCATCAATGTTCAATTCGTTGAAATATTGATTGATGTAAACCGAACCTTTAACTTCGCTATGAAGTCTTTTTGCAACTTCGTAATAAGAACGTGGATCATCCGCGCTAACGTGAGCTGGACATACATAAACTTTGGCACCCATCGTTTTCAGCATATCAATTTTATCTGCAGAAGATTTTGAGCTAACCGCCAAAATGCAATCATAACCTTTAATGATGCTAACCATTGCCAAGCTAAAACCCGTGTTTCCACTAGTTGTTTCAATGATTGTATCGCCTGGTTTAAGGATTCCTTTTTTCTCGGCTTCTTCTATAATATATAGTGCAATACGGTCTTTGGTAGAATGACCAGGATTGAAAGCTTCAACCTTTGCGAAATAATTACCCTTCATGTTTTGGGTAATTTTATTAAGCTTTATTAACGGTGTGTTGCCTATTAATTCCAACACATTATTGTGGGCTTTTATTTCTTCTTTCATAAAGAGGGAGTTCGTTTTAAAATACCTTCAGTTTAAAACTGAAAATTTTAACTTGGCAAAGGTAAGGAATTATTTTTATTACTCCTTAATTCCTTCCAAATCCAACAAAAAGGCATAATCCATTGCAACTTCCTTCAGAGCTTCAAAACGCCCAGAAGCCCCGCCGTGACCAGCATCCATATTAGTTTGCAATAAAAGAATATTTTTGTCTGTTTTTAAATCTCTCAGCTTTGCAACCCATTTTGCTGGCTCATAATATTGTACTTGACTGTCGTGAAGCCCCGTTGTTACAAGCATATTTGGGTATGATTTTGCTTCAACATTATCGTATGGTGAATAACTTTTCATATAATTATAGGATTCAGCTTCGTTTGGATTTCCCCATTCGTCATATTCTCCTGTTGTTAGAGGGATTGAATCATCAAGCATTGTAGTAACAACATCTACAAAAGGAACCGAGGCGATAATACCGTTATAAAGTTCTGGAGCCATATTGGCAACGGCACCCATTAAAAGTCCGCCAGCAGAGCCTCCTGACGCGTAAAGATGCTCAGGAGAAGTGTATCCTTCGGCAATTAAATATTTTGAAGCATCAATAAAATCTGTAAACGTATTTTTCTTTTTCAGCAATTTTCCATCCTCATACCATTGTCTCCCCATATATTCACCACCGCGAATGTGTGCAATTACATATATGAAACCACGATCCAAAAGACTTAGTCGCACTGTTGAAAAGTATGGGTCAATGGTAGCTCCGTAAGAACCATAGCCATAAATTAACGTTGGATTTTTACCGTCTTTTTTTATTCCTTTTCTATAAATAACGGACATTGGAATTTTTGTTCCATCAGCTGCAGTTGCCCATAAACGCTCCGTTTCATAATTATCTTTATCAAATTTTCCACCTAAAACTTCGGTTTCCTTTAAAACTGTTTTCTCCTTAGTTTCCATATTAAAATCTAAAATGGAAGCTGGCGTATTCAATGAATTATAGCCATATCGAAGAATCTTAGTATCAAATTCTGGGTTTTGAGTTGTAAAAGCTGTGTAGGTTTCATTATTGAAAGGAAGGTAATAATCTTCGTTACCTTTCCACTTTTTGATTCGAATTTGTGTGAGACCATTACTTCGTTCACTTAAAACTAAATAGTCTTTAAAAATATCAATGTCTTCCAACAAAACATCAGTTCTATATGGAATCATATCCACCCAATTTTCTTTGGAAGTTTTTTCTTCCGAAGTTTTCATCAGTTTGAAATTGAGCGCTTTGTCCTTATTCGTCAGCACATACCAATTATTTCCATAATGCGAAATACTGTATTCCAATCCTCTTTCTCGTGGTTGAAAAATTTTGAATTCGCCCGTTGGATTATCGGCGTCTAAAAATCTATATTCTGAAGTGAGCGTGCTGTAGGAACCGATTACGATAAATTTTTTCGACTTCGTTTTGTAAACATAGGTGCCGAAAGTATCGTCTTCTTCAGTAAATATCAGCTCGTCTGTAATCGGGTCTGTACCTAAAGTATGACGGAAAATTCTATCTGCGCGAAGCGTGTTTTCATCTTTTCTTGTGTAAAAAAGCGTTTTATTGTCGCTACCCCAAGTTGCGCTGCCTGTTGTTAGTGGAATCCGTTCTGGATAAATTTCGCCTGTTTCCATATTTTTTATGAAGATGTCGTATTTTCTTCGGCTTAAAGTATCTACGCCGAAAGAAACTAATTTGTTGTCTTCGGAAACATTAAGGCCGGAAAGATTGTAATACGAATGATCTTTTGCCATTTCATTTACATCAAAAAGGATTTCTTCCGCAGCGTCCAATGAAACTTTTTTGCGAGTGTAAATTGGGTAATCCTTTCCTGTTTCGAAGCGAGTTATGTAAAAGTAACCGTTCAATTTATAAGGAACAGATTCATCATCTTCCTTTATTCGCGCCTTCATTTCTTCAAAAAGATCTTCTCTGAATTTTTTTGTATGAGCCGTAATTGTTTCGTAATACTTATTTTCTTCATTCAAATAATCAATTACTTTTTGGTCTTCTGGATTGTTGAGCCAGTAGTAATTATCAATTCGAACATCACCATTGGCTTTTAATTCTTTAGTGATTTTCTCGGCTTTCGGGGGAGTAATATTCATAATATCTGTTGAAGTTTCCTGCGCATTTATTGAAGCGGCAAAAATAAGGGAAGCAATTGAAAGGAACGCGAATTTTTTCATCATTGTATTATTTTTAAATAGTGATACAAAGTAGTAAATTTGCAGCAAAATAAAATTATAAAAATATGTTTGGAGATTTAATGGGAATGATGGGCAAACTTAAGGAAACCCAAGAAAAAGTAGAAGCTACAAAAAAACGATTGGATACAGTGCTTATTGATGAAGCCAGCAGCGACGGACTTCTAAAAATAACGCTTACCGCAAACCGAAAAATTAAAACCATCGAGATTGATGATAGTCTTTTGGAAGATAAAGAACAATTGGAAGATTATTTGATCTTGACGCTGAATAAAGCCATCGAAAAAGCAACCAATGTTCACGAAACTGAAGTTGCAGCTGTTGCTAAAGAAGGAATGCCAGACATTCCTGGAATGGATATGTTTAAATAAGAGAATGCTAAAATTATTATAAAAGCATCCAATTATTTTCAGAAAGTATTGTTTTTCACGATATTGGCGATAAATTTTTAAATAAACCTTAAACACCTAATTATTATGTTTGAACTTAAAAAAAGCGGTGATAAATTTCACTTTGTATTAAAAGCAAGCAATGGTCAAGTAATTCTTTCTAGCCAAATGTATGCGACCAAAGCTTCAGCAATGAACGGCATTGAATCAGTTCAGAAAAACTGCGGTAAAGACGATAGTTTTGAAATGAAAACTGCAAAAAATGGTAAAACTCACTTCAACATTAAAGCTACAAACGGTCAGATTATTGGCAGTAGCCAAATGTATGCTGCGGAAAGCGGTGCTAAAAACGGAATAGAGTCTGTGCGTAAAAATGCGCCAGGAGCTTCTGTTCAAGAAGTAGAATAAAGAAATTTATCTTTCAATAGAATCCTCGGTTCGCTGGGGATTTTTTTTGGATTATTTTTACTTCAAATAGAAAGGGATTGAACCCCTGTCCCCTAAAGGGGAGAAGCCAATTTATAATATCAGAATTCACGAATCACGAGTTAACAAATCCCGAATCACAAGAATGCAATTACTAAACAACTGGAGAATAATTATCCTTCTCTGTCTAACCCTCGGCCTAGCTCCTTTTCTCCCAGAACCACACATTTGGGGAAAACTGAAATGGATTGTCGGAGGTGCCGAAGGTATGCAAGCAGCAGACTGGTTTGATGTTTTGCTTCACGGTTTTCCTTTCATACTTTTGCTTAGATTGTTGATAGTGAAACTATTTCCTTCGAAAAAAAATTAACTAACGAAATTATTCACTTCATAAATTGGGCTGTGTATAACTAAGCGTTGCGAAACACGCCTGATTTCGCTATTTTTGTAAATATAAAACCTATTGTAATGCAGACAGACCCAAAGACAAACGGCGAGATTTCTTTTAACGATTTTAAAGAATCTGTGCTGAACGATTATAAAATAGCCGTAACCAGCCGCGAGTGTAGTCTATTGGGGCGTCGCGAAGTGCTTACAGGAAAAGCAAAGTTCGGAATTTTCGGCGACGGAAAAGAAGTGCCACAACTAGCTTGGGCCAAAGCATTCCAAAACGGCGACTGGCGCAGTGGTTACTACCGCGACCAGACCTTTATGATGGCAATTGGAAAGTTGACCATTGAACAATTTTTCGCAGGTCTTTACGGACATACAGATATAAAAGCAGATCCAATGAGCGCTGGAAGACAAATGGGCGGCCACTTTGCCACTCATAGTTTGAATGAAGATGGAAGTTGGAAAAACCTAACGCAACAAAAAAATAGTAGTGCAGATATTTCGCCTACAGCTGGTCAAATGCCACGTTTGTTGGGCTTAGCACAGGCTTCAAAAATATTTAGAAACGTAAAAGGAATTGAAGATAAAACCAATTTCTCCATCAATGGAAACGAGGTTGCTTGGGGAACCATTGGAAATGCTAGTACTAGTGAAGGACTTTTTTGGGAAACCATAAACGCTGCGGGAGTACTGCAAGTGCCGATGGTTATAAGTGTTTGGGATGATGAATATGGAATTTCCGTTCACGCAAAATACCAAACTACCAAAGAAAATATCTCTGAAGTATTAAAAGGTTTTCAACGCACTGAAGACGAAAACGGTTATGAAATTATTCGTGTAAACGGTTGGGATTACCCTGAACTTATTGACGTTTACAGCCGAGCATCAAAAATAGCTAGAGAAGAACACGTTCCGGTTTTGATTCACGTTCAAGAGTTAACTCAACCACAAGGCCATAGTACTAGCGGTTCTCACGAACGTTATAAAAGCAAAGAGCGTTTGGAGTGGGAAGTAGCAAACGACTGCAACGTAAAAATGCGCGAGTGGATGATTTCTAGTGAAATTGCTACTGAAGAAACCCTTTCAGAAATTGAAAAAGAAATAAAGAAAAAAGTACGCGATGGAAAAAAAGCTGCGTGGGAAGCTTTCGTTACACCTCAAAAAAAGGAACAAGAAGAAGCTGTTTTATTACTTGGAAACTTATCCGAAAACAGTGCCAACAAAAATTTCATTGAAAAACTAAAAAACGAACTTGCTGCTGAAAAAGAGCCGCTACGTAGAAATATAGTTGCTTCAGCCAGAAAAGCCTTAAGATATGTTGTTTGCGAAGATTCTTCTGAAAAGAAACAACTTCAGGATTGGATTACGAATTACTTCGAAACAATTCAACCTAAATACAGTGCGCATCTCTATTCCGAAGAGAAAGAGAACGCCAAAACCATTAAAGAAGTGCTTCCTTCCTACGCTAACGACGCCGAAGATGTTGATGGGCGTGTAATTATTCGCGATAATTTTGATGCTATTTTCACTAAACACCCTGAAGCTTTAATTTTTGGAGAAGATGCTGGCGAAATTGGCGACGTAAACCAAGGTTTGGAAGGAATGCAGGAAAAATACGGTAAACTAAGAGTTGCTGATGCAGGAATTCGCGAAGCTACCATTCTTGGTCAAGGAATTGGGATGGCCTTACGCGGACTGCGACCAATTGCTGAAATTCAGTATCTAGATTATATATTGTATTGCTTACAAATTATGAGCGATGATCTGGTAACCACGCGTTACCGAACCAACGGTACTCAAAAAGCACCATTGATTGTTAGAACTCGTGGACATCGTCTAGAAGGTATTTGGCATAGTGGTTCGCAAATGGGTGGTTTAATTCACCTTCTTCGTGGAATGTATATTCTTGTACCGCGAAATATGACTAAAGCAGCAGGTTTCTACAACACTTTGCTTGAAACAGACGAACCCGCCTTGGTTATTGAATGTCTTAACGGGTATCGTTTAAAAGAAAAAATGCCAAACAATCTTGGCGAAATTAAAACGCCAATAGGCGTAGTTGAAACCGTAAAAGAAGGAACAGACATCACTTTGGTTTCCTATGGAAGTACTTTAAGAATTGTAGAAGAAGCCGCAAAAGAGCTACAACAAGCTGGCATTGATGCTGAAGTTATTGACGTTCAATCGCTGCTTCCTTTGGATCTTAATCACGATATGGTGAAAAGTGTTGCAAAAACCAACAGACTTCTGGTTATAGATGAAGATGTTCCTGGCGGTGCTTCAGCATACATTTTGAACCAGATTATGGAAATTCAAGGTGGCTATAAATATATGGACAGTAAGCCACAGACGCTTGCAGCAAAGGCACATCGCCCACCTTATGGTACTGATGGCGATTATTTCAGCAAACCTTCTTCAGAAGATATTTACGAGAAAGTTTATGAAATTATGCACGAAGCAAATCCGTCGGAATTTCCGAAGCTTCGCTAGTTAAAATTTCAAAATTAAAAAAACGCATTGTTTAGAGATATATTCACAGTTCGTTTTTTTGATGTATATAAGTCAGTAAAAACTACTCACCTTCCTCTTCCGTTTTTGTTCCTTGCGGCTTAAAATCTACTGGATAGGTATTGTCATCAGGAACGACGGGAAGTTCAGATTCTAAAGTCATTTTCTTGTTGAAAAGCTTTTGATATAGTTCCCGAAACGTATTGAAATCTACGGAGTATGAAATTCCGGTTCCTTGTTCAAAAATCTGGTCCTCGCCAATAAACTGTAGATCTGCCTGTCGGTTAAAGAATTTCATACGAAGGCTTCCATCTTCATTTATTAGCCATTGCACCTCAATATCGCCCGCTACAGCAGTTTCATTTGCACCTCCAACGGGAACACCCACTTTTCCATTAATTAGAATACGCTCGTTAATTTGAGTGGAAAGCGTAAGCCCAACGCGATCTGCGGTTTCCTGATTTGGAGTTCTATTACCAACGGAATAGTCCAAACCAATCTTGAATTTACCATCCTGATCTGCAAATAAATTATTTACCAGTCCTGAAACCCTATCGGCCACCGTTCCTGCAAAAGCGTTGGAACCACCGTAGTTGTCATTCACAAAAGATCCAGTTGCCAATAGGAATATGGCTTGTTGCTGCTTCTGCTCTTCATTTTGGAGTTTGTATTGTAACTCACTTTTCAAAGTAGAACTTACTCTTGGAAAATCAATATCAAATTTAAGTTCGGGTTGCGCAAGTTCGCCATTTAATCCAACAAAAACTTCAACTGGAATTTTTGTGTTTATGGAAGGATTATCCAGCAGTATCGAAGGATTAGCCTCCGTTTTATAAACAGCACTAAGATTTAGGTTTGCCTTTTCTGGAGCGCCGTCCCACGTTATATTTCCGCCGGGAACTACGCCAATATTCTTTTGAATTACACCTCCATATCTAAAATCAAATTCTCCTTCAAACACCTGAAAATCACCATACATTTGGAACTTTCCGTTTGTATTTATTTCAATAAGAAGAATTCCCGCCCCGCGACCTTTTAAAGTGGAATTGTTCACTTTATCCACTACCACTTCCACTTCCGCGTTTTTGTTGATGTCTAAGTCAAAATTGAGAGATAATCCTTTTGAATCGTTTGGATCGATAATTTCGCCATTTATACGAGCTTCTTTTTCTTTTGGCGAAAGGAAATGCACGAAAGAATCATCACTAATAGATTCTGTATCGCTAATAGGAATTTTAAAAGTTGTTCCTTTTTCAGTGGTCGCATCCACATTTATAACCAATTCATCAATTGGGCCTTCAATATCTGCTTGTCCGCTTATAAAAGCTGTTCCGTAATATAAAGCGTCCTCGTCTGGTGGCGTGTCTAACACTAAGAGTCTGTCCGGCGCTTCTATATGTAGGTTCAATTCCCAGCTTCCGAAATTATTGTGCGTCGCATTTCCGTAGAAAATACCAGTGGTTTCATATTTCGTATCTGTAATATCGGTGCGGCTGATTTCCAGTTTATTTTTGGTCACAATAACCTGAGCATTGTTTTCAATATCGAAATCAGTGTTTAAATAAGGAACTTTCAATCCACTATTTTCAAGTGAAAAACGTCCCAAAATATCTGGGGATTTGTAATTACCAGAAACTTTTGCATTTCCTGTTATAAGTCCACGAATATCGGTTATTACGTCACCACCAAACAGACTGAAGGCTTGCATGTTGAATTGATTAAGATCCACATTAAGCTGTATTTGCGGGTTTTTTGCGGAAACATCTATCTCACCAACAGCGTTTATTGACTTCACATTATTGTTCGTGAGTGAAGTATTTATTCTGTATTTGGTGAGATCTTCATTACCGTCAATTTTCAAATCTAAATTACCAAACGGAATTTCGTTGATATTTACATCATCAATGGTAACGGAACTGTTGGGATAATATGCTCCGTTTTTCTGAATAAAATCAAACCTTCCGTTCATATTTCCCTTTAGACGAAGGCTGTCAATATCTGGCGTAACGTCGCCAATATTTACATCTTTAAAACGTACTTTTAAATCTTTGTAGGTAGAATCACGAAGCACTCCCGCCATTTGAATCAATTGTTCATTGTGGCTTAGCACCAAGGAATCTATTCGGACTTCGTTAAAATTATCATCGAAAACTACTTTGTTTAGACGATTGTTCTTTTCATTTAGATACCAAACGTTGCCTTTATAGGTTATGTCTGATCGTTTTACACCAATAACAGATTTCCCTTTTGGATTAATTGTGTGATACAATGAAAGATTGAAAAGGTCTTCTTTCTTCGTTCCTCCTTTAAATTCTGAACGTATATACATAGTATCGTTCAAGGTTTTATTAATGATGTTCAAATCCTTCAAATTATAAAAACCTGTATAAACTGAATCTGCCGATATATATGTGTTATACAGTGGATTATCATTATCAACCTGAACGTTAAGTTTGCTTATGTAATTATCCAAAATAATTACTTCTGGCGAACGGAAATTGAGTTCAAACTTCGATTCATCTGACGAAACAGAACCCTTTATACGCGTGTTGTCCCCGAGCTTTAATTGTGGTACAAACACATCTACAATTTTATTGTAAACTACAAATTCATAATCAATGTACTGATTGGTGGTCACTTCCTGAGGAATGTAATTGGCGTAAATACTCGCAATTCCGTTTTGAAAAAGATTGGGAATATCTTCAATTAAAAATTCTCCTGAAATCTTCCCGTTTATAATGTCTGGTGAATTTATTTCGATAGTTCGTTTAGGACCGTCAAAAGTGGAAGTTACTGTGAAATCATCAAAATAGAAGTTATCGCGTTCGTTTTGGTAAAAAGTTTGGCTGAAATTGATAGTTCCCACAACATCATCAATAGTTTTACCGTCCATATCAACAACCACTTTTCCTGTGAAAACGGAGATACTATCTCGCTTTATAAGATTTAATTGGTTTAATTCAGCAAATTCAACATCCGCCTCAAAATCTAGATGATTTGTTTCAGCCGAAGCATCAATCAACCCTTTAAACTGAAGTTTTAAATTAGGATCATCAATAGAAAGTTCTCCATTGAATAATGGATTTTTCAAATTCCCCGAAACAACGATGTTTTGGTAATTATAACCTTCAAAATCAAAAGAAGAAACCGTTCCAGAAACCTCAGTATTCACGGTGTTTTTATCAAAACCACGACCATCAAAATCAAGATTTGCCGTCATTCTTCCAAGGGAAGTTGTTCTGGCTATTTTTCCAAGATTAAAATCTTTTAAGACTACATTACCTTTGTAATAAGCATTATCAATATTGTTGATGTTACCCATCTTCAAATCTACTATAGCTTGGCCAATTCCGCTGTGCAAATTGCTTTTTGTATTTAACTCATTACCAATTATAGTAGTGTTTCCGGATAGATTGAAACTTCCTAGCTCCTTCAATTCAACAGGAACCACATTGCCTAAAACTCGTGGCATAAACCTTCTTAAGTCATAATAGTTTGTTGATATGTTGTGGTTTTTGGCAGTTATAGCATACTCTTTATCTGTGTCCAAAATATTCTGAAAAGCGTAATCTCCACGGATATCTGTATCGCCAGTTTGAAGTCTTAAATTGTTTGCCGTAAAATTATTTAAAGTTCCTTGAAGCTCCGTATCCAACAAAATCAGCTGATCTGGGCCAAATTCGTTGTAAAAAGCATTTAGATCGTTTGTTGCTACATTTGAATCTTTCAAATTGGCGGTAATTACCACATCATTTATAAAATCAACAAATCCACTTTTTGAATAATCCAAATCCACATCACCAATAATATGCGATTCTGTGGTTTCCAGATTCATATCTTTCAAGGTAATATTCGTTTCAGTATATGAAAAATCTGTTTTTAAATTCTTAATAGTAATGCCTCGTGCCGCTACTAAAGAAAGTTCTTTAATGTTGGCGTACACATTTACGTCATCAATTTTAAAATTATCTGCAACAAGATTCACATCATTCAATATGAAAACATTGGGGTTTTCAAGATTGTCGTTCGTAATTTTAACAATACTATTCGTTAATTGAACATCATTACTAAAAAGTGAAAAAGGAGCTGTTTTTGGTTTGCCTGTATCAAACTTTTTGGAGAAAATGGAAAGGTTGTCAGATTCTTCGCCTTTGTAGGTTCTAACGTAGAGTTTGGCCTGATCTAGCGTAATATCTCCAAAACCTAGCTCTCCTTTTATCAAATTCTGAAAGCTGATGATATTCGTTTGAACTTCCTTGCTATAAATCAAAGTATCTTGATGATGATCTGCAATATAAACTTCGCGGATGTCAACTTCGCCTTTCCAATTGAGGCCTAGACGTTTAATATTGATGTCAGTTCCGTAAGTTTCGTTGAGATTGGTGGTCACCTTTTTTGCAGCCCAAGTCTGGACGGAAGGAATAGAAAAAATAATTATTATAAGTACGAGCAGCAATACAATGATTACGAAGGTGCGAACTATTATTTTCCGAAGTTTTTTGATACGCTTTTAAAGTTTTAATTTTACACCCAATAAATATACCTCTTTTGCTTTGACACAAAAAAACTGCTACATTCTCGGTATTGAATCTTCCTGCGACGACACTGCTGCAGCCGTAATCAACAACGGCGAAATCCTTAGCAATGTTGTTGCCACACAGGCAATTCACGAACAATATGGCGGGGTGGTTCCCGAGCTTGCTTCGCGTGCACATCAACAAAATATTGTTCCCGTTGTGCACCAAGCGTTGCGCACGGCAAATATCGACAAAAATCAGTTATCTGCTATTGCTTTTACGCGCGGACCTGGCTTAATGGGTTCGCTCCTTGTAGGCACCTCATTTTCAAAATCTTTGGCGATGGGTTTGGGCATTCCGTTGATAGATGTAAACCATATGCAGGCACATATTTTGGCACATTTTATTAAAGCCGAAGAACAGACCGCGCCAAACTTCCCTTTTTTGGCGATGACCATTAGCGGTGGTCATACACAGATTGTAAAAGTGACCGATTATTTTGAAATGGAAATAATAGGCCAAACCATAGATGATGCCGTTGGCGAAGCATTTGATAAAAGTGCAAAAATACTCGGACTCCCCTATCCTGGTGGTCCTTTGGTGGATAAGTACGCCCAACAAGGAAACCCAAAAGCTTTCAAATTTCCAAAACCAAAAGTGAATCCGTTGGATTTTAGTTTTAGTGGGTTGAAGACTTCGGTGCTTTATTTTGTTGAAAAGGAAGTAGCCAAAAACTCAGATTTTATTGCTGAAAACATAGAAGATATTTGTGCAAGCCTTCAGTTTACAATCGTCGATTATTTAATGGACAAGCTGAAAAACGCAGTAAAGAAAACAGGTATAAAAGAAATAGCTATTGGCGGCGGAGTTTCAGCAAACAGTGGTATTCGCACCGCTTTAAAAGAAGCTGAAACTAAATACGGCTGGACAACTCACATCCCAAAATTTGAGTTTTGTACAGATAATGCGGCAATGATCGCCATTGTGGGTGAGTTGAAATTTAAAGATGGAAGTTTTGCCGAGAGTGATGTTGTGGCTTCTGCGCGGATGAAGTTTTGAGCGAGTTTTCAATATAAAAATATAACTGAAGTAAATGCAACTTTTCTACAATCCAAACATTTCAAATAATTCAAAAGAAGTAACTTTTGATAAAGAAGAAAGCCGCCATATCGTAAAAGTTTTACGAATGAAGGATGGCGATGATTTCAAAATAACAAATGGCAAAGGTTCTTTTTTTAATGCTGAAATTACAAATGCAAACCCAAAAGGATGTTTGGTGAAAATTATTTCTGAAGAAATTCAGCCACCAATGTCCTATCAGCTTCACTTGGCGGTTGCACCAACTAAGTTAAATGATCGCTACGAATGGTTTTTGGAGAAAGCCACAGAGATTGGTATTTCAGAAATCACACCAATTATTTGCGCCCACAGCGAACGAAAAACTATAAAACCAGATCGCTACGAGAAAATCTTGCAAAGTGCCATGAAGCAATCGCTTAAAGCCTATTTGCCAGTTTTGAATGAAGCAGTTTCATTTAAGGATTTTATAAATTCAGAAAAGAGTTCCGAAGGTTTAAAGTGTATCGCACATTGCGAAGAAACCGATAAAAAATCCTTGAAATCAGTTATAAATAAAAATCAGAAAATTACAATTCTTATCGGCCCCGAAGGCGATTTTTCTTCTGAAGAAATTGAACTTGCAAAAATGTCGGGGTATATTCCAGTAACTCTAGGCGAGAGCCGCTTGCGAACGGAAACCGCGGCGATAGTAGCTTGCCATAGCGTGGCTTTTAAAAATGAATAAAACCTAACAGATTTCAATTTTTTAGCCTAAGCCTCAAAATTGGAGGATAAACCTGTTAGGCCTTACTTATATTTTTTGCTGTGTAGCAGCGGTAATGTCAAAGTTTTTGGATTGGGTAAAACCAATTAAAGTAAGTGGATCTCCATTTTCTACCAAACCTGGAATTATGATGCTTCCTCTTCCTTCGGTTTCGGTCAATGGAATTTCCAACTGTTCTACCACAATATTTACACTGGAAAGCTTTCTCCCACTATTTTCACCGCGTTTCACATTAGTTTCTTTTTTTTCGATAGCAAGGGCAACTTTTAAATCTTTTCCGGAAATAGTACCTTCTATTTTATAGTTAAAGGTAATTTGGTCCCCGTTCTGTTTTACGTTAGAAAGAAGGATTGTATTTTCAGCATTCAATTTTAGAAACTTTGAGAGATAACCATTCATTTTTGCTTCACTTGAACCCACAAAATGAACATCGCCATTTACCACTGCTTGAGGCGTATAAACATTTGAACCGCCAAATTTTCCACTGTAACTGTACTGCATATCTGAAAAATCCTTTTTGCTGAAAACGTCTTTCCAACCCAAACGGTTCCAATAATCAACGTGATAGGAAAGCACAAAAACGTTTTTACCTTCATATTCCTTCTCTACTTTTTCCAGAAGCACATCGGCGCTGGGACAACTGCTGCAACCTTGTGAAGTGAAAAGCTGAACAATGGCAAAAGGTTTATTTCCTGAAATTTTCGTGTTTTTTTCTACCGTTCCCAAGGATTTATCGGATTCATTATTGAAAAAACACATTCCAAAAAGAAGAGGAAAAATGAGCAGTTGTGCTAGACTTTTCATATAAATGATTTGGCAAGTTTGTCTGCTAGTTTTCTAAAAACTTACAAATCTATATTTTTCGAAAATTGTTTATCATATTTATTCTTTCTGAATTTGTACTTTTGAAAATCTATGCGGAAAACACTTTTTACTATCCTATGTTTTGCTTTCATCGGTAGCATTTCAGCCCAAGAAATCGCCCTATTGCAATATGGCGGCGGTGGCGATTGGTATGCAAATCCTACTTCGCTACCCAATTTGACGAAATTCTGTAATGAACATATAAACACCGCAATAAAAGCCAAACCAGCAACAGTAACACCTGGAAGCGTGGATATTTTCGATTATCCCTTTGTATATATGACGGGCCACGGAAACGTTTTCTTTTCTTCCGAAGAAGCTGAAAACCTTAGAAATTACTTGATGAGCGGCGGTTTTCTTCATATAGACGACAACTACGGAATGGACGAATATATCCGGAAAGAAATCGTAAAAATATTTCCGAATAAAGAATTGAAAGAGCTTCCAGCCAATTATCCAATGTTTAGTTATTTCTACAAATTTCCACAGGGAATGCCCAAAATTCACGAACACGATGGCGGACCGCCACTGTCGTTTGGAATATTTGTGGATGACAGATTGGTTCTGCTCTACACTTTTGAAACAGATTTAGGCGATGGTTGGGAAAACCCAGAAGTTCATAACGATCCGCAGGAAGTTAGGCTTAAAGCTTTGCAAATGGGTGCAAATATTGTTAAGTACGTTTTTGAAAATTAAGTTATGAGATTGAGTTATTACTGTAAATCCTGCAATAAAAAGAACTATCTAAAAACGAAGGCTACCAATAGATTTAAACTTCAAACGGAGGTTGGTGATGAAATTAACAACCGTTGCTCACACTGTGGAACGCTTGAGAAAAAACACATCAATCGTTTATTTGCTCAACCCTCTATATTTATAGGCTTATTTTCACTCGCATTAGGTATGTTGCTAACTGGCACAATCTTTATGTTCGGTTTTATTGCCATACTTTCTATTACAATTCCAATCTGGATTTATTTTGACTCCTTTAAAAAGGCTAGTAATTTTAACAAAGTGATGATTTCACGGAAATAAATTCCTTCTGTCAACTGTCATCCAACATCAAGCACAGTTAACAAAATTTTCATTTTTCGCAACTCGAAATATAGTATATTTACGTCGTGAAGATCACCGCAAAAGCAATAACCCTCGGTATTTTAAGAGCACTAGCAGTAATGCTGGGCATTTTCGTTTTAGTTTGGTTTTTGTATAAAATCCAGGCGCTCATACTCTACATAGGCTTAGCTCTTGTTCTTTCTTTAATTGGGCTTCCGGTTGTACTTTTTTTAAGAAGAAGATTTAAATTCGGGAATACACTGTCTTCAGTTGTAACGCTTCTCTTGATCATTTTCACTTTCAGTTTAGTTCTCAAAATCTTTGTACCCATTGTTATTGAACAAGGCAAACACATTTCCCAAATAGATTTTGAACAGGTAAAACGTGATTTGAACGAGCTAAACGTTCAAGCCAGCGATTATTTGGGTGTGGATCATTTTCAGTTGGTTGAAGCAATAAAACGCTCTTCTTACGTCCAAAATGCAAATGTGGAAATCATTCCAAGTTTTATTGATATTTTCTTCAGTAATATTGGAAGCACTGTTGTTGGAATCTTTTCGGTTTTATTTATTTCCTTCTTTCTTTTGAAAGACGAATACTTGTTAGCTCGTGCTGTTTTATCTTTTGCGAAAAATGAGAATGAACAAAAATTTAAACGCATATTGATTAAAATCAAGGAATTACTTTCTAGATATTTCATTGGTTTGTTGCTTCAAATTTTCATTCTGGCTCTTTTTTATTCAGTATTGCTACTTTATTTAGATGTCACAGATGCTGTAGCAGTTGCCTTAATTTGTGCTTTCCTGAATATCGTACCTTATCTTGGACCGCTAATCGGCTGGGGACTTATGTTGCTCGTAATTGTCTCCAATAACCTTGGTGCAGATTTTTCCTCAGGACTTTTACCACTATTGATAATTGCTTCTATAGGCTATGCAATTGCACAGCTATTTGATAATTTTATATCACAACCTGTTATTTTTGGACATAGTGTTCGCTCCCATCCTCTTGAAATTTTTCTATCCATTTTAGTTGGAGGCTATCTTTTTGGGATTCCAGGTATGATACTTGCTGTTCCTACTTATACTGCCTTAAAGGTAATTGCTCAAGAATTTCTTTCTGAATATAAGGTAGTGAAACGTCTTACAAAAAATTTGTAAAGTTGTTTAATAAAGCTCTCTTAAATTCGGAAGTACAAGGTTTTATCAGAAATTTTGAAGGTGAATTATCTAAACTTGCTTTCGCAGGAAGTCCTTTTGAAGAAATTTCGGTTCAAGAGTTAATGCAACAAATTGAAAGCCGAAAAAAGACTGAAAAGAAGTTGCCAACGTGGTTTAAAACACCAAATATTTTATATCCTCCAAAACTAAATCTAGAACAAACTTCTTCCGAAATAACCGCGAAATACAAGGCTTCGTTAGTAAAAGGTAAATCGTTTGCAGATATAACTGGTGGATTTGGGGTTGACAGTTTTTTCTTTGCTGAAAAATTTTCGAGCGTTCATCATTTCGAAACAAACGAAACGCTTTCAGAAATCGCAAAGCACAATTTTGAAGTCTTTAAAAGGCAAGTAACTTGTTCCTCAGAAGATGGCTTAAAAGCTGTTTTAAAGACAAATTGCGATGTGATTTACGCAGATCCTTCACGTCGCCACGACAGTAAAGGGAAAGTTTTCTTTTTAAAAGATTGTCAGCCCAATATACCCGAGAATATTTCTGAACTATTAAACCAATGCAATCAATTTCTTCTGAAAACTTCACCTATGCTGGATATTTCAATAGGGTTGAATGAGTTGAAACACGTTTCAGAGATTCACATTGTTGCGGTTGAAAATGAAGTGAAAGAACTACTGTGGTTGCTACAAAAAGATGCTTCGAATTCGCCAAAAATCAAGACAATCAATTTCACAAAAACTGAGAATGAGACCTTTGATTTCAATTTAAATGAAACCACTGCAGCAAATTACAGCTTGCCACAAAAATATTTATTTGAACCTAATGCCGCCATTTTAAAAAGTGGCGCTTTTGATTTAGTTTCAGAAAAATTAAAAGTGAATAAACTTCATAAAAACACACATTTATACACAAAGGACACTTTGATAGATTTCCCCGGAAGACGTTTTAGGATTGAAGAAACAGTTCCTTACACTAAATCTGAAACGCGTTCAGCCATCAAATTAAAAAAGGCAAATGTTGCCACCCGAAACTTTCCTGAATCCGTGGAAGCACTTCGCAAAAAATGGAAACTTTCTGATGGCGGGAATGTTTATTTATTTTTTGTGACCAATTTGGAGGATAAGAAGGTAATGTTGGTGTGTTCTAAGATTTAAAACGATTTTTTCTGAATTATTTTACATGGCATTTACTTGATTTTAATGACTTTAAAATTTATCTAAAAAAAAGACTATTTTTTGTTTGCGTTATTACAATTGAAAACTTACATTTGCAACCGCATTTTAGGGTGTTAAGTTCATACAAAAACTGGAGAGGTGCCGGAGTGGTAACGGAGCAGATTGCTAATCTGTCGACGGGTAACCGTCGCCAGGGTTCGAGTCCCTGTCTCTCCGCATTATAGAGTTTATAAAAACTCCAAAATTACAGTGAATAATATTTATTGCTGTTCACGGGGTGTAGCGTAGCCCGGTTATCGCGCCTGCTTTGGGAGCAGGAGGTCGCAGGTTCGAATCCTGCCACCCCGACAAAAAGCCGGACAATTTAAATTGTTCGGCTTTTTTATTTTTAATAGTCGTATAGCTATCGGGAGGATAGAGCACTACAATTAACAATTGAAAGGTTCTATGATAATTAAGAATAAAATTATAGCAATAATGGTCGCATAGCTCAGCTGGATAGAGCACCTGCCTTCTAAGCAGGCGGTCGAAGGTTCGAATCCTTCTGCGATCACAGATAATCCCCTACCAAGGGGATTTTTTGTTTTTAGTAATTCTATTGATTAATCTTAATTAATATGGTGCTATTAATTTCAATCATACAATTGTCTTTTTTCGCATTTTGAATTAGTTTTGAAACTATCTCTTTTGAAACCTTGAGTTCTTCCAAGCGTGTCTTATACTTTTCGGGGTTTCCTATATTGCGCACTTCAAGACTAAAAATCTGACGATTATTAAAGCGAATCTTATCTCCAATAATTGAAAATAATATTTCTGTAGCCTCGTCTGGGGTAAATTCTCCTTTTATTAAATCTACTATTGCCTCTTTATTCATCAATTTATTTTTTATTTCTTCTTACAAATATGAAGATGTTTTGTCATATATTTTTATTTATATTTACTATGCAATCAATAAAATTATTTTATGAATTATACACTGAATCAGCTCAATATATTTTTGAAAATAACAGAATTTAAAAGTATTACCAAAGCCGCTGAAGCCCTTTACTTAACTCAGCCTGCGGTATCTATTCAACTTAAAAATTTCCAGGATCAGTTTGAAATTCCTTTAACAGAAGTGATTGGAAGGCAACTTTATGTGACTAATTTTGGTGAAGAAATTGCAGAAGCTGCCAAACGTATTTTAGCAGAAGTGGAAACAATGAAGCACAAAGGCCCTGCTTTCAAAGGCCAACTTACTGGAAGATTGACAATTGCCGTTGTTTCTACGGGAAAATATGTGATGCCCTTTTTTCTCTCTTCATTTTTAAAGCAGCATAATGGAGTAGATCTTGTAATGGACGTTACAAATCGCTATCAAGTTTTGGAGTCTCTTGAAAAAAACGAAGTAGATTTTGCGTTGGTTTCGGTTTTACCAGACAACTTAAAAGTTGAGAAAATAACCCTTATGGAAAATAAATTATTTCTCGTGGCAAACCCAGAATTAGCCAAACCAATTTTAAAAGATAAAAGAAAAACGTTCGAAAATTTACCGTGGATTTATCGGGAGGAAGGCTCTGCAACACGCCAATCTATGGAAAGATTTATTGCCAATAAACAGATTAAAATTTATAAAAAAACACAACTCACCTCCAACGAAGCCGTTAAGCAAGCAGTTTTAGCTGGTCTGGGATTTAGCATTATGCCTTTAATTGGCTTAAAAAATGAATTGAATAAAAACGAAATAGAAATTGTTCCTGTAAAAGGTCTTCCCATAAAAACTGCTTGGAATTTAATATGGTTAAAAGGGAAGAAATTTTCTCCCGCTGCCCTAGCCTACTTAGACTTTTTAACAAATAATATTGACGAGGTTATAAATACTAATTATAAGTGGCTGGAAGACTACTAATTAAAATAATATTAAGGGTTACAATAATCGCAAAACGTGGGATCCTGAAAATGTGTGCCAAGCTTGTTTCGCTCACAACTAAAATTACATTTTTGGCATGAATAAACATATGTCTTCACTCCTTTGGTAGGCAAATTGCATAACTGACAGCGTAAGCCGCGCAATGCTTGGATTATGGAAAAGCCTGGAGCATTACACTCTGGACAAAGAGAATTTATAGTATCTAACAAGTTTTTCGTAGCCAAACCTATTGCAAGCATTCGGGTTGAGTTATTCATTGCCCGCATATCGGTTTCTGCGTTAATCGTCTTGCCCTTATCCAATAATTCCAAAACCTTTTTTTTTAATAAAATGAAATCCTTAAAATCCTTATAAATATTTTCTGAATTATCTTTATCTACTTCCTTTAAAATAATTCCATGTTCAGGGAAACCGATATGTTCCGTAAACTCTGCTAAATCATTTAAATTTTCAACTTTTTGATGATTGAAATTGGTCTTCTCAGTAAAATGGCGCCCTATAATTTCGAAGTTATTTTCTAAATCTATAAAAACTACCAACTCCTCGTTTCCAGTAATAAATGGACTCTCTGGATGTGGCCCGAAAGAACCTTCACTCGCTATCGCCAACGTTTCTTTGCAGTCTAAAAGTGCCGCGAAAGCTTTTGCGCGAGCGGTTTCCAAGGGGCTTTTAACGCGTTTAATTTCGCCACTAAAAGTGCCAAATTGATCCGTGTTAAATCCCTTCGGTACTATACATTTCATTGTGAATTCAGCTTCTAGCAAGGGTGCAATTACTTTTTCCTTAGAATGCATAGTGGCTATTACCACTCGCCTATTTTTAAAAATTTGAAAACCCCTATATTTTTTCATTCAAAAAATGATTATTTTAAACCGCAGTCGCAACTTCAACTTTATTTAAAACCTCGTCCTTTTTAGTGTTCACGTCAAAAGATAGTACAGGATTCCATATCATTCCTTTTGAATATCTTTTGATACGGTTACAATCCTTTGGATCCATTACCATTAAATAAATCCATTCATTGTTCATTAAACTTTTCAAATTTTCATTCTTATTTAAAATATTTTCAATATTCTCAATCGGCGCTTGTATAATCACTGATAATCGCAATGGTTGATGGTACATTTCAGTATCGCTTTGTTTTACGGATTCTAACGGAAGACCTGTTTTTAAATCACCACCGTTACCTTGAACCACTCCATATTTCCCGGTTATATTATGCGTTATTTTTGAACCACCCCCAAAAGTTTCATTATCAACAGTTGAAAAGTAATAGTGACTGTTAATCCATTGAGTAACCACCATCGGGCCTTGCATTATTGCTTCCAGCGCGGCGCCTTCTAAATCTTGCTCCCAATTATAGGAATGTAAAAAATAACGACCATCGAGGTTTAGATTTTTCGTCAATGAACGTGGTGCGATAAGAAAACTTGAATTTTTGGCAAGTCCCCATTCTGGTCTGGTTTCAGACCAATTATTTGCGTTGCGCTGTGCCTGCGATATACTTTTTTTGGTGTTATTAAGACGTTCTGCTGTAGCATTTTCTTGTGCTTTGGCGAGGTTAGCCTTTATCTTTTGCAATGCTTTATTCTGAATGTTTGGAATGTCGGCATCAAAGATTACAATTTCATCCGTTGTTGTGTTGTGCTCGGCTCCAATAAAAACGGTGTCCGGTGGAATTTCAATTGCATATTTCTCCATTAAGGTTTTACGCACATCTTCCAAATTGGCCAATTTGGCAAACATTCTCGCATTGTGTCTTCCTGGACTCGCGGCACACGCGCCACAATCTAAACTGGAACCAAAAGGATTGTTTGCAGTATGGCTTCCGTGGCCTACAAAAAGTACTACCGGTGCAAAGGTTTTCCATCCTGTAAGGTCAAACGCTCCTTTTACTATTGCAACTTTTTCATCCAATGGAATATCAAGATGTTCGTGGTTTTCTTCGGAACACTTGTTTATTTTTGGTTGGTATATTCCTTCGTAATCGGTTGCTTTCAAATTAATTTTTCGGTAATTATAGCCTGAAAATAATGTTCTACCAACTAACGAAAAACCGTAAAAAATACCAGAACCTTCCACATAACCAAAAGCTGATGGAAGCATATTCTTTAGCCTTCGAAAGAAATATTCGTTAAAATTTTTCATTTGAATTTTTTTGGCAAATTTTTCAGCTTGTTCAGTTTTGCTTTTCTGTGGAATTTCTGAAACAATATAAGCCGATCCTAAAATTGGCGGACACGATTTGCGAACAAGACCGTCATTTTCGTTTTTATAATCCATCGCAATTCCGAAGAAACCTGCATAACCGAAGGTTTCGTAGTTACCCACGTTTTCAATATGCCTTCTCATCGATTCCGAACGGGTGTCGATGCAAAGTGCGAATTGTGCATCGGGAATTTGTTTGTTGGAAATTTTAGATTTTAATTTAATGTTGTTTTTTTCTAACGTATTCGCCATTTGTTTCTGCCAACTAGCTTCCCAAGCTTTTAACCAAAGAAGACGAAGCGCTACGGTTTTTAATTGTTCTCTAGAAGAAGTATTATTCGGAAGAAACGCTACCCCTAATTGTTTCGCAATAAAAAGTCTTACGGCCAAGTAGTCCAGCAAGGTTATTGGATATTCTTTATGCCAAGCCGTATGGTTTTCATTTCTGTGCTTTATATAGCCCGTCCAACCCGGAAGTGCTGCCAAATGATGTTTGAATATTGCTAGATTTTCCTCTTGTGAACAATCTTTCAGCAAACTTTCAAGTGCTTCAGCCGCTGTTGACGGTATTTCGTTAGTATTTCGAACTTTTATTTCAGAATCATATTTTGCCAATTTTCTCCAGGAATTATAGAATCCATCGCTTTTATTCGGCATTTCCCACTCCGCCAATCCTTCGTCCATGAAGGCAGCGAGCCATTTTGAAACAATTCGATCGAGATTTGAATCGTGGTTTCTTTTAGCAGTAACTGTTTCAATCTCCATTTGCTTTAAGGATTCCGAAGGCGTAATTTCAAATCCGTTTTCTTTCAGCAAATTGGCTACCTCGCTTTCTTGAATTTCATTGTTTTGCAAAGCTTGACGATACAAAGAAACTTCTGGAAAAGATCTTGCTCCAAAAAGAGTTTCTGCTTGGTTTACTGCTTCAGAAAAATGATTCTTTTCAAACCCAACCAACGGATTGGAAGTTACAAAAGAATAAAGTGGCCATGTGATTCCTACAATTTCTGAAGCTTCATTAAGACTTTGCTGCAATTTTGAATTAATCATAAAGATTTTTTATTTGAAGTTAAAATAGATTTTTTATAAGGTTGTGAGTCATTCAACAGTTTTGCATAAAGCCAAGGCCATCTTCTGTAAATACCCAGTTTCATTATGAAGAAACCGATTAGAAAAATGATTCCAAATATTATATGTGTGGCAGAAATTGGCAAAGCTGCATCGACCATCGGCATAGTTCCCATTAAAAATGTCACCGCATTGTAGAGTAATGCATAGAGAATTATACCCACTGTAAAAAGTAATATTGGATAAATTATTTTTTGAAAAGAATTGAAAATTTCCTGTTTCACAATATTATAGGTTACTTGTCCAACGGTTATTGCAACAATGAGGGTTAAGATAATTCCACTGTCCATAGAAGTGCTTTTTCCCGTGAGATAAGAAAAAAGCACCGCACCAATAGCTCCAAAGATTAGAACTACCAAGGCCTGTACTGGTGTGATTACTATTTTATATGGCTTAACGGGATTGGTGTTTTTAATTTCCTCTCCCGCTGAAAGAAATAAATATGCTTTATAAAACCCGTGTAAAATAAGGTGTGCAACGGCTGCATTAAAGAAACCTAAGCCACACTGCATTATCATAAATCCCATCTGGGCAATTGTGGAACAAGCTAATTTTTGCTTCACATTTACTTGCAACAGTTTTGTAAACTGTGCGGTTACAGCAGTAATTCCTCCAATTATAAAAAGAAGCGTAAAGGTATGTGATTCAAAAAATAAGGTAGAAAAAAATGCAAGTAGAATTCCTGCACCATTTACAAATCCAGCGTGCATAAGTGCAGAAGCAGGTGTAGGAGAAGTCATTGCCGATAGCAACCAGCGCTGAAATGGATACATAGCTGATTGTATTATCGCTGCCATAATTATAAAGATGGCTGCCATTACAGTTATATAGGTTGGAAGTGAACTAAGGTTTTGAATTATGCCATCTATATAATACATATTTGTTTGTGTTGCCAATAGCAGCAATCCTGCTCCAAGAAAAAAAGTACCCAGTAAAAAGAATTTTTGGGCATATCTGGCTGCTTCCCTAGCTTCAGCCCAAGATTTGTTTATCCCGATTAGTTTGGCCATAAAGATTCCCATAAACAACCAAGAACTTACAAAGAGAAGTATGTGGTTGGACATTAGTAAAAGCATTACGGAGAATAAAAAACCTAAACTGTTTATTGTAAAACTTAGATGATACGTAAAACCATTTAAATAATTCCGTGCATAAGTACTTACAATGGCGCTAAAAAATGTTACGGTTGTCCAGATTAAAATGGTAAAACCATTTATTTTAAAAATATCGTTCCATTGCCACAAAATAGTATTAGGTAAGTAATATAGAATTGTGAAGAGATTTGTGAAAAACAGAACCCAGAGAAAGATGGGAACGATTGTGTAAATTTTAGAAAGATGAAATGATTTTTGTTTTGGAAGCGTTTGTTTTAAATTTGATTGATTCAGGATGGCCTGCATAATTTTCAAAGTTTTTAAAAATTCAAATTTTCACGCTGATAACTATTTATCAACGGGACAAATGTCCAAAAACCTTTTCATTAATTTTTATTTATATTTTATATCATATACATAAAATATTTTAATGCATTAAAACTAATGCATTGTGTGAAGGGTTCATTTAGCTAAATGAGATATTTTAAAGTCAGATATAATAATTTGAAGGAGAATAACTTAATTATAAGCTTATTCAGGATATTCTACTCGTAGATGATAGATATTATTAAGTTTCTTTTTTAGCACTTTTTTGATGGTCTCAATTTCTTTGAAGGTAATATTGGCATTCAGAAACTGCCCTTGCGCCATTTGATTGTTGATTATCTTTTCAACAAATTCATCTATAATTGAAGATGAAGGTTCCTTTAAACTCTTACTAGCAGCCTCCACGCTGTCTGCCATCATCAAAATCGCTGTTTCTTTGGAAAAAGGTATCGGACCAGGATAAATAAAATCTTCCTTGTTTGCCGCTCCTTGCTGATCCCGCTCCTTTTTATAGAAATAGTAAACCAAACTAGTTCCGTGATGGGTTCTTATAAAATCAATAACTCGGTCTGGAAGATTGTTTTTTCGAGCAATTTCAATTCCCTTTATTACGTGATCTATAATTATTTTGGCACTTTCTTTTGGATCAAGTTCGTTGTGAGTGTTGATGGAATTCGCCTGATTTTCAGTAAACATAGTTGGATTCAGCATTTTACCAACATCGTGATAAAGCGCTCCTACCCTAACCAGCATACTGTTGGCGCCAATTTCGTTTGCTGCGGCTTCGGCTAGATTAGCTACGTTTAGGGAATGGTGAAAAGTTCCTGGAGCTTTGTTTGAAAGTTCTTTCAGCAATTTTGAATTGGTATCACTCAATTCCAACAAGGAAACATCTGAAACCAAACCGAAGATTTTTTCATAAAAATAAATCAGCGGATGTGCAAACAAGGTCGCCAAACCACAAAGAATGAAGTATTGAAAATTCTGCCATTCCATTGTTTGTATGTTTCCTTCCTGAATTACAAAGAAGGCGAAATAACCAAGAATGTATATTAACGTTATTTGTCCTACTGAGATAAAAAGGTTCGCTCTTTTGTACAATTCTGAAACGGTAAGAATAGTAACAATCCCAGCTATAAACTGCAGGAACATATATTCAAAACTATTAGGAACAATGAATCCAAGAAGTAAAATCGTTAAAACGTGTACAAATAGCCCAACTCGCGGGTCGAAAAATGCTTTCAGAATTAGAGGTAAAATACAAATGGGCACTACATATACATAATCCGCATGCACTCTAAGCACCACAGTTGTAAGGAAAACCATCAAAAAGATGTTAAAAAATATAAAAGTAACTTTGGTATTATTGTTATAAATTTCTGGTCTGTAATTTCTTAGAAAAAGAAAAAGCATCAAAAACACTAGCGAAACCAACATCGAATAGCCCACTAAAAGCCACAAATAATTGTTTTTGCTCCAAATCTGACTATCAAATTCTGCTTTCAAGGATTCTAATATTTGAAACTTATCGCCTTCTACAACTTCTCCTTTCGCGATAATACGCCCGCCTTTTTCAATGACGCCACGGTTAGGGTTAAGTGCTTTTATCTCAGCATCTATCCCCGATTCTGTTAACTTTGAATTCAACTTTACGTTAGATTCAAACACTTCATTTAATATACTATACAGAAGCACTTGAACGTCTTCAACTTTATTCTTTTCAACTAATTCGCGTACCTTTTTATTTAAGTTTTCCTTTTTGAAGAGTTGTGAATAGTTACGTTCTGCTATTTCGTTTCCATTTTTTAAATAGATGAGTTTATCACCATCATAGGAATGAATTTCGTCAGTAACACCGTTTTTATAGGTTTCAGCAATAAAGGAGACTCCCAATCTTTCAACAGTTCTTTCTGGAGTTTTGTAGAGACTGTCTATGTATTTCATTTCAAGATTGCTTCGGAAATTTTCAGAAACAATTCCCTCCACATCACTGTCATATTCAAAATAAGGTATCGCATTGGCGCGTATTTCTTCGCGCTCCTTTTTCAGTGTATCTTCGTTTTTCTTAATAGTGAAACTGAAAGGCGCATACAAATTTTCATACTGCCAAGGCTTTCCTTTCTGAAAATTATACTTAAACTGCCCACCCTTCGGTAGGAGATAAATAACTAAAAGTGTGGAAATTATGAAAAGAAAAACCTTATAAATAAGAGATTGGTTTTTTGCGAACAATGATAAAAGGTTCTTCATAAAATGATTACTTGGAGTAAAGGTATAAATAAGGAACGAGTTATCCCAAAACCAATACCTACAAAGATTGATTTTTAAGATGGAAATCCGTAATTTCGCAGTCCTTATTTCAAATTAAAAAACAGTAGCATGAGTAATAAAGTAGTTATAGTATCTGCAGTAAGAACACCTATAGGAAGTTTTATGGGAAGCCTTTCATCACTTACCGCAACCCAATTGGGCTCTGCAGCGATTAAAGGAGCTTTAGCAAAAATAAACCTTGATCCTTCTTTGGTTCAGGAAGTTTTTATGGGCAATGTGGTTCAGGCTGGCGTGGGCCAAGCTCCTGCAAGACAAGCCGCTCTTGGCGCTGGGTTATCAGACTCCGTTCCTGCTACAACTATTAATAAAGTGTGCGCTTCTGGTATGAAAGCCGTTATGCAAGCCGCGCAAACAATTGCCCTTGGCGATGCAGATATCGTAGTTGCTGGCGGAATGGAAAGTATGAGTAACATTCCACACTATGTGCATATGCGCAACGGAACAAAATTTGGTCCAGCTACTTTAATTGATGGTATGCAAAAAGATGGTTTGGTAGATGCTTACGACCATAATGCGATGGGAACCTGCGCAGATCTTTGTGCTACAGAATATAATTTTTCTCGTGAAGACCAAGATGCTTACGCAGTAAAGTCTTACGAACGCTCTGCAAAAGCTTGGGCTGATGGAAAGTTTGACGAAGAAGTAATTTCAGTTGAAGTTCCACAACGTCGTGGCGAACCTGTTATAGTTTCCGAAGATGAAGAATATAAAAACGTAAAAATGGACAAGATTTCTTCTTTACGTCCTGCTTTCACAAAAGATGGAACCGTAACTGCTGCCAACGCTTCCACAATTAATGATGGTGCTGGTGCAATGATTTTAATGAGTGAAGCGAAAGCGAAAGAATTAGGACTAACTCCATTGGCATATATTAAAGGTTATGCAGATGCTGCACAGGAACCAAAATGGTTTACTACAGCTCCAGCTAAAGCACTTCCAAAGGCAATTGCGAAAGCTGGGATTGATATAAAAGATGTTGATTATTTTGAATTTAACGAAGCTTTTTCAGTAGTTGGTCTTGCCAACATGAAAATTTTGGGATTGAATGACAGTAACGTTAACGTAAATGGTGGAGCCGTTTCTTTAGGCCATCCACTTGGTTGCAGCGGCGTTCGAATTTTGATTACACTTCTAAATGTATTGAAACAAAACGATGCTAAAATTGGTGCCGCAGCAATCTGTAATGGCGGTGGTGGTGCTTCTGCAATGGTAATTGAAAGAATCTAAACCGTATATTCTCAAATTTTTCTGAATGGATTACGGTATTTGCAATTTAAGTATTGTCCCAATTCGAGCCGAGGCTTCCGATGCGAGCGAAATGGTGACGCAGCTACTTTATGGCGAACATTTCAAAATACTGGAAACCCGCAAAAAATGGAGCCGTATCCGTTTGGCTTTTGATAAATATGAAGGTTGGATAGATAATAAACAATTTGTATCTATTTCTGAAGAAGACTATTCAGATTTTGATGAAGCGAAACTTAAACTTTCGTCGGACTTGGTTGATTTTGTTATTTCTTCTGAAAGTCAGCTTTTCTCTATTTGCTTAGGAAGTACTATTTCAGCCACGGAATATTTAAAACAAAAATTTGAAGGAAAATTTGTTTCTGAAATTCTTCCGAAGAAAAATTTAATTGAAACTTCCCTACTCTACTTAAACACGCCCTACTTATGGGGTGGTAAATCTCCTTTTGGGATTGATTGCAGCGGTTTCACACAAATGGTGTACAAACTTAACGGTTATAAACTACTTCGCGACGCCAGCCAACAAGCAACACAAGGCGAAGCACTAAGTTTTATTGAAGAAAGCGAGCCAGGAGATTTAGCCTTTTTCGACAATGAAGAAGGAAAAATAACTCACGTTGGCATTATAATGGAAGACAACTACATAATCCACGCTCACGGAAAAGTACGCATTGATAGATTGGACCACAGCGGAATTTTTAATTATGAATTGCGTAACCACACTCACAAACTTCGAGTAATAAAGAGAATTGTTTAAGCTAAAGTTTATATACAAGACCTAAGACAAAAAGACATAGGTAGTAGGATAATCTCGGAAGAACTGGAAATTTTTAGGAAGTTGAACTTCCTTGATTAGAGTTGGCCGATTTAGCCTTATGTCCTAAGTTTTATAGTCCTAAGTCATTACTATTAACAACAAAACCCCTGAAATTTCAGAGGTTTTGATTAATAGATATTGTAAACTTTTTGTTATCCTTTCTTTTCTATAGCATCAAGTTTCGCTTTCATTGCTTTGTAATTAGCATCATCAGAAAGTTGGCTATAAATGTTCATTAAGGTTCTTATTACCTCTGAGTTATTAGGGCTTAATTTTAAAGCTCTTTCTAAATATGGCTTTGTTTCGCTATAAAGATCATTTCTTTCTTGTTTTAGCGCGTCATACTTCTTGTTGTCTGCTGAAGAATTTCCTAAGCCGTTCATTTGTTCAACCAAAACACTTTCACCAGAAAGCATCAAAACAGCAATATTGATAAGTGCGCCTTCATAATCAGGTTTTAACTCTAATGCTTTATTGTAATATCCAATTGCTTTTTCTTTGTTGCCTATTTCAGCACTACCAACACCAAGATTGAAATAAATTTCTGGATTTTCTGGGTCTGACGCTACGATTTTGTTCATTAGCTCATTATATCTTTCAACATCACCCATTTTATAGCTCATATCTGCATCTGCGCGCATTAAATATACATCGTTTGGGCTTTCCGCACGAGCAACTTTCATAAGCTCTACTGCCTTTTCATTATTTCCCAACTCAATATATATAAGGGTCATGTTTCGAAGAATTTCCCCTTTTTTAGATTCAGAAACACGTTTTTCTGGTTTGATGAATTCGCCAGATTTAACGGCTATGTTTCGCACATTTTCGTTATCAAAAGCTTCCACTTCTCCAGTTTCTTTACGCGTTGCAACAAATTCCTCTGTTACACCAGTGTAACCAGAATCCAAAATCATTTGATAATATTTTATGGCTGTGTCATAATCCTTGCCATTCACAGCATTTCCAGCCGCATAGTATAAATCAGACGCATCATTGCTCACCATATAGCTAGTGTAAAGTTTGTCCGTCGCCAATTTATAGTTCTCAGCATTCTGGTCTGTTATTGCACCATTAATTAAAGCAGCTCTAAGATTTTGCAAAGGAGCAGCTAACTGATCTTTCATTTTTGGATTCAATTCCAAAGCTTTGCTAAATGCTTCAGCAGAACCTTTTAATTTTTTGTAATCTGATCCCCCAGATCCCAATAAGGCTTCTCCTCTTGCAGCGTAAAATTGTGCTCTAATATCATTATCTGCGGCACCAAGCATTGGTTCTGCTTCGCTTAAATAGGTTAGCGCTTCACTATATTCATTTGATTTTATCGCTTTTTCAGCTTTTTTTATTTCCTTTTTTTGTCCAAATGAAATAGCAGATACAAACGCTAGTCCTGTTATTAAAATTCGTGTTTTCATGTTTTAAAGTTTATTCGTTATTATCGGTTTGAGATTCGTTATTGTCAAGAGTTGTGCCATTATTGTTTTCATCAGTGCTCTCGCCGTTTTCTTCAACTTCATTTTCAACTTCAACTTCGTCCTCATCATCGTCTTTCATTGCTTTTGCAACTGCTGCAATGGCATCATCTTCCCTAACTTTGATAAGTCGAACACCTTGAGTGGCGCGGCCCATAACGCGAAGATCTGCAACGCCCATTCTAATGGCGATCCCAGATTTGTTGATAATCATTAAATCATCATCATCGGTTACGTTTTTCATGGCGACTAATTTACCAGTTTTTTCGGTAATATTAATAGTTTTCACTCCTTTTCCTCCTCTGTTAGTGATTCGGTAATCATCAATAGATGACCTTTTTCCGTATCCATTTTCGGAAACAACTAATATGTCTGAATCATTTTCGTTTACGGCAATCATACCAATAACTTCGTCTTTTTCATTACCAAGTCTAATTCCACGAACACCGGAAGCGTTACGTCCCATAGATCTGGTTTTTTCCTCTTCAAAACGAATGGCTTTTCCAGAGCGAACGGCTAGCATAACTTGGCTGTTACCTGTAGTTAGTTTTGCTTCAAGCAATTCATCGCCTTCACGAATGGTAATAGCATTTATACCATTGGTTCTTGGTCTAGAATATTGCTCTAAAGGCGTTTTCTTAACTTGTCCTTTCTTGGTAGCCATAATTACATAATGACTGTTTACGTATTCTTCATCTTTTAAATCTTGGGTACAGATAAAAGCCATTACTTTATCATCTGGTTCAATATTTATTAGGTTTTGAATTGCTCTACCTTTAGAAGTACGCGATCCTTCTGGAATTTCAAAAACACGCATCCAGAAACATTTTCCTTTTTGGGTGAAGAACAACATATATTGGTGATTGGTACCCACGAAAAGATGTTCTAAGAAATCTTCATTTCGCGTAGCCGAAGCTTTTTGGCCAACACCACCTCTATGCTGAGTTTTATATTCTGAAAGTGAAGTACGTTTAATATAACCAGCGTGCGAAATGGTTAAAACCACCTGCTCATCTGCAATTAAATCTGTAATACTAACATCGCCACCTGCATATTCAATAACAGAACGACGCTCATCACCATATTTTGCTCGAATTTCTTCAAGTTCTTCAGTAATAATTTTCATTCTAAGCTCTTTGCTTGCAAGAATATCTTTATAACCTTGAATTGTTTTCATCAATTCTTCGTACTCAGTGCGAAGTTTGTCTTGTTCTAGACCAGTTAACTGGCGAAGACGCATTTCAACAATCGCTTTGGCTTGTATTTCTGAAAGTTTGAACGCTTCAATCAATCGCTCTCTGGCTTCATCGGCATTTGAAGATGCGCGAATCAATCTAATGACTTCATCTATATTATCTGAAGCAATAATTAATCCTTCTAAAATATGTGCTCGTTCTTCTGCTTTTCGAAGTAAATATTCGGTTCTACGAACAACAACTTCATGACGATGCTCTACGAAATAGTGAATAAGTTCCTTCAAATTCAGCATTTGTGGTCTTCCTTTTACCAACGCGATATTGTTCACGCTGAAACTGGATTGCAATGCCGTGTATTTATATAAGGTATTAAGAACGATGTTTGGAATAGCGTCGCGCTTCAAAATGTAAACGATACGCATTCCATTTCTATCACTTTCATCTCGGATATTTGATATGCCTTCGATTTTCTTATCGTTCACCATATCAGCGGTTTTCTTAATCATATCCGCTTTATTCACTTGATATGGAATTTCAGTAACGATAATACATTCTCGTCCTTGAACTTCTTCAAAAGTTGCTTTAGCTCGCATTACTACACGGCCACGACCTGTGTGGAATGCTTCGCGAACACCTTCATAACCATAGATAGTTCCACCTGTTGGAAAATCTGGAGCCTTAATGTGCTGCATCAATCCATCGATGTCTATATCGTTGTCTTCAATGTATGCAATAGTCCCGTTAATCACTTCAGTTAAGTTGTGTGGCGGCATATTTGTTGCCATACCTACAGCAATTCCACTTGCTCCATTAATCAAAAGTCCCGGAACACGGGTTGGAAGAACAGTTGGTTCTTTTAAAGTATCATCAAAATTTAACTGATGGTCAACAGTATCTTTATCAATATCCGCAAGCATGTCTTCAGAAATTTTCTGCATTCTTGCTTCTGTATATCGCATTGCCGCTGGGCTATCACCATCTACCGATCCGAAGTTACCTTGTCCGTCAACTAGCATATAGCGAAGGCTCCATTCTTGAGCCATTCGCACCATTGCGTCATAAACAGAAGTATCACCGTGTGGATGATATTTACCAAGAACTTCCCCAACAATTCTGGCGGATTTTTTATGTGCGCCCGTAGCTCTAATACCCAGTTCGTGCATTCCGAACAAAACCCTTCTGTGTACAGGTTTCATTCCATCGCGAACATCTGGCAGCGCACGTGACACTATGACCGACATCGAATAATCGATGTAGGCAGATTTCATTTCATCTTCAATGTTAATAGGGATTATTTTATCACCTTCAGCCATAAAAAATAGGATTATTTATTGTTAATAAACTAATGGAGCAAGATACACTTTTTCGTAGGCTTAACAGGGGTTTTTGCCATTCGTTATTCAAGTATTTATTAACAAATTTGGGGGTTAAAATCGTTAATAAGTATCGGTGTTTATTCTTTGGATTCTACTATATATTTTGTCCTTTTACTAAAATCAATCATTTAGGAACAGTATTTGCCCTATTTTGGTTAATTTAGTAGTTATAAAGAAGATTGAATATATAAAATATGGATGATAATTTTTCCCCCAGAGTAAAAGATGTAATTGCATACAGCAAAGAAGAAGCCTTGCGTTTAGGCCACGATTTTATTGGTACGGAGCACCTAATGCTCGGACTTTTAAGAGATGGAAACGGCAAAGCATTAACTATTCTGAATGCACTTGCTATAGACTTAAGTCATTTACGCAGAAAAGTAGAAATACTAAGTCCAGCAAACCCTGGAGTGATTGCAAATACGAACGATAAAAAGAATCTACACTTAACCCGTCAAGCAGAAAGAGCGCTGAAGACAACATTTTTGGAAGCAAAGTTGTTTCAAAGCAACTCCATAAATACTGCACATTTGCTATTGTGTATTCTTCGGAATGAAAATGACCCAACAACCAAGTTGTTAAATAAAATGAAGGTGGACTATGATGTAGTTAAAGACCAATTTAAACTTATGATAACAAACGACGACGATTATATAGACCCTACTCCAAGTGCTGAAGCGTTTCCAAATGACGACGACACTTCTGCAGAAGATGCTGGCAAGGAAAATTTATTTGCTGGAACTACTGCAAAAACGAACAAGAAATCTAAAACACCTGTTTTGGATAACTTCGGAAGAGATCTTACTGCAATGGCAGAAGAAGGAAAACTAGACCCTGTTGTAGGTCGTGAAAACGAAATACAACGTGTTTCACAAATCTTAAGTAGAAGAAAAAAGAACAATCCATTGTTGATTGGAGAACCAGGTGTTGGTAAATCCGCCATTGCCGAAGGTTTAGCACTTCGTATAATTCAACGAAAAGTTTCACGTATTCTTTATGACAAAAGAGTGGTAACTTTAGATCTAGCAAGCCTTGTGGCTGGAACCAAATATCGTGGCCAGTTTGAAGAACGTATGAAAGCCGTAATGAACGAACTTGAAAAGAATGATGATATTATTCTTTTTATTGATGAAATCCATACTATCGTTGGCGCTGGTGGCGCTACAGGTTCTTTGGATGCTTCAAATATGTTCAAACCAGCATTGGCTAGAGGCGAAATACAATGTATAGGTGCAACCACTCTTGATGAATACAGACAGTATATTGAAAAAGATGGTGCCTTAGAAAGACGTTTTCAAAAAGTATTGGTTGAACCAACTACCGTTGACGAAACAATCGAAATTCTTAAAAATATTAAGGACAAGTATGAAGCGCACCACAATGTAATCTATACAGATGATGCCATTGATGCCTGCGTAAAGCTTACCAATAGATATATGACTGAGCGTTTTCTTCCAGACAAAGCGATTGATGCTTTAGATGAAGCTGGTTCTCGTGTCCACATTACCAATATTAATGTTCCAGAAAAAATTCTTCAAATTGAAAAACAATTGGAAGAAGTGCGTGAACTTAAAAACACTGTTGTAAAAAAGCAGAAATACGAAGAAGCCGCAAAACTTCGCGATGACGAGAAAAATCTTGAAAAAGAACTAGCCGTTCAACAAGAACAGTGGGAAGCAGATTCAAAACTTCACAAAGAGACCGTTTCTGAAGAAGATGTGGCAGAAGTAGTTTCAATGATGACGGGCGTGCCCGTAAACAGAATTGCACAAACGGAAAGTAAAAAACTTGCCGCACTACCCGACCGAATCAAAGGAAAAGTAATCGGTCAGGATGAAGCTGTTGCCAAAGTTGTGAAAGCAATTCAACGTAACCGTGCAGGATTGAAAGATCCTAATAAACCGATTGGTTCCTTTATATTCTTAGGACAAACCGGAGTTGGTAAAACACAACTTGCAAAAGTACTTGCCAAAGAATTGTTTGATTCCGACACTGCGCTGGTTCGTATTGATATGAGTGAATATATGGAGAAATTCGCCATTTCACGTTTGGTTGGTGCACCTCCAGGATATGTGGGTTATGAAGAAGGTGGTCAATTAACTGAAAAGATAAGAAGAAAGCCTTATGCAGTTTTACTTTTAGATGAAATTGAAAAAGCACATCCAGATGTTTTCAATATGTTGCTTCAAGTTTTGGACGATGGGTATTTAACTGATAGTCTCGGAAGAAAAATTGACTTCAGAAATACAATTATAATTATGACTTCCAACATTGGAGCTCGTCAGATTAAGGACTTTGGACAGGGTGTTGGTTTTGGAACTTCAGCAAAAAAAGATCAAGAATCATCACACACCAAAAGTGTCATTGAAAATGCTTTAAAGAAAACGTTTGCACCAGAATTCTTAAACAGAATTGATGATGTAATGGTTTTCAACGCTTTAGAAAGAGAGGATATTCACAAAATTATAGATATCGAGTTGGATAAATTGTTCCTTCGTATTTCAGATTTAGGATATGAACTTAAACTTACTGAAAAGGCGAAAGACTATATTGCAGACAAAGGTTTTGATAAGCAATACGGTGCAAGACCTTTAAATAGGGCTATTCAGAAATATATTGAAGATGCTTTGGCAGAAGAAATCATAAACAGCAGTTTGCAAGAAGGTGATGCCATAACGATGGATCTTGACGAAACTACAAATGAGCTAACAATAAAAATTAAAAAACAGAAAAAAACAACAGAATCTTAATTTCAATTGTCATATCTTTAATCATCCTCAACTAACACTTGGGGATTTTTTTTATTTTAAAGTCTTGAAAATGTTTAAATTGCATCTCCAATAAATTTATTTCTTATGATTGATGCTGTATATTTTGAATTTGGATTGGTTGAAATCTACAAATATTTTGTGATAGTAGTCATGAAAGAAGGCATTACTGTAAAACCAGAATATAATGCCGATTTAGAAAGTTTGGCAGAGAAATATTTTAAAGACAAAAAGTTTGGATACATTACAAATCGCAAAAATAGTTATGCGGTCAATCCGATGATTTATCTAAAAACTTCGGAAATTCAAAACCTTGTAGCCTTTGCAGTAGTATCACCTGATGGAATGAAAGCTACCAATTTGGAAGTTGAAAAACTTTTCCTAAAAAAACCATTAAAACATTTTACAAATATAGAAGACGCGAAAATCTGGATAGTTGAAATGATTGAAAATCCTTATTCTAGATAGAAATCTTAAGCAGGTTATTTCACTATTTTAAAAGACTTTTTAGTGTCACCATATCCAGTTGCTAAAAGAATATACAAACCATTCTGATACTTTGACAAATCAATGGTAATGGCGTTTTTTCTATTATTGATTACCTTATCAAGCATTTTTCCATTAAGGTCGAAAATGGTTACGTTTTTTACTTCCTCAGTATTACTCAAAATACAGTTATTACTAGTAATTTTCTTTGAAGCAATTACCTTTTCCAAGTTATTCGTTTTAGTATTTAAGAAAACTGGAATGCAATCGTCAATAGAATCTAAGTTGGCATAAAACACTTCCGTATTTTTAAAAAAACAACTCAAAGCACCTGCGGCATTGATATTAGGATGACCGCCAGGCGCATTTATTAATGATTGTGACCCAACTCCTTCTACCCAAACTGCATTCTCCGTACTTGTTGTATTGTCTGGAGTTGGCGAAAAATAAAAATGATCGTATTCATTGCCATCTACCAAAGGTCTTTTGATGATTGAATCCAGAACAAAAGGCCCTCCATCCTGCGGAAACGGACTTATAGGGTTTTGCATATTGAAAGTATCACCTACATTCAGCGAGAAATCATACAACAAAAATTCATCAGGAAATCCTTGGCCTACTATGTTTAGATAGACCTTTTTGTTCGGCACATCTTCACGAATTAAAAATGTACGAGAAATAAAATGATACCCGTCTAAAATCTTATAACTCTTTCCATCAACAATAGTGTCTCCAGTTGTGTAATATTTGTCTGTCAAACACCCAAAATAGCAAGTGGTAACATGCCATTCATTAATATTATCTAGAAGTGGTTTATAACTTTGTGAAAAAGCTGAAATACTAAAAAAGAATAAACTCGCAATTAATATCAAATTTTTCATAGCTATAAATTTCGTGTTAATATTTAAATTATGCAAACAAGACTTCGGCATCAACGTCTAACGATTGAATAAAAGCAACACTCGCATGAATATCATCTGCCATCAATCTATCATCTTCAATAAAAGAAACTATAGAGCGGTAAGGCTTTAAGAATGATTCCACAAAAGGTGAAGATTTTTTCGGCTCTCTGAATTTTAGGGCTTGTGAAGCATTCATCAACTCAATAGCAAGTATCGTTTCAATGTTTTCAATAACGCGTAAACATTTTGTGGCGCCGTTTGCACCCATACTTACGTGGTCTTCTTGTCCGTTTGAAGAAACAATAGAATCTACCGAAGCTGGCGTGGCAAGTTGTTTATTCTGGCTCACTATGCTTGCAGCCGTGTATTGAGGTATCATAAACCCGCTGTTAAGTCCTGGATTATTGACCAAAAAAGCTGGTAATTCCCGCAAACCAGAAACCAATTGATAGGTTCTTCTTTCTGAAATATTCCCCAACTCAGCCATTGCAATTGCCAAATAATCAAGCGCTAAAGCCAAAGGTTGCCCGTGAAAATTTCCACCGGAAATAATTAAATCCTCCTTAACAAAAATATTAGGATTGTCTGTTACAGAATTGATTTCCGTCTTAAACGTTTTATGCACAAAATGCAAAGTATCCTTTGTAGCGCCGTGAACCTGCGGAATACAACGGAAAGAATATGGATCCTGCACATTCTTCTTTTCAGAAAGACCCAATTCACTTCCTTCCAAAAATTCTAAAATCTGTTCAGCGGTTTTTACTTGTCCGCGGTGTGGACGCACTAAATGAACCAATGCATTATACGGACTCATATTACAATCAAAAGCATCTACGGAAATAGCGCCAATCAAGTCTGCCATATAGCTAAGTTTATAGCTTTTCAAAAGACAATAAACGCCGTAGGCACTCATAAACTGAGTTCCATTAAGCAATGCCAAACCTTCTTTTGCTTGCATCGTGATAGGTTCCCAATTAAACTTCTTCATCATTTTTTCAGAAGAAATCCTATCACCCCCATAATACACTTCGCCTTTACCGAGCAATGGAAGCGAAAGATGCGCCAATGGAGCTAAATCTCCCGAAGCGCCTAAGCTTCCTTGGTTGTAAATAACTGGTAAAATATCATTGTTATAAAAATCTATTAACCTTTCAACGGTTTCAATTTGCACGCCACTATAACCATAACTCAATGATTGTATTTTCAACAAAAGCATTAATTTTATGATTGGTTTCGGCACAAATTCACCAGTACCGCAAGCGTGAGACATTACAAGGTTTTCTTGTAGTTTCGAAAGATTTTCAGATGAAATTTTTACATTACACAGAGAACCAAAACCAGTGTTTATACCATAAACAGGCGTTTCATTGTCCTTCATTTTATCAATAAGATACTCTCTGGATTTCCGAATATTGAGCTGTGCTTCTTCAGAAAGCGCTAGCGTTTTATGGTTTTCAATAATATCCTTAACCGAAGCCAAATCTAGAATTTCTGAACTTATGTAATGTGTTTCTTGCATTGGGAATGTATTCTTTTCGCAAAAATACCATTTTTAAATTGCTGTACCATATTTCTTTGTTTCAAAAGCTAGCTGTTCTCAACAATTATTGCTCAAAGCTTTATCAAAAATTAACTATACGTAGGGGATAAAAAAACCTATTGAATATGTAATTTTACGTTCCAATTTAAATTTATAAAAATGAAAAGACTAAGTTTATTTGCTTTAGTGCTCTTTGTAATTTCTTGCAAACAAGAAGAAAAACCAGAATATTTCGTAATTAACGGAACTGTCGCAAACAATACAGCAGAAACCGCAATGGTGCGTGGTAATGATTTTGAGGCAAAAATTCCCATCGACGCGAACGGTGTTTTTGCAGATACCCTTCACCTAAAGAACGATGGTTTTTATGAATTATATGTGGGTCGCGAACGCACAGAAGTTTATCTTGAAAAGGGAAAAAGTCTTTCCGTAAACCTAAATGCAGACGAATTTGATGAAAGTGTAAAATACACTGGCGATTTGGCGAGTGTAAATAATTTCTTAGCCGCCAAATATCTTTGGGGTGAACAAAAAATGGACAGTAAAGAAGTGTTTTTATTGGACGAAAACAACTTTAAACAGCGGTTGTCTCAAAACCAAAAAAGCCTTGACAGTTTATACGCCGCAAATAAAATTGACAATGAAAATTTCAAGAAAAAACTTGACGAGGAAGCAAAATATTCTCACGCACTTATGTTAGAAAACTATAAAGATGCGCACCGTTACTATTCAGGTGATGAGACTTATAGAGTTTCTGACGATTTTTATGACGAGCTTAAAAACATAAATTATAAGGATACACTGGCATATCGTAATTCTGCGGGGTATCAAAATTTGTTGGATGCGCATTTCAATAGATTAGTAAACGAAGAAACTTTTGAAAGCGGCGATAATAACCAAACCGTTATGTACCTTAAAAAGGTAAATGAAACTTTACCAAACGGATACGCAAAGGATAAAATAATGAGTTCTTATTTGAATTTTGGGCTTAAACCTGACGAAAGTTTAGATGAAGTTTTTACTATTTATAAAAACAGCAATCCAAATCCAGAAAACTTGGCGAAACTTACTGAGCGATATAATCTTCTAAAAACGATAACCGCTGGAAATCCCTCACCTACTTTTAACTATGAAAACCATAAAGGTGGCACTACAGATTTGGCATCTTTGAAAGGTAAGTTTGTTTATATAGACGTTTGGGCTACTTGGTGCGGACCTTGCATTCGCGAGATTCCTTCGCTGAAAGCAGTAGAAAAAGATTATCACAACAAAAATGTTAAATTTGTAAGCATTTCCATAGACGAAGCGAAAGATTACGACAAATGGAAAGCAATGGTTTCTGAAAAAGACTTAAGTGGAATTCAACTAATGGCAGATAATAACTGGAAATCGAAATTTGTGCAAGACTACGCAATTTTGGGAATTCCTAGATTCATTTTGATTGATCCCCAAGGAAATATAGTGTCTGCAGATGCGCCACGACCTTCAGACCCAATGCTAAGAAAAACCTTGGACGGATTGCTGTAAAACTTAAAGATGAAAATGTTCTAGATTGATATAGGTTGTGAAAATAATTGTTAATTTCTTTGTGAAACTTTGTGGCTCTTAGTGTAACTCTGTGCTACAGCTTTTTAGGAAATACAATGAAAAGAATATCAGGTTCATAAAGGCTAGGAAAACAAAAAAGAAAACAATTAGCCCTATTCCTTTAATATTACTCCATAACTATTGATTTCTTAATTTTGCGCGCAAACATTATTTTCTCATAATAATTGCTAATTTCACACAACACATAAACACGAATATATTTATCTTGCGAACCCGATGGATTAATGTCCTCCAAACAATTAAATAGTACTTATGAGTCGTTCTCTTGCCATTCTTTTCTTTCTATCGTTTCTGTTTCAAAGTTGTAATGACGGAGATATTATTATAACCACCTTTAATTTTGATGATGCAGAATTAAAAACCTGCGGTAGTGCGGGAAACTATGTTTTCTACAAAGTAAATCCAGACGCTCAAGAAAGTCTTTCTTTAAAATTGAACTTGGGACAAAGTATTTATAATGAGCCTGGAGAAGTTATTCACAACTTAAATGGTTCAAATATTTTAGTAAACTATAGAACTTATGACGGGCTTTTAGGCAACAACTATTTCTGTAGTAACATTCCGCCCACTTCGCCAAACGTAACGGTAGATTATATTGCAACTTCTGGTACAGCCGTGGTTACTGTGAGTTTTAGGATTGAAGATAATGACGGCGTTCCACAAGAATTTGAATTTGAAGGCGATACTGATGGTGATGGTCTTCCAGATATATATGATTTTGATGATGATGGTGATAATGTACCCACCGCCCGCGAGCTAAATCTAGAAGATACAACGGACGACGACCCCAAGACAAACCCAAAAGACACTGATCTTGATGGAATACCAGATTTTTTAGACAAAAACGATGATGGCGATCTTGTTATCACCCGTTTTGAAGACGAAAACATGAATATGGATCCCACAGACGATAAAACGGATCCAATGGTAGGCCCAGATTATCTAAATCCTGCAGTAGAAAATACGTATGAAGTCAAAACCAGTCTTTTGCACAAGTTCCAGATTTATAAAACTGTACAGATAACTTTAAAAAATTTGGTACTAGTTCGTGGTGATGAACAAATAATCATAGAAACCTTAAATATGGGAACCATACAAGACGTGGAAATCCAAAACAAAGAATTTACTCCAGCATCTTTGTAGATTGAAGTGCTTGTTAATTTGGGATTCGGGATTTGTTAATTCGAGCTAAATGAACTACTCACTCCTACTACCTACTACCTACTTATTCAAAAAGATATAAACCTCAGTAGCTCCGCGCCCATATTTCTGATAATCAGCGTCATAAAATTTCAGGTTATCGTAGCGGTTAAAGAGAAATTCAAGTTCTGAACGCAACACGCCCTCGCCCACTCCGTGAATAAAAACAACCTTTTGAATTCTTTTTGAAATGGCAAAATCCAGTTGCCTTTTTGCTGTATCCATTTGAATGGTTAACATTTCATAATTGTCCAACCCGCGTGTTTTTGGTACTAGTTGATTGATGTGAAGATCAACCTCCATCGTTGGTAAATTGCGCTCCTTTGGTTTCGTACGAACTGTTTTTCCAGGCTTTTGGTTTTGTTTTTCTGAAATTATAGAGGAAACATCCATCTGCGATAATTCTCTTTTTGAAATAGAACCGTCCATAACAATAAGTTCTTGTTTTGAAAAATCCAACTCAAAACCATCCGTGGTCATAACAGTAACTTCATTACCCTTAATAGCAGTAACCACGCCCGAAATAGCATCATCCAACACTGAAACTTTATCGCCTATTTTCATAAATATGATTCTTTCAATTTTAATTTATTACAAATATTTAAAAACATCATTTAAGCAAGTTAATAAGCTCACAACGAAATTTTTATGTATTTTGTAATAATCTATATCTTTTATGGATTATTATTTTTAAATTTAACCCTTTAAAAACCTGTCTTTATAGCCTCTTAAAAAGGTTTTAAAAACCGTAAAAATATGAAAAACCTATTACTTTTTTCCACAATACTTTTAACAACTGCTGGTGCGTTTGCACAGTTGACTGTCAAGCCTGCGGGTTTAGGAGCTTCCGCCACCGACTCTTATATTTATGTGAAAGACCAGATACTCTATGTTAAGGGAGATGTAAATTTAACCAAAAATAATCCTCTTGGTGATCAAGTAGCAAGCATCTATCTACGAAATAATGGACAGCTAATTCAAGGAGGAACTGGTTCTAATAATAGTGGAAATGGTTATTTATCGGTACAACAAAACACAAAACCTACAAATGCTTTTGCTTACTACTACTGGTGTTCTCCTGTTGGAAATACCACTGTGGGAGGAGTTGGAAATACCAATTTTGGATTGGGAAGTATTTACCAAGATACAAATGCCCGAATAGGTGAAGGTACAAAAGCACAGTTAAGTGTAAACATATCTGGTAAAGAAGGTTTTAACGATCCGCTTACTATTTCAAAACGGTGGATGTATATTCATCCAACTCCTGGGACTGAAGCAGAAGGAAACTATACTCGAATTAACGCTTCGAACGGAGCAAAAGCTGGTGACGGCTTTACTATGAAAGGTGTAAATACCGGTGATTTAGGAAACAATACCGCTACTACAACCCTCGATCAACTATATGAATTTAGAGGAAGACCAAATAACGGAGATTTTCTAATTCCTGTTTCAGGACCTGTCCCTACTGGTAATGGCACTGATGCTATGATGACACTTACTGGCAATCCATACCCTTCTGCTCTTGATTTAACTCAAGTTTTTAATGAATCTGGAAATACCTCCTTAAACTCAATATTTTATTATGATGAGGATAGAACGAAAATGACACATAATTATAGCGGAAAACCTTTTGGGTATGGTGTTTGGATTCCCGGAGTTAGTGGCAATGGTGAGTTTACAAATGCTACATTTTATATATGGAACGCATCTGGAGGTAGTTCTGGAGGCACTCCTTCCACAAGAACAGATTTTCCTACAAGATATGCGCCTATAGGGCAAGGATTTATGTTTGTTGGAAACAGCCTTGGGACTGTAACAATTAAAAATTCTCATAGAGTGTTTGAAAAAGAAGGCAGCGGATCTGTTTTCTTTAGGCCCACTTTCGATGACACAAATTATGAGGAAACGATAACTCAAGATGACCTTAGTTCAATTTCTACTTCCTCTGAAGAATTAGACACACGTACACCACAAATGCGTTTATATGTAGTCTTTGACGACGCATTAACGAGAGATATATTATTGGTTTTTTCAGACCAAGCGAGTGATGGATACGATCGCGGTATGGATGGATTGAGTCCAGGAGGAATGAAGTCTGATGCGTACTTTCCTGTAGGTCCAGATAATGACCGCCTTCCATATGTCATCAACTCCGTTAATTACGATGAAAGCAAACAAATACCAATCGCTTTCAAAATAAAAAACACTTCAAAAATACGTTTAGTAGTAGCCGAAGAAGTTAAAAAACCATACCAAAGAGCGTACTTATTTGACCGTCAAGAAAACACTTACAAACAATTGACAAACGCAAGTATAGCTGGAGTTAACCTAACCCTACCTCCTGGAAATTATGACAACAGATTCTTTATAGTTTTCCATAATCCAGATGCAAAACGTGATACGCCACAGTCAGAGATTGATGCAAAAGAAGCTATCGTTGCAAGTGTAGATTTTTTCCAAAACAACCCAGCACATCAGTTGGAGGTAAGAAATCCAAAAGGTTATACCATTAAGTCTGCTGCTATTTATGATATGAGTGGTAAATTGGTGATCCAGGAGAAAAACTTGGGAGCTAACAATAAATATAGCTTCAACACTGGGAATCTTAGTGATGGTGTTTATTTAGTAAAACTTACCACTTCAGAAGATATTACGATAGACTATAGAGCTATTGTTCACAATAAATAAGAAATAGTCCACCTATAGGATTATGTTAGTTTACCCATGAACCAGAAACGGCCCTGAAAATATCAGGGCCGTTTTGATTTTAAAGTCATTGTGAGGCACGAAGCAATCTCATAATGTTTAACGTGTCACACTGAGCGCATTCGAAGTGTTATTTCTCAAACTCCTTCAAGGTTTTAATAATTATTGAAACACAATCCATAAGTTGCTTTTCGTTCATAACCAATGGCGGCGCAAAACGAATAATATTTCCGTGTGTAGGTTTTGCAAGCAAACCGTTATCGCGAAGTTTAAGGCAAATGTTCCAAGCAGTATCGCTGTCCTCAGAATCATTAATCACAATTGCATTCAACAATCCTTTTCCACGAACAAGTTTTGTGATATTGCTGGTTTCTATAAATTTATTCAGTTCACTTCGGAAAAGTTTTCCAAGCTTTTCAGCATTTTCAGCAAGCTTTTCATCTTTAACCACACTCAATGCCGCAATAGCTACCGCAGCAGCTACAGGGTTTCCACCAAAAGTAGAACCGTGGTTTCCTGGTTGTATAACACTCATAATATCGTCATTCGCTAAAACAGCCGAAACTGGATAAGCGCCACCACTCATCGCTTTTCCAAGAATCAAAAGATCTGGCTTTACATCGGGTGTACCGCTACAGTTTTTTTCCGGACAATCGCAATCGCCACAAGTTGCCAGCAGACGGCCCGTACGGGCAATGCCTGTTTGTACTTCATCTGCAATAAAGAGTACGTTGTGCTTTTCGCAAAGTGCTTTGGCCTTTTTCAAATACCCTTCAGAAGGAACATAAACTCCTGCTTCTCCTTGAATAGGTTCCACCAAGAATCCAGCAATGTTTTTATTGCTTTCCAAATGTTGCTGAAGTTGCTCCAGATTGTTGTATTCTATTTTTATAAAACCTTTTGTGTAAGGTCCAAAATGCTTTCGCGCCACAGGATCATTGCTGAAAGAAATAATTGTAGTAGTACGCCCGTGGAAATTGTTTTCACAAACCACGATTTCGGCTTCGTTTTCTTCAATTCCTTTCTTTTCATAAGCCCATTTACGGCAGATTTTTAAAGCGGTTTCCACAGCTTCGGCACCCGTATTCATAGGAAGCAATTTGTCGAAATTGAAAAACTCACAAGCAAATTTTTCATACTTCCCAAGAATATCATTATGAAAGGCACGCGAAGTTAACGCAAGTGTTTTTGCTTGTTGGGTCATTGCGTCCACAATTTTTGGATGGCAATGTCCTTGGTTTACTGCAGAATAGGCCGAAAGAAAATCGTAGTATTTCTTGCCTTCCACATCCCAAACATAAACGCCCTCTCCCCTATTCAAAACCACAGGAAGCGGATGATAGTTGTGGGCTCCGTATTTGTTTTCTAAATCGATTGCTTTTTGTGAAGCTGTTTGCTCTAAAACTGACATAATGTTGTAATATTTTGAAGTAAAAAAGTTGTGATTCCTACTTAATGGAGAGAAATCATCCTTGGGCTGCAAATTACTAAAATTATCCCACATTTTTTGAAGCCTTAACAGGATTTAAACCTAACAATTATGCTATTTTTGCGGGTATGGCAAGAAAAAATAATAGACTGATTTTAGAAAACCTTGAAGTGATTGATGCTGGCGCAAAAGGCAAAGCCATTGCCAAAGCTGCAGACGGACGTGTGGTTTTTATTGACAACGCCGTTCCTGGCGATGTGGTTACCGTACAAACTTTTAAAAAGAAAAAGGCTTTTTATGAAGCTTCTGTAATTTCAGTTTCAAAATATTCTGAAAAAAGAGTGGAACCTGTTTGTCCGCACTTCGGAACTTGTGGTGGCTGCAAATGGCAGAATATGGGTTATGAGCATCAGCTTTTCTTTAAGCAAAAAGAAATTCAACAAAATCTACAACGTATCGGTAAAATTGAATTGCCGGACTTTCAACCTATTTTAGGTTCTGAAAAGCAATATTTCTACCGCAATAAGATGGAATTTTCCTTTAGCGACAACAAATGGTTGACGTTGGACCAAATTAAAAGCGGTAAAGTTATTGAAAACCGAAATGCCTTAGGTTTCCATATTCCAGGAATGTGGGACAAGATTTTGGATTTAGATATTTGCTATTTACAGGCAGATCCAAGCAACGCAATCCGTGATTTTATAAAAGCAAAAGCGGAAGAATTAAATCTAACTTTTTTCAACACTAGAAATCAGGAAGGTTTTTTACGAACCTTGATGATTCGTACTTCTTCAACTGGAGAAATGATGGTTTTGGTTCAGTTTTTTCACGAAGATAAAGAAAACAGAAAACTATTGTTGGAGGCCATTGCTGAAGAGTTTCCGCAGATTACTTCACTATTATATGTAATCAATTCCAAAGGAAACGATACATTATACGATCAAGAAATTGAGCTTTTCTACGGAAGAGATCATATTTTTGAGGAAATGGAAGGTTTAAAGTTTAAGATAAACGCTAAATCTTTCTACCAAACCAACAGCGAACAAGCTTATGAACTTTACAAAATAACCCGCGATTTCGCTGGTTTAAGCGGTAATGAACTGGTTTACGATTTATATACTGGAACAGGAACCATTGCACAATTCGTCGCTAAAAACGCAAAGAAAGTAATTGGTGTAGAATCAGTTCCCGATGCTATTGAAGCGGCAAAAGCAAATGCACAATTAAACAATATTGAAAATGTTGAATTCTACGTGGGCGATATGAAAAAGGTTTTCAATGAAGAATTTATAAATACTCACGGAAAACCAGATATTGTAATTACAGATCCGCCACGAGATGGAATGCACGGCGATGTTGTTGCGCAACTATTAAATCTTGCAGCCGAAAAAATCGTCTATGTAAGTTGCAACAGCGCAACCCAAGCTCGGGATTTGGCGCTTTTAGATTCAAAATATAAAGTAACAAGAGTGCAACCAGTTGATATGTTTCCGCAAACGCATCACGTAGAAAATGTTGTACTTTTGGAGAAACAATAAATTTTTCTGAAAAATTATTTTCAAACTATGTTTAAAAGAATAATTGTCCTCATTCTCATAATTTTCGCCTTTAAAGGCTGTACTAAGGATGATATTTGTCCAGAAGATACTGCTACAACTCCAAATTTGATTATTGTCTTTAATGATATTGCTAATCCAGCAAATCGAAAAAAAGTAGAAGTTTTGACCGTAACAACTGATGATGAAAATGCTTATGAAGTTCTAAAATTGGTCAGTACAGATACAATTGTTATTCCACTAAATACGAATTCAGACACCACAAAATATGTTTTTAGAAAAAGTATTATTGTTAATACTGACACTACAAAAATTGATGATAATGTGATGTTTATCTATGACCGAAAAAACGGTTATGTGAGCCGTGCTTGTGGTTTTAAGACCGAATTTGACAATCTAAGAGAAGAAGTAACCAATAACTGGATTGAAGATGTTATGGTAAACAGAAATACAGTAAATGATGAAAATAGCGCCCACGTTACTATGCTGCATTAGTCTTTTTTGCGGCACGCAAGCAATGGTGGCGCAAAAAAAGAGTGAAACAACTAACGATACCGTTCCAAAAATTGAAAAATATGGAATTCGTGTAGGTGTAGATTTATCTAAACCTCTAAGAACACTAATTGAAGACGGCTATTCAGGTTTTGAGGTTATGGGTGATTTCCGGGTGACCAAAAAGTTCTATGCCGCTGTGGAATTAGGAAACGAAAAGAAAGATTGGAATGAACCATATATTTCCTCCAAAACCAGCGGAAGCTATGCCAAAATTGGTTTTGATTACAACGCTTATGAAAACTGGCTTGGAATGGAAAACGCCATTACACTCGGACTTCGTTACGGATTTTCAACATTTAGTCAGGAGCTTTTAAGCTATAGAATCTATACGGATAACCCTGCTTTCCCTACCCAAACAATTTATGAATCTCAAGATTACACTGGTTTAACAGCGCATTGGGCCGAATTGATTATTGGTGTAAAAACGGAAATACTAAATAACCTTTATCTTTCAGTAAATCTTCAATTAAAAAGAAAAATCACCGAAGACGAACTAGAAAATTTCGCAAATCTCTATATTCCTGGTTTCAACAGAACTTATGATTATAGTAAGTTTGGCGTAGGTTACGGATATTCAATTTCGTATTTGATTCCTATTTTTAAAAAGACGGAGGTTAAAGAAGAAATCCCCAACCCCTAAAGGGGAGAAATAAAATTCTGCAATATTTTCTGGCTCCCTTTAGGGCCGGGATAATACAAAATAATACCTATAAATTATAAAGTGAAAAAAGCTTAGGCTTAATTACTAATTCCTGCACTGAAAACTAAATACTGAAAACTGAATACTAAAACCTATTGCTTACTAGCCTTCCTACTTCCCTCATACATTTCATAACGCACAAGTTTAGCCTCCAATTTTCCATTGAAAAGTTTAATCTTTTTTGAAGGATGAAGGCCAACGGATTTTAGAGCTTCCATATTTGAAGTAATCATCCACGCCTGTGTTCCTGGGTAACCGCGTTTCAACGTATTACCAATGGAGCTGTAAAAGTTTTCCACATCACTTATAGCAATGCGTTCATCATAAGGCGGATTGAAAACAATATATAAAGGTTTATCGTGTTCCTTTTCACTTTGGAAGAAATCTTGCTGTTTCACTTCAATAAAATCTTGAAGATTGGCGCTTTTAATGTTTTCCTTCGCTTTTTTTATGGCTACAGGATCTGTATCAAAACCATAAATTTTATGAGGAAAATCGCGAACTTTTTTAAGAGCTGCTTCCTCAATTTTTTCATAAAGATCGACGTCAAAATCTGGCCAAGTTTCAAAACCAAATTCTTCACGATTCAAGTTTGGCGGAATATTGCAGGCTATCATCGCAGCTTCCGTTAAGATTGTTCCTCCACCACACATTGGGTCCAGAAAATTGCATTGGCCTTGCCAGCCTGAAAGCATAAGCATTCCCGCAGCTAGAACTTCATTTATTGGAGCTAAAGTGCTTTCCACTTTATAACCACGTTTATGCAAGGATTCCCCAGAACTATCCAACGAAATTGTACAAATATTTCTATCAATATGAACATTTATTCGAAGCGTGGGATGATCCAAATCTACATCTGGTCGCGTTCCTTGCCTATCTCGAAAACGATCAACAATAGCATCTTTCGTTTTAAGCGATATATATTGTGAATGCGTGAAAACATCAGAAAAAACGGTTGCATTTACTGCCAACGTGCCCTTTACATCCATATAATCCTCCCACGGCATCTCGTAAACTCGCTTATATAAATCTTCTTCCGTAAAAATATTGAACGCGGTAATTGGTTTTAAAATTTTAATAGCAGTTCTACAGCATAGATTTGCCTTATACATAAAGCCTTTATCGCCTTCAAAAGAAACGTTTCGCGTTCCAAGTTCAATAGACGAAGCACCTAACTGACGAAGTTCATTTGCTAAAAGTTCTTCCATCCCAAAAAGAGTTTTGGCCACCATTTTAAAATTCTTTACCATAATATATAAACAGATTTCCTGCAAAAATACAGTATTTTTGCAGGGCGAAACGATAAGTATGAAAAAAGAAAAGGACAATTGGTACGCTTCGTGGTTCAACACGCCCTACTATCATCTGCTTTATAAAGACAGAGGCCACAGAGAGGCGGCGTTATTTATGAATACACTTACTAATCATTTAAATCTTCAAAAAAATGACTCTATTTTAGATCTTGCTTGCGGCAGAGGACGGCATTCAAAATATTTGTATAAGCAAGGTTTTGACGTTACTGGTGTAGATCTTTCTAGTGAAAGCATTGAATACGCCAAACAATACGAAAAACCAAAGCTTCATTTTGACATACACGATATGTGTCTGCCCTACCCAAAAAAGTTTGATGCAGTTTTCAATCTTTTCACGAGTTTTGGATATTTTGAAAACGAAATAGACAATTTAAGAACCATTAAAGCCATAAAAGAAGAGCTAAAACCAAACAGTTACGGCGTGATTGATTTTTTAAATGCTGAATTAGCAATTAAAAATTTAGTCCCTTCAGAGACAAAGAAGATGGGAAATATTGTTTTTCACATTGAGAAATACGTGGAAGATGGTTACATTTTAAAGCACATACGTTTTAATGATAATGCAGCCGATTTTCACTATGTTGAACGAGTAAAAGCGCTCACTTTGGAAGATTTTGAACTATACTTTAAAGAAGCAGATGTAAATTTGAAATCAGCTTACGGTGACTATAAACTTAATGATTTTGATAGAAATACTTCCGAAAGGTTAATCCTAATTTTTAATTGATGAATTACTTACTACTATTTCTAGCCGTGGCTGTGGGCTATTTTGTTGCGGTATTCTTAAAGCAAAAGGAGTTGCGCAATATGGAAGTTTTTCTTGCTTTTAGCGGGGCTTTTCTACTCTCAATTACCGTTTTTGAACTTATTCCGCATGTTTTTGAAACGCCTTCAAAAAGTATTGGCGTCTATATAATGCTTGGAATTTTATTGCAAATATTCCTAGAGTTTTTCTCAAAAGGTGCAGAACACGGTCACGTTCATCTACATTCTGAAGCAAAACATTTTCCTTGGATATTGTTTGTCAGCCTTAGTATTCACGCTTTTATGGAAGGTTTCCCGATTTCGGAGGAAAATAATTTATTGCTTGCCATTATTATTCACAAAATTCCAGTAGCGATAATCCTTTCCTTCTTTTTTATTACGGCTGGCTACAAAAAATCCACCACACTATTCTTCTTATTCTTTTTTGCCTTAATGACGCCTTTAGGAAGTTTTATTGCAAATAATTACAATTTTGTTCATCAATATGAAACGCAGATAACCGCAGTAGTTATTGGTATCTTTCTACACGTTTCAACCACAATACTTTTTGAAAGTTCAAAGAATCATAAATTTAATCTGTCAAAAATGACGGCAGTTATCTTAGCCGTAGTGATTGCTTATTTTATTTAAAATCTTCGGAAAGAAACAATTTGAATTATTTATTGTTGGAAAATTGAATAGCATGGGAAACCATTCTTAAGTCATTATAGGAAAACTTTTCGTCAATTTTATTCTTTAAATCTCCGAAACCATCAAACGGCACAGTTTCCATAATTTTCTTGAGTGCCAAGAATTTTTCCTCTGGCATTAAATCTGTAATTTTTATTTCGCCCGTTTCTAAAAATGTACATAGATGACCTTCAATAGTTCCAGTGGTTAAATCACGCTCTTTCGCTATTTCAAGAATACTCTTCCCAGCTTTGAAATGCTCATAAGAAACTTGTTGAGTTCCGCTTTTATTAGGAATAATCGCGGCTTCTGCTTTTGGATCAATATCATTTTCATCAAGATAATCGTTTATTATTTCAAGAATCTCTAAACCGTATTTTTCCAATCGAACTTTCCCTATATAAGCTATTTTTTTCAACTGTTTTGAGCTGTTAGGCAAAACTTCACACATTTCATACAATGCTTTTTGAGTGAAAACTTGATAAGGCGGAATATCTTCATCCGTTGAAAATTTAGTCCGAAGCTCACGAAGCCTTTCAAATAAAACAGGATGTTCCGTTGAAGCAATGACTTCCTTTTTTGTCCGTTTCGGCTTTTCTTCCTTGTGAAGTACAGCCTTGGCGCGTAATGATAAGTATTCCGAAGTTTTAAAACCATTTTTCAAGCCTTTAAAGCAAAAGAATTTAATGGTCACCAAATTTTCCAAAGTCTCCAAATGATTTTCAATATCTTGTTTTAGAGCCTTATTATCTGTGGTATAGTTGATTTCATTCAAAGGTTTTCTAATAGTATCATCCGTATATTTTTCAAAATAAGAAATTGCTTTCTTGAAGCGTTCTTGCAATTTGGAATTGTTTTCTGGCGAGGCAGTTTCACTCAATTTAATGAGTTCAGACTTAAAAGCAGCGCTAATTTTCAAAAGTTCCTTAACACCGTTGTCCTTGATAAAAGTTGACTGTTCTAATATGTTTCCTTCAATACTTCCTCTATTCTTGTAATAAACATCAATTATTCTATCTACAGGATGCAAAAAAGAATAGTAGTTGAAAATTTCATCAATTAGGTTTAGTTGATATGTTTTTTCTGAAGAAGCTAAAATTGAAGAATCAGGCTGATTTTCCTCCGCATTTTTACTGAACGATGCAACTTCGTGATTATTGATAATACTTCTCTGACTCAACGGACCAGTCAGAACAATACCTTCCAATGTTTTGCAGCGACTCAACGCTACATAAGTTTGGCCGTGAGCAAAGGCTTCACCTGCATCGATGATTACTTTTTCAAAAGTAAGTCCTTGGCTTTTATGAATCGTGATAGCCCAAGCCAATCGCAAGGGTATCTGGGTAAAAGAGCCTATTTCATCCTCAACAATTTCCTTAGTATCCTGTTGAATAGAATAATTGATATTTTTCCAAATTTCAACAGTTGTAACGATTGGAAACTCGTCATCTGGACACTTTACTAATACTTCATCCTCATCCACACTGACAACAGTTCCAATTTTTCCGTTGAAATAGCGTTTTTCAGGAGAGCTGTCATTTTTAATGAACATTACCTGTGCGCCTATTTTCAATTCTAACTTTGAATGTGTGGGATAAGTATATTCGGGAAATTGGCCTTCTGTTTCCGCTTCAAAAAGAAAACTTTTCTTCTTCAGCTTGTCTAATTCAACAGAATTTATTCGGTCTGCGCGGTTATTGTGCGTTGTTAGTGTAATGTAACCATCATCTGTATTTGGAGAAAAATTTGGCAAATACCGTGCATTCAAAACTTCAGAGGATGCAAGACTCAGTCTATTATTTCGTATTTCATTCAATATTTTTATGAAATCTTCGCTCTCCTGTCTATAAATGTGCTTCAATTCAATCGAAATTGCACTTGATGTTTGAAACGCAGTACTTCCAAAGAAGAATCCAGTGTTGTAATGTTGTTTTAATAGTTGCCATTCATCATCTTTTATTACCGGCGAAAGCTGCTGAAGATCGCCAATCATCAAAAGTTGAACGCCTCCAAATGGTTTATTTCTATCCCTAAACCGCCGTAAAACTTGGTCGATACCGTCCAATAAATCAGAACGAACCATACTTATCTCGTCGATAATCAATAAGTCCAGAGATTTAATGATGTTGATTTTATTTCTACTGAATTTTTTTGAAAAGGAATTATTTTGAAGATTACCTGTTTCTGGCAATATGGGACCAAAAGGCAATTGAAAAAAGGAATGAATGGTTACACCTCCAGCATTGATAGCAGCGACCCCAGTGGGGGCAACTACCACCAACCTTTTCAAAGATTGATTCTTTAACTTATGAAGAAAAGTAGTCTTACCTGTACCTGCCTTCCCTGTTAAAAAGATATTTCTGTCTGTATTATTGACGAAGTCCCAGGCAAGATCTATTTCTGGATTTTTGAGCATTCTTAAAAGTAGTGTTAGACTAATTTATCTGAATAAAAATACTAAAAATCAAGATGAAATGAAATCTAGTTTCGATTGAAATCCATTTTAGAACAATATTCGATAAATAATGATGAGGACTTTAAAGAAAAATGTCTAATGTAGTAAGAACGGCAGGGGCGGCAATGAAGATGCTGTTAACAGAAACATACCGTTCCACCGCCCCAACCACCATGACGTGGATGAGTAGTTTTCAGTTTTTTTCATAAAAAAAGTCCCAATCAATTAAATGATTGGGACTTTAAAGGAAGGCGGCGACCTACTCTTCCACATAACTGCAGTACCATCGGCGCAAACGGGCTTAACTTCTCTGTTCGGAAAGGTAAGAGGTGAGCCCCGTCGCTATAACCACCTTAGTGTTTAGTTAGGAGTTATGAGTTAAGAGTTATGAAAGTCATAACTCAGCACTCTGAACTCTTAACTTCTAGCCATAGGCTAGAGAATATCTTGACATATAGAAACAAAGTATAGGGGAAAAGTGAATTTACTTACTTAAAAGAGTTGCTTCCCTCCACCGAAATGGAGGGATGCGTCGTACATAAGCTTACGGGCTATTAGTACCACTCGGCTGGGACATTACTGCCCTTACACCTATGGCCTATCAACGTGGTAGTCTCCCAC